>CBDEUH010000001.1:0-43414 GCA_965243255.1 Dehalococcoidia bacterium
TGCAGTCCGCGCTGTTGGAGTTGAAAAAGTCGGCGTTGGCTGGTGAGCTGTACACGTTCACTCAAGAGCGACGGGTCCGCAACCAGTTCGGGCCGGGCACCGTCGTGGCGGGGTACACGAACCGGCTGACCACGTCGAAACAGCTGTCGGAACTGTCGGTGGTGGGCGGCTATCAGGACGAAAGTGGGTTCCACCCGGATGAGGACGGGCCGTTCGGCCCCGACAAAAAACATTTTCGGGTGGATGTGGACCGGGTCGATTTGGACATGGTGCAGGTGAACGTCACCCCCATGTCGGGGGGCAAGTATGGGACTGGGATGGGACCGGAAGGGGAGGGGCAGATCAGCTTGTGGATGGTCGGCGGGATGTCCAACCTGCCGACCGTTTCGGAAGGGGCGTTGACGGTGCCGTATGTGCCCGCCGATTCGGACGCCGCGGCGGAACGCGACGAGGCGTTGGCCAAATTTCACAGAGACAAAGACTTCTACGCGGCGTTCGTGGACATGGAAACCCCGTTCGGTGAACCCCGACCGGAAAGCGGCCTGACAGCAGAACAGGCCAGGTTTGTGTTCCACCGGGCCGACTATCTGTCTTTCATGTCGCCGCCCGGTTCGTTGGGGGTTCATCCCGAACACGAAAAGCTGATCCGCGACTATGTGGCCGAGGAGGTGGCGAAGTTCGACCAGGCCGCCCATGTCGAAGAATTCGGCTACGAGCTGGACGTCGAAGACGTCGAGGCCGAGGCGGTGACACCGGTCGGAGACCGGCTGATGGAGGAACATCCCGGCGTGTTCCTCGACAGCGACACCGTTTATGACGTGGTGAGCAATGTGCTGTCGACTCCCAAGCCTGTCCCGTTTTACACGAACGGGCGCCGTCCCGAAAACGCCGGGCAACTTACGGTGGTGGACGACTGGCGGGAACGGGCACAGCAGCCCTCGCGGACGGGCGACTACGTCACGGACCAGGCAGCGGGGCTACGCCAGATGCGAAACAACGAACAGTGGATGAAAGACGCTATCAAACAGTGGCGGCTGGTGGCTTTGGTCGGGACGGACAGGGACCGGTCGGTGGCTATCCGCGAAGCGAAAAAGGCAGGGTTGGTGCAGGGCGGTTTGTGGCATGGGACCGACGCTAACGGCATCCACGAGCATGGGCCGTTCCAGCCGCACTCCGGTGCGTTCTACTCGACGTCGCGGGATCATTCGTATGCGTTCGCGGGGGGTGGCGAGTTGACATTCAACCAGTTTTACGGGCAGGAAATGCCCCATTGGGATGGGGTGGTGGTGGACATGTGGGACCGGCCCGGCTGGTCCGACGCGGTGAACTACATAGCTTTCAGACCGCCCGAAGTGACCGAGCGGATAGTCGACGAAGAGCTGGAAGCTGTGGACGCCCAGCCGGTCACGTTCCGCGACGACCGGCTGGTCGAACTGTTGCGGAAGGTGAAACCGTGGAACGTCGATTTCATGCGCGACGGCAACACTCGGAAAAGCACGGTCACCGACGAAATGTCATGGGAGCATGCGGGTTGGAGGGGGGATCGGTTGACCACCGAAGACGGACTGGGGCGGCACATACAGCAGGCGTGGGAGGAAACGACCGGCGCTGACGACTTTTGGGACTGGCGGAACAACGTGCAGGACATGTATGACCATTTCGCCGACGTGGACGTCCACTTGGACGAAACCGACAACACTTTCGTGACCGAATGGCGGAACCCCTACAACAAAACACCGTTTCGGATACCGCCCACATACGACCGGAGCAGGGGCGAGCTGGGATGGTGGCTCGACAACCAGCTTTTCGGTTTGGAATGGGCGCCGATGGACGCGTCCTACGAGCCGGACATGTCGGGGTTTTAGCTACATCCTATTTTCGGGATGGGCGGCGGATGATCGCGAGCAGGTCAAGGCCGCTCATGGACGCTTCCGGCGGGTGTCGCAGGTCCCACGTTTTTTCGGCGGCGGCCCGTTTCGCCCACCGGACCGTCGGCCACGAAGGGTCGCCTCGGCCTACCGCTTCGGGCAGTGGCCTGGCGGCGGTCATAGTCGCCGGGTACTGTTGGACAAGCCCTTGCCGTTTGCCGTCGGCCCACAGCTCAACATAGAAACCGGTTTGGCCGTGGCGGGCGGGAACGACCTTCCACTGATAGGGTTTGGCGAGGGCGGTGAAATCGGCGGTCAGCTGGGCGGACCATTCAAGTTTCGACGTGGGCATCAGTCGGTGTCCTTTCCAGTCCAGTTGGGTGAAAGTCGACCCGCCCTTGTGGTGGGAGTTCAAAACCGGCGGGGCGGGTCAACCGTTTGGGGGAGGTTACTGCCCCCAGGGTTCATCAACGAGTTTGGCGTTTGTTCCTGGGTAACCGAAGCTTCGACCGCAAATATTCCATGCCCCGGTCGCCTTTGATGCGGTTGCAACTCCCGCAGAGAAGCTGCAAATTGTCGGGGTGGTCGGTGCCGCCCTTAGCACGGGCGATGATGTGGTCAACTTCGAGGTTGCGGACTTGGAAATGAGTGGAGCATCCGGCGCAGTCGCCGCTTTGGATGCCGTACAGGGTTTGGCGGTGACTAGCTGGAGGGGGAAGCTTGCCCAGGTCTGTCCGCTGGGGAATATCTTGACGGTGGGTGATGTCCCGGAACAGGCCCTGCCGTTCCTCGATCCGGCGCACCACCAGTTCGGCGGCTTTCGGGCTGATGTCGATACCTGCCCATTGGCGGGCCAGGTCGTCGGCGGCCACGAGCGTGGTGGCGCATCCACAGAACGGGTCAAACACGGTTCCGCCCGGCGGGCTGGACGCCCGGATGATCCGGTCGAGCAACGCCAGCGGCTTCTGGGTCGGGTAGCCGGTCCGCTCCCGGCCGGTGGTAGAAATAATCCCTATATCTGACCACCAATCTGGCACCATCTTCCCATCAGGGTGAAAACCTGGCCGACCTTTCACACCCGGAGTGGCATAAGGGATACGCAGGACATTATGCACAGATATTCCGCCACCTCCGTACACGAGCAGGACGTCGTGTTTCGCTGGATAGCGGCGGGACCCTGCACCACCTGAGGAATAGCACCAAGCCACCTCGTTGCGGAAGTTGCCCCGCCCGAATACCGCGTCCATGACCAGTTTTAGATAGTGGCTCATGGTGGGGTCGCAGTGCAAATAGATCGACCCGGTGGATTTGAGCAGCCGTCGCATCTCCAACAGCCGCACGGCCATGTACACCAGGTAGGACTTGTCCGAGTCGGTCATGGCGGCCATGACCACCCGCCACAGGTCTGGATGTTTCCCTTCGATCAGGTTGATCCACTCGGTGTCCAAATCGTTCAACGTCCAAGTGTCTTTAAACGCCGCACCAGCCGCCACGCTCCCGATGGGCGCCGCGTAGTCCTGTTTCGAGTTGAACGGCGGATCGAGATAAATGAGGTCGACCGATTCCGAGTTCATCCCTCGCATGATCGGCAAATTGTCACCCGTCCACACCGTTTTGTCGGCCCAGTTCACTGTTACAGCTCGACGTCGTCGGCGGCTTCCGCCACCCAGGTTTGGGCGTCGCGGAGGCTGGTGAACCCGACCGGTCCGGGGGTCCGGTCAACGAAGTGGGTGATGTCGGACCCGAACCCGTACCGGCGGCGGTCGGTTTTCATGGCCTTCCAGATCACCCACAGGCGACCGGTCCGGTCTGTTGCCTTGTAGCGGAGGCTCATGCTGCTGATCTTTCCGGCCCGTTGCCACTGGAGGCCGGGGACTGTTGTCGCTGTCACTGTTTTGTCCTTTCGTTTGGCCGACCCCTTTGTGTTGGGTCGGTTGGTGCCCCGCCGGAGGCTTGCTCTCCGGTTGCCGCTGGTTCGGGGCGGCCCCTGTGTTTAGGAGCGGGCGAGCAGGCACACTTCGCAGTTCCAGTCGAGGGTCAGGGTGCGGGTTGTCCATCCGTCCCGGTCGGCGGGCCGGTGGGCGGGGCAGCGGATCGTCTGATACGTGCGCTGCGGGTTGGTCCACAGTGTCATGACCCGGATCGGCTGCACGTCGCCTGCGGTCGGCAGGCGGGTTACGAGCGATGTCATGTCCGTTTTGTCCTTTCCTTTTTGTCCTGCAGCCACCATACTAGCAGACACTGCTAGCCGTGTCAAATGGGCAAAGCGCGACAGTGGCGGACGGTAACGGTATGCTACCCGCGCGATGACCACCACCACATCTGCCGCTACTGTCTCACCGGGCGACTGGTGGGAACGCCCCGACGAACCCCAAACCCGTTTCGCGGCGTTGCGGTGGGACGACAACAGCCGGGTCCTTTCCGGGACGCTGATCCGCTACGGCGACGTTGCCGAGCTGTCCTGGGGCGAAAAGGAACGGTTCGAACCGGGAGCGTTCGGGAACGTGTCCGCCGCTGACGTGATGCTCAACGTGCAACATGACAGGAGCAGACCGTTGGCCCGGTCCGGCGGAGGAGGGGTGACACTGGACGACACGTCGGAGCGGCTGCGGATGGAAGCGACCCTTCCCGACACCGCCGACGCCCGCGACGTCCTCAACCTGATCCGCCATCGGGTCCTGCGGGGCCTGTCAGTCGAGTTCTACCCGAAGCGGTCCCGCAAGGATGGCGACGTGGTGGTAATATCCGAAGCCGAACTGAAAAACGTGGCGGTTGTGGACCGTCCCGCCTACGCAAACTCGACCCTCGATTGGAGGCAACAGATGAAAGCGGATGACATTCGGCAGATGATCGAAGACGCGCTGTCGAAACGCGCCGACGACGACTCGGGGACGGTGGCCGACACCGTGTCGGCGGTGGTCGCCGCGGCGGTCAGCGGCGAGTTCGCCGAACTGCGCGCCGAACGGGACGCTGCCGTCAAAAAACGAAACGAGGCGATAGCCAAAGCCGCCAAAGCGGTTGAGACTGCCGAAGCTGCCGAACAGCGGGCCGAGCAGCTGGCGGAAGCGCAGGCAGCTGTCGAAGGCCAACTGGCCGCAGCCCGCGCCGAGGCCCGCGCCGAAGCGGTGGGCGAGATGCGAGGCGAGGCCGCCGAACGGGCGGCGTTGCTGCTGCGGATCGACCCGCTGCTCGCCGACGGGTTGGAAACCCGGCAGATGACCACCCACGATCTGCTGGTCGCCGCCGTCGCCGACGAAGTGGACGGCGCCGCTGAACGGTCAGAGGATTATCTGACCGCCAAGGTGGAAAGCATTTTGGAACGGCGCCAGGCCGCCGACGATCTGCCCGCACCAGCCCGCCCCGCCCCCGGTGGAACATCGGCGGATGCCGGTTACGCGCCGCATAACCTGATTTCGTCTATCGAAACCCGTTTCGACGGTGCTAAGGAGGTGGCGTGATGCCCACTAGTCAGACCATTCAGCAAACGTTCGCTGTCAACCCGGAAATCGGGTTCGCCGGTGACGTTGCCCGCCCGAACGAACCGCACGCGACCGACTCGGGCACCCTTCACGTGCCCTCGTCGGCGACGCGCAAACCGCGACCGGGTGACGCCCTGTACTACTCGACAAGCGAAGACGAGTGGGCGGTTCCCACCAACGCCGCCCAAAGTGCGCTGGTCGCCGGTATTTTGCACTACCGCAAAGACCTGGTGCAGAACATGGCGGGGGTGTTGGAGTTCGACGACGAAGCCGAAATCGAAATCGGTGTGTTCGGCACCTTCTGGGTGGTGGCCGGGTCGGCCATCGCACACGGCGATTTGATCGCCCAGGACCGGTCGGACCATCAGTGGGACACGGTCGGCGGCATCTCCGCTGACGCGGTGGAGATACCCGCGTCGGGGGCGGGTGCGCTGCCCAGCACGTGGAACAGCGGCACCGCCACGACTGTGGTGAACACGATCATCGCCTCGTTGAAAGATCAGATCACGTCGGGCCTTCACCGGGTGCCGATTGTCTGTGTGAGCCGGGACGGCGCCGCCGCTGCCGGTGACATTATCGAAGCCCGTATCGGGTTCGGACGAGTCAGATAGGAGCGACAAATGGCAGACATTTTCGGCAAACGCCCGGATGACTACGCGTACATTCGGCATTTGCATAAGCGGTCGGAGTGGGACGCCTACCAGGCGCACTACGCGACCGAAAACCCGGGGTCGACCCCGAAACACGATTTTGATGCGTTCGGCGCGGGGGTGCCCGACGAGTACAAGCGTGCGCAGGGCAACGCTCAGGCGTTGGGCTATTTGACGAACAACCTGCTCGCTGTCCAGGCGCAGGTCGACGAAATCCTGTACACCAAGTTCCGGCTGCCGTCGTTCGTGCATCTGAACATGAGCCTGCCCGAGGGCACCACCCAGGAGGGCTATCAGATACGCATCAAGGACCGGACTGGTAAGGCCCGGCGGATCACGTCCGACGGGTGGGACGCCCCATCAGCGACCGTCAGCCGTGACGCTGTGAACCATCCGCTGTTCTGGTACGGCCTGGACGCGATCTGGAGCGTTGATGAGCTGCGGGGGGCGATGATGGGCGGCGTGCCGTTGGACACCGAAAACATCGACGCCGCGGTTGAGGGTTCGTTGGAGAAAATGGAAGAGGTCGGTTTGTTGGGCGAGCACGGGTGGAAAGGTTTGACCAACCTGGCGTCCGGCAACCAGGCGGACCGGGTGAACGCGTCGAACGCTGCCGCGAAGTGGGACGCTTCGGACACGACCGCCGAACAGATCCGCGACAACATCGCTAACGAAGTGTCGAAAGTGATCGAAAACTCGAAAGAGGTTTTGGGTACGAAAATCACTTCCGGGCTGTGCGTGTATCTGTCCGGTCCCCGCTATGACCTGTTGACCTACAAGTACATTGGCGACAATCAGGAACGGACGATCATGCGGGCGTTGAAGGAGGACAACCCGTGGTCGCATTTCACTGAGAACGAGACGGGTACCCGTCAGCCGTTGATGTTCAAGCGGGTGTTGGAACTTGCCGCGGCGAACAACCCGGACCTGAGCAATGATCGGATGATCACCATGTTGAAGCATGAGCGGATCGCCGAGATGGGCGTGGCGATCATGCCCCGAGTGTTGGAGATCATCAACGAGGGCAGGGTCGTACGCGCACAGGTCGAGTCGAAATATTCGCCTCTGTTCGTGAAACGCCCGAAGACCATCTACTACCTGAACAACATTTAGTTCAGGGGACCCAGCCAGCGCGGACCCGGCCAGACCTCCCTTCCCTGGCCGGGCCGGGCTGACTGACAAACGTTTATCATGCCCGCGGCGCATATCGACTTTCAACTGGTCGGCGAAACGACCCTGACCGTCGACTCGGGCATCTCGTGGCGGGACACCGGTATCGGCCTGCCGGATGACACGCTTGAGGCGCTGGTGGTGCAGATTGGGACGGTCGTGTCGCACGTTTTCGACGAGGAGCGGATCACCGACACGGCCCCGGTCACCGCAGGGTCGAGCGGGTCGTCTGGTGGGGTCAGCATGGCGGACATTGCCGCCAACTTTCCGCAAGGCAGGCTTGGCCATTCGGCGGCCACCGACACGGCACCTAACGGGACGCTTATGATCGCCGTGCTGGGTGCGCCTACGGTGGTCCGCCTTTGGCATTTGACGCCCGTCGAGATCGACCATACCGGGCTGACCGGCGACGTGTTGGCCCGGCTGCTGCCCTCGGTGACGGCTGAGCAGGCGGGGGGCGTGTTGACCGTCGGCGACGACGGCGAGTGGACGGTCGGCGACCCGGCAGGCGGCGGAGGCGGTGATGGGCTGACCGTGGCCGGGTTCCGAGCCCGGTTCGGCGAGTTCGCCGCCCGGTCCGACGCTGACGTGGCGGCGGCTGTTGCCACCGCCGGGCGGATACACAATTTGAGCGAGGAGATCGAAGGGTGGGTCGCCGCTCATGTGTTGGCCATTTCGGGGGAACGGTCCGGTTTGTCCGACGGTGGCAGCGGCGAGATACGGGCCGAAAGTTTGGGGCCGGTGTCCCGCCAGTATGTGACCCAGGCCCAAACCGCGGCTGACAGTTTTTTTTCGACGACCAGCTATGGGCGGATGGTGTTGACGTTGGAGGGGCGACATCCGCAGCTGGTGGTTCCCGTAGTCGTCGCATGACCACCCGCCGCCGGTTGCCGCTTCCTCGGCGGATGATGGACGACGAGTTGACAGTGGTGCGGGTGCCGTTCGTCAGGGACGACACCGGCGTGGCGGTTGATGGCGATCCGGTGCGGACAGTGATGAGATGCGCGACCGCTCCCGGTACGTTGGCCGATGACCAACTATCACGAGAGCTGACCGAAAGCGGCATCCGCATCGAAGGGTCGAGAGTGTTTTGGACCGCTGACCCTGTGAGACTGCCCGGTGAACAGTCCCACGCTGACCTGATCGAATACGGTGGCGAGGTGTGGCGGGTTCATACTGTGATGCCGTGGGGGCCGCTGTGGGAGACGGTGGCGGTCAGGCAGGAACCCCAATAATGAGCTTGGATGTGGATGTGCGGCGGCTGGTAGCCGAGGGGTCCGGCCTGCCCGGACAGCGGGTGATACCGGGCAACGACCCGGCGCCTGCCCCGTTCGACACTTACGCGACGGTGCTGCGAGTGCAGACCGTCAGTTTGGGCTATCCCGGCTATGTCGAACGGGACGCCGGTCGGGGCGTGGACACCTTCGAGACGCGCCGTCGGACCTATTCGGTGCAGTGGTTCCGTGAAGGATGTCAGGATTTGGCGGAGCGGTTCGCTCTGTGGGTTCGGACCTATGAGGGGTTGGGTTTCGCCGAAGCTCATCGGTTTGTGGTGGCTGTCCCGCCGACGGTTTCCAGGTTGGACGTTCCAGTCGGGGACCGGTTCGAACAGCGAATGAGATGCGACCTCGAAATCGACTTTGTGGCGGCGACACCATCATCTCCCGACTGGGTGGACAGATTCGAAGGTCGGACCGTCTATTATGGGGCGGGTATCGTCATCGACGAAGAGGTTTAGACAATCATGGTGGAAATCAGCGACCTTATCAGCATCACCACGCGGGTGGCGGTCGGGGGTGCGCCGCTGCGTCCGTTCGGTCGGGGACTGCTGCTCACTACAGCGTCGGGGATCGCCGCCGGGGGCAGCGGCAAGGCCCGCCTGTTCTCCAACGTGGACGAGGTGCGGGAGGCGTTCGGTCCGGGTGACGTGACCGACGCTGCCACGGTGTGGTTCTCAGCCGACCCACCCCCGCAGGGGTTGTGGGTTGGCCGGTGGGCGAACGTCGACGTGGACACCACCCTCGAAGGCAGCGACCCTGCCGGGTTCGAGTCGGGTCCGTTAGACGCCGCCAACGGTTCGTTCACGATCAACGGCGAAACCGTCGCGTCTATTGACCTGTCCAGCGCGGACACGGGCGCGGCTGTGGCAACCGCAGTTCAAACCGCGCTGCGGGGAGCGACCGGCTTCTCACAAGCGGCGGTGGCGTTCGCCGACGGGCGTTTCACGATTACGCTGGACGGGCCGGGCGAAATCGACGGGGGCAGGCTGGGCAACACCGCCGACACGGGCGACACCGACATTGCCGACTCGCTGGGCATGGGCCCCAACGCGACCCCAACCTACCATCAGGGGGCCGACGCCGAAACGGCAGCGTCAGCGGTTGGCGAAATCGTAGCGTTGACCGGTTCGGGCGCTCCTGTCGCTGTGATGCTCGCCGACGATGTGCCCACCACCGACCCGGTCGCCTCCGGCGACACTCGCACGCTGCTGTCCGACTATGTCGAAACGGCGGAACTGGTCGGCCTGTTCCGCGACGGCGCCGCTCAGACATTGGCCACCGGTGACACCACCAGCCTCGGGGCGCTCGCATATGCGGCATCGAAAGGCGAGTCTGCGTTTGTGTACTCGACCGCCGGTCTTCCCGACGTCGGGTTGGGTGCGATAATGAGCGCCCAAAATTTGGACAACCCTCAGAGCATCATCACCGCCCACGGCAAAGCCCTCCCAGGTGTCACCCCGACGGTGATCACCTCCGCCGATTTGGACGAGCTGGAACGCAAACGGATGAGCGTTTACACGTCGGTCGGTGGCCAGTCCGCAATGCTCGGCGGGTACACCAGCCGCGACGGGTACTGGCTGGACGCGGTGTGGTTTTTGATGTGGTTCCGCAACCGGATGCGTAACGCTATTTGGGCGGCGCAACGCAGGTCGAGGCGGTTCAACCGGGCGATGCTCACCTACGAACTGGCGCAGGTCGCCGAAGCCGCGGTCCGCAACGGAGGTTTGCAACCGAACCGGCGGGTGAACAGCGCTTTGCAGTCGGACATTATCGCTTCGACGGGCAACACGTCGTTCGATGGGGTTCTGTCCGCCGGGTATTTGGTGTGGGTCGATCCGTCACCACCCGCCGCCGATTTGGAAAACCGGGTGGCCCGGTTCAAGTTGTGGTGCACCGGATCAGACGCGGTGCATAAAGTGTTCGGCGACCTGGTATTCCAAAACTAAGGAGGCCCTCGAATGGCTAATGAAGTTTCATCCCACGCGCACATTTCGTGCATCATCAACGGGTTTTCGCTTGGGGAGTGGGCGGGTGTGGACCAGCCCGTCGAGTTTCCAGACCTTGAAGATTTGGTGAACGTCACCCTCGGCGCGCAGGGTGTGCCGTTTGGGACGACCGTCCCCAAGTTGGGTGGGACTGTCATGTTCATGCACATTCCCAACAGCGACTCGGCGGACTGGTGGATCGGCGAATACGAATATTGGAAACAGGCCGTCGCAGAAGGGCTGCCGTTCCGGTCGTATGAGGCGCACTATCACAACCTGTCGCAGGGTCAACAGTCGCACATGACCGACGGGTTTCTGATGCAAGCCCATCATCAGTCCACACCAGGTTTGGACTACACGGGCGCTATCTACTTCACCCGCATCCGGTCGAATAATGCGGGAGCGCGTAAGGTGCCGCGTGCGGTGGCTGGCACTCCTAGATGACCGGGGAAGGGACCGAACCGGTCGGCGACGTGGCCGACCGGGACGACGGTGTGGACTGGCTAGCTCGGGAAGTGTCGATCCGGGGTACCCATTTTCGGATCAGCAAACTGTTGCCGATGCAGGCATATCACACGTTGGAGATTTTGCGTCCGGCCCTGTTGGGGTCGTTGGACTCCAACTTTGGGATCGCTCAGTTGGCGGTCGGGTCGTGGATGCAAGCGGCGGGGATGGACGCCGACCAGACAAAAATCATGCTCGCTACTGCTTTGCTGAACGCACCACCGGGACAGGTCGACCGGGTACGCACCGCCCTTTTCAAAAAGGTGTTTTTCACGTCGGAGACGCATCCGACTGCCACGCCGGTAGGCGGCAACGAAGCCGGAGCGTTCAACGGTTTGCGAGCCAGTCACGTGTACGAGCTGCTGCTCCGGGCGGGCTGCGTAAATTTTACCGAGTCGTTTTCCGATCTGATCTCCCTCGCTTCAGGCCGGACCGCAACGTCAACTATGTGACCAACCCCAACCTGCCCGCCCTGTTCGACATTCCGATAGGGATGGGCAAGTTGTACATC
Organism: Dehalococcoidia bacterium; assembly: GCA_965243255.1. Taxonomy (GTDB): domain Bacteria; phylum Chloroflexota; class Dehalococcoidia; order Lucifugimonadales; family UBA3495; genus Bin87. Next base: position 11,448 of record CBDEUH010000001.1, read on the forward strand.
GGCGATTTGGATGTGGTGCTACCGGACGGCGACCCGAAGATACCGTTGGACCGCATCTGCGACCTGAACAACAGTTTGGCCGTCGCGGCGGAGAACGAACGCCGGGCGATGGACAGCAAACGATGATCGGTCTGGTGAAACCGTGCCGCGAGTGTCGCCAGGCCGTCGACCGGCGGGCGAAGGTCTGCCCCCACTGTCATGTTGACCGGCCCGGTCTGGGCGGGTTCATGTATGTTGTCACACATTTGACCATGGTCCTTTTTGGGGTGATGATGCTCCTAGTCGCTATCGGGGCGGCTGGGCTGTGTCTGGTGATATTGTGGGCGTTGTTTACGTCTTGACCGGGACGGGGCGAGATGGCTACTGAGACTGTCCTAGACCGGTTCGTTACCCTTTTCAATTTCCGCACCGACACCCGCGGGTTGAACCGGCTGGAGTCGAAAATGGGTGCGGTTTCCAGCAGCATCCGCAATCTCACGGCGGGCATTGTCGGAGTGGGTGCGGCGTTCGCTTCGTCGCAGGTCGTCCAAAAGGCGGCGGCGTGGGACGACGCTGTGAACCGTCTGACGGGGGTCAGTTTCGACGCCCCGGCGCATGCCGTCGAAAAGTTTGAACAGCAGGCCCTGTCCCTGTCGGAAACGTGGGGCCGGTCCGCCACAGAGATCATCAGCCTGCAGGAGGAGTTGAAACGGTCAGGGCTGGGCTGGGAGGATGTGATGACGTTGACGCCGACGGTGTTGCAGTTGGCGATAGGCAACAACCTTGACTATGCGAGGTCGGCGGAGATCGTGGTGCAAGCGTTGAACGCCTACGGGCGGAGCGCAGAAGACGCCATTCAAGTGTCCGACCAGTTGGCGCTGGCAGCAGCGCAGCTGTTTCCGACGACGTTGGCTCAGATGGCCCCAGCGGTCAGGGTGGTGGCTGGGTTGGCCAGTTCGATGAACATTCCGTTCGAGCGGCTCATCTCTTTGATCGGCCTGTTGCGCAAGTCGATGCCCGCCGAAATGGCCGGGACCGGCCTGCGGGCGGTGCTCATCGAAATGCAAAAGGACAAAACGGCGGGCGAGTCGGGGGATGTGATCAAACAGTTGGGTTTGGACTGGGCGAACCTGCAAAAGGTGGTGGCGAAGGGGGACATCGAACACGCGTTGAGAATGCTGAGGGACGCCAATTTGACAGCTGCGCAGGCGGTGTCATTGTTCGGAGCGGAAGGCGCTAACGCTGCTATTCAGATGATCAAACTGGTTGACGAAGTGTCAGCGTCGGAAACGGCCTTGATTAACGCTGGCGGGACCACCCGCAAAGCCGCCGAAGCGATGGAAACCGGCGTGAAAGACTCGTTGGAGAACATGGCGGCGGCGTGGGAACGGCTCGTTATTTACCTTGGCGAATCCGGTTTGGGCGAGGCGCTGGAGGGCCTTTCGGACATTGTGGTGCCGATGATGGACAAGTTCAAAGAGTTGCCGGAGTGGATGCAGGATGTGATCAGCTGGACGGCGATTCTGGTTCCGTCGCTGACCGGCCTGGGTGCAGTGTTTCGGGTTGTCGGGCTGTCCTTGGGGACAATCATTAGCGGCGGCGCGGCGGTGTTGCGGTTTTTGAGGGTGTTGCCTGCCGCTACGGCCGCGGCTGGGCTTGGGGGTGCGGCTGGTGCGGCTGGTGGGGGTGCGGCTGGTGCGGCTGGTGGGGGTGCGGCTGGCCCAGCAGCGACGGTGCCGAAGGGTGGGCTGCTCGGGATGGCAGGCAAAGCCACCGGATGGTTGCTTGGGTCGCCCGCTGGGCTGGTCACCGGAGGTGCGCTAATGGTCGGTGGTGCCGCCCTGTTGAGCAAACGGGCCGCCGACCGGACCGGCGGGACGGGGATAGGCTGGCGGGCCGCCGCACAGCAGGCACACGCGGAGGGGCTGCTAGAAGGCGGCGGCAGGCTGGGGTCATCGTATTTGGACGCCGCCGGGCTTGCCACGGTCGAAAAGGAGCTGGTGTCGGCGTTGACCATCGCCGGGACAACCGCGGGGGAGGGGCTCACCTCGTCGCTGGCCCAGCAGATCGCCGCCGGGTCGACAACGGTCGACGCGGCGGTCGACGAAATGACCGGCAAAATACGGGACCGGCTGCCAGGGTCGGACGCGAAGGTCGGGCCGCTGTCGGACCTGACCGCGTCGGGGCGGGCGTTTAGCACCACCTTCGCCGCTGGCATTGCCGCCCAGTCGGGGGCGGTGTCCGACGCGATAGGCCGCCTCGTCCGGGTGCCCGACGGGACGGACCTGACCGCGTCTGGGCGGGCGTTGGGCGAAACGTTCACTGCGGGTGTGGAGTCAAGCAGCCAGGCTATACATGATGCACTGTCGGCGGCGTTGACGTTGCCGGTCGCCCCACCACCCTCGGCGGCGGGGACCGGCGGGTTGGGTGCGGCTGCCGGGGTGGGTTTGTCGGTTGGTGCTTTGAACGTGTCGGTGGGGGACATTCGGGTCGAGTCGGGAGACCCGGAGGTGATCGCTGCTGATGTGGGTGACGCGTTGGGTACGCAGTTGCGGCGGGTGGTGGAGGAGTTCGACACGCCCAGACTCGCCTAACAGGCGGCGGGTTTCGCCGAGAAGGGCAACAGACTGCCAGCCCGAGGCGCAGAATGCGCCTACGGGCCTCCTAGGGGCGTCTAATCGGAAACTGGTGGTTTGCTACTATGACCGTTTAGCGGCGTGGAGCAGTAGCAGCTCGCCAGACTCATAACCTGGAGGTCGGGGGTGCAAGTCCCTCCGCCGCTACTGCCGGTTCAGCCTGGACAGCGCCTCGTCCAAATCGTCGGGGCGCACAATGTTCACGTCGATCCGGTTCACCTCTCGCAGCCGGTCAATCCACTCCCGTTGTGCGTTCGACACTCGACCCGTGGCGGATTTCAACTCCCAGACGATCAGTCTGCCGTCGCGGACCATGATCAGGTCCGGGAATCCGGGTTCGCTGCCGTCGCTCCGCAAAGCATGATATGTCAGCCATCCGCTCATTCGGGCCGCCTGGCGGATGGTGTCGAGGAGGTCGGCTTCGGTCATTCTGTCAAATCGCACCGATGTTTCTGAGCGTTCATCGGGGTTGTCCTTTCGTTGCAAGGGGCCGAAACCCCCGGCGATTGTTTGTGTTTAGATGACCCGTCCGGTCAGACGGGTTTCGCCGTAGATGGTGGGGATCGTCGCTTGGTATCGCATTATGCGGGTGTCGTGGTCGAGGCTGGTGGTGATCGTCGGAACGCCGGTAACTTCGGCGCCGCCTTCGTCGCGGATGGCGTCTGCGAGGATCACTTTCACCAAAGGGAGGGCCGCTTGGTGGCCGAGGATACTGTCGGTGCCTAACGTGGGGTTGAGCTGCCACGTGCCCCTGGGAAACCGCAACCGTTGGGCGATCCGCTGCCGCAACGCGTCCAGGTCGGAGAGGATGGTGTTGGTCAGGTCGTCGGGGCCTTCTTGCCGGTCGGGGTCGATGGGTGCAACACCGAACGTGCGCATCAGTCTTTGATTTGGTAGCTGGTGGAGATGCGCATGAATCCGGTGTCGATGAGCGGGTTCGACGATCCTTTGCCTTTCACCAGGTACGGTTTGCCGGATGGTGTGGACACCCACCCGCCGCGGATGGTGACCGGCGAGTTGGGCGGTTGGCGCAGGTTGCGGATGCTCGTTTGGATTTCGGCTTTGGCGAGTTCGCCGACCTGTCCGGCGAGTTGCCGGTCGACAACCATTTCTTTAGGGTCGACGCGGCGTTCTAAAAACCGGTCGACTTTGGGTTTCATCGTTTTGATCGCCTGTCGGAAAAAGGGCCGTTCGGGGATGCTGCGGGTGCCGAACTCGTTCCACGCGGCGACGTTCGTGACCGCGGTGCCGTCCGGGTAGCGGGCGGTGTTGAAAAAGCCGACGGCTAGTTCTTTGACGGACTGTGCCCGTTTCGCTTGGTCGACTGCCTGTTTCAGTTTTTTGCCGCCTCGGGTGCGGGCGGTGGCTTTGACGATGGCCATTGTCGGGAGGTTAGCCGATTTTGCGGCTGAGGTCGACCCGCCCGTCCACTCCGGGGAATGTTCCTTGGGATGTGTGCTGGTGGAGCACTACCGGATGGTCGCCGATGCGGGCGGGTATGGTGGGTTGTTCCCACGCGGCGACCCATAGGGGAAAGTCGCCGAGCAAACCTTCGCAGACGGACAGCGACGCGTAGACAACACCGTCGGGAACGATAGTTAGCCACCCGGCGATCCATTCTTTCGTCCACTTCGGGTCGATGGTGTCTATCGGAGTGCTGTTGCCGCGGGTCGCTTCCCAGTCGAGGAACCGACCGAGAGCGAGCGTGTGTCCGCTGGTGGTGTTGGCGAAATGCCTGGCTTCGAGACGGCCTTCGGTTCGGGGGTCGGCGAGGGTCGGGTCGGGTCGGGCGAAATGGTAGGCGCCGAGGGGAACGCTGGTGAGATGGGCGGCCCGTCCGCGAAAGGTGGGATCAACCCAGTTTTGGCCTTCTGAAGCTTTGAGGATGATGCCGCTGCCCGCAGCAGCAGCGGCCAGGGTCGGGAGGTTCGAAATGGGGTTGTGGTGGGACAGGTCGGGAATGTTGGCCTGTCCCACCGTCATCCTTTGCTGGTCCTGGGGGTTTAGGCGCTGGTGGGGTTGTCGCCGTCTTCTGTGGCTTTGGCGGCGAGAGCGGCCTTGGCCCAGGCGAGCAGTCCGATAGCGGCGATGAGGAGACCTTCCCACGGTTCGGACAGGTTGATCGTTTCCAGCCCGTCGCTGATGTCGCCGATGAACACGGCAGCGGCGGCGTACAGGGCGCCTTCTACGAGATGTTTGACTTGGATGCTCATTAGCAGTTTTTCCTTTCGTCGGAACGCGGACCGTACCCTGGCCAGCCGTTGCGAGGGCCGGTCCGTTTCGGCGATTATATCAGGTTGGGGCGGTTCGGACGGTGTGTGCGGCTGGTAGTGGCGGTGGAGCAGGTCGCCGAGCTGTCCCCAAAGGTGACGAGCTTCTCTGTCGCTCAGGCGGACGGTGATCATGCCGGTCGGCTGGTCACCGCGGACGGTGACCGTCGCTCCGACGAGCGTGGGTGTGGCGTCTGGGGCGTTGGGGTCGCCGTCCCAGATGGGTGTCACGGTGGCGGTCATGACACGACCGGGAACGTGGTGGTCAGCGAATGCACACCGGTAGCGGTTTCGACGCTCGACTCGCTCGTGTCGGGAATCGGATACGACGACAAATCGGCGTCGGCGAACACGCCGATGATGTCGGTGCGGGTGTTCTTCACCGACCGACCGACACCCGCTTGGTCGAGCAGGTCCGTCAGTTGGATGACCACTTCGCCGACGCTCACGTCGCCACCGCTGTCGGTGGTTGACTTGACCGTCCCGTGGGCGTGGAATCCGACCAGAAACCCGTGGGTGGTGGGCTCGTCCCAGTGGTAGGACGGTTGCACGATCTGAAAGTCGGTTTTGATTTTTGCGAACCCTCGCTGTTGTGTGAGCGCGGCGACTTGCAGTTCGCCCGGTTCCAACTCGCCGCTGATGTCGTTGGAGAACTCGATTTCTTCACCGTGGCTTTCTCCGTGGCTTTCTCCCCAGGAGTCCTCGTAGGATATCGAAGTCTTAGCGTCGACCGGCCCAATCTTGGTCCCTATCTCCGCCTCGATTCCGACGCTTTGGGAATGCTCCCAACTCGACTCGACCGACGTGGACGATTTGACGCTCATGGCAGCCTTGAATTCCCGCTTGTCCGGGTTTCGCCGGTTGTCCCAAATCGCATGATCTGCTAGGACAATCTCTTCTTGGATTTGGACCAGGTGGCAGGCGCCAGCTTCGAGCCGCACGTACGCGTCGGCGATGTTCGTAGCGAAGTTCGCCGCGCCGTTCTGGCCGGGTTCGAGCTGGGCGGCGGACCTGAGCATCGACGCGTTCCAGATGGGGTCGCCGATGCTCAGGTTCGTGTACCCGTTGGCTTTGGCGTAGTCCCGAGCTACCGCCGCCAGGTCGGGTATGCCCCAGGCGTCGGCCAGTATCTCGGCTGATATCTCGGTGTCCTTGTAGCCGGTGGCTTTGGCGACCACTTCGGAGGGGGTCAGTCCGGGTTGGATGGTGATGTTGATAGCCATAGCCCAGGGAGTGTACCACCCGCCCGAATTGACACTGCTAGCACAGTCTGCTAGTATGTGTGGTGCAGACAAAACGAAAGGACAAACCCAAAATGGGCAGGCCCAACCCGCACTTCGACCCGACCATCAAGTGCAACGAGAAGTGCCAGGCTAGCCAGCGCCACATTTGCGAGTGCCGGTGTGGCGGTCGGAACCATGGCGATGGTCGACTTTGGACCCGCCGTCAGTACGAAAAGGCCCGCCAGGAAGCCCTCCAAAGTTGCGCCCATTGCGGCGGTCCGAATGATCCCGGCCTCTACGAGGCCAAGTTTTGCTCCACGGATTGCGACCGCGCGGCACTGGCCGAGAGCCGGGAAAGGTTGAACGCCCGTCGGGTCGCCCAAGGATTAGAACCGATCGCCTTCCCCGATTAGAGGTTGCGTATCACCTGACGTTCGGTGGGCTGGACTAACCTACCGGGGGTATGACCCTGTCTGCTGGTACCCGCAGTCTCGCAGCCGCGGGAGTGTGGGCCGAAGACGGCGACCGACAGTCCGCCGAAGACGCCGACGTTGACCGCGCTCAGGGTTGGGATCAGCGGTATGAGCAGATCGACTCGGGCCGGTTGCCGGAACGGGCGGTGTGGAACGGACGCGATTGGGAGCAGGAATCGGCGCTGTTTGACATTTTGCTGGCCGGGGTGCCCGCCTGGGACGCCCAGGTCGATTATCAGCCGACCGACGAGGCGCACTGCTTCGTCACCACGGCGGCGGGGTTGCACGTTAGCCTGCGGGCGAGCGGGCCTGGTTTGGGTGGGCCGGTCGACCCGGACGGGGCCAGCCAAGACGGGTGGAGGGTGTACTAGTGCCCATTTCGGACGGCTATCGGGCCATCTCCGGGCCGTGGGCGGAGGACGGTGACCGGACCGACCCGACCGACACGAGTTTGGCTGCGCCGGTGACGATTGCGGACGGGTGGGGCGACGAATATTCGACCGACCCGGCGGCGGGTGGTGTCCAGCCGCCCCGCGCGGTGGTCAACGAGCTGCTTTACCGCCGCGATTCGGCGCTCATCGACATTCGCAACTTTGGTGTGCTGCCCTACGACCCTCTCGTTGATACGGTGCAGGGTGGGGTGCGGCAGGTGGCGGGTCGTCTGTTCCGGGCGACGGTGGCGGTTGGCCCGTCGCACGGCAACGCCGTATCGCCGACGGCGGACGGGCAAACCTTGTGGGAGGGCATTTCGGGGACGATCAACGCGCCGTCTGCGCCTGCTGCGCCACAAGCGGTGGAGGGGAACGGCCGGTTGGAGTGGTTTTGGGATTGTCCGCTGGACGGGGGGGCGAAGATCACCGAGTTTGATTTGCAAACGAGGTCGACGGGGGGTTGGTCGGCGAGTACGGTGGTTGCCCACCCGCGGCGGGTGGTTAGCGGCCTGGTGAACGGATTGCAGTATCAGGCGCGGGTGCGGGCCCGCAATTCGGAGGGTATGTCGGATTGGTCGCCGGTGGGGTCGGCAACACCGCAAGGGGGTGTGCCTGCGGGTGGGGGTCAGCTTGGCCTGTTAGCCGCGGCGGGTGACGGGCAGGTGGTGCTGTCCTGGTTGACGCCGGACGATGGGGGGTTGGCGTTGGGCGTGTTCACCGTTCAGTGGCGGTCTGGTAGTCAAAGTTTTGGGTCGTCGCGGCAGTCGACGGCGCAGGCGGACGCTAACAGCGCCATCGTGTCTGGGCTGTCGAACGGCACCGCGTATGAGTTTCGCGTTCGGGCGTCGAATAGCGCCGGGGCGGGCGCGTGGAGCAACATAGCTTCGGCGAGTCCGGCGGCGGTGGTTCCCGACGTGCGCATTCCTGGCGCGCCCGGTGTGCCGTCGGGGTTGGTGTCGGATGGGCGGATTGTGTGGACCTGGCCGCCGGCGAAGGACAACGGCGGGCGGATCAGCTCCTATCAGTCGCAGTGGCGCGAGTTTGGGGAGCAGTGGCCGTCGTCGCAGTCGACGACTAGCACGGCGCAGCGGGTTTTGTCTGGTAGGACGAACGGGACAACCTATCAGTTGCGGGCGCGGGCGGTGAACAGCGCGGGGACGGGTCCGTGGTCGGCTGCTGGGCAGGCCACACCGATAGGGACCGTGCCCGACCGGGTGAGCCGCGTGTTTGTGACGGCGGGGGATGGGCAGCTGCTGCTGTCGTGGGGTGTGCCGGAGGACAACGGCGCGGCCATCAGCGAATACGATGTGCAGATTTCGTCGTCGTCGTCGTTTCCTGACGACGCGACAACGGTGGACGCTCGGGTCACCTCCGGTACGGCGTACACCCGGACCGGACTGTCGAACGGCACCACCTACTATGCGCGGGTTCGTGCGGTCAACAGTCGGGGGGACGGGCCGTGGTCACCCACCGCCAGCGCCTCGCCGGTCGCGCCGCCAGCACCCGTGCAGGAAGCACCGGACGCGCCCACCGGCCTGTCGGGGGAGACGATCAAACCGCAGCAGATACGGTGGACGTGGCAGATACCGGCGGACGGGACGAGTCGGATTACGGGGTTTCGGTTTCAGTGGCGGAATTTGACGGCGGGCGAGTCGTGGTCTACCTCTGCCCGCCGTCAAGACGTCACGGTGGGTACGGTGTTGCAGTCGGGCCTTGTGGCGGGGAACAATTATCAGGCGCGGGTGTTGGCGATCAACAGTGTGGGGGCGGGGCCGTGGAGCAGTGCGGTTACGGCGACGGCTGGGGCTGCGCCTGATCCTGCGCCGGTGGAGGTGCCCGGTAAGGTGCCGTCGCTGGCGGGGGCGAGCCGCCAGCCGCAGAGCATCCTTTGGACTTGGGGGATTCCGGCGGATGGGACGAGCCGGATTACCGGGTTTGACATTCAACTGCGGCGGACGGGTACGCAGTCCGACCCGGCGAGATATGACTGGTCGGCGTCGACGAGGGTAACCGGGACTAGTCGCCTGTGGACGGGACTGGTAGCGGGCCGGTCGTATGACGCGCGGGTTCGGGCGGTCAATAGCAATGGGACGGGGGCGTGGTCGGATATTGCGTCGGCTAATGGTGGGCCGTCCGCGCCGACGGTGCGGGATGTGACGGTTACGATGTCGCAAACCTATCGGTGGCCGAGCGGGGGGTATACGAGCGGGACGGTCGAACTTGTCGGCGGCGCAGGCGGCGCGGCAAGCCAGGGGGACATAACGCTAGTTGCAGCCAACACCCGTCCGGTTGGCGTCTGGTCGGACGGGACCACCATATGGGTGGGCGACCCCGGTGCGGGGTCCCCGCGCCTTTACGCTTATACGCTGGCTACGGGAGCGCGGGACACCACCAAAGAGTTCAACCTGTCTGGTGCGAACACCAATATGCTGGGCGTCTGGTCGGATGGGACCACCATATGGGTGGGCGACCACCACCATGATAAGCTGTTTGCTTATACGCTGGCTACGGGAGCGCGGGACACCACCAAAGAGTTCAACCTGTCTGGTAGCAACGATGCCCCGCAGGGGTTGTGGTCGGATGGGACCACCATATGGGTGACGGACAGTAGGGACAGGAAGGTGTACGCCTACACTCTGAGTACGGGAGCGCGAGATACCAACAAAGAGTTCAACCTGACAGGTGTTATTGCACCGCGGGGGTTGTGGTCGGATGGGACCACCATATGGGTACCAGGCTCGGGCGTAGGAGAGCGTGTGTACGCTTATACGCTGGCTACGGGAGCGCGAGATACCAACAAAGAGTTCAACCTGACCAGTGGCAACGATACCGCGTGGGGGTTGTGGTCGGATGGGACCACCATATGGGTGACGGACCTGGCTGACGACAAGCTGTACGCCTATCGCCTGAGCGACGGCGCTCACATTCCCAACGGCATCGCAGGTGGTGCAGGTGGTGAAACGTCGGCCACCATCGCCGGAACCAAATACGCCGCCGCCGGAGGCGCAGCAGCCACCACAGGCGCAACCCGCCGTCTCGCCCTCACCGCCATGACCGCAGGAACCACCATCGCTTTGGCTATCGGCGCTGGCGGAACCGGCGCACCCCCAGGAGCAAACGGCATCGCACGCCTAAGACTGGCAGCATGACGGGGTATTGTTGGGGTGGGCGGGTCGCAGGACCGCAAACACTTGGGGGGTCCGACCCGCCCAACCAACCCGTGAGGAGACAGGCCCGTGCCCGATCTTGACCTAAGAGACCAAACAATCCGCGGCAAACCCGTCGACGGCACCGACCTGCTGTTCGTCGCCAACCCCGACGGCACCGACCTCACCGCCTGGTCCGCGCACACCCTCACCGCCCTCCGCGCGTGGATCGGCACCGGCACCGGCGACGGGCGGCTAAGGTTCGGCACCGGCACCCCCGCCGGGTCGCTCGGAATCGTCGGCGACGCCTACCGGGACACCACCACCGGCAACTTTTATGAGAAAACCGCCGCGACGGTGTGGACGAAACGGGCGGACGGTCTCACCGCAGGGTCGATGGCCCCCGGCAACACCCCCGGCTCAGCCTCAGCCGGGTCGGCGACCACGTTCGCCCGGTCCGACCATGATCATGGCATCACCCCCGGCTCGGGTGGTGCCACCCTGTCCGACAGCGACCCGCTCGCCCTAGCCGCCACCGCCAGCGAAGGCACCGCCAGCGAAGCGTCCCGCCAAGACCACGTTCATCCCACCACCGGCCTCACCGTGCTAACCACCAGCGGCACACCCGCCCCGCCTGGCACCGCCAACCGCGGAACGGGCACCACCGCCGCCCGCGCCGACCACGTCCATCCCAAACAGACCATCGCCGACACGGACATACCCGCCTCGATAGCCCGCGACTCGGAACTGCCAGCCGCTAACCGGCTGATCCCCGCCGGAGGGTCACAAGGCCAGGTACTAAAAAAGTCGTCAGCGTCGGACTATGCCGTCGCATGGGCCGCCGACCAAACCGGCTCCGGCGGAGGCGGGGGGGCAAGCCTGTCGGACAACGACCCCGTCGCCCTGGCCGCAACCGCCAGCGAAGGGACCGGCACAGCCGCCGCCCGCGACGACCACGTTCATCCCACCACCGGCCTCGCCGCCCCAACCACCACCCTGCCAGTCGCCGCCGGTCCCGTCGCTTTCGGCACCGACACCGGGTACGCCCGCGGCGACCACGTCCACCCCAAAGCTTTGCCGAACATTCCCGCCTGGCAGACCCGCACCGCCTATGTGGTCGGCGACCATGTGCGGTTCTCGGGGGCGGGACGCCACGAAATATTCGTCTGTATCAGCAACGTGGCCGCGGGAACAACCAGCCCACCACCCGCCCTCCCCGACAACTGGCTGGAGTTGGACCAGTACAACGGCGAGTGGGCGGCTAACAACGCCTACCCGAAAGGCCACATTGTTGACCACGTGTCGGGCAGCGGCCAGTCGGCGCAACGCCGCTGGTACATCGCCCAGTCGGTGACCGTCGCAGCCGACCCAGCCCCCGACCATGAGGACAACACCAAGTGGGTGCTGTTCGCCGGGGGCACCACCGGCGGCGGCGGCTCCACCGTGGCGGCGCACACACCCGCGGCGGGTGATGATGAGCTGGCCGGACTGGACATCGACGGCACCGACTATGAGCTGGTAGACCGGCAGGGCCGAGACCGGTTGCGCCTCGTAGAGCAGCGGGTCCATCCGATACATGAAACGGCCCGCACCTGGCAGACGATCACCGACACGACGGCCGGGTGGGTCGTTTCCGACGACCAATCCCCCACTCTCTCGTCGCTCACCTACGCCCAAGCTGCCGTTTCGGGGACCGTCGCCCAGTTCGTGTTCGTGCGCATCCCCACCGGCTCGCAACAGTCCAACTATCGCCTCCAATTCGTCGAGGACAAGGGCACCGCCAACGAGCAGACCCGCCAGCGGGTGTTGGGAACCTGGTCGGGTGAACGGGTCGGCGGCGGGACGGCCTGGCAATATTATCGCATCGCCTTTTACGAGGGCACCACGTTCGCCGACGGTGTGCTGCAGGTCGGAGTGTCCGGCGAGTACACGTGGGAGGGGGCCCTCACAGAACAGGCCGTCGAAGACCAACTCGAAGGGCTGGGCATCCCACAACAGCTCGGCGCGCTGAAAAACGTCACCCGCGATTTGCATTTGGACGGGGTGACCCGCCTGGTGAAAAACTCGGCGGCTGCGACGGCGGCGGTGGCGCGTGTGGCTGTCGCTAACGCGGACCGGCAGGCTATCGAGGCGGGCACGACCAGCCTCAACGTTCAGGGCGTCACCTTCACTGCTAGTTTGTCCGACGCCCATTTCGGGACGACGGCGACCACCACCGACCTGCCGATTATTCGCCTCGCGCAAACCGAAGACCGGTCCGACTGGCGGATACTGTTCGACACCGCCACCTTCCTGGCGGGCGGGTGGGTGCCGATCACCGTCACCAACGGGACGGCAGGCTACGACTATTACATTTCGAGCAAGGTCGACCGGTCGCAGGAGATCGCCCTGTACAGGTCGGAGCAGGAAACCACCTACACGGGCGACCTGGCAGCCGGAATCGTCGACCCCGACGACCTGTCCGCAACCGGCACACCATCAGCCTCCACCTTCCTCCGAGGTGACAACACATGGGCGGCTCCCCCGTCCGACCCGGTCGTCGGGTCGAACACGATCCGCAAAGAAGACACCGGCGTGCTGCAGCTGCGAGCACCCGACCTGCACCTGGGATTGTGGGGCCGGTCCGCCGACGACAACACCGTCCCGCAGGGCGCAGACGACCCCGCCAACGCCGTCCCGGTCCGGCTAACAGAAGTCCGGTCAAACGACCAGCGCACAACCGCGCAACTGTCGGACGTGCAATACGACGCCGCCGGGCCGCAAGGCAACCCCGAAGTGGTGGGCACCATCAAAGTGCTGCACACGGCGGACACCACCATCGTCGGGTTCGGCACCGGCGCAGGCTATGACGCGACCAAACCGGGCTTCGTCTGGGACCAGACCAACAGCCGATTTCACCACAACGGCGTGGCCGCATCCGTGGCGAACTCGGGGTCGGCGACGAACAAGTTCCGCCTGCGGGTGGAAGTGGACTACAAGCGGCACATAGCGGTCGGGTCCGACTCGGCCAACCTGCGCCTAGAGTTGGACGTTCCGGTCAAGTTCGGGGTGGACCGGCAGCACGACTGGCGCAACATCAACCTTCGGGATTTTCCCACCACCGAGGTGCGCACCCTCTCCTATCAGGTGGACATCCAATCGGCAGAAGCGCCAGCGGTCACCGACTATATGACGGTGGCGTTGCGGAGCATCCAGTCGACAAGCCAGGTGCTGTTCGTCGAAGCGGTACGCATCCACTTCATCCTCCCCGACAGCAACAACGTCAACTATTTGCAGGAATACGACCTGAATAATGCGGTGACGTGGGTGGGGCGTAACGTGCTCGGCCCGGCGGTGGGGTCGCACACGAACAACCAGACCGCAGCCGGGGTGAAGATCGTCGGCGGGCGGCTGGAGGCCACCGAAGACATTGCCGTTTTGCAGCTCATCGCGAACGCTAGGACGGGGGTGGCGGCGAATGGGCACAGCATTCGCCTGATGACCCGAGTGCCGGGCCTGCAAGCGCCGACGGTGTTGCACGAGTGGGACGATTCGACGAACGTGTGGCGCATCGTGTACACGGTCAAGGCGGTCCTATCCGGCCAAGAGTTTTGGGTGGAGGCCGACGCTGGGGCGACCTACAGTTCGGTCGGGTCGCCCAATTTGGTGTGGGACTCGACCCGCCACGACAGCGGACGTGACCGACAATCTGCTCTACCCCGGTTTGGTGCGGGTGCTCACCCAGGCCGCATATGACGCTTTGCCGTGGGTGAACCCCTACCAGCTGTATCTCATAGAAGCACCATAAAATGCCGCTGTCGCAGACGCTGACCTTGTCGCACGGACGCGAGTTCGGCGGCAGCAACCGTGGTGTGCGCCTTGACGATTCGGCTGATCCGGTAGCAATGGACCCAGGCTTCTTCACCGTCACCGACGCGGCGAGCGCTACGACCGGCAACTTCGTGAAAGCGACGTTTCGGCAGACCACCGCCTGGGTGCACGTTTCTACCGATCTGTGGCTGGCCAACCTTGGCGGGACGCCCACCGGCTCGCGGACCGACCTCGGGGTGGACTTGTACTCGCCGACAACTGACCGGTGGTGCCGTCTCAACTTCGAAACGTATCAGACGACGTCGTCCCGGTCGGACGGCCTAGCGCAGGTGTCGTTCGACCGGCTCACCGCCGTCCCCACCGGCATCAGCGGCCGCACCTACCAGAGCCTCAACGACTGGGCCATCGCGGTAGAAGCAGAACTGCCCCACGACGTCGACATCACGTTCCGGTCCGCGTCGTCGACCAGCCGCCTCGCCCAACCGGGCACCCCCCTCCACCTTGGCGACAGCGAAATCGTCGGGGTGATGCTCGGCGACGAAACCATCGCCCGCATGTACCTCGGCGACCGGCTGCTATACCAGGCCGGATGATCCGGCGGCAACCGAAAGGAACCAACATGGCACAAACATCCAACGACGAAGCACGCGCTATCTACGAAGCGATGTACGCCCGACTACAAGCCGCAGGTGTGACCCTCACCTTTTCAACACCCAACGACGACGGGGACGACGAGAACGAGAACGATGGCTGAATGGCAGCAGGCCACCGGCACAACGACTAACTGGGTCAAATCGTTAGCGAAAGGCGCAAAGAAGGTGGTGAAATCGCAAACGGAGCGTCAGGTGACGGCAGCAGGCCACCGGCATTGCGGCACACGCCCCGGTTTAGCCGGACGGCCCGTGGTAGGGTAATTAGACGACCGACCACTAGGTAGGAAGGAGAATGCTGATGAATCAGCAAAACGACAATCAGTCGCAGCGGATGCGCCGATGCCGTCTGTCCCGCTCGGGGAAGCTGGCCAAAGCCGTGTCCGTCGTGACTGCTTTGATGATGGTGTCGTCCCTAGTCGGGGCGACATTTCTAATTCCGCCCGATCAGGCGGAAGCCCGTCCCCCCGGCTGGGGTGACACCACCGGACCAGGCGGGTCACCACCCGACGACTCGGACGACGACGATGACGACGACGACTCCTGACGCGCCGTCTAACGACAACGGCGGCCACGGCCAATCATCCCGATTCCACTACGGACAAGGACGGTAACCCGAAAGACGATGACGACGACGACGACTCGGACGACGACCGGTCGTTTGGGGGCAATCCCCATGAGACGACACAAGGCAACGACCAGGCCGGTAGAGACTCGGACGGCAACGGCCACGCTGACACCGACAACGACGGCGACGGTCAGGTAGACGGAGACACCGACAACGACGGCATCGCAGACGACGATGACGACGACGACCCGCAGGATCAGCAGACCCGTGACGACGCGGAGAACATGAACCCTGGCGACCGTCAGTGGCGGTCGACGGAGAAAGACCGGGAAATCCAGGACGAGGCCATCCAGGAGAAGGTCGAAGAGCAAGAGAAAGAACAAGAGCGCGAGGATGCGCAAGATCAGCAGACCCGTGATCCTGATGAGGGGTTGACGCCGGGTGATGAGCAGTGGCGGTCGACGGAGAAAGACCGGGAAACCAACGACAAGCGCATCGAGGAAGAGTGCTCACCGAACTGTTACAACCCTGACGACCCGAACAACGAGAGCAACCAGCCCGACGAGAAAACCGGCAACGGGTCGTTGGACGACGTCCCAGACACGGAGGTCTGCGACGAGGACTGCGAAGAGGAACGGGAAGACGAATACTGGGAAGAGAAGGCCAACAACACCATCAAGCTGCACCACGCGTTTGTCGGGCCGACGATCACCACTGTGAACAAAGCGTCCCAAACGTCGAAAGTGGTGCAGAAGGTGATGAAGCCGGTTACAAAGGCGTTTCCTTTTGTCCCCGTGGTGATCATCGACCCAGACAAACCCGCAGAGGAGAACACGAAACAGAGCGTCGGCGTCACCGTCGCGGCTATCTGGCCGCCGCAAACCTACAGTTACATCGTTCAAGCTGCCTGCGACCTGGGCGCACCCTGCGACGAGGACACCCTCAACGAAAACAAGAAAGCCACCAAAGAGAACGTGCAGGTCGTCCGCCACGCGACCGACCCGGCGGTCGACGCCGGGATTGTCGGTCTGACCATCCAAGGCGAAGTCGAGATGGCGAAATCGCAGGGCGCTATGGACTTGGCCGAAACGATGATCGACAATGTTGAAGACACTGTTGATACGGTGACAGTGTGGGTGACCGACAAGTTCGAGGAGAAGGCCGACGAGATCGCACAGCTAAAAGAGGACCTGAAGGGCCTTTTCGGCGGGTGCTCGTTTTTGGGGTTCTCCGGCAAGTGCGTCGTGAAACTGGGCGTGTGCACCGGCCCGGCTGATGTTCAGGCGTCTCTCGGCGGCGGCGCGGCGTTGGACGCGTTGATTCCCAAATGCGAAACGTCGGTGTCGTCCAGTTCCCACACCGAAACCCAGTCCCATGATGTGGTTACCCGCTCTTGGGCCTACCAGTACAAGTGGGCAGACAAGTACATCCGCAAGGGTGATGACCGGCCGTACACGACCGAGGAGATACTGGGCTACGCTCAGGGCACCCGTTTCGCTCTGCCGGTCGGCACGGTCCTGCCTGATGGGGATGCTGACCTTTCGTGGCTTGTCGGCGTCGACAACAACGCAGAGTCCCTGCGGCCCGGCGACGATGTTATCGAGGTGTGCGCCGGTGCTGGTGACCGGGAAAAGAAACAGTTCGAGAACGGCGAGGCTGTGTGGGCGGCTCACCCGTCCCTGTGGGAAACAGTCGACGACAGCCTGACAGCCGCCAGGGAGAGTTGCCTGGAGGATGGTGTGGACCCGCTGGGTGGTTTCTCGTCCGATCTTGACGACCAGCACTTTTATCTGCTGGGGTTCATCCGCCAGATGAACGAATACAGGAACAGCGTTGAGGACGCCGCCCGCAAGCAATGGGCGAAGGTCCAGATCGCCGCCCGTACCAGCCCCACCAGCCCCACCGAGTTCGCTGGGTTCGCTGGCATCACCCAGAACCAGATCGACTGGCTGCTCAGCCCCGAACCGAAGTGGAAGATGCTGGTGGCTGCTGAGGTGACCTTCCGACCTGGCGAGGCGGTTACGGAAACATGGGTGCGGTCGCGGACGGTTACCACTACCACGTCCACCACCACCTGCGACGGTGAAGAGACGGGCTCGTCGTCGTCCACGTCGTACGGCCCGTGGAGCGCCTGGGCCGCCAACTAGCCACCTGATCCACGACTGCTCAAGTATTGCGCCCGGTCTCGTAACGACGCCGAGGGACCGGGCGCAACATCCCGATTTGACACTGCTAGCACAGTCTGCTAGGGTATGGGGTGAAGGAACAAACGAAAGGACAAAAGTGACCCCTTCGCTCATGGAAGTATCACTTCCCCAACCCGCCCTCCACGCGGCGTTGCGCAAAGCGCACACCGCCACCGGGATCACCGGCCAGGTGCGGCTCGTCGCCTCCCCCGGCCAACTCGACGTGACCGCTCACAGCAACGGCCACACGACGATGCTGTTCGCTACCGAACTCGACGCCGACATCGCCTCCCCCGGCCAGGTCACCGTCAACATTCGACAGCTGCTCCCAGCAGTCAAATCGTTCACCCCCGACAATTTGACCCTCATCGGCAACGACATCGGGCTGGGTTTGTCGGCGGGTGACATCAACATCACCCTCCACGCGTCGGACCACCCGGCGTGTATTGCGGATCGGATACCGGCGCCGGGTGTCGCCGTCGGCGGTGTCGAGTTCCGCCGGGCCGTCGCCACAACCGTCCGCACGGTCGCGACAGACCGACATCCCGTGTTCGGGAACGTCTGGTTTGACCGCGAGCGCGACGGCGGCCAGTTGCGGCTGGTCGGCACGGACACGTTCCGCCTGGCCGCTGTTCGGGTCCCATCCGCCCACCAGACACCCGCCGGGTTCCAAGTCGACGCTCCGTCTCTGAAACGGGCAGTGAAAGCGTTAGGCAAACAGGTCCGCTACGACCTGGCCCACGCGGACGGTCGCCTGTGGATCGGCGCGGGCGGTATGACCGTCGGCATCGAAACCGACGACACTGAGTTGCCCCGCTATCGGGCTTGGGCGTCGGAAACCCGTTCGACGGTGACCGTCGCCCGTCGTCCGCTGGCCGACCTGCTCGGCAGGGCGGTGACGTTGGCGGGACAGTTTCCCCCGCCGCCGGTCTATTTGACAATGACCGCCGACATGTTGGAGGTGACATCGGAAACGGGCGCGGGGACGGTGTCCGGGTCGTTCCACGCTGGGACGTGTGACATGCCAGACAAGCCGACACGGCTCGGGTTCAACGGCAAGTTTCTGTTCGACGCGGTGGACACCCTCGAAGGCGACCAGGTGTCGTTGATGCTCCCCGAAGACCCGACCGAACGTCCGAAGCCGATCAAGTTGATATCTGCGCCTGCCTGCGAAGTGTGGCATCTGGTGATGCCCACCCGCGGATAGCGCAAGGTTTTCCGACCGGGGCGGGTGCTCGGCCAATGTGCACCCGCCCCGCCCCACTTTTGAAAGGACAAGAAAGAGGATGATTTTGACAACCGACATTTACCGATATGAAGAAACTTTGCATCAGCCGTGGAACTGCCAAACCGCCCGGTTTGATGTCGTCGTTTTGCCCGGTGTGCAGTCGTGCTGTCCCACTCAAGGCCGGTGGGAAACGCCCGACACCGGTGTGCGAGTGTGGTTGAACGGCATGACCCCCGACCTGCAGCCTTTGGGTCAGTGCGGCCAGTGCGGTACGCACATTTGGCCACATGCCGACATTGTCGAACCGGGCGGGCCCGTCCCGGAGTGGCTGACCGCTCTGGCCGCCCGGACCCCCTGCGACTACTGCGACGAACGGGTCGAGTTGGAACGTCACGACGGTGATGACATCTGCCAGCGGTGCTACGACCAGAATGACAGCGTGTCGGCGCCGTTCACCCGCCGACAGTGGGCGACGGCATGAAAATCGTTGAGCTGCCAGACCCGACCCCCGAAGCGGGTGACATCCTCGTCGACTGCCGCGACCACAGGTCCAGGTGGATGTTCGGGGTGTGGTCCGACAGCGGCGACCGCCAGTGGGCGTCCGCCGAAAAAGCCGCCGCGCATCGGGCGGAACAGTGCCGCCGTTTGGGTCATGAGGTGACGGTGTGGCGCTGCTATCAGGCCACCAACGCCGGGAGGGGATGATGGTCGGTGGGGATGCGTGAACAGTTGAACTGTTTGACCCTGTCGGAGGGGAAACATCACAGGCGGGAGGATGGGATGTGTTTGATGGAGGCGGTCGCCTGGTGGGCGGATTTGCCGCATTCGGACCTGCCCGTTTCGACCAGTCCCGTGTTGACGATGTTCGGATGGACATGGAACGACGGTTTGGACGACGAGGAGCGGAACCAGTTGCGACAGTACGTGCCCCGTTTGTATGGCACCGCCGACGCCGAAAAGGCGGAGGAGGGTCGGGCTTGGTTGGCGTTGGATTGGCTGGCCCGTGTCGCCGCTCCGGCATGGCTGACAGCGGCGGGCTTCGACGTCGAGGCCGGGTGGCTGAGCGGCCTGCCGGAAGTGACGGCCCGGACTGGGGGTGGTGCGATTCGGACGGTGCAGAAAGCGTGCCGGTCGGTTGGGTTGGTGACCGCCCAGCGGATGAGCCCGACCGAAAAAAAAGCGACCTTGTCGACGGTGTGGGTGGGGTTGCGCCGGTCTGGGGTGACAGCAGCCGAAGCGGCTGGGACGACCCCGACGAACCGCACGTCCCATCGGCTGAGGTTGGGTGCTGGGGGGACGCTGGCCTGTCGGATGGCCGCGACGATGCTCGTATGGTCTGGGACTGATTTGCAGCCGACAGTGAGCCTGTTGCAACCGTCGGCGCATGACCTGTTCGACCGGATGATCCTCCACTCATGACCGTCCAAGAAGCACGGGCAAAGTGGGTTGACGCGTTGCGGTCCGGTGACTACCGGCAGGGGCGGGGGCGGTTGCGATCCGGCGACCGTTTCTGCTGTTTGGGGGTCGCCGCGGACCGTCTCGGCGGCGGGTGGTGGGACCCGTCGGGCGACCCGATGGCCTATCGGACCGACGACGGGTTTTGCTGTATCGGCAGTTTGCCCGCCCGTCTCAAAGGCGAACTGGGCATCGACGACGACCAGGTGTTGACGTTGACGCACATGAACGACCACGACGGCAGGTCGTTCGGCCAGATCGCCGACTGGATCGAGACGCTGCCATGATCCGCACGTCTGATGATGGTGGGCGGGTGTGCGGGACGTGTGGGGGGTCGTTGTGTCACCATTGCGGCCTGCCGGTGATGCCCGGCAAACAGTGGTGCTCGCGTGATGACTGTCAGCGTGCGCGTAAGAAGCGGTGGTGGAGGGAGCATAGGGGCAAGAAGGGTTTGTCGTGATCGGCTGGTTGCGACAGGTGATGCGGTGGCTTTTAGCGCCGTTTGTTATAACATTCATTCCACGTCGGTGCGGATGCTCGGCGTGTAATCAAAGGAGATACTGACCATGGGAAAAACTAGAAAACTGTTGAGGCGATGTTTGGTGGTGGCCGCCATGTTGGCGGTGGCGATCCCCACCGTAGCGTGGGGTGTGGGCAGCGAGCCGACCACCGTGCCCGTGTTTTATGAGCCTGCCCGTTCGGACTTCGAGAAGCAGCGGGGACCGGCACCTTCCCGCTACGACCACGGCGGCTTTTGGGAGACTGAGACAACTGCCCTCGACCCGCCCGTTTGGTCATACGATGACGTGTTAGACCGGAACCGGCTGCCCGACGGGTACATCCTCCCCTTGCCGAAACCGCCAGGCAGGGCCGCTGTCTATCAGTCACTCGTGACCGCCAAGCGCCAGTACACGAAAGAGGTGACGATCAGGTCCTGGCGGTGGGCAGTCTCGTCGAAATGCGACAACGTGACCACCGACAAATGGAACGACGAGATCGACTGCTCCGCCCTAGAAGCCAAACTCAAGTCTGAGGGTTACCGGGATGATGTCAGGTTGACGCTCGGCAGGCGCTCATACTCAAACCTCGACTACATCGCAGAGTTGCATTACGGGGTCGTGTGGTCCCGGCCCGATTCGGAGAAGATCGACGTTTGGAACAAGCGGTACGTTCCCGAGACCGTCAGCCAAGCGAGGAAGCCGGGAGGGTCCCGGCATATCGTCGACAGCACCGGCAACCCGCTTCTTGACGACAACAACCCGATGGACCGCCCGCCCGCTTACGCTTGTCCGACTGAGGACGATCCCGACAGGGAATGTCAGCTTCAGCCGTCCGATACCGACGAGCATCTCGAAGCCGACGGGCTGGGCGATGACATGGTTACCCATTATCGGGGGATCATCGACGATTACACGATCTTCGAAGTGGTTGACAAGGCCGACTACGCAGCGGCGAAGACGCAGTGGCGGGCTGACAGTGACCTCATCATGGATCACAACCGCACGGTCAGAGCAAACCATCAGCCCACGGTGACCCGAACCTACGTGTGTAATGACACTTGCGAGGCCAACTTCCAAAAGGCCCTTACTGAGTGGAACGCCATCAATCCGTTCAACGCCGCCGCCTACGCCGAGGCCCGGAACCAGTATGCGTCCAGAGAGTCGCAAACCGGCATGTACGTGGACTGCAAGCTGGACAGGTGCGAGGTGGTCAACCCGGTGCGCCCATGAGATTCTGGCACAACAGGTAAACCGATAGTTAGTTCGAATCTGGGGGGCGGCTGTCCTGTGGGCCGCCCCCCACCAATAGGAAAGGACAAACGATGATGAAACAAACGACCCTGATAGTCGCCTGGCTGATCCTCCTAGCAGCGTGCGGGCTGAACGGAGCGTCGCCGCTCAGCGACAACCCAACACCCCAAACCGCCCCAGCCACCACACGGGCAGCACCCGCCACCACACGGGCAGCCGACCCGCACTACGTCGAAAAATGCAAAGTGTTGGACCGGAACATCATGAACGGTGAACGCTGGGACGTGTCCTGCGTTGTCGAGTTCGACTGGCCCACCGCCGAAGAAAACGTGTACTTCGAGGTGCGGTTTTTCGACGGTGACGATTTTCAGGTTGATTTCATCAACGAGATCGTCAACCTCAAAGCGGGTCGCAACAAAGTTCATTTGACCGGGTGGACTAAATCCGGGTGGACCAGCTACGCCGTGTTCACCAGATGAACAGTGTTCGCATCGCCCGAGCAAAGTGGGTTGACGCACTTAGGTCCGGCAAATACAAGCAGACGCGCAGTGCACTGCGATACGGAGACGCCTACTGCTGTCTTGGTGTGGCCTGTGATGTGTTGGGCGACGGCAAATGGGATGCTACCCCCATGGTGGACTGGTGGGAGTTTTGGTTCTCCGACGGTCAGCGGAAGGCCGGTGACCTGCCGCCGTCGATGTTGGACAGGCTGGGGTTGTCAACCGATGACCAGCGTGTGCTGATGGACCTGAACGACAACGGGGTTTCGTTTGACGCTATCGCTACGCATATCGAAAGACTGCCGCTATGACCGCCGCCTTACGAGCGCACGCGGGCAACTAGCTGGCTGATGGGCAAACTGCCTCAACCTATGCTCGACTTGGGCATTTCCGGTTGGCAGCCTATCCGCGACGGGGACTTGAACGGGTTTGGCCTTTTCACCCGCCACTACTCGGTGACCGCCCCAAGGTTGGGGCGAATCCGGTGGAAAGCCAAACCCCGGAAGACAACAAAATTTACGGGTATCGGCAAGTCAATGCCTCTCCTTTTGCTGCCTGACGGGGATGCCCTCTTCGTCTGGTCTCGAATAACCGGCGGGTGGAAGGACGTGCAGTTAGAAAAGCATTTACAGCCGCCTTTTGTCTATTGTCAGGTTTTCCGAAACGAGTCGTCTAGGAAGTCTTCCGAGCTGCTGTTAGAAGCTGAACAGCTGGCTGTGGCCGAATGGGGAAGTCTTCCCGGCCTGTCGTATGTTGACGCGTCTAAGGTAAGGTCTTCGAACCCTGGCTTTTGCTTTCTTCAAGCAGGATGGACGAGGCTGCCGGAACCCACGAACGCTACCGGCGTTCGAATTCTGATAAAGCCCAAACTGGGGCACCGATGATCCCCTGTTATCACTGCCGGGAAACGTTGAAAGATCGGATGCGAGCGTCGATCACCGCCGGGCGACCAGCGACGGCTCAGTCGTCTCGTCGAGTTGGCCGAAAAAGACCTGAGCGAATGTTCGGCGGGCCGGTGTCCCCGCCGGTTTGACGAATGGCCGAACATGACGACATTCCCCGGCTCTCCGAAGCTGAAGAGATGATGTCCATCCTGCAGGGAATGGCCGAGCTGACCTCAAGCGGCCCGGACGTTCGGGACACTTTGGACGCCGAAGCCGAACTGTGGACCGAAGCGGACCGGCCCGAACTGCGACAGCGACTCGAAGCACTTCGGGAAGTGTCGTCCCGCACCCAACTGACAGACCGCCAGCGGGCGATAATCCACCTCCTTCGAGGGCGGATCAGGAGGCATTTGGGTGACATGTAGCGTTGCCGGCTGTGACCGCCGCTACCGGGCGCGGGGGTTTTGCAACCTCCACTATTTGCGGTGGCGGCGACACGGCGATGGGGAAGCTGGCGGCAGAAAGGACGGTTGAAAGTCCGCCAAGTGGGAAAGTTCCGCCGATGGGTCGGGATCGACCAGTCTCCCGAAGCAGTCGCAATCGCACGCGACCGGCTCGACCCTGCGATCATCGCCGGTTGATAACTGGCAAGGCTATAGTTGATTTGGCCACAAACCACAACCGGCAGCCGGGCCCGGCTGGTCCGGTCGGCGCAAATCCTGGTTGCTCAGCCGGGCCCGGCGCTGTGACCTGACCGGCGGCGTTGATGACTGGCGGTCGGGTCCACCAGGGCGACTGTCTGACGGTCATGGCCGACTGGCCGGACGAGTCGGTCGACCTTGTTTATGCTGATCCGCCGTTCGGCCCCGGTGCACCTTTCTCTGACTGTTGGACCGGCACCACGGTTGACGATTTTGTGGAGTGGATGCGCCCACGAGTGGTGGAGATGCGACGGCTGCTCAAACCGTCAGGGTCGCTCTATTTGCACTGCGACCCGACGGCCAGCCACTACCTCAAAGTGATGATGGACACCATATTCGGGCGGGGCAACTTCCGAAACGAGATCATCTGGACACGCACCACTGCACACAGTCTGGCGCGTCAGCACCACGCGCGGGTACACGACACGATCCTCTACTATTCTCGCGGCAGCACTTACACCTGGAATCAGCTTTACACCCCATATGAGACGAGCTACATCCAGGCAAAATACCGTCATATCGAACAGGGAACCGGTCGCAGATACCGACTGGACAATACGACTGCAAAGGGAAACACGCCCTATGAGGTGCTAGGCGTCAAAAGACCCTATCGGTTTTCTCCAGAGAACATGAATCGGTTGATTGAAGATGGCCGAATCATTCAGACGAAACCCGGAACCGTGCCGCAATACGTTCGATACCTTGATGAGATGCCGGGGGTTTTGTCACAAGACGTTTGGCTTGACGTGCGTCCTCTTAACTCTCAGTCGAAGGAGCGGCTGGGCTACCCGACCCAAAAGCCGCTGGCTCTGTTGGATCGGATCGTCAAAGCCAGCACCAACCCCGGAGACCTAGTTTTGGACCCGTTCTGCGGGTCGGGCACGACGTTGGTGGCCGCCATGCGGCTGGGCCGCCGGTGGATCGGGATTGACCAGTCTCCCGAAGCAGTCGCAATCGCACGCGACCGGCTCGACCCTGCGATCATCGCCGACACAGTGCCCCCGGCTGGGCTGTGGTAACATCCCCGATTGGTGGGGATGTCCAAAAGGCAACCTCCTTGCTTTTCCTAGGGAACTTCGGTCGGCCATCCCCACCACCCCCCAACTACGAAAGGCCGCACTCATGAGACCCGTTTCGCTTCCCGCCGTTATCGCCGCCACGCTGATCCTGTTGGTCGTCGCGGCGTGCACTCACACCCGCCCGACCGTCGAACAGAACGCATCCGCTATAGCCGACCTGCAAGCGTGGCAGGCCCAGTTCGAGGCGGACTGCACCGCCGAGCAGCAGGCCGTGCTCGCCAGGCTGATCTCCGCTGAGGACGGCGAGGACCGCACCCAGGACGAGGAACGGTCGGTGTGCGGCCAGTCGATCAGCGCCGACGGTGCGGCTTTCACGTTCGCTGACGCCACCGTTTACACCGCGGTGAACAGCGACGGCGGGGGGGACGATTCGACAGGCTGGTTGGAACAGGCCGCCGGTGCCGCCGAAGCCCTGCACGGGCTGCTCGAAGGCGTGGACGAGGAGGTGTACCAGTTGGAACGGGCCGCCGCCGGTGAACTGGACCTATCGGACCCGCAAGTCGCCGAAGCTGTCGCCGATGGCGTGGCCGACGTGACCGCCGCCGCCGCCAAAGCCGAAATGTTGGTCGGGTCGGTCGGTGACGCGTTGACTCGCCTCGGCGACCTGGCCGCCAGTGTCACCGTCCCCGACCCGACCACCACCACCACCACAACTACGATGCCAGCTCCGACCACCACTACGACAACTATGCCGACCACCACCACAACCACGCCACCTCCGTCGACCACTACCACTACGGCGGCGGCGATGCCCGACCCGGACGGGCCGTGGGTGATCGTCTACTCGACCGAGCCGTACGACTATGAGAACGGGCGGTGGCCGGGTCCGGTGGAGGTGCTGCAGTGGACCGTCGACGGGCCGTTCCTGTTCGCCCACCGGGCCGACGCCGAAGAAGTCCTAGCCGCGATCCTCGACTGGGCCGCGGCCGGGTCGGACGACGAGTCGACGGTGAATCAGCATTTCGGGATCGAACCCGCCGACAGCGGAAACTGACTGATGGCCCGGTGGGGCGTCCACGTCGAACAGGCCGACAGTCAAATGTGGGACGAAACGGTCAACGCTAAAACCGCCGAAGGGGCGGCGAGGAACGTCGCCCGTTCGCTTTTCCCCAACTTGCCGGACGGTTGGGCGGTGTGGACGTCGCCGGTGTTGACCGTCACCGACCGGATGACCGGCCAGGTGTGGGCCCGGCTCACTGTGCAGCTGGGGGCCGCCTAGGACGCCGTTGCGCCGGTGGGGTCCTACGGTGCCACCCGACCGCAAAGAATCGTTTAGGCGGCCCCCTGGGGGCGTCTAAGGGGAAACTGGTGGCCGGTGACCGCCCACAACAGAAACGGGATTGGAGGAAGCAAGTGAGCAATGTGATCCTGACCGGGGACGCTCGCCTTCATATGCGCAAGATGCCAAACTCCAGCGTTTGATCTCAGTTTCTGGTCTCCTCCCTACTACGTGGGCAAGACACGACGCCGGGTCAAGATCGAATCCGCCGCCCAACGACTCCCGTACAGCGTCAAGAATCGCCGGGGGGGTCCACCACTCATCCTTAGGTCTAGCAACAACAGGCCGACTAGCGAACAGGCGTGCCACTTAGGAGGCCCGGACGAGAGCATCAACGCTCACCGCAGCGGACCTTCCGGCGGTGCTTCGAGATGCCGCTGCCGCCACATGCGATGATTGGCCCGATTCTGCTTCCGTCGCCGCACGGCCATGCACTCGTCACAAAAATGTTTGTAAGGGCCGACACCGGTGCCGCATTCGGCGCACAGCCTCCGCGGGCAATGCTGAGGGCAGCGATGTTTGCAAGTCATTCCGTTTCCGCCTCCCTGTCGGAGTCGGAGCGGTGAGACCCGCAACGCCACTGCCCCGCGCTCTCATCCCACTCGGCCGCCACGAAACAGCCGTCAATGTCGCATGCCACCAGCGTCACCTGCCTTGCGCTCTCGGCTGTCATCGCAGACCGCACCGATGTTTCTGCGCACGCCAGGCCGGTAGCCATCCGTTTGCCCGCCAGATCGCAGCCGCGGCGGCGATGTTGATCGTCGGGTAGTCCCGAAGCAGCCGCCGGGCTTGGGTTAGCGTGACCGTCGGCCACCGTTCGAGCCCGGCGATGCGATACCGTCCCGCCCAGTTATCGGCGGCGATTTGGAACAGGCCAACCGACCCTCCCGCGTGTGTTTCGGTGTCGTTGACTAGGTGGGGGTTGCCGCCCGACTCCCATCCGATCACACACAGAGCCGTTTCTACTTGGTCGGCTGGGAAAAAGTCGGCGACGTGATCTTCCCACACGGTCGGGTCGTACCCGCCGGGCAGAGTGGTGGCGGCTGCCAGGGCGAAGGCTGCTAGGCGGATCACCGGCGGGCGGCCCGCGCTCGGTAAAGGGCGGCTATCGCCTGGTCGCGGGTGCGCCCGGCCAGCCATTCGCCGTAGGCGCGTTGGAATGCGTCGCCGAGGCGATGCCATTTGTCCCACGCTCCGAACGGGACCCGGCGGGACTGTTCCCACGCTTCGGCAACAGCGTCGTAGCGGCGGATTTCTTCGTCGGGGCTGATGTCGGTCACGGCAGCGCCTCGATGTGGTCGGCGATCTGTTCGAAGGAGTGGTGGTGGTAGTCGTTCATGAGGGCGAGCTCCTGTACCTGGAGGTCGGTTAGCCCGAGCTTGGCTCGCATGTGGATGGACAGCGTGTACAGCTCGGCGTCGAACGACGAGAGCCCGCGGGTGCCGCTCCACTCTCCACTTCCGAGGACGTCGCAGGCGACTCCGAGACAGCAGAATTCGTTGGCTCGGCGTAGGGCGAAGCGGCCCTGCTCGTATTCACCGGACCGCAGGGCCTCAACCCAGCGGCGGCGGTTCTCTGTGATGATGTTCATGTGAGAGCCTCGATGTAGTCGGCGATTTCCTCGAACGTCTTCCCCTCGAAGTCGTTCATGTTCGTCAGTTGTCTTACGTCGTTGTCGGTCAGGCCAAGTTCGTCGCGAAGGGTCGGGGGCAGGTTGCCGATACATTTCCACCCGTCATCGGTGTGATAGTCGTACCTGCCGCTGTCACGGTTTCCCCACCATCCGCCGCCGAGAATGTCAGCAGCGACCCCGAGACAACAAAACCCGGTGTCGTCTCGGAGTCCGCCAGTGGTCTGCGCGAACCGCCCGGATCGCAAAGCGTCGATCCATATTTGCCGGTACTCGTCTTTGGTGGCGGTCATCGTGTGGTCCCGAAAATGGTACGGCTCGAATCCGATGATTTCCGCCTGGTCGGTGTCGACTAGCTTCTCAGCGTCGGTGCGGCAAAGTGACCGGCTGAACGTTTCGCCGTCCCACCAGCGAAGCCGCACATCTTCGCTGATCGGCTGAAGGCACTCGTCGCATTCGACGGTGATCGGGGTGGTCTGCGTGGTGGTCATTGTGGTCCTTTCGAATTAGTAGGCGTCGATGTAGTCAGCGAGCTCCGCGAATGAGTAGTCGTCCTCGTCGTTCATCGTTGCCAGCCGCCGGGCGTCCCACTGCGTCAACCCCAACAGGGAGAGCATGGTTGGCGACAGCGTGTACGTCTCGCCGTCGTGGCTCCAGTGGCTCCACGGGTCCGTAGAGAGCTTCCAGTTTTCGGGGGCCAGCACGTCGCAGGCCACGCCGAGGGCGTCGAAGCTGTCGTCGCGGTCCGTCCGACGCAGCCGCTTTCGCGACTGCCTGTAGTCGCCGGGAGCGGAGAGCCTCAACCCAGCGTCGGCGGTTCTCGGCCACGAGTGTCATTCTCTCTCCTTTCTTTCTAGTGGTGGTCATGGTCATGGTGGTCCTTTCTGTGGTGGTGGTGACCGCCTCTGCTGAGACGGTCACCTTCGGTTGCTTGGTTCCTAGGAGGTGGGACAAGGGAGGGAGGCTCCAGCTTCGATCCAGTCGGCGATCTCCTCGAACGAACTGTTGTGGTAGTCGTTCATGATGACCACCCACTGGACCTGGAGGTCGGTTAGCCCGAGCTTGGCGCGCATCCTGTCGGACAGCGTGTAGAGCTCGTGGTCGTACATCCAGTTCCGAGGCTTCGCCCAGATCTCGCCTGGGATCCAGTCCTCGCTTCCGAGGATGTCGCATGCGACTCCCAGGCAGGAGTAGCGGTTGCCACGGCGCAGTTGATTCTGCGCCTGGCGGTACTCTCCGCTCCGCAGGGCCTCAACCCAGCGTCGGCGGTTCTCGGCCACGAGTGTCATTCTCTCTCCTTTCTTTCTAGTGGTGGTCATGGTCATGGTGGTCCTTTCTGTGGTGGTGGTGACCGCCTCTGCTGAGACGGTCACCTTCGGTTGCTTGGTTCCTAGGAGGTGGGACAAGGGAGGGAGGCTCCAGCTTCGATCCAGTCGGCGATCTCCTCGAACGAACTGTTGTGGTAGTCGTTCATGATGACCACCCACTGGACCTGGAGGTCGGTTAGCCCGAGCTTGGCGCGCATCCTGTCGGACAGCGTGTAGAGCTCGTGGTCGTACATCCAGTTCCGAGGCTTCGCCCAGATCTCGCCTGGGATCCAGTCCTCGCTTCCGAGGATGTCGCATGCGACTCCCAGGCAGGAGTAGCGGTTGCCACGGCGCAGTTGATTCTGCGCCTGGCGGTACTCTCCGCTCCGCAGGGCCTCAACCCAGCGTCGGCGGTTCTCGGCCACGAGTGTCATTCTCTCTCCTTTCTTTCTAGTGGTGGTCATGGTCATGGTGGTCCTTTCTCTCAGACGGTCAGTTGGTCGACCGTGCATTCGCCGGCGGGTTTGTCAAGTCAATCGGGGGTTGGCGTTCAGACTTTTTCACACTCTCGGAGTGGTTGGGGATGCAGTGCGCTTCCCATCCTCGACGGGTGCGAACCACATAAGCTGTCCACTCGTTCGAGCATTCAGGATGCTGGCATTCGCCGCGGTGGGCGTGGGCTGCCCGCTTCTGGGCTTTAGCTTCGAGCATTTTCTGGGGGCTGGTCATCATCACACGCCCCGATGCTTGACGCCCAAATCGTCGAGTTCCTGGCGGGCGTACGCCCAGTACTCATCGGCTTCCTTGGCCGTGTAGGCGTAGGACTTGGGGGGAAGTTGGGAGTGGGCGGCTGACCCGGCCATCTCCAAATACTCCGAGTAGAGGCCCTTGGCTTCGAGGATCGCTTCGAGTCGCCGTATCTTGGCGTATCGAATTTCCCACTTGGTGGGCCGCTTAGTTGCGGTCATCGAGGTTTGTCCTTTCACTTGTCTAATCCCTAGTTTAGCAGGATTGATTAGGTTTGTCAAATCGGGGATGTCACCAAACGAGCGGATCGCCGCCCCAAACGAGCCGGTTGCCGCCCCAAACGAGCCGGTCTGGCATCGTCTCGGTGATCACCAGCCGCACCCCCGCCGACCTGGGCAACGCTCCCACTTCGTCGGCCAGCAGCAAAGTGTCCAACTGGGACGTGACCACCGACACGGTCATGTCCCGGTTGTCGACCACCCGAGCCGCCGAGTCGACCGCCCGCACCGCCGCTAGGAGGTCACCGAACGTTCCCCGCCCGTACATGAGCACCGCCCTGGCTGCCAGCAGCCGCCGATAGACGGCGTCGGGCAGGGGAAACACAGCGTCGTTAGCGGCGACACCCCGAAACGGAACCTGGTCCCATCCTTGCCCGGCGGAGTCGAACCCGAACCTTGTGTCCTGGGCTGGGTCGGTCGTCAACGGGCGGGGCAAACCGACCCGCGCTCCCAGCATGTCCAACCACAATCCCCCGGCGGTGGCCAGGTTGAGGTTGGCTGCCATGTCGTCGTGTCCGTCCAAAATGTTGTCCCTCGCCCATTGGATGAGGTCGCGGGCCAAAGCCACCATTTTCGGCGAGTTTTGCCACTGTCCGAGGAGAAGGGCGGGCAGGTCGGTGCGGGGCATACCCGCCAGGTTAACATTGGGCGGATGATCAGTCGAACGGGTGGTGTCGGGTGCCTCCGTCGCCGGTGATCCTAGCCGCGGCGAACGTGGGGGTCGATCCGCTGTTGATGTTGGTTGACGGATGGCCGAACATCACGCCGAAGTTGGAAACGCGGATCGGTCGGGAACCGATTGACACTGGGGCGTCGGTGACTGATCATGCGGTGGCCGACCCGCCGGTTGTGAACATGGTGGGCATCGTTTCCGATCTTGAAGGGACGGATCGGGTAGCGGAGGCGTGGCAGACGGTGTATCAGTTGCATCAGGAGGTGACGGTGGTGCGGGTGGTGACCGAGTGGGGGATTTATGAGGAGATGCTGATCGAACGGGCGGAGGGCCGTCAGGTGGGGCGGGGGTTGGAGTTGGAGTTGGTGTTGCGGCAGGTGTTGCGGGTCGAAGCGGCGCGGGTGTTGCAGCCCGTTCCGGCGGCGCCCGGCGGCGCTGGCGGCAATGTGCCTTTGCCGCAGCCGTTCGGCAGTGCCGATTTCGCCCGGTCGTTGGCGGCGGACAGGGAAACGTCGCGGGGTTTGGTCGGGCTGGTGACCGACGCGGTCATCCAAGGCGAGCATCCTTCGATTACTGAGCTGCCCGCGGCGGTGGTCACCCCGGCGGCGGTCGCCGCCGAACGGGCAATGGCCAGTTTGCAAGTCGCCCGAGGGTTCGCCAACGCGCAACTGTTTTTCGCTGACAATCCCGAACCGGAACCGTTTGTGAATCCCCGCCAGAACATTCCCCCGTCGCCCACCCACCCGCGGTTTCGCTGATGCCCGGTTTGTTGTTCAACCGGCAGATTCGCATCAGTGTGGCTGATCTGCTCATCCAAAATTTGCGTATGCAGGTGGAGATCGACCGTCCGGCGGACAGCACCCAAACGACCGGCAAAGCCGCCATCTTCAACCTCAGCATCGAACGGGAAAGCCAGGTGTACGACAAGGGCGGCCCGATCCGCATCGAAGCCGGATATCCGAGCACCATCGCCACCATCTTTTCGGGACGGGTGCAGCGAGTGCGACGGTCCCGGCAGATAGGCCAAGTGGTCCACCGAGTGTTGAAAATGGACTTGGGAGACGAAACCCACACAGTCGGGCG
>CBDEUH010000002.1:0-4065 GCA_965243255.1 Dehalococcoidia bacterium
TGTCCTCCCCGTCCGGTGACACCATGTAGATCACACCGCCGGTGCACCCTCACAGGGAAACGAGATAGGAGGGCCGATGAAGTCGTCCCCCACCAACACTTCCAAGTCCCTCTCCGAAGTCTGCTGTGTGGCGGCAACGACCGTGGACGCTGCCAACAGCGCACCATCACTACCCCGAAAAACGGCTTCCTCTTTCTCATCGCAACACCTCCACAGGCGGTGTGTGAAACCTGGCTTTGGCACCTCGGGGGTGGCTTCTGGATGGGGGTGGGGTGTGGGCAGTTTCGGTTCAGATGTCGGACGTTTAGTGTTTGTTTTACCAACGTCGTGATATGTAGACTTGTGTCGTCACACCCCCTGGGCATACTGTTTGCTATGGACACAACAGCAATGGACCGACGGGTCGCCAACAAGGTGCGGGTAGTGATGCCCACCTTGTCCGTAGGTGAGGCTACAGTGAAAGAACTTCGGGATCGTGTGCAGTCCACCATCTGTGGGGAGAACCAACTGGCGGGAATCCGCGCCCAAGCCCTGGCCGAATTGCAGCGGCGGACGGGAACCGCGTTGACGGAGGTGGAACTGCGGGAGAGGGGCAAGAAACCCCGCCGACGGGCACGGTTGGAAGTGGAGACCGCCCGGGAACTTGAGAAGCTACCGGAGACGTCGAAAGGTTTACGGGAGGGAGACATCTCATACGGCAACGCGCGGATCCTGGCCGATGCCAACCAACGAGGGAACATAGACGAGAAAGAGTTGTTGGGCGACGCCCGCAGCCAGTCTCCCGACAAGTTCGCCGCCACAGTCCGCAAACACGAACAACAACGCTCCAAAGATGACGGAGTCTCGAAGTTGGCGCATCAACGGTCGCGCCGGTACGCCAAGATCCGCACCGCCATCGAAGACGGGATGACCGTCTTGTATGGGAGGTTCGATCCAATCACAGGTGCTCGAATAGAGACGGCGTTGTCGAAGAAGATGAACGAACTATGGCAGGAAGAAGACCCCCAGAACCGGGCCACGCCAGGGCAGAGAATGGCCGACGCCCTCGCTCTGTTGCTCACACGCCCGGGGGGGAACAAAGACGGATCATCCCAAGACGTGAAACTGTTGGTGATCGCCGAGTACAACACCATCAGCCAGCAACTGCACAACGCAAGATTGGAGAACGGAACCCCCATCCCCGCCACCGAGCTGCGACGGCTCGCCTGTGACGCGCAGATCCTTCCCGCTATCTTCCGCGGACCATCGGTACCGATGGACCTGGGAATGGCCCGGCGGAAAGCCAGCGCCACCCAACGGGCCGCTCTTATAGCCCGCGACCGGGCCTGCATAGGATGCGGCGCCAAAGCGGACTGGTGCCAGTCCCATCACATCATCCACTGGCAGGACGGAGGCCCCACCAACCTCGACAACATGTGCCTGCTGTGCTCCCGCTGCCACCACAACGTCCACGACCGGGACTGGCAGATCGAAAAAACCCCCACCGGCGCCTACCGCCTACGCCGACCGCCCACCAAACGAACACGCCTACCCCACCCCACCTACCAGCAACACCGCCGAACCCTCCACCCGGCCAAACAGAGGAAATAGGCCCTGAACTTCTTCCCCAAAAGGACATCGAACGCCCGCCTGGCCGATTCCCGGCGCTGGAAGCTGGGCGAGATCTCAGGAGGGAAGCACCACCTCGATGGCTTCAGCTTCGACGCCGTGGTGGTCCTCCGATTCGGCGTGTCCCGCCCCCTGTGTGTTGAGCACTGCGAAAAGGATGAACACCACCACCCCGATCCCGGCGGCGGCCAGAAGAAACTCTCCCTTGGTGATCCGCATGCCCGGGCGGGATGCGGAGAGGCCGGCAAAAGTGAGGATGCTGGCGGCTACCACGGATCCCATGATGGGCGCC
Source organism: Dehalococcoidia bacterium (assembly GCA_965243255.1). Classification (GTDB taxonomy): domain Bacteria; phylum Chloroflexota; class Dehalococcoidia; order Lucifugimonadales; family UBA3495; genus Bin87. The sequence continues at coordinate 1,901 of CBDEUH010000002.1, forward strand.
CAGCCGGGGAACCGCAGGAAGATGTAAGCGTTCGGCAACACCAGCACTGCGATCAACCCCACTCCGATTACGGGAAGGGCCAAGGCGGACTTCAACCGGAACCTGACTGCTCCGGCTTCCTCCCCCTCGGCGCCGGCCATGCCTTCCGGGACCCCCAGGACCTGCGAGAGCTGGCCCACCGCCCAACCAAGGACAGTCCCGGCCACAACCACCGTCACCAGACCGGCGAGAACCGAAACTTCCACCTCTTCGGCCCCCGCCGACTGTGTTCCGAACATGCCGGTCGCCACTCCGCCGGCTGCCCCTCCGATCAAAAACCCGGTGAGCACACCGCCCACCACTATGGAACCCTGGCCTTCTGAGATTCTCATTCCGGGACCATGCCATCCCACGGCCGCGGTGGTGAACAGCGACAGAACCATCCCATACACACCGAACAGCACAACCAACCCGATGACAGCCCGATCGGAGGCCACCAGCAGCGATGGAGAGAAGGGGCCCTCCTCACCGAGGGTGTCCGCTCGCGGCGCCAGCCAGGGGGTCAACGCCACCAGGGTCACCAGTCCCATCGCCGCTCCGGTGATTGCTCCGAGCCTTCCCCCCAGCCTTCTGCGCACGCTCAACGGCGCAGGGTCCACCTCGGGTGGAGGAGGCTCCTCCACCACGGCAACGTCTGCTTCCGGCTGGACAGCCGCCGCCGCGGCTGCAGGGGTTTCCACCGGGGAGAGAACTGCCTCGGGAGCGGCCGGCGCAGGCGCCTGCTCCACCGGTGGGGCCGGGGCGGACTGAGGGGGCGGCGCCGGGGGGGCCGGAGTGGGGGCGGCGGCGCCGCCCCCCCAAGCCTGCAGATAATCGTCGGCGGTTCCCCCCAAGGCCTGGGCCTTCGCTTCGGCCGAGCGCAAAACCAGTTCTTCGGGTGCGTTCAGGGCCGCTGCGGCCGCCGCCAGAAACTCACTCATGCGCCACCGAGGATACACAGCTAGATGGGACCCTTAACGCCCGCCAGAGCTTGCCTTGGTTTAATTTGAACCGTGGTCTTCCCGTCATGAGGGAACCGGAAAGCTCCGCAGAGTTGAATCTCCCTTTGTAGGTTCCTACCCTTTCATGCTATGCAAACAAAAATCGTGTACATGGCGTGACAAACATAGGTTTGGCCGTTGTGTCGAGTTTCCCCCTAATCGCCTAGCGTGTCCCCCCCCCCCGTTGGAGCGAACTGGGTCAACAAGACCGTCTGGACCGGTGACAACATTGAGGTCATGCGCGGCATGAACTCCGAGACCATAGACCTTATCTACTTGGATCCCCCGTTTAACAGCAAAGCGGACTATGCCGCGCCCATCGGATCGGTCGCGGCGGGAGCCGCGTTTAAAGACACCTGGACCCTCACAGACCTAGACATTGAATGGATAGACCTGATCGAGGACAAACATCAAGCATTGTGGCGAGTGCTGCTAGCAGCTATAACTGACTCGGACAAATCGTATCTGGTGTACATGGCCATTCGCTTGTTGGAGATGCACCGACTGTTGAAGCCGACTGGAAGCATCTATTTGCATTGCGACCCAACTATGAGCCACTACCTCAAGCTCTTGATGGATGCCATTTTCGGACGTAGCAATTTTCAGAACGAGATCGTTTGGAGTTACGGCTTGGGCGGATCATCTTGGAACCGGTTTTCCCGAAAGCATGATGTCATCCTGTTCTATACCCAGTCAGATGACTACCACTTCGACAAGCCGATGGTTCCCGCCACGTCACAACGCATGAGAGGAAAGATGAAGGGCGCAACGGATGTGTGGGAGATTCCCACCATCAATAACATGGCGAAGGAGCGGTTGGGTTATCCGACGCAGAAGCCGCTTGCTCTTTTGGATCGGATAGTCAAAGCCTCAGCAGCGCCTGGTGATGTGGTGTTAGATCCGTTTTGTGGTTGCGCCACCACGATGGTTGCCGCTGATGACCATGCTCGCCAGTGGGTAGGAATAGACATCTCCCCCAGGGCCGCCGAACTAGTGGTGCATCGCATTCAGGAACGACAGGGCTTGTTTCGGGACATCACCCACCGCACCGATGTACCCCAACGGACCGACCTGGGACCGCTACCCGCCGCTGGTAGCTTGGAGAACCGTCACCACCTGTATGGGGTTCAGGGTGGAGACTGCGCG
>CBDEUH010000003.1:0-48515 GCA_965243255.1 Dehalococcoidia bacterium
AGCAGGAGCAGCAGAACGGCGATGCGCAGGGGGTAAGGCTCGGCGAGGTGATAGAGCAGACCGCAAAGGAATGCCAGCACCGTTGCGCAGACGCACAGAAACACGATTTCCGCGGCCACTCCCCTTGTAACGGGCGGTTCTGCAAGGACCACCGCACCAAGACACAAGACAAGCGGGATCAGGCAGCCTGCTGGAAGAAGGAACCGCGTCATCGCTTCGCCCTCCGCCAACCGGCCGCGCGGGCGTCCGCCTCGGAACAAAACCACCGCTCGCCCTTGCCGGGGCTGATGCGGGTCGCCGCGTAATGCTGCTGTCCCGGCACGTGGTAGATGCGTTCGCCCGAGCGGCTCACGTTCCCTTTGATCTTGCAGCCCGGCGTCCCAGGTGCGGCGTTCTCCTGCGCCGGGGCGGGTGTCTTTGTCCCGGGCTTCGGTTTGTACCTTGCCCCTTGCCGCCAGTCCCAGGGCGGGACGAAACGGCCCGCCCAGATGCCCTTCCGGCCGCGCCGGGCCTGTGTTTCCAAACTCACGTAATCAAGGCTGTATTTGCGGTAGGCCATCGCATGGCCGTTCGCCGCCATCCAGGCGTTCAGGTCGAGCGTGCCGAGAAAGCAGACCGCGACGACCCGGCTGTGGCGTTGGTCGATATCCGTCCGTCGGCAGGTGACGGGATTGCGCCCGATCAGATCGGCCAGCGCCAATGCCGCGCGCTGGCCGCAGCGGTAGGAAACATCGCGCGCGTCCCTGCACCTCTGACCGCTTTCGGGCGCGTCGATCCCGTGAAGCCGGATGCGCTGGCCCCTGATCTCCAGCGTATCGCCATCGATCACCGAGGCCACGCCCTGGAGGGACGTGCCTTGTGCATGGACAAACTCCGCCGCGCCGGTCAGGGCCAGCAGGGCCGCAGCGAACAGGCTCGCGTTCATCACGCGCACAAGGGTCAGGGGCGTCAGTCTCACCGTGTCGCGTTTCGGGGTCATCGGCCCGCCTCCGCGTCATTGGAGGGCTGGACCCTGTAATGCGGTGACAGGTCCGAAAGCGGCTGCGTGTCCAGCGCGACAAACACTGCGTAGAGGATCATGAACACAATCCCGAAGAGGCCGAACACAAGCTTGCCCTTGTCGCGCCGGGACAGCGCACGCCAGGTGTTGCGCGCCGCGTTCATGGCTTTGCCCCTTCGGCGGATGTGCTCTGTTCCGCTTCTGTGCCCTCGGGGGGCGCTGATTGCGGTATGAGACTGAGGCCCAGGACGACGACGAAGGTAATCAGGCTGAAGCCATGAAACGGATCATTCGGGTTGAACGGACCATCGCCCTTCCGCTCAAGCGTGGCATAGAGAATGACCAGCGCGGTTGCGCAGACCAGCATGACGCCCGAAAGCCAATAGGGAACCCATGGCAGCATCGACGCGATAAACCAGAGCGGCAGGGCGATCATCGCCGCAAGCCAGGCATAGGTGATATAACGCTGCGCTTGCGTGTCCGGTTGCCGGGCTGCACGTGTCATGGTGAACCCTCCGGCACAGGTCCTTTCCGCAGAGCGGACGGGGCTGGTTCTGTGGCAAGCAGACCGAAGACCCCCATGGTCAGGACAAGGTAGGCTGCGACGAGCGCCATATTCGCAGCAGCCAGCACCCGGAACCGGTTCAAGACGCAGAGCGCCAGGGTTGCGGCGGCGAAGAGCTTCAGGAGAATCGCGGCGGCAAGCATCAAGCCCCCATCCAGAACACCGTCCGGCGCGTTTGCCTGCTCCAGCGGCACATCGAAGGGCGGGGGGAGTTGGACAATCAGCAGCAGTGCCAGGACCAGCGTGAGGCCCAGGCAGAACAGGAACCGCTGCCGTCTCAGGTCACGGGGGTTCAACTCTTCCAGCACATGCCGGTCCAGCGCCCGGGTGCGCCGCCAAAGCTCCGCCTCCCGCGCCATGCAATGCGCGTGTGTTTCGAACGGCCAGATCATGCGGCGCGCTCCGCGTCCGGACTCTCGCCCATGCCCGCCTGTGCCTCGCGCGCCCTGGGCGGGAATGCGAGAAGTTCCGTGACCCCGACCGGGAAATCGAGCCTGATGGTGTGGTACACCTCGCCGGTCTCCTGGTTGCGGTTTTCGAACATCACGCCGACACGGGGGTATCGCTTGATGTTGTCCTTGCCCTCGACGGGCACGTGCAGCGTGTAATGGGTGCTCATGAGCCTGGTCCTTTCCCGTTGTGGATTTGCGCGTCCTCTCGCCCATTGCACCTTGCGAATGCCCGGCGACCCGCATAGCAAGGTGCGGATACATCTTTGCCGGAGCACCGATGGCCGATCTGCCCAACGCCCATGACGCGCTGTTCCGCGCCGCCTTCGAGGACCCGAGCCTTGCGGAGGCCTTCCTGCGCGATCACCTGCCCAACCGGATTGCGGCGCTGCTGGACGTGACGCGCCCGGAGAAGATCGACGGGTCGTTCGTGGACGAGGCCCTGTCCGGAAGCCAGAGCGATGCGCTCTACAAGGTGCGGACCCGGTTCGGAACCCCGGTCTATTGCTACCTGCTCATCGAGCACAAAAGCACGCCCGATACCGGCTTGCCGCTGCAACTGGCCCATTACATGATCCGGATCTGGCGCAGGCATGTGACGGAAAACGGGACGGCGTCCCGGCGGAACCTGCCGCCCATCGTGCCACTGGTGCTTTATGCCGGTGAGCGCCGCTGGACTGTGCCTGACGGGCTGGGCGAGATGATCGCGGGTCCGCCCGAACTGGCGTTTTTGCCCGGCGCGTCCTATATTCTGCGCAATATCGGCGAGATTCCGGTTGCGGCCCTGTCGCGCAACGCGATGCTGCGGTCGGTGCTGATCACCATGCGGCGCGAGGCGATAGACCATCTCGCGGACGTGGTGGAAAGCCTGCCGGAAGGAAGTGATCTGCGCAAGCAGGTCTTCAAATATATCAGCGAGGCCTATGACGTGGGCCTGGACACTCTCACGGCGGAACTGCGCCGCCTGGGTGCCTATGACATGGAGGCATATATGGGGTCGATTGCACAGACGATGCGGGCCGAGGGCAAGTCGGAAGGGCTGGCCGAGGGACTGGCGGCAGGGTTGGCGGAAGGCGAAGCCAAGGGACTGGCCGAGGGACTGGCGGAAGGCAAGGCCGAAGGGCTTGCTACAGGTCTGGCGGAAGGCAAGGCGGAAGGGCTGGCGGAAGGCAAGGCCGCAACCCTGCTGCGTCAGTTGCAGCGCCGGTTCGGTCCCGTGCCCCGGTCGATGCGCGACCGGGTTGCCGCCTCTGATGTGGCGCAGATCGACACATGGCTGGATGCTGTTCTCGATGCGCCGTCTCTCTCCGCAGTGTTCGACCCGAACGCCCCGCACTGAGGCGGTCCCGCCGTTCAACGCAGCGCTCTTGCGCGTGTCGGCGGTCCTCAACGGCCCCCGTCGTTCGACCCGCCGTTTGATCTGATGTCCGATCTGCGTTGATGGGTCAGTATTGCTGACATATTTACCATAAACCTTGTTACGCGCACAGCATCCGCTGGCCCGAACCCGGCCGCCGCAGTCCGGCCTGCCCAACGCGTGTCTCATCCGCAGCCTCCCGGTTTCACACGGCCCGCCTGGAGCATGATCCGCGTCACGCTGTCCTGGATTGCCTCATGGACTGCCACCTTGCGCCAGGCCTCATCGAGCGGAGGAACCACGTGCAGCGCTTCCGACACGCAAACACATTGCAGGATCGTCCCGAGCGCGATGCCGAATTCCCTGCCGCTGCGTGTCTCCTCGAAGGTTATGATCGTGGCGGGGTCGATGTGGATTGTGCCTGGTACGCCGGTATCATCATGCGCCGGGGGTCCCGCACATCTGGTCCGGCCCCCGTCCCTTGCCCACCAGTCCGGCCCGAGCGGCGGTATGGCACCGCTGGCTTCCGCAAAGCGCAGCATGACCATGATCTCGCCATGGGTGAGCGTCCCGCGCGCGCCGTCAGGTGTTTCGAGATGGAACACCACCCGGCAGCGCGTCGGCTCCGTATTGTATTCCATTGCGCCGACAAGCTGCAGAACCGGCGGCAGGAGATGCTCGGGCACGGGTCCGGTCCGGTCTTGCGTGGCGTGCTGGTTTCTCATCTCAGCCCCTCCAGCCATGTCCAGATGCGCCGGGTCTGTGGCGTGTCATATGTTTCGATCCGGCTCAGCACCTCGCTGATCGCGCAGTGCAGCGCAGTCTCGCGCGTTGCGGCGAAGTTTCCCCATTTGGGACCGACCTGGTATCCGCTGCACCGCCCGCCGCCGAAAAACGTGTTGCCATCGTCCAACGCGTAGCAGGTCGCCCACATCCAGAGGCCGCTTTCCCGGTCGCGTTGCAGCTCGATGCGGGCCTGGTCACCTGCCCGTCGGCGCATGGGGAGACGCAGGGTCTCGTCGATCTCCTCCAAAGGGATCACAGGGCCATGCGGATCGGCTGGCGGGGCCGCGACCGGCGCGTGCATCCTGTCGAGAAGCGGCAGGCGGGTCATGGGGCACCTTCCGCTGGCTCGGCTATGCGGGCGTCCGGGTTACGCGCGAGATAGCGGTCGAGGGCGGCCTGGGCGAGGTCCAGCAACCTTCTGCCATATTTTTCCGAGGGGTCTTTTTGCGCCACCCGCGACAGAAACGTTTCAGGACGCAGGTCTATTCTCTTCTCAAAAACAACGTTGGGGGTCCGGCCTGTCCCTGATCCAGGCCGCATGATCCAGAGATCGATGCTTTCTCGCGGCCCGCCCTTCACGTGGTCTACACTGTGGTTCAACACGGTGAACTCCAATTCGAGCCTCTGCCCCGGCGCGTTCAGAAGCCTCCGGTATTTGCCGAGCCGGGCTTCTGGTGCCCGCGACAGGATTGCCTTGCAGGTCGGGGAGTTTGGCCGCATGCGCTGGCCAAACAGGTCCTGTGCCATCGTGATGCGCGCAAACAGCCATGGAAGATTGCCTTCATGGGCATCCCGCCAGCAATACCATCGGTCTTCCAGCCACGTTTCCAACATCCTGTCGAGTTGCTTGAGCCTCAACTCGAACCCGAGGTCTTCCTGTAAAACCCCGACCGCAATATTGAAATTCCCTATTAGAAAATCGCGCAGGTGAATTGCCTCTGCGGTAATCGTGGTTTGCTCTTCAAGCAATGCGCTCCGTCTGGCGGGGTCATACCTGTCGCAATTCACGATACGGTCAAGAGACCAGGCAAATCCTGGAACAGGATACATCCTGTGTCGCCCATGCGGGGCTGGCCCCGTTTCGGACCCCTCTATATTGATCAACTGCATTGCATTACCGCAATCGGGGCAAATTCCGAATCTCTGTACGCGCCCCGTCTTTCCGTCACGTTGCTCCCATGGGTGTCGATTTCCTGTCAGGGTTTCAAACATCTTCAGCCCCACTCTGACCGGAGGTGAGGATGTAGCGCCCAGTCTCACATATAGACTCATAATTCGTTTCCAATCTCTGGTACCACTGCAATGGCAACGGTAACAGAAACCCCCGGTCTTCCAGCACCATGGTGCTGGTCACCACGGCCCAGCGTTCGATGCGGAAGTTTTCAGTCCCGACATGAAAAACCGCGTGACAGACCGCCCCGCAGCAGTCGCACATCCCCTCCGCCACCCGTTCGAGCCGGACGTAGTGGGCAAGCGTCTCATCCTCCGTGCCCGGCGCAGCCGCAAGATGCCCCGCCATGGCTTTGCGCCAATCCGCACCGGGGTCCGGGATCAGTCCCTCCTGGTCGAGAGCCAGAAAGGCGCGCAGCAGCTCCGCCACCGGAATGCGGCATTCACGTCCCTTCGCATCCCCGAAGGTCAGGATCACCGACAGATCGGTCGGATCATGCGTCTGTGGCTCCGGATCGGCCCCAAGCGCGCGCTGCACCTCCTCGAATGTCATGTCGTGGTCATACATGTCATCATACGCGTCATGCGCGTCCATCCCGTTATCATTCATGGGTCCGGTCATGCGCCCACATCCTTGTTCAGGCGCGACCGGGCCTTTTTCAGCCATGTTGCTATGGCGGTCTCGAGCGTGGCGTCGTTCACCGCCACGCCCTGCATGTGCAGAAGCACCGCCAACGCATCCCCGATATCTTCCGGATCGCGTGAAATGGCCAACTTTCCACCATGGGCGATGAGTTCCGTGAGGATCACGAGAGCCGGGATCGCGGCCCCGGTCTCCGGAGCATGGGTCCGGGCAACCCCGACCGCCTCCAGTTCCTCGACGAGCGCCTTGAGCCGTTGGGGACTCGTGATGAACGCCTTCGGATTGCCGATCATGCTTTCACCTCGCTCAAATGCCGGGTTTCCCGTCTTGCTTCGTCTCTGGCCTCTCGCCGGGCCAGCCTGCGCAACCGGCCAATGACCGAGTTCCGGCAACGCCCCAGTTGCCGCGCGATCTCGTTCACGCCGATGCCTTGCGTTCTCAAGCCCAGCAGGCGGGTGTCCTCCACCTCAGAGAAGCGCCGCACCACACGGCCATTCCGGCGGTATTGCGTCACACTGATGACGGGATCCTGCCGCGCGGCCGCGTTCGGGCTGTCCGCGCCCAGCCGCAGGCAGTGATACTCCACCACCGTGTCCGGCATTCCCAGCCGCCGGGCGATCCGGGGGACCGCCATCCCGGCTTCCCGGAGGCGGCAGGCCTCATTCAGCAGGTCATCGGAATACTTGCGGGCAGGCATCAGTCCATATCCCCCTTCTGCGGCACTTGCGCATGGGCCTGCGCCTCTTCTTCGGTCAGCACCTGCAGGCTGGCGCGGATCATCGGGTCCGGGAGAACCGCGCAGGCGCAGCGCAGCGCGGGCACGGCTGGCGGCAGAATTCCCCAGCGCCCGTCGATGATGAACTCCATCCCGCCCAGGACGGCATCAACGCGGCGGCTTTCCGGCGCGCGGTTGAGGTTGCGCAGAAACACCACCGCCCCGAGCGTATCCATCACGGTCCAGCCCCAGCCGGGGGTTTCCAGGCCGTCCGCCCGGATCATGACCATGTCGGTGCGGTCATGGACCACCCCAAAGCGGCAGCCCCGCAGGGTCTGCTCCGACATGCCATCGATCAATTGCAGCAGGCTGCGCCCGCCCCGGTAGAGATCGGCGGCGGTCGGAGTGCGCAGGGTGCAGCGCGGGCCGGAACTCATGATCCTGTCTCCCGTGTTCGCCCCGCGGCCCCCCATGCGATGTCATGCAGGACCAGGGTATAGGTGATGGCCGCCATGCGCGCGGCCTCCTCGGGGTCCAGAAAAGCCGCTTCCCAGGGCGTCGGCAGCATCGGCGGGTCTTCGACCCCGTACCGCTCGGCCATATCGCGGATGCACGCGGCCTCGGCGTCCGGGAACAGATCGGGATGCCGGGCCGCGGCCAGCAGCCGATTGTGCAGTTCCGCGATCTGTATGAACGGATCATGCTGTGCGTGCCGTCTCATCGGGCCCTCCTGAACAGAACATCCCGCGTGCGTTTCAGGCGGGCCTGCCGGATGGCGGCCCAGCCGATGCAGGCCGCCCCGCTCAGAACCATCAGCATGAGCAGGGTTTGAACCGCAGCATCCGGCGGGACGCTGCCGGCATCGCCCAGGCGCAGCATCAGGGCCAACAGCCCCGCGCCCATGCCCGGAAGCGCCAGCGGAAACATCGACCGAAACAGCCTCTTGCTCCGAACGCGGCTATAGACCGCCGAGGTCAGCAGTCCCAGCAGGCCGAAACTGATCAGCACGGCGAGGATATGGTCCGGACCCGCCGCCAGTCCGATGAAGCCCATGAGCCAGATATCGCCCGCGCCAAGCTGGCCGGGCCGTATCCCATGCACCAGCAGGGTCACGGTCGCCATCGCCGCAGCGAGGATCAGCGCTCTGGTCACGCCGCCGCTGGCGTCCGCCCCGGCGATCAGCGCGCTCATGGCAAATGCCGCCACCCCGAGCAGGCAGAAATCGATCTCGAAGGTGCGCGCATCGCGCCAGGCTACGCCCGCCATGGCCAGCAGGACGGCGAGGGTGATCATCACCGTTTCGGGATCGACGGGCAGAGCCAGCGCCGGAATACCGGACAGGAAGATGTCCTGATCGGGCGTCATGTCATGGGTCATGGGGCGGCCCTCGACGATAGTCCGACGCGCTTGCGGTTCAGTGCGATGAATCCCAGCGCGATGGCCAGCAGAATGGCGGCGAGCAGGAGCAGCGGCGGGAATTGGTATGCCGCCTGCCGCAGCGGCTCATATCCCCCGGGCAGCGGCATCCAGCCTGCGAGATCGTTCAACCGCAGCGCCAGGGCCAGTGCGGCGGCACCCATACCCGCGATCGTGACAGGAAAGACCACGTGCGACAGGCGTTTGCTTCGGATAATGCTGTAGCCCGCCGACGTCAGAAGGCAGAGACCCCCGAAGGCGCAGAAGGCGGGCACCGCGTGATCGGGACCTGCCAGAAATCCGACGAGTCCCATCATCCGGATATCGCCCTGCCCGATCGCCACCGGTTGCCAGAGCCGCGCGATATCCGTGAGCGCCGCCGCGATGCAGCCCATCGCCAGGGCCGCGCTCCAGTTGGCCGGATCGCCGGTGAGCAGAACCAGGGTGAACGCACCGGCCCACACGGTGGTCAGTGCGTCCGGATCTATCCTGAACGTGGCGACCTCGCGCCAGACAAGCCAGGCCATCGCGACCAGCGTCACCAGCGCGAAGATGAACGGTTCGGGCTCCAATCCAATACGCTCCGGCTGGATCATGGCGTCCTCCCGATGGTTTCGGCAGGCTGCCGAGCGCCCGGCACCCGCAGATATCCGATCCGGCCTGCCTTGCGCAGGTGCCGGATGTCGTTCCCGACCTGCGTTCTGGAGACGGCATGACCCTCGGCCGCGAACGCATCGGTCATGTCGCGGGGTGCATCCCCGCGCGCGACCATTTCTGCCACGCGGGCGCGGCGCAAGCCCGGGTGCAGGGTAACCTGTGCCGGGTGTGCGGGCTCCGCCGCCGTCTCGTTTCGGGCTTTCGAGGACGCTACGGGTCGCGGGCTGAAGGCGGGATTATGAAGCCTGGGCACGCGCGCGCGCCGCTCGGAGGCGGGCAGTGCCATGAGCGCCGCCATCCTGCGGTGAATCCGGCGGGTATCCATCCCCGCCAGGGTGCAGACCGCACGGAAATTGCGGTCGGGCCGCGCGCCAACCCATCGCTCGGCGGTATCGCGCGCGGAGGATTTGGGTTTGGGATCGCACAGGTCACGCAGGGCGGTCAGCAGCACCGCCGCCCAGAGTGCGCGGCAGGAGGCCGGATCCACATGTGGCAGGCGCGACGGCAGGGGCGTTACGGCAGGGTCCGGGCGGAAATGTTTCATACTGCGGCCCCCGGGGCGTTTTCGATAGGCGGAGGATCGCTCACAGCGCGGCGTGCGATTTCCTCTCTGACGGCGAGGATGACAGGGGCGGCAAGGCAGAACAGGAACAGCACGAACAGGACGCCGGCCATCAGGTAATCAAGCCCGGTCTTCGTGGACATGAGCAGGAACGCGGCCGTGCAAGCCACCCAGATCAGCCCCATCTTTTCCGTCAGGGAAAACGCCGATCCCGTCTCATGCGCCAGGGCCATACCCGGCCAGAGCAGCAGGGCAAGAGGTGCCGGGAGAGGTGCGCGCATTGCCCTGGTCATCGTGTTTCGGGAAAGTGGACCGGCATGTTTTGACAAGAAGGATCTGATCCGATGACCCATCGACCGACAATTGATACACTTGAAGCCAAACGCGCGCTGGAAGAAGCCGGGCTGGATCCCAAGGTTTCCGAGGTTCTGCTCCGCCTCATTGATGCCGGGATCCATAACAATACAGTCGATCGGGCCGAGTTGGAAATTCTGCGAGCAGATTTTGTTAAAAGGCAGATCGACGACCTCAAATGGATCGCCGTTCTTGTAGGGCTTCTGGCTGGCATCGGGATTATTTTCCAGTTCGTCATGAACGTCTTCCAGACTTTTCAATAGAACTCGGTCCGCCGGGCTTTCATCACGTCTGCTGTAGCCTAAAATATGTGCACGTCGGGGGGGGTTGGTTATTGCTGTGTTTCTTGTGGTAATTGCGCTGGGGGGCGCTGCCCGGTCATCGCCTTTGGCCCGGCTCCGGGCAGGGCGCTTCAATAAAACAGGATAGCCAGGTTCAGGAACACTATGAACAGTACGATCGTGACAAAAAGAAAGGTCGAGTATCGGTTTCGTTGTCGCTGAAAAAGATGCCACGCCGGGTCGTTGTGCCAGTTGCGATACTGTGGGTTCAAGGGTGGAACCGCAGGCTTGGGCCAGGCTATTGCCAGGGCAAGGCAGATAACCGAACCAAGAACGAATATCAAACTCAGCATATCTCTTCTCCTCGAGTTGAACGCGCGTGACGCCATTGCCCAGGCGCGACGGCAGGGGCGTGACGGCAGGGTCCGGGCGGAAATGTTTCATGGCGCGCACCTGCGGGGCCGCATCGGTGCCGCCAGGACATTCGCGCGGATTGCACGCATTATCGTGTTTCGGGAAAGTGGACCGGCATATTTTGACAAGAAGGATATGATCCGATGGCCCATCGGCCGGCGATTGATACGCTTGAGGCCAAACGCGCGCTGGAAGAGGCTGGGCTCGATCCCGGGGTTTCCGGGGTTCTGCTCCGTCTCATTGATACCGGGATCCATAACAGTACGGTTGACCGTGCCGAACTTGAGATTCTGCGTAAGCAGATAGTCAGTGGCCGGATCAAGGAATGGACGGGACTGGCCATCCTCGTTGCCACTCCGGCAAGTGTGGTTGCGTTCGCTCAGGGTGTGATGCCCTGGCTCTGAAACCTGTTTTGAAAACGGCTCACGCCCATAATACGCCGACGGACTTACGCCCATACAGCTCTTACGGCGAAAGAGGTTTTCCCGCGCAGTGCGCGAGGCCTGCTTCACGCGAACAACAAGGTGACTGCCGCATAGTTCAGGACCGCGGCAATGATAGCCAGCACACCGGTCACAATGCGGTACCAAAGTTCCTGACGCTCGAATGTGCGCCACGCCGGGTCTTCTTCCGAATTGCGATATTGCGGATTCAGGGGCGGAACCGCAGGCTTGGGCCAGGCCAGGATCAACAACATGGCCAGCACCCCACCAGAACCGAATGCTAAACTCATCATATCTCATCTCCTCGAGTTGAACGCGCGTGACGCCATTGCCCAGGCGCAACGGCAGGGGCGGGACGGCAGGGTGTGGGCGGAAACGTTTCATTCTGCGGCCCCCGGAGCGGTTTCGACAGGCGGAGGTTCGCTCACAGCGCGGCGTGCGATTTCCTCTCTGACGGCGAGGATGACAGGAACGGCAAGGCAGAACAGGAACAGCACGAACAGGACGCCGGCCATCAGGTAATCAAGCCCGGTCTTCGCGGACATGAGCAGGAACGCGGCCGTGCAAGCCACCCAGATCAGCCCCATCTTTTCCATCAGGGAAAACGCCGATCCCGTCTCATGCGCCAGGGCCGGATCGGGCAGGCAGAGGACCAGAGCGGCCAGCAGACCATGGCGCGGACAGGGGCCTTTGACTCTTCGGCGAAGCATCATGGCCTTTCCCCTTTCGAATAGTTGGCCGTGACACTGCGGAACTCCATGTCCAGTTTCCTGCGCCGCAGGTCCGCCTGGGTCAGCGGGCGCTTGCGCTTGCGCATCAGTTCTTCCAGTTCCTCCGCGCTCAGAAACCCGTAACGCGACTTCCATTGCCGCACCGTATTGGCATTGATGGGCGGGTTGTCCGGATAATCGATCTCGCCCGCCATGTCGGCGCGGACCACGCGCGCCCGGGCCCGGTGCGTGGCGTCGTTCAGAACCCGGAAGGTGCCGCCCATACCCGTGCCATAGTGAAACTTGCAGAGCTTGCTCGTGACCTGGAGAATTTCAAGATGCCGCTTCACCGCCGCCAGATCGGTTATCTTCAGCGCCGCTTCCATCTCCGAGACGATCCGCTTCATATTGACCGGGTGGTTGAGCGCCTCGCGCAGTTCGGTCTCGAAATCCTTTGGCGGGGCCGCGTTGAACCCGAATTCGATTGTCGATGCCTTTGTCATGGCCGTCCCTCCCCGGACCATGCGGGCATGTCCGTATTCGATTGCAGGCGTTGTGTGGCGGTCTCTTCGCGCGCCAACAGCACGAACGGGAGCAATACCGCGAGCACACCGAGCGTTCTCAGGGCAATGTTCAAAGCGCGGTCGCCAGGGGTTTCCGGCCCTAAAGACGACAGGCGCGGCAGGCGCATAAAGAAATAGGCCAGCAAGACGCCCAACAGGATGGATGCGGGCGGAAGCTGTGCTGCGCCCGCGTCTGGTTCATGTGCCAGGGCCATCTGTGGCCAGAGCGGCAGGACCAGAACCGGATATGTCCGCCACAGACCCCGCGTCATGACCCCTCCCCCGCATTCATGCGCCGCGCATTCGCCAGATCGGCCGACCACGCGGGGGGACGTTCCAGTTCGTGGAGCAGCAGCCCGAGAATGGAAGCGGGCTTCTCTTTGCCGGTATGCAGATCGAAGGCGGTGCTCATCGATCTGGCAAGGCTTGCCGCCGTCACCCCCTCATGCTGAAGCATCACCGAGAGCGCGATGCAGAGATCGGACACCAGCGCCTCCATGTCCGATCCGGATTTGTACCCGCTGTCATAGAAGATCTCGCGGGCGCGGGCGTGATCCTCGTCATAGCCAATGGTAACGAAGACGCTGTGGCCCGCCCAGTGCAGCTTGCGCGTCTCGCTCGGGCGGCGCGGCGGCAGAGGGATGCGGTCCGTCATGGGCAGCCCCCCGCGCGCTGAATAATCGGCAGGTTGGCCGGTAGCTGGACCGCCCAACCTGCCCCTCCTACTATGTGAGTCGACAAACCATCAAAATAGAAGGAGGAACTCTCATGGGGTATCTCTTCGAAGCCGTGCGGGACCTGATGAGGCCGACCGATTGGGAGAAGGAGATTCATCACCACGAGGCGACTTGCCACATGCCGAGCCCGCCTCATGACTGCGGAGGCAAGGCAGCAGCCCGCAAAGTCCGTGAGGCGCGGTTTACGCCATCCGGCCTGGGCCGGGGTGCGCCTGTTAAACGGTTTCCGTGGGGCCTGCCGTCTCAATTGCGACCTCCATCGATCCGATCCAGCCCGCCTGAGGCGGGTCTTCTTCGGGTTTGCCTGCTGTATCGGACCACGGCCTGGCCAATGCAGGCCGCCACGGCCAGGAGGCCGAGCATGATCAAGGTTTGAACCTGGCCGTCCAGCGGCAGGGAGCCGTCCGCGCGCGGCCCAGCGGTAACTTCCCCCATCCGCAGGATCAGGGCCAGCAGTGCTGCCCCCATGCCCGGCAGAGCGATCGGGAACATTGACCGGAAGAGCCGTTTGCCGCAGACGATGCTGTAACAGGCGGCGGTCAGAAGGCTCAGCAGGCCGAATACCACAAGCACCGGGAGCGCGTACCCGGATCCCGCCGCCAACCCGATGAAGCCCATGAGCCAGGTATCACCCTGCCCGATCCGTAAGGCCATGCGATTGAACAGGGCGGTAACAAGCCAGAAGAGCCCGGCAACCACAAGGGCGTCCACCAGGTTCCCGCCACCGGTCAGGATCAGCAGCACCATGTACAGGGCGGCCATCCCGAGCAGGCCAAGGTGGATCTCGAAGGTGAACACATCATAGAGGCCAATCACGACCATGGCCCGAAGCGCGAGAGCCGCGATCAGCCATGGAGCAACCGCCATAACCATGTCCGAAAGCCCTGCAATCATGAGACCCTCCCCCCGGCACGGGAAGAACGCGGATGCAGGCGCAGGTCTTGCGCCGGACCAGCCTTCTCTGTGGCGCACGCCGGAGATGTACCAGCTTCGGCAGGTCTGGCGGAACATGCCAGGGTCCGGCAGGCCGGGGACGTTGCAATGCCCCGTAAGGCAGGAGGATTTCTGGAAGGTGCGCAGATCATGGCATGGCCCCGGTTCCGGTTTTGGAGAACGTGTCCGGCAATGGCTTCCCCCCGAACTGCTCCGAGAGCTTTTCTGAAAGCTGTGCCTCAAGCGCAGAGCGGATCTCTTCGGGCGGGTCTTTGCGCGCGACAAGTCCCTGCACCTGCCCGGCATCCTTTCGGATCAGGTCGAACAAATCGAGATTGCGCACTCCGTCCAGAAACGCGGGCATGCGGATGATCCCGGCAAAATTTCCGGTCTTGCGGACCTCAATTCTGCCATAGATCCAGTTCCGTCCCTTCTTGCGCCGACCGGCAAAGACGAGCATCTCGGGGCAGTTGCCCCGTCGATTGGCAAATCGGATGCGCGGCCGGGTGAACACGCTTCGTTCCCGGTCCGGGCACGCGGCCAGCACATCGATAAGCGGATGGACGTCCTGGGGGTTTGTCTGATCCCCATCGGAATAGGCATAAGGCCACTCCCAGGGCAGGGTCGGCCAGAAATGGGGTGTCTTGATCCCGGGCCGTATACGGGACAGGTGGTCAACCAGCCGGTCGCCGGGATGTCGGTTGGTCCACCAGACCAGAGGGGAGCGCCGCAGTTCGCGATCATGTGTGCGGATCATCTGTTCAAGAGCGGTCACCGCCTGGTTGAAATTGCCGTTATGGCAAAAGACGGGGTCAGGGTGCTCGACCGGCCGCAGGAATTGCAGCCTCGATCCGATATCCGATTTATCATCGAGACCGCAAAGCCGTTGCGTCGCCTCACAGGGATCTCCGTCCTGGCGTTCATATGCGCGTGGGCGCTGAATGGTCTGCGCCCTTGCGTGCTGGATACGCTCAATGAGTGTTTCGATATCGGGGGCATCGATCATTGGCAGTCGAATGATCCCGGCCACCGGACCCTGACCGGGGCCATTCCAATGACCAGCCAGACCATACCAGTGGTCGATGAGACTGTGGGGGTCGGCATCAATGAGCGCCGCCAGCGCGGGTTTGCCATGCAGGCCCTCCGGCGTTCCGACGCATATCAAGCGGCTGAAATGACCGGCCGTGCAATTGAGGTTGGCCTTGATTGCGGCGTTGATGCGCTCACAGGCGCGGGAGACCGGACTTGATGGATCGTCGGGCGTACTCCAGGTCAGGGCAGACAGATCAGCCGCTTGAAACGGGTCGCCCGTATAGTCCGCCGGGTCAGGGAGATGAGGACCGGCAGCCGGGGTCATGTGCGGCGGCGGGGGGATGCGTTCCGTCATGGGCAGCCCCCCGCGTGGATTTGCGGCGGAACCAAAGCCTTGAGCAATGGTTCCGCCAATCTCCATATTCGAAACATCCGAAATGGAGATATGCGCATGGCGCATCTGTTTGCCGCCAGACGTCGTGTCGTAAACACCCCCCTGCCCGGCTCTTGCGCGTGACCCTGCGGCGGGACGATGTGATTTGCGCCACACCGTCCCGCCTGTCCCGCGCCGGGCCACAAATACAAGGAGAAAAATTCCGGCACGGGAATGATGCGGCCCGGATTGCACCGGACCCGAACTGTTTGACGCGCGCATGGTCCGGCGTGCAGGGTTGCGTCGTCCCCTGCCCTGTTCCGGAGCCTCCGCATGACCCGCGACCCCGACGACCTGATCCGCGCGCTCGATCTGCTCTGGCTGCGCGCCGAACTGGCCGCCCTGCCCGAGGTCACGGCAGACGACAGCCCCGTGGCGGGATTGCGAAGCGCTGCGCGCCGCGCCCTGCTGCGGGCACAGAAAGGCGGAGAGGACGCGCCCTCGGGCAAGGACCTGGACCGCCTGATCCTGCTTCTGATGCTCGACCGGCTCTGGCGCACCGGCGGCCGGATGATTTGGGAGATGGACAGCGCCCGGTTCCAGATGGCGCTCGACGCCCATACGGACCAGCCCGCCCCCTTCAGCTTGCGCCTCGATGTGACCCGGCCCGGTTTTGAGCCCGGTATTGCGCGGGACGGGGACGAGGGACCGGCTGTTTAGGGGCGTATCGAACCGCCGGGGCGCTGCCCTGCGGTTCAGAGCTGCTCCACCGCGCGCATGACCGCCCTGCGGAAATGGTTGATCAGATCGGGCGTCGGCATGTCGGCCTGCCGCATGAAATAATGCACCGGACCCTCCGCCCGCCCGAAGCTGAACCAGGCAAAGCCGTCCGCCACCACGGCCCGCATCCGCCAGTCGCGGCCGCGGATGCGCAACACGCATTCCCAGCGATGGATCGCCCGTATGTGCAAGCCTGTGTGCAAATCTGTGTCCACGGCTCCCGGTTCTGTCCCGTCCTTCTTGTGACATGCGGCAGGCAGGATCGCCAAACGTGGCGGGCAGAGCCCCGTTATGGCCTGCGATGGCTTGGGGTGATGTGTGGCAGGACAGTCCGAATTTGCGGACTGCCCTGCCGGCCTTTACACTGAATTTTGGAAACACAACAATGTAAAGGATCCGATTATGAGGGATGTCGGTGTCATACGTCCTGTTTTTGCCTTGCCTGCGGATAAGGGCGTGCGTCTTCTCCTGTCGTAGAAGCGGTCGTTTGACCAATACACCGCCGACTTGCCGGAAATTCCCAAAGACAGCCTGCGACGGGACGTGACCGATCCGGGGCGTTCGGATCGCAGGTGAGGGCGCTTGAGGTGGCATAACCGCCGATGGCGGCGCGACCCAAGGCGACCGGGAATGGACGGCAATCGCTCTCATGGGGCGTCCTCCTTCGAAACAGGGCTGGCAGGCTCCAGCTCCGCGACGGGCGCAAAGACATCCGTGAGATCATCGCAGAGCGGGGCAAAAGCGCTGGCCCGGCAGAGCGGCATCGGCAGCCGCTGCCGACGGGCCTCCTCGGGATCGTCCTGCCGGATCCGGTCAAGGCGGGTCCCCCAGTCCTGGATGAACCGGAGCATCGCCAGTTCGGTAGCGCCCGCGCTGATGGCCTCTTCGGTTATGACCAGCGCCGCTTTGGCAAGCTGCTTTACGGTCGCCCGGCAGGCCGGGGTCCAGCCGGACCATTCGCTCCGCGTCGGCAGTTGGACCAGGGGCGGCGCTGGCAGCAGGTCAAGCGCGTCCTCCGCGCGCGGCCCCGTTGCGCCCACACGATCCTCAATCCGGGCCTCAATGGGAGCCTCAATGCGGGCCTCGCCCTGTCTTGCATCCGCCTGCGATAAGGCGGGCACCAAAGCGCAGAGCGCACCGATCATCAGACCGCACACCGCCCTGGTCAGCGCCATGCGGGGTGTTGTGTTGCGCGGCGGTTCCGAAACTCTCACGTGATCCTGCATGGTCCCCCTCCTCAAAACTCAAACACCAAAGCGGCGCGCGCGGCGCTCATATCCGCGCCGCCGTCCAGCCGCGCGATGCCGCCGAAGGCAAGCGCGGCCCGTCCCAGGCGGGTGGAGAGACGGCCCGCATCAAATGCGTACCGGTATCCCAGGTGCAGCTCCGGCGCGCGGGTGGCCGCACCGAGCGGGACCGTTGTCCGCACAAGCCGGACGCGGTTGGTCCGTTCACCGTCCGCCGCCGCTGAAATCCCCGTGCCCCGCCTCAGCGTCATGTGACCCCCCGACACCGCGAACGGCCGTGCAAGGGCAAAAGACAGCCGGTCCCCCCGGACCAGGGCATCCGTGACGGTCAGCCCCAGCGCCATCGCCAGCGCGTCGAGCCGTCCGTCGCTCAGAAGGCCCGTACTCCGGAAGGCGGTGCGGCCCCCCGTGACGCTGCCAGTCAGGGTTGCGTGGTCCCCCAGGGCAACATCCGCCTGCACGCGGCCATAGACGGTTTCGGCCCGGAGACCTCCAAAGGCCCCATGGACCCTGGCCCCAAGCAGGCTGTCCGTCTCCTGTGCGCGCCCGAGTGTCAGGGTGAGGCGGTGGCGCTCCCCGAAGGAAAACCCCGCGCCGACAGACAGGGCGGATGTGTCCGCGGAGCGCGCATGGGCGAGCGAGAGCGTGAGACGCTCAAGCGGGATCCGCGTGGAGACCCCGGACAGAGGACCGCCTGCCGCACCGCCTGCCGGGCCCTGGCCGGCCAGCGCCATGACCGGATCGGCATGGGCGATGCGGGTTGCGTCATGCTCCGGCCCGAAGGCGTCGAACCGCAGAGCGCGCGCGGTATCGGGGAGATCATCCGCCCTGAGGCGCTCTGCCCGGAAGGCGGCGGCCAATCCGGCCCGCGGACCGGGAGAGGCATCGGCCGGACCCGGCGCGATCCTCTGGCCGAGGCTTGCGAAATAGCCCCGGTCATAGCGGTCCGTGACCAGGATGTGCTGGCCGGACAGCGCAGCGCGCAGCACGGTGCCTGTGACGGCGCTCCCGGCGATCCAGCTTTCGGCCAGCGGGACAGAGTGCTGATCGACCTGCGGGCCGAGTTCGACCATCAACTGCCCCTGCGGGACCAGCGCTTCGTTAAGGTTGAGCGCGCCGCGCCCATAGACCGGATCGGTGCCGGGCGCGCCGAGATCGACGGCGGTGTCGAAGAGGATGTCATGCACCTCGGGCGTGGTCAGTTCGGGAAACTGGCTTTTCAACACCAGCACCGCGCCAAACACATGCGGCGCGGCGGCGGAGGTGCCGCTCGCCACCATAAACCCGTCCGCATCCGTGCCCTCCGCCCCTGCCGCACCAAGCGAGACGATGTTGGTGCCCGGTGCCGCGAGGCACCAGTTCATCGCCAGCCCGCAGCTGTTGGCATATGTCGCGATCCGGGCGGTTCTCGGGGAAAAGCTCCGATCGAGCGCGGTCGCCGCGATCCAGTTGCCTTCCAACTCCGGCAGGAAATGCGGCAGGCCGGCCATAACAGACGCGTCCGGGCCGCCGTCGTTTCCCGTGGCGAAGACCACGCTGAGACCGGCCCGGGCGGTTTCCAGGACCTGGCGGGTCAAGGCCGGTCCCAAATACGCGCGCAGTTCCGCGGCGGAGGCGAAGTCGCTGGTGACAAGGGCGCGCACTCCGTTTGGATGCGTCTCGTCCGGGATCCCCCGGACCCATGAATTGTTCATCGCATCGGCTCCGGCGGCGATGCTGCGGCGGAGCGCATCCGCGTCCGCTCCGCCCGTCGCATCATTCGTCCCCCATTTTAGGATCATGAACTGTGCATCCGGGGCGACGCCATGGATACCCGCCCTGTTGCGGCGTGCGCCCGCGATGCCGTAGACAAAGGTGCCGTGCCCGTCCGTATCCGTCAGATCCCCGGGCGATCCGCTGTAGGAATGGCTCAGGTTGCGCCGGATGCCGCCCACATCGTAATGACCGAGATCGATCCCGCTGTCATAGATGGCCCCGAGCGTCCCCTGCCCTGTTGCGCCTTTGGCGTAGCGGTGCTCGACACCGATCATGCGCAACCCGTGTTGCAGGGTGAATTCCGGTCCGCGCCAGGCGGCGGGATCGCTTGCATTGGCGGGCGGCGGCAGGGGCGCTGGTTTTGCGGGGGGCGGCAGGGGTGCCGGATTTGCGGGGGCGGTTCCACCATCGCCGTTTCCTCCGCCTGAGCCGCCAAGCGCCAGGGTCAGGCCCAGCACGGCCAGCCCCGCAGCACCGACCGCCAGGCCTGTCGTGCCGCCAGTGGTCCGGGACGCCCCGCCGCGCGCGGGTTCAGCGGGCACGCAGTTCTCCGTGATCTGTCGGCCCAGCACCCCGCCGTCCGTCTCGACATATTCGAACGCACCGCAGATGCGGGGATCGAGGCTGTCCTCCTGCGGGTCTTTGATCTGCGCCGACCCCGGAGCGGGCGACACGGCCAGAGCCAGCACAAGGGGGCGTGCCACCGCAGCCCGCAATCCGGTTGAACGTAAATGGTCCATCATGGCAGATACCCCTCGGGTCTTGCATCGCGCGCCAGCAGGCCGGTCACAGGCCGGTTGGGCCGTGGCCTGGGATCTGTGCCACTCCCATGATGGCCGGTCGCGTCCCCTGCCCGCCAGGAAGACGTTCGGATCGAAACGGGCCGCACTGGCGCGTTGATATATCCTCATTTGACCCTCATCCGTTCGGGGTTGAAAACAATCTCGAGGTCACGCCACTGGTCGTATTTTTCGGCGGGCAGGTCATACCCGCCGCAGCGCAATATCGCCCGCCGCGCTGCCTCGAATGCCTGCCGCACCGCGCTTTCCGTCCCGCCGGAACTGTCCAGCAGGCGCACGCTGTCACCAGCCACAGTGCCATCGCGGTTCAGGGAAAATCCAACAACCACAACCGTATTCACCGCATCAGAGGGCAGTGCTGCCACATTCCAGCACGACGAAACGCGCAGGCGCAGAGCTTCCTTTTCACCCGTGTTCAGCGGCGGTCCGGAACTCGTACCGGCCGCGCCCGTTTCATCCTCCGATGTGCCGGCACCGGTCTCGTGCGGGGCGAACAGCGCGACCAGCCGGTGGCAGATCGGTTCCAGCACACTGGCGCGGCACTCCGACATCGGCAGCCGTTGCGCCAGCGCCGCCGCCGGATCGCTTTTCGCCGCCCGCACCAGTTTCTCCTGCCAGGCGATGAACCGCGCCAGTTCCGCGCGCTCGGCCCTCATCCGCGCGAGTTCGGCGTTCAGAACATCCCGCGCCGAAGGGGGTCCGGGATCCACCGTGACGGGAACCGGCCCGTCTCGAACGGCCTCTCCGCCGGTCTGTGCCAGTGCGGGCATCCCGGCGCAGAGAAACAGCGCGAGAGCGAGGCCGAACCCCGAACCGGAGCGCCGGGAATATGGCAGGCGGGCCTGTGTCATGGCGTACACCCCGTGCAGGTTCCGACCGTCAGGTTTTTCACGGTGAGATCGTTGAACTCTCCCGTGGAAGAGAACAGTTCTCCGGCCTGAACCTTTTTCGCCTCGAGACGGGTTGTGTTCACCCCGCCGCCGACCTCTCCGCGCCCATCCACTTCCAGTTCGCCGCCGACGCTGATATCAGCACCGACTCTGACGTAGCCGCCGTTCCCCCCGGTGCCATTGATCCTCAGGCTGCCGTCGACAGCGGCATCGCCCTCGACGGTGAGACTGCCCGTGATCATCGGATCGCCGGGCAAGGCCACATCCCCTTCGACCGTTCCGACGGTCAAGCTGGCCCCCGTCAGGGCCGCGAGGCCCGTGATGTCATTATTTCCCATGTTCAGCGGCACTGCCATCGTGGCGCAGGTGCTATCCTGTCGGCTCAGGTAAGGTCCGCAGCCCTGATTCCCGAAGACATGGGCGAGGGCGAAGAGATCGCCCGCCCGCGCGAAGGTGGGGGCGGCGGTGTTGAGCCGGGTGAAGTCCAGAGTCACATCCGGTCCCGCCAGTTGCAATTGCGTGCCTCTTCTGACCACCACGCCAAGACCCGGCACGCCATCGATGGCATCGGGCGTGTATCGGTTGGCATGGGGCGCATCCCCTCGCGCGCGCGCCAGGACAAGGACGCGGTCGGGCGCTTCTTCCCACAACCAGAGTTCCATGGTCCGCCGTGCCGGGGTCTGCGTCGGATCGCCGGGGCCGCGCAGATTGGCGGCCACCAGATCGTTGAAACCCACCGGAACCGCCGCGCTTCCCGCAGGTGCGCGGGCGGCGGGGTCGCGCTCGACATAGAGCCGTCCGGCCCGGGCCAGCGTGGCCAGCGCCCGGCCTTCATTCGCCAGCAGGCGGCGATCGATCCAGTCGGAGGTGATACGCCAGCCCATGGTGCCGAGCACGCCCAGCACGATCACCGCCAGCAGCGCATCCGCGAGCCCCAGGCCGCGCCGGCCCGGGCGCGGAGCGCGGCCCGCACGCCGCGGGCGGTGCGGCCTGTGCCTTTTGCAAAACATCATGAGCGCGCGGGTCATGGCACCGTTCCTCCGTCGCAGGGATTGCCGCAGAAGAACTTGCGCTCGACGGTCAGGTCCGGCGCGCTGCCGGGGCCGGGAATCCGGTCGATGGCCCCGTAAGGCGTGGTCTCGATCTCCACCGGATTGCCTGCGGTGCCCAATGTCGTGAGGGTCGTGGTGTCCCCAACCACAAGCGTGGCTTCAAACCCGGGCGCGGGCGCTGGTGTTGGACCTGCCGTTCCGACCGTCATGTCCGTCTCGACCGCCACGCTGCCAATGATCTTGTCAGCCTGAACCGCACCCACATCCGTGCCGATGGTCAGGGTGCGGTTCACGGCCAGTACGTCAGCGCCCGTGATGTCATTCCCGCCCATATCCAGGTCCGTCACCATGACCGGCGGTGCGAAGCCCGCGCGGGGCTGCCGCAGCACAAGGGTCGGATCGGTCCGCGAAAACGCATGGGCGAAGACCACGAGATCGCAGGTATTGGCGGTCACCAGATCCACGGCTGGACCCGCTGCTGTGGGGTCCGGTGCCTGGGGGGTTCCACCCAGCGCCACGCCCAATCGTTGTGCCACGTCGCCGCGCAGACGTTCATCGCGGGGCTCACCGCAGCCATCAAGCGGTCGGACGATGAGAATGCCATGGGGCAGAGGCGTGTCCCATTCCTGCCCGGATGGTGTGCTGATCATCGGGATGATGTCCCATCGGCGGGAGGGCTGGACCCAGCCCGGCCAGGCCCCGTGGGTTTCGAGCGCGGTTTGTTCAGCAGGGCCGAGTGCTCTGGCCTGTCCTTCGGCGGGCGTGGTGAACCCCGCCCCCTCCCGGGCTTCGTGCAGCCAGTGATGCAGCCCGTATCCCTGCCGTGCGGCGGCCTCGGCCACAAGCGCTGCTTCGCCGGCGCGTTGCTGCCGCGCCTGGCTGATCGCCCAGAGCGCCGACAGGCCAAGCAGAATGCCCGCAAGGAACAGCGTACCCGCCAGCGCCGCGAGGCCGCGCTTGTGCCTGCGCGGGTAATGCCTTGGACACGGACGCGGGCTGCGCCGGTTGCGGTGGGGATATGTGGTGCGCGGGATCACAATTGGTCTCCAAAAGCCAGCACGACGGAGACTGTGACCGGCTCGGCCTCATCGCAGGCGCGGGCGGCGGTCTCGGCCATGTCCGCGTCACGCCCCGGCAAGGCCGGTTGATCGAAGCGGACCGTCCCGATCCGGAGCGTCCGCACATCGGGCCGGTCGAGGAAGCCCGCCGCCAGCGCCTTGCAGCTCTGCCTGGAAATGCCCTCCGCCTGTTGCCAGAAATACTCCGGTGCGCCGGGACCCGTTTCGACCACACCGGGCGTTGTGCCGAGGCCAATGGTCATCTCCGCGCCACCGGGAAGGGGGATCACACCGATCTGGCTCTGCCGCATCACGTCGATAGCCTTCGCCATTTCCGCCTCGTCCACACGGTCCCGGCTTCCGTGCCAGGCACCCAGGGCGTAAGCCAAAGGCATGGCCAAGAGGCCAATCGCGGTCACCACTACCGAAGGCCGCGCCCAGGGCGGGACGCGGGCCAGCAGGCGGCGAAGGGGTATGGCCGGTAGACGGATCATGGCTCAGCCCCGGAACACGATGGCAACCGCGTTATCGTCATTGGCACTGCTGCACCCCGTGTTGATCGCGGCGACGCTACCCCTCACTGTGCCCCCGCCGAAGGCACCGCTTGAGCTGCCTTTGGTGCGGACGTCCACAACGCTGGAACTGTTGAGAAAACTTGCTGCGATCGCCTCACAGGCTTCTTCCGGCAAATCGAGGATTGCAATGAAGAACCGGTTCCCCGAGGCCGTCCCGCGCCCGTCCGGGCGCGGTGTATCTCCACCGCCGGCCACCATCAATCCGCCCCAGGGCGTTACTATCCGGCGATCATCCCCGCCGGGGATACCATTTACCGTTCGGCTGCCATCTTCCTGAATGGCGCTGCTGGGCATCTTGCTCAAAAGCCCGTTTGTCAGTGCCGCGTCGAATTGCGGCTGGTTGGCATAGGTGCGCCGGATGTCCGACTCCATCAGACCCGCACGCGTCATCGCCTCCTGCACGCGGAAATTGTCGTTGGTGCCCTGGAACAGAACGAATGTCGCGCCGAGAATGAGTGCGGCCATTACGAGCGTCAGCACCATCCCCGGCAGTCCCATCCCGCGCCGGGACCGCCGCGGCCAGGGCCGTTTCCGGCGCACTGCGGGTTTCGGGGGTCGTGCCTGAGGTCCTGCCTCGATTGCTGTGGTATCACTCATTGTCTTTTGTCCTTTTCAAGATGGGTTTGGGTCGTGAAGGGTTTGGCCGTGTGACGGGCCTCCCCTGGAAATGCTGTTTCGGATGCTGTTGACAGGTTCACCTGCCGCGATGGAATTCCACCGTCGCGCATCGCGTTACCGGGGATATGAGGGCCGCGTCGGCTCAATAGCTCGCCCCCGTATTGAGTTGCTCGAAGACCGGCATCATCACCGACAGCAGCAGCAGGAGCACCACGGAGAAGACGCAGAGCAGGAAGACATTGAGCACCGCCATGGCCGCCTTCACCCGGTCTTCCACGCGGCTGAGCCAGCGCTCCAGAAACCCCGCCGCGCGCTCGATGCCGCCGGGCTTGTTCCACAGCACCCGCAGCACCACCGACAATTGCGGCGACGGAAACCCCTGCCCCGCCGCGAGCGCGGCACTGCCGAGATTGTTGTTCACGTTGCGGTATTCGCGGGAGAGCGCCAGGATGCGCGAGCGGGCATAGCGCCCCGATGCCGCCGCCATGCGCTCGAAGAGATCCGTGTCCACATCCGCCCCGGCGCGACCCGTTTCCACCACCGCGAACAGGAACCCCGCCCCGGCCTGAAGCCGCATCACGCTGAAGGGCGGAAACTTGTCGGCAAACGCCCGCCCCGGCCCGGTCCAGACCCGCATCAGCACCGCCAGCCCGACGGTCAGGCCCGCGATCCAGATGAGAAGGCCCGTCGGGTTGGCCGACAGCGCCAGCACCACGTCGACCACGGTTTTCTGAACGGGGGGCAATATGTCGAAATCCACCACCTCCGCCATCACCGGCAGAAGCTCCAGCCCGAAAAACAGCGCCAGGCCCACCAGACCCGCCACCAGCAGGATGGGCATGGCGATGGCACTCACCAGCGCCTTGCGCATCGCCAGTTCCATGCGCAGGATGCGGGCCGCCGCAGACAGCAGCGCCGCCGCATCCAGCCGGCCCATCTCCTCGAAGAGGATGCGCTCGGCCAGACCGCAATAGGGGCGCAGGCGCAGGTTGAACTCGCTCCGGCCCATCCCCGCCTGCAGTTCCCGCAAGGTGGCCGCGATCGTGCCCTTGCCCTCCAGGGCGTAGCCTTCCGCCACGGTGCCCAGCATCTCGCTCAGATCGGTCTTCGCTTCCAGCACATCGGCCAGCAACTGCCAGGTCTCCGCGCGGGTGGCTTTCGTGAACATCATCCGCCGCCAGAGCAAGCGCAGTCCGGTGGCGCGGGGTGCCGGGCCATCACCCGCACCGCCTTCCGTCCAGCGGCGCAGCGCCGCGTCCATGCGGGCCAGCGCACTCATGCCAAGGCCTCCGCATCCGCATCACCGGCCGTCCCGGGCAGGTGCTTCTCGCTCGCGTCGGTGTAATCGACCCGGCCCTCCGCCACGAGGCGGGCCTTGATCACATCGAGCGGCACGCCGCCCATGCCGCCGTCCTCCTTCGGGGTGCGCCAGTACCGCTCCGCCCTGAGCGCATCGCGCGCCTGCAGGAATTCCCGGTAGGTGTCATCAAGCCGGATATATTCGGCGATCGCCTGCCGCCGGGACAGACCGCCCCAGGCCGCCCTGCGGGTCTCCAGCACCAGCGGCGACAGCCCCGGCTCCGGTGGCAGGCAGGTCGGACAGCCCGCCCGGTTGCGCATCATCGGCGCCCCCTCGGGGTTGCCCGTGTGATTGCCAGCCCAGGCGTTGATGATCGCGCGCTCCGGCGGTGTTGCGGGTCTTGCGCAGTCCGGGCAGAGCACCGGCACCAGCGTCTGGCGCATCGCCAGGCTGATCACGCCGGGTTCGGCCACCTCCTCGGGACGCACCCCGAGCCGGATCAGCCGGAACAGCGCGGCATTTGCGCTGGCCGCATGGATGGTGGTGACGATCTTGTGACCCGAGACCACGAATTGCATCGTCTCGCGCGCGTCATCCACCGAGCGGATTTCCCCCACCATCCCGAATGTCGGGTTCATCCGCACGAAATTGCTCAGCGTCTCGGTGATGGCCGCGCGGCGCTCCGCCCCGCTGCTGCCGCCCGCCACCACCATCTGGATGAACCCCGAGCCGCGCGCGGGAAACTCGATCGGATCCTCCACGGTCACGATCGACACGCGGCCAGCCCGTTCGATGTAAACCCGTTCCAGCCAGCGCACCAGCGTGGTGGACTTGCCGTCCCCGGTGGAGCCCCCCATCAGCAAGAGCCCGCTTTCCGAGGACCGCTCGCGCTCCAGTTCCGCCAATACATCTTCGGTGAACCCGAGTCCTTCCAGGTCGCCCAGCCCCGTACCGCTCGGAGGCGTGACCAGCCGCAGCACGAGGAAATCATCCATCAACTGGCCCTGCGGGCCTTTTGCGGCCCGCAAGGCCAATACCCCGTCCGGCAGCAGCAGCTTGCCCTTGGCGGCGCTGACCGAGAAGGGCTGGTAGCTGCCCTCCTGTTGCGCGCTTTGCCCCGTGCCGTCATCCTTGGCGTCGTAGAGATAGCTGATCGCCTCGTCGGCCTCCGTGCGGGTCCATTGCGGGCCATGATCGATCTCGATATTGGCCAGCTTCAGGCGCAGGTCCGCATGGGTGGCGCGCTTGATCAGCTTGACATCCGAAGCCCCGAGCCGGGCCGCATCCTCCAGCGCCAGCAGGATGCGCCGGGAGCCCGCGTTCTCGCTCTTGTTGCCGCGCGCCGCCAGGGTGGCCCGCAGGTCCTCCGCGCGCATCCGCGCGATCTCCTCCAGCGTCGCGGGCAGGCGTCTGGTGATCTCCGGCACCTCATATTGCCTCTCGAGATCGGCCAGGTCCTCCGCCAGCCGGGCGGTGTTGCGGTCCTTCACCACGTACATGGTGCCGTCATCCTTGAGCAGGCAGACCTGTTTGAAATAGTCATCCCCCACATCGATGATGCCGGTGGGGCCGATCTCCGGTTGCTTCTGCCCGGTCAGACCCGTGCCGCCGCCGATATCCTCCAGCCTGTCCTTTGCGCCGGACACGGCGCTGCCCATCGCGTCTCCAAACGGTTTGAGCGCCCGGGCCGTCCTTGGGGCGAAGCCGCCGGACGGGACGGCCTCAGATCGCGCCTCTGACCGCGCGTCCGGCTGTGCCGCCCGCCGCACCCGGTGATGGGCCGGTTCCACAGCCATGTCCGCCGCCATGTCTGCCGCTGGCCCGAGCAGCCGGGCGCTTATGGTTCTCAGAAACCTCATTCCGCCGCCTCGAGGCCGGCCCCTTCGATCTTCGTCACGATCCAGTCGGCCCGGCCAGGGGCGTTCGGATCCCCGCCCTGGTGCCAGGGCAGCGGGACCGGCGCTTCCGCCTCTTCGAGTTCCGGTGCAAATTCCGGGCGCACGGTGACGCCGTCGCGGGTGATCTCCGTCACGATCCTGCCGTCCGGATCGCCCGGAAGAGCATCGCCGTCCCGGAGAATGAAGGGCCCCCGCGTGTAGCTCTGCCATTCGATGCGGGGCTCTCCGTCTTCGGTCAGAGGCGGCAGCAGCACGGCGCGGCTGCCCTCGCCCAGCACCTGCGCCGCCCAGGGACCCTCGCCCGCCCGCGCCGTGTAGATCAGGGTCCAGTTCAGGGTCTCCTCGGGCAGCGCCACAGAACCGTCCACGCCGGACACGACGCCGGGAAGGAACTGGGCCAGCAGCCCGGCGAAATCGACCGGGGTGCCGGAGCCTTCGGGACGATCGGGCGCGGGGCCATCGCCAGGGTCATCACCAGAGTCGTAGTCCGGCGCGATATCGCCTGACGATTCAACGGCTGTCTTCCAATCGTCATCACCCGCGAGCCCGCCGTCATTTGGTCTGCGGTCCACTGCGTTTGGCTCGGGTGTCTCCGTCACGGCCTCTGACACAGGCGGTGTGCCCTGTGCGCGCCGGTCCTGTGCCGGGTCCGGCCCGCGCGGCCCAGGCTCTGCTTGTGACGGCTCCGCCATCGCGTCCCGCACGGCCTCTGAAACCGGTGCTGCGCCCTGTGCGGCCTCCCGCTCAAGCTGTTCCAACTGTTTCGCAGCCGCCAGCCGGGCTTCGGCCTCGGCCAGTGCTATGCGGGTGGCCTCGAGGTCGGGTGAGCCGCCCGGCTGCGCTTCGAGGGTCTCGACACGGGCGCGCAGGACATTCACCTCCGATTGCAGCGCGGCGAGGCCGGGGGCCTCCGCCGGGGCGGCCCTGTCACTGTCCGCGATATCCGCATCCGCCGTGAACGCGGGTGCCGTGCGCTCGGCCGGTGCGGGGCGGTCGGCCGGTACGGCCTGTTCGGCGGGGGCCAGAAGCGCGGCCACCGCCGCCTCGGCCTCGCGATGCGCCGTGACGACCCTGGTGATGTCGTCGGCCCATCCCGTGCAGATCCGCAGGACCTCCTCATTGACGGCAACCCCCTCGAAGACATCCGTCTCGCCCCAGGCCGCGCGCAGCTCGTCGATCGGGCAGCCTCCCAGCATTTGCCGGATCGTGGCGGCGGTGTCGGCCGGTTGATCGTCCGATGGGGTCCCGCCGCCGAGCGGGCGGCTCTGGGCCAGCGCGGACCCGGCGGAGAGCGCCAGCAGCATCGCGGCCAGGAGAAGGGGCGGACGGGAAGCGTGCAGCATGATCATCCCTCGTCTTTTCTCAGGTGAAGCGCGGTCTCCAGGTCCCGCCAGTGCAGCAGGGCGGTGCTCCCGTCGTCCCGGGTGACCGCGATGTGATCGCCGAGGCTGCGCCAGAGCGGGCTTGCGGGGACCGCGACGGGAGTCCACGCCTGCGGCAGCCTGACGACGCCGCCGCCCGCCTGCCCCGCGTAGCGCTCGAAGCGGCTGCCCGCGGGCAGGTCCGCGATGGGGCGGGCCAGGGGCCGCGCCAGCAGGCGGTCATGGAAGCGTGCGAGCGGATGGGGGGTGGCGCTGACCGCAAGCAGGGAGGGGAGAGAATCCGGGAATGTGAAGGTGGTGCGGGTCCCGTCGTCCCAGTGCGTGACCACGAAGGGCGGACCGGATGTATCGCCGCCGAGGCGCATTGCACCGGCGGCGCGCACGCGGGTCGTGTCACCCGACCCGTCCAGCAGCCAGATCACTGAGAGCGGGGCGTAGAAAACCGCATGGCCGGGGGCGGGATCAGCCGTGGCGGGCGGCAGGGCCAGCACGCGCCCGTGAAGAGCCAGCATTCGGCGCTCGAAGGTTTCGAGCCAGGCCGCCGGGGTTACGGCGGTTGGCGGCGGCGTGTGGGAGGCGGCTGCAGGGGTGGTCTGGGCCTGGGCCGCGCTGGCAAGGCAGAGGCAGGCCGCAAGGGCGGCGGCACAGGCGCGAAGAGACTGGCGCAGGCTGCGGAATAGGCTTATGTTGCGGACAAGTACGCGCAAACGGAGAGAGATATGGGGTCTGCCGCTTTCGATACGCTCAAGGCCGCCAAGCAGTTCGGCAAGGCCGGGTTCAGCCGGGAACAGGCGGAATCCCTTGCGGGTGCCATTGGCGAGAGCATCAACGACAGACTTGCGACCAAAGATGATCTGAAAGAGCTTGAAGAGCGCCTGACGGCCAAGATCGACACCTCGGTTACAGCGCTGAATGCCAAAATCGGCAGCGTTGACCAGAAGATCAATCTGGTCAAAGAAACGCTGGAGACCAAGATCGACAAGCAAGCCGCAGAGTTGAGAACGGAGATTGCCGATCTCAGAACCGGCATCGCAAATGTTCACACCGAGGTTGCAAACGGTGTTGCGGAGATTGCTAAGGGGCAGGCCACCCAGTTGCGCTGGATGGTCGGGTCGATGTTTGTGCTTGTCGGCATTATCGTCACTGTCCTGCTGGGGCAATAACGGCTCCATCCCGCAAATTTCCCCTTGCAGCCCCCTGCCATCCTGCGCCAGAGTCGATCCCGGCGCGGGGGCCGGTGCGGGGTCCACATACAGCCTCGCATGCTCTTCTTCATGCGGACACCGCGCCGCCCGGGCGGGTCGTTGGCTTTTTTCAGCCCGTCCGGGTCCACGGGGAGGGTTCGCGAAGCTGTCAGGCCCGATCCGACTGTTCCGGGGCACAGGCCGGATTTCAGCGTCGTTGCCGCTTTCCGCTTGCGGTTTCCCGCGCGATGAGGCACATGCTTCAGCCGGTGCCGTTGTGTGTTCCACCCAATTTTGTTGCAGGCGCGGCACCGGTCGGAGGGTGTTCTGTTCGGCCTTTACGACTTCCCAGAACGGGGGACAGGCAGGGGGAATGAGTGGAGCCCCCTGCCAGCCGCCCGGACCGGCGGACCTGCCCGCGTCCCGCGCATATGACCGCGGCCCGGTCACTCGCCGCCCCCCGCGGTTGCCGCCGCCCCCGGCTTCGACAGATCACCGGATGTGACCAGACCGGGGCGCAGGACGCGGTTGCCGGGATGCTGGGCGAGCATCTCGCGATAGGTGAGTGCGGTCTGGGCTTTGTTGACGCCGATGCCAAGTTCCTGCGGGCGCGGGAAATCCGGGCAGAGCGTGTAGACGGCGGCGGGCAGGCGCTGCTGCAGGTGGCCGATATCGTGATCCCACCAGCGGCCTTTATACTCGGTGTACCAGAACATCTCGCCGGTCCTGGCGTCATAGAGCGGACTCAGGCCGGGTTTTGGGCTTCTGAAAGCGTTGTTGAAGATGGGATAGATTTTGCCTTTGTAGGAGAACTTATTGGGTTCCCAGCGGTCATCGCGCCAGAAATATTTTTTGGTGTAGCGATCGCGCGCGCACCAAGCATAGCGCCCATCGCGACCGATGAAGATGATTTTCATATGTGCCCCGTGGCCCTGTCCTTTCCGAATTTGCACATCACTCCCTTGTTCCCAGAACCGCCATCCGACATAGCGCGTGTTGAAGAAGCTGATCATCACCGTGTCGCCGAACAGCGCCCGCATGTCCTCGGCCCGCACATTGCCGGGCGGTGTGGGATAGACGGCGCGCTGGGTGGCGGTGGCCATGTGCATTTTCGCCTCGGCGACGGATTGCGGGACCGGGTGGCCGGACCCTTCGTGTTTCGGCCCAAAAGCGCAGGCGCTGGCCGTGAAGGCGAGCAGGGCGAAGGTGGCGGCAGCGGTGAGTTGCATGAGCTTGTCTCCCGTGGTTTTGAAACTCTTTTTCTTCATAACCTTCTCCTTCCCGTTCTCTTTCCTCGCCTGTTCCGGTTGCCGGGGCCGCCGCCTGTGTTCCCTGATGCGCGTTTAGACATTCTCGTTGCCCCTGCCGGCATCCTTTTCACCGGGCGACTCGCCGCAACTGCTGCAATCGTCGGACACCGATCTGCCGCCCGTATGGCCTGCGCTCTCCGCCGCGTTCCGGTCCGCGTAATCGCCGCGCCCGTCGCCATCCACATCCCAGCTGTTATGGCCCTCATTGTCGGGACCACCGTTGCCCCCATTGCCGCCGCCGCCTCGGCACTTCGGCAGTGTCGGACCCACGCATTCCTCGCCCTCGCTGTTGCGGGTTTCCACCCCGCCGCGCTCGGCGCAGGTATTGCCGCAGGTCCGCGCCGGGCGGCAATTGCTGGACTGGGCCTTCCAGGGGGTGGCCCCGACGATGCCGGACGCCCGGCCCGGATAAAACGTCTCGCACGGACCAGGGGCCGCAGGCGGGCTGCCCAGCAGCGCCTTCGCCTTCCTGAAGGTCTTCAGGTTCCTGCGGCGCTGGCCTTGCGTATCGACGGGCCGGGCCTTCGATCCCGGCGCGCGTTCGAAGTTGCACCAGCGGATCTGGCGCGTTTCCTTCACCGCCCCGGTATGTCCGGCCGGGCATTTCCCGTTGCGGGTTTCGCCTTTCTGCATTGGGATATTCCTGTAGCATCGGTTCTCAACCCGGTAGCCGGTGATCTTGTCCCATTTGCTGTCGCCGTCGGGGAACGTATAGGTCCGCGTTTGGTAGATCATCTCGCCCAGCGGATAGTCCGTGTTTTTCTGAGCGCAGGACTGCTGCGCGGGTGGTGACGGGTTCTCGTCCGGGCAGGACGGCGCACCCTCCACCGTCTTGCTGCCGTTGCCCCACACCGTCACATCGGATGTGCAGACCGTCTTCCGCTCCGGCACGCCGTCCGGTCCCGCGCCGGGCGGCCAGCAATTGCGGTTGACCTCGACCCAGGCGGCAGGATCATTCGGAGAGACCAGCGCCCCGCCGGATGTCTTCAGAGGATTTCCGTGGATATCGAACACGACCCCTCCGATCCTGTGGCGGCGTTGCTCGATCCTGCCGAATTCTCCGGCGGGACAGGCCACGAACCGGGTCTCGCGCGCCTTGCGGCCGGACCAGAGCGATTGCGAGGCGACGATCAGCAGGCCCTCTTTCGGGAAGCCGGCTGTATTTGGAGCCACATCATCGCAGGCATGAAGCCGCAGGGTCTCATTCTGCATATCGCGCAAGGCCCAGCCGGTGCCGTCGCGTTCGAGCAGGTCCGGCGTGTTGGCCCGCGCCGGTCCGATATCGTCCCGCAGATGCCAGAACCAGGTCGCATTCCGGACCATCTCCGGTGCCCAGCGGTCGCGCAGGTCCGAGACGTCCATCCAGACCAGCGCGGTGACCGTGTGGGTCAGCTTGCCACGCGAGAAGCAGACCCCCGCGTTAAGACGCGCGGCCCAATCGTCGGGATCGAAGGGCAGGCGGCCCGACGCGTCCCGCAGCCAGGTTTTCAGCGTCGGAGCGGGAACGGGCCGGAACCTCTCCCCCGACCAGCCCGCGAGAAATCTGCGCTGTTCGCGAAACATGCTGGTGTCATCTCTCAACCGCCAGCGCACTTCCTTGCTTGCGGCAAAGAGCATCCGCGACCAGTGCAGCGCGGCCTCGCGGTCCGCCTCGCAGGCCATCCGGCGGGCCCCCTTGTCGAAATCAATGATATACCGCCCGTCCTGGGACCGGCGCGGAACCTCGCAATCGATCCCGAGCGTCTGGGCCTGTGCGGGGGCCGGGATGGCAAGCGCGACAGCCAGCAGGACCATCGCCGTCAGAGTGATGTGACAGAAGGCCGCTCCATTGCAGGCGATGGGTTTGAGCAGGACACGGATCATGGCGAGGGTCCTTTCCCGATTTGTTTCTCAGGTGCCGGGACCAGGCGCGGCATAACCGGCGCGAGATGGAGTGTGTTCACGAGATCGGTCTCGCCCTGCCCGTTCGAGGGTCCGGCCAGATCGAGACGTACCGGTTCCAGACCCCCCACCCGCGCGGCGCGGGCGAAGAGACCGGCCGGGGTGTCGGGGGCCTGGACGATGAGGCTGCCCGGGGGGATGATATCGTCACCGGCCGCGCCGGTATCGGCGCTGCGCACGGCGTTCGGCAGATGAGCCCAGATCGCGGCGAGGCGGTCGCTGGCATCCTCAGGCAGGGGCGTGAGAGCATCCGGGTCCACGTCCACGAGAGGAATGGAACCGGTCTGCCAGAGCAGGATGCTGTCGGCTTCGATGCTTTTGCCGCCGTTCCAGCCTGCCAGAACACGGGTCGCGGCACCCGAGGCCAGAACCTTGTTTGCCGTGCCGGATCGCTTCAGACGCTGCCAGATGACGACCGGCAGGCGTCCATCCTGAGCCGGGTCGATCCGGATATCGAGGCCGGGCGGCAGATGACGCGGCAGGGCGCAGCCCCCGCCCGCTGCTTGCCAGCCGGTGATCCGGGGCCACCAGGCGGAGAGGCCGGCGGCACAGGCGTCCGCAAACCCCCCCGGCGCGGGGGTGACGGAGATCAACGCGGGAGCCGGGGGCGGGGGTGTCCGAAAGGCGGCGGCGACGAGGGGCGGCAGGATGAGGGCTGCGGCGATCAGTGCCGCGCCCGCAAGGCTTGCGACCCCGGCGGCGCGGAAGGAAACATGAAGCGGGGCCGTGAAGACCGGCAGGCCATCCGGTTTCGGCGTCACCGCCCAAGTGACAGTATTCCCGGCCTGCGCCAGCTTCGGGGCGTTCTGCATGATCACGGCGGTGAATTGGTCGAGCAATTCGATTTCATCCGGGGCCTGGCCGGGATGGGCGCCGGGATGGGTGTGAGGGTGACAGAGTCCGGCGATGTCCGCCGTGCCCAGATGCTCCAGGATCGCGTCCATCGCCGCCTCATGGCTGTCGTGCAGCGTTTCCGCACGCGGCAGCGGCTGGACGATCCAGTCGTCCCCGGCCCGCTTCAACTCCGCCAGCGCAATCCAGCAGAGCGCCGCGCCTTGCTCAACCTGGTTTTGCGGTCCGTCCAGGTCTGCGGTGAACAGCCAGACGCCTTCGCGCGGTTCGTCAGGCTTCAGGTGACCGAGCAGCCCGGCTCCGAGGGCCAGCAGCAGCGATCCCGCCTGAGATGGGACAGTGCGGTCCCCAGCCCGTGCGATGCGGTCGCCATGCTTCAGGCGCGGGCGGGCCGTGCCGATCTGCGGCAGGTCGGATATGGCAGTCCGTTTTTCCCAGGTCAGGCCAGCCGCGAGGAACCGCCCATCCGCAAGACGCAGGCCGGGGATCGGGCTTTGTCCTGTGCCGAAGCGGGCGGTGTTTTCCGACCTGGGATCGCCGGGCGTGATGCGCTGTGATGGCATGAGCTTGAAGCGCGCGCCGATGGGTGCGGGGATGGGACGGAGGGCGGCGGTCATGAGCGGCCTCCCGCCTCAAAGAGAGACGGCGGATGACCCTGCCAGATCACAGGGTCCGTGTCGCTGGACACGGACATACTTTCAATCTCATGGATCAAATCCGCGTTGCGCGGGTCGTCCCGGTCGAGAAACACCGCGATCCCCACGAGGTCGTCCAGGCGGGCAATGCGGTCCAGCACGCTGGACGCTTCTGCCAGGGTCAGGGCTTGCTCCGGACGCAGCCCGGCCTGCCCCGGTGCGGTCGGCGCGATCTCCACCTTTTCGGTCCAGAGCAGGTCCTCAAGTGAGGGGTGAGGAACAGGCACACCTTCTCCCAGCCGCGCGATGAACAACCACGGGCCGAATGTCAGCTCACCGGCGGGCAGCGTTTTGGCAATCAGTTGCCCGGCACAATCCGACAGAAGAAAGGGGTCCAGGTATTCGCGCGCAAGCGGGAGATCCGCGATATCCAGCAACGGGATCATGACCCGCCCTCCGCCTGATCTTGAGCCGCTTCGTTCGCGCCGAGCGCACCCGTCTGCGTGCAGAAATCCGCAAGTATCCTGTAGAGGTTCGCCACACGCTCTTGCGGTGTTGCGCCTGCCGGGACGGTGATGCGGAACAGGTCGATGTTTTTTCCGATCTTCCTTGCTGCGGGTTCACGGGTCATGAGCCGCCTCCATTCGAAGGGGCGCACCCGGCGGGCGCGGCGGACGGCCATACCAGACCATCGGGCCCGTATCATCGGGGTGGCGTGGTTCCAGCAGTGAGGCGAGCGCCCAGAGCAAATCGTCGTTGCGGTCGCTCTTGCGGTCCACGCATATGGCGATGCCCGCAAGCCCGGAGGTCGACGCGACGCGTTCGAGCGCACCGGACGCTGTCTTGTGTATCTGCACCGAGTTTGGTTCCGGTGCGATCACACCGAAGGTGAGATGGTCCGGCAACCAGTTCTGGCGCGGCGTGTCGTCGGGTCCGATCCCGGCGATGGCCGTCCAGAGGCGGTGTTCGAA
Organism: Dehalococcoidia bacterium; assembly: GCA_965243255.1. Lineage (GTDB taxonomy): Bacteria > Chloroflexota > Dehalococcoidia > Lucifugimonadales > UBA3495 > Bin87. The sequence continues at coordinate 35,409 of CBDEUH010000003.1, forward strand.
TTGTCTGTCGTAATTCCTCAACCCTTCTCCGATCCGGGCCAGGAAGAGCCAGGGTCCGAACCTGATATCCTGGCAACAGGCGGATTCCGTGAAGAGCTGGTCGGCGAACTCCACCAGCATGTGGGTGTCGGCGTGGGACCGGATGGTCGGACGGCTGTCGCAGTGCACAAGACGCATCATGACCGCCCCCTGCCCTGCGGAATGATCGAAGGGCGCACCAGCACCACCATCCGGACCTTGCGGCTCGAGGCCGATGTCTTGCCGCCGAGACCAACCGCCTTGAACGGACCAATGCCGCTGCGTCCGGCGGAACTCAGGTTCTGCTCGTAGCCCGACAGCACGAGGGTCTCGCCGGGCGACAGGATGGACTGGTTTTGGATGGTGCGCTGGTCCAGCTCCGGGGCTCCGATGGTGTTTTCCCCGGTTCCGATCTGCTTCACCTTGCCGCCGATCAGATCAGATTGCAGCACGGTCAGGAACAACTGGATGCGGCTGTCATCCACGATTCTTGGCAGCGCGTGGATGGAGATGCCGTATTCGACCTGCCCCGGTTCGATCTCGATCCTGGTGGTGGAACTGGCCGCCTCGCCCTCCGCGTCGATATCCTGTTCGAAAGAGCGCCGGGCGATATATGTTTCCGACCGCGTCATCGAAATTGGCGAGACGATCCCGCTTTGCGCGATGGTGCTGGCGAGCCGGAAATCCACCACCGACCGGTCCCGCGCCAGCGCCTCGAGATTGATGGAGGAGCCGTTCGGACCGGACAGGCTGACCTGTCCCCCCTCCCCGTCTCCTCCGATCACGATGGTACTGCCGCTGCGCGCGATGTTCTGCCCAATGCGAAAGCCGGAAGCGGCCAGCCCGAAATTCTCCGCTTGGTCGGAATCGACGAAATACACCCCGATCTCCAAGCCCACGCGTTGGCCGTAAATCTTCTCCACATCCTTGATGACCTTTTGGACGCCGCGCTGGACCGAGGGTGGGGCGAAGACGCTGACCCGCCCGCTGGCGCGCAGCACGGTGAGACGCGCGGGGGGCGGTGTGAGCGGTTTCAGACGGTCTTCCAACTCGGTCCAGGGATCGCTTTCCTGCTCGGTCGAGAGCGAGATCGTAGTGGAGCCCTCCTTCGTGCCGGTGGCTCCGCCGAGTTGGCTGGTGAATTTGCTCTTGGTCGTCGGTAGCGGCACCCGGTAGTCACGGGTCACCATCCGGTCGATGGTGATGACACCCTGGTCATAGCGCCAAGCCACGTCCATCCGGGCCGCAAGCCTGTCGAGAAAGGCCGAGAGGCTGCCGCTGTGTTGCGCCGCCATGCGGGTGCCGATCGGCACCTCGACGACATCTCCCCCGGGCAGGATGTAGCGCGTTCTGACATTCACCTGAATACCGGTGGCGGCGGTGAGGGCCGCAGCGATGGTTGTGATATCGGCCTGCCCCTTGAGCGACAGGTCCAGCCCCTTTGCACCCTCCAGGCGTTTGGGCAGCGGATCGCCCCGTTGCGCTCCGCGTTTGACTTGGACAGCACTCCCATAAAACGGCTTGTCTAGTTTGAGAATTTCGCCCCGCTGCGCCGCTTTTTGCGCGGCCAGTTGTTCGGCAGCCAGTTGCCGGCCGTCCGCGATGTTGCTTCCGGCCTGTTCGGTGACCGTGCAGGCTGCGATGGAGAGAACCAGCACAAGGGATGAAATCAGGTGGAGTAAAGGATGTCCCATCACAACCCGCCCAGCCTGATGACTTTGTTGTTGTAAAGCCGGACGGGCGGGCTTCGACCATCCGAGCCTAAACCTTTGACCAGTTCGCCCACCGCTGTTTCGAAATCGCCCCGGATGGACACCGGCACCGCGAGGGTCCAGGCATCGGTCGTGCCAACGACAACCCGGTACTTCGCCGCCTTCGCCCATCTCTGAAGAACACCCGCGAAATCCTCGCCCGCCTTTGCGGTCCAGACCGGCAGGGGCGGTGGCGCAGGCTTTGCCGAAGCGGCGGGAAGCGCGGCTTTCTTCTCGCCCGTGCCGGAGCTCGGTCCCGAACTGGTCTTTTTGGTGGCGGATTGCGCAGCAGCGGCGGGCCTGCTCGAAGAAGCCCCGCCTTTCTTTTTCCCCGCGCCGGGTACCGCAGGCGTCTTTTGCCCCGACAGCCGGGCCAGAAAACCGGTTCCAGACAAAGGCTCGCCGGGCCTGGCTTTGGGAGCCGATCCCCCCTGCCCCGCCACATTGGCGCAAGGCAGGTCGATCACCGCCCCGACGCGCAGCCGGTTCGGATCGAGACCGGGATTGGCGCGCGCGATCTCCGGCCAGCGCTTGCGCGCCCCGAGATGGCGGGCGGCGATGGAGCCCAGGGTATCCCCGGAGCGGATTGTGTAGGTGCAGGATGAGGGCGGGAGTTTCCGGTTCTGTTTGGACCGGGACGCCCTCACCCTGCCGTTCTCCTCACCGACCGTGGTCAGACCGTTTCTATGTGAGGAGACGTCTGTCGGCTTCACGGCGCGGGCCGCCTGAAGCCTTTTGTCGAATTCCCCCGGCGCAATGCGCTCCGAGGCGGAGCGCAGGACAGCCGGAGAGACCAGAGACCGCCAGTCGGGACACCGGATTACGGGACTTCCGGCCTCTGAAAAATGGGTATCTTGCACGGAAGCGCGTTCGACCGAAGGGAGAGGCGGCGCTTCCGTGCGCGGCCCTTGCCGGAAGTGCCCGGCCTGCTGGGCGTTTGCGCTGGCCGGCGCACCCGATTGCAGGGCCGCCAGGGCAACAACAATTACAAGTTGTAGACAGAATAGGGGCTTTGCCGCTAAGTATTGTGCGACCAATGAGGCGGAGAGCGACGGCCATGAGCGAATCGATGGCTGACCACCAACCCCAAAACCAGACCCGATTGACCCGTGCGGTTGATCAGGCCGAGACGCTAATTCCGGATACCGGAATGGCGGGGGGGGGGGTACAGCTTCGTTGCAAAATTACCACAGTCGTGTCGCTCCGGAACGGTTCAACCTGAGACTGTAACGGGTTACGCCGAAAAATCAACACCCCGAATCGCATTCCGAATCGTCCAGGCGCGACCGCGGCTCATATCGTGGTGCGCTTGTCAACGGATCGCTCATGTTGTGCGGTGGGCCATATATCGCTACCACCGAAGCAGAGACCCACCAGATAAGGAGGGACGCGATTCCGACATTCGCTGAACGGACACCATAAAAAACCAAAACCCGCGCAGGTCTCCCGGCGCGGATTGATGGCGGTTCGGTGCCTAAATCAACAAAATATCTCACCCGTTGATTAGCACCGAACCGCCGACAGACGCAACCCGGAAATGCGTTTCCGGGATCTGGGAGGTTATCTTTGCCGGTTTGGTTTGCCTTGAAGGCGCAATGCCGGTGGGTTTCCCCATCCGGTTGACGCCGCGTAAAGGCCCCAATCACGCCGGTACAGACCGCCAGACCTGCGCTCCGACAGGGGCACTTTTCGGTTTGAGTGAAACCGTCTTCGCTGCCTCCCGCTGACGCGGGACCGCGAACACGGTCCCATCTCACCAACTGTCTCCGAAAAGTGCCGAAACAGAAATGGAGAGCAGTTATGAACAGGCCATTCGAAGCGCCCCGTGGTGTGAAAACCTCGCCGCTGGCGCAGAACATCCGGGTCTTCGTGCCCGGGCCGGAGGATCATTTCGCGTTACCGGGCGACATCACCAAGGCCTGGGCCATCGCCATGATCACATCCGCCCTGCAGCTGATGGGCGCGAGCGCGCTGGACATCCTGGTGTTCCGGCTGATCGCGGACCAGACCGAGCGGGCGGCCTGGCACAGCACCGAGCGCGCGCCGGTGAACTGGCGGCGGCAATGCGACCTGGCCCGCGCGGCGGGGATCAGCGAGCGGCATTTCCGGCGCATCGAGGCCGAACTGGTCGAGATGGGGGTGCTGGCGCGGGCCACGGCCGACAATGGCTATCGCGGCCGCCGCGCCGGACAGCCCTGGAATTCCCCGGTGTTTTGCGGGTTGTCGCTGGAACCGGCGATTGCGAATTACGCGGCTTTCGCGGCGCTCTGCGCCGAGGCCGATGCGATCGAAGGGCAGCGGCAGGAGACACTGCTGCATATCCGTACCGCGCGCAAGCGTTTGCAGGCGCTGGCGGCGGGCGCGCCCGACATCGAAACCCGTAATTGGTCCGAGAATGCGATCGAGGACCTGTGCGGGGATCAGCCCTCCGAAATCCTGCGCGGGATGGACCTGGAGCCTCTTCTCGCCCATCACGCAGCCATTCTCGACCTGGAGGACCGGATCCGGGAGGCTCTGACCCCCCTGCCCGTCCCGGACCCCTCTGCGACACATCCGGGTTCGTCCGGGGCCACAGGCGGAGAAAAGGCGACTACTGAAGCCGATCCCGCCTACCCGTCCCAACGGGTTGCTGACGCAGAACCGGCTCGGGGTGAGATGGAAGAATCATCCCCATCGTCTGCGCCCGGGCCTGTGGAAAACAGGCTGGAAAATGCTTTTGAGAGCACCAGTGAGTCCGGCGCACCGGACTCGGGAGTCCGATGTCATATACAACCTCAAGAGAACTTAACTGAATCCTGTAACGCGCAAGCGACGTCAAAAACGACGCCAGCAAAAGCTGGCGACACAAATTCTTTCACATCGCAGCCTCACGGCCGCGATGGTTGCTGTGAATACAATGATGGCGGACCCGAACACTGGGTCAACCCCGCAATCTTGCAAAGGCTCAATGCAGGCGCTCTGCGCGACCTCGCCTCCGAAGATGCCGCGCTCTATCTCGATGCGGTCGAAGACTGGCGCGACGCTCTGCCCTACCTGTTGCGCGAACTGGGCGTCAATGTCTCCGCCTGGAGCGCCGCCGTCGATGTCATGGGCGATGAGGCAGCGTTCATTGCTCTGCTGGTCATCGACCGCAACCGCTTCCATCCCGTCACGCCCGTCCGTTCCCCCGGCGGGGCCTTGCGCGCCTTTACAGACCGGGCACGGCGCGGAGAACTGAACCTCACCCGCGCCATTCTCGGCATCCGGGAACGCGACCGCCAGGGCAAACAGCCAAAAGCCGGGCCCAAGGTCGTCCAGTGAGGCAGGCGGGCGAAACACTGTTTGGCAAAATCGGGCGGCGTGGCTATCTGGAAGCGCAGACGGGCGGAAACAGGATCGGGCTATGGAACCCGACAGGAGACGAACAGTGATGAAGGACAGCGACCTGGACGAGATCAACCGGCTTGAGATGTCGAGACCTGTCGCGAGGCGGATCACCCCCGAGGAACGGCGTCTGATCGACGAGGCCATTGCCGCCGGGCGCGTGACCTATCTGCCCATGGGGGCCAGTGCGTTCAGCCGGGACTACCAGTGGCAGCGGGACCGCTGCGGCGCAATGGTGTTGCGCACCGCCGGAGACCGGGCCGACCGCAGGCCCGGCTATGCCTGGCGGCGCGAAATCGGCGAAGAAGGACGGCTCGCCGGGGCGCGCGGGCGGATGCAAGGCAAGTGACAGTTCAGCAACAGAGGTTTATGCTGCCGGACAGGGAGGGATGACGATATGAACACACAGCGCCGGGTGTCTGAACCACCCCATCGCAAGGCCACCTATCAGGACGTACTGGACGCGCCGCCCAACAAGGTGGCCGAGGTGATCGACGGGACGTTGCATACACACCCGAGGCCAGCCATGCGGCATGCGCGGGCAAGCTCTGGAATCGGCGCAAAGATCAGCCCGCCATTTGATTACGGTGACGGCGGTCCAGGTGGGTGGTGGATCATCGATGAGCCGGAACTGCATCTGGGCGACGATATCGTAGTGCCGGATCTGGCGGGCTGGCGGCGCGAGACCATGCCGGACTATCCGGACGCGGCGTATTGCACTATCGCACCGGACTGGGTCTGCGAGGTGCTGTCACCCTCCACACGCCAGATCGATCTGGGCGACAAGCGCGATATCTATGCCCGCGAAGGCGTGTCTTACCTCTGGTTCGTCGATCCCGATGCAAAGACGCTGGAAGCGTTCGAACTGCGTGAGGGGCAGTGGGTGTTGTTGGCCACGCTGGCCGAAGAGGCCCAGGTCGCCCTGCCCCCGTTCGATGCGATCACCTTCCCGCTCGATGCGCTCTGGCCGGAAACGCCCGCGTCCGATCCGGATGAGGCGGGCGGAGAGAATGGTGGCCGCGACGGCGAAGGCGAGAAAAAATGATAAGGATCAGCAAGGATCAGCAAGGATCGTTAAGGCCAACACGCCGGAACAGTTGGCCAAGGCCTATCTCAATACTCGGGCGCGCGCGGAAGCTGCTGAAGCCAAACTGGATGCGATCAAGGAGAAGGTCGCGGCCGGAACGCGCAAGGACACCGCAAAACATTCAACACTGGGGGATATAGATATCCAGGGCGATCCCGAGACCGTTGCCGCACTCAAGACACTCATTGGCGGCATGTGAATCGCAACAGGCAAAAACCACGCGGCACAGGAAGAGGCAAAGAGGTGGCACATGACCGTGAGATTTGAGCAGGATGATGCGGCTGATATGGACGAAGCTTATGAGTTCCGGTCGCGGCGGGGACGCTTGCCCGGTACTGTGGGGCTGCAGGATGACATGGCCTATCGGTGCCAGAGCCTGGTGAAGGCTTTGGACAGTCTCAACACGGTGGAGGATCGGGTCGATCTGGTGATGACGGACATTCTGAAGACGGGCGGCTCCTGGCATGTCAGCGGGCCGGGAGAGGTGCCGCCGAGCGCCGTTCTTGTCGAAGTCCAGGTTCATGGGGTGCGGGCGCTTGGCCGGGATATCACACAGGCCATTGCCAACTGGACGGCTGCGGCCCGGCGCATGACGGAAGAACAGGGAGAAGATCTTTGAGGGCCGCTGCCGGAAAGCCGCGCAGGCCGTCTCGCCGAAAACCGGATCGGGGCACAAAGAACAGGCGCGGCAGGTCTTCCGGGCGGCTGCCTGCATCAAAACGCGAGACCGAAAAGCGTCCCGCCGACATTCCCGCTTGTGCGAAACGGCTTGGACTCTGGGCGGTGACACTTGGGTCCGATGGCTGGTTCGTGCTGGCCTCGGTGGCGCGGTCTTCCGGATCGCATTTCGTATGGCGTCAGGCCAATGACGCGGAGCGGATCCTTCTCGAGAAAGTTGCGGGAGATCGGTTCGTGGCTGGGCATTGGAGCATCCGGCCGGGTGGGCCGCGCGGCGCGTCCCGGCGGAAACCATCACTTGTGCCGGTCGAGGAGGCCGCAGTCGTAAAACTCGGCACATAGACCATCCCGGGTTTTGGTTTATTCGCATCACGACACACCTTTGCGATTTTGACCCCATAAGCGGACAAAAGTGGAACATGGCGGTTTTTTAGGCACTTTTCTCCTTTTGAGTGTGAGATGATGTTCCATTATCCTATGCGGCGAACATCCTTGCGTCCGGATTTTTAGGGACAGGTATCCGTCAGTGTTTTCCGACAGGTTGCGGTACCAGTTTGTGTCTCCGGTAAGGATGATGTGCACCCTCAGATACGGGTTCGGGTGACGGCACAATGGCATGAAGCAGACACTGGTGGACACCGAGACCGGACACACAGTAGCCGGAGACGTCCGATGCCGCGAGGCCGATGAAGAAGCGCTGCGGGCTGGGGCGCGACGTCTCAAAGGTCGAGTGCACCACAGGCAAGATGAGGGTCATTGTTCTTTCGCAAAGAATTCGATCATCGCCGACCGTGCGAGGGTTAGGCCCTCTTCCGTCAGGATGATAGACTTGTTCTTGTTTCTTGGGTCATGGATCAGACCTTTTTCGCCCTGTACACGACAGTAGGTATGGTTGAGGGTGCGCATTCTGGCGCATCCGCCCACCTATTCTGACGCATCCGCCCACCCCTTTGGTGTGCTGTGAGGCGTTTGGGTTTTGTTATCACTTTCGGGCTTCTTGGTCACTCATATTTGCTGTGGTTTTTCGCATGGATTCTCCCTCGAGTTCGAGCCGGTAGGCATTGTGAACGATGCGGTCGAGTATCGCGTCGGCAAAGGTCGGATCAGCAAACATCACGTGATGCTCTAGTTTTTGATGGCCTCATATCTCATGTGACGGTCACTGATCGGGAGCATGCGCTTTACGGGCAGCGCCTTGAGCTTGTGTCGCTTCATTCCAGTCGTGGCCGGGATTTCATTGTTGTTGCCTTGCCCAACGGGCGTCATCGCTCTCTTCGACGCAGCCAAACGGACCTTGTCCCATCTCAGGCGCAGGCGGCAGCACCTGCACCCGGTCTTCTGGTCGACGTTGAGGTATTGCTTACACTAATGCGCCATCTGCGCAGGTCGCTATCTTTTCCTTCTGAGGAGGAGATTTGCGATGAACAAGAGAGCGCAGATAGCAGGCACAAAAGATCTGAAACCAGTCCGCGACGGAAAGGCTGTACCGCGTGTATGGCCAAACCTGCCTCAAGCGGTAACGAGGCAACTTGCACGCACCTTTGCCAGGATTGTGAGGCAACGTCTGGCACAGGACGAAAGAGCGCGGAGCAGTCGCCATGCTGAACAGTCACAATAATATGGGTGTTTCCCCGTCCGACGCCCATCGGAGCAAGATGGCGTATATCTATGTCCGCCAATCTTCTATCGGTCAGTTACGGCACCATCAGGAAAGCACGCAATTGCAATATCGGCTTGTCGAACGCGCCGTCACGCTGGGTTGGCCACGTGAGCGTGTTTGCGTTATCGACGATGATCTGGGGAAGTCTGGCACGCGCAGCACTGAGCGACCTGGCTTTCAGAAGCTGATCGCCGAGATCGGCCTCGGGCATACAGGTCTGGTTGTTAGTTTTGATGCATCGAGATTAGCCCGCAACAACACCGATTGGCATCAATTGCTGGATCTGTGTTCGCTGTTCGGCGTTTTAATAGCAGACGGCGAACGCTTGTATGACCCCTGCGCGTATCACGACCGTCTGTTGTTAGGCCTGTCTGGCATTATGAGCGAGGCGGAGTTGCATCAGATTAAGTTACGTCTGCATCAGGGAGGACGACAGAAAGCAGCACGGGGCGAACTCAGAGTGGCCCTTCCGGCCGGTCTGGCATATGATCAAAGCGGTGCTACCGTTCTCAACCCCGATGAAGAAGTACAAGCTCGAATTGCCTTCGTGTTCGAGAAGTTCCGCGAGTTGAGGAGTGCCCGGGCAGTCTTACGTTGTCTGCGTACAGAATGCCTGCCTGTGCCTGTACGACCCCTTAGAGGTCCGGCGCCGCATGTCGTTATATGGCGCGCAGCCACCAGTCCCAGAATATTATCCATCCTTCACAATCCGGCCTATGCCGGGGTGTATGTTTACGGTCGTCGGCGATCATTGAAAGGCCATCCCGGGTCGACCGCAAATGGGCCAAAGACAGCTAAAGTGCCGCTTGAAGAATGGGAAATATGTCTGCAGGACGCCCATCCCGGCTATATAAGTTGGCAGGAGTTCATGGAAAACCAAAAACAATTAACTGACAATCAAAACCATCTCGCCACAAGTGTCCCGCGGGCTGGATCTGCCGTGTTGCAAGGTATCGCGTTATGTGGGCGTTGTGGCAGACAGATGAGCGTCCGCTATAGCGGCCCATCGGGAGATAAACCGGTTTATTGCTGTCGCGCCGATAAAAGTATCGACACTGGACCCTTATGTCAGGAAGTGCGTGCACATTCTCTTGACCCGCAGATTGAGCATATTCTGCTTGAAGCTCTGGCTCCTGACAGGATCGACATTGCCGTTGCCGCACTTGAGGAACTCGACACTCACAAAAATCAACTTGAGCGACAATGGGCTTTGCGCCGGGAGCGCGCTCATTATGAAGCGGAACGAGCTCGGCGCCAATATGATGCGGTAGAACCAGAGAACCGTTTGGTGGCCCGTTCTCTGGAAAAGGCCTGGGAAGACAAATTGAGAACTGCCGAGGCAGTCGAACAGGACTATCAGCAATGGCAGCGTGACGACCCCATTGAGCTTTGTGAAGAGGACCACCAGGCGCTTTTGGCAATGGCACAGGACATTCCTGATCTCTGGTCTTCAGCCTCGACGACATGGGCTGATCGCAAGAACATCGTACGTTTGGTCATCAAGAATGTGATTCTGGACGCGAAGCGCCAGGCTGGCGAAGTCTGGTTCAGAGTCATCTGGCAAACGGGCGCAGTAAGTGAACATTGCTACAAGAGACCAGTGCGCAGCTACGACAACCATGGCCAACAGGATAAGCTGCGCCAACGCGTCCTTGAACTCAGTCGCCAGGGCAAAATGGACAAGCAGATCGCGGTCGAGTTAAATGCAGACAATTTCATCAGTGCTCGGGGCATTGCCTTCAATTCCAACGCAGTATGGCTTTTGCGAAAACGCTGGGGTATCGCCTGCGCCAAGATCAATGGTGTTGGCTTCAATCCGCGGCAATGGCCCGATAAGTCATATTCCGTTCAGGGAACAGCAGAGTTGCTTGGGATCACATCGCAAACTGTCTTCAAATATCTGAAAAAGGGATTGCTGCAGGGAAGCCAGTTGGCAAAGGGACAACCATGGAAAATCCCCCTGAATGATGACCAGATCAACAGCCTGCGTGAACGTGTTAAACGTAACAAACGATCAAAGAGAGAGGTATTATGAAAGCTTCGGTTCTCCGATCACATCGTGCCATGATTTCAGGGGCAGTTGACTGGTAATCATTGTTGACGCGGTGCCGTATCGATCCTCGACGATCTCCATCAGATCGCGCCGTTGCGTGGTGGTGAGTTGCTCCGGTCCCCAATCGTCGAGGATCAGTAACTGGGTCTTTGTGAGGCGACGGAACAGGCGCGGAAACCGCCCATCACCATGACCGAGTTCCAGCTCTTCGAAGAGCCGTGGCAGGCGCTTGTAGAGAACGGTGGTTCCGGAGCGGCAGGCGGCTTGTGCCAAAGCGCATCCCAACCAGGTTTTGCCAACGCCGCATGGCCCTGTGATGATTAAGTTGCGCTTGCCGGTAATCCATTTGCCGGTCAGCAATTGCTGGAACAGACCCTTGTCGAGGCCGCGCCGCGCCCGGTAGTCAACATCCTCCGGGCAGGCCCCGACATGGCGCAGCCCTGCGGTCCGCAAGCGGTTTTGGTACCGCTTGGTTTCGCGACTGGCCTCTTCCCGGTCGACGAGGAGGCCGAGATATTCCGGGTGGGTCAGGTCCGCCGAACTGTCTTGCGCTTCAAGCTCGATAAAGGCCTCGGCCATGCCATCGAGGCGCAGCGCCTCCAGGCGATTGAGTGTTGGGTGTTTGAGCATGGTGTCCCCTTGTTGTTAGTGGAAGTATTCAGAGCCGCGGATATTAGGGTGAGTGATCGATGGACCTTCCGGCTGGCGTTGACGGTTTTGACGGTCAAGCCCGTTCTTCAGGATCGACTGTACCGAGGAATAGGAAAGCGCATTGATCTCCAGCGCCCGTTCACAGGCCGCGTCCAGCCTGTCCTTGCCGAATTTGTCTGCCAGGCGGAGGACGCCAAGGCAGGTTCGAAAACCCTGCTCGGGATGCTTGCGGCCACGCATCACCACTTCGGTATAGGTGGCCACATTGCGCCCGATCCGCGCCGCTTTGGTGTAGATGTTGCGCGGCGTCCAATCCTCACGGAACCGGTGGTTGGACGGCATGTGCTCTCGCACGGTCGAGTGCTTGCGATTGCCTGAAGTGCGTCTATGCGAGGCCACGCGCTGGCCCTTGCAGAAAATCTCGACCGTGCGGGACGTTATGCGCACCCACAGTTCTTTCTTCACGAGTTGATACGGAACCGAGTAGTAATGCCGCTTCACCTCGACATGATAATCGATCCCAGCACGGCACTTCCTCCACTCGGAATAAACATGGGGCTCGACGGGCAGCGGTTTCAGGGCTGGCACATCCAGCGTTTCGAACAACTGGCGTCGGCTAGCCCCAAGATGACGGGTGACTTTTTCATTGAGTTGCAACAGCAGCGGGCGGATCGCGGCATTCAATTCCTCAAGGCTGAAGAACTGGCGGTTGCGCAGCTTGGCCAGAATCCAGCGCTCAGCCACCAAAACCCCGCTTTCAACCTTGGCCTTGTCCTTCGGTTTCTTCACCCGCGCCGGGATGGCAACCGTGTCGTAATGCTCCATCAAATCCGCGTAGCTGCGGTTGATCTTGGGATCGTAAAAACAGGCCTTGGCGACCGCCGATCTCAAGTTGTCGGGAACCACCTGCGCGGTGACACCCCCAAAGTATGCGAAGGCGCGCACGTGGCTTGCGATCCAGTCCGGCAGTTTCTGAGTCCAGGTTGCCTCGACATAGGTATAGCTCGACGCGCCCATGGTCGCGATGAACACTTGTGCCGCACGGGTCTTGCCAGTCTCCGGATCGGTCACGTCAACCGTCATGCCGGCGTAATCCACGAACAGACGCTCCCCGGCCGGATGATGCTGGCGCATCACAGGGGACAGCCTTCCCTTCCACCGAGCATAAACCTGGCAGAAATGACTGTAGCAATACCCGTCCGGATTGACCTCCCGGTACTCTTCCCAAAGCAAAGCAAGCGTCACGCCCTGACGGCGAAGCTCCTGATGCACGTAGGCCCAGTCGGGTTTGCTCGACTGCTGGATCGTGTTCTGAGGTGGACGCGGAAACAGCAGCCCTTCAAGCGCGCTATCAGACAAGTCATTCGGCAATGGCCAACTGACACCTGCAGCTGAGGCGCGGGCCAGATACTCACGCAAGGTCGTTCGCCCAATGCCAAGGCTCTTGGCAATTTTCCGGGTAGACAAGCCTTGTGCCGCAAGACGCAAAACTTCTCGGGTCTTCTCCATTGGCAATCTCTTCATTGAGCTTTCTCCAGTCCAAAAACAAACTGAAAAATAGCTAGCTTCAGATTACCTCTCAGCAGCCCAAGAAGGGGTGGGCGGATGCGTCAGAATCCCCGGGCGGATGTTTTCAGAATAGGTGGGCGGATGTCACCAGATTCCGCAGCTGAGGGCGCTGATCTGTGATTTTGGTTGGGATTCTTCAGTTTGCGATGGAGCATCCCATGATCCGAAAAGCGATCGACACCCTCTCGGCAAAGCTATCCGAGTGTTTGTCGCTGAGCAATAGCCGCCTTGAAACGCTCTGCCTTTTGGTGATCGGCATTGCCAGCGTTCGAACTGT
>CBDEUH010000004.1:0-3073621 GCA_965243255.1 Dehalococcoidia bacterium
CAAGCCAACTCCCCCGTCCCTAGTCGCCGCCTCCGCGTTCCGCCCGCAAAAACTGCTCCAGTTCCATTACCAGCTCGGCCGGGTTGGGCATTTCCTTGCTTTCGCTGGCCGCGTCGTAGCGCTCTTCCAACGTGGTGATGTACTTGCCCAGTTGTTCGTCCTCGGCAATCACCTTTTCCACTTCCCGGTCAAAGGCGTCGGCCATGCTGTACAGCTTGGCCAGGTCTATCGGCAGACCCAGCATATCTGACAGGTAGCGTGCCAACCCCAGGCTCACCCGGAAGTTGGGAGTGGCGTGCAGATAGTGCGCCACGTGTCCCCACAGCGACGTGTAGCTGATGCCCCGGGCCGCCAGCGATTCCGATATGGGCAGCGTTATTCCCGAAGGCCCCTGGTAGTTGGAAGACCGGACGTTGCCCTGGTCAAAACCGGCCTGAACCTTTTGGTTGGTCGACGTTCCCGTGAACCTTACCGACCTGGTATGTGGCACGGCGTCCAGCAGCGCGCCGATATGCACCACCGACTTCACACCGCAGCGCTGGGCAACTTCGCCCACCAACGATGAAAACGTCCGCCACCGCAGATGCGGCTCGGTGCCCAGGTAGAAGATCGCCGGTGGCGCATTTTCTCCGCCCGGCCAGTGGAAAAACTCGTTGGCCGGCCACTGGAGATGCCGCTTGCCGTCCTTGCTCCGGGTTGAACGCGGCCTCTCCTGGGCGAAGTTGAAAAACTCTTCAGGATCGATTTCGGCGAACTTGACCGCGCTGAACGCGCTCAGCAGATAGTTCAACGTAGCGGTCGCCGCGTCTCCGGCGTCCGGCCAGCCGCGAAACGCCACCACCATTCGCTCCACCGGCTGCTCGGGGAACTCGCTTAATATCAGATAGTCGTCAAATTCGGGCATTATCGTTATCCACTGCCGATTGCGGCGTGATTTGGGTGAACATAACGCACGGCATTCTAACACCGGGGCCGGGCGCCGGCAACGGAACCCTAAACCGCCGCTCGCGCCGCCAGCACACCCAGCCACGCCGCTGCCAGTCCGATAATCACGTTGGCCGCCAGCGCCATCCCAGCCCGCCAGTACTCGCCCCCGGACAGCAGACGTACCCCGTCGTAGGCCAGCGTCGAGAACGTTGTGAATCCCCCCAGCAGTCCAACGGTGGCCATCACCCTCAGCTCCACCGGCAGCCCGCTACGCTCAATAAACGCGGTCGCCAGGAACCCCAGCGCAAAGGAGCCGGCCACGTTCACCGCTAACGTGCCCATCACCGTATCGGCGCCCAAGTAGTGCGCCGCCAGTCGGTTCACCCCGTAGCGCAACACGGAGCCAGCGGCGCCCCCCACTGCGACCAGCAGCCAGACCATCTAACCTGCCGCGCCGTCAAACCGGGACAGCCGGAACAGACCGATGTCGTGCTCCGTTGTGCCGTGCTCCGCCAGGTCGGCCATTATCTCCCCCACCACGCTGCAGAACTTGAACCCGTGGCCGGAAAATCCCGCCGCCACCGACACCTGCGGATGCTCCGCCAGCGTGTCGATGATGAAATGCTCGTCCGGCGTATTGGTGAACATGCACGTTTTCAACGCCAGCGTCGGCCCGGCCGCTTCCGGGAAGTACCGTTCGGTGAACTGACGCAGGACTGCCTCGTCCCGCGCGTTCGGCTCCCGGTCCATCGTGTCCGGGTCAACTTGCTCACGGAAATGGTTGAACATCCCCAACTTGAAACCGGGAATCCCATACGACGGGAACCCGTAGAACCGTCCCTCCTCCACCTCCATCCCGAACACCGGGAACGTCTCCGGTTTGAACAGCTCCGGACGGTACGGCGCAAACCAGCCCAGCACTTGCCGCTCTGGTACGGCGTGTTCCGCCACCGCCGGCGCAACCTTGCCGGCCCACGCGCCGGCGGTAACCACCAGCCGCCGCGCCGTGTAGGTATCCTTGTCGGTGGTTACGACCACGCCGCCGCTGCCCGTCGGCTCCCAATCCACCGCCGCCTCGCGTCCGTGCACTTCGGCGCCCATTTCCAGCGCTCCCGCCACGTGCGACACGATGCAGCGTTCGGAAAGGACAAAGCCGCCCTGCTGCTCATACAGCATCTCGGCGTCTTCCGGCAATTGGTAGCCCGGCCATTCCCGGTTCACTTCCGGCCCGCTCAAGATCCGGTAGGGCAGATGATGCTCCCGCACCGTCGCCAGCGAACCTTCCAGCAGCTTGTTGGCGCCCACGCCGCCGCGCACGCACCCGGTGGTAACCAGCAGCTTCTCCCCGGCCAGATTCTCCAGCTGATGCCACAGCTCGTAGGCTCGATACAGCAGCGGCACATACGACGGGTCCTCGTGGTACGCCAGCCGTATCATCCGGCTCACCCCGTGCGACGATCCCATCTCGTTGGGAATGTCGTACTGCTCCAACCCCAGCACACGCCACCCGCGCCGCGCCAGGTGATACACCGCAGCGCTGCCCATGCCTCCCACCCCGATGACAATAGCGTCAAACTCTCTCATCAAGCTGCCCCGTTCAGGTCAGAAAGATGGACAGAACAATCCAATTATCCTGTCCATCTTGTTCATCCATGTAAATTAAGCTCGCGGCAGCGGCGCCCCCGGCGTCGTCATCCGCAGCGAGTACACCGACGTCCGCGCCGTGAACAGCATCGTCCTGAAGTCCGGCCCGCCAAACGCGCAGTTCGCCGGTATCTCCGGCACCCGGATGATGCCCAGATGCTCGCCGTCCGGCGCAAACACCCACACGCCGCCCGAGCCGGTGCAATACACCCGACCCTCGGCGTCCACCTTCATCCCGTCGGGCACCCCGTCCTCGGCCGACGCCATGCTCCCGAACACCCGGCTGTTGCTCAGCGACCCGTCGGCCGCCACGTCGTAGGCCCGGATGTACTGGTTCTGCTTGACCTCGCCGCCCCAATACTGGTCCGCCGGTTCCCCCAACGCCCGCGTGTTGGACACGTACAGGACCGATTCGTCCGGCGAGAACGCAATCCCGTTGGGATAGTCAATGTCGGTAGCCTCAGCGGTAACGCTGCCATCGGGCAGGATGCGCTGGACTAGCCCGGGAAACTCGATCTCCTGTTCCTCCGGCGGAACACGTCCGCTGGGGTTGGTGAAGTAGATGCTGCCGTCGCTGCGGCACACGATGTCGTTGGGCCGATGCAGCCGCTTGCCGTCCCATCGGTCGGCCAGCAGAGTGATGCTGCCGTCCTGTTCCATCCTGGTGATGCGCCGGTTGTCTCCTTCGCACATCAGCAGCCGACCCTCCAGGTCAAAGGTCATCCCGTTGGTGCCGCCGCTGGGCTCCCGGATGATATCCGGCGTACCCCCGGCCGGCGACATCCGGTGTATCACCGGTGGCTCCCGCCTCAGGTCAACGAACAGCCAGTACCCATCCGGATGCCAAAGCGGCCCCTCCGTAAACACAAAGTCGGTCGCCAGCTGCTGCGCTTCTTGCCCCGATTCAACTATCCCTGCCAGATATTCCGTCATGATTTTCTCCTTTTGTTATCCCAAGTGCGCCAAATACTGCTCCGCAAAGTCCATCCCCACCAGGTCGCTGAACGCCGTCATCAGCCGGTGCGTTACCGGCCCCGGCACTTTGCCGTCGCCCACCGCCGACCCGTTCACTCCCGACACCGGGCAGATGCACAGGCTGGTCGAGGTCAAAAATGCTTCATCGGCGGTATACGCGTCGTACAGGTCAATGTCGCACTCCATCGTGGGAATGCCCAAGCCCTGCGCCAACTCCAGCGTCTGGTTGCGGGTTACCCCTTCCAGCACGTACTGCGACTTCGGCGTCATCGCCACGCCGTCCTTCACCAGGAACACGTTGCTGCCCCGCCCTTCGGTCAGGTTGCCAAACTCGTCCAGCAGGATGGCCCAGCTGTCCGGATCTTCCCCGTGCGCTTCCAGCTCCCCCATGATGAGGTTCAGGTAGTTGTGCGTCTTGGCCCGCGGACTCAAAAAGCGCGGCGGCACCCTCGGCACCGACGGCGTATTGATCCGCGCTCCGTCCCGGTACAACGCCGCCCGCGCCGCAAAAGGTATGGCGTGGCTCTCGATGATGATGGTCGGCGTGATTCCACCCTGTCGGTTCGGCGCTTCCACGCCCCGGCTGATGCGCTGCATCACCCACATATCCTGCCCCGCCGGCAGTAGCGGATGGTTATGCGCCACCACCGCCTCCGTAATGTCGGTCATCTCCGCCTTGCTCATCCCCACGTCTATCCGCAGGTAGCGCAGCGAGTTGTACAGCCGGTCAATGTGCCGGTCCAGCCGGAACGTCTTGCCCCCGAAGGTTCGCGTCGCGTCAAACACCGCATCGCCGTACAAGAACCCCCGGTCATAGATGGAAATCCCCACCTGGCTGGCCGGCTTCATCTCCCCGTTGTGATAAACCACCATTTCCTCTGCCATTGCTATAACTCCCAAGTCATCCTGTCCATTCCGTTTATCCTGTGAACCCCGGTAAAGTTACCTGGAGCCGGCGTCAACTCGCCGAATCTGAAACCCGGCCTGCTTTTCCATTGGCAGCACAATGGCCGCCCCGTCCAGGTCGCCCAGGCCCTGCTCCGTCGCTTCGGAGAACAGCCGATAGGCCAGGTCGCCCCCCGGTATCGGCGTCTCCAAATCCCGCGCCATCTCCTGAATCAATCCCAGGTCTTTCAGGAAGACGCGCAGTTGCGTCCTCACACCCTCAAAGTCCCGGTCCAGCATCGCCGGCGCGTTCCGCCCCAGGATGAAGCTCTGACCCCAACCGGAGTTGACCAGCTCAAAAACCAGCGCCGGGTCCGCCCCCGACTTGGCCGCCAGCAGCATCGCTTCCGCCGCCGCAACCTTGTGCACCCCCACCAGCAGCTGATTCACCAGCTTGGCCGCCGTGCCGGACCCGGTCGGGCCCACGTGCCGCACCACCGCGCCCATCACGTCAAAGGCCGACGCAACCCGCTGGTACGCCTCCGCTGGGCCGCCCACCATGATGGTCAACGTGCCGTCGGTGGCCCGCTCCGTGCCCCCGCTGATTGGCGCGTCCAGGAACATCGCGCCCCGTTCCTCGGCGGCAGCGGCGCACGCTTTCGACGTTGCCGCCCCCACCGTGCTGTGGTCAACGATAACCTGACCCGGCCGGGCCTTGGGCAGCGCCTCCTCCAGCACCACCTGTTCGCACGTCGCCACGTCCGGCAGACAGGCCAGCACCACGTCGCACCGCTCCATCACCTCTGCGGTGGAGGAGGCCGCCGTAGCCCCGGCGTCGGCAATCTGCTGCACCTTCTCCTGGCTCCGGTTATGCACCGTCAGGTCGTATCCCGCCCGCAGCAGGTTGTACGACATGGGCAGCCCCATGCGTCCCAACCCGATAAAGCCAATCTTCTCGCTCAAGTTGTCCGCTCCTCAGATGAGCCCTTCCGCCACCGCCGCCGCTTCCACCAGCTCCCAACCGTCCTGGATGCCGACTATCAGCCGCTCGCATGCCTCCGCCTCCAGCACCGCGCGCCCGGCTTCGTCGCCATCGTCCACCGATACCAACGCGGCGGTTACCTGCGTTGCCTCGTCGGCGTCAACCTCAGGCCGCGCCGTAAAGCAGCAATGGCTGTATCCCGGACTGGTCCAGAACACCCGCAACTGCTCAACGTCAATATCATGCTTGTCGGCCAACGACTCCATCGCCCGCGCGCTGATGGCCCCGGCGTCGTAGGACTTATCCAACACCTGCAACGCCACGTCCACCTGGTCGTCGCCATGCCGGCGTGTGCGCTGGTCGAAAAAGTCGGCGGCGGCCAGGGACTGCGATGGACTGATGCCCATGTCTCGCAGGAAATACACCGGCAGCAGCCCGGCCTCCACCGAGTTGCGCGCGCCAAAGGCGAACCGCGCCCCCACCAAATCCTCCACCGTGTCTATCGCCGAATCGGCCCGCGTGATGAACCGGGTGGTAAATCCCGTGTCAACGTCTCGCATCACCAGCACCGGCGCGCCATCGGGCAGCGCCCGCCGCATTTTCACGTGGGACAGCGGCCCGTTCCACGCCAGGTTGATCTCGCCCCGCACGAAAGCTTCCACCATCGCGTCGTAGCCGGAATACAGTACCCAGTCGTATTCAATCCCTCTCCTGCCGAAAACGGTTTCCAGCGCCTGGCACAACCGCAGGTGCGCCGGCGAACCCGTTGCCCCTAACCGAATCATGTCGTCATCCCCCGTTCAGCAAAGCACAATGCCGGCGACGCCGCGCAGATTAACGCTGCTATCCAACGAAGCGAGCAATAGCGGTGGCGATGGCGATGGCAACGACAATGAGGCCGCCCAGGCGAATCAGCAGCCGGGTTTCCATCCTCGCCATTTCAACACGCAACTCGGTACGCAGGTCGGCGAGGTCAGCCTTCGTTGCCAGGTGCTCATAGCCGCCTTCCAGCCGGGCTACCCTCTCGGTCAACTCTGTCGTGGTCATCGGGGCTCCTCCGCTCTCCCCCAGTGCGCCGGAACAGCCGCAAATATCTCCCTCCGCAACCGTCCCCGCACGCTCGGCCCAATTATAACCCACCAGCCGGTGGTTCGCAGCCCCCTACCCCAACAACCGCCCCACCGCGCCCTCCACCGCCGCCCCCTCGGCGCTACCCCGCAGCCACGCCCGCAACTCCCGCCGCGCGATGGTAACCGTCAACCCTGGGCCCCGTTCCGCCCGCAGCTCCGCCAGCCGTGCCGCCGACCCCAACGCCGCCGCCTCACCCGCCTCCGCAATCTCCAGATGCAGCGGTTCGCTGCCGTCAAACTCCGGTATCGGCAACTTCCACAAGTGCTTCTGCAAGTCCCGCGCCCCGAATTGCCCTTTGGACATCAGCGGTTGCACCGCTTCATATAGCGAATCGCTGTTTATGATTGCCTGCACGTAGTTGGCTTCCTGCATATCCGCACAAGGAATCCAAAACAGCTTATAGTCAACGATGATGCTGTCATCATCGAGCAATGCGGCTGTCGGCTGTCCTGCTGATGTATATACGACTCGGATCGGCCTATCACCTTGATCTTGATGCCAGTCCAGTTGTGCTGACAATTTACCGTAGTAGTTGAGTTGACCATGCAAGTCCAACTTGTTGGCCTTCGCTTTGTTGTGCTCCCACACTCGGCTGATGGTTTGCCATCGACCGCGCATCATCCGTTCCAAACCGGCCAGCCGGACGCCGCCCGGGCCGTGAGCATCCATCGGTATCTCGTACTCACCTCTTTTCACCGGCAGAAGCGCTTGCAACGGTTCAAGCGTGCCGTAAGGAACCACCGTTTCGCCAAGGTGTACATCGTAAAGATGCCTACGTTCAATGGTTTGTTCAGTGATGGCGGTCAGGTCCAGATTCCGCCACGGCGCCTTGTCCTGAGAACCCCGGCGTGGGTTGACGGTTACGGTCTGGCCAGCTTGAACAGCAACGGCGTTTTTCGTCTCGTTGACGAAGAACAGACAGCGCGGCACGATTACTGCGCCTTGCCGTGTCCAGCCTGCGTAGGGCGAATCGCCGGCTATCGACGTATCGGTTATCCCGCTGGACACCCGCCGCACATCGCCAGCACCGGCTTGGCCTAGCCATTGTTCCACTGACCCGACCAACGCAGTTCCTTCGGCATTTTCTCCACGACGTTCCGCAAAGGCCACGCACGACGCCACCGGAAAGAACGTGTTGGGCTCCAGCTTTTCCAAATCCCACGCCGGTTTGTGGCCAAAGTCAACCGCCAGTGTGCGCTCCACCTTGCGGCTGATATTCCCCTTGGGCGTCAATCCCCGCTGCTCCCACTGTCCATCCCGCCACTTGGCGTACTGCCCCGCCTGTAGCGCGCTGTGCGGCAGCACCATCCCAATCACGCCGCCGTCCTTCAGATACAAGTCAACGCTCCGTGCAAAGAACAAGCCGGCAACGTCCTGGTGGGTGGCGTACCGTCCCCCCTGCCAGATGCCGTATAGGCTCTTGCTCTGGTTCTCCAGTTCATCCCGCAGCACGTCCGCCGTCTGATTGTAGTTCAGCCACGGCGGATTCCCGATTACCACGTCCACCTTCGCCCGGCTTAACGCCACCGGACGCACCAGGTTCCGCGTGTAGTACGCCCAGATGTGGTCCCGACCCTCGCCGTGCAGCCGCTGCAGGATGGCTATGGTGTCCGCCAACGTCTGCCGCTCCTGGGCGTCCGTAATCCCGTGGTCGTCCAGCGCCAGCATCGGGTCGTCGCCCCGCTCTATGTCGCCCGCCACCTGGCTCATCAGCGAGTCGAAATTGTCCGCCCGCTCCACCAGGCTCACCGGAAAAGTCAGCTCCGAGTTGGCCTCATCCTCCACCCGAATCGTAACCTCCTGCCCGGCAAACATATCCCCGGCCCGAAAGCGCAGCTGCAACGCGTCGCCCAGGTACACCGGCACCGACCCCGACGCGTCATAGCCGGCCTGCACCGCCCCGTCAATCGCCGGCCGCGCCGCCAACGCCCACGCCGCCCGCGCCAGGTGCACCGCCACCGGATGCACGTCAATCCCCGTCACCGCCTCCCGCAGCCGGTCCAGCAGTTCTTTGGGGTCGAGATTTTCGCCCCCGGCATCCCCAATCCTGTCAATCCCATAATCCCGAAAATCCTGATTCCGACCATCCCCCGCCGCCGCCAGAAAATGCCCCACCGCCTCGGCGATGAACGTCCCTGACCCGCACGCCGGGTCCAACACCCGCTGCTGCCGCGGCTCTTCCACCAACTCCCGCACCATCGTCCGCGCCAGCCACGCCGGCGTGTAGTATTCCCCCAGCGTCCGCCGTTCCTCCGGCGGAATCACCGTTTCGTACAGGATGGCCGCAATGTCCGCCGGCGCGGCCGGCCAGTCAAACCGCGCCACCCGCCGGGCCAGCGCCCTCGTCAAATCCTGCCCGCCCACCTCGTCCGGCCAGGCGAAAAAGTCCGACTCGATGATTCCGCTCAGCCCGGTGGCGTCCCGGAACCGGCGGCCCTGCAGCAAGTCCGACGGGTCGCTCTCCGCCACCGTCCGCAGGTCGATGCCGAAGGACGCCTGCACCGCCATCCCGATCACCAGGCTCAGGTACGTGTGCCGGATGAACAGGTCGTCCATCGCCGCCGGTTCCTGCGCGATTTCCCCCAGCGCCGCCCTCAGCAGGTTCTCCCACAGCCTCCGCTTCACCTTGATGGTCTCGTACTCCGCCGCCTCACCATACAGCCGGGCCAGCGTGTCAATGTCCCGCTGGTACGCCGGACTGCCCGGCCCCAGGTATCGCTCCACGCTCTCCCGGTCCGCCGCTATGCTCTCCAGCGATTGCAGCGCGCTGTCCCGCAGCCACTCGTAAAGCGGCAGCCACTGCTCCGCCGATTCCAGCACGAACCCGTAGGGCCGCGCCGTCTGCACCGCCCCGGCCTCGGGCCAGCGCAGCAGCCAGTACTTGCCGTCCGTCAGCACGCCCATCCGCACGCCCTTGCCGGCCGCTTTGGACAGCTCCAGGTAGTCGTCCAGCTGCTTCACGTGGGCCGGGTCGGCATTGAAACCGCCGGCCGTCCCAATCCGCCGCTTGAACTCGATGAACGTGTCCAGCGCCGTCAGGTCAACTGCCCGCCGGCTGGCGTCCGATGGCGGGTTCTCCTCGATTATCTCCTCGCCGCTGGCCAGCCCCGTCAGGATCAGAAAGTCCCGCACCGCCGAGGTGATGTTCGCCTCCGCCTCAAAGTTCTCGTGCCGCCACAGAATCGCCGCCGCCGCCTCCCGAAAGGCCGGATTGCCCGTGTCCAGGTGCGTAACCATGCCCCGATTTTACCACCTGCGCGCCTCTGTGCCCTTTGCGCCTTTTGTGGCCCTTCCCCGCGCCATCCTCCGCGTCTTTGCCCCCCTTGCGTTAAATCCCCTCATCCCAATGACGCCGGCCCTGTTGACAAGGCCGCACCTTTGTTCTACCATAGCCCTACTGCTAGCAAATCGGTAACCCAACCCAGCCTGCCAACGAGGTCAACATCACTGCGGTCGTCAACGGCCAAAAACAGTCAGCTAATCCTAAATCGCACGAACGGTGCGGCCACAGCTGCCATTGACGGAGAACCGACTACCGTCATAGACACTGGAAGTGGCAACGGTGCGGCCACAGCTGCCATTGGCGGAGAACCGACTACCGTCATAGACACTGGAAGTGGCACGGTGCGACCACAGCTGCCATTGACGGATAACAGATTGCCGTCACAAACACTGGAAGTGGAAGTGCGTAAGAACCCCCCGGCCGTGGGACTGACGGCGACCAAAGTGAATTCCGGAAACCGACCTCAGGCAGGCTACCCAAAATCCTGAAAATCCCAAAATCCCGTGAATCCTGATTCTAACAATCCCCAACCAAAGGAGGCCAACCCAATCCTGAAAATCCTCAAATCCCGTAAATCCTGATTCTGACAACCCCAAGTTGCCCCCGCCGCCCCGTTGCGCTAACCTGTCCCCCGCTGGCCGGAAAACCGGCAGGAGGAGAAGTTCATGGCCACCCTGATGGAACGCAGGATCCGCGGCAAGGAGCGGCAGGACATCGCCGACGAACTCCGTCGCCGCGTGGACGGCGAAGTCCGCTTCGACCCCTACTCCCGCCTGCTCTACAGCACCGACGCCAGCATCTACCAGATGGAACCCGTCGGCGTCGTCATCCCCCGCACCTCGGCCGACGTCCAGGCCGTGGTCGAGTTCGGCGCCCGGGAGGGTATCCCCGTCCTGCCTCGCTCCGGCGGCACCAGCCTGGCCGGCCAGACCGTCAACCACGCCATCGTCCTGGACTTCAGCAAGTACCTGAACAACGTGCTGGAGGTCAACGCCGAAGAGCAGTGGGCCCGCGTCCAGCCCGGCATCATCCTGGAGCAGCTCACCCGTCAGGTCTCCTCCCACGGATTGCAGTACGCCCCCGACCCGACCACGGCCAACCGCGCCTGCGTCGGCGGCGGAATCGGCAACAACACCTGCGGCGCCCACTCCGTCATCTACGGCAAGACCCTGGACCATATCCGTGAGCTGGACGTGGTCCTGTCCGACGGCTCCACCGCCCACCTGGGCGAGTTGTCCCCCGCCGAGCTGGAATCCCGGCTCAGCGCCACCGGCCTGGAGGGCGACATCTATCGCGGCGTCCTGCGCATCGCCCGCGAGCAGAAGGACGAAATCGACCGCACCTACGCCAAGATTCAGCGCCGCGTCAGCGGCTACAACCTGGACGAGTTCATCCTGGACGACGGCCACCACCATCCGGTCAACCTCGCCCGCATGGTCGTCGGCTCCGAGGGCACCCTGTGCGTCGTCACCGAAGCCAAGGTTAGCCTCGTCCCCCGTCCCACTATGACCTCCCTCTCCATCCTCCACTTCCGCACCATATTCGACGCCAGCGAAGCCACCACCCGCGTCCTCACCCACGACCCGTCGTCCATCGAGCTCATCGACAAGATGGTACTGGACCGCGGCCGCGAAGCCCTCGGCTCCTCCCGCAACCTCTCTTTCATCGAAGGCGACCCCGGCGCCATGCTCGTCGTCGAGTTTTACGGCGAGTCGGCCGACGAACTTACCGCCCGCATGAACGCGCTCAAGGCCGACATCGGCCTGGCCTACGCCTGCGTCAACATCCTCGACAGCGCCGGCCAGGCCGCCGTCTGGAACGTCCGCAAGGGCGGCCTCGGCCTGCTCATGAGCACCCGCGGCGACGCCAAACCTATCCCCTTCGTGGAAGACCCGGCCGTTGACCCCTCCGTAATGGGCGACTTTGTCCGCCGCTTCGACGAAATCGTCACCGAGCACGGCACCACCGCCGGCTATTACGGCCACGCCTCCGTCGGTTGCCTTCACATCCGCCCGCTCATCAGCCTCAAAGACCAGGAAGGCATCAACAAGATGGTCTCCATCGGCGACGCTGTTTCCGACCTCATCAAGGAGTTCGGCGGCTCCATGAGCGGCGAACACGGCGATGGCATCGTCCGTGGCGTCTGGACCCGCAAGATGTTCGGCGACCAGATCTACAACGCCTTCCGCGAACTCAAGCAAACCTGGGACCCCCAGGGCATCATGAACCCCGGCAAGATTATCGACACGCCCCCCATGACCGAAAACCTCCGGTACGGCATGACCTACCAGGCCGCCGACCTGAACACCACCCTGGACTTTTCCCAGGACTTCGGCTTCGCCGGCGCTGTGGAAATGTGCAACGGCATGGGCGCCTGCCGCAAGCTGGACGGCTCCATGTGCCCCTCCTTTATGGCCACCCGCGACGAGGAGCATTCCACCCGTGGCCGCGCCAACCTGCTCCGCGCCGCCCTCTCTGGCCGAATGCCGGAAGACGCGGCCCGAGCTCCGGATCAAGCTCCCATTACCGACGAGCGTCTGCATCAGGCCCTGGACCTCTGCCTGGAGTGCAAGGCCTGCAAGGCGGAATGTGAGTCCGGAGTGGACATGGCCAAGCTCAAGTACGAGTTCCTGAGCCACTATCACGAGAAGCACGGCGTGCCACTGCGCTCCCGCCTGTTCGCCAACATCAACGGCTTGAACCGGCTGGGCAGCCGCTATGCGCCGTTCACCAACTGGCTGGCCGGAACCGCCGTCGGCAAGTCCTTGGCGTCAAAGTTTCTCGGCATCAGCACGCAGCGCCAGCAGCCGAGCTTCGCTTCGCAGTCGCTGCCCGACTGGTTCGCCGCCCGCGGCAGCCGCGCCGCCGACGCAAAGTACGGAACCGTCGCCCTCTACAACGACACCTTTATCAACTACAACTATCCCGAAATCGGCATCGCCGCCGTAGAGGTGTTGGAGGCCGCCGGCTATCGGGTCGAATTGGTCAACGGGGGGTGCTGCGGCCGTCCCATGATATCCAAGGGCTTGCTGAACCAGGCCCGCGAGCAAGCTAACGCCAACATCGACGCCCTGTACGCCTACGCCCAACAGGGCATCCCCATCGTCGGCTGCGAACCCAGCTGCCTGCTCACCCTGCGCGACGAATATCCCGACTTCATCGACGACGAGCGCGCCAAAACCGTCGCCGAACAGTCCTTCCTCATTGACGAATTTCTCGCCAAAGCGCACGCCGACGGCAAACTTGACCTGGAGTTTTCCGACGCCACCAGGCAGGTGCTGTTCCACGGACATTGCCACCAGAAAGCCATGGCCGGCACCGTCAGCGCAATGGCCGTCCTCAATATGCCCCCGGGCTACCGCGCCGAGCTGATTAACGCCGGCTGCTGCGGTATGGCCGGCTCCTTCGGATTCGAGAAGGAGCACTACGACATCTCAATGCAGATTGGTGGCCTGTCCCTGTTCCCGGCTATCGCGGCCAAACCGGATTGGGACGTAGCGGTTATGGGCGTGTCCTGCCGCCAACAGGTGGAGCACGGCGCCGGACGCCGGGCCCGCCACTTGGTGGAGGTGCTGCGCGACGCCGTGGTTATGCCATCAGACTAACGGACCAGCGCCGGTGCCGCCGGACACAGCACCGCCCTGGGCTGGCTGGCTCCGGTTCGCCTCTGGTACGCCACGCATCCCACAGCCGAGCTTTGCGCCTCTCGGCGGAGCCTATCTAACCTGGTTGCCTGCGGAGCCACGCCGAACCGGGTTCCTAGTACCGGCTGCTCCACTCCAGAAGCCTCCAAGGTGTCCGTATCGTAGGCGACGATGGCGCTGGGATATGCCGGCTCCGATCGGATACCGGCTTCTGCGGTATTCCCGGCAATCCTCCCTTCCGGCTCGCCGTTCCAAAGGCCCACTGTGATGTCGCGGTGGGTCAGCACTGTGATGGACAAGGCATCGGAGCCATCGTTGGAGCGATCAACGTCGTGCTCCGAATATGCGGTGACCTGCAGTAGGTACTCTCTCACCTCATAGCGCAACGTTTTCCAGGTGAAAGCCACGGTGCGGCTTTCCTCCGGTTCCAGGCTGAGGCTTTTGCGATACATAAGGCGGCCGCCCAGCTTGTCAACCAGCCTTGCTTCTCCGCTTCCGGCATACGGCCCCAGGTTGCTCACCAATGCGGTAACCTCCAGCCAATCTCCTTTTACTACCAGCTCTGTATCGCCTTGGGTGCGGATTTCCGACACGGTAAAGTCCACCGTAGGCGGCAGCAAAGGTATGGTGAAGAATTGCCAGTGGCCTGGTACCTCGACGTAGAAGCTATGATCACCCGGATCGTACCGGCTGGTGCGCCACTCAAACGTTGCCGTTACCGCTTCGCCAACCGCGGCGTGAGGCCGACGGCTCTCCGGCTGCTTGTCCGCCGATGGAAAGTGTAGCGTCACCGGAATGTTGGCCGAGACCGGCCCGTTGTTACGCACCTGCACCGTGATAGTTACAGCCTGGCCGACTACCGGCTCCGGTGGACTTGCGTTTACGCTCACAATGGATGCGTCCACTTCAACCTGCATCAGCTCAAAAAGCAGTTCAGTCGCCGTATCTCCCGACGTAACATTGCCCTCAACTAACAGCCTGACTCGCAGGGTGTGATCACCTGCGTCGTAATTGCGGGTTTTCCAGGTGAACGCTACCGTGGCGGTTTCACTCGGCTCCACCCGTGGCGACCTCCGTTCCGGCTGTTTATCCGGGGATGGGAAAGTGAGTTCAACCGGAATGTTGATGGCATGATCGCCATTGTTCCGCACCGTAACGCCGATTTCTATGTGCTGGCTTAGCATGGCTTGCCCCGACGGGTTGGTGTAAGTACCAATAATCTCAGCGTCAATACGGCGCGGCGGCGTTGGCGTTGGATAAATCGGCAGCGTGTCAATTACCGGCTGTTGTTGAGCCACAGCGCCGACTATTTTCCTCTTGTTCTCTTCGTTACTTCCGAGCGGCGCGTGTATCCTGCCGTCGTTTGGCGCGAGGAATACATCGAACCCTTCTGTGGCCAGTGGTTGCGGCGTGCCGTCAGCTATGTCAATGACGTACAGTTGAAGCCTGGTCGGTCCCTCCGAATGGACAGCTGTGTTCCACGCCAGGTTGACCTCTCCGCCGCTGTCCGCAGTCCCCCTGGCCGCCGGAACTTCGCAGTCGGAGACGCCGACGCACAGCCAAACTTCCAGGCCGTCAGTACCAGTCCCTTCCTCACCGCCCACAACTGCCCCAATGTTCAGCACGTCCCCAATTATCGCCAGGCTCGGTGTGTCTTCCGCAACCGTCAACGTTACTTCCGATGGCTGTACCGGCGTAGTCGTCGGTTCTGCCGTGGGTTCCGGCGCAGGCTCTGGGGCGGGCTCAGATGTGGGTTCGGCCGTGGGCTCGGCCGTGGGTTCGGGGCTAGGGTCCGGCGTCGGCGTGGCCGTGGGCTCCGGCTCTTCGTTGACGATGTTGATATATCGTTCGGAGGTTGCGCTGTTATTGGTGGCGTCAGTGTCGTTGAAATTGCTGGACGAATCGACTGTAACGGTGGCGATTACGAACTCGTTCTGTGTATTCGGATGGATGGCCAGGTCCCACCCTGCCTGGAGATATGTTCCTGCAACGTCGGCTATGTCGCATCCAGTCAAGCAGGCTATATCGTCTTCAGGGTCGGTGTTGCCTATTGCCGCATCGCTAACTGATCCTCGCAGTTCAACCGTGATGTTGAATTCGCAACTGCCGGAATAAGTGACCTGGTAGAAAATCCCCAGATTGTCTTCTTTGGAATAGTCGGGCGGGTCTTTGAACGTGTAGCCGGGGCGGTCGTAGAGACCCATGATCGAGATACTCACATCCCCCGAGCACGCTTCATTCGCCAAACCAACGTTGGCGCCGCGTCCGGACGTGGAGTCAGCCCCGCTGGCCGGTGAGAATGCCGCTATGGGCACCGAGGCAACGGCAACTGCCACGGCCAGGCTTATGCCCAGAAAGGCAATCCGTTGCAGAGCGGAACCCATACCCGCCTATGCCCGGGGGTGAGCCTCAGTTGGGCCTCTTATAGAGCAGCATCACCGCCCCGGCTGCTGATTCGCCCTCGTCTACTGAAACGGACATAGTATGCAAGCTGGTCTTGCCGTCGTCCCGCTCCAAGGTGAAAGACGCTGCATGAAGCAACTCATCCCCTAACGCAAAAGTAGTGATGGCATCATCGACTATCGTGGCAGCCAGGGTTTCCGACCCCTCGGCCTGCTGCCTGGTTATCAACGCCGCTGACGATGCGTGTATCTCTTGGGTCTTGATGGTATGAGGAATTACGAAGTGGACCGGGTGGGACTCTCCGCCGTCCGATGTAGCGCTAAACATCACGAAAGCGTTACAAGCTCCGTTCTGCCAATCGTAGTAGCTGACCTTGTTGTTTCCGTCGGGGTCGCCGTTGTGGCTGACCATATCCAAGTGGTCGGCCTCGGGCAAACTTCCATTATGAGCGCCTATCACCTCGTTGATGGCCAGCACCAGCAGGTTGCTACCCAACTCCTGCTCCCCCGTTTCCCCATCTGTCGGGTCGTGCTTCCAGATTGCCGCCGCCGGATCGCAGGTTGGCCCATCCTGCCCATCGGCCGCCAACTCGCACGCCAGGTAAGCTACTATCCAGCCCTGATCGTCGTAGTAAACAGTAATGTCCTGCGGGGGCACAGCCACTCCGGCAGCCGCGACCATCGGCAGAGTTACAATGCCAAAGTTGGCGCCGATGTCCACTGGGCGGCCGGCAGCCTGGGCGCGGATGCTGTTGCCTTCGTCGGGCATCACCAAGAGGCTGCCGGTGATGCCGTACACGTTCAAGGCTAGAGGATTCCCCTCTTCGTCAGTAAAGCGATAGTAGGCGGAAAACCCTGCTTCGTCCTTGCGAAATGCCGTCCCCGCGTCGTCTGCCGACACGGCGAAGTGAGCCGGAGCGGTCAGCTCGACAACATCAGGCAGGATGCTATCCGTTAGGCGGCCCTCCGCTGCCGGCTGAACGTACAGCCACGAGGCCATGGCGAGGGCCAGCAGCGCCGTCAGCGCGGTGCCCCGGCGGAGAGCACGTAGGGTTACATAACGAATCCCAATCATGGGCCGGCAGGTTAGCCGGCATTGGTCGCCATGTCAAGACTTCTTTGAGATGAATTTTAGAAAGCCCTACAATAGGCCGCCGCCAATTTCGGCTCAGGTCTTAAAGTGCGGTATCACCTCCGCCGAGAAGCGCCCCATCTGCTCCTTGAACTGCGCCGTAGTCGCCCCCATCGGGAAGGCCACCATGATCTGCTCCAGGCCCGGGTACCGGTCCTGCAGCTCCTCCAGGTAGGCCACCGTATCCTCCGGGCTGCCCGCGAACCAGGCCCGGTTGTCAATCACGTCCTGAAAGTGGCTGCCGGCGGCGATGTGCCGCGCCACTCCCCCGGGACCCGTGGCCGCAATCTGCTGGTCGCTGTAGCGCAGCATCCCCAGCGGCGCGGCAAACTTCACGTGCTCCTCAAACAGCGGCTCCAACTGGCGACGCGCTCCTGCAGTGGTGTCGTCCACCATGGCCCACAGACCGATGCACAGGCCCTCGCCCAGCGCCAAATCCCGGCCGGCCCGCTGGTTCGCCGCCTGGTAACGATGTACCCACTCGTCCACGTACTCCTGCCCCGTGCCCAGGATCACGCCCTTGATTCCCCACCGGGCCATGAAGTCCAGCGCCCGGTCCGACGCGCTGACGATGGGCTGCCAAACTTCCACCGGCTGCGTCCTGGGACGCGGTACCAGCGTAACCTCTTTAAGATCATAGCCGCGGTAGGGAATATCCGGCGGGATGGTGTAATGCTTGCCTTGGTGTGAGAACGCCTCACTGTTGAAGGCTTTCATCATGACTTCGAACTGCTCTTCAAACAACCCCCGGTTGGCGTCGCCGTCAATCATCGGCGCACCGAAGGACTCGACCTCGCGGGTGTGATAGCCCCGACCAATGCCAAATACCACGCGACCTTCGGTAAGGATGTCCACCATGGCGAAGTCCTCGGCCAGGCGGATGGGATGCCACATCGGCAGGATGTTGAACCCGCAGCCGAACTTGATGCGCTTGGTGTGCTGGGCCAGGTACTGGCTCATGATCAGCAGGTTGGGGATGCACTCATAGCCCTCCCGCTGGAAGTGGTGCTCCGCCATCCACAGGATGTCAAAACCCAAATCGTCCAGGAACACCGCCGCCTGCCTGGCAATGTCCAGGGCGATGGACAGTCGGTCGTTGTCGTACCAGCGGTCATTGGCGGGAGTGCCGTCAAAGCCGATGCCGTCGCCTTCCAGAACGTGCCCGGCGTAGAGCACGGAAAAATCTTTAATCATGGTGATTGCCTCGCAATACGGCGTCCTTCTTACTGGCTCGAATCTCGGTGCGTGGTGGCGCGGCTGACAGTGATGTACCTTTGTGCTACCATCGATATGCTACCACCGCCGGCAAAGGCTGTCATTGCGCCCCTGTACGATACCGGCCGGCTCGACCGCAGTAGCCCCTAAGTAATGTTGCGCCGGAGGCCGGCCTATGGCCTCGGCCGGAGGCTCCATCCTGTTATGCCCAAAGTTCTGATTACCGACAACGTGGCCGCCGAAGGCATCGACCTGCTCAAGAATAGCCTGCCCGTCGATGTCAAGCGCGGCCTGTCCCCCGACGAACTCATTGCCGCCATCCCGGAATATGACGCTTTGGTGGTGCGCAGCGAAACCAAAGTTACCGAGCCGGTCATCGCCGCCGGCGCCAACCTCAAAGTCGTCGCTCGCGCCGGCATCGGCGTGGACAACATTGACCTGGAAGCCGCTACCCGCGCCGGCGTCGCCGTGGTCAACGCGCCCATCGGCAACACCGTGGCCGCTGCCGAGCATACCGTCGCCCTGATGCTGGCCCTGGCCCGCAACGTGCCCCAGGCTTATGCCTCCATGAAGGACGGACAGTGGCAGCGTTCTGCGTTTATGGGCATTGAGGTGCGCAATAAGACCCTGGGCATCATCGGCCTGGGCCGCGTCGGCTCCGAAGTGGCTCGCCGCGCCGCCAGCTTCGGGATGCGATTAGTAGCCTACGACCCATTCGTCGCTCCCGACTTCGCTGCGCGCATGAATGTGTCGGTGATGCCGCTGGACGACGTGCTGGCGCAGGCCGACTTCATCACCCTGCACACGCCTCTGACGCCAGGTACCACCAAGCTGATATCCGCGCCCCAGCTGGCCATGATGAAACCCGATGCCCGCCTGATTAACGTTGCCCGCGGCGAACTGGTGGACGAAGACGCCCTGTTGAAGGCCCTGGAAGACGGAAAGTTGGCCGGCGCCGCACTGGATGTTTTCACCAATGAACCTCCCGGCGACTTGCCCTTGCTGAAGCATCCCAGGCTGGTCGCCACGCCCCACCTGGGGGCGTCCACTGAGGAGGCCCAACGCGAGGTTGCCATCGAAGCCGCCGAGCAGGTGCTGGCCGTGCTGGATGGGAAACCGGCCCGCAACACCGTCAACGCGCCCTTCGTGCCGCCGGAAGTGCACGCTATTCTCGCTCCCTACGTTCCGGTGGCGTCTATGGTGGGCCGTCTGCTCACCAGCCTGGCCCAGGGGCAGTTCGTCGGCGTTACCCTGCGCTACCAGGGCGAAATTGCCGAGCACAACACCGCTATCCTGAAAGCCGCCGCCCTGGTGGGCCTGCTTACCCCGGTGAGCGGCGAGGAGGCGGTCAACGTCATCAACGCGCCGGTGCTGGCCCAGCAGCGCGGCCTGCAAATTACCGAACAGACGTCTGCCGACAGTCGGGAGTACGCCAGCCTCATCACCGCCACGCTGCATACCACCGGCGATGACATTACCATCGCCGGAACGTCAATGCGTGACGAACCCCATTTGGTACGGGTCAACGACTACTGGATGGACGTAGCACCGTCTGCCCCTTACCTGCTTTTCGTCGATAACCAGGACCAGCCCGGCATCATCGGCGCAGTGGGCACCACGGCCGGCCGGCACAACATCAATATCAGCTTCATGGAAGTGGGCCGCATCGCCCCCCGGGGCCAGGCGATGATGGTGGTAGGCTCCGACGACCCCATATCCGAAGCGGTTCTGGCCGAAATCAAAGCCCTGCCCCAGGTTGATAACGCCCGAGTGGTGGGGATGTAGGGAACTGGACATAGACAAACCGGGCCTGTCGCTGTAAAAATGCAGGCGCAGCACCTTTCAACATACCGGAGATGACATCATGGCAGACCGCATCGCAATTATGGGCCCCGGCGCCGTCGGCAGCTACGTGGGCGCTTTCCTGGTCCAGGCCGGCGAGGACGACATCACCTTCATTGATATGTGGCCCGAGCACGTGGAGAAAATGCGCGCCGAGGGCCTCCGTGCCAGCGGCAGCCAGGGCGACTTCACCGTGCCCGTCAACGCCATGCACCTCACCGACGCTCAGAACATCACCGAGCCTTTCGACTACGCTTTCATCACCGTCAAGTCCTACGATACCGAGTGGGCGACCCACTTCATCAAGCGGTACGTGAAGGACGATGGCGCATTCGTATCCATTCAAAACTGCTGGAACGACCCCACCATCGCCGACATCGTCGGCGCCGAGCGGCAGTTGGGCTGCATCGCTTCCCACATTGAAGTGGCATTGTGGGAACCTGCTCACGTCAACCGGGGCGGCGCGCCCGGCCGCGACCACGGGCACACGGTCTTCCGTGTGGGCGAATTCACCGGCGCAATTACCGCGCGCTCCGAGGCTCTCGCCGCCAAGTTGGACCACATTGACGCTGCCTACGCCACCGACAACCTGCCGGGCGAACGCTGGGCCAAGCTCTGCCAAAACGGCATGGGCAACGCCATCTCCGCCATGAGCCAGATGGGCAGCCAGGAAATGGCCGGCGACGCACGCATCCGCCGCATCCGCATCAACCTGGCCAAGGAGGGCGCGCAGGTCGGGCTGGCCCAGAGCCTTAAGGTCGTGTCCATCAACGGCACTCCGGCGGAAACCTGGGCCGAGGCCGACCGGGGAGACGTCTTCGAGGAACTGGATGGCAAACTGTCTGAGGCCGGTGGCCGCGTCAACTGGCTGGCTTCCATGGCCCAGGACGTGCACAAGGGCCGCAAGTCCGAGGTGGACTTCATGAACGGCCTCATCTGTGAAAAGGGCCGCGAGACCGGCGTGGCGACGCCTTACCACGATGCCATCGTTGAGGCCATGCGCCTGGTGGACAGCAAGTCCGTCGCGCCCGGCCCTGAAAACGTTGACCGCATCATTCGCGCCGTAGAGGGATGATATGTACATCACCGTTGAACCCGCCGGCCTGATGATGCACACCGTCAAGTTGGTATTCGACCCGTCGGACCCGGCGGCGGAAGACCAGCAGGTGCGTGATTATCTAAGCGAGCATGAACTTGAGCCGCGCTACCACTGGTTCGCCGAAATCGATGGACTGGAAGGCCGGGAGTGTGAAATCATGCAGTTTGGCGGCTGCTATCTGGGCCGCAACCTGCAAAACATCGGCCTGATCCAGCGGCGTGTAGTGGAAGAAGAGCTGCTAACCGTCGAGATAGAGCGACACGTCGCCGCTGGCAATCTCGCCGCCCTGGACGACGCATCCGAGCCCCAGCGGCAGAGCGTCATCGCCGCTCTCATCGAAGAGTTCCGCGTGGAAGAGAGCTTCGGCATGAACGACGACAACGAGCTGAAGGCGACGGTGGACTTGGCCGCCTTGCAGGACGCAGCCGCACGCGCTCTGGCCTCCGCCCTTGGCCAGGACCGTCAATGATCGCCAGCCCCCGGTACAGCCGATTGGCGACCGGACGATAATCTCCGTCGGGTACCGTCAATTGCTGTGAAACATCGCAAGGGGTGCGAAAAATAATGGAGCGGGCGATGGGAATCGAACCCACGTAGCCAGCTTGGAAGGCTGGGGCTTTACCACTAAGCTACGCCCGCTCAGCGGTTCCATTATACCCTAGATACCTCGACCGATATGTTGACGATGGACGTCCTATGACGAAAACCATCTACCTGGCCAATCCTTACGGCTTTTCCGAGCAGCAAAAAAGCGCCCTGTTGCCACCCATTATCACTGCCCTGGAAAGCTTGGGCCTGGAAGTGTGGGAACCCTTTGAGCGCAATAATCAGGTGGACTTCCAGCAAGCGGGTTGGGCCTACCTTGTCGGTCAAAAAGACTTCGCCGACGTGGTTGCGGCCGACGCCATCTTTGCCGTGGTCAATGGGGCGCCACCTGACGAGGGTGTGATGGTAGAGTTGGGTATGGCTATAGCTCTGGGCAAGCCTACTTTCCTGTTCCGCGACGATTTCCGCCGAGTTACAGATAGCGAGGAGTATCCACTGAACCTGATGCTGTTCACGGGAATACCCGAACGGGATTGGCGGCATTACTATTACACTTCCGTTGGCGAAATTACCGCACCCGATAAAGCGCTGGCCAAGTGGGCCTCGGCAACGAACGGCTGAATTTGGGCTACGCCGCGATGGTTCGAACCCGTTTCACGGAACTGCTGGGCTTGGACTATCCCGCGATGTCCGCGCCAATGAGCAACCACAGCGGCGGGCGGTTGGCGGCTGCGGTTTCTGTGGCCGGCGGCCTGGGAACCTTCGGCGGCAGCAACGGCTTCGGCGCCGATTGGTTCAAGAAGCAGATCGCGTTCATACGCGCCCAAACCGAACGGCCTTTTGGCGTCGGCTTCATCACACAGCTGATTGAAGGCGCTCCAGAGAACTTCGAGATTGCCTTGGGCGAGCATGTCCCAGTGTTGACATTTTCCTTCGCCGACCCGCGCCCTTGGATTGGGCGGGCTCAGGATGCCGGCGCTGTTGTCATTTGTCAGGTACAGACCCCAGAGGCGGCGCAAATCGCCCTGCACGCCGGGGCTGACGTTCTGCTGGCCCAGGGCAACGAAGCCGGCGGCCACACTGGTGAGATGAACCTGTTGCCCTTGCTGGTTGAGTTGGTGGAACGGTATCCGGACACTCCCGTGTTGGCGGCCGGAGGCATCACCTCAGGGAGGGCGTTGGCCGCCGTGCTAGCCGCAGGAGCAGAGGGAGCATCCTTGGGCACGGCTCTACTGGCGACACCGGAGGCGGTGGAAGTACCGGCGACTTTCAAGGAGCAAATCCTGCGCTCGAGTGGTCAGGACACTGCCTACACCAGGCTCTATGACATGCTGGGAGATGACCCTTGGCCCGAGGGCATCGCCGGCCGCGTGTATCGCAACTTGCTGGTGTGCCAATGGCACGGCAGGGATGACGAGGTTCTGGCCAGGCGGGAAGAACTGGCCGCAGACGCCGCGGCAGCCCGCGCCATTGGCGACCCCGAGCTCGCCTCAGTCTATATGGGCCAGGGAGTCGGCCAGGTGAAGACGATCCGGCCGGCCGCAGAGGTGATGCGTGACATCTGCCGGAACGCCGAGCAAATTCTCGCTTCCGGATTGCCTCGGACGTTCTGAGTTGCGTACCCAGTTGCGCTGGGATAGACTGGCCGGTACACATCGTACCGGTACAGCACAGGAGCCGTTGTAGTGACCACCATTATCAAAACCCCTGAGGAGGCCCGTTCGCAGATTGTCAGCATGGTGCGGGACTTCGTGCGCCAGGAAGTGGAACCTGTCGCCGCCGAGCATGACGCAGAAGACACCGTCCCCTACGACCTCATCGACCAGATGAAAGAGCTTGGGTTGTTTGGCATTAACGTGCCTGAAGAATTCGGCGGCATGGGGCTGGATTACACCACCTTTGCCATGATTTTTGAGGAAATCAGCAAGGGTTACATGGCGCTTACCGGCGCCCTGGGCACACACCACATCCTCACCTACACCTTGGCCAACTATGGCACTGCCGAGCAGCAGCAGCGCTTTCTCCCCCGTTTGGCGAGCGGCGAAATTCGCGGCGGCCTCGCTCTAACCGAGCCCGGCGGCGGCAGCGACGTCGGCGCCCTGCAAACCCGCGCGGTGAAGGATGGCGAGGAATACGTCATCAACGGCTCCAAGATGTTCATTACCAACGCCGACTCTGGCGACGCATTTTGCTTGCTGGCTCGCACCGACCCTGACCCTTCTATCAAGCACCGTGGATTGTCCGCCTTTGTCATCGAAAAGGACGGTAGTCCAGGCTTCAAAGTAGGTCGTCATCTGGATAAGTTGGGCTACCGGGGGTTGGATACTTGCGAGCTGTTCTTTGAGGACTTTCGCATCCCGGCTGAAAATCTGATTGGCGGCGAGGAAGACGTGGGGTTCGGCCAGGTGATGAGCGGGCTGGAAACCGGCCGCATCAACGTGGCCGCGCGGGCCGTGGGAGTGGCCCAGGCTGCGCTGGACGCCTCCATGCGCTACGTGCAGCAGCGTGAAACCTTCGGGCAGCCCATCAGCCAGCACCAGGCCATCCAGCTGAAAATCGCCGATATGGCCACCAAGATACAAGCAGCCCGACTGCTGGTTTATGACGCCGCTGCCAAGAAAGACAGCGGTGAGCGCATCGACTTGGAATCTGGTATGGCCAAGCTCTTCGCCAGCGAAATTTGCGGCGAGGTCGCCATGGAAGCCATGCGCATCCACGGTGGGTATGGCTATACCAAAGACTTCCCGGTGGAGCGCTACTACCGCGACGCGCCGCTCATGATTATTGGCGAAGGAACCAACGAAATAATGCGGCTCGTAATCGCCCGCCAACTGCTCCGCCGGCCGGAGTATCAGCTGTAGCGGGTCACCCATGCCGGCTGTTCGCTTTGAAAGAGGGAATACTACATGACGCAAATCGAAACCCCCATCCGCCTGACCGAGCTGTCGCACTGCGCTGGTTGAGCCGCCAAGCTGAGTCTGGAGGACCTGGGCCAGGTCCTGAGCTATGTCCCGCTGCTGTCGCATCCCGACCTGCTGGTGGGCGCCGAGACCGGGGACGACGCTGCCGTCTATAGGCTGAACGATGATACTGCGCTCATCGTAACGGTGGACTTCTTCCCGCCTATCACCGATGACCCCTACGAGTTCGGGGCCATCGCCGCCGCCAACTCTCTGTCCGACGTGTACGCCATGGGCGGCAAGCCCCTTATTGCCCTGAACGTGGTGGGTTTTCCCGCTTCACTGGACAAGGAGATTCTTGGCAAGACCCTCCAGGGAGGCTACGCCAAGGCCGCTGAGGCCGAGTGTCTTATCGTCGGCGGTCACACCGTGGACGACCCGGAACCCAAGTACGGCCTCTCCGTCATCGGCGTTGTTGAACCTGGTAAGCAGGTCAGCAATGCGAACGCCAAGCCCGGAGACGTTCTGGTGCTCAGTAAACCCATCGGAACCGGTATTATCACTACTGCCGGCAAACAGGGCATCGCTGATCCCAAGGTGCTGGCCGGGGCGGTGGAAACCATGGCGGCGTTGAACCGACCGGCGGCGCAAGCGATGGTGACAGTGGGTGTCAACGCGGCCACGGACATTACCGGGTTCGGACTGCTGGGCCACCTGAAGAGCATGGTGAAAGGCAGCGGCGTGGCTGCGGAAGTGAACTTGTCTGCTTTGCCGGTGCTTCCCGGCGTTCGCGGGTTGTTGGAGCAGGGAGTGGCGCCCGGCGGCACGCATCGCAACGTCAGCAGCGTCAATGATGTGGTGAACTGGGACGAGTCACTGACTGACGAAGACCGGATGCTACTGTGCGACGCTCAGACCTCCGGCGGCCTACTGATGTCGACTCCCGCCGAGCGCGTCGACGCTTTGGTGGCTACATTGCAAGAAGAGGGCGCTCAGTGCGCCGCCATTGTCGGCCGTATCACCGAAGGGCCGGCGGGAACGATAGTCGCCACACCGTGAATCCATCCGGAGGATTTCTGATGACCACTTCCGACCAACTAGGCCAGCAGTCTATCGCCGGACAGCCGGAGTTCGGCCTGAAGCGCCCCGACCAGGTGAAGATAGCGCCGCCAGCTGGTGAGCGGGTACCGCCGGGTCAGTTCGTAGCCAAGACTTTTCCCGTGCTTACCTACGGCGATACGCCGGAGGTTGACCTGTCCACGTGGAGCATACGGGTGTGGGGACTGGTGGAGCGAGAAATTGAGCTGGATTGGAAGCAATTCTGCAGTTTGCCCCAGGTAGTGGTGAACGCTGATTTTCACTGTGTGACCCAGTGGTCGGCCCTTGATCAGACCTGGGAAGGCGTTTGGGTGGCCACGTTGCTGGAGCAGTCCGGGATACTGCCGGAGGCTCGCCATGTAATGGCGCACTGCTTTGGAGACTACACGACCAACGTGCCCCTGGATCTGGCCCTATCTGAGGGACTGCTGGCCCACCGGCAGAATGGCGCCGAACTGGGCAAGGACCACGGCTGGCCACTGCGCTTGGTTATTCCCAGTCGCTATGGGTGGAAATCAGCCAAGTGGGTCAATGGCATTGAGTTGCTGGCGGAAGACGCCCCGGGTTTCTGGGAGCAGCGAGGCTATAACAACAACGCCGATCCATGGCAGGAAGAGCGGTTCTGGCCTGAACTTGGAGGCTAACGTTCGTGATTTCTGGGCTGGCGAAAATTACGACAGGGGCGGACTTCAAGCCCGCCCCTGTTTTGCGTTGGGATGGAAGCCGAAGGCTACGCGGCGCGCAAAAATTCCTCGGAGGGGCGTGCCGGAGCGATTTCGCTTTCCGGACGAGTTACCTCAACCGCTGGGTTGGGAGCATCCAGGTCTCGCTGCAGACCGCACTGGAGGCAGTTTACGAACATCCCGTAAATGTCCCGGCGAAGGTGCAGATCGCCACGGCACTTCGGACAAGCGTTGAACTTGAGCTTCATGATAACCTCCTTCCGGACTCTGGAATTTACAGCGCTGCTGCATCGGGCTAATTTAGCTCAGCGACTCAATTTACGAAAGGAAGCGACAATCGGATTGCTGCTAACTAGAGAGAATCCCTTACGGGGTCAATGCCAGGGGCGATCAATCACGGCGTTGTTTACATGATTTTAACCCTTGACACAGAACGTGTCAAGGGATATAGTAGTGATGTTGCACAAAGGTTTGATTCGCAACGGCGAAGCCCAAACAAGAAGGAATAGATCAGCTATGCAGCAGCGATGGCCCGGACAGGTTCGGCCCGGACGCTCCCGACTGGAGCCGTATCCGGCACCAATTGCCGATACGCCGGCCCTTCGGCCTAACGACCCAACCCAAGCGCCCGGTGGCGAGACCGCCCGGAACGGGTCGGCTGCTCCCAGGGATCCTGAGGGCGTGTACATCATATCGGTGGCTGCCCGTCTCTTGGAAATGCACCCCCAAACCCTGCGCAAGTACGAGCGGCTTGGGCTGATTCAACCCGGTCGCACCGTGGGGATGCTGCGTCTTTACTCCGAGGATGACCTGCGCAAGGTTATGCTTATCCGGCACCTGATGGACAATCTCGGGTTGAATCTGGCCGGCGTTGAGTTCGCCCTGAAGCTGGTCGATAATCTGAATGTTTTTTCCCGGCGCTTGTCTCGCTCTACTGGCGACGCCGTCGTGGCTGAACGGATTCGGCATGAGGTCGCCCTGCTGTGTGACAGCTTGAGCCTGCCCTCCCCGGATTAACCGTAGTCATCCCTACAACCTACCCAGGAATC
Source organism: Dehalococcoidia bacterium (assembly GCA_965243255.1). Taxonomy (GTDB): domain Bacteria; phylum Chloroflexota; class Dehalococcoidia; order Lucifugimonadales; family UBA3495; genus Bin87. The sequence continues at coordinate 27,438 of CBDEUH010000004.1, forward strand.
AGCAAATGTCTACCGACCAAACCAACGTCCCCGCAGAAGATGGCAACGAAGGTGTCCTCGCGTCCGACTTTTATATCTCTCAGGAAGAAGGAGGTCAGGAAGTTGATGGTGATGACTTCGCCGAAACTCCACCTCTTACACCGGAGCAGGAAACGTCAATGTTGAGAATGGCTTTAGCTGAAGCCAACGAGGAAATCGCTCGACAGGCCGACGCTGTACAGCGGGGACAGGCCGACTTGGCCAACGCTCGCCGCCGCCACGATGAGGAACGACTGAATATCCAACAACAGGCCAACAGCCGATTGTTAGTGCAGTTGCTCCCCATAGTTGATGAGCTTGACCTGGCAGTCAATCATCTGGAAGGCAATGGTTCTGACAGCGATGATTCCCTGTCCGATTCCTGGATTCAGGGCGTCCGTCTGATTCAGCGAAAGCTGGCCGGGTTCCTGCAATCCCAGGGAGTCGCACGCATTGAAGCCCTGGGCGAACCATTCAACCCGGAAGTGCATGAAGCAGTGGGAATGACCCACGTGAGCGATGCGGACTCTGGGTGCGTGGTTGAAGTGGTGCGCCAGGGATACCGCCTGCATGACCGGGTGGTACAGGTGGCGCAGGTGGTGGTCAACCAGTAATTTGAAGAAACCAACTTTTGAGGTGTTACAACAATGGCGAAAATCTTGGGCATAGACCTTGGCACTACCAACTCGGTGGCCGCGGTTATAGAGGCCGGGGAGGCCGAAGTGGTGGAAAGCGCGGAGGGGAACCGTATCACGCCGTCCGTTGTGGCGGTCAATACTCGCAGCGGCGAGCGATACGTGGGCCAGACGGCCAAGCGTCAGGCTGTCACCAACCCGGAGAACACCATATTCTCAGTGAAGCGCCTGATGGGTCGTCGCTACAGCGACCCGGAAGTGCAGGACGCAGCTGGAAGACTTCCCTACAAGATCGTTGCCGGCGAGAACGGCGACGCCCACGTGGAGATGGGTAGCCAAGCCTACGCTCCGCCCCAGATTTCCAGCATGGTGTTGCAGAAAATCCGGCAGGATGCCGAGGCGAAGTTGGGCGAGCGCATCACGCAGGCCGTCATCACCGTGCCAGCGTACTTCAACGACGCTCAGCGTCAGGCTACCAAGGACGCCGGCACTATTGCCGGCCTTGAAGTGCTACGTATTATCAACGAGCCCACGGCGTCATCGCTTGCCTACGGCATTGATCGCCAGCAGACCGACTCCACCGTTGCCGTGTTTGACTTGGGCGGTGGCACCTTTGACATTACCATCCTGGAACTGGGTGAAGGCGTGTTCGAGGTCCTGTCCACCAATGGCGACACTTTTTTGGGTGGCGACGACTTCGACGAAGCTATCCTCGGCTGGTTGGTCACCGAATTCCGCGCGGAGACCGGCATTGACTTGTCCCAGGATCGTATGGCGTTGCAGCGCTTGCGCGATGCCGCAGAGCGGGCGAAGATCGAACTATCCAGCACGCTGGAAACCGAAATCAACCTGCCCTTTATCACCGCGGACGCCAGTGGGCCCCAGCATCTGGTCAAGCCATTGAGTCGTTCCCGTCTGGAACAGCTGGTAAGCGACCTGGTCGACCGCACAGAAGGCCCCTGTCGCCAGGCTGTTAGCGACGCTGGCATCGCGTCGGGCAGCATCGACGACGTCATCCTGGTGGGGGGCATGACCCGTATGCCCGCAGTGCAGGCCAAAGTGCAGCAGATATTCGGCCGGGAGCCCTCCCGCTCGGTGAACCCCGATGAAGCCGTGGCGCTTGGGGCGGCTATCCAAGCCGGCGTCCTGGGTGGTGAGGTGGGCGACATCGTGCTGCTGGACGTGACGCCGCTGACCTTGGGCATCGAGACTCTGGGCAACGTAACCACCGCCCTTATCCCCCGTAATACCACCATACCCACGAAGAAAACCGAAACTTTCACCACTGCCGCCGATGGCCAGCCCAGCGTGGACATCCACGTGCTCCAGGGTGAGCGTCCCATGTCCGCCGACAACAAGACCATCGGGCGATTCATGCTGGACGGCATTTTGCCGGCTCCCCGGGGTGTGCCGCAGATTGACGTCACTTTTGACATCGACTCCAACGGCATTCTCAGCGTTTCGGCACAGGATAAAGGCACCGGGAAGGAGCAGCGTATCGTCATCCAGACCAGCAGCGGTCTCTCCGAGGATGACATTGAACGGATGATGTCCGAGGCTCAGGCCAATGAAGAGAATGACCGGCAACGGCGCGCCGAGGTGGAAACACGCAACCAGGCGGACAGTCTGGCCTACTCAGCGGAGCGGCTGCTTAATGAGCACGCCGAGATTCTGCCTGCTGACCTCAAGACCGAGGCAGAAGGTAAGCTGGAAGCGCTGCGCTCGGCGATAGCCGCCAACGACGTTGCCCAGATGCAATCAGCGATGAACGAGCTCAACGCCGTTTTGGAGCGTGTTGGCCAAGCCGTCTATTCGCAACCCGGTCCTGGCGCTGGCCCCACGGCGGACGACCCCGGCGACGATACCGTAGAGGGAGAGTTCCGGGAAGTCTAGCTGCCCCTGCTGGGTAAATCCCCTGTAAAGGGGCTGGATGAGGGTGTTGCTTACCGCCGAAAGTGCTATAATATCGGTAAGTTACCCCATCCGCCGGATGGCGCTGCCCTCCGTAAATTGGGAGAAATGCAATGAACGCATCACAGAGAGACGAAGTGGAAGTCGGCGGCTTGGACAACGAGAACTCGGTGGTGAACCAGGCCCCGATAGGTGTTGAACAGCAGGCAGGGCCGGAAGTTGAGGACTACGACATCGAGTCACTGACCCCTTTGCAGGCCCACTACCTGGAGGCTTTGCGGCAGTTGGTAGGCGTGAAGAACGAGTACCAGTCCGCGCCGGATTACGAGTCCTGGATGATGGACTCGATCAACCGTTCCATCTATTCTGCGCTGCGCGATTGCATTGAGGCTAACATCGGCACGATTGCCAAGGAGCTGCTGCAGCGGGAGCACCACGTCAACTGACAGGACGGCGCATTTTGTGCTATACTCGGCCCAGGAATGCCGAGGTGGTGGAAATGGTAGACACGCGGTCTTGAGGGGGCCGTGGGCTTTCGCTCGTGTGGGTTCAAGTCCCGCCCTCGGCACCAAGTTGATTCGGCCAGTGGAGCGGTCATATCCACGACAGCAAACAGCCCGTAAGGAAGTACAGCAAGGCGACGTAGCCAAGTGGTTAAGGCGGAGGTCTGCAAAACCTCTATTCGGCGGTTCGAATCCGCCCGTCGCCTCCATCTCCCTCAACATGCTACGGCCTGCCCACAATGAAGGCCCACATTGGCGCCGCGCCCCGCTTTTGACAAAGGAAGCGTAGCGCGGTTTTTTGTTATCATCGCTTACGTGCCGAGGTGGCGGAACGGTAGACGCGGCGGACTTAAAATCCGCTACCTTACGGGGTGTGTGGGTTCGAGTCCCTCCCTCGGCACCAACTTCTCAATTAGAGCAAGTTGTTGAATCAAAGCAGGCATTGGTTCCCCACTGCTGGGAATGGAGAGATTCGATTTGAATATCGGCTTGTCGGACCGGATGAACTACCTGCGGGAGCGGTATCACTACGCGTGGGTCGTGGTCGGCTTGGGCATCATGCTCCGGGTAACCGCCAACTTCGTCAGCCAGGCCTTCGCCGTTATCCTGGTCATCCTCCACACCGATTTTGCCTGGGGCGTCACCGCCATCGTCCTCGCCCAGGTCTTTAGAAGTGTCGTCAGCGCCCTGCTTTCTCCGGTCTCCGGATGGGTCGGCGACCGCTATAAGACGCGTAGAGTCCTGTTTGTTGCAGCCGCACTCTACGTGGTCGGTATGCTGCTCGTCAGCACAGTAAGCGAACTCTGGCAGCTTTACATCTATTACAGCCTGGTGTTGGGATTAGCCCAGGCCCTCTTCACCGTCAACATCCCCACCACCGTTTACGCCTGGTTCAAGAGCAAACTCGGCGTCGCCGTGGGAATGCAGCAGTCCCTTGGCGGCATGGGCCAATCAGTCACTGCCCCGGTCCTGGCGCTGCTGATTGGCCTGACCGGATGGCAGCTCGGATTCTGGGTAATCGCCGTCGTCGGTGGCACAATACTGTTTTCCATGCTGTTCTTCTTCCCCAGCGAGCCCGCCGACCGGGGGATGAGGCCCCTGGGAGCCACCGACGACGACCCGCCTCCGGTACCGGTGAACACCGCAACCGCCAAGTTGCGCAGCAAGGTTTTCCTCCAACATGCTCGCCGGACCAGGGCTTTCTGGAACCTTCCCCTCATCCACTTCCTCGGTTGCGTGGGTCATGCCATCGTCATCTGGCACGTCGTATTGTTTGCCACTGAGCAGGGATTGTCTCTCCCTGAGGCCGCTTTGATCGTGTCCCTGTACACAATCGCCAGCGTCAGCAGCCGCCTGTTCATTCCTATCCTTGCCGACCGCTTCGGCGCCAAGAATATGATGATCCTGCCCTATGCCCTACAGGGCGTTACGGTCATAATGCTCTTCTGGGCACAGAGCGCGTGGGAGTTTTACCTCTTTGCAGTCCTCTTCGGCATCGGCTTCGGTGGGGAAATGTCCGCCTTCCTCATCGCCAACCGCCAGTACTACGGCATGGGTCCGGTGGGGACGATTTTTGGATTCCAGCACCTTGGCTCCGGGTTCGGCATGGCCGTTGGAGGACTGGTTGGCGGCGTTATCTACGACTTCCGAAGTGCCGAGGCTGCAACGCGATGGCTTGGCTTCATCGATGTTGGTGGAGGCTCCTACGACCTGGCCTGGATCATCTCTATCGCTGCCAGTCTTGCCGGAGTTGTCTTCATCCTGCTCCTGGAATCATCCTCCCGCGTCCTCATCCCTGACTGGGAGGAATCTCTGCCGGAGGCGGAGCCTGAGGCGGTTTAGCTGCCAGCGCCATGATGCCGGCTAGGAACACTGCCACGGCAAAAAGGGTGAACGGAGTTCGGTAACTGTCGAAATAGTCGAACATGAACCCGGCGATTACCGGCCCCAAGGCCTGTCCGCCCACCTGCACTGACATCGTCAGTCCCCGGATTGTGCCCAGGTTCTGGCGCCCGTAATAGTCGGCCCAGACCAGCCGTATCAGCAGGTGAACGCCGCCCACGCCGAACCCGATCCCCGCCGCCGAGATTATCTCCGGCAGCACCCAGTCGCTCATTACGGTACCCAAGGCGGCCAATGCGACCACCAGTGAGGATGCCATCATCAGATACCGGATGGGCAGACGGCGCGCCAGGGCTGCCCAGAAGAGGCCCGCCGGCATCTGGGCCAGGGCAAAGGTGCTCGCGCTGATCGCGGCGAAACGCGGGTCGATGCCCTGGCTGATGTAGTGGGACACCTGGTGCAGACTCAACCCCGCCTGGGCCATCATCGCCGCGCCGGAAAAGACTGCCAGGATCCAGAATGCCCGCGTCCGCAACGCCTGCCCCACCGTGAAGTCAATCTCGGCAAAGCTGCCCGGGTTGGGCGACTCCCTGGTCGCATCGGTGTCCGGGTTGGTCGATTCTTTCCGGGCCGGCGCGGGATCGGGTTCCAGCCCCATGTCCTCCGGGCGCCTCGCCACCAGCAACAGGGACGGAACCACCCCCAGCGCAAAGGTCAGGATGCCCAGGGTGATCCACGCCGTTCGCCAGTCATACCCCGTGATGATCAGCTGCATCGCCCAGGGCACGATGGCCAGGCCGGCCCCCTTGGCGATGTGGTCCACGGCCAATCCCACCGGACGCCGCCGGATGAACCAGTTGCTGATGGCCGTGGGAAGCCCCATCTCCAGCGGCCCTGAGAAGATCATCCGCCCCGGCACGTACAGGAGATAGAAGCCCACCGGATGAGCAACGAATGCCAGTCCAACGGCTATCGCTCCCGTGGCGAATGAACCCGCCCCCAGGATGACTCCCGCTCCGTACCGGTCCAGCCACCTGCCCACGATTGGCGAAACGAAGACGGCGGCCAGTCCGCCAAGGCTGACTGCCCCGGAGAACATTCCCACCGACCAGCCCATTGACTGGGTCATCGGAACAACGAACACGGAAAGGGTCGCCACCGCCATCACGGTGCGGGTGGACAGGCTCAGCGCCACCCCGTTCCCAGCAACAACCCAGCCGTAGTAGAAGGGCAGGACGTGGGATAGCCTCGTTTGCCAGACGGTAACGTTGGTCATTACAACCCCAGGAGGGCTTCCAGGTTCTGGCAGGCGATCTTTTCCTTCTCCTCCATCGTGAGGCTCTGCAGACCGGCCAGCCATCCGGCGGGAGAGGGATCCCAACCCACGAAGGGCCAGTCGCTGCCGATAACAACCCGGTCGGCGCCGACGCTGTCGATAAGGAAGCGCAGCCCGGCCTCGCTGCTGGTGAGGAAGTCATAATAGATCTGGTCCTGGTAGGCGCTGGGCGGCTTGAGGATGTTGACGCGAGCTTCCGAACGGACTTGCCACCCGTGGTCCAAACGGCCCATGGCGAAGCAGGCGCCGCCACCGCCGTGGGCGATGCAGACCTTGAGGTTGGGGCACTGGTCCAGGACGCCGCTACAAATCAGGGTCGCCACCATCAGTGCGTCTTCCATCACCACGCCCACGCTGTTGGGGAGGCCGTATCTCAACGTCCGCTCCACCGCGACGATATTGTCCTGCGGCTGGGGATGGAAGAAGAGCAGAGCGCCCAGGGACTCGGCGGCCTTGAACAGCGGCAAGAACCGCGATTCGTCCCAGTTGAGGCCGTTGACCACCATGTCCAGCTCGGCCCCCTTGAGGCCGAGGGTTTTGACGGCACGTTCCAACTCGGCGATGGCGGCATCAACATCCTGAACCGGCAGTGTTGCCAGGCCGGCGAACCGGTCGGGCCAGAGTTTGGTCATGCCGGCGATTTCGTCGTTCACCTCTCTTGACGCCTGAATCGCCTCCTCGGTTTCCCAATGGTAGGGGAACAGGGGCGTGTGGATGGAAACGACCTGCACGTCGGTTCCCTCGGCGTCCATGTCAGCCAGCCGCTGCTCGGGCGTGTAGCGTATCTTCGGCGAGTTGATCAGGATTCGCTTGCCGTGTCCTACGATGAATTCCTGGTCGCCTCGAGCTTCGTGGCTCATTCCATGCCAGCTCTCGCCGTTGGCGAAGGCTTGCCAAAGGCACTGCGGCGCGAGATGGGCGTGAACGTCGATATGTCTCACGAGTCGTCCTCCGGAGGGGCCACTGGATTCCCGCGCAGGCGGGAATGATGGTCTTTGGTTCACCTAGATGTCCAGCAGGTTTTCCAGGTTCTTCCACAGGATGGCGTCCTTCTCCTCCTGGGTAATGCTTTCCATAGCCAATACCCAGGAAACAGGCCAGTCCTGCGCCATGTCGTAGGGCCAGTCGGTGCCGAACAACACCCGCTCGATACCCACTGAGTCAATCAGAAAACGCAGAGCTTGTTCGGTGTACACGATGCAGTCGTAGTAGAAGCGGTTCAGATATTGACTGGGCGGATGGGCGGCCAGACGGTCGGCCAAGGGGATTCGGTCCCAGCCGCGATCCATGCGCCCGGCGCCGTAACAGGCGTAGCCGCCGCCGTGGGACAGGCAGATGCGCAGGTCAGGGCAGGCATCCATGACGCCGCCCATTACCAGGGACGCGAAAGTGAGCGTCCGGTCGGCCAGGTTGCCCACCGAGTTGGGCAGGTGGTAGCGCTTGATACGCCGGTCCACGATGGTTTCGCCGCCCTGGTGGAACAGAATCACTGCTCCCAGCTGCTCGGCCGCCTTCCAGAAAGGCATGAACTCCGGCTCGTCCAACAGTTTGCCGTTGACCTTGTCGTCGATCACCGCCCCTTTGAACTCCAACTCAACCATCACGCGCTCCAGCTCCTGGACTGCGGCGGGAACGTCCTGCATGGGCAGGGTGGCCAGGCCGTGGAAGCGGTCGGGCCAAGACATCATCATCTGCTTGATTTCATCGTTGGTTTCCCTGGAGGAGGCCATGGCCAGGCCGGCATCCAGTTCGTAGTTGTAAAACCCGGAGAAAGGGGAAACAACGTGAATGTCCACGCCCAAAGATTCCATGTCGGCCAGCCGCTGTTCCGGAGTCCAGCTGGCCTTTGGCGGCAACTGACCGCGGGACGTTCCGGACACTACGATCTGTCGGCCCCGGGCATCCTGTTCCCTCTTGATGCCGTGCCAATCGCCGCCGCCTTCGGTGGCGCGCCAGAAGCACTGGGGCGTCAGGTGGGCGTGAAAGTCGATGCTGCGCATATTCGTCTCCTGTCGAATCGCTCTATGATCGCTGTCTGGGGTGCCTGGCCAGGAAGTCGTCGGCCATCTCTTCAAGCGTAACGAACCGCACTCCGTCGTGGGAGCGGATGTACTCGGTGATGCGCTCCAGCATCAGCAGCACCTGGGGCCGGCCGCTGACGTCGGGGTGAATGGTGATCGGGAAAACGGCCTCGTCGTACTCCCGATAGACCCAATCGAACTGGTCTCGCCACATGGATTCAATGTCCCGGGGGTTCACGAACCCGTGGCTGTTGGGCGACTTCTTGATGAACATCATCGGGGGCAGGTCGTCGAGGTACCAGTTGGCGGGAATTTCCACCAGGTCGGTCTCCTGGCCGCGCTCCAGGGCGTGCATCCAGTAGTCCGCCGGCATGGCGTAGTCAATCTTGGTCCAGCGGTCGCCGACGCGGACGTAGTAGCACTCGAAATCGCGGTGCATCAGGCTGTGGTCATACTTGATGCCGTGCTTCAGGAGCAGTTCGTTGGTAACGTGGCTGAACTCCCACCAAGGCGCGACGTAGCCGCGAGGTCGTTGGCCGGACAGCTCCGTAATCAGGTCGATGCAGCGCAGGAGCACCGCCTCTTCCTGCTCCGGGGACATGGAGATGGGATTTTCGTGGGAATAGCCGTGCATACCCACTTCATGCCCATGTTCCACAATCAGGCGGCATTCCTCGGGGAAAGTCTCGATGGAGTGGCCGGGGATGAACCAGCTGGTCTTGATCCCCAGCCGGTCGAAGAGATTCAGCAGCCTGGGTGTGCCGACCTCGCCGGCGAAGATGCCCCGGGAGATGTCGTCGGGCGAGTCCTCGCCGCCGTAGGAGCCCAGCCAGCCGCCGACGGCGTCCAGGTCAACGCCATACGCGCACAGGATTTGTTTGTCGGCCATCTCATTGCCCTCCTAGACGGCGCGCCGTTTCTGATGCTGCCCAATCATACCCATGCCGGCAGATTGGGGCAATCGTACAGAGGTTTTTGGGGCGGGAGGTCCCAGCGGAGGAGTTCGTCGTAGCGGTGGTCCCAGGCATAGCGGAGCAGATTGCAGACCATGACGTCGGGGTAGGGGATTTCGTCCTTGCGCCGGCTTTTGTCGAGGTATTCGGCGAGGTTGCCGTAGGTGTCGGAGCGGAGGCCGGCGTCGGCGAAGCGCTGGATGACGTGGTGATTTTCGGGAGGGATGGAGCGCCGCCAGTCGTCGGCGACGGCTTCGGCGACGCGGCGGGCCTTGATGATGTCGAGTTCGCGGGCGAACCGACGCTTGAGGGCGTAGATGCGGCGGCGGAGTTGGTCGATGGTCATGAGGTTACCTCGCGTGATGTCAGAGGGAGAAAATGCGATTTTCCTCTCATTTCCTCTCGTTTCCTTTTATTTGAGTAGGGCTTGGGTCGCGGCTTGGGAGTGAAATGAGAGGGTTTTGGGAGTGATTGCAATGGTATTGAGGGGTTGATGAGAGGGTTTGAGAGGAGCGGGTGGCAGGGTTGGAAATCCGGTAGTTCGCTGGTGGTGATGGCGATGGGATGGTACATACATTCTATTTTAGCTTTGGCGATGAGGTGTGTCAAAGGTGGATTGTCAGGATTTGGGGAGTTGCGGCCCACGCTCGGCCCCTGGATGCCGGATCAAGTCCGGCATGACGGGTGGGGCGCTAGAATGACGGCGTGGGCCGGGCTGCCGTCGGATGCGGGCTTTACGTGCTACAATCGCCGGGCGCCTGGGGACAAGAGGGAATAGCGTCGCAGGCGAACTGACCAACGAACATACTGGAGCGTGTGCAGCTATGGAAACCGTAGGATTCATCGGTCTGGGCAACATGGGCGGCGGGATGTCGGCCAACATCCAGCGGGCCGGCTACCCCATGATTGTGTACGACCTGCGCGAGGAGGCCGCTCTGCCTTTGCTGGAAGGCGGCGCACGTCTGGCCAACACTCCCGCCGAGGTCGCCGCCTCCAGCGACGTCACCTTCACCTCGCTGCCCGGCCCCTACGAGGTGGAGGCCGTGTCCACCGGGGCCGCGGGCGTGCTGGAGGGCATCAAGCCGGGCAGCGTGTACATCGACCTGTCATCCAGCCGGCCCACGCTGATCCGGGAGATTGAGCCCAAGTTCCGGGCCAAGGGCTGCCACGTGCTGGACGCGCCGGTGAGCGGGGGCAAGACGGGGGCGGCGTCGGGGAACCTGGCGGTGATGGTGGGCGGAGACCGGGAGGTGTTTGACCGGGTAAAGCCGATCCTGGACGCCTTTGGGGACAAGGTGTTCTACGCGGGCGAGATCGGCGCAGGCAGCGTGGCCAAGCTGGTGCACAACATGATTGGACACAGCGTGCGGCAGGCCATCGCCGAAGGGCTGACCCTGGGCGTCAAGGCCGGTGTGGAACCGGAAGCGCTGTGGGAATGTGTGCGCCGTGGGTCGCTGGGTCGGATGCGAGTGCTGCACGAAGGGCTGGTGCGGACGATGTTCCGCGGCGAGTTCGAGCCGGCGAGCTTTGCGCTGAACCTGGCGCACAAGGACATCTCGCTGGCGACGGAGTTGGCCCGGGAGTACGACGTGCCCATGCCCATGTCCACCCTGGCGGAGCAGATTGCGTTGCAGGCGATGAACCGGGGTTGGGCGGAATCGGACAGCAGCGTTACGGTGCGCTTGCAGGAGGAGCAGGCCGGGGTTGAAGTCCGCGCGCCGCACATTGACCCGGCCCGGGCCGGGCGGTTCATCACGACGCATCCGGATGATGAGTAAGGATTGCCCAACCGTTCACGCATGGAGCAGCAAATGCAACTGAACACGTATCTGCATTTTGACGACAACTGCCGCGAGGCCTTCGAGTTCTATCGCTCGGTGTTCGGCGGCGAGTTCGCCTGGGTGGCGACCTTTGCCGACGGGCCGGAGGATATGCCACCGGTGCCAGACGGTGAGAAGGATCGCATCATGCACGTTTCGCTGCCGATAGGCGATTCGGTATTGATGGGCAGCGACACCACTTCCGCGTTCGGGCCGCCGCCCAACGTGGGCAACAACTACTCGGTCAGCGTCTCGACGGACAGCAAGGGCGAGACGGACCGGCTGTTTGCGGCGCTATCTCAGGGCGGAAACGTTGCCATGCCGCCGCAGGATATGTTCTGGGGCGATTATTTCGGAATGTGCACCGATCGGTTCGGCGTCAACTGGATGCTGAGCTGCGCGGCGGCAGGCTAGAAGTTGTAGGGAGTCCAGGGCTTCAGTTGGACGGCGAACATCCGGTCAGCGCGCAGGAGTGCGCCGGCCGTGTGCTCCGTCGCCAGTCCCGCCTGGGCCAGCGTGGTGAAGGTCGCCGCTCCCAGGTAGGATGACGCCAAGGCCCCGACGGGGACGGTCAGGTCCGGGGATGAGGCGACGATGCGGCACTCGGCGCCTTCAAGGGAACCGTCCAGTTCGTAGCAGGCAGAGTTCCAGGGGCAGAAGTCGTCACGGACTTCCAGGGTAAGCCGGTCGCTGGCGAGGTACTGACGCAACTCCAGGGCCGCCGCCACGTCAACGATACGCAGCCACAGCCCGTCCCGCACGGAGCGTTGCAGGCGACGGGGGTCGGCCAGCAGCCAGGGCATGGGGTCGTCCAGCGGACGCTTGACGGCCTCAGTGCGCTCGTAAAGGTCCAGGTCGAAGCAGAACCGCCACAGCGCGGCGGATGCCTGGCGGGTGGCCGCCATCAGCTCGTTGACCATCACCGTGGGCCGCTGGGTGCGGTAGTTCACGTAGCCGTCTATTCTGCCGTCTTCCAAATAGGCGGCGTAGAACACACCGCCCGGCCCTCCCTGGGAGTGTATCGGGTCCCGGGCGTCCCGCTCCCAGTGGTGGGTCGCGCGCTGGAAAACGCCCGGCCGACCCTCGGTGCTGCGCCGCATCACGTCGGGCAGTTTCTTGCCGATGTCCTGGGGGTCGATAAAGACGATACGGCCCGGGCCGTCGAAGGGGAGGGCATATGCGCTGTGGGCTTTTTCGATGCTCCACTGCTCATGCACCGAACCGACGCCGTAGCCGAAGCGCCCGTAGATGGCAGACTCGGTGGCGAACAGGGCGGCCAGGGGTTCGCCTCGCTCGTGGATGCCTTCAATCTGGTGGCGCATCATTTGGGTCATGATGCCGCGCCGGGTGTGCGTGGGTTGCACCTCCACGTTGGACACGCCGGCCACCGTGGCGAGGCCACCCGGTACCGACATTTTCAGCAGGTGCGAATGGGCTCCGCCGACTATTTGCCCATCCTCAAACACGCCAATGGACCGCCCCAGGTCAAAGTGCGGCCGCAGCGCCTGTGGGTCATGGTTAAAGCGGTTTCCATGCGCCCGGGACTCGGTGCGCATCCACCGCTCAAACTCGTCAGGGTTGATGTTCCTCAGTTCCAGAATAGGGCACACGCTCCCGGTGTGAAACAGTCTGGCAGAATATACCGGATTGCGAGATGCTGCGCCATAGATGCGCGGCACGGGCGCTGGTCGGGCCGGCTAGACAAACCCCGGGTCGGGATAGAATTGGGCGCAGTAGTCCCGATAGAGCAGTATTTCGCCGTAGAAGCGTGGACGGGACAGGTATTGTTTCCGGCTCCAGATAACGACATCCTGTAGCACGTCCTGGCGTTGCTGCAGGGCGATGAATTTATTCATCAGCGGCGCGCGCAGCTTTACCGGCAGGAATCCCAAGCCCGTCATCCAGCGCTTGGGGTGGCGCATTTCACGCACCTGGCTGACCAGGGTAAGATCGATAAGGGCGCCGTCAACGGGGGTTGCCAGCACCCACAGGCGAGCTTCCATGTCGATAGAGCGCTCGTGTATCTCCACGAAAGAGTAGCCGAGTCCGTAGATATGGGCGTTGGCGGAAACGTCCAAGGTGAGGGTCGCGATTCCGGCAATCTTCCGGGTGCGTTTGAAGTCGAAACGGCTCTCGAGCAGATGCCGGTCCGTCGAAGTTGTTCCCACGCGATGCACGTTGTTATACCCGTGCACGTAACGCAGGTGGGCCATATCTACGGAGTTCTCCGTGGTTTCCTGGGGATGACCGGGGAAGCGGACGGTCCAGATTTCCATTCCGCTCCAGCCCGCCTCTTCCGGTGGGGCCTCCGGCAGGCTCCACTGCGGCCCGCGCCCTTCGATGCCCGACCAGGCAAAAATGAGACCGAGGATTTCCCTGGTTTCAAATACGCGCAACCTGGCCGACCGGGGCGGGTCTCCGAAGGGAGTGGCGGTACAGGAGCCGGAGGTATCGAACTCGAAGCCGTGGAAGGGACAGACGAGGTGACCGTCAGAAACACGGCCACCGGCCACCGGCGCCAGGTCGGCGCCCAAATGGGGGCAAATCGCTTCGGCGACGCAAATTCGGTCGTTCTCGTCGCGCCAAATGACGACATTCCGGCCCATCCAGGTTTTCTGGAGGAGCTTGGCCTTCAGCAGGTCCTGACGGCTGGCGATGAAGTACCAGCCCTCGGGAAAGGGGAAAGGCAACCTACCATCCACTGCCAGATCCAGTTAGCCTTGGAGAGAAAGTACAATTGCCCGGCAATCTCGAGCCGGCGGCCAGTCATGTCGTGTTCGATGGTGGGCCTGGATGGACTCGAACCAACGACCTCAGTCTTATCAGGACTGCGCTCTAACCGCCTGAGCTACAGGCCCACGGCTGCATATCATTATACCCCATCCGCAGCGCGGCGCAAGCGAAGGGTTGCGGCAAGGACTCGCTTACTGGCTGCCGGCGGTTTGTAACCCGGTTCACAATGCGCTATAATTCATTCACCTGACAGGGTTCGGCCCGCGAGGGCTGGGAGGGATCGCATAGTGGTCTAGTGCGGGCGCCTGCTAAGCGCTTATCCTGGGAAACTGGGATCGTGGGTTCGAATCCCACTCCCTCCGCCATTTGATATATTTACCCGGCGTTGCTGGCCGGAACTGTTGCTCACACTGGATTACGCTCAATGCAGACCTATCACATCTGGACCATAGGCTGCCAGATGAACACCGCCGACTCCGAGCGACTGGGGTCGGCGTTAGAGCAACTGGGCCTGAGCGCCGTACCGCGTCCCGCCGACGCCGACGTGGTGGTGCTGAACTCCTGCGTTGTGCGCCAGTCTGCCGAGGACAAGGTAACCGGCACGCTGAACCTGACTCAACCCCTGCGCAAACGGCGGCCCGACTCCGTGCTGGCCCTCACCGGCTGCATGGTGGGCCCGCGCACCGAAGACCTGCAACGGCGATTCCCACACGTTGACCTGTTCCTGCGTCCCCAGCAATTTGAGCCGTTGCTGGAATTGGTGGGCGGACGGCTGGGACTTGACTGGGAGGGTTGCGTGGGCTCCCTGGCTCCGCAGCAGCCCGACGTGGCAACCTACGTGCCGATAATCCACGGCTGCGATTTGATGTGCACCTTCTGCATCATTCCCTATCGGCGGGGCCGGCAGGTCAGCCGCTCGGTGGACGACATTACGCATGAGGTGGAACTGCTGGCGGCTCGCGGGGTTAAGGAGGTAACCGTGCTGGGTCAGACGGTGGATGCCTACGGCCATGACCGGGATGAAGACCATGATCTGGCTGACCTGTTCACCCGCCTCAACGATGTTGACGGCCTGGAACGCATCCGGTTCCTGACCTCCCACCCGTCGTATATGAGCAGCCGCATCATCCGGTCAGTTGCCGACCTGCCCAAGGTATGCGAGCACATCAACCTGCCGGTGCAGTCCGGCGACGACGACGTTTTGCAGCGGATGCGGCGGCCCTACACTACGGCCGAGTACCGGGACATTATCAGCGAAATCCGGGACACCATCCCCAACGTTACCGTCAGCACCGACATTATCGTGGGCTTTCCAGGCGAGACCGAGGCGCAGTATCAGAACACGTTGCGGCTGGTGGACGACCTGCGCTTTGACAAGGTGCACGGCGCGGCCTACTCGACCCGGCCCGGCACCATCGCGGCGCGCACGATGGATGACGACGTTCCGCAGGATGAGAAGCAGCGTAGGCTGAAAGGGCTGGAAACGCTGCAGGAAAGCATCCTCACCGACATGAACGCCGCGTACATGGATGGGACGGTGCAAGTGCTGGCGGAGAACCGCAAGCGCGGCAGTTGGGCCGGGCGAACTCGCGGCAACAAGCTGGTGTACTTCGACCTTCCCGACACTAACGCGCCGGACGCGGACGGAATGGACTCGGACTTGGCCGGGCAGTTAGTCAACGTCCGGATTACCCGCGCCGGGCCGTGGTCGTTGGCCGGCGTAACGGTCTAGCACGGCTTTTTTCGTTTAAGGAGACGGTACCGATGGTTACACAAACCAGGCAGCCTACGATTCCCTTGACCGAAGTTGAGCACGCTGCCTTCTGTAGGCCGGAAGATGAGCTGCCCGCGAAGTCTCTGGCCGAAGAGCTGGCGATCAACGTGCGCTGGCAGAAAATTCCGGGCGAGTATCTCGCTTGCTCTCCCGCCGAGCTGGACGAGCGCATCGGCGCAGCGCGGCGCGCACTGGGTGATTCCGTAACCGTCCTGGGCCATCACTATCAGCGGGAAGAGATTGTCAAGTATGCCGACTTTCAGGGTGATTCCTTCCTGCTCAGCCAGGAAGCGGCATCTCGCCCAGAGGCCGACTTCATAATCTTCTGTGGCGTGCACTTCATGGCTGAAACCGCCTGCATCCTGGCCGGCGAGCATCAGCAGGTAATCCTGCCCAACATCACCGCCGGCTGCTCCATGGCCGACATGGCCCCCATCCAGGACGTTGAGGACGGCTGGGAAGACTTGCAGGACGTGCTCGGTGACCACGGCGGGATCCTGCCGGTTACCTATATGAACTCGGTGGCGGCCATCAAAGCGCTGTGCGGGCGAAACGGCGGCGCCGTCTGCACGTCTTCCAACGCTGCCGCGGTGCTGGAATGGGCATTCGAGCAGGCCGAGCGCGTGCTGTTCCTGCCGGACCAGCATCTGGGCCGCAACACGGCCCTCAAGCTGGGGGTTCCGCTGGACGAAATGGTGGTATGGAATCCCTTCAAAGCGATGGGGGGCAACACGCCGGAGCAGTTGCGCAAGGCAAAGATGGTGTTGTGGCAGGGTCATTGCTCGGTGCATACTCGCTTCACCGTCAAGCAGATTGAATCAGCCCGCCAGCGTTATCCCGATGTGACGGTGCTGGTGCACCCTGAATGCCCCATGGAGACGGTGGAGGCTGCCGACATGAACGGCTCCACCGAGTTCATCCGCAAGGCCATCAACGAAGCGCCGGCCGGGTCGGTGTGGGCCGTGGGCACTGAAATCAGCCTGGTCAATCGCCTGGCGCTGCATAACCCGGACAAGACGGTTTTTTGCCTGGACCCAGTGAGTTGCCCCTGCTCAACGATGTACCGCATCCATCCCGCTTACCTGCTGTGGACGCTGGAAAGCCTGGTGGCCGGCGAAGTGGTGAACCGCATCACCGTGCCGGAGGAGATGCAGCGGGAGTCGATCGTGGCATTGGAGCGGATGCTGGCGCTGCGGTAGCAGGAGCATCCCTACGCCGCGTCGTCCAGGCAGTCGCGCAGCGGGCGGTTGAGGCACGAGAAGATCGGCGTGTCTTTCAGCGTGTAGGGCCGTGCTTTGGATTCGCGCAGCTCCATCACCAGGTCCAGGAAGGTGCCGGGCTCGTCGGTCTCGAAGCCCAGCACGAACTCCGGGTCGTCCAGGCCGAATGAGTAGGCGGTGGAGATTTTCACCTGCGGGTACTTGTGGCCGATTACGAAGTGCTCGTTCATGAGTTCCTGGCGTACTTCCTTGGAAAGCTGATACCAGTCGTTGGTCTTCCAGAAGGGATACATAAACAGGTAGCGCCGGCCTATCATCCGCAACGAGGACGGGCGCATTGACGCAACATCTCCCGTACCATCCTGTCCTTCGTGCTGGTGGTTGTCGATGTATGGAGAGCGCCGGGTCATGGCCAGGTAGGAATGAGGGGTGTCCAGGTAGCCGCCCAACCGGGTCTGATTGAGCTGCGCGGCCAGTTCGTTGATGGGCTCCAGCTCCGGGCAGACGCCCCACAGCATGAAGTCCGCGTCGCCCCGGGCGCCCACCAGGGTGTAGGTGTTCAGCGCCACCCGGTCGGCGTGTTCAGCGGCAACGGCGGCGAACTCGTCCTTGGCGGCGTCTCGCTCGCCGGCGGGCAGGCGTCGCCACTCCGGTTGCACCTTGTAGAACGTGTACTTGACGAAATCGCGGCGTGGGTCGGCCATGCTGGGGCTCCTTTCCTTGTGGACACGCAGGTACATTTCGGCGTCCCGGCTAGTTGCGCTTATTGTAGCATCGTGCGGGATGCGGCGAGCGCAAATGCGCTACAATCCCCGCTATGCGCGGCGGGGGTTACTGCCGCAACTATCGGAGGGAGAACGATGGTTACTATAGGAGAGGGTCAATTCACCTACGAAGTTCAGGAAGGCTGGGGACAGTTGCCAGCGGGATACGCATTCAAGGAAGTCGCCGCCGTCGGCTGTGATGCCGACGACAACGTGTACGCCTTCAATCGCGGTGAGCATCCGATGATTGTCTTTGACAAGGACGGCAATTTCATCAAGTCCTGGGGCGAGGGAGTGTTTCCCCGCGCTCACGGCGTTACCATGTCGCCGGACGGAATGATGTTCCTGACCGACGACGGCGACCACACCGTGCGCAAGTGCACTTTGGACGGTGAAATCCAGTTGACCCTGGGCACCAGCGGCCACCCGGCGGCGTTCATGTCCGGCGACCCGTTCAACCGTTGTACCCATGTCGCCATCGACCCGCGCAACGGCGATTTCTACGTGTCCGACGGCTACGGCAACGCCCGCATCCACAAGTACAGCCCGGATGGCCGGCTGCTCTTTTCCTGGGGTCAGTCTGGCAACGGCCCCGGCCAGTTCAACATCGCCCACAACATCGGCACCGGTAGCGACGGGCGGGTCTATCTGGCCGACCGGGAGAACCACCGGGTGCAGGTCTTTGACGGCGACGGCCACTTCCTGGACCAGTGGGTGAACATGGCCCGCCCCTGCGGATTGTACATCGATAAGGACGCCGAGCTGGTCTATATCGGGGAACTGGGCGCGGCTATCGGCGCCAACGACCAGGCCCCCGGCCTTGGGCCTCGCGTCAGCGTGTACGACACCGACGGCAAGCTGCTGGCCCGGGTCGGCGACGGACCGGAGGGACTGGATGCCGGCCAGTTCATCGCTCCCCACGGCGTCTGCCTGGACTCCGCCGGCAACATCTACGTTGGCGAAGTGTCGTGGACGCACACCGGGCAACATCTGGACCCGCCGCAAGAGATACGGACACTGCAAAAGCTGGTGAAAACCAACTAACTCAAAGAGGGACGACGCTATGGAAATTCGGATTGGGAGCCTCTCCCGCGACGCCAATGAAGCGACCGGGGCCGCTCTGGTCATCGACGTGTTTCGCGCCTTCACCACGGCGGCCATCGCCTTCCACCGGGGCGCGGAACGGATCACGCTGGTGGCGGAGGTCGAGGAGGCGCTGAACATCCGCCGGCGCAACCCGGCCATCGCCGACATTCTGATGGGAGAGGTAGATGGCAAGCGGCCCGACGGGTTTGACTACGGCAACTCGCCCTACGAGGCGTCGTCGGTGGACTTTGCGGGCAAGAGCGTGGTGCAGTCCACTCGCGCGGGCACGGTGGGCACGGCGGCGGCCGGCGCGGCCGGCTGCGATCCCATCTACGTAACGTCCCTGGTGGTGGCCGGCGCTACGACCCGCGCCCTGCTGGCGGAAGACCCGCTGCCTGAACGGGTAACCATCCTGGCCATGGGCGACCAGGGGGTGAACCGTTCCGATGAGGACGAGCACTGCGCGCTGTATCTCCGCAACCGGCTGGAAGGGCGAAGTCCTGATCCGGAAGCCCTCCGCAAGCTGATATTGGCCGGCGGAGCAACGCAGAAGTTCTTCGACGACGCGCAGCCGCAGTACCATCCCCAAGATGCTGCCCTGGCCCTGCAAGTTGACCACTTTGACTTCGCCATGCGCGTTACGCGGGAGGACGACCTGTTGGTGGCCCGGAAAGTGGGGTGAAGGCTGGCTGACGAGAGCGCTGCCTTCAGGCTGTCTCTACGCCGGCCGCTGCTTCCAGGCCCAGCTCTTCCACGGCCAGCTCCCGCATTCGGAACTTCTGTATCTTGCCGGTTACGGTCATCGGGAACCCGTCGGTGAATTTGACGTAGCGCGGGATTTTGTAGTGAGCGATGCGTCCCCGGCAGTAATCGCGGATTGAGTCGGTGGTGATGGCGGCAGCGTCGGCGTCGGGCCGCAGCTGCACCCACGCCATTACCTCCTCGCCGAACCGCTCGTCGGGGACGCCAATCACCTGCACGTCGGCTATCTGCGGGTGGGTGTACAGGAACTCTTCAATCTCCCTGGGGTAGATGTTTTCGCCGCCCCGGATAATCATATCCTTCAGCCGACCCGTGATTTTGTAGTAGCCGTCTTCGTCCACCGTGGCCAGGTCGCCGGTGTGCAGCCAGCCTTGGGCGTCGATGGCCGCGGCGGTTGCATCGGGCATATTGAAGTAGCCCTTCATCACCATGGCGCTGCGGGTTTGCAGCTCGCCCTGCTGGCCGGGGCCGACTTCCTGCCCAGTTTCCGGGTCAATCAGGCGCACTGCCACGCCGGGCAAAACCATGCCCACCGTGGAGACCCGACGCTCGATGCTGTCGTCGGCCAGAGTTTGGGTGATTACCGGGGAGGCTTCGGTCTGGCCGTACGCGATGGTGATGCGTTCCGCGCCCATGCGGTCAATTACCTCCCGCATCACCTCGATGGGACAGGGTGAGCCGGCCATCACGCCGGTGCGGAGCGAACCCAGGTCAAACTGGGGAAAGTCGGGGTGCCCCAACTGGGCGATGAACATGGTGGGCACGCCGTGCACCGCCGTACAGCGTTCTGAGGAGATGGCCTCCAGAGTCTGCAAGGGGTCGAAGTATTCCGACGGTATCACCATGGTGGAGCCGTGGGTTACGCAGGTCAGGCTGCCCATGACGCAGCCGAAGCAATGGTAGAAGGGCACCGGGATGCAGAGACGGTCGGCCCCGGTCATTTCTATGCAGTCGCCTACGTACCAGGCGTTGGCGATTAGGTTGTGGTGGGTGAGCATCGCGCCCTTGGGGTTGCCGGTGGTGCCGGAGGTGTACTGGATGTTGATGACGTCGTCCGGGTCGCACTGGGCCTGGCGCGCTTGCAGCTCTTCCGCGCTCACCTGCTCGGCACGCTTGAGCAGGTCGTCCCACCGCCACATTCCCGGCGGAGTGGGCGCGTCGGCAGCGTCGTGGGGAGGGATAAACACTACGTGCCGGAGGTGGGGAAAGCGGGGGCTGTTCAACTGGCCGGGAGCGCAGTCCGGCAGTTCCGGGATAAGCTCGTTGAGCATCGCCGCGTAATCCGATGTGCGGAAGCGGCCGATGAATATCAGGGCGGTCAACTGGGCCTGTTCCAGCAGGTAGGCCAGTTCGTGGGTTCGGTAGGCCGGGTTGACGGTAACCAGCGCCGCGCCGATCTTGGCGGTGGCGTATTGCGCCAGCAGCCACTCCACGTAGTTGGTGGCCCAGATGCCCACATTCTGGCCTTTTTTGATGCCCAGGGACATCAGGCCCCGCGCCGTCCGGTCAACCGCCGCCTGAAATTCCTGGTAGGTGTACCTGACCCCGGCGGCCACGTGAACCAGGGCTTCGCGGTCCGGGAAGCGGTGGGTTTGCAAGTCAAGAACGTCGCCGATGGCGCTTCGGATTTCGATGCTGTCGGCCATGCTTGCGCCTCCTCCGGTTGCTAGAATCCCACCATCCAGCGAGCAAATTGCTGCAACGGTCCGTCCGTGCCCTCTGCTCGCAGCCGTCCGGATCCCACCGCCGCGTCCAAATCCAGCCGACCATAGGCCAAAAGCAGGTAGGTATTGGCGTCGCACTCAACCGTGAGGTCAACCTCGCCCTGGTGCAATCCTGTGCCGGCCCGCGCTCCATCAGGTCCTACCAGCACGTCCATGGCCTCGGCGTCGGTCAGCGCGAACCGATACCTGACCTCTCCGGCCGGCGGCGCGTCGCCTGCGTTGTAGGCGGCCCGCAGCCAGTGGGCCGACATTCCCAGCAGCACCGGAATGGCGTCGAGATGCAGGCCGGCGTTGGCGTCCAGCGCGCTGCGGATGTCCCAATCGTGTACCGCCAGTTCCTGGATGCGCTGGCTGACGTATTCCCGCGCGGTCATCGTACCCCGCCGGGGATGCCAACAGGCGCACCGCCAGTCGTCGCCGCTGAAGCCGTCCAACAGCCGGTGCAGTTCACGGTAACGCTGTTCAAAGGTCGGCACCAGGGCGTCGCCCAGCGATTGGGCGTATTCGATGTCAGCATCGGCGTTGGCCGCGGACATCGCCATCATATCCGCCGGAGGGCTGAATCCGGCTGGTGGGTCGGAGTCGCCGGTGCGGCCCCGGGTCATGCTGGCGATCTGCCGCTCGGCGCGGTTGGTCAGGTGGCCGGCCACATCACGCACGGTCCAAGCGTCGCAGGCGGATTGGGCATTGAGTTCGTTGCCGGAAAGACCGGCCAGAAACTCGTGCAGCCCGCGGGCCAGAGCGCCGATTACGGCGACTTCATTGCGGATAACAGTTTCGTCGATGGTGGTCATAGTTGGTGGTTCACCCTCACGCCAGTCCTATCCCATCAATGGAGAGGGAGATATTGCTATAGGCCGCCGAACCAGCGACCCAGGTTGCGCAGCGCCACGTGGGCAATGGTGTCGGCGGTTTGCGAGACGCGGATTCGGCCGGCTCGCTTGGCGGTGTTCCAGTCCACCCGGTTGTACAGGCAGAGCAGGTACGTGCCGGCATCTCCTCGGACGGTCAGTTCCGGTTGTCGTTCCGAGGAACATTCCGTTACGGTGAAGCCGTCGCCGGTTACGACTACGTCATGCTGCAATGCCGCTCCCTCAGAGCCGCCGCCGATGTCAAAGCGATACGTTACGGGGGTGGTCAGCGGCGCGGTGGGCCGGAAGCACAGCTGATACCACATCTCCGAGGCCGGCAGCAGAGCGACGATGCCTTCGCCATCAAGCTCGCCCGCTCCGATTCCGCCCGAGCGTATATCCCAATCGTGGATGACCAATTCTTGAATGCGCAGGTCAACGTAGCTTTCCGCGGTGATGGTGCCGCGCCGGCGGTGCCAGCAACTGATTGACCAGTCGTTCCAAGACTGGAGGGTGTCGTCAAGAGACTCGTACCCCTGGCGAAAATTGTCCAGCAGCGCGTCGCCCCACTCGTTGCGCGTCTGCACGTTGTTGACGGCGTTGGACTGCTGCACCTGGTCGGGCGTCGGCTGCGTCTCCTCACCTGGAGGCGGGCCGCCGTTGCCGTCTCGTCCCCGCAGCATGGCATCGCGCTGGCGGATTGCGCCGCCGGCCAGGTGCGCGGCCACCGTGCCCACGTCCCACTCAGCGCAAGCGGTGGGGCCGTCCAGCGCCGCGGCCGGCCCTTCGGAAAGCCGGCGGTGAATATCTCCCGACAGCCGTTTGATCAGCGCAACCTTTGCCGCATTGTCCATAGCCGTTGGCCTCCCCGTTATCCAAGCGATGCTTCAATGTCGCCAGTGTACCACGCCGGAAGAACACGGAGATCCGGCGCCAGTCTCAGGGGCATGGGCGTTGATTTTGGGAGCAGGCTATGCTAGGATTCTGTGGCTAAACTGCTTGAAAAAGCAGATTATTCAGATATTTGCAGGTTTTGTGACAACAATCGGAGAAAAATCGTCGCAGTGGATGTCTCTGGGCGCGGTGAGCAGGATGCTGGGCATCACCGACACCACCTTGCGGCAATGGGCGGACCAGGGAAGGCTGCCGGTGTACCGCACGCCCGGCGGCCATCGGCGGTTTCTGCGCGAGGACGTGGAAACGCTGATGCAGGATAATTCCGCCAGCGCGTACCCCAGCTACACGAACAACTCGGACTCGGAGGACATGGCCCTGCGACGCATCAGGCGGAAGCTGAGCCAGGTTGACCCGTCGCGGCAACTTTGGATGGAGAGTTTCCAGGCCGAAGGCAGAGACCGGATGCGCCTGTTCGGCCGGCGCTTGCTGTCGCTGCTGCTGCAGAGCGGGTTGAACGGACGCCGCCGCAAGGGTGAAACCCTGACGGAAACGCATATGCTGGGCCACGAATACGGTTCTGAGATGGCGGCCAGGGGCGTGCCCTTGACCGACAGCGTCCAGGCGTTCCTGTTCTTCCGGCAGGCGGTGGTGGAAGCGGTGCATCCGGAGCAGCTGCGGCAGGTGATAGAAATTTCGGACCAGGTCTTGCTGGGGTTGGTGGACGCTTACAGCCCGCGGCTTGCGGCGAGAAAGGTTCAAAGATAGTGATGTGGATTCCGGTGAAAGCCGGAACGACGGTCAAAACCAAAGGATAGGAAATGACTACGGAAACCATGGACCTTACCGACCGCAAGCTGCTGAACATAGTTCAGAGCAATTTCCCGGTAGTTGAGGAACCCTACCGGGCGATTGCCGACGAGGTGGGCATTACCGAGGAAGACCTGCTGGCCCGGCTGGCGGAGTTGAAACGGCAGAACGTGGTCAGGCAAATCAGCGCGATTTTCGACACCCGCCGCTTGGGTTACAAGACGACGCTGGTGGCCTTCGCCTACGGCGAGGGCGATCTGCATCCGGGGGCCATCTTCATCAACCGCCACCCGGGGGTCAGCCACAACTACGCCCGGGAGGGGTCGTACTACAACCTGTGGTTTACGCTGGCCGTGCCGCCCGACGGCGACCTGGCGGAGACCGTCCAATGGATGGCCGAAAAAACCGGAGCTATAGAGTTCCGCATTATGCCGACCATCCGGTTCTTCAAGATTGGCGTCAACTTTGACATGGTGAAACGCCGGAGCGACGCCTACAACTACAGCCCGGACGGGATCGGACAGTCGCGCACGCCGGCATCGGACTGGAACCAGGCGCAGGAAATCACCGAGTGGGACAAGCAGGTGATACGGGAAGCGCAGGAGGACTTGGATCTGGTGTCCCGTCCTTTCGACGCCATCGCCGCCCGACTTGGTCTGACGGTGCCGCAGTTTTTCGCGCAGCTGGATGAGTACAAGGAGCGCAAGCTGATGCGCCGGTACAGCGCGGTGCTGTATCACCGTCGCTCCGGGTTCCGGGCTAACGCGATGATTGTGTGGAAGGTTCCACCGGAACGGTCGGAGGAAGTGGGGATGATTATGGCGGAAAACCCGGCAGTTACCCACTGTTACGAGCGTCCGACCTTCCCCGACTGGGAGTACAGCCACTTCACCATGGTCCACGCGCCGACACGAGATGAATGTGAGGAAATCGGCCGGGACATTGCGAAAGCCACGGGCATCAGTGACAACTTGCTGCTGTACAGCACCCGGGAGTACAAGAAGACGCGAGTGCGTTACTTCGTCGAGGATTACGAGCGGTTCTGGGACACGGCGGAAGAGGCCGAGGCGATGGCGGAGGCGTTGGTTTAGCAATGCCTGAATACTATCCCGTCTATCTGAACCTGGCCGGCAAGCGCTGCGTCATCCTGGGCGGCGGCACCATCGCCCAGGGTAAAATCGCCGCGCTGCGCGACGCCGGGGCCGACATTACCGTCATCAGCCCGGAGGCCACCGACGGCATCAAGCGGGCGGCCCAGCGGGGCGACGTTGCCTTCGAGCAGCGCCCATACCGGGAGGGCGACCTGGAAGGCGCGTTCATCGCCGTGGCCGCCACCAACGTCTGGCACGTGAACCGGCAGATTTTTGAGGAAGCCGAGGCCCGGGGCGTACTGCTCAACGTCGTGGACGATCCGGACCAGTGCACCTTTATTGCGCCCTCAATCGTGCGCCGCGACCCGATAACGCTGGCCGTTTCCACTGGGGGAGCGAGTCCGGCGCTGGCCCGCAAGATGCGGGAGACCCTGGCGGAAGCGCCGGCGCTGAAGTGGGCCGACCTGGCGGGAGCCTTGGGGCAGGCCCGGCGTGTTATCAAAGAGCAACGGACGGTGATTGACCCTACCCGCTGGCAGTGCGTCATCACCGAGGACGTGCTGGAGCTGGCGCAAACCGGGCGCGAAAATGAGGCCCTTGACATAATTCTGGCCCAGTTGCAGGACGACACCATACCGGAAATGTGCAGCGACCTGACGCAGTGCAAGGTCGGCGGCTGCGCCAAGCGGGCCGCGTTGCGCGCGGCGGAGGCGGTAAGTTGAGCCTGCTGGTTCTGGGACTGGACCACCGCACGGCGCCGGTGGAGATGCGGGAGCTGCTCAGCGTCGAGCGCGAGCAGCTGCCCGATGCCCTTGGACAGCTGTCGGAATATGTCCCGCAGTCGGTCATTCTATCGACGTGCAATCGCACCGAAGTGTACGTGTACGACGCCGACGACATCGGCCTGGTGGGGCGGGTCGGCGACTTTATGATTGGGTATTCCGGTGTGCCCGGCGCCGAGCTGGAGCGGCACGTCTATCAGCTGTGGGAGACGGAATGTGTTTCACACCTGTTCCGAGTCGCCGGCGGTTTGGAATCGATGATAGTCGGCGAGCGACAGATTTTGGGACAGGTGCGGGCGGCCTTCAGCGCGGCCAGTCAGGGCGGATATACGAAGAGTCCCTTGACGCGGGTGTTTCACTCCGCCCTGCGCGCCGGGCGGCGGGTGCATCGGGAGACCGGCATCGGGCAGCATTCCCGGTCGGTGAGCCGAGCGGCGGTGCAGTTGGCGTGGGGGATGTTCGACCGATTGGACGACCGCCGGGCGCTGGTCATCGGCGCCGGCGACGCGGGACGGATGGTGGCCCGGGCCCTGGCGGACGCCGGCGTGAATCGAATCACGGTTGCCAATCGCACGCAGTGGCGGGCGGAAGAACTGGCGCGGGATTTGGGCGGCGTCGCCGTGCCCTTTGAGAACCTGGGGCGAGCCTTGGCCGAGTCCGACCTGGTCATCAGCAGCACCGGCTCGCCGGGGTACGTGGTGGACGAGGCGTTGGTGGCGGAGGCGATGAGCGGCAGGACCCCGGCCCAGCCGATTTTGATGATTGACATTGCCGTGCCCAGGGACATTGAGCCGTCCATTGGGGATTGGGACGGTGTGCGGCTCCTTGACATTGACGCGCTGGGCCAGGTGGCGGAGATCGACCTGGACGGGCGCGAGGGTGAGGTTCGCCGGGCCGGTGAGGTGACCGAGGAAGAGCTGGCGCGGTTCGTCGAGTGGTGGAGCTCGTCAGACACGATGGAGCTGGCGGTAGGGATGCGACGACAGGCGGAATCTGTGCGACGCGCGGAAGTGGCGAAAACGCTGAAGCTCCTGGGCGAAGCGGAAGACGGCGAGTTAGCCGCGCGCCTGCACGCCATGACCAACGCCCTGGTGAAGAAGCTGCTGCACCAACCGACGGCACAGTTGCGGGCCGAAGACAGCGCGACGATACTGCCGGCGGCGTCGCGAATGTTTGGGGAAAGCTCCCAGGGTGAAGGTGGCAGAGGCCGTGGCCGCCGCTGACGAATCGCGGCAGGTGGTACGGGTCGGGACCCGTGGCAGCCGCCTGGCGTTGATACAAACGGAGTTGACGCTGGCGGCGTTGCGCCCGGTTCATCCCGATGTTGCTTTCGAGGTGGTAACCGTCACCACCCAGGGCGACGCCAACCAGACCGCGCCGCTGGCCGGCATGGGGCTGGGCGTGTTCGTCAAGGAAATCGAGCGGCGACTGGAAACCGGCGGGATTGACATGGCCGTGCACAGCCTGAAGGATATGCCCACTGTGTTGCCGGAAGGTATGGCCATTGGCGCCGTGCTGGAGCGTGCCGACCCCAGGGACGCGCTGGTGTCGCATCTTGGGACGACGCTGGAGGATTATCCCGCCGGCGGACGCATTGGCACCAGCAGCCCCCGACGGTCGGCGCAGATTGCCGAGCGACGGCCTGACCTGGAAATCGTGCCAATTCGCGGCAACGTGGACACCCGCCTGCGCAAGGCGTCCGGCGAGGAATGCGATGGCACGGTAGTGGCCGCGGCGGGCTTGCTGCGGATGGGATTGGATGACGTCATTACGGAATATCTGTCCCCGCAGCAGTTCGTGCCCCCGCCGGGACAGGGCGCGATGGCGGTGGAAATTCGGGCGGATGATGCGCGGATGCAGTCCATCGTCGCGGCGGCGAATCACGAGACTACGGCGGTGGCGGTGGCGGCGGAGCGAGCGTTCCTGGAGGCGCTGGGGGGCGGCTGCCAGGTTCCCGTAGGGGCTTACGCTATCGGAGAGGACGATTCGCTAACGCTGACGGTGTTTATGGCCGCTCCGGATGGCTCGGCGGCATACCGGGCGAGCGTGGTCGGTTCGCCGGACGATGCCGCGGGCCTGCCAGAAGCGGCGTGGGAACGGCTGCGGACGCAGGGCGCGGCGGGGTTGCTGGCGGGTTAACGTGAACACCATGAAAGCCGGCAAGGTTTATCTGGTTGGCGCCGGGCCTGGCGACCCCGGGCTGCTTACCGTGAAGGGAGCGCGGGCGTTGGCCGAGGCTGACGTCGTGGTGTACGACCGGCTGCTGGACCCCTCGCTGATTGAGCTGGCGCCGTCCTCCGCGGAGCGCGTGTTCGTTGGCAAGGAACGGGGCCGGCAGGCGCTGACCCAGACCGAAATCAACGGCCTGCTGGTTGCTCAGGGCCTCGCCGGCAAAACGGTGGTGCGGCTGAAGGGCGGCGACCCCTTTGTGTTCGGGCGCGGCGGCGAGGAGGCGCTGGCGTTGGCATCGGCCGGCGTCGCTTTTGAGGTTGTGCCGGGGGTTACGTCGGCGGTGGCGGCGGCGGCCTACGCCGGCATTCCCGTTACGCATCGGGGTATGTCAACGTCGGTAACGGTTGTTACCGGCAGCGAAGACCCGACCAAGGGAGAGACCAGCACCGACTGGACAGCGCTGGCAAAAACCGGCGGCACGCTGGTGGTGCTAATGGGATGGGCGACGCTGCCGGGCATCGTAACTACGCTGCAGGCCAACGGGATGGCGTCGGATACGCCCGTGGCACTGGTGCAGTGGGGAACCTGGAGCCGGCAGGGGACGGTTACGGGGACGTTAGATGACATCGTTGAGCGAGGCAAGGCGGCTGGAATCGGCGCGCCGGTAGTCGCCATTATCGGAAAGGTGGCGACGCTGCGGGAGGAAATCGCCTGGTTCGACCGCCGGCCATTGTGGGGCAAGCGCGTGCTGGTAACGCGCTCGCGCACGCAGGCGTCGCGGCTGATTGAGCTGCTGACGGAGCTGGGAGCGGAACCCATTGAACTGCCGTCCATCGAGATCGGCCCGCTGGACGACTATTGCGAGCTGGATGGCGTCCTGGCGGACACGGCGGATGTGCCGGGTCGGTGGGTGATTTTCAGCAGCGTCAACTCGGTGGAATACACCTGGGATCGGCTACGAGGGATGGGACTAGATGCGCGGCACTTCTCCGGCGCTACTGTTGGAGCCATCGGGCCGGCCACTGCGACGGCGCTCCGGGAACGGGGCATCGAGCCGGATTTTGTGCCGAAGCGGTCGGTGTCGGAAGAAGTGATTGCCGAGCTGTCGGGCCGGGACTGGGCTGGACGTTTGGTTGTGCTGCCGGGCTCTGCCATCGGACGAGATGCCCTGGCGGTTGGGCTGGCCGGACTGGGCGCCCAGGTGCGCCGTGTGGCGGCCTATCGCAACGTTAGGCCGGAGGGCGTCGCCGAACGGGCGCGGGCGGCCTTCGCTAAGGGGATTGACGTGGTAACATTTACCAGTTCGTCAACAGTGAGGAACCTGGTGGATATTCTGGGCGATGCCCGTAGTCTGCTGGACGGCCGCGCTGTCGCCTGCATCGGCCCAATTACGGCGGGAACGGCCAACGAGCTGGGACTGTCGGTTGACGTTGTAGCCGCTGAACACAACGTGGAAGGGCTGGCCGACGCGCTGGTGGGTTATTTCGCAGCCAACGCAGATGCGGCTGCCGCCCAAGACTAGGAGGGACATCATGCTGAAACACCCGGATTTGCGAATGAGGCGGCTGCGGGAGAAAGGGCCGGTGCGGGAGATGGTGCGGGAAACGCGCATCAGCGCGGCCAATTTGATCTACCCCATGTTCGTCACCCACGGCGAGAACGTCCGCGAGGAAATTGAGCCGATGCCCGGTTGCTATCAGACCTCCATCGACCGGCTCAGCGAGGAAATTGACGAGGTGGTGGAGCTGGGCATTCCGTCGGTGCTGCTGTTCGGCCTGCCTCCGGAGAAGGACGCCATCGGCAGCGGCGCTTACGACCCGGAAGGCATCATCCAGGAAGCCACGCGCACCATCAAGGAACTGGCGCCGGGCCTGATGGTCATCGGCGACGTGTGCCTGTGCGAGTACACCGACCACGGGCATTGCGGCGTGATTGCAGGCAACCGGATTGACAACGACGCCACGCTGGAACTGCTGGCGCGGTCAGCGCTGACGCAGGTGCAGGCCGGCGCCGACATGGTTGCGCCGTCGTCGATGATGGACGGCCAGGTCCGGGCGATACGGGAGACGCTGGACGCTCACGGCTACGAGGACACGCCGATTATGGGCTATGCCGCCAAGTACGCCTCGTCGTTCTACGGGCCGTTCCGGGTGGCAGCCGATTCGACGCCGCAGTTCGGCGACCGGCGCAGCTACCAGATGGACCCGGCCAACCGGCGGATGGCGATGCGGGAAATCGAGTCGGACATCGCCGAGGGCGCGGACATCGTAATGGTCAAGCCCGCCATGGCCTACATGGACGTCATCAAGGAGGCGCGGGAGCGCTACGACTACCCGCTGGCGGCGTACAACGTAAGCGGCGAGTACTCCATGGTCAAGGCAGCGTCCCAGGCCGGCTGGATTGACGAAAAGCCGGTTACGCTGGAGCTATTGACGGCCATACGGCGCGCCGGGGCGGACATCATCATCTCTTACCACGCCAAGGAAGTGGCGCGCTGGCTAAGGGGTGAGGAATAACACCGGGGAGGAATTCTTACAGTATGCAGCAAGGCAGGTCGCAGCAGCTTTTTGAGCAGGCACAAAGGGTAATTCCCGGCGGCGTGAACAGTCCCGTGCGGTCCTTCCGGGCAGTGGAAGGTACGCCGCCGTTCATCGCCCGCGGCCAGGGCGCCCGCGTGTGGGACGTTGACGGCAATGAGTACATCGACTACCTGGGATCCTGGGGCCCGCTGGCGCTGGGTCATGCCCATCCCGCCGTGGTGGAGGCGGTGCAGCGCGCGGCAGCCGATGGAACGTCCTTCGGCGCGCCGGTGGAGCAGGAGGTGGAGCTGGCCGATATGATTTGCGCTGCGCTGCCGTCGGTGGATTTGGTGCGGCTGGTCAACTCCGGCACCGAAGCCTGCATGACGGCGTTGCGGCTGGCCCGGGCCTATACCGGACGTTCCAAAATCGTGAAGTTCGCCGGCAATTATCACGGCCACGCCGACGGGCTGCTGGTCGCCGCTGGCTCCGGAGCGTTGACCCACGGCGTGCCCACTTCTGCCGGCGTCCCCGAAGCCTACGCCGCCGAGACCTTGATTGCTACGTACAACGAACTAGCATCCGTGGAGGGCCTGTTCGACGCCTGGCCCGATGACATCGCCGCCGTTATCGTGGAGCCGGTGGCCGGCAACATGGGCGTGGTGCCGCCGGCAGATGGCTTTCTGGAGAGCCTGCGCCGGTTGACGGAGGCCAACGGCGCGCTGCTGATATTCGATGAAGTGATTACCGGGTTCCGCGTGGCCTACGGCGGGGCGCAGACCCTGTTCGGCATCACCCCGGACATTACGACCATGGGCAAGATAATCGGCGGCGGCTTGCCGGTTGGCGCCTACGGCGGACGACGCGAAGTCATGGAGCAGGTAGCGCCGCTGGGCCCGATGTACCAGGCCGGCACGCTGTCGGGCAATCCCCTGGCGGTGGCGGCCGGCGTGGCCACGCTCACCGAACTGCAACGACCCGTAGTGTACGAACAGTTGGAGGCGACGGCGACGCGGCTCATCGACGGCGTGAGCGCGGCCTTTGCCCGGGCGGAGGTGCCTTCCACCGTAAACCGGGTAGCGTCAATGTTCACCGGGTTCTTCAATCCCGGCCCGGTCGCTGCGCTGGCGCAGGTGGAGCAGTCGGACACCGCAGCCTACGGACGGTATATGCACGCGTTGCTGGACCGGGGCGTGTACATCGCGCCGTCCCAGTTTGAGGCAGGGTTCGTTTCTATCGCCCACACCGACGCCGACATTGACCGTACCATCGAGGTAGTGGGCGACGCGCTGGCCGCGATGGGATAGATGGAACCCGCCAATCTTGGGCAACTGCTCAAGCAGCATTTTGGTTACGACGCCTTTCGTCCGGGCCAAGAGGCGATAATCTCCAACGCGCTGGCCGGACGGCACGGATTGGTGGTCATGCCCACCGGCGGCGGCAAGTCGCTGTGCTACCAGTTGCCGGCGCTGGCTTTGGGCGGGCTGACGCTGGTGGTATCGCCGCTGATTGCGTTGATGAAGGACCAGGTGGACGGCCTGCGCGCCAACGGCATCGCCGCCGAGTTCGTCAACAGCAGCCTGGACAGCCGCGCCGTCGCCGATGTGGAACGCCGGGCGCAGGCCGGCGGGGTCAACCTGCTCTACGTCGCGCCGGAGCGGGTCAGTATGCTCGGGTTTCGGAGGTTCCTGGGGACGCTGGACCTGCGTCTGATCGCCATTGACGAGGCCCATTGCATCAGCGAGTTGGGGGCATGATTTTCGTCCCGATTACCGCGCGCTGTCCGAGCTGCGAACCGACTTTCCCGACACGCCGGTGATGGCCCTGACGGCTACCGCTACGGAACGGGTCCGGGATGATATTGCCCAGCAACTGAGGTTGGAAAATAGTCCTCGGTTCGTGTCCGGCTTTGACCGGGCGAACCTGACTTACCGCGTGCAGGCTGGCGCCGGAGCGTTGCAGCCCCTGGTTGACTTGCTGGATGAACGGCGCGGACAGTCGGCCATCGTGTATTGCTTTTCCCGTAAGGAAACTGAGGAACTGGCGGTTAGGTTGACCGCAGCCGGTCATCCTGCGGTTGCCTATCACGCCGGGCTGGACGCCGATGTTCGCCGGCGGACCCAGGAGCGGTTCATCGACGGCAAGGTTCCGGTGGTTGCCGCCACCATCGCTTTCGGCATGGGCATTGACAAGCCGGACATTCGACTGGTGGTGCACTACGCGATGCCCAAGTCCATTGAGGGCTACTACCAGGAGACCGGGCGGGCCGGGCGCGATGGACTGCCCAGCGATTGCGTGCTGTTCTTCTCCGAGGGCGATCGGGCCAAGCAGGAATATTTCATCCAGGAAATGGCCGGCGACGCTCGCGCGACAGCGGAGCGCCAACTGCAGCAGATGGTGGAATATGGACGGCAGCAAACCTGCCGTCGCAAGTATCTGCTGGGTTACTTCGGCGAGACGATGCCCGGCGATACTTGCGGCAACTGCGACGTGTGCCTGGCGAAGCGAACAGCGGTGGACGTTACCGAGGTGGCCCAAAAGCTGATGTCGGCGGTTATTCGCACGGGTGAGCGGTTCGGCGTTGCCCACGTCAGCGACGTCCTGTTGGGCAGCGGCAAGCAGCGGGTCAAGGAACTGGGACACGACCAGCTCAGCGTGTATGGGATCGTGAACGATTATGACCGCAGCGGCTTGCGATCCATTGCCAACGGACTAGTGGAACAGGGGCTGCTGGCGCGGAGCGATGGGCAGTATCCAACCGTCAGCGTGACCGGTGCCGGGCGAAATTGGTTGCGAAGCAGGGAGAGTTTGACCCTGGAGATGCGCGTGGATGAGGTTACGCCGGTAAGTAAAGACCACGGGGGAAAGCCGGGCCACGCCCGCAGATTGCTCAACCTTGCAGCGGACTATGACGCTGGGCTGTTTGACGAGTTGCGCGCTTTGCGCCGTCGGCTGGCTGATGAACAAGGAGTGCCGGCTTACGTAGTGTTCAACGACGCAACCCTCAGTAGTCTGGCAAGTACCAAACCCACGGACCAGGCGGCGATGCTACGTGTTTCAGGTGTGGGGCCGGCCAAGCTGGAGCGGTATGGGGAGGCGTTTTTGTCAGCCATTCGCAAGCACGTGAATGGCGTAGCCGCAAAAACGTAGGGGCGACGCAACCGTCGCCCCTACACGGCGTGTCACATGGCTGGATAGGCTAGGCGCCGTAGCGGGCCGCGGCGTTGGGGTCGCTGTACTCCACGCTCTTGGTGGACCAGAAAGCCGTGGCGATGTCGTCGCAGGCGGCGACCAGGGCCTCGGCGTTCTCCATGCTGACGGTCTGCTTGCACTGGCCGGCCAGCTTGAGGGCGGCGTTGAACTTGGCCGCGATTTCGTTGGCGTCGGTGTTGGGCCAGGCATAGTCGGCCCAGAGGATGCGCAGCTCTTCCTTGCACTTCTCGGCGTGCTCTTCTTTCACCGTGATGTAGCGGGCGAAGGTGTTGGCGTAGGTCTGACGCTCCGGGGCCGGCGCGCCGGGCTGGGGGGCCTCCAGACTCTGCATCCGCAGCACCATCTTCTGCACGGTCTGGGCGGCAATCTTGGCAACGACTGGGTCGTAAATGCCGCAGGGGATGTCGCAGTGGGCGTGGGCCGTGCGAGGCTTCAGGAACGCGATGGGGTTGAACATTGTAGGCAGTCTCCTTTGGTTGGTTCGGTGGCGAAAACGCAGTGCGAATTGCCGTCGGACATGCAACGATTTCGGCGAAAATGCTAGCGCAATTTGGCGGACGGCGCAAGGGCGGCGATTTCGGCTTGCTTCCGGTGGGCAGCTCGGCTACCGCGGTTGTTTGCTGAGATACGCCCCATACTCTCCCTTGCCGCCTGTGCGGGGCCAATCTATAATCGGGTTCCACATTCGCCGCATAGTGGCGGGCGTATGCCCGGTGAGGAGACACCTTGACTACTACCATAAACAGCCCCAAAGCTTTGTTCAAACATCGCAGCAGCGACATCACCGACGGGCCACACCGGGCCCCGGCCCGGTCGTACCTGCGGGCGATGGGGCTCACCGACGACGATCTGGCCAAGCCTTTCGTCGCCATCGCCAACTTGGCCAGCGACGTTACTCCCTGCAACGTGCATCTTGACCGGTGGGCCGCCGCTGCTAAAGAGGGTATCCGTGGAGCCAATGGGACACCCTTTGAATTCGGCACTATTACCGTCAGCGACGGCATTTCCATGGGCACCGAGGGGATGAAGGCATCCCTGGTCAGCCGGGAAGTAATCGCCGATTCCATCGAAACGGTGGCCTTTGGCCAGCGTATGGACGGCCTGGTTACCGTGGGCGGTTGCGACAAGAATATGCCGGGCTGCATGATGGCGATTGCTCGCCTCAACATTCCCAGCGTGTTCGTGTACGGGGGCAGCATCCTGCCCGGGCAGTACAACGGCAACGACGTGAACGTTCAGGATGTGTTTGAAGCAGTGGGAGCTTGGGCAGCCGGCAAAATCACGGGCGAGGAGTTGACTGAACTGGAATGCGCTGCTTGCCCCGGCGAGGGTTCGTGCGGCGGCTTGTTCACCGCCAATACCATGTCCACCGCCATTGAAGTTATGGGCTTGTCGCTCCCCGGCGATGCATCGCTCACCGCGGTGGACCCGAGGAAAGCCGATGAATCACGGCAGGCTGGGGAAGCCGTAATGCGTATGCTGGAAGAAGGCATTCGCCCCCGGGACATACTCACCCGCCGGGCGTTCGAGAACGCCATTACTGTGGTGGTAGCTTTGGGCGGCTCCACCAACGCGGTGCTGCACCTGATGGCCATCGCCCGCGAGGCCGAGGTTGACCTAACCCTGGAGGACTTCGACCGCATCAGCCGGAACACGCCCTACATCGCAGATATGAAACCGGGCGGCCGTTATGTGATGGCGGACCTGAGCCGCTACGGCGGCGTGGCCCTCGCCGGCAAGCGGCTGCTGGACGCCGGCCTCCTTTACGGCGATGCGATGACCGTTAACGGCAAGACGCTGGCCGAGAACATCAACGAAGCAGCCATCGTGGAAGACCAGCCGGTCATCTACACGCCCGA
Organism: Dehalococcoidia bacterium; assembly: GCA_965243255.1. Taxonomy (GTDB): domain Bacteria; phylum Chloroflexota; class Dehalococcoidia; order Lucifugimonadales; family UBA3495; genus Bin87. Next base: position 62,731 of record CBDEUH010000004.1, read on the forward strand.
CGCGCCGCGCAGTCCTACCGGCGGGCTGGCGATTCTGCGGGGCAACCTGGCCCCGGACGGCGCGGTCATCAAGGTGGCGGGCCACCAGGAAAAGGTATATGAGGGGCCGGCCCGGGTCTTTGAGCAGGAGGAGCCGGCGTTCCAGGCCATCCAGCGGGGTGAAATTAAGGACGGCGATATCGTGGTCATCCGCTACGAGGGGCCGAAGGGCGGCCCCGGTATGCGGGAAATGCTGGCGGTTACCGGAGCGCTCATCGGCCAGGGCCTGGGCGACACCGTGGCCTTGGTAACCGATGGGCGGTTCTCCGGAGCATCCCACGGCCCCATGGTGGGGCACGTGGCGCCGGAAGCGATGGAAGGTGGCCCCATCGGGCTGCTGCGAGAGGGCGACATCATCACGCTGGACATTCCCAACCGCCGGCTGGATGCTCGAATAACTGAGGAAGAGATGACCGACCGCCGCGCCGCCTGGACTCCCATGAAGCCAAAATACACCACCGGCGTGCTGGCAAAGTACGCCAAGCTGGTGTCCTCGGCCGCGGAGGGCGCGGTAACGCGGTAGCGGATACCGGAGGGCCTGATGGCGACGGCTGAACATCGCATCCAGTTAGAACGCAAGGGGCCGCTGGCCGTTATCCGGTTGAACCGGCCGGATGCGCGCAACGCCCTGTCGCCGGCCATGGTAGCCGAGCTGGGCGAGGCGCTGGCCTCCTGCCGGGGCGGCGACGTGCGTGCTGTCTTGCTCACCGGCACTGACGGCGCATTTTGCGCCGGCGCCGACGTGCGCGACTTTACCCACCAGCTGGACGAAGACGGGCCGGACGGCCTGTCCGAACACCTGCGCAGTCTGGCCGACGCGCTGCATCGGGATGTGATAACTGCGATTCGCCGGCTGGACAAGCCGGTGGTGGCGGCAGTGAACGGCGTGGCAGCCGGCGCCGGGTTCAGTCTCGCGTTGGCTTGCGACCTGCGGTTGGCGTCGTCGGACGCTCGATTTCTGCTGGCTTATGCCAACATCGGCTGCACCGCCGACGGTGGGTCAACTTATATGCTGCCGCGCATTGTGGGACAGGGCCGGGCCATGGAGATTTACCTGGCCCGGCAGCCCATCGGCGCGCAGTACGCATTGGAGCTGGGACTGGTCAGCCAGGTTTTCGACTCGGCAAATTTTGAACGCCACGCCATGGAAACCGCCGACCGACTTGCCCAGGGGCCGACGCAAGCCTACGGCCGGGTCAAGGCGCTGTTCGACGGCAGTTGGGAGGCTGATCTGGCGACCCAGCTGGATGCCGAAACCGACGCCATCGCCAACATCGGGCTTACCGGTGATTTCCAGGAAGGGATACGGGCCTTCTCCCAGAAGCGTCCGGCGTGGTTCCAGGGACGCTAGTCCCAAGGCCGGCGACGCGCGGCTATGAAAAGATGGCTGGCTCTCCGTCGCTGGCGGTTGTTGCTGCTTACGGCTTCCGTCGTCGGTTTGCGGGTAATTCTTTCGCTGGTCTTTCACTTTGTTGACGGTGAACGGCCAGCGATCTTGGCGGCCCGCCTGACGACGCTTACCGCCTGCGACGTTGCAATGTGCCTGCTGGTAGTGGCCACCGTAGTGGCCTTCGTGCAGTACGGCCGGCTGTACAACCCGCGGATACCGACGGAGTGATGGATACCGAAGGCAGCGATGGCGGGCGTTCGCCTTGTCCTAGCCGTCGGACGTGCCTATACTGGCGACGTTACCGAACCGAGCACGCTGCGCGCCGTTGAGCCCGCTGATTCAGGCGAGGAGGGTTCCCATGCCGAAGGATAAGGTGGAAGTTTTCTGGTTTTCCGAACAGCCCTACGGCCACGTCACCGACGAGGACGTAGAGCAGTACGAGTCGGGAAGGCTGTTTTTCCCCAACACGCACTTTGACCCGCAGAAGGCTCATGTCCTCTACAACCAGTACCACGAGCAATACGCCTGCGCCGACCAGAATGGCTTTGACGGGATAATGTCCAACGAGCATCATTCGTCGTACTGGTGCATGAAGCCGGCGGTGAACATTGACGCCGCGGTGATCGCCAAGGTAACCCGCAACGCCAAGATCGCGATTCTGGGCAACGTAATAGCAGTCAACGACCCCATCCGTATGGCGGAAGAGATTGCCATGCTGGACTGCATTTCCGGCGGCCGGATTATCTCCGGGTTCGTGCGCGGTACGGCAGTGGAGACCCTGCAAGGCGGAATCGCCCCGCCGGAAAACCGCGACCGTTTTGAAGAAGCCCACGACCTCATTGTGAAATGCTGGACCCAGCCGGGACCCTTCCGTTACGAAGGCGAGTATTACCACTACCGCCTGGTCAACCCCTGGGTGCTGCCGATGCAGAAACCGCACCCGCCCATCTGGTTTCCCGGGTTCAGCAGTCCCGAGAGCGTGGTGTGGGCCGCTACTCACCAGCACCCCTACATGAACCTGGGTTCGCTGTTGGAGCACACCCACCGTTTGCGGGATGTGTACATTGAGACGGCGCTTGAAGTGGGATTTACGCCGGGGCCGGAACACTTCGGCTACCTACTGAGGGTCTTCTGCGCCGACACCGATGAGAAGGCGCAGGAACTGGGCCGGGAATTCCTGTGGACGCAAGAACACCGCAATCGAGGCCCACGGGAGCATAACGACCCGCCGGGCTACCAGTCCCGCGAGGCAGTCAGCATCCAGCGGACACTGCCGGGTGCCGGCGGCTTTGGTCGGATGATGACTTACGAAGAGCTGCAAGAGGCCAACAATATCATCGTGGGCAGCCCCGACACGGTGCGAGAAAAGCTGTCGATGATTATTGATCGGCTCAACCCCGGCTACCTCCACATCTACGGCAACGAGGGTGCGATGGCTCACGATGAAGTGATGCATTCCATCGAGCTGATTGGCCGGGAAGTGATACCGGCGCTCCACGAGATACCGCTGGTTGACCACTACTGAGGGATAGTATGCCGATGCTACCGCGGCGCCAGGCTTTCATCGGTGTCGGCACCATGGGCAGCCTGATGGCCGGCTGCCTCCTGGACGCCGGGGTTGAACTGACCGTTTATGACATCCGAAGGGCGGCGGCAGACCCGCTGCTGCAGCGCGGCGCCAGTTGGGCCGACAGCCCTGAGGCAGCCGTCGCCGGCTGCGAAATGGTGTGGACGTCGCTGCCCGGGCCGGCTCAGGTTGAATCTGTCTTGCTGGGCGATGAGTTCGGCGTGCTGTCCGCCATGGCCGACGGCGCGGTCCTGGTGGACACGACAACCAACGACCCGGACGTTGCCCGACGCGTCGCCGCGTCCTGCGCCCAGCGGGGCCTGTCGATGCTGGACGCTCCGGTGAGTGGTCGGCCACCCACCATGACGATGATGGTCGGCGGCCATGTTGACGTATTCGAACAGGCGCGGCCGGCATTGGATGCGGTAGCGGCCCAGGTATTTTACGTGGGGCCTTCCGGCGCCGGCTGCGTGGCCAAGCTGGCGACCCAGTACATGGGCTACACCAACCTGATTGCCGCCATCGAGGGTATGCTCATCGCCAAACTAGGCGGCGTTGACCCGGCGGTGCTGGCCGAAATTGTACCCGTGAGCGCCGGGGCCAGTCGTGCCTTCAACTCGATTCCCAACGCCGTGCTGGACGGTTCCTACCGGGCCGGCGGTACGCTGGACATCGTGGCCAAAGACGTGGCGTTGGCCTGCGCGCTGGCGGTACGGCTGGGCGCGCCGTCGGCAACGGGAGAGGTGGCGGACGCGCTGTATCGCCGGGCGCAGCAAGCCGGCTGGGGCGGCCAGGGCTATCCGGTGGTGGCCCGGCTGCTGGAAGAGATGGCGGGAGTGGAATTGCGCCGCGAGTGAATCGGCGGAGGCTCCGGCAGTGTGATACCATTCGGCAGGGCGAGCCGCGCCCGGAGGGAGAACATGGCGATTACGTTCCAACCCAGCGCGTACAGCGGTCTGGTTGACCAGGACAACGGTATGGTCAGCCGGGAGATTTTCGTCAACGCCGACATCTACGCCGAGGAACAGGAACGGATCTTCACCCGCGCCTGGCTGTTTGTCGGTCACGAGAGCCAGATTACCAAGCCGGGCGATTTCTTCGTGTCCTCCATGGGCGAGGAGTCGGTAATCCTGTGTCGGGACCGGCAGGGTGAGATTCACGTCTTCCTCAACTCCTGTATGCACCGGGGCATGAAGGTTTGCCGCTACGACGAGGGCAACACGCCCATCTTCACCTGCCCGTACCACGGCTGGAGCTTCGCCACCGACGGCTCTCTGGTGGGTGTGCCCTTCTACAAGGACGCCTACCACGAGGAACTGGACAAGTCCCAATGGGGTCTGATCCGCGTGCCCCGGATGACCAACTACAAGGGTGGCATCTGGGCGACCTGGGACGAAAACGCCCCCGATTTCTTGGAATACATCGGCGACTTCCGCACCTACCTGGACATCCTGTTTGACGGCTGGGACGGCGCGGAAGGCGGCACCGAGGTTATCGGCGGTATTGAGAAGTGGCTGGTGCCATCCAACTGGAAGTTCCCGGCCGAGAATTTCATTGGCGACCGCTACCACAACATCAGCCATCGCTCCGTTGATTTGGTAGGCATCGGCCCATCCGGGCAGGGACGCCGGGATACCCGCGAGCGCGACAACGCCCGGGCCCTGGACATATCCTTCCCGGACCGCGGGCACGGCACCATCGTTTTCCTGCGGCCGGCCGACGCCCAGCCCGTGCCCTCTTACCAGAACGACCCGGTGATTGCCGATTACTTCTACCAGTCCGAGATTGCCCGCAAGGAACGGCAAGGACAGCTCTGGCGCATCCTGGGCGGGCCGGGAACGATATTCCCCAATATGTCCTACCTGCCCCGCCAGCCCCGCAGCATAGCCGTGTGGCACCCCCGGGGCCCCGACCAGACCGAGGTTTGGCGGTGGTTCCTGGTGGACCGCGCCGCCCCGCCGGAGGTCAAAGAGTTCCTGCGCCAGTACTACATCCGCTACTCCGGTCCCAGCGGGCTGACCGAGCAGGACGACATGGAGAACTGGAACTACGCCCACGCCGCCAGCCGGGGCGCCATGGCCCGCCGCCATCACTACAACTACCAGATGGGCATGGGTCACGCCGTCACCAACTTTGAGGACGGCGGCCTGCGCATCCCCGGCACGGTGTTGGACGTTACCAAGGCTCGGGCCGGCGAGCAGAACCAGCGCAGTTTTTACACCCGCTGGGCCGATTTCATGGCGGCGCGGGATTGGGACGAACTGGCCGGATGGCGGCGCGGCAACGGCTCCGGCTCAACTTGCTAGGTGGCACACCATGGTAGTCGCTGACGACCCGCTGGCGATGCTGCTGCTGAAGCAGGAGGTTGAAGCGTTCCTGTACCACGAGGCCAACCTGCTGGACGACCGCCGCTATGAGGAATGGCTGGACCTGCTCACCGACGATGTGCGCTACTGGGTGCCCATGCGCCGCAACGTCAAGTTCGGCGAGCTGGAACGCGAGTTCACCAGGGAAGGCCAGGACATCAACTGGTTCGATGAGGGCAAGGACACGCTGACCCGGCGGGTCAACCAGATTCTCACCGGCGTGCATTGGGCGGAAGAGCCGTTGTCCCGCATCGCCCACATGGTAACCAACGTGGAGATCCTCGAGGCGACGCCCACACCAAGTGAACCTGAAACCGTATCGCTGCGCTGCCGGTTCATCATCTACCGCAACCGGGTGGCAACCGAGACCGACATCCTGGTGGGCCGGCGCGAAGACGCGCTGCGGAGGGTCGACGGGCAGTGGCGCATCGCCCAACGTCAGGTATTCCTGGACCAGAACGTACTGCTGGCGAAGAACCTCACCTTTTTCTTCTAAAATTACCCCGTCATTCCCGCGCAGGCGGGAATCCAGAGTGTCAAGAACGATGGCCGACATAGTGAACTTGTTTGAAGTCGAGCCGGGTCAGACTATCCGGCTCCACAGCGACGCCACCGCCGAGGTGGTTTCTAACCCCCGGGATGGCGTGTGGCTGTTCGTGCGCTACCTGACCAGCCCCGACGACCCGGAGCAGGTGGGCGCAGAGGATATGGTTTTCGCCCAGGACGTGGTCGAGCTGTTGACCGACTAGCGCTGATGGCAGTCTCGGCGGAAATCGGCAGGGATTTTGCGGTTCCCAGTCATGATGAAGTGCTGGTGGCGCTGCGGGCAGGCTACCGGGCCATCGACGACGGCTACGGGTTCTATCCCGGCTTCGACGGCTGGCTGGAATCGCTGGGTTATCGGTATCGGAACGATATACCCTGCACCTGCCCCGACGGCGGCTATCGCGGCCATTTGCCCGAATGCCGCTGGGTCAAAGACTGAATTACGGAGTATCAAAATGTCGCAACAGATGGTTGACCTGATGGAAACGGTGTGGCAGTCCCTCTCCACGCTGTGCGCCGACTTCACCCCCGAGCAGTGGGCGACTCCTACGGACTGTCCCGGCTGGGCGGTGCAGGACCAGATTTCCCACCTGGTAGGAAGCGAGTGCCGGCTGCTGGGTCGCCCGGCGCCGGAACATGAGCCGGCAGATACCTCCCACGTACGTAACGACACCGGGCAGAACAACGAGGTGCTGGTGGACTACCGACGGCAGTTCAGCGGAGCCGAAGTGCTGGCCGAGTTCCGCGAAATCACCGCCGAGCGGCTGGGCGTGCTGCGGGCGATGACCGAGGACGACTTCGCCGTCGAGACGCCCAACCCGCTGGGTCGCGGTCCCTACACCGACCTGCTGGCCATCCGCATCTACGACGCCTGGGTGCATGAACAGGACATCCGCCGGGCTTTGGGCATCCCGGGCCATCTGAGCGGCCCGGTGGCTCAGCACGGCTACGGACGCACCGAGATGGCGATGCCCTTTGTCGTTGGCCGCAAGGTGAAGCCCGACGACGGCACGACGGTAGTGTTTGAAGTCGCCGGCGACGTGGGCGGCACGATTGCGCTGAACATGGACGGCGGCCGGGCCTACCGGATGGACGCTGCGCCGGCCTCGCCCACGGTGCGTCTAAGCATGGACGTGACCGCGTTCAATGCCCTGGGCACCGGACGCTGGACGGCGGAGCAGGCCCTGGCCGACGGCTCGGTGGCCATCGCCGGCGACCAGGCGCTGGGAGAGCGGATAGTGGGCGAGATGAACTTTATGATTTGATGGGGATTGTCATATGGAGGGCCACCAACGTGGTACCAACTCCGGCTTCCCCGCCCTCTCCGCCCCGTTATAATGGCCCTGTCTATCACCGAGACGGCGGGGCCGTTGTTTTTTTACCCTAAGGAGGTTCAAGTATGGAAATTGGCGTTTCGGTTCCTATTGTTGAGATTGGCGACGACTTCGGCGCGCTGCGCGATTACATCCAGGCCGCCGAGGACTTGGGGTATGCGCACGTGCGCATTCTGGACCACGTGCTCGGCGCTGTGCCGGAGCAGCATCCGGAGGTGCCGCAGTTCCCTTATACCCACGAGTCGTACATCCATGAGCCGTTCACGCTGATGGCGTACCTGGCCGCCGTCACCAAGCGCATCGGCCTGACTACAGGCATCCTCATCCTGCCCCAGCGTCAGACGGCCTTGGTGGCCAAGCAGGCGGCCGAGGTTGACCTGCTCTCCGCCGGGCGGCTGCGGTTGGGCATCGGCGTCGGCTGGAACTCCGTCGAGTACGAGGCCCTTGGAGTCGATTTCGCCACCCGGGGCAGTCGCTGCGACGAACAGATTGAGGTGCTGCGCCGGCTGTGGACTGAGGACGTTATCGACTATCATGGCAAGTACCACGACATCACCCACGCCGGCATCAACCCTCTGCCAGTCCAGCGGCCTATCCCCATCTGGATTGGCGCCGGCCGCAGCACGTCGCCCACGCCGCCCAATGCTGCTATCCGACGCATCGGCCGGCTGGCCGACGGCTACTTCCCAATGTTCGCCCCCGACGCTGGCGGACAGGCCATCCTGAACCGCATCCGAGCGCAGGCGGAAGCCGCCGGGCGCAAACCCTCTGACGTTGGCTTCGAGGGCCGCATTACCATCACCGCCGACAACAACCCGGAGGACTGGCTCACCGAGCTGAAGTCCTGGGAAGAGATGGGCGCGTCGCACATTGCGGCCGGACTGCGGGGCGCAACCTCGCCGGACGCGCACATTGACGCCATTCGCCGGTTGAAGGACGCTATGGGGTAACGTTGCCGATTCTCGCATTTACCTGAAAGACGTTGTGCAATGATGCGTCCAATGCGTGAAAATATGCCCCATGGGCCGCGCCGGTCAACTTCCGGTGGCGAACGTCCCCGCCGGCGAGTTCCCAACCTAAACCGCCGGATTGCTGCCGCGTTTCAGCCCCACTGGCCGCGCGTGCTGGCCATCGGGCTGCTGATACTGGTTACCGCCGGCTTGGGGGTCGTCAATCCTATCCTGATACAGGTGGTGTTCGACTCGGCGTTGTTCGTTGACGGCGGGCCGAACCTGCGGCTGCTCTGGATTATCGCCGGCGCCATGGCGGCCGTGGTGGTAATCACCGGCGCTTTGGGCGTGATGCAAACCTGGCTCACTCAGCAGGTGGGCCAGCGGGTGATGCGGGACTTGCGCGACCGACTGTACTCGCACCTGCAATCGCTGTCGCTGGGCTTCTTCACCTCCCAGCGCACCGGCGAGATACAGAGCCGCGTCGCCAACGACGTTGCCGGCGTCCGCTTGGTGGTAACCGGCACCGTCAGCAATATCCTGTCCAACGTGGTGATACTGATCAGTACGCTGGTGGCCATGGCGGTATTGTCCTGGGAGTTGACCCTGGTCGCGGTCGGGATTACGCCGCTGTTCGCTGTGTTCAGCTACCTGGTGGGCCGGCGGCGGCGGGCGATGTCGTCGCTGGTTCAGGAATCCACGGCGGAGATGACGGCCATCACCCAGGAAACGCTGTCGGTGTCCGGCGTGATGCTGACCCGTCTGTTCGGCGCGCAGAACCGGGAAGTAGCCCGCTTTCACGACCAGAACGTGCGGCTGTCCGACCTGGAAATACGCCGGGAGATGACCGGACAGACGGTTTGGGCCGGGATGCAGATATTCTTCTCGCTGACCCCGGTGGTGGTGTACGTGATCGCCGGCTACATCATCTACGGCAGCTTCGGGCCGGGCGGCCTGACTGCCGGGACCATCGTCGCCTTTACCACGCTGCAGACCCGGTTGTACTTTCCCATCGGCACACTGCTGCGGACGTCGGTGGAACTGCAATCGTCCTTGGCCCTCTTTGAGCGCATCTTCGGCTACCTGGACATACGACCCGACATTGTTGACGCTCCCGACGCCGTCGAATTGCCGGCTGAAAAGGTCGCTGGGCGCGTTGCCCTGCAGGGCGTGCGCATGAACTACCACCCGGCGAACCTGCTGGCGGAGGCTTACGATATTGAGGACGACGGGCAGGAGTTCTGGGCGCTGGACGGCGTGAGCCTGGAAGTGCAGCCCGGGCAACTGGCCGCGCTGGTCGGCCCCAGCGGCGCCGGCAAAACCACGATCTCGTACCTGATACCCCGCCTGTACGATGCTACCTCCGGAGTGGTCAGCATTGACGACGTTGATGTGCGACACGTCAGCCTGGAGAGCCTGGCCCGCATCATTGGCTACGTATCTCAGGAAAGTTACCTGTTCCACGCCTCCATACGGGAAAACCTGATGTATGGCAACCCCGACGCCACCGAGAAGCAACTGCACGCCGCCGCCAAAGCGGCCTACATCCACGACCGCATCATGGAGTTTCCTGACGGCTACGATACCATCGTCGGCGAGCGTGGCTACCGACTGTCCGGCGGCGAGCGGCAGCGGCTGTCCATCGCCCGGGTTATCCTGCACGACCCCCGCCTGCTGATACTGGACGAGGCCACGTCCTCTCTGGACACCACCAGCGAGCGGTACGTCCAGCAGGCCCTGGAACCGCTGATGCAAGGACGGACCACCATCGCCATCGCCCACCGGCTCTCCACCATCATGGCCGCTGACGTGATCTTCGTGGTGGACCGGGGCCGGATTGTGGAACGAGGCACGCACTACGAGTTGCTGAGGCAGCGCGGCTTGTATGCTCAACTTTATGAAGAGCAATACGAGGGTGGGTGCGTCGAGTGCATCTGTGCGGACGGCGTCGTGCTCACCGGCGGCGCCGTAAGGTTGCCGGTGGCGGTATAACCGGAAGATTTAAGGAGCAAATGCAATGAGTCAGCAAGCCAATTCGGCGCGTATCCGGCTGCGGGTGGCATTCCGCAATATGTTCTACACGACGATCTACGTCGCCGTGGAGGGCGGCTTTCTTGCCGAACAGGGTCTGGATGTTGAATTCGACCACATCCCGGCCGGGCAGTCCAGCACCGACCTGCTGAAGGCAGGCACAATTGACATCACCCAAAGCGGCATCAGCCGCAGCTTTATGGACCTGGACTCCGGCAGCGACTCGCCGCCGCTGCACATCGCCGAAATCAACCAGAGGGACGGGTTCTTCCTGTTGTCCCGGCGGCCCACCGACGGATGGACGTGGGCCGACCTCATCGGCGCCACGTTGATTCCGGTGGGGTTCACCCCGGTTCCTTACACTACCTTGCAGGCCGCGATGCGGTGGCACGGCGTTGACCCGGCCAGCGTGAACCTGATGGCCGGGCTCTCCGCCGAGGAAATGCTGGGCCGGTTCCGCAACGGCGACGCCGACTACCTGCAAGTTCCCTATCCATTTGCCGGCCAGCTCGTCAATGAAGGCGCGGGCCATATCGCCGTAACCCTGGGCAGCGAAAGCGGATACGTCTGCTACAGCAGCTTCGCGGTTACGCCGGCATACCTGGCGGACAACCCGGACACCGTCCAGAGTTTCGTCAACGGCTATGCTCGCGCCCAGCGGTGGGTGGCTGAGAGCGAACCCGAAGCCGTTGCCGAGCGCATCGCCCCGATGTTCCCCGAATACGACCGCGCGTTGCTGGCCGATGGCATCGGACGCTACAAGGCCGCCGGGGTCTGGGCAACCGACCCGATGATTGGTCGCAAAGGGTTTGACCGGATGCGCGACGCCCTGATCGCCGGCGGCCTGGTGCAGGGCGCGCACCCCTACGAGAGCATCGTGCGCCCCGAGTTCGCCGAGCGAGCCATGGCCGGCATAGCGTAACGGGCACCGGCGGAGCACCCTGCCTGCGGCCGCTATGTAAGACACATTAGCGGCAAGACGGTGTACGAGGGCTATAGCGCCGGCGGCCTCCGTTCGTGCCACGGCGTGGCCTGCTCGTAGGCGTAGGCGGCCCGGAAGATGGCAGCCTCGCCCAGGTGTGGGCCGCCGATTTGCAAGGCCAGCGGCAGCGCTCCCTTGCCGTCGCTCGTAAAGCCGCAGGGAATGCTCAGCGCCGGGCAGCCGCTCAGGCTGTACAAGCCGCGGAAACTGCCATCGCGCAGCGACCGAACGGCCATCTCCTTGTTGTCGATCACCGCCGGCTCGTCGGCCAGCAAGCCCGCCGGCCCGCTGGAAGTGGGTTGCAGCAGCAGGTCAACTTGGCGGAACGCCTGCAACAGCTGGCGGCGGGCCAATGCCCGCAGTTTCAGCGCCTTGTAATAGACCTGCCCCGGTATCAGGTTGCCCACCGCGAAAGCGACGCGCGTGTTGGGATGATAGTCCTCGAACCTTTCCCGCAGCCATTCCGGATTGAGGCTGACCCTCTCGGTGCTGGTGATCGTGCGGACTATCGGCCCGGTGAAGGGCGCGATGGGCAGGCTGACCGGGACGACCTCCGCGCCCAGTTCCCGGAACACCTCGGCGGCGGCGGATACGGCATCGCGACTGCGGTCGTCCAATCGCAGGCCATGCCCGCCCATCAGCTCCTGCACCACGCCGATGCGCATACCCCTAACGCCGGCCTCCAGCCCGTCCAGGTAATCCGGAACCGGCTCCGGCCGACTGTAGCGGTCCTTGGGGTCGTGGCCGGCGATGACCTGCAACGTCAGGGCGCAGTCGGTTACGGTGCGGGAGATGGGGCCGATGGTGTCCGTGGACCAGCTGGCGCCGTCCACTCCGGCCCGGCTGACCCGGCCCCAGGTGGGGCGGATACCAACCAAGCCGGAGTTGGCCGCCGGCCCTCGAATGGAGCCGCCGGTGTCCTCTCCCAGCGACGTGGCGCACAGGAACCCGGCGGTGGCCGACCCGCTACCGGTGCTGGACGTCCCGGGGTTGCGGTCGGTGTCCCAGGGATTGCGCGCCGGCCCGAACCAACTGCTGATGGGGTCGCCCATGGCGAACTCGCTCATGTTGGTCTTGCCGATGACGACCGCGCCGGCGGCCTTCAGCTTGGCGACTACGGTGGCGTCGGCGTCGGGCACGAAGTCGGCGCGGATTTTGGAGGCGTCGCTGGTAAGGATGCCGGCGGTGTGTATCTGGTCCTTGATGCCGACGGGAACGCCGTGCAGCGGGCCGCGAAAGTTGCCGGATTCAGCGTCGGCTTCCAGCTGTTTTGCTTCCGCGCGGGCCTCGTCGGCGCAGACGGTGATGTAGGCGTTCAGCTTGTCGCCCACCGCGTCGATGCGGTCGAGGTAGGCGTCCACCGCCTGGACGGGCGATACCTCGCCGGCGCGGATGGCGTCGGCCAGTTCGGAGGCGGACAGGAAGGGAATGTCTGCGGCGTTCATTCTGCGTCCTCCAGATCGGCGGGTTGCACTACGGCAACGTATTCCTCGTGACTGAAACCGGGCGGGTTGATGGCGGCCACCTCCTCCAGCATTGCGTTCAGGCTGTGGGTAACCTGGCTCAGCTCCGGTTCCCGCAGCGTCAAGCCCACGGCCTTGGCCAGCGCCCGGATTTCGTCGTTGTTCAAGTCGCTCATGATTCCGCCTCTAATGTCGTTTTCGTCCTCTGCAAGATTACACCGTTTGCCCCGTGAAACGCCAATTTTCCAGCAACGCGGCCGGCACGTGCATCGCCACGCCGGCCTCGTTCAGGTTCAGGTGCGCCGTGTTGGAAAGCGCCTGGCAGCCGGCCAGCGCGTCCACGTAGCTCTGCGTAAAGCGCAAGTTCTTGACCGGGGTTGTGATTTCCCCGTTCTCAATCAGAAAGGTGCCGTCTCGGGTCATCCCCGTCATCACGCAGCCCCGGTTGTGTGCCAGTCGAGTGTAGTAAAAGCGCGTGATGTAAAGCCCTCGGTCCACCGAGGCGATGAGCTGCTCGGTGGTTTGCTCGCCGGGACGCATGAACAGGTTTGCTGCCGTTGGCCCGCCCGTTGCGCCACGCTGGTGTCCGGTGGAGGCGACGCCCGCTTTTGCGGCGGTGTAACTGTTGTGCACCGGCCCCTGCACCACGCCGTCAGTGACGATGTCCACCCGCTGGCGGGGAACGCCCTCGGCGTCAAAGGGCACGGGCCATCCGGCCGGGGCCAAACCGTCGTCCCAGATGGACACCAGCGGACTCATCGCCGGCTGGTCGATTACGTCGTTCATCCAGCTGCGCCCGTCCTGCACCATGTGGGCGCCCATGCCGTAAAAGCTCAGGGCTTCCAGCATATCGTCCACGGCGTAGTGTTCCAGTACCACCGGGTACTCTCCGGGCTCCAGGTTCTGCGGATTGCGGCCACGCACTGCCTTGTCGATGGCCTCGTCCGCCAGGGTCTCCGGGTCGAAGGCATCCATCCGCCATCCGCCGCCCTTGGACCAGCCGGCCGAGTCATCGCTGCGGGCGGTGATGAGCAGGCCGGCGAAGGTTCCGGCGTGGTAGCAGTATCGAGGGCCCCGGCTACTGAACACGGCCAGCTCGGTTACCCCGGTGCGATAAAAGCCGGCGGCTTCCAGCCCCGCGTCAGCCGCCTTGCGGCAGACCATGCCGACGACGGCCGCGCGATGTTCCGGCCCGGCGCCGGCCGTCGCTTCATCGTACGCTTCGACGGATACGGCCCTAGGAGCATCGGGCAGCCCCGGAAAGTCGGGGTCTTCGGGCATCAGCCCGGCGTGTTCCCTGGCCTGCAAAACCGCCGAGCGCAATCCGTCGGCGGATAGATTGTTGGTTACGGCCCGCCCCTGGCGCTTTTGGCAAGCAGCGCGTACGTGGGCCACGGCGTCGTCGTGGTACACGTTCTGGTGGATGCGGTTGTTGGCAAAGCGGGTGAGGGCCTGTGTGCTTGCCGTCACGTAGATGTCAGCATCGCCAGGATGGCCGTTGCTCAGGGCGTCGCGCAGCAGGGAGTGGATGTGGTCGGGCCCGAGCATCGCCGTCTAGCGCATCACGCCGACGCGGACGTTGCGAAAACGCGCCGGACTGGTGCCGTGGCTGGTGTGGGCAATCTGTCCCGGCTGTCCCTTTCCGCAGCGGGGCGTGCCCCAGAGCTGCCAATGCTGCGGCCCGCACACGGCGTCGCAGCTGCGCCAGAACTCCGGCGTGATGCCCGTGTACGTGCAGTTGCGCAGTAGGCGACCCAGCTCGCCGTTCTTGATTTCGCGTCCGACTTCGGTGCCGAACTGGAAATTGTAGCGGCGGTCATCGATTGACCAGGAGCGGTTGGTTTCCAGGTAGATGCCGTCGTCGGTGTCGGCGATCAGATCGTCCAGCGCCCACGCGCCGGGCTGCAGGCTCACGTTGGTCATGCGTATCAGCGGGATGCGATTCCACGACGAGGCCCTCATACATCCGTTGGACGGCAGACCCAACCGGGCCGCCGACTCCCGGGACATCAGGTAGCCTACGAACCGCCCATCCCGGATGATGTCGGTGGATTGGGCCGGCAGTCCCTCGTCATCCCAACCGAAGGTGCCCAGCCCGGTGACGTCCGTGCTGTCGGCGGTGATGTTGACCTGCTCCGAGCCGTACTGAAAGTTGTGCAGCAGGTCGGGCGTCAGGAACGACGTGCCGGCGAAAGCGGCTTCGTCGCCCAGGGCCCGATCCAGTTCTACGGCGTGGCCGCAGGATTCATGGATTTGCAGGGCCAGCTGGCTGCTGTCGATGATCAGGTCGGTGGCGACAGCGGTAGGGCAGGGTTCGGCGGTCAGCAGTTCGACGGCCTCTTCGGCAGCGGCGCGGGCGTTGCCGGGCAGGTCCATGGCGACGACGTACTCCCAGCCGGCGCAACCCTGCTGCCGTCCGTGGGACTGGGGATAGGAACGGCGCTGCGTTTCCCCGTTGCCCACCGCCGTGGCCTGCACGCCGCCGCCGGCCTCGTAGATGGTCTGGCTGACGTGCGCGCCCTCGGTGTTGGCGAAGGTGCGCTCTTCACGGATGAAGACCAGGTTGGCCATCCGCGCGCTGACCTGTGGCACGGCGGCCATCTCGGAGTCGGCGGCCAGCAGCAGGGCCAGCTTGTCGTCAAGGGACACGGTGAAGGGGTCAATGCCGATGGGAGTGGTGTAACTGCCCCGGCTGGTTACCGGAACGCCGAGCAATTGGGCCGCGGTCGTGCCACCGCCGTTCTGGCCGGCGGAAGCGCGGGCAATCTGCACCGCCTGGCCGGCTGCCTGGTCGGCCGCGGCGCCGGTCAACTCCCGGGTGGAGGCGAACCCCCAGGCGCCGTTGTAGAGGGCGCGGATGCCCAAACCGACGGATTCATCGGCGGTCATGGTCTCCACCACGCCGTTGCGCACGACGATCCTCTGCTCCCGATTGGAAACCAGGCGAATGTCAGCATACTCCGCCCCGCGCTGCCGAGCAGTATCCAGTGCGGTTGCGATGATAGGGTCCATGGTTAAAGTTGCGCAGCAGGGAATCGAAGGCTTAATCACAAGTCTGAAATCTCGGCGATAGTGTCGCATAGACGACTGGATAGAAGGTCGACGTGTTTGGCGAAAACCTCTGGGTGTATCGCCGCCCCGACTTCACTGGAGTTGGGAGGAGCGCTGACAAAATCGTCTTGCTCGAATTTGCCAACCCACCGATCAAGAACCGCCAGCAAGGTTGGTGGGTATTGATCGTTGGAGTTTTTGTAGAAGATGAAAGTCCAGTTCCCGCGAATGTAATCCGGGAGCGGCAGCCACAATCGCGCCAGAGTCACCGGCTTCCCTATAAGTGGACAATGCGAATCAATTCGCACGCTGGAGGTAGCCCAGACGAAAGATGCTCCGGAACATTCCGCGGCGGCTAATAGAGAGGCTATTGCAGCAGATACTTCTTCAGAAAACTGGGCCAGAAATTCCTCGCGCGTAAGCCGTTGGCGGGTGGTCCCCGCGCTGCTGCTGCGTGGGGTAGCGACCTCACCGATAACTCGTGACACCAAAGTTTGGGTGGACTGCCCAGGGTACTGCTTCACTTCAACCGCGAACACCTCAAGATTGTCTCGGGTGTTTTCATTTAGAAACTTGACCACCCGTTCCAAATGTGTGGGGATTTCGTCGGCCACGAAGAGGAGACGCAGCCGGTTGGCCGCCAGATTCGTCGCCACCCGCTCCCAAAAGCCATCGATGTCAGGTTCGCCGTCATCTCCCAGCAGCGCGCTGATTGCATCGTTGGGGTCATCCTGTGACTCCTCGAAAATTCGCCGCATATCCCGCTCAGTCCATACACAAGCGGCATTCGCGGCATAGTCCAGCATTTGCCCGACGACTTTACGCCGAACGTCCGGATTATCCCCGCGCTTCACTTCCACCAACGTGGGCCGTGCGTCCTGGTCGATCAGCAGATGGTCAACCGCCCAGCCTTCAATGGGCATCTCCCGCTTGATAAGAATCCACCGCAACGGGTCGCCCGGGCGCATTTGCTCCCCGGCCAACAGCTCAGGGTGCTGCCCAATCAGCTCTTGCAGCAAATCCTCCGTCTCGAATCGTTCCTCGGCTAGAGGCTCCAGATCGCCGCCGGCGTTGCGTATGTAGATTTTCTCGGCCATGCCGGCCGCACCTATACCGGCAAAAATGGCTCGTCGGAGGCGGGCGGCAGCTGCTCAAAGGCGTTGATGTTGAACGCCAGCACCGAGTAGTAGCCCATCAGGTTGGTCAACTCGATGAGGCCGCGGTCGCCGAACTCGGCGCGGGCCGCGTCGAAGGTGGCCTGTGACACCCGGCGGGTGCGGAAGAACTCCCGGCCGTAGTTGATGACGGCGGACTCGGCCGATGACAGTTCCGGCAGGTCTGCCTTGTCGCGCAGGCTGTCCACTAACGCGTCGCTGAGGCCGGCCCGGCGTCCGGCGGCGGCGTGGGCGTGCCAGATAAACTGGCAATCCAGCTCGCGGGCGGTGGTCAGCATGGCCAGTTCCGCTACGTTGTCGGACAGAGTCGAACCGCCGGCGCGCAGGTAGTCCCGCAGCACTTCGCCGCGCTGGGCGATTTCGGGCACGTGGAGTTGGACGGCTACCGGCCCCACCTCCGGCACGATGTTGTTGCGGGACGACACGATGGCGTCGAAGGCGGCTACCTGCTCCTGGGGTACGGTGTCGCGGTTGGCTGCTGGAAAGCGGGGCATGGCGTGTTCTCCTGTTGGCTGTGGTTGGATGGGCCGGTCATTGACAGTGCGGTATTACTTCCTCCCCGAAGAGCTGGATGGCCTCCATGATGCGCTCGTGGGGCGGGCCGCCGGAGTGAGCGTGGCGCAGGCGCAGCAGGAAGTAATCGGCCCCAGTCGCCTCCTGCCAGCGATGGAATTCGTCCACCACTTCCTGCGGCTCGCCCAGGATCAGGCGGTCGGGGCCCAGGTTGCCGATGTTGATTTGCGATTCCTCGGTGTAGCGACGGAACTCGTTGAGGCCGTTGCGCCAGTAGTATTTGTAGGCGTCCATGACCTCCGGGCCGTACACGCGCTCCGCTTCGGCGCGGGTTGGCGCGACCCAGGCGTCGCGCATCAGGCAGATGACCGGCTCACGACCGGATTCCTCGGCGGCCCGCTGGTAGGCGGAGGTCAGGGCGATGGTGCTTTCCAGGTCCGTGCTGGGCCCGGCCACAAAGCCGTCGGCGATGCGTCCGGCTCGGCGCGCGCCCGGAACCCGGCTGGCCCCAATCCACAGCGGCGGCGAGGGGTCCGAGTACGGCTTGGGCGTGATGGTGATGTCCTCCAGGTTGAAATGCTCGCCGGAGAAATCAAACCGCTCACCCTTCCAGCACTGGCGGATGATTTCGATTTCCTCTTCAAAACGACTAACCCGCTGCTCGATGGGGATGTCAAAGGTGCGGAAGTCCACCGGCTGGTAGCCCAGGCCAACGCCCAGGATGAAACGCCCTCGCGATACCAGGTCCAGCGTGATGACATCCTCCGCCATCTTCACCGGGTGGTGCAGCGGCAGCAGGATGACCGACGTCCCCAGGTTCAGCGTGGTGGTCTGGGAGGCCACGGCGGCGGACACGATGAGCGGCGAGGGCAGAAACCCGTCTTTGTCCTGGTGGTGCTCGCCGAAAAAGCAGGAATCAAACCCCGATGACTCGGCCAGCTTTGCCTCGTCCACCACCTCTTCAATCCGCAGCGCCAGGTTCTCCCCGGCCGGCGGGTCTGCGATGGAACTGTAAATGCCAAACTTCATTCTACCCTCGGTTGTACCTACTCTGGACGATAGCATCGGACAATCTATTCAGCGCATCCAGGAACGTCTCAATCTCCACAGCCTCCTGCCGGCGCTCTTCATATGTTTTCCTACCAGATCGCATTATAGCCCCAGCCGACGGTGAAAAGTGCAACCTTGCTAGAAGCGGGACTGCGCCACACGCCGGCTTATCCGCCGCCACCGCCACCGCCGCCGCCACCACCACCGCCTCCTCCGGCGCCGCCCCGTCCATTTCCGGAACCCCAACCACTGAAGGGGTTTAGGTCCCAAGTCCCTTCCTTCCAGCGTCCCCACCCCACGCCTAACAAGTAGAAGCCCCCGAATACCACCGCTAGTATGATTATTGGCGTCAACCATGGCGGGACGGGGCCACTGGGCTGCCATTCAGGCTTGGGCAGGTTCAGTATCTCGTGGGGAAAGGTCACCTCGACTTCCAGCTCCTGGCCCGGCGGGAGGGGAGCGTCCACGGTGAATACGATGCTGCGGGGGTCAATCTGCTCCGCGCTGGCTGCGACCCCTTTGCTCCGGTACGAGTTTATCCTTCCCGAGAGGGGTTCTGGCAGCCGAACGGTAACGCTGCCTTTTCGGATGTCCGCGTTTCGGTCTTTGAACAGTGCCTTCCAGGACACCGCATCCTGGTCGTCGCTCACTCGCAAGCCGCCCACGACAAGATACTGTAGTACGAAAGTCACGGTCTCCGGAGGATTCACCGGGTAGCTCCAGCGAATCCACAGCTGGCCGTCTTCTGTTCCAGCATCCACTGGCAGCCTTTGCCCTTCGAGAGAAACCTGTGCGTTGCCGATACCGTCCATCTTGCCCAGCGGTATATAGCGATAGCGTTGGTCAGTGTGCGGCCCCGTGAAAACGTACGTCTGCGTCTCTCTAACGAGCATATCCCCGTTTTCCTGGACATCAATGACCACGTCAATTGACTCCCAGTAAAAGGCAGCGTCACTTTGCGCCGCGGCAGCGTCGGGAGCCAGCGCGCACAACAGGGTAATGAAGGCCAGAAGGGGAACCATGAGCAATGAGCTACGCACTGTTTCTCACCTCCACAGGCAAAACCTGTACCCTGGCGACTGCTGGCAGACAGCATCACCCGGTTTCGACACCAGCCGGGTCCAAGTTACTTGAAATGCGTCAACACCCGGTTGGAAAACAGCTCCATCTGGCGGAAGTAATCATCGGGTTCCCCGGCCAGGAAGCCGAACACGAAATCCCGCACGCCGGCGTCAACCCGCTCCTGGATGGCCCCGATGCAGTCCTCGGCGTTGCCGGTAACGCAGAGGGCGCGGGCGATGTCCTCGGCGCTGCGCTCCGGCGTAACGTAACGCTGGCCCACGTGGGCGACGGCGGTTTGCAGGGCCTTGTCCGGGTCGTCGTCAATCGCCGTGGGCTGGTTCAGGCCCCAGTGGAACCGACCCAGGTCGCGCCCAGAATGTTCCGCCATCTCCCGCACGCTGGCGTTGGAGCGGCGGAGGCGGTTCACCGTGAACAGGTAGGGATACCACCCGTCGCCGGCCACGGCGGCCCGGCGAATGGCCGCGTCGCTGCGGCCGGCCACCCAGATGGGAGGGTAGGGCTGCTGCATCGGCTTGGGCAGCAGGGTTACGTCGTCATAGTTGAAGAACCGCCCGTGGTGCGATACGTTCTCCGCTGTCCACAGTTCTTTCATCGCGCGCAGCATTTCGTCGGTGCGCCGTCCCCGGGTGTTGACCGGAATCTCCAGGGCCTCAAACTCGGCGCGGGTATCCCGTTGCCCGCTGATGCCGATGCCGAAATCCAGCCGCCCGCCGGAGATTTGGTCCAGCGTGCCCACCAGCTTGGCCAGCATCACCGGGTGATACAGCGGCGCGATGACGATGCCCGTGAGCACGCGAATTCGGGTGGTGGCCCCGGCCGCCGCGGCCATCGCCGGTATGCCCATCACTGTCGGACGGGGTGGGTTGCCGTCCATCACGTGCTCGCCGACGGTAACCCGGTCAAAGCCCAGGTCTTCCGCGCGCCGGGCAAAGTCGCCAATATCCCAATAGTTGTCAACGCTCAGATTGCAGCCGAAGGTCAGCGTTTGATCCGTCATCATCAATTCCTGTAGCCAGCTTATTGCGCCAGCATTTCGTCGGTAATCTCGGCCAGCTTTTCTCCGTTCAAAACTCCCAGCCATTTGCGATGCAGGCTGCCGTCGGCGGCGATGAAGTACGTGGCCGGCAGTCCGGTTACGCCCAACTTCGGCAACACTCCGGCGTCCTCGGTATAGCCAGCCGGATACGTAACGGACAGTTCGTTGAGCAGGCTGATCGCGTCTTCCTGGTTGCCCAGGCTGAAAAACTGTCCCAAGTCCACGCCCACTACCAGGGCGCGGCCGGCGTATTCATCCGCAAAGCTCTGGAACTCCGGCATTTCCGCCCGGCAGGGCGGGCACAATCCGGCCCAGAAATTCAGTACCACCGGCTTCCCGTGCAACTCGGACAGCGCTGCTGTCTCCGCGCCCACCGCATCCTGGCCTTGGTAGAAAACGATGGGAAAATCGTACACGACGTCAGCGGTTGCCCCGGTATCCTCCGTTCCGCAAGCTGCCATGATGACTACCAGTAGAGATGCAAACAGGAGTAATAGCCAACTTGCTGCCCGTCTGGTTAGCCACGCTTGGCGCAGGTGTTGTAGTATGCTGAACATCATCAAGCAGGGTAGCATAAGGGCCGGCCATTGTTAAGCGAACCCGGCTCCTGTCCGAATCCCCACCACCCGATGCCAACTCTTACCTCAATCAGTCTTACCGACACTGGACGCCGGCGGGCCCGCCTGGCGGCCGCCGTAGCCGTCGCGCTGGCTATAGTAGCAATAGCCTGGCAGTTGCTCGGCGTGTTGTTGCCCTTCCTGGTCAGCGGCGTGGTGGCGTACTTGCTGCTGCCCTTGGTCAAACTGGCCGACCGCACGCCTTGGGCCAAACGCCGCCCCAATCTCAACCGCGCCCTGTTCGCTGGCCTGGCCACGGCATTGGTCATCCTCGCCGTGCTGGGCGCGCTATCGTTGGGCATCTTCCGGCTGGTGGATGGCTCACTCACCCTTGCCGAGCGCGCTCCCGGCGTCATCTCCGAGGCTAGGGCGATTTGGGAAGAATTGCTTTACGTCTATGACACCCGTGTTCCCGACGACATCCGGGAGCAAATCGCCCCTCGACTGGCTGAACTCCGCGGCGCGCTGGGCGATGCTGGCCTCACCGCATTGCAAAAGGTATCCCGGATTGCCCAAAGCGGAATCTCGCAAGTGATCGGCCTGGCGTCGGCTCCCATTATCCTGTTCTATTTGCTGTACGAACCGGCAGCCCTGGGCAATGGCGTCAGGAGATTGCTCCCCGGCCCCTTGCGGGATGACCTGTCCGAGATAGGGCGCCTGGCCGGCGAATCCATCGGCGCCTACGTTCGGATGCAGCTCTTGCTGGGGCTGATAGTAGGTGTCGTGGTCTGGCTGGCCCTTTGGGCCCTGGGCGCGCCCCTGGCCCTGCCATTGGGTATCCTGGCCGGCCTTGCCGAGTTGGTGCCCATAGTCGGCCCCACGCTATTCTTCGTCATTGCCGGCCTGGTTATGGTGCTGGCCGACCTGTCCAAGCTGCCCATTGTGCTGGCAATCTATCTGGCGATTCAGGCGTTGCAGAACACGCTGATTGCGCCGAGGATGCAGGGTGAGGCGCTGGGGTTGCACCCGTTGGCCGTAATCCTGGCGTTGGCAATCTTCGGCCTTTTCTTCGGCTTTCTCGGCACCCTGTTGGCCGCTCCCCTCACCGCCGCCGGCTATCGTGTCCTGACCTACACCCGGACGGAGTGGAACGCCGCATAGTCTAATCTTCCGGGTTGGTGTACAATCGGGGCGAATGCCGGCGTCGCGTCTGCCGCTATGTCGCTCCGGGGAGAGTTTTCAATGCGTATCCTGCTGATTGCCACCAACCGCCACAACCGTGTTATGAGCCGAATGCGCGCCCAGCCCATTCCCATCGGATTGGCCTACGTCGCCGGTCACATCGACCGTTCCCGCCACGAAGTCAAGCTGGTTGACCTCATGTTCGCCAGCGACAACTACCTCGACGAGGTGGAGCAGACGGTACGGGACTTTGCCCCCGAGTTGGTGGGCATCTCCATACGCAACCTGAGCAATCATAGCTACGTCGATCCCCAGTGGCAGTTGCCCATAACCAAGAGCGTCATTGAGCGGATACGAACTATCTCAGACGCAACGATAGTCTGCGGCGGCCCCGCTTTCAGCATCATGCCCCGTCAGGTCTTCGACTTCGTCCAGCCCGACCTGGGCATCGCCGGCGACGCCGGAGAAACCTTCGCCGACCTGGCCAACCGCGTCGAGGTTGGAGAACCCGACTACCGGGGAATGACCGGCCTGCTCTATCGCGAGAACGGCGAGCTGGTCTATAACGGGATGCGCTGCTCGTCCGACTTCATCGAACGCCCCAGCCTGGACGACCTGGATATGCCCAGGTACGCCAAGGCCGGCTTCGGCGTCAGCGTCCTCACCAAGCTGGGCGGGTTCTACTATCCCACCTCTGCTGACGACATCCGCACCCCCGAAGGCGCCTGGCGGGTGATTCGTCCCATTGACGAGGTTG
The DNA here is from genome assembly GCA_965243255.1 of Dehalococcoidia bacterium. Taxonomy (GTDB): domain Bacteria; phylum Chloroflexota; class Dehalococcoidia; order Lucifugimonadales; family UBA3495; genus Bin87. The sequence goes on from CBDEUH010000004.1 coordinate 85,803, forward strand.
TGGAGGAAGTGTCTGAAGTCACCGAGCGTTACGGCCTGAAGAAGATTTTCTTCGTGGACAACTGCTTCAACGTGCCCCTGGAACACGCCAAGGACCTGTGCCACGCTCTGATGGACGCCGAGGTCAAGGTGCGCTGGAACACCTGCCTGGCTCCCTACGCCTGCGACGCCGAGTTGATCGGCCTGATGAAAGAAGCCGGCTGCGGCCTGGTGATGATGGGCGGCACCCGCGGCGGCGACCCCCACGAAGGCGACAACGACACCTCCCGCTATGCCTCCCTCAAAGAGACCACCGACCTGTGCGAAGCCGGCGACCTGCATTACACCATCTCCCAGCAGTTCGGCGAGCCCGGTGAAACCCGCCAGTCCGTCGAGAACAAGCTGGAGTTTCTCCGAGGCCTCAAACCGTCCCTGGCCAACCTCCGCGTCGGCGTCAGCGTGATGCCCGGCACCGACGTGGCCGCCCGCTGCATCGAAGAAGGCATCGTAAAGGACGAGTCCGAGCTGATCGCGCCGACTTTCTATATGGCCGAAGAAGTCCGTCCCTGGCTCGTTGATTATCTCCGTGAGCTGGTGGACGCCAACCCCCGCTGGAACCTGATGTAAGCCCTCCTAGCCACCAGGGAGTCGTAATGACTTTAGCCCGTGATGCCCAGTCGGGCGCCCAACCCATCAGTCTCGCCGATTCCGAAACCGTCCGCGTGGCCCATCTGCTGCGACGGGCCGGCTTTGGCCCCACCCGCGCCGAAATCCAGCGGTCGGTGGCCCAGGGCTATGAGGCCACCGTCGAGGAGTTGCTCCACCCCGACGCGCAGCCCGACCTGGAAATCGAAGACCTCATCCGCCGCTATCACGTTGACCAGAACAGCCTGATGCTGCTGGAGAGCAGCCAGGGCTATTGGCTGTACCGCATCATCAACTCCCGCCGGCCGCTGGAAGAAAAGATGGCGTTGTTCTGGCACGGCCTTTTCGCCACCGCCTACGGCAAGCTCAACCACGCCAAGGCGGTGGTCAACCAGACCCATACCTTCCGCCGCCACGGGCTGGGCAAGTTCGCCGACATCCTGCTGGAGCTGTCCCGCGACCCGGCCATGATTTTCTGGCTGGACAACAAGGACAACCACAAGGACGCCCCCAACGAAAATTACGGACGGGAACTGCTGGAGCTGTTCTCCATGGGCATCGGCAACTACACCGAAGACGACGTGAAGGCCGCCGCCCGCTCCTTCACCGGCTGGACCATCGAGAATACCGAGTACATGAGCATCCGCGCCAGCCGCGATTCCTTCTGGCCCTACGGCCGCATCGATTGGCAGTTCCGTTACCGCGACGATGACCACGACGACACGGAAAAAACCTTCCTGGGACACACCGGAGCCTTCAACGGTCAGGATGTAATCGACATCATCATCCGTCAGCCGGCCACGGCCCACTACATCGCCGGCAAGCTATACAACTTCTTCGTTTCCGACCGTCCTGACGAGGATGCCATCGGCATCCTGGCCGACGAGTTCACGCGCACCGAGGGCGACATCCAGGCTGTGATGCGCTGTCTGTTTAAGTCGGACTTCTTCGCTGATGAGTCCGTCCGGCTGGGTCGGGTCAAGAGCCCCGCCGAACTGGTGGGCGGCACGGCCCGCCTGGCCGGCAGCCACCGCACCCCGGAGTGGACCATCTGCAACCTGGCCATGGACGTCAACTTCATGGGGCAGGAAATCCTCAACCCGCCCACGGTGGAGGGCTGGCACACCGGCATGGAGTGGATCGACACCGGCAATCTGGTCGAACGCATCAACGCCGCCGGCGCCGAAATGCGCGATGCCTCCCGGCCCGGCGTCCGGGCCATCATCGACCGGGTGAAGTCCTCCGGCCACTCGCTGCCGCCCCGCCAACTGGCCGAGGCTTGCCTGGACGCTGTGGGTATGTTTGAAGTGTCGGACGCAACCTTCGATAGCCTGGTCGCTCTGGCCGCCCCGTGGGGCGAGGTCCGCTTCGACAGGCCCGAAGCTGCCGCCTGCGCCGAAGAGCGAATCTCCGAGATGCTGCAACTCATCGTTGCCTCCCGGGAGTATCAGCTGGCATGACCACGGCCACTGCTACGACGACTTTCGCCTACAGTCACACCGTCGGGTTCCTGGCCTACCGGGGGCGCGGGTTTATCCACCCCATCGACCTCACCCTGGGCGACGAGGGAGTGATGTACGTGCTGAACCGGGGTGGGCCGGAGTCCCTGGGACGCCTGGAGCACAAGCGCGTCTGTATCTGCACCGTTGACGAGGGTTATATCGGCGAATGGGGCACCGGCGGCATCGAGGACGGTCAGTTCTGGTGGCCCAGCGGCATCGCCCGTTCAGCCGACGGACGGCTGTTCGTTACTGACGAGGCCCTGCAGCGTGTCAACATATTTGACCCTGATGGCGTCTTTATCCGGCATTGGGGCCAGGCCGGTGAAGAGCCGGGCCAACTGAATCGCCCTGCCGCCATCACCGTCGCCCCCGACGGCACCCTGCTGATTACCGACGGCCTCAACCATCGCGTCCAGCGTTTCACCACGGAGGGCGAATACCTGGACGGCTGGGGCGAGTATGGCGCCCAGGCCGGCCAGTTCAACACTCCCTGGGGCTTGTGCTGCGACGCCGACGGCAACGTGTTCGTCGCCGATTGGCGCAACGACCGGGTGCAGGCGTTCACGCCCTCCGGTCGCTTCGTCGGCCAGTGGGGAACGTCGGGCGAGGGCAAAGGGCAACTCAGCCGGCCTGCGTCGGTTGCCGTTGACGCCGACGGCTATATCTTCGTGGCTGATTGGGGCAACCAGCGAGTGCAGATATTCGCTTCCGACGGCGAAGTCGCCGCCACTTTCCACGGCGACGCCACCACCTCAGCCTGGGCGGAAGACTACCTGGCGGCCAACCCCGACGAGTCCCGGGCCCGCCGGGAGGCCAACCTCGCGCCGGCCGTCAACCCCTGGCGCGACCACCACCGGGAAACCTCCGCCCGCGTCGAGGCCAGGTTCTGGGGGCCGACGTCGGTCAACGTGGATGCTCAGGGCCGCATCTACGTGGTGGATTCCTGCCGCCACCGGGTGCAGGTCTATCGCAAAAATGCGTAGGGGCGAATAGTCATTCGCCCCTACCGTTACTAGCCCGGAAGGCGCTGTAGCAGCGGCTCGGTGCGGTTCGGCGGCAGGTCGGTCTCAAAGGTGTTGATGACCATGCCCAGCATGGTGTAGTTGCCCAGCACCAGGGTCAACTCGATGGTGCCCTGCTGTCCGAAAATCTCCAGCGCGCTCTGGTAGCCGCCCCGGCTGACCTGGTGATTGCGCAGAATCTCCCGACCCAGGTTGATTACCGCCGATTCGTCCGGCGCCAGTTCCGGCAGCGCCTTCTTGTCCCGTATCGCGTCCACCACGGCGGCCGGCACTCCGGCGTCCCGGGCCGATGCGGCGTGGGCGTTCCAGATGTGCTGGCAGTCCATCTCGCGCGCCGCGACCAGCATCGCCAACTCCGCCGCCTTCATCGGCAGACTGGCGTGATTGCGCAGGTACTGGTTCAGCGCGGTGGCGTGCTTGCTGGCCTCCGGCACGTGGGTCATTACCGACCCGGGGCCGTAGGGCGGCACCGCGCTGCCGTTCTGAGTGATTTCGTCGAAGGCAGCCTCCTGGCCGGCCGGCGTAGTGTCACGGGATGCTAGTGGTAGTCGCGCCATTTCAATTCTCCTATCGGTAAGGCTGCTTGCCTGTCTTCTCTTCAAAGAGTTTCCAGGTGTTTTCGTTGAACGGGTAGTACTTGCCCGGCGAGCACTGCTCTACTTCCAGCTGCGCTTTGATGACCGCCTCAACCTCTTCCCGTTGATGTGCGATGTTGATGACCTCCTGCGCCGCGCTGGCCGGAACCACCACCACGCCGTCGTCGTCGCCGACGATGGCGTCGCCGGGCCGCACCAGCACGCCGCCGCACTGGATGCAGTCGTTCACCTGCCAGGGCCAGAACTCCGCCGGCCCCTGCTTGGCGGTGGCGTTGGCCGAATACACCGGGAACCCGTACTCCTTCAACGTGTTGGTGTCGCGCACCGCGCCGTCGGTTACCAGCCCGCCCACGCCACGTTGGTAAAGGCGATAAAACTTGATGTCGCCGCCAATGCTGCTGAAGGGCCAGCGCATGGCGTCGATCACCAGCACCTCGCCGGGGCCGCACAGCTCGAAAGCGACGTACTCCGCAGAGTCTGCCCCCTTGGGCTTGTCGGCGGCCAAGTCGGGACGATGTGGAACGAAGCGCAGCGTAACGGCCCGGCCGGCCATGTGCTGGCCGGACTGCAGCGGTTTGGCCCCCTCAATCATGCTCATAGGCCAGCCCATCACCCACAGGCCGTCAATCAGTGTTTGGGTCGGGATAGCCTTCAGCGTGGCCAGCGTGTCGTCGGAAAGCTGAGTTTCGGTAGCAGTCATTGGCGTGCCGGTTCCCGTGTTCGCAGATGGTGTATTGCCCGGCCGCAATTGTAGCAGAAAGCCGGTGTCCGCAATCTATTCGCCAGGCCAACCACCGGCGCGTTCGCCGGCGGCCAGAGCGGCCCGGATGCCATTAGCGGTTTCCTCGGTTACCCACTGCGCCCACACGTCTTCGCTGTTGTTCAACCACCAGATGGCGGCATCGGCATAGCTGGCGTCCTGTTCGATTCGCCACCTGGCCATCTTGGTGTAACTCTCCGCGTCAAGATGCCACTTGCGCAGCATATCCATCACTTGCGGAGCCCTGCCGGCCAACTCCGGGTTAACTCCGATCAGTACGGTGGCGTCCTCATAGGCGCAGGCTTTGTTCGTGTGCCAGCACCGGTCGCTGTACTCCGGCTCCGCCAGCCGCACCAGGTCCAACAGCAGAACCGGCTCGTTCAGGCTTTCCTGGTAACCCAGCCAGGGCTTCCCCTCTTCGTACAGACGGTACAGTTCCCCGTTGGCGATCTCGCGGGTTCCGGGGTTCACGACGTGAACGTGCTCCGACAGACCGTAACCGGCGACCTGCGCCGTGTTCACCTCGTCGCAGGCCCACCCGACCAGGCAGGATACCAACCGCGCCTTGCCGTCCGTGCCCTCGGTGGCGAACAGGTCACGATACTGCGGGTCTTTCAGGTCTTCCACGCTGTCCAGCTCGGGGTGCTGCTCCTGGATGTAGGCCGGGATGACGAAAGCCGATTGCCAGGTGCTGCTCAGGCTGCTGCCTGCCGAAATGACCTCGCCGGCGGCCTGCGCCTCCGCCCATGCCTCATCCTGGTTGGGCAGCCAGATTTCCATGGTTACGTCTATTTCACCCTGCCGCAGGCGCCCGAACAGCTCCAGCGTCCCGCCGAACTCCGCCTGGGACGGATAGCCGTAGCCCTTCTCGACGATGTACTGAGCGATGCGGTTCTGCAGTTGCGCGCTGTCCCAGTTCAGGTCGCTGAACACGATTGGCTCTTTGGGAGGCTCGATGGTAATCGCAATTGCCTGCGTTGCCGGCAGCGGCGCGCCGGGCGGCGACTGGGCGCCTCTCGGTTCCGCCGCCGGCGAGCAGGCGAGAACCATAGCTGCCATAGCCACGGCCGAGACTAGCGACAGCATTGCGGTTCTGCGCAACACAGCGGCCTCCCGATAACAAAAGGCGGGGCAGTCTGCATCCAGACCGCCCCGCGCGTGTGGGTAATGTGGTTCAGCAAATCACCCGTGCGACTACTCGGTGGGCCAGCCCTCGGCCTCTTCGCCTGCGCTCAGCGCAGCCTGGATGCCCTCGGCAGCCTCATCCGTAACCCAGCCGCCCCAGATGTCGGCGTTGTTGTTCAGCCACCACAGGGCCGTTGCCTTGACGTCGGCATCGGGGTTCTCGCCCTGCCAGCGGGCAACTCCCTTGTAGATGTCGATGTTGAAGTCCCAATTGCGCAGCATTTCTACTACTTCGGGAGCCTCGCCGGGCAGGTTGGGATTGACGGCGATGAGAATCGTTGCGTCCTGGTACCCACAGGCCTTGTTGGAGTTCCAGCAAGCATCGCTGTACGCCGGCTCTTCCAGGCGGACCAGGTCTAGGATCAGCGCCGGGTCGTTGGTGCCCCACTGGTAGCCCAGCCAGGGTTCCTCGCGCTCGTACGCGCCGTACAGGTCGGCGTTCAGCGCGGCGCCGTCGCCGGGGTTGATGATTTCCACGTGGTCGGAAAGGCCGTAGCCCTCAACCTGCGCGGCGTTCACGGTCTCGCAGGCCCAGCCGATGATGCACGAAACCAGGCGCGCCTTGTCGCCGGTTTCCGCGGTCTGGAACAGCTCCTTATACTGCGGGTCTTTCAGGTCTTCCACGCTGTCCAGGTCCGGATACTCCTCCTGCAGGTAGGCGGGGATGACGAAAGCCGACTGCCAGTCCTTGCCCAGGCTCTGGCCCACGGAGAGCACCGCGCCTTCTTCACGGGCGGCGTTCCAGGCTTCATTCTGGTTGGGCAGCCAGATTTCCATGGTTACGTCGGTGTCGCCATTCTTCAGACCCTGGAACAGGGGCAGCGTCGCGCCGAACTTCACGTCGGTGGGATGGCCGTAGCCCTTCTCCACGATGTATTGGGCGATGCGGTTCTGCAGAAGGGCGCTGGACCAGTTCAGGTCGCCGAAGATGATGGTCTCTTTCGGCCCCTCGGGAGCCATGACCTCTACTTCCTTGATGACCTCAACCTCTTTTACGACTTCGACCTCTTTCTCGACTTCGACTTCCTTCACTACCTCAACTGGCTTTTCGACTTCTTTCACGACCTCGACTTCCCTGACCACCTCGACTTCCTTGATGACTTCGACGGTCTCGGGTTCGGCCGGCGAGCAAGCGGCTACGGCCAGCACCGTAACTAGGGCCATTGCCATGGCCAAAGCGAACAATCTGTACTTGGTGAACAAAACGGCTCCCTCCCTCGGGGTGTATGGCCGGGGTTCCCGGCCTTGCAATTTGGTGTGGCAAATTATCCCAACGTTGATTATCGTTGTCAATCCGACGATTGTTGCCCGAATCGGATTACATAATGACACGATTTCGTATCCAATTCCATCGTTGGCAGTTGGGATTCCTTAGTGACCGGCGCTCAATGCCTCCTGCCGTCCCCGCGCCACTGCCTGCGTCAGCCGGTCAATCACGATGGCCATGAACACGATGGACAGGCCGGCGATTACTCCGTTGCCCACTTCGTTCTTCTGGATCGCCCGCAGCACGTTGTCGCCCAAACCGCCCGCCGCCACCATGCTGGCGATGGTCACCATGGCCAGGGCCATCATCGTCGTCTGGTTCACGCCGGCCATGATCGTCGGCAACGCCATGGGCACCTGCACCTTGGTCAGCAACTGCAGCGGCGATGCCCCGAAGGAACGGGCCGCCTCCACGGTTTCCGGCGAGACCTGCCGAATGCCCAGGTTGGTCAGCCTGATTACCGGCGGCACCGCGTAGATGATGGTGGCAAAGATGCCGGCCGGCTTGCCCAGCCCGAAGAACAGGATGCCGGGAATCAGGTACACGAAGCTGGGCATCGTCTGCATCCCGTCGAGAATCGGGCGCATAACTCGGTCCGCCGTTTCGTTGCGCGCGCCCAGCACTCCCAGGGGCAGCCCGATGCCCACCGAAAGGGCCACCGCCACCACCATCAACGCCACGGTATCAATCATCGGTTCCCACAGACCCATAAAGCCGATGAACAGAAATGCGAACGCCGTGAAAAGCATCATCGCCCAGCGGCCTACGGCAAAAGACGCCAGGGTCAGGGCAAGCACCAGCGCCGGCCAGGGCAGCCACTTCAAACCATCTTCCAGGTAGTTCAGCGCGTAGGTGATGGCCGTCTTGATCCCTCCGAACAGCCAGGCCCCCTTCACCGTCACCCACTTGGTCGCAGCGTCGATGGCGTCGCCGGTAACGTCACGCAGCGAGCGGGGAAATTCGGTTGAGCCGTCGCTGGACGTCACGTAGGCTACCGTTGTGGGATAGTCCATCCCCGGCCCCCCGATCGCCAGGCTGACGATCATCACGGCGATGACCAGAAGCACGCCCCCCAGCCACCAATACTTGGCGGGCACGTCCCGCCTCGTCAAACGCGGCGTTGGCTCTCCGGATTGCGGTTCGGTGGCGGGCGCAGCGGCGTTGTCCGCCCGGTTTCCGGTTATCGCTGCCATGTGCTTGCCTCCTCAAATTTGCAGATAGCGGTTTCGTCGCGTAGCCCGCCCGCTACTCTGCCGCCAGGGCGGCGTTCTCCGCCGCGTTGGCCTCGTAGTCAACGTTGGGATTGGAAGTCTCGGCGATGGCCTCGGCCAATGCGCTGCGGTGGACCTCCCCAACCAACGTGTTGTCTTCATCAATCACCGGCACCGGCCAATCGCTGCCCATGGCCATCGGTATCAGTTCGTCAAAGGTGGTCGCCGGGCTCACCGCGCCGTACTCCCGGTCAACGTACTCCCAGGCCTCGTCCAGCCGCCGCACCCCGGCGCGCAGGGCCCGTTCCGCGTTGGATATGGTCAGCAGTCCGATGTAGTGTTCCCGCATATCCACCACCCAGGCGGCGTCGCCGTCGCCGTTGCCGATGGTGTGCAGGGCGGCCCGCGGGCCTTGATGCCCCATCACGGTGGCCTTGGGCGTTACCATGACCTTGCTGGCCGTCAGCACGCTCTCCAGCCGCACGTCCTGGGTGAAGTCCCCCACGTATTCGTCCTCGGGACGGAGCACGATGTCCTCGGGCGAACCGATTTGCGCCACCTGCCCATCGTGCATAATGGCGATGCGGTCGCCCAGTTTGAGCGCTTCGTTCAGGTCGTGGGTGATGAACACGATGGTTTTGTGCAGTTCGGTTTGCAATCGCAGCAACTCGTCCTGCATCTGACGGCGAATCAACGGGTCCAGGCCGCTGAATGGCTCGTCCATCAGCATGATGTCCGTGTCAACGGCCAGGGCGCGGGCCAGCCCGACCCGCTGCTGCATCCCGCCCGACAGCTGCCGGGGAAAGGCGTCTTCCCAACCGCCCAGGCCCACCAGCTCCAGCACGTCCCGAACCCGTGTATTGCGCTCTTCTTTGGTCACGCCCTGCACTTCCAGTCCCCAGCCGGCGTTTTCCAGCACGTTGCGGTGCGGCTGCAGGCCGTAGTGCTGGAACACCATGGCGATTTTGTTGCGGCGAAACTCCATCAATTCCTTGTCCGACATCTGCGTGATGTCTTCGCCGTCAATGACCACTGCGCCGGCAGTCGGTTCAATCAGGCGTATCAGGCAGCGCACCATCGTTGACTTGCCGCTGCCGGATAGCCCCATGATCACAAAGGTCTCGCCCCGGTTCACGGTGAAGGAAACGTCCTGCAACCCCACCACGTTGCCGAACTCGCTCTGGAAAAAGGACTTGTCCCGGTCGGCATACTGGGGTTCCAGGACTCGCTCCGGGTTCCTGCCAAAGACCTTCCAAATCGAACTGACCTCTATGAACGGTCTGCTGTCTTCCTGGGCGGTCCCGTTGCCGGTGGTTGTTTCGTCAGCGGCGACCATGGTTCAACTCCTCTGGTAGCGGCCAAGCTCGTATGAGTCCTGGGAATAGAGGCTCACCGTAGGCCGGGCACAATCGTTTGTCAACCCTGCCCGTATTCCAGCGCCGGTTTTACCAGCCGTTGCGGATGTTGTACACTAGCCCCAACTCACTGACAGGCAGACGTACTCGTGGCACAAGTTACCGTTATCGGCACCGGGTTGATCGGCACTTCATTGGGCCTCGCCCTGCGAGCTTCCACTTTGCGGAACCTCACCGTCGTCGGCACCGACGCCGAACACTCCGCCCGTTCCGGCGCCCAGCGCAAGCAGGCCTTCGACCGCATGGAAGGCCGCCTCGGCAACGCCATCGAGGAAGCCGACATAATCGTGCTGGCAACCCCCGTGCTGGCTATGCGTGAGTTGATGGCCGGCATGGCCCCCTATCTGCCCGAGGGCTGCATCATTACCGACGTGGGCAGCACCAAGACCCAGGTGCTGCAATGGGCTGACGAACTGCTCCCCGACACCGTGGATTTCGTCGGCGGGCACCCCATGGCCGGGCGGGAAACGCCGGGGCCGGAAAACGCCGACGCCAACCTGTTTGCCGGCAAGCCTTACTGCGTGATTCCCAGCCCCAGGGCCGACCAGCGCGCCGTCGGTGAGATCACCACCCTGGCCGAGGCCGTGGGCGCCGAACCCTACTTCATCGGCGTGGACGAGCACGACAGTTTCGTGGCCGCCGTGAGCCACCTCCCCTTTATGCTGTCCACCGCCCTGGTGGGCTGCACCAGCAAGTCCGCCAACTGGTCCGATATCGGGCAGCTGGCGTCCTCCGGCTACCGCGACATCACCCGCCTGGCCGGCGGCGACCCGGTCATGCACCGCGACATCTGCATCAGCAACGCCCAGCCCATCGTGGCCTGGATCGACGCCTTTATCCGGGAGCTGTACGAATACCGCAAACTGCTGGACACCGACGGCGCTGACCCCGATACCCAGGCCGTCGGTCAAGTTTTTGAGGATGCCCTCCTGGCCCGCAACAAGTGGCTGGCCGGCGAGGTCAACCCAAAAACCCGTGAACTGCGGGATGCACAGGAATACCCCACCTTCGGACAGTCCATGAGCCAGATGTTCATGGGCAGCTGGGGCGAAAGAATGCTGCGCCGAATGTCCGGCGACCGGGGCGATGACCGCCGCAACAACCGCGATTCCAACGACCGCCGCTGACTATAATCCATCATTCCCCCGCCGGCGCGAATCCATGCGCAGCAGAGTGAATCCATTGGAACAGACCATCCGCAGCCCCCAGCGCCTGGCCGGCTCCCTGGCCGTTCCCGGCGATAAGTCGGTTTCCCACCGCTCGCTGATTCTCAACGCCATCGCCGCCGGCGCGGCCACCGTAACCGGGCTTTCCGATGGCGCCGATGTGCGCTCCACCGCCGCCTGCCTCCGCGCCATGGGCGTGAGCATTGACCCGCTTGGAGAGCCAGGCAGTTTTCACGTCTCCGGCCCCGGCGCGAACCTTAGCGAGCCTTCCGATATGCTTGACGCCGGCAACAGCGGCACCTCAATGCGCCTGCTGTCCGGCTTGTTGGCCGGCCAGGACTTTCTTTCCGTGTTGACCGGCGACGGCTCCCTGCGCTCCCGGCCCATGGGCCGCGTCGTACAGCCTCTGCAGCAAATGGGCGCGGAGATTATGGGCCGCAACGGCAACACCCTGGCCCCCCTGGCCATTCGCGGCGGCAGCCTCCGCTCCATCGAATACGAAATGCCCGTCGCCAGCGCCCAGGTCAAATCCTGCCTGATGCTGGCCGGCCTGTCCGCCGCCGGGCCAACCGTGCTGCACCAGCCGGCCCTCTCCCGCGACCACACCGAGCGCATGATGACCGCCATGGGCGCCCAGGTGGAAACCGACGGACTGGCCCTTACGCTGCACCCCACCGAGTTGCAGGCAGTGGACGTTGCCGTCCCCGGCGACATATCCTCCGCCGCCTTCTGGATGGTCGCTGGCCTGATCCACCCCAACGCCCGCGTAACCATCACCGGCGTCGGCCTGAACCCCAGCCGGGCCGGCATCATCGACGCCTTGCAGATGATGGGCGCCGGCGACGCCTTGCGCCTGGAGAACCAGCGGGTCGAGGGCGGCGAGCCGGTGGCCGACGTCGTGGCCTCTTCAGGCACCCTAAAGGGCATCGACCTGGGCGGCGACATCATCCCCATAATGATTGACGAGCTGCCCGTGCTGGCCGTGGCCGCCTGCTTCGCCGAAGGCGACACCATCATCCGCGACGCCGCTGAGCTGCGCGTCAAGGAGTCCGACCGCATCGCCACCACTGTCTCCGAACTTACCCGCCTGGGCGGTCGCTTGGAACCCCGTGACGACGGTATGGTGATCCACGGCGTCGGCCAGCTGTCCGGCGCCGCTGTGGAAAGCCACGACGACCACCGCATCGCCATGGCCATGGCGGTAGCCGGCCTCGCCGCGTCCGGCGATACCGTCATCCACGGCGCCGAGGACGCCTCGGTTTCCTATCCCACCTTCTGGGAGCACCTGGCGGCCTTGACCGGCGCAGCATGACCGACGCCTCCGAACTTCCCCAGGCCGGTCCCGCGCCGCCCCTGCTGGTCGTCCTCTCCGGCCCGTCAGCATCCGGCAAAGGCACGTTGATAGCCGAGTTGCGCCGATTGGGCCGGCCCTGGCACTTTGCGGTCACGGCCACCACCCGGCCCATGCGTCCGGGCGAAGTGGACGGCAAAGACTACATCTTTATGGAACCGTCGGACTTTCTAAAGGCGCGGGAACGCGATGAATTGCTGGAATCCGCCCAGGTGTACGACCGCTGGTACGGCGTCCCCCGCTGGCAGGTGCGCGATCCCCTCATCGCCGGCAAAGACGTTATACTGGAAATCGACGTGCAGGGCGCGGCCACCATTCGCGCCATCGCCCCGGAAGCGTTGAGTATTTTCGTGATGCCGCCTAGTATGAACGAACTGCGCCAGCGCCTGGCCCGCCGTGGCACCGAAGATGAAAGGGAGATGGAACGTCGTTTGGGAGAAGCCTCTGCCGAGTTGGCCCGCATCGACGAGTTCGACTATCGCGTGGTGAACCGCAACGGCGACCCGGACAGCGCCGTCCGCGAAATCGACGCCATCATCGCCGCCGAAAAATGCCGGGTCAACCCCCGCCTCGTTCAGATGCTGTAGCCGGAGACCGACGATGACCACCCAAACCGAAACCCCGCTGCGCCCCCGTCTCCCGGACTGGCTCAAGGTCCGTATGCCCGGCGGCCCCCGCTACATCGAGCTGAAACAGCTGATGCGCGACAGCCAGCTGCACACCGTCTGCGAGGAGGCCCACTGCCCCAACATCGGCGAGTGCTGGGAGCGTTCCGCCGCCACCTTCATGATTCTGGGCGACATCTGCACCCGCGCCTGCGCCTACTGCGCCGTAACCACCGGCCGCCCCGGCGCCTTGGACCTGGGCGAACCCTTCCGCCTGGCCGCCACCGTCAAGCGCATGGGGCTGCAGTACTGCGTCATCACCTCGGTCAACCGCGACGATCTGCCCGATGGCGGCGCCGGCATCTTCGCCGCCTGCATCAAGCAGGTGCGCGCCGCCGTCCCCGGCTGCCGGGTCGAGGTGCTGATACCCGACTTTGAAGGCAACCGGGACGCATTGGAAAGAGTCGTCGCCGCCCAGCCCCAGGTGCTCAACCACAACATCGAGTCGGTGGAGCGCGTATTCCATCGGGTTCGCCCCAAAGGCGACTACCGCCAATCCCTGGAATTGCTCCGCCAGGTCAAGGACATCGACCCGGAAATGCCCACCAAGTCCGGCATCATCGTCGGCATGGGCGAGACCATGGACGAAGTGCGCGAGACCATGGCCGACCTGCGCTCCGTCAACTGCGACCTGCTCACCATCGGCCAGTACCTCCGCCCGTCCATCAAGCACATCCGCATCGACCGCTTCTACACCCCGGCCGAGTTTGACGAGCTGCGCCAGGCGGGAGAGGCCATGGGCTTCAAGCACGTCGCCGCCGGCCCCCTGGTCCGCTCTTCCTACCACGCCGACGAGCAGCACGAAGCAGCGGCGGGACAGTCGTAGAGCCTATCCCGTCCTGGGCTTTGCAGCGCTCACCCCCGCAGCGACAGCGGCGCCACCGGATTCGCTTCCTCCGGCGACAGCCGCAGTGGACCGCTCCGTCCTCGCCAGCGCGCCGTCATGGGCCAGTGCTGCGGCGATGGCGGCGGCGGTTCCGCGTAGCTGCCGATGCCGCCGGGTTGAGCCGCAGCCGCGTCTTGGTCGTCAGCCGGATTGTCCCCGTCAGGACGCCACGGCCAGGGCAGATGCCGCCGCCAGGCGTCGCCTCCGCCATACCCGTTCACCTCGGCCACCACGGCCATCACCTGGTGCGGACGATGCAGTTGATACGTCGGCCCCTGCGCCAGCACGGCGTCGTAGTCGATGGTCGCCCACATCGCGGCGGCGGCGGCAACCCCGGCGCTGCGGGCGCAAACCACGTCTTGCGGCGCGTCGCCCACGTACAGGGCATCGCCCGGGGCAACCTCCAACCCTTCCAGCGTCTGCCGCAGCCCTTCGGGGTCGGGTTTGTAGGGCCGCGCGTCCGTCTTGAAGCAGGCGTAGCTCACCAGCCCGGCCAACCCCGACTGCTCCAACTCCGGCATCCCGAACCTGACCTGCTTATCCGACAGTATGCCGATGCGGATGCCCCGGCGATGCAGCGATTGCAGCAAGCTCGCCGCGCCGGGATACAGATAGTTCCGATGCCCGGCCATGCGATAGTAGTGGGTCAGATAGGCGTCCAGGATGGCGTCGGCCTCACCGTCGGCGTCCGGACTGCTGCCGAAAAACCACACCAGGTGCTGCCGAAATGGCCGGTGAAACTCCGCGGCGATGTCAGCTGCCGACGGCGCCGGCCGGCCCAGGTCCGCCGCCGTGCTCTCCATCAGCCGCAGGTGGATGCCCCAGCTGTCCCACAGCGTCAGGTCCCAGTCGAATACCACCGCGCGCATGCTTCCCTTCCCAACGCCAACGAGTATATTGGTACCTGAAATTGGCCGTGCGATTATAGCACTCACACCTGCCTCAACATGACCGACCTCATCCTCCACAACGCCACCCTGCACGGTGCGCCGGCCGATGCCGTAGCCATCGCCTACGGCGCAATCGTCGCCATCGGCCCCGGCGTTGACCTGCTGCGTCTGGCCACCCCGGATACCCACGTCATCGACTGCGAACGCCGCGCCCTCATCCCCGGAATCGTGGACGACCACTGCCACCTGTTCGCCACCGCCGCCCGTAGCCGGCAGGTGGACTGCCGCCCGTCGGCAACTGCGGACCCCCCGGCCATCATCGCCGCTCTTCGCGCCGCCGGGTCTCCGGGCGACGGCTGGCTGCGCGGCTACGGCTACGACGATTCACCCGTCGGCCTGGGGCGACACCTTACGCGCCACGACCTCGACGCCGCCTCAACACAACGGCCCATCCGCGTTGACCACCGTTCCGGCCACGCTTGTGTCCTCAACAGCGCCGCCCTGGCCGCCGCCGGCGTCAGCCGCGACACCGCCGACCCTTCCGGAGGCGTCATCGTGCGCGACGGCAACGGCGAACCTACCGGCCTGCTGCTCGATCTGGCCGGCTGGCTGCGGGAAAGCATCGCCGAGCCGTCCGACGCCAAAAGGACCAACGCCCGCGCCGACCTGGAAGTACTTGGCCGGCGCTTGCTGCGCTACGGCATTACCGCCGTTACCGACGCCGGCCCGGACAACGACGGACAATCCTGGCAAGCCTTTACCGGTGCCGTCAGCGATGGCCTCCTACCCCAGCGCGTCACCATGATGGCCGGCGCTAACCACCTGTCGGAACTGCAAGCCGCCGACCTGTCCCATGGCGATGTTGCCGTCGAGGGGATGCTGCGTCTGGGCCACGCCAAGATATTGCTCACCGCCTCGTCGGGCCGGCTGACCCCGGACCCTTCGGAACTGGCGGACATCATCGCCCACGCCCACAGCCTCGGCTTTCCCGTCGCCATCCACGCCGTGGAGCGGGACGCCATCGTTGCCGCCTGCCTGGCATTGTCCGACCACCCGGCGCCAGTCGGCTGCGACCGCATCGAGCACTGCGCCGAGTGTCCGCCCGACGTAGCCGAACTGGTTGCTCAATCCGGAGCCCGCGCGGTACTCAACACCGGCTTCCTGCACTATGACGGCGAGCGTTACCGGCGCACGGTGTCCACTGATTTGCTGCCCCATCTCTACCCGGCCGGTGGGCTGGTCGCGGCCGGCGTGCCGGTCGAATTGGCCTCCGACGCCCCGGTGGTCGAGCCGAACCCCTGGGCTGCTATGGCGGCGGCAATCACCCGGCGCACGGCGGAGGGCAACCCCTTGGGCGGCAGGCCCGTCATGTCCGTGTCGGAAGCGCTGCGGATGCACACCACCGGCAACCGTATCGCGCCCGGCTGCCCCGCCGATTTGGCGGTGGTGGAGCCCAACCCCTTCACGTCGCCGCCGGAGGATCTACCGTCCGTACGCGCCCTGACTACCATCGTAGCCGGCCGCGTCGTGTATCAGCGCGACCGCTCCCGGATGTAGTCCACCATCTGCAGCAGCGAGCGCCGCGACGGGCAGTCCGGCACTTCCTCCAGCGCCACGGCAGCGGCGGCGCAGTAATCCCGGATGGTCGCGAAGCAGTCGGGAATGATGTCGGAGTCGCTGATCATCGCCAACGACCGGTCCAGCAGACAGTCCACGTCTCCCTCTCCCTTCTTGATCGCGGCAAACAGGGCGTCTATGGGATGGTCCTCCGGGTAGCGTTCCATCAGCATTATGCTGGGCAGCGTCAGCACCCCCTGCAGCAGGTCGTTGCCCACCGGTTTGCCCACTTCGCTGGCGTCGCCCTGCACGTCCAGCAGGTCATCCACAATCTGGAAGGCCATGCCGATGTTGTACCCGTACCGCCGCAGCGCCTGCACTTCGTTTTCCGGCGCGTTGCCCAGTATTGCGCCCGATTCCGCCGAGGTACAGAACAGCGACGCCGTTTTGCGATAGATGCGCTCGTCGTATAGTCGGCGGGCCCGGGTCGGGTCAAAGGTCGTGAAAAACTCGATGAGCTGCCCGCTGGCCAACTCCATAATGGTCTCGGAAAAGCGCCGGATGACCCTGATCACCTCGGTGTCGCACACAAACGTCGCCGACGTCGCAAACAGGTAATCGCCCAGCAGCACCGCCACGTGATTGCCGTACAGCTTGTTGATGGTCGGCTTGCCCCGCCGCAGCCCGGCGTTGTCCACCGTGTCGTCGTGTATCAGCGTCGCCAGATGCAGCAACTCCACCGCCGACGCCATGATCAGCGAGCGTTTGCGCTTATGCGGGTGAAACTCGGCGGCCAGCAGCGTCAGGGCCGGCCGTACCCGCTTGCCGCCGGAGCGCAGCGCGTAGTCCAGCAATGGATCCAGGTCGGCTATGTCCGTCTGGCAAAGATGATGCAGCTGCTCCTCAACCTGGGCCAACTGCTCGGCCACCGGGGCGTAGATGGAAACGGTTTTCAGATCAAGCCCGGTTTGCACGGCGCAATTCTCGATGCGGCCCGAATCTATGCCTGGAGCCGTCAGGCCGTAACGCCCAACTGCTCGGCTTCCTGTTCCGCCACCACCGGGTCCAGCTTGGTGTACAGGGCCGAAGGGTTGCGCAGGGCGGCGCCGGGTTCAATCGCGTTCCAGGCCGCCTCAAAATCCCACGCCTGGGCCGACACGTCGCCGTCAAAGCCCAGGAATTCGTGCACCTTCTGCCCGGTGAAGGGCAGGTACGGCGCCAGCATCACTTTCAGGCAGTTGATGGCCCGCATGGCGGTGGTCAGGCTGCGGGCTGCTTCGGCCCGGTCGCTCTTGATGGTCTGCCAGGGAGCTTGACTGTCCAGGTAGCGGTTCGATTCCTGGGCCAGCGCAAAGGCCCGGCTGATGCCGGCCCGGAACCTGGTATGCGCCAGGCTGTCGTCCGCGTCGGCCATGGCCTGCCGGGCCGCGTCCATCAGCGCCGTTTCCGCCTCTCCCGGCGGGGCCGCTTCAACGGGAACCTGCCCGTCAAAGTTCCGGTAGGTGAAGCGCAGCGCCCGGTTGACCAGATTGCCGTAGGTGGCTATCAGTTCGTCGTTGTTGCGCCGGACAAACTCGTTCCAGCTGAAGTCGGTGTCGCCCGTTTCCGGCATATTGATGGACAGCAGGTAGCGCAGCGGGTCCGGGTCGTAGCGGTCCAGGTAGTCGGGCACCCACACCGCCCAGTTCTGGCTGGTGGAAAACTTGCGGCTTTCCAGGCTCAGGAACTCGTTGGCCGGCACGTCATAGGGCAGGTTCAGCCCGCCGTACCCCATCAGCATCGCCGGCCAGATGATGCTGTGGAAGGGAATGTTGTCCTTCCCGATGAAGTAGTAGGTGCGCGTGTTGTCGTCCTTCCAGAAATCCCGCCACGCCTCCGGATTGCCGCTCCGTTCCGCCCATTCCACCGCGGCCGACAGATAGCCGATCACCGCTTCAAACCACACGTAGATTCGCTTCTCGTCGTAGCCCTCCAGCGGCAGCGGCACGCCCCAGGTCAGGTCCCGGCTGATGGCCCGGTCTTTCAGCCCTCCCTGCAGGAAACCCCGCGTGGAGTTGGCTACGTTGGGACGCCAGTGTTCCTTCTCCTCGATCCAGTCCAGCAGGGGCTGCTCAAACGCGGAAAGACGCAGGAAAAAATGCTCCGAATCGCGGAAGTCGGGAGTCTGGCTGCAGATGCTGCAGCGCGGCTCCACCAGATCAATCGGGTCCAGGGTATGGCCACAGTTGTCGCACTGGTCGCCCCGGGCCCGCACGTTGCCGCAATAAGGGCAGGTTCCCTCCACATAGCGGTCCGGCAGAAAGCGGCTGCAGCTGGCGCAATGGGCCAGCAACATGGTGTCGGAATAGATGTACCCCTGCTCCTGCAGCTTCAGGAAAATGTCCTGCACCACCCGTTGATGGTTCTCCGTGTGCGTGGAGGTGAACAGGTCAAAGGAGATGCCCAGCCGCTGCCAGGTATCCAGAAACAGCTCGTGATAGCGTTCCAGCACCGCCTCCGGCTCCACCCCTTCCTGGTCGGCCCGGATGGTGATGGGCGTCCCGTGCGCGTCCGACCCGGACACCATCAGCACCTCGTTGCCCTTCATGCGGTGATAGCGAGCGAAAATGTCGGCGGCCAGGTAGCAGCCGGCGATGTGCCCCATGTGCAGCGGCCCGTTGGCGTAGGGCCACGCAACACCGATGAAAATCCGCTCGGGCAAAGTCGCTCCTCCTCTATGCCCCCGGCAAATCGCCATCCATTCTAGCATACGGGAACCCTTGCTATAATCCTGCTATACCGCTTAAATTGGCCAGCGACTACACGGAGCGGAAACGGTATGGGCGACTTTTCGACCGAAATATACATCGGCAACATCAGCGGCGGCGATATGCACCCGGTTACTGCCCTGGTGGATACCGGCGCCACCGAGTCCGCGTTCCCGGCCGATTTTCTAAATCACCTTTCCATCCCGCCCTCGGAAAGACCTATGGAGTACGTCCTGGCCGATGGCAGCTCGCTGGAATGTCCTCGCGGTTTCGCGCGCATCTCCATCACGGTCCGGTCCGGTGAAACCCTGAGCGGCATCTGTCCGGTTGCTTTTTGGCCCGACGAAAGCGGTCAGTGTATTGGAGCTACGACTTTGCAGATTCTGACCCTAGCCGTCGATGCCGCCAACGAAGAGTTGGTCCCAGTTTCAGCCCTCCGAAGAGGCTGGCCGGGCGAAATTCCAACTCAATAAGCCCGGTCTCCAAATTCCAGATTAAACGATGACACCCACCGCTTGACACCGAGCCGAACATCAGTTCATAATAGCCCTGTGCACATCAAAAGCGAATCCCAGCCTGCCAACGAGGTCAACTTCACTACGGTCGTCAACGGCCACAACCAGTCAGCATCTCCAAATCGCAAGACCCCGACCAACGGAGCTTGTTCTAGCGCGCTACCCACTGCGTCGTGTACGGCTAACTAAATGACCCGTGCGAATCTTAACGGTGGCTACCTCTGAACTGGACGCTCTCATTAGGCTCACCCACTCGGAGGGTATAAACCTTGCGTACCACCCCCGGCCGTGGGGCTGGCAACGACCACAAGTGAATTCCGGAAACCGACCTCAGGCAGGCTACAACCCAACACCAACCACCGGAGGCCAACCCAAAATCCTGAAAATCCTCAAATCCCGTGAATCCTGATTCTGACACCAACCCCCTCCCCCTCGGCGTTGACACCGGACTGCATCGGTGCTAGCATTCCTTCTCAGATTCGCGAAGATGGGGAGTAGTAGGCGGGTATGGCTGCGCAGAGAGCCGACGGTTGGTGCAAGTCGGCAGCCAGAACCTCCGAACTCGCCCCGGAGCGCCCTTCCTGAACCGCAAACGCGCGTCTAGGGAAGGCGGGTCGGCTCCGATAACGGCTGTGTACAAAGCGTTTCGCCTGGCGCGCTCACCACGAGCGGCCTGCGGAAAAGAAGGGTGGTACCGCGGGCATTTCAACCCGTCCCTTCGGGGTCGGGGCTTTTTATTGTCCCGGCGCCACCATTTGGCAGTCCCCGTATCCAACTCGGGGCAACCAACCAGGAGTAGCCAGACATGGAATTGACCGGCGCGGAAATCATTTGCGAAAGCCTCCTGCGCGAAGGCGTGGACACCATCTTCGGCCTGCCCGGCGGCGCCGTATTGCCCTTCTATGGCGCGCTGTCCGGCTATCCCGACCTCCGCCACATCCTGGTACGCCACGAACAGGCCGCCGCCATGGCCGCCGACGGCTACGCCCGCGCCACCGGCAAGGTCGGCGTATGCTCCGCCACCTCCGGCCCCGGCGCCACCAACCTGGTAACCGGCCTGGCCTCGGCTCAGATGGACTCGGTTCCCATTGTCTGCATCACCGGCCAGGTGCCCCGGCC
The DNA here is from genome assembly GCA_965243255.1 of Dehalococcoidia bacterium. GTDB lineage: Bacteria > Chloroflexota > Dehalococcoidia > Lucifugimonadales > UBA3495 > Bin87. The sequence continues at coordinate 106,280 of CBDEUH010000004.1, forward strand.
CGCCATCGGCCGCGACGCCTTCCAGGAAACCGACATCACCGGCATCACGCTGCCCGTTACCAAGCACAACTATCTCGTCATGGACGTGCGCGACGTGGCCCCGGCCATCAAGGAAGCCTTCTACATCGCCAGCACCGGCCGCCCCGGCCCCGTCCTCATCGACGTGCCGAAGGACATCCTGGCCGGCGAGAAAATCGAATTTGAATGGCCCGAAACCATCGACCTCCCTGGCTACAACCCGCCGGGAGAACCCGATTCGCAGCAAATCGCCGCCGCCGCCCATCTCATCGACCAGGCGGAACGCCCGGTTATCCTGGCCGGCCACGGCGTGCTCATCTCCCGCGCCTGGGACGAACTCCGCCAGCTCGCCGAAAAGGCCCAGATCCCCGTCATCACCACGCTCCTGGGCATCGGCTCTCTGCCCACCGACCACGTGCTGCACATGGGTATGCCCGGAATGCACGGCATGGCCTACGCCAGCCTGGCCATCGACCGCTCCGATTTGGTCATCGCCCTGGGCGCCCGCTTCGACGACCGGGTTACCGGACGCCTGGCCGACTTCGCCCCCCACGCCAAGATCATCCACTTCGACGTTGACCCCAGCGAGTTCAACAAGAACGTCGTTGCCGACGTGCCCGTCCTGGGCGACCTCAAAGCTGGCCTCCGCGCCTTGGTCAGCCGGGTCAGCTCCAACGTCCACCTGGACTGGATCAGGGAAACCGACAACCTCCGTGCCGAGCACCCTTCCCTGTTCATCCGCAAGTCCGACGTGCTCCTGCCCCAGCAGGTGCTCAAGGAACTTTCCGACGAGACCAACGGCGAATCCATCATCGTCACCGGCGTCGGCCAGCACCAGATGTGGGCGGCGCAGCACTACGGCTACAAGGAACCCAACTCGCTGATCACCTCCGGCGGCAGCGGAGCCATGGGCTTCGAAGTGCCGGCCGCGCTGGGCGCCAAGGTGGGCCGCCCCGATAAAACCGTCTGGTCCATCGCCGGCGACGGCGGCTTCCAGATGACCCTGTGCGACCTGGCCACCGCCGTGGAGAACAACATCGACGTCAAATATGCCATCCTGAACAACGGCTCGCTGGGCATGGTTCGCCAGTGGCAGGATTTCTTCTACGAAAAGGATTTCTTCGCCACCATCTACAGCGGCAACCCCGACTTCGTCAAGCTGGCCGAGGCCTACGGCATCCGGGGCATTCGGGTTACCAGGCAGGAGGAAGTCGCGGGAGCCATCCAGGAGGCCATGGAAACCCCCGGCCCCGTCGTGGTGGACTTCGTGGTCAAGGAGGACGAGTTCGTGTATCCGATGATACCGGCCGGCGAGTCCGTTCACGAGATGCTGGAAGAGCCCGAGGCCGAGGGGGTGGGCATTGAGTCCGCATAGCGAAGAGCAGCACACCATCATCGCGCTGGTGCAGGACCGGCCCGGCGTACTCACGCGAGTCGCCAGCCTGTTCCGCCGGCGTGGCTTCAACATCGCCAGCCTGGCCGTCGGCGCCAGCGAGCAGCCCGGCCTTTCCCGCCTCACCTTCGTCGTAACCGGCGACCAATATACCGTCGAGCAGGCCACCCGCCACTTGGATAAGTTGATTGACGTGGTCAAGGTCTCCAACATCTCCGGCGAGGACGTGGTTGCCCGCGAGCTGGCCCTCATCAAGGTCCGCGCCACGCCCTCCAGCCGCAGCGAAATCCTGGAAATGGCCAACCTGTTCCGCGCCAAAGTGGTGGACGTTGGCGCCCGTTCGCTGGTGGTGGAAATCACCGGCGAAGAGGACAAAATCGACGCCCTCTACGACCTGCTCCGCCCCTTCGGCATCCTGGAGCTGATGCGCACCGGGCGCGTTGCCATGGTGCGCGGCAAGGCCGGCGGCCGCATCAGCGACGACGTGGGCGCCGACTCCATAACCATCGGACGCAACGGCGTGGCCGCCGAGCTGGCCGGCTCCGCCCCCGGACACTATGAAGGGGTTTAATCCCTGCAACTCCGTCATTCCCAACCAGGCGAACATCAAAGAGGAAGAAACAGCATGGCAGTGAACATCTACACCGAGAAAGACGCCGACCTCTCCGTGCTCAGCGGCAAAACCGTCGGCATGGTCGGCTACGGCAGCCAGGGCCACGCCCACGCCTTGAACCTCCACGACAGTGGGGTCAACGTGATGGTCGGCCTCTATGAAGGCAGCGCCAGCCGCCAGGTCGCCCGCGACGCCGGCCTGGCCGTTGACAGCGTGGCCGAAGTCGCCAAAACCGCCGACGTGCTTATGGTCGCCATCCCCGACCACGTGCAGAAGGACGTTTACCGCGAGGAAATCGAGCCCAACCTGAGGGCCGGCTCCGCCCTGATGTTTGCCCACGGCTTCACCATTCACTACCAGTTTGTGGTCCCCCCGCCGTCGGTGGACGTGATGATGATTGCCCCCAAAGCGCCCGGCCACCGCATGCGTGAGCATTTCGTCGAGCAGGGCATCGGCGTCCCCTGCCTTCTGGCCGTGCACCAGGACGCTACCGGCAACGCCAAGGAAATCGCGCTGGCCTACGCCGCCGGTATCGGCTGCGCCCGCGCCGGCGTCCTGGAAACTACCTTCAAGGACGAAACTGAAAGCGACCTGTTCGGCGAGCAGTCAGTCCTCTGCGGCGGCGTTACCGCCCTCATCAACCTGGCCTTCGAGACCCTGGTCGAACGCGGCTATCCGCCCGAGATTGCCTACTTCGAGTGTCTCCACGAACTCAAGATGATCGTTGACCTCGTCCAGCAGGGCGGGTTCAACTACATGCGCTACTCGGTCAGCGACACCGCCGAATACGGCGACCTGACCCGCGGCACCCGCGTCGTTGACGAGCACGTGCGGGAGAATATGCACCGGGTGCTCGACGACATCCAGAGCGGTTCCTTCGCCCAGGAGTGGATGGCCGAGTGCGACGAGGGGCGGCACAACTTCCTGCGCCTGCGCCAGGAAGCCCGCACCAGCCGCATTCACGAGGTCGGCCGCGGCCTCCGCGAAATCATGCCCTGGCTCAACCCCCGCGAGATCGAGTAATACTCCGACCCCCAAGTGAGGAGGCAACACATGAGCATGGAGGTACTGTGCAGAGCAGTTCACCATCGCAGTCTGGTCTTGGCAGGGCTGGCTGCGGTGGACTGCGTGGGCCTGCCGCACCCTTCCGCAGAAGGCGCGACGTAACAATCAACGGCAACGCGCCCCCAGATGCGCGCTTCCCCACTGTCGTAACCCACGAAATGCCGTAACCCACGTTAGCCGTAACCCACGTTAAAGGAACGGAACCAAAATGCCTGCACACGTAAAGTTTCTCGATACCACCCTGCGCGACGGCGAACAGTCCGCCGGCATCGGTATGACCGTTGACGAAAAGATGCAGATCGCCCGTCAACTGGCCCGCCTCAAGGTGGACATCATCGAAGCCGGCTTCGCTGCCAGCTCCCCCGGCGACTTTGAGGCCGTCCAGCGCATCGCCAACGAAGTGGAGGGCCCCATCATCTGCTCGCTGTCCCGGGCCGTGGCCGGCGACGTTGACGCCGCCTGGAACGCTATCAAAGGCGCGGCCAAGCCTCGCATCCACGTCTTCCTGTCGTCCTCGGAAATCCACCAGATGCACCAGTTGCGCAAAGACCGTGAAGACGTCATGACCATGGCCGTCGAGATGGTCTCTCGCGCCAGGAGCTACTGCGACGACGTCGAGTTCTCACCCATGGATGCCACCCGCACCAATCGCGAGTACCTGTACCGGATGCTGGAAGAGGTCATCAAGGTCGGCGCAACCACCATCAACATCGCCGACACCGTGGGCTACGCCATCCCGTCGGACTTCCAGACCATGCTGAACGACATTCAGCAGAACGTTCCCGGTATTGACGGGGTAACTCTGTCCGTTCACTGCCACAACGACCTGGGCCTCGCGGTATCCAACAGCCTGGCCGCCATCGAGGTGGGCGCCCGGCAGGTTGAGGGCTGCATCAACGGCATCGGCGAACGGGCCGGCAACGCCTCGCTGGAAGAAATCATCATGGCGCTTGACACCCGCAAGGACCTGTTCGGTGTCGAGCTCAACGTTGACACCACGCAGATTTACCCCAGCAGCCGCTTGGTCAGCCGTATCACCGGCATGAACGTGCAGGCCAACAAGGCCATCGTCGGCGAAAACGCCTTCCGCCACGCCTCGGGCATCCACCAGGACGGCGTGCTAAAAGACCGCTCCACTTACGAAGTGATGCAGCCGGAGCGCGTCGGTCTGCCGCCGGACGTGCAACTGGTACTGGGCAAACTCAGCGGCCGGGCCGGGCTGCAGGCCCGCTTGGAGACCCTGGGTTACTCCCTGGACCGGGAAGAGGTTACCGGCGTGTACCAGCGCTTCCTCGAACTGGCCGACAAGAAACCCGAAATCACCGACCGCGACCTGGAAGTCCTGATGGACGAGGAGAATCGCTCATCGTCCGAGCCGATTACCTACTCGCTGGAAACGGTGCACTTCACCGGCGGCGACAAGGACATTCCTACCGCGACGGTTCGGCTGGTCGGCCCCGACGGTGAGACCCACACCGACGCCTCCACCGGCAACGGCCCCGTGGACGCGGTCTGCCGCGCCATCGACCGGGTGATTGGCGCCACGGCCAGGATCGCCGACTTCCAGGTGCAAGCCGTTACGGAAGGCAGGGACTCGGTGGGCTCGGTAACCATGCGCGTCGAGAACAGTGGCCGCATCTTCTCCGGGCGCGGCGCCAACACCGACATCATCGTCGCCAGCGCGCAGGCATACCTGAGCGCCATGAACCGGATGCTGGCCGCCGACGAGGCAGCAGCGCTACCCGCGGTAGGCACCACCCCGGACTAGGCGCGAAACAACAGCAACCGATGGTAGGGGCGAATAACCATTCGCCCCTTTTTTGGCGCCCGTGGATCACAACAACGGCATCTGAAGCGCCTGGTCCGCCGGCGTTGCGTTCTTGCCCAGATGGACCGCGGCGTAGCCCATCTGCCGAAGCCTCTCGGCCAGGTCGGGGAAACCGAACACCGTGTACACCTGGCGGGGCTGCACCGCCTGTACGTAGGCGATCAAGTCATTGAAGTCCGCATGATCGCTGTACGGCAGGCTGGCGTCGCCCGGACGGCCGCTGCCCCACGGTCTGGCCCCTTTGCTGGCTGCCCACCCGGTCAATTCCAGGCGTCGCGCAACACGCTGCTGCCCGTTGATCTGCTCCCGAGCCTTCTTCCCGGGAGGAAACAGCAGCACTTCGCCATCGGCAACCGAACCGTCGAAAATCCGGTAATCGCCGGGGAAGCAAACCCCGGCCTCTTCATACCGTCGGGCGACGTCGTACACACCCTCCTCGCAAGCGACGGCAAAGCCAGCTGATAGCAGATAATGAAGAGCTTCCTGCGCTTTGCCCAGCCGCCAACCCAGAACTACCGGCAGCGCCCCCTGCTCCAACCACTGCGAGATGACCCGAACGGCCGTGGCGATAGCCTCGTCCTGGGGCGGAAATACGTAGGCAGGATGCCCGTAAGTGCTTTCGATGACCAGCGTGTCGCAGGCCACCGTCTCCATCGGCTCGTTGATCGGCGAAGACCGGGTTCGCAGGTCGCCCGTATAGAGCAGACGTTGGCCAGTGGAACGTTCTGTCACCAGCGTTTGCGCCGACCCCAGGCAATGGCCGGCCGGATGCAGGGTGATGGTATAGTCCTTCGTTTCCAGCGGCTCGCCGTAGTCCAGTTCAATAGGTTCGGAACGGTCGTAGTAGTCGCCCAGCAGCAGCCGGGTTCGGCAGGTCAGCACGGGATGGCGATGCCTGGCAACGTGGTCGGAATGAGCGTGGGACACCACCGAAGTATCCTGCTGGCGCAGGGCATCCAGCCAGAGGCTGAGGCCGGGCAGAAAAATCCCTCTGTCGAAAACCACTTCCACGTGCGTCGCCTGACCGCCGGCTGCGGCGTCGGCGAGTATAGCACGCAGGTGGTATAATTCCGCCATCCGCGCCGGTGGGCTTGCCGTCATATCTGATCTGCCGGCCCGGCGCTATCGAGGAGAAGTTTGATGCCAGGTCAGATTGGCGATATCGCCCCCGACTTTACCCTGTCATCGCCACATCACGGCGATGTTTCATTGAACAGTTACCGCGGCACCCATACCGTGGTGTTGTCATTCCACGTGCTGGACTTCACCGGTGGTTGAACCGACCAGGCCACTTCGTTCCGCCGTTACAACGGGCGGTTCGAAGAGCTAAATGCCCAGGTGTTGGGCATCAGTTGTGACCACGTTGCCGCGCATCGAGCTTGGACCACTTCCATGGGAGGGCTGCCCTACCCGGAGCTTTCCGACTGGCACCCCAAAGGCCAGGTCACTACCGCTTACGACCTGTGGAACGAGGAGCGCGGGGCCGGTACCCGGGCAGTTATCATCGTGGACCCTGAGGGCGTAATTCGTTACCGGGAAACCTACGAGCCGGGCTTCATCCCTGACCCGGAAACCATCCTGCAGGCGATAGCCGACATCAGTTGAAAAGAACAGGGGCGAAATTTCTTTCGCCCCTGACGCTTGTTCCGTAATCCCCATTCCCTCGGAGGTCGTAATTTCTGCCAAGGGCGGTGCGGGAGTCCTGGCCCCGATCGTTATCCGCCGATGCCTTCAATGCGATACTGAACGGATCCCCGGGGCGTGTTGATCGTTACCTCCTCGCCAACACTGCGTCCCATCAAGGCTTGGCCGATGGGAGAAACCGTGGAAATCTTGCCGGCCGAAGCATCGGCTTCGCGCACGTCCACCAGGGTGAAGGAGCGAGGCTGTTGAGCGCCCAGGTCGTGGAGGGTTACCCGGGAACCAATGCTCACCTTCTCAGTATCCGCGTTGGCGGCGTCAACGATTTCTACGCGGGCCAGGTCGTTCTCCAGTTGCCGGATGCGACGCTCCACCAACTGCTGCTGCTCCCGCGCGGCGTCCAACGGCGCGTTTTCCCGAACATCCCCGTCGCTGCGGGCCAATCGGATGGTTTCGCGAATCCGGGGAACTTCGGCGCGCAATCGTTCCAGTTCCGCCTGCAGTTCGGTGTGTCGTTGCTGGCTCAAACGGGCGGTCGGAGTACTGGCCCCGGTGGATTGGTCCGAGTTTTGGAAGCGACGGCGATTGCGCCGTGGGGCCGCCGCGTAACGGGCCAGGCTGGTTTCAGTCCATCCCTTACGGTTGGCGAAGGTAAGGAATTTTTTCACTGGATCCAGGCGGGAGGCCGGATTTTCGACGTTTTCGGTAGTCCAGCGGGCGTAGTCTCCCACTTCGATGGCGTGCAGGGTTGATATGAGCTTGTCCCGCCCAATCCTCGCTTGAAAACGGAGGAGCTCCTGCTGCCCTTGCATAATCTGCCGGCCATCCTTCAAGTGCGCAACAAAGATGTCGATGGCCTGGGAAATCGATAGGTGTGCGTCGTTGGTCAACGTATGCCCTCCACTCCAGTACGAGCGCCATGGCGCGTGGTAAGGTTGGTCTATCATAGCATTTGCCTGTTGCCCTAGCAATTGCGAGCGTCTGTAAGGGCCGTTTTGCTGACATCAGGACGTTGCGGCCGGTCGGTTGCTCTGTGCTATTCTAGTCAACTGACGAACGCCGATAACCATAGGAGCAATTGCCATGAAAGCGGTTCAAATCACCGAGTACGGTGGCCCCGAGGTGATGAATTACGTTGACCTTCCCGATCCGGTGGCCGGGCCGGAGCAGGCGGTGGTGGATATCCAGGCCGTCGGCGTTAACTTCACCGACATCTACAGCCGCATGGGCGTAAACCCGCCGGGACTGCCCTGGGTCGCCGGCGTTGAAGCTGCCGGAGTGGTCCGCGCGGTGGGCGCCGGGGTTGACCACGTAGCCGTGGGCGACACGGTGGCTTATTGCAGCCATCCCGGTTCCTACGCCGAGCAGGCCCTCGTTCCCGCCTGGCGCCTCATCAAGATGCCCGAGGGTCTGTCTGCCCGCGATGGCGCGGCGGCCATGCTCCAGGGCATGACTGCCCACTACCTATGCTATGACACCTACCGGGTAGAGGCCGGCGACCGGGTTCTGGTTCATTCCGGGGCCGGTGGCGTGGGCCTCCTGCTGATTCAGATGTGCAAGGCCCTTGGCGCATACGTCTATTCCACCGTTTCCACCGAGGCCAAGGCCGAGTTGGCCCGCGGCGCCGGCGCCGACCAGGTGATCCTCTACACCCAGCAGGATTTCGCCGCCGAGATTGCCAAGGCGACCGACGGTGCCGGCCTCCAGGTGGTGTACGACGCTGTGGGCAAGGATACCTTCGATGGCAGCATCTCTTGTCTTGCTCCCAGGGGCTACATGGTGCTCTACGGTCAGGCCAGTGGGCCCGTGCCGGCCATGGACCCCCGGGTCCTGGGCAACGGGTCCAAGTTCCTCACCCGGCCCGGCCTGGGCGATTACACTGCCAACCGGACGGAACTGGAGCAGCGCGCCGGCGCGGTTCTGGGCTGGGTCAAGTCCGGGGAGTTGAAGCTCAGGGTGGAGCATACCTTTGCCCTGTCCGACGCGCCGGAAGCCCATCGCCAGCTGGCTGGCCGGGCTACCACCGGCAAAATTATCCTGACGCCATAGCGGGTTCCTATGTCAAGGTTGAACTGGCCCAAAGGCATCATCCTCAACGATTTGGCCTGGGTCGAAAACATCGCCCGGAAATACACCTTGCCCGACCTGGACATCGCAACGGGCTCGGTGGTGCTGGAGCGGACCTTCGCCACCGGCGGCCGGTGTTTCTGCTACTCGGACGGCTCTTGGGTGATTGGTTTGTCGCTGCCCCGGATGCAGCGCTGCGGCCGGCAGGGCATGGAAGGCATACTCGCCCACGAGCTGCTGCACGCCTGGCTGTGGACTCGCCACGGTTATGCCGGGCATGGCCCGGTTTTTGCCGGACACGCCTCCGCGCGGGGAATCCCAAGGTGGTGTTCCGCTGAGCACGAAGTACGACGCCAGGGGCCGCAGCAGCTGGCTCTGTTTGACGCTCGACCGCCGGTGTCCAATGTGTGGAGACGAGGTGAAAGGAAGTCGGATCGGCGTCCTTTGGTAGATTTTGAAAAAATGACCGAAAATGAGCCCCAAAGCCCTTGACAAGCCGGTTCGATTTGACATTGGCCCACTGTGCGGCTACACTGCGGGCAGCACTAGCAGGTCTGCACACCCATCAACCTGCCCTTAAACAAGGAGGCCATATGAGTGCAGCCGCGCAATCAGCGCACCGGTCGTCGCCGGACCCTGACTCTACACAGCCCCGCCGAGCGCGGGGAGATTCAGGGCATCAATTCGGGGAAGCAACCTTGCGAGCCAGGCAGTTGTCACAGCTGCGGGGACGTTGCAACCACCGCCTGCCTTGCGAGCCTTAGCTGCTCCAAGCCTAAATGGGCCGCGGGATTAGCGCCCCGCAACGCGCCCGCCTAACCCAGGTTTCCGCCGCAAAGCCGGTTGCGGTCGTTGAGCTTGGCTCCGAACGCTGCCTGCCGACAGCGCACGCCTGTGCTTCCTTCGGACACCTCGGTAACCGGGCTGACGCCGGCCCGAATTCAAAGCGCCAATTCGGCTTCAAGGATACAAAAGAGGAGAAAACATGAGAGAGATACTACGTTCCAAGATTCACCGCTGTTGGATTACCGGAGCCAACCTGGGCTACGTGGGCAGCATCATCATCGACCGCGACCTGTTGGAAATGTCCGACATCCTCCCGTTCGAAAAGGTCCAAGTGGTTAACTGCAGCAACGGCCAGCGGTTTGAAACCTACGCGCTGCCGGGCGAGCGTGGCAGCGGTATCATCTCAATCCAGGGCGCGGCAGCCCGCCTCTGCCAGATCGGGGACTGCGCCATCATCATGGCCTTTGAAGTCACCGACAAGGAAGTCGATCAGCGCATGATCCTGGTGGACGAAAACAACAAATTCCTCGAATGGATCGAAGGCTCCATGTACGCCGAGCCGGAGCCCGAACCCGTCGCGCTTTTCTAACAGCGAGACAGACCTGCACTGAGAGGCAAAAATGGTAACAGCATCTGGTCATCGGTTTTCTGAGAACGAAACCGAGGAATACTACGACGCCGAGGACGTCATCTATCGGTCGGTGTGGGACGCTGATGGGAGCGTCCACTGGGGCGTCTTCGATGAGGAGTCAGACCGCGACCGGACCATTCGGGAACAGTTCCTTGCCGCCGGTATCCGCCTCAACGAACTGATGGTGGAATACGGCAAGATCGATGAGAACTCCAGGGTTCTGGACATCGGCTGCGGAAACGGCAACGCTGCGGTCTGGCTGACCCGCAACAGCGGTGCCCACGTTACGGGCATTGACCTGAGCGGCGTTAGGGTGGCCAATGCGGTCGAGTCTTTGTCGAAGGTGCCGGAACTGGTCGATAAGTTGGCCTTTGAAAAGGCCTCGGCCACCGATTTGCCTTTCGACGAAGGGACCTTTACCCACGTTTGGAGCCAGGCCACCATCTACCACGTTCCCGACAAGGTGAAGGTGCTGCAAGAAGCGTATCGGGTGTTGCAGCAGGGCGGGGTGATGATCTTCGATGATCTTACCAAACCCCGTTCCGACATCAGCGAGTCCGGTCGCAAGTTCGTGTACGACCGCCTGCTGTTCGACACCGACTTCAGCTTCTACTCCTACATGGACGCGCTGCGCGAAACCGGCTTCAGGGTGATTCAGGCGCGGGACCTGTCCCCCCACCTTGCCCAGAGCTACACCTATCTGTCCAAGCTGGCCTCCATTGCGGAAGGGCCGGAAGGTTATCAGGATCGCTTTGAGTACCTGACCGACGCCTACATGAAGACGGTCGAGGCCATCAACAACGAAGAGTTGGGCTGGGCGCAGTACCTCTGCGTCAAGCAATAGGTCGTAGTTCACCGCAGCATCGGAAACGGAGCGGAAAACAATATGCCAGATGTCGGGAATATCAGCTCGGAAGACCGGGTCCAATGGGTCTATGCGTCCACCACCAACGAGGAACTCGCCGAACGGTACGACGAGTGGGCAAAGGAATACGACGACGACCTGGAAAACACCTTCGTCTGGCTGGCGCCGATCCGCGGAGCAGAAGCCCTCGCAGCCCACGTAGCTAAGGACGCCAAAATCCTGGACGCCGGCGCCGGCACCGGGCTGGCCGGTGTGGAACTGCAGCGGTTGGGCTACGTCAACATCTGCGCCATGGACCTGTCCGAAGGGATGTTGGAAGAGGCCCGCTCCAAGGGCTGCTACAACGATTTCCGGCAGATGGCGCTGGGCGGACGCCTGGACTTCGACACGGATTCCTACGACGCGGTTATCTGCACCGGCGTATTTACGCCCGGGCACGCGCCGCCCAGTTCATTCGTGGACTTGTGTCGAGTTACCAGGCCCGGCGGTTATATTGTGTTCAGCCTGCGCCCCGATACGCACCTTGAGTTGGGTTTCAAGGAGCAGCAGGATGCCCTCGTGGACAGCGGGGCCTGGAGCCTGGTGGAGGTCAGCGACCCCTTCGCCGCCTTGCCCAAGGGTGAGCCGGACGTCGTGCACCAGATTTGGGTGTACCGGGTGAACTGAGCCAGGCGGCTCCCTACTCCCGCGTTTCCATTGGTAGGCCCTGGTCGTGAACTTCCAGGACGCACTCTGGGCACCGGTCGCGGCCGTCGTGACCAGTAGCCGGCCAAATGTCCTCGCCTTTCATCCCGCATAGGAAGAAGGGTTCCACTTCCTCAATGCCCAGGCTTTCCAGGTAGTGCACCAACCCTTCCCTCCGGGGGTTGTCGTACCACCACGGGGTCAGGGTGCGCGCCAGGGCGTGGATATTTTCCTTGAAGTCGTCTGAGTACTCCTCGGCGTTCTCCGGGATGTCCACCATCCAGCGCGTACCTTCCTTGCTGGCCTGTAGCTTGCCGTCGCGGACGTCTTTACGTATCACGTCCTGCGACACGTTCAGGATTCGGGAAGCTTCCTGGATTGTGACCCGGGGCATAAGGCACCTCAGCTGTCCTGAGCGTGTCGTCCCGACTCTAAGGGAACGACACGCGTCTTTGCAATCGCTCTATTTCTATCACTAACCCGGCAGGGCGGCAAGTGCCGTGCGCGGGTCCTCCATGGTGTCGGCCAGGGAGCCGCCCGGCGGAACCATGGGGAATACGTTGGTTTCCTGTTCCACCACGAACTCGATGAGGAAAGGCCCGTCGTATTCCTGGGCCTGCCGCAGCGCGTCGGCCACGTCTTCCTGATGTTCCACACGCAGGGCCGGGATGTCGTAGGCGCTGGCCAGCTTGACGTAGTCGGGGCCGGGCATGGGAACTTCCTTGATGTGGCCGTCGAAGAACATCTCTTGCCACTGGCGTACCATGCCCAGGTACCCGTTGTTGAACAGGGCGATTTTGATCGGCAACCGTTCCTGGACGGCAGTTACCAGTTCCTGCAGCGTCATCTGAAAACCACCATCGCCCGCGACGGACCACACGGTGGCGCCGGGCCGCCCCATTTGAGCACCCAATGCCGCCGGCACCTCAAATCCCATCACCCCCAGCCCCCCGGAGCTTACGAAAGAATTGGGCTGATTGAGAAACAGGTACTGCGCCGCCCACATTTGATGCTGGCCGACCCCGGTAACCACCACAACGTCCTCGTCCTCCTGGATGACATCGTTCATCTCCGCCAGCACCTGTTGAGCCAACAGCGATTCCGACTTGGGAATGGCTAGCGAGGGATGCTCCGCCTTGAGCCGCGCAATGTTGGCCATCCACTCCGGGCGCTCGGCCCAGCGCACCAGCGGCAGTAGCGCTTGCAGGATGGGCTTGGCGTCCCCCACCAGCGGCACTTCTGCCGGCACGATACGCCCCACCTGAGTGGCTTCGATGTCCAGGTGAATCACCCGCGCGTGGGGAGCGAAGCCCGACACCCGCCCCGTTACTCTGTCGTCGAACCGCATCCCCAGTCCGATGAGCACGTCTGCCTGATCAACTACCATGTTGCACCAGTACATGCCGTGCATCCCCAGCATTCCCAGGCTCTGGGGGTGATTGCGGGGGAAACCGCTCAGCCCCAGCAGGGTGTTGATGACCGGTATGCCGCTGGCCTCGGCCAACGCCCGCAGCTCTTCGAATGCCCCGGAATGGACAATGCCATGCCCGGCGACAATGACCGGACGCTCCGCCTCGTTCATCAGCGTCGCCGCCTTGCGGACGTTTTCCTTCACCTCGTCTGACAGGGCCGGTTCCGACGCCGCCTGGATTTCCGGGTATTCAAACTCGGCTTCTTCCAACTGCACGTCCCGCGGAATGTCGATTAGCACTGGCCCCGGCCGTCCTTCCTGAGCGACGCGGAAGGCGTCGCGGATGGTCCTGGGCAAATCGGCAGCGGAAAGCACCAGATAAGTGCGCTTTGTGCACACCGAGGCGATGCTGCAAATGTCGCATTCCTGGAAGGCTTCGGTTCCCATGGCGGCTCGAGCCACCTGCCCGGTGATGGCCACCATGGGCACGCTGTCGGCCTTGGCGCCCATAATGCCGGTTATCAGGTTGGTGGCGCCGGGGCCGGAGGTGGCCACGCATACGCCGGGCTTGCCCGTTACCCGCGCGTACCCGTCGGCGGCGTGCGCGGCAGACTGCTCGTGCCGCACCAGCACGTGGCGCAACTGCGGATAACTCCACAGGGCATCGTAAAAGGGAAGAATCGCGCCGCCGGGGTGACCGAACAATACGTCCACGCCCTCGCGGAGCAGGCTTTCGCAAATGATTTCAGAGCCTTTTAGCTTCACAGCGGATCTCCGTTTCTGTTTTGGTTTCCGCCACTGGCGGAGCGGGGCGTTTCGGCAGCGCCGAAGCACATAAAAAAAGCCCGTCCCCATAGGGACGGACTGATATCCGCGGTACCACCCTATTTGCCACCGACACCCCTTGAAGGGCGTCGCATGACCACTCAATAAGGACACCATCATGCCCCGTCGCTTCTAACGGGCGGCGAACCCGGCCTGCGCTTAGTCGCCGCCAGTATAGTGAGGCGGTTTTCAGCCGGCGGCTCCGGAGGGATTTTGGGCGGGGTCGGCGCGCCTGCTTGCACCGTGCCAGGCTCGCTAATGCGCTTTAGCCCGCTTACTCGTCTCCATCTCAGCCTTTCGCATAGAATCTATCACGGAGTCGGCGACACCGTCAAATACCGGGTGGTGCGACCTTCAAGGAGAATCCACCCCGGAAAATCGGCCCCCCTCCGTCCGTCATCGTTGTGGTAGGATTTCACCCCGCGTCTTTCCCGGCAGTGGGCAGGCGGATTCAGATGCAACCGAAAACATCATACCTATCTCACGTTCGCGACGTGGCCCTGCTGCCGGATGAGCAGGTTGTGGCCATTCTGAGTACCGAAAGCGGTCTGCTGGCAGAGCCGCCCGCGGCCGGCCGCCTGCTGATGGCCACCGACCGCCGCCTTATCAACGCTTCTGATAGCGGACGTACCCGCATAGTCGAGATGTATGCCTTGGCGACAGTTTCCCAGGTCAGTCTCCGGGAAGACGCCCGCCGCGGATTGTCCTGGAAGCATTGGGCATCCCTGATAGTGGGAGGGTTGATTGTCTATCTCCTCCTCGCCTATTGGCTGGTTGACCACCTGCCCGAAGTGATTATCCCGGTAGTCAACCTGCACGCCTTCGCGGTGGTTATCATGGTGCTGTTGGTGCTGGCCGGCTGGCTATTCTGGCGCGGTTTAACTCAGGCCGGCGGTCGCAGATTGCAAATCTCTGGCGTCAACTGGACATTGGAAACCCAGTGCGGAGCCGAATTTCAGGACCTGCAGGAATTTGCCAACCGTTTGCTACTGCGGCGGTCGGGCGCGAGAAACGGGGATTCAATCTGGCCGCCCGAAGGGCAGTGACGGATCAACGTCCAGAGACAGGTCTGCAATTTCTCCCCGTTGCTGCTGATAGTAGGCGCCAGCGGCAATCATGGCGCCGTTGTCGGTGCACAAGACCGGAGGCGGTATGACTGCCGGGAGGGGAGAGTCAGCCAGGATGCGCTGTCGCAGGCGAGCGTTGGCGGTTACGCCGCCGCCCAGTATCAGCCCTCTGGCATGATAACGCTCGGCCATGGCCAGCAGCTTGGCCGTCATCACATCGACCAACGACTCCTGGAACTCGGCTGCCAAAGCGGCAACCTTGCGCTCGTTATCGGGTTGCGGCGCCTCGGGCGGGGGATACAGCCCCACGTCGTGCGCGCGATGCAGCAACGCGGTTTTCACCCCGCTGAAGCTGAAGTCCAGGGTATCGCGCATCCAGGCCCGGGGCAGGGGCGCCGATGCCAGCGTCGTCAGTTCGGAATGCTCAAAGTCATCCTCGGCGAATGTTGCCAGGGATTCAGCCGCCTTTTGAATCTCCGGCCCGCCGGGGAAACCCAGCCCCAGCACCCGCGCCGCCTTGTCAAAGGCTTCGCCCGCGGCGTCGTCGCGAGTGCGCCCAACCAGGCGATAGTCGCCGTGCCCCTCCATCAGGATGAGATCGGTATGTCCGCCGGAGGCCACCAGGCAGGCCAGGGGAAAACCGGGTTCTTCGGCCGGCGCAGGTCCTTCGGAACCCCCGCTGCCGGGCGTCAGCCAGGAGGCGTAGATGTGCCCTTCCAGGTGATTCACGCCGATTAACGGAACTCCCAGCGTCAGGGACAAAGACTTGGCCGTATTGACGCCGGAGATGAGCGCGCCGGCCAGTCCTGGGCCGTGCGTTACGGCCACGGCGTCAACGTCGTCCAGCGTCACTGCGGCGTCGGCCAACGCCCGCGACAGGGTGGGCTGCATGTCTCGGATGTGCTGGCGGGAGGCCAACTCCGGCACCACGCCGCCATGGACTGCGTGTAGCGCCGATTGGGAGGCGATTGCGTTGGCGCGCAGTCGGCGCCCGTCTTCCACGATACCCACGGCGGTTTCGTCGCAGGAGGTTTCAATGCCGAGAATAAGCATGGTTTTTGGATTATAACAGGCGATGCCTTTGCGCCGGCTGGCAGCCGGTGTTATCCTTCCTGTGAATAATCAAAATCAGGTTTGACCTGCCTTCATCGGCGGTCGACCCCGTCCCGCAGGAGGGAAGTCACCCCAATGATGGACATTGCGCCCGACGGTTTATCCTTGTGGGTTGGTTTGTTGCAGGCCGGAACATCCAACGGCGGATTGGATATCCCGACGAGCCTGCAAGTGTGGTTGCTAATCGTCAGCTTTCTCGGCATCGCATTTTTTACCAGCGCGGAATCGGCGCTCATTGCCGTCAACAAAATCCGCATTCGGTTCCTGGTCGAGCAAGGGAGCGCGGCGGCGCGTGCCGTGGACAACGTCCTCTCCCAGCACGAGAAGTTCTTTGCCACCATCCTGTTGAGTCAGAACGCTTTCACGATATTTGCCACTGCCATCGGAACGGCCTTGGCCGCAGAAGCCCTGGGCGATGCCGGGTCTGCGGCGGTTCTGACCACCCTGATTATGACGGTGGTGATCTCCATCTTCGGCGAAATTACGCCCAAGACGGTGGCCGCGACTTACTCGGAACGTTGGTCGCTCATTGCTGCTCGCCCGGTGGGTTGGACGATGTTGGTGTGTACACCATTCATCTACTTTTTCACTGCGGCGCCCCGTCTGATTTACAAAGTTCTCCGCACGCCGGCCAACGGCTGGCAAACCACCTTCACTGAGGGCGAGTTGCGGATGATGATCGACCTGTCCCGGGAGCAGGGCGCGGTGGAGTCGGAGGAGGCCCAGCGCTTGAACCGCGTGTTTCACTTCCGGGACCGACGGCTCAGCGAGATAATGACACCCCGCACGGAAATCGTCTGGATCGAAAAGGGCACTACGCTGGAACAGTTTCTGCAGCTCTACGCCGAGAACAGCCACACCCGGTTCCCCATTTTTGAAGGCACCCAGGAGACCGTGCTGGGCGTACTTTCCAACAAGGAAGTCCTCATTGCCCAGAGCCGGGGGCAGATTGGGCCCGACGACCCGGTTACCGAAACGATGCGCGATGTTGACTTCATACCCGAAACGGTTACGGTGTCCGATGCCTTTGACACCATGCAGGCGAAACGTCTTTCCATGATGCTGGTTACCAACGAATACGGCGGAATCGCCGGACTGGTAACGCTGAAACAGCTCACCGGGGTAATCGTAGGCACAATGGTCGATGACGACCCGCCGTCCGAAATCGCCGACAGCGGCATCATGCCCCAGGCTGACGGCTCGTACCTGCTGGACGGTGGCATGACCATCATTGAGATTAACGACCGCCTGGAAGAGGGCGGCATCGCCCTGCCCGAGGGCGAATATCACACCATCGCCGGACTCGTGCTTCACCAGCGGGAAGGCGAAATTCCCAGAACCGCCGACACGGTGCAAACGGAGGGCCTGGTTTTGACCGTTACGGGTATGGTGGGAGCCCGCATCAACCAGGTTCGGCTGGAGCGGCCCCCGGCGCAAGGGGAGAGTGGCGGAGAATGAGGCTCCACCTGCTGCGCCACGGGGAGACGGACATCAACGCGGCCGGACGACTGCAAGGTACCACTGATTCAGTGCTGACCCGGCTGGGTCGCCGCCAGGCTCGGGAGATGGGTATGGCCAGCCTGGCGTGGAATCCCGTCGCCATTTATTCCAGTCCCTTGACCCGCGCCCGCGACGTCGCGGCTCAGATTGGAGACCTGACCGGGCTGCCTGTAACCGTCGAGCCCCGCATCACCGAGATGAACATGGGGGCGTTGGAGGGCGTTACGGTACAGGAGATGCGGGATGGCTGGCCTGACCTTTACCAGGGCTGGCGGCGGGACGCCAGCAGCGTCACCATGCCCGACGGCGAATCGCTGGGCGACGTTCAGCGGCGGGCCATGTCCGCCTTTGACGAAATGGACACTTGCCACGGCCCGGATGACACCGTAATTGCCGTTACTCACAATTTCACCATCCGCTGCATCGTCGCCGCCGTCATCGGCCTGCCGCTGGCGAACATCAATCACATGGATTTGTCCCTGGGCAGTTGCACCACCATCAGAACGGGATCACGCGGGCGACGGATGAGCAGCTATAATGCCGTCGACCACCTCACGCCTGAAAACCGCGTTGGCTACTAATTCCCCACGGCTCCATCCAACGGCGCTGGCTTCAGCCCGGCAGCTCGGCCTGGGCCACAACTCCGCCGTGTTGGCCGGCGTTTCCGGCGGCCCTGATTCCACCGCTTTGGCCCTCGTGCTACTGGACATTGCGCGACTGTTGGGGTTCCAACTGCACATTGCCCATCTCATCCATGATTTCCGGGGCCAGGAATCCCATGACGACGCAGACTTCGTCCGACGGCTGGCGGACACAAACGATTGTCCCTGTACGGTAGCAGAGGTGGACGTTCCGGCCTATCAACGCGAAACCGGGGTCAGTTCCTTTGAGCAAGCGGCCCGGGATTTGCGTTACGCCTTCCTGGCGCGGGTGGCCCGCAAAGTGGGCGCCCGCTACGTGGCTTTGGGGCACACCGCCGATGACTTGGCTGAAACGGTACTGCTGCACATTGCCCGCGGCAGCGGACTCCACGGCCTGCGTGGAATGCAGGAGCTGAACCCATGGCCATACCCCGAGGGCGATGATGCCCCTCTCCTCTGGCGACCATTGCTGACTGTGCGCCGCGCCGACACCATCGGCTACTGCCGTGAAACCCACATCGACTTTCGAGATGACAGCACCAACTACATGGAGAATTTCGCGCGCAACCGGGTGCGTCTCAACCTGATGCCGGCCCTGGCGGAACAACTGAACCCCCAAATCGTCGGAGCGCTGCGGCGGTTGTCTCGAACGTCTGCCGTGCAGCTGGACTACCTGGAGCAACAGGCGGCCACCTGTTGGCCCGACGTGGCGCCGGAACCGGTTGCGGCGAACGGCGCGCTGCGACTGGACCGTGCCGCTCTGAGCGAGGTTCATGCCGCCTTGCAGCCGTTGCTGTTGCGGCGTGCCTGGATTGCGGTCAAAGGCGACCCTGGCCGGCTTACCGAAGGTCACTTGCAGCAACTGGCGGCGATAGCCTCCGGCACGGTGTCAGGCAAGACCATAAGCCTCCCCGGCGGGTATGTGGCCCGCACGCTGGGCCGTTGGCTGGAACTGTCGCCGGCAAACGTTGAGGATGATTGCCCTTATCCAGTCCTGAGCGGCGAGTTCCGGCTCACCCTGCCCTGGGGTCCCATTGCTGTGGCCGTCACCCGGCGAGATGGGTGGGAAGTTGCCTGCCAGGCCGTAACGTTGCCGGACGATGCGCCCCTGGATAC
Source organism: Dehalococcoidia bacterium (assembly GCA_965243255.1). Taxonomy (GTDB): domain Bacteria; phylum Chloroflexota; class Dehalococcoidia; order Lucifugimonadales; family UBA3495; genus Bin87. Next base: position 125,544 of record CBDEUH010000004.1, read on the forward strand.
CGGCGATCCCATGTCTGCCTACTTGTCCCCGGCCGCGTTGGCAGGCGGGGCCACGGTGCGCACCTGGCAGCCAGGCGACCGGATGCAGCCCCTGGGGATGTCTGGCCATCGCAAGCTGCAGGACGTGTTCATCGATGCCGGAGTGCCCCGCCGCTGGCGGCCGAGGGTTCCCCTGGTGATTACCCCCCAGGGCGTCGCTTGGGCGGTTGGCGCGCGCCTCGCGGACTGGGCTGCCCTCGGCCCGGCGGAAAGCGGCGTCCGTGCCGCAACCCTGATTAAATTTAAACGCACCCCGTAATACTGGCGAAACACAGGTTGTGTAGAATTAATGCCAACCGCTAAGATGCCGCGCATGGCAGTTGTCGTGTTCAACTACGAGGCTGCCAATGGCTGCTTCCGGTGTCCATAGGAGGGACAGATGCCGGTTCGCGATTTGACCAACTTTCTAGTTCACCTTTTCAGCGACGGCGACGAGCTGGAAGAGGTGTACCTGTCGGCGGTCCATGACCACTGCCTGTTCTGCCACGAACCTATCAACGCTACCCAGGCGTACCTGGACTTTCGCGTATGCCCCTTCTGCCGCTTTCACTACACCCTGTCGGCGCGGGAGCGCATTGAACTCGTTGCCGACCGGCGCAGTTTCCGGGAGCAGAACCGCTACGTCCGCTCACTGGCCCCGTTAGCCTTTTCCAATCGGGCCGACTCGGCGCGCAGCGAGTACGAGGATGAGATCACGGAAAATCAGGACCGCACCGGGTTGACCGAAGCGGCGGTTACCGGAACCTGCCGAATCGACGGCAAGAACGTCATGCTCGCGGTGTTGGACTACGGGTTTATGGGCGGGAGCATGAGCAGCGTCGTGGGCGAGAAAGTGGCGCTGGCCTTTGAAACCGCTGCCCGGCGCAATATCCCCGTTATTGCCATCGTAACCGGCGGCGGCGCCCGCAACCAGGAGGGCGTTCTCTCCCTGATGCAAATGGCCAAGACCGTAACCGCGGTCAACCGTTTGCGGGAGTCCGCGATGCCCTTCATCGCCGTGTTGGCGAATCCCTCCACCGGCCAGGCTTACGCCAGCTTCGCCAACCTGGCCGACATAATCATCGCAGAACCCGGCTCGGTAGTCGGGTTGTCTCCCATCCGCACGATGATGGAAGCCACGGGCCGCCAGTTGCCTCCGGACGTGCACACTGCGGAATATCACCTGCGTCGTGGGCTTCTGGACAACGTGGTTGATCGCGAATTGCTGCGGGAGCGCCTGATTCAGCTGCTCAACCTCCTGGTGGAGCCGGAGGAAATCAAGCTGGGCCGCCGCGCCGTGTCCAGACTGACGGCGCCGGCCGTGGATGACACCGAGACCTGGGAGTCGCTGAAAGCCGCAACACACGACGAACGGCCCGACGCTCTCTACTACATGCGCCACATCCTCGAAGGATTCTTTGAAATTTGTGGCGACCGGGTTAGCAGCGACGACCGCACCGTGGTTGGCGGCATGGGCCTGCTCCGGGGTCACCCGGTGGTGGCTATCGGACAGCAACGAAGTCGTGCCGGGGATTTGGAATCGGGACGCTACCATGTTCATCCCCAGGGCCTGCGCAAAGCGCAGCGGCTAATCAGTCTGGCCGCACGGTTCAACCTGCCGCTCATTACCCTGATTGACTCCCAGGGAGCCGACCCGCGCCTGGAGTCGGAAGAACAGGGAGTGGGCAATGCCATCGCCGGCAGCCTGTCAATGATGCTTGAGGCGGAGACGCCTCTGGTCTCAGTGATTATCGGTGAGGCCGGCAACGAGGCGGCGCTGGCCCTGGGCGTGTCGGACCGCATCCTGATGCAGCAGTACGCGATTTACTCGCCCATTTCGCTGCATCACACTGTCGGGGGGCCATCTCGCGAACGCTACCTCACTCGTGAGGCGGCGGAAGTGCTGATGATGACGGCCCGGGACTGTGAAGAGCTGGGCATCGTTGACCAGATTGTCCCCGAGCCGGTCGGCGGAGCCCACAATGATCCCAGAGAGGCTGCCAACGACCTCGAATATTGCATCTACAAGCATCTGGCGGAAACCGGCCGGCTTTCCACCAGCAAGCTGGTCAAGCAGCGCCACAAGAAGTTCCGTCAGATGGGCGAGTTGAACCCCTTCGCCCAGGAAGCTATCCAGCAGGAAGTAGCGGCGCTGATGCGAATGCACCTGGCCGGTTGGCCGGAAGCCGATGATGCAATGGCGTTGCCGCCGGGCCCGCTGGCCTTGTCAGAAGGGCGGGAACGGGAGATTTCCTGATTACGCTTCCAGCCCGTGGGCCTTGAGACTGCTGCGCAGCTGGTTGGCCACCGAAGCATATTCCTCGCCAACGGTGGAATCGACCAGCACGGTAGGTTGCCCCGTGTCCCGGTAAGAGGGTCGCAGCGACATGCTGCCCAAAAACGGCGCGTCGATGTCTTCGGCCAGTTGACGGCCGGCGCCCTCGCCGAAGATCTCCCCGCAGTAGTTTTCCACCACTCCCACCACGTTCAGGTTCAGCTTGCGGATCATGTTGATGCAGCGTCTGGCGTCAACGATGGCCAGCTCCTGCGGCGTGCTCACCACAATGAACCCGTCCATCGGCAGCGTCTGCATCACGGTCAGCGGCGAGTCCGACGTTCCGGGCGGCAGGTCAATTATCAAATAATCAAGCTCCCCCCAGTCGGTGGACTGGAGAAACTGGTTGATGGCGTTGTGGATCATCGGTCCACGCCAAATGATGGCCTCGTCCTCGTTTTCCTGGAAGAAGGCCATGGAGACTACCTTGACGCCATGCCCCTGGGCCGGCGTGATCTGCCCTTCCCGATAATCCGGCTTGTCCTCAATGCCCATTACGCGCGTAACGTTGGGGCAGTCGATGTCCACGTCCAGCAGGCCAACGCGCTCCCCCTGCGTTGCCAGGGTGGTAGCCAGGTTGCAGGCCACGGTGGTCTTGCCCACTCCGCCCTTGCCGCTGTACACGCCGATCTTGGTGCGAACCGACGCCAGGCGGTCGGTAATCTGGCGTTTCTGTTCCCACTGCCGACGGATCTGTTGCAGTCGGGCGTTTTGTTGCGCGTTGGGCTGCTGTGGCGTTGCCATGTTCGAGCATTCTCCAAGCCTGTTTCGTCACTCCGGCGAAAGCCGGAATCCATGACGGGGCTGACTAAATCCCCAGCATATTGCGGGCTTCTTCGCTGATCAGGTCGGGAGACCAGGGAGGATCAAAGGTCAGTTCGATGTTGACCTCTTCGACTCCTTCTACGTCCTGCACGGCCCATTCCGCCTGCTGGGCGATGTGCGGCCCCATGCCGCAGCCGGGGAAGGTCAGGGTCATCTGGACGAAGACGTCATTGGCGTCGCTGACCTGCACGTCGTAAATCAGGCCCAGGTCCACCACGTTCACCGGGATTTCCGGGTCATAGACCGTGCGTAGGGCTTCGTACACTTCATCTCGATTGACGGTAGCCGGCATTGGGGGCCTCCTTTGTGGCGAGGTTGTGAGCGTAATTATAGCCCATATTCCGGTGATTTACTGCATCCGGCGGTGTATCATACCGCCTTACATCTCAAACTGAACCGGGAGAACAACGATGGTTGACTTGCTATTTGCCAACGGCACGGTTATTGACGGTACCGGCGCCCCCGGCTTCCGCGGCAGCGTCGCCGTCACCGGCGATGCGGTGCAGGTGATTTCCGGCGACCCTTCGGCGGTAGATGCCGGCCGCACCATTGACGCCACCGGTTACGTCATCTGCCCCGGCTTCATCGATATGCACTCTCACTCCGACCTCAAGCTGCTCACCGAGCCGGCCCACGAGGCCAAAATCCGACAGGGCGTGACCACCGAAGCGTTGGGGATGGACGGCCTGTCTTATGCGCCAACCACCCCCAGGGCGCTTGAGCAACTGCTGGTCTATCTTGCCGCCGTCAACGGAACCGCTCCCGACGGCGTCCGCTGGAGCAGCGTTGCCGACTTCCTCGCGCTCTTCGACGGCAACGCCGCCTGCAACGTGTTCCACTTCGTGCCCCACGCCGCCATCCGGGTCGCGGTCATGGGCTGGTCGTCCCGGCTGCCCACCGACGCCGAGCTGGCGCAGATGCAGGACCTTACCCGTCAGGGGATGCGCGATGGCGCCTTTGGCTTTACCACCGGTCTGACCTACGCGCCCGGAGCGTACAGCAACACCGACGAGCTGGCCGCAATTGCCACTGCCGCCGCCGACGAGGGCGGCTTCTACTGCACCCACGCCCGCTACTCGCTGGGCGACCGACTGCTCGACCCCTTCCGCGAAGCTTTGGAAGTGGGACGACGTTCCGGCGCACCGGTGCACATCTCCCACTACCACAGTCCGGTTGCCGGTCTCGGCGCGCAGATGACGACCCTGGTGGACGACGCCCGCGGTCGCGGTCAGGACGTAACCTACGACCAATATCCCTACCCGGCGGCCAGCACGATACTGCATTCGCTGCTGCCCTATTGGGTCCACGCCGGCGGCCCACAGGCGCTGTTGACCCGCATCGCCGACCCCGACGTGCGCGCCCTGATGGTGCGGGCCGTAGAACCGCAATGGGGCGGCCAGACGCTGGACAACTACATCTTCGCCCACATCGAATCGGACAAGAACAAGGAATGGGAAGGCCGGTCCCTGGAAGAGCTGGCCCAGCACCGGGGCGGGCGCATGGTTGACGCAGTGTGCGACCTGCTGCTGGAAGAGGATTTGCAGGTGGCCTTCGTTGCCCGCACCGGCAACCTCGAAAACATCCGTGAGATTGCGTCCCATCCTGCCCAGATGATCGGTACCGACGCCATCCTCACCGGCGGACGGCCCAATCCCCGAACCTACGGCACCTACCCCTACGTGCTGGCCCAATTCGTGCGCGGCGAGGGTCTCTTCCCACTGGAACAGGCCATCCGCAAAATGACCGGCGCCCCTGCCCGGCGCCTCGGCCTCACCGACCGGGGCGAAATCCGCAACGGCGCCAAGGCCGACCTGGTGCTCTTCAATCCGACAATCGTTGACACCCCCGCCACCTTCGACGACCCTACCCAATTCCCTGTAGGAATCGACTACGTAGCCGTCAACGGAACCCTGGTCATCGACAACGGCCGCCACACCAACGCCCGCCCCGGCCGCGCCCTCCGCAGCCAATAGCTACTGCCTATCTGAGTTAGTCAGTCACCCCTATTTCTATCAGCCTTCCCCGGTTGCCCCGCTTCGCCCCATAAGGCATAATTGCCCCTTGAACCCCAACTGCCATCGCCGGCGGATGCGCCGGCCCGAGGGACATCATGGACTTCGAACCCCGTTACACCGCCGAGCAAGAAGCTTTTCGCACCGAGGTGCAGGATTGGCTCCGCGATAACATCCCCACCGGCATCGAGCATCCCGCCGACTCCTCCGACTTGACCTACGAGCAGTACCAACTCCGTCGGGATTTGGGTCGCCGGCTGGGCGATAAGGGCTGGCTCTGGCCCACCGCCCCCAAAGAATACGGCGGCGGCGGCCTCACCGTTGACCACTCCGTCGTGCTGGAAGAGGAAATCGACGGCTACAACCTGTCCCTGCCGCCCTACTACGACTCCGGCGGACGCCTCGGCGGCAACTCCATCCTGGTCTGGGGTTCCGAAGAGCAGAAGCAGGAGTTTCTCCCCAAGATTTTCAGGGGCGAAATCCGCACCTGGCAACTCCTCACCGAGCCGGAAGCCGGTTCCGACCTGGCCAACGCCAAGGCCTCGGCCCGGCGTGACGGCGACGATTACGTCATCAACGGTCAGAAGGTCTATGTCGGCAGCGCCCACGGCTCCGACTATATGTGGACCATCACCTGCACCGACCCTGAGGGCGACCGACACCACAACCTTAGCTGGTTCATGGTGCCTTCGGACTTGCCCGGCATCAGCGTATTTCCCATGGACCTGCTGTCCTCGGCCGGCGAGTCCGGCGCCGGTTCCGGCGTCAAGAACATCGTCTATTTCGACAACGTGCGGGTGCCGGCCCGAAACCTCATCGGCGGCGAAAACGAAGGCTGGAAAGTGGCCACCACCCACCTGGAACTGGAGCACGGCACCGGCGGCAAGATCGGTCGCAACTGGATCGTTGACCGCATCTTTGACTACTGCCAGACCAACAACCGCCGCGGCGAACCACTGAGCAAGGACTCGGACGTCCGCGAGAGCCTCATCGATATTTACATTGACGCCGAGATTGGTCGGCTGTTCCAATTGCGCAACTACTGGATGCGACACAGCGGCGCCCATATCACCTACGAAGGGCCCCAGGCATCCTACTTCCGAAAGCAGTCCGGCCTGCGCATCGCCACCGGCATCCTGGACATTCTGGGCCCGGCCGCCCTGACCAAGGACGCCCAGTGGGGCGCCGGCGAAGGCCACATAGAGGCCCACCAGCGTGCCGCCATCATCGCGCTGCACCCCGGTGGTACTACCGACATCCAGAAGGTCATCATGTCCCGGCGGATCGGCATCGGACGGCAGCAGCGGGAGCGTGCCGGCGCTTTGGCATAGACCGACCCATAGTGCGATTATCCTGGGGGCGGCTCATGAGTCGCCCCTACCTACGAGAATCAGGAGTGACCCGGCAATGGACTTGTCCCTCACCGAAGAACAGGAAATGCTGAAAACGGCCGTCCGCCGCTTCGTGGATACCGAGTACCCCAAGGAGACGCTGTTGGAACTGGCCGCTACCGGGCAGAACGCGCCATCCGAGCCGTGGTCTAAGCTCGCCGCCACCGGCTGGCTGGGCATCATCATCCCCACCGAGTACGGCGGCGAGGGCGGCTCCTTCACCGACGCCGGCGTGCTGTTCGAGGAGTTGGGCCGAGGCCCGGTGCCGGGGCCCCACATCAGCAGCGCAGCCCTCGGCGCCCTGGCGATTCTTGAGGCCGGCACCGAGGAGCAGAAACGCTCATTGCTGCCCGACATTGCCGCCGGTCGCCGGACGGTGGCCCTGGCCATTACCGAGGCGGATTATCAGTGGGACGAGTCGGACGTGCAGACTATCGCCGCCAGCGACGGCGAAGGCTATCGCATCTCCGGCACCAAGGTGTACGTGTACGATGCGGCGGCCGCCACCGACCTCATCTGCGCTGTGCGGACGGAAAACCGGCAGCACGTCGGCCTGGCCGTGGTGCCTGCCGACGCGCCCGGCGTTTCCATCCGACGGCTGGAAGGCTTTGCCTGGAACCTGTCCGAGGTCAGACTGGACGGAGCGCAAATCGGACAGTCTTCGGTCCTGTCGGGCCGGGCTATGCCGGGAGAAAGTCCATTCGCCGGCGGCTGGGTGGGTCTGGAGCGGGCAGTAGCCAACGCAATACCGTTGCTCTGCGCTTACCAGGTGGGTGGCTCCCAGCAGGTCTATGAGATGTCAGTGGAATACAGCCGCACCCGGATTCAGTTTGGTACGCCCATCGGACGCTTCCAGCGGGTGCAGGACCACATCATCAATCTGGTCAACGAGCTGGACTCGGCCCGCTGGACCACCTACGAAGCTCTATGGAAGCTGGACACCGAGCGCGATGCTGCCGACAGCATCCACCTGGCCAAAACCGTTAGTAGCGCCGCCTACTACAACGCCTGCAACCACGCTCACGAGGTCCACGCCGGCGTCGGCAGCACCACCGAGTACGGCCTTACGCTGCACACCACCGCATCGCGCACGCTATACCAATTCTTGGGCGATCCGAAGTTTCACCGCCGCCGCCTGGCCGACGCGCTGGGGCTGTGAGGCGTTTCTAACCGGGCCAACCTCATTGTTGACCCATGTCTTTCACTGCCTCGCGCACTTCCTTTTGCAGCGCCTGGAACACTTCGCCCACGCTTCCCCGGGCGTCAATGGTCACGAAGTCGTGCTCCTTGGCCAGGTTTCTAAATTCTTCAAGCAGCGCGCTTTGGTAGCGAATGAAGTTGTCGTGCAGGTCAGGTCCTCTGAGAAAATCCTCCCCTGATTCCCAATGGTCCAACTGGCGCACCGCGAGCACTCTTGGCAGAAGATGCTCCACGTCAACATCCAGATAGAGAACGCGGTCGGGGATGGCTGCGAACTCAAACACGTCGTCTAACCATCTGGCCGGCACCCCTCGCACCCGCGCGCGGGCAATGATGGAAAAGATGTAACGGTCAACCAGCGCCACCATCCCCGTTCTCAACGCCGGCACGATGCTCTTTTCCAGCCGGTCCCAGAAGTCCGTGGCGTAGAACAGGTTGAGAGTCAGGGCGTCCAGCGTGTTTCCCCGCATTGCCCGATTGATTCCCGTGGCTGCCAGCTCCGAACGCCTGAACCCGGTTACGGTGACGGCGTATCCTTCCGCCTCCAGCCATTCCTGCAGCATTCCAATCTGTGTTGACCGTCCCACTCCGTCCGTGCCCTCCAGCACGATTAACCGTCCTGGGGTGGCCTCTCCGGCGATGCTGGGCGGAGTGTGTCCGTAAAACTTGATAGTATCCATGTCACCGCTCTCTATTCGTCAGCGCTGGCGCCCGGTCGTTTCCGTCCTATAGATCGGCGACTTCCTGCTCGGTGGGCCGGCGTCGCATCGGTGGAGTGATATACCGGCCGCTCAGACCGGCCTGCCCCAGGGCCTCGGGCACGCTTTGGTCGCCCGCTGACATGGCGTCGCCAATCAGCGGCTCCACGTAGCGGCGCACCAGTTGCTGCTGCACTGCAATCGGTTGCGTGGCATCGACGGTCATCAAGCCGAACTCTTCCGTCATGGCGTCGTATTCTTCCAGCAGCTTGCCCTGGAAGATACGGAACGACTCCTCCCGGTCACTGGAAAAGCCCATGTCCTGCCCCGATTCGTAAAACCCCAGCTCTTCGCGCCCCGTGTTGATGCGATGGATTGACACGTCCAGGGGCACTTTGAAGTAGAGCCCCAGCGAAGGCTGCACGGCAAAGGAGTAAATCCGCCGCAGCCACTCCCGGTTGACGCCCCGGGCCGAATCCCGCGCGAAAGCCGTAAAGACGTAGCGGTCGGCCAGCACGATTGCCCCGGCCCGCAGCGCCGGCAGTATCTGGGCGTGAACCCGGTTGGCAAAATCGGCAGCATGGATGAGGCTGAAGGACATTGGTGTAAGCAGTTCCTCCGTCTTGCCTCGCTTGGTGGTGCGCCTCACGATGGGCGACGAATTCCATTCGGTGAACACCGTAACCAGGTTCCGGCTGTTGAGCCACTTTTGCAGCAGGTCTATCTGCGTGCTCTTGCCCGACCCGTCGATGCCCTCCACTATGATCAGCTTGCCCGGATAATGCCCGTCATCCGGGTGTTGCCCGTAACGTTCGCCCATCTTGTACGCCAGATGTGCTTGCAGCGTAGTCATTTTCACACCTCACAACGTGGATATTTTCTCCGAAAGCGGCTCGCCATCTCTGCTCTATAACCGGGCCGGCTACTTTAGACCATCCGGGAGTTCTCACCGTCAATACTCCGTGCCTCCGCTCAATTCCCACAGTGTTGGCTGGATAACCCGGCGGCAGACGGCTGTCCAGTTCATCGGCCAGGGCCAGCGCCACGGCGGCCTGTCCAATCATTTTCACGTCCTCTGTGGGCAGGAGACGGGAACGTCGGAACCGGGGTGGCACCCGACCGCCCTCGGACGCCAGCAGAATTGCGGCAATCCGTGCCGACTCTCTATGAGTAAAGCCGGGCAGGTCCGTGCGCACTATTATACTCGCGGTTCGGTTTAAGCGGTTGTAAAAATCGATGGCGTTGCCGATGTCCAGCAGAAACGCTGCGCATTGCAGCGCGCAAGTCATGCCTCCGTCCTGGTTTTCCCACACCGCTGCACCGATGCAGCCGGCCAGGGCGGCCCTGCGCTTCCCCCGCTGCGAAAAACGTGGCACAAACCTGCCTACCAGGTCGGCCAGCGAGGCCGCCCGTATTGACGAAAGCGGCGGCACACCGACCGAGGCGCCTCGCGGCAGCGGCGCGGGATGCCGGGCCAAGCCTTCCCTGAGTCCCTGCCCGGATACCAGGATGCCATCGGCGTCAATGTATTGTAACAGTGCGTGGGCCGCCACAGCGCCGCCGACGATGGAATGGCTGCGTTCCGGGTTCATGCCGTCTATTGCGGCTCGCTCATGGCGTGGCAGGGCTGCCAGCGTCCTGCTCTGCTCCGCCAGGGTGCCGGCGTCAATCCGGTATCCGTGCATCTTGATGATGGGATACGGCTCACGGCCCCGGTCCAGCCGGGACAGCAGCCGAACCGACCCGCCCGAACCGACCAACGACTCACCGGCTGCCAGGCGCGACACCCCGGCTGCGGCCAGCGTTGCGTGAACATACTCGTAGGCCGCATGAAGGTCTTCCGCTGCCGGCAAGTTGGTCAGCCGGAACCGGTTGGCTATGCGCAGGCTCCCCAACGGCAGTGAGACGCTGGAGAGCATGGACCGCCCACCGAACCGCACGACTTCCATGCTGCCGCCGCCGATGTCGGCTAACGTCCCGTCGGACACCGGCAACCCGTGAATGGCGCCGATAAAGCAGTAGGCCGCCTCATCGCCCCCGTCGATAAGACGCAGGGGCACGCCGAAGCGATTGGTGGCGGCGTCAACGATTGCGGCGGCGTTGCCCGATTCCCGCAGCGCAGCCGTTCCCACGGCTTGGATGCTACGGATGCCGTACCCCCGGGCAATCAGCGCAAAATCCTCCAGCGCGTCCAGCGTGCTGGCAACGCCGGCCGCATCGAGAACCCCCTCGTCGTCCACGTGGCTCATCAGGTTCAGGTTCACCCGCTGTTGAGCGACGATCTCAATGCCTCCGCCGGGGTTAACGTGCATCACCACCGCCCGCGCCGACCCGGACCCGATGTCTATGACGGCGGTGTACCGCTCTTCCTCCGCGGCGCTGCCTTTAGCGGTCGTCATCTTCCGGCAAGGCGGCTACTTCCGACTCCAGCCGCTCAATGTCTGCTTCGTCCAGGTTGAAGTACTTGGCGTCCGGATGGTGGAAAACCAGCGCCGATACCGACCCCTCTGGGTCCATCATGTAGCCCTCGGTCAGCTCCACGCCGATGTTTTCCGTAACGTCCAGCAACGCGAAAAGCTTTTCCTGGTCTTCCAGCCGAGGACAGGCCGGGTATCCGAAAGAATAGCGTTTGCCCTGGTAGTTGGCCCGGAACAGATCCCTCAGTTCTTCCTCTCCGCTGACCTTCAGGCCCGACGGTTCACCGATATTCCACATACTGCGAATCCGCTTGTGCAGCAGCTCGGCAAACCCTTCCGCAGATTCAATTGCCAGGGCCTGCAAAGTGTGCGAGTCCAGGTACCGGCCGGCTTCCTTCCACCTCTCCGATAGAGCCCGCACGCCGGGGCCGACGGTGGTCGCAAACATGGCGACGTAATCATTGGGCCCGTCGCCCACCGGACGAGCGTAATCGGCAAGGCACAGGCCGTCCCGCCCCTGTTGCCGGCCGAAGTAGAACCGTTCCAGCTCCGTGTTGCCGTCGGCCTGGTAGATGATCAGCCACTGTCCCTCAGAGCGGCAGGGAAAGAACTTGAACACCGCGTTGGCGGCGATGTCCGAGCGGGAGAGAATCAGGTCCTCTACTCGCTGCACCTGTTGTCGTAGTTCCACCGCCTTGGGCTCGTCGTTAGCCAACGCCTCGCTGAAACGTCCCCGGTAACCCAGATGCCGCACGTACAGCATCTGCGGGTTGATGTACCCGAAAATCTCATCCAGGTCGTAGTCCTGCAGCACGTGCAGTCGCAGGTCGGGCGGCTGCGGCGATGCCTCCAACGGCGCCACGGGGGAAGTTCTCTTGGCGGAGGGCATACGGGCTTATCCTCGTGCCGCGACTTCCTGCTGTAGGTCGGCGCTTTCGGATGCCAACTGTGCCGCCAAACGCTCCCGCTCATCGGCATCCTGTATCACGTTGGCCAGCGCCAGCCCGCTCATCGCGTCCGGCGAGTAGGCCACCATCCCGTCGTACTCCGGCGCGATGCGCAGTCGGGTGAAACGGTTGGACAGCGCCGCGCCGCCCACCAGCACCGGCGCCCGGATGCCGGCGGCGCGGAAGTCCTGCACCGTCTCCACCATCATCTGCGCCGATTTCACCAGCAGGCCCGACAGCCCGATGATGTCGGGCCGATGCTCCCGGTAACCGGCGATGAGCTCCTGCGCCGCAACCTTGATGCCCAGGTTCACCACCCGGTACCCATTGTTGGACAGGATTATCTCCACCAGGTTCTTGCCGATGTCGTGCACGTCGCCCTTCACCGTAGCCAGCAACACGCAGCCTCGGGTGGCGGCGTCGCTGCGTTCCATGTGCGGCTCCAGATGCGCCACGGCGGCCTTCATCGCCTCGGCTGATTGCAACACTTCGGCTACAATAAGCTGGTTGGCGTTGAACTGACGCCCCACTTCATCCATGCCGGCCATCAACGGCCCGTTGATGATTGCCAGCGGCTCCCGATCCTGCAATGCCAGGTCAAGGTCGTCCGTTAAACCTTCCTTGCTGCCCTCGATGATGCACTGGGCCAGCCGTTCGTCCAGCGGCAACGCCAGGCGTTCCTCAGCAGTGGCCCGAGGCGCTCGGTCGCGGAAGTGCGCGGCAAAGGCGGCCACCGGATCATCGCCCCGGTTCCAGATCAAGTCCTCGGACAACCGGCGCTCTTCCTCCGGTATCGTAGCGTACCGCTGCATCATCTCCGAGTTGACGATGGCCATATCCAGGCCGGCCTGGGTGCAATGGTACAGGAAGACGGAATTGAACACCTCGCGTCCCGCTGCCGGCAGCCCGAACGACACGTTGGAGATACCCAGCACCGTCTTGGTGTTGGGCAGCGCCTCCTTGATCCGGCGGACGCCCTCGATGGTTTCGGCCGCGGAACCCACGTAGTTCTCGTCGCCGGTGCCGGCCGGAAACACCAGTGGGTCAAAAATGATGTCCTGTTCCGGCACGCCGTACTTCTTCGTGAGCAGGCTGTGGGAGCGCTGCGCGATTTCCAGCTTTCGCTCCTGGGTGATGGCCTGTGCCTGGTTCGGGTCGTCGTCAATGCAACCTACGACCAGCGCGGCGCCGTAACGTCGGGCCAACGGTACCACCCGCTGGAATCGCTCTTCGCCATCCTCCAGGTTGATGGAGTTGATGATTGACTTGCCCTGCAGCCGTTTCAGCGATTCCTCAATCACGGCGGCGTCAGTGGAGTCGATCATGATGGGAGCTTTGACCCGCCGGTTGAGCTGGTCAAGGAACTTGATGACGTCGGCGGTCTCGTCCCGGTCCGGGTCCTGGAGGCACACGTCCAGCACGTGCGCGCCGTTCCGCACTTGCCGCCGCCCAATCTCCGCGGCTTCCTCAAACCGTTCGCTGGCGATGAGCCGCTTGAACCGCCGGCTGCCCAGGACGTTGGTGCGCTCGCCAACCACAGTAGGCCGCGTGTCCTCGTTGACCACCACCGCCTCAATACCCGAAACGCGGGTTTCCAGCGGCGGCTCCAGAACCCGCGGAGCCTTGTTGGCCAAGGCTTCGCTGATCCGCCGGATGTGTTCCGGCCCCGTGCCGCAGCAGCCGCCGGCCACATTCAGCCAGCCGTTGTCTGCAAAGCGAGCCAGCGTGCCGGCCAACATCTCCGGTGTTTCGTTGTAGTTGCCGTCCTCGTCGGGCAGACCGGCGTTGGGCACGCAGGCGATGCTGAACCGAGACAGGTCTTGCAGCGTTCGCACGTGGTCGGTCATGAACTCCGGCCCGGTGGCGCAATTGAAACCGACCCACAGCAGTTCCCGGTGTGCCAGCGAGGTGTAAAGCGCCTCGGCGTCCTGGCCGGCCAGCAGCGTGCCCATGGGTTCTATGGTTCCCTGCACGGCCACCGGCACCTCAGAATTGAGTTCGGCCTGCGCCCGGTCAATCCCTTCCAGCCCGGCCTTGATGTTGATGGTGTCCTGGCTGGTTTCCAGCAGCAGCACGTCGGCGCCGCCTTCAATGAGGCCGGCAGCCTGCTGGTGATAGTCGGCGGCCAGCTCGTCGAAAGTCAGCCCCCCGGTAACAGAGATGGTGCGGGTGGTGGGTCCCATCGCGCCGGCTACGAAGCGCGGCTTGTCAGGCTCGCCGTCCGTGATCTCGTCAGCCACCCGACGCGCGATGGCGGCGCCTTCCCGGTTGGCCCTTCGGGCGTGCTCGGCCAGTTCGTACTCGCCCATCACCAGCGCGGTGGCGCCGAAGGTGTTGGTTTCGATGATGTCGGCGCCCGCTTCCAGGTAAGCCCGGTGGATGTCTGCGATGACGTCCGGCCTGGTGAGGTTCAGATATTCATTGCAGCCTTCGTAATCCGCGCCGCCGAAATCGTCCGGCCCCAGCCCCCGCGCCTGGATTTCCGTGCCCATCGCCCCGTCCATAACCAGTATGCGGTTTTGGAGCAACGATTTCAGTGCATTAATGCGGGATGCAGAGTCCATAATACGTACCATTCTTGTCGTGATTCGTAATCAAGGCTACCCGCAATCGCAATCCGTGTCAAACCAGAGGCCGCCATGCCGGCCTCTTTTCGCTACCCGAAATGCCGGGACAGTTCGGGCCGATTTCGTTCCAGCCAGGCCGCGTTCAGGGCGATGCGTTCCAACGCCTGGCGGATCGTCCTCTCCGCGGCCGGCGTTGGGTGCGCCTCGAAGAACGCCGCCACGTCGCCCCGCTTTTCGTTGCTGGTGAAGGCGTTGGTGATGGCTACCAGCCGCATCAACCCGAATCCGCCGGTGCCGTAACGCCGGTCAAATTCGTCCCACTTTTCCTTGAGGAAGTCCCAGGCCAAATTCCGACCCCGGTTGTTGGCCGCCACTGCCGAGACCACGAAAATGGTGTCCTGCAACCTCACGTCGTCGGTCAGTGCGCGGTCGAGGGTCTCCCTGAGCAGGTCTTCCTGTTGGAATCGCGCCAACGACATCAGAAGCCTGATTTTTTCTTCGTGCAATTCGGCGACCCGTTCCAGCTCCCAGATGCGGTCATAGGTTGTCCGGTCACCTTCCTGCGCTGCCAGGCTGAACACCACTCCCCGCAGGTCGGGCCGCACGTTGGCCGGGTCCTGCTGATAGGCTGCAAACAGCCCCTGCGCCTGCCCAATGACCTCCGGGTCTCCGTACGCCCCGGCCTGGCTCAGCGCCGTCGAGCGCAGCAGCGAGTCCAGGTGCCCCTCGCCCGCCTGCGGCTCCCATCCGGACCGTTGGGCTACCGGCGCAAACAGCCGTCGGCCGAATGCCCGGAAGGATTCCAGGTATGGCTCCTCGGCAATCAGGCCATCGATCTCGCGCAGGTTGGTTGCCAGGTCGCTCCACACGGAGGCGTCGGTTTCCCCTTGGTAGGCTTCGGCGAGAGAGAGGAATCGCCCGATGCCCAGCAGCCCGGCTTTGGCCAGGGAGAAGGCGTCGTTCTGGATGCCCAGCCGGTCGGTGGCCGGCAAAGCCCGGTCGGCAATGGCCGGAACCAGCCGGTCCCAGTCGTCGTCGGTGTAGTTCACCCGGTAAAATCCCGTCTGGTCGGGGTTGACTTTGAACCAGTCCGGTTCCGTCGGCGTCGATACCGTAACCGTATCGCTGGCCGCGTTAACCAGGGTGGCGGTGATGCCGGCGCCGGCGGCCGTTACCGTCAGCGGCACGGGCCAAACCTGCTCCTCGTCCGCCGCGTCCGAGTCCTCGCCCAGTATGGAATCGAAGACGAACCGCTCCTGCTTGACCTCCAGCGCCAGCCCGCTCTCGGTTGGCGACGCCGCCACGTCAAGTACCGGATAGCCGGTCTGCCCTGTCCAGCTGCTCATTATGGTGTTCACCGGCTGGCCGGAGGCTTCTTCCAACGCCGTCCATAGATCGGTGGTGCGAGCGTTCTGATAGGAATGTCGCCTCAGATAGATGTTGAGGCCGGTGCGGAACACGCTGGAGGTCAAAAATTGCTCCAGCATCCGCAGTACCGAACCGCCCTTGCTGTAGCTGATGGCGTCAAACAGCTGACTCACTTCCGCCGGGTTCAGTACTTCTTGCTCAATGGGATGCGAGTTCTTCAACCCGTCCAGGTTGAAAGCCCGATTGGTGTCCATGTTCACGAACTGCGTCCACATCGACCATTCCGGGAACAACCAGTCCACCGCCTTGGTGCCCACCCAGGTGGCAAAACTCTCGTTGAGCCACAGGTCATCCCACCAATCCATCGTAACCAGGTCGCCGAACCACATATGGGCCATTTCGTGGGCCACCACCTCCGCAACCCGCTGGCGGGTGCCGGCCGAGGAGTTCTCCGGGTCAACCAGCAGCGCAGTTTCCCGGTAGGTAATGCAGCCCCAGTTTTCCATCGCCCCGGCGGCGAAGTCCGGAATCGCCAGGTGATCCATCTTGGGCAGCGGGTAGGGAATGTCAAAGTAGTCGTTGAAGAAGGACAGCAGTTTGACGGAGGTATCCAGCGCAAACTGCCCTTGTTCCTCCTTGCCGCGAGTCATCCAGACCCCCACGACGGTGCCGTCAGCCGCTTCCTTTTCGATGTGGGTCAGGTCGCCGATGACGAAGGCCAACAGGTAGGTGGACATTACCGGCGTCTTTCCGAACGTCAGGGTCTTCAACCCGTCGCCGCCGTTCCGCTCTTCAATAATCGGCGTGTTGGATACCGCCGCCATTTCCTGGGGCACGTTTAGGGTCAACTGGAATGTCGCCTTGACCGCCGGCTCGTCCCAGCAGGGCAGGGCGCGCCGTGCGTCGGTAGCCTCGAATTGGGTCGTTGCCAGGTACGCCGTCTCGCCCTCGGGGTTCGTGTACTGGCTGCGATAGAATCCCCGCAGTTTGTCGTTCAACTCGCCCGTAAACGCCATTCGCAGATGCTGATTCCCAACGAGGACGTCGGACGGAGTTTCGGCGATGTTGATGGTAGCTGTCTCCGCGTCAGCGTCGTAGGAAATGCTCTTTGCTTCCTGGGTGTGGTCACCGTCCGTGCCCGCCCAGCTGACCTGTGCCGACTTGATGTCAATTTCAGCGCAGTTCAGGACGATTTCCGTCGTCCCAGCCTGCATCTGTATGGTAACGTCAACCGAGCCGTCGAAAGTGAAGTCGTCGAAGTTGGGAGTCAGGGTCAGGTCATAGTGTACCGGGCGAACATTGTCGGGCAAGATAACGGCATCAGCGGACGGCATCGGGATTTCCTCCGGGCCTATTGGCCAACTTCCTATTTGACCGACAGTTTATCATAGCCATATACTGCCGTCCGATGTGTCTAGGATACGACCCCAGCAGTTGTCGGAGAGCACTGGCATCATGCAAGAAGCGCTTATTTCCCTGGGGCTCCTGGTAGTTGTTGCCAAACTTGCCGAGGGCATTTTTCGACGCTTCCACGTCAATTCAATCGTGGCTTATGCTCTCACTGGAGTGATGCTGGGCCCGGTGCTGGGTATTGTCCATGTTTCCGAAGAAACGCATCTCATCTTGACCATTGGCGTCTTCATCTTCTTCTTCCTGATCGGTCTTGATGAAATCGATATATCCAGTTTCGTGGCCAGTATGCGAGGGCGTTACTTCATCGCCGCCCTCCTGTCGGTGCTTATCTCAATCGGCGTTGCTTTTCTGGTCACGTCAACCCTGATTTACGATTTCGGGCTTGGCCTGGACATTCCCGAGGCGCTGGCCCTGGCCGGCGTGCTCGCGCTCACCTCCCTGGGCATCGTGGCCAAAGTGCTCTCCGACGACGGCCGGATGCGAGAACCCCTGGGATTGCAGATTTTCACCGTGGTGGTCATCGCCGAGCTGATTACGTTGCTGGTGGTGGGATTCAACCTTGGCGAAACCGGAGATGAAATCAGCGCGGTGAACGCCTTGGTCCTTGTCGGAAAGATTGCGGCGTTTACGGTCGTAACCTGGCTATTGTCCAGCAGGGTCATTCCGGCGCTGATAGTGCTGCTGGAGCGCTTCTTCAACGTTCCCCACCTTTCCTACGGCCTCTTCCTGGGCGGCCTGTTCCTTATGGTCAGCGGAGCCGAAGCCATCGGCTTGCACGGCTCCTTGGGCGGTCTCCTTTTCGGCGCCTGCTTGTCCGGTATGCCCTATCAGGTGCGCCGCGATATGATGCCCGGAATGCGCAGCACCGGATCGGGCCTGTTCGTTCCCCTGTTCTTCGCATCGGCCGGTTTGCACCTCAGCGTTTCCTTTATCCACGTTCCGCCGCTGACTATAGCTGCCCTGGTCATAATTCCCTTCTTCGGCAAATTCGCCGGTTCGTTCATTGGAGCCTACGCCGCCCGCCTGCCCACTCCTTACGCTTTGGCTACCGGGCTCATGGGCAAGGGAGTCGCCGAGATCGCCCTGCTGCTGGTGATGTTCGAGCACAAAGTCATCGATCAAGAGATTTTCTCCCTGCTGATTGTGGTCATGTTCGGCTATATCTTGCTCACTCCACCCGCAATCAGCTACGCGGTGAGCCGGGCCAGCGCTTCATCGGGCAGCAAGGTGCTGCCGGATGACCTGCCCAGCGGCATCGTGAGTTTCGCCCTGGACGATTTGAAAGTACAGGACATTCTCGACCGTACTCGCAACCACCCGAGCCCGACGCTCACGGTTCGTGACTTCGCTGACCGGTGGATCGTTCCCCAGGAGCAGGATTACGTTGTCGTCAACCGGGGCATCCTTCACGGCATAGTATCGTTGAGTGCCCTTCGATACTTGCCCAAAGGCGCTTGGGCAACAACCCGGCTGTATCAGGTGGTGCGCAGTGAGACCCCCAACGCCTGGCCGGACGAGTCCATTGAAGACGTGCTGCAGCGCATGTCCGAACTCTCCATCTCGGCCCTGCCCGTTCTGGAGCGCGGCACCTCCAAGTTCCTGGGGACGGTAACCCAGCACGAAATCATCGACTTGATGGTGCTGGAATCCGGAGCCGAGCACTAGCCCAGGAACGCACCGCCCGGCGATGCTATAATACCCGCGCTGCTTTTGTAATTTCCCGGGCGCAGCTGCTACGGCTGCCCGGTTGAGGAGGAACTAAATTGGCCGCCCGTACTATGTTCGAGAAAATCTGGGATGCCCACGTGGTTCACGAAGAGCCGGGGCAACCGTCCCTCATCTATATTGACCTCCACCTGGTGCACGAAGTTACGTCGCCCCAAGCCTTCGACGGCCTTCGCATGGCCGGCCGCCAGGTGCGCCGCCCCGACCTCACCGTCGCCACCGCCGACCACAACACCCCAACGTGGGAGTTGACCCGCCCCGTTGAAGATCAGATATCCAAAGCCCAGCTCGACGCTCTTGACCGCAATGCCGCCGAGTTCGGTCTGCCCATGTATTACGACCGCTTCAGCGAAAACCAGGGCATCGTTCACGTCATCGGCCCCGACCTCGGCTACACCCTGCCCGGCAAGACCGTCGTCTGCGGCGACAGCCACACTTCCACCCACGGCGCCCTCGGCTGCTTCGCCGTCGGCATCGGAACTTCCGAGGTTGAGCACGTGCTGGCCACCCAGACCCTGCGCCAGTTCAAGCCCCGCACCATGGAAGTCCGCGTGGACGGCGAGCTGCCCGGCGGCGTGTCTGCCAAGGACATCATCCTGGGCATCATCGGCCACATGGGCGTCAACGGCGGCACCGGCCACGTCATCGAGTACACCGGCGAAGCAATCCGCGGCCTGTCCATGGACGGACGCATGACCGTCTGCAACATGAGCATCGAGGGCGGCGCCCGCGCCGGCATGATCGCCCCCGACGACACCACCTTCGAGTACGTCCGCACCCGACCCTACGCTCCCAAAGGCGCCGAGCTGGAGGCCAAAATCGAGGAATGGCGCAGTCTGCCCACCGACTCCGGCGCAACCTACGACCGCACCATCGTCATCAACGCCGCCGACCTCGCGCCCTTCGTAACCTGGGGCACCAAGCCCGACATGGTTGCCCAGATTACCGACCGCGTGCCCGACCCCGCCTCCTTCGAGACCACTGCCGAGCGCGAGGCCGCCGAGCGCGCCCTGGAGTACATGGGCCTGGAACCCAACCAGCGCATCGAAGACATCAAGATTGACCGCGTCTTCCTCGGCGCCTGCACCAATGCCCGCATCGACGACCTCCGCGCCGCCGCCAACGTCATCCGCGGCCGCCAGGTCAGCTCCGATGTGTACGCCATGGTCGTTCCCGGCTCCGCCCGGGTCAAGGCCGAGGCTGAAGCCGAGGGCCTCGACCGGGTCTTCAAGGACGCCGGCTTTGACTGGCGAGTCGCCGGCTGCTCGATGTGCCTGGGCATGAACCCTGACATCCTCGACCCCGGTCAGCGCTGCGCGTCCACCTCCAACCGCAACTTCGAGGGACGCCAGGGCAAGGGCGGCCGCACCCATCTGGTCAGTCCCGAAATGGCCGCCGCCGCCGCCATCGCCGGCCACTTCACCGACGTCCGCAACTTCTAACCGCGAGGTAAAGACAATGGAACCCTTCGTCAAACTGGAAGGCGTCGTAGCCCCGCTGGACGCCGTCAACGTGGACACCGACATGATTATCCCGGCCGTGTACCTCAAGAGCATTGAGCGCACCGGCTTCGGCCAGTTCCTGTTCGACCGTTACCGGTACAATGAAGACCGGTCCGAGAACCCAGATTTTCTGCTCAACCAGGACGCCTACCGCAGCGCCAGGATCCTGGTGTCCGGCCCCAATTTCGGCTGCGGTTCCTCCCGCGAGCATGCTCCCTGGGCGTTGGAAGACTACGGCATCCGCTGCATCATCGCTCCCAGCTTCGCCGACATCTTCTTCAACAACTGCTTCAAGAACGGCGTGCTGCCCCTCATCCTGCCTGAATCTGACGTCCGTCGGATTATGGACAAAGCCAAGGACAACCCCGGCTTCCAGCTAACCGTAGATTTGGAAGGCAAGCAGGTGCGAGACGCCGACGAAGAAATCGTCGTGGACTTCGAGGTGGACGAGTTCCGCCGCTACTGCCTGCTCAACGGCCTGGACGACATCGGCCTGACCCTGCAGCACGAGGGCGCCATCTCAGCCTTTGAATCCCGCCAGTCCTGACCGCAATTCAACCCGCTATCAATCCGCCGGGGCGTATAACCATTCGCCCCGGCTTTGTTTATCCACCAATCCCAAACCACTGGCGCACCCGCCCGGCGTAGTCGGTGTCGTACCGCTGCATCCGACCCTGCCGCACCTGCTCGTCCAGCGACGGACGGCGCACCCCCCGCGGCGTCAGCGGCGCATACCCGATGACGTTGGCCGCTTCCAGCTCGGCGATCTCCCCGTCCGTTCGCCCCAACAGGCCGGCCAGGAGTTCCCGGTTGTGCTGGCCCATAATCGGCGCCGGTTGCGGCGGCACCGCCGGCGTCTCCGACAGTTGCCACGGCCGGCTGGCGTAGGGCAACGGCGGCATCCCCGTGTCGGGATGGTGGGCCACCACTTCGTAGAACCCCCGCGCCTTCAGATGTTCGTTGAACAGCAGGTTTTCGCTGTCCACTACCGCGCCGGCTGCCACGCCCTCAGCTTGCAGCTTGGCCATCAACGCATGGTTGTCATGCCCCTGCGTCTCAAAGGCCAGCATCCTGTCCAGTTCGCCCCGACGCTCGATGCGACTCAGCACGTCGCCATACCGCGCGTCCGCCGCCCAGTCCGGCCGGCCCATCACCCGACACAACCCCAGCCACGCCTCGTCGCCGTCGATGGCAATGGCAATCCAGCGATCATCCCCGGCGCAGGGATAACACCCGTGGGGCGACATCGCCGGGTCTTCGTTGCCGATGCGTTCCTGCACCCTCCCGTTCACCGTCCAGTCCAGCAGCGCTTCGGGAATCGTCGCGCTGCACGTCTGCGTCTGCGATACGTCGATGAACTGCCCCTGCCCCGTGTTCAGCCGGTGCATCAGCGCCAGCATCACGGCGGCCACCGTATGCTCCCCGGCGGTGTAGTCGGTGTAGGGAATCTCCGACATCATCGGCCCCCCACCCTTGTAGCCCGTCATGTAGGCCAGCCCGGCCGCCCCTTCCGTCGCCGGCCCCGTCGCCCCGAAGTTCGACCACGGCCCTTCAAACCCATACCCCGTGGATGACACCATGATGATGTCCGGGCGAATCTTGAGCAGCTCGGCGTATTCCAGCCCGAAGTTCCGCACCACCCGAGGGGTGAAGTTCTCAGCGAACACGTCGGCGATGACAATCAAATCCCGCAGCACCGCCCGCCCTTCGACGCGGCTCAGGTCCAGCGTCAACCCCAGCTTGTTCCGGTTCTGCTCATAGAAGTTCGCCCCGCGGTTCCAGAACTCCCCTTCAACCTCGTTGTGGTAAAGCGAATCCGTGCGGTAGCTTTCCAGCCGCTGCACCGATTCCAGCCGTATCACCTGGGCGCCCATGTCCGCCAGCCACTTCATCGCCGACGGAATGGCGATGAGCTGCCCCATCTCAACGATTCTTACGCCCTGCAGCGGCCCGACCATGTCAGATAACCTCCGCTGCGGTCAGGTATGCCAGCTGCGTAGCGTCGTACCCCAGCGTGCCGAGCACGTCGCCGTTGTGCTGTCCCAGCGTCGGCGCGGTGGCGTTGACCTGCCACGGCGACCCGCTCATCAGGAACGGCGCCCCGGGGAACATGATTTCCCCCAACTCCGGATGCTCCACCGGCGCGTAGTACTCCCTGGCTCGTATCTGGGGGTTGTTCACCGTCTCCTCCGGCGAGTCAATCACCCCGTAGATGAACCGCTTTTCGTGCGCGGCGTAGAAAATCTCCTGCTTCTGCTTGGCGGCAAATATCCGGTCCAGGATCTCACCCAGCGCCTCGGCGTTCTCCAGCCGCGCCGAGGCGTTGTCAAAGCGCGGGTCGTCCAGCTCCGGCGCGTCCAGAAAGTCCACCAGAATCTGCCAGTCCACCGACGCGCCCAGCCCGGGGTTCGGCAGCACGTACCCGTCCGACACGGCCCGCAGCCGAGTCAAATCGCCCGTATGGTTCGGCTGACGGCGTCGCACCGCGCCGGTATAGGTGTAGTTGTTGGTAACGTCCCGCAGCGCCGAGGCGATGCTTTCCTGTATCGACACGTCCACCCGCTGCCCCTGCCCGGTCAGTCGCTGATGGTAGAGCGCCATCAGCGTCGCCGACGCCAGGTTGGTGCCGGCCTTGAACTGCGCCTGGTTCAGCGCGTGCTTGAGCGGCTCCCGGTCGTAGGCGCCGAAAATATACATCAGCCCGCCCAGCGCGTACTCCACGATTTCCGTGGCTCGGTAGTCCCGCCACGGCCCGGTCTGCCCGAAGTTGGACACTGACGCCACCACCAGCCTCGGATTGTGCCCCCGCAGCGTCTCGTAATCCAGCCCCAGCGACGGCATCACGGACGGCGCGAAGTTCTCCACCAGCGCGTCGGCGTCCTCCAGCAACTCCAGCAGTATGGCCCGCCCCTGCTCCGACTTCAGGTTGAGCGTCAGGCTGCGCTTGTTGGTGTTGAGGTACAGGAAAGGCAGGCTCTTCTCCCGGTGCGGCTCGTCGTGATGGAAGGGAGGCAGACGCCGGGCCGGGTCGCCGCCGAGCCGTTCTATTTTCAACACGTCGGCCCCGAAATCGGCCAACAGTTTGGTGGCGTATGGGCCGGCGATGTGGTGCGTCAGGTCAATCACCCTGACGCCGGCCAAAGCTCCGCTGCTCAATATCGCTCTCCCAGGTGGTTTCGGCAGCCCATTCTAGCCCCTTTGCAAAATGGGCACAATCGCCCGCCGCCGGCGGATGCTATACTTTCGCCATCCAACTCCCCAACCGAGGTATCACCGTGCAAACCATTGACGCAATCGCCGAAATCCTGAAGCGTGAAGGTGTCCAATACCTTTCCTGCTTCCCCACCACTCCCGTCATCGAAGCCTGCGCGGCCGCCGGCATCCGTCCCGTCATCTGCCGCCAGGAGCGCGTCGGCGTCGGCATCGCCGATGGCTACAGCCGCGTCACCAACGGCCGGCCCCCCGGCGTATTCGCCATGCAGTACGGCCCCGGCGCCGAAAACGCCTACTCCGGCGTGGCCACTTCCTTCTCCGACTCCGTGCCCATCCTGCTGCTGCCCCTGGGCCACCCCCGCGAACGGCAGGGCGTCTTCCCCATGTTCGACTCCATCGAGAGCTTCGCCAGCGTTACCAAGCACCTGGAGCGGTTGAACCTGTCCGGCAGCACCAGCCAGGTGATGCGCCGCGCCGTCAACGCCCTCTACACCGGCCGGCCCGGCCCGTCGATGGTTGAGATTCCCGCCGACGTTGCCCTGGAAGAAGTCTCCGAGGAGGCATTCTACTGGGGCGGCAACGTCCGACGCTCGGCATCCCAGGCCGACCCCAACGATGTTGAGGCCGCCGCCCGCGCCCTCTGCTCTGCCACGTATCCCGTCATCCACGCCGGCCAGGGCGTCATGTACGCCGAGGCCACTGACGAGCTGGTGGAGCTGGCCGAGCTGCTGTCCGCCCCGGTGATGACCACCCTGCTCGGCAAGAGCGGCTTCCCGGAGCATCACCCCCTGGCCCTGGGCAGCGGCTCCGGCGTGATGTCCGGCACGGTGTACCACTTCGTCCGCCGCGCCGACGTCATCTTTGGCGTCGGTTCCAGCTTCACCAAGCACGGCATGTCCATGAATCTGCCCGCCGGCCGCACCCTGATACAGAACACCAACGACCCTCGCGACCTCAACAAGGACTACGACGTCCAGTTCCCCGTCATCGGCGACGCCAAGCTGGCCCTCCGCCAAATGATTGAAGCCTGTCGCGAAATTATAGGCAGCGCCGGCCGCGACAACGCCGCAGTTGCCGGCGAAATCGCCTCCGTTCGCAATGCCTGGCTGGCCGAATGGCAGCACAAGACCGGCGACGCCGGCCCGCTGGTCAACCCCTACCGCGTCATCACCGAATTCCAGCAGGCCGTACCCGCCAATGATGCCATCATCACCCACGACTCCGGCAGCCCCCGCGACCAAATAACTCCCTTCTACCGGGCCGGTGGCCCCCGTAGTTATCTCGGTTGGGGCAAGTCCCACGGTCTCGGTACCGGCCTGGGCCTGGTCATCGGCGCCAAGCTGGCCGCGCCCGACAAGATGTGCGTCAACTTCATGGGCGACGCCGCCTTTGGCATGGTCGGGCTGGACTTCGAGACCGCCGTCCGCAGCAACGCGCCCATCACTACCGTCGTGCTCAACAACTCCACCATGGCCGTGGAAACCGGCGCCATGCAACGTTCCCACGATCTCTACAACACCCGCGATCTGGGCGGCAACTACGCCGATATGGGCCGCGCCATGGGCGGCTACGCCGAGCGCATCACCGACCCCAACGAAATCATCCCGGCATTCCAGCGGGCCCGTCAGCAGAACGAAAACGGCAACGCCGTCCTGCTTGAGTTCATCACCAACGAGGAGATTGACTACTCCCACAAGCGCGCCTTCTAGACACCGGACGGACAGAGACGCAGTACCTTCCTGATGCAGCGCAGCCAACCGGAAGCAACCCTGGCCGACCTTGACCTGGCTGTCCTGGCCGACCCTAAGGAGGCCGGGACTCGCCTGGCTCGCGCTCGGTGCCTGCTGCGGCTCGGCAGATTACAGCCGGCCCTTGCCGACCTTGATGCCGCCCTTCAATACGACGCTACTCTCGCCGACGCGTGGCTCCAGCGCGCGCTGGTCTATCTGCAACTGGAACGCTACGCCGACGCCGAATCCGACTGCACTCGCGCCCTGGCCCTGGACGCCGCTCTCTCCGACGCGTGGCGAACCCGCGGCCACGCTCGCTACCAACTGGGAAAATTGGATGATTCCGTCGCAGACCTGACCCAGGCTCTGGCCTTGTCGCCCGGCGATGCCGAGTGCCATTACCGACGTGGCCTGGCCCTGCGGGACGCCGGAGATAACCAACGCGCCGTGTCCGATTTCACCGCCGCCATCAGAATCCACGATCGCTACACCGAAGCCTACGTCGCCCGCGGCAAAGCCTACGCCAACCTGGGCGACATGCCATCCGCCCGCTCCGATTGGGCCGTCGCCGCCCAGATGCTCCACCAATCCCACTGACCTGCTACCGCTCATGGTGAGCCCGTCGAACCATCCCCGGAGGCCCCAAATGTCCGACCTCAAGTCCAAGTACCTCTTCATCGCCAGCATGGATGTTGACCCCGACCGCGAAGCCCTGTTCAACGACGTGTACAACACCGAGCATTGCCCGATGCTCAATCAGACTCCCGGCGTCATCGGCGTAACCCGCTACGAAACCCACCGCCTGGTCATGGCCATGGGCGGCCAGGTGCAGGAGATCGAAATTCCGGGCACCCCCAAGCACCATGCCGTCTATCAGCTGGAAAGCCCGGACGTGCTCACCAGCCCCGAGTGGGCCGAGGCGGTGGACGCCGGCCGCTGGCCGGAACAGGTCCGCCCCTACACCAAGAACCGCCGCCACGTCCTGCTCAAGCTGACCTACCCGGAGTCATAGCCCCGCCTCAATCCGGTTGGCCCGCGGTTTTAGCACCGCGTACAGCGCGTCGTTCACTGGCGTCGCGATGCCGTATTGCCGGCCCATCCGTATCACCGTTCCCGTCAAGCCCTCCAGCTCTACCGGCCGGCCCTCCGCAAAGTCCTTGGCCAGCGACGCCATCCCGGTGGCGGGGAAGTTATCCAGCGCGTTCATCGACCATTCCAGCGAGTCCGGTTCCAACGGCGCGCCCGACGCTTCACCCACCGCCAGCGCTTCAGCAATAGCTGTCTGAATCGCCGCGCGCGTTTCCGGAACCGTGCGCAGCTCGCCGTAGGCGCACCCGCTGGCCGCGCATACCCCCGCCGAGCCGGACAGGTAGGCAAACTTCTTCCACAGCATCCCTGTCATATTCTCCAGCAGCTCCACCCGCCAGTTGGCAGACTGAAACACCTCCAGCAGCCGTTGCCCCCGTTCCGTGATGCCCGGCGTCCGCTCCCCAAAGGACGCCGCGCCCGGCCCGCCCTGCGTAACCACGCCCGGCTCGCTGATGCGTCCCTCCAGGTAGGCCGACCCAATCATTACTCGTTCCGGGCCGTACACTTCGGCCAGCCGCTCGCCGTTGTCAATCCCGTTTTGCAGCGTCAGGATGATGCTGCCCGGCCCCACCAGCGGCGCAATGGCGTGAATCGCATCGTCGTTGTGGTACATCTTGACGGTAAACAGGACCAACTCCTGCGCCCCTGCCGACGCCGGATCATCGGTTGCGTTGCCAGCCACGGTGAAATCGCCGTCGTTCCCGCTGATAACCCGCAGCCCGTCCCGCCGGATGGCATCCAGATGCGGCCCCCGCGCGATGAAGGTAACGTTGTGTCCGGCCCGGGCCAGCAGCCCGCCAAAGTAACCGCCGACGCCTCCGGCGCCCATAACCGCAATGTCCATAGCGCTATTCCTCAGGGTTGTCGATGGGATACCCGAACTCTTCCCGCAGGTCCCGTTTCATCACCTTGCCCATTACGTTCCGCGGCAGCTCGTCCACGAACACCACCGACCGGGGCCGCTTGAATCCGGCCAGCCGGTCCCGGCAGAAATCAATCAGCTCCGCCTCGCTCACGGTTGCGTTCGCCGGCACCACTACCGCCCGGACTTCTTCGCCCCATTCCAAATCGGGCACGCCAATCACCGCTGCCTCCGCAACTGCCTGATGCTCCGCCAGTGTCTGCTCCACTTCCTCCGGCGAAATCATCTCGCCGCCCCGCTTGATGAAGTCGCGGGCGCGCCCGGCCAGGTAGATGTACCCGTCCCCGTCCTGCCAGGCCAGGTCGCCGGTGTAGAGCCAGCCGGAGCGGATGGTATCGCCGGTGGCGTCGTCCTGTTGCCAGTAGCCGGTCATGATGCGCGGCCCCCGCGCCACAATCTCGCCCACCTCACCGTCGGGTATCGGCTCCCCCTCCTCGGACACTATCATCACTTCCACGTCGTCCAGCGGCTTGCCGATGGACGTAAGACGGCGCAGCTTGGTCTCAACTTCCTCCGGCGATCCGTCCAGCACGTGGTCGTCCGGCGGCAGCATCGTGATCGTTGACGCCGTTTCCGTCTGCCCGAAAGCATTGATAAACCGCGTCCCCGGAAACCTGGCGATGGCGTCCCGTATCACCGGCAGCGGCATCGGTGCTGCCCCGTAGGTAATCACGTCCAGCGACGACAGGTCGTATTCGCCAAAGCGCGGGTGGTCCATTACCCGTTTCAGCATCGTCGGCACCAGCATCGCCCGGTTGACCCGACGCGCCACGGCCAGCGCCATCCACTCCTCCGGGTCAAACTGCGGCATCACCACCAGCGTCCGCCCGCCGAACACCGCCGCCAGCGCCGCCTGCAGTCCGGCCACGTGATACATCGGCACCGTCAGCAGATTGGTTTCCGCCACGTCCGGGTCGGCCGGCGTCACGTTGGTCAACAAAAACGTGCTGAAGCTGTCGTGCGTCAGCTGCACGCCCTTGGGGATGCTCGTGGTGCCGGAAGTAAACATAATCACCGTGGTGGCGGCCTCGTCATCCTCCGGAAAGTGCATATGCTCCGGCTCGCCCCCGGCCAGCAGCTCGTCATAGTTATGCCGTCCGTCGCCGCCCGCCGCGTCTAGCATCACGATGCTCTCGTTGGTCAGCGAGCCGTCCGACGGCGCCAGCGGCAGGTAGCGCTCCCCCAGGAACAGCAGGCTGGGCTCCACGATCCCCACCATCGTCGCCAACTCGTCCTCTTTGGCCCGGAAGTTGATGGGCACGTAGATGGCGTCCAGTTGCGCCGCCGCGAAGTAGATCTCCAGCAGCTGGTTGCAGTTCGTCTGCATCGCCGCCACCCGGTCGCCGGCCCCGATGCCCAGGCCCGACATCGCGTTGGCCAGCCGGTTGACCCTTTCCTGCAGCAGTTCAAAGCTGTACTCTCGGCCGTCAAAAACGATGGCCGTCCGCTCCGGCACAATCGCCGCCGCCAACATCAAAAACTCGCTGGTGTTCATCCTGTCTCCGGTGCGTGCACGTCATCCATCAGCGTTGCCGCCAGCCTCTGCTCCAGGCGCAGCGCATCCGCTGTCGCTAGTTCCGCCCCCTCGCGCAGCGCCGTCCGGGTCGCAGCGGCTACGGCGGGCGGTAGCGCAGCCAGCCGACGGGCAATATCCCAGCCGGCTTGAACCAGTGTATCCGGCGCGACCACCCGGCTTATCAGACCGTAACGCAGCGCAGCGTCGGCGTCAAAACGCCGGCCCGTGAGCAGCAGGTCCAGGGCCACCGACGGCCCCGCGTTGGCCGGCAAGGTCTGCGACCCACCGGCGGCGGGAATCATGCCCAGCTGCACCTCCGGCATCGCAAAGACGGTATCCGCCGCTGCAATCCGCACGTCCGCCAGCAGCGCAATCTCCACGCCGGAACCGATGCAGTACCCATGCACCGCCGCCACAATCGGCTTGTCCAGCCTGATCAGCTGCCCCCAAACGTCCCGCTGCCAGCGCACCCTCCGCGCGATGGTCTGGGATGGCGCCGTGCCAAACTCGGTAAGGTAGGCCCCTGCGCAAAACGCCCGCCCCTGGCCGGTAATCAGCGCCGAGCGCACCTCGGAATCGTCGGCGACGGCGTCCAGTATCTCGGCAAAATCGTCCCGCATCTCCACCGAATAGGCGTTGAGTTGTGCCGGACGGTTCAGCGAAAGATGCGCCACGCCGCCGCGCTTCTCGTAAATCACCGTGGCAAACGAGTCAGTCATCAGTCCAACGCTATCGCCCGCCGCAGCATATCGTCCAGATCAACCTCGGTGCTGCCGAGTCCGATTTCGCCCAACGCGTTGGCGTCGCTGACCGAGAACGTCAGCAGGTCATATTGCTCTGCCACCCGTTCCACCTGCGCCGGCCGTATGTGCCAGTCGTGGTGATGGTTTGCAATCTCAATGCCGTGCACCCCGTCCTCAATTACGATGTTCGGCGTGTAGTAGCCGGGATGGCAGTAGTTCCGAAAGAGTCGTCCGCCGGGCAGGTACAACTCCACGCAGTGGTATCCGTCAAAGGGGCTGCTGACCGGACGCACGTCAATCTCCTGTCCGGGAATAATGAGAACCTGGCCGGGGAAATGCTCCTCAACCACTCGATGCAGCGCGAGACCCCAATCCCTCCGGCAGTGGTCGGTTACGGCTATCCCGTCCAAACCCGCGCCCTTGATTTGCGCGATGACCGTTTCGGCGATCTCCGGGGTGGGCGGCTGGAACCCGAACATCTCTCCCACGTGGGTATGCAGGTCAAGGCGTACCGTCATGTCAACCTTCCGCTACCGACCACCGAACTTTGGCGCGCGCTTTTCCGTGAAAGAGCGCAGACCTTCGGCCCGGTCCTCGGTGCTTTGCAAAATGACGCTGAGGTCGGCTTCCAGCCGCAGCCCCTGGCTCAATGTGAGATCCATCGAATTTGCTACCGCCTCCTTGACGTAACGGCCGGCGATGGGAGCGGCCGCGGCGATTTCAGCCGCGAGTCCGGCGGCGACATCGTCCAGCCCCGCCGCCGACGCAACGCGATTGACCAACCCGCTGTCCAACGCCTCTTGCGCCGTGAGCGTCCGTCCGGTGAACAGCATATCACGGGCCAACCCCGGCCCGACCAGCCTGGGCAGCCTTTGGGTAGCCCCATCGTAGGGAAACCCGCACTCCGCCGGATTGCCGACCCCCAGGGATGCCGTGTCCGCCGCAATTCGTAGGTCGGCCGCCAGCGCCAACTCCAGGCCGTGGCCGATGGCGTCGCCGTTGAGCACGGCAACCGTCGGCATCGGCAGCGCCGCCAGCGCGCCGGCGACGCCCATCTCCTCCTGCCAGCGCAAACGCTCCGGCATCCCCGCCGATGCAATCTCGGCCGGCGGATGCCGGCGGCCCACCGCAAACACGTTGCCGCCGCCCGAGATGGTTACCACCCGCAACTCGTCCCGCAGCTGCAACTCCCGGCAGCAATCTCGCAGCTCGGCGGCGGTGTCCTCGTCGATGGAGCAGCCGTTGGAGGGTTCAAGCAGCCGGATTGCAGCCCCGTGCTCGGTGAACGTGCAGCTGATCTTGCGATAGCGCATAGCCGATGCCATAACCACCCATTTGCGTTAGAATAGCGTCCGCCCCCGGACACCGTCATGACGTTCACCAAATTATACGACACCGCCGCCGCTGCCGTTGCCGACGTTCCCGACGGCGCAACCCTCCTCATCGGCGGCGCATCCCGCACCGACGAACCGACCGCGCTGCTGGCCGCCCTGCATTCAAAGGGCGCGGCCGGCCTCACCATCGTCTGCGATTTCTCCGGTTGGGATGGCAGCGATTCAATCGTCAACCTGGCCGCCGATGGCCGTATCGCCCGCATCATCTCGCCCAGTCCTTGCGGCGGCGCAACCGGCGATAACCTCCAGGAAGTGTGGGACTCGGCCGGTGTTGCCATCGAAACCGTCCCCCAGGGCACTTTGGCTGAACGCCTGCGCGCCGCCGGCGCCGGCATCGGCGGCGTGTTCGTGCCGGTCGGATTAGGAACCCGCTTTGCCGACGGCAGGGAAACTCGCTCCATCAACGGCGTGGAGTGCATCCTGGAGCCGCCCTTGCGCGCCGATTTCGCCCTGGTACGCGCCGCCCGCGCCGACACCCTGGGCAACCTCGCCTATCGTGGTCCCCAACGCGGCTGGAACGCGGTGATGGCCACCGCCGCCCGCATCACCATCGTCCAGGCCGACGCCGTCGGCGATCCCGGCGCCATCGACCCGGAGCTAGTCATCACCCCCGGCATCTACGTCAACCGCGTCGTATCCTCCCAATCCTGAAATCCCGAATATCCCGATTCAGACTATGCCCCCTAAACTAACTCCGGAAGCCGTTGCCCGCCGCGCCGCCGCCGCCATCGCCCCCGGCGACGTGGTGGCCGTTGACGCCGGCCGGCCCGCCCTGGTTCCCGACGCCACACCCCCGCAGCTGGGCGCGTGGTTCCTCCACAACAACGGGATGCTCAACGACCTGCATTTGAGTCAGGCCGATGCTGCTGCCCCGGCCCGCGGCGGTTATCTCGACCTCGCCATCGTCAATGCAGCCCAGGTTGACGCCGCCGGCAGTTTCGCTGGCCTCCATTCCCCGGGCAACGCCGTTGACCTGGCCGCCGGCTCCCACCGTGTGATCGCCCTGCTGCCCCATACCGACGACGCTGGCGAATCCAACATCGTCCCTGCCCTGTCATCGCCGCCCGACGGCTATCGCTGCGTCAATACCATCATCACCGACGCCGCCGTGATTGACGTCACCGATAGTGCCCTCACTCTTGCCGAACTCGCCCCCGGCTGGACTGCCGACGACGTGCGCGCGATTACCGCTGCCGACTTGGCCATCTCCCCAACCCTGCGCGAAATGGATTTCACGACGCCCGCCGGCGCGCCCCCGTCCAAAATCTACCCCGACGGCCCGTCCGCCCTTGACGACCTGCCCGACGGCGCAACCGTCTTTATCGACGGTTTCGGCGGCCCCGGCGGAATGGCCCACTACCTGCTCATCTCCCTGCGCGACCGGGGCAGCCGCGGCCTCACCATCGTCAGCAACACCGCCGGCATCGCCCGCGTCGTCAGTTTCGGCACGCCGCCGGGCCGCACGGCCATCGACCACAGCGTGCTCATCGAAAACGGCCAGGTGGCCAAGGCCATCGCCTCCTTCCCGGTGTCGCCGTCCGTGTCCCGCCCCTCCGAGTTCGAGTTGGCCTACCGCCGGGGCGAGGTTGACCTGGAACTGGTGCCCCAGGGTACCCTCGCCGAGCGACTCCGTGCCGGCGGCGCCGGTATTCACGCCTTTTACACCCCCACCGGGGCCGGCACGCTGATCGCCGAGGGCAAGGAAACCCGCGTCCTTGACGGACGCAACTACGTCCTGGAATATGGCCTGCGCGCCGATTTCGCCATCATCCGCGCCCACAAGGCCGACACCAACGGCAACCTCGTGTACCGGGGAACCTCCCGCAACTTCAACGCCGTGATGGCTCCCTCCGCACGGGTTACCGTCGCCGAGGTGGACGAAATCGTGGCCCCCGGCCAGCTCGACCCGGAGGAGATTGTCACCCCCGGCGTTTTCGTCCAGCGCATCGTCCAACGCCCGCCAGGATTCACCGGCTACGAATAGATCCCTCCACCGTCATTCCCGCCCCTCTACCGTCATTCCCGCGAAGGCGGGAATCCACATCGGAGTCCCCATGACCGCCGACAAAGAACGTCTCGATCGCGCCATCATCGCCATGCGCGTCGCCAAAGAGCTGCCCCCCGGCGCAAGCGTTAACCTGGGCATCGGCATTCCCACCCTGGTCTCCATGTTCGTCGCCGACGACAGCGTCGTCTTCTACCACAGCGAAAGCGGCGTCCTCAACTGCGGCCCCCTGGCCGAAGAGGGCAGCGAGGACATCGACCTCATCAACGCCGGCGGCCAGTTCCTGCAGTCCGTGCCCGGCATGGCCTACTTCTCCTCTGTTGACGCCTTCGCTATGATTCGCGGCGGCCATGTTGACGTTACCGTGCTGGGCGCGCACCAGGTGTCGGAAACCGGCGACCTGGCCAACTGGATGCTGCCTGAGCGCGGCGTCGGCAACATCGGGGGCGCCATGGACCTGGCCGCCGGCGCCGAGAAGGTTATCGTCGCCATGGAGCACAACGACCGCAGCGGCAACTCCAAAATAGTCGAGCAGTGCGACTACCCCCTCACCGGTCAGGGCTGCGTCTCTCTGGTGGTAACCGACGTTGCCGTGATGCAGCCCACCGCACAGGGCATCGTCCTGCTGGAGACCGCCCCCGGCTGGACACCGGAGGACGTGCAGGACGTAACCGGCGCCCAACTCATCATCCCGGACACGGTAGCCGAGTACGAAGTCTGACCCGCATTTGACTTGCCTGGTACATAGTGCTACATTCAACACACAACAGAATGCCTCACGCGATTCTGGCGGGAGCTTGGGCAAACCAGGCTGAGAGGGCGGCCAAATTCGTCGCCGACCGTCTGTACCTGACTCGGATAATGCCGGCGTAGGAACAGTAGGTAGCGCCTTTCTTTTACCGCCGGGTTCCGCCTGGCGGTTTCGTCTTTTCGGCGCCTTCGTCAATCTTGGCTCGCGTCCCGGCTCAGGGTACACATAGGAGAGTGGCAGCAATGTCCGATGAACTGGTGATAGGCGGTGTCTCTTTCAATTCCCGGCTGATTGTCGGAACCGGCCGGCATCGCAGTATGCAGGAAATGGTCGATTCCCTGGCAGCCTCCGGCGCGGAGATGGTCACTGTCGCCATCCGACGCCTGGACCTGGACAACCCGGAACAGAACATCCTCGAATTTATCGACTTCGACAAGTACCGGATTCTCCCCAATACCGCCGGCTGTCGCACCGTCGAAGAAGCCCTCTTCGTCGCCCGCCTGGGCCGCGAAGTCGCCCAGACCGATTTCGTCAAGCTGGAAGTCATCCCCGACGCCAAATATCTCTTCCCGGACCCCAACGGCACCCTCGAAGCGGCCCGGCAACTGGTGGATGACGGCTTCAAGGTTCTGCCCTACATCCACGCTGACCCGGTGCTGGCCAAAAACCTGGAAGAGGTCGGCTGCGTTACGGTAATGCCCCTGGGCTCCGCCATCGGCTCCGGCCAGGGTATCCACACCGTCGAAGAAGTCAAAATCATCCTGGAAAACGCCAACGTGCCCGTGGTGGTGGATGCCGGCCTCGCCGTGCCCTCCGACGCCTCCAAGGCTCTGGAAATAGGCGCCGACGCCGTGCTGGTCAACACCGCCATCGCCCAGGCCGAAAACCCGGCCCTGATGGCCGACGCTTTCAAAAAGGGCGTGGAGGCCGGCCGACAGGCGTATCTCGCCGGACGCATCCCCGTGCGCACCGAGGCCATCGCCAGCAGCCCGCCCACCGACGTGCCCGTGCCCGCCGTAGCCGACTGATTGGTCGACTATGCCCGCCACGCTGCCCTACCCCTGCCTGTGCCTGGTGACCGACCGGGCGGTTTGCCCGTCGGACGAGTTGCCTCAGCGCGTCGCCGCTGCCGTGGCCGGCGGCGTTGACCTCGTTCAACTCCGCGACAAGGAAGCCCCCGGCGGAGTCCTCCTAGAGCAGGCGTGGGACTTGCGGGAGATTATCCGGGGCCGCGCCTTGTTGCTGGTTAACGAGCGTGCCGACGTTGCCCTGGCCGCCAGCGCCGATGGCGTCCAGCTCGGCGAGATGGCCCTTCCCATCGATGAAGCCCGCACCATCCTCGGCCCCGGCGCCGTCATTGGCCGATCCGTCCATTCCGTGCCCGGCGCGCTCCACGCCGCCGTCAGCGGGGCAGACTTCCTGCTCGTCGGCACCATGTTCGCCACTCGTTCCCACCCCGGCGAAGAACCCTCCGGCCCCGGCCTGCTCTCCCGGATTGCATCTGCCGGCGTCTCCATCCCTATGCTGGGCATCGGCGGCATCACCGCTGACAACGTCGCCGACGTGATGGCAGCGGGAGCGTCTGGCGCGGCAGTAATCACCGGCATCCTCGCCAGCGAAGACCCGGAAACCGCCGCCCGTGGGCTAAAGTCGGCGATGCTTGAGGCAGCAGCTGGCGACTCCCGTATGAAGTATGAATCTCAGCCCGCAACAGCGCACCAATTTGCAGCCCAGGTAACAGGAGACGTTGCGCCGCCATGATTACCCTCACCGTGAACGGCAAACCTCGGGAGATTGACGAAGGGCTGGATTTGCAATCTTACCTGGCCACCATCGACGTCAATATGCGCTTCATCGCCGTCGGTTATAACGGCCAGGTTATCCGCAAAGAGGACTTTCTCGCCGTCAAGCTCAGTCCCGGCGACACCCTGGAAATCGTCCGCCCCGTAGGCGGCGGCTAGCCCCATGCCCCCGGAGCAGGACGCCGGCGACGCCGCCTTGGACCGCACGCTGGCCGGCGTCGCCGACGCTCACCCCGAGCGGCTAGCCGGCTGGATTCGCAACGAACCCGGCCATTGGGGATTCTTCGCCGGCCAGGCCGTCCTGGCCGTGCGCCAGCTCATCGGCCGCCGCCTCGAAGACCCGGAACGCCGCTACGTCTGGCACCGTATGTGGCTGGTCTTACAGCAGCGGCGCCGGGAATGCGAGTTGGGAGAGTTAGATTAACGGGCTTTCCCGCGCCTTACCCCACCACTGCGATCGACTCGATCTCCACCACGTAGGCCGGGTTGGCCAGCTCGCTCACCACCAGCAGCGTGCTGGTGGGCGGGTTGCTGGGAAACAGCTCGCCGCGCACTTTCCGCACTGCCGCTCCGTGCTCGATGCCGGTTACGTAGGTCGTCGTCTTCACGATGTCGGCCAGGCTCCCGCCGGCGGCGGCCACCGCCACGCCGATGTTGTGCCAAATCTGCCGGGTCTGGGCCTCGGCGTCGCCGGCGCCAACCACGTTGCCGTTTTCATCCTGCGCCACCATGCCGGCGATGTACACCGTGTTGCCGGCCTTCACTACGGCGGTAAAGCCCGATGGCGAGGGGTCGGCGATTCCGCTGGGGTTCATGTAAGTTGCTTCGGCCATGATTTGCCTCCGTCGGTTGATTGAGATGGATTATACCGTTGCCGGCGTGCCGGCGGCGCCGCTGGCCTCAGGGTCCGTTGCCGTCGCCCGGGGCGGCAGACGGGGCGCTTTCGCCAGGAAAATCAGCATCCCGGCGGCAGCATACATCGCCAACAGCACCGTGAAGACCACCGGGTAGCTGTGCGTGTAAGTCAGCAGATAACTCCCGAACAGCGGCCCCACTCCCAACGCCGTGGTCTGTAGCGGTCCCAGCGAACCCATAATCGCCCCGAATGAACCGCGCCCGAAGTATTGGGCCAGCAGCATGTGCTCCAGTGTGCCCACCGTGTTGGAGAAGAATCCCCACAGCACGGCGAAAATGTAGGCTGTCAACACCGAGTTCACGCCGGTGATCAGAAAAATTCCCGACGCTACGGCCCCGGTGATGGTAATCAACATGCAGCGTCGGGGTCCCAGCTTGTCCGCCATGTATCCCCACACCAGCGTGGTCAACGCCAGGACCGCGCCCAGGCTGCCTACGCCCACCGCCTGGGGGTTGGCCAGGCCGGGGCCGGACGAGCTCACCAGGTACGGCACCAGGATATAGCCCGACCCCGCAGACGCTATGATCGCAAAAACCGCAGTGCCGGCCAGGCACCAGTAAGCGCGGGTTCGCATGGCCTCCCGGGCCGTCCAACTGAACTCCGGTTCCAGTCCGCCCCCGGGCCGACCGTCGGCGCCCCGCCGTGCATCTGCCGCACCCCGACTGGGACGCGCCCCGTCCGGCAGCATACCGATTTCCTCCGGCGTCCGCCGCATTGCCAGGAACGCCGGCACCGCCAGCAGCAGCAGAAACACGCCAACGTAACCGTAGGCCGCTCGCCAGCTCTGGTTCAGCGCGATCAACGAGATTATCTGAATGTTGATTGCGCCGCCCACCGGTCGCGCCATCCCCGAGATGGCGATGGTAATGTTGCGCCACCTGCGGAAGAAGTTGACCGTAGCGACGCGAGGCACCACCCCGATCAAAAACGGATTGCTGATGGAACGCGCGATGACGTAAGGGATGATGAACTGCAGCAGCGAGTTGTTGTTGGTCGCCGAAATCACCAGCAGGCAGCAGCCCACCACAACCAGGCCGAGGGTGGTCAGCAGACGCGGGCCGTATCGGTCAGCCATGAACCCGGCCAGAGGAGCCAACAACCCCGATATCCACGTCCCCGCCGTCACCGCTATCGCGATCCTTTCAATGGTCCAGCCGGTGTCCTGGGAGATATAGACCTGGATGGTCCCCATCACCACCTGGGATACGCTGGAGCCGCCCGCGCTGGATAAGCAACCCATCGCCAGCACCAGCCACCCGTAAAAGAACGGCGTGGGTGGATGCCAGTCCAGAAAACGGCGTAATGGCGAGCGGTTCAGAAGTGGCCTCGGCACATGAGCCGGAATGGCGTCCAGCGGGTCGCCGCAACGCCAGCGGGGAATACAATGCGCTGCTAACTATAACACCAAAAAATAACTGCCGGAGCGATCCACTGACCGCTCCGGCAGACTTCCCGTGGGAATTGTCCCGAGATTTAGAAGTCCATGGGCGGGGCTGCGGGCGCCGCCGGCATGGGCTCGGGGATCTCGGTGATCATGGACTCGGTGGTCAGCACCATCGCCGCCACGGAAGCCGCATTCTGCAGGGCAGAGCGGGTAACCTTCACCGGGTCGATGATGCCGCGCTCCAGCATCGGACCGAACTCGCTGACCTCGGCGTCGTAGCCGTAGTCGTCGGACTGGTCCTTGACGTCGTGCAGCACCACGGCGCCTTCGCCGCCGGCGTTCTCCACGATGATCTTCAAGGGCTGCTCCAGCGAGTGCCGGATGATGTTCAGGCCAACCACTTCGTCGCCGGTCAGGTTGCCGACGCTCTCCAGGGCGCGCTGGGCCCGAACCAGGGCGACTCCGCCGCCGGGGACGATGCCCTCTTCCACCGCGGAACGGGTGGCGGACAAAGCGTCCTCCACGCGAGCCTTGCGCTCCTTCAGCTCAATCTCGGTGGCCGCGCCAACCTTGATGACAGCCACGCCGCCGGACAGCTTGGCCATCCGCTCCTGCAGCTTCTCGCGGTCGTACTCGGAGGTGGTGTCTTCAATCTGGGCCTTGATCTGGTTGATGCGGGCCTGGATGGCATCCTCGGAACCGTGGCCCTCTACGATGGTGGTGTCGTCCTTGGTGGACGAAACCCGCCGGGCCCGGCCGAAGTCCTCGATGGTGGCCGAGTCCAGCCGGCGGCCGGTCTCTTCGCTGATGACGGTGCCGCCGGTCAGGATGGCGATGTCTTCCAGCATGGCCTTGCGGCGGTCGCCGAAGCCGGGCGCCTTGACGGCCAGCACGTTCATGATGCCCCGCAGCTTGTTGACCACCAGGGTCGCCAGCGCCTCGCCGTCCACGTCCTCGGCGACGATTACGGCGTTCTTCTGACCGACCTGCAGCAGCTTCTCCAGCGCCGGCACCAGGTCGGCCACGGCGGAGATCTTCTTGTCGGTGATGATGAGGTAGGAGTCCTCAATAGCGGATTCCATGCGGTCGCTGTTGGTGATGAAGTAAGGAGAGATGTAGCCGCGGTCAACCTGCATGCCTTCCACGTACTCAATCTCGTCGGTCAGACCGCGGGACTCTTCCACGGTGATGACGCCGTCCTTGCCGACCTTCTCCATGGCCTCGGCGATGGTCTCCCCGATGGCGTCCTCGTGGGCCGACAACGAAGCCACCTGCCCGATGCGCTCCCGGGTCTCCACCGGCTGCGACATCGACTGCAGCTCGGTTACGATCTCGCCCACCGCGCGCTCGATGCCCCGCTTGATGGCCATGGGGTTGGCCCCGGCGGTTACGTTCTTGAAGCCTTCGTTGATGATGGCCTGGGACAGCACGATGCTGGTCGTGGTCCCGTCGCCGGCGGCGTCGTTGGTCTTGGTGGCGGCTTCCTTGAGCAGCTGGGCGCCCATGTTCTCAAAGGCGTCGGGCAGCTCAATCTCCTTGGCGATGGTTACGCCGTCGGAGCAAACCTGCGGCGGGCCGAACTTCTTGTCCAGCACCACGTTGCGGCCCCGGGGGCCCAGGGTAATCTTGACGGAATCGGCCAGCGTGTCGATGCCGGTTCGCAGCGACTTGCGGGCCTCTTCGGAGTATGCCAACTTCTTTGCGGGCATTGCTTTTCTCCTCGTTTGCGTGTGGATGCTCGGTTTGAAACTTGGTTTGAATCAGTCAGTGCAGCCCGGCAAATTTAGCCGATCTTGGCCAGCACGTCGGACTCCCGCATGATGAGATACTCTTCGTCGCCGTCTTCGTACTCGGTGCCGGCGTACTTCGAGTAGATGACCTTGTCACCTACGGTGAGTTCCATGGCGATGCGGCTGCCGTCGTCAGCGACCCGGCCCGGTCCCACGGCCACGACTTCGCCCTCCTGGGGCTTTTCCTTGGCGGTGTCCGGCAGCAGGATTCCGCCCCTGGTCTGGGCTTCCTGCTCCATCGGCTTGATGACGATGCGCTCTCCTAGTGGTGTGAAAGTGGCCACTGATTGCCTCCTTGCTTGATGGTGTTGTATCTGGCCTGGTTGAGACTGTGCTCCCGCCCCGGCGGGATTCACTTCTTGCGCGCGTAGTCCGTGGTGTAAAACCCCGAACCCTTGTAAATCACCGGCACCGGGTGGAATACCCGCCGGCTCACCCCGGAGCATTCCGGGCATTCTCCCTGCGGCGAGGCTCCAAAACTCTCCCGCTGGTCATACTCGTAGTCGCACGCAGTGCACCGGTAAACGTACCTGGGCATTGCTACCTCCTTGCTTGAGCCGGCCGGAAGGGGCCGCTCGCAGCCTTTGGCAGTTAATTTTCAATCACCCCTGCCGGTTTTCCAATGGGGTTAATGTTAAAATTGCGTTGGAAATACCCATTTCGGATGCGTGAATCCCATGGTCGGCAGGTTGAATATCCAGGCCCCAACGGGCGCCGAGGAGGGCGTCGAGCTCCAGCCCGAGCTGGAAGACATCCTCCGCAACGCGGTCCGCGCCCTGGGCGGCAGCGCTGCCGTGGTCGCCACCTGGGATGACGCCGTCCATCGCTTCGTCGTAACCGGCTCCTACGGATTGGACCGTGCCCAGATTGCCCGCATCCGCCCCCTGCTCAACGAGGCCATCCCCGACCTTGCCCTGAGCCGCGAGCAGTTCGCCCTGCTCTCTGCCCTGTTCCCCCAGTCCGCCCTCCCCGTGTCAACCACCGGCGAAATGCAGAACCCGGTGATGGCGGTGCCCTTGCACACCGGCGACGAAAACGTCGGCCTGATCTTCGTTCTCCGCTCCTCCGACGCTGCCAACTTTTCCCAGCTCGATCCCCCCGTTCTGGCCGCCTTCGCCGAACAGGCCGCCATCGCCGTCCAGTCCGCCCGCCTGGCCCACCTGCTGACCCAGGAGAAAAAGCGGGTCGAGTCCATCCTGGAAGGCAGCGCCGACGGCATCTACACCGTGGACGCCGTCCGCCGCAT
The DNA here is from genome assembly GCA_965243255.1 of Dehalococcoidia bacterium. GTDB lineage: Bacteria > Chloroflexota > Dehalococcoidia > Lucifugimonadales > UBA3495 > Bin87. Next base: position 166,463 of record CBDEUH010000004.1, read on the forward strand.
CGTCAGCATCAACCCGGCCATGGAGCGGCTGCTGGGTGTCCCCAGGGAAGAACTGCTGGGCTTGCCCTGCGCCATGGCCCTGAACTGGCGCGACCGGGAGGGACGCCCCATCTGCCCCGGACGCTGCCCTATGCTGCACTCCGCAGACGCCGCCGGCGGCGTGTCCGAAATGGCCGCCACCGTGCGCTCCCGCAGCGGCCACAGCACCGAGGTGGCTCTCGTCTATTCCGTGGTGCGTTCCCCCGAGCAGGCCCCCCTCAACGCCGTGGTCAACGTCCGCGACATGACCCGCGTGCGGGAGGTGGAAAATATGCGCTCCACCTTCCTCTCCATGCTGGGCCACCAGCTCCAGACCCCCTTGGCCATCATCAAGGGCTACACCAACACCCTGTCCCGACCCGACGCCCAATGGGACGGCGACACCCTGCGCCCCATCTTCGAGGCCATCGAAGAAGAGACCGACCACATGAGCCAGCTGATGAACCGCCTGCTCCTGGCCTCCCGACTGGAATCCGGCGAACTGCCCATCAGCCGCGAGCAGGTCAACATGGCCACCGTGGCCGAAAAAGTCGTCGGCAGAATGAAGCCCGCTGCTCGCAATCACCAATTGTCCGTTCAGGCTGATGATGACTTGCCGCCCGTGCTCGGCGACCCGGGTCTGTTGGAAGAAGTGCTGGTCAACCTCCTGGATAACGCCGTCAAATACTCTCCGGACGGCGGCCCGGTCCAGGTGTCCTGCGCCCGCGTCTCTCCTGCCAATGACAGTAACGGCGCGGTGACGGTGGCGGTCAGCGATGCCGGCTTGGGCGTCCCCCGTTGGGAGTCCCGGCGCATCTTCGAGCGCTTCCATCGCTCACAGCACCCGGCCGGTGCCATCTCCAGGGGCATGGGCCTCGGCCTCTACATCTGCGACCAGGTGATGAAAGCCCACGGCGGTGCCGTATCCGTAGCCGACAATCCCGGCGGCGGCTCCGTATTCACCCTCACCTTTTCCCAACCCGCGATGGGGCAACCATGACGGCCGCCGACCGGCGCACCATCCTGGTCGTCGATGACGAGCCGCGCATCGTCCAGTTCACCGCCATGAACCTGGAGGTCGAGGGGTTCAACGTCGCCACCGCCGGCAACGGCCGCGAAGCCCTGGCCCGGCTTGACGGCGATACCGCAATCGACCTGGTCGTCCTCGACGTCATGATGCCCGAACTGGACGGCTTCGAAACCCTGCGCCGCATCCGCGCCCAATCATCGGTGCCGGTGATATTCGTAACCGTCCGCGGCGACGAAGCCGACCGGGTGGCCGGCCTGGACCTGGGCGCCGACGACTACCTCACCAAGCCCTTCAGCCCCCGTGAGCTGGTATCCCGCATCCGCGCCCTGTTCCGCCGCATCGAGGCCACCGAACCGCCGCCCCTTCAGGAGGTGGCCGTGGACGACTGGCTCACCATCAACTTTGACCGCAGCATGGTCTTCGCCGACGGCAAGGAGATGCACCTTCGCCCCACCGAGTACCGTCTGCTCTACCAACTGGTCAACAACGCCGGCCAGCTGTTGAGCCACGACACCCTTCTGGAACGCGTCTGGGGCCCGGAGTACCGCGGCGAGCACCAATACGTCCGCACCTACGTTACCTACCTGCGCCAAAAGCTCGAGCGCGACCCCCGCAACCCGGAGTACATCCTCAGCGAGCGCGGCCTCGGCTACCGTTTCAAGGACCTGGAGAACTGACGCCGGCGTTCCGCGCCCTGGCGATGTCCCGCGCCGTTTCCTCTGGCATCGCCGCCGTAAGCCTGATGCTGTCCACCCACTTCACGCTGGCGTAGCAGGCTTGCTCCACGCTCACCAGCCGGCACGGGCCGCCGTGTTCCTCCGGCAGCTCGGCTCCGTTCAGGCGCGTCGCCAGCAGGATGTTCGCCGTGTCGGCGTCCAGCGGCACGGCCACGGTGAAGTCGGCCGCGGACACGGCAGCGTACCGCGCGTCGGGCATCGGGCCGGCCAGGTCCAGCACAACCGACAACGGTATGCCCTCCCAGTTCTGGTTCGGAACCGACCATCCTTCCAGGCAGCGAAAGTCGGCGGTCATGCTCTGCCGGGTCAGCTCCCGCAGTTCCGCCTCCGTCACTACCATCGCTTCCCGCACCAGCCCGTCAATCCGCAGCCCCGGCCAAACCTCCGGCCGCCCGTGATGATGCTCAAACACGGGCAACTCCCCATAGGTCTCCCCCTGATTGCTGCCGCCCATAATCTCGCCTCCGTTACACCGGCCCGCCCCTGGTCATCGTCACCGCCACCACCACAATCAGAACCATCAGCAGCACGTTCACCCGGGCAATCCAGACCACCGACTTGCGCAGCGCCGGCAGGTATCCCGGCGTTTCCTCTCCCGCCTGCATCGCTTCGATCAACCGGTTCGCGTATGGGCCGATGATAAAGTCGTGCAGCGCGCTCAGCCAGATGACCACCGCTACCAGCGCCACCTTCACCTGCAGCGTGCCGACGAAATGCCCGCCCACGCTGAAGAAGTCGTTGAAGCCGATGCCGTAGCGCGTCGGCAGGATGTACAGCCCGGTCGCCACCAGCAGCGCGATGCACACCCATGATATGACCCGGAACCGCCGGGCGACCATGGCCAGCAGATCCGGCGGCAGCGTCGGCGGCTCCCCCGGCGCTGCCGCGAACCGTCGCATTACCGGGATCAGCGCCAACGCCAAAAACAGGCTGCCCCCAATCCAGATAATGGCCGACGCCAGATGTACAAAAACCGCTGCCTGGTACACTCCAAACCCCCGGTGTAAATCATCCCCGTTTCCGCGAATACAACCCCCTCAGCATACACCATCCCCCGTTTGACAATTCACTGACATCCACCGCTTGACAAGTGGGGAACGTGCGTTCTATCATGTTCTCACTGCTAGCAAAAACGGTATCCCAACCCAGCCTGCCAACGAGGTCAATCACAACGGTCGTCAACGGCCAAAAACCGTCAGCTAATCCTAAATCGCACGAACGGTGCGGCCACAGCTGCCATTGACGGAGAACCGACTACCGTCATAGACACTGGAAGTGGCAACGGTGCGGCCACAGCTGCCATTGGCGGAGAACCGACTACCGTCATAGACACTGGAAGTGGCACGGTGCGACCACAGCTGCCATTGGCGGATAACAGATCGCCGTCACAAACACTGGAAGTGGAAGTGCGTAAGAACCCCCCGGCCGTGGGACTGACGGCGACCAAAGTGAATTCCGGAAACCGACCTCAGGCAGGCTACCCAACCACCAACCACCGGAGGAACCCCAACGAAAACCCCAATCCCGCAAATCCCCAAATCCCAAAAATCCTGATTCTGACAATCCAAGGAACCGACCCCATGAAAACCCCAATCCCGTAAATCCTGATTCCGACAACCCGGCCCTGCCGGTTGAACCCGGCAGGCCGGGCGGTTATGCTGGTGTCCCATTGATTCCAAGTCGGCGCCCGCCCCACGGCAGCGCCCGGAGCGGTACGATGCGATTGCAAGGCAAGGTTGCCATTGTCAGCGGCGGCGCCCACGGCATGGGAGCCGTCGAGTCCAGGCTCTTCGCCAGCGAGGGCGCCAGGGTCATCATCGCCGACATCCGCGAGGATGACGGCCGCCAGGTGGAGGCCGAAATCAACGAGGCCGGCGGCGAGAGCCTTTTCGTCCACACCGACGTTACCAGCGAAGACGCCTGGGCCAACGTCGTCTCCCAGGCCGTCTCCCGATTCGGCCGCCTCGACATCCTGGTCAACAACGCCGGCATCAGCAGCCGCGCCGTCCCCGACGACGACAGCCTGGAAGCCTGGTCCCGCATCATGGACATCAACTCCACCGGCGTCTTCCTGGGTACCAAGCACGCCATCCAGCAGATGCGGCAGAACGGCGGCGGCTCCATCGTCAACATCTCCTCCATCGCCGGACTGGTGGGGATGCTCAGCGGCCACCCGGCCTACAACGCCTCCAAGGGTTCCGTCCGCATTTTCACCAAGGCCATGGCCGTCCGCTACGGCCGGGAGAATATCCGGGTCAACTCGGTGCACCCCGGCTTTATGCCGCCCATGATGGGCAATATCCCCACCGAGGACGTCCGCGCCGGCCGCCGGGAAATGCTCGATGAGCACGTCCCCATGGGCCGGGAAGGCCGCCAGGAAGAGGTCGCCAACGCCGTCCTCTTCCTCGCCAGCGATGACGCCTCCTACATCACCGGCGCCGAGCTGGTGGTGGACGGCGGATTCACCGCCCGCTAGTAAGCAAACCGCCTTACCCGCCACCCTGGAATCGCCACCATGCCCATCACCGAAGTTACCATAACCCGCAGGTGCGCCTACTGCCGCTACGAGCTGGGCGAGCTGACCGTCAAAAAGGACAATATGCGCCTCATGGTCAGCGAGTCCGTCTGGTGCGAGTCCTGCGGCTCCGACGTGCCCGAACTCCGCGAAGTCGCCGGCCGCGTGTCCTCGGTGCAGGCCGAGCAGGCCAGCTATCCCGGCAACCCTCCCGTCCCCGACGTATCCGCCGCCGAGTACCGTCGCCGCCGTCTGGAAGGACGCGGCCGCTAGGCCACCGGAGCAGCCCACCGATGTTTGCCGGAGACGCCATCCTGCAGCTGGGCCGGCTGCTGGAATCCCCCGCCGCCGACCGGGTTGACGGCGACTTTGACCTGGCCCTGGGCGCGCTGCTCATCGCCTCAACCGACGATTCCAACGTCGATATCGACGGCATCCGGGCCAACCTCGACCGTATCGCCGAAGCCGCTCAATCCCGAATCCCGCCCGACGCGGACGCTCTGCAGCAGCTCAATGCCATTACCGACCTGCTTTTCAGCGTAATCGGCCTCAGCGGCAACCGCGACGACTATTATGACCCCCGCAATTCATACCTGAACCATGTCCTGGAGCGCCGCCTGGGAATCCCCATCACCCTGTCCCTGCTCTGTATTGAAGTGGGGCGACGCGCCGGCGTCCCCGTGCTGGGTATTGGTATGCCCGGCCATTTCGTAATCCGACACCGCGACGAGCCCAGTTACTACGTCGATGCGTTCAACGGCGGCTTGCTGCTCAGCCAGGATGAATGCGGATCCCTGATGCGCGAGGCCGCCGGAGATGCGGCTCGTCTGGAAGCCCACCATCTGGAACCGGTAACTCCCCGCGAGGTCATGGCCCGCATCCTGCGCAACCTCAAGGCCATCTATTGGGACCGGGAGGACTTCGACCGTTGTATCACCACCATCGGCGCGCTGATGGCGGTGCTGCCCGATCGACCCGAGGAGCAGCGAGACCGCGGCGTGGTGCACCTGAAAGCCGGCAATCACCGCCAATCCGCCGATGACTTTGCGGCGTACATAGCAGCAGCCCCCGACGCTGAAGATATCGAAACCGTGCGCAACGCGTTGGCCCGGCTCCGCAGCGGTCAAACCTGATATTATCCTGCTGCTTTGTTCCCGGAGGCATCGAGATTATGATTCGCTACATCCTGATTGGTATCGGGATTTTTGCCCTCATTCCTATTGCATGGTTTGCTTGGTGGATGCTTAGCCCACTGTTCACTGACACCATAGTGGACGAAAACTTCCCCAATGCAGCCCGTGCCGTGGTTCCCGAAAACATGACTCGTGAGGAAGTGGAAGTGCAAATGGGAGTAGCTGCCGCCCTTGACGACCCGGAGGTCAGCGAAGGAATGCCCGCGATGTCCCCCAGCGTAGCTGTCAACGCCGTGAAAGCAGCCGGCAACTTCCGCGACGCCGACTCCTTCCATAAAGGCTCCGGCAACGCTATCATCTACGAACTGGGGCCCGGCCAGCGCATCCTCCGTATGGAGGACTTCATGGTTACCAACGGCCCGGACCTGCGGGTGCTGCTGGTCAACGCTCCTGACCCGGAAGGCCACTCCGACCTGTCGGACGCCGGCTACGTCGAACTCGGCAAGCTCAAGGGAAATATCGGCTCACAGAACTACGACATTCCCGCCGATTTCGATTTGGCAAAAGCGCAGAGCGTGGTTATCTACTGTTACCCGTTCCGCGTCGTCTTTAGCGTCGCTACACTGGCAATGACCGACGGGTAGCGCAATCGACGGGCCCGCGCCCGAACTGGCGGGACACCATGGCGTATCTCCCCATAGAAGACTATGGCATAGTCGGCAATATGCGGACTTGCGCCCTGATCGGCGTGAACGGGTCGGTGGACTGGTTCTGTAGTCCCAACTTTGATTCCCCCAGCGTATTCGGCGCCATCCTCGACGACCAGAAAGGCGGATTTTTCAAGATCGCCCCCGTGCTGGATGACCCCCCGGTTCAGAAGCAGGTGTACTGGCCCGCCAGCAACGTGCTCATCACCCGTTTCCTGGGCCAGAGCGGCGTTGCCGAAATTATCGATTTCATGCCGGTTTCCACTGCCGACCATCCACATCACCACACCGAAATCATCCGCCGGGTCAACTGCGTACGCGGCATCGTGCCGTTCATCCTGGAGTGCTACCCGGCCTTCAACTACGCCCGCGACACCCACCGCACTGAGCTAAACGAATACGGCGCGGCTTTCGTATCCGATGAGCTGGGGCTGCAGTTGTCCACCAACGTGCTGCTTGAACAGGACGGCGGCGGCGTTATCGGAGCCTTCGCCCTCAGCGAGGGCGAGACGGCCACCGTTGCCATCGGAGTGATGGGCGATGACCGCGAAAGTTACCATCCACTCAACCCGGAAGAGAGCGACTACCTCTTTGAGGAAACGGTCGCCTACTGGCGTAACTGGCTGTCCCAGTGCACCTACAAAGGGCGCTGGCGGGAAATGGTGGAACGTTCCGCCCTGGTCCTGAAACTCCTTACCTACGAGCCCACCGGCGCCATTGTCGCCGCCCCAACGTGCAGCCTGCCCGAGGAACTGGGCGGGGAGCGCAACTGGGATTATCGCTATACCTGGATTCGCGACGCCGCCTTTACTCTTTACGCCCTGCTGCGTATCGGGTTCACCAACGAGGCCAGGCGCTTCATGCACTGGCTCGAAGCACAGATCGACCCCTTCGACGGCGACTGGCAAAACATACAGATACTCTACGGAATCGACGGCCGGCGGCAGCTTGACGAGACTACCCTGGACCATCTGGACGGCTACCGCGGCTCAAAACCCGTTCGCATCGGCAACGGCGCCTACGACCAGTTGCAACTGGACATTTACGGCGAGTTGATGGATTCGGTCTATCTCTTCAATCGGTACGGCGAGCCCATCTCCCACGACTTCTGGATCAAGCTGCGCCAGATGACCAACTGGGTTAGCGACAACTGGCGTCTGGCGGACGAAGGTATCTGGGAGACCCGGGGCGGCCGGCAGCACTTCGTGTACTCCAAGCTGATGTGCTGGGTAATGATGGACCGTGCCGTCAGGCTCGCCGATGCCCGCGCTTTCCCCTCGGAGCGGCTGAAATGGCTGCAAACCCGGGACGAGATTTACGAAGATATCCTGTCCAGCGGCTGGAGCGCCGAGCGAGAATCTTTCGTCCAGCACTACGGCAGCAATTCACTGGATGCCTCCAACCTGATCATGCCCCTGGTTTTCTTCATGTCTCCCACCGACCCGCGAATGCTGAGCACCCTGGACGCCATCAATCGCAGCCCCCGGCAGGGCGGGTTGGTTTCCGATAGCCTGGTGTATCGCTACAACGCCGAACAATATTCGGACGGCCTTTCCGGACAGGAGGGCACCTTCAATATGTGTACCTTCTGGCTGGTCGAAGCGTTGACCAGGGCCAGCTGGGGCGGCGACTCCCGTCGGCTGGACCAGGCTCGCCTGATGTTTGAGAAGATGCTGGGCTATGCCAACCACCTGGGCCTGTTCGCCGAAGAAACCGGCCCCAGGGGAGAGGGTCTGGGCAATTTCCCCCAGGCCTTTACCCACCTGGCCCTGATTAGCGCCGCCTTCAACCTGGACCGGGCATTGGGCGAACGCTAGTCTAGCGGCCGCTCCTAATATAGTCGGCGATTTTCTCCCCAATCATGATGGTGGTGGCGTTGGTGTTGGCGCGGATGCAATCTGGCATGATGGAAGCGTCCGCCACTCGGATGTTTTCCAGCCCGTGAATCCGGCCCTGCTGGTCCACCACGGCCATGCCGTCGCTGGCCGGCCCCATCTTGCAGGTGCCCGATACGTGGTGCGACGTGCCGGAGTTCCGCATCAGCCAATTGTCCAGCGCTGCGTCGGAGCCCAGGTCGGCGTCGTCCGGCGTTACCCGCCCCAGCAGAATCTCCCGGTATGACGGGTGTTCGCCGATTTCCACGCAGGTACGGATGGCCTTGCGCATCCGCTCCAGGTCAAAGGGTTCCTGATAATAGTTGTAGTCCAGGTAGGGGTACTCCAGCGGATCGCCGGATTTGAGGCGCAATTCACCCTTGCCCAGGGCCAATTGCAGGCTGGCGCTGATGCCGATGTAGTTCTCGTCGTCGTTAATCTCCACCTGTGCCGGGCGGTGCTCCGACGTCATCAGCAGGGGCGTGATCTGCATGTCGTTGCGCAGGTAAGAGTCCTCCACCGTGTAGCGCAGGCCCACCTGTATCGCGGCGGCCTGCACGTCGGGCCGGTCGCCGGCAGCCCGGAACAGCACGCAAGCCGAGGGATGGTCCCGCAGATTCTGACCGACGCCGGGCAGCTCATGCGCTACCGGGATACCCACCTCCCGCAGGTGGTCCGCCGGCCCGACGCCCGAGAGCAGCAGCAGCTGAGGCGATGCGATGGCGCCGCTGCTGACGATTATCTCGTTGCCCTCGGCCACGAATCGCTCGCCGCCGCTCTCCACCTCTACGCCCACGGCCCGCTTGCCGTCAAAGACCACCCGGCAGGCTTGCACGTTGGCCCGCAGGGTGAAGTTGAGCCGGTGACGGGCCAGGTTCAGGTACGCCAGCGCCGTGCTGATGCGCACCCCGTCCAGTGTGTTGCGCGCCCGCGGCGACACGCCCGTGGACTCAGGGTGATTCTGGTCAGGATCGTCCTTGAATCCCAGTGAGACCGCCGCATCCTTGAAGGCAGTGGAATGCGGTAGCCACTCGTCGGGACGGTAACGGCGCACCGGAATCGGTCCATCGGTGCCGTGCCAGTCGTCCTGAAAGTCGTGGTCGTTCTCCATTCGGCGGAAGAAGGGCAAACAACCCGTGTACCCCCACTCTTCGTTCCCCCACTCGGCCCATCGGTCATAGTCCTCCGGAATGCCGCGATACAACACCTGGCCGTTGATGGCAGAGGAGCCGCCTGTGGCCTTGCCCCGCGGTATCACCAGTTCGGTCTGCTGGGCCGTAACCCGCGCGCTGTAGGCCCAGCTGTGGGGGCCGTAAGCCGAAAAGAAGACGTTGTTGCCCAGTTTCAGGTCGTCGGGCAGGTGGCTGAAGTCGGGATAATCGGGTCCGGCTTCCAGGAGCAGCACGTTTTTGTCCGGGTCTTCGGACAGCCGCGTCGCGATGGTGGAACCGGCCGATCCGGCGCCGACCACGATATAGTCGTATCGCATGGAAACCTCCGGAGGTTGTAGTGGCGTAAGCAGTAGCGTAAATCTTCGTAATACTAGCCCAGCCCTCGTTGCAGGGCAAGGCGATGAGACGCACGTCATTTGATGACACTTGGTCGTTGTTTGAAAAAATCCCGCTGTGATAGAATCCCCGCCGTGATAGCGTCAGCCACTGATAACTTGGGTTACTGGATTGCCTTGAGCCAGGCTCCGGGTCTCGGAGCGGCTCGGTTCCGCCTGTTGGAATCCCATTTCGACGGCGACATGGAACTGGCTTGGAACGCCCCCCAACGGGAGTTGCGCGCCGCCGGCCTGGGTGGCAAAGTCGCCAACGCCCTGGTAGAGGTTCGCGAGCGAGTAAGCCCGGAGAATGAACTTGAACGGTTAGCGAAATCGGGCGTTCAAGCGCTGACCTGGCATGACGATAGGTACCCCGGTCGGCTCAAGGAAACTGTTGACGCTCCCCCGGTACTGTACTGGCGGGGCGATTTGAGCGCTGACGAAGAGGCGTCCATCGCGGTGGTGGGCACCAGGAGACCTACCGATTACGGATGCCGCATTACGGCAGACCTGTGCGCCGCCCTGGCCGCCAGTGGCGTAGTCGTGGTCAGCGGGCTGGCGTTGGGCATCGATACCAGGGCGCACCGAGCCACGCTGGACGCCGGGGGTAGGACGATTGCCGTGCTCGGCAACGGCCTGGATTCGGTCTATCCCTCCGAAAACCGCCGCCTGGCGGAACGCATTGTTGCCGACGGCGGCGCGCTGGTCAGCGAGTTTGCCCTGGGCGCCCGGCCGGAGGCATCCAACTTCCCCCGCCGCAATCGCATCATCAGCGGAATGGCTTTGGGCACCCTGATAACTGAAGCCGGCGAGACCAGCGGCACCCGATGGACGGTGTACCATGCCCTGGAACAGAATCGGGAGATCTTCTGTGTGCCGGGCAGCGTCTATTCGGAAAGCAGCCGACTCACCAATCGCCTCATCAAGGAAGGGGCCAAGTTGGTCTGCGACGTTCGTGATATATTGGAGGAGATCGGGCTGGACGGAGAGCCGAAGCAAATGCCCCTCGGTTTGACCCAGCCGCAAGAGCGTGAACCGCAGCCGGTTGACCCTGAAGAAGCCGACCTGCTGCGCCACCTGACGACGGAACCCACTCACATCGACGAGCTGGCTCAGATGAACGGACGGCCGATTGCCGAGGTGAGCAGCCTGCTGACCATGCTGGAACTGAAAGGGCTGGTGCAGCAGGTGGGCACGATGCACTACCAACTGGCTTAGCGCCAGCTACACTACCGACCAACCGTAGAGAGACCTCTCAGATGCCGCCGAAGACCAGCGCCACCAGAAAGAAGACCGGGAAGACTGCCGCCAGGTCTGGAAGAAGCAGAAGCACAGCCCGGTCGGCCAGCAGAGGCAAGGCCGGCACCCCGCGAACCCGCAGCGCCGTGCCGTCAGCGGCCGGTAAACGTCTGGTAATCGTGGAGTCTCCGGCAAAGGCCCGCACTGTGGGCCAGATTCTGGGCAATAAATACGTGGTCGCCGCCTCCATGGGCCACGTGCGCGACCTTCCCAAGTCAACCCTTGGCGTGAACACCGAGCAGGAATTCGCGCCCAAATACCTGACGATGAAAGACAAGAAGGAACTGGTCGATGGCCTGAAAGCGGCCGGCGCCAAGGCCTCCGAGATATTCCTGGCCACCGACCCGGATCGGGAAGGCGAAGCCATTTCCTGGCACCTGCAGGCCGCGGCCGGCTGGGACAAGAACCCGAAGCCGCCCAAGCGTGTCGTCTTTCACGAAATCACCAGGCAGGCGGTGGAGGAGGCCTTCGAGCATCCTCGCGAAATCGATATGGAGCTGGTGAACGCCCAGCAGGCCCGGCGTATTCTCGACCGCCTGGTCGGCTATGAAATCAGCCCTTTGCTGTGGCTCCGGGTTCAGTTGGGCCTGTCGGCGGGCCGGGTGCAGTCCGTCGCCTTGCGGATGATAGTGGAGCGCGAGCGGGAGATTACGGCTTTTGTGCCCCAAGAGTGGTGGTCCCTGGAAGCCGAACTGCACAAGGACACGGATCCACCTAATAGTCGCAGCCTCTTTGCCGCTACGCTGCACTCGCGCAAGGGCAGCCGCAAGCTCAACATTCCAGATGAGAATTCAGCTCGGAGTCTGGAATCGGAGTTGAAGGGAGCGGCCTATGCCGTTGACAAGGTGGAAAAGAAGCCGCGCCGCCAACGCCCGGCTCCTCCTTTCATCACCAGCACCCTCCAGCAGGACGCCGGCCGCAAGCTGCGGTTCACTGCCCAACGCACCATGGCGCTGGCGCAGCAGCTCTACGAGGGGTTGAACCTTGGCAACGAAGGCTCCGTCGGCCTGATTACCTATATGCGTACCGACAGCGTTAACGTCGCCGAGTCCGCGGTGCGAGAGGCCAGGGACTACATCCGCGGACGGTACGGCAAGGAGTACACGCCGGACAAGCCCAGGTCTTATCGCACCCGCAGCAAGAACGCTCAGGAAGCCCACGAAGCCATCCGTCCCACCTCCATCGGCCGCACGCCCCAGGCGATGGCAGCCTACCTGGACCGGGACCAACTGCGCCTGTACACGCTGATCTGGGAGCGGATGGTGGCCAGCCAGATGGCCGACGCGCTGCTGGAAGCGACGACGGTAGAAATCGACGCGCAATGTGTGGCGCCGTCAGACAGCGTGTATCGGTTCCGGGCTACCGGGTCGGTGCTGAAGTTCCCGGGGTTCCGGGCGGTCTATCTGGAAGGACGGGATGACGCCGGCGACGGCGACGAAAATGCCCTGCCCGAGCTGGCGGCGGGCAACGGACTGGTCAACCGCAGCCTGGAGGCAAAGCAGCACTTCACCCAGCCGCCGCCCCGATTCACCGAGGCGACGCTGATCCGGGAGATGGAGGCCCAGGGCATTGGCCGCCCCAGTACCTACGCGCCCACCATTGCCACGTTGGTGGAGCGGGAATACGTGGAGCGGGAACAGCGCCGTTTGCTGCCCACCGAACTGGGCTGCACGGTCACCGACCTTCTCACCGAGCACTTCTCCGACGTTATGGACCTGAACTTCACCGCGCGCATGGAGGAAGACCTGGATAACGTGGCGCAAGGCAAGCAGGATTGGGTGCCGATGCTCCAGGAGTTCTACGGCCCCTTCCACCACGCGGTCAGCGAGGCGGAAAAGGTCTTTTCGCCGGAGTGCGACAAGTGCGGCCGACCCATGACGATGAAGATGGGACGCTTTGGCCGTTTTCTGGCGTGCACCGGGTATCCCGAATGCCAGAACATCAGGAATATGCGGAACAACAGCGAGCGGCCGGCCGATGAGGATACCGACGAAATATGCGAGAAGTGCGAACGCCCTATGGTAATCAAGACGGGCCGCTACGGTCGTTTCCTGGCTTGCACCGGTTACAACGCCAAGGATAACCCCTGCGACAACCGACGCAACATCATCAAGAGCAGCGGCGTTCCTTGCCCCAAGTGCGGCGGCGACCTGGTGGAACGGCGCTCCCGCAAATCCGGCCGGCCCTTCTGGGGCTGCGCCAACTACCCCAAGTGCGATTTTCTCGTTAACACGCAACCCTTGCCGACGCCATGCCCCCAGTGCGATGGTATGCTGGTTACTGCGGCGCGTGGTCGGGTCTCGTGTACCGTCTGCAAGTGGAAGGGCGACCCTCCGGCGCCGGACAATCCTACGGCGCAGCCCGCGCCGGAGCGAGAGCTGGCAACCGTTGGCGACTGACACTTTTTCTCAACCCGAAACATTCATCCAGGAACGGGATTGCGCGCCGGCCACGCCGGACCTCATTGAACGCTACGGCCGATATTTGACCGGGCAGAAGTCATTGTCGGCTAATACCCGGCGAATATACCTGGACGACCTGCGCACCTTCCTGGCTTATTGCCGCCAGGTGGACGCCAACCTTCGGGACATGAACCGCCAGTTCCTGCGCCGGTACGTGGCCCATCTGGCCACCGCCGGACGCACCGACCGGGGTAAGCGCGAAGGCTACGCCCGCGTCAGCATTGTCCGCAAGCTGACCGCGCTGCGGACCTTCTATCGCTTTCTGGTGCAGGAAGGGTGGTTCAAAGTAACCCCTGTGCCTTCGGCCAGATCCTTCCCCGTGAAAGTGGAGAAGAAGCTGCCGAGTTTTCTGGGCAAAAAGGAAGCGGCCCGCCTCATGGCAGCTCCAGAAGATGATACTCCCGCCGGCCTGCGCGACCGGGCGATTCTGGAAATCCTGTACGCCAGTGGCGCTCGCCTGGCGGAAATTCAGGACATGAACCTGGGCGACGTTTATCGGGAACGACGGGAGATTCTGGTGCGGGGCAAGGGTAACAAGGAACGATGGACCCTTTACGGCGAACCAGCGTCCCACGCCCTGGATAATTATCTCAGCCACGGCCGGCCCCATCTTGCGGACAGCGCCTCCAGCGATGAGGCGCTTTTCGTCAATCGGTACGGCGCCCGCCTCTCCCGCCGCAGCATCGAGAAAATCGTCAGCGGCCACGCGGCCCGGGCTGGCCTCAAAGAGGGCATCCATACCCATACCTTGCGCCACACTTTCGCCAGCCATATGCTGGAGGGCGACGCCGACCTGCGGGTGATTCAGGACTTGCTCGGCCACAGCAGCGTCTCCACCACGCAAATCTACACGCACATCACCAAGCAGGAGGCCCGGCGAGCCTACCTCGACTTTCATCCCATGGCGACGGGAAAAGCCGAGCCAGCCACCGAAATGGGAGACACGGCAAATGACCAAGATTCTGGTTCTGCACGGGCCTAACCTGAACGCCCTGGGCCGCCGCGACCCACATCACTATGGCGCTTTGACGCTGGATGAAATCAACCGTCGCATCGCGAACCGGGCGGCTGCGCTGCAAGTGGAAGCAGAGTGCTTTCAGTCCAACCACGAAGGCGCGCTGATTGACCGCTTGCAGGAGCGCGCCGGAGATATCGACGGCATAGTGGTTAACGCCGGCGCCTTAACTCACTATGGGTTGTCCCTGAAAGACGCCCTTACCGACGCCGGCGTCCCGGTGGTGGAAGTTCATTTGAGCAACATCCACGCCAGGGAGGCCTGGCGGCGCCACTCGGTGCTCGCCGACACCGTCCAGGGTCAAATTGCCGGGTTGGGGTGGAGAGGCTATACTGCTGCCCTGGAAGCATTGGCCGGCATCATCGCCGATGCCGCCGCGTGAGCGACACAGAAGGGGTACGTAGCATGAGCATCAACTTTGGCGACCTGAGCAAAGGCATGGTCATTGACCTGGAAAACCAACCCTGGCAGGTCATGGACTACGAGCGGCACAAGATGCAGCAGCGCGCGCCGGTGACGCGTATCAAGATGCGCAACCTCATTAACGGCACGGTGATCGAACGAACCTTCCAGCGTTACGACACCGCTTTCAGCATCGCCGAGGTGGACAACCGGGAAACCCAATACCTGTACACCGACGGGTCCCGCTACTATTTTATGGACCAGGAAACCTTCGACCAGCATGAGCTGACCAGTGACCAGTTGGGCGACACCTTGGGCTATCTCAAAGAGAGCATGATGGTCGAGGTGGTCTTCTACAAGGGTTCCCCCATCAACGTGAACCTGCCCATCCACGTCGAGCTGGCAGTGGTGGACACCCCGCCGGCCTTCAAGGGCAATACCGCCCAGGGTGGCAACAAGCCGGCCACTCTGGAAACCGGTCTCCAGATTACCGTGCCCATGTTCATCACCCCGGGTACTGTGGTCAAAGTGGACACGCGCAACGGGACTTACTCCGAACGTGTTTCCTGACGCCGTGATTTCGGTGAGGCCCCCATGCTGTCGCCGGTAGTGTATTCGGTTGGCCAGGTAGCCACCTACCTCAAAGACAAGCTTGAGTCCGACGGCCTGCTGTCCCGGCTGACGGTGCAGGGCGAGGTCGCCAACCTGCGCACCGTAGCCTCCGGACATTCCTATTTCAGCCTGCGCGAGGACGGCAGCACCATTCGCTGTGTCATGTTCCGCGGCCGCTCCGGCCAGGAGTACCTCCAAGAAGGACATGAGATCCTGGCCGGCGGCAACTTCACCTTCTACCCGCCCTACGGCGAGGCCAATATGCAGGTGGCCGCCGTGCTGCCCGTAGGCGCGGGAGCCTTGGCCCTGGAACTGGCCCGCCTCCGGCAGCAACTGGAGATTGAAGGGCTGTTTGACCCTTCGCGCAAACGTCCGCTGCCGTCATTCCCCCGGACAATCGGCGTAGTTACCTCGCCCAGCGGAGCGGTTTGGCAGGATATCCAAAACGTAGTGCGACGACGCTACCCTCTCGCCGAACTCCGCCTCTCGCCCACGGCCGTGCAGGGTGATGGAGCCGCCAACCGGATAGCTAACGCTATCCGATTACTGAATGAAGAAGGGCTGGCCGACGTCATTATCGTAGCCCGGGGCGGCGGCTCCCTGGAAGACCTGTGGTGCTTCAACGCCGAAGAAGTTGCCCGAGCCATCTTCGCCAGCGGCATCCCCGTAATCTCGGGCGTGGGCCACGAGACGGACTCTACCATCGCCGACGACGTGGCTGACCACCGTGCGCCCACGCCATCCGCCGCAGCTGAACTGGCCACTCCCGACCGCAGCCAGCTGATGGCCAATCTCTTCGCGGCGGGCCAACAACTGACGGCGGTGATGCTCGGCAGTGTTGACCGGCAGCGCAGTAGCTTGGAAATGCAGCGTCAGCGATTGCAGCGCCGTGCGCCGGATGTCGCCCTCCTGCGCCGCAAAGTCGATGAGTTGACCGATCGCGCCGCTACTCTGGCAGTGCGCGGCAACGACCGACGCCAGCGCGACGTGGCAACCCTGGCGGCGAAGCTGACCGCGCTTAATCCCAAGGCCACCTTGCAGCGAGGCTACGCCGTGGTGCGCCTTGCCGACGACGGCCGGGTGCTCACCGCGCCAGACCAGGCCACCGATGGCAAATTGCTGGACATAACTCTGGCCGGCGGTGCGATGTCGGCCGTCGCTGGCAGTCATTCTCCGGGCACTGGTCCGGCCCAGCCAGACCCCGCTGCGCTTCCTAGCGCCGACACCCAGCGCGACGATGCCAAAACCCCATCTCGGTCCACCCGCCGGCGTCGCGGCCCAAACAACGCACCCACGGCGATGCGTCCCTTGCTGTGACTGACGCAGCGATAGCCTTGTCACCATGACCCAACCGGACGAAAGCTGGCGTGAAGAATTGGCCGGGCTGCCTTTTGAGGAAGCCTACCGTCGTCTTGAAGAAACGGTTGACCGGCTGGAGCGGGGCGAATTGTCCTTATCCGACTCTGAGCTGTTGTACTGGCAGGGCATGGACTTGGCCCAGCGCTGTCAGCAGCTGCTCACCGAAGCCGAGTTGCGAATCACTCAGGCCGGGGATAGCCGGGGGCCGGCGCCACCCGCCGAGACGCCCTCGGGCGATGACGACGATTGGGAGGTGCCGCCGCCACCGGAGCCCGATGACCCGTCTCTGTTCGACGAAGACGAGCCGTTCTGAACGGGTCTCGCCAGCGGAGGAACGACGTGCTGCGGATAGGCTGGTTTGCCACCGGGCGAGGGGAAGGCTCCCGAGGACTGTTGCAGTTCGTAGCCGACGCTATCGCCGACGGTAGGCTCAACGCCCGCATTGAGTTCGTGTTCACTAACCGGGAACCCGGCGAGGCCGAGGGTTCTGACGCCTTTATTGACCTGGTCCATTCCTTCGGCTTTCCGCTGGTAACCCTGTCCTCGGCCCGGTATCGGCGCGAGCGCGGAGGTGGCCCTATGTCCCGGCATCGCCTCGCTTTCGACCGTGAGGTCATGCGCCTCTTGGAGCCATATCAGCCTGACGTGTGCGCCCTGGCCGGCTATATGCTGATTTGCAGCGGTGAGCTCTGCCGGCGCTATCCCTTGCTGAATCTGCACGGCGCCCTCCCCGACGGCCCCACGGGAACCTGGCAGTCGGTGATATGGCAGCTGATCGAATCCCAAGCGACCCGCACCGGCGCGATGATCCATCTGGCAACCGAGGAAGTTGACCGCGGGCCGGTGCTGTCCCACTGCGTCGTGCCCATAGTCGGCGGCCTTTTCGATGCGGAACGCAGCGCCTTGGCCGGACGCGACATCGAGCGAGTACGCGGTGATGAGGACGAAGAAAACTCCCTGTTCCGCCTAATTCGTGCCGAAGGGTACCGTCGGGAACCCTACTTGCTGCTGGAAACCCTGCGGGCTGTTGCCGATGGCCGGCTGATGGTTCGGCCGGGTGAAGGGTTGGACCCTCTGGGCAATCCTCTGTCGGACACGTTTCCGACGGGATTAGCGCTGACCGACGAGATTGAGGCGGCGATTGCCCGGCAGAAAGGCTAGGCGGTTTTCTTGCCCACCGACCGGTTGGCTCTCGCCAGGGCCGACTTGAGGGTGAGATAGCGCCCACCACTGCGTCGATACAGTCGGGGCGATGATTCGCCCATGATCGCGTCGCCGTTGACCACGCACCGCCCTATGTCCGCCAGCGACGGTAGCTCATACATCACTTCCAGCAGCGCGTCCTCCACTATGTGGCGGAGGATGCGAGCGCCAGTGTGGTAAGTCAGCGCCCGTTCGGCGGCGGCCACCAGGGCGTCGTCCGTGAACTCCAGCTTTACGTCGTCAATCGCGAAAAGCCGTTGATACTGTCTCACGATGGCGTTCTTCGGCTCAATCAGCACTCGCACTAGGGCTTCCCGGTCCAGAGATTGCAGCGGAGACACGATGGGCAGCCGGCCCACCAGTTCCGGTATGAAGCCGAATTGGAGCAGATCCTCGGGGGTAACCTGCTCCAGTGTGGTGTATGTGTTGGCGGCCTTCTCGGTACGGTCCGAGCCGTTGGCCAAAAAGCCCATGGACGAACCAACCGATAGCCGTTTGGCTACCATCTCCTCCAGCCCGTCAAAAGCCCCGCCACATATAAAAAGGATGTTGCGGGTGTTAATCTGCAACATCTCCTGGTGTGGGTGCTTGCGCCCGCCCTGTGGCGGAACGTTGGCGGTGCAGCCCTCGATAATCTTCAGCAGTTCCTGTTGTACACCCTCACCGGCCACGTCCCTGGTGATGGAGCGGTTGACGCCCTCCTTGCGGGCAATCTTGTCCAGCTCGTCGATGTAGATGATGCCCTGCTCGGCCTTTGGAACGTCCCAGTCTGCCGCCTGGATTAGGCGGAGCAGGATGTTCTCAACGTCCTCGCCAACGTAGCCCGACTCAGTGAGCGACGTGGCGTCGCAGATGGCGAAAGGTACCTCCAGCGTCCGGGCCAGGGTTTCGGCCAGCAGCGTCTTGCCGGAGCCGGTGGGCCCAATCAACAGGATGTTGGACTTCTGCACTTCCACGTCGGGGGAGACGCTCTCACTGCGAATCCGCTTGAAGTGGTTGTACACTGCCACCGCCAGGGTTTTCTTCGCCTTTTCCTGCCCGATGACGTAGGCGTCCAGATTGGCATAAATTTCCCGTGGCACGACGGTGCGCAGCGGCTCGCCGGATTGTGCCGCCGCCCGGTCGGTTAATTCCACCCGGTCCGAACTGCTGAGTGCGGCCCCACGGTCCTTGTCCTCCACGCGTCTCCGGTTGCCCCGTTCGGCCACGTAGTTTGCCAGTTCGCGGATGCAATCGAAGCAAATCCCGCCCCGGCTCTGGCCGGGTGGACGCATTAGCCGGCCCTGAGGAAACAGGCTGCCGCAAAAAGTACAGCGGTATGAATTACGGTTGGAGTTGCCGTTGCGGCCGCGGGTAGTCATAAAGCACTGGCTGGATCGGATAAGACCAAAGGAAGACTACGCGGCTTCGGCGGTGGCTTCCTCAGTCTGGGCGCCGAGTATTTCGTCCACTATGCCGTACTCGATGGCTTCGTCGGCGGTGAGGAAAAAGTCCCGGTCGGTATCGTCGGAGATCTTTTCGATGGACTGTCCGGTGGCGTCCGACAGGATTTGCGATAGCCGTTCCTTGAGCCGCACAATCTCCTTGGCCTGAATCTCAATGTCCGCGGCCTGCCCCTGGAAGCTGCCCACGTTGGGCTGATGCATATGGACGGTGGAATTGGGCAGGCAATAGCGCTTGCCCTTTGCGCCATTGGCCAGCAGCACCGTCGCCATGCTGGCGGCAGTGCCCACGCAGATGGTGGAAACCTGCGAGTTGATCAACCGCATGGTGTCCAGAATGGCCAAACCCGAAGCGATGTAACCTCCCGGGCTGTTGATGTACAGGCTGATGTCCCGGTCGCGATCTTCCCGCTCCAGGTAGAGCAACTGCGCGATGATTACGTTCGCCACCTGGTCGGTGATGGGAGTGCCCAGGTAGATGATCCGCTCCCGCAAAAGCAGGGAGTAGATGTCAAAGGCCCGCTCGCCCCGTGGACTGGTCTCAATGACCATGGGGACGATGTTGGTGGGCTGCAGCAGGGGAGAATCTTGGAAGGGCGGAAGCATTGAAGTCTCCTGGTGATACATAAAGGAAATCCCTGACGACGCGCTAGAGATTTGCCTAGGCAACGGCGCGGTTGAAAACGTCCGGCAACTCGTTGAGCACGTGGTCGACGATGCCGTAGTCAACGGCGGTTTCGGCGTCCATCCAGTAGTCCCGGTCTGAGTCCCGGGATATCTTGTCGAAGGGCTGGTCGCAGTTTTCCGACAGAATGGTGTTGAGCCTCTGGCGTAGGCGCAGTATTTCCTGGGCCGTGATTTCAATGTCGGAAGCCGAACCTTGTATGCCGCCCATCACCTGGTGGATAAGGACGGTGGAGTTGGCAGTGCAGTAACGCTTGCCTTTCGTGCCGCCCGAGAGCAGTACCGCTCCCATGCTGGCGGCCTTGCCGATGCAGATGGTCGCCACGTCCGGCTTGATGAGCTGCATGGTGTCGTAAATGGCCATGCCGTCCAGCACCGAGCCGCCCGGGGAGTTGATGTAGAGATAAATGTCCTCGTCCGGATTCTCCCAGGCCAGGTAAAGCAGTTGGGAAACCACGGCGTTGGACACGTCGTCGTCAACCGGAGTGCCCAAATAGATTATTCGGGCTTGCAGCAGCAGCGAATAAGGATTGAAGGCGCGCTCGCCTTCAGTGGTTGGTCGAATAATCCCCGGGAGCATATTGGTGGGAAGCGTTCGCTCCTTGGGATTAGGGCGTTGCAACATCTGGTGAGGCTCCTGAAAGTAGGTTGCGTGAGTTCACGCTCTGGTTTCCGTTTCTTCGCCGGTCGCATCATCCGCCGGCTCAGTTGCCGTGGTCTCTTCTGCGATCTCTTCGTCGGGTGCCACTGGGGTCATATTTTCTTCATCATCGCCGGCTTCGTCCAGCTTGCCCTGCGTGATCTCGGTGAGGCGTTCCAGCACCCGGCGGCTGTGGAGAGATGAGCGAATGTTGTCCCTGGTGGATGCCGAGCCGAGGAACTCGCGCAGGCTGTCCAGGTTGTTCTGCTCCGCTTCCTCGTCGCCGGTGGACATTTCCAGCAATCGGTCCGTTTCCGACTGGATGTCCGCGTCGGTAACCTCGATGGCTTCCATCTCGGCCAGCTTGCGCAGCACCAGGCCCCCAAGCAGTCGTTTTTCGGCGCTGGGCCGCATCTCATCCATGAACTCGTCGGTGGTCTTGCCCATAAAGCGCAGATAGGTCGCCAGGTCCAGGCCCTGCTGCTGCAGCATACGCTCCCGGTCGGCCTGCAGAGCCTCCAGCTCCCGTTCGTAAAGGATTGGCGAGGCATTGACCACTGCCGCTTCGCACAGGGCGTCCAGGCTCTTCTGCTCCAGCTCGTTGCGGGCGGCGGCTTCGGCCTGGTTCGTCAGCGATTCCCGAATATTCGAACGCAAGGCTCCAACGTCGTCAAAGCCCTCCCCTACCGACTTGGCGAATTCATCATCCGGCTCCGGCAGATTCTTCTCCTTGACCGACAGCACCGACACGCTGAACTGCACTTCCTTGCCGGCATACTGCTCCCGGGGGTAGTCCTCGGGAATGGTCATGGCGAACTCCCGGTCCTCCTCCTCAGACATTCCGACCAGATTGGGGGCAAAGCCGGGAAACGGCAGTACGTTTTCCTCGTTGGGCACGTATTCGACGTCCTCGTCGTCAACTACGGTCTCCCCGTCAATGGTTCCCAGGACGTTGATATTGAGACGATCGCCATACTGGGCAGGACGCTCCACCGGTTCCCAGACGGCCTGCTCCTCCTGCAAGCGACCCATCACGTCGTCAACTTGCTCGTCGCCCACGTCAACCGGAGTGGATTCCACCCGCAGGGAACGATAGTCGCCGAGATCAATGGTGGGCTCCAATGGCACCGTGGCGGTGAACGATACCGGCTCCAGGTCGGTAACTTCGATGCTGGGCTCTGCGAAGGCCGAGACTTCCTCGTCAGCAAGCACCTTGTTCAGCGTTTCGGGAACCATGAACTCCAGCGCTTCCTGCAGCAGGGCCGGACGCCCCACCATGCTTTCCACGATGTGCCGGGGTGCTTTGCCGCGGCGGAAGCCAGGGATGTTGATGCGGGAGACGGTGCGCCGGTAAGAGCGCTCCAGGAACGGATTCTCGTCCTCCGGCTCCAGTTCCACCGTCAGCTTAATCTCAATTGGTGTTGCGTTGTCCCTGGTGACCTTCACGGCCCATACACTCCTGTTGCCATTTAGCTCTTTGCAAAAAGCGGCGGGCAAGGCGGTCGCCACCGGCCTGCCCGACAGATGGCGAAAGTATAGCACAACCCGCCCGGCGGTAAAAGGCGATGCCTCTGATCTCCTTACCTCGCCGGTGCAATTTTCAAACATTTCCAAAAATCGGTAAATTACGTATTGCTCATAGTGAGCGCACACCACCGCGCCTTTGCTACATTCCGAACCGAATACGTCTCGGCAGTTTAACGCCAGGTTCACGGACTCTTGGGTTGCTGGTCGTCAATGGAGACAGCTTGACATGGTAACGGCGGCGACAACGCTGCAGATGCCCGCCTTGGGCTGGGCCGGCCGACGCGTCAGCTATGCGCTGGCGTCGGATGCCCAACCACGACATCGCCCGGTAATGCTGGCCGAGTGCCTGCGTTTCCTTCAGGCAGCGGCCGGCGGCGTGTACGTGGACGGAACGCTGGGCGAAGGCGGCCACGCCCTGGGAATACTGCAGCAGTCGGAACCCGATGGCGTCGTGCTGGGCATTGACCGCGATCCCCGCTCCGTCGAAGCCTCCCGGGAGCGTTTGGGGCGCTATGGCAGCCGGGCCATGCTGGTGCACGGCAACTACGCCGATATGCAGCGCATCGCCAGCCAACGCGGCATCGCCGCCGCAGACGGAATCCTGCTGGATTTGGGCTTTTCGTCCCGTCAGGTTGACCTTCCCGGCTATGGCTTTTCATTCCAGCGTGATGAGCCGCTGGATATGCGCTATGACCCCACCGGCGAAACGGCGGCGGACTTCATCAATATGGCCGACGAGACCGAGCTGGCCGACGTGATTTTTAGATACGGCGAAGAACGCAGAAACCGAGCCATCGCTCGGGCCATCGTCAACGGTCGGCCCATTGCCACCACCGGGCAACTCGCCAACCTGGTGGCCCGCGCCCTGGGCGGCCGGCGCGGCGGTCGTCATCCGGCCACCCGAACCTTTCAGGCGCTCCGTATCTCCGCCAATCAGGAACTCGAACACCTGCAAGCCGGCTTGGCCGCGGCGACGGAACTGCTGGCGCCAGGCGGCCGACTCGTAGTGATCAGCTACCACAGCCTGGAGGACCGGTTGGTTAAAGGGTGGCTGGATCAGGAGACCGCCACTTGCTTATGTCCTCCGGAGCTGCCCGTATGTGTATGTGAGCATCAGCCACGCCTGCGCTCGGTTCGGCGTCGCATCACGCGCCCGACGGACGCCGAGCAGGCCTCAAACCCCCGCAGCCGCAGCGCCCGTTTGCGGGTGGCGGAACGTATTTAGTTGATTCCCGCTCTGTCGGGAAAGACGCCGTCAAATAAGGATACGGAAATA
The DNA here is from genome assembly GCA_965243255.1 of Dehalococcoidia bacterium. Taxonomy (GTDB): domain Bacteria; phylum Chloroflexota; class Dehalococcoidia; order Lucifugimonadales; family UBA3495; genus Bin87. Next base: position 189,944 of record CBDEUH010000004.1, read on the forward strand.
TGGCAAGGGAACCGATATACGCTGCCATTGACATCGGCACCAGCAAAGTTATGTCCGTCGTGGCCCGTCTGGGGCCGGAGGGCGAGCTGAAGCCCTTGGGTATGGGCGCTGCCCCGTCCCTGGGCGTTCAGCAGGGAATAGTTGACGACTTCAACGAGGTGAAGGAGGCGGTGCTGGACAGCCTGGACGAATGCCTGCGCTACATGGGCCGCAATCCGGTGGACGGCTTTTACGCAGTGGTTAACGGCGACCACCTGTCAGGCTCCACCTCGTCGGAAGTGCTGGGCAACGGTGAAGAAGGCCTCACCGTCACCGAGCAGCATCTGCGCTCACTTATCAACAGGACCTCCGGCGCCGGACAAGGCGCATCGGATGCCAAGAACGATCAGATTCTGCACATCATTCCCATGCGCTACCGGATGGACGGCGTTGACGGCATTCGTAACCCCACCGGCCTCAACGCCAATGAGTTGCATCTGGAGGCTCACGTTGTGCGGGGGATGTCGGTTCCTTTGGCCAACACCGTGCGGACGCTGGAGTCCTGTAAGGTGCGGGTTCAGGGCATGGTTTCCCACCCGCTGGCATCCGGGGAAGGAGTGCTGACCGCCGACGAACGGGAGATGGGCGCCGCCGTTGTGGACATCGGGGCCGGCACCATCAAGATTGCCGTTTACCGGGACGGTACGCCTTTCTACTCGTCGGTGGTGGCCATGGGCAGCAACCAGTTGACCCGGGACTTGGCCATCTCTCAGCGGGTGCCCTTCCAGATGGCCGAGGAATTGAAGCTGGAACATGGGCACGCCCTGCCCGATGACCTGGACTCTTCCGAAGAAGTTATCCTCCCGGCCACGCAGATGCAGCCGAAACGGATGGTGCGGCGACGGGAGCTTTGCGAGCCGCTTTACCTGCGCTCCCTGCAAATGCTGAAGCTCATACACGCTGAACTGTGCAAAGCCCAGATCGAAACCGTGCTGCCCGGCGGCATTGTTCTAACCGGCGGCGGCGCGCGTATGTCGGGTTTCGCCGAAATGACCGAGCGAGGTCTGCGCACACAGGTGCGAGTAGGCGTGCCGCTGTGGTACGCCGGGCTGCCCGACTCGTTGCGGCAGCCCGAGTTCGCGGCGGCCCTGGGCACGCTGCAATGGGCCGTCAAGCATCGTGGTCTCTCCGACCGTACCCCAATCCGTGGCGAAGGAGAACGGAGCCGGTCGTTGGCCGGCCTGCTGCGTCGTCCCTTTGCCCGCTCTTCCACCCCAGCCGAATAGCAAAACCTAATAACCATTCCCCAGTCCATCAAATCAGGAGGGATTGCAAAATGATCTTCCCCGAAAACTCCGCCTCATGGGAACCCGCCGACAGTTTTGAGGACGGCGACGGCATGATTCCCGAAATAGGCCGTGGCGTTCCCCTCATCAAGGTGATGGGTGTCGGCGGCGGCGGCTCCAACGCGGTCAGCCGCATGTATAAGGACAAGCTGCCCGTGGTCGAATACTACGCGCTGAATACCGACGCGCAGCACCTGGCACGCTGTGACGTCCACTATCGAATCGCCCTGGGGCGTAATCTGACCCGTGGCCTGGGCGCCGGCGCTCAGCCCGAACTGGGCCGCCAGGCTGCCGAGGAATCCCGCTCCGAAATCGAGCGCGCCATCCGTGGCGCCGACATGGTGTTCGTGGCCGTTGGCATGGGCGGAGGCACCGGCACCGGCGCCGCTCCTATCGTGGCCCAAATCGCCAAGGAGAGCGGTGCCCTCACCATCGCCGTGGTTAGCCGCCCCTTCGGTTTTGAAGCCCAGACCCGGCGACGCAATGCAGAAGAAGGCCTGGAGCGACTGCGCGACCAGGTGGACACCATGATCGTGATTCCCAATGACCGGCTGCTGGTTCTGAACGAAGAGCAGAGCGATTCCTACTCCTGGGAAGAGGCGCTCAAGCTGGCCGACTCGGTGTTGCATCAGGGCATCAGCGCCATCGCCGAGGTGGTAACAGTTCCCGGCGAAATCAACGTTGACTTCGCCGACGTTAAAACCATCCTCGCCGGAGCCGGCCAGGCCTGGCTCTCCATTGGCCGAGGACGAGGCCAGGACCGGGCCCGGGACGCAGCCCGCCAGTGCACCGAAAGCCCACTGCTGGATATGTCGCTGGAGGGCGCCCGCCGCATCCTGTTCATGCTGACCGGCGGCAACAGTATGTCGCTGCAGGAAGTCCAGGAAGCCGCTGCCGTGGTGGAGGAACTCGCCGACCCCAACGCCAACATCATCTTCGGCACCAACAAGGACGCCCGCCTGGACGATGAGGTCAAGATGACCATGGTGGCGGCGGAGTTCCCGGAGCTGTCTCAACAACCCGAGGACGACATCGCCAGGCTGCTGGACGAAATGGACGTTCCCGACCGGCGGGACTACGAACTTCCCACGTTCCTGCAACATCGGCAGAACCGTCGGGGTTTCTACCGCTAAACCCTTCCCGCCTATTGGCCCCCAACGCCCCCGGCTCACGAATTTGAGCCGGGGGCCATTTTTTGCCAAAAATTGCCGACGGATTCACATTGACAGGGGATTGCGGGCTTGCCCTATAATTCGGAACACAACGGATTGTGGTTGTCTGCCACGCAAACACAAGATATACCGTTTTCAAAAATTGTCTGATAAATCGACCAAAAGACGTTCACTTGCCATGAAATGCCCCTATTGCGAAAGCAGCCAGAGCAAAGTTACCGACTCTCGCGACACCGAGAACGGCATCAGACGCCGCCGCGAATGCCTGTCCTGCGGCCGACGCTTTACCACCCACGAGCAGGTGCGCCTGCCCGCTTTGCTGGTGGAAAAACGGGACGGCCGGCGCCAGGACTTTAGTCGCGATAAGCTGCTGACCGGGATTGACATGGCCTGCACCCGACGGCCCATACCCCGGCGGGACATCGAGCGGCTGGTCGATGATATCGAAACAGAACTGCAGCGCTTGGGCAGCGGCATGGTCAAGTCCCGAGACCTGGGCCTGCTGGTTCTGGAACGGCTCCGTCCGCTGGACGAAGTCGCCTATCTGCGGTACGCGTCAGTCTATTACGACTTCCAAAATGCCGCCGACTTCGAGGATCGAGTGCAAACCCTGCGCCAGGGCCATCCGGAGCCGCTGCTGAGCATTGCGGCAGTAGGCACCCGGCGCACTCGACAACGTCGCACCACCCGACGGACCACAAAGTAATGACCACCAAACACCACATCGAGACTTGGAGAGCGCCGGCATCGCCACCATCGCCGGGCGCTCACGGTCAAGCCACAACGGGGAAATTGCTACCTGCTCGCCAACCACAACCTTTCAGGGAGGTGTTTAACACCATTATGAGCAGCAGCGTTCAGTACTCCGCCTTTACCAGGCTGTTGACCCACAACAATCGGGTTCACGACATGGAAGAGATGCTGCGGCGGATGTGGGTCCCGTCCGACTGGGAAACCGGCGACGCGGACATTGGCGACTCGTGGATCCCGAACCCCTTTGCCGAATTGCAGGACGACATGGACCGCGAAGCGCGGGCCTGCTTGGTCAGTTGCTGGGCTGCCCTGCCGGTTCAGCGGGAAGATGACGACCTGTTTGCGTGACGCTCGGAGCTTGACCACCATGCAGCAAACCGTTCAATACAACGTTGAAATCAACTGCGGCCCGTGCCCGCACGGGTACGAGTCGCGCATCGTCCGGCAGCTGCAGACGGCCTTTCCCGTCGCCAGCTGCCAGAGCACTCGCAACGGCCTGTTGGTGCGCCTCATCTCGTCGCACCCCTTCGCCGACGGCGCCTTGAAGGATTTTGCCGATCTGGTTGCCGACACTTTGACCGGCCTCGGAATCGCGATGACCGTCGGCGTAGTGCGCCGGGTTACCCGGCAGGCCTCCGGTCAGTCCACAGCACTGCACAAGGTGCAGGAAATGGCAGCAGCCATTACCGGGCTCGACTTGAGACCCGCCCGGGAGATTCCCGTGCTCTACTTCTATAAGGGGCTGCGGTTCGACCTGGACCTGTCGGGCCGGCTGTCAGCGATGAACCGAGTGGAGCGCGCCGGCGCCGTCTAGACTCTGGGCGGCCCGTCCCATCGATGATAGCCTGTAATAGGGGTGGGCCGCGCAGCACTGAATAAACATACAACCTTTGGGATTAGCTGGGAGGTAATCGTGGTTGGCAGCACAATAGGTTCTACTTTGAGATCGGAACTCGGTTCTGCCGGGGCAGTGAGGCGTCTCATCCGGGATGCTATGGTCGAGGCCGGCGTTGCCGAAGCCTACAACCATCGCACCGGCGAGTTGACGGACAATGCCCGGGTGGTGTTGCAGCGTCGCTATCTGTCCAAGGATCGGGAAGGCAACGTGCTGGAGGACTCGGAAGGAATGTTCCGTCGGGTTGCCCGCAATCTTTCCCAATCGGATTTGCAGTACGGCGCGACGGAGGCGGATCGGGCGGCCACCGAGGAACGGTTTTATCAGGTGATGCGCCGGCTGGAGTTCCTGCCCAACTCGCCCACGCTGATGAATGCCGGGCGTGAACTGCAGCAGCTATCAGCCTGCTTCGTGCTGCCCGTCGAGGACTCCCTGGATTCCATTTTCACCAAGGTCAAACAGACCGCCCTCATCCACAAGAGCGGGGGAGGAACCGGCTTTGCCTTTTCCCGCCTACGCCCCGAGGGCGACGTAGTCGGTTCCACCGGCGGCGTGGCATCCGGCCCCGTCAGCTTTATCAACGCTTTCGACGCCGCCACCGACGTGGTGAAGCAGGGAGGCACCCGACGAGGTGCCAACATGGGTATTCTCCACGTTACCCACCCGGATATCCTCAGGTTTATCACCTCTAAAGAGGACGGCCAACACCTCAGCAATTTCAACATCTCGGTGGCCGTAACCGAGGACTTCATGCAGCGGGTCCAGCATGACCAGGCTTACGACCTGGTTAACCCCCGCACCGGCCAGATTACCGGACAGCTTAACGCCAGGAAGGTGTTCGAGCGAATGACCGAGTTGGCCTGGCGCACCGGCGACCCCGGCATCGTTTTCCTCGATCGCATCAACCGGGATAATCCCAACCCGCAGCTGGGGGACATTGAGAGCACCAACCCCTGCGGCGAGCAGCCCCTCCTGCCCTACGAATCTTGCAACCTCGGCTCGCTGAACTTGGCCCGCATGGTTCACTACTCCGATGACGATGTCGCCATCGACTGGCGGCGCATGTCCGAAGTCATCACCACTGCCGTCCACATGCTGGACTGCGTCATCGACATGAACGACTACCCTATTGACGAAATCGCTGAGATGAGCCGGAAGACCCGGCGCATCGGTCTGGGCGTCATGGGCTGGTCCGACCTGCTGATCCAGCTGGGCATCCGCTACGACAGCGACGCTGCCCTGGCCCTCGCCGAGCAGGTAATGCAGTTCATTCAGAACGAGACCTACCGAGCCTCCTCGGAGCTGACTGAGGACCGCGGTCCCTTCCCGGAGTGGGAGCGCAGCGCGTACAACCGCGGCGAAAACCCCCGTCCCATGCGTAACTCTGCTCCCGTTACCATCGCGCCCACCGGCACCATCAGCATCATCGCCGGCGCTTCCAGCGGCATCGAGCCGCTCTTTGCCCTGTCCTACGTGCGCAACGTGATGGATAACACCCGGCTGGTCGAGGGCAACAGCTACTTCGAGGCAGTGGCCCGGCACGAGGGCTTTTATTCTCAGGAACTGATGGAACAGCTGGCCGCGTCGGGTTCTCTGGAAGACTTGGACGTCCCCGGCTGGGTCAAGGAAGTGTTCCGGGTATCCCACGATATCGATCCCCGCTGGCACGTGCGGATGCAGGCCGCGTTCCAAACCTACACCGACAACGCCGTTTCCAAGACCATCAACTTCCCTCACGATGCCACGGTTGACGACGTCGCCGAGGCGTATCAATCGGCCTATGTGCTGGGTTGCAAAGGCATCACCGTATATCGCGACGGCAGCAAAGCCGACCAGGTGCTGAGCACGGGCGCGTCCGGAGATGCTGCCCAGGCCCCAGCACCGCCGACCGCCGTGGAGCCTACTGTCGTCGAGATCGAAGTCCCCGCGCCGCGCATCCCTCGGGAGCGCCCCCGTCAGATTCAGGGCATCACCGAACGCGTGCGCACCGGCCACGGCAATATGTACGTTACCGTGAACCTGGATGGTGACGGAATGCCCTTTGAGGTCTTCGGCACCATGGGCAAAGCCGGCGGCTGCGACGCCGCGCTGCTGGAGGCAGTGTCCCGGCTGATATCGCTGGCCCTGCGAGCCGGTATCGAGACTTCCGAGGTAACCCGGCAACTGCGCGGCATCACCTGCTGCCCAGCCTGGGACGACGGTACCCTGGTCCGCTCCGGCCCGGATGCGGTGGCCATAGTTCTCGACCGCATCATGCAGGGCATTAACGGAGTAGCCGACGCTACCGACGGAGTTCAGCTGACCCTCCCCACCGGTTTCCCCGGCTACGGAGGCGACGGGCCTGCGGTTCGACCATTCCTGCCCCCGCCAGGCATTGCTCACGGCGCCGAAAGCTCAACGTCAGAATTGGGCAACGGCAATGGTAACGGCAATGGCAACGGTGGCGGATACACCTTGCAACGGGTTGCGGAGGCCATGGCTACCTTCGCTCAGCGGTGCCCCGAATGCAACGGCGGCGTCGTTAGCCAGGAAGGCTGCCTGACCTGCTTCTCCTGCGGCTGGACCAAGTGCGAGTAGCTCCCGTGCTATACTCAGCGATCCCGAAGGACAACCGTACACTTTCCAACGGCAGGGGGAATCATGGCACAAGCTGAAAACGGCGCAAAGTTCCGTCCCGCCATCGCCATCACCATGGGCGACCCCTGTGGTATCGGCCCCGAAGTGGTAGTAAAGGCGCTGGCCGACCCCCGCGTCTATGCCGCCTGCCGCCCGGTGGTAGTGGGCAATGCCTACGCTATGGAACAGGCGGCGACCATGACCGGTCTCCCTCTGACCATCAACCGCAATAACGATCCCACCACGGCCGGCGAAAATCCAACCACGGTTGACGTGGTGGACATCGGCAACCTGAACCCGGAAGACATCTCCGTCGGCCAACTCAGCGTCGCCTGCGGCAAGGCGGCCATGGAGTGGGTCAGCAAGGCCGGCCAGCTGGCCATGGCCGGCGTGGTGGATGGCCTGGCCACTGCTCCACTCAACAAGGAAGCCGCGGCGATGGCCGGCTACGAAGCCATCGGCCACATGGAATTACTGCAGGAACTCTCCGGCGCCAAAACCGTGGCCACCATGCTGATGGCCAAGAACCTGCGAGTAGTGCACCTCACCACCCACCGCTCCCTCCGGGTCGCCTGCGACTACGTGAAGCAGGACCGCATCCTGGACTACCTGAGGTTGACCGACGACAACTTCCGCAAGTGGGGTTTCTCCAATCCCCGAATCGGCGTCGCCGCCCTCAACCCCCACGGCAGCGACGGCGGCTTGCTGGGCAACGAAGAAGCCGAGGAAATCGCGCCGGCAGTGCAGCAGGCTCAAAGCGAGGGCATCAACGCCATCGGCCCGGTGCCGGCGGACATCATCTTTCACCAGGCCATCCAGGACCGCTACGACGTAACCCTCTGTATGTACCACGACCAGGGGCATATTCCGGTCAAGGTGTACGGCTTTGAGGAGAGCATCACCGCCAACTTGGGCTTGCCCTTCGTCCGCACTTCGGTGGACCACGGCACCGCTTTCGACATTGCCGGCAAGAACCTGGCCGACCACACCTCCATGGTGGAATCGATACGCATGGCGGTGGCCTTCGCTCGGGGCGACGGCCTCACCGACGACTGGGGCGAGGAATAGCGCCATGAACATCGGCTTCATCGGTGGCGGAACCATGGCCGAGGCCATCCTCGGCGGTATGCTCGACGGCGCCGTCGCCGACGCCGGTGATGTCATCATCGGCGAACCCGTGCCGGCCCGCCGCGACTACCTGGCGGAACGCTACGGTATCAACGTGTCCCAGTCCAATGGCCCGGTGGTGAACGCTTCGGACATCGTGGTGATGGCCGTCAAGCCCCAGGACCTGCCCAAGGTCTATTACGACATCGCCGGCCAATTCGCCGACCGCCAGTCCGTAATGTCCATCGTCGCCGGCGCCCGCATCAAGGCCTTGGCCGACGGTATGCGGCACCCCGGCATAATCCGCGTGATGCCCAACACCCCGGCCCAAATCGGCCAGGGTATGACCATGTGGACCTGCGCCCCCACCGTCAGCCAGGCTCACCGGGATACCACCGCCGCCATCCTGTCCACCATCGGCGACGAGATTTACGTTGACGATGAGAAGTACTTGGACATGGCAACCGCGCTCAGCGCCAGCGGGCCTGCCTACATTTTCCTGATACTGCAAGCGCTGATCGACGCCGGAGTGTACGTGGGCTTGCCCCGGGATGTGGCCCGACGCCTGGCCTTGCAAACAGTAAAGGGCAGCACCCAACTGGTTCTGCAAACCGGAAAGCATCCCGCCGAACTGAAGGACATGGTTACGTCTCCGGGCGGCACCACCGCCGAGGGCTTGCAGGCCCTGGAACGCGCCGGCGTGCCCGCAGCATTTGTCGATGCCGTGAACGCAGCGTACCTGAAATCCATCCGGCTGGGACATGACTAGACCTGCCTTAGTGTCCTGCTAACTGACTATGGGCCAGCTTATCGACCTGCTCATCACCCTCTGCTATCTGCTGCTGTTGGCGCGGATTATCCTGGGGCTGGTCGTGCAATACATGGGTATGCAGGGCGGTGGTACGCCGGACGTCCTGGTCAAGCTGTACGAGGTGGTGTTCAGCCTCACCGAGCCTGTGCTGGGGCCAATCCGCCGCCGGCTGCCCCAAACGGGCATGATTGACTTCAGCCCCCTCGTGGTGATGGTCATCCTGGTGGTGGTTCAGACCGTGTTTCGGGCCCTGCTTCGGTAAGGCCCGGTCCCCAATCACCGAAAGGGGTTCTCATTGCCCGGCTCGAAGCCACCGGATCGCCACCGATTCTGGACTGCCGGAGGGCTGCGGCCGGCAGACCTGAGGTTGCTGCGTTCGGCCCTTTCCGACGAACTCCCGACGCAGACCCCGGAACCCAGCCTGATAATCCTGTGCGGCCTGCCCGGCACTGGCAAGTCCCACTTCGCTCGTCAACTCGCCCAACGCGCTCCCTTCCTGTGGCTGAACAGCGACCGGACGCGCAAATTGCTGGTAGCCCAACCGTGTTACAGCCGCCGGGAGCATCGCCGGGTGTTCGCCGCCATGCACATCCTGACCCGAGGCTACTTGGGCGACGGCTATTCGGTGGTTTTTGACGCCACCAATCTCAACGAAAAGGTCCGCGCTCCCCTCTACGCCATCGCCGCCGAATCCGGTGTAGAGCCGATCATCATCCGCTTCACCGCCACCCCGGTCCTGGTGCGCCAACGCCTCGCCGACCGAGCCTCGGGAGCGGCGGACGCGGCCCAAAGCGACGCCGGCTGGGAGGTCTATTCCCGCATGACGGTAGCCGACCAACCGGTTCCCCGCCCCCACATCTTGGTGCAAACCCCCGCAGACACCGAACCGGCCCTCCAAGAAACCCTCCGCCGCACGGGGTTGATTCTGTGAAAAGGGCGCTATCAGATATCCAAGGCTTGCATAGCACTCAAAAACAGTGTTGGCCGTGCTCCGACGCCCTCTCAACCGTTCGCCTGACGCCAAAACCCAATTCCAACCAGCCGCTAACCGAAAACCACAACCCGTTCATCCTGAGCCTGTCGAAGGATCAACCCAAAGGAGAAAACCCGCCGAACACCACGGCATAATCGAAAGAACTTGGCTCAATCAGCGGCGGCGGCTGCGGTGGTCAACGCCGCTGCCGCTAGCCCTCGCAAGTCCGGCCCGTCCAGCTTGCGGCCCTGCACGCCCATCAACCGCAGCGGTCGCCCGCGCTTGGTAATGCGGATGCGGTCCAGCACATCTTGCCACGGCGCCAGGTAATCGCAGGTGCCGTCGCCGTTGGGGTCGTCGCCGCCCTCCAGGCTTTCACCCGCCGGCAAGTTGACCGCGATGACCGACGACGGCTCATCCGTCGGCGCCAGCATCATCACCGGCAGGTCCGATTCGGACAGACTGGCCTGAGCCAGTAGGCTCCGCACCGCAGCGGACACCCCGTGCATCCCGAAAATCACCAGGTTAGCGAAGCCGGCGTTGCGCTGCTCAAACTCGGTGCGGTAGCGCCGGAAGATTTCGTGCGACCCCGTCGCCTGCGGCTTGACCAGGAACAACGCCATGGCCGGAAAATCGCCATCCGATACGGAGGCGGCGCGCAGGTCGTCCCGCCACCGCAACAGCTTGTCGTGGTCGTGCTCGTCATAGTGATGCGACATATCAACTACCTTCCTTCGTGAGCATCCTGTAGCTGCCGGAGGTCCAGCTTCTTCATCGGCAGCATGACCTCCATCACCCGATTGGCGTTAGGACCGTTCATGAGCATACCGGGCAGGTCCTGGGGGATGATCTGCCATGCCACCCCATAACGGTCCTTCAGCCACCCGCATTGAATCTCGCTTCCGCCGGCCGTGAGCTTGTCCCACAGGTGGTCGATCTCATCCTGCGATTCGCAAGAGACCATGAACGAGATGGCCTCTGTGAACTCGATGGCGGGAATGCCATCAAACGCAACGAACTGCACACCGCCCAGCTCGAAAGCAACGGTTGAACTGCCCTCAGCCGGCCCTTCGCCGAAGGTATCGCTGGACACAATCCTGGAGTTCTCAAAAATCGAGACGTAGAATTCGGCGGCTTCGCGGGCGGTGCCGTCCAGCCACAGGAACGGAGTGATTTTCTGAAACTCGGCCATAAGAATCTGTCCCGCCTCGAAAAGAGCTACCCGTTGTAGCTGCGTTCTGAATGAACTCCCTGGCGCAATGCTACTGCCGCAAGGCGGTGCTGTCAAAATCGCCCTTCTTGCCGGCGAAATCGGCCTCGCCCCACTTGTCCACCCGATGCCAGATTAGTACCAATGCCCCAATCCCTAGCGCCATTGCGCTCAGATCCGTGGCCGGGAACGACCACCAGACTCCCCATACGCCCAGCGCCCCCGACAGCGTGAACACCCACAGCAAGAGCAGCGCCACCCGCTGCGTTATGGTCAAAACTACCGACGGCCACGCCTTGCCCAGGGCTTGGAAAGCTATCGAGCTGACGAACTCAATGCCCACGATGGGCAGCGCAATCAGGACCACGCGCAAGGCGTCGCCGGCCTCCTTTGGAAACCCGCTGCCCTCGGCGAACAGACCGATGATATGGCCGGACAGCGGCAGCAGTGCGGCGATTAGCAACGCGCCGGCTGCCGTTGCTCCCAGGCAGCTTTGCCAGATGGCCTGCCGCACCCGCCCGTAGTTGCGTGCGCCGTAGTTGTACGCCGCCAGCGGCAGATACGCCAACGCGACGCCTACGAACGGAGCCAGCGCGAATTCCAGCACCGCGTTGATTGCGCCGAACAGGGCAATGTACGCGTCTCCACCTTCGTACCTCGCCAGGATGTTATTGACGACCACGACGACGATGGACCGAGCCGCCTCAATGATGAAAATGGGTATCCCCAGCGCCACCACTTCCCGGGTCAACCCTGGGCGAGGCCGCAGCGCATCCAAGGTGATGCTCAGCGCGCTCCTCCCTGAAAGGTAGAGCCACGCCACGTAGAGGACGGCCAGCCCCTGGGCGACCACCGTCGCGGCCGCGGCTCCCGTAATCCCCCAGCCGAACACCAGGATGAACAAAGCATCCAGGATGACGTTGGCGATTGCGCCGCCGGCCAGGATGATGGTAGCGGCCGCTGGCTGTCCCTCGGCCATGAACAGGTTGTTGAACGCGATGGTCATCATGGTCAGCAGCCCGCCCGGCAAAATGATTATCAGGTATTCCTTCGCATACGGCGCGGTGGTGGGTGACGCGCCCATCAGTGAGGTCAGCTCGTCCAGGCGTATCAGGCCGACCGTGGTCGTAACCAGGTAAATGGGAATCAGAATCACCAGGCATGACCCGATCACCCGCGAAGCCTGTCTGGCATCTCCGCCCCCCAGGGCGCGCGAGACCACCGACATCCCTCCCAAGCCGGGCAGCAGGCCCACTGCTACCGCCGCGATCTGCGCCGGGAAGGCTGCCGACAGTCCGCTCAGCGCGTCCACCCCAACCACGTTGCCCACGAAGGCCCGATCGACAATGCTGTATAGGGCCATCACTACGATGGCCAGCATCGGCGGGAAGGCCATCCGCAGCAGCATCAGCCACATTGGGGCGCTGCCCATGACGTCGGCTCGGGCGGCGCGGCGAGGGATTTCAGACATTGATGAGGGGGGTGTCCTTCGACAGGCTCACCGTCAGCGGAGTGTGGATTTTGACCGGGTTGTTGGGGCAATGCTAGAATCTGAAATAAGATAGCAGCAAGGGGGTGCCAGATGTCGGGTCATTCCAAATGGTCAACAATCAAGCGCCAGAAAGGCGCGGCTGACGCCAAGCGGGGGGCTTTGTTCACCAAGTTGGCACGCAATATATCATTGGCCGCCAAGGAGGGCGGCGGCGGCGACCCCGATATGAACTTCCGCCTGCGCATCGCAATCGATCAGGCCAAGTCCAACAATATGCCCCAGGACAGCATCCTGCGGGCCGTGCGCCGCGGCTCCGGCGAGGGCGGCGAAGGCATGGAGGATTTGTCGGCGGTTACCTACGAAGGGTATGCCCCCGGCGGCGGAGCAATCCTGGTGCAGGCTCTCACCGACAACCGCAACCGCACCGCCTCCGAAATCCGCTCTGCTTTCAATAAGGGCGGCGGCAACCTCGGCGAGGCCGGATGCGTGGCGTGGAACTTTGACAGCCGCGGCGTCATCACCCTGGAAATCGATGATGAGAGCGCGGCGGATGAGTTGAGCCTGGCCGCCATTGATGCCGATGCCGAGGACGTAAAATTCGAGGATGGCATCCTGGAGGTCTATACCGCCCCGGAAAATTTGCTGTCGGTGAAGTCGGCTCTGGAGAACGAAGGCGCGACGCCGGCATCGGCGGACGTGGCCATGGTTCCCAAGACGATAGTGCCCTTGGAAAACCGGGCGGCGGAGCAGACCCTCCGCCTGCTGGATATCCTGGAGGAGCTGGACGACGTGCAAAAGGCCTACACCAACGCGGACTTCCCGGCCGAAGTGCTGGAGCAGTACGGTTCTGCCTGATGCGCGTACTCGCCATCGACCCCGGCACCCTCCGCATGGGCTACGCCGTCCTGGACGCCGATTCCGTCGGTGGCGGCCCGGAGGCCGACGACTACGGCGTCGTCGCGCTGCCCGCTTCAATGTCTTTGGAAGCGCGCCTCTACCAGTTGCACACCCACATCCTGAACATGATTCACGTCTTCCACCCCGACGCCATTGCGGTGGAAGACCCCTTCGTGGGCCGGGGCGAGCGCGCCTTCGCCAAGTCCGCCCTTGCCATCGGCCAAGCTCAGGCCGTCGTCCTGATTGGCGCCGCCAGTCAGAACATCCCCGTGCGCCGCTACTCGCCGGCTGCCGTGAAGATGGCGGTAGCCGATTACGGCAAAGCGACCAAGCAGCAGGTACAACAGATCGCGGTATCCACGTTGGCCATAACCGACGACCCTCCTGAAGACGCCACCGACGCCCTGGCCGTGGGCTTGTGCCATCTGCGCCACGTTACCGACAATGACCTCATCGCACGCGAGATAAAGCCGGGCGAGGCGTTTTAAACTGTGTTGGTGGGCGTCCACGGCGCGCTGGAGGGCGTCGGAACGGACTGGGTCAACGTGCAGGTCGGCGGCATCACGCTCCAAGTGTTCGTCCCTGCGTCGGAAATTCCCGGCCTGGGCAGCGTCGGCGAACCTGTGCGGCTGCACACGGTGCTGCGAATCCAGAACGAGCAGCCCACGCTGTACGGCTTTTCCCACGCCGGGTCGGTGGAGCTGTTCGGAGCCTTGACCAGTGTGTCTGGCATTGGCCCGCGCTCCGCCATGGCGATTCTATCGGAGTTGGGCGAAGACGGATTCCGGCAGGCGGTAGCCTCCGAGGATGTGGCCGCGCTGGCCCGCGCCCAGGGCGTGGGTCGACGTATCGCGAACCGAGTGGTCCTGGAACTGCGGGGCAAGTTGCCCGATGCCGAACCGGGCGCCGCCGGCGTCATCATCTCCGGCGGCTCCGACGCTGAAGCAGTAGAAGCCTTGACCGCGCTGGGAATGCCGCTGGCCGACGCCCGCCAGGCCGTGGCATACCTGGACTTGCCGCCCGACGCCGACGTGGAGGACAAAATACGCCAGGCGCTGTTGAGCATGGGCGGCGGCTGACCCAATTGCCGTATAATGGGTTGAAACCTTGGGGAGTCGTTGGTAATGCCTGATTTTCAGTTAGTGGCCGATTTCGGCATGATGGGCGACCAGGAGCCGGCGGTGGAGCGCCTGTCCGCCGGCGTGCACCAAGGCATGACCTACCAGACCCTGCTTGGCGTTACCGGCAGCGGCAAGACCTTCACCATGGCCAACATCGTACAGGAAGTCCAACGTCCCACCATCGTCATCGCCCACAACAAGACCCTGGCGGCCCAGCTGGCCACGGAGTTCAAGGAGTTCTTTCCCCACAACGCCGTGGAGTACTTCGTTTCCTACTACGACTACTACCAGCCTGAAGCCTATATCCCTCGCACCGATACCTACATCGAGAAGGACAGCAGCGTCAACGAGGAGCTGGACAAGCTGCGCCTGGCCTCCACCACATCCTTGCTCACCCGGCGCGATACCCTCATCGTGGCGTCCGTGTCCTGCATCTACGGCTTGGGCGACCCGTCGGACTACTTCGAGATGGTGGCCCGCATCGAGGTTGGCCAGGAATACAACCGCCGCGCCCTGCTCCGCCAGCTCATCGATATGCAGTACGAGCGCAACGATACCGACCTGGCTCGGGGTCGTTTCACAGTGCGCGGCGACACCCTGGAAATTGTGCCTGCCTATGAAGAGTTCGCCGTGCGCGTGCAGTTCTTCGGTGACGAAGTGGAACGCATCCTCACGCTCGATACCCTGACCGGGGAAGTGCTCAACGAGCGGCAGGACTTTTCCGTGTATCCCGCCAAACACTTCGTCACCAGCCGCGAGAAGCTGGACGCCGCCTTGATTGATATCGAAGCGGAGATGCACGACCGGGTTGACGAATTCCGCCGTCAGGGCAAGCTCCTCGAAGCCCAGCGCCTGGAACAACGCACCCGCTACGACATGGAAATGCTCGACGAAACCGGTTTCTGCGCCGGCGTTGAGAACTACGCCCGCCACCTGTCCCGCCGTGCCGCCGGCAGCCCGCCCTGGACCCTGCTGGACTATTTCCCCGAAGACTACCTCATGTTCGTCGACGAGTCGCACATGACCCTGCCCCAGGTCCGCGGAATGTACAACGGCGACATTTCCCGCAAGAACACCCTGGTGGAGTACGGATTCCGCCTGCCCTCGGCCCTGGACAACCGCCCTCTGCACTTCAAGGAGTTTGAGGACCACATCAACCAGGTCGTGTACGTCTCGGCCACGCCGGGCCCGCTGGAAATGGAACGCACCGGCGCCGTCGTCGAGCAGGTGATTCGTCCCACCGGACTGCTCGACCCCACCATTGAGGTGAAGCCCACCTCCGGCCAAATCGACGACCTGCTCCACGAAATCCGGCAGCGCGTTGACCGTCAGGAGCGGGTGCTGGTAACCACCCTCACCAAGCGCATGGCCGAAGAACTGGCCGATTACCTGTCCGAAACCGGCATCCGCAACCACTACCTCCACTCTGATATCGAAACGCTGAACAGGGTGGAGATTCTACGAGACCTACGCCTTGGCGTGTATGACGTCGTGGTCGGCATCAACCTGCTCCGTGAGGGGCTGGACCTGCCAGAGGTGAGCCTCGTCGCCATCCTGGACGCCGACAAGGAGGGCTACCTCCGCTCTAGCACGTCGCTGATACAGACCATCGGCCGAGCGGCCCGCCACGCATCAGGACACGTCATCATGTACGCCGACCGGGTTACCGACTCCATGCAGCGTTCCATCGACGAAACTTATCGCCGTCGCGGCATCCAGGACGAACACAACCGCCAGCACGGCATCGAACCTCAGTCCATCCACAAGGCCGTCAGGGACATCACCGAAGGTCTACGCGGCGTTGCCGAACAGAAAGCATCCTACCAGGTGGCCCGCGAAGAAATGACCCGCGACGATATGTACCGCGTAGTCAAGGACCTGGAGTTTCAGATGAAAGAGGCCGCCCGCTCCCTCGAGTTCGAAAAAGCGGCCCACCTCCGCGACGAAATGCTGGAACTGAAGAAAATCATCGTCACCGAAGAAAAGATGCTCGCCTTATCGTAATCCCTTGTCCCCGTCCCCTTCATCTCGTTCATCGACGCAAAAACAACGTTTCTCTGGCGCTACCAGTGCTGCGCCAGGTTGGTCACCAGATTGTAGATGAACCAACCGTCGCCGGTTTTGAACGTCTGAGGCTTGGCAGTCTGGGCGTCGCGCATCACTCCTATCCCGTCCTCGTAGGGCTCGAAGGACACGATCCGGTCATAGCGGATGCGGAAGCGCTTGCGGGGCCCGTGAAAGTACAGGTGCTTGCTGGTCACTCCCAGTAATCCGGTATCCTCGTGCACCGTTTCTTCCCATTCCACCGCCCGGCTGCGAAAAGTGCGCGGGCTGTAGTACAGACCCTTGGCCACTCGGATGCTGACGCCATGAGACGTTCCCCGCCGTTCCCGTCGGGTTTTGACTTCGTAGTAGTCAACCCCGTCAATCAACCACACCAATTGCTCCGACTTCATCAAGTTGAAAGGCGGCCGGGTGTCCAGGCTCAAACGGTCCGGAATCAGGCCCTCCGCAGCGTCGCGGATGACGGCCGACTTGATCATATTGGTGTAGCCACCATGGACGTTCACCTCGGTTTGGGAAAGGTCGAAACGATGCAGATAGCGGATTAGCGCGTTCTCCTCGTCCAGCGAAAGCACCCCGTCCTCTATCGAGCCTTCAACAGCTGCCTCCCATGCTTGCGCCAGCAGCCGCCGCTGTTCATCTGACGACAGTTCCGAGTCGTCCAACGCCGTCGCCAGTTCGTGCAGATGATTATCGCTGCCGGGGGCTGCCAGCGCGGCCAGGCGGGCGTCCAGCATCAGGCGATCCCGGGCCGCGCGGTCCAGCTCGACCGCGGCGTCTTGGCCCGTCCGGTGCTGCTCATCAATGGCGAACTGGTCGCGAAAATCCCGCAGCCGGGTCTCTTCTTCCTGGGACAGTATCCCATCGGCCAGTCCCTCTTTGACCGCCTCATGCCAACCCTCGGCGATGACGGCGCGTATTCCGTCTTCGTCAACGTAAGAACTGCCGGCGATGACCTTCAGGTCGTCCAACAGAGCGGCTTCGCTGAAATCGGCCCGGCTGGCCGAATCGGCAACTAATGCCACCATCTGCTGCCGGCCGACTTGATGAGCGGACTCGCACTCCTTGTGCTTGCCCCGTAGAAAACCGGCTTTCTGGCCACAGTATCGGCAGTCGCCCATAGCCGGTTATCCTGCTATGGGCTGCCAGTCGCCAGTGTGGCGTTCACGTAATCGTGCAGTTCCTGTAGCACCGCCGCGTTCTCCTCCAGCGTGAACTCGTCCACCAGGTAGTCGTGCTCCCCGCTCACCCCGCTTACCGCCCCGGCGTCCACCAGGAACCGGATGCAATCGGCGTCGGTATCCACGTCCGGCAGCAGGTTCCGTCCCACTCGTACCGACAAAGCTGCCACCAGCCCGTAGCCGCCCCAGTTCGACGTGCTGGCCGCAATCAGCCGGTCGCAGCCCACCACGGCGGGATGGTCGGGCAGCTGGTCGGCCCCCGCAATCACCTCTTGCAAATTGCCCATGCCGATTTCGTTGCCGCCGTCGCCGATGCCAATGGACGGCAGGCCCAGGGCGAACAGGTGGTCAATCCGGGCGGTCTGCGGCGAAATGTCCCGTCCCCGCATGTTGCGGTAGATTCCGTCGGCGTCTGGCGAGCATCGTTCGATGGAAATCAACAGGGCCGGCTCGCGCTCGGTGATGGTTTCCCTGACGAAATGGCCGTTGATATCAGGCTCTTCAATGATGGGATACCTGATTATCGGCGACGGGTCGCGCTGCCGGGTTACCCACGACGCCATCATATAGGCCATCGGCTCGTCCGCCGTGTAGAGTACGGAATGCCCCAGCTTCCGGAGCGCGTTGCCGATGGCAAATGCGCCCGGCGGCCCGTCCGTCTCCGGCGCGTCGCTCATCATGATGTAGAACCCGGTGGCGATGATGACCGGCCCGGGGTGTTCCAGCGCGTACTGCGCGGCTTGGTCGCAAAAGTCCGCCGGCAGGTGCGGGCGCAGTGCGTTAATGCCCCGGCGGTCGTGGTCAAGGATGATGTCTTCAATGGTTCGTGTCATTGGGCCTCACGGCTAAATCACTGCGTAATCGGAATCCCGGCGGTCGGTGATGAACATCTTGCCGGGGGCGTGGGTAATCATCAGCGGCGGCCTGCAGTTCAAAGCCACTGCCTGCGGCGTTACCCCGCACGCCCAGAACACCGGCGTTTCGCCGGGCTTTATCTCCACGGATTCGCCGAACTCGGGATTGTTGATGTCTCGGATGCCGATGGCCGCCGGGTCGCCGATGTGAATCGGCGCGCCGTGGGTGTCGGGGAACCGGGATGTAACCTGCACGGCGCGTACAATCATCTCCTGCGGTATGGGCCGCATACTGACCACCATCGGGCCCGAGAACATTCCGGCCGGCCGGGTGGCTATGTTGGTGATGTACATCGGCACGTTGCTGCCGGCCTCCTGGTGCCGCAGGGGTATGCCCGAATCCGACATAGCCGCCTCAAATGAAAAGCTGCACCCCAGCAGGAAAGACACCAGGTCGTCACGCCAGAACTCGGCCACGGATTGGAACTCGCCGATCATTTCCCCCTGTTCGTAGATGCGGTAGCCCGGCACGTCGGTGCGGATGTCGGCTCCTGGAGCTACAAAAGACGGCTCCACGGAACCGGCTTCGATGACCTCCAGAATCGGACACGGCTGCGGGTTCCGCTGGCAGAACAGCAGGAAGTCAAAGGCCAGGTCTCGAGGCAGTACGGCCAGGTTGGCCTGCACACGACCGTTGGCTAGACCGGCGGTTACTCCGGCATACTCCCCGGCGCGTATCATCCGGCGGATTTCCGTGGGTTGGCTAGGCAGCAGCGTCGCAGTGGTCATCGGGGCTCTCCGTAACGCTGGCGGCATGGCAGCGTATGCTAGAATTGCGGAACTGGGGGCATAATAGACAGCGGCGACTGCGGCGTCAAACCCGATGCTCGGAGACGCCGGCCAACCCGGCTACGGTTGGGATGACAAAGTGTACAACGTGTTTCTGCTGACGCGTCCCGGCAGCGGGATGGTGTCGTTGGTCAAACAAATCGACGATTCAGGTATGTCCTGCCGCGCCGGCAGCGACGTGGTCGAACTGGATGATGCCGCCCATGCCGTCGCCTTGGACGTGGTGCTGCTGGACCTGTCGGCGGTAGGCATCGGCGCCCAGTCGGTGATTGAACGGGTTTCCCAACTTGGATTGCCCACCATGCTGGTGGTGGACTCAGGCGCCCTGCCACAGTACGACCCGGCTATCAACGTTGATGATTTTATCGTGGCCCCTCTGAACCCTGCCGAGCTGCTCGCGAGGGTGGGGCAGATGGTTTTCCGACGCAACGGGCGCGGCACTGACCAGGTGGTGCGCGTTGGCGAACTGACCATCGACCTGCAGAGTTACGAGGTTAGCATGGCCGGCCGGCGCATCTCCCTGACCTATAAGGAGTTTCAGCTGCTCACCCTCCTGGCCTCCAACCCCGGCCGGGTGTACAGCCGGGAAGCGTTGCTGAACCAGGTTTGGGGTTACGACTATCTGGGAGGCACTCGAACCGTGGATGTTCACATCCGGCGGCTGCGTTCCAAGGTGGAAGATCCCGACCACCTTTTCGTCGAAACTATCTGGAACGTCGGATATCGCTTCCGCGATATCGCTGCCGAAGGATGAGCGGTATCGCCTAGTCGCTGATGTGCGCCTGAACCCGGTTGAGGAAGCGGTCTCGTTCGGCGACGATGCCAGCATGCCTCGGGTCGGTCAATTCCGGATCAGCGTCCAGAATCGCGGCGGCTTCCCGGCGCGCCAGGGCCATCAGGTCCTGGTCGAAGATGCTGGCGATGCGGAGCATCGTTTGGTCGCCGCTCTGCGACGTCCCGAAGATGTCGCCCTCATGCCTCATTTGCAGGTCAATTTCGGCCAGCTTGAACCCGTCCCGTGTTGCTTCCAGGGCGGAGAGCCGTTCCCGCGCCCGCTCCGACTCGGATTCGGACATCAGCAGGCAGTAGCTTTTGTGCTCGCCCCGGCCTACCCTTCCCCGGAACTGGTGCAGTTGCGAAAGACCAAAGCGCTCCGCGCCATCAATGAGCATTACCGTCGAGTTGGGTACGTCTATCCCTACCTCAACCACTGCAGTTGCCACCAATATGTCCAGCCCGCCGTCGCGGAACTCCCGCATGACCTTGTCCTTATCCCGCGACGACATCCGGCCGTGTAGCAGTCCCACTCTAGACTCCGGGAAGACCTCTTCGGACAGCCGCTTGTGTTCCTCCACGGCGGCGCGCACTCCCAGTCGGTCCGATTCCTCCACCTGCGGGCAGATGACGAACGCCTGCCGTCCGGCGCTGATCTGCTGACGGATGAACCCATAGGCTGCTCGGCGCTTGTCCTCCGGAACAACGCGGGTCAGAATCTCCTGCCGGCCGGGCGGGAGCTCGTCAATTGTTGACACGTCCAGGTCGCCGTAGAGAGTCAGCTGCAGCGTGCGGGGAATCGGGGTGGCGGACATCATCAGCGAATGAGGCTGCTCGGAACCCTGACCTCTCAGCGCCGAACGCTGCTCCACTCCGAAGCGGTGCTGCTCGTCGGCGATGGCTAGAGCCAGATTGGGCAGCTCAACGCCTTCCTGGATCAGCGCGTGGGTGCCAACCAACAGGTCAAGAATCCCTTCTGATGCCATCCGCAGTATCTCCCGCCGCGGGCCGGCGCGAGTGCTGCCGGTCAGCAGGCCGAACGTGAACGGACGGGGCAGGTTGGGAATGTACACCGAAGTCACGTTGTCCTGCTGCAGGGGCTGGTCCAAACCTCCCAGCAGTTCGCCAACGGTGCGGAAATGCTGCTCAGCCAGCACTTCGGTGGGCGCCATCAGCGCGGACTGATGGTGAGCTGAAGCTGCCGCCAGCACCGCGGCCAGCGCAACCAGCGTCTTGCCGCTGCCGACCTCACCCTGCAACAACCGGCTCATCGGCGGCGCCCCCCGAGACAAATCGCCCAGAATCTCGGCAATACAGCGCATCTGCGCGCCGGTGGGCGTAAAAGGTAACGCGCCCAAAAATCCCTCAACGGCGGGAGCGTGATACTTGATTGGAACGCCTGTGGCGTTATGCTCCCGGTGCCGCCTCCGACCCAGGATGGCCAATTGGAAGGCCAGGATTTCATCAAAGGCCAACCGGCGGCGCCCCCGGTCGGCGGCGGCCAGATCGGATGGATAGTGTATGTCCCGTATGGCGTCCGACAACGGAGACAGTCCGGTACGTTGCAGCACGTCCCCCGGCAGTGGGTCCTGTACCCCTTTCAGATACTTGCTGACGGCCTGCCAGGTCAGGCTCCGCAAATTGCGCGCTGTAAGGCCGGCGGTAAGTCGATAGACGGGGATGACACGACCCGTGTTCAGCGGCGGCTGGCGTGCCGAAACCACGTCGTATTCGGGTGATGACAGCGATAGGCGACCCCGGTGCAACTCTACCTTGCCGTTAACGATCATCTGGCTGCCCTGGTGTAAAGCCCGCGCCAGGTATCCCTGGCCGAACCATTGCAGCTCGATTTGCCCGCTGTCGTCGCTCAGCACGCCCTCGACCAGTCGCAGGCGGCGCTGCCCCACGCTGGCGGATCGAATGTCAACCAGCTGTCCCTCCATCGTGAAGCTGGCGCCGGGGTACACGTCGGCGATGGCCGCAATTTCGCTGCGATCTTCATAGCGCCGCGGCACCATGTAGAGCAGGTCGCGCACGGTGGACGCGCCCAGTTGTTCCAGCCGCTGGATGGTTTTTCCGTCCATGCGCCGGATTTTCGACACGGCTTCGTCAGGGTCTCCCGGGTTGCTCAACACCGGCGGAGCGACGTAAGCCCGGCGACGCATCCGCACGGACGGGGTACCGACGGTAGAAGTAAACAGCGCCGGGGTTTCCGGCTGGAATGGCTGCCCCTCCGCACCCTGTGGAGGAGTGGGAGCTACATACACTTCCGTCTGTGCCGGAGCGACCGGCGGGACGGGCATATCGTCTAGGGCGCCTTGCCAGCGAGCGACCCATTCGCGGCGTTGCTCCACCGACAGCTCCCGGTACGAGCGCCCGATGAGCTCAGCGATTCGTTCGGGATCGCCAGCCAGGTGTTCCCGCAGTTCGCTCTCCCACCGCTCTACGAAGCGACGAATGCCCCCGCCAACCGCGGTGTCCGCAAAACCCTTATGCGCTTCCAGGGCCAGAATCTTGCGGAAGGCATCGCGCCACTGCGGTTCATTTTCACTGGTGCCGGTATCCATTGACTTATGGATTCCCGCCTGATTGGTAATGGCTCCCCGCCTCTGGCGGGTCAGCTCTCTCTAAGGCAGAGTGGCTACGGCTACCGCCCCCGGCCCGACGTGGGTTCCGATTGCGGAACCGATTTGCACTGTGTAGGTCTGGTCGGCCGGAGCCAGATCGGACAAGCGGTTTCGTATCTCTTCGGCCACGGCCGGATCAGTAGTATAGGCGACGCCCAGCTTGGACGCCGGCCCGTGTTCACGAATCAATTCTTCCACTCGTTGAATTGCGCGGCGCAGATTGCGAGGTCGGTCGACCGGCAGCACCTCGCCGTCAGCCACCTTGAGAATGGGCTTTACTTTCAGCAGGGAACCCATGAATGCTTGGGCCTTGCCAATGCGACCGCCCTTTTGAAGGTATTCCAGTGTATCCACCATGGCATAGCCAAATCCCTGGGAGGCGCGAGACCGGGCAGCGTCGGCCACCGATTCCAGCGTAGCGTCCGGGGCTGCGGCATCTTCGGCGGCGGCAATCACCTGCAGCATGTGGCCTACCGACGCTGTCCCGGCGTCAATGACGGTTACCGCCCCGTCCGGGAGCTGCTGAGACGCCTGCATCGCTGAGTTGTAAGTGCCGCTCAATTGTTGAGGCACCGTGATGCAGATGATCTGATCTCCGGCGTTGACCAAAGGCTCAAATCGCTCGGCGAAATCAGCCGGCGTGGGTTGCGACGTGCTGGGCAGACGGCTGGAGGATTGCAACCCGACATAGAACTGGGTGGGGTTGATGTCAATCCCCTGCCGGTGCGCCACGTCGTCAATCATTACGTAGGCCGGCACGATGGCAATGTCCAACTCTTCCGCGAGTGTCCGGTCGATGTCGCAGGTGCTGTCGGTTACGATTTTCACTGCCATGTTGTTTGCTCCTGTGTAAGTGGCGGCAGATTAGTCAACTATTCAACCGACACCAGATAAGGATAGTGCGGTTGTCCGCCCTCGTACACGTCCACCTCTGCGCCGGGATGGGTTGATTCCAAATCTTCCTGCAATGCTGCTGCCCGCTGGGAGTCAGTGCCTTCACCCAGGTAGAGGGTGATGATGCTGTCCTCGTCAACCGTGGAATGTGCCAAGCCTTCTTGTAGAGCGGCTTCTGCGGCGTCAGCCAGGCTAACCAGCCGGCCGTCCAGGATGGCCATGAACTGCCCTTCGGATACGTCCTGTCCGTCTACGGTGGAGTCGCGCACGGCTTGGGTAATTTCCAGTGTCTCCACCGCGTTGCCGGCGGCCCCCATGCTGGCCAGGTTCGCGTCAACCGACACTTCCGGGTTGAACCCTAGCATGGCCGCGGTGCCCTGAGGCATGGATCGGGTACTGACCACATGGAGAGCGACTCCATCGGCGCCGGCATCAGCGGCCTGGGCCGCAGTCAGGATGACGTTGGGGTTGTTGGGCAGCACGATAACGTCGGTGGTCCCGGCCGACAGGGCGGCGTTGATGATCTCGCTGGCGCTGGGGTTCAGGGTTTGGCCGCCGGGCACGATGGCCGCGCAGCCAGCGTCCTGGAACAGGGCCGCCAGCCCTGGCCCCGAGGCCACGGCGATGACCGACACCCCGGGGCGTATTTCCTCCGGCCGGGCGCGCTCTCGGTGGCCGCTGGCCCAGTCCCGATTTTGCAGGCTCATGTTGTCGATTTTGACCTCGTCCAGGTCTCCGTAACCCACGCCGAGAGTCAAAGCGGCGCCGGGGTCTTCGGTGTGCACGTGGACCCGCACGGCGGCCCCGCCACCGATGATAACCGTGGACTCTGCTATGGCATCCAGGCCTTTGCGCAGTACGTCAACGTTCAAATCTTGCCCATGAATAACGAACTGGGTGCAGTAACCAAACTCCTCGGCTTCGTGGGCTTCCAGAAAGTCGCTGTCAATCGACACCGAGGCGGTTTGAGCCGGATCAATCAGGCCGCCGACGCTGCGCAGACCTAGATCAACGGGCGGGCCGGTT
This sequence comes from Dehalococcoidia bacterium, assembly GCA_965243255.1. GTDB lineage: Bacteria > Chloroflexota > Dehalococcoidia > Lucifugimonadales > UBA3495 > Bin87. Next base: position 214,585 of record CBDEUH010000004.1, read on the forward strand.
TCCCCCTTCAAATGCTGCAGCGCGCCGCCAATGATGGCGACGACGCCCAGGCCTCCCGAATCAACAACGCCGGCTTCCTTCAGCACGGGCAGCTGCTCCGGAGTGTAGGCCAGTGCTTCAATGGCTCCGTCGTAGGCGATTTGCCACAAAGAGATGACGTCCCGTTCGCCGGCGTCGCTGGCCCGCACCGTGGCGTCCGACGCGCCCTGTATTACCGACAGCATGGTGCCTTCCCGAGGTTGGCTGACGGCGCGGTAGGCGGAATCGGTGGCGGAACGAAAGGCCGCCACCGCGTCGGCTGTTTCGATGGTTTCTGATCCCGCTACACCATCGGCAAAACCGCGCAGCAGTTGGGATAAAATGACGCCGCTGTTGCCGCGGGCCCCCCAGAATGCGCCCACGGCGATGGACTCGGCGACTTCACCTGCGGACTCTTTGTCAGCGTCCTTATTCATCTGATCAATGCCGGCCCGCAGGGTAAGCAGCATATTGGTGCCGGTGTCGCCGTCGGGCACCGGAAACACGTTCAGAGCATTGGCGGCGTCACGATACAGATCCATGTAGGCTTCCGCGCCCAGCATGGCTTCTCGCAAGTCGGAACCGTTCAATACGGTAACACTGGTTGTCATTCTATTGCCCGTATTGTGATTTTAGGATGGGCAGAGTATATCACGGGGAGTTTTCAGAATACTGTGCGCGGAAGATGTCGTTTCGGGTATCATGTTGCCACTATGACGACGGCAGGAAGCAGCCCAGAAGAAGCCGCCCAGGAAGCTCAGGGCAAAGTCGGTGACGTTTCGGCCCGTCAAGTTGCGCCCGTTGTCCAGGGCGATGACGGCGAGCAGGAAACCCGGCTGCGGCCGGCTCGGCTGGACGACTTCGTCGGTCAGCCCCAGGTGAAGGAGAACCTGAGTATCGCCATGCAGGCGGCGCGACTCCGCGGAGAACCGCTGGACCACGTGGTTATCTACGGGCCGCCTGGCCTGGGCAAGACTACTCTGGCGAACATCATCGCCAACGAAATGGGCACGACCATTCGGGTAACCGCCGGACCGGCGATTGAACGGGCCAGCGACGTGGCATCCATCCTGACTGGCCTGCAGCCCAACGACGTGCTCTTCATTGACGAAATCCATCGCCTGAACCGTGCGGTGGAGGAAGTGATGTACTCGGCCATGGAGGACTTCTTCCTCTCTTGGGTCGTGGGTAAAGGCTTGTCGGCCCGTAGCATCAACCTGCGTATCAACCCCTTCACCCTCGTCGGGGCCACGACACGCTACTCTCTGGTGAGTGCGCCGCTGCGCGACCGATTCGGCTCAGTCTTCCGCTTGGACTACTATTCCAACGAAGACATGTCAACAGTGGTTCAGCGTTCTTCCCGTATCCTGGCGATTGATGCTGATGACGAAGGGCTGAACGAGGTTGCGGTGCGTTCCAGGGGAACCCCGCGCATCGCCAATCGGCTGCTGCGCCGGGCGCGGGACTATGCGCTGGTTAGGGCGGATAATCGCATTACCGGCCCGGTGGCCCGGGAGTCGCTGGATCGGCTGGGGGTGGACGCCCGCGGTCTGGACGAGACTGACCACCGCCTGCTGACCAGTATCATCCACAAGTTCAGCGGCGGCCCCGTTGGATTGGATACGCTGGCGGCGTCAATGAGCGAAGACGCCAGTACGGTCATGGAAGTCCTGGAGCCCTTCCTCCTGCAGCAGGGATTCATTGAGCGGACTCCACGGGGCCGGATGGCAACCCGCTTGGCCTACGAATACATGGGTTCGCCATGGGAAGGCGGCAGTGACCCCGGCCGTCAGGCCCAGCTGTTCGGGGGCACGGAATAGTCCGGCCCCATCTCTATAATTGACATAACCTGTCCACCGCCCTATTCCCGCGCAGCCCGCAGTCCCCCACCGGCCCGGCGAGCATTCTCTGTTTATTTACATAACGTTGCCTATTCACGCCAATTGACGGTGCTGCGCCTTGAATGTTGAGTACCGCCTGCATACAATGACTCTGGCGCGATCTTGCCGCCACCGGAAGTGCCAACGTGACCACTACAGTTCCCATTCTGCCGGCCATCGGGCCTTCGCCATCTTTTGATCGTCTCCCCGGCGGCGCCGAACTGTCCGATAACGACGCCCTCACTCTGGCGACGCTCGACGACGGCGCGCTGGACGATATGTGCGCCGTCGCCTCTGAACTGCGCGACCGAGGCCGGGGAAAAGTCATCACCTTTTCCCCCAAGGTGTTTATTCCCCTGACTCGTCTCTGCCGCGACTTCTGCGGATACTGCACTTTCCGCCAGTCTCCGCAAGAGACGGACGACCTGTTCCTCACCCCTGACGCAGTGCTGGGCGTTGCCAAAGCCGGCGAACGCCTCGGCTGCACGGAAGCCCTGTTCACCCTCGGAGAGCGCCCGGAGCAGCGCTACGCCGAGGCCGCCCAATGGCTGGCCTCACAGGGTTATCGCACCACGCTGGAATACCTGGCCGGGATGTGCCGCCGCGTGTTTGAGGAAACCGAACTGCTGCCTCACGGCAACCCGGGCACCATGAGCCGCCGGGAACTGGAAGCCCTTCAGCCAACCAACCCATCCATCGGGATAATGCTGGAAAGCTCTAGCCCCCGCCTCTACCAATCCGGCGGCCCCCACGAATTCGCTCCCAGCAAGCGCCCCCGTGTGCGCCTTCGTACTATGGAATTAGCCGGCGAACTGGGCATCCCATTTACTACCGGCATTTTGATCGGCATCGGTGAAACCCGCGTCGAAAGAGTGGAGTCGTTGCTCGAGATACGGCGACTGCACCGGCGGTTCGGACACATCCAGGAAGTCATAGTTCAGAATTTTCGCGCAAAGGCAGACACGCCCATGGCTCACGTGCCGGACGCGGGAGCCGACGAACTGGCGTGGACTACCGCCGTGGCCCGTCTGATTCTCGGTGAACGGGTCAATATCCAGGTTCCACCCAATCTCAGCGAGGATTACGAGCGATATATCCACGCTGGCATCAACGATTGGGGTGGAGTATCGCCCTTGACCATCGACTACGTGAACCCGGAAGCGCCGTGGCCTCAACTGAGCGAGCTGCGACGATGCACCGAGGCGGCCGGCTGCGTGCTCCGACCCCGGCTCCCCGTGTACCCGGAATTCTTCGCTAGCGGTTCTCAGTGGCCGCTGCCACCGCCATTAAAAGACAAACTGCTGCGCCTGACTGACCAGGACGGATACGTGAAAGGGGGAATGCAACGCTATGCCCACAATGACTGACAACAACACGCCGGCTAACTTGGCGGCGCTGGTGAATGCCCTCCGTCCGAATGTCGCAGACGTGCTGAACCGTGCCTTGGCCGGCGATGATGTTGCCGTCGAGGACGCCGACCTGCTGTTTGACACCGCCGGGCCGGAGTTCCTGGCCACCGCCATGGTCGCTGACGAATTGCGCCGACGCTCGGTTGGCGACCTGGTAACCTACGTGGTCAACCGCAACGTCAATTTCACCAACGTCTGCATCAAGCGGTGTGGTTTCTGCGCCTTCAGCCGCGATTTCCGTGAGGAGGAAGGTTACTTTCTGCCGGTGAGCGAAATCATCCGGCGGGCGAAAGAGGCGCAGGAATACGGCGCTACCGAGGTTTGCATCCAGGCCGGCCTGCCTCCTCAAATGGAAGGCGACCTGTACATCCGCCTGTGCGAGGCCATCAAGGAAGAGTTGCCCGATATACACGTCCACGGCTTTTCGCCCGAGGAAGTGCTGTACGGTTCCATCCGCTCCCGCTGCAGCATACGGGAATACCTGCAAGGCTTGAAGGACGCCGGTGTGGGCAGTCTCCCCGGAACCTCTGCCGAAGTTCTTGACCAGGAACTGCGCGACATTATCTCCCCCGGCCGTATCACCGTTGACCAGTGGATTGAAGTGATCACTACCGCCCACGACCTGGGCATACCAACGACTTCGACCGTGATGTTCGGCCACCGGGAAACCAACGCCCAGATCGTGCGCCATATTGCGCTGCTGCGCGATATTCAGCAGAGCACGGGCGGATTTACCGAATTCGTGCCGCTGAGCTTTGTGGCCTCGGAAGCGCCGATGTACTTCAAGCAAACGGTGGAAGGCGTGCGTTCCGGCCCCTCCGGTATGGACGTGGTGAAGGTTCACGCCATCGCACGGATTATGCTCAACAACTGGATTCCCAACATCCAGGCTTCCTGGGTCAAGGAAGGCAGCCGAATGTCCCAGCTGCTGCTGACGTCCGGCGTCAACGACTTGGGCGGAACGCTGATTAACGAAAGCATCTCCACCTCCGCCGGCGCTATGCACGGCCAGCTGATGCGTCCCTCTGAGTTCCGTGGGATGATTCGCGAAGCCGGGCGCACACCGGCCGAACGCTACACTACCTACGGCCTGCGCCGTATCTACGGAGAGGCCGACGAAGCCCTGGACCCGCTGGACCTGGTGGGCGACAACGTTGAGGAGATTTTCGGATCCTACAACCAGTTGGTGCAGATGGACACTTACCGCTTTGAACACCCCCGCGCACAACGGGAACGGGCCGCCGCGCAGGGCTCAAGTTAGCCCATGAGCGAGCAGCGGGGAGGGCTTACGCTGGCGCTCGCCGGCGGTGTCGGGGGTGCCAAGCTGGCGCTGGGTTTGGCCAGTATCCTGCCGCCGGAGCGATTGGTCATCGTGGTCAACACCGGCGACGATGAGGAGTTTCACGGCCTCCACGTGTCCCCCGACCTTGATACCATGACCTATACCCTGTCCGGCCTCTACAACCCCGAAACGGGCTGGGGCATCGCCGGGGATTCCTTCGAAACTCTGGCGATGCTGAAGCGGCTTGGCTCCGAAACCTGGTTTAATCTGGGCGACGGGGACTTTGCTATGCACATCCGTCGCACGGAGATGTTGCGGCAGGGCATGACGCTATCGGAGGTTACGGCCGAGTTGACGGCGCAGCTGGACATTAAACATCGCATCGTTCCCATGAGCGATGAGCCAGTGCGGACGGTTCTGGAAACCGACGCTGGCCGCCTGTCAATGCAGGAATATTTCGTTCAGCGTCGAGCAGAACCCAGAGTACACGCCATCAACTACGCCGGCGCTGAGCAGGCCCGGCCGTCGCCGGACTTTGCGGCTGCGCTGGCTTCTGCTGGCACCATTGTGTTCTGCCCCTCCAACCCGTACTTGAGCCTGGCCCCCATATTGGCGGTTCCGGGTGTACGGGATGCCATCACGGCACATTCCGGATGCCGGGTTGCAGTGAGTCCCATCGTCGGCGGCGATGCAGTGCGCGGCCCGGCCGGCAAGATAATGGCGGAACTTGGCGCCGAGGTGTCCGTGGTAGGCGTAGCCAGAGAGTATGCCGGATTGTGCGACATCTTGGTGGTGGATACGCAAGACGCCGGTCGGCTGGAGGAAGTAGCGTCTGAGGGGATGAAAGCGGCGGCGACGGACACTATAATGCATACAGACGACGACAAAATCAGGTTGGCGCGGGTCGTGCTGGAATTGGCGGAACAGATGGAGTTCGCAGGATGTTGACGGAATCGGAAAGCAACGCGAACCCGGCGGTGTTGCCTGTCGTGCCGATGAAGGCGCTGTCGGAGTGCAAGACTCGCCTGTCCCGGGTCATGAGCCCCCAGGACCGGGAAGATTTGACCATCGGAATGCTGCGCCGGGTGCTACTGGCTATCCGCGGCGCCGATGTTGACCCATTCTGGGTGATTGGCGGGGACGACCGGATTCGCAACCTGTCCCGCACTCTGGGCGCAACCTGGGTAGAAGACCTGGGCCGTAATCTCAACGATACCCTGACCAAGTCCTTTGAAAGCGCGCGAATGCGCGAGGTGTCGGCCCTTTATCTCCCGGGAGACCTCCCTTTCATCAAGCCCTCCGACATCCACCAGCTCATTCGCAGTGCCCAGCATCAGCACAATATCACCCTTTCACCCGCTCGCCGGGACGGTGGCACCAACGCTATCCTGGTGCCCTACGACCTGATACCCTACTTCAGGCCGGAACTTGGCAGCAACAGCTTTCGAAAGCACGTTGGCACCGCGGCCCGTATGGGGGTTTCCGTGGCCTTCTATTACAGCGAGGGCATGGGCTTCGACCTGGACGACGGGTCCGACTTGCAGGAATACGAGCACATGGAGCCGGGCCTGTTGGAGCGATTGATGGGACGAAAGCCCGGCGAAATCAACCGCTCTCCTTTGCCAGTGTGAGGTAGTTTAAGAATGGCCCCTAAGGCGCAATTGGGCTGCCTGCTGCCCACCCGTGGCTTGCTGTTGGAGGACCGCAAACCCACCGACGCCGAGTCGGTGCTGCGGCTGGCGATGTGGGCCGAAGAAGCCGGCATCGATTCAGTTTGGGTGGGCGATAGCTTGACGGCCAAACCGCGCCTGGAAGCCATGACCACGCTGGCCGCCATCGCCGCCCGCACGTCTCGGGTGCGGTTGGGCACGGCGGTGATGCTCATGGCGTTGCGGCACCCGGTGCTCTTGGCGCAGATGGCAGGCACCGTTGACCTGATATCCGGCGGCCGGCTGCAACTGGGCGTCGGAGTCGGCGGCGCATTCAACGCCATGCAGCAAGCCGAATGGCGCAACGCCCAGGTGAGCCAACGAACCCGGGCGCCCCGATTGGAAGAGATGCTTCAGGTACTCAAGGGGCTGGGCTCGGGGCAGTCATATTCGTTCTCCGGCCGGCATTTCGAACTGGACGAAGTGGTAATGGAGCCGACGCCGGTCCAACCCGGCGGCGTCCCCGTGTACCTCGGCGTCCACTGGCACGGACGCGGAGACGGACAGGGCGCTCAGCGCGAGCGCCAGGCCCGACGTGCCGCCCGTTACGCCGACGGATCAATCTCTATTTCGGCTACGCCCGACGAATTCATTGAGCTGAATGAAACGGTACGCGGCTACTGCGACGAGTACGGGCGCAACCCCGCCGATATGTCGTCGGTGATGTACCTCACGGTTAACCTGGATGAAGACATCGCCCGCGGAGAGGCCGAAGCCGAGGACTGGTTGCTGGGATACTACGGCGCGAACATCTGGGGAGACCGCTGGGGCCCCTTTGGCGACGCCGAACGCACCCGGGCTCGCATTCATGCCTACGCCGAAGCCGGCGCAGACCAGATCGTGGTCAGATTCGCAACCTACCGTCAGGAAGAGCAGATGCAGACCTTCCTGGAACAGGTTGCCCCCGATTTCGCACGGTAACCCCGGCGCAAAATAAACCCTGGGAGATATTTCGCGTGTATCCCATTGACCTGACGGGCCGCAATGCCGTCATATTTGGAGTGGCTAACGACCGCAGTATTGCTTGGGCCATCGCCCGCGCTTTGGCCGAGGCCGGAGCCCGCATCGCCTTGACCTATCAGAACGATCGGCTCAAAGGCCGCGTGGCAAGGCTGGCGGAAACGCTGAATAACCCGCTCATCTTGCCATGCGACGCCTCTGAGGACGGACAGATTCAGGAGGTTTTCCAGAGTGTCGGTTCGGAAATGGGGTCGCTGTCGGTCCTCGTGCACAGCATCGCCTTCGCTAACCGGGAAGATTTGGCCGGTCGTCTGGCGGACACCGGGCGCGACGGCTTTCGGCTGGCGTTGGAGATAAGCGCCTTTACCTTGCTCCCAATGGTCAAACACGCTGCTCCGTTGATGACGGAGGGAGGCAGCGTCATCGCAATGACTTTCCATGCCTCCAGCCGGGTCTATCCCGGATACAACGTGATGGGCACTGCCAAGGCGGCCCTGGAACACGAGGTGCGGCAGCTGGCTCACGAATACGGCAGCGACAGCATCCGGGTGAACGCTATCTCCGCCGGCCCGATTGACACGCTGGCGGCTCGAGGCATCAGTGGGTTCCTGGATATGCGGCGGACTCACGCCGAGCGCGCGCCCCTGCAGCGCAACATCACCGCGGACGAAGTTGCCAAGACGGCGCTCTTTCTGGCCAGCGACCTCTCAACGGGAATTACCGGCACGGTGCTGCCCGTTGACGCCGGCTACCACATCATGGCCGTGTAGTCAGATGGCTTCCAACTGGCGCTGGTCGGCGTCCGCTTTGTCCAATAGCCCCAGCTCGCTGTAGGCTTTGGCGCGATTCGCCCATGCTTCCCGGTACCGGGGGTCCAGGGCTATCGCCTTGGTGAACTGGTCAACGGCCTCTCGGAAACGCCCCTGGTTGAACAAAGACAACCCGGCCTCTGTCATGCCGGACGCCGTAAGTGGCCGCGTGATTTTCATCGGCGCCGAGGTAAAGGCTGCAGACGGTTCCCCGTCGTCCTGGCCCACCACAGACACGGGGCCTGGCTCAGCGTGTTGCTCCGACGCCAGCACCGGTTCCGGGGATATGGCGGGCGCGGCTTGCTCCGGGGCAGTATCGGACTCGGCAGTTTCTGCCGTTGACGCTGCAATGACCGGCTCGACCGATTCTGGCGGTTCCGGCACGGCGTCCGCTGTGGCGTAAACCCGGCTGAGTTCCCATCCGCAATTCGTGCAGAAACTGGTTCCCAGCTCGTGGACATGTTGGCACCGTGGGCACGAAATTGTGGTAGCCGCATCATCATTGGCGGCGGCGCTGGTGCGTGCGCGGATGAACACCAGGGCAATCATTGGCCCCATGCACAATATCGTGATGGGTTCAGGCAACCCGAATGCCCGAACTGCAACTACCGGCAACACAGCCATTCCGGCCCATAGCAACGGGTTTCGGCCTTTCCGATAAGCAAGTCGGGCTGTCCACAGCACTACGAATAGCACCGACAGTATTTGCAGGATTACGTCCATCCCTACCCGGTATCCGTTGGAGTCAAGGCCATTATAACCGGATTGCCCTCACATCGGCAAATTGACGTGCCAAACGGGCGATGCTATCGTACAATTTACCAATCGCAAGAAACCAATCAGTGACCGCATCATCCTACCTAGTGAACTCACTGATGCGGCAAGGGGGAGAATTCTGATGGATTTGACGATTTCCGTGCTCAAGGCTGACGTTGGCTCTATCGGCGGCCACACCAAGCCGTCGGACCGCATGATGGAAGCTGTCCGCGCTGCCGCCGACAAGGCAATCCGGGACGGTCTGCTCATCGACGCCTACGTTGGCCATACTGGTGATGACATCTGCATTACCAGTACCCATACGCGGGGAGATAACGACGAGCGAGTTCACCAGTTTGCCTGGGATTCGTTCATCGAAGCCACCGAAATCGCGCGTCAGTATGGTCTTTATGGCGCAGGCCAGGACCTGCTTGTCGATGCCCCCTCGGGCAACATTCGAGGCGCTGGCCCGGCCGTTGCCGAGATCACCTTTGAGCACGATCCGGTGAAGACCAACCCGCTGCGACCGGCAGAGTCTTTCTTCGTCCTGGCTGCCGATAAGTGCGGCCCCGGCGCCTACAACCTGCCCATGTTCCTCGGCTTCGCCGACCCCATGTACTGTGCCGGCTTGATGTTGCCCCGCCTGGGCGATGGCTTCACCTTCAACATCATTGACATGGACAACACCGACGGCGACAGCATCATCTCCCTGAATGCCCCTGAAGATTACTACAAGATCACTGTGCTGCTGCGGGACAACGAGCGATTCGCCATCGAGAGCATCGTTTCACGCTACAGCGGGCATACGGCCGCTGCCATTTCCGCCACTCGTCTGCACAACATCGCCGGCAGCTACACCGGCAAGGACGACCCGGTGGCAGTGGTGCGAAATCAGGGCATCTTCCCAGCCCCTGAAGAGCTGATTTCGCCCTACACCAAAGCCCACTACATCGGCGGCGATGCCCGCGGTTCCCATGTGATGCCCCTGATGCCGGTGCCCATCAACACCGCCGTCACGGGTATGTACTGCCTGCCGCTGGTTTCCTGCGTCGGATTCAGCATCAACGGCGAGGGCAAGTTCGCTGAGTCCTCCACCGACTTCTTCGACAACCCAGCCTGGGACTATACCCGCCAGCTGGCCCAGGAGAAAGGTATCGCCATGCGGTCCCAGGGCTGGTCCGGCGCGGCCATGCTGCCCTACGGCGAGTTGGAGTACTCCGGCTTCCGTCAGAGCATCGGCGACCTGGTGGCACGGTTCGCCATCCGAGCCAATGGCCACCAGCCGGCAGAAGCGATGGTTACCGGCGGCAACGACTAGGGCCGAGGATTATCCGAAACCATCGAGGGGCGGGTTTCAAACCCGCCCCTCAATTTTTGGGTTGCGGAGAGCGTCTAACCGCCGAAAATCCCGTGCCGTTCAAAGATGTTCGCCAGTTCAGCGATTCCCTCAGTGACGGTTTCGGCGGTCGGATGTCCGAAGCACAGGCGGGCCATGTTCGCGCCGTTTCCCTCTGGTGAGAACATCGTGCCGTTGTAGTATCCCACTCCCTCCTGGAAGGATTGCTCCTGCAGGCCGGCGAGGTCTGTGCCTTCCGGCATGGTCATCCAAACGTACAACCCACCTTCAGGCTTGGTCCAGGTGGCGCGGTTGCCGAAGTGTTCGCCCAGCGAAGCCAGCATAGCGTCGCGTTTCACCCGCAGGGCCTGGTTTTCCTCGTCAATGTGGTCGTACATATGGTTGCGAAGGTATTCCTCAATGGCGAGAGCGGCAAACTGGTTGACGCCGCCAGATTTGAAACTCAACGCACGCTGCCGTACCGTCTCCGGAGCAACCAGGTATCCCATGCGGACGCCGGGGGCGATAATCTTGGACATCGAGCCGACGTAGAGCACCTGACCGCTGTCGTCCATGCTGCCCATTGACGTGACGTCTTCGCCCTCAAAGCGCAGGTCAACGTAGCAATCGTCTTCAAGGATTGCTATGCCGTGGCTCTGGCAGATTTCCAGGGTGCGCTGCCGGCGCTCCAGGGTCATCGTCCACCCCAACGGGTTCTGGAACGTTGGGATGGTGTAAAGGAACTTCACCCGCCGACCGGCGGCGGTCTGGGCGCGGATGGTCTCTTCCAGCGCTTCAGGAATCAGACCCTGATCGTCGCATTTCACGCCCACTACCTGCGCGCTCCAGAGCCGCATCTGGCGCATGGTGCCGAGATACACGTACTCTTCGGTGAGCAGCACGTCCCCAGGGTCGGTAAGGGCTTGGATGAGCATATTGATGGCCTCACCTGAGCCCGAGGTTAGGATGATATCGTCGGCGGACACATCCATCTCCCGGTCCCGGCGGAGCTTGTCGGCGACCAACTCCCGCAGCGGAGGGTAACCGGCCGCCACCGGGTAATATGCCAAATCCCGCCCTTCCCGTTCCAACGCGACGCGAAGCGAGTCAACCAGGCCTTCCAGCGGAAGAGTGTCGGGATCGGGATAGGCGACTGCAAAGTCGTACTTGGCGTTACGGTTCGCGCCTCTGGTGGTTATGGGCGCGTGGGCCGCGAACATTCCGTCGTAGTTGAATTGGGTCATCTTGCTCTTCCTCCGCGTTGCCGTTATTCCACTGTCCGGATTCCCAAGTCTTTCAGTTGCGAGAAATCCACTGCCGCCGGCGCCCCGAACAACAAGTCGGAGCCGCTCTGCGTCTTGGGGAAGGCGATAACTTCCCGCAGCGAATCGGCTCCGGCAAGTATCGCCACCAGCCGGTCAATGCCGGGAGCGATTCCACCATGGGGCGGCGCCCCGTAGTCGAAGGCTTCCAGGATGTGGCCAAAACGCTCCTGCACCTGTTCGGGCGAGTAGCCCAGGATGCCGAAGATTCTCTCCTGCATCTCACGTTGGTGGATACGAATGCTGCCGCTGGCCAGCTCCGAGCCGTTGCACACCAGATCGTAGGCCCGCGACGGAATATTGGACAAGTCGTCGCCGTCCAACATTCCCTCGCAGCCGGGGGCGGGAGCAGTGAAAGGGTGGTGCGTCGAATCCCAGCGCCGCGCGTCGTCATCCCATTCAAACATTGGAAAGTCGGTGACGAAAGCGAAGGCCAGCGTGTGTGGGTCGGCCAGTTTCAACTGTTCGGCAAGGTAAGAGCGCATTGACGAAAGCCACTGGTTCGCCAGCCTGGGCGGGCCGGCCATCAGGACTATCAGGTCGCCCCGGCCGGCGCCGGACCGTTCGGCCAGACGAATCACCCACTCCATCGGCATTCGCAGCCCGGGGGAGAGCAGCGCGTCGCCGTCGGTCAGGGTGTCCAGTGGACCGTCGCCGGTCAACCTGACGTGGCTCATGCCGCCAGCGCCGAACTCTTTGGCAACTTCCTCCATGCGACGCATATCGGAGCCCGAGAGGCCGCCCTGTCCCGGCACTGCCATGGCCTTGATGATGCCGCCCCGGTCTAGAATGCCGTGAAAGACTCGGAACTTGGTTTCGGCTGCCAGATCGCTCACGTCGGCCATTTCCAGCCCGTAGCGCAGGTCAGGCTTGTCGCTGCCGTAGCGCGCCATGGCGTCGGCGTAGGTGAGATACGGAAACGGCGTCTTGACCTTGAATTGGGGAGTTAACTCCCTGACGATGCCGGCGTACAGCCCTTCGATGAGCGTGAGCACGTCGGCTTCGCTCACGAAGCTCATCTCAAGGTCGAGCTGAGTGAACTCCGGCTGTCGGTCGGCGCGCAGGTCTTCGTCCCGGAAGCAGCGGGCAATCTGGAAGTACCGTTCCACCCCGCTTACCATCAGCAACTGCTTGAGCTGCTGCGGAGACTGGGGCAAAGCGTAGAAACTGCCCGGCTGCATCCGGCTGGGCACCAGGAAGTCCCGTGCCCCCTCCGGCGTGCTCTTGATGAGAATCGGCGTTTCTATTTCCAGAAAACCATGACCATCCAGGTAGTCTCGTATGTACTTCACGACCTGATGACGCAGGCGCAGATTTTCTTGCATCGCGGGCCGCCGCAGGTCCAGATAACGGTAGCGCAGACGCAGGCTTTCGTCGGCGTCAACGTCGTCAGCGATGTAGAAGGGCGGCGTCAGAGACTGGTTCAGCACGGTGACGCTATCCGCCATCACCTCCACGTCTCCGGTGGCCAAAGCCGGGTTCTCGGAACCCGCCGGCCGCTTCCGGACGGTTCCCGCAACCTGCACGCACCATTCTGAGCGCAGCCGCTCGGCTACATCGTAGTCCGCCGGCGACAAGTTCTCCGGATTGAGCACAACCTGCACCAACCCGGAGCGGTCGCGCAGGTCGATGAAAATGATTCCTCCGTGGTCTCGCCGCCGGCCGACCCAGCCGGCCAGTGTCGTAGCGGAACCCTCGTGGGCGGCGCGCAACTCGCCGCAGTCTTGGGTCTTCAGAGTATCAACTCCTCAATTTCGAGCGACGAAGGCACCGGATCGTCAGCCCAGAAGGTCAAGCACGTTTTGAAAGGGACTGTCCGAAGCTCCGCCGCCGCTGGCAACAGCATCGGCCAGCGCCCCGGGATCGGACACCGGAGGATAGCATACCGTATCCAGGCACACGTGGGCTTGGGCGGTGGTATCCGGACTATCAACCCTGGCCAGTTTGATCAGCAGATTTGGTTCGGCCAGCGCCATGGCAGCGGCCAGCATTGCGGCGGCGTCGGGCGCGCCCGGTCTGCCTTCCACCGTAACCTCGACGACCGGATGCAAATAACTGTCAACGGCGATGGCGTAGTCGGCGGCCAGCTCGCCGTAGTCGCGGTTGGCCTCCACGTATGCACTCAGGGTATGGCGCCCCGTTTGCCGGTAGCGTTCTTCCATCGTTAGGTGATGCAGGCGCATCATGCCGATGGTGGCGGCGACGTTCTCAGCCAGTGGCTTCTCCCTGACCCGCAGGTAACCGGGCCGCTCCGGGACATCCTCAACGTCGCAGAACCCACCCCGCGGGCCGTCCAGAAAGCGCTCCAGGAGCACTCCGGCGGCGCGTTCGGCGGCTTCCCGATAGCGCTCTGAGTCCCTGGGCGCGGCGTCGTGCCCGTCCAGGGCGGCCAGCAGGAACCAGGCCCAGTCTCCCAGCAAATCTCCTGTGTCGGATTCGACGGGCCCGGATGCGGTGAACACGTGGGGCAGCCGCCCTGCTTCCGCCCTGGCGACCAAACCGTCCAGCAGCTCAATGGCAACGCCAGCAAGCTCCGGTCGCCCCAGTTTCCAGGCGGCGCGGAAGAGCAACGAAGCAGTCTGGGCCGTAGTCCCCGCGTAGCAAAATGGATCGGTGGGCGGCGCCGTCAGCGTTGCCCTTAGTTCCGGCGGCTGGGCGAAGTAGTCCGAGTGCGCCCCCTGGCTGCCCCTGATTCCGCCGGCGTTGCCATCGTGTAAAGTGCCGAGGATGTAATCGACGGCCTTGCCGGCGCAGCGGAGGTATTCCGGGCGCTGCAGTATGATGCCGGCGTCCATCAGTACGCCAGCCATGGCGATGTTGTCCTCGGCCATCTTTTCGTGTTGCGGCCGGGTCCAGTCGGCCGAGGTGGTAAAGCGGAAGAATCCGCCGCCCACGTGGTCATGCAAATCGCCATCAACCAAGGCGTCCAGACTTTTTTCAAGCATGGCGCGAAAGAAAAACTCGCCGGTGGTGCGGTAGGAATGCAGCAGCAGGCGCAGCATGGGAGCGGCGGGGAATTTGGGCTCCACGCCAAAGCCGCCGTGGATGGGGTCGTAAGTGCCGGCGACGCGGCGGGTGATGCTGTCGACCAGGGTAGCATCGGGGTCCAGTCCGGCGGATACGCGAGCGGCGTGTTCACGGCGTTGGCGAAGAATGTCGTTGCCCTGCTCGTATAACTCGGGTTTGCGTTCTTCGTAGGCGCGCCGGACTTCGTCCAGCATGGCGAGAAACTGGTCGGGCGGGAGGTAGGTAGCGCCGGCCACGAAGCCGCCGTGAGGGGTGAGGAACGAGGTGGTTGGCCAGCCGCCGACGTTGTAACGGGCGTTGACGTCCGGCCGGTGGTCGGTGTCAACCCGGATGGGAACGAAGTGCTCGTTGACGAACTGTGCCACGTCGGCGTCGGCGTAGGTGGTGGCGTCCATCTCGTGGCACCAGTAGCACCACACCCCGTTGATGGACAACAGTATCGGCCGCTCCGATTCTTGAGCGACGTTAAAGGCCTCAGCGCCCCAGGGACGCCAGGAGACAGCCGATGAGGCGGTGGTGGCGACAAGGTTATCGGATGTGATACTCAAAGCCCGTTTCCCTGCCGATGGCTCGGATGGCCATCGCCGTAGGATTGCCGAATATCAACGGTAGCACAAGCAGGCGGCGTTATCAATTTAGCGTGCTTGGGGACTTCACCTAGTGCGAGGGTTGAAAGCGTCGTTCACCGCGTCGCCCAGAATGTTGAAGCAGAAGAAGAGGAGGGTAACGGTGCCGATGGGGAACAACAGCAGATGGGGGTGGTTGCGCAGCACCTGGACGCTGCCGTTTTCAAAGAGCATACGGCCCAGGCTGGGCGTGGGCGGGAAAACACCGATGCCGATCCAGCTGAGGACCAACTCGGCGCCGGCCACGCCGGCCAAGCCGGCGGAGACCGAAACTATCAGCGGACTCAGAATGTTGCGCAGGACGTGGACCCGCAGGATGTGGGCGGTTGAAGCCCCCATGACCAGGGCCGCTTCGGCGTACTGACTTTCCCGGGCCTGTAGCACTTGGCCGCGCACCAGGCGGGCCATTCCGAACCACCCGAAGATAGCCAGGCCCACCGAGATGATGGCGAAATCCAGCACCCCCAACCGGATAATCCAGTCGATGCCCGTGGCGTCCTCAAAGTTCTGGACCGCGGTGAGCAGGCGGGGTCGCAATGCGGCGACGAAAATCAGGAGGAGAAGGATTTCAGGGAAGGACGAAGTCACCTCGCCGGTGCGCATAATCACGGAATCTACCCATCTACCCATATAGCCGCTCAGCAGTCCCAGGACGATGCCCAGGACGAGGGTGCCGCCCAGCAGCGAGGTGATGGTGATGATTACGGTGGTGCGGAGGCCGAAGATAACCCGGGTGAGCATATCCCGGCCCTGGCGGTCAGTGCCGAAGGGATGGGCCAGCGACGGCCCCTGGCGGGTGCTTTCCAGGTCAATTGCGCGGTAGTCGTAAGGTGTAATCAAGGGCGACAACAACGCCCCCCCGTACATAAAGATGATGAGAGAAAGGCAGATCATCGCCAGCTTCTTGCGGCCAAGTCTGCGGAAAGCCAGCTGCCAATAGCTGTGGCCGCGGGCCGGCCGGGCATCCATCTCCAGGATTTGGTCGAGCGCCAGCTCATTTTCAGCCCAGTCCAGACGCTGGGCATCAGTGTCCAAGTGTTGGGCGTGCCCGTGCTCGCGAGCGCGTGGGCCGGAACGGTCAGGAAGCATAGCCGGCTCCCAGCCTGATGCGCGGGTCCAGCCACGGGTACATCAGGTCAACCACCAGGTTAGCCACCACAAAGATGGCGGTGGAAATGATCGCGAAGGCCATGATCACCGGATAGTCCCTGGAACCGATGACGGATTCGACGGTGAGCAGGCCGACGCCGGGGATTCCGAAGTAGGTTTCCACGATAAAGGTGCCGCCAACCAGGCCGGCGAGGATGAAACCGAAAGAAGTAGCCACCGGAATCAGGGCGTTGCGGAGGATATGGCGATAGCGCACCGTAGTTTCGCCGAGTCCCTTGGCCCGGGCCGTACGGATGTAGTCCTGCCCCAGCACGTCCAGCACGCTGGCGCGGACCAGGCGCACCACGATGGCGATGCCCGGCACGCCCATAACCACGGCTGGCATCACGATGTGCGGGGAAAAGAAGCCCTCAAATCCATGGGTAGGCAGGATGTTCACCTTCAAAGCGAACACCAGCAGCAATACCGGGGCGGTGATGAAAACGGGCAACGACTGCAAGGCCAGAGCGATAGCCACAATGAGATTGTCCCAGCCGGTTCCCTGGCGCAGGGCGGCCAGCAGCCCCACCGGAATGCCGATGCCCAGCGTAATGATGATGGCGGCAGCGTTCAGCTGCAAGGACACCAGAATGCGATTGCCAATCAGGTCCCGAACCGGCTGCCCGCGATAGCGAAAGCTCTCACCAAAGTCCAGCCGTGTAATCACGCCTTCCATGTAGCGAACGTACTGAACGTGAACCGGATCGTCCAGCCCCAGCTGGGAGCGGATGCGTTCGCGCACTTCGTCGTTCTGGTGTTGCCCCAGCCATAACTGCACCGGGTCGCCCGGGCCGAAACGCAGCAGGGCAAACGTAACAAAGGTTACGATTATCAGTAGGAAGGGCAGCCAGATCAGCCTTTTGATGGCATACGCTCCCATGGCTATTACCTTTACGCTACAGAAATTGCCGGAGCGGAAAACTTTCCGCCCCGGCTTGGGCCATCGCTACTGGTTGAAGTAAATGTAGCGGTACTTGGGGATGCTCATTTGCAAGAGGAAGTAGTCCGACACCTCCGGCTTGATGAGGGCGTACCCTTCGCCGCTGAACCAGGTCCACACCCAGGGCGCGTCGTCCAGAATCATCTGCTCGACCTGGTTGTAGATCTGGAAGCGACGTTCCCGGTCGCGCTCGGTTCGCGCTTCCTCAAGCAGCCGGTCAACCTCCGCGTTGGAGTAATTCGTGTGGTTGTTGTTGCTTTCGCTATGGAACAGCAGGTCGAGGAAGTTCTCCGGGTCGGGGTAGTCCGCGATCCAGCCCAGGGTGAACATGTGGTACTGCTTCTCGTTGACTTCCTGGAGGAAAGTGGCCCATTCGGTTTGCTGGATCTCTATTTCGATTCCCAGGCTGCGCCACTGTTCCAGCATCACCTCCAGGTATTGGGGCACGGCGGCGCCGAAGCTGCCCGAGATAGTCAGGGTGATGCGTGGGAAGTCGCCGCTGGCCAATGCGTCGGCGTAGGTCGACTGCTGCAGCAGTTCCATGGCCAGGTTGGGGTTGTACTCGTAGCTGCGCAGGTTCTGGGTGTAAGAGGGGAAGCCGGGAGGGATAACGCCGCGAGCTGGCGACAACCGGCCGTCATAAACATTGTCGGCAATGCTCTGCAGGTTAACGGCGTAGTTGAGGGCCTGGCGCACCTTGGGGTCTTCGAAGGGCGGCTCAGCCACGTTGAGACCAACGTAGAACACGTCGAAGTCCTGGGGAGAGCGATGCAATTGAGGATTGAGGGGGTCGTTAGGGTCCAGGATGCGTGGAAGGTCGTCAATGCCCACGCCGGTGAGATGAATCTCGTCGTTTTCGTACATGATCATGGCGGAGCCGCCGCTGAGAATCATCTGCACGCTTTCGATATGAGGCGGCCCCAGGTGATACAGGTCGTTGCGCTCAAGGAGTATCAACTCCCCGATGTCGTAGGTCGCCAGTCGGAAGGGGCCGGTGCCATTGGGTTGGTCTAGCCAGTCTTCGTTGCTCTCGACCTGATCCCGGTCGAGCACGAAGGCGGTTGGGTAGGAGAGTTTGGCGAGGAAGAAGGATTTGGGCGCGTCAATGGTGAATTCCACGGTACGGTCGTCAATCACGCGAACGCCACTGACTTCGCTGGCGGCGCCGTCCAGCTTGTCTTCCACGCCGACAATGTCTCCAAGATAGTTTTCAGCGGTGGTGGACACCGTCGCCGGGTCGGCCGCCCGTTCGATGGACCATTTCACGTCGTGAGCCGTTACGGGTTTGCCATCTTGGAACTGCGCGTTTTCACGCAGCACGAAGGTATAAACCAAGCCGTCGTCGCTGATATTGCAGCTTTCGGCCAGGTCCAGAACCGGCTGGTAGTCGAGGCTCAGCGTCACCAGACCGCCATATATTTCGTTGATGATCACAGAGGAGGTGGCATCGCCGGCCAGGTGGGGGTCGAGGGTAGGCGGGTCGGCGAACAGCCTGACCAGGGTTCCGCCCTGCGGGGGCCGGTCATCGAAGGTCAGGTCAGCGGATGGGGCGCAGCTGTCGGCCGGGCCGGGGGCCACGGCGGCTACGGTGGGAACAGACGCCGCTGCCGGTGTTGTTGGCTGAGCGGGCTCTGGATCGGCTTCAGTGGCCGCGGGGGCGCTGCCGGCAGCGTCGCCGGCAGAGGCCGGTGAAGTAGCGGCCGGCTGGGCATCCGACGAGGCGGCGGATTCGGCTGGCTCCTCGCTGCCCCCGCAGGCCAGCAGCGCCACCGTCAGAGCCAGCACAGCCGCTACTGCCAGGAAGCGAAAGTAATTGCGAATCATAAACTAATTCCTCCGGGGCAATTGTTTGTTGCAGATTGATACGGGTAGTTGCCCGGAATCGGATTGATGATATACGACGGGATGTTCCTTTTCAACGCAACCGGAATGCGTGGCAAGCGTGATAGTCCCGGCGCCGCCCGTCCTTATTGCCCGTATTGCGGGTATGTGCTACGCTGTTATAGTTGCTTGTCCGCTATGCGGCGGATCAAAGCGGACGCTGTGGCGAGCATAGCCAAGTGGCCTAAGGCGCCTGTCTGTGGCACAGGAGATCACGGGTTCGAATCCCGTTGCTCGCCCCACTTTCACCCTGGCGACAATCGCCGGTAGCTGCGCCTGTAGCTCAATGGATAGAGCACTGGGCTTCGGACCCAGGGGTTGCGGGTTCGAGTCCTGCCAGGCGCGCCACTGAAATCAGAGCCGACGGCAAGAGATATGCCGCCGGCTTTATCTTTTGTTACCGGATGGGGCGCGTGCCCAGGGTGACGCTCAGTACGGTTTCCTCTCCGTCGCGCAGCACGGTGAACTCCGCCGTGTCTTCCGGACGGGTATGCTCAACCACGTAGGCCAGCAGGTCGTCCATGCTGCGGATGGGAGAGCCGTCGATGTCCACGACGATATCGCCGCCGACGGGAAACTCCGAGCCGTCAATGATCGTAAGCCGGTCAGACGCCCGCAGGCCGGCCCGGCTGGCGGCGCTGTCCATTCCCACGGCGATCACCAGAGCGCCGCGAGTGTCCGGCGGCAGGTTCATCGCCGTGGCGATGTCGGGAAAGACCGAGGTGCCTCGAATTCCGATGTAGGGGTACTCGTAGCGCCCTTCCGCAATCAGGGAAGGGACGACCAGCTTGGCTAGGTTCACGGGAATGGCCAGCCCGATTCCTGAAAAAGCCCCCGTCCGGCTGATAATCTGGGTGTTGATGCCCACCACTTCCCCGTGGCGGTTGAGCAGAGGCCCGCCGGAGTTTCCGGGATTGGTTGCTGCGTCGTGCTGGATCACCCTGGGCACCGCAAAGTTGCTATGCTCCGGGCGAATGGTCCGGCCCAGAGCGCTGATGATCCCCGACGTCATGGAAAACCCCCGGGAGAAGGGGTCGCCGATGGCTACCGCGAAGTTTCCCGGCCTGATGTTGTCGCTGTCGCCCAGTTTGATGGGCGGAGGACGTATTGCATCGTCCGTAACCCTGATCACTGCCAGATCCGAATCGGCATCCATCCCTACAACTTCAGCGTCGGTTTGAGTTCCGTCGCTGAGCACCACAACTATGCGCTCCGCGTCGGCCACCACGTGGCGGTTGGTAACGATATGCCCCTTGTCGTCCCACACCAACCCGGAGCCGGCCGCCTGCGTGAGGGCGTCGCCCGGCGGTGTCGGCGGCAGAAAACCCTCCGGTAATGCCGGCGGTATGTTGCCATCTGGTGCGGCGAACTGGAGAACCCTCAGCCCTACCACCGAGGGAACAACCGATTCGTACAGGTTGCTCATTAATTCGTCGTGAGCGGAGGCAATCTGCTCAAGGGTGAGCGCGCTGTCCGCGGAGGGTGTCTCAGCGGTTTCCTCCTGGGCCGGGGGTTGCGCCGGAGTCGAGGGACTTGCGGGGGCTGTGTCGGAAGTGGCCACTGCGGTTGGAGGAACAGAAGTATTGATCACCGGCGGCCGCGTTAATTCCGCCTGGGGTAGAGTCGTCGCGCTCTCCTCGCCACAGGCCGTGGCCAGCAAACCCGCTGCGCCGATGACCATGGCCACGGATTTCATCACCACCGAACGCCGTACGCTCCACTTGTGCGGTGCAAACACGCTAAACCCTCCATGCTCCTTCGTAGTACCGACAATATACGCCGGATGCCTGGCATCGGATTGCGTCAACATAGCCGTCTGCCAATGCTATACTACCGCCGGGCCGGATTCCACCGCCGAACACCCGTTTAAGGAGAATACCGATGCTTTACGAACTACGCATCTATGACGCAGTAGCCGGGCGTTTGCCCGACATCAGCGGGCGCTTCGCCAACCACACCTGCGCCCTGTTTCGCAAACACGGCGTGAAGTACCTCGGCTTCTGGACCGACGAAATCGGCCGCAGCAACCGCCTCACCTACATCAACGTATTCGACAGCATGGCCGACCGGGAAAGCCGCTGGGCCAAGTTTGGCAGCGATCCCGACTGGCTGGAAGTCCGCAAGCAAACCGAGGCCAACGGGCCCCTGGTTGACGCCGTTACCAACCGGTTCCTGCGACTGACGCCCTACTCTCCGCAGCCCAATATCAATACCGCCGTGCAGGAACTCCGCATCTACGAAGCAATGCCCGGCCGCTTGCCCGACGTGCATAACCGTTTTGCCAACCACACTATCGGCCTCTTCGAAAAGCACGGCATCGAGAACATCGGCTACTGGTCCGAAGATGTTGGCGTCAACAACGTGCTGGTCTATATGCTGGGCTACCCCAGCCTGGGCGACCGGGAAAAGAGCTGGCGTTCTTTCCAGGCCGACCCCGATTGGAACAAGGCCCGCGCCGCCAGCGAAGTGGACGGCCCCATCGTGCGCGTCTCTCGCCACAGCATCATGCGGCCTACCGACTACGCCTTCACCAGCGACTAGGTCGGCAGCTTCGGAAAGGCAGGGCAGTATGTCAACCAGCAAGCAGGAATGGCAGGATGCTACGCTGTCGCGGGTAACGCAGCGGTTCCCGGAGCGGCGCGATGAGTTCGCAACGGACTCCGGGTTGGAACTGGATACTGTCTATACTCCCGAGGATGATGGCGCCGGCGACTACCACCGGGCCATCGGCTACCCCGGTGAGTTTCCCTACACCCGGGGCGTGCAGCCCAATATGTACCGGGGCCGCATCTGGACCATGCGCCAGTACGCCGGCTACGCCACTGCTGCCGCTACCAACGAGCGATACCGCTACCTCCTGGAGAACGGTCAAACCGGCCTTTCCGTCGCCTTTGATCTGCCTACCCAGATTGGGTACGACAGCGACCATCCGTTGGCGGAAGGCGAGGTCGGCAAGGTCGGTGTTCCCATTTGCTCCCTGGCAGACATGGAAACGCTGTTTGACGGGATACCTCTGGACAAAGTAAGCACTTCCATGACCATCAACGCCACCGCGGCGTTGCTGCTTTGCCTCTACATCGCCGCCGGCAAAAGGCGGGGCGTAGCTCCGGAGCAACTGAGCGGAACCCTGCAAAACGACATCCTAAAGGAGTACATCGCCCGCGGCACCTATGCCTTCCCGCCGCGCCCGTCAATGCGCCTGGTGGTGGACGTGTTCAAGTACTGCTCAGAGAATGTGCCGCGCTGGAACACCATCAGCATCAGCGGCTACCACATGCGGGAAGCTGGCGCCACTGCCACTCAGGAGCTTGCCTTCACCTTCGCCAACGCCATCGCCTACGTGGAGGCGGCCGTCGCCGCTGGCCTGGCGGTGGACGACTTCGCGCCGCGTCTCTCTTTCTTCTTCGTGGCTCAGAATAACCTCTTTGAAGAGGTAGCCAAGTTCCGCGCCGCCCGCCGCCTGTGGGCGAGGATCATGCTGGAGCGCTTCGGCGCCAAAGATCCCCGTTCCATGATGCTGCGGTTCCATACCCAGACCGCTGGCGTTACGCTGACCGCGCAGCAGCCCGACAACAACGTCATCCGCAGCACGGTGCAGGCGTTGGCCGCTGTGCTGGGAGGCACTCAGTCCCTCCATGTGAACTCGCGGGATGAGGCGTTGAGCCTGCCCACCGAAGAATCTGCCCAGCTATCCTTGCGAACCCAGCAAATCCTGGCCCACGAGAGCGGCGCCGCCGACGTGGTTGACCCTCTTGGGGGCTCCTGGTACGTAGAGAACCTGACCGACCGCCTGGAATCCGGCGTCCTGGAGTATATCCAGCGCATCGACCGCATGGGCGGCGCGGTTGCGGCAATCGAAGACGGTTTCCAGGTGCACGAGATCGGAGACGCCGCCTTTGCTCACCAGCGCTCCGTGGATGACAACGAGCGGATCGTGGTGGGCGTCAACCAGTACGTCACCGAATCGCCGCCCATAGCCAACCTGTTGCGGGTGGATGCCGCCGCCGCCGCCGAGCAGGTGGAGCGGCTCCAAACCCTACGCAGAGAGAGAGACAACGCGGCGGTGCAAACCGGCCTGGAGCGTCTGGCCGACGCCGCGCGTTCCCCAGACGCCAACACCATCCCGCCCATGCTGGAGTGCGTGGAAAAGTACGCCACGCTAGGTGAGATTTGCGACGTTCTGCGTCAGGTCTTCGGCGAATACGAGCCCTCCGCAAGCCTGTGATAAACTGCTAATCACTCACGAAACTACCAGGATACCCCGGAGGAATCCCGTGACTGACCTGACCCTTTCCGAAGAAGAAAAGATGCTGCAAAATCTCGTTCGCGATTTCGCTGAGCGCGAGGTGATGCCCCGCTCCGCCGAGCTGGACGAGAAGGCCGAATTTTCCCACGAAAACTGGGAGGGCATGGCGCGGTTGGGCCTGACCGGCATCGGCGTTGACCCGGCTTATGGCGGCAGCGGTGGCGGTTTCCGTCAGTCTTCCATTGCCATTGAAGAGATGGCCCGGGCCGACGTAGCGGCCAGTGTTACCCTGGCGGCGCATCTGGGGCTGGGTCTGGAAACCATCGCCCGCTTCGGTAACGAAGAGCAGAAGCAGCAGTACGTGCCGTCGCTGGCCTCCGGCAAGGGCATCGCCGCCTGGGGCCTCACCGAGCCCGGCAGCGGCTCCGATGCTGCGGCGATGCAAACCACGGCCACCCGTCGCAACGGCAGCTGGGTGCTCAACGGCTCCAAGCAGTTCATCACCAACGCCGAGGTCGCGGAGACGCTGGTGATATTCGCCAACCAGGACCGTTCCATTGGCTATCGGGGCGTGTGCGCGTTCATCGTCCCGGCCGGCACGCCCGGCATGCAGATTAATCCCCAGCACAACAAGATGGGCATTCGAGCCTCCAGCACCTGCGAAATCGTGTTTGACGACGCCGAGATTCCGGCGGAAAACCTCATCGGCGAGCCGGGGATGGGATTCCGCTACGCCATGGATATCCTGGACTCCAGCCGCATCTCCATCGCCGCCCAGTGCGTGGGCATCGGCCAGGCGGCGTTAGAAGAGGCGGTGCGTTACGCCCAGTTGCGGGAAACCTTTGGCCGGCCGCTGGCCCATCACCAGGCTATCCAGTTCAAGCTGGCCGACATCGCCACCGGCGTCCATTCCGCCCGCATCGCCACCATGCACGCCGCCACGTTGCGGGACCAGGGTTTGCCCTTTATCAACGAGGCCTCCATGGCCAAACTGCTGGCCTCCGAGAATTGCAACAAGGCCGCCTATGAAGCGATGCAGATACACGGCGGCATCGGTATTTTCAAGGAATCGCGCATCGAGCGCATCTTCCGCGATGCCCGCGTCACCACGATCTACGAAGGCACTTCGGAAGTGCAGCGCATGATTATCGCGCGGCAGGTGTTGGGTCAATACCCGGTCTGAGCGAGCGCCTCAAGGACCTCCTCTTCCACTGGACTCGCCGCTGCAATCACCGCCGAGCGTAAAGGAAAGTGACCGTATGACCGAGGTTTCCGCCATCAATCACATAGATCACGTTGGCGTCGCCGTCAAGGACATCCACGCGGCGGTGGCCTTTCTCTCTGCCAACTTCGGAACACCCGAACCCGAAATCGTCGAGATGGCAGAAGAAGCCGTCCGGGCGTGCCTCATCGAAGTAGGCCAGACCCGCATCGAGCTGCTGGAGCCGTTGTCGCCGGATAGCCCGGTCGGTCGGTTTATCGAACGCCGGGGTGAGGGCCTGCACCACATCGCCCTGAACGTCAACGACATCGGCGAGAAACTGGAAATCCTGGCCGACAATGGCCTTTCCCTGATTGACCATCAGCCGCGGCACGGCCTCACCGGAACCATCGGCTTTATCCACCCCCGTTCAGTGTTTGGCGTCCTGACCGAATTGGTCGAAAACTGAACGTCGAGGGGACTCGGCGGGGCGGCTGGTCATGCCGGCTCACGTAATCTACGGCGATTCGTTCCTGGTAGCGCAGGCAGTGCGGCGCGTGCGCCGGGACGCCGGCGCCGACGATTTGATGGACTCCAACCGGCACCGGCTTGTTGCAGCCCAGTCCCAGCCCCAGGAGGTGCTGGCCATCTGCAACTCGCTGCCCTTCCTGGATACCGTCAGGCTGGTGGAGATAGAAGGCGCGCTGGCGACACAGGAAACCTCCGGTGGGCGAGGCAGCGCTGGCCGGGGACGTTCCACTCGTCGGCAATCTGGCCAACCCTCCGGATGGACGCAACTGGCTGATGCCATACCACAACTGCCGGACAGCACTGTTTTGGTGCTGATTGATGGCGAGGTTAACGACAACAACGCGTTGCTGCGCGCTTTCGCCGAGCATAGCCAGGTCCACAAACAGGCTGCTCCCACCGGGCAGGGCCTCAGTCAATGGATAAAGCAAACCGCCGAAGCCAAAGGAGCCTCCATCGCGCCGCCGGCAATACTGGCCATCGCCGAGATGGTCAGCAACGACCTGTGGACGCTGGACCGGGAGCTGGAAAAGCTGTCTCTGTACGCCGCCGGCCGGGAAATTACCGAATCGGACGTGCGTGCTTTGGTGCCCTATGCTCAGGAAGCCAATATCTTCGCGGCGGTGGACTCCATTATGGACCGGCGGCCGGGCAACGCCCTGCGGATGCTCACGCAACTGATGGAGGAAGGGCGGGAACCCCTGTACATCATTGCGATGATTGAGCGACAACTGCGCCTGATCGCTTTGGCCCGTGACCTAACCGAGCGAGGAGTCGTACAGCCGGAGCTGGGCCGGCGCATGGGCGCTAACTCCGACTTCGTGGTGCGCAAGACCTTAGGCCAGGCCCGCCGTATGTCCATGCCCGAAATATCCCACAAGTATCAGCGAGTGCTGGAAAGCGACCTGGCGATCAAGCAGGGGCGTCTGGAGCCGGCCGTGTCCCTCGAGCTGCTGGTCGCCGACCTGGCCGGTGCTTGAAATCCCGTAAAATGGCGTAGCGCCAACTTCATACAGGAGACACTCAATGCCCGAACCTGCCGCCACCAGCAATCAACAGCATATGTTCTCCACAGAGGAATGGGGCATGGTGTCCAAAACGCAAATCGAGCATTCGACCGTTCCCGGTGACCTGGACGAAGAAAGCGGCGTACTCGTAGTGTGGACCCGGGGCACCGCTGCGCGCCCCGGCACCGGGTGGACTGCCCGATACGCAATCTCCGGCGACGCTCTGCGCGACGCGTTGCTCGCCGCCGGCCTGATACCTTCCGAATAAGCTCGCCGCGCTCAGGCGTAAGTAACCGGGTTATAGCAAGCTGCCCAATGGCCCGCAGCCTGCTCCGAAAGCGTCGGCGTTGCCTCAACGCGGCACCGCGCCAAGGCCTTGGGACAGCGGGGCGTGAAGGGACACTCACCCGTCATGTTGATCAAGTCCGGCGGCACGCCCCGCAGCGCTTGAAGCCGCCGGCCGGCAGCGTCCAGCCGGGGCAGCGTCTGCAGCAGCGACCAGGTATAAGGATGGCGCGGCTGCTGGAATATCGGCATCAGCTCGGCGTATTCCACCAGATGCCCGGCGTACATCACGCCGACGCGACGGGCCATGTTCGCCACCACCCCCATGTCATGGGTAATCAGCAATATGGCCGATTTGGAGTCGCGGCTCAATTCCTTCAGTCTCTCCAGTATCTCGGCCTGCAAGGTTACGTCCACGCTGGAAGTAACCTCGTCGGCGATGAGCAGGCGGGGGCGCATCACCAGCGCCATGGCCAGCATCACCCGCTGGCATTGCCCTCCGCTCAAGGTGAAGGGGTAGGCCCCCATCATCCGACGGGGATCCGGGACGCCCAGTTCCCGCAACATTTCCTGGCACACGGCGCTCGCCGCCCGACGATTCAATTGCGAGTGCGTGATTATTACTTCCGTCAGCTGCGCTCCGATGGTTTGCACCGGGTTGAGGGCTGATTGGGCGTCTTGGAACACCATGGACATTGACTTGCCGCGCAGTTCCCGCCGGTATTCCTCGGGCGCAGATGCCAGGTCAACGCCATCAAAGAGGATTTTCCCTCCCGTGACGGCGCCATTGTCGGGTAGCAAGCCCATCAGCGTCAGAGCCAGCGCGCTTTTGCCCGCTCCGCTCTCGCCCACGATGCAGAGAATTTCCTCTTCCTGCTGCTGGAACGACACCCCGTTCAGGGCTTGGACGGCTCCGCCGGGCATGCGGAACTCCACATGCAGATCCTGCACTTCCAGCAAAGGGGGCATTTCATCCGACCACGGCCGGCGTCTGAACGGCAGCAGTCAAGTCCACCGGACGCGTACGGCCAGCCTTGATTTCGCCAATCAGGTCTTCCAGCGATTCAATCCGGCGTTCAAACCTGGTAGCCGCCGTGCCAACCTGACTGACCCGGTGAGCGTCGCTGCCCGCCACGCCGGGCACCGCCAGGCCCCGCCGCAAGTCTTCAGCGAAGCGGTTTTGCGCTTCGGAACCGCGACCGTTGCGCGACTCCATCGCCTCAAACGGCCAGGTCTGCAACTCGGTCTCGGCCCTTTCCAGCATGTTGGCGCGAACCGTCGGGTCTTGCCCGGGGTCTTCCAGAAAGCGCCGGCGGTATGGATGGGCCGGAATCAGCACTCCGCCGGCGCTGTCGGCCTCCGCACGCAAAAACGCGGGTTTGTGCATACCGAATCGGTAGCGAAACAGTCCGAACACCAATACGTGCCCGGCGTCGGTGTTGATCTCCGAGCCGGGCAACACCAGGATACCGTGGCGTCGGGTTAATGCCGACGTTTCATCAAGAGACCAGAATTCGTCATGCTCAGTGATGCAAATCCCGTCCAGGCCGGCGATGCGAGCGGCGTCAACTAGTTCGTCGGCGGACATAAAGCTGTCGTCCGACTTCGGGTAAGTGTGGTTATGCAGATCGATAAGCACGACGACTCCATGGGCGAGGACGCCGTCGTATCATACCACCGATAACGTCCTGGCGTAGGGGGCGCCGTTACCCGATAACCAATCCCTCGCCTTTCAGGTCCTCGATGATTTCGTCGGCCAGCGACTTGCGTATTTTGAACCGGCGTTCCAGCATCACCGACGTCAGCCGGGGATTGCGCAGGGCAATATCCCGTGCCTGGTCAAGATAGTTGCCGTCGTAAGCGCTCTCCTCACCGGCGTCCTTCTCATCGGAGCCAAGTTCGTAGTCGTCCTCGTCATCACTCAGGTTGATGGGGGGCAACGGCTTGCCGGAGGCTGATTGGCTGCGCCAGAACTCAACCAGCCGGTCCATTTCCTCGTCGTAAACCAGGGTGCCTTGGCCCCGGCGCGCCTTGGGGTAATCGTTATTCTGCAGCAGCAGGTCGCCCTTGCCCATCAGGGCTTCAGCGCCGATGGAATCCAGAATCACCCGGGAATCCACCTGCGAGGCCACGGCAAAGGCCACCCGCGTCGGCACGTTGGCCTTCAGCAGTCCGGTTACCACTTTCACTGAGGGTCGCTGTGTTGCCAGCACCATGTGAATGCCGGCGGCTCGGCCCAGCTGCGCCAGTCGCACCAACTGCTGCTCCACTTCCAGCCCGCCGGTCATCATCAGGTCGGCCAGTTCGTCCACAATCAGCACCAGGAAAGGCATGGGTTCGGCGGCTTTGGAGTTGTAGCCGGTAATGTTACGTACGCCCTGCTCTTCCATCAGCCGGTAGCGCTTGGTCATCTCCTTGATCATGCCCCGCAGCACCGGCTGCACTTCGTCCGGCTCTACAATCACTGGCGCCACCAGGTGTGGAATGCCGTTGAAGGGGGTCAGTTCCACCCGCTTGGGGTCAACCATAATCATGCGCAGTTGGTCAGGGGGGCGAGTCATCAGCAGGGATGCAATCAACGAGTTGATGCACACGCTCTTCCCGGAACCGGTGGCCCCTGCGATCAATATATGCGGCATCGCGGCCAGGTCCAGGGCCAACGACTGGCCGCCGGCATCCTGCCCCAACGCGAAGGCCAACCCCCCTTTCTGCTCCACTTTGGTGAACTCCGGCCCGTCCATGATGGAGCGCATCAACACTTTCCCCGGCGTCGGGTTGGGTACTTCCAGCCCCACCAGACCCTCGCCGGGTTCCGGCGTTTCAATGATGCGGATGTAGGGACTCTTTAGCGCCAGCGCCAGGTCTTTCTGCCGCTTGGCGATGTCGCCGACCCTCACCCGGCTGGGCCGCTGCTTTGCCGCTTCGCCGTCCTTGCTGGACCGTTGCGGCATATACCCCGGCACCAACCCGAAGCGAACCACTCGCGGACCGGCTTTCACGTCCTCGACTTCAACATAGACGCCGTGCTCGGCCAGGGCTTCCTTTATCTCTTCCGACATCTCCTGGATGGCTGCCTGGTCAACGGAGTGCTCCTCCGCCGGCGCCAGGATGTCCATGGGGGGTAACTGCCAACCGTTGCCGTCCGTTCTGCTGGGCACGATCATCGGCTGCGGCGCATCGTCCGTTACCGCCATCGGCTTGGCCGGCTTCGCCTTTCTCACTCTGGCGGGCTTTTCGGGCTGCTCGGAGCGGCGCAGACGCGCTCCCCGAACCGTGGTCGCCAGCCAAATGCCGGAGGCCCGCCCCCCAATAGCCACAGCAGCCAGTCCCCTCCATGCGCCGACGCCGGCGTACCGCAAGCTAAGGCCATACCAACGCGGGGCGTTGGGAATTACCAGCAGCCCGATTACTGCCAGGGCGATAACCCCTTCCGCCACTGCCAACCCGGCGCTGCCGTTAGTCAGCAGATAGCCCCACTCTCCGGACCATCCATAGTGGTAGAGCGGGCCGCTATCTCCCTGAACAAAGCTCAGTCCGGCAATCGCACCGGCTGCGACGATGATTCCAGCAAGCCACCAGCGCCAGTTTCGGGCCAGCGCCGCCGGTTGGTGCGCTAGCAGCAGCAGAGAGACCACCGTATATCCACCAATCACCGCCCAGCCGAAAGCCAGCGTTTCCGTCAGCCAATGCTGTGCCCCCGGCAGCAACAGAGCCACGCCGGCCGCTGCGATTCCTGCCGCCAGCAGCAATCCGGCCTCGATCCCGATCCGAACCCAGTTCACGCCGCCGCCGGCCGCCGTCGCGATGGACATTGTTACACCCGTTAAGTATCTAGAATGACGGGAATAATCATAGGCCGTTTGTTCAGTTCGCTGCGGAGGAATTGCCGGGCGACTTTTCGGATTTTTGCCTGGGCGGATTCGCGGTTGTTTTCCAGGGCGATGCCGGCGGTTTCGATTTCCACCGCCTCCGCCAGCCGGCGAAAGGTGTCGATGGTGTCAGGCTGCTCCATGAACCCGCTGGCCGCCACCTGCACCGGCCCGGTTATTTCGCCCCCGGCGCTCAATCCGGCGCACACCACCACTACGCCGTCCCGGGCCAGCGAGCGCCGCTCTCTCAGAACGGCGGTATCGGTTTCCATCACCGTCGGCCCGTCCAGGTAAATTGGACCGGCGGGTATTGAATCGACTACCCGCGCGCCGTCATCGCCAACTTCCAGGATGTCCCCATCTTCCAGCACGAAAATGCCGTCAGGTGCGGCGCCCAGCTCCCAGGCCAGCTGCGCATGCGCTCGCAAATGCCGATACTCGCCGTGAACCGGCACGAAGTAGCGCGGCCGAGTGAGATTCAGCATCAGCTTCAGCTCTTCCTGGCTGGCGTGTCCGTGCACGTGCACCGGCGCGATCCGGTCGTACAGCACGTGGGCTCCCTGGCGCAGCAGGTTGTCGATAGTCTGGCTCACCGCCCGTTCGTTCCCGGGGATCGGCGTCGCAGAGATGATTACCGTGTCACCTGCCATCAACTCAACGTCCCGACTTTCCCCTTTGGCAATGCGAACCAGCGCCGAGGTCGGTTCGCCCTGGCTGCCTGTGGTCATCAGAACCACCCGGTTGGCTGGCCAGTCGTCGGTTTCCCGCAACGGGATGATGGTGCCGGGCCTGGCGCTCAGATAGCCCATCTCCGTGGCCATTTGCACGTTGCCTACCATGCTGCGGCCAACGAAGGCCACCTTACGGTCATGCTTTTCTGCCGCCGTTACCACCTGCTGGACCCGGCTGATGAGTGAAGCAAAAGTTGCGATGATGACCCGGCCCGTTGCATCGGCCATGGCCCGGTCCAGCGCTCCGCCCATCACCTGCTCCGAAGGCGTATATCCCGGCAGTTCGGCGTAAGTCGAGTCGGAGAATAGCAGGAGTACGCCGTTGTCGCCGCGCCGGGCCAACGCCGGCATGTCAATGGTATGACCGTCCACCGGGGTATGGTCAATTTTGAAGTCGCCCGTATGAATGACCATCCCTTGGGGAGTGTCAATGCAGATGCCCATGGCGTCGGGGATACTGTGGCAAACTCGGAACCAGGTGGCTCGGAAGTTGTCTCCGAAAGCCATCGGCTCCTCCGGCTCGATGGCATACAACTCCGCATCCTGCGTCCGGCGACGTTCGTTCAGTTTGACCTGGATTAAACCGTGGGCCAGGCGCGGCGCATACACCGGCACGTTCAGGTTGGGCAGCACATGAGGCAGCGCGCCGATGTGGTCTTCGTGGCCGTGGGTGATCAGGATTCCCCGCATTCGGTCCGCTCGCGCCGACAGATACGACACGTCGGGAATAATCAGGTCAACACCGGGCATATCCTCGGTGGGAAACTGAATGCCGCAGTCCACCACGATGATGTCATCGCCGCATTCCAGGGCCATCATGTTCTTGCCGATTTCGCCCAGGCCGCCCAGTGGCAGAACCCGGAGGGGAGGCTGGCCCGTTGGGGATGATGTCCCCCCGGATGGCAGGATGCCGCTGGTCGCGTCTGTCATGTCAGAATAACCGCTGCTGACCCGGTGGAGGCACATCGGCGCCGACGCTCCCAGGTTCCGCCCCTTCGTCCGGGGATGGATCAGTAGCTCTATCGGAAGGCGGTGCCGGCTTCATGTCCCAAAGGGAGGGGGTTCCAGCGGGCGGAGAGGGTTCGGTTGCATACGGGGCCGGACTTTCCCGAATGGCGCTTTGCGATGCTGGTTCCGCCTGCATCCGCAGCACGTCCAGTAGTCCCGGCACCTTGGCGAAGTCTTCTTCAATGGCCGACCGCATCTCCTGGCGGCGCAGGCCGGCTGCCGGGTGCATGATGGGGAAAATTTGCCGCCCGTCCACTGAACGCAACCGCCCTCGTACCCGGCTGATGCTTTGCCCCGGCAGGAACCGGGTCATGGAAAAGCGGCCTAATGTGATAATCAACAGCGGATTGATCAACTCGATCTGTCGGTCCAGGTACTTGCTGCAAGCCTCTATCTCGTTGGGCATCGGGTCCCGGTTGTTGTGCGGCCGGCATTTGACCATGTTGGCGATGTACACTTGGTCTCGAGTCATACCGATGGACTGCAGCAGCTCTTCAAGGAAGTTTCCGGCCGGTCCCACAAAAGGCCGGCCCTGCTGGTCCTCGTGATAGCCCGGGCCCTCGCCGATGAACAGAATCTCCGCATCGTCCGGGCCCTCGCCAGGCACCGCGTTGGCGCGGCCGCTGTGCAACGGACAGTCAGTGCAGTCTCGCACCCGTCGGGCCAAGTCTTCCAGCGTCTCCATGGCGACTCCGTCCGTGGCCGGCTACGCATATGGTAATGACGCGGATGCGACGGGCAACCCGGAACGGCACTGCTAGTCGTCCTGCACACCCTTCTCTTTCAGGTAAGCCACCGCGTCCGCTACCGTGTGAATCTCGCCGGCGTCTTCGTCCGGGATTTCAATAGTGTTATCGTCGGAGCTGAACTCTTCCTCAAAGGCCATAATCAGCTCTACCAGGTCCAGAGAATCGGCTCCCAGGTCATCCTGAAAGGACGAATCTTCGTTCACATCGCCGGCATCAACGCCAAGTTTATCCACAACGATGTCGGTGATGCGTTCTAGTACGGTACTCAAGGTTCATCTCCATGAAGGTACGGCGTCGCAACGCCGTGGGAATTGCTTTGGTCATTATCAGTAGCCGCTTTGGACCAGAGCTGTCTCCGGAGTATCGGAAAGTCCGTTCAGTACTGAGCCGAGAACGCCATTGACGAATCGGGCGCTGCTTTCGCTGCCGAACATAGATGCCAAGTCGGTGGCCTCATTGATTATAACCCGGCTCGGCGTATGTTGGCTGGCGGTCAACTCGTAGATTGCCACACGCAATATATTTCGGTCAACAATGGCGAGCAGGTTGACGGGCAACGCCGGCGCGTATCGCTGAATAACTTCATCAAGCCGGGCAACATCGTCCAATATGTCGGTGGCCACGGCTTCGGCTTTCTGACGCACCACCACCGCGGTCGCCGGCTCTTCAGCGCACAACCAATCCAGCGTTGCGCTTATATCGTCGCTCTCCCGCCCTCGCACGTCGTGGGTGTACAGAAACTGCAAAGCGAGTATTCGGACCTGGCGTTCCGTAGAGCCACCCTGGGCTGTGCGCCATCGAGATCGGGGAGCCATGGGCAAATCCTGAAACCGCGCCGCGTCCCTGCCAGGCCAATCGGCGACGCTAGTGCTGATCGGCGACAACCTTGCGTATCGAATCCGGGTCCGACAACGTTAGCGCCTCCACTCCGGGGTCAATTCGACGCACCAGGCTGGACAGCACCCGGGCCGGGCCGAATTCCACGAACCGGTTTACGCCCGAGTCCAGCATGAAACGCACGGAGTGCTTCCACAACACGCAGTGGCAGAGTCCGGTCAGCAGCTCCTGGCGAGCCTGTCCCGCGTTCACGATTGCGACTCCGGTAGAATTGGCGATGACGGGGAATCGCGGGTCGCGCAGTTCAATGTCGTCAATAGCGTCGGTCAAGCCTTCCTGGGCCAGCGCCATCAGCCGGGAATGAAAAGCCCCGCTCACGGCCAGTGGGACCACCTTCTTGGCGCCCCGTGCCGAAGCCAGGTCCATGGCCCGGGCCAGCGCCATCTTGTCGCCACTGATGACAATCTGGTCGTCGGAGTTGATGTTGGCCATCTCGACGCCGGCGTCCTGGGCCACCTGGGCGACTACGTACTCGTCCAGGCCGATTATGGCGGCCATCGAACCCGGTCTTGCTTCCGACGCTTCGTGCATCAACCGGCCCCGTTCCCGGACCAGTTGAATGCCGTCGCTGAAGTCCATCACGCCGCCCACGACCATAGAGGTGTACTCGCCGAGGCTGTGGCCGGCCACGGCTACGGGCTGCGGGGCCGAAGTGCCCAGGAACTCCTGCCAGGCGCGCCAGATGGCAATGCTCACCGCCATAATGGCCGGCTGCGCATGGGCTGTATCCTGCAACTCTTCCGAGGGGCCCTCAAACATCAGCCGCGTCAGATGCATGCCCAGGCTGTCGTCCGCTTCCGCGAAGACCTCCCGAGCCGCTTCCGAGGTTTCGTAGAGGGTGCGTCCCATGCCCACCTTCTGGGCGCCCTGGCCCGGAAAGATGTAAGAATAGATGGGAGCTCGTTCAATGCCAGACATATCACCGCCCTCCGCATGGTTAGACGGCAACCGCACGCCCTCGGTAGTATCCGCAAACAGGGCAGGCGGCGTGGGGCCGTTTGGCTGCCCGACAGCGCGGACAGCGCGCCGGGCTCATGGGCCGCAGACGGTACGCCGGCGACGAAAGCCGGCGACCCTTGCGGGCCCTGGTCAGTTTCTTGTTTGGTAGTGCGCCCATAGTTTAATTCAGTTCCGTTTTGGGGCGATTGTCCCCTTCATCAAGAAGAAAGCTTCGCCCGGTGTTTTCAGGTTCCAGGTTCAGTGATTAGCGAACGTAACGCCGCCCATCTGGGGTCAATGTCCAAGGTGTAGCAATCACATTTGTTGCGGTTACGGTCGGTTCCGCAGCGGTCGCAAATGCCAACACAATCCGGTTGGCAAAGCGGTTTCAGCGGCAGTACGGCCAAGGCAGACTGACGAGTTGCCTCCCCCAGGTCCAAAATATGGTCGGCGCCAATGTACAGCCCCTCCCAGTCTTCCGGCGGCAAATTCCACCGGCCGGTTCTCACGTCAATCTCGGGAAAGTATTCCTCGTCAAGCTCTAATTCCAGTGTCTGGCCGAAATCAGTCAGGCATCGGCTGCAATCCTGGGCAACCCGGACGGTCAGATGGCCCTGTACCCAGATTCCATGATGGGTGCGAACCATTGTAACACTGCCCGAGGCGTAGTCCACCGTGTACTCGGAATCGCCGAACCCTCCTTCGTCGATGTCGAAGGCCCGCTCCGAGCCCGTCGGTTCTTTCAGCAATTGCGAAACGTTGTAATTCATCGCAGCAACCGTCCGGATTCGGGGGCCTCAAAAATCTTGCGGGCATTATATGCGTGGGATTACCCTCCCGCAAGCAGTTTTCCACTTGATTTTTAGAATTTTCAATTGCGCTTTCGCCGGCGGATTTCAAGGGGTAGAGGCATTGGCGTGGATGTACTCGATAATGTCGTTGGTTGACGTGCCCGGCCCGAACACGGCAGAGACGCCCATGCCCGCCAGCGATTCCCGGTCCTGCTCAGGCACGATTCCGCCGAGCACTACCAGCACGTCTTCCATCCCTTGCTCGCGCAGTAGCCGCATTATTTCGGGCAGCAGTTCCATATGCGCCCCGGAAAGAATGCTAAGGCCCAGCACGGCCACGTCTTCCTGCGCCGCTGCCTGCACTACCATCCTCGGCGTTTGCCGGATGCCGGTGTAAATCACTTCCATGCCGGCGTCACGCAGCGCGCGGGCAATCACTTTGGCGCCCCGGTCGTGCCCGTCCAGTCCCGGCTTGGCAACCAGGACGCGGATCGGGTTAGCAGGTGAAACAGTCATGGATTTTGTCCCCGCAGACAAGGACGCTCGGAAAATTCAGGCTCATAACGGCGCCCATAATTTTCGCAGATGACCGGCAATGGCGCAAGCGGAACTCCCCAACCGTTGACAGTCCCGCCGGAAAATACATATCCTAACACCGGGCGCGTCCCAGTAGCTCAGTGGACAGAGCGGCTGCCTTCTAAGCAGCTGGCCGCGGGTTCGAATCCTGCCTGGGACGCCATTAATTCCCCAATTCCGGTAGGAAATCAGCATTTTGCGCTGTTGCTTCCCACTCTGGGATTGGCATAGGGCGTTCATCAATCTGTGAGCGCTGTGGTGCCCTTTCGCACCGCAAACGCCAATTGCTCCATCCTGTGGCTGCCGGTGCCGCAAAGCTTGGCGGCATACCTCAGCAGCATTGGCTGGTCCTTCCCACGTACCGGTGGGTCCCCGAAGCTCATCCTATGCTCAAACGCCTCCACCCCGCTTGACGCCATTTGTCACACACCCTCTTAGATAGGCCGGACTGGAAAAGTGACCGGCATGGGCAACAATTTGGAGACGGGGAGGAGCCTACAAGTTTATTGAGGGTTCCTCGTAATCCTTTAGCTTGTTGTAGATTTGAAGCCGGTGATGGTAGGACTCCAAAACTATGATCCGGTCGTCTCCGTCAACGTTGACAGCCACTGGCCGCCGGAACCGCCATTCAGGCTCCAGATCTGTCCGCCGCCTGGCTTTGATGATATCCGGATTGGCATCGATGTAGGTCTGGGCCCATGGTGAAGGCTCTTGGGCGTCACCGACCAGCGCCGTAATATATTGGCCGTCAGCAGCGTAGATCTGGACTCGGTGGTTCCCCCAGTCAGTTACGTAAACATCTCCATCTGAGTCCACAGCCACACCGGATGGCCCTTTGAGCGAACCAACCCCGGCGCTGGAGCCTTCGAACTTAACGAGCAACTCACCAGTAGGGGCGAATTTTTGCACCCGGTTGTTTCCCCAATCCGCGACGTAGATGTTGTCCTGACGGTCGATGCAGATGCCCCATGGCATCTCCATATCTCCGTCACCGTCCCCTCGCTTCCCGAATCTGGACTGAAACTCGCCGATCTGGCTGAAACTCTGCACCCGGTGATTCAGGCTGTCCACCACCCAAACGGTTCCCTGGGAGTCAAAAGCGATTCCTGACGGTCCGTTTAGCTCCCCGTCTCCGCTGCCGGACCTGCCCCAGTGATATCGATAACTACCCTCTTCACTGTATATGGTTACCCGGTTGAGATACTCGTCCGAAAGGAATACTCGGCCGTGACGGTCCAAATCAATTGACCGGGGCCAAACGAAGCCCCCGTCGCCCTCGCCGACGGAGCCGAACTGTCCTTGAAAATCGTGGTCAAAGTTGATCTTGGTGACACGCTGACCCAATTGTTCCACACCGCGGCTCAACACGTAAATTCGACCGTTCGGTCCTAGGACGAAATCTTGGGGAGCCCAAAATCCCCTGCCGTCCTGACTGTACATGCCTATGCAGTAGCTGTAGTCATACACCCGGCCGGCGGCGACGGTGGTCAGCATATCCCCTCTCCCGTGAACTATCTTGGGGTCCTGAAGCTACACGAAGGACATTTGCTCGAAGTGTCCACCGACGATGGGTACCGGGTCGAGTCCCAGCCACTTTTCCGCCAAAGTGGAGTAGAAGCCACGGAAATCATAGTTGGGCGCCAGGTCTCCCTGAGTGAGATCCCCCGGTTTCAGGGATGGATAGCTCCCGTACATTCCACCATTCACCCGGTCGCCAATGGCAAACGCCACCCCAGCCGCTCCGTGGTCGGTACCAGTGCCATTATCGCGGACGCGGCGCCCAAACTCGCTGAACAACATAACAACCACCTCGTTTGAGGCGTCGTGCTCACGCAGGTCGTCGAAGAAGTCGCGTATGGCAACGGAAATTTCCGTCCAAAGTTTTTCATGTGGTCCCAGCTGGTCGTAGTGGGTGTCGAAGGGCCCGTGGGAGGTGTAAAAGACCTGGGTGCCCAGGCCGGCCAGATGCACTTGGGCCACGTCTCTGAAGCGCCTCGCGATGGCATTATTGGCGTACTCTACGTTTGAAGAATAGGTTTCGGGAGCGACCCGGATGATGTCGGCTCCTCGCAACGCATCCAGCCCTGCCTGTCCCAGATACTCCATGGTCGGCCCGGTGCCGATGGTGGGAGCGTACATGCGGGCAAAGGTCTCCAACAACTGAATCCGATCCTGCTCGGAGGCGATTCCCGGATTTGACGAGAGTACACCGTATGAAGGAAGGTGGTTGACAGAAGTAACAGGAACCCCCTTCATGGCCATTGCCCGAGGCAGGCCCTGGCCCAAGTTAACTCCTTTCAGCACGTTCTCGCCCCCAGGATCCAAGTCCCGGATGACCTTGGCGAGCCAGCCGTCAATCCCGATGGAATCCGGCTCGCAGGTATGCCAGATGTCCATGGCGCGAAAGTGCGAACGGGGTGAATTTTCAAACCCGATTCCGTGAATGATCGCCATGTTGCCCTGGTCGTAGATTTCCTTCAACGGCTCCATACCGCCCCGGAATGCCAGTTGGTCATTTATGGGCAGTATTTGGTCTTCAGGGACATGGACCTTGGGCCGGTTATCCCAATACAGGGGATTGCTATAAGGAACAATCGTATTGAGATAGTCGTTGGCCCCAGTTAGCTCCAGCACGACCAGCACGGGCTCTTTATGGGTTGATGTCATTTTAAATCCTTCTACATCAGCTGTATGCGCTTGCCTAGGCAAACTGATACTCTCGCGAGGCAGCAATCAAGGTCAAGATCTTGCTCACATTTCGCATTGTAGCCCTGAATTCTTCGTGGGTGCTCCAAGCCAGATCGCCACATTTTTCGGCATGGGCAATCAATTCAGAGTGGGTCGCCTTACTGACTTCCAACGGCCCCATCGCATCGAGACAAGCTTCCACTATCGCCTGGGGGGAACTATTCCCATGCACATGCACATTCACCAACACCCGCTTGACGATAGCCTGCACGCCGGGTAGTGAGACGTCTCCAAATATCCTGGCGGCAAAGTTCACCCGGCGCATCAGAACGCCGGGGTCGATCCATTCTGAGCCTGTGTGCCAACCCTCCACGCTGGGAGGATTGAGCAGCGACTGTCCCTGCCAACCGCACTCCAACGCCAGATTGTTCAATCCTGGCTTGAAGCCTTCATGGTTGCCCGCTATGCGCACAGTGCCAACGATCAGTTCAGCCGGGCTTTTCACCCGGGCGAAGCGGGCATTCTTGAAGAACTCTGAGTTGAACAACGCTCGTAAAATAGATCGGATGTCGCCACGGGATTCATTGTAGGCATCCGCCAACAACTCGATGGCTTCAGGGTCAACTGGTGGTGTAACGTTCCAACTGGCGACATGGGGCTCGTCGGCGACGAAGAATCTGTAGAGGTGACGGGCCAGGAACCGGGCCGTAGCCGGTTGATCCGCAATAATGTCCACGATGTCTTCGCCATTGAAGTTCCCGGTATACCCCAGGAAGGTCTTCTCCCGATCGTCGTGGTCCTCGGGTTTGTAGTCAAATAGCCAGTGGAACCGACCGTAAGGATTACGGGGAATCTTTGGGGCAATCGTCCATCCGGTAAAGGCCCTGGCTGCCTCCTTGATATCATCCTCTGAGTAGTTTCCGACTCCCAGGGAGAAGAGCTCCAGCAGCTCCCGCCCCCAGTTTTCATTTATGGCGCCGTCACGATTTCCCTGGTTGTCCAACCAGAAGATCATGGCTGGCGACTTTGCAACCTCCACCAGGAGGTCGCGGTAAGTGCCCAATCCGTGTTCACGGAAGATGGCAATCTGGCGAGTCAGCTCCAGTGGATTGTCCACCTTGGAGTTGCTGGTGGCGAACAACTGATGCCAGAAGAGGGCCATCTTCTCTTCCAGAGGACGTTGGGTGTTGATCATCCGGAACACCCAATTGGCCTGATTTATCGGCAGCGCCCCGGCCCCCTCATAACCCGGGAAGAACCGGTACAGCAGCTCGTCGTCTATGGCCGGTTGCCGCTCTGGGTACAGAAGCTCCTCGACCACGGCTTCGTAGCCTTTGGAGACACGCTCCTCCAGTTCCTCACGGGTGTCTCCGAAGCCTGCCCGTCTCATTAGATGGGCCATCAATCGAATGTCTTCCTGGTGGGGCATTACCGCCTCTCCGTTCATCGAGCCCAGAACACTAAGCCCGGCGCCGACTAGCAGCATATTAGGATTGGCCGAGTCGAATGTCAACAGAAAGCCGAAGCCGGTAACCGTTCAGAGTTGATGAGGCGAATTTGCCGGGTCCACGGTCCTGCTGAAAACACTGTCGCCCCAACTAGAATCCACCGAAGGAAAACGTCGCCGTCCATACCGCGTTTGCGTATCGGTTCCAAGAAGTCCATGCTGTTCTTGGCCGTCGCGTTCCTCCCTTCACTGTTTTTCGGGTATTTCCATCGACCACAATGGGTTAGAATAAGGCGTGTTTACCTTCATTCATCCATAGCTGGGAGGTGATCCGATGGTGCAGGGCGGAGCAAAAGCGCCAACCACGCCGGGAGCTTTGGCAGGAATCCGAGTGCTGGACTTCACCTGGGTCCGGGCGGGTCCCTGGTGCACCCGATGGCTGGGAGCGCTGGGAGCCGAGGTCATCAAGGTTGAGTGGCCCCAGAGCCCCAATACTCGGGGCGCCAACATTGCGACGGGAGCGGGCACGCCCGCGGGCTTTTCGCCCAATCTCAACACCGACGGCCATTTCAGCGACACCAACTCCAACAAGCTGAGCGTCACCCTGAACACTCGCACCGCACGAGGCATTGACCTTACCCGCCGCCTGGTTGCCATGTCCGACATCGTCATCGAGAACTTCGCCTACGGCGTACTGGAGCGGTGGGGGCTGGGCTACGAGGAGATGAAGAAGCTCCGGCCTGACATCATATACCTCTCGATGTCCGGCTTCGGCCACACGGGTCGGGACCGGGACTATCAAACCATGGGAGCCATCGCCCAAGCCCTGTCCGGTTTGACCTACACGTCAGGACTGCCGGACAAGCCGCCTGCCGGTTGGGGCTGGTCCTACCTGGACGACACCGGCGGCTTGTACGGGGCCATGTATGCTCTGAGCGCCATCTACCATCGCAACATGACCGGCCAGGGACAGCATGTCGACAGTTCCCAGTGGATCCTCGGCGTCCCCCTCAATGGTTCCGCTTTTCTGGACATCCAGGCCAACGGTCGCTCCACCCTGCGAGAAGGTTACCCGCCGGGCAACCGCGCTCACTGGCCCGGCGCTCCTCTGGTGGACAACTACCGGGGACGGACCGGAGCGCCGCACAACGCTTACAGGACCAGTCCGGAGGAACACAACGACTGGTGCGTCCTGGCCTGCTTCTCCGACGATGAATGGCGGAAGTTGGTGGAGGTAATGGGATCTCCCGGCTGGGCCACCGCCGAGAAGTTTGCCACCCTTGAAGGCCGCCTGGAGCGCCAGGAAGAGATGGACCAGGGTATTGAGGCGTGGACCAGGACGCTGGGCAAGTACGAGATCATGGAGCGGTGCCAGGCGGCGGGAGTGCCGGCCATGCCCGTTCAATGCAGCCAGGACCGGGTTGAGAGCGATCCCCAACTCAGGCATCGCGAGATCTATCGGGACGCGAATCACTCCGCGTTGGGTACTTGGCCGCTTCAGAACGCTCCCTTCAAGATGTCGGAGACGCCGGCAGTCAACAGCCGGTCGGGTCCCCTGATCGGCGGGCACAACAAGGAGGTGTTTCAGGGGTTGTTGGGCATCAGCCACGAGGAGCTGGTGAGCGGCTTCGCCGAAGGCGTCTTCTGGCCCAAGGACCTCAGCATGGAAGATTATCCCTACTTCAAGGAGATGATCGAGGATGCCTCGCCCGTACGGTGGAGTGGCAATGAGCCGATGGCGAATCCCGCTCCGGCGCCAGCGCGGACGCCGGAACCGAACTCTGCCGGGGCCTTTGGGGGGCTGCGCGTGCTGGAGCTTGCCGATGAGAAGGGACAGTGGTGTGGCAAGCAGATGGCCGACATGGGAGCTGACGTCATCAAGATAGAGCCGCCCGGCGGCGATGCAGCCCGCACCGTAGGGCCCTTCTACCAGGACGTGCCCGATCGGGAGAGGAGCCTCTACTTCTGGCATTACAACACCTCCAAGCGGGGAGTTACCTTGAACCTGGAGATGGAGGACGGGCGCCGGCTGTTCCAGCAAATGGCGGAGCAGGCGGATGTGATACTAGAGACGTGCCGGCCCGGCTATCTGGCCTCCCTGGGGCTGGGGTACGAAGATCTGGCAACCCGAAACCCCAGGCTGATTATGTGCTCACTGACCCCCTTTGGGCAGTCCGGGCCGTGGCGGGACTTCCAGACCAGCGACCTGCTGCATCTGGCGGCTGGCGGACAGATGGCTCGGTGTGGTTACGACGAGGAAGTGGTACCAGGCGCTCCGCCCATCGCTCCCGGAGGCGGGCAGGCTTGGCACATCGGAAGTCACTACGCCTACATCGCCATTGCCGCGGCGCTGGTCAACCGGTCGGTTACAGCCCGCGGGCAGTACATAGACGTCTCGGTGCATGATGCCTGCGCGCTCACGACCGAGGGCCACGTGAACCAGTACATTTACAAAGGTAGGGTGGTCCCGCGCCGAACCGGAGGCGGTAACACCAACACCGGGCCCAACGCCCAGGTGCTCTGCCAGGATGGAAAATACGTGAATGTCGGTCAGGTTGCCCCGGAGCGGGTGCTGGCGCTCGCGCCGTGGATTAATGAGCACGGCCTGGCGGGCGACCTGCTGGATGAAAAGTACCAGGACCC
The DNA here is from genome assembly GCA_965243255.1 of Dehalococcoidia bacterium. Taxonomy (GTDB): domain Bacteria; phylum Chloroflexota; class Dehalococcoidia; order Lucifugimonadales; family UBA3495; genus Bin87. The sequence goes on from CBDEUH010000004.1 coordinate 257,294, forward strand.
GACGGTCGTCGCCGAGAGCCAGTCACGCATTCGCGGAATTTTCGAGAACTTCCTCGCCAACATCCCTCGGGACGAAGCCTATCACGGCTTGCAACGGCGTGGCTCCAACACGGGGGCGATCCGTTCCCCGGACGATGTCATGCAGGACCCTCACCTGGAGGACCGGGGATTCTGGACAGACGTGGAATACCCGGAACTTGGCGAGACGCTTAGACACCCTGGCCCAGGCGCCATCTTCAACGGCTCACCCTGGAGGATATCCCGGCGCGCACCTTTCGTCGGGGAGCACAACGAAGAGGTCCTGTGCGGGGAGTTGGGACTGTCGAAGGATGAGTTGGCCGCCCTGGCTGAGGAAGGTACGGTGTAGCCAGCCCGGCCCATGTAGAACGCCACGAACTGTGTACCAATAGACAGAAAATCGCCGCGAACTATAGGCCAGTTCGCCTTTGCCGCTGTCCTTCCAGTTGTCGCGGTGGAGGCGGATGACGGATTCCAGGCCGATGTCGCAAGCCTTGCCGTTGATCCGCCGGCGCTGCACCCAGCACTTGGACGTTCCGCCCGTTGACATCGTTTTGACGCGCAGCGATAATCCGTTACTGCCCCGTCCCTCACCGTACCGACCCGGTTGTTTGATCTTGTCCACGAAAGCTGCTGAAAGAGTTTTACGGCGTTCCATTTCCCACTCTGTTTCCCACTGTTGGTGTGATAATTCGGGGGAATGCCTGATACGTAAAAGGACAATGCAACAGGGCAGTTCGTACTCAAAACAGCAACGAAGTGCTACTTTCTGGGCATGTATGGGACGATATGAAAACCCCAAAATGGCGTCTCCCTCTGACGCAATTACTATGCCCCAGCACCTTCCCACCTCGGAGCGTCAACGATGAAATTCGGCATCATGGCAATGCCCCAGCACCCGTCCAGCGATTCGGCAACCCAGCGTTTCCACGAAACAGTGGAACTCACGCGCCTGGCCCGCGACGCTGGCTTCAGTTCCATAGCCTGCGGTCAGCACTTCCTGTCTCCACCTTACCAGAACCTCCAGAGCATTCCCTTGCTGGCCCGTCTGGCTGCCGATTCCGGGGATATGAAGCTGGTGCTGTCCATCCTGCTGCTGCCTCTCTATTCTCCCGCCGACGTGGCCGAGACCATCGCCACGTTGGACGTGATCAGCGACGGGCGGATCGTTCTCGGTGTAGGGCTCGGCTACCGGGACATCGAGTACCAGGCATTCAACGTGCCTCGGCGACACCGCGTTGGTCGATTCATGGAGTCGCTGGAGCTGGTGCAGCGACTATGGACCGAGGACGAAGTTTCCTTCCACGGACAGCATTTCAATCTGGACAACGCCACCTGCGCCATCCGGCCGGTGCAGGAACCGCATCCGCCCATCTGGGTAGCCGCTAACTTTGATACTGTGGTGCGCCGGGCCGGTGAGCTTGGCATGCCCTGGTTCGTCAACCCCCACGCAACGCTGGAAACTCTGGAGCGACAGACGGCCATTTACCAGGAAGGTCTGGCCGCCGGCGGGCATGAAGCTCCGGCGGAAGTGCCCATCATCAAGGAAATGCACGTCGCCTCCACCCATGAAGAGGCCATCCGCAACGCCCAACCCTACATGGAGGCCAAGTACCAGGCTTACGCCGATTGGGGCCAGGACAAGGCCCTGCCCGGCGAGGAGGACTTTCGCACGCCCTTTGAGGAACTGGCCCGTGATCGCTTCATCCTGGGTAGCAGCGAGGAAGTCATCCAGCAGATTGAAGACCACCACCGGCGCGTCGGCGCCAATCACTTCATGTTCCGCATCTGGTACCCTGGTATGGATGTGCGCACGGCGATGCGCGTCGTCGAGCAGATGGGCGACAACGTCATCCCCTACTTTGAGAGTCGCTACGGCGACGACGCCTAGTGCGTCGTTGGCAACTCCGCCCCCGGTCGCGTCGCTGGAATGTGGTAGAATGCCGGCCGTTACGCGGCTGAATCAAGCTGCGGGCATCAAAGCTGGATCCGGCTGGCAATGAGCAAGAAGAACATCGTCGTCGTGGGCGGCGGCACGGGCAACCACACTACCCTCAGTGGCCTCCGCGCCCGGGACTGCAACCTCACTGCCGTCGTCGCAATGACCGACAGCGGCGGCAGTAGCGGTCGCCTCCGGGACGAACTGGGACATCTGCCCCCGGGCGATTTGCGCCGCTGCCTCATGGCTCTGGCCGAAGACGGCGAAGCCTCCAATCTGATGCGTCGGCTCTTCGACTACCGCTTCGCCACGGGGGACGGGCTCAACGGCCACAACTTCGGCAACCTGCTCCTCGCCGCGCTTACCGAAGTTACGGGCGATACCGTTACCGCCATCGAGCAAGCCTCCCGCATCCTGGGGATCAAGGGCGCCGTGCTGCCGGTTACCCTCACCAAGTCTGCGCTGTGCGCTCGTCTCGTTGACGGCTCCGAACTGGTCGGCGAGTCAACCATCGACCTGCGCAGCGAGGGGCTGGAAGTTGCTATCGACTACATCTATCTTGACCCCAAAGCCTACGTGTACCCGCCGGTGCTGGACGCCATCACCCGCGCCGACGCCATAGTCCTCGGCCCGGGCGACATCTATACCAGTGTCCTGCCCAACCTGCTGGTGGAGGATGTGGCCCAGGCAATCAACCAGTCCTGCGCCGTCAAAATCCACGTCTGCAACCTCATGACCAAGCCCAACGAAAGCCCCGGGTTCCGAACCTCGAACTTCCTGGCGCTGTTGACCGAGTATCTGGGCACTCGCCAGCCGCTGGACTTCCTGCTGGTCAACAGCACTCCCATTCCGCCGCGCCTGCTGGCCCGTTATGCCGCTGAGGGTCAGTATCCCGTGGTGCTCGACGAAGCCGAATCCCTGACAATGGCCGGACGCATTATCCGTCGGCCGCTGCTCGCGCCCGGCGTCTTCGTACGCCACGACCCTGCGGCCCTCGCCAACGCCATCATGGAAATCGCCGCCGCGAGTCCGGCCGCCCGCACAGATGCTGACCGTTCGCCGCTGGTGCTGGACTGCGACGACTTCACCCCTCCGTTGCTTTCCGCCGTACAGTACGAAGCCTCGGCACAACTGCGCGCCGTGCCCCCGCCGCTCACCGACGACCCCGGCGCCACTTTGACGGTTCACAGCTCCGACCCGGACAGCGGCTAGGTCGGTTATGTGCGGCATCGTCGGTTACGTGGGCGACCGGCCGGCCTGGCCCATTGTGGTTGAAGGCCTCCGCCGGCTTGAGTATCGAGGCTACGACAGCGCCGGCGTAGCTGTGCTTGAGCCTGAAGGTGGCCTGCTTCTCCGTAAAACCGTTGGTCGGGTGCTGGGTCTGCTTCACGACTCCGATTGTCCGGCTCCCCAGGGCTCTGCCGGCCTGGGCCATACTCGGTGGGCCACCCATGGACGGCCCTCAGAGGCCAACTCCCACCCACACACCGACTGCTCCGGGCGAATCGCGGTGGCTCACAACGGAATCGTAGAAAACTATCTGGCTTTGAAAGATGAACTACGCAGCCGCGGGCACACTTTCACCTCCGAAACCGATACCGAGGTTATCCCTCACCTAATTGAAGAGGGTATGAATGACGGCCTGAGTTTGCCCATGGCCATGCTGCGCATGGGCGAGCTGGTTCAGGGTCCTCAAGCCGTGGTTGCCTTCTGCAAAGGCGACGACGATTCCATCTGCGCCCTGCGCCTCGGACATGCCGGAGGCGTCGCCGTCGCCCATCATGCCGGGCAGGGTATCGTGTCCAGCGATCTGCCTGCCCTGCTGCCTGTCATTGGGCAACAGCCCCCCGGAGGCGGACTGCCGGTAGGATTCCTGGAGGATGGCGAGGCCGCGGTGCTCACTCGCCGGGGCGTTACTTTTCTTGACCGTTCCGGCTCCAAAGTTGACAAGCCCCTGCGCCCGGTTTCCCTCAATGACGTCCTGGTTGACCGGGCCGGGTACCGCCACTTCATGCTCAAGGAAATTATGGAGCAGCCGCAGGCAGTGGTCTCCGCTATGCGGGACCGGGTTGACTTTGCCGCCGGGCAGGTAACGCTGCCCGATTTGACCCTGTCTGATGCGGAATTGGCCCGTCTCCGCCGCGTTGTGCTCATCGGCTGCGGCACCAGCCTCAACGCCGCCATGGTGGGTCGCCACCTCATCGAACGGTTGGCCGGCATTCCCGCCGAAGCCGAGTCGGCCTCGGAGTTTCGTTACCGGGAGCCTTTCCTGGACGATGAAACTCTCGTTGTCGCCATCGGCCAGTCCGGCGAAACCGCCGACACCGTGGCGGCAATGGAGCAGGTGCGTCGCAGCAACGCTCGCCTGCTCACCATCTGCAACGCCTCCGAGAGTCAGGCCACCCGCCTGGCGGATGTGTCTTTGCTGATGCGCTCCGGCATCGAAATCGGAGTAGCCAGCAGCAAAACCTTTATCGCCTCCCTCACCATACTGAACCTGCTGGCGATGCGCCTGGGCGCCGCCCGTCGCCATCTTGGCGATGCTATCTTGCGCCGTTGCGTTGACGATTTGTCACGTCTGCCCGGCCACGTCAGCGACGCCATCAACCGCTCCCGGGACATGGAGAACCTGGCCGGCCGATACTACAACCGCCGCAATTTCCTCTACCTCGCCCGGGGCATCAACGCTCCCATCGCCACCGAGGGCGCCCTAAAATTGAAGGAAATCAGCTACATCCACGCCGAGGCTTACCCCGCCGGCGAGATGAAGCATGGCCCTATTGCCCTGATCGACCATCGTATGCCCACCATGGCCATCGCCACCCGCGACAGCTTGCATGACAAGATGGTCAACAACATCCAGGAAGTAAAGGCGCGCGGCGGCACGGTTCTTGCCGTCGTTACCCAGGGCGATGAGACCACGGCCGGCCTGGTCGATGAAGCCCTTGCCATACCCGCCACTCCCGATTATTTGACCCCCATACTTGCTACCGTTCCCTTGCAGCTTTTTGCGTATCACGTCGCCGTCCGTCGGGGTTGCGATGTTGACCAGCCGCGTAATCTGGCCAAGTCCGTCACCGTCGAATAGCGGTGCTGACTGAAGCCCAAACTGCGCTCTTCTCTGCGATAGCGCAGGGACTTCTCGAATTTCTGCCCGTGTCGAGCAGCGGGCATCTGGTCCTCCTTGGCCGGGTTCCGGGTTTCCAGCAATCCTTCTTTGTTATCGTCCTCCTCCACCTTGCCACGTCCCTGGCCCCCGTCGTCTATCACCGGCGCATTTACTGGCGGCTGATTGCGGGATTGGGCCGTCCCGGAAGTGAACGCGTTTTTGCCATCCGCTATGCCGCTGCCCAGGCTGCCACGGCCCTGATCGCAATCCCGTTGGCGTTGGCCCTGACCCAGAAGGCGGCAACGCGGTGGCACGAATCGCTGTGGGTAATCGGCGCGTTGATGTTGCTCAACGCTGCGATACTGGCTGCCGCGCCGCGCCAGGCACAGCCCGACGATCCAAATGCGCTTCCGCCATTGACCTGGCGATCTGCCCTGTGGGTCGGCTTGGCCCAGGGCATCGCCGCTCTGCCCGGCCTGTCCCGCTCTGGGCTGACTATAGCGGTTGCGTTGCAGACCGGTCTGTCCCGCAAGGACGCCGCGAATCTATCCTTCCTTTTGGCTCCCCCTGTCATCCTCGCGTCGGCAGCCTTTTGGGCGTCGCAAGTCTGGCATTCACCGACGCCACACAGCTCCCCGCTAACGGCGGCGATGGCAGTAGTGATGCTGGCGATTACTTTCGCCATCGCTTTGTGTGCCATGCACTGGGTGCTCGCATGGGTACGTGCCGGACGCTTGTGGTGGTTCGCTGTCTGGAGCGCCGCTGTCGGCGCCGTCGCGCTGGCTGCTGCCGCTGTATAACCTCGTCGGGAAAACGCAGGACGACCCCGGGGCAAATTCCGGCGGCCGTGGTGGCGTAGAGATTCGCCAAACCAATGCCTCAATATCGGTGTACATCATTGACGATTGCCACTAATATAGGCTGACTGCATCGGCCACTGCAGCCCGATTCACTTACCGGAGGAGAACCGGGTTGATTAACATAATTGAGTACCCCACCACCGACGCCGGTCCATACGTTGACCTGCTGCCCTCGGACGTCGCCGGTCAGCTCGCCGATGCCGTGGCCCACTTCCGCGATTGCAGCGTTATTCACATCAACAGCACTGCCTACGGCGGCGGTGTCGCCGAAATCATGCACTCGATGGTGCCCCTGAGCAACGCTCTGGGCATTAGCACACGGCGAGTCGTCATCACTCCTGGCGACTCTCGCTTTTTCGACGTCACCAAGCGCATCCACAATATGTTGCAGGGCGCGCCTGGGGAACTTTCCGAGGATGAACTGTCCATCTACTTCGGATGCCTTGATGAGATAGCCAATGAGATTGACGAACTCAACCTCGCCGCCGACGTATGGTTCCTCCACGATCCGCAACTGCTGCCCCTGGGCCGGCTGCTCAGTCAAAGCGCTGCTCCCACCCGCCTCTGGGTAGTGCACATCGACCTCACTCAGCCGAATACGTGGCTGTTGGATCGTTTGCTGCCCCTCACTGGCGCTTACGATACCGTCATCTGCTCGCTGCCCGACTACGAGCCTCGTCGACTGCCCAAAGGCGTCGGCATCTACGTCGCGCCGCCCGCCATCGATCCGTTGGCCCCCAAAAACTCACCGATGCTCCCGGAGGCTGCCGCCGCTATCGTCAATTCCCTGGGCATTGACCCGGCCCGGCCCCTGGTTACCCAGGTATCCCGCTTTGACGCCTGGAAAGACCCCTGGGGCGTAGTTGATGCTTACCGGTTGGCCCGTAAATCCCATCCCGGTCTGAAGTTGGCGCTCCTCGGCCTGAGCCAGGCCAACGACGACCCGGAGGGCGAAAAAGTTCTGAACTCCGTTCGCGACTATATCCGGGGCGACCCCGATGTGCACTTGTTCTTTTCACCTGAAGGCTTGCCCGCCACCAACGACGAAATCGTCAACGCGCTGCAAACCCACTCCCAGGTCGTACTTCAAAAGTCCACCCGCGAGGGTTTCGGCCTTACCGTTTCCGAAGCGATGTGGAAAGCCAAGCCCGTAATCGGCGGCAACGTTGGCGGCATCCGCCTGCAAATCGTAGACCGAGAGTCGGGTTACCTGGTCGATAGTGCCGAGGAAGCTGGTAGCCGCATGTCGCAGCTGCTATCCAATCCTGGCCTGCGGTCCGCTGTTGGCAAGACCGCCCGGGAGCGAGTGCGCCAGCGCTTCCTGCTCCCGCGCTTGCTCAACGACTACCTGCAGGCCGCCCGTGAGGCCAGGGTCCGGGCGAGGCCGGTGCTGGCCGCGGTCGGCAACTGAAATACCGTCACACCGTCAATCCCGCGCATGCGGGAATCCGGAGGCCTTCTATTATGGTGCGCACTACGGTACTGGTAATGATTGACGGGCTTGACCCTGAGTATCTCGACGCTTGTCCGACGCCCAACCTGCGCCGGTTCATGGCAGAGGGATTCCACGTGCCGGGCGGCGGGATGATGCCCAGCGTTACCAACGTCAACAATACGTCCATGGTAACCGGCCACTACCCGGAACTTCACGGCATCGTTTCAAATTACTGGCTCGACCGCCAGGCCGGTATTGAGCAGTATGTGGAGTCCGGCGAATTCATTTGCTCCGACACCATCTTTGACCAGTGCCGGCGTAACGGTGGACGTTCGTTGCTGGCCGCTTCCAAGGACAAGCTCCGCCGCCTGCTGGGAACCGGGACCGACCTGGCCTTTTCCTCGGAGCAGCCCACTACCGAGGCCATCGCTGCCTCCGGCCAGCCGCCCCCGATCTATTCCCTGGAAGTCAACGGCTGGACCATCAACTCCGCCCGCGACGCCCTGCTGCGCGAACATTACGATCTGGCCTTCATCGCCACCACCGACTACGCCATGCACACCTACGGGCCGCACCATCCTCAATCGGCCCGCCATCTCGCTATCCTGGACGAAACCCTGGGCCGCCTGTACAACGATGTCCCCGATGTCCAGTTGCTCATTACCGCAGACCACGGGATGTCGGACAAGCGCCGCATGCTCCACCTTCCCGCCGTGCTGGCCCAACATGGCATCAAGGCTCAGGCGGTGCCCGTCATCAAGGACTTGTACGTAGTGCATCATTCCAACCTGGGCGGCTGCATCTACGTGCACCTCGACGACCCGGCCGCTATTGACGACGCTATCGGCGTCCTCCGAGAAACCGACGGCGTCGAGGAAGCGCTTCCCCGCGAGGTAGCGGCGGCGCGGTTCTCCCTGATGCCCGAGCGCCTGGGCGATATCCTGGTAACCGGAGCGTCGGACGTCGTGTTCGGCGACCCGGCGGAAGTTACGCTGCCCCTCGGTTTACGCTCCCATGGCTCTCGGCACGAGACCCAGGTTCCCATCATTGGCTGCGGCGGCGATTTCGGCGGCTTCGAGTTCCGCGAAAATTGTGACCTGGGCCGCTACGTCAGCCAGCGCGTGCTAGACTAGACAGGCATGATCATTCCGTCATTCCCGTTCAGGCGGGAATCCAGAGCGTCTGGCTAGTCCGCTGGAACGGAGACCCTCTTGCCGACCGTAGTAGTACGCGCCCCCGCAACCACAGCCAACCTGGGCCCCGGATACGACTGCCTCGGGATGGCCCTGGACCTGTGGAACTCCTTGACGGTAACCACCGAAACGGCCGAGGGCGCGCCTTCGGTTCGGGTGCGCGGAGAAGGCGAAGGTGAGCTGTCGGCCGATACCGAGAACCTCACCTACCGCGCCATGGCCTTCTTGTATGGTGAAGCGGACGCCGAAATGCCGCCGCTGGATCTGCGATGCCACAACGTCATTCCGCTTAGTCGTGGCTTGGGCAGCAGCGCTGCGGCGATCTCCGCCGGCTTGGTCGCAGCCAACGCTCTGCTGGATAACCCCTTTACTGCCAACGACCTGATGGAAATGGCGGCAACCATCGAGGGCCACCCGGACAATGTAGCCGCCGCAGTGTATGGCGGCCTCAGGCTGGTCGTAACGGATGAAGACCAGCTATACACCGCGCCTATCGCCATCCCGGACGACTTGCGGGCGGTGCTATTCATACCGGAGCGTCGCATCGCCACTGTGGACGCCCGCCGCGTTTTGCCCGCCGAGATTTCCGTCGCCGATGCTGTGTACAATATGAGCCGTGCTGCGTTGCTAGTGGCCGGTATGCAATCCAATCGCCCGGAATATTTCAGCATTGCCACCCAGGACCGGTTGCACCAACCCTATCGACAGTCCATTTTCCCTCCCATGAAGGTGATTTTCGCCGCGGCCCACAACGCCGGCGCCTTGGGCGTGTTCCTCTCCGGCAGCGGCAGCACGATCCTGGCCCTCGCCCGGGAACGCGCCATGACCGTCGCTTACGAAATGTTCGACGCGGCCCGTCTGGCCGGTGTGGATGGCCGCATCGAAATCACCAGTCCCACTTCCCTGGGCGCCCACGTCGTTACCGACTGACATGGCCCTTTACGTTCACAAGTACGGCGGCAGCTCCGTCGCCGACGCCGGCAAGATCGTCAATGTCGCCCGCCGCATCGCCAGCGTGTTCGATGCCGGCAACCGGGTGGTAACCGTCGTTTCCGCCATGGGAGACACCACCGACGAACTCATTAACCTGGCTCGTACCGTGTCCGATGAACCTGATCCTCGCGAGCTGGACCTGCTGCTGTCCACCGGTGAGCTGGTGTCCATCACCCTCCTGTCCATGGCGCTGCGCAATCTTGGCTACGACGCCATCAGCCTCAGTGGCCCCCAAGCCGGCATCCGCACTGATAGCGCCTACGGGCGAGCGCGTATCAGCCAGGTTGACCCGGAGCGTCTCCGCCACGAACTGGCCAATGGGCGCTTGGTCATCGTCGCCGGGTTCCAGGGTTTGACCCCGGACGAAGATATCACCACGCTGGGACGCGGCGGCTCCGACACCACTGCCGTCGCCCTGGCTGCGGCCCTGAACGCCGACCGCTGCGACATCTATACCGACGTGGAAGGCATCTACACCGCCGACCCCCGCGTGGTACCCCAGGCCGCCAAGCTTCCCGAAGTTGGCTACGACGAAATGCTGGAACTCGCCTCCGCCGGCGCCAAGATGCACCCTCGTTCCATCGAGCTGGGCGCGGTCTATAATGTTCCTATCTACGTCGCATCCAGCTTTTCCGACGCCACCGGCACGCTGATTCACCAATCCCCGGATGACAAGCAAATGGAAGACCGAATCAAAGTAACCGGCATCGCCTACCAGACCAACGTCGCCAAGGTAACCGTCTGCGGCGTTGCGGACAAACCCGGCGTTGCCGCCGCCCTGTTCGAGCCGCTGGCTTCCTCCGGCGTCAGCGTGGATACCATCGTCCAGAATACCAGCGCCGACCGCACCACCACCGACATCAGCTTCACCGTTACCACCGATGACCTGCCCCGCGCCCTGCGCCAAATGTCGGATTTGCAGGATGCCTTGGGCGCCCAGCAGGTAATCAACGACCCTACTCTGGCGTCGGTGAGCATCGTCGGTTCCGGTATGCAGAATACTCCGGGCTACGCCTCCCGTATGTTTCGCATCCTCGCCGACGGCGGCATTAACATCGACATGATAACTACTTCGGAAATCCGCATCTCCTGCATCATCAGCCAGGAGCAGGCTCACGAAGCCGTCCGCCTTCTCCACCGGGGCTTTGAACTGGACGACGAAGGCTAGCGTCTTGCTTGCAGGGCCATGTCATCCTGCTACCTTTCCGTAGTCATCCCGGCCTACAACGAGGAGCGGCGACTGCCCGAAACCCTCGCCGTTGTCAGCGATTACCTCAGCCGGCTCCCCGATAGGTGGGAAATCATCGTCGCCGACGACGGCAGCGAGGACGGCACCGCGGCCGTCGTCCAGCACTTTTCCAGGCACGATGCCCGCCTGCGCCTGATCACTTTACCCCACCGGGGCAAGGGTTCGGCAGTCAAGCACGGGATGCTGGCCGCCGCCGGCGAGTACCGGTTTCTCTGCGACGCCGACTTGTCAATGCCCATCGAGTTCATCGAGCGATTGCTGCCTCCCCTGGCGCCCGCCACGGATATTGTCATCGGCTCCCGCGCGGCGCCGGGCGCGCGACGCATCGGCGAGCCACGCCGGCGCCGACTCATGGGCCGCGTTTTCAATGCTATGACCCGTCTGCTGGCCGTGCCTGGCATCGCCGACACTCAGTGCGGTTTCAAAATATTCCGAGGGGAGACGGCACAAGCGCTGTTCGCCCAGCAAACGTTGGACGGGTTCGCCTTTGACGCCGAGATCCTGTTCCTGGCCCGCCGCTACGGTTTCACCATTGCGGAAAGAGGAATAGATTGGCACTACCGGGCAGAGAGCAAGGTCCGCCCCTTCCGCGATAGCTGGGGTACTCTCCGCGACCTGCTCATCATCCGCTGGCGATGGTTAACCCGCCGCTACCCACGAACCTTGGACTGAAAGCTGGTCCATGGTCGGCTATAGCTACATTTTGGTTAAATTCCAAAAATCCGTTTATGCTTTGATTGACCACGGGTGCCGGTTCAGTGTAATTCTAGACTCAGCGACATTACGATATCTGATACCCACTATCGTTGATTGACATTGTAAGGACTGACCACAATGGTTCAACATACTCCCAAGCGGCCTGGAGGGGCCGGCAACAGCGCCATGAACGCGAGTCGGCTCCGGGTCAACCTGGGCAAAGAGGCGGTCAAGCTTGCCCTCGATGGCGATTGGTGTCGGGCCGCCGAAATCAACCGGGCCATTCTCGAACTGCACCCCGACGACAGCGAGGCCGCCAACCGCCTGGCCAAGGCGCTCATGGAACTATCCGACTATGCCGCCGCCCGCGTCGTGCTGGATGACCTGTGTCGCCGTTCTCCACACAACAGCATCGCGCGCAAGAATCTGTCCCGCCTGGAAAAGCTGGAGTCCGCCGGCGCCTTCCGACCCTCGTCTCCCTCAGGTTCGACCGGATTATCACCCTTCTTCATCGAGGACGGCGGCAAGTCCTGCACCACTACTTTGCGACACCACGGCGACGGGGCGTCCCTGGCTGCGCTCAGCGCCGGCGATTCGGTAGCGATGTCTCTGGCTGGAGATTCCGTAGTACTTATCACCGGCGACGGAGAGCGGCTGGGCCGCTTGGAACCCCGCCTGGGCCGTCGGCTGCGCAAGCTCATCGCCGGGGGCAACCGTTATGCTGCCGCTATCGTCGGCATCAACGGCAGCGAAGTCTCTGTCATCATACGGGAATACCGGCAGCATCCATCCCTGCGCCACGTTGTATCCTTCCCCGCCAGCGCCTGCCCGGCGGAGCCGCCCGGCGGCGTGGAGGCCGAAACCGGTGCCCATGAGGAGCCGGACGCTACCGATTCACTGGGCGAATCCGATTCGGAAGAAGCCATCTCCGCCCTCGTGGGCGACGAAATCCAGGACGACTCGCCTGGCGAGGGCGACGAGGATGACACCGTACCCGTGCTGGACCCTGAAGAAGTGGAAACGACCCCACTGCCGGTATTCGCCTCTCGCGACGCCGAAGAGTGGGAGTAGGTTTACCCCTCCTGCCCGGCTCCGCGGGCCCTCGCGTCCAGGCTGACGGCAATCTGTGATCGAAACGGCCGCACCCGGTTGGTGTCGTGGCCCATCCCCATGGGCACTACAAACACGGCCTCCTGACCGGCGGCGTGGGGAGCAAAGAATTCCACCACACTGTCGTCGAAAAAGGTCAGCCCCGTTGCTCCCAGTCCCTGCGCGTGCATCCCCAGGTATAGCCGCCCACCGATGATGCCGGCCAGCGTCTGCGCCATCCGATACCCGCGCGGCCCGAAGTCCCGGTTGACCAGTTCCAGGTCGGCGGTGATGAAAGCGACTGCGGCGGCGTCAGCGGGCAGGGCCTGCTCGTACCCCAGGTGCCCGGCCATTTCCCGGAAGTCGCCGGTTTGCAACAAGCGCAGTCCGTTGTAGAAGCGATTGTAGTAATACGCGCCGGGTTCCAATCCGGAGACGGCATTGACGATGAAATACATGCTGAGATACGGGCTGATCCCGTCAGCGAAGCCGGGCGCATTGATGCCCTGCCCGGCAGCGTCAACCGCGCTGCGAAACGCTTCCCACGGAATCGGTTCCGTGGCGAATCGCCGCGTTGAACCTCGTGAGCGGATGCAATCGCCCAGCGCGGCGGATGGCTGCGCCCGCAGGTCTAAATCTCCTTGAAACACGCCATCTGTCCCGGAGCGCAGGGGCCGGAAATTATCCCCGGTTCCGTCCAGTTCATCCCGCTCCGAATTGGCGCCCACGCGGCTGCCATCGTTCCACTCCGACGCGTCTTCCCGCGTCCGCAGCAACGAAGCCAGGTGCAACTCGCGGCTCAGGGGATAGTCAATAGCGCCGACTGACAGGTCGTTGCTTTCCTGGGGCAGCATGCCGGGCACGTCGCCGGGGCCGGCGGGCAGCACGCCGTCGGGCGCGCCGATGGCGGCAATCAGCGATGGCGCCTCGTCGTAACCGTCAATGCCGAGAAACCCGCTGACCAGCCGGTCCGCAAAGCCGAACTTCAAGCCGATTGGCACACCCTCGGCGTTGCCGGTAGCCAGCAGGTTGGCGGCCATGGTCCCCAGGTCCCAGTAACAATAGCGGTAGCCCCGTTCTCGATACTTCCACGCGCTGCGCCAGAAAACGGTTGTGAACACCAGCGTAGCCGGATACGCGGCGTGGTCGCCCGTGGCCCCGCCAATCCAGCGCCGCAAGTCGGCGTTGCGCAGCCGCGCCAGCGTGCAGGTCAGCGGGTTGAAGTGATAGACTCCGGCACGCAATCCGTCCAGGTCGCCGCAGACCACGTAAATCTCCGTGGGGTAAAGGGCGCCAGCCGAAGCCGCGGCCCGATAATGCACTTCGCCGTCCCTCAGCTGCCGTCGCCGTATCACCGCCGCTGAGTGGTACAGCAGGCTGGTCAACTTCTGCAACGTCAGGGGCTGCGCTGAATCCGAGCCCGGCTTGCCGCCGCGAATGGCGTCCAGCGTCGCCATGCCCGGCCCGGAACCTGCCGCCGCGTCCGGCAAAGGAATGGCGCGCAGACCCGGATAGACCTTGTACAGGGGCGGCTTGTTGGCCAGGTTGATGTATTGGAGCTTGGTCGCTTCGTTGAACTGCCGGGCTACGCTGGAATCCGCCGTTGCCATGATGCTCACTTCCTTATCGCTTTCGGTATATCTCGACGGTGGCCGACTCGATGACGGAACCCTTGATGGGCGGCCGGGGTTTGCTCACCCGCACTCGCACGGCGTCGATGGACAGGTACAGGGCCAGTGTCTGCTCGGCGATGTTCTCAGCGGCGGCTTCCAGCAATTGGCAGGGTTCGCCCTCCATCACCAGCCGCGCCGTGCGGTACAGGTGGGCGTAGCTAACGGTATCCGCAAGATGGTCGGAGCGACCTGCCTGGCGCAGACTTATTTCCGCCTCCAGGTCAACTACGAAAGACTGCCCCAGCCGGCGCTCCTCGGGATTCACGCCGTGAAATCCGTAGAACTGCATCCCGGTGAGGATGATGCGGTCGGTCGGCATTGCCCGGCGTTCACCGCGTGGTTGCGGCGGTCTGGCGCTCAATCTCCGCCACCAGCACCAGCAGATTCTGCGCCCGCTTCACCACCGGCACGTCCACCATGCGCCCGTCGATGGAAAGGGAGCCACGGCCGGCCGCCTCTGCCTCGTCCCAGGCGGCCATCACCTGCCGGGCGTAGGCTACATCGTCCGGGTGCGGCGAGAAGGTTTCGTTGATGATGTCAATCTGGGCCGGGTGGATGGCGAACTTGCCGGTGTAGCCCATCTGCCGGGCGCTGCCCGCGTCGGTCCGCAGGCCGTCCGGGTCGCGGAATCCGACAAAGGGCCCGTCCAGCGCGGCGACTCCGGCCGCTTTGGCCGCCACAGCGACGGCGGAGCGGGCATAGTAGCACTCCTCTCCGAAGTCGTTGCGAATTACGCCCATGTCGTTGGTGTAGTCCTCGCCGCCGAAAGCGATGCCCGCGATTCGCTGGGACGCCCGTGCCATCTCGTACACGTGAACGATGGCCATGGCGGTCTCAATCCATGGAATCACCCGCAGGCGGCCGGCTGCTATGCCGGCGCTGGCTTCCAGGGGCGCAAGCAGGCGGTCAATCTGCTGCAAGTCCCACTGGGTATTTCCCTTGCCGATGCTGATGCCGGACAAATCCGGCGACACCACCGCCGCCAGTTCGTCCGCCGTCAGCCCGGTGTCCAGTGAGTTCACCCGCACCATCACCCGGCGGCCGGCAGCCCGCAGTCGAGGGACCCATTCCACGGCCAACTCACGAGCCGCCGCTTTCTCGCCCGGCGGCACCGAGTCTTCCAGATCAACCATGACCACGTCGGCCCCGAAGCCCAGAGCGCGTTCCAGCATATTGGCCCGGTTCCCCGGCACGAATACCAGGCTGCGCAGCAGTTCCATCGTCAGAAATCTCCCCATGAATAGCCGGACTTCACATCCACCTTCAGCGTAACGTCCAGTTCCAGCGCGGCCGGCATTTCGTCCATGGCCAGCGCCGTCATTGCCTCCATTTCGTCGTCGGGCACCTCAAAGACCAGTTCGTCGTGTACCTGCAGAATCATGCGGGAGCGCATCTGCTCCCGCGCCATCCGCGCCTGAACGTTGATCATGGCCTTCTTCATGATGTCGGCGGCGGTCCCCTGGATGGGCATATTGATGGCCATGCGCTCGGCGGCGGCCCGGGTGTTGTGATTGGTGGACTGGATATCGGGGAAATAGCGCCGCCGTCCCAGCATGGTTTCGGCGTACATCACCGACCGCGTCTGCTCTTTCACCGATTCCAGGTAGCCGTTGATGCCGGGGTATTGGGACAGGTAGTTATCGATGAAGTTGCGTCCCTCTTCGCGGCTGAACCCGGTCTGCTGGGATATGCCGTATGGGCCCAGGCCGTAGATGACGCCGAAGTTCAGCACCTTGGCGATGCGACGCTGCTCGCCGTCCACTTCGTTGATGGGCACGTCAAACATCTGGCTGGCGGTGGCCGCGTGAATGTCCTCGCCGCGACGGAAAGCTTCCAGCAGCGACGGGTCCTGCGAAAGATGGGCCAGCACCCGCAGCTCGATCTGCGAGTAGTCCGCCGAAAGCAGCTGGCAACCGGCGTCGGCGACGAAGGCCCGGCGCACCTGCCGGCCCAGCTCGGTGCGGATGGGAATGTTCTGCAGGTTGGGGTCGCTGCTGCTCAGCCGCCCGGTGTCGGAGCCGGTCTGATGGTAGGAGGTGTGGATACGCCCGGTGCGCGCGTTCACCATTTCAGGCAGCGCGTCAACGTAGGTTGACTTCAGCTTTGACACCTGCCGATAGTCCAGGATGCCGTCCACCACCGGGTGCATCCCTTTCAGCGACTCCAGCGCGTTGGCGTCGGTGGAGTAACCGGACTTGGTGCGCCGGGTTTTGGGCAGGCCCAGCTCTCCGAACAGCAAGTCGCTCAGCTGCTTGGGCGAGTTGATGTTGACCTGGTGGCCGATGGTGGAGTACAGCCCGGTTTCGATCTGCTCCAGTTGCTCCTTGAGGTCGCGGGACATTTCGTGCAGGATGCCGGCGTCCAGCTTGACCCCGTGCTGCTGCATCTCCACCAGCACGGGAACCAGTGGCAGCTCAACGTCGGATAGCAGGCCGGCCAGGTTGCGCTCGGCCAGCGACGGCTCAAACCGGCGGCGCAGCTGCAGGGTGCAGTCGGCATCCGCGGCCGCGTAGGGCGTGGCGTCGGCGATGTCCACTTCGTTGAAGGTCTTCTGGTTCCGCCCGGTGCCGATGAGTTTCTTGATTTCGGTCATCTCCCGGGCCAGGAACTCCAGGGACAGAGGCTTGAGACCCAATTGCGTCCTGGTCTTGCCCAGCAGGTGCGCGGCGATGATGGTGTCGTGGTCAATGACGCCGTAGGGGTCAATGCCGTAGTTGCTGAGCAGGGTGAGGTCGTAGTTGGCGTTGTGGGCGCAGCGGCTGATGTGGGCATCGGTGAACAGCGGGCGGACGGCGGCCATCACTTCTTCCAAAGGCAGCTGTTCGCCCTCGGTATGTCCCACCGGCACGTACCAGGCCAGCCCGCCGTCAACGGCAAAGCTCAGGCCGGCCAGTTCGGCGGCCATTGGGTCGGTGCTGCTGGACTCGGTGTCGAAGCCGAAGTCGCCGACCTCCGCCAGCGTGGCGACCATGGCGTCCAGTTCGTCCCGGGTGGTTACGGTACGATAATCGGTGTCGGTCGGCGCAGATTCCGCAGCCGCCGCCGGCATAGCGGCGTTTTCGCTGGCCGTGGCCGTGGCCCAGGGCGCGTCGGGGGAGGGAACCCGCCCCACCACGCTGTGGAACTCCAGCTCGGTCATCAGCGCCACCACGTCGCCCCGCTGGTAGTTTCCGAACCGGCAGGCGTCCAGGTCCAAATCCACCGGGGCGTCGCGGTCGATGGTGGTCAGGAACCGACACTCGTAGGCCAGCGCTTCGTTCTGGGACAGGCTGTTTTGCACCCGCTTCTGCGTGATGTCGTCGATGTGCTGGTAGATGCCTTCCAGGGTTCCGTAGCTGCTGAGCAGGGTGATGGCCGTCTTGTCGCCGACGCCGGGAACGCCGGGGATGTTGTCGGACTTGTCGCCCACCAGGGCCTTGTAGTCGGGCTGCTGGGCCGCGGTGAGGCCGCCGTAGCGTTCGGCCAATTCTTCCTCGCCGACGATGCGGCGGTCGCGTTCGCTACTGGCGAGGTCAACGCGCACCATGGGGGTAATCAGTTGGAAGGTGTCCCGGTCGCCGGTGAGTATCACCGTGGCCGCGCCGGCGGCCTCGGCCTGGCGGGCCAGCGAGCCGAGGATGTCGTCAGCCTCAAAGCCCGGCAGTTCGTACACGGGGACGGCGAAAGCGGCCATGAGCTGCTTGACCCGGTCAAACTGTGGCCGCAGCTCGGGCGGACTGGGCGGGCGCTGGGCCTTGTACTCCGGGAAACGTTCGTGCCGGAAGGTGGGCGTGGGTGTGTCGAAGGTAACGGCGACGTGGGTGGGCTGCCACTCGTTGAGGGCGCGGATGAACACGCTGGCGAACCCGTACACGCCGGTTACGTCCTCGCCGGTGCTGGACACGGTGAGGCTGCGATTGACGCTGATGGCCCGGAAGGAGCGGTGCACCATGGCGTGCCCGTCGATGAGGAGCAGGAGGGGCGACTCGCGCCCGGCCGGGGCCGCAGACATGGGCAAAGACATTTGGCCGCTGCTCACCATGGGGAGTACCTCCGTCCGCGTACGGGCATAACGGGATGCCGGCGGTTTTCAGGGCGCATTATACATTACGCAAGCCTCGGGGCACGGGGCTGGCCTCCTTACTTTGAGGGGCGCCATCCTTCGACAGGCTCGGGACGAGGGGGGATTCTGGAGGTGAGCGGGAGGTGGTTTCGTGATGATTGCTTTGCATTGGGTTCCTCCTTTGGTTGGTGTTGGGTTGTGGCCTGCCTGAGGTCGGTTTCCGGAATTCACTTTGGTCGCCGTCAGTCCCACGGCCGGGGGGTTCTTACGCACTTCCACTTCCAGTGTTTGTGACGGCAATCTGTTATCCGTCAATGGCAGCTGTGGTCGCACCGTGCCACTTCCAGTGTCTATGACGGTAGTCGGTTCTCCGCCAATGGCAGCTGTGGCCGCACCGTTGCCACTTCCAGTGTCTATGACGGTAGTCGGTTCTCCGTCAATGGCAGCTGTGGCCGCACCGTTCGTGCGATTTAGGATTAGCTGACTGTTTTTGGCCGTTGACGACCGTAGTGATGATGACCTCGTTGGCAGGCTGGGTTGGGTTACCGATTTGCTAGCAGTGAGGCCATTATAGAACGTGCGTTTCGTGGATGTCAACAGGTCGGTGTCAGCGTTTTTATGGATTGGATTGTGCTAGAATTTGCTCCGTTATGCCGATGTACGAATACCGATGCAACCAGTGCGGCCAGCGGCAGTCGCGGCTGGTGTACAGTTGGACGCCGGCCGACGGCCTGAGCTGCAAGGGCTGCTCCAGCAATGATCTGTCGCGGCTGGTGTCGGGGTTTGCGTTTCATCGCTCGTGGGGCGAGAGCCTGAACTGGATGCCGGACAACGCCGCCGCCGACCTGGACAACAGCCACGTGGGCAGCATCGACGGGCACATGGGCCGGATGGGCGACGCCATGGGGGGCCTGGTAACGCCCGACTTCCATGAGCACCGCCAAGAAATCAATAATCCTGATGGCTAGGGCAGACGGTTAGGCGCTATGCCAATCTACGAATATCGCTGTCAGCAATGCCAGGCCGTGGCGTCGGTTTTCGTGCGCTCCGTCAGCAGCCACGTGCCCCCGATTTGCAGCGTCTGCGGCAGCGACGCGATGGAGCGGCGGATGTCAACCTTCGCCATGGGCAAGACCACCGCCGGCGTCCACGAGGCCAGCCCCATGGACAGCCGCAGCCAGGACTACTACAGCGACCCCCGCAACATTGGCCGCCACGTGGAGGAATCGTTCACCCGGCACGGCGTGGATATGCCCGACTCGGTGCGCCAATCCATCGACGCCGCCCGCAGCGGCGAGGCGCCCAAAGGACTTGACCTGTGACCTCCTCACCAGCACCCGCCCAATCGACCCTGATGTCCTCACTGCTCTCCTGCCTGGACGGTTTGCTGGCGTCCGAAGCCTTACCAGAAGGGTTGATGCGGGGTGAAATCGGATGGCTCGGCGACGGCTTGAGCGACCCGCAGCGAGAGTCCACCAGCAGCCGGGGAGCGCAGGGCCGGCACGAAGCCCTGAACCTGGCGACGGCGGCGGACGGCCTGCTGACGGTGTTGGAGAATACCGGCGAGATACCCGCCGATGCCGCGTTGCAACTGCGCCGCGCCCTGGAGGACGCGGTTGACCGCATCGGCGCGGCGGTGCGTCAGGCCCAGGCAGCCCGGATCCGCGGCCTCTACGTCATCATTGACCCGGAGGTTACCGGAGGGCGCGACCCCCTGGACATCGCCCGGGCTGCCATCAACGGCGGCGCCAGGATGCTGCAGCTGCGGGACAAGCTGCGGGACAAGGGCGAACAGCTTCCGCTGGGGACGGCATTGCGGGACCTGTGCGCCGCCAACGACGCCCTGCTGATCATCAACGACCACGCCGACCTAGCCGCCGCGCTGGGGCCGGAGCACGTCGGCCTGCACGTGGGCCAGACCGACCTGCCGGTGGCCGAGGCGCGCAAGGTCCTGGCGCCGGGGCAGGTGCTGGGACGATCCAACCGGGAAATCGATCTGATAGTGGAATCCCAGCAGATGGGCGCCGACCACGTGGCCTTTGGCGCGATGTACACCACCACCACTAAACAGGTTACGCGGGCCCCGCAGGGGCCGGAGCGGTTGAAACAGGCGCGAGCCGCCGCCCGGGTGCCCCTGGTTGCCATCGGGGGCATCACCGCCGCAAACGTGGCTCCCGTGGTGGAGGCCGGCGCCGACGCCATCTGCGTAACCGCCGCCGTGGGCAGCGCGCCTGATCCTGAGGCCGCCGCCGCCGAGCTGACCGAGGCCATCCGCGCCGCCGGCGGGCGGGTCTGATATGCCGACGCGATACGGGCCGCACCTGGCGGCGATGTCCGCCCACGCCGTTGGCGAGCTCACCGCCCGGCACCAGGCGCGGGAGCGTGCGCTGGCCATCTCCCGGCAGGTCATCCGCAACTCCGCCAACGCCATCCGGGCGGTGCATCGCAATGACTTCGAGGAAGCGAAGCGTCTCGTCGGCGAAGCGTCGGCCAGCCTGTCCGAGACGGTCAGCATCCGCACGGAGAACCCTGAAATCTACTACGCCGGCTTCCTCTCCGACGCGCGAAAGGAGTTCACCGAGGCCAACATAACGCTGGCCGTTATCTCCGGCGCCGACATTCCCGATGCCGAGACGCTGGGTATCGACCCGCCGGCCTACCTCAACGGCATGGCCGAGGTAATCGGCGAGCTGCGCCGCTACATCCTGGACGCGCTGCGCCGGGACGACACCGGCCGCTGCGAGGAATTGATGGAGTTGATGGACGAGATTTACGGCATCCTGGTAACCGTCGATTTCCCGGAGGCTGTAACCGGCGGGCTGCGCCACAGCACCGACGCCATGCGCGGCGTCCTGGAGCGCACCCGCGGCGACCTGACCATCTCCTTGCAGCAGCGTCGCCTGGAGCAGCGCCTGGCCGAGCTGGAATCCTGACCCCGCCCCGCTCGTACTGAGCCAGTCGAAGGACTCTCATTCCGGCCGCACTGACTGCGAACTGGATTAACCCGCTGCTGTTTTCGTGGCCGGTTGACGATGGAGCTCTGGAACCCCTGCTGCCGTCGGGGTTGGTCGTCGACCATTGGCAGGGCCGGGCTTACATAAGCCTGGTCGGGCTGCGCTTTGAGGGCCTGCGTGTTTTCGGCATTCCGGTTCTTCCCAACTGCTACGATGAAGTGAACCTGCGGTTCTACGTGCGCCGTGCGGCGGATGGCGATGACGAGCGGCCGGGCGTGGTGTTCATCCGGCAATTGGTGCCCCACCGACTGACCGCGCTGGTGGCGAGAGTGGTATACGGGGAGCCCTTCGAAACGGCGCCGGTTGAACACGATTTCTCCGCCTGCGCTGCCCAGAGAACGGGCCGGACGGCTTGTGTCGCGTATCATTGGGAAGCGCAGGGTCGCCGTCAACGATTCTGGGCATCGGCGGATGGCCCGCCGATGGATCTGCCCCCTGGCTCGTTGGGAGAGTTTCTGACCAGTCGCTATTGGGGCTACAATGGAGCGACCGGGAACGGCGTGAAAACGTATCACCTGACGAGACCGCCCTGGCCGGTGCGCCAGGCGTCCCGGTGGGGAATTGAGTGCGATTTCAGCGAGGTCTTTGGCAGTGGCCTGGCGGCAGCGATGGGAGAAGCGCCGGCGTCGGTGTTGCTCGCCACCGGTTCCCGGGCCGCAGTCAGTTTGCCGGTCCCGTTGGCCG
Organism: Dehalococcoidia bacterium; assembly: GCA_965243255.1. GTDB lineage: Bacteria > Chloroflexota > Dehalococcoidia > Lucifugimonadales > UBA3495 > Bin87. Next base: position 279,288 of record CBDEUH010000004.1, read on the forward strand.
GCTGAGGTATCAGATATGAGCGCAATAAAAGACTGGGCCGAAATGGTCCGCCTGGAGCATGAGCAGTCTGACCGGGTGCGGGGCCAGCGCCCCACCGACTCCTGGGCGACTGCGGCCCACCACTTCAAGGATGACCCGTTCCGCAAGAACGATGGGGTAGTCGAGACGCTGCGTGCCCGGCTGATGCCGGGCGAGACCCTGCTGGACGTGGGGGCCGGCGGCGGTCGGCTGGCCCTGCCGCTAGCCCTGACGTGCAGTTCGGTCACCGCCGTTGAGCCATCCCCTAGCATGTGCGCCGTTTTCCGGGAGACCGCCGACGAATACGACATCCGCAACGTGTCAATTATTGAATCGGATTGGCTGAACGCGACGGCAGCACCGGCCGACGTGGTCCTGTGCAGCAACGTGCTCTACGTCATTGCCGACATCGGCGCCTTCGTCCGCAAGCTGGACGGTCATGCCCGACGGCTGGCGCTGGTTGTAATGATGCGAACGGCTCCCAGGTCGCAGGTGCATCGCATCTGGGAGGCAGTGCACGGGGAGCCGCGGCTCTCGCTGCCCACCGTGCCTCAGCTGCTTCCCGTTCTGGAGGAGTTGGGCATCCAGCCGGAGATTGCCGACCTGCCGGAACAACCGCCCCTCCAGTTCGCCAGTCGCGAGGCGGCCATCGCCGGCATCGCGCCGCAGCTGTACGTGGAGCCCGACACCGAGGAGATGCAGCGGCTGGAGCAGATACTGGACGACTCCCTGCAGAAGCGTGGCGACGTGTGGCGTTTGGCCGGTGCGGAGCCGGTTCGCCGCTGCGTCATATCCTGGCATCCCGTCGGCCTGGGATAGCGAAACACGGTTCTCCGGACGCAAGTTGAGATTACAGGCCGTCGGTTGGTAGAATAAGCCCGTTGCAATTAACATCAGGAGGCAATCGTGGTTGAGCAAACGCTGCGCGCTGCCGTGCATCCCTATCCCGATACCCTGGACGCCATCGAGGAATGTTACCGTCGTGGCTGGACCGACGGCCTACCCGTCATCCCGCCCACCGCCGACCGGGTCCAGGCGATGCTGGATGCGGTTGGCCTCGCGCCCGACACCGTGCTGGGCGAGGTTCCGGTGCGGCGGCGGACGCTGACCGCCGAGCAGGCCGCCGCCAATACCGTTATGGCCGGCTGTCTGCCCGCCTACTTCCCCATCGTGCTGGCGACCCTGCGCACTCTCATTGAGCACGACCCCAATTGCATTCACGAAGTTTCCGCAGTCACCAACTCCACCGGGCTGCTGACCATCGTTAACGGCCCCATACGACGGGAGATTGAGCTGAACTGCGCCGACAACCTGTTCAGCCCCGGTCATCGCGCCAACTCCACCATCGGGCGCGCCCTGCGGCTCATCCTCATCAACGTCTTCGAGCAGCGGCCCGGGCTCCTGGACCGGGGTTGCATGGGCAGCCTGACCAAGTTTGGCGTGGTCATCGGCGAGGACGAGGAAAACAGCCCGTGGGAACCGTTTCACGTCAGTCTGGGCTATGCCCCGGAGCAGTCCGTGGTGACCGTCGCTACCATCCAGGACCCTTCAATGCACGGCAACCGCTACAGCACTACTGCTGAGGGGTTGCTGGACTCCATCGTTGACGGGATGAACTCACATGGCCTGGGTGTCTATTTTGGTCGCGATATCAAGTGGGTGTGGGTCGTGGGACACTGGCATTCCGAGCTGTTGGGTCGCCAGGGCTGGACGCGACGGGATATGCAGGAATATCTCTACGAGCGCTCCTGGCGTTCCGTGGGCCAGCTCAAGCGCCTGGGTATGGTCAACGGCGCCATTGAGCCGGGAGACGACGAAGAACGCCGCATGACCGTCAACGGCCCGGACGACATCCTGATAATCAAGGCCGGTGGCGACAGCGGCATCTACAGCGAACTGATTATGAATTACTTCGGCGTTCCCGCCGAAACCTCCGCCATCACGGAGGGCAAGTGACCCGCCGCACAGCCGTGCAAAGGAGACCAACCATGACTACCGGCAGCGCCACCACAGTACAACTAATTGACCCCACGGGGTTTGACCCAGGCTCTACCCCGCTGATTATGGCCAACCGGCCTATTGACCTGCGGGGAGGCCGTCTGGGCCTGCTGGACAACTCCAAGGCCAACTCGGACGTCATTCTTTGGGCCATCGCCAGGGAGTTGGACGCGGAGTTTGAATTCTCCAACATCTTTTACACGCAGAAGCACAGCGCGTCGCTGCCTCCCTATCCCGAAGTGCTGGCCGACCTGCACCGCAACGCCGATTTCGTGATCGCCGGTGTGGGCGATTGAGGGGGCTGCTCGTCGGGCAGTTTGCACGACGGAATTACTTTGGAGCAGCAGGGCATCCCCGCGGCGACCATCATCACCACCGTGTTCGCCAACACCGCCCGCGCCTACACCAGGCTGATGGGCGTCCCTGATTTCCCGTACCTGATGTGCCAGCATCCCATCACCAACGCTGGCCCCGAAGGCTTGCAGGAGCGCGCCCGGGCGCTAACGCCCAACGTTCGCCGCCTGCTCATCAGCGGCTCGCTCACGGATAATTAGGCAACGGGCCGATGCCGGGCTTGGGGGACATATTCCGACGCCTCACCCGAGGCTCCCGCCGGGAGTTGGACCCCACGTCCGATTCGGCCCAGCCGCAAATCGAAACCACTCCGGCCGCCGAGCCTGAGCAACCTTCGCTGCGTCCAGCCCCGACGCTGGAGCCCGCTCCGCTGGAAGTGGCTGCCGTAGCCGGGCCCGCTGCGTCCAGCTCCGAATACGCTCTGGTCGGCGAACCTGCCGCCGCCCTCATCCAGGAGCCGGACGGCGCTGTGGTGGTGGAAGCGTCGCCACCGCCGGCAGAATCACCGGGCCGTTCATCCCTGGTGGACGACGACGCATTGGGCGAAGACCACCTGGTGGTGGAATGCCCGTATTGCGGGTTGGCCGGGCAGCGCATCGGTTCTCGGTGCGAGAGATGCAACCAGGTGGTGGTGAGGCTGCCCATCTGGGCACAGCATCGCCGCCGGAACTGGCTGCTGGAACGGTTATCCTGGCGGCGCATCATCACGTCCGCCGCCATCGTTCTCTTCGTATTGTTCATCGTCTGGATCAACTATCCCTTCGCGCCCAACCCGGTGATATTCTTCAAGAATATTCAGACGCAGATGACGGCTGACGAAGGCCCAGGAGTATGGTCAATTGGGGGTCGGGACCCTCGCAATACACGGTCGGTATCGGTAGGCTTTCCCCCTCCGGTGGGCACTATCGTCTGGAACACCCACATTCCCGACCCGCTCAGTTCCGAACCCGTAGCGCAATACTCCAACATCTACCTGGGGTCAGCCAACGGAATCTATCCCCTCTCCAATTCCGGCGAAGTACGGGAGGGTTGGCAGGGAGAGACGCCCGGACGGATCACGGCGGCTGCCGGCGTGGTGGATTCTCACCTCTTCTTCGGCAGCACCGACCACACCGTCAACGCCTGGGACGCCTTGACCGGCGATACTCATTGGACCTTCACCGCCGAAGATACCGTTGAGGTTCCGCCGGTAATCGTCAACGGCCTCGTCTATATCAGCTCCGGCAAGGGCTGGCTCTATGCGCTGGATGCCCACAGCGGCTCGCTGATTTGGAGAACGCAGCTGGATAGCAACGCCAGCGGCGCCGTGGCGGTTTACGACGGCAGGTTGATGGTTGGAGACGAGGGCGGAGTCTTCTACGTCCTGTCGGCCCGCACCGGGCAGGAATGGTTCCGCTTCCGCACCGCCAAGGCGATCCGGGGCGCTCCGGTAATCTCCGCCGACGGCAAGCGCGCTTACTTCGCCTCCACCGGTCGGGTGTATGCCGTCAGCGCCGACCGTCGCGAGATACCCGGACTGTTCCAGTTCAAGCAGATTTGGGCCCAGTTGTGGCTCTGGCAGGTGCCCGGCGTCCCTCGTCCCCAGGGGCAGCAGGGCGGATTGTGGCAGTTCTCTCCGGAAAATCCCCTGCAAGGCATCTACAGCGCGCCGGCCCTGGCTGATGACGACGGCGAGGAGGCCCTCTATGTGGGCGGGCACGACCGGTCGCTCTACGCTCTGGACGCCCTTGACGGGTCAACCCTTTGGACTTTCCAGGCGGAGAATGCCATCTTGACTTCGCCCCTGGTGGTGAAAGACCGGCTTATCTTCGGAGATGCCAGCGGTTATTTATACTCCCTGCACCGGGAGGACGGCGCCGTGGACTGGAAGATTTTCATGGGCTCCGGCATCACCATACCGCCGATAATCAGCAACGAACTGCTCATCGTGCGCACCGAGGACGGGGACAATTTCGGCATCAGGTAGCGTCAGTAGAGGTGGCAGGAAACCCGGTGTCCCGGGGCAACCTCTTTCTCCACCGGCGTCTCCTCCGAGCACTGGGGCATCGCGAAGGGACAGCGCGGGTGGAAGCGGCATCCGCTGGGCGGATTGATGGGCGAAGGCACCTCGCCCTGCAGCACGATGTCCTCGCGAATCAGGTCCGGATGCGAGGGCAACGCCGCGGAGAACAACGCCTTGGTGTAGGGATGCAGCGCGTTGTTGTACAGTTCCTCGGTCTCCGCGTATTCCACGATCTGACCCAGGTACATCACCGCCGTTTCGTGGGCCATGTAGCGAACGGTGGCCAGGTTGTGGGCGATGAGCAGGTAGCTGACGTTGTACTGTTCCTGCAGGTCTTTGAGCAGGTTCATCACCTGGGCGCGGATGGAAACGTCCAGCGCCGAAACCGGCTCGTCCAGCACGATGAGCTTGGGATAGGACACCAGGGCCGAGGCCACCGCGATACGCTGCCGCTGCCCGCCGCTGAATTCGTGGGGGTAGTTGGTTGCCTGTTGCGAGTGCAGTCCAACCTGCTGCAGCACCTCGGCGACCCGCTCGTTCTTTTCCTGAGTGGTAACGTTACGGTTCACCACCAGCGGCTCCGATACGATGTCGCGAACGCGCATCCGGGGGCTAAGGGACGACCAGGGATCCTGGAAGACCGCCTGCACGGTGGTTCGATATTCCTGCAACTCATTACCCCGGAAGGAATTGATGTCCTTCCCTTCCAGCATAATTTCGCCCTCAGTGGGGCGCTCCAGGCGGAGCAGCAGTTTGCTGGTCGTGGTCTTGCCACAGCCGGACTCCCCCACCAGTCCTACGGTTTCGCCCTGCTTGATTGAAAACGAAATGCCGTCCACCGCCTGAACGTATCCGATGGTCTTCATCAGTATCAGGCCCTTGGTGACCGGGAAGTACTTCTTCAGCCCGCGCACTTCCAGCAGGGCGTTGTTGGTATCGACTGCCATGGGGACAGTTCCTCCTCAGTTTGTAAATGCGTTATTCCCGCCGACCTTTAACCGGCGCTTCCGGTGGGCGGTACGAATTCCTCGATGGGTGTGCCGTCCCAATCGGCGTCAAGGGCCCAGCAGTCGGCGTGGTGTCCTTCCGCCAGATGGTAGGTTGTCGGGTAGGATTCGTAGCACTTGTCGGCCACGTAAGGGCAGCGCGGGGCAAAGCGGCACCCTTCCGGCAGATTGGACAGCAGCGGCGGCTGTCCGTCAATGGAATACAGCCGGTCCACCCGCTCTTCCAGCTTGGGCACCGAGTTGATCAGCGCCTGGGTGTACGGATGGGCCGGACGGCTGAATATGTCCCGCACGTCTCCCTGCTCAATGATTCGGCCGGCGTACATCACCGCTACCCGGTCGCACATCCGCGCCACCACGCCAAAGTCGTGGGTGATGAAGATGATGGCCAACCCGGTTTCCGCCTGGATTTCCTTCAGCAGCCGGAGGTATTGCAGCTGGATGGTTACGTCCAGCGCAGTGGTGGGCTCGTCGGCGATGATGATGCCAGGCTCGCAGGACATGGCGATGGCGCCGACCACGCGCTGCTTCATGCCGCCGGACATCTGGTGCGGGTAGTCGTCCAGCCGCCGCTCCGGCGCGGCAACGTTCACTTTCCGCAGCGCGTCCACGGCCCTGGACAGCATGGAGCTCTTGTTTTCCTTGTGGGCGATGCCCAGGGCTTCCCGCAGCTGGTTGCCGATGGTGAACACCGGATTGAGGGACGTCTGCGGGTCTTGCAGGATCATCGAGATTTGACGGCCCCGCACGTCGCGCATCTCATCCTCGCTCTTCTGCAGGATGTCGTCGCCATTGAGCACGATTTCGCCTTCAACGATGCGCCCCGCCGGCTTGGGAACCAGCCGCAGCAGGGACAGCGCGGTCATCGTCTTGCCGCAGCCGGACTCGCCGACGATGCCCAGGGTTTCGCCCTTGCGCAGGTTGAAGGAAATCCCGTCCACCGCTTTCACGGTGGCCGCCCTGGTGAAAATGTACGTTTTGAGGTCGTTTACCTCTAGGATGGTATCGGTGGCAGTCTGTGTAGCGGTCATGGGTTACACGTTCCTCAACTTTGGATCGAGCTTGTCTCTCAACCAGTCCCCCAGGAGGTTCATAGATAGTACCGTAAGCACGATTGCTAGGCAAGGGAAAAGGAAAATCCACCAGGCCGTAGTGATCAGGTCGCGGCCATCCGAGACCATCACGCCCCACGCTGGCGTCGGCGCCGGTATGCCGGCCCCCAGGAAGCTCAGCGTGGACTCCAGGATGATCACGTGTCCAACTTCCAGCGTCGCCAGAACCACCACCGTATTCACCAGGTTGGGGAATATGTGACGCATCATGATCCGGGCGTTGGACGCGCCCGAGACCCTGGCGCGGTCGATGAAGTCTTGCTGCTTGATGGCCAGGGCTTCGCCCCGCACGACCCTGGCGTAACGGGCCCACAGCAACACGGCGATGACCACGATCACGGTGGTGAACCCGGCGCCGATGGCGGCCACCAGAACCAGGGCCAGCAGGATCGACGGGAAAGCCAGTTTGATGTCCACCACGCGCATGACCACCGCGTCGGTCTTGCCGCCCCGGTAGGCGGCGAGCATACCCAGCAGCGTGCCCAGACCTCCTCCCAGCAGGATGGCCAGGGAAGAGACCAGCAAGGATATCCTCGCCCCGTGCATAATGCGGCTGAGGACGTCGCGGCCCTGCTTGTCGGTGCCCAGGGGATACTCCATGGAGCCGCCCTTGCGGTCCAGGAAGCGAACCGTGTCGCCCGGGTCCACCGTCCCGTCCTCGCCGCCGCTCAGGATGGTTGCTTCGCCCCGCTCCACCTTGCGCTGAGCATTGGACAGCCCGATCTCAATGTCCAGGCGATTGCGGTCCGCCCGCTGGACCACCGTCCGGGTCTCGAAGCTTTCCGACACCCAGAAGGGCGGCAACTTGGCGTCGTCAAGCACGCCGATCCGTTGATTGTGGGGCGCCAGTTGGTTCGCAAATATCGCCGGTATCACCAGCAACACGATCAAAACGAGTAACGGAATCAACGGCAATTGGCGGAACGCTCTGGCTACCGCTACCGCGCGATTGCCTGTTGGTTGCGCCTGTACCGCCCCGACTTCCGGTGTAGTTGTTACCGCTGCCATGTGGAACCTCATTCCCTGCGTGGACCTGGTGATCGTCGTTGCGCGGCCCGGACTAGGTGTAGCGAATCCTGGGGTCGATGTAGGCGTAGAGGACGTCAACCATGATGTTGATGACGACGAACGCAACTGCGAACAGCAGTACCACAGCCTGCACCACCACGTAATCGCGGAACAGGATGGCGTCGATCACCAGGGCTCCCAGTCCCGGCCAGGCGAAAACCGTTTCAATTACCACCGAACCAGTGATCAACACCGCGCCGATCAAACCGAAGTATGTGAGCGGAACAATCAGCGCGTTGCGGAAGCAGTGTTTCCAAATGACTTTCCACTCGGCCACTCCCTTGATACGGGCCAGCTTTACGTATTCGGTGTCCAGCACCTCCAACATCGACGACCGGGTCAGGCGCATCAACGCTGCCACGTTGTAGTAACCCAGGGCTACCGCCGGCAAAATCATGTATCGCACGCCGCCACTGCCCGAGGTGGGGAACATATCCAGTTGCACGGCGAATATCCACATCAGTATCAGCCCCACCGCAAAGGTGGGCGCCGATTGCCCCAGGATGGCAAAGAGCTTGCCCAGGTAGTCGAAGGGTGTGTCCTTCTTAATGGCGACCAGCACCCCCACCGGGAAGGCGATGGCCCCGCTGACCAGCAAAGCCAAAGCGGATAGTTTCACCGTATTGGGCAGGCGCTCAATGATTAGTTCACCGGCTGTTGCATTTGGCCAGGCCATAGCCTCGCCCAGATCCCCCCTGAACAGCTTGCCCAGGTATTGGAGATATTGCATGTGCAGCGGTTTGTCCAGGCCCCATTCCTCCTTGATCAACTGGATCTGCTCCTCCGAAGCCTCCTCGGGCAGCAGCACGTTCAACGGGTCGCCGGACACCCGCGCCAGGGAGAAGGTGACGGTGCTGATGATAAAGATGGCCAGGATTCCCTGGGCCACTCGTCTCAAGATGTATGCCTGCATGGTTGCTCTCCACCCCGACCTGTGCTTTTGACCGTCCCTCCGGCGTCATGCTCCTGGGAGCCGACACCGGAGGGACCAAGGCGATTCTCATCGCAATTGCAGACGCGCGGCTCCGTCAGTAGCGGACGCCCTTGATGTGCTCCAGATCAGTGAACTGCCCGCCGTAGGGGCCCAGGTAGATGTACTCCTCAACAACCTCGGGGTCGATGACCACTTGCACCGAAAGCGTGTGCAAGGGTATGGACGCTACCTCGTAGAACAGCTCGTCCGACACGGCGTGCCAGTGTCCCAGCTGCTCCTCAAAGTTGAGGGAGTTGAGAGCGTTGAAGGTGTTTTGCCATACCGTGTCGCTGACGTAGAAGCGCATGAACCGCTCCGGGCTATAGGCGAAGTGCACCGTGGGATGCGGCGGCTCCGCGTAGCCACGGAAGGGGTAGATGCAGCAGGTGGTGGTGGCGCCCCGATATTCCTGGCGCCACTGGGAGAACTCCATCTCCCGAATTTCCGTGGTCAGCCCGATGTTTTCCCACATGGCCGCGATTGCCACCACGTAGTCCTTCATTTCGGGCAGCCCGCTCATGGTGTAGCTGATGATGGGCACGTTGAACCCGTTGGGGTAGCCAGCCTCGGCCAGCAACTCCCGGGCGCGTTCCACGTCGTAACCGTACAGATCTTCCCAGGAATCTTCCCAGGCCGGGTTGTAGCCGGCGTACTCGCCGCCGAAGGCTTCGGCGCTGGGTATCAACCCGGCAACCCTGCCTTCCGCGCCCTGTCCGTCAAAGATGTTCTCGCGGATGGAGTCGCGGTCGATCGCCTTGTTCATTGCCATGCGGACCAGCTTGCCCGCTTCACCGGGCGCGGCCCACGGCACCGTGGGGTCGTAGGACGCCGCAGAATAGGGCTCAAACTCCGGCCCTTCCTTGGTGGCGTAGTACATACCGCCGAACACCATCATGCTGTTCACTGCCACAACCTGGCTGGGGGCCAGGTCCAGGCCGGCGTCCAGCGCTTCGCCCACCAGGGCGCGGTCGATGGTTGCCAGGTGAGCTTCCCGGGCCAGCATGGAGGCCAGGCGGGTGGAGGCTTCCTCAATAATCTTGATCTCGATGGTGTCCCAGTCGGGAGTGACCCGGTAGTGTTCACCAGGCGCGCGTTCCCACAACCAGCCAATGCCCTTTTCAAAATCGGCGAACTGGTAGGGGCCCAGCCGTGCCGGCCCCTGGTCCAGCAAGGTAGGTTCTCCTGCGGAGCAGTACCCGTCCAAGTGGTCTATGCCCTCGAAGGATTCGTAGTCCGCGGCGCCATTGGGGCACCCGGTGTCCCATTGAGCCTTGCTGGTTATGGGCAAACCGCGGTAACCGGATATCCAGTAGTCGAAGATCAACTCGGGCCGTGCGCCCATGGTGATGTTGATCTCGGTGTCGCTAATGACTTCCGGTATAGCCTGCGGATTGGTCCGGAAATAGTCGGAGTAGGACGCGCCGCAGGTGGGGTTGGTGTAATAGTTCAGCGAGTTCACGATGTCGTGCGCCGTGAATTCGCCGTAACCGAAGTGGAAATTCACCCCTTCGCGCAGCTTGAAGTTCCACGTCCGTCCGTCCTCGCTGACGCTCCAGTCGGTTGCCAGCTGTGGTTCAAGGGCGCCGGTATAGCGGTTCGCGTCGATCAGGAATTCGTGCGAGGGCCGGTGCTGGCTGGTGGCGCTGCCGGTTACGTCGCAATCCATGATTCCCTGGCGGGTCTGCTGGGAAAACAGGAAGATGAGGTCGTTGGTTTTCAGTTCACCCCCGCCGCCAGCCGGCGCTGCGGTCGGCTGAGGCTGGGCCACGGGCGTGGTACCTACGAAGGAGGGGCGAGTGGGCGCCGACGTGGCCGCTGGGGCAACGGTCGCCTGTTGTTGGGGTTGGCTGGCCGGAGCGTCGGTGGGCGCCGTTTGAGCAGCCGGCGCTGCGGCGGATCCGGCGTCTTGGGACGGTGCAGTTTCTTCGGCGCCGCCGCAACTCACCACCGTCAGGGTGGCCAGCAACGCCATCGCGGTCAGAATTATCGGCCAACGGAATGCTCTACTGCCTCTCATAACGCCCTCCTCAAAAAGCGGGACTCGTTCAGTGTCGTTGGTCTATCGTCGTATCCCTCCGGGTGATGTCATTCAATTTCAGATGTCCGCGCAAACGTTAAACGTTCCGCAGCTTTGGATCGAGGCGGTCGCGGAGCCAGTCGCCCAGCAGGTTCATGGACAGCACCGTCAGGACGATGGCCAGGCAGGGGAACAGGAAAATCCACCACGAGCTGGTGATGACCTCCCGTCCGTCCGCGGCCATCAGGCCCCAGGCCGGCTGCGGGCGCGGGATTCCCGCGCCCAGGAAGCTCAACGTCGCTTCCAGGATGATGACGTGCCCCACTTCCAGCGTCGCCAGCACGATGACCGTGTTGAACACGTTGGGGAAGATGTGCCGGGCCATGATGCGCAGGTTGGACGCTCCGGCCACCCGGGCCCGGTCAATGAAGTCCCGCTCCTTGATGGTCAACGCTTCGCCGCGGACCACCCGTGCGTAGCGCGCCCACAGCAGCAGGGCAATGACGATGACCACCGTGCTGAACCCGGACCCAATGGCAACGACCAGGGTCAGCGCCAGCAGAATTGACGGAAAAGCCAGCTTGATGTCCACGATTCGCATCAGGATGGCGTCAACCAGGCCGCCCCGGAAGGCGGCGAGCATGCCCAGGGTGGTTCCCAAAAACCCGCCCAGCATGATGGCCAGACAGGACACCGCCAGGGATATGCGGGCTCCGTGCATCAGCCGGCTCAGCAGGTCGCGCCCTTGCTTGTCGGTGCCGAAGGGATATTCCCAACTGCCGCCCAGTTCAATGCGAACCATGGTCTCGCCGAGGTCGGGTTGGCCGTTGCCGTTGGCGTCGATCAGCGTCGCCGCGCCGCTCTCCATGTTTCGGCGCGCGTTGTTGAGGCTGACCTCGGTGTTATTGTCCCTGGCTCGCTGGACAATCAGCTGTTCCCTTTCCCGGTCGGGAACCCACGCCGGTGGTTCCAGTTCCCGTTCCAGGTCGCCCAGCAGATGGTCGTGGGGCGACAGGAGGTCGGCGAAGATGGCCGGGACGAGCAGCAGAACAATCAGGATGAACGTGGGTATCACCGGGAAGCGGCGAAATTCCCGCCAGACCTTGCCCAGCGTCGATTCTCCCCGTGCCGGAACCGCCAGGGTTTCGCCGACCGGACCTCCGGGAGTGGTTGTTTGCACAGCCATTGCTCTAATTCCCTCCGGTATCGGCTATCCGTAGCGGATGCGCGGGTCAACGTAAGCGTAGGTGATGTCGGTGACGATGTTGACGGCCACGTACAACAGGGCGAACAGCATCACTACCGCCTGCACCGTGATGTGGTCCTTGGAGTTGATGGCCTCAATGACCATCAGCCCCAGACCGGGCCAGGCGAAGACCGTTTCGATCACCACGGAGCCGGTAATGACGATGGCGAAAATGAGGCTGAAGTAGGTCAGCGGCCCGATGAGGGCATTGCGGAAGCAGTGCTTCCACACGATTTTCCACTCCGGTATGCCCTTGATGCGAGCCAATTTGACGTACTCGGTGTCCAGCACGTCCAGCATGGACGAGCGGGTCAAGCGCATGATGGCCGCCACGTTGTAGTAGCCCAGCGCAAAGCCCGGCATCAGCATATGCTTGACACCGCCTTTGCCCGAGGTGGGCAGCCAGCCCAGTTGCACCGCAAAGATCCACATCAGGATGAGTCCTACGGCGAAGGTGGGGGCCGACTGGCCTAAGATGGCGAACATCTTGCCGCCGGTGTCAAACCACGAGTCTTTCTTCACCGCCGAAATCACTCCCACCGGGAACGCAATGATCCCGGTGACCAGCAGCGCGAAGGCGGATAGCTGCAAGGTGGCCGGTAATCGCTCCAGAATCAGTTCCGCCACCGGCCGGTCCCATTTGAAGGACGTCCCCAGGTCTCCCGTAAGCAGCCGCCTCATGTAGGTGAAGTACTGCACGTGCAGCGGCTCGTCCAGGCCCCACTGCGCGCGCAGCAGTTCGATCTGCTCCTTGCCGGACTCGTCGTCCAGGATCGCCGCCAACGGGTCGCCGGCCACTCGCGACAGGGAGAAAACGATGAGACTGATCGCGAATACGGCCAATAACCCCTGTAATAGTCGCAGGATGATAAAGCGCTGCATAATGTCCTTTCCTGCTCTCGGTACGTACCACCAATCAAGTTGTCAGTCTTCCCGGCGGGCTGCAACTATGCCGAAGCCCGCCGGGGTGAAATGTGCCTTTACCTCTGGGCCTACTCGCGCACGCCCTTCACGTGCTCGAGATAGACGTAGTTGCCGTTATTGGGGCCCAGGAAGATGTACTCGGCCACCACGTCCGGGTCCACCACCGCGCTCACGGGCAGTGTCCAGCCGGGGATGGTGCCGGCTGCGTAGAAGATTTCGTCGGAAACCTTCTGCCAGTCTGCCGTGGCGTCGGCTTCGTTCAACGCTCGCAGCGCCTTGTTCTTGTTCTCCTGGATGTCGTCGCTGCTGTACGCCCGGAAGAACCGCTCGGCGCTGAAGTAGAAGTGCACCCGGGTGTCGATGGGCGCTGCCGGCCCGCGGAACGGGTACACGCAGCAGTCCGTGTTCAGGCCCCGGTATTCGTTCCGCCAGTTGGAGAACTCAATCGGGTCCAGCGATGGGTCAAGCCCGATCTCGGTCCAGAACTTGGCCATGGCTTCCATCATGTCCGGCATCTCCGGCACGCCGCTCAGCGGGAACACCGGTATGCGGAAGGAGAAGCCGTTGGGATAGCCGGCTTCGGCCAGCAGTTCCCGGGCCTTTTCCGGGTCGTAGCCATAGAGCTCGTCCCAGCTGTCTTCCCAGGCCGGGTTGTAGCCAGCGGCGAAGTCGGGAACCAGGGTTGCCACCCACTGGCGGCCGCCGGCTCCCTTGAAGATGGCGTCGTTAATCTGGTCCCGGTCCAGCGCCTTGTTCATCGCCATCCGGACCAACTTGCCGCTTTCGCCAGGGTCGTTCCAGGGATGCATCTCGTCCCGGGCTGCCACGATGTTGTAGGCTTCCCGGTCAGCCGCCTGGTTTTCTGCCGAGGCGTTGGGGTCGATGCCCTTCTCGCCGGTGGCAAAGTACATGCCGCCGAAAATCGCGAAGGTGGTCTGCGCAGTTACCGAGCTGTCGAACACTTCGAGGCCGTCGTCAATGGCGTCCTGGAGCAGGGCGCGGTTGATGGCGGCGATGTGTCCTTCACGGGCCTGCATGATGGCCAGGCGCGTTGCCGGCTCACGCACGTCCTTGATTTCGATTTCTTCAAAGTCCGCGTCCACACGCCAGTGGTCGTAGTCCACGCGCTCCCATTCCCAGCCGACGCCTTCCTCGAAGCTCACGTATTCGTAGGGGCCGGTGCGGGCTGACTTGGCGTACACCATATCGCGGCTGGCTTTGCAGTAGCCTACGGGCTCGCCGGTGTCGGGGTCGTTGTACTCGGCCTCACCGCCAGGGCAGGATTGGTTCCACTGGGCACTGCTGCTGATGGGAACGCCCCGATAGCCGGAGAACCAGTAGAGAAAGTCCACTGCCGGCCGCTTCTGCATGTGGATGTTGACCTCGTAGTCGTTGACGATTTCAACGTCGCTGCCCGGGTCGTTGCGGAAGTAGTCCGAATAGGAGGCGCGACATTCGGGGTTGGTGTAGTAGGCCAGCGAGTGCTTCACGTCCTGAGCCGTGAACTCGCCCCAGTCGTCGTGCCAGCGCACCCCCTGGCGAAGCTTGAAGTTCCAGGTCCGGCCGTCGGGCGTGATGCCCCACTCCGTCGCCAGCATCGGCTCGTAAGAGCCATCAAAGCGACCGGCGTCCACCATGAACTCGGCGGACATACGGTAGTTGACCACGCCGGAGCCCGTAACTTCGCAGTCCAGCATCGACTCCAGCGACGGCGGGTCCAGCACCGCAATCAGGCGGTTCGTAACCAGTTCACCCTCGGTCTGGGGCGCCAGGGTCGGCCTGGGCGTTGCCTGCAACACCGAGGCCCGCTGCGTGGGCGTTGGGGCCAAGGTAGCGTCCTGAGGAACCGGAGTGTTGGTCGCGCGAACGGGCGCCGGAGCGCTCGTGGCGGGGGCCTGTTGTTGCGGCTGTTCTTGTTGCACTTGCTGCTGTGCTTGCGGCGCCGACTCTTCCGCAGCTCCGCCACAGCCGACAATCAACCCGGCGCTGGCCAGGGCAATGACCAACGCCGCTAATGGAAATCGTAAAAGCCGTCTATACGCCATGGAGGCCCTCCTGAATGGTTATAGAGTAGATTCTTCGCCCGAACCCCTTGGGGTTTCCATCGCTTATCGCTGATGGCTTCGGGTTCCGGCAATATAGGCAATCGTAAAGGGTACAGTCAAACGGCACGGCAATTGGATTTATGAATGTAATCGTAACTGAATCCGTAATTGCTTACGTATTACGATATCGGCTGACGTGTTCGGGCCGTTCAGGCGGAGTTCAGCGGCGATTTGCTTGGAATTTAACATCACACCTCCGAATATAAGATATGCCAATCAACGATATATCACGATTCACAATAACTGCCGAAACCCATCGCCCCATGCAAAAAACCGGGCGGCGCTAGTGCCGCCCGGCCTCGCAGATCTACCGGTTGCAGGACGCCTGCCGCTGTTACAAGGCAGCCTCCGCTATCCGTTCGATTTCCTCCAGCGCGCCGATGCTGGTCGTATCCGGCAGGCGCACGATAACCCGATTGGCGCCGGCCCTTTCGAACTGCCTGATCAGCTCCCGGTCCGCCGGCTGCCCAAACACCGTGATGCCGATGCCGGACGGGTCTCGCCCCGACGCTTCGGCCAGTTCGTCGATGGCGGCGCGGCCGGCCGCAATCTGCTCGGGGCTGGCCGCGGTGGGCATCCAGCCGTCGCCCCAGCGAGCCACCCGGCGGAACACGTTGCGCGCGTTGCCCCCCAGAATCACGGGCGGCCCGCCTTCCTGGGCCGGCTTGGGGTTGCACTGCACCGGCGGGAAGTCGTAGTAGCGGCCGTGATACTCGGCGGCGTCCTGCGTCCATAGGGCCCGCATCACCTCGATGGACTCCCTGGCCTGCGTCCAGCGATGGTCGAAGTCGCCGCCCATGATCTCCGTCTCTTCCCGCAGCCATCCGGTCCCGATGCCCAGCAGGAAACGGCCACCGGAAAAGCGGTCCAGGGATGCAATGGCGCCGGCCAGCACCAGCGGGTTGCGTTCCGGTATCAGCGTTATTCCCGTGCCCAGCTTGATGCTGCTGGTAACCGCCGAGGCCCGGGCCAGCCCGATGTACGGGTCGGCCATGTCGCTCATGTAATCGGGGATGGAGCCGTCGGGAGAACCGGGATACCTGGACTCCGTGTTCACCGGCATCACGGGATGCTCCGGCAACCAGATGGATTCAAACCCCAGGGCCTCCGCCTTGGCCGCTATCTCCGCCACATCAATGGAGTTGGTGGAGATTGACATATTCAAACCGACATCCATATTAAGCCTCCGTGCGTGCAATCACGCCGGATGATAGCACGCCCCGTTGAGCCTGTCATTGCGATGCTATACTAACTGCGGCCCGTCCCGAATCTCTTGCCACAGGTGCCCCCAAAATGCCACTTTACGTAATGCTTGCCAACCTCACCGGACGCGGCCGGCGCATGGGCCATGAAAACCCCAATCTGCTCAGCGAGGCCGCCGCCGCCGTTGAAACTCCCTCCGGCAGAATCCTCACTCAATACGCGGTCCTGGGCCGCTATGATTTTGTCATAATCACCGAGGCCGCCGACAATCAGTCCGCCGTTCGCCTTTCCCTGGAACTGGGGATGACCGCCGGCCTGAACATAGAAACCCTGCCGGCCCTGCACATCGGCGTCCTGTCCGACGAGGAACACATCAGCGTCCTGCGCGACGCCGGCGTGGCGATGAACCTGCCCACCGGCCCGGATGAGAGCGACGCCACCGACGACTGGCGGATCCCCGGCCAGCCGGCCTGACCCCTCTCACTACTCAAACGCCTATGCCTACCCACCGTCCTCCCGTCGTAATGACCATCGCCGGCTCCGATTCCGGCGGCGGCGCCGGCATCCAGGCCGACCTCAAAACCTTCTCCGCCCTGGGCGTCTATGGCGCATCAACCCTCACCGCCATCACCGCGCAGAACACCGTGGGCGTTACCGCGGTTCACGATGTCCCCACCGACGTGATATCGGCCCAGATTGACGCCGTGATAACCGATATCGGCGCCGACGCGGTGAAGACCGGGATGCTCTCTTCCCCCGAAATCGTCGCCACCGTCGCTGAGGCCGTCCAGCGCCACCACATCGTCAACCTGGTGGTTGATCCGGTGATGGTCGCCAAGAGCGGCGATAGGCTCCTGCGCGCGGAAGCCATCGCCACCATCTGCGAGCGGCTGATACCCCTGGCCGCCGTGGTTACGCCCAACATCCCCGAAGCCGAGGACCTCACCGGCCTCACCATCGCCACCGATGCCGACGCTCACCGCGCCGCCGAAGCCATCATCGCCATGGGCGCAAAGTCCGTGGTTGTCAAGGGCGGCCACCGGGACGGCCCGCCGACGGACATCCTGTACGACGGGCAGCAGTTTATGGAGTTCACTGCCGAACGCATCCCCTCCACCAACACCCACGGCACCGGCTGCACCTTCGCCTCCGCCGTCGCCGCCGGCCTGGCCCACGGCCTGGATGTGCCGGCCGCCGTCCAACAGGCCAAGGATTACGTAACCGACGCTATCCGCAGCGCCTATCCCATCGGCCAGGGCCACGGCCCACTGCACCACTTTCACGCCCTCTGGCCTGCGCTATAATCGTCTCTGAACTTCAACGGTTTCGAGGTATTCCGACTATGTTTGACGTGGTTTCCAGCCGGGTCAGCTTTCCCGACCTGGACGCTGAAATCCTGGATTACTGGAAAGAGCGCGACGTTTTCCGCCGCTCCTACGACGAGCGCCCCGACGCGCCCCTCTTCATGATGTACGAGGGGCCGCCCACCGCCAACGGCAGCCCCGGCATTCACCACGTCCTGGCCCGCGTCTTCAAGGACGTTATCTCCCGCTACCGCACCATGAAGGGCTGCCGCGTCATTCGTAAGGGCGGCTGGGACACCCACGGCCTGCCCGTCGAGCTGCAGATTGAGCAGGAGCTGGGCATTTCCTCCAAGCGCGAAATCGAAGAGTTGGGCATCGCCGAGTTCAACCGCCGTTGCCGCGAAAGCGTTTTCCGCTACGTCAAAGAGTGGGAGGTAATGACCGACCGCATCGGCTACTGGGTCGATATGGACGACCCCTACGTAACCCTGGAAAACGACTACATCGAAACCGGCTGGTGGATTCTCAAGCAGCTCTGGGATCGGGGCCTGCTCTACCAGGACCGGCGGGGCGCGCCCCACTGCCCCCGCTGCGTGTCCAGCCTGTCCTCCCACGAGGTTGCCCTGGGCTACCGGGAAAACACACCCGACCCCAGCGTGTTCGTCAAGTTTGAAGCCACCCAGTGGCCCGACACTGCGCCCACCTACTTCCTGGCCTGGACCACCACGCCGTGGACGCTGCCGGGCAATACCGCTTTGGCTGTTGACCCCCAGGCGGAGTACTCCGTAGTCGCCACCGATGGCTACCAGCTTATCCTCGCCACCGCTCTTCTCAGCGTCCTGCAGGACGACTACACCGTGCTCAAGACCCTGCCCGGCGGTGACCTGGTTGGGCAGCCCTACCGTCCTCTCTACGACGCCGCCGAGTACGGCGTTCCCATCCGCCGGTTCGTCAAGGACGAGGACGGCCAGACCACCCTCCAGGATGCCGACGGCTACGCCCCCCGCGTCGTCGCCGCCGATTTCGTCAGCATGGACGACGGCAGCGGCATCGTCCACATCGCCCCCGCTTTCGGCGACGAAGACCTGGGCCTGGGTCGAGAACACCAACTGCCCTTTATCCAGCAGGTGGATTTGCAGGGCGCAATCACGGGCACTTACCCCTTCGCCGGCAAGTTCGTCAAGGACGCCGACCCGGAAATCGCCGCCGACCTGGAAGACCGCGGCCTCCTCTACCACCAGGGCGTCTATCGCCACACCTACCCCTTCTGCTGGCGTTGCGACACGCCGCTGCTCTACTACGCCAAGACCTCCTGGTACATCCGCACCACCGCCGTCAAGGACAGCCTGGTGGGCAACAACTCCCGCATCAACTGGTATCCCGAACACATCCGGGAGGGCCGGTTCGGCGAGTGGCTGCGCAACAACGTGGACTGGGCCATCTCCCGCGAGCGCTATTGGGGCACCCCCATACCCATCTGGCAGTGCGACAATTGCGTGCAAACCGTCTGCATCGGCAGCGTGGCCGAACTGTCCGAACGTTCCGGCGCAAACCTCAACGACCTGGACCTGCATCGCCCCTACGTGGACGACGTAACCTGGCCCTGCCGCGTCGAAAACTGCACCGGCACGATGCAACGGGTCCCCGAAGTAATGGACTGCTGGTTCGACTCCGGCATGATGCCCCTGGCCCAGTGGCACTATCCCTTTGAAAACCGCGACATCGAGACCGACGGCCGGCTGCCGGCCGACTACATCTGCGAGGCCGTTGACCAGACCCGCGGCTGGTTCTACAGCCTGCACGCCCTGTCCACCCTGATGCAGGACGACATCGCCTATCGCAACGTCATCTGCCTCGGCCTCATCCTGGACGGCCGGGGCCGCAAGATGAGCAAGCGCCTGGGCAACATCGTCGAACCCGACACCATCCTGGACGCCCACGGCGCCGACGCCCTGCGCTGGTATCTGTTCACCGCGTCCCATCCTGGCGAGCCGCGCCGGTTCTCCGACCGGCTGGTGCAGCAAACCCTGCGCCAGGTGCTGCTCACCCTGTGGAACGTCTATTCCTTCTTCACCAACTACGCCAACATCGACGAGTTCGAGCCGTCCCAAATCCCCGCCGATTGGCGTCCTGAGGCCGAGCTTGATCGCTGGATTCTGGCCGAGCTGAACCGGCTGGTGCAGGTGGTTGACGAGCACCTGGATAATTACAACCCCACCGACGCCGGCCGCCGCATCGCCGACTTCATCGACATCCTGTCCAACTGGTACGTGCGCCGTTCCCGCCGTCGCTTCTGGAAGTCGGAAGCCGATGTCGACAAGCTGGGCGCGTATGCCACCCTGTACGCCTGCCTCACCACCGTAGCCAGGTTGATGGCGCCCCTGGCTCCCTTCGTGTCCGAGCAGATGTACCGCAACCTGGAGCTGCGCTTCAATCCCCACGGGCCGGACAGCGTGCACCTGGCCGACTTCCCCACCGCCGACGTTTCCCTCATCGACCAGCCCGTGATGGACGCCACCCGCCTGGCCATCCGCGTCTCCAGCATGGGCCGGGCCGCCCGCAGCAAGGCCGGCCTCAAAGTCCGCCAGCCGCTGGCCTCCGTGGTAGTCAAGACCCGCACCCCCGAGGAGGCCAAGTACCTCGATTGGGTGCGCCCGCAGATTCTCGAGGAACTGAACATCAAGGAGCTGCATCCGGCCGACGCTGTGCAAGGCCTGTACGCGGAAGCCCAGGCCGCCGCCGGCCAGGACTCAGATTCCAATAATGACGACGCCGTCGTGTCCGTCAACGGATACTCCGCCAACCTGGACTCCGGCTATATGGTGGCCGTGGATGCCAACATCACCCCGGAACTGGCCGACGAAGGACTGGCCCGGGAGTTGTCCCATCGCATCCAGAACCTGCGCAAGTCCGCCCGCTTTGAAATCACCGACCGCATCGTAACCTACTACCAGGGCTCCGACGACGTTGCCCGCGTCATGGCTACCCATGGCGACTACATCAGGCAGGAAACCCTCAGCGACGACCTGCTCGCCCAGCCGCCCGCCGAAGACGCCCAATCCGAAACCGCCAAAGTGGAAGGCATGGATGTTACCCTCGGCGTGTGTCGCGTCGCATCCGCCTGACCTGCCATGCCCGAACTGCCCGAAGTTGAAAACACCCGCCAGTACCTGCTCCGTTCCGGCCTGGTCGGTCGCCAATTGGGCGCGCCGGAAGTCACCTGGGTCAACACCATCCGCGAGCCGTCGGTGGGCGAGTTCATCGAGGGTGTCGCCGGCCGCCGCGTAACCGACGTGCAGCGCCGGGGCAAATACCTCAGCGCATCTCTGGACGACGGCTATCACCTGGTGCTGCACCTGGGCATGACCGGCAGCCTGCGCATCCACGACGCCGACCTGGAGCCCCCGCCGATGGTCCGCCACACCTTCCCCCTGGACGACGGCCGGGAGATGCGCTTCATCGATCCCCGCAAGTTCGGCCACCTGTGGCTGCTGGACAACCCTGACGAGGCCATGCCCAAAATGGGGCCGGAGCCCCTGGAGCCTTCTTTCACCGTTGAGACGCTTGCCGATGCCCTCGCCGGTCGCAAAGCCCCTTTGAAAGCCATCCTGCTGGAGCAGTCCGTCATCGCCGGTCTGGGCAATCTCTACGCCGACGAGTCCCTGTTCCTGTCGGGAATACACCCGGAGCGCGCCGCCAACTCCCTTTCCGACGACGAAACAACGCGCCTGCACCGGGCCATCGTAACCGCGCTCACTCGCTCTACCCGCGCCTACGCTGCCGCGCGGGATGCCCAGTGGCCGGACCCGCCCACGGCGCTGTCGCCCTGGACTGTCCCCCGCTACAAGGGCGAACGGTGCCCACGCTGTGAAACCGAAGTCCAGCTCCTGCGCGTCCGCAACCGCAGCACCTGGTACTGTCCTAAGTGCCAGCCCGTTTGTTGACGCCGGCCCTTGCCCCGCATAAACTATCCTTAACCAGCCGGAGCACGCTTGTCGCCTTCCGGTTTTGGCGTACCCAATGACACCTGCTGTTGGAGGCTGACAAAAATGGCCGGTTACCGCAAGCATGAGGCGCAGGAATGGGCCTGGCAAACCCTGAAAGGCCAGTGGACCACCCTGGTAACGCCTTTTACCCCCGATAATCGTGTGGACACCGACGGCCTCCGCCGCAACATCCGCCACGTGCAGAGCCTCGGCGTCCGCGGCGGCGGCTGCACCTGGAACATGGGCGAGTTCTGGAGCCTCACCGAAGCCGAGCGGCGCCTGGTCATGGACACCGTGGCCGACGAAGCGGCCGGCCGCTGGCTCATCGGCGCTCACGTTACCGACACCTCCCTGCAGGAGAGCATCGCGCTGGCGAACCATGCCCAGCAACGCGGTTTCGACCTGCTCATCATCGCCCCGTCCTACATGGTCACCAAGACCGAGGATCAGGTGGTTGACTTCGTGCGGCAGGTGGCCGAAACCACCGACTTGGCGATGATGTTCTACAACTCCCCGCAGTTCGGCATTACCATCAGCCCCCAGGGTCTCAAGCGTCTCTGCGCCATCCCCAACGTGGTCGGCGTCAAGGAGGCCAGCTTCAACCAGCAGGTTTCCATCGAAACCCACCTGTTGGTCGGCCGCGACGCCGTCATCAGCACCCCCGACGAGTGGATTTTCCACAAGGCCAAGGAGCTGGGATTTCACCAGCAGGTGATGTTTGCCAACACCTCCGACTGGCGCTTCGACACCCCGCTGCACAACTACTACACCCAGTTCATCGACCGGGCCACCGCCGGCGACCACGACATGGAGTTTTACAACCGCCACCTCAAGGACATCAAGGCCTTGTCCGACAAGTGGTGGGGCGGCACCATGAAGAAGACCGGCGGCGCTCTCCCCGTGTCCATGTGCAAGGCCTGGGGCGAGATGATGGGCATGGCCGGCGGCAGCGTCCGCGCCCCGCTCACCGACCTCACCGACGAGGAAAAGAGCGGACTCTGGCGGGAACTGGAGCCCCTGCTCCCCCGCGCGGCCGCCTCTCCCGAACCGCAACGCGAAGTCATCCACGGGCGCCCACATGCGCCCTGGCTCAACGGAGACCGCCAGCCCGGCCGACACCTGGACCTGGGCGGTTCCGGCATGATGCTCCTGGTCAGCGCCCAGAACATGGCCGAGGCCCTGGAAGCCGACCGGGGCGGCGCCGACATCATCGACCTGAAAAACCTGCAAGAGGCCCTGGTGGGTTCGGCCCATCCCAACCTGGTCAAGGAAGTGCGGGAGATTATCCCTGCTCACAAGCACGTCAGCGTTACCCTCGGCGTCGTACCCAACCAGCCCGGCACCGTCGCCATGGCCGTCCACGCGGCGGCGATGATGGACGCCACCTCGGTCAAGGTCGGCTTCCAGGTTGCCGACTACGAAACCGCCGTGGAAGTCCTGCAGGACGCCCGCGCCGCCATCGGCGACGCCGATACCAAGCTCATCGGCTCTCTCTTCGCCGACAATTTGCTCTTCGAAGGCGGCCTCGACCCTCACCTGATGGTGCAGCTGGCCAAGGACGGCGAATGTGACGGGTTCCTCATCGATACCCTCACCAAGGACGGACGCAACCTGTTCGACTTTATGCCCGAACCCGTCCTGCGCGATATGGTGCTGGAGGCTAAGGCGGCCGGCCTGAGCACCGCCCTAAGCGGCCATCTCAAGCTGGAAAACCTGGACGAGCTGGCCCGCATCAACCCCGACATCGTCGGCGTCCGCGGCGCCGTCTGCTCCACTGGCGACCGCGACCGGGCCGTCGCCTGGGAGGCCGTCGCCTACTTCAAGGAGCAGCTGGACCTGCGCAAGAGCGGCCAGATTGACGTGCGTGCCCCCATCGGCGCTGCCCCCGGCGGCAACGGCCACGCCAACGGAAACGGCAATGGCCACCAAGACGGCAGCGGTTGGACGGTCATCGACGGTCGCGGCAAGAACTGCGCCGGCGTCATCGCCGCCCTCAGCCGCCAAATGGAGTACGACCGCACCTCCTTCATCGAGGCCATCCTCCACGACGCCCTCAACATCTACGACGTCATCTACTGGACGGAACAGGCCGGCCACAAGCTGCTCACCCAGCGCAAGGAGAACGACGGCACCCTGCGCGTCCTGATCCAACCCTACGGCAACGGACGCTAAAACGTCGCCATCACGGTTCCTGGTCAAGGGGGCGAGCAACCAGGCTCGCCCCTTTTGCTGACGTTGACCGTCCCCGGCAACCGCCCCTATAATCGCTCCGTCTGGCGTTTGTCGGGGAGCATTGCCGCAACTGCCTGCCTCTCGACCATCAGCTGCGCCAGAGATGGAGGGCTGGAATGGCTCGTTTTGACTACCTGGAGCCGCACTCCCTGGACGAGGCGCTCCAAATGCTGGCCGCGGGTGGTGACAACACCTGCCTCGTCGCCGGCAGCACCGATTTCCTGGTGCGTTGGCGCACCGGCGTGTGGCGTCCCGACACCGTCGTTTGTATGCAGCACGTGCCCGGACTGGATTACATCCGCTGGAATCCCGACGACGGCCTGTCCATCGGGGCCATGGCCACCGTGCAGGACATCGAGCAGAACGCCGACGTGCGCAGCCGCTATCCGGCCCTGACCGCTGGCGCAACGGCCTTCGCCGGCGTACAGGTGCGGAACCTGGCCACCGTCGCCGGCAACGTCTGCAACGCCTCGCCCGCCGGCGATACCCTGCCCGCACTGCTGGCCCACAACGCCCAATGCTTCATCGTGAGTTCCACGGGCCAGCGCTGGCTGCCGCTGGACGAGCTGTTCGTCGGGCCGGGCCGTACCGCATTGGCATCCGGCGAAGTCCTGGCCGAGCTTCGCCTGCCGCCGCCTCCGCCCAACACCGGCGGCCTCTACATCAAGCACAGCCCCCGGGGCGCTATGGACATATCCGCCGTTGGCGTTGCCTCGGTGGCGAGCCTGGCTGAAGATGGAACCTGCGCCGCCGTTCGCATCGCCCTGGGCGCGGTGGCTCCGACCCCACTGCGGGCTTACGGCGCCGAGGGTCGGCTGGTGGGCCAGCAGCCTACCGACGCCAACCTCGCCGAGGCTGCCCGACTGTCCGCGCAATCCTGCAACCCCATCGCCGACGTGCGCAGCGGCGCCGACTATCGCCGGGACATGGTGCGCGTCCTGACCGAACGCACCCTGCGCCACGCCGTGGCCACTGCCGGCAGCGCGCCTGACTTTGCTGAAATCCGACGCCTGGCCGTCCAAACCGCCTGGTAAGAGAGGTTGCCACAATGAAACAACCCCTGACCCTCAACATCAACGGCGAATCCCGCCTGATGCTGGTGGAACCCTATTACTCCCTTCTGGATTGCCTCCGTGATGAAGCCGGGCTCACCGGCTCCAAGAAAGGCTGCGACGAAGGCGACTGCGGCGCCTGCACCGTCCTCATGGATGGCAAGCCCGTAACCTCGTGCCTCGTCCTCGCCCACAGCGCCCACGACGCCGAGATTACCACCATCGAGGGTTTGGCCGACGTTGACCAGCTCAACCCGGTGCAGCGCGCTTTCGTGGAGCACGGCGGACTGCAGTGCGGCTTCTGCATCCCCGGCCTGATAATGTCCGCCACGGGATTCCTGCAGGCCAATCCGAACCCCACCGAGGAAGATGTCCGGTTCGCCATCGGCGGCAACCTCTGCCGCTGCACCGGCTACGCCCGCGTCATCGAGGCGATCATGGCCGCCGCCGATGAGATGCGCCAATCCGCCTGACCGTTGCTCACCAGC
The DNA here is from genome assembly GCA_965243255.1 of Dehalococcoidia bacterium. Taxonomy (GTDB): domain Bacteria; phylum Chloroflexota; class Dehalococcoidia; order Lucifugimonadales; family UBA3495; genus Bin87. The sequence continues at coordinate 304,377 of CBDEUH010000004.1, forward strand.
GTTTCCAGCCCCGACTCCGATACGGAGGCAACCGATGACCACCCAGTTCAAAGTCCTGGAACAAAACCATCCCCGCGTTGACGCTTACGAGAAGGTAACCGGGCGCGCCACCTACGCATCGGACGTGTACCTCCCCGGTATGCTGGCCTGCAAGCTGCTGCCCAGCGCCCGCAACCACGCCCGCATCGTCAGCATTGACACCACTCAGGCCGCTGCATTGCCCGGCGTCCGCGCCGTCATCACCGGCGTCGATTTCCCCGACGTGCGTTTCGGCTCCGGCGCTCTGCGCGACCGCTACGTGATGCCCCGCGAGGTGGTCAATTTCGTTGGCGAACCCATCGCCGCCGTCGCCGCCGATGACGAAGCCATTGCCGAAGAGGCCGTTGAACTCATCAAGGTTGAGTACGAAGACATCCCGTCGGTAGTCAACCCGCTGGTCGCCATGGTGGACGGCGCGGCATCAGTGCATCCCGACCTGGAAAACTACGAAGGCTACGGCTTCACCATGGGCCACAACGTCAGCACCCTGCTGGACGCCGACCGCGGCGATGTCGAGCAGGCCTTCCGCGACGCCGACGTTGTCGTCGAGGACGTGTACCGCTCCCAGGGCATCAACCAGGGTTTCCTGGAGCCCATGGCCTGCGTCGCCGACGTGGAACCCGGCGGCCGGTTGGTGATTTACGCCTCCACCCAGGGGCCCTACCCGGTGCGCGCCTCCCTGGCCGCCGTGCTGGAAATGCCCGTTTCCCGCATCCGCATCGTGCCCATGGAATTGGGCGGCGGATTCGGCGCGAAGCTCCGCCTCGCCTTTGAAGCCTTCCCGGCCCTGCTGGCCATGCGCACCGGACGCCCGGTCAAGCTGGTCAACACCCGGGAAGAAGTCTTCACCATGAACGGCCCCCGCCTGCCGGTTACCAACTACATCCGCTCCGGCGTGATGAAAGACGGCACCATAACCGCGCGGGAAGCCTACACCATCTTCGACGTTGGCGCTTACCTGGGGGCCGGCCCAAACTCCGGCATCGGCCACGGCATCGGCGCCTACCGCATCCCCAACTTCCGGCTCCGCTCCTACGGCGTCTATACCAACAAGATCTACGTCGGCTCCTACCGCGCCTCCGGCGTCGCCGATATGACCTTCGCCGTCGAATCGCACATGGACCACATCGCCCACGAAATCGGTGTTGACCCCTACGAGTTGCGCTTGCAGAACGCCCTGCGCGAGGGCGACGTGTCGGTCAGTGGCGCCGTCGTCCCCGGCAACGGCCTCATCGAAACCCTGGAAGCGGTCAAGGAACGGATTGACTGGCCCCGTGATTTGGAAGACGGACACGGCATCGGCCTGGCCCTATGCGAATGGCGCAGCGGCAGCGGCCCGTCCACCGCCGCCATCAGCGTCAACGACGACGGCACCGTGAGCCTCCTGACCGGCTCGGTGGACATCTCCGGCAGCGATACGTCCCTGGCCGCCATCGCCGCCGAAGCCTTGGGCATCCCCATGGAGAAGGTCATCGTCGCCAAGCGCGATACCGACCTCGCCCCCTACACCGGGCAGTCCGGCGGCAGTCGCATCGTGTACAGCCAGGGTACCGCCGTGCAGCGCGCCGCCGAGGACACCGTGCAAAAGCTGATGGCCCTGGCCGCCGAGCGCTTGGGCGTCCCCGAGGATGCCCTGGGCTGCGAAGATGGCCGGGTGTACGTGATGGACAACGAACCCCAGGGGCTGACCTTCGCCCAGCTGGCCGCCGCCAGCGTTACGTCCCGGGGCGGACCCATCATCGGCACGGCCTCCCTGTCCAGTATGCCCTACACCCCGGTATTCGCGGCCCAGGCTGCAGAGGTAAAGGTTGACCGCGACACCGGACAGGTGAAAGTCCTGCGCTACATCCAGGCCCAGGACGTGGGCGTCGCCATCAACCCCATGGCCGTGGAAGGCCAGTTGGACGGCGGCGTGGTGCAGGGTATCGGCCGCGCCCTCACCGAAGACCAGCAGTTCGACCCGGACACCGGCGCCGTCCGCAACCCGTCCTTTGCCTCCTACCTGATGCCGTTGGCCATCGACCTGCCGGAGATCGAAGACGTGCTGATCAGGGTTCCCGCCGAGGACGGCCCCTTTGGCGCCCGCGCCGTGGCCGAACCTCCCGGTTTCGGCCCGCCGGCCGCCATCGCCAACGCCGTGTACGATGCCGTGGGCGTCCGCGTCAAGCAGCTCCCGCTGTCCGGCGAGCGCGTGCGGGCTGCCCTCAACGGGGAGTACGACGACATCCCCTTCGACGTTGCCGCCCTGCGCCGAGCGGAGGGATTGGACTAACCGCCCCTCTCATCCTGAGCTTGTCCAAGGACCGTATCCGTTAGTCCGTCCGCCCGTACGCGTGGGCCGGCGTTACGATTACGCCGTACCGCCCATCGTCCCGCATTGCCTGGTCGTATTCCGGCCAGTTGGGATGTTCTTTGCCGGCTGCCGTCCGGTACACGTTGCGCAGGGTTTCCCGATACTCGTCTGCGCTGACGGTATCAACGCCGACCAGCCGGGCCTCGCCTTCCAGCACCACGAAGTTGCGCCAGTCGTCGGTACCCACCAGGATGGTGCAGCGCGGGTCCCGGCGCAGGTTCCGCAGCTTGGCCCGGTCCGCCGTGGTGGTGAAGGCTGCCCCGTCGCCGTATAACCCGCAGGTGACGATGCTCATCTGCGCCGCGCCGTTGCGCCGGAAGGTGGTCAGCGCCCCGTTGTGATGGTTGGTCAGAAACTCCCGTTGTGCGTCCGTCAGCATCATACTGTCTCCTCGATCTTGGCTAACTCAACCAGAATTGCGAACCCTGCTCCGTCTTCAACACTTCAATGCGCACCGGAAACAGGTCCTTCAAGTCGTCCAGATGGGTTATCACGATGATTTTCTCGAAGTCGTCCTGGATGGAAGCGATGGCGTCAACGATGCGCTCCCGGCCGGCGGCGTCCTGCGTGCCAAACCCCTCGTCGATGAACAGCGTTGGCAGGGGCGCGCCTAACCGCTGGGACAGCACCTTGGACAACGCTATCCGCAGCGCCAGGTTGATGCGAAACGCCTCGCCGCCGCTGAACAGGTCGTAGCTGCGCGATCCCAGCTCGTCGCTGACCAGTATGTCCAGCGTTTCGGTCACGCTGCCGCCCTGATTGGTTCGCTGCGTTTCCAGCTTGACCGCCAGCCGGTTGTCGGTCATCCGCCCCAGCAGGTGGTTGGCTTCGGTTTCAATATGCGGCACGGCAGCATCAATCAGCATCGCCGGCACGCCGCTGCGCCCGAAGGCGGCGTACAGTTCCTGGTACAGGCCCTGCTCCGCCTGCGCCTCGCCATGACTTCGCTCCAGGCTGGCGATTTCATCGATGTACCCCCGTCGCCGCTCGCCGTCGCCATGCAGCCGTCCCCTCCGCGCCAGCAGTTCGTCCCGCTCCAGCGACAAAGCGGAGACCACCGATTCAGCGGACTCCACCGCCGCCTCTCGCTGCGGCAGCTGGGCCACCGCCCCACGGGCCTCGGCCAACCCGGCCTCGGCCTGCGCCAATTCGTCCCGCCAACGCGCCGCCTGTGTTTCACTCTGCCGCAGCTCCTCTTCATCATCAGGTAGTCGGGCCAGCGCCGCGTCCAGATCCCGGCGCTCCGACTCCCAATGCAGCAGCGCTTGCGCCGCGCGGTAAGCCTCCTCCCGTCGGGCGTCGTCGTAGTCCAGGGACGCAATCGCCGCATCAATCTCAACGATGCCCTCCCGTTCGTCGCCGGCGAAATCCCCGATGGCCAGCGCCCCTTGCAGCCGGGCCAGCCGGGGCTTCAGCAATCCCAGCTGTTCTTTGGCGGCGTCGCTTTGCCGGCTCTGCTGTTCCAGCCGTCCCCGTTCCTGCTGCGCCTGCCGCTGCCGACGGGCCAGCGCGCTGCGCCGCCCTTCCGCCTCGCCGACCAGCTGGGTATGCTGCTGGGTAAGTTCCCCCAGGATTCGGTTGATTTCTTTATGCTGCGTCAACTTGGCCTGAATCTCCGCGTCGTACCACTGGGCAATGTCGCCGCAGGTATCCTCGGTCAGCGGCCGGCGGCACAGCGGACACAACGCGCCGGCCGATGCCATCTCCCGTTGCCTGGCCCGCAGTTCCTTCCCGTCGGCAACGCACCGCTCCAGCTCGCCCTGCTGCACCGCGATGACGCCGTGCAATTCAGCGGCCTCCGCGTTTTGAGCGTCCATAGCATCCTCTTCAATGACCAGCTTCTCTTCGGCCCTGCTCAAATCCGCCAGCTGCGCGGCAATCTGACCGCCCTGCTCGGCCAGCGGTTCCAACTCCTCCCGGATGCGCCGCGCCAGTTCCAGCGATTCCGTAGTCAACGCCGACTCCTCGCGGTCAATGGTGGCCTGCAATATGTTCCGACGCTCCCGCAGCCCGTCATGCTCCCTCCGCGCTGCCTCCAGCCTTTCCAATTCTTGCCGCGCCGCCGTCAGCCCCTGCACTCCCGCGTCGATTTCTCCGGCCTGCTCCCTGCGGGCTTGCGTATCTGCGATGCGTCGCCGGGCCGTAGCGATGGCATCCTTCGCTCGCCGTATGTCCTCGCCCAGCGTGGCAACCTGCCGTTCGACCGCCGCCAACTCTGCTTCCTTACGACGCAGTTCGTCCACAGCGCGGCGTTTCTCTGCGGCCGACGCCGACGCCGCCGCCAGCTCGCCGTCCAGCCCGGTCAGACGCTGCTCCACCGCCGCCAGTTCCTGCGTCGGGTCGGGAATGGCCCCCAGCGCCGTTTGGGATTGCGTCAGCGCTCCCTCGGCCCGCGCTGCCCGGTCCTGCCACTCGGCCCGGCGGTCCCGGGCGGCAGACTGCATAGTCTCGTATAGACCCAATCCCAGGATGGACGAAAGCACCTCCTTCCGCTCCGACGGCGTCTTGCGGGTGAATTCGTCCGACCGTCCCTGCAGCAGAAAGGCCGAGTTCACGAACGTGTCGTAGTCCATGCCCACCAGCCGCCGGATGCGATTGTTGGTCTCGTTCAGCGTGTTGCCGGTAATCGCCCGCGGGTGGTCGGCGTCATCCAGCACGAACAGGTCTAGCTCCGAGCGTCCCCGTCCGGCGCTCCGACGTCGCCGGATGGCCCGGTAGGTCTGCCCCTGGGCCTGGAAGTCCAGCTCTACCCGGCACTCGCTTTCGCCGTAGCTAATCAGCCCGTCGTGGTTCCGGCTGCCCGTGCGCGCCTGACCCCACAGGCACCAGGTCATCGCGTCCAGCAGGGCCGACTTGCCGTGCCCGTTGGCCCCGCAGAGACAGGCCACGTGAACCCCCCGCAAATCCAGCGGCGGCACGTCTTCCCGGTAACACAGAAAGTTGCGGACGGACAGCTTCAGCGGAATCATCTCGCCGCCGATTGTAACATTGGGCGGGTGATATAATTATCGCCCGGTTCGAACATAATGACGACGCCAGACCAGCAGAACATTTCCAACGGCGACGACCCCATTATCATTGTGGAAGGGCTGCGGAAGCGCTACGCCGACATCCAGGCCGTGGATGGCGTGTCCTTTACCGTGAACAAAGGCGAGGTTTTCGCCCTCCTCGGCCCCAACGGTTCAGGCAAGACCACTACCATCGAAATCATCGAAGGGATGCGCGCCGCCGACAGCGGCAAGGCTACCGTCGCCGGCATCAATGTCTCCAGCGACCCTCGGGCCGTCAAACAGGTGATCGGCGTCCAGTTGCAGAGCAGCGCGTTTTTCGAGCACTTGCAGCTCCAGGAAATCCTCAAGATGCTGGGCAGCATCTACCGGATGAAAATTGACCCGGAGCCTCTGCTGACTACTGTTGACCTCTGGGAGCGCCGTTCCGCGTCCTTTCGCACCCTGTCCGGCGGTCAGAAGCAGCGGTTCGCCATCGCCGCCGCCCTGGTCAACGACCCTAGCGTAGTGTTCCTCGACGAACCCACCACCGGCCTGGACCCCCAGGCCCGCCATCTGATGTGGGAAACCATCCAGAGCTGGAAGGCCCAGGGCCGTACCATCGTGCTGACCACCCACTACATGGAGGAGGCCGAGGAACTCTGCGACCGGGTCGCCGTGATGGATTCCGGCCGCATCATCACCATGGATACACCCGACGCCCTCATCGACGACCTGCTGGCCCGCGGCTTCCACCGGCAGCAGGAAGTGCGTTCCGCTACCCTGGAAGATGTTTTCCTGGACCTGACCGGACGCTCCCTGCGCGAGTTTTAGCGTGCTGACCAACCCCGCCATCTACCTAACCTGGATGTCCATTCGGATGTGGCTGCGCGACCGGGCCGCCCTCTTCTGGACCTTCTTTCTCCCCATGGTCATCATGGTCATCTTCGGCCTGCTCAACTTCGGCGAGCTGGGCAAGGTGAACCTGGGCATCGTTGACCTGGCCCAGAACGAAACCTCCGCCCGCTTCGTTGACCGGACGAAGGATATAGAATCCCTGCGCATTACCACCGGAGGCGAGACCGACGAACTGGACGCGCTGACCAATGGCCGCCGCGACCTGGTGCTGATCCTGCCCGAGAACTTCGGCCCTGCCGCCGAATCCCAGGGGGCACAGTGGCCGGCCGTCGCCATCCGCGTTCTCTACCACGCCAGCCGTCCGGCCGAGTCCCAGGTCGGCCTGAGCCTGGTCCAATCTGGCATCGACGAGATGAACTTCGCCCTCACCGGTGCGGAGCGACTGGTTACCCTGGAATCCGAGGCCGTCGCCGCTCGGGACCTGGGCTACATCGACTTCCTCATGCCCGGCGTCATTGGTATGTCCATTATGCAGCTGGGCCTGTTCAGCGTCGCTTTCAGCTTCGTCACCATGAAGCGGGAAGGCGTCCTGCGCCGCCTGCTGGCCACGCCGCTGAACCCGGCCACGCTGTTGTCCGCGCAGGTGGTCACCCGGCTCATCGTCGTGATATTGCAAACCCTGATTCTGGCCGCCGTCGCCGTGTTCATCTTCGGCGCCGAGTTTGCCGGCAACTTTTTCGCCGTGCTGCTGGCCGCCGGCCTGGGCGGAGCCGTCTTCCTGGCCCTGGGGTTCGCCGTGTCGGGCTGGGCCCGCACCGAGCAGCAGGCCGCCCCGCTGGCCAACATCGTCTCGCTGCCCATGATGTTCCTGTCCGGCGTTTTCTTCTCCCGCGACGTGCTGCCCGGCATCCTGCAAACCGTCACCGACTACCTGCCGCTCACCTTCCTGGTGGAAGCAATCCGCGGCATGACCGTGCAGGGCGACTCCATTATCACCCAGTGGCCCAATTTTCTCGGCATGGCCGTCTGGTTTGTGATAGCCTTCATCATCGCCAATCGCACCTTCCGCTGGGAATAGTCTTTATACCGTCATTCCCGCGAAAGCGGGAATCCAGAGCGCCGAGAGTCGCACCATGTTTGACAACCTTACCGACCGCCTCACCGGTATCTTCAACCGTCTCCAAGGCAGGGGCCGGCTGACGGAAAAAGACATCGACGAAGCCCTTAGCCAGGTGCGCCGCTCCCTGCTGGAAGCCGACGTGAACTTCCGTGTCGCCCGCGATTTCGTCGCCACCGTCAAGGAACGCTCCCTGGATGGTGAAGTGCTGGAAAGCCTGTCTCCCGGCCAGCAGGTGGTCAAAATCGTTCACGAGGAGCTGACCGCCGTGCTCAGCGCCGGCGACCACCGCCTCACGCCGTCCAGCCGCCTGCCCTCGGTGCTGATGCTGGTGGGACTCCAGGGTTCCGGCAAGACTACCACCGCCGCCAAGCTGGCCTTGCAGATGAAGCGCCAGAGCCACAGCCCCATGCTCATCGCCGCCGACCTGCGCCGGCCGGCCGCAATCTCCCAGCTGGAGACCCTGGGCAAGCAGCTTGACATCCCGGTCTATTCTGAAGACCCAAAGTCGTCCACGCCGGCCAAAGTCGCCACCGCCGGCGTCAAGCGCGCCGCCGAGCTGGCGCTGACCTGGGCCATCGTGGACACCGGCGGCCGGCTTCACATCGACGACGAGTTGATGCACGAGCTGGAGGACGTGAAGGACGCGGTATCCCCTCACCAGACCATCCTGGTCGTTGACGCCATGACCGGACAGGACGCCGTCAACGCCGCCCTGGAGTTTCACCAGCGCGTGGGCCTGGACGGGCTGATAATGTCCAAGATGGACGGCGATGCCCGCGGCGGCGCAGCCCTTTCCATCACTCGGGTTACCGGCGTCCCCATCAAGTTCGTCGGCACCGGCGAGCGCAGCGATGCCCTCGAACCCTTCCATCCCGACCGCATGGCCTCCCGCATCCTGGCCATGGGCGACGTGCTTACCCTGATTGAACGGGCCCAGGACGCCGTTGACGAGCAGAAGGCCAAAGAGCTGGAACGCAAGATGCGCACCGCCAGCTTCACCCTGGACGACTTCCTGGACCAGATTCAAGGCGTCAAGAAGATGGGCGGCCTCTCATCGGTGCTGGAAATGATGCCCGGGATGGGTCGCCAGACCAAGAAGATGCGCGACCAACTGGACGATTCCGAACTCCGCAAGACCGAGGCCATCATCAGCTCGATGACCCGCCAGGAGCGGGAAAACCCGGAGATAATCAAGGGCAGCCGTCGCCGTCGCATCGCCATGGGCAGCGGCACCAACCCCGCCGACGTCAACCGCGTGCTCAACCAGTTCAAGCAGACCCAACGCCTCATGCGCCAGTTCTCCAGCAACCCCAAGGGTCTAATGCGGATGCTGCGTTAGCCTACATGTACCCTCATTCCCGCGCAGGCGGGAATCCACGTCTCCCGCTCATCCAGAGCCGGTCGCAGGATTTACGAACCCGCCACCCGCCCCGACCGCAACGCCGCAAACAGGTATGACGTCGCGTAGGACCGCCACGGCGACCACCGCTCCGAAAAGGCCAGCAGCTCCTCGTCCGTAATCTCCGCCCCTTCAAAGTACAGGGCGGCCACCGTCCGCCGCAGCGCCAGGTCTCCGATGGGAAAGCCGTCGGGCCGCGCCAGCGCCCGCACCAGCACCCATTGCGCCGTCCATTGCCCGACGCCCCGCAGCGCCAGCATCCGCTGAATGACTTCCGCGTCGGGCAGTTCGTGCATCTCCTCAAAGCCGTCCGTTGATTCCAGCGCCGCCCGCGCGATGCCCTGGATATATTCCGACTTGCGCACGCTCAGCTTCAGCTGCCGCAGATCGTCCACCTCTGCCGTGGCCAGCGCCGTGGCCCGCGGAAAGGCGTACCACTCCCGCCCGCCGATGTTCGCCCGCACACCGTAGTGTTCAATCAGCAGGTTGCGCACGATTCGCGCCACCGCGGTGGCAATCTGTTGCCCCATCACGGCCTGCACCAACGCCTCGAACACCGACGCCGTCCGCGTGTTGTGATACCCGTAGAACTCCCGCACCACCTCGGCGAGTATGCTGTCGTCGCCCACGGAGTCGTAAAAGGGCCGCAGGTCCTGGTTGCACCCCAGCAGCCAGGCCAGCTGGGCGGCAGCCCGCTCGGCGTCCTCATCCGCCAGGTCGTCACCCGTCAGCGTAACCGCCAGCTCCGGCTCATCCACCGACCCTATGGAGCGCACCGACGCCAACGCCGCCTTGTCTCCCAAGTCCAGCAGCCTGATGTAGGCCCCGTCAACATAATCTTCCGTCTTGTATTGCTGGTCGCGGGAGTAGTTCGGCTGCCCTGCCGTTAGCTCAAAGTCGTAGGGCGCAACGGGCCGGATAACCGTTTCCAGGGTGGTTTCCATCAGATTTTGACCTCTCCCAGGTTGCTGTAAATCGCCCCTTGAGGCGTCAGTTCGCTGCGGTACAACCGGACGGCATCAACGCGCCAGACCGGAACAACGGGCAGGGACGTGCTGGTGATGGCATCCGTAATCGCGCGCCGCTGCGACGCCGTTGCCGATTCCCGGACCCGTCCCAGCGTCAGATGCGGACGGAATGGACGCTTTTCGCCTGGCCAGCCCAGCGCGGTTGCAGTGGCTTCAGCTTGCCGGAATAATTCCTCAAGCCCGTATGAATCGCCAGCCACGCCGGCCCATATCACCCTCGGCGCTCCTCGGCCCGGAAAAGTTCCCAAGCCGGACAGGGACAGGGTCGGCGGATTGACGCCCGGCAGTTTGTCCGCCAGGTGGCTCACGATGCGCGGCGCCAGGCCGGCGTCGGTCGCCCCCAGGAACTTCAGCGTCAGATGGATTCCCGACGGATTCACCCACCGCACGCCGCCGGGAATGCCATTTCGCAACTCGTCCATCGTCTCGGTCAGCGCTTGTGTCCATTCAACGGGCAGCGGCAGAGCGATGAACGTTCGCAGTGTTGCCGGACCGGATGTCGCCCCGCGATGCCCTGGTGTATTACGCGCCACTTTTCAACTCCGCCCGCCATTCCCCCAGGCGGCGATACCACTCCGCCAAATCCTCCAGCGAGTACCGCGCGTTGGCCGGGCTGGGATTGGGCAGGACGAATACCCGGCTCTCGCCGATGCAGTGGCTTTGCCGACCCAGCCCGATGTCGCCGTCACTTCGGACTCCCTCTGCGTGGCGCAGGTAGGCGCGATACGCCGTCAGCCCATGAAAGCAGGCGATGGTCGGCGCATAGCGCAGCAGTTTTTCCCGCAGCAGTGGCGCATCCCGTCGGTAGTCCGCCGCCGTCAGCCCAGACGCTTGGGGCGTGGCGCGCTTCACCACGTCGGTAAAGCCGATGCCGTCCGCCAGCATCCCGGCATCGTCACCAGGGCCAACCTCCCGGCCCGCCAATCCCGACGCCGACAGCGCCGCCCAGAAGCGGTTGCGCGGGTTGGCGAAGTAATGCCCCTCCCTGACCGAGTAGGCCGACGGATTCAACCCGATCAACACAATGTCCAGTCCATCGCGCAGGTAGTCCGGCAGTGTTTCCCTGCCATCGAAAGGCCACATTCCTGCCACCGCCAGCGTCGCCGAACCGACGTAGTCCATCACCCGCCGCTGCCTCAACAGCGGCCAGTCGCTGCCGAACAGTATCCGCTCGGCCCCGGCCGTTAGAGCGGCGGCAGCTACCGCCTCAGCCCGGTAGAGGTAGGGCAGCGCGGCGGTATCGTACCAAACGTTGCCCAGGGCAGCGCCGACCTCCGGCATCGCAGCGTAGAACGGCAGCCCACCGCCCAGGTGGGCCAGCACCATCCGATTATCCGGAAAGTTGGCGACAAACTTCAGCAGTTGCTCCGGTGTGGTCGTTCCCTTGCCGGGATAGTGATGTCCCACCGGCTCCGAGGCGTGGATGACCACCGGCGTTCCCCGCTCGCGCAGCAGTTCCATCAGCGGACTCAGCGCGTCGCCGTCGGTGATGTCAAACCCCTGGGTATCCGCATGAAGCTCCCCGATGCCGGCAGCGCCGCCGTCCAGGCAGCGTTCCGCTTCAACCACGGCTGCCTCGCCCCAGGCCGGGTTGACCGATGCCAGGGCGGTGATTCGGTCCGGGTACGCCCTCCCGGCACCCATCAGGTAGTCGTTGGCCTCTTTCGCAACCTCCTGGTCCGTCCATCCAAACCCCATGGCTACGGCCCGGTCAACTCCGGCTGCGTCCATTTCCCGGAGCAGCGCCTCAACGTCGGCGATGCGCCCGCCCGGCTTCGGGAACAGCGCGGCATAGGTCCGGTCCCGGCCGGCCAGTTCGTGATGCCGCTCGGCAAACCCGGGCGGCAGTGGATGGCAGTGGAAATCGACAATCATCGCGAAATGGCACCTCCGGCCATTTTATACCAATATGGACACCACCCATACCGGCGCATATAATCGGGGCAGCCCTTCACTATCATCTTTGTCAATGTGCAGGTGACCCTTTGGCTGCTGTAACCCAACCCTTGCAAACCGTTGAAGAGATGCGCGCCACCGCCCTCGAATCCCGTCGTGAAATTCTGAAAATGATTTACGACGCCGGCAGCGGCCACACCGGCGGCTCTCTCTCCGAAATTGATATCCTCATTTCCCTATATTTCGGCGTGCTGCGTTACGACCCCGACGCTCCCCAATGGGCCGAACGAGATCGCTTTATCCTCAGCAAGGGCCATGCCTCGCCGGGCTTCTACGTTACCCTGGCCCGCGCCGGCTACTTCCCCAGCTCCGAGCTGCCCTCGTATCGCAAAACCGACGGCCTGCTCCAGGGACACGCTCACCCCATGACCCCCGGCGTCGAGATGAACTCCGGCTCCCTCGGCATGGGCTTGTCCTTCGCCCTGGGCCACGCCCTGGCCGCCCGGCTGGACGGGCGCGACTACCGCGTTTTCGCCCTCCTGGGCGACGGCGAGTGTCAGGAGGGTGAGGTCTGGGAGGCGGCAATGTCCGCCGCCCACCACCGGGCCGGCAACCTCACCGCCATCATCGACCGCAACCGCATCCAGAACGACCGCTTTACCGACGAGGTGATGACGCTGGAGCCCCTGGCCGACCGCTGGCGTGATTTCGGGTGGAACGTCATCACCTGCGACGGCCACGAGCACGCCGACATCCTTCACGCCCTGGACGCCGCACGTGAGGGCGGACCGACGGCAATCATCGCCAACACCGTCAAGGGCAAGGGGGTGTCATTCATGGAGAACAACCCCGGCTTCCACGGGCGCGCGCCCACCGCCGACGAATACGACGCAGCCCTCAAGGAGCTGGCCTGATGACCACCACCCGGCAATCGGTCGCAACCCGCGAGACCTATGGACGCACCCTGCTCACCATGGCGGAAGAGCATCCCGACATCGTGGTGCTGGGCGGCGACCTCAACGTTTCCACCTTCGTCCACCTCTGGCGCGACCAGTATCCCGACCGCTTCTTTGACTTCGGCCCGGCTGAGCAGAACATCGTCGGCGTCGCCGCCGGCCTCGCCGCCGCCGGCAAGATTCCATTCGTCAGCACCTTCAGCGTCTTCGGAACCGGCCGGCCCTACGACCAGTTGCGCGTCCTGATTTCCCAGCCGTCCCTAAACGTCAAGCTCGTCTGCACCCACGCCGGCATCCTCACCGGCGAGGATGGTATGTCGGCCCACAGCATCGAGGACCTGTCCTTGATGTGCGCACTGCCCTCGTTCAGCGTCACGATCCCGGCCGATGCGCCGGAAACCGAGCAGGTCATCCGCGCCGCCGCCGTTACCCGCGGCCCCCAGTACGTCCGCCTCCCCCGCGCCGCCACTCCCGTGGTGCACGCCGACGGCTATGAGTTTCAGTCGGGCAAGGCCGAAACAATGCGGGCCGGTGGCGACGTAAGCATCATCGCCTGCGGTTCCCTGCTGGCCCCGGCCCTGGACGCCGCCGATAGCCTGGCCGGCGAGGGCATCGACGCTCGCGTCATCAACCTGCACACCCTGGCGCCGGCCGATGAGGACACAATCATCGCCGCCGCGCAGGATACCGGCGCCATCGTTACCGCCGAAGAGCATTACGTCCACGGCGGCCTGGGCAGCGTCGTCGCCGGTGTCGTCGCCCGCAACCGGCCCGTGCCCGTCGAGATGGTCGCCCTCCACGGCTACACCAGCTCCGGCCCGGCCAACGAGCTGATGGTCAAAAACGGCCTGACCCCCGACGGCGTCGCGGAAGCCGTCCACCGGGTGCTGAAGCGCAAGTAACCCGCGACTATCCCGCCCCCGGCGGCAGTGGCCCATGGCCGCGTCCGTTGCCGTTCCCGTTGCCGCCGCCGTAGTCCTCATATCCCGTGTCGCTGAACACGCGTATCTCGTGCCCCTGGAACACGTGATACATGTGGGAGTCACGCTCTGAGCCGACGATGTTCAGCATGTCGGCGTCGATGTCCGAGATGATTTCCTCAATCTGCTCCGCCGTCACATTCTGCTCCACGGCGATGGCGATGTGAGCGATGCCGGGCATGAAATGCGTGTCTATCCGCCCCACCGTGGTTTCTCCGTCCAGGATCAAATATGCCTCGGAGTTGGCGGTGCGTACTTCGCGTTCGTAGTCGAAAGGCATCTAGTTTTCGCTCACTCGCGAATTTGACCCGTTCCGCGGACTATCCATTTGTAGGTCGTCAATTCTCGCAGACCCAGCGGCCCGCGGGCGTGGAACTTCTGCGTGCTGATTCCCACCTCGGCGCCCAGCCCGAACTGCGCGCCGTCGTTGAAGCGGGTGCTGGTGTTGTGAAAAACCGCCGCTGCATCGACTTCGTTGAGGAACCTGCTGGCGGCGTCGGCGTCGTCGGTAACGATGGCTTCGGAATGGCCCTGCCCATGGGCTTCGATGTGCTCGATAGCGTCGTCCAGGCTGTCCACCACCTTAACCGACGCGACCAGCGCCAGAAATTCCTGCCCGAAGTCTTCGGGTTCGGCCGGCACCACGTTCAGCCCGTTCGCCGGCCCCAGGATACTCAGCGCCCGGTGATCGCAGCGCATTTCCACCCCGGCCCGGTTCAGTTCCGCGGCGATGGGCGGCAGGCAGCGCGCCGCCGCCTCCGAGTGCACCAGCACCGTATCTAGCGCGTTGCATACGGTGGGCCGCTGCACCTTGGCGTTGAAGATGATGCGAGCGGCCATTTCGCTGTCCGCGTCCCGGTCAACGTAGGTGTGGCACACCCCCACGCCGCCGGTAACCACCGGCATGGCGGCGTTCTCGGCCACAAAGTTGATCAGCCCGGTCCCGCCCCTGGGCACCAGCAGGCTGATGTACTCCTTCATCCCCAGCATCACGTCCACCAGCGCCCGGTCGGTGTTGTCCACGAATTGCACGGCGTCGGTGGGCAGGCCGGCCTCGCCGATGGCCCGGTGAATCAGGGACACCAGCGCCGTATTGGAGCGCAGGGTCTCCTTGCCGCCTCTCAGGATGCAGGCGTTCCCCGATTTCAGCGCCAGGGAAACTATGTCGGTGGTAACGTTGGGTCGGCTTTCGTAGATGCTGGCGAGGACGCCCAGCGGTACACGCCGTTTTTCCAATTCCAACCCGTTCTCCAGGGTGGAGCTTTCCATCAGTTCGCCCACCGGGTCCGGCAACGCCGCCACGCCGCGCACGTCGGCGGCCATTCCGTTCAGCCGCTCCGGATTCAGCAGCAGCCGGTCCAGAAACGCGTCGTTGATACCGGCTTCCGTGGCCTCCCGGTAATCCGCTTCGTTTGCCTCCAGCACCGGCCCTTGCTCCGTTTCCAGCGCCCGGGCGATGTTTTCCAACGCATCATTGCGAACGGCAGACGGCAGCCGTGCCAACAGCGTTGACGCCGCCTGTGCCGCTTTCCCCTGCTGATAAAGTCGTTCTGCGCCTGCCGTCATGAGTAATCCCCCAGAAATCCCGTTGATCCTGTCTCCGGTTCATCCGGTCGATCGGTGAAAATCCAGCCTCACAGCAATACCAGGTTGTTCCGATGAACCACTTCTTGACCGTAGTGATAGCCCAACGTGTCCACAATTCGGTCCGAGCGCATCCCCCGGATACGCTGCACGTCGCTGGCCGAATAGTTGGCGATGCCGCAGGCGATGTGTTCCCCGCCGGCCTGGGTAATGTAGATGATGTCCCCTCGCTCGAAACCACCCACCACGTTGCGAATGCCCGCGGCCAACAGGCTCACGCCGTTGCGGCGCAAGGCGGTAACCGCTCCGTCGTCCACTACAACCTGGCCCCAGTTGCCATCGCCCACCCGGCTGAGCATCCAACGCTTGCGCGCCTCCGGCTTGCTGCTGGCCGGCCGGAAAAAGGTTCCCACCGGCTCGGCTCTCGCCGCCCTGACCACCACGTCCGGATCCCGGCCTCGGCAGATCGTCATCGCGATGCCCGAGGTGGTCACCAGCCGGGCTGCGTCCAGTTTCGTCGGCATACCGCCCCGGGCCCAGGAGTTGCGATGTTCTCCGGCCATGGCGGCCACCTGGTCGTCCACGATATCCACCGACTCAATCCGCGTTGCCGTTGGGTCCAGCTTGGGGTCTGCAGTGTACAGTCCGTCCACGTCCGACAGAATCACCAGCAGGTCGGCGTCGATCAGCGCGGCGATCAAGGACGACAGGCGGTCATTGTCTCCGAAGACCTCTCCGATTTCGTCGGCGGCCACCACGTCGTTTTCGTTGACGATGGGAACCACGCCCAGGTCCAGCAGCGACAGGAGGGTATTGCGGATGTTCAGATACGATTGCCGCTGCGCCATGTCCTTGATGGTAAGCAGCACTTGCGACACTGCCACGCCGTGCCGTTCGAAAAGCTCCGCGTAGGTGGCCATCAACCGGTTCTGCCCCAGCGCGGCCAGCACCTGGCGCGTCGGGATGTCCGGCACCGCCGGCAGCGCGATTCTCTCGGCGATGGCCTGCCTCCCCGCGGCGATCGCCCCGGAGGTAACCAGCAGAACCTGTACGCCGTCCTCGGTGCCCAGCCGCGCAATCTGCTCCGCCAGGTGCGCCATCACCCCGGCGTCCGGCCCGCCCTGCAGGTTGCCGCCCGCCAGCACGTTGGTGCCAGCCTTCACCACAATCCGCCGGTAGCCAGCCCTGCCCGGCGACGCTGAAGCAGACCCTTCAGTCGCGGTCGGCGAAAAGGAATCGGCTTCACCCCGCAAAGCGGACATAATGACAACCCGGCTCGTACCAGTTGCAAGATAGATGTGAATTATATCACGCACACCGGGCCATTCCGCTTGAATCCTTGCCGCCGCACGGCGTACAATCTCTGCACGGGGCTGTCCGCCGTAGGCCAGTCCCGTCTCGGCGTGTGTCGATTCTAGCGACCCAGGCCGAAATTCTGCATTTGGACTAAACATGGCCCTCACCGGACTCCTTTCCCTGCTCGGGGCGCAACCCTGGCTGCAACGCCACCTGCGCAACCTGACCCAGCCCAACGCCCAGGCATCCCTTACCGTCAACGCCGACCACCAGCCGGTGTACCTGGCCGCGCTATGGCAGCTGCGGCAGCGTCCCGTCCTGGTGGTCTCCCCTCGCCTTGACGACGCCCGCCGCCTCTATGACCAGCTGCTGACGTACCTGGGCGATGACGCGCCGGTCTTTCTGCTGCCGGAGCCGGAAGTGCTGCCCTTCGAGCGTCTGGCCGTTGACGCCCGCACCGGCAACCAGCGTCTCGCCGCCTTGGCCGCCCTGGCTAATGCTGCGCAGCACCCGGGAGATGGGACGCCGCCGCTGGTGGTGGCGTCCGTGTCCGCCGCGTTGCGCCTCACGCTGCCGCCATCCCTCACGCTGGGCTGCCATCCCGACGATGCCGGCGCTGGCCGGCCCCTGGTCAAAGGCGCTCGCATCCCGTCCATCGACGATACCCTGGCCGCGTGGGTGCAACTGGGCTACCGCCGCGAGCCCCAGGTGGAGACCCCCGGCACCTTCAGCCTTCGCGGCGGCATCCTGGACGTGTACCCGCCCAACGCCGAGCTGCCCTGCCGCATCGAACTCTGGGATGACGAAATCGACACCATCCGACTCTTTGACCCCGAAACCCAGCGTTCCATCGACACCGCTGACGCCGTGAACGTCATCGCCGCCGCCGAGCAGCTCACCGACCTTTGCGACCCCAACGTCTTCGAGCAGCGACGCAGCCGCATCGACCTGTCCGCATGCTCCGGGTCCGCCGTCGCCCGCTTCCAGGAAGAACTTTCCGAACTGCTCACCGTTCCCAATCCCGAAATCCTTTCCTTCTACAACGGCCTGCTCAATTCCCACACCCTTGCCGACTACGTGCCCGGCGATGCCATCGTCGTCTTCGACCGTCCCGCCCGCCTGGCCGGCGAGGCCGAGGAGCAGGACGCCCGCTACGAACAGCAGCGCGCCAACCGCCAGAGTCGGGGCGAACTTCCCTACGGATTCCCGTCGCCCGCCGCCGGATGGGACACCTTCCGCGAGCAAATCGCCGCTTCCTCCGTGGCCACCGTGGACCTGCTCCGCTGGGGTTCGGACGACGGCCCTCAAATCGTCCAGCCTTTGCCGGAGACCCTCTTCGGCCTGCCCGCCTTTACCGGCGACGTGGCCGACCGTATCGCCCAGGGCGGCGCCGTCGTTGCCGTCAGCCAGCACGCCGCCCGGCTGAGCGAGCTCCTGGAAGAATCCGGCATTTCCGCCAACGTGGTGGAAGCCCTGCCGGCTCGTCCCCGGGCCAAGCGTGTCTATCTGATGGCCGGCGCATTGCGCAAGGGCTGGCAGACCGACGGCGCCGGCATTGGCCCGGCCCTGGCCGTGTACAGCGACGCCGAGCTTTTCGGAACCGTCAAGCAGCGCGCCTACCGTCCACCGACTGCCCGCCGGGATTTGGGCGACGCCGTTTCGCTGGCCGACCTTACGCCCGGCTGCTACGTCGTCCATATCGACCACGGAGTCGCCAGGTTCGTCGGAACCACGCATCTGGAATCCACCGGCGATGACCGGGAATACCTGGTGCTGGAATACGCCGGCGATGATCGTCTCTACGTACCCACCGAACAGCTCGACCGCCTGGGGGCCTACGTCGCCGCCACCGACCACTCGCCAACGCTCACCCGCCTGGGCGGCAGCGAGTGGCAACGCATCAAGGAACGGGCCACCGGCGCCGCCCGCGAAATCGCCGCCGAGCTGCTCCGTCTCTACGCCACCCGCGAAACCGTCCCCGGACACCGCTTCGGCCCCGATGCCTCCTGGCAGCAGGACCTGGAAGATTCCTTCCCCTACCAGGAAACCCCCGACCAGCTTCGCGCTGTTGACGAGGTGAAAACCGACATGGAGGTCGCCCGGCCCATGGACCGCCTCATCTGCGGCGACGTGGGCTACGGCAAGACCGAGGTCGCCCTGCGCGCCGCCTTCAAAACCGTCAACGAGGGTATGCAGGTGGCCATCCTGGTGCCTACCACCGTCCTCGCCCAGCAGCACTATGCCACCTTCGCCGAGCGGCTGGCCCCCTATCCGGTCAAGGTTGAAGTCCTCAGCCGCTTCCGCACCCACAAGGAACAGGCCGACGTGGTTGAGGCCGCCCGGGACGGCCTGGTGGACATCGTCATCGGCACTCACCGCATCTTGCAAAAGGACGTCGGCTTCAAAAACCTGGGCCTCGTCATCGTGGACGAAGAGCACCGCTTCGGCGTCGCCCACAAGGAACGCCTCAAGCAGATGCGCGCCGAGGTTGACGTGCTGACCCTCACCGCCACGCCCATTCCGCGCACCCTCCACATGGCCCTGGCCGGCGTCCGGGATATGAGCGTCATCCACACGCCGCCCGAAGCCCGCCTGCCCGTCAAAACCTTCGTGTCCGAGGACAGCGGCGACCTGGTCCGCGAAGCTATCCTGCGCGAGCTGGAACGCGACGGACAGGTCTTCTTCCTGCACAACCGGGTCCGCACCATCCATCACATCACCGAGGAGCTGGAAAAGCTGGTTCCCGAAGCCCGCTTCATCATCGGCCACGGTCAGATGCCCGAATCCGAACTGGAAGACGTGATGGTCGCCTTCGCCAACCGCGAGGCCGACGTTTTGGTCTGCACCACCATCATCGAATCCGGCCTGGATATGCCCAACGTCAACACCATCATCATCGACCGCGCCGACCGTTTCGGCCTGGCGCAACTCTATCAGCTCCGCGGACGCGTCGGGCGCGGCGACCATCGGGCCTACGCCTACCTGCTGCTGCCCGACAACCACGATATCACCGACGCCGCCAGCCAGCGCATCCACGCCATCCTCCAGGCTGACGAGCTCGGCTCCGGTTTTCGCATCGCCATGCGCGACCTGGAAATTCGCGGCGCCGGCAACCTCCTGGGCGCAGACCAGAGCGGCCAGATTCACGCCGTCGGACTCAACCTCTACTCCGAGCTGCTCAGCCAGGCCGTCCAGGAACTCCACGACCAGGGCGACGGCGCCGCGGCCTCATCCGAACCGCAAACGCCGCCGCGCATCGACCTGCCCGCCATCTCCGCCGTCATCCCCGACGATTACATCGCCCATCTGCCGGCCCGTCTTGCCTTCTACCAGCGCCTTTCCAACATCACCGACCGCGGCCAGATTGCCGCCGTCCGTTCCGATATGCAGGACCGCTTCGGCCCGCTGCCTCCCCCGGTGGAAAACCTGCTCACCATAACCGACCTGCGCTGTCTCGGCTTGGCCGCCGGCGTCGAGTCCATATCGGGAGCGTCCGGCGATGGCATCGTTACCGTGGTATTCCGACAACCTGTCGGCGATGCCCGCCTCGCTTTGCAGAACAAGATGGGCCCCGGTGTCCTGGTCAGCCGACGGGATATGCAGATCCGCACCACCGGCGACTCCGACCACGGCCTGACCCGCCTGGCCCGCTCCCTGCGTCGCGTCATATCCTTCATCGACGAAATGCAGCAGGCCATGGCGGCTGCTCAGGCCGGCGACGCTCTCGACCCTACGCCGCCGGCCTCCACAAACGGCAGCGCCGCTAGTCCTCCTCGTTCCCGTTCCCGCCGTCGCCGTCGTCAACCGCAGGAGGTTGTCGCTGACTGACGCCGTCGCCTTCCGGCCCGCTGCGACGCTTCCGCAGCCACACCACCAGCGCGACCACCGCGCCCGCTCCCGCTATCGCCAGAACGCCGATGATCACTCCGATGACCACCCACATCTCGGTCCGGTCGTCGTCTGTGTACACCGATACGGAAAGCCGCGAGTTGGGCGCCGCGTCCGACGGGCCTTGACCTGAGGAGTGGTACTCCCAGGCCACCACCTTGCCCAGGCCGGCCCCGAAGTCCATTATCTCCCGCAAGTCCGAAGCCCTGACCACCAGGTCAGCATTGATGCTTACGTTCTCCCCTTCGTCCCATCGGGATTCGTTCCAGTTTTCCACGTAACCGCCCACCGATTCCGCCCGCGCCCGTATCTCGGCGGCGGTCGCCATCGGCTCCGACGTTTCCAGCGACAGCGAAGCCGCCGAATCAACGTTGGAGCGAATCACCAACATCAGCCCGGCGTTGGGCGTCGTGCCGGCCGGCGCCGGGCCCACCGAATTCAGCCGGCGGTCCGACGGCTCTCCCAGGCTGGCGGCGTAGTCCATCAGCCCGGCCAGGTCGGTCGGCCTGACGAAGGCCGACAACTCAACGACCTGCCCCCGGTCTCGCTCGTACTCGCGCTTTTCGCCCACGTAACCTTGCAGCGCCGCTACCTGGTTGGAGATGGCTGCGGCAGCTTCCGCCGGGTCGCCCACCGCCAGGACCAGGGATCCATGCGGCGGGTCCGCGGCAAAGCGGGCCGGCAGATGCAGGTTGACCCTGATCAGCGACGCCGCTACCCGGTTCTCCAGGTTACGCTGGGTCGCCGCCACCTGCTCGATGTCCGCGCGCACCTCCGCAATGCGTCTTTCGATTTCAATCACGTCCTCCACCGTGGCCGCATTTTCCAGCAGCACCACCAACCGCTCCTCCTGTACCTGCCAGGCTTCCATCCGAGCCTCGTTGTCAATCAGCCGGTCGGTAACGTCGCTGGACGAAACCCCTTCGTCGGTAACCCGCCCCATTCCGCGCAGGGTGTCCATGGCGTTGTCGAACCGTTCCGCCGGCACCCTGATGCCGATGGACGCGGTGCGGTAGCCAGCCTCGCCCACGATGTCCGACGATTCCACCCAGCCGCCGCGCTGCGCCGCCAGCGATTCCACCTGCCGGGCCGCCGCGTCAATGTCGTTCACCTCCAGGCTGATCCAGCCCTCCACAATCAACCGCCGCCCGCTCTGGGCTTGCATGGAATTGCTGGATCCTCCGGCTGGCGTGCCGGAGTCGGCTGCGCCGCTGGCCGGCTGCATCGCCGTTGCCGCCTGGGCGATGGGCGAATGCTCCAGGCCGAAGGATTCCGTCATCGAGCCGGATGCCGCCTCCGGAATGGCTGTCGCCTGCGCCGCCGCCGGCTGGGCCGGCACATACGCTGCGCTGTCTTCCATTGCCATCGCCGGCGAATCCTCTGCCCCTCCGCAGCTCAATGCCATGGCCATCAACCCGGCTACCAGCGCAATTCCCGCCAACGCTCGCCTCAATCTCAGGGTACTCATTATCAGCGCCTCCCATTTCGTTCATACCGTTCATACGGATTATATCCGCCCCCGGTTTCAACCCCGGTGGTCCCGGCCGGCGCCGGCGGGCCGGTCCAGCCGCAGGGTCGTTGACGCCCAAAATGCCACGCCATATAATGCCGGCTGGATTGTCAAGCACGTTAATTCGCCGCACCTGGCGCATCCCCCAAGGAGTCATCAGAATGACCACCGCCATCCCCGAATCCATTTTGCATCCCGCCTCGCTGGTGGACGAGCTCAAGAAGAACGACGTTTCTCACGTCGTCTGGCTTCCCGACAGCGAGACCAACTTTCTCTATCACATGATGATGGAAGAACCCAGCCTGGACCTGGTTCCCGTCTGCCGCGAGGGCGAAACCATGGCCGTGGCCGCCGGACTCTGGGTCGGCGGCGCCAAACCCGTGGTCCTCATTCAGAACACCGGCGTCTTCGAAGCCGGCGACTCCATCCGCGGCCTCTGCCTCGACCTCAACCAGCCCCTGGTTATGCTCGTCGGCTATCGCGGGTGGACCCGTCGCGGCCCCACTCCCGACTCTGCTGGCCGCTTCATCGAGCACATCCTCCACGCCTGGGGCATCAACTACTACCTGGTCGAAACCGATGACGACGCCGACCGCATCAGCATCGCCTTTGAAGAGTGCGAACGCCTCAACCGTCCCGTCGCCGTGCTCATTGGCACCGAGTTCGGTTCCTAGAACCCTCCGCCCATGCTGACTACTAATCGCTCATCCTGACCCCGTCGAAGGATGCCGGCGAACCCCCACCCCCAGGAGCAAACCCCATGATTAACAACACCGACGCCGTTCGCGTCATCGACAGCAAGCGGGAAGACGCCGTCCTCGTCCCCACCATGAACGCCGGCAACGTCCGCTTCGGCTTGCCTACCGTTACCAGCAACCAGGAGCTGGACCTGCCCATCTCCGGCGCAATGGGCAAAGCCAGCAACGTCGGCCTGGGCATTGCCCTGGCGCAACCGGGACGCAAGGTATTCGTCCTGGATGGCGACGGCAGCCTGCTGATGAACCTGGGCGCCCTGGTTACCACCTCCACCAAGCAGCCCAAGAATTTCTACCACTTCCTGTTCAACAACGGCGTCTATGCCGTAACCGGCGGGCAGCCCATTCCCGGCTCCGACGGCGTCACCAATTGGGAGGAGGTTGCCCGTGGCGCCGGCTATGCCGCCGTCTTCGCCTTCGACAACCTGGAAGACTTCACCACCGGCATCGACGAAGTTCTCGCCGCCGAGGGCCCCGTTTTTGTCCACCTGGCCGTTGAGCCGGAAATTGAGAACACGCCGGTGCAGTTCCGCCAGCGCCCCTCTCGCTCCGCCCAGCAGGCCTACGAGGAAGTAACCGCCGCCCTGTCCGGCGACAACTAGCCCTGGCCCGCTGCGGCTAATGGATGAGGCGGATCTGCAGATGGCGGGTTCGCCTCTACTCTAATTCCCATGCCCAAGTTTCACCTAAACGGCATCATCGGCCGCCTGCTGGCTTCAGCTGTAGTCGTCGCCGGCTTCTATCTGCTCTGGCTCGGCTTTGTAGAGAGTAACGCACTGAAGGCCGTTCCCGGCGCTGTGCTCATACCGGTCGGCCTCTACCTGATGGTATCCTCCCGCCGTTCCCAAATCCGCGATGAATCCCGTCGCGACGCCAGCGTGGAGTCCGCTAACGAATGATTCCCTCACGCGAAGTCGCCCGTGCCATCAACTACCACCGTGCAGATGCGCTGGTGGTATCAACATCGGCCGCCCTCCGTGATTGGCACCAGGTCTCGCAACGTCGGGACCTGGACGTTGACCTTACCGACTGCATGGACCGGGCCCCCGCCGTCGGCCTCGGCCTGTCCCTGGCCCAGCCCAACCGTCGCATCCTCGTGCTGGATTGCGACGCCACCCTGCGCACCGACCTGGCCAGCTTGGCCACCATTGGCGAGGCCGCCCCGGACAACTTTGTCCATTTCGTCCTGGAAGACGCCGACCACACTTCCACCGACGGCGTGCCCATTCGCGGCCTGGACAAGGTGGACTTTGAAGGCGTGGCCCGCAGCTCCGGTTACGCTCACGCCTGCCGCTTCGACAACCTGGAGGAACTGCTCATCGGCATGGAGGACATCATGCGCCGCCCGGGGCCGATCCTGGTCGCCGTCAAGGTCGTCCCCGACCCCGAAGCGTCTGACTTCCCGGGGCGCACCATGGCCGACGGCTGGGCCGAAGTTCGGAGGACGCTGGCCCCCGACTGCTAATCGCCTGTGGAATCCATCGCCGGCGGCCGCACCACGATCTGCCGCGCCACGTTATACCCGATGGATATCTCCTCCACTTCCGTCTCCACCCGCATTACTCCCAGGTAGGGCATCGCTTCCAGCAACGTGATGTGTCGCTCGGGCACCAGTTGCGCGCCCCCCAGAAACTTCAGCAGTTCCGGGTCTTCTTCAGGAACGCGGTCAACCACGTAGGCTTGTCCGTCGTTCGCGTTGTCCAACGTAACCGCCCCGACGCTGGCCACATCCGCCCCTGATCCCGGAATAGGCCAACCGAAGGGGGAACGCGTCGGATTGCCCAGCCGTTCCATCAGCTTGGCCTCCAGCGCTTCCGACATCCCGTGCTCCAACTGGTGGGCTTCGATATGGGCTTCGTGCAACTCCATCCCAAGCAGGTCCACCACCAGCCACTCCGCCAAGCGATGCCGTCGGGCGATGTTCTCTCCCTCGGTCTTGCCCCGGTTGGTCAGCCGGATGCGCTTGTCCCCGCCGATCTCCACCAGGCCCTGCTTCTGCATTCGACGCAGCATTCCGGCCACGGAGGGCACCGACGTTCCCAGGCCTTCGGTAGGGGGCAATTGCCTCAGCGCTTCCGTCAACTGCGTCAGGGTGGGAACCTCGCCGTCCTCCCACATCTTGTACAGCGAGAGGAGGTAGTTTTCGGTAACTGGAGACGGGCGTTCACCGGCCTCATTGGATTGAGCGCTGGTGGCGGCAGTTTTGCGCGGGCGGGGCACACTTCCTCCCGGTCTGTGAAGGTGCCGCGATTATACCCCAAATCCGATTACCCTTACCAACCGCCGCACTTGGTCATCGCCGATTCAGCTCGGGCCGGCGGTCCCGGTGAACTGGATATCTGGTATCATCCACGGCCCCAGCGAGGTATGCCGAATGCACCATTGGACGGTTGGCGGGGACATCTATATCGGTTGGCCGGATCACGGCGCTGCCGAACGTCGTTATACCATCGTTGACCTGGACCTGTTCGGGAAGGTGTTCCGGGCACGGGTTACGGATGGGCAACGCGAGGGCGGGTTCATGGTCATTTTCGATTGCCCCAACGTGATCTTGGAGCAGCTGGCCGAGCAGGCATCCAGCACGCTGGGTTTCCGCGTAATCGTTTCCGGCCTGCGCACCAGCATCGAGGGAAAGATCGTGCGGAGCTTCGATTACGAGTGGTATCCCACCCCGGAGTACGCGGAGCGTCCCCGCGCGTTGGCCACGGCGCTGGCCGGTCTGTACGGCGAGATTGCGCCAGGACAGGCGGGCTAGCCGCCGCCGGGTATGTTGGGATGGCCCCAC
Organism: Dehalococcoidia bacterium; assembly: GCA_965243255.1. GTDB lineage: Bacteria > Chloroflexota > Dehalococcoidia > Lucifugimonadales > UBA3495 > Bin87. Next base: position 329,811 of record CBDEUH010000004.1, read on the forward strand.
AGGGGATGCCGGAAAGTCGGGGCCAGCGCTGGGTTGAGTTCCCGCCGGGAACCAGCCGCCGCGCCACCGTCGTGAGGGACAACCTCGGCCGGGGCGGATTCGGCCGCGGCCGATTGTCGGCGCCGACGCGCCGTCGTTGGAACCTGTCCCTGGGATAGCCGGTTCAGGTGCCGGGCCAGTTCCTGCAGGCTGTGCAGGTTATGCGCCGGCAGGAAGTCGTCGATGTGAGGCAGCGCCGCCTGCATCCCCCGCGTGAGGGGCTGGTAGTCCGGCGAGCCGAGCAGCGGATTGAGCCAGATCAGGCGATGGCAGCTGCGCTGCAGCCGGGCCATTTCGCGCGAAAGCAGTTCCGGCTCGCCCCGGTCCCAGCCGTCGGAGATGACCAGCAGCACCGCGCCGCCGCGCAAAACCCGCCGCGCCCACCGGTAGTTGAAGCTCTTGATTGCCTCGCCGATGCGGGTGCCGCCGGCCCAGTCGGGTACGGCGCGGGCGACTTCGGCCACCGCGTGGTCAACGCCCCGGTGGGACAGGTGACGGGTGATGCGGGTCAGGCGCGTTGCGAACAGGAAGGCCTCCAGCTGCTGCCCGCTGCCGGCCACGGTGTGCAGGAAGTGGAGGAGCATACGGGTGTAGCGTTCCATGGAGCCGCTCACGTCGCAGATGAGTACCAGGGGGCGAGGCTTCGTCTTGCGCTGACGGTGGGCGATGTCCAGCAGCTCGCCGCCGTAGGAAAGGCTGCGGCGCATGGTTCGACGCAGGTCAACGTCGCTGCCGTCGCCCCATGTGAGGCGGCGGCTGCGCCGCCGGCCCAGGTCCCAGGCCAGCTCCGTCATCAAGACGCGGGCTGCGGACACTTCGGCGGGAGTATATTCGGCGAAGTCCCGCTGGCGTAGCACCTCCCGGGCGCTGAAGGAGCGTAGGAGGTCAACCACGGGCTGCCGGTCGCCGGCATCGTCGGTTTCGCCGCCATCGGGAGGGCCGTCCGAGGTATCTTCCCGGTGCGGCATCACCCGGGGCGTGCGATACCGACGCTCCTCGCCCATAGAACGCAGGTCGCGCATACTGCGGCCATGGGCCGGCCGCCGCCAGAATACCTGGAAGGCCTCGTCAAACAGCGGCAGGTCGGCCCGACGATGCACCAGCAGGGCGCGGGCGGCCAGGCGGAAATCGTTGCGACTGCCACCGATGGGCACGAACTCGGTGGCGCGCACCAGGTCCAGCATATTGGCCGAACCCACGTCCAGACCCAACCGCCGCAGCACCTCCCCGAACATCAGCAGGTTGGGCAGGATGGACCCTTCCCCGGCATCGGCCGGCGCAGTGTGCAAATTAACGTGTACAGGCGTAGTCATGCGGCGCAACTCGGCGGCGTCAGAACTCCGCGCTCCGCGGCGTGCGGGGGAAGGCGATGATGTCGCGGATGTTCTGCATCCCGGTGGCGAACTGGACGGTGCGCTCGAAGCCCAGGCCGAAGCCGGCGTGGGGTGTGGTTCCGTAGCGGCGGAGGTCCAGATACCACCAGTAGGGGGCGTCGTCCAGGCCAGCCTCGGCCATCCGCGTCTGCAGCACGTCCAGCCGTTCCTCGCGCTGGCTGCCGCCGATGATTTCGCCGATGCGCGGCACCAGCACGTCCATGGCCCGGACGGTTTCGCCCTGATCCCCCGGGGCCGGTGAGTTGAGGCGCATATAGAAGGCCTTGATGGCGCTGGGGTAGTCGGTGACGATGACCGGCCGGCCAACCTTGCGCTCGGTGAGATAGCGTTCGTGCTCGGACTGGAGGTCGGAACCCCACCGGACGGGGAACTCGAAGGACTCGCCGGAGGCTTGCAGCGCGCTGACGGCTTCGGTGTAGGTCATCCGCTCAAAGTCGGAGTTGGCGATGTCTTCCAGGGTGGTTATCAACTCCTGGTCGTAGAAGCGGTTGAAGAAGGCCATGTCCTCGGCGCAGTTTTCTAGGACATAAGCGAAGATGCTGCGCAGAAAGTCCTCGGCCAGTTGGGCCAGACCGTCCAGGTCGCAGAAGGCCACTTCCGGTTCCACCATCCAGAACTCGGCCAGATGCCGGGAGGTGTTGGAGTTTTCGGCGCGGAAGGTGGGGCCGAAGGTGTACACGTCGGACATGGCCTGGGCGAAGATCTCGGCTTCCAGCTGGCCGCTGACGGTGAGGAAGGCGGGCCGGCCGAAGAAGTCGGCGTTGTTGTCAACGTGGCCGCCCTGGGTGGGCAGATCGTTGAGGTCCAGGGTGGTGGCCCGGAACATCGCCCCGGCGCCCTCGGCGTCGCTGGCCGTGATGATGGGCGTCTGCACGTAGAGGAAGCCCCGCTGCTGGAAGAACTGGTGGATGCCGAAGGCCATGGCGTTGCGGACGCGAGCCACGGCGCCGAAGGTGTTGGTTCGAGGACGCAGGTGGGCCAGCTCTCGCAGGAATTCCAGCGTGTGGCGCTTCTTCTGGAGCGGATACTCCTCCGGGTCGGCGTCGCCCAGCAGGGTCAAGCCGTCGGCAGCCACCTCGTAACGCTGGCCGCGTCCGGGGGATTCCCGCAGGACGCCGACGGCGGTCAGGCTGCAGCCCGTGGTCAGGCGGTCAACCAGGGGATGGTCGGGGCAGTTGGCGTCCACGACGATCTGCAGGTCGGCCAGGCTGGACCCGTCGTTGATTTGAACGAAGGCCACGCCGCCGGAAGAGCGGACGGTTTTGACCCAGCCGCTGACGGTTACCGGATTGGGCGCGTCATCAGGACGGTCGGCGGTGAGCAGGCTTTGGATGCGGGTGCGTAGGGCAGGCATGGCGGTCACCTGTACGAAAGCAGACCATAAAGGACAGTATCAGGGAAGAAATACAGGGAAGGTGAAGAACCTATCTTTAGGACAATCGGCTTTCAATTGGTCAATTATACGAGCGAATTTGTGCACCTCGCATCCCGTGCAATCCGCTAGTTTCTTGCCGCACATCGGCTTTACAGAGAATGACGGCTCATCTTTTCCTTGGTTATATGCGAAGATTGGCAAGCCAGGTCCAATTTCCAAAACGCGATTGGACAGTATGACGCGTCGGTCGTGCTGAAATACAGTGTCGGGATATATGTAAAAATTCACTTCCTTGAATTTCTTCACAGGTAAATTGAGATTTGTTATTGCAGAACGTAATTTATTTTCCCATGCGCTCACATTGGTATCAGCCTTCAGTGTGGAAAAAATGTTGAATTCGCAACGATTTCCGCTACATTCGCTAAGGAATGAAAGGAAATTCAACAACGCTGAGCGGTTTGACTGCGAATCACGGGCAATATACGGGTCGATTACACTGAATGTAGAACCAGAGTGAGCACAAAGCGATTCAAAACGCTCATTCCAAATATGCTGTGGCTTATCTGGCAAAGATATGGACGTATTGTGCAAAACCTTTGCGTCTGAGATACGGCAACATTGGTCAATATTATCCCATCTCGAAATAATTTCAATGGAATTAGCGTCATTGTGCATTGATTCAACATGGTAGCATGGTTCAGGGTCGTGCAAGCCGATCTCTTGGGCTCGGACAGGATCCAAGAGGATTAAGTCCAGCTTGCCGATCAGGTCTCTGGCCTTGTCTGGAGAGACTATATCAGCAAAGCTACGCTTACGCGCTGAACGGTCGCTTGGATAACCTTGAGGAGGGTCGAGGTGTAGAATTTTCTTGATGTCCTCCCATTGCGTTATGGATATTTTGGCCTTGGTCGGCAAGGCCTTCCAAGCACTGGTATCCATAGTTACTAAAACGCCGTACTGACGCCAGACCTCCAAAAGCCGGTTGACCTTTTCTTGCCGAAAATCATTGTCTTCAAAAAGGGCGTCGGGTTCAATTGCAAATCGTACTAGCATATCGGCTATCTCTCAACCTCATATCTGGCGACAATTTCTGATGCCCCATCGTCAAAGAAGCCATGTGGCCAATCAGTCAGCCACTCGCCCCCTTCGTCCAGTTCCAGCTTGATGACCTCGCTGTGATCTCCTCTAGGGTCTATGTACAGAACACTTACGTCTTCCGGAGTTAGTTTGCCTTCTGCGATGCGCGTCTGAATGCGACGAGCCAGCAATTCACTGTGCGTTTCGACAATCCATTGTTTGGAAGAGTCATCACTGGTTGCAGTTTCTATGATCATATCTGCTATTTTGGCCTGCAGTCTTGGATGTGTATGAATTTCTGGTTCATCAACACAAATTATTTCAGAAGACCCAGCAACACCCTCTATGACGGTCGGAATAATTTGACTTATGCCAAACCCCACATCAACGAGCGAATACGCAATTTTGGTGTGCATATCTCTCAGCAGTATCCCGCCGGCATCAGCACCTAGTTCAGTGTCTGTTAAGTTTTTGGAAATTTCCAGGGCATACCCTACGCCAAATCGGCTAAAGTATTCGTTGATTTGCTTTACGGTGTCACTGTTTGTAACTAGAGCACTGAAGGTGTGCTCACCGGAAACCCCTATTCCTGAGGTGATTCCGGAATCTCGATAGACACGTTGTGGCCCAGCGCGTACGGGGCCTAAGTATGATATGTTGCCCAACAAACCATCTACGACGGACCGTGAGACTTCACGTAAGGCAGCAGACGCTGCTTCCTCGATTTCAAACGGCGTATTCCTCGACATCAAAGCATTATTCAGGGCTTCTTTCTCACGAAACAAACTTATCCTGGTAGCTTCCCTTTGGCGCATCCCAGGCGCTCGAATTGCGTAAGCCTCAATTTCCTGTGTGAGGATACTTACTTCGTTGTCGATTTCCACAATTCGGCGTTGAATCGATGGGTGTATTTCGGCAACGGTCGGGAGGAGGTTTGTCCTCTGGGTGCGGCTCACCATGTTTGGAAGGTACGTAGAAGCAAATTCGATGGTGTCAGTACGGCGTAGCACTCCATACCGATTGCGACGATTAGGGTCACTAAGGTAACCTATAAAGCCCCTTTGGGAAGACCCCTTCGTCCATAGAAATCGCGCAATTTCATGGTCCGACTCGTTCAGCGTGAGATCTACCTCAAGATTTGGCAGGATAGTCTCAGAGTTCACTCCTGCTGTCCTTATGATAGGGCGGTGCTGTTCGTATTCAAACCTGTCCAAGCGCAACCTATTACGGTGGTCACCCGCAATGTGGAACCGTGCCTCCCAGTCTTCCAGTCCTTTCCGATAGCTTACCCCGATGCAGACGACTCGATTCTCAGAGTCGTGTAAGTGGACCAATGAAGAATAATTCCCTACATCGCAGTACTGACCGGTTGCGGCGAGTTGCGCCGGCCCGCGGCGTTCTTCCACTGACTGCTTTAGCAACAGCAGAGACTGGACCAGCGAGCTCTTCCCGGCCGAATTTGGTCCGTAAATAAGGGTTATTTTGGACATGGGCGCGGTACGAGCCTCCTCGTCAGGCCCGTCGCCAAAGGCCTTGAAATTGGCTAGCTTTATCTCGGTCAACATGGTATTGCTCCTGCGCTATTTCTTATCCCGGAAATCCGAAAGCGCGTCAGGGAACGGTAGATTACGGCGAAGTATAGAGTGGCGTCAACCCGTAAATCGGCAAAACATGAGAGATCCCTAAATCCCTGGCCGCTCCCGGTGCCACGCCGTCGCCTGCTGGTAGGCGTGAGCGATGTTGAGCAGGCGGTCTTCGCCAAGATGCGGGCCGATCAGCTGCAAGCCGACGGGCAGGGCCGTATCGCCGTCGTCAGGAGTGGCAAAGCCGCAGGGGATGGACATCGCCGGCAGGCCCGCGATGTTCACCGGGATGGTGTAGATGTCCACCAGGTACATGCGCACCGGGTCGTCGGTGCGGTCGCCCAGCGGGAAGGCGGTTACCGGAGAGACCGGCGCGACCAGGGCGTCCACTTCGTTGAACACGCGGGCGAAGTCCTGGCGAATCAGCGTGCGCACCTGCTGCGCCTTGAGATAGTAGGCGTCGTAGTAGCCGGAAGATAGGGCAAAGGCGCCCAGCATGATGCGGCGCTTGACCTCGGGCCCAAACCCGTGCTGCCGGGTGCGCTCCATGGCCTCCCACATATCGCCGCCGCCCTGGCCGTCCCCCTGGTATGAATAACCGTATTTCACTCCGTCGTAGCGTGCCAGGTTGGCGGAGCATTCGGACGGCGCGATGATGTAATAACAGGCCAAAGCGTGCTCGGTGGACGGCAAAGACACCTCCCGAACTTCCACGCCCAGTGCGCCCAGCTGGTCAATGGCGGCGACGACCGCGGCGCGCACGCCGGTGTCCATGCCCTCGGCAAAATACTCGGACGGAACGCCCAACCGCAGGCCGGATACGTCGCCGGTGAGCGCTGCCGCGTAGTCGGGCGTCGGAGCCGGCAGCGAGGTGGCGTCCCGAGGGTCGTGGCCGGCAATGGCTTGCAGGATGAGCGCGCAGTCGGCGGCGTCCCGGGCCAGCGGGCCGATTTGGTCCAGCGACGATGCATAGGCGACCAGACCGTAGCGGCTGACCCGCCCGTAGGTGGGTTTCAGTCCCGTTACGCCGCAGAAGGACGCCGGCTGCCGGATGCTGCCGCCGGTGTCGGTGCCCAGGGCGTAGGGTGCCATGCCGGCGGCCACCGCCGCCGCCGAGCCGCCGCTGCTGCCACCGGGTACGCGCGAGGTGTCCCAGGGGTTGCGAGTGGGAAAGAAGGCCGAGTTTTCGGTGGATGACCCCATGCCAAACTCGTCCATGTTCCCCTTGCCCAGCAGCACGGCGCCCTGCGCGCGCAGCCGGGCCACGGCGGTGGCATCGTACACGGGCACGTACTCGGCCAGCATCTGGGAAGCGCAGGTGGTGGGCGCCCCATTCGTGCAGAGCAGGTCTTTGACCTGCATCGGGATGCCGGTCAGCGGGCCGCCGTCGCCGGACGCGATGCGCTCGTCGGCGGCCTGGGCCTGCTGGCGGGCGACATCAGCGGTTACCGTGAGGTACGCCGACAGTTGGCCGTCCAAGGCCGCGATCCGCTCCAGGCAGGCCTCGGTGAGTTCGGCGCTGCTGACGGCCCGGTCGGCCAGCAGTTGGGCGGCCTGCGTTACGGACAGCTGCCAGAGTTCAGACATCTGAGCTTCACTCGTCCAGAACGGCCCGCACCTGGAAGAAATCGCCCCGGCGACGGGGCGCGTTGCGCAGCGTGTCCTCGACGTCCAGGGTGTCGGCCGGCTCGTCGTCGCGCAGGACGTTATCCAGGCCGGCGACGTGCGCGGTGGGTTCGACGCCGGAGGTGTCCAGGGCCTGCAAGGCCTGGAACTGGTCGAGGATGTCGGACAGCTGGCGGGTGAAAGCCTCGGTTTCCTCCTCGGTGAGGGAGATGCGGGCTAGGGCGGCGATGTGCTGGACTTGGGCGCGGTCGATGGACATGGTGGGTGGCTTGAACTCTGGCCTAGCTCATTTCCGAACCGCCGGAGACGCTGATGCTCAGGCCGGTCATGTAGTCCGATTCGGCGGAGGACAGGAAGGCGGCCATGCGGGCGATGTCGTCGCCTTGCGCGATCCGACCCAGTGGCACCCGCATTTCCCGCTCCCGCACCATCAACGCCCGGTGTTCCTCGCCGGAGGTCCCCTCCGGAGCCAGCGCGGCGGCAATGAAGTCCACCCGCTCGGTGTCCACCAGTCCAGGGCAGATTGCGTTGACGTTCACGTGGTAGGGAGCCATCTCATGGGCCAGGGATTGGGTGAACCCGATGACGGCGAACTTGCTGGCGCAGTAGGCTCCGTAGCGGGCGATGCCCCGCTTGCCGGCCCCGGAGGATATGTTGATGATCTTGCCGGGGCCGCCCCGGTCAATCATGTGGCGACAAACGGCCCGACTCACCAGGTAGGTGCCGCGGACGTTGACCCGCATCACGTCGTCAAAGGCGTCCTCTTCCAGCTCCACGATGAGCACCCGGTCGCGCCCGGGACGGGAGCCGGCGTTGTTGACCAAAATATCGATCTTGCCGAACTCGTTGAGGGTGTCGGACACCATGGCGTCAACCTGGCCGCTGTCGGCCACGTCGTAGTAGAGGCCCAGGCTGCGGCGGCCCATCGTCTGAATCTCCTTGACCACACTGGGCAGCCCTTCCCAGCCGTCCAGGCGGTCTTCGGTGCGGATGGCGTCCAGCGACGCTTCCACGTCGGTTACCACCACGTCAGCGCCTTCCGAGGCCAGGCGGGTGGCGATGGCGCGTCCGATGCCGTGGCGTCCGCCAGCGCCGGTCACAAGGGCTGTTTTGCCGTTCAGGTCGTACATTAGGAAGGCTCCTGTGGATTAGAGAATGCAGGTTTGGTTACGACCGCCCCGGCCAGCTTGGGTTGTGGTCGTGGTGGTGCAGGGCATAGGTGTTGCCCGTGGCGTGGACCACCAGTTGATGGCCAAATACGTCGGCCAGCACCGACTCCAGGAACACTTCGTCCGGCGGCCCGTAGGCGATGAGACGCTGGTTGATCAGCGCGACGTCGCTGGCGCGGGCGGACACGCAGGTGAGGTCGTGGGTGCTCATCATCACCGTGGCGCCGGCCTCCCGCAGGTTGTCGATGATGTCCAGGAAGCTGTGCTGCGCGGTGGGGTCGAGGCCATTCATCGGCTCGTCCAGCAGCAGGATGGAAGGTTTGGCGGCGATGGCCCGGGCCAGCAGGGCCCGCCGTCGCTGGCCTCCGGATAATTCACCGATGTTGCGGCGACGCAGGTCGGCAAGGTCAACGGTGGCCAGGGCTTCGGCGGCGGCTTCCCGGTTGGCCCGGTTATGGGCGCGGAACAGGCCGCGACTGGGGGTCAGGCCCATCAGGGCAACGTCCCAGACGGTTACCGGAAAATTCCAATCGACCTGCTCCAGCTGAGGAACGAAGCCGGTCTGCTTGCGCATCTCGGCGCTGGGACGGCCATGCACCGTTACCTGGCCCTCGTCCGGCTTCACCAGGCCGACGACGGCTTTCAGCAGGGTGGATTTGCCGCCCCCGTTGGGGCCGACCACGGCGGACAGGCTGCCGCTGTCAACGGAGAAGGACACGTCGCTCAGGGCGTGAATCGGGCCATAGGTTACGGTTACGTTTTCAAAGGCAACCGTTTGCGGAACGGTCCCGTTGTGAGTGTGAGTTTGGCCGTCCCGGGAATGGGTGTGGCTGTGGGCCTTTTGGTTGCTCCCAACTTGCGATCCCATGGCATCACTCCCGGAACCAGTCGTCGCCGGCCGGGGGCCAGGGATTCTCGGCGTCAAGCACCTGGGAGAGTTGGGTGAACGCGCCCTTGAGGGTGGCGGGATGTAGCCAGATGCTGTTGAAGCCCAGATTGGTGTAGTTGTCCGTGCGCCGAGAGGTGGTGAAGCGGATGCCATCCAGCGATTGCAGGTAGGCGTCGGTAGCCAGCGAATCGGCGATCTGGTAGATGGTCAGGTAGATGCCCTCGCCGTAGCGGGCCAGGAACCGCCCGGAAGGGGAGTCGTCGCTGGTGGGCTGGGCCAGCTCGATGAACGTGTTGCGGTCGGCCAGGGGCAGCACGGCGATCTCCAGGTCGGTGAAGCTGATCTGAAAACGCTTGGTGGGCTGCAGGCCGAAGAGCGCGCTCCAGTGAGCGATTGCCGCGTCCAGGTCGTGGACGATGATGGCGATCTGACGCAGTTGCAGCGTGCCGGGCTGATGGGTTGCCGACTGCCAATCCGGCCCCGCGGCCGGCCAGGGATTGGTCGGTTCGGTTACCTCGATGATTTCCAGGAAAGCGCCGTTGCAGGACGAGGGATGCAGGAACGCGGAGCGGGAGCCGTCGTGCTGGGTCTCGCCGGTGATGCGGACGCCCAGATCCCGCAGGTGAAGGATGAGCCGGTCGTATTCGGCGGTCTCAAAGATGACCATATAGGGCGCTTCCCCCCGCCGTTGCAGGAACCGCGCCCCGGCGGAGTCCCCGCCGGCTGGAGCCAGCAGCTCAACGAAGGTGCCGTTGCCGGCGGGCAGGACGGCGTTGTCCAGGCCGAACTGGGGCAGCGCGCCCGCCCGGCAGGGCGTCATGCCCAGGACTCGGCCATACAGGTCGATGGCCTCGGGGAGGTCGTTGACCATCATGGCGATTTGGCGGAGCTTATGCAGCATCGCGGGAAGGCAGGTTGAGCATCGCGGTGCCGATGAGGTACCGGCGGTCGGCATCCGGGTTGGTCATCGTAATGTCGCACTGCACCAGGTTGCCCGTGTCGTCTTCGGAGGTATCGCTGATCTGAATGCCCAGGTGCAGGGGCTCGTTGTGGGGAACCGACCCCCGGAATACCAGGTCCAGGTCGGCAACCGCCTCCACCCCGGCCCAATCGGTCAGCACGCGGGACACCAGCGCCATCGTCATAATGCCGGGAACGATCGGCGCTTCCAGCCCCACTCGCTCCGCTTCAGACTGGTCCGTGAATCGGTTCGGCGCCGGGTTGCCCCACAGAGAGCAGAAATCGACCACCTGCTCGTCCGAAACCGAAAGAACTACCGGCCCGATTTCGTCGCCGAGGTCAACGTCTTCAAAGTAGAGCCTGGGGGATGCCGTTGACATAAAATTACTCCCGTACCACCTGAGAACGCTGTACGTCGGCCACGATGGTGCCGTGTTGATTGCGGAAGGTAGTTTCCCAGACCACGTGCGCCATGGTTCCGGTTCGCCCCGTCTTGGTGTACACGTCCTTCAGGTGCGACGAGGCGGTCAGGGTGTCACCCGCCACGATGGTGCCCCGGGGTGTAACCCGCTGCCCGCCGTGGAATTGCCGGCGGCCAAACTGCAGCTTGATGTCGGGCAATTCCCCTCGTTCAAAGAGGGCGCAGAGCGTCGGCGGCGCGACCTGATCGGCGTACCCGGCCGCCAGGGCGGCATCCCGATCGATGAAAACCGGATTGTCCTCGCCGATGCTGCGCGCATACACGCTGATGATGTCGTTGGTAACCTCGAACGGGCCGGACTCGTGCTCGACGCCGTACAGGGAGTGGTCGTATTCGTAGTCAATTTGCGTTGGCATATCAGCCTCCGGTCAGCCGTCGGTAGGGGCCGCGGTTTCCTCGATGTAAATGGGCCGGAACTCCCCCGACATCAGCGCCTCTACCAACTGGGGTTCAGTTCGGACGGTCGCTTTGAATTCGGTTACGGCCCGTCCGATGTGGCTGGCCAGGTGGGCGTCGCTGCCAGCGGTGCCCAGGTACCCGCCATCGTCGCACAGGTTCTCGGCTCTTTCGTTTTCTTCGGGTTTGCTGCCGGCGTTGACCCGCTCTACGATGGTCAGGCCCGGGAACTCCACGCCCTGTTCCATGTATTCCACCAGGCCGATGCCGAAGCGCCCGGGATGGGCCGGCACCACCAGGCCGCCGTGATGTTCGGCCGCCTTGATCAGGTCGCGCCCATCCATCTTTACGTCGCCAAAGTCGATGTCTTTGCCCAGCCCTTTGGTAACGTTGTACACCAGCATATGCCCGAAGCACGTATCCAGTTCCGCCCCCTTGAGCACCAGCACTCCGTACTCGGCGGCCAGTTGCGAATAGTCGATGTCGTAGTCGAACTTCCGGTGTTCGGTGAGAACGATGCCGTCGATGGTGTAGCCTCGCTTGCGGAGGACGTTAATCCATTTGAGGTACTGCAGGACGGTAGCGCGGGAATCGTCGGACGCGATGGAGTGGCAGTGCAGATCTAGGTAGGTAGTCAAGGGTGTCCTCCCGGCGGTCAAATGAGGGTGGCCGCCAACAGGCGATTATATTGCGCCGGGACAGGCCGGCGCAACCGGCCACCGTTTGTGGCGCCGCTGTGCCGTTAGCCAATGGCCCCCCGCCGGATTTGCTGCAGGGCCATCTGCATATGCCATTCCATCGCCCCCAGGCCAACGACCCGCACCCCTACCTCGAAGTAACGCCTGGCCGACGCCGCCATCGCCTCAAAGTCCGGCGAGTCCAACCCCATGTTGTACATGATGGCCGCGCCGTGGCGCTCGGCCGTCTTCACCGCGTTCTCCAGCAGCCGCATCACCTTGGGGTCTTCGTACTTGAAGGGCACGCCCAGGATCTTGGTCACATCGCCGGCAGCCAGCCACACCAGCCGGATGCCGTCGATGGCCAGGATATCGTCCAGATCGCGCAGGCCGCCCTCGCTCTCCACGGTTGGCACCACCAGGGTCCCTTCCCTGGTTTTCCGGTTGAACTCGGGGAACTCCTCGGCGGAAGCGAAGCGGCGCAGATGGATGAGGCGGTGCCAGTCGTCCCGCAAGCCCATCAGCTCCTGCACTTCTTCCTTGGAACCCACCGAGACCGTCACGGCGGTGGCGCCCAGGGCCAGGGCGCGGGCCGCGTCGGATACGGTGCGCCGGTCCGTGCCGGTGGCCCAGGGAAAGGCCTGCACCCGGATCATCGGCGAAATGCCCGTGCCGCGGGCCGCCCGGATCAGGTGGGCGATGTTGTCCCAATCGTGGGCCGTGAACATCATATCGGCCATGAAACAGTCCATGCCGGCCAGTCCGGCCACCTCCACCATGTTCGGGTGGCTGAACACGTAGGCGCACAGCGACGGCTGGCCAGAATCGAGATTGGCCAGCAGCCGGTCGGTGGATGAATCGGGAAATAGCACAGGACACCTCACAGGCGGGGAAACGGCAAACCGGATACGCTAGAGTTCACCCCCGCAGGTCGGCCAGGAACCGGCCCGCGCTCTGGCGGATGAAGTCCTGCACGTTGACCGACATCAGGTTCACGCCCCGCTGGGCGAACTCCCGGAAGCGCGCCACGTTGTCCACGGTCATGCCCGCGCCGGCCACGCCGATGATTTTGCCCTCGGCCAGCGTCCCGTCGATGACCTGACTGATGGCGGCGTCCACGTCGGCCTGGGGCGGCATTCCCATGGCCTGGGTCAGGTCGCTGCTGCCGACCAGCAGGGCGTCCACGCCGTCCACGCTGGCGATGTCGCGGACGTTGGCCACGGCCTCCGGGGTTTCAATCATGCAGATGACCAGCGTCTCCCGGTTGGCGGCCTCGTAGTATTCCGCCGGCGGCAGGCCGCTGCCCAGGCGGTTGGTGCGTCCGCCGGTGGCGCTGCTCCGGTCGCCCATGGGGTAGTAGTGGGACGCCTGGGCGACGGCTTCGGCCTCGGAGCGGGTGTTGATGTGAGGCACGATCAGACCCTGGGCGCCCCGGTCCAGGAAACGCAGCAGCGTGGACGGCTCGGCGTTGGGCACGCGCACCACCGGAGTCAGGTCGTGGAGTTCGGCGGCGCGGATCATGTTTTCCGATTCGGAATCGTTGGACGAGCCGTGCTCGCAGTCAATCCAGACCCAATCGAAGCCCAGCACGCCGTAGAGTTCAACTAGGATGGGGGCGTAGAAGTTGACGCTGCCGCCGACGGCAATTTCGCCGGCGAGTAATTTGGCTTTGGCGCGGTTGGTGCGGACCATTTGGAGTACTCCTTGGGGTTGTGATGGGAGAAAGCCGGGCGGCCTGTAAGCCGGGTTCTGTATCCGTTCCCCGTCGTGAGACGGAGGCCGGACGGTGACCATCTATCTAGCCCCAGCGTTGCCGCTGGGGTCGAGCGGCCAACCCGGGGACGGGCCGGACACCCATAGTCCCTCTATTTGGCCTTGCTCCAGGTGGGGTTTGGCCGCCGGTGCGTCGCCGCACTCGGCCGGACGCTCTTACCGCCCGATTTCACCCTTGCCGCCTTCCACCCAAACGAACTCCGCCTAAGCGAACTCCGTCTCAACAAACTGCGGCGGTATGTTTCTGTGCCACTTTCCGTCGCCGACCCGCCAAAAACGAGCCGACGCCTGGGCGTTACCCAGCACCCTGTCCGGAGGAGCCCGGACTTTCCTCCCCGAGACGGGTTTAGCGTCTCGCGGCGGCCACCCGGCCGGCCCGGCATTCTCCTGATGTGAGTCTAGCATAAAATGGGCAATGGCACGGCGGGGGTCATGTATAATGCGCCGAACAAACCAGGCGTCATAGCGAGGTAACCAGATGGCTGCGGAACCGGTCAACATTTTTGAGTACGAAGAGATCGCCAAAGAGCAGATTGAGCAGGGCCACTACGACTTCATCGCCGGCGGCGCAACGGACGAAATCACCATCCGGCGCACCCGGGCCGTGTTCGATTCCATCATGCTGCGGCCCCGCATGATGGTGGACGTGGACCAGCGCAGCCTGGCCACCACCGTGCTGGGACAGGAGATTGCCCTGCCCGTAATGCTGGACCCGGCCGGCAATCACAGCGCGGCCCATCCGGACGCGGAGATCGCCACGGTGAAAGCCGCCGGCGCCGCCGGCACCCTGATGGTGCTCAGTTCCCACGCCTCCCGCACGCTGGAAGACGTGGCGGCGTCGGCGTCTGGCCCGCTGTGGTTCCAGCAGTACTTCTTCAAGGACCGGGGGCTGACCCTGGAGATGGCGGCCCGGGCCGAGGAGGCCGGCTATTCGGCCATCTGCATGACCCTCGATGCCAAGATCAAGCCCAAGCGCGAGCGCAACATCCGCAACGATTACGTCGGCGCCGAGTCGCCCAACTACGCCCAGCTCGACCTGGGCACCCACAGCTGGAAGTTCGCCGCCGACGCTCCCGCCGGCCCCAGCGACATCCGCGACGTCGCGGCGGACTGGGACGATTTGGACTGGTTCGCGTCCAACGTGAAGCTGCCCGTGGTGGTCAAGGGCATAATGGCCGGCGAGGACGGCCGGCTGTCGGCGGAGAACGGCGCGCAGGCGGTCATCGTTTCCAACCACGGCGGGCGTTACCTGGATACCACCCCCGCCACCATTGAAGTGCTGCCGGAGGTGGCCGAGGCCATCAACGGCAAGGCTGAGGTGTACCTGGACGGCGGCATCCGCCGGGGCACCGACATCTTCAAAGCCCTCGCAATGGGCGCCCGCTCCGTGCTGATCGGACGCCCGCTGTTCTGGGGCTTGGCCGTTGACGGCGAGCAGGGTCTCCAGGCCGTCCTGGAGCTGCTGCGCGACGAGCTGGACGCCACCATGGGTATGTGCGGCTGCGCCACCGTTGACGACGTGCGCGCCGCCACCGTGGACACGGTCTCACCCCTGCTGGCCCGCCTCCCGGCCCCGCCCGATTTCCGCTGATGCGCTAGATGGTGTAGCCGAGCTGTTCCAAGCCCGGACGGCAGGCTTCGGTGAGGGCGGTCTGCTCATGCCGTTCGAGCTGTGTAAACCGGGACCGCGTTGGCCGCGGGATTGAGGATGCTTCCTGTATCCAGGCGTCATCCTCTAGGGCCGGCGATATAAACCGGATGAGACGCCTGATTTCACTTTCCGGATCCGCCTGGATGTCCTCGAATTTGACGTTCAACACAGATTCCGAGGGGAGACGGTCGAACAGTCTCGTACTGTGCTCAACCAATTTGCTCCAGAACGTTCCGAAGTCAGCGAGTTCCAGCTTGTCCAGGGGCAGCCGCCGGAAAGGGACAAACCTGTCTATTGCCGATTGCCACAGCATCAGCGTTTCCCATGTCCTGTCGTGTCGGAGCAACTTCAATAGATTGATTGGAGAGGTGCGGAGGGATGCCACTGCCGTGCGAAAAGCGTGATGACGGCTCATTGAAATGGCGGTGTCTCGTCCGTCGCGGTACAGGTGTATAACCCTGGCTTCCGGGAATTGGCGGAGCATAGTGTAGCCCCACATCAGGGATGGCCCGGAACGCTCGACCCAGAGGTCCCTGTTGAAGCGTCGGCACAAGCAGGTGAAGAGTTGCCGGTAGTGGTCCGCGGGCGGCTGTCTCGGAAATCCGTGCACTACGGCCTCAAGTTCATCGTACAGTTCCTCGTGCCGGTCGGTGAGATGGGGCAGAGTGGCGCACATAATGGGCGGCACGTCGGCGCGGGTGAATCGAGCGCCAGGATGGTCAAAGGGATAGAGTGTCTCCTCGTATTCATACTGCAGTTGAAAACGGAGCGCAGCATTTTGCCGGCTGAAGAGCTGCCACATCCACTGCCCACTACGCCTCCGGCGTCGGAAAGCCGCCAACCCCGTAACTGAAAAGAACTCGGAGACGCTTAGCACTCGCGGGTGCGTGTTCAGGATGTTCGACACCATGGTAGAACCGCAACGCCCCGTGCTCAGCACGAAGACCGGCCGAATGTCGTCGGTTGGGTGGAGGAGGGACATGGTATTTGCCTCTCCGATAACCTGGTTATGCGCTTTCGTCCGAGAGCCGGCCCATCGCAAACCTCAACAACAAGCTGGTGCCCTCATACCGTTGTCAAGCAGAGAGAGGACCGCGTGGTCGCCGCCACTACCCCGCGTCCGGGTGCGTCGTGATGAACCGGGCCGCGCGCTCCGGATCAACGTGCGGCGCGCGGACTTCAACCCCAGCCTGCTCTTCCTGGAGGCGGACGGTGCTGCTGCTGTCGGCGTGGCCCCAGCCGCGATTCATGGCTTGCAGCGAAATTTGCTGCGCCAGGGTGGACATCGGCATTGGCACGTCGTACTCCCGGGCCAGTTCCGTCGCCAGCGAAATGTCCTTGTGGGCCAGGTTCAGCGCAAAGCTCGCCGGCTCGAACTCGCCCTGGAACATGGTGCGGACGATGCCCTCGTGCAGGAAGGACATCCGCCCCAACGCGCCGCGCCGGACGCACTCCCACAGCGGTTCGGGATCAACGCCGGCTTTGACGCCCAGGGTGAGGCCCTCGGCGATGGCCTGCCGCACGCTGTGCCCAATCATGTTGTGCACCAGCTTGGCCACGCTGCCCGCGCCGATCTCACCCGCGTAGAACACCTTGTCCCCAAAGGCGTCCAGGATCGGCTTCACCCGGTCAAACACTTCCCGGTCTCCGCCCACCATCACCGCCAGGTTCCCCGACGCCGCCCCCGTCTTGCCCCCGCTCACCGGCGCGTCCAGCACGTGGCAGCCCTTGGCCCGGAACTTGGGCTCAATCTCCCGGATCAGCGTGGGCCGGCTGGAGGACAGATCGATGTACACGCTGCCCGGCTTGATGCCCTCCAGCACGCCCTCGGCGCCGGTGGACACGGCTTCCACCTCGTAGGGGCCGGGCAGCGAGGTGAAGGTGACGTCGCTGGAGGCGGCGACCTCGGCGGGAGTGTTGGCCAGACGTGCGCCGCCTTCCAGCAAAGGCAGAGCGGCCTCCTCGCGCAGGTCGTACACAATCATGGGGTAGCCGGCCCGCTGGATGTTGGCCGACATCCCGCCGCCCATGTTGCCCAGACCGATGAATCCTACGGTTTCCATAATCCTTGCTAGCTCCTTTGCTGCGTGTGGTGCCGGCAGTATAGCGCAACGAGATACGGGCCAGATGCTATAATCGGTTTAGATGCCCCGTGGTGTAGCGGTAGCACGTCAGCCTTTGGAGCTGTAAGCCCTGGTTCGAACCCAGGCGGGGCAGCCACCGCGCCCTACGATCCCCCGCTCAGATCGGCAAGATTCTGACTCTGTCCCGCCGTTCGTCAACAACCACCAGCGCACCCGTGGTTAGTTCGTCCTGGTGTTGATTCAACGCGGCAACAACTACGCGTTCCAGACGTTCTGGCAAAACGTCTTCCCCGCGTATCTGGACCACGCTCGGGCCGGCTGCGCGGGTCAAGGCCAACATCGTTCCGAAGTCCAGGTCGTGAGTAAAGACGACATAGTCGTGAGCCGCTGCCCAATCCATGATTTCCCGATCCCTGGCGCTTGGTGCGCCAACTGCGGACCAATGTATTGCATCCCAACCGTGCCGTTGCAGCGTTGTCGCCCAATCTGGCGAAAGGTTCATGTCAATCAGGACCTTCAGGGTCATGGGATGTTGAGAGCTACTTCACGCTCCTCAAGCCTCCAGGCGGCGTAGGCCAGGGATTGTTCGATGTCCTCGGGTTCCAAATAAGGGTAAACGGCCAGAATTTCGTCATGCGAACGGCCTGCGGCCAGCAACCCCACTACGGTTCCAACCGTGACCCGCATTCCCCGAATGCAGGCTTTCCCGCCCATGACGTTAGGATCAGTGGTTATACGGTCCATGGCTGCCATGCTGAACTCCTTCAATGGGCGAGCAAACATCGGACGGCTACCCAGTGACTTATGGCCGGGCCAGGTGCCTCGCGATGCTCTTGCGTCGGCAGTGTACCACGGTGCGGGTGCGTCCGAATGTCATGCTCACCTCCGCCGCTCCAAATACATCGGCATCCCGCCCTTGGGACGCAGCGACACCAGCGGCTGCAGTTCAATTTCGTGCCCCTCGTCGTGCCGCATCCGCCAGCGCTGACCCAGGGCGGCCAGCAGCAGCTTGGCCTCCATCCAGGCGAAACCTTCGCCGATGCACAGGCGCGGGCCGCCGCCGAAGGGGTAGTAGGCGAAACGGGGCAGGTTCTCCCGGAACTCCGGCGTCCAGCGGTCGGGCCGAAACTCCAGCGGCTCCTCGAACCAGCGCGCATCCCGATGCACGATGAACTGCGGAGCGACCACCGCGGCCCCGGCGGGAATTTGCCAGCCGTCCAGCTCGATTGGCTCGAAGCTCATCCGCCCAGTGGACCAGATGGGCGGGTAGAGGCGCATCGACTCAGTGAGGATTCGGTCGGTGAGGGTGAGACTGGGCAGGTCGTCCAGCGTTGGCGCCCGGTCCCCGACAACGTCGTCCAGCTCGGCGTGGAACTGCGCCTGCACGTCGGGATGCGTGGCCAGCAGATACCAGGTCCAGGTCAGGGCCACGGCGGTGGTCTCGTGCCCGGCGGCGAAGAGAGTTATTACCTCGTCGCGCACCTGCTGGTCCGTCATCACGGCGTCCTCCGGGTTTTCGGCCTCGTCGTCGCGCACGTTCAGCAGCAGGGAGAGCAGGTCGTTGCCGTCCAGCCCGGTCTGGCGACGCTGCTCGATGAGGTCGTACACGGTGGCATCCAGATAGGCCAACCCCCGCTTGAAACGTCGGGTGAAGGGCAAGGGCAGGCGATGGAACAGCCGGCGCACCGGGGGCGGCTGATTGTCCCGTGACTTGATGTAGTCGTTGCTGAGTTCAAAGGCCGCGCCGATGCGTCGCACCGTGTCGGGCAAGTCCAGGTCGAAGAGGGTCTTGACCACGACGTGCAGGGTGAGCTCGCTCATCTCGGCGGCCAAATCGATGCGGTCGCCGTCCTGCCAGCGCTGCTGATGGCGCAGCGTGAAGTCGCTCATTATCTCGCCGTAGCTCTCGATCCGGCGACGGTGGAATTGGGGCTGCATCAGGCGACGCTGCCGAAGATGCAGCGGCCCGTCGGCGGTTACCAGCCCCATCCCCATCAGGTACTGCAGGGTGAGGGTCATGCGGCCCCGGCCGACGCTGCGATGGTTATCCACGAACAGCTGCCGGATAACCTCGGGATGGCTGGCCAGATAGACCAGCGCCGGATTCACGGACATGGTGGCCAGGTCGCCGTAGGTGGCGGCCTCCTGCATCAGGCCCACCGGGTTCCTGATGTAGCGGAAGGATTGGCCGACCACCGGCAGTTCCGGCGGGCCGGGAGGCAGTTCGGCCCTGTCAGCCTTGGGCTTGGGCGGGTATGGGATGGTGTTGACGGCCATGTTGTCCTTCGACAGATTCAAGATGAGCGGATGGGATCCGGGTTTCGGGGTTCCACGTACATCGGCATCCCTCCCTTGGGACGTAGGGAGATTAGGGGCAGCATCTCGGGCTTGTGGCGCGGGTCGTGGCGCATCTGCCAGCGCTGCCCGATGGTTGCCATGATAAACTTGGCCTCCATCATCGCGAAACCGTCGCCGATGCAGCGACGCGGCCCGCCCCCGAAGGGGAAGTAGGAGAACTGCGGCAGCCCTCTGCGGAACTCCGGCGTCCAGCGGTCGGGCCGGAAGGCTAGCGGCTCGTCGAACCAGCGCCCGTCCCGCTGGGCGATCAGCTGGGGCGCCAGGATGAACGCCCCGGCCGGAATGTGATAGCCGCCCAACTCAAAGGGCTGATAGGCCATCCGCCCCCAGAACCAGATGGCCGGGTACAGCCGCAGGGTCTCACTGATCACCTGGTCGGTAAAGGGCAGGTTGGGCAGGTCGTCCAGCGTCGGCGTCCGGTCGCCGATAACCTCGTCCAACTCGGCGTGGAAGCGCGCGTAGTAGTCGGGATGCGTTGCCAGCAGGTACCAGGCCCAGGTCAGGGTTACGGCGGTGGTTTCGTGGCCGGCGGCAAAGAGGGTTACGGTCTCGTTGCGCACCTGCTCGTCGGTCATGCTGCGTATCTCGCCGTCGTCGTCCTCGTACTGGCACTCCAGCAGCAGCGATAGCAGGTCGTCGCCGCCAGCGTCGGATTGGCGACGCTGGGCGATGAGGGAGTACACCACCTCGTCCAGGTCGGCCCGCCCGCGCTTGAAACGCCGGGTGAAAGGCACCGGCAGCCGGTGCAGCAGCTGACGCATCCGCGGGTGCTGATTGGCCCGCGTGGAGATGTAATTGTTGCTGAGGGCGAAAGCCGCGCCGATGCGGTGGACGTGGGAGTCCAGCTCCGCCCCGAATAGGGTTTTCACCACGATGCGCAGGGTGAGCGCGGACATTTCCCGCGCCATGTCCAAACGTTGGCCGTCTGACCACCCACGCTGATGCTGCGCGGCGTAGGCCTGCATCACCTCGGCGTGAGCATCGATGCGGCTGCGGTTGAAGCTGGGCTGAATCAGGCGGCGCTGGCGCAGGTGCTCAGCTCCCGTGGACGTAACGATGCTCTCCCCCATGATGTACTTCATCACTTCCACGTTGGGGCCCCGGTCCAGCTTCTGATGGTTCGTAACCACCACGTCTCGAATCAGGTCGGGGTGGTTCACCAGATAGACCAGGGCCGGCTTGGTGGACAGCGTTACCAGGTCGCCGTAGTGCGCGGCATCCTGCATCAGGCCGATGGGGTTCCGCATATAACGCAGCGTCTGGCCGATGAGGGGCAGCTCCGGCGGGCCGGGCGGCAGCGTGGCCGGGTCTATTACCGGCCGGGGCGGGTAGGTTACGGTCGAGGCGGCCATGGCACTGCTAATAACGAAGCATTGAGTCGGAGCGTACTGCGTAAAGGGTTCACTACTCAATTTTAGCAGAACGACCCCGCCTCCTGACCTGGCTTGCGGTAAGGCAATCCATAGCAGCGTGAGCGCATTGAGCCAAATCTGAACCCTGGATTTCCGGTACAATAGTTAACATGATTTAACAGGGATAACTCATGGCTGCAACTTCCATAAACGAGACCGTCCGCTACGAACCTGACGAAAACCCACCAAGCTCGCTCTTGATCGGCGCCGGGTTCCAGGGCGCGCTGGTCATGGTCGGCAGCATCGTCCTCACCGTGGTGATCGTATTCCGCATTGCCGACCAGCCGACCGAGTACATATCCTGGGGTGTATTCGCCGCTCTGCTCATCAGCGGCGCTAACACCATCTTGCAGGCGGTTCGCTTCTGGCGCTTCGGCGCCGGCCACGTCCTGGTGATGGGCACCTCCGGCACCTTCATCGCGGTCTGCATTGCGGCCCTGGTGGAGGCCGGCCCGGCCCTGATGGCCAGCCTGATCGTCGTTTCTTCCCTGGTCCAGTTCCTCCTTGCCGCCTGGTTGCCGGCCCTGCGCCGCATCTTCACTCCCGTGGTAACCGGCACCGTGATCATGCTCATCGCCGCCACGGTCATGCCCATCGTGTTCGACATGCTGACCGAGATCCCGCCCGGCTCTCCCGCCGTGGCCGCTCCCGCCGTGCTGGTCGCAACGCTGTTGACGATCCTGGCGCTGGCCCTCCGGGGGCCCAAGCCCCTGCGGCTCTGGTCCCCCATCATCGGAACCGCCGTCGGCTGCGTGGTAGCCGCTCCCCTGGGCCTGTATGACTTCCAACTGGTGCTGGACGCTCCCTGGTTCGGCGCACCCCTGGGCTCCTGGCCCGGCCTGGACCTTACGCCGGGCTACCAGTTCTGGACCCTCCTGCCCGCTTTCATCGCCGTAACCATCGTCGGCGCCATCGAGACCATCGGCGACGGCGTGGCCATCCAGCGGGTGTCCCGCCGCCGCGTCGCCGCCACCGACTACCGTGTTGTCCAGGGCGCGCTCAACGCCGATGGCCTGGGCAACCTCCTCTCCGGCATCGCCGCCACCCTCCCCAACACCACCTACTCCGGATCGATTCCCCTGGTCGAAATCACCGGTATCGCAGCCCGCCGGGTTGGCATCGCCATCGGCGTCATCCTGCTGGTCCTCGCTTTCCTGCCCAAGACCACCGCCTTGCTGATTGCCATCCCCAGCCCGGTGGCCGCCGCCTACATCGCCGTCTTCTTCGCCCTGCTTTTCGCCCAGGGCATGCGCATCGTCGTCCGCGATGGCCTCGACCACCGCAAGGCCCTGGTGGTCGGCATCTCCTTCTGGGTCGGCCTGGGCTTCCAGAATGGGCTGATCTTCCCCGATTTGATCGGCGACGGGTTCTGGGCCGTGCTGCTGGGCAACGCCATGACCGCCGGCGGCATTGCGGCTGTCCTGCTGTCCGCCGCCCTGGAACTCACCTCCAACCGGGGACGCCGCCTCCGGCTCGCCCTGGACGAGGAGGCGCCCCGCAAGCTGCAAGACTTCCTGCGCTCCTTCACCGACCGCCTGGACTGCCACCCGGCCGCCGTCAATCGCGTAACCGCCGCCGCCGAGGAGACTCTGGCCATCATGGCCCGCGCCGACGCGGGAGGTGTCAGAGCGCCCACCGGCCTCATCGTTCGCGCCCGCCAGGACTCCGGCAACGTGGAGCTGGAATTCGCCTCGGCCTCGCCCTGCGACAACGTCGAAGACCGTCTCGCCCGCCTCCCCGAACTGCCGCCCGAACCCAGCGAGGACGAGGTTTCCTACCGCCTCCTGCGCCACTACGCCTCGGAAGTGCGCCATCAGAAATACCACGGCCTCGACGTGGTAACCGTCAGCGTATCCAGCAGTGCACGTAATTCCACCCCCTAACGCCGTCGCGGCCGCCATGTTGAGCAAACGCGGCAGGGTCGGCTATAATCGCAGGAACAAGTCAGCCCAACTGCCAAGGCCGCTATGCCAGTTGATTACTACGAAACCCTGGGTTTGGAGCGCGGAGCGAACGACGAAGAAATCCGTCGCGCCTTCCGCCGCAAGGCCATGGAGTTTCATCCGGACCGCAACAAGACGCCCGGCGCCGAAGATCGGTTCAAGGAAATCAACGAGGCCTACCAGGTACTCAGCGACCAGGAAAAACGCGCCCGCTACGACCGCTTCGGCCACGCCGGCGTTAACGGCAACGACCGTCCCTTTGACGGTTTCGACCCCTTCGGCGGCTTCGGCGACATTTTCGATACCTTCTTCGGCGGTGGGGGGCGCACGGCCAACCAGCCCCGGGCCGGCGAGGACATCGCCCAACGCATCAACCTGAGCTTCGAGGAAGCGGTTTTCGGCTGTGAGAAGGATCTCGAGCTGAATCGGGTGGAACCCTGCCACCAGTGCTCCGGCGCCGGCAACGAACCGGGAACCCCGATCACCACCTGCCGCACGTGCAGCGGATCCGGTCAGGTGCGGCGAGCCCAGCGCAGCGTCTTCGGACAGTTTGCCGTTACCACGCCCTGCTCGGCCTGCAACGGGTCGGGTCGCGCCATCGAAACCCCCTGCACCAACTGCCGGGGCCGTGGATTTGAGCGAAGGCGGCGCACCCGGACGGTTACCATCCCCGCCGGCATCGCCGACGGTATGCAGGTGCGCATCACCGGCGAGGGCGACGCCGGCTCAAACGGCGGGCCCCCCGGCAATCTCTACGTGCAGGTACGCGTGCAGGAGCATCCGGTGTTCGTGCGCGATGAGGACGACCTGGTGCTGCGCATGGCGATCAACATCGCCGAGGCGGCCCTGGGCTCAACCAAGTCGGTGCCCACCCTGGAAGGGGAGGACGTTGACCTCGAAATCCCCAGCGGCACGCATTCGGGCAACGTTTATCGGGTGCGCGGCCTGGGCGTGCCCCGCCTGCGTCGGGACGGCCGGCCCACCAACCGCCGCGGCGACATCCGGGTGGTGGTGGACGTGGACGTTCCCCAGCGGCTCAACAAGTACCAGCGCAAACTCCTGGAAGACTTGGCCTACTCCTTCGAGAACCGTGGCAAGGCTCCCCCGGCCGAGGCCGCCAGTAACGGCAAGGCGCGACCCAGCGCCCGCAGCAAGCCTGATAACACCCAGGAATCCGAGCCGGCCCCAACGGACGGAGCGGATGAAGCCGCTGAAAACGACCGCCAAAAGGGCCTGTTCGACCGCATCAAGGACACGCTGACCTAGCCCGGCGACCCATTGCACTATGTCCTGGCACGAGTTGAGCATCAGCGTACCCTTTGAGTACGTGGAGCCGGTTTCGTACCTGTTCGAGCGCTACGGCTACGGCTTGAGCGTCGAGACCCGGCCGGGCGATTGCGCCGTCTTGCGCTCCTACCTGCCCAGCCTGTCCCGGCAGCGGCTGGCCCACATCGAGGTCGGCGTCAAGCTGGCGTCCAGCGTCGCCGACCTGGGCGAGCTGGAAATCCGGCCCCTGGGAGAGGATGAGGATTGGCGCGATTCCTGGAAGCAGCATTTCACCCTGCTCCGGGTGGGCCGCACCCTGGTCGTCAAGCCGTCGTGGATTGAATACGAAGCCCGCCAGGGCGACGTGGTCATTGACCTTGACCCCGGCCTCGCCTTCGGTACCGGCTACCACCCAACGACCTACTCCTGCCTTGAAGCCCTGGAGGAACTGATCAAACCGGACTCCACCGTGCTGGACGTGGGCACCGGATCGGGCATCCTGACCATAGCGGCGGTAAAGCTGGGCGCTGCCCACGTTACGGCGGTGGACATCGACAGCCACGCCGTTCGCGCCGCCCGCAAGAACTTCCGACGCACCGGCATCGCCCAGC
The DNA here is from genome assembly GCA_965243255.1 of Dehalococcoidia bacterium. Taxonomy (GTDB): domain Bacteria; phylum Chloroflexota; class Dehalococcoidia; order Lucifugimonadales; family UBA3495; genus Bin87. Next base: position 354,575 of record CBDEUH010000004.1, read on the forward strand.
GTGTCAACGCCGATTCGGGCAGCATACCCGGCTCGGCCACGCGGGGCCGGATTTACGACGTGGCGGTCGCGAACATCAGCGCCCGCGGCATCCGCCTGGTCTCCCCGGCGATTCCCGAACTGCTCGCGCCGCAAGGCGTGTTCATCGCCTCGGGCATCATCGTGGAGCAACACGACCAGGCGGTCTCCGCCATCGCCGACGCCGGCATGGTGATTGACGAAATGCGGCAGCGGGAGGACTGGCTGACGATGCTGTGCCGTCCCGCAGCCCGGCCAGGATGAGCGGATGGTGATGGAAACGGTTGCCCTGGACCGGTTCGAGCTGGTTGGCCCGCTGGGCAGCGGCGCCGACTACGACGTGCGCGCCGCCGTTGACCGGGAAACCGGCCAGCAGGTGGTGTTGAAGCGGCCTTCGCCCCAGGTGGTGCGCCGGCAGATGCACGGCCCCATCGAAGAGCGCACCGCCCGCACGCTGGAAGCCTACGACAAGGCCGGCCAGCATTGCGACGCTGTGCCCCGCGTCATCGGCGTTACCGAGGCGGGTATCCACGACGACTACTTTGGCGACGACCTGGGCCAGCCCTACCGGGTGCGAGTTGAGGAACTGGCGGCCGGCATTCCACTGGTGGGCGACCCGCGTAGCCGTATCCTGCGCGTTCCCATCGGCCTGGGCCAGAACCTGTTTGCGCTGCACCCGCTGGTAACGCCATCCGGGTCGGGCAGTTGGCCCGTGCAAGAACAGCTGCTGGCCGCCCAGGAGGTCTTTGAAGCCGCCGGCTACGCCCTGCTGGACCTCGGCCCGCACAACGTCTTTTACTCGCCGGGAACCGGCCGCATCGCCCTGGTTGACGCCGGCGCCCTCACCGGGCCGGGCGTGGATCGAACCCAGGCGAACCGGGGCCCCCAGGACGTTCACGACTTCTACCTGGAGATGCTGAAGTTCTACGTTACGCCGGATTTGCCCCCGTCTGACGCGGCCGGCTACTATGACCCCTACAACCAGCGCCCGGTGATATCCCTGGAGCAGGAATGCGACGATTTAAGCCGCGCCTTCGCTTCGGCCGACGACAGCCTGCGGGGGCCGGCCACGGCGTGCGTCCAGCGCGTGCGGGCAAGAGGCTACGGATCGGTGGCAGAGTTCGGACGGGACTTGCGGGAATGCCTGGCTGTGATTACCATTCGCAACGAGAGAATGGCCGCCCGGAGCGCCGCCGCGGACGCTTGGCAAACGGCGTTGCACCGGCTCACCGAAAGCCACTGGACACGTTACCAATTCGACGCAGAGGCCGAGCTTGCCGAACTCTCTGCGCAATAATCACAGTCCAATACACAGTGAGGGTTGAAGCGTATGCTGACCAGTTCGTTGGCAATTCTTCATGACAACAGTTCCCACGGCGAGGATAACTATCTGACCAGAGACCTGGGCGATGGCAACTTTCTGGACGTCGTGCTGGACGGCGTAACCGGCCACGGCGGCGATGAAGCCAGCGGCTCCGTCGCCGACGGGTTGAACCGGGCCGACATCTCCGGCCCCGACGACATCGTTGCCGTGCTGGAAGAGATGAACGCCGAGTTTCACCAGGTAGGCGGCGGACGTTTCCTGCTGACCACGGCGTCGGCGGCCCTGTACCTCAACGGACGGCTGCACATCGTTTCCGTGGGCGACAGCCCCATTTACCTCATCCGTCCCGACGGCTATCAGCAGTACAGCGGACGCATCGGCGGCCTCATCCGCCTGGGAGTGTCCAAAGCGGTGGGCGCGGAAGCGACGCTGTCGGTGTTCCAGACTGAGGCTGAGCTGTCCCCGTCCGACCGGCTGGTCAGTTGCACGGACGGCGTCAGCGATAACCTGCTGGGCGAGGAGCTGATGGAGATTGTGCGGGGCGCGCCCAACGCCGAGGCCGCTTCGGAGCAGGTCAAGGCGCTGGTGGACCAGCACATCGAACAGGGCCGGGACATCCGGTTCCGCGGCGGACGGTTCCGCCACGACGACGAGACTGCGATCTTCCGGTTCTTCTCAGGATGAATCAGCCCGATACTGCGGGCGCGCCGGCCGGGCCGCCCCTGGCGCTGGGTGGACGGGTAATCCTGCCCGGATTATCCGTTGGCCACGTTGTGTTTCACTGGATCGTGCAGAGCTTCGTGGTCGTGCTGCCCGAGATCCAGGCGTCCTTCGGCCTGAGTCCCGTGGGCGTCGGCGGCGTGATGACGGCCCGCGAGCTGGCCGCCGGCGTGGTTGCCCTCCCCGGCGGCATCGTGGTGGACGTGGTGCGACGCTACTGGGGCCTCGTGCTGGCCGGATGCCTCGCCGCCTGCGCCCTGGGCGCGCTGGTGATGGGCGTTTGGCCGTCCCTGGGAGTGTCGCCGCTGTACTCCCTGATCCTCGTGGGCATGGCGGTGGTTGCTATCTCCCATTCCATCTGGCACCTGCCGGCGTCGGCGTCCCTGTCCCATCACTACCAGGAAAGGCGCGGGATGGCTTTGTCCTTCCACGGCGTGGGCGGCAGCGTCGGCGACGTGGCCGGGCCCATCGCCACCGGCGCGCTGCTCCTGATCCTGACCTGGGACAAGCTGCTCAGCATCTACGCCGTGGCGCCCCTGGGTTTGGGGCTGCTGGCTATCTGGGCCTTCCGCAACATCGGGCGCGGGCGGGAGGACGAGGACAGCATTGCCCTCGCCAGCCGGGTCGAAGCCACCAAAGAGCTGCTGAAAAACCCCGCACTTTGGGGATTGACGGTGGTGCGCGGATTTCGGGGAATGGCGCTGGTGGCGCTGGTAACCATCCTGCCCCTGTACCTGCACCACGACCTGGGATTGAGCGAGGTTTCCCGGGGGTTTCACATCGGCCTGCTCATTGCCGTCGGGCTAGTGGCCAAAACCGGGGCCGGTTATCTCTCGGACCGGTTGGGCCGCAAGCAGGTGTTGGTGCCCGGGCTGGTCTGGTCGTGCCTGGTGGCGCTGTCGCTGCTGGTCTTCGACTCCGGAATCATGCTCACCGTCGCCATCGCGCTGCTGGGGCTGTTTCTCTACCCCGACCAACCCATCCTGAACGCCGCCGTGTTCGACGTGATCGGCCGAGAGGTGGCGTCAACCGGCCTCGGCGTGGTCGCCTTCGCCAGCTTCCTGATGGGAGCGGCCTCTCCGCTGATTGCCGGCGCCCTCTACGAATCCGGCGGCTTTGAAGCCGCGGTGTACTACGTCGCCGCCCTGTTCGCCGCGTCAGCCGCCCTCTTCCTCATACTCCCCCTCGCGAAAACAACCCGCCCCCAACAGGATGAGTGAAGCTGGTTGCCCGAGGCTAGCCTATTCTACAGACCGCCGCCCGACATCCGCAAAGTATGGTTGAAAATCTCGTCGAAAAACTCCGTCTGGCGTGTCTCGCTAGACAGGAGTTCAACTAGATCAAAGTCTTTCTCAAAGAGCCGGCTTTGGTCAAGACGCCGTCGCATTTCCGCAGTGATTGCGCCGGCAACGAGAAAGTTCTTGCAGCGTGTATTAACCTCGATCGCTGCCTGTGCCGACTTCTCAGCCGCTCCCAGCCGTTCCAACGCGCCGGCCGGGTCAATTCCGCCTTTGACTTCGATGGTAGCCTCCAGCATTTCGCCACGCAGAAAAGCGACATCGGGTTCGGAGCTGAACTCCATCACAATGCCATCTGACAGGATGTAGCGTCCGTTGGCCGGACTGTCTGGCAAGTCAACGGTGCCGGTATATTCCGGGTCAACTAGCAATCTGGCCTCAACGACGAACTCTAGCAATAGACGGCGTAGCCTCCGTTCCGGCAGCGCTCCCAGCCTGTTGCGCATGGAGCCGTCAAACGAAATTCCCATCGAGGCGATGATATTCCGATAGCCGTTTTCCAGCGTCCAGTCGGCGGTGTTTTCAATAATGGACGAAATAAAGCAGTTGTACAGGCTGGCTACCTGCCGCGCCGATTCCTCGGACACGCGCGGCTTGCGTGCCCTCGTTTCCGGTTCACGCTCCCAGGTGCTTACGGAGAGCGCCTGCTCTTGGACTTCTTTGAGAGAGAGGCCGCTGAAGCCTCGGTAATACAACGATGTGAAAGGTTCCTCTACTAGCATTTCGGGATGGCAAAATACTTGGGCCGGCCCCAAGCCACGACCATGCACGTATTCCCATGCGGATTGTGAAATCAGGTAGTTTTCAATCGGCTCCGCGAACTCGAACCCGTCGGCCAGCGATGCCACCGCTTCCCGCGTTCGCACGTCAAGCCGCCGTTGCAGAACTCGCGTCAAATCCTGGGAGCGCAACTCGCGGGTAAATCTGCGATAGTCCTGGTTCACCTTCGCACCCACCAGTACACGCACTTCCGCAGTTCCCTGCGCCCGAAACGCCCCATCTGCTGGCTGGCGTTGCCCTTTCCCCTCGCCAAAGTCCAGATGGCTTCAGTCCTGAATCCGCACTGTTCGGCCAGGTCGGACAGAATCAAGTCCACGGGCACCTCTTCACTGTGATACTGCACGTTGTCGTTCACCATGAAAACCGACGCTCCGGGACGACACAGCCGGGAAAGCTCGGCAATCACTACGGCCATCTCCATGAAATAATTCCGAACCAGACGGATGACGTGGGGATTGGGCAGTTCCTTCCGCGCATTGGCCCTTTCCAGGGCAACCGTGATTTCGGTAATGGCCGGGTGTCGGTCAAAACGGGCCAGCGCGTCGGCGTGTCCGTCGGCCAACTGGTCCCGCTTGGAACGGTTCTCGACGGTGGCCGACAGCAGACGCTGGCGCAGTTCGCTGATCTTCCGGTTGTCATAACCGAGCCAGGCTAATTCCAGCGCGTATGTCCGGGTGTAGTCGTAGCGGTTGGCGTAGGGCGGCGAAGTGATTACAGCGTCAACGGATTCGTCCGGCAAACCCGGCAATGCGTCGTAGCACGAACCTTCAATCATGCTGACCCGATTGGCATGGCATATCTTCGCCAAAGTGGGCAAGTCGCCGGCTATTGCCGACAGTTTTTCTTCCAGCGATGCGGGATACGACTGTACGCTCCGTTTCTCCATGCGCGCCTTCAAATTGCGCCCGGAGCGATGATCCCAGCGCAGATATTGGCCGTCCTTGCTGGTCCAACTGGCATCCTCTAGCGCGGCGATTGCCGCTAGCTCTAACAGGTCCGTTTCCGGGCCGGGGTCGGATTCACGCAAGTGTTTGCGGACGGCGGCAACCGCATCTTCCGCAGCCGGCGGAAACGCCTGCTCCGTGATGCGGATGTGGGGAAATCGGTCGCCGGCCAGCAGGTCATCGGCGTCTGTTGACCCGGCGCATTTCAGCAGTTCCTCGGCCCGCCTGCGGAACCGCTCTGGACAAACCGACCCGGCGGCCAGCACCCCATTGGCGACGCGTAAACCCACCGGCAAAATCTCAACACCGATGCCATGCCAGCCCTTCGTCGACGCCGTGATGGGCGCGGTGCCGGTGCCGGCAAAAGGATCCAGCAGATGCCCCTGATCGGGAAGGAACCCCATCAGGTAACGCACCAATTCGGCGCTGAACCCCTCTTTGAACTTGAACCAGCGAAATCCCGGGGCCTCTCGGTTGGACTGCCACGATACCAGCTGACGAGAGAGGTCGGGGTTGACTGAAATACGGTCTCCAAAGCGTGCCAGCAGAACATCCCGCTGGAACGTCCCATTGTACTCGTCGGTAGTGGCAAGCAGCGGGTAGCCAGTAGCGTTGGTAAGGGTAGCCATCCTGATGTCCAATCCCGGATAGAAGGGCGGCAGTCTTTTTCTCGTTGCTATCGACCTTCGCCCAAACTGACAGCGCGACACTCCTTTGCGCTGCCGTCAGTATGCTATCACCGCCGGCAGGTGCTGTCATGATCCGCCTGTCATAAAAAAACATCTCCAAAACCACCGACGACGGCCTATTGACAATAGGCAGAACGTCCGTTCATAATGCCCCCATCACTAGTGAAACCATCGGTATTCCACAGCCTGCAACGAGGTAAATCAAGAACCTACCACTTACCCGGTTCGTTCGGTCGTCAACGGCCACAACCGTCAGCAAATCCTAACCACGCACGCCGGTGCGGTCACAGCTGCCATTGACGGATAACAGATCGCCGTCACAAACACTGGAAGTGACAACGGTGCGGCCACAGCTGCCATTGGCGGATAACAGATGACCGTCATAGACACCGGAAGTGGCAACGGCGCGATACCACTGCGGCCATTGGCGGAGAACTGACTGCCGTCACAAAAACACCTATGTGGAAGTGCGTAACCAACCCCCGGCCGTGGGGCTGACAACGACCACCTTACCTCTCGCAGGCTACCCAACAACACTACCAACAGGAGGCCAACCCCAACCAACACCCCAATCCCAAAAGTCCTGCTTCTGATAATCCCCGGCCAACCCCCACCCCGCCGGCATCCCCCGCTGGCAAGGCGGGTGTGTTAGACTATCCGGCAGTGCAATGCAGCAGGTTCCGGCTGCCAAGAGCCGGGACCGCTGGCTATCCGCCGCGGCCACGGTTCCCACGGCCTCAGTTCAAGGAGAATGGAAATTGGGCAAGATAAATGTTGCCATTATCGGCGTGGGCAACTGCGCCTCATCCCTGGTTCAGGGCATTCACAAGTACGTCGAAGTGCCCGACGACGAACCCATCCCCGGCGTGATGCACAACCGCATCGGGGAATATCGCATTGAGGATATCGAAGTCGTCGCCGCCTTTGACGTGGACCGGAAGAAGGTGGGCAAGGACCTGTCCCAGGCCATTTTCACCGAGCCCAACAACACCATCAAGTTCGCCGACGTCCCCCATACCGGCGTCACCGTCGAGCGCGGCATGACCCACGACGGCATCGGCCGCTACCTGTCCGACGTGGTGGTCAAGTCTCCCCACAGCACCGCCGACATCTCGGGCATCCTCAAGGAACGCGAGGTGGACGTGGTCATCAACTACCTGCCCGTGGGCAGCGAGATGGCCACCAAGTGGTACGTGGAGCAGATTCTGGACGCCCGCTGCGCCATGATCAACTGCATCCCGGTGTTCATCGCCCGCGAGGACTACTGGCGCGGCCGCTTTGAAGAGCGCGGCGTCCCCATCATCGGCGACGACATCAAGTCCCAGGTCGGCGCCACCATCGTGCACCGGGTGCTGACCCGCCTCATGGAAAATCGCGGCGCCGAAATCGACAACACCTACCAGCTCAACTTCGGCGGCAACACCGACTTTCTCAATATGCTGGAGCGGGAGCGGCTGGTGTCGAAGAAGATCTCCAAGACCGGCTCGGTAACCAGCCAGATGGAGGAAGAGCCCGAGGCGGACGCCATCCACATCGGCCCCAGCGACCACGTGCCCTGGCTGCAGGACCGCAAGTGGTGCTACATCCACATCGACGGCAAGGTCTTCGGCGGCGCGCCGGTCAAGATGGAAGTAAAGCTGGAGGTCTGGGACAGCCCCAACTCCGCCGGCGTGGTGGTTGACGCTATCCGATGCGCCAAGCTGGCCCTGGACAACGGCCAAAGCGGCGCGGTATTCGCCCCGTCCGCTTACTTTATGAAGAGTCCCCCCATCCAGTTCACCGATTCCCAGGCCCACGATATGGTGGAGGCGTTCATTGCCGACCCCACGGTCAACTCGGTGCAGGTAACGGCCCGGGAGTAGCGGGCCGGCGGCGACGGAAAAGGCGGCCGCGGCCATGAAAATCGCCATGGTCTCGCCGTATGATTTTGCCTGGCCGGGCGGGGTCAACGCCCACGTGTCCCAGCTCTCCGGCGAACTGCGCCAGCGGGGCCACTGCGTCCGCGTGATCGCCCCCTATTCTTCGCCCCGGACACCGGGTAGCGCCGTCGGATCCGGGCCGGCCGACAGCGCGCCCCGCGACTTCATCCCCATGGGCCGCTCGGTGCCCCTTTCCGCCGGCGGCTCCAAGGCCCGCGTAACCCTGTCGTGGTGGCTCTATCCCAGGGTCCGCCAGCTGATGGCCCGTGAACGCTTCGATGTGGTGCACCTCCACGAGCCGCTGGCCCCCTTGCTGCCCCTGATGGTGCTGCAGCATTCCAACTCGGTGAACATCGGCACCTTTCACGCCTATTCCGACCGGCAGCGTCTCTACCGATTGTCCCGCCGGGCCGTGCGACGGTGGCAGCAGCGTCTGCACGGACGGATTGCCGTGTCAGCGGCGGCCCGGGCCTTCGTATCGCCCCACTTCCCGCAGCAGGCATACCGGGTGATACCCAACGGCATTGACTATCAACGCTTCGCCCAGGCCAAACCGCTGCCGGAGTTGAGGGACGGCCTGACCAACATCCTCTTCGTTGGCCGCAAGGACGAACGCAAAGGCCTGCGCTACCTGGCAATGGCCTTCGCCGCCTTGCGCCGACGACGGGCCGACCTGCGCCTGCTGATTGTCGGTCCGGGCAAACCGGACCGGGAGTGCGCGGCCCTGCTGGATGGCATCGCCGCCGACCATCCGGGCTCCCTGATGGTTACCGGAGCGGTTTCGGACGAAGACCTGCCCCGCTACTACGCCAGCGCGGACGTGTTTTGCAGCCCGGCCACCGGCGGCGAGAGTTTTGGCATCGTGCTGCTGGAAGCCATGGCCGCCAGCGCGCCGGTGGTTGCGTCGGACATCGACGGCTACCGCGACGTGGTGCATCACGAAGGGAACGGCCTGCTCGCCGGCCCCCGCGATGCGGATGCCATCGCCGACGCCATCGCCCGCGTCGCCGACAACGATGAGCTGGCGGCTCACTTGGCGGAGGGCGGACGCCGCACGGCGTGGCAATACCGGTGGGAGCGCGTTGGCTCGCAGGTTGAAGACTACTACCGGCAATGTATTGAGGAGGCCGGGGTCGGTGCCAATGCCGGGTAGAGAGGAACTGCGGGCGGCTTTGCTGCGCTATGTCGAGCTGCCGGGAGCCCGGGCCTTCAAAGCCATCGGGTTCACCCCCAACAGCATCACACTGCTGGGCTTTGTGGTGTGCGTGGCCGGCGCGGCGCTGACGGCCCTGGGCTGGCCGCTGTACGGCGGCATCGTTTTTCTGGCGGGCAGCGTCCTGGACCTCTTCGACGGCGCGCTCGCTCGCCTCACCGGGAAGACGTCGCCCTTCGGGGCCCTGCTGGATTCCGTGTTTGACCGCCTGGGCGAGGCCGCGCTGTTCGTTGGGCTGGGCCTCTACTACCTGCTGGGCGATCTGCCAACGGGCCAGCTCTTGCTGAGTATGCTCGCTGTGCTGCTGGGCCTGGTATTCTCCCAGGGCGTGTCCTACCTCAGAGCCCGTGGCGAGGGCCTCGGCGCGTTCACCCGCTCCGGCATCATGACCCGAACCGAGCGGGTGATCATCCTGGGCGTCGGTTTGATTGCCGAAGGGCTGGCCCCCGTGCCGGTGATGGTATGGGTGCTGTGGCTGATTGCCGCAGTGTCGTGCTTCACCCTGTTCCAGCGCATGTTCACCATCCGGGGCATTTTGGACCGAGAAGCGGAGTGATCTGGCAACGGCGTGGTAAGATGGCCCACAGGTAAATCGCAGGAGGTTTGGCAAGATGGCGTCGCATTCCATGGGACTGTCGCTGCACGATGCAGCCCGGCAGATGGGGGTTCCTTTCACGGTTGAGAACGAGCCGGTTGACCGATACGTGAAGGTCAACGGCTTGAATCTCCACTACCTGGAATGGGGCGAGCCGAGCCAGCCGACCATCGTCATGCTCCACGGCATCCAGCAGCAGGCCCACAGCTGGGATTTCATCAGCCTGCCCCTGTCCGTGGACTACCGGGTGATTGCCGTTGACCAGCGCGGCCACGGCGACAGCGACTGGTCTCCCGACGAGGACTATTCAACGGACGCCTACGTTGGCGACGTAGGGGCCCTGGTGGCCCAGCTCGGATTGGCCAAGTTCCACCTCATCGGCCACTCCATGGGCGGACGCAACAGCCTGGCCTGGGCGTCGGGCAATCCCGGCTTGTTGAAGTCGCTGACCATCGTGGACACCGGGCCGGAGACCCAGCGACGCGGCTCCGACCGCATCCAGCGCTTCCGGGAACTGCCTGACGAGCTGGATACCCTGGAAGAATTCGCCCAGCGTGTCATGGAATACACCGGCCGCACCCGTGAGCAAACCCTGGGCGCCCTGAAGTACAGCATCCGCCAGCGGGATGACGGGAAGTGGACCTGGAAGTACGACAAGGTGATCCGCCGTCAGGGATTCCGGGCCCCGGCCTGGACGCCGGAGCAGCTCTGGGAAGGCTGGCGCAAGATCGACTGCCCCACCCTGGTGGCCCGCGGCGAGCGCAGCGACATCTTCGCCGACGAGACGATGCAGCGCATGGCCGAGGAACACCACGACTGCACCACCGTAACCGTGGCCAACGCCGGCCACCTGGTGCAGGGCGACAACCCGCCGGACTTCCTCGCCGCCGTCAAAGGACTGCTGGGCCGGTTCAAATAGCAGCCGTCAGAAACCCAGCAGCCGGGGCAGCAGCTCGCCCAGCCCGTAACCCAGCACGGCCGAAGCCGCACCGATGCCCAGGATTTCCAGCCCCTGCAGGATTGGCGATTTCCGTACCAACCGACCCTTCACCAGGCCCAACACGAACAGTCCGGCCAGCGAGAGGCCAACCGACCAGCCGATAACCGCAGGGCCGACCTCAAGGAAAAGGAAGGGCAGGATGGGCAGTATCGCCGATGCGCCGAAGGACAAGCCCATCACCACGGCGTCCTTCAACGGGTTGCCGCCAAAGTCGGGGCTGATGCCCAGCTTCTTCTCCAGCAGCGTGTTGAGCCAGAGCGTCCGGTTCTCCGCAATCCGGTTGGCCAGGCTCACCGCCTGCTCGTAGGTGTTACCCTCACGTTGCAGCAGGATGACCAGCTCGGCCAGTTCCTCGGCGGGCTTTTCCTCCAACTCCCGGGTCTCCCTAGCGATGGCGGCTTCACGAACGTCCTCCTCGGCCCGCGACCCGAGATACGCCCCGGCCGCCATGCTGATGGTGCCGGCCGCCGCCGCCGCCAGCCCGGCCACCAGCACGGTTGACGTTGTACCCACGGCGATGGCCACGGACGTGGTGAGGGCAACGGTGCTGATGATGCCGTCCTGGGCGCCGAAAACCACCTCGCGCAGCCGGCCCAGGTTGGCGACGTGGAAAGGTTCCCGGTCCAAAGCCAGCGCGGCGTCGATGTAGGTTGCCAGGTCAAGGGGCAGGGCCGGCGCTTCGCCGGTGGTGGTGGCGAGAGGGTCCGCGTCTGCCAAAGGTTCGGAGACGGCGTCGGCCGGCATCACCATCGCCGCGCCGCTGCCGGCAGCGATTTGCAGCCTGGACAAGGCGTCGGAAAAGGCTATCTGGTGCTCCTTTTCCTGTTCCATCGCCTCCGTGAAAACGGCCACCGCTTCGGTGTGCCCGTCGGCTCTGGCGTCGTTGATCATCCGGGGATAGGTGCGCGTGTACTCCCTGGTTTCGCCAGCGATGACGTTGCTGAGGTTGACGGCAGTGCTGTCAACGGCGCCGGCTACTTCCAGATAGCTGAGGCCGTGCTGGGTTTCGGCGCGGGCGATGGCCTCGAAAACCTCGGCCACCTCCGGGTGGCCTTCCTCTCGGGCCTTCTGGGCGTAGGCGGTATAAGTGAGGTTGGCCAGCGCTTCGGCAACGATGGCCTGCCAGAGGTTCCGGTCGGTAGCGGTTACGGAGGCGACGGGCGCTGGAACGGAATGGGCCATGATTCCCTCGGCGGCACTTCAGAGGCGGGGCGAAGCGTGATGCGCAATCACCTGCCATCCATCCCCGCTGCGGACGAATATGTTGGTGGCCAGCACGCCGAATCCCTGGGCCTGCCCCTCCACGACGCTGGTGATGCTTTCGATGCAGGTTACGAAGCCGCAGTTGCCCTCCAACGCAATGTTGACATAATGGATGTTGAAGTGCATCAGCGCGGCCCCGTTGAAGATGCCTTCCCAGGAACGCCGGATGTCCGGCCAGCCCACGATGGGCTGCCAGCCGGGATGGACGCACAAAGCGCGCTCCGACTGCTCCCACAGGGCATCCATTTCGGCGATATCCAGGGATCCGAAGGCGTCGTAGAAGCGCTGGTTGGCGTCCCGCAGGGAGAGTATGTCGGCGTTTTCGGATAGCATGGTTCAGGCCAGCAGTTTTCGGGCGTAGTCATCCAGCTGGCGCAGGGCGTCGTCCCGGGGCGCGCTGTCGGCGAAGACCATGGCGCGGGTGGCGCCGGCGTCCTCGTAGGCTTTCAGAATCTCCGGGTCGGCCGGCTGGCCGAAGACCGACACTTCGATGGTGTGCGGGTCGCGGCCGGCTTCCTGGGCCAGGCGCACGATTTCCTCCCGGGTTTCGTTCAGCTGCTCCGGTGTGATGCGGTTGGGCATCCACCCGTCGCCCCAGCTGACCACCCGACGGGCCACGTTGGGCGCCGTCCCGCCGATGAGCACCGGCGGATGCGGCTTCTGCACCGGCTTGGGCGACGAATAGATCGGCGGGAAGTCGATGTGCTTGCCGTGAAACTCGGCGGACTCGTTGGTCCACAGCTCCTTCATGGCCTGGATGGACTCCCGCGTGTAGCCGATGCGCTGGCTGAACTCAACGCCGAAGAGCGCCGTTTCCTCCCGCAGCCAGCCGGTGCCGATGCCGAAGAGGAACCGCCCGCCGCTGAAGTAGTCCAGCGTGGCAATTTCCTTGGCCAGCAGGATGGGGTTGCGCTCCGGCACCAGGCAAATGCCGGTGCCCAGCTTGAGCGTGGAGGTCACCGAAGATGCCCGACCCAGGGCAACGAAGGGGTCAACGCACTCGTAGTACATCTGCGGAATGACTCCGTCGGGCGAGCCGGGCCAGGCCGTCTTGGGCCCGGCGGGGATGGCCGGATGCTCCGGCACCCACAGCGATTCAAAGCCGTGGCCCTCGCAAGCCTGGGCCAGCTCGGCGATGTCGATGGACGACTGGGTGACGAACATTGCGATGCCGATGTCCATTGCCTTTGACCTCGTTATTGGGGATTGCCTGTCAAATGGGCCTGCTGCAATTATAACGTAGGGGCGAATAATCATTCGCCCCTGCCATGCTTGCCGTGTCTGGCGTCGCTATGCTTGCGGCGAGAAACTGGCCGGGATCAGGATCTTGGTCTCCTGGTTGACCAGGAACTCCCGGGTGGGCGGCGGCCAGTGCGGCGTCGCCGACGCCTCGGCGCGGATGCGGTCCCGCGCCGCCAGGTCCTGGTAGGGCCAGATGTGCACCCACTTGTTCAGTCCGCCGATGTCGCTGTACATGCCGGCGGCCAGCGGCGAGAACTTCTCCCGGTGCTCGATGGCGGCCGACCAGATGTCCAGCACCTTGGGCATGGCGCCGTTCTGGTACTCATAGATGCGCATCTCGTACACGTTGCCCTGCTTCTGTCCGCCGCCCAGGGGGCGCATGAAGGGCGCGGGATAGAAGATCTCCGACTCCATGTGCAGGATGGTGCCCTGGCTGTCCGGCGGCCAGTTGGGGTCCTTGCCGGCCTCGGCGCGCACTTCGTTGCGCTGGTCCAGGCTGTCGTAGGGCCAGATGTGAATGACCTGGTTCAGGGGGCCGATTTCGGTGTGGAAAAAGGCGCCCAGCTTGGAGTACTTCTCCCGGTGGGGCAGGGCCTTCTCGAAGGCTTCTTCAAAGATGGGCACGCCGCCGGGCTTGAGGTCGTAAGTCCGGACTTCGTAAATCATGGTGCAATACCTCCTGGGTACGCGATATGTAGCCCCGGCAGTCTAGCAGACGCACCTAACACCGGCAACCGAAGTCGGCCCTCGAGGTTGGTCCACTTGCCCCTCTTCAGTGTCATGATTGCTCCTGGTCAAACTGTCTCTTCTGTGAGACAATAGCCGCGTGCGAATAGTAGTCGACCAGTCGCCGCATTTCACCAGGTGGATGGAAAGGCTTCGGGATCCGATAGCCAAAGCCGCCATCGTTGCCCGCCTAGAACGAGTGCTGGAGGGTAACTTCGGCGACCACCATTCAGTAGGCGGCGGCGTTAGCGAACTCCGCATCAGCGCTGGCCCTGGCTACCGGGTTTATTACACAATCCGCCGCCAGACGGTGGTAATCCTGCTCTGCGGCGGCGACAAGTCCAGCCAGCGCCGAGACCTCCAGCTGGCCCAGCGGCTGGCTCAACAGCTCTAGGGAGGCAGCATGAAGCTCAAAAGGTTTGACCCGGTGGATTATCTCGACAGCGACGAAGTCATAATCGAATACCTGAACCTGGCCCTGGCCGAAGGTGACCCACAACGCTTTGCCCAGGCCCTGGGCAACGTGGCTCGAGCCAAAGGCATGACCGCCATATCCGCAGAAACCGGGCTGGGGCGGCAGAACCTCTACCGCGCCCTCTCCGAGGACGGCAACCCCCGCATCGATACCCTCTTCCGCGTCCTGGAGGCCCTGGATGTCAAAATGGCCATCACGCAATAGCCGCTGAACCCTGGCTACCAACAATCCACCGGGGAATTAGCGCAAAGACATAGGTAAGGGGTTTTGGGGATGCCGTCAATGGGTATTTTTTTGAAAGGTCAAACGCCCGCCCGTAACCGGTAACTAGCAGGACGGCAGGCCCAACCTAGCAAGGTCGCTGCTTGCCATGTCGGACAGCCAGGCGGGCACGCACCCGGTGAATTGATTGTCGCCGAGCTCCCAATGGGTCAATCTGGTGAGGTTGTCCAGGGAGGGCGGTATTTGGCCGGCTAAATTGTTGTCGTCTAGTTCCAGCCAGGTCAAGTTGGTGAGTTTGCCTAGAGAGGACGGTATCCGCCCGGTTAGATTGTTGTCATCGAGTTCCAGCCGGGTCAAGTTGGCTAGACTGCTTAATTCCGCCGGTATCGGCCCGTGCAAGCGGTTGTCGCTGAGCAGCAACGTGCTCAGTTTGGCGAGATTGGTCAGCGCTAGTGGGAGCTCGCCCGACAATCTATTATCGCCGAGGTCCAGCGCTATCACGCGGCCGTCGGCATCAGTGGTTACATCATGCCATTTCTTGATGTGGGCCTCGCTAAGCCAGTTAGCATTGTTGGTCCAGCTGGGGCCGCCGGTAGCGTGGTAGAACGCCGTCAACGTTGCTCGATCGCCTGCGTGGGTTGCGGTTCTGCCGTAGTACCAGCGGTCAAGCACTTCATCCACCCTCGCCGCAACGTCGTCGGAGGCACGTCCCTTGAACGCCGCCTCCACATGACAGATGCCGAGTTCGTCGTCCCCGCACCCGTCGTCAGGCGCATTTCGCAACCTTTTCAGGTAGAGGCTGCGGAACCCTTCACGGAAGGATTCGGCGCCCAGCGTGAGGTAGAGGTCGAGAAAAAACCTCCGCCCCAGCGAGTAGGCGCAGCGGTGCTCATCGCTGCCAGTTTCCAGATCTACGGTTTCCAGTTCGCTGATAGTGTTAAACAGAGTGCATGGCCCCCGCTTGGGGACCAACGGTCGCCCGACGCGCGCGTTCTCGGAGATTATGGCGAGGAAGTCTGCGGCGCCCTCCTTCATCCACGTCGGAGTGCCTTTGTCGATCCAATGCGTGGTCCTGCTGGTCCAATAAAGATCGCCCGATTCGTGGGCGATGTGCTCCGGGGCGCGCACATAACCGACGTCATCGCGCATCGGATTGGAGGCTATGTGGGTGCCATAGTGAATCCCTCCGCCGGTGTGGCCGAAGTACCAGGTAACATGCTTCGTGTGCAACGGCCAGCCCATGAATTCATCAATGGTTGCCATTGCCGTTGCGAATCGCTCCATGCTGACGCTGGGTGTCGCCTGGTCCATATGTCGAACGATAGCCAGTGTCACCTCACCCGAGTTGGCAAGATTGATTGCTCGCTCCTCCATATAAATTCCCTCGCCGCTGATGAGCATATCCAGGAGCGGGAATACTGAATCGGGCTGATGTTGGTTGAGGCCGGCCAAAAGCAAAACGACCTTCGCTTCAACGTCCGTGATTTCGCGCAGAGCGGGATGAGCCATTAGCCTTAGAAACTCGGACGAGCGGTCTCCTCGGTATCTTTCTTGGTACAGAGACCTTACCGCCAGGGCATCCGGGCTTTCGACGGTGTCCAAAAAGGGCATATCCAGAAGATTGATGACCTTCCGCGTTACCTCCCGCTGTCGAGCCGTATCCCCGTCAGTGATGATAAGCAGCAGCCGGAAGATCACTTCAGTTTCATCTCGGGTGATGTCGTCTTGGAGCCACGTCTTCTGCATCACCGCATCAAACATTTCGGGGCGCCTGCTCGCCGTTTCGATCAACAACTCGGCTCCGATACGTTCCGAATCGTCAACGCCATCCGCGATCCAGGGCAACGCCTTGAGTTGATTTGCCAACGCGGGCCTGTTCCGTTCCAGACGAGCGCCATCTTTCAAACCCGCAATCGGGTTGGGCGGCGCCGGCGTACTGGTAGGACGCGGAGTAGGCGCGGGCGTCGGTGCGGGTTCCGGGGTAGATGTGGGAGCCGGCGTAGCGGTTGGCGCAAGGGTTGGAGTGGCCTTCGGCGGTAAGGGGGTGGCCGTCGGTGTGGGCTCGAGGGGTGGCGTTGGTTCCGGCGTGTTGGTGTGGGGAATCGGCGTTCCAGTCGGCACCGGAGCGGATGTCGGCGTAGAGGTCGCTGCTGTCGGCGGCGTAGTCGCCGTTGGTGAAAGGGTCGCGGTGGATGGGGGTTCGGTGCCTTGAACCGCCGAGGGTTCGGGGGACGTGCAGGCCATCAGGCCCAATGCCAGAACTATGCCCAAGATCCCTACGAAAAGCGTCTTACTGAAGCAACGTTCCAAAGCGAAGCACAAATGAAGTCGATGGCCTGCATTCGTCATATCATCATCTCCCCTAATAAAGAGGGGGAAACAGAATGCGGCGGATTGTAGCATGGCGCCGATGCTATAATCGCCCCAACTGCCGGGATGCGGCGACAACCAGCATAAGGAGGCATCGCAGATGGGCGCGACGGAAAAGGTAGCAAAGTGGATCGTGGACACAACCTATGAGGACATCCCGCCCGACGCCATTCGCGTGGCCAACGAGTCCTGCTTCGACCTGGTGGGCGTCATCCTGGCCGGCTCCACCCAAAAGCTGGGCGACATCATTCGGGGCTACGCCGGCGAGCTGGGCGGCACCGAGGAGGCGACGATTCTGGCCACGGGCGACCGCACTTCCGCCCTCAACGCCGCCCTGGTCAACGGCACCATGGGCCACGCCCTGGACTACGACGACTTCGGCGGCTTCGGCCATCCCACCGTCGCCATCTTCCCGGCCCTGCTGGCCCTGGGCGAGAGCATCGGCGCCACCGGCCGCGACCTCATGGAAGCCTACGTAGTGGGCTGCGAAGTCGGC
Organism: Dehalococcoidia bacterium; assembly: GCA_965243255.1. Classification (GTDB taxonomy): domain Bacteria; phylum Chloroflexota; class Dehalococcoidia; order Lucifugimonadales; family UBA3495; genus Bin87. The sequence continues at coordinate 371,868 of CBDEUH010000004.1, forward strand.
CTGGCGGTGGACTACGCCACCCACTACCACGGCCAGCAGATGCACCGGGGCTTTCACAGCACGGCCATCCTGGGCCGGCTGGCGGCGGCGGCGGCCTGCGCCAAGCTGCTCAAGCTGGACGAAGCCCAGACCACCATGGCCCTGGGCATGGCCGGCTCCATGGCCGGCGGCGTCATTCACAACTTCGGCACCATGACCAAGCCCCTCCACGCCGGCATGACCTGCCGGGACGGCGTGATGGCGGCCCAGCTGGCCCAGCGCGGCTTCACCGCCGGCGACCAGATTCTGGAGCATCCCGTCGGCTTCACCGCCACCGTCATCGGCGACGAGCATACCGACCTGGACGCGGCGGCGGACAAGCTCGGTAAACCCTTCCGGGTGCAGGACGCCCTGGTCATCAAGAAGTACCCCTCCTGCGGCGGCAACCACGCCATGCTCGACAGCGTGTTCGGCCTGATGCGCGAGCACGAGTTCAGCCACGAGGACGTCGCCGACGCCCAGGTGGTCCAGTCCTACGCCTCCACCGTGATGCTGTATGAGGAGCCGGAGAGCGACCTCAAGGGCAAGTTCAGCGCCAAGTACAACATGGCCGCGGCCCTGGTGGACGGCAAAGTCGGCATCGACACCTTCACCGACGACCGGGTAGCGGCGTCCGACGTGCAGGACATGATGGAGCGGGTCTCCATGCGGGTGCAGTCCAAGTGGGAGCGCGGCGGCAGCGAGGTGTCCAAGGGCGTGCCCATCCGCATCACCTTGAAAGATGGCCGGGTGATTGAGCACGAAACCCCGCGCGGCGAAATCCTGGGCAGCCAGGTCAACCCCTGGGGCATGGACAACATCGCCGGCAAGTTCCGCGAAAACGTCGCCCTGGTGCTCTCCGACGACGACCGCGTGAACGACGCCGTGCGCCAGTGGCAGGACGTCACCCAAGTTGAGGACGTAGGCGCGGCCATCCGGGACACCCTGGTGCGGTAGCCCCGACTGACGGCAACCCTGTCAGATGACGCCGGTTGTGGGCGGCGGCGGAGGCGGCATCGTGTCGATGCTGTCCCGCTGCTGTTCCAGCCGGCGGCGATGGAAAGCGTTGTCCTGCGCCACGAAGAACATGAAGGCCCAAACCAGGCCGGCCAGGGCGTTGGTGTGCATACTGATTGCGCCTTGCAGAGCCTGCCGCTTGGCGCCATGCCGTCGGCCTCCCGGGGCCGGCGCAATCAACTGCGCGGCGGCGACGTAGGCCAAGACCAATACCAGCGCCGTCATCAGCGCGGCGGCGGCCCACCGGTCCCAGTCAAATCCGGCCACCACTTGAACCGCCGTGATAATCGCCAATCCCGCTGCGGCGATGGCAAGGCCTGCCGGCCACCGGCCAACGTTGCGCCGGGCGGCAACGCAGTAGATCGCCAACAGGCCAAGAACCACGATGGCGACCGCCAGGGCTGGCAGCAGCGCCGAGGTGGTGTAGCTGCCCAGGAAATGCGCCGAAGCCGCTCCGCCCCAAACGTTCAGCAGGAAGAACGTCGCGCCGGGGATGGCCGGCGATGCAATGCGGCCGGTGAATCCGGAAACGGCCAGGCCCGCCAGCCAGACCCCGCCCATCACCAGGTAACCCCGCCATCCGGTTTCGTCCAGCGCCCCTATAACGTGGAAGGCCCAGGCGGTCGCTCCGGCCAGCGCCAGGCCGATGACGACCATGCCGAGCATCACCGGAACGGCCGGCTGGAAGGCGTCCTCTGACCGATCCGCCGGCCGGGTGGCAAGGTCGGCGGAGTCGGTATATGGCGGCCGTTCGGGTATGTTCATCGGTGCCCTTCAGCTGGAGGCTGAGGTCAGTCGTCGTCCGCCGGCTCGGGCATCAGCACGAATTCGGGGTAGGACTCCATGCCCAGCTCGGCGGCGTCCTGGCCCAGCCGTTCGGTGCTCTCCGGAACCCGGGCGCCCACGGTCTTCGCAATCCCGAACCACACGGCCCAGGAAACGCCGAACACGAACGCGCCGATGGATACGATGCCCAGCAGCTGCACGCCGATGTTGCCCCCGGCGGCGATGCACACCGCGATGGTGCCCCAAACCCCGGCGAACAGGTGAACCGGCACCGCGCCGACCACGTCGTCAACTTTGACGATTTCCAGCAGCTTGATGCCGCCGGTACAGATGGCGCCGCCCACGATGCCGATGAGCACCGACCAGACGTGCGGCACGATGTCCGGCCCGGCGGTGATGGATACCAGCCCGGCCAGTCCGCCGTTCAGTCCGACCATCAGGTCGATGCGCCCGAATACCAGCCGGGAAAGGCTCAACGCCGTCAGGACTCCCGCCGCCGCTGCCAGGTTGGTGTTGACCAGGATGTTGCTCATGGCCACGGCGTCCAGCGCGGAACCCAGCGCCAGCTGCGAGCCGCCGTTGAATCCGAACCAGCCCATCCACAGGATGAACACGCCCAGGGTGACCAGCACCACGTTGGACGGCGGCGTCGCCCGCGCCGTGCCGTCCCGGCGGAACTTGCCCAGCCGCGGGCCGATTACCAGCGCGCCGGCCAGGGCCGCCCAGCCGCCGGTGCTATGCACGATGGTGGAGCCGGCGAAGTCCTGGAATCCCATCTCCGCCAGCCAGCCGCCGCCCCAGGTCCACGCGCCGATGATTGGGTAGATGAAGGCGGTGAGCAGCAGCGTGAAGAGGAAGAAACTCCACATATTCACCCGCTCGGCCAGCGTGCCCGATACGATGGACGCGGTAGTGGCGACGAATACCATCTGGAAGAACCAGTCCGACATCACCGAATAACCGTTGTCGATCACCGCCGACAGCGCGGATTCGTCTCCGCCCAGCAGCGCGATTTCGTCCCCTGACGGGCCGTACAGCGGCCAGACCACCGTGCCGATGACCGCCTGCACGTTGTTGTACATCAGGTTGTAGCCGATGAAGTAGAACGCCAGACCGGCAATGGAATAGAGGCCGATGTTCTTCAGGCAAATCATCGACGCGTTCTTGGTGCGCACCGAGCCGGCTTCCAGCATGGTGAAGCCGGCGCACATCCACATGATCAGCGCGCCCCAGACCAGGAAGGCCAGGGTGTTGAGGACGAATTGCGTCTCCGGGTCAACGCCGGCCGCCTGGGCCGCGTGAGGCCAGGCTAGGAAAACCGCCACCGGCAGCAGCAGCGCCCCCGCTACGGCTGCCAGGCGATGCGGACGTGATGGCAGGTTCATGGCTACGGCTCCAGTCTTATCGCATCGCCCACGTTGATTTCGCCACCCTGCAGCACCACGGTGAGGATGCCCCGCTTGCCGAAGATTTCCTGGCGCAGCCCGGGAATCAGCGCGTCCATCTTCTGGCACGGCTCGCAGTCGCCGGTAACCTCCAGCGTAACGTGATTCTCCTCGTCGCCGATGAAGAAGACGTTCCCCTGCCGCGCCTGCGACAGGTCCAGGCCCGTTACCGTGATGTTCTCTTTCACCTGGCCGGGCTCCAGGCCAAAGTGGTCCAGGGTTTCCTGGTCCATGACCAGCACCTGGCGCAGGTTGCGGGGGTTGCGGCTGCGGTCGCCCTCCAGCCCTTCGGCGGATACGGCCCGGGCCGTCTCCACCGGGTCGGACGGGGTTCCCTTGACGCGGGCGATGTGCAGGTTGACGATGGTGCCGGATTGCATAGGGCCTCCTGTTTGCTGGCGAGGCAAGGCATTAAATCGGGATGATCTGGTTTACGGGGCGATTTTAGGCGATGGACGGGCCGTTGGCAAACCGGGAACGGTAGCCGCCATCCGCCGGGGCGGGTAGAATGGCCCCAATTTCCCGCCGGCCGGGCTTGGCCGGGGTCAATGAGGTTTTCACCATGGCATACGAGTTTATCAAGACCGAGGTGGTGGATGGCGTGCTGGTGATGACGATGCACGATCCGCCCACCCGCAACGCGCTGGGCCCGGACATGGCCGCCGAGATGTTCGAGCGGCTGGACGAGTTTGAAAACAACCCGGAGGAACGCGTCCTGGTGCTCACCGGCACCGAGCCGTCCTTCTGCTCCGGCGCCAACGTGCGCGGCTTTCGCCGGCGTATCGACGAACGTGAAGCTGAAACCGACCCGGAACCCCTGACCTGGGGCAAGATGGAATATATGAAAGGTCGGCAGCGCAGCAGCGAAAGCGGCCCGCGGGTCAACTTCGTCCCGCTGCGGATTCACGACCTGCAAAAGCCCTCCATCGCCGTGGTCAACGGCCCGGCCGCCGGCGTCGGCTGCGGCCTGGCCCTGTCCTGCGACATCCGGGTGGTGGGCGACAGCGGGCGGCTGTCCGAGCGCTTCGTGCTCAACGGCCTGATTCCGGGGGACGGCAGCTGCTGGCAGTTGCCCAAGCTCATCGGCACCAGCAACACCCTGCTCCTCCAGTACACCGGCGACTGGATGGGCGGCGAGGACGCGGTGCGCATCGGCCTGGCCAGCAAGTGCTTCCCCGACAACCAGCTGATGGCCGGGGCCATGGAGCTGGCCAAGCGCATCGCCAGCGGCCCCACGGTGGCCCATTCGCTGACCAAGTACCTGGTGCACGAGAGCATGGACCTCACCTTCCGGGAGGCGCTGGAGCTGGCTTCGGCGGCCCAAGAACACGTCCGCCGCACCGAAGACCACAAGATCGCCGTGCAGTGGTTCCTGGACAAGAACCGGGGCATGCCGCCCTTCGTCGGTCGCTAGCAACCGCCCGGCAGCAGCTCTCTCGCAGAGACGCAAGGCCGCCCTGAATATTCGCGGGCCCCGACCCTTGACGCCGATGGGGTAAGGGTCTATACTCCTTTGTTACCGACTTGCCCGATACGGCCTTTTTGAGGCCGGGTGAGCCACCGGCGGAAACGTCGGCAGCGCCTGCGGGCAGGGCGGGCAGGTTAAAAACTGAATAGGAAGTCTGAACTGCATAAAAGAACCGAGTCTAGGGAATTTGAAGTTCCTAGCGTGGGTCAAATTATGAAGGGCTTACGGTGGATGCCTTGGGACCAAGGGCCGAAGAAGGACGCGGTAAGGCTGCGAAAAGCCTCGATCAGCCGTCTAACAGGCGTAGTCGGGGATGTCCGAATTGGGTAACCTGTTCCGGCGTTGAGTCGGTCCATCCGCTTTTGCGGAAGGTAAGTGGGGGAACTGAAACATCTAAGTACCCCGAGGAAAAGAAATCAACCGAGATTCCCTTAGTAGTGGCGAACGAACGGGGAATAGCCTAAACCGCAGCGACCTAACGGCATGAGGGCCTGTGTCGTTGCGGGGTTACAGGACGCTTCTGGGGCCGCCTCATCAGGCCCAGAGCAGTTACAAACTTCATCTCTAGCCGAAGGACCCTGGGAAGGGCCGCCGTAGACGGTGAAAGCCCGGTAGGCGAAAGGGATGAAGCTGCTGAGGCAGATCCTAAGTACCATGGGGCACGTGAAACCCTGTGGGAAGTCGGGGGGACCACCCTCCAAGGCTAAATACCCTTGGTCACCGATAGCGCACCAGTACCGTGAGGGAAAGGTGAAAAGAACCCCTGGCGGGGAGTGAAATAGACCTGAAACCGTAAGCCTACAGAAGGTCGGAGTCCGTTTTTACGGATGACGGCGTGCCTATTGAAGAATGATCCGGGGACTTACTGTGTGGAGCAAGGTTAAGGGACTGTAGTCCCGGAGCCGCAGCGAAAGCGAGTCTGAATAGGGCGACCAGTTCCATGTAGTAGACCCGAAACCGGGTGAGCTACCCATGGCCAGATTGAAGGTTCGTTAACGCGGACTGAAGGATCGAACTCGTGGCTAGTACAAAAGCTTGGGATGAGCTGTGGGTAGAGGTGAAATGCCAATCGAACCCGGAAATAGCTGGTTCTCCCCGAAATGCATTTAGGTGCAGCCTCGGGAACTAGGAGGACGGAGGTAGGGCACTGAATGGGCTAGGGGGCGTGAGCTTACCAAACTCAATCAAACCACCAATGCCGTTCTGCCGATACCCGGGAGTGAGACAGTCACAGATAAGTGCGATTGTCGAAAGGGAAACAGCCCAGACCACCGGCTAAGGCCCCCAAGAGCAGACTAAGTGGGAAACGAGGTGGGGTTCCCAAAACAGCCAGGAGGTTGGCTTAGAAGCAGCCATCCTTTAAAGAGTGCGTAATAGCTCACTGGTCGAGGGATCCTGCGCGGAAAATGTAACGGGGCTTAAGTCTGTCGCCGAAGCCGTGGATGTACAGGTTCAGACCTAATCCAACTAACGCCAAGGGCGCTTCTTCGGATGCGCCGGCGGTAGCGGAAGGTGCCGGTCTGGTCAACGCCTGGGCATGGTAGGGGAGCGTTCCTCGTGCACAGAAGGCAGGTCGCGAGTCCTGCTGGAGCGCGGGGAAGTGAGAATCCCGGAATGAGTAGCGTAAATCAGGGTGAGAATCCCTGACACCGAAAGCCCAAGGTTTCCTACGCAACGTTGTTCGGCGTAGGGTTAGTCGGTCCTAAGCCGTAGGCAAGCGCCGAAGGCGATGGACAGCAGGTTAATATTCCTGCACCGCCGTTGTTTCGCTTTAAAACCAAGGAGGGGTGCGGGAGGCTAGGCGGGGCGTGCCCATTGGACATGGTGCGTCCTTGCTTGTAGGCGTTCCGGGGCAGGCAAATCCACCCCGGTGCTAAGCTGAGGAGTGAGGGAATCCCGACCTACGGGAACGGAAACCCCGTTGAGGCCACACCGACAAGAAAAGCTTCGTGGTTATGGAACCGCGGCGACCGTACCGCAAACCGCCACTGGTGGGCTGGGATAAAAGTCCCTAGGTGTTCGAGCTAACCTCCGCTAAGGAACTAGACAAAAGGGCCCCGTAACTTCGGGAGAAGGGGCCCCCTGGATGGTGAAACCGCTTGCCGGTGGAGCTGTCTGGGGGCGCAGAGAAGAAGGCCGGGCGACTGTTTAACAAAAACACAGGTCTGTGCTAAGGGGAAACCCTACGTATACAGGCTGACGCCTGCCCAGTGCCGGAAGGTTAAGGGGCGGTGTGCAAGCACCAAACTGAAGCCCCGGTGAACGGCGGCCGTAACTCTAACGGTCCTAAGGTAGCGAAGTCCCTTGTCGGGTAAGTTCCGACCCGCATGAATGGTTGAACGACTTGGCCATTGTCTCGGCGGGGGGCTCGGTGAAATTGCGGTGCCCGTGAAGACGCGGGCGACCCGCGGCAGGACAAAAAGACCCCGTGGAGCTTTACTGTAGCCTGGCATTGGGCTGGGAGCTGTCATGTGTAGGATAGGTGGGAGACTTTGAAGCGCCTACGCCAGTAGGTGTGGAGTCGCCGTTGAAATACCACCCTTGGCTGTTTTTGGTTCTAACCTCAGCAAAACTGGGGAACAGTGCTTGGTGGGCAGTTTAACTGGGGCGGTTGCCTCCTAAAAGGTAACGGAGGCGCCCAAAGGTCCTCTCAGGACGGATGGAAATCGTCCACAGAACGCATTGGCATAAGAGGGCTTGACTGCGAGACCTACAAGTCGAGCAGGGACGAAAGTCGGGCAAAGTGATCCTACGGCGCCGAGTGGAAGGGCCGTGGCTTATCGGATAAAAGCTACCCCGGGGATAACAGGCTTATCTCGCCCAAGAGTTCACATCGACGGCGAGGTTTGGCACCTCGATGTCGCCTCGTCCCATCCTGGGGCTGAAGGAGGTCCCAAGGGTTCGGCTGTTCGCCGATTAAAGGGGTACGTGAGTTGGGTTCAGAACGTCGTGAGACAGTTCGGTCTCTATCCGCCGTGGGCGCAGGAGGCTTGAGGGAACCTTTCCCTAGTACGAGAGGACCGGGAAGGACAAACCTATGGTGTTCCAGTTGTTCCGCCAGGAGCAGCGCTGGGTAGCCATGTTTGGCAGCGATAAGCGCTGAAGGCATCTAAGCGCGAAGCATCCCCCAAGATAAGGCCTCCCTCCCCGATTAACTTCGGGGGTAAGACTGCAGCGAGACTAGCTGCTTGATAGGCCGGATGTGTAAGGCTGGCAACAGCTTCAGCAAACCGGTACTAACCAGTCGAGCGATTTGACCCACGCTAGGAGCTTCAAACTCTCCTGGCTCGGTTCTCAATGAATCGATGGTTCAATCGTCCATCAATCAAACAAGTTCAGGCTTCCTTATTCAGTTCACGCCAACGGTGCGGCGCGTAGCAACGGTTCGCCGCCAGCGAATCGCACCCATATCCGCATCAACACTGCGGGGTGGAGCAGTGGCAGCTCGTCGGGCTCATAACCCGAAGGTCGTTGGTTCGAGTCCAACCCCCGCTACCAAGCAACCAAATAGGCCCCGGCTTTACGCCGGGGCCTATTTTTTTGCCAGCCCCGGGCATCTTCGCAGCCGGTTTCCCCTTGTGAGGCCGTAGGCCGTGTGTTAAATTGCTGTGAATTAATCAATAGTCCCTGGTCGCGATATGTCCCCCGCGCTCAGGGGCCACTGAATACACCATGGCAATAGTCAACGAGCACATTCTCTATCAACCCGATGACCGCCCGAGCCATCCTATTTCCATCGTCCACGGCTTGCAGGACATGATGGCTCATATCTCCTCGATGACGGCCATTATCACCATCGTTGCCCTGGCCGGCGGACAATCTGAGGCATACGTTTCCTGGACCTTCTTCTCAGTCTTCGTCCTCTGCGGGATTGGCAATATATTGCAAACCCTTCGGTTGTGGCGATTTGGCTCCGGATATTCAGTCAGCGTCGCCACTGTCACCGCATACATCGCGGTGGCCTCTTCCGCCCTGGCGGCCGGCGGCCCGCTGATGTTGTCGGCCCTGATGGCAGTTTCTTCGCTGGTGCAGTTTGTATTCATCTCCCGGTTGTCTCTGCTGCGCCGGGTAATGACCCCGCTGGTGGCCGGCACCGTGCTGATGTTGCTGCCGGTTACCGTGATGCCCAGAGTCCTGGCCACTCTGCCCAACGTGCCCGAGGGAAGCCATTCTGTTACGGCTCCCATCCTGACCGGGGTAACCTTGGCTATTCTGTTGGGCATGAGGCTGTTCACCGCGCCCAAATGGCAGCAATACTCGCCGGTCGCGGCAGTAGCAGCCGGTTGCCTGATCGCCATCCCGCTGGGGGCCTTCGAGTTTCAGAGAGTAATCGATGCGCCGTGGCTGGGCCTTCCCGAATATCCGGTGGGAGCCTTCGACCTGGACCTGGGAACGGCCTTCTGGGCTCTGCTGCCCGGATTCGTCATCGTTAGCCTGGCGGCCATGATTCTCTCCATCAGCGATACCGTGGTGCTTCAGCAGGTGTCCTGGCGGCGGCCCGGCGCCACCGATTTCCGCATGGTGCAGGGAGCGCACAATCTGACCGCATTGTTCAATTTCGTTGCCGCACTCCTCACGACCCTTCCCATCGCGGTGTCAGCGTCGAGCGCGGCGCGCACGGTCTTGACCGGCATCGCTTCCCTCCGCAAGGGCGTCTATGGGGGCCTGATTCTGATCGCGGTAGCCTTGCTGCCCAAGATTGTCGCGTTGGTTCTGGTCATTCCCCGACCGGTCCTCTCAGCCTACATCGTCTTCCTGTTGGCGCTGCTGTTCGTCCAGGGCATGAGCAGCGTGATCCGCGGCGGTTTGGATGCCAAAAAAGCGGCGGTGCTGGGGATGTCCCTCTGGATTGGCATGGGCTTTGAGAACGGCTGGATCTTTCCCGAGCTTATGAACGGGACCCTGGGCGAGTTGCTCAGCAACGGCATGACGACGGGCGCCATTGCCGTAGTCTTGCTCAGCCTGTTCCTGGAGTCCCTGTCCAGCCGGAGCCGCCGTCTGTCGGTGGCGATGGCCGCGTCATCCCTCCCCCGGATTGACCAGTTCCTCGCCAACTACGCCACCGGGGGCGGCTGGAACGCTGCGTCGGTCAACCGCCTACGGTCGGCCGGCGAGGAAACCCTCTCCTGCCTGCTCTCCCAGCAGAGCGACCCGGACCAGGACGGCGCCAAGCGCCTGGCCGTCAGCATCCGCCGCGTTGAGACCGACATCGAGATGGAGTTCGCCGCCACCACCGAGGGCGGCAACGTGGAGGACAAGCTGGCCTACCTCAGCGACCAACCCCAGATTCACGACGAGGAAGAGATTTCCTTCCGCTTGCTGCGGCACTACGCGTCGTCAGTACAGCACCACAAGTACCACGACATCGACATCATCACCGTGCGCGTGGCCCATTCTTCATAGTGCACGAAGGTTGTCTCGCCGCCGGGCCGGCTGGCCCCTATCTGCGATTTTCACTTGTGGCTCGCTATGACGTGTGTTAAATTGGCGTGAATTGTTCAGCAGCCCCCTGTCTGCGGAACCTGGCTCCGCCAGCAGAGGCTAGCCCAATCTTCATGGCCGCAGTTAACGAGCAAATCGTCTATCAACCGGATGACCGCCCAAGTCATCCCATTTCTTTCGTCCACGGCTTCCAGGACGTGATGACCCGGATGGCTGCCATGGCCGGCACCACGGCCATCGTCGCCGTTGCGGGAGGGCAATCCGAAGGCTACCTTTCCTGGATTTTCTTCTCCGCACTGGTGGCCTGCGGTATCGGCCACATCTTGATCACCCTCCAGTTCTGGCGCTTCGGCTCCGGCTATGCGCTCAGCATCGCCGCCTCTTCCGCCTTCATTACGGTCTCCGCGTCGGCCCTGGTGGCCGGCGGGCCGGTGATGCTATCCGCCCTGATGCTGATATCCGGGCTGATCCAGTTCGTGTTCATCTCCCGGTTGTCCTTGCTGCGTCGGATAATGACCCCGCTGGTGGCCGGCACTGTGCTGATGTTGCTGTCGGTCACGGTAATTCCCCCGGTGCTGCGGACGTTGCCCAACCTGCCAGAGGGCTCCCTCACTGCTACGGCGCCGGTCCTGGGCGGCATGACCCTGATGATTCTGCTGGGAATGAGGCTGTTCACCTCGCCCAAGTGGCAGCAGTATTCCCCGGTCATCGCGGTCTTGGTCGGTTGCGCCGTGGCGATTCCCATGGGCGCTTTCGACGTTCAGCGGGTGATCGACGCGCCCTGGATCGGCATTCCCAGGTATCCCATCGAGGAGTTCCAACTGGACCTGGGAGCGGCCTTTTGGGCCATCTTGCCGGGGTTCGTCATCGTGAACATGGCTACGATGATCAACTCCATCAGCGATACGGTGGTGATTCAGCAGGTGGCCTGGCGACGGCCCCGCGCCACCGACTTCCGGGTCGTGCAGGGAGCGCACAACCTGGTGGTCCTCGTCAACATCGTCTCGGCTGCGCTGGCCACCCTGCCCTCTGCCATCGGCGCGTCAAATTCGGCCCGCGCGGTGCTGACCGGCGTCGCTTCCCGCCGCAAGGGCGTCTATGGCGGACTGATTCTCATCGCGGTGGCTTTCTTGCCGAAAGTCGTGGCCCTGATTACCGCCATTCCCCGGCCGGTCCTGGTGGCCTATATCGTCTTCCTGCTGGCCCTTCTGTTCGTGCAGGGCATGAGCAGCGTGGTGCGCGGCGGTTTGGATGGCAAGAAAGCCGCCGTCCTGGGAGTGTCCCTCTGGATCGGCATCGGCTTTGAGAATGGCTGGATACTGCCCGAGCTGTTGAGCGGGACGATGGAAACGCTGCTCAGCAACGGCATGACCACCGGAGCGGTTTCAGTGATTCTGCTCAGTCTGCTGCTGGAGTTCGTCTCCAACCGGCGCCGGCGTTTGTCGGTGGATATGTCCGCCTCGTCCCTTCCCCAGATTGATGAGTTCCTCACCGACTACGCTACCGGATCGAACTGGAATGAAGCCTCCGTCAACCGTCTCCGGTCGGCCGGCGAGGAGACGCTGTCCTGCCTGCTGTCCCAACAGGGAGACGGCGAGGAAGATGCCGGCAAGCGCCTGGTGGTCAGCATCCGCCGCGCCGATGATGATATCGAGATGGAGTTCGCCGCCACCAGTGAGGGCGGCAACGTGGAGGACAAGCTGGCCTACCTCAGCGACCAACCCCAGATTCAAGACGAGGAGGAGATTTCCTTCCGCCTGCTGCGGTTCTACGCCTCTTCAGTGCAGCATCACAAGTACCACGACATCGACATCATCACCGTGCGGGTGGCGCTATCTTCGTAAAGCCGCCGCCGGGCTATTCCCCGGCCGGCGTTGCGGCGGCTTCCAGCCGATGCGCTACGTCGTAGGTGTGGAACTCGCCGGGCCCCAGCAGAAAGTCGGGAGGGCCGCCGGCATGGGCGGAACGGAAGGCGTCGCTGCGCGTCCAGGCGTGATGGTGCTCCTCGGCTTCCCAGTGGGTGACCACCAGGAACTCCTCATGCTCCGGCGTATTGCGCATCTTCCACAGCTCAAAGCTGATGAAGCCGGCGTGGTCCTGCACGGCGCCCCGGGCCTTGAACATGGTCTCCAGGGTGTCGCCGTAGCCGGTCTTGACCTTGATGCGGTTGGTGGCGATGAACATAACGCTCTCCTTACTCTCCTAGGGTGAGGTCCGCCAACTGCGGCAGCGTCTCGGTTGCCAGCAGCTCCAGCGAGCGCAGGCCCTTGGCCCGGTCGGCGCCCCAATCGTGGCACAGGATCAGCAGCGTGCCGAACCCGCCGGTGTCCTCATACAGCTGACGGATTTGGCGAGCGCACTCGTCCGGGTCGCCCGCAATCCAGAAATTCTCCAGCATATACTCCGGCGTCAGCGCCGAGTCGGGCAGGTCCGGGCTGACCTTGATGCCGTCCAGCCCGCGCAGGCCCTGCCCCAGCAGCGGCAGGAAGTAATCGGTGAACGAAACCGACGGTGGCCCGCCCATCACGTCGGACACGGCCTGCTCCGTAGTTTCGCCCACGTACACCTCTCGCGCGATGCGCCATTGGCTGCGTGATACCGACCGGCCGGCCATTGCTGCGCCCTTGGAATAGGCTTCCCAATGGCGGGGCAGGTTCGACCCGTGTAGGAAGAAGGTGCTCATCGGCCACCAGCCCAGTTCGCCGGCCACTTCCAGCGTCGGTGATGACGGGCTGCTCCCCGCTACCGCGATGGGCGGGTGCGGCTGCTGATACGGTCGCATGTGGTACGCCAGCCCCATTACCGGACGAGCGGCCGGCACTTTCACGTCGTAGTACTCGCCCTGGAAGTGGAACCCCTTCGGGTTGTCGTCAGTCCACATCTTGACGATCAGCTCGGCAGCCTCGCGCATCCGGTTGCGCTGCTGGCCCGAATAGCGGTCCTGCCGGAACATTTCCGAGTCGGTAGGCACGCCGCCGGAACCGATGCCGAAGAAGAAACGCCCCCGGGCCAGGTGGTCCAGCATCGCCATGCGATGGGCAATCATGATCGGGTCGTGAAAGGCCAACAGGGATACGCCCGTGCCCATCACCAGGTTCTTGGTTACTCCCAACGCCCGCGCGATGAAGAGTTCCGGCGCCGGCCTATTCTCCCACTCGGTGGTGAAGTGCTCGCCAATCCACGCCTCGGCGTAACCCAGCTCGTCGGCATACGCCATCAATTCCAGGTCTTCGTCGTAGGTGTCGGCGTGCCGCCGGCCCGGCGGGTGCAGGGGCATATTGAACAGGCCGAGTTTCATGGCAATGACTCCCGAGGCTGCGCCTGGTCGCTCATAGCGATTGCGCCACCTTGCCCAGCAGTTGTATCGTCTGCTCCATGTCGGCGGCCGGGTCGTCGCCGGCGGTTACCGGAGTTACCAGCAGCTCGCTGATGCCCATGTCCAGCATGGCCAGCATCCGCTCGCCCACGGTGTCGGCGTCGCCGGCCAGCACGGTGGCCTCGATCATCCCGTCGCTCCAGGTCTCTTCGGCGGCCTCCGGGTAGCCGGCGGCGGCCCACATCTGCTGGTAGAAGGGCAGACGCGGGTAGTTGGACAGCTGCTGCTGCACCGCCAGCCGGGTCGCGTCCGCATTGTCGCTTATGCACACCGGCGCGTGGGCGATCAGCGGCGGCGTTTCCCGTTCAGCCTGGTCCGAACCGCGCCGCATGGCCGGCAGCGCCTTGTCCCGCAGGTACACCGCCGGACTGACCCAGCTGATGGCCCCGTCGGCCAGTTCGCCGCACAACTCGTAGGAACCCTCCTGCAGCGCCGACGCCATCACCGCAACGTCCACCGGGCGAGGGATGCTGGCGTGGGCGGTGTACTCCCGGCCGTCAAAGTCAACCGAGCCTTCGTGCAGCAGCGCCCGCAAGATGATCAGGTACTCCCGCAGGTTGGTCAGGGGCGCGCGCAGGTTGTAGCCGAACATCGCCCGCATGGTGGGCCGATGGCTGGGCCCCACGCCCAGCCGCAGGCGACCCGGGGCCAGCTGGTCGTGCACCTGCACCTGCTGCGCCACCACGATGGGATGACGCGGATAGGTGGGCACGATGGAGGTGCCGAACCGGATGCTGTCCGTCTGCACCGCGGCGGCGGCGAACAGCGTCAGCGCGTCCAGGCCGGTTCCGCCGGTGGTGAGCCACGCGGCCTGCACGCCGGCCGCCTCGGCCCGGCGCATGAGGTCAAGGGATGCTTCGGCGTTGGGAGCGCCGGCGTGGATGCCGATGCGTTTCGTGGGCATGGTGAAAACCTCGATAGGGATTGGTTTCCCTATCGTAACACCGGCAGCCGCATTTGTAGAGGAGTCCCCTACTCCTTCGGCGCCGGCCCCAGCGCCCGGTACTTTCGGTCCGCCGTTCGCTCGGCTACGGGCAGAACCTCCACCACCAGCCGGGACAGGCCCACCACCTCGCCGTCGGCGTCAAAGCTGTAATCGTTGCCGATGGCGCCGCTCCACGTGATGCCATACAGGCAGTCCCGGAAGCCCTCGGCATCCTGGTCGTCCTCCGTCATTTTGAGACACTCGGCGGTGATGTACACGTTGTCGTAGGCGGAGCCCAGGTGCCACGGCAGGGTTACGTAGTCATAGCGCTCCCGGAAGTTCGCCAGTACCTCCTGGGACTTCTCGTTGGCCGGATCCAGGTCGGCGGTAACCGCCTTCATGCCCGTGGCCGCCTCGCCGGCAATTTCCAGCGCCGTCGTGCCCACCGATACCGTCTCGGCGTAGATGGGCCCCTGGTAACCCAGCTCCCGCGCTTGTTTGATGATGATGCCGGCCGAAAATTCCGACTGGGGCGCCAGGTGCAGCGCGTCCGGATCTGCGTCAATCAGCTTGCTCAGCTGGGAACGAAAATCGGTAATGTCCGATGCGTAAGACTCCCGCGCCACCGTTTCGCCGCCCCGCCGGTCGAACTGGCTCACCGTGGTGGCGCGCACACCCTCGGCATAGTCGGTGGCCTCGGTGATGGTCGCCAGCCGCCGTATCCCGTCGTTCCACATCAGGTTGGCCGTGCCAATGCCGACTTCAACGTCGCTGATCTGGGTGCGGAAGATGTAGTCCCCGGCCTTGGCGATGTCCGGGTTGCTCGCCAATCCCGAAAACAATATCGTCCCGTCGGCCTCCGCCAGCGGCGCCGCGCCCAGCATCGCCCCGCTGCACGAGGTTCCCAGGATTATCTTGACGCCGTCCACGCTGGTCAGCTTGTTGTAGGCCGCCACCGCTTCCTTGGCGCTGCACTGCGAGTCCTCCACCACCAGCTCCAGCGGGCGGCCATTGACGCCCCCGGCGGCGTTGATTTCGTCCGCCGCCATCTGCTTGGACTGGCTGGCCACCGTGCCGTAAGACTCCCCCGCCCCGGTCAGCGATTCCATCACCCCGATGCGGTACGGGGCAATTGCCTCATCGGAGTCGCCGCAAGCCCAAACCACCAGCGCGACGGCGGCCATCAATACCACTACAAGCAACCCTTTGTTCATATACCCTCTGCGTAATCCGTGCCGATATGTCCGGCTGTCTCAAATGCGGCGTATTCCTCTGCCGTGTATCCCAGCAGCTCCCGATAAACGTACTCGTTGTCCTGCCCGAACATCACCGGCCCCCGGCGGATGCTCAACGGCGTCACCGACATCTGGTACAGCGGGCCGGGATAAAGATGCGTCCCGCAATCCTCCTGGTACGCTTCCTGGAAGAATTTGCGGGCCTGGATGTGCGGGTCGGCGAAGGCGTCGGCCTGGTTCATCACCGCGCCGGCCGCGATGCCAGCCCGCTGCAGGATGTTCATGGCGTCGGCGGGCCTTTGCGTCCCCGTCCACGCCGCCACCCGCGGGTCGATTTCGGCCTGCCGCGCATGGCGGGCCGCAGCATCCGCCAGCTCCCCATCGGCGGCCAGGTCGGGCGCGCCGATGATGTCGCACAGCGCCAGCCACTGTTCGTTGTCATACACGGTGATGGCCACCCAGCGGTCTTCGTTGTCTCCCTCCGGCGCGCAGCGGTAGCAGTTTTGCAGGGCCCGGGGATGGCGGTTGCCCGTCGGCCCGTGGGTGCGCCCGTTCATCAGGTAGTCCAGGTAGTACTCGCCCAGGAAGGGGAACACGTTCTCGGCCTGCCCCAGCTCCACCAACTGCCCCTGCCCGGTGCGCTTGCGATGGTGCAGCGCGGCCAGCGCGGCGAACGCCCCCTGCGCTCCGGCGGCGGCGTCGGACATCAGCACGGTGGTGTTGTAGGAGGGATCGGTGTCCTCATAGCCCCGCAGCATGGTGTGGCCGACGACCCCCTCGATGTGCACGCCGTGGGCCCGGTAGTCCCGGTATGGCCCGTCGCTCCCGTAGGACGGCATCCGCAGCATGATGATGTCGTCCTTCACCGCCTTCAGCGATGCGTAGGATATCCCCAGCTTCTCCATGGTCTCGGTGGGGTTGTTTTCAATCAGCACGTCGCTGATGGACACCAACCGGTCAAATATCTCCCGCCCGCCCGGCTCCAGCAGGTTCACCGTCATACTGCGCTTGTTGCGCGCGTGGGAGTTGAACATGGGCGAACGGTTGAAGGGACGCTCGCCGGGGACGTAACCGGGCGTGCCGCCCGAGTACAGGGGCAGGTTCTCGATCTGCGCCTGGGTCAAACGCGGGCCGGCTCCGCGACTCAACGGCACGAACGCCTTGGTGGACTCGACGCGAATCACCTCCGCGCCCAGGTCGGCCAGGAATGACCCGCAGTAGGGCCCGGCCCAAACCACGGTGATCTCCAGAACACGCAGGCCCTCTAACGGCAGCCGAGCCATGCCGGTTACTCTCCTCCGCCTCGCAGCAACGCCACCGCGCCGGATGCGGCCAGCGTGGCGATTTCATCGTCGCTATAACCCAACTCCCCCAGCACTTCCGCCGTGTGCTGGCCCAGCAGCGGCGCGGTGCGTCGCAGCTCCCAGGGCGATTCGTTCATGATGAACGGACGGCCCGGATACCGTAGCGACCCGGCCGTCGGGTGCTCGCCCTCCGCGAAAACCCCCCGGCCGTTGAAGGACGGATCAACGTCCAGGTCGGCCATGGTGTTGATGGGGCCGGACAGTACCCGGTTGCCCTGGGCCGCCTGCCACGCCTCGGCCCGGGTTCGCTCCAGCATCCAGGGCAGCAGGTGTTCCCCTTCAAATTCCTCCTGCAACGCCGTGTTGCCCTGGGCTTCCGCGCCTTGCCAGCGTTCGGCGTCCAGTTCCGGCGGATTGCCCAGCATGGCGACGGTGCGCGGCCAGTACATCCGCGAGCCGTTTATCTGCAGGTATCCGTCGGAACACGGGTACACCGCGTTGGGATATCCCCCCGAGCTGCTGGAGGGTGGACGCCCGCTGATTCTGCCGGTGTACTGGTGAGCCAGCAGCGTGCTCTGCCGCCGGTCAACGGAACCCAGCTGCGTTTCCAGGATGGACACGTCGATGTGCTGCCCCGGCGCGTCTCCAGCGTCCGGCGCGAAGGCGCCGGCCAGCGCCGCGCCCATGGTGGCGACGGCAGCCACCGCGCCGGCCTGGTACAGGCCCACGTTGCCCCCCAGCTTCAGCGGTTCCCGGTCGGCCAGCCCGGTGGATATCATCTCGCCGCCCATGCCGTAGAAAACAATCTCCGACCCGCGATAGTACCGATAGGGACCGTGCTGCCCGAAGTTGGAGATGCTGGTGTAAATCAGCGACGGATTGAGGCTGCTAAGCCGGTCGTACCCGATGCCCAAGCGGTCGGCGACGCCGGGTCGGTAGTTTTCAACGACGATGTCGGCCCAGGATGCCAGCCGCTCCACTACCCCGCCGGCGTCGGGCTGCTTCAGGTCGATGACCACGCCGCGTTTGTTGGTGTTCAGGTGAAGGAACAGGCCGCTCTTCTCCGGATGCGCAACGTCGTCGGGAAAGGGCCCAATGCGCCGCGCCCCGTCGCCGGCCGGAGATTCCACCTTGATGACGTCCGCGCCATAATCGGCCAACAGCTTGGCGCAGTAGGGGCCGGCAACGTAGTGGGTGAAGTCGAGGACCTTCAGTCCGGCCAGGGCTCCGTTGGGCATACCGTTATTCCCGCCACGCAGTCCGCCGATGCGGACGATGCGATACAATTGCATAAAATGCCGTCGGGGTCAATTGCCGTGGCGAACAGGATTGGATCATGGCTGTTTTTGAACGCGAACGAATCCTGCCCTGCGGGCTGCAAGACGCCTGGGAGGCCGTTGCCGATTTCCCCAGCCGCACCATACATAACCCTCGCTATCGCCGGGCCGACCTGCCCGACGGCGCCGAGCCGGCCCCCGGCCACCGGATCCTGCTGCAAATCGGCCGCGACCGATTCACCAGCATCGTTACCCTGGCCCGAAAGCCCGCCGCCCTGTCCCACCGGACGTCCGGCCCGGGCTTCTGGGCCGAGTATTCCTACGAGTTGCGCGTCTGCGACGAAAGCGACCCCGGCTATACCTCCGACGACTTGGGCTGCGCGCTGCTCAGAATACGCGGCGAGTACGGCGGTTGGCTGGGCAGCCTCATCGCCAAACTCAGGCCGGGGGCCTGCCGCCGCTACCTCGCCGACGAAATGGCCGCCGTCATGTCCGCCGCCGAGTCCGTGCGCGCCGAGCCGGTGGACGATGACGAAACTACCGACCCCAACGGAGCATAACTGAATGACCACCGAACCTAACCTGCCGCCGGCGCCGGCCGCTTCTCGGCGTCCCCATACCATTACCACCCACGGCGACGCGCGGGTTGACCCGTGGCACTGGCTGCGAGAGCAGGAAGACCCGGCCACCATGGAATACCTGCGCGCCGAAAACGCTTACACCGAGGCCTTTCTGTCCCCCTTGCAGCCCCTGCAGTCCGCCCTCTACGACGAAATACGCGGCCGCATCAAGGAGGACGATAACACCGTTCCCGAAAAAGAGGACGATTACTATTACTACGTTCGCTACGAAGAGGGCGGCCAGTACCCCATCCATTGCCGCAAGCTCGGCAGCGAAGACGGCCCGGAAGAAATCCTGCTGGACGTGAACCAGCTGGCGGAGGGACGCGACTACACCTTCCTCGGTTCCTTTGCCAACAGCCCCGACCATCGGCTCTTTGCCTACGGCGTGGACTTCGACGGCTCGGAGCAGTTCACCATCCAGGTGCTAAACCTGGCAACCGGCGAAACCCTGCCCGACACCATCCCCAACACCTATTACAGCCTGCAATGGGCCAACGACAGCCGCACCTTCTACTACTCGGTGCTGGACGAACATCACCGCCCGGTGAGCATCTACCGCCATACCCTGGGCAACGACCCGGCCACGGATGAACTGGTCTATCACGAGGAGGACTCCCGCTTTTTCGTCGGAGTGGGCAAGTCCAACAGCCGGCGGTTCATCTACATCGGCTCCGGCGGCAATAATATGTCCGAGTGGCGCTTCCTGGACGCCAACGACCCCCACGCTGCGCCCACCCTGATCGAACCCCGCGCCGCCGATTTCGAGTACGACGTGGTTGACCACGACGACCGCTTTATCATCCGTCACAACGGCAGCGGCGCCCGGGACTTCATGCTGTCCACCACCTCCGTAACCACGCCCGGTTGGGAGCATTGGACCGAGTTCATGGCCCACGAACCCGGCCGCCCGTTGCGGGGACTCCAGTCCTACCGGCAGCACCTCGTGGTCAGCTGCCGCCATAATGGCCTCCCCCAGGTCATGGTGCTGCGCCTTTCCGACGGCGAGGTTCACTACATCTCCGGCGTGGACGAGGACGACTTCGCCATGTCGCCCCGCAGCGGCTGGGAATTTGACACCACCTCGCTGCGCTTCTCCTACACCTCAATGAAGACTCCGGCGTCGGTGTTCGACTACGACATGGTCAGCCGCCAGCGCGTCCTGCGCAAGCAGCAGGAGATACCCTCCGGCTACGACGGCGACCAGTACGAAACCCGGCGCATCTGGGCCACCGCCCGCGACGGCACGCCCGTTCCCATCAGCCTGCTGATGCAGAAGTCCACGCCCGTTGACGGCAGCGCGCCCCTGTATCTCTACGGCTACGGCAGCTACGGCATTACCATGGAGGCCAGCTTCAGCATCTCCGCCCTCAGCCTGGTCAACCGGGGCTTCATCTTCGCCATCGCCCACATTCGCGGCGGCATGGAAATGGGCTGGGACTGGTACGAAAACGGCAAGCTGCTCAACAAGCGCAACACCTTCAACGACTTCATCGACTGCGCCGAGCACTTGGTTGCCGAAGGCTACACGTCAACGGGACGCATCGCCGCCGCCGGCGGCAGCGCCGGCGGGATGCTCATGGGCGCCGTGGTCAACGCCCGCCCCGACCTCTTCGGCTGCATCGTGGCCCACGTGCCCTTTGTGGACGTGCTCAACACCATGCTCGACGACACCCTGCCGCTGACCACCATGGAGTACAACGAGTGGGGCAACCCCAACGACGCCGAGTACTATCACTATATGCGGACCTACTCGCCCTACGACAACGTGCAGGAGCAGGACTACCCGCCCATGCTCGTCACCGGCGGCATCAGCGACCCCCGCGTCACCTACTGGGAGCCGGCCAAGTGGGTCGCCAAACTCCGGGCCACCCGCACCGACACCAACCCCCTGCTGCTCAAAATCCACATGGATTCCGGCCACGCCGGCGCCTCGGGCCGCTTCGAGCGCATCAAGGAGGTCGCCGAAGAGTACGCCTTCGTCCTCCACTCCTTCGGAATGACTGATTGATCACTTACCCGTAATTCCCGAGCACACTCACCCGTCATTCCCGCGTAGGCGGGAATCCAGGAACTCTACGCACTACAAACCGATAAAGCGCCGCGCGTTCTCCCCCAATATCCCTTCAACCTGCCCCGACGTCAGCGGCAGCGACGCCAGGTAGTCCGACTCGCTCCCCATGTCCACCAGCGGATAGTCCGTCCCGAAGCACACCTTGTGCGCCCCGTGCTTGCCGATGATCTCCGTGAGGGTCTCGGCCGTCAGCTCCCGAATCGACGGCGGCCAGGTCGTGTCCACCAGCACGTTCTCGTGTCCCATCAGCTCCCGCTCCGCCTCGTCCAGCATGTAGAACCCGCCCAGGTGCAGCGCAATCACCTTCAGCTTGGGAAACCGCCGGACGATGTTGGCAATCCGCTCCGGCGCGGCGTACAGCGGCGCGCCCGCCCCCTGGTGCGGCAGCCGCCCGGCATGAATCGCCAGCGTCATGTCCTCGCCCAGCTCTTCATACACCGGAAACCACTGGGGATCGTCCGGATAGAAGCCGTTGATCACCGGGTGCATCTTGATGCCCTTGACCCCGTGTTCTCGCAGATAACGTATCTCGCCGCCCTTGTCCGCCAGGTCGGGATGCACCGCCCCGAAGGGGACCAGGTTGTCGTCGGCGATGGAGATGAGCCAGTCGTTGGCCGCCCTCACCTGGTCGGCCCGCGCCGCCACGCCCAGCACCACCGACTTGTCCACCCCGGCCGCCGCCATGTGGGCCTTGATGCCGGCCACGGTGTTGGCGGCGATGGGAGTAAAGCCTAGGTCGGCCTCCATATTCCCGGCCACCGCATCGGCGATGCGGTCCGGCCAGATGTGGGTATGAACGTCAATGCGCATTGGGCAACCTCTTCCGTGCTATCATAGTCAACGACATTCTACCCGAACTGCGGTGCCCGATGATTCGTGAAGCCATCTCGGCGGCCACGGCCGGCGAATCCCTCTCCATGCCCGACGCTATTGAACTGATGCGCGAGGTGATGGAGGGCGAAGCGACCCCCGCTCAGCTCGGCTCCTACCTCACCGCCCTGGCCCTCAAAGGCGAAACGCCCGAGGAAATCGCCGGCTTCGCCACCGTGATGCGCGAGAAGTCCCTGCGCGTTGACACCGACGGCCCGGCCATCGACACCTGCGGCACCGGCGGCGATCGCAAGGGCACCTTCAACATCTCCACCGCCGCCGCCTTCGTGGTGGCCGGCGCCGGCCTCACCGTCGCCAAGCACGGCAACCGGGCTGCCTCCGGCGATTGCGGCAGCGCCGACGTCCTGGAAGCCCTCGGCGTGCATATCGAACTGCCGCCCGACGCCGTGGCCCGCTGCCTGCGCGAAATCGGCATCGGCTTCATGTTCGCGCCCGCCTACCATCCGGCCATGCGCTACGCCGCCCCCGTCCGTCGCGAAATCGGCATCCGCACCGTGTTCAACGTCCTCGGCCCCATGACCAACCCGGCGGGAGTGTCCTGCCAGCTCATCGGCGTGGGCTATCCCGAGGCCGCCGAGAAGATGGCCCAGGCCCTGCGCCTCTTCGGAACCCACCACGCCATCATCGTCCACAGCGACGACGGCATGGACGAGCTGTCCCTGGGCAGCGATACCGCCGGCTGGGAAGTCCTGGACGGCGAAATCCGGCCCTACGTCGTGCGACCCCGTGAGTTGGGCCTGCCCCACGCCACCCCCGACGACCTGCGCGGCGGCGACCCGGCGGCCAACGCCGCCACCATGCGCAACATCCTGTCCGGCGCAACCGGCCCCGTTCGCGACGCCGTGGTGCTCAACAGCGCCGCCGCCCTGGTGGCCGGCGACCTGGCCCCAACCCTGTCCGAGGGCATCCAGCTGGCCGCGGCCTCCATCGACGACGGGCGAGCTATGGCCAAGCTGGACGCCATGGTTGAGTTGACCCGGGAGCTGGCGCAATCCAACGGCTGAAGGAGACCCGACCAATGCCCGCAAGCATCCTGAACCAAATCGTCGCCAAGAAGCGGGAAGAGTTGGCCGCTGCCCAGGCCTCCACACCGCTGTCCGCCCTGCAGGAGCGCATCGCCGCCCGCCCGCCGGCCCTGGACTTCGCCGCCGCCCTCCGCGGCCAGGGCATCAGCCTGATTGCCGAGGTCAAGAAAGCGTCCCCCTCCAAGGGTCTGCTGCGCGCCGACTTCCAGCCGACCCAGCTGGCCGCGACCTACGCCGAAAACGGCGCGGCCGCCATTTCGGTCATCACCGACGGCCACTTTCTCGGTGAGCCGGCTCACCTGACCGCCGTGAAGGAAAGCGGCGCGTCCGGCAACGCTCCGGTGCTGCGCAAGGATTTCCTCTTCGACCCCTACCAGGTTCACGAAGCTCGGGCCATCGGCGCTGATACCTACCTGCTCATTGTTGACATCCTCTCGCCGTCCCAGCTTTCCGAGCTGATCGACCTCGGCCGGTCCCTGGGCATGACTCCGCTGGTGGAAACCCACGACGCCGACGAGATTGCCACCGCCGTCGTCGCCGGCGCCCAGGTCATCGGCATCAACAACCGCGACCTCCACACCTTCGTTACCGACCTGGCCACCACGGAAGCGCTGGCCGCGCTGATTCCCAACGATAAGGTCATCGTCAGCGAGAGCGGCATCAGCGCCCCCGACGACTTGGCCCGCCTTGAACCCCACGGCGTCAACGCCGTCCTCGTCGGCGAGGCCCTCGTTACCGCCGACGACACGGCGGCCAAGGTTCGCTCCCTCACCGGCGCGTCGGTACTGGCCGCCCGCTAGCCTGGTGTCACCCATGAAGGTCAAAATCTGCGGCGTGCGCCAGCTGGACGACGCCCTCATCGCCGCCGACGCCGGCGCGGACTACATCGGCATCGTCTTCGTGCCGGCCCGCCGACGCCGTATCGAGCCGACGGCAGCCCGCACCATCACCGACGGACTGCGCGCCGCCGGTCCCTCGGCTCCCAAGTCAGTCGGCCTATTCGGGGACCAGCCCCTGGACGACGTGCTGGACACCATCGCCGTCGCCGGCCTGGATTTCGTCCAGCTCTGCGGCGACGAACCCCTGGACTACTGCCGACAGGTACAGAAACACGCCGGCGTCATCAAGGTGCTCCACGTGCCCAACGACGCCGACGCCGTCGCCGACGTTGCCAGCCGCATCGACGCCTACGCCGCCGCCGGCTGCACCGTCACCCTGGACAGCGACGTGGTCGGATTGCACGGCGGCACCGGCCAGTCCTTCGACTGGAGCATCGCCGCCGAGCTGGCCGCCAACGGCCGCCCGTTCCTCCTGGCCGGCGGCCTCACCCCCGACAACGTGGCCGCCGCCGTCTCCCAAGTCCACCCCTGGGGCGTGGACGTATCCAGCGGCGTGGAAACCGACGGCGACAAAGACCCCGCCAAAATCCGCCAGTTCATCACCAACGCCAAATTAAAGCCGTCATTCCCGCATCCACCGTCATTCCCGCGAAGGCGGGAATCGAGCCAGGCCGAGCAGGTATAACCATGGTAACCAACACCCAGACCAACCTCCCCGACGCCAGGGGCCGCTTCGGCGACTTCGGCGGCAAGTTCGTCCCTGAAACCGTCATGGCCGCCCTCACCGAGTTGGAAACCGCCTACCGCGCCGCCCAGGACGACGCCGGTTTCGCCGAGCAACTCCACAACCTGATGACCGACTACGCCGGCCGGCCCACCGCCCTCTACTACGCCGAAAACCTCACTAGACATTGCGGCGGTGCCCGCATCTACCTCAAGCGGGAAGACCTGGCCCACACCGGCGCCCACAAGATCAACAACGCCCTGGGTCAGTGCCTCCTCGCCCAGCGCATGGGCAAGCAGCGCATCATCGCCGAAACCGGCGCCGGACAGCACGGAGTCGCCACCGCCACCGTCTGCGCCATGCTCGGCCTGCAGTGCATCGTCTATATGGGCGTCGAGGACACCGTGCGCCAGGCCCTCAACGTGTACCGAATGCGCCTGCTCGGCGCCGAGGTCATCGCCGTGGAGTCCGGCACCCGCACCCTGAAAGACGCCATCAACGAGGCCATCCGCGACTGGGTGACCAACGTCGAAACCACCCACTACCTCATCGGCAGCGTCGTCGGCCCCCACCCCTATCCCATGCTGGTCCGTGATTTCCAGTCGGTGATCGGACGCGAAGCCCGCCAGCAGATTCTGGACGCCGAAGGCCGCCTGCCCGACGTGGTAGCCGCCTGCGTCGGCGGCGGCAGCAACGCCATCGGCACCTTCTACGAGTTCATCGGCGACGCCGACGTGCGACTCGTCGGCGTCGAGGCCGCCGGCGAGGGCGTGGACACCGGCCGTCACTCGGCCACCCTGTCCGCCGGCCGCCCCGGCGTGCTCCACGGTTCCATGTCCTACCTCTTGCAGGACGATTACGGCCAAATCCAGGAGGCCCACAGCATCTCGGCCGGCCTGGACTACCCCGGCGTGGGCCCGGAGCACAGCTGGCTTAAAGCCACCGGCCGCGCCGAATACCTCTCGGTAACCGATGACCAGGCCATGGAGGGGTTCCGCCTGCTCTGTCGCACCGAAGGCATCATCCCCGCGCTGGAATCAGCCCACGCCATCTACCACGCCAGCCGCCTGGCCGCCGATTTGCCCTCGCATAACATAATCATCGCCTGCCTCAGCGGCCGCGGCGACAAGGACGTCCCCTCCGTCGCCGAACGCGAGGGCGTCGGCGTCTAGCTGCGTTGCAAACTCTCCCCGCGACGATGCCGGCTCCCTGGCCCGGTCCGGTGGAGGGGAACCGTAAGCTAGTGCCGCCTCTGTGCTATAATTCCCGTCGGTTATCGACATAATTCGCCGCCCCCAACATTCGCATAACTGGGGCACTGCGCGACAAGGAGGCCAACCATGGAGCTGGGACTGGACGGCAAGGTAGCAATCGTAACCGGCGGCAGCGAGGGCATCGGCAAGGCGGCCGCCCAGCGCATGGCCGGTGAGGGAGCCAACGTCATCATCGTGGCCCGCCGGCAGGACGTGCTGGACGCCGCCGCCGACGAAATCCGCACCGCCACCGAGGGCGAGGTTCTGCCCCTCTCCGCCGACGTTACCGACAAGGACACCGCCGCCCGCGTGGTCAACACCGCCGTGGAGCGGTACGGCCGGGTTGACATCCTGGTCAACAACGCCGGCACCTCCATGGCCAAAGGTTTCGAGGCCGTCAGCGACGACGATTGGGAGTTCGACTTCGAGCTGAAGGTCTGGGGCGCCGTCCGGCTGATCCGCGCCTCCATCCCCGAAATGCGCAAGGTCGGCGGCGGACGCATCATCAACGTTACCAACCTGGGCGGACGCACCCCCGGCGCCAATTCCATGCCCACCTCCATCTCCCGGGCCGCCGGCATCGCCATCACCAAGGGCCTGTCCAAGGACCTGGCCTCAGACAACATCCTGGTCAACACCGTCTGCATCGGCCTCATCAAGAGCGGCCAGCACCAGCGCCGCTACGACGCCCGCATCGCCAACGAGCCCGACCTGGATATGGACAACTTCTATGACCAGCTGGCCGCCGGGCGCAGCGTGCCCCTGGGCCGCGTCGGCGAAGGCGCCGAGGCCGGCGACGTGATTGCCTTCCTGGCCTCCGAGCGCGCCAGCTACCTCACCGGCGTCGCCATCAACATCGACGGCGGAGCCTCGGCGGTCGTGTAGCGGAATCGAACCGGACAATGCAGCCCAGCGCAAAGCGGAGAGCACAGTGAGCGAATCATACTTTGACGAATTTGAAGCCCCCAGCCGTCTGCTCTTGGGGGCCGGCCCCTGCACCGTCCATCCTCGAGTGCTGCGCGCCATGACCCAGCCGGTGGTGGGACACCTTGACCCTCTCTTCTTCCAGATTATGGACGAGGTGTGCGAGATGCTGCGGCAGGTCTTTCACACCGAGAACTACGTAACCATGCCCATCTCCTCCACCGGCACCGGCGCCATGGAAACCGCCTGCGTCAACGTGCTGGAGCGGGGCGACACCGCCATCGTCTGCCGCAACGGGTACTTTGGCGTCCGCCTGGCCGACATCACCCAGCGCTGCGGCGCCGATACCATCATGGTCGATTCCCCCTGGGGACAGCCGGCCGACCTCAACGCCCTGGAAGACGCGCTGAAAGCCAACCCCGGCGCCAAGATGGTCGGACTGGTCCACGCCGAGACCTCCACCGGCGCAATCACCCCTTTGCAGGACGCCATCGACCTGGCCCACCGCCACGGTGCGCTGGTCGTCGTTGACGCCGTTACCTCCCTGGGCAGCCACGAAGTCCGCGTTGACGATTGGGACATCGACGTTTGCTACAGCGCCAGCCAGAAGTGCCTGGGCGCGCCTCCCGGCCTGGCCCCCGTCAGCTTCGGCCAGCGGGCCATGGACGTGATCAACAAGCGCACTACCCCCGTGGAGAGCTTCTACTTCAACCTCCAGGGCGTTGCCGAGTACTGGAACGAGACCCAGCGCGTCTATCATCACACCAGCCCCATCACCATGACCTACGCCATGCGCGAATCCCTGCGCATGATGATGGAAGAGGGCATCGAAGCCCGCCACGCCCGCCACGCCCGCGTCGCCGCCGGCCTGCGCGCCGGCCTGGCCGCCATGGGCCTGGAACTCACCACCAACCCCGATTACCAGCTGAACCCCATCACCATAGTGAAAGCGCCCGAAGGCGTGGACGAAGGCGCCGCCCGCGCCCGGCTGCTCAACGAGTGGAACATCGAGGTCAGCGGCGGCCTGGGCGAGTTTCGCAACAAGGTCTGGCGCATCGGCATGATGGGTGAAGGCGCGCGAGAGACCAGCGTGCTGGCCGTCCTCTCCGCCCTGGAAGTCATCCTCTCCGACGCCGGCTACGAGGTGGCCTACGGAGCCAGCGTTGCGGCGGCCCAGCGCAGCTTCGCCCTGAACGGCAGCGCCCCGTAACTACCGACCAACCCGTCATTCCCCCACTCCGTCACTCCCGCCCACTCCGTCATTCCCGCGAAGGCGGGAATCCAGGAAGCCGTTGGCCCATCTACCCTTCCCTCTGATACGCCGCGTCCAGTATCTCCACCACGTGCATCACCCGCACCGCCGGCCGGCCATTCTCGCCATCCGCTGACGCCTCCGCGTTCCGCAGCCCCTGCTCCAGCTGGGCGATGCAGCCGGGGTTGGCCGATGCGATGACCTCCGCCTCCGTAGCCAGCGCGTTGCCCACCTTGCGCCGCTGCAACCGCTGCGACATATCCCGCTGTATCAGCGAGTAGAACCCCGCCGACCCGCAGCACAGCGACGACTCCGCCATCTCCACCAACTCCAGCCCCGGAACGCTGCGCAGCACCCGCCTCGGAGCGTCGGTAATCCGCTGCGCGTGCGCCAGGTGGCACGGGTCCTGCATCGTAACCCGCCAGCCCAGCTCGGCCTGCGGAGCATCCAACGGTAGCCCGGCCAGAAACTCGGTGATGTCCCGGGTGTTGGCGGCAAACTCGGCGGCGGCGTCGGCGTAGTCCGGGTCGTCTCGCAGCAGGTCGCCGTACTCCTTCATCGACGACCCGCAGCCGGCCGACGCCGTTATGACCAGGTCCACCCCGGCACCTCGAAAGGCGTCAATGTTGCGCCGCGCCATCCGTCGCCCCAGCTCCAGGTCGCCGGCGTGCAGATTGAGCGCGCCGCAGCATCCTTGCGCCGGCGGCACCGCCACCTCGCAGCCGTTGCGCTGCAACACCCGCACCGCGGCCCGCATCGCCTCGGATTGCATCATCGGCATCACGCAGCCCGACAATAGCCCCACCGTCATCCGCTTCTGGCCAATCGCCGGATACGCTCGGCGCCGCGGCCCGAAAAACTGCGGCCCCATCACCGGCATCTGACCTTCCATTTCGCCCAGGCCGCCGGGCATTCCTCGCAGCAATCCCGACCACCGCACCAGCCCTTGCAGCCCCGACCGCTGGTAGAGCCGCATCAGGTATCCCGCCAGGCGCAGCCGCCGATTGTGCGGCAACGCAGCCCGCAGGAACAGCCGTGATAGACGGCTCAACTCCTTGCTTTGCAAACCGTTGTCCTGCACCTGCGCCCGCGTATGCTCCATCAGCCGGCCGTAAGGCACCCCCGACGGACACACCGCCTCGCAGGCCCGGCATTGCAGGCACAGCTCCCAGTGCCCCACCAGCCGCTCACTGATGCCGACGCGCTCCTCGTGAACCGCCTTCATCAGCGCGATGCGGCCCCGCGGCGATTCGGTTTCCAGCCGCGTTTCCACGTAGGTGGGACAAGCGCTGAGGCACAGGCCACAGTGTACGCAGCGGTACATATCGGCCTCGGTGGGCGCGTCCGCCCCCACAAAACCCGGCCCGTCGTTCAGCGATCCCTCAAAGGGAAGGCCGTAGGGATAGCCGTGGCCCGCGTCAATGCCACCGCCCAGGTGCTGGACGGCATCCGGCTCTTGCTGCCGGTCTGGAGCGCTGACCATCACAACCCTCCCATAAAACGCCCGGGATTGAGTACGTTGCCGGGGTCAAACTGACTCTTGATGCGCCGCATTATAGCCATTCCCGACGGTTCCGGCCCCCAGACGTCGATGTGCGCCTTCACGGCCGGCGGGCAGAGTTCCACGATGGCGTCGCCGCCCATTTGCGCCACCGCCGCCTGGATTTCCCGCAGGCGCTCGGCGATTTGCCCCGCGTCCACACCGGCAAAATCATCCCACCACAGCAACCGGCCGCCGCCAAATCCAACGTCCGCAATGATGGCCGGCGTCGCCCCCGCCAGTTCGCCCCGTTCCATCGCCAGCAGCTGCGCCAGCGCGTCCGGCGGCGCGTTGACCCGGACGCAAACCGACGGCAGCGTGTCGGGATTGAACGGCAAATCCGCCAGCGTTTCCGTGAGCTGGACCGCCTCCGCGCCGGCAACGTGCAGCGTGCTGGCCGCCTCCAGCCACAGCAGGGCTGTGTCGGTAACCCGCCGCCGCACCGACGACGGCCGCCCGGCGATGATGGCGATGGCCACCGGCCCGTACCCGGATGGCAGGTCGGGGTTTCCCATGCGCCGCGCCGCCGCCGGATTCAGCAGGTGCAGAGCTTGCGGCGCGTAGGGCTGCGTTTGCAGCTCCCGGCAGGCGGCTATCCCAGCGTCGTTATCGCTGAAAGCGGCGGCGATACCCGCCCATTCCGTCGGCGCCGGCGCCAGCTTGAACGTCGCCTCGGTGATCACCGCCAGCGTGCCCAGCGACCCGGTGTAGAGCCGGTTCAGGTCGTAGCCGGTAACGTTCTTCACCACCTGCCCGCCGGCTTTGCTGGCCGTGCCGTCGGCGCCCACCACGCTGACCCCGATGAGCCAGTCCCGCGGCAACCCGTAGGTAGCCCGCAGCGGCCCGCTGATTCCCGTCGCCAGCGTGCCCCCGATGGTCGCCCGCTGCGCCAGCGGCGCGCCCAGCGGCACGTGCTTGCCATACTGGGCCAGCTCGGCGTCAAGTTGCGCGATGGTCAAGCCGGCCTCAACCTGTACCGTCAGGTCCGCCGGCTGAAAATCAATCAGGCGATTCAGCCCCGTCAGGTCCAGCGCAATGCCCGGACGGGTCGGGATGTTGCCCAACTGCGCCAGCGTCCGCCCCCCAACCGGATAAACGCCAACTCCGGCCCGCTGCGCCCACGCCATCACCGCAACTACCCCCTCAGCATCCGTCGGACGCACGGCAGCAACCGGAGTGAACGGCCCGACCGCGTAGTCCGCCAGCCGGCCAGAATCCACCACGGCATCCGCGCCAACCACGTCGGCCAGTTGAGCAATTACTGTAGAAGAGGTCATGCCCGGCGCCGAATCACCGGCGGTTACCGTTGCGCGCTGACAGGCCAACGCCACTGGCGAATCCCAGGATTGCCCCCAGGGCCGCCTTGACCATCCAGTCCGCGATCGCTATGAGGTTGTCCTGCGCCGGCGTCATTAAATCCGCAGAAACTGGCGCCAGCCATATCAGGATGCCTATCCCGCTGGCGGCTATGCCGATCAACGTCACAAATATCCAGGTGACTGAGATTGCTCTAGGTAACACTGGGATTTAACCCGCTGGTTCGTCCTGTTGAACAACCCTCTTGTCGGAACTGGCTTGATACTTTGCGAACGACCGTATGATGCCAACGACCCCCACCGCAAAGCCAGCCATTCCCAAGCACATAATCGTAAGCCCGATGATTTGAACTGCCTGGTCCATTTTGGCTCTCCATGCTGGCCCGTCGAATGATGAGGTCGGCTCTCCTGTCAGTATAAACCAATTTGCGGACAGAATCACACGTACAGCCCCGCAGCATGGCTGGCCACCTGCCCCAACCTGTTCGGTTTCAGGTCGGTTGCGGTTTTGCGTACGACCGGCTTGATCCGATTGAATAAGTCAAGGGAAAACGGCTCAACATGGTCAAAAGAAGCTTTGGCCACGTGCAGCCGTCCCAGCAAAGAATCGGGGTCGTCCAGCAATAAACCCGTCTGTCCGCTTCCGTTGGAGAGGGAGCCAACGCTATTTCGGTGACGCGGCGGCACTACGGTCACACATACATCCCGGCCGTCAGGCTGGTCGGATGCGCCCCGGCCGGACGCCAATAGCTCCCGTCCGGGAAAATCTTGCCCGGATTCAGCCGATTCTGTGGCGCAAAGGCCTCCCTCACCCGCTGCATCGCCGCCATGTCGGCGTCCGTATAGACCAGGGGCATGAACTCCTTCTTTTCCAAACCGATGCCATGCTCGCCGCTCAGCGTCCCGCCCAGCGCGGCGCATTCCTCCATCAGTTCGGCGGCCGCCGCCATGGCCTTGTCCATCACTCCAGGTTCCCGGGCGTCAAAGAGCATACAGGGATGCAGGTTGCCGTCCCCGGCGTGGAACACGTTGGCGATGGTAATGCCGTAACGCTCGCTGACGTCGTTGACCTTGCGCAGCATCTGCGTCAGCCGCGTGCGCGGCACCACGCCGTCCACCAGGTAATAGTTGGGCGCGATGGTGCCGAACGCTCCGAACGCCGTCTTGCGGCCCACCCAAAGCCGCTCCCGCTCTTCGTCGTCTTCGGCGATTCGCACGTCAGCGGCCCCGGTATCCCACAGGGCCGATTCTACCTCCCTGGTTACTTCGTCCACCTCTTCCTGCAGGCCTTCCAGCTCGATCAGCAGTACCGCCCCGGCGTCGTTGGGATAGCCGGCGTCGGTTACGTTCTGCACCGCCTTGATGCTGAGGGCGTCAATCATCTCCAAAGCCGCCGGCACTATGCCGTGCCCAATAACCGCGGACACGGCGGTGCAGGCCGAGTCAATGTCGGGAAAGATGCCCAGGAACGTGCGCACCGTTTCCGGCGTCGGCAGCAGCCGCACCAGTATCTTGGTGGCGATGCCAAAGGTGCCCTCGGAGCCGATGAAGGCCCCGCGCAAATCGTAGCCGGCCGCTTCCCGCGCCATGCTGCCCAGGTTCACCACGGTACCGTCTTCCAGCACCACCTCCATGCCGATGACGTGGTTGGTGGTGGCCCCGTAGGCCAGGCAGTGCGGCCCGCCGGCGTTCTCCGCGATGTTCCCACCGATGCTGCACGCCCGCTGGCTCGACGGGTCCGGCGCGTAGCGCATCCCGAACCCGCGCACGTGGTTGTCCAGGTCCAGGTTGATGACTCCCGGCTCCACCAGCGCCGTGCCGTTCACCGTATCCACGTCCAGGATGCGGTTCATGCGGGGAAAGGCAATCTGCAACCCCTCCGGCGGCGTGATCGCTCCGCCACTGAGTCCGGTGCCGCTGCCTCGTCCCACCACGGTAACGCCGGCCTCATAGGCCAGCGCCATTACCCGGCTTACTTCGTCAACGCCGTCCGGCAGCACCACCGCCCGGGGCATGGAGCGGTCAACCGAGCCGTCGTATTCATAGACCAGCAAATCCTCCCGGTGATCGATTACATAACCGTCACCGACGACGGCGCGGATTTGGGTCAAAAGGTCTGCGCTGGACAACGTGGGCTCACTCCTTGCAGTATCAGGCCTTGCGGCGTTGGTACACCTGGATGCGGTGGCGGTTGGACTCCACGACGTACAGCCGCTCTTCAGCGTCCAGCCGCACCGACACCGGCCCCCAGAAGTAGGGTTCGGTTTGCGAGGAGATGAGGTACGGCGTGTCAAAGTGCGCCGGCAGTTCCGGCACCAGGTTGGCAATCTCACGCGTGTTGCGCTCGTCCGGGTTCACCGACATATAGTCCTGCGCCCACTTCGAAAGCGTGGCCTGCCCCCGCAGCGACTGGACGAATCCGCCGTCCCCGTCGAATATCTGCACCCGCTCGTTTCCCCAGTCGGCCACGTAGATGTAGCCGCCGGAGTCAACGCACACGGCGGAGGGACGGCTCAACTGCCCGTCGCCGTCGCCCGATGAGCCAATGGCGGCGACAAACTGCCCGTCGGCGGTGAACTTCTGCACCCGGTCGTTTCGCCAGTCGGCCACGTACACGTTGCCGGCGGCGTCCAGCCCGACGCCCCAGGGCATATTGAACTGCCCCGGCCCGTCGCCGGCCTCGCCCCACGTCCCCAGCGACTCCCCGGCCGTGGTGAACCGCTGCACCCGGTTGTTGCCCTGCTCGACCACGTAAAGGATTCCGTCGGCGTTGATGGCCAGGCCGGCCGGGCCGTTCATCTGCCCGGCGTCGCTGCCCGTTTCGCCCCACTGACGCACAAAATTGCCGTCCGTGTCCAGCGCGGTAATCCGGTGCTGCTGCTCGTCGGTAACGTACACGACGCCCTGGCGGTCCAGCGCCATGGCCACCGGCAGAATCCACTGGCCGTCGCCGCGTCCGTACCCCCGGGTGAATTCGCCCAGGTAGTCCTCGTCCCAACTCATCATCCCGATACGCACCAGCGAGGCCCGCACCGTGTCGCAGCGGTTCAGCGTCAGGATCCGCCCGTCGGCGTCAAAAGCGCAGTCGTAGGGATTGGTGAACCCCCGCCCGCTCTGATTGGTGGTCAGGCCAATGGTCTTGATGTATTCCACCGGCCCGGCGGCAACGGCGGTTGCGGTAGTCATAGCGCACTCTCCTGAGGCTACATCAAGTCTCGAAACTCGGTAACGGTCATACCGGCATCGGCTATGATAGCCCCCATTGTGTAGGGCTTGATAGGGTTATTGCGTGGAATCACCAGAAGCATATCGCCCTTAACCATGATTATATGCTTGCTCTGGCGTTGAATCCGGAAGCCGGCTCTTTGAAAAACCCTCACGGCAACCAAGTGGTTTATACCGGGCAAGCGCGGCATGTTCAGACCGCCGGCAGAACCGAATCGACTTCTACCGTGCAGCCCTCGCGCTGGTATTCGGCTTTTCGCACGGCTGTTTCCTCAGCGACGCAATCCAGATATTCGGCAATAGCAACGCGAATGTTGGCGATGGCTTCTTCACGAGTGTCGCCCTCCGACCAACAACCCGGCAGAGCCGGGCATCCTACCGTGTACCCCTCTTCAGCTTTGATGAGCAGTATTTCATATCGCACGACACAGCCCCCTTGGAAAACCCCTTCTGATGATGGCCGGCGGACGGCCCCAATTTTCAGTCTGGCTACGGAGGATAGGCTACCAAATATTAGACAACCACATCACGCTGTACTCCTCAAGAGACCAATGTGATGCGGTTGTCATTTCAACCCCATAAGATTGACTACGCCAGCTGATACTCCCGCGTCGCCGTCAGCAGCCGCAGCAGGTTGGCGATGCGCTGCTCGTCGGCCTCGGTGCGCGCCCCGGGACGCAGGTCCGCCTCGCCCTGCTGGCTGGCGAACTCGCTCAGCGAGCTGCGGGTGGAGTCGGACAGCGGGATCGGCCCCAGCAGGTCGGCGCACACGTCAACCTGCGCCTCGGCGGAGAGCGGACCCTCCACGCCGGCCGACGCTCGGTCGATGATGGCCTTGACGCCCGGATTGCCCGGGTCGCCCAGTTCCTTGCCCACGAAGTTCACCCGCTCCACCAGGGCGCCGCTGTCAATCCACTCCGCGCCCTCGTGCCAGCCCTCCACGCTGGGCGGCTGGAAGATGCCCTGCCCCATGTACATGGTGTAGCGGGCCAGTTGGTCCGCGCCGAAGGTCGGTTCCCGGTACGTCCCGGCCAGGCGCACTGCGCCTACCACCAGCTCCACCGGCCCCTTGACGCGGGCAAAGCGAGCGTCGTCCGACTTGAAGTAGTCCGCGTTGAACAGCGTCCGCAGCACCGAGCGGATTTCGTAATTGGACGAGAAGTAGGATGCCATCATCTCCTCGATGACGGCCTCGCCGGCAGCGTCCACCTCGTCGGCGGCGAAGAACTGGAACAGCCGCGTGCAGATGAACCGCGCCGTGGCGTCCTGCCGCACGATGATGTCGATGATGTCCTCGCCGTTGAAGTTGCCCGTCTCGCCCAGGAACGTCTTTTCGCCGTCGTCGTGGTCGTGGTCCCGGTACTGGAAATGCCAGGAGATTCGACTGTACGGCCAGATGGAATCCCGGCTGGCCCGCGTCGCCATGTACTCGGCGTTCCCCAGCGTCCACCCGGTGAACGCCCGGGCGCACTCCTTCACGTCGTCCTCGGTGTAGTTGCCGATGCCCATGGAGAACAGCTCCAGCAACTCACGCCCGTAGTTCTCGTTGATGTCGCCCTTGTGGTTGTCGTTGTTGTCCAGCCAGATGATCATGGCCGGGTCCTTCGACAGTTCCACCAGCATCGTCCGGAAGTCGCCCATGGCGTTGCGCCGGAAGGTGTCAATCTGGTTCATCAGCGCCCGCGCCTGGTTCAGCTTGGAGTAGCCGGTGGCGAACAGGCTGTGCCAGAACAACGCCATCTTCTCTTCCAGCGGGTTGTCCGTGGTTACCATCCGGTAGAGCCAGTAAGCGCCGGCGCTGTTCAGCTCGCGCATCTCGGACATATCCACGTGGTACCGGCGGATAACGTCGTCCGGCATCGAGTTGGCGGCGCCGGGATTGAGCAGGTCTTCCACCACGTTCTCATAGCCGCGGGCGTTCCGCTGTTCCAGCTCGTCGCGGCTGGCGCCAAAGCCGGCCCGACGCATCAGGTGCGCCATCAAGGCAATGTCGGCATTGCTCATAATTGCCTCCGTAAATCTTCTATCGTTTCCGTGGTTCCCCCGTCATTCCCGCGCAGGCGGGAATCCAGGGGTGGCTTCGGGGGCTAGCTCCGAATAAAGTCCCACTGCTCAAACTGCCCGTTCACAATGGAAACCGGGTCCAGGCCCAGCCACTGCTCGGCGATGGTGGAGTAGGTGGAACGGAAGTCGTTGTTGAAGTGCAGGTCGCCGTCCAGCTGGTCCTTTTCGGCCAGCGACGGATACTCGCCGTAGAAGCCGCCGTTTACCTGGTTGCCGATGATGAACGCCGTCCCGCCGGAGCCGTGGTCGGTGCCCGAACCGTTGTCCCGGATGCGCCGCCCGAACTCCGTCCAGATGAGCACGATGGCGTCGTCGGCCTTGCCGTGCTCTTCCAGGTCGGCCATGAAGTCGCTCACCGCGCCGGACACCTGGTTCCACAGGCCGCCCTGCACCTTCACTTCGTCCCCGTGAGTGTCGAAGCTGCCGTGCTGGGTGTAGTAGATGCGCGTGCCCAGGTCGGCGGTCATCACCTGCGCCGCGTTCTTCAACGCCTGCGCGATGGGGTTGTCCGCGTATTCCACGCTGGACGAATACTTGTCCGGCGCGGTGCGCAGGATGTCGGCGCCCTTCAGCGCGTCTCGCCCCGTCTGCCCCAGGTAGTCCATCACCGCGTCCTGGATGCTGCCGCCATACATCTTGCCGAAGGCGTCCAGGCACAGCCCGCGGATGCGCTCCTCCTCCACGTCGGGGAACAACCCGTAGGTTTCCAGGTTGCCCACCGAGGCCACCGGCACGCCGGGCGCGCCCAGGGAACGGGGCAGCCCCCGCCCGAAGTTGACGCCGGTGATCACGTTCTGGCCCTGGGGGTCAAGGTCGCGGATGACCCGGCCCAGCCAGCCCTCGGTGGCTATCTTTTCCGGTTCGCAGGTGTGCCAGATGTCCATGCTGCGGAAGTGCGAACGATTCGGATTCGGATAGCCGATGCCGTTGACAATGGCCACCTTGCCCTCGTCCCACAGCGACTTGATGGGCGCCATGTTGGGGTTGAACCCCAGCCGCTCGTTGATGGGAATCACCTGGTCGGTGGGGATGCCCACGTTGGGCCGAAAATCGTAGTACAGCCCGTCGGCGTAGGGAATCACGGTGTTCAGCGGGTCGTTGGCGCCAGCCAACTGGATGACGACAAGCGACTTGCTGCTGTTGGTGGTGGTCATTTTGAGATGGCCTCCTTGTGGGTAACGTAAAGCCTGGCGCACCAAAATTCGCCAGCGCAAACTTGGCTGATGCAGCCAGTTTAAAGATACACGCCGGGTCTGTCAACGAACCGCCCGCTATGCCTCCCTACGGCGTATTGAACTGCACCAATATCCCGTCCGGGTCATACACGTAGATGCTGCGTATGTCTCCGTCCGGCCTGGTGAAAGACTCCAAGGGGCCGGCCAGCTCAACCCCCTTGCTCAGCAGCTCCTCGGTCAGCCCCTTCACGTCGGCCACCCCAAAGGAGATGTGGCTGATGCCCACCATGTCCAGCTTGATGGGTTCGCCGTCCGGCGCGTCGCCGGGATGGCTGGTCAGCGTCAGCGTGGGCGTAGCCCCGTCGCCATAGGCCAGGCTGACCCAGCGGCGGGCCTGCCGCTCCCGCAGGTAGTTGTGCAGCCGTCCGCCCTCGGTGGGGTCGGTCATCCGGTCGCCCAGCACCGTCATGCCCAGGATGTCCCGGTAAAACGCCAGCGACTTGTCCATATCCCTGACGCAAATGCCAATGTGAGTAACGCAACTTGCTTCCATCAGGTTCACCTCCTGTTGTCAACGACGCGAACCGCCTTGCCCTCGCTGCGCGGCAATAGTTTGGGTGGTAGTACCTCGACCCGACATCCGACCCCAAGCCGACTCTGCAGCGACATCATCAGCTTCCGGCCCGTGACGTCCGCGCTGTCGCCGTCCCGGTACAACTCCTCCGACGCCTCCACCCGTATCGTCAAATCATCCATCCGCGACTCCCCTCTTTCCAGCAGCAGCTCGTAGTGAGGCTCCTGACCGTCGGTCCGCAGCAGCTCCGCCCCGAAAATCCCCAATCGCAGCCTGCCCAGGCTTCCCTCCTCTTCCGGCGCTATGTCCAGCGCCCCAAGGCTCTCCCGGTAAAAGGGGACCTGCGCCACCAGTCGGGCCAGGCAGTCGCGCAGGCGCTCCACCTGCAACGCGGCCATCTCATCCCGGGAGATTGCCTCCACTGGATCCCCAATCACTGATGACACCATCACTCTCCAACCCTGGCCATTACGGAAAACAAAGCCCTAAACGCCCTAAAGGAAAGTTCCGCTATAGGAGCAATCAGAGAAACCCCGTATCTTTCAGGAACTGAAGAGTGATTTCCGCGCACTGTTCCGGTTCTTCCAGCTGGATAAGGTGTGTGGCTTCCGGCAAGAAGTCGTAGCCTACGCGGGCCAACTCGTTAATGTCGGAACTGGGCATGAAGGTGAACGAAGTCGTTGGGTCAGAGCCAACCCCCTTCAAGTGGCAAGTACCTGTACCATTCGCCGGTAAACGTTCGACATATGCCAATCCTTTTTCTGACGCGCTAGTCCATCGGCAGGGTGTGCAGCCAGCCCGGCTCCGATATGTCCAGCACCTGCCCGTTGGGGCCCGACCACTTCTCCTCGGCCCGCGGCACCCGGGGCTGTCCGTCGCCGGCCACTTCCCGCCGCACGATCTCCTCGCCGTTGATCTCCCGCAGCTTCGACCCCGTCTCCTCCAGGCTGTCCACCTGGAAGCCAATGTGGTGGATGCCGTCGTAGTTCTCCCCGTTGGGCCCCACGTCGGCGTCCTCGTTGGTCTTCCACTTCAGGATGGTCAGGTTGATGTCGCCGTCGGAAAGTTGAATCTGCCGCGGATTGCGGGCCACCTCAAATAGGTCAAACCCTTCCTTGTAAAACTTCGCCACCGCGTCCGGGTCTTCGCAGGTGATGGCTACGTGCTTGATTTTCGCCATGAGGACGCCTCCAAAACTGGTGTTGCCACATTATAGCCGCCATCCCGTTATTAGGGTATCCTGCGGTGTCATCATCCCGGCCACCCCGCGAGGCAGGCATACCATGAGCGCAACCCATACCCTGGCCCAGTTTATCGCCGACACCGACTTCGCCGACCTGCCCCCTCCCGTGGTCGAAGCCGCCAAAATCGCCATCCTCGACGGCGTGGCCAACGTCGTCGCCGGCTCCGTCCAGGAGCTCGCCGACATCATCGGACGCTACGTGCAGGACGCCGGCGGCTCCCCCCAATCCTCCGTGGTCGGCTGGGGCTACCGCACCAACCCGCCGGCCGCTGCCTTCGCCAACGGCGTCTTCGGGCACTGCCTGGACTACGAAATCCAGGGCTTCCCGCCCACCCACGGCACCTCGTCCTGCCTGCCGGCCGCCCTGGCCCTGGCGGAACAGCATCACGTCCCCGGCCAGCGCGTCATCACCGCCTACGCCCTGGGCTGGGAAATCCAGGGACGCCTGCGCGCTGCGTCCGCTCCGGCCACCCGTCCCGGCTACCACCCGCCGGGCCTGGTCGGCCCCCTGGGCGGCGCGGCGTCGGCCGCCAAGACCCTGGGCCTGGACACCGATCAGACCCTGATGGCCCTGGGCATCGCCGCCTCCCGCACCGGCGGCCTCACCGCCAACACCGGCACTATGGTCAAGTCCACCCATCCCGGCAACGCCGCTCGCATGGGCGCCGAGGCCGGCATCCTGGCCGCCATGGGCTACACCGCCAGCGACGAAGTCCTGGAATCCCCGGTGGGCTACGCCGCCGCCCTCTTCGGCGGCGAACTGGACTGGGACGTTGCCACCGGCGGCCTCGGCGCATCCTGGCGTCTGGCCGACCCCGGCTTCGACATCAAGCGGTTCCCCGCCCAGGTCTATATGCAAAACGTCATCGAGGCCGCCCTCAACCTGCGCGAGCAAAACAACGTCGATCCCAACAACATCCAGCAGGTAACCATCCACCGCCGGGGACGCGGCCACTCCGGCCCGGTCCCCCGCAGCGGACTGGACGGCAAGTTCAGCGTCGAATACTGCGCCGCCGCCGCCCTGCTCGACGGACACGTCGGCATCGACACCTTTACCGACGCCCGCCGCTTCGCCTCCGACATGGAGGATATGCTCGGCCGCACCCAGGTGGATCCGGAGGGCCCCGAATCCGGCGCAACCCGCATCACCGCCGTGCTCAAGGACGGTACCACTGTCAGCGGCGAATGTTCCGCCTTCCGCGGCTCGGCGACCAACCCCATGTCCCGCGACGAACGCCTGGCCAAGGTGCGCGACTGCTTCCGCCGCGCCCTCTCCGACGCCGACACCGAGCGCGTCCTGGAGATGCTGGAAAACCTGGAAGCCCTCGACGACGTGGCGCAGCTGATGTCCGTCCTGGGCCAGCCGGCATCGGGCCGAGGCTGATTCCATGCGCCTGCGAGGCCGCATCCACTACGCCTGGATTATCGTCGGTATCGCCGCCATGATGGGGTTTATCACCTCGTCGGTGCGCTTCGCCGCGGCGGCCCTGGTGCCCTTCCTCAGCGACCCTTCCGGCTCCTTCGGCTGGAGCTACGGCGCAATCAGCCTCGCCTTCAGCCTCCAGTGGATCGTCTTCGGCCTGGCCAGCCCCTACGTGGGATGGCTCGGCGACCGGTACGGCATTCGCTGGTTCCTGCTCCTCGGCTCCGTGCTGTTCATCATCGGTATGCTGCTAACCGGCATCA
This sequence comes from Dehalococcoidia bacterium, assembly GCA_965243255.1. Taxonomy (GTDB): domain Bacteria; phylum Chloroflexota; class Dehalococcoidia; order Lucifugimonadales; family UBA3495; genus Bin87. Next base: position 412,586 of record CBDEUH010000004.1, read on the forward strand.
TGAACAGCCTGTGGGAGTTCTACCTCTACTTCGGCGTAATCCTGGGCATCGCCACCACCATCTTCACCGTGCTCACCGTCTCCGGCGTCACCCTGTGGTTCCGCCGGCACCTGGGCGCCGCCATGGGCGTCGTCTGGTCCTTCCAGGGCATCGGCGTGGTCGCCTTCCTGTTCCTCATCGGCGCGGCTTTCAGCCAGCTGGGCATCCAGTGGATCTTCTGGCTGCCGGGCATGGCCGGCGGCGCGCTGCTCCTCCTGATGGTCAAGTTCTTCTACAACGGCCCCGCCGACATCGGCCTGCGTCCCCTGGGCGACCTCGGCGACGGCCCCATCCAACGACCCCGCCGCGACGAGACCTCCAAGCTGCGCGCCAAGGTATTCTTCCAGCAGGCCCGCCGCACCCCCACCTTCTGGAATCTCATCGGCATCCACTACTGGGGCTGCATGGGCCACCAGATTATCAACGTGCTGATCGTCGCCATCGCCGTGGACCGGGGCCTGTCTCCGGGCGCCGCCGCCGGCGTGCTGGCCGCTCAGCAGGGAGTCGGCGTGGTCGTCCGCGCCGCCGTGCCCGTGACGGCCGAGCGCCTGGGCTGCCGCATCGTCTGGGTCTTCGGCATGGCCCTGCAGGTCTTCCCCCTGCTCCTCATCATCTTCTTCAACGACGTCTGGGCCTATTACCTTTTCGGCGTCCTCTTCGGCATCGGACAGAGCACCGAGGTGCCCACCTTCCCCATCGCCAACCGCCAGTATTACGGCGACGTCCCCCAGGGCAGCCTCTACGGATGGCAGAGCCTGGGCAGCGGCCTGGGCATGGGATTGGCGCCGGTGGCTGGCGGCCTGCTCTGGGACGTAACCGGCACCTACATAGCGCCCCTGCTGATGTCCCTGGGCTTCAGCACCCTGGCCCTCATCCAGTCCTGGCTGCTGCCCTCGCCCCGCGTCCGTCAAATCCCCGACTGGGAAAGCCACCTCCCCGCCAACCTCCGCCCCGCCCGCTAACGCCCCACTCAGCGCGAATGGTCACGGGAAGTTGCGGTAGATTTCACCACGGGGCAGGAACCGCCGCAGCACTGCCGTCTCGCCGTCCATAGTGATGCCCAGGCGGTAACCTCCGATCCTGATTCGGTAGTGCCGCCCCTCAGCGCTGAGCCGCCTGACTCCGGTAACTTCAGTGATGTTACCGGCCTCGATAAGTTCCTGGATTACCTGGTCTAACCGCCGTCGAATTTGCGCCGCGCCGATCCCTCGCACATCTCGATCAAATCGGCGCGTGGGTTCAACAATCATCGGACGCCTGCAGGATTTCTCGTACCTCTGTCAGGCTTACCCGGTCATTGATGTCGGCCTCTTCCATTGCACCCAACAACGCCCGGTCTTCCTCCTCTTCGGTCATCGCTCCATCCCAGAGAAAATCTGACACCGCCGCCGTTTCCTCGTTGGTGAGGCCGTATAGGTCATACACCAGCCAGTCAATCTGCTCTTCCAACTCGCTTGTGTCCGCGTCGGCGTCGGCGGCTTTGGCTGCCAGCATACGGTCAACCAGACGTACCAACTCAATCTGCTCAGCGTCGACCAGTTCGGGAATGGGCAGCGTCTCGCCATGCGCCTGAAACCAGCGCCCCAAGCTGGAGTTCAGCACCGCTCCAACGTACTTGGCCTGGTTCACCGATTCTTTTACCAGCACCGGAGTCGCCCCGGAGCCAATCCGTTCCGTTACGCTCCGATGTATGGTCAACGTACTATCAGCCATTCGTAACCTACTTTGCCCAGCGCTACCGGCTTGGCGCAGTGGTTCCCATCCCAGGATTGAGGTATCCCCGTTCGCGCAACTCTGCAAACAGCTGCTCTTGGGTGCCGTCCCCCTTCAACTGATTGCAAGCATCGCAAAGTAGTTGAAGATTGGCAATGCTATCGCTTCCACCCTTCGACCTTGGAACGACATGGTCTATGGTCAGATTTCTTGGTCGAAAGTGATAGCCGCATCCGGCGCAGTATCCGCCTTGTCTTCGGTACAGCATGGCATGGTTCACCCGCTTCCCTGTGCTCTTCTTCTCGCCTTTGACGGCTTTGTCGGCTGCGAAGTCTGCTATGAGCCTTAGTCCTGGGGGCGCTGCTTGGGGAAGCAACGCCATTTTGACGTTGACCGACCCAGGAAATTTACGGGACTGGTTAAGCATAAGACTACCCGATTGGTCCATGTCGAAATTAGCTTCGACCTCGATCCGTTCGGGCAACCGGCCCGTCTTGTCGGCCAGCGCGTATGCCTCCGCCGTAACCGCACATACTACCGAAGCCAAGTCGTTCAATTCCCCCACCTCCTTCAAGCCGTTGCTTAAATTGTATCGTGTAAAGTCCATGCCTGCAAAACGAGCTCTCCTCCAACTGTGCCAACACTCCCCTACACCAACCCACCCTGCCGCCCCACGCTCCTCCGCCTTCGCGGCGCCTGCCGGAACGTCGCCGGCGCACCCCCGCGCGGATACGACACGCCCACGCCATCCAGCAGCTCGTCGATGGTCAGAATCTGAACCCGCGGATGCTGCTGGTCCGGGAAGTATTCGGGCGTGTAGATGCCGGCGGACAGAGCCTCCTGCCGCATCGGTTCTGTGGGCGGTTGCAGCGTGATGAACACGCCAATCTCCGCTTTCTCCCGCTCCATGTCCCCTTTCAGCGTGGCAATCATACCCCGGTTGACATGGCCGCTCTTGACCTGCACGATGATGCGCTTGGGCTTGCCGCTGTTGTCGTCGAAGAAGTTGATGAAACCGTCCACGCCGGCATCGGCGCCCCGTCGCCGGTCGTTGGCCGGCCGGGCGTCCACCAGGCCCAGCGCCCACCACTCGAACTGGTACCGGTCCTGCTCGGCCAGGGCGGCGGCAGAACCCGAGTCCGTGGGCTGGCCGACAATCTCATAGGGACGCAACTCGTCGCCGAAACTGTCGTGCAGCCGGTGCCGCACCAGCGTGATGGCCAGGTGCGTGATGTCGATGCCGATCCAGCGACGGTTGAGCCGCTCCGCCGCCACCGTCGCCGTCCCGCACCCGCAGAACGGGTCCAGCACCACGTCGCCCTCGTTGCTGCTGGCGTTGATAATCCGCTCCAGCAACGCCTCCGGCTTCTGCGTGGGGTAGCCAAGGCGTTCGTGCGCTTGGGCAGATACATTTCCGATGTCTGCCCATAAATTCGTCGGCATTTGTCCGGGCGGCAAGTATGTCTTGCGGTATGGACGTCCGGTGTTTGACCAGACCAACCTCCCCTCATTGTCTAACGCTTCCAATTTATCCCTTTCCATACGCCATCCCCATTGTGGCGTGTAGCCCTTATATTCATACGCAAGATTCGGCCTCGGACCCATGGACGCCGTCCGTATGATTTCGTGCAACCTGTATTGTCCTCGTTCGTCTTTGTGGCGGTAAAAGTTCGAGACGTATTTTTCGTCATGGGGTACATAGACTGGATTCCATAGACGGCTGCCAGTCTTCGAGTAATACAAAATGATGTCCCGAACTTGCCCGAATCTCTTTGAATCGTTATGGGAACTGGTACGTTGCCACGTGATTTCACTCAGATAATTCTCGACGCCGAAAGTGGCATCCAGCAGCAGCTTCAAATAATGGCTCGCCGTCGGGTCGCAGTGCAGGTAGATGCTGCCCGTCGGTTTCAGCACCCGGTGCAACTCGATCATCCGCTGCGCCATCATCGTCAGGTACGCCATCATGTCGTTCTGGCCCAGGAACTGACGCAGCGCGGCCAGCAGGCTGCCCACTTTCTCCGGCCCGCGCGTTACGACGTCCTGGAAGGCCGTTTCCGACTCCCACCCCCAGTGCCAGGTGTCCTCAAAGGCCGTAATCTGCGCCGCCGACTCCTCGCCCGATCGCTCGCGGAACAGCACGTTGTAGGTAGCGTTGGAGTTGAACGGCGGGTCCAGGTAGATGAGGTCAACCGACTCGTCGGCTACGTGCTCCCGCAAGATGTCCAAATTGTCGCCAAAATACAGGCGGTTGGGGTTAGGATTGTCGGTTGTCATAACGAGGCTCCGGCGCAAATGCGGGCTGGCGAAATTGTAGCAGACCCCCACCGGCAAAATTGCGGCCCACCTGTCACATCTCAATCCTGCCAATCCCCAAATCCCCAAAATCCTGATTCTGAAAATCAGCGACGCCGGCCTATTGACAATGCGCAGAACATCAGTTCATAATAACCCCATCGCTAGCGAAACCATCGGTAACCACAGCCTGCAACGAGGTAAATCAAGAACCATCACGGTTCCGGTCGTCAACGGCCACAACCGTCAGCAAATCCTAATCACGCACGCCGGTGCGGTCACTGCTGCCATTGACGGATAACAGATCCCCGTCACAAACACTGGAAGTGACAACGGTGCGGCCACAGCTGCCATTGACGGATAACAGATGACCGTCATAGACACCGGAAGTGGCAACGGCGCGATACCACTGCGGCCATTGGCGGAGAACTGACTGCCGTCACAAAAACACCTATGTGGAAGTGCGTAACCAACCCCCGGCCGTGGGGCTGACAACGACCACCTTACCTCTCGCAGGCTACCCAACCAACCCAACCACCGGAGGCCAACCCAAAATCCCGAAAATCCGCAAATCCCAAAAATCCTGATTCCGACAATCCCCAAGCACCGGAGGCCAACCCCCCCCGTTTGATACCCGCCTACCCGTAGGCTATACTACCCGACGGCCCGCGCCTGTCCCTGCTCGCAGAACGGCGACGGCATCCCACAGGAGCTTACTGCTATGGACTTCAACATCGCCGTCCTCAGCGGCGACGGCATCGGCCCCGAGGTTACCGCCGAGGGCGTCAAGGCCCTCCAGGCCGTGGGCCGCGCCTTTGGCCATAACTTCATCCTGGACTACGGCGACGTTGGCGGCATCTCCATCGACCGGCACGGCACGCCTCTCACCGACCAGGTGCGCGACCTGGCCACCTCCGCCGACGCCGTCCTATTCGGCGCCGTCGGCGGACCCAAGTGGGACGACCCGTCGGCTCCCACCCGCCCCGAAGACGGCCTCCTCGCCCTGCGCGCCCAGCTCAACGTCTTCGCCAACATCCGCCCGGTCAAGATCTATCCCGAACTCACCGGCTCCAGCGTCCTCAAACCCCACGTCCTGGAGGGCGTGGACATGGTCGTCGTCCGCGAACTCACCGGCGGCCTCTACTACGCCCAGCCCAAGGGCCGCACCGAAACCCCCCAGGGCATCGTCGGCGTGGACACCATGCGCTACTCCGAGTCCGAAATCGAGCGCGTCCTCCGCGTCGGCTTTGAGCTGGCCCGCGGCCGCCGCCAGAAGCTCACCTCCGTGGACAAGGCCAACGTCCTGGAAACCTCCCGCCTCTGGCGCGCCACCGCCACCCGCCTGGCCGCCGACTACCCCGACGTCGAACTGGAACACGCCCTGGTGGACGCCTGCGCCATGCAGATCGTCCTCCGACCGGCCTCCTACGACGTCATCGTCGCCGAAAACACCTTCGGCGATATCCTCACCGACGAGGCCGCCATCCTGGCCGCGTCCATGGGCCTGCTCCCCTCGGCCAGCCTCTCCGGCGTCCCCCAGGATGGCGCCCGAACGCCGGGGTTCTACGAGCCCATCCACGGCACCGCTCCCGACATCGCCGGACAGGGCATCGCCAACCCCTGCGGCTCCATCCTCAGCGCCGCCATGATGCTGCGTTACTCCCTGGGCCTGACCGAAGAAGCCGCCGCCATGGAGCGCGCCGTCCAAACCACCCTGCAGCAGGGCTACCGCACCGCCGACATCGCCACGGCCAGCGACACCGCCACCGGCACCACGGCCATGGGCGACCTGGTCGCCGCCGCCATCGGTTAGGGCGGATCCACCCCCGTGCTCAACGTCCTATCCGGCGTCGGCCTGCCCGTTGCCATCCTTGTTTTCCTGGCCAGCGCCGTCGCGGTGGTCTTCCTCGGCACCTACCTCGCCCGCTACGGCGACGCCCTCGCCTCGCTCACGGGCCTGGGCCGGCTGTTCGTCGGCAGTATCCTGGTCGCCCTGGCTACGTCGCTGCCCGAGGTGTCCAACAACATCACCGCCGTGCGCATCGACAACCCCCAACTGGCCCTGGGCGACGTGCTCGGCTCCAATATGTTCAACATATTGATCCTGGCCGTCGTCGCGCTGATTTTTGGAGGTAAGCGGTTCATCCAGCGCGTCGCTCCCGAACAGGGCTACCTGATTGTCCTCGCCGCCGCGCTCACCGGTCTGGCCGTGATTTTCTCCCTGTTCAAGAGCGGCGTAACCGTCTGGCAGGTCGGCCTGTCCTCCATCATCGTCCTGGGCGTGTACTTCATCGGCATGTGGATTGTGTACCGCCGACGCCCGGCCGCCACCCAGGAAGACGCCGACGAGACTGACATAACGCTGCGCCGCGCCTGGGTGATGTTCACCATCGTCTCCGTCGGCGTGATTATCTCCGGCATACTCCTCGCCCAGAGCATGGACCGCATCGCCCACGAGACCGGCATATCCTCGGGCGTCCTCGGCATCCTGGCCGTGGCCCTGGTCACCAGCATGCCCGAAATCTCGGCCACCTTCGCCGCCGCCCGCCTCGGCGCCGCCGACCTGGGCTTCGCCGGCGTGTACGGCAGCTGCGTCTTCAACATCACCATCCTGGCCTACGCCGACTTCTTCTATCGCAAGGGCGTCGTGGTCAACACCGCCGAGCTGGAACACTACATCGCCGGCATAATCGCCCTGGGATTGATCGTCATGGGCGGCCTGCTGCTCTGGGGCCGCAACCGCTTGCCTCAACCGGCGATCCTGGCCGGCCTGGTTTTAATGCTGGGAGTCACCATCGCCGGAGCCATCTGGGTTGCCATGCTCGGCGCGCCGTCTCACTAAACCTCGGCCCCGGCAAACCGTGCCAGCTCCACGAACCCCCCGGCCTCATCGTCCCAGCCGAACAGCGCCGCCTCCACCACCCGCTCGGCATCGATGCCCACCACCAGCTGCTGCACCGGAAAAACCGGGCCCTCTCCCCACCCCGGCGGCTGCGTCGCCACTTGCCGGTCGGTCTCGGAAAAATACGCCCGGCCGTTGGGATGCGAATGGTAGATGATTCTCGCCGGCGTTGCGGACCCAAAGCTCTCATCCAGGGCTCTAATGTCATCGAAGTTGAAGGAATAAGCCCGCTCGCTGGTCCTCCCTTCTACCGGAATCAGCGCGTCGTCGTCCTGCGCGTTCACCGCCGGACGCATGGCATCCACGCCGTCGCCCCCGGCCGGCCCGGTGAGCCACCCGCAGCACTCGGCGGGATAGGCGGCCCGCGCTTCACGGAACACCGATTCCAGGATGGCCGGCGGGACGTGCAGCGAATTTGTGAAATTTGTCATTAAAACCCCTTGTTACGAAATACGTAACCTGATATGCTGTTTCCATCGCCTTTGCCGGATTTAGGGTAATACTCCGGTAATGCGATGACGCTAAACTGAAATTGCAATTTGCAACAGGCAAACCACCACACGGCCTCACGGCCAGGATGAGGAAATGCAAACCAAGACCGTTACCCGCAACTCCCTGATGCGGAAAGCGTGCCCCCGCTGCGGCGGCGACGTCTGCCGGATGCGAGACACCTTCGGAGTTTATCACCAGTGCGCCCAGTGCGGACGGGAATTCCGCCGTCAGCCGGCTGTTTCTATCCCAACCGCCACCACTACCCCGGCCGCCATCAACGCCCCGGTAAGCGACACTGAACATAAAGAGGCTATGGTGGCCTGACCGCCAACCCAAAACGGACACCCGCAGGCAGCGGCCTCGGACTAGTCCGAGGCCGTTTTCATTTTTTAACCCACACCGACCTGAACCGCAAATCAACCAGCACAGACGATTAGCGACAGCCAGCCATCACACCTGACGATTTCGGCGCCCTCCGTCGAATAAGGAGCAACGATGATGGAGAACAAGGTCAACATCGAACGGTCTGCCCGGGGCGCGCGCCGCCGGCGGGTCGCAATGCGGGCTTGCCCCCACTGCGGCGGCGACGTGCGCCTGAATCGGGACATCTACGGCGCCTACCTGCAGTGCCTCCAGTGCAGCCGGGAACTCCAACCCGACGCCCTGGCCATGCCGGTCCATCACGCCCCCGCCGCAACGCCGTTGAGTCCCCAGGTCAAAACCCTTGAAGCCGCCTGATTCCACCAGGTTGGCGCAACCCGTTGGGGTTGGCGGCCACGCCGTCAGCCCCCTCGTTTTATCCCTACCGATACCGACGCGGACGGTTGGCGTTCCGCTCCTTCACATACTCCGCATACTGGCGCACCGCCTCCTCCTGTCCGTCCGTCTGGATCGAACCGGGCCGCAGCTGCCGGATGTACGCAATGGCCTCGTCCGCGTCGTAGCCCGTGTTCACTAGATACGACGCCAGGATGGTTCCCGTGCGCCCGATGCCCGCCGCGCAGGTGACCACCGTGGGCCGCTCCAGGTCTCAATCTGCTGCTCTACGAAGTTGACGATGCGGTCGATCTGCTCCATAGAGGGAGCCTCAAAATCGGGCACCGGATCGAAAAGCTCCGTGAACCCCCACGGCTCCGCCGAGATGGTGTTTTCCTCCATGCGCACCACTGCGGTGATGTCCTGCAGCTCAAAGTGAATCAGATGCCGCCGTTCCGTCGGCCCCATGGCCCCGGCCAGCGAGCCGTGAAGAATCCAGCTGAAGTTGCGAAAGCTGTCTTGCATGGGGAGGCTCCCAATCCGCAGTCAATAATCGGTCTGGTATAGTATGCCCACAGCGTGGCCCGGCCGCCGCGGTCGGCCCACTGGAGAGCGAATGGAGTATAGCAATATTACACTGTCGGTGAGCGACCGGGTAGCCACCATCAGCCTCAACCGACCCAACGCCCTCAACGCGTTGAGCCTGCCCCTGCTGCACGAGTTCTCCCACGCCACCGCCGCCGTCGCCGCCGACCTAAACGTCAAGGCCCTGGTGGTTCGCGGGGAGGGCCGCGGCTTCTGCGCCGGCGCCGACTTGCTGTACTTCGACCAGGTTTTCGACGACCTTTCCCTCCTGCCCGACTACGTGCGCGATTTGAACGACGCCCTGTTCGGATTGGAAGAGCTGCCCGTGCCCACCATCGCGCTGGTGCACGGCTACGCCCTGGCCGGCGGCCTGGAGCTGATGATGGCCTGCGATATGGCCGTCGTCGCCGATGACGCCCGCATCGGCGACCAGCACGCTAACTTCGGCCTGATCCCCGGCGGCGGCTCCACCCAGCGCTTGCCCCGTCGCGTCGGTATGCCCCGGGCCATGGAACTGCTCGCCACCGGCCGCTGGCTCTCCGGCGCCGAAGCAGTGGAATGGGGCCTGGCCCTGCGCGCCGCCCCCGCCGAGCTGCTGGAATCGGAGCTGGAGTCGCTCCTCGCCGGTCTGCGCACCAAGAGCCGCGCCGGCCTGGCGTTGATGAAGTCCCTGGCCAAGGCCAGCCAGGACGTGCCCCTGCGCGACGGCGTGGCCCTGGAAGGCGCAACCTTCACCCACCTGTTCGCAACTTCGCCGCACCCGCGCGAGGGCATCCAGGCATTCAAGGAGAAACGCCAGCCGGAGTTTTGAGCTACCACTACCAGAATAGGACCACGGTTTGAAAATCAGGAAAATTCTCAATCAGCAACGCACCATATCCTTCGAGTTCTTCCCGCCTCGAGAGGCGGACGGCGTCCCCGACGTTATCGACGTTATCAAGGATTTGCAGCGCTTCAACCCCGACTTCGTGTCCGTAACCTACGGCGCCGGCGGAGGCACCCGCGCCTTCACCGAGGAAATCACCATGCGCCTCAAGGCCGAAACCGACCTTGACGTCATGGCCCACCTTACCTGCGTCGCCCAGAACCGGGCCGATGTCCACAGCGTCCTGCAACGCCTGCAGGCAGCCGGCATCGAGAACGTCATCGCCCTGCGCGGCGACCGCCCGCCGGACCTGGCCGACGCCGAGCCGGGCCCCGACGAATTCCCCCACGCCACTGATCTGATAACCCACATTCGCGACAATTTCGACTTTGGCATCGCCGGCGCCTGCTACCCCGAAGGACACACCGAATCCGAAAGCCTGGACACCGACATCGCCTACGCCCGCATGAAGCAGGACCTGGGCGCCGACTTTCTCATCACCCAGCTGTTCTACGACAACGCCTACTTCTACGACCTGCTTGACCGCGCCGCCGCCGCCGGCATCAACATTCCCATCATCCCGGGCGTGCTGCCCATTCTCAGCACTCCCCAGATTCGCCGCTTCACCTCCCTGTGCGGCGCAACCATCCCCGCGGATCTGGACGCCCGCCTGGAAAGCCACGCCGACGACAACCGCGCCGTGCGCGAAATCGGCATTGAACACGCCACCCGCCAGGCCGCAGACCTCTGGGACAACGGCGTCCCCGGCATCCACTTCTACGTGCTCAACCGCCGCTACTCCGTTTCCCACATCCTGGAAGACTTGAACATCGACGGCCACCGCGGCAAGTAGCGCTCCCGTCCATCCTGGAACCGCTATGCTCTCCACCGGCGTGGACTTCGTAGAGATCGACCGCATCGCCGCCGTGCTGCAACGCTACGGCGACCGGTTCTTGCGCCGCGTTTTCACGCCCGGCGAAATCGCCTACTGCCGCGGACGCGCGCCCAACCTGGCCGCCCGGTTCGCCGCCAAGGAGGCGGTGATGAAATCCCTGGGCACCGGCTTTCGCGGCGTCGGCTGGCGCGATGTGGAAGTGGTCCGCGCCCCCAGCGGCGCGCCCAGCCCTCGCCTGCACGGACGCGCCCGCCGTCGCGCCCAGCGCCTGGGCGTTACCGAAATCGCCATCAGCCTGTCCCACTCCCGAGGCTACGCCATGGTCGTCGCCGTAGCCTCCCGCCCCGATACCGACGAGTCCCGCGAAGCCGCTGCCGAAACCCTGTGGGGCGACGACACCGCTCCACGCTCCGGTTAGCCCCATGACCATCAACGTCGTAACCGTGGCCCAGATGCAGGCCCTGGAAGACGCGTCGGAGCAAGCCGGCGTCAGCAAGGATACCCTGATGGAAAACGCCGGCCTCGCCTGCGCCGAGTACGTCCGTGAGCGTCTCGGAGGCTGCGCCGGCCGGCGCGTAACCGTGCTGGTCGGCCCCGGCAACAACGGCGCCGACGGCCTCGTCATCGCCCGCCACCTCCGACGCTGGGGCGCCGAAGTTGCCTGCTACATCGTCCGCGGACGCCCCAGCCTCGACCCCAAAATGGCCGACGCCCTGGCCGCCGACGTAACCGTCGTCAACTCCGATGCCGACCCCGACCTGCGCACCCTCGACGCCCTGCTCTCCCGTTCCGACCTGGCAATCGACGCCATCCTCGGCGCCGGACGCTACCGCCCACCCGACGGCATCGTCGCCGACGTCATCGCGCTGGTCAACCAATGCCGCCGTCAACTCGCTGGCCTGCCCGTCGTAGCCATCGACCTGCCCACCGGCGTCAATCCCGACACCGGCGCAGCCGACGCCGCCAGCATCCAGGCCGACGCCACCCTGGCCCTGTGCTTCCCCAAGTTCGGCATCGTCAACTTCCCCGGTGCCGGCTATGCCGGCCGCATCGCCGTCGTGGACATCGGCCTGCCATCGCAAGTAGCCGCCGACGCCGACCTGCCGACCCAGTGGATGACCCCCACCGACGCCGCCAACCTGCTGCCCGCCCGACCCCTTGATTCACATAAAGGCACCTACGGACACCTGCTGATTGTGGCTGGCAGCCGCCACTTCGTCGGTGCAGCAGCACTTGCCGCCCTGGCCGCCCACCGGGTCGGCGCCGGCCTGGTAACGCTGGCCACCCCTCAATCGGTGTACCCCATCGTCGCCGCCAAGCTCACCGAAACCATCCACCTCCCTCTGCCCGAAGACGCCGAAGGCCGCATCGCCCCATCCGCGGCAGACATAATCAGGGAGCGCATCCCCGGCTACTCGGCGCTGGCCATCGGCTGCGGCATGGGCCTCTCTGCCACCACAACCGAGTTCATCCACCGCCTGCTGCTATCCTCCCATAGTCATCCCGAGGCCTCCTTTCGTCATTCCCGCGAAGGCGGGAATCCATCCCCGCCGACCATCATCGACGCCGACGGCCTCAACAACCTCTCCCTCTGCGAGAGCTGGCCCGCCCGTCTTCCTTTCAATACCATATTGACGCCACACCCCGGCGAAATGGCAACCCTCACCGGTCAGGCCACGCCGGACGTACAAGCCCACCGCTTGACGGTTGCCACCGATTCCGCGGCGCAATGGAACCAAACCGTCCTCCTGAAGGGAGCCCACAGCATCGTCGCCTCTCCCGATGGCCGGCAGTGTATCCTGCCCTTCGCCAACCCGGCCCTGGCCGCCGGCGGCACCGGCGACGTGCTCACCGGCATCATCGGCGGACTGCTCGCCCAGCGTCTGGCCCCCTACGACGCTGCCCGCTTGGGCGGCTTCCTGCACGGCGCCGCCGCCGATGAGGTTCGTGATGCCACCGGCGACGCCGGCGTCGTCGCCAGCGACCTGCTACCCCAGCTGCCAACGCTGATTGCCCAGCTGCGCCGGTGACTGAACAGGATAACCTCATGCCCGCGCTGACCGAACGCCAGACCACCCTGCTGAACCAAACCCCAATCGGCCACCTGGCCACGGCCGACGGCAACGGACGCCCCCACGTCATACCCGTCTGCTTCGCCTGCGACGGCCACCTCATCTACTCGGTGCTGGACGCCAAGCCCAAGACCGGTAGCCTGCGCAGCTTGCGCCGTGTCCGCAACATCCTTGCCAACCCCCAGGTGTCCCTGGTCATCGACCACTACGAGGACGACTGGTCAAATCTCTGGTTTCTGCTGGTGCATGGCCGGGCCGAACTGCTCGAGCCGTGCCACGAGCAGGCCGCCGCCATCGCCCTCCTCGGCGCCAAATACCCCCAATACCGGCAAATGGATTTGGACGATAACCCCGTTATCAAGATAACTCCCCAGCGCGCCACCGGCTGGACCGGAGGTTGACCCGCCACGCCGTCGCCCCTAGAATGCCCGCAGTTTACGCCGCCGTTCCCGCTGGGCAGAGTTCCCGTCAGCCGAGGTTCCCATTCAATGACCCAACTGGTTTTCATCCACGGCCCGGGCGCCGGCGGCTGCGCCGATTCCTACGTGAACCAGCTGTCCCATTACCCCGGCAGCCTGGCGCCCCACCTGCCCGGACACCTGGACGGCGCGCCCTGCAACAGCATCGAACGTTACACCGACTGGCTGCGCGGATGGCTCCACGCCCAGGGCATCAAGCGCGACCTGGTGCTCAGCGGCTTCACCCTCGGCGCCTGCATCGCCTTGCAGTACGCCCTGGACTACCCCGATGAGGTCAAAGGCCTGGCCCTGATGACCATCGCCATGCGCCCCAAGCGCCGCCAGCCCAACCACCTGCAGTTCCGCCTCGACGCCGCCCAGGACGCCCAAGCCTACGAGAAGTGGCTGGGCGCGATGGATAGCGCAATGCACTTCATCGAGCCGGAACTCCGCGCCAGTCTGCTCCAGCGACACCGCGAAGTCGGCCCCATCGCCCAATACCGCGACCTGGTCGTCATCGACCACTTCGACGTCCGCCACCGCATCCACACCCTGCAAACTCCCCTGCTCCTGATTCAAGGCGTGGACGATCCCCTGGCCACCGGCGACTACGAGGAGGAAATCCACCGCGCCGTCCCCGGCTCAAAGCTCATCAAGATGACCCAGGCCGGCCACTTCCCCATGGTCGAAAAGCCCGCCGAGGTCAACGCCGCCATCGACGCCTTCCTGGCCGAGATTGGCTGATTCCCCTATCCAGTACACCCCTGCATAACCCAATTTGGAGGATAACCACCGTGGACGGAGTTACCGCTGTAGCCAACGTTTTGAAAATGGAAGGCGTGGAATGGATTGGCGTCATGCCCTCCAACCCGCTGATTGAAGCCGCCGCCATCGCCGGCATCCGCCCGGTGGTCTGCCGCCAGGAGCGCACCGGAGTGCACATGGCCGACGGTTTCTCCCGCGTCATGAATGGCAAGAAGACCGGCATCTTCCTGGCCCAGAACGGCCCCGGCGCCGAAAACGCCTTCGGCGGCGTCGCCCAGGCCTACGCCGACTCAGTGCCCATCCTGGTGCTGCCGGCCGGCGTCGCCCGCAATCGCATCGGCGTGGAACCCAACTTCCACCCCGTCCGCGCCTACGAGTCCATCACCAAGTGGGCGGCCCACGTCAACTTCGCCGACCGCGTGCCCGAACTGATGCGCCAGGCCTTCACCAAGCTCCGCTCCGGCAAGCCCGGCCCGGTCCTGCTGGAAATCCCTTCCGACCTGTCCACCGACCAGATCAGCGAGGAAGACTTCGACTACGTCCCGCCCCAGCCCATGCGCGTCGCCGCCGACCCGGCCGCCGTTACCCGCGCCGCCCGCGGTTTCCTGACCGCCCAGCGCCCGGTCATCATGGCCGGCCAGGGCGTGCTCTACGCCGAGGCCACCGACGAGCTGCTGGAGCTGGCCGAGTTCTTGCAAATCCCCGTGCTCACCACCCTGGAGGGCAAGAGCGCCTTCCCCGAAAATCACCCCCTGTCCCTGGGCGTGGGCGGCTCCAGCCAAACCGGGCCGGTGCACCGCTTCCTGTCCAACTGCGATGTCATCTTCGGCGCCGGCGTCAGCTTCACCAAGAGCAGCTTCACCGTGCCCATTCCCTCCGGCAAGACGCTGATCCATCTCACCAACGGCGACGGCGACATCAACAAGGACCATCGCACCGAGTACCCCATCCTGGGCGACGCCAAGCTGGCCCTCCGCCAGTTTATCGACGAGCTGAAAGCCCAGGGCGCTCAGCAACGCGCCCCCAACCAGGAACTGGCCGGCGAAATCGCCGCCAGCCGCGAGGCCTGGCTGGCCGAATGGATGCCCCGCCTCACCAGCGACGAAGTGCCCCTGAACCCCTACCGCGTGGTCTGGGACATCATGCACACCGTTGACCTCGATAACACCATCGTAACCCACGAGTCCGGCAGCCCCCGCGAGCAGGTCTCGCCCTTCTGGGAGGCCCGCGCCCCCCGCAGCTTCATCGGCTGGGGCAAGTCCACCCAGCTGGGCTACAGCCTGGGCCTCGCCATGGGTGCCAAGATGGCCGCCCCGGAGAAGATGGTCATTAACTTCATGGGCGACGCCGCCTTCGGCATGGTCGGCTTGGACGTCGAAACCGCCGTCCGCGCCAACATCCCCATCACCACCGTGGTGATGAACAACTCCACCATGGCCATCTATCCCGACAGCCGCATCCCCACCGCCGTGGAACGCTACGGCCTCAAGGACCTCACCGGCGACTTCTACCAGGTCGCCCTGGCCCTGGGCGCCTACGCCGAGCAGATTCACACCCCCGAGGAAATCAAGCCCGCCATGCAGCGCGCCATGCAGGCCAACGCCGACGGACGCCCCGCCCTCCTCGAGTTCATCACCAAGGAAGAAGGCACCTTCTCCAAGTTCCGCTTCGACTAGCTCCTATTGACATTTCCCGTCTTTCCGGCGAAAGAACGTCACCCCGTACTTAATACGGGGCCGGAATCCAAAGGCCGAGCGTAGGTAAGCCACATGGCGATCCATCCGGCCCTGCCCGCAACGGCAAATGACATAACCGCCGGCTGGCTGCAGCAGGCCGTGGCCGCCGGCGGCAATCCCGATTTCCCCGCCATACGCAGCGTCGCCTTAGAGCAAATCGGTGTCGGCGTCGGCCTGGTCGGTGCCATCCTGCGCTGCCATCTCACGTACGACGATGACCCTCCCGGCGGCCCCGAAACCGTCATCGTCAAGCTGCCCAGCGCCGACCCGGACACCTTGCGCGTAGCGAAACGCCTGAATCTCTACCGCCGCGAATGCGACTACTACCGCCATGTCGCGCCTCACGCCCCCATCCGTTCACCGGCTTTGTACTACGGCGACTTCAACGACCGCAGCCATCGCTTCGTCCTGGTTCTGGAAGACCTCAAGGCTATGGCCGCACCCGACCAGGTTGTCGGCGCCGACGCAGAGCAGGCCAAAACCGCCGTTCGCGCCATCGCCAGATTGCACGGACATTTCTGGAACAAGGTGAATCAACCGCCGGCTTCCAGGTTTAACAACGCCTCCAACGGTGCCCGTCGGCTGCCTGCACAAGACGCCTACCAGGCCAGTTTGCCCTCCGTACTCAGTCGCTTCGGGAGCTTTTTCACGGAGCCGATGCGCCGCCTGGCCGAAGAATATGGCCGACAACTCGCCGCCCATCAGCAGCACGTCGCCGCCGGCCCGCAAACCTTCATCCACGGCGATTACCGCTTGGACAATATGTTCTTTGCTGTTGACGGAGACAACGATGATTTCGCCGTTCTCGACTGGCAAGTCTGCGGCGTATCCAGCGGACTGTCCGACGTCGCGTACTTCCTGTCCTCCAGCGTCGCTACCGAGGTTCGGCGGGAGATTGAGCATGAAGTCCTCGCCGAATATCACGCCGTCATTCGCAGCATTGGAGTGGACAATATCAGCTTTGAAGACTGCTGGCGCAGCTACCGTCAGAATATGCTCGGCTGCTTCCGCACCCCGGTAATCGCCGGCGGCCAGTTTGACTTTACCAACCAGCGAGGCCGCAGGATGGCCGAGGTGTTTCTACAGCGAGCCCTAACTGCTATTGACGACCTCAATGCTCACGACTTTCTACCGGGCCGCTGAATTGATGACAACCGCCCATAGCGCAATCACGGATGGCACGTTTAGACTGGCCGGCAATGTTCCACCATGCCGGAGATAATGATGGCAATAGCTGGTTCGCCCGCCGATACTACCGCCTTGGACGATTTTCGCGCCTATCTCGACGAGATTCTGGCCGGCGCATCGGTACAAGCTCTGGAAAGGCTTGACGATGCCGCTCCCGACCCTGCAGCCGATCCGGAAAGCCACTCCGATCCTGAACCGCCCCGTCCCCGTCCAAAGCGGCCCTTATACCAGCCCACCATTCGCCAGCTGCCCGCCAATGAGCGCCCCCGGGAACGCCTCCGCGAACACGGCCCCCGCTACCTGAACAACGCCGAGCTGGTCGCCATCCTGCTGCGCACCGGCATCGCCGGCGAAAACGCCATCAGCCTCGCCACCCGCATCATCGCCGAGTTCGAAGGTCTGGGCGGCCTGGCTCGGGCCGAGTACGCCGAACTCTGCGAACAGCGCGGCCTCAGCCACGCCAAAACCTGCGAGATTATGGCCGCTCTGGAGTTGGGCCGCCGCATCGCCTCCCTGGCGCCCGAGGAACGCGCGCAGATTTCCTGTCCCCAGGACGCCGCCAACCTGGTCTCCGCCGAAATGCAGCTCCTGGCGCAGGAGCATCTAATCGTGCTGCTGCTCAATACCCGCAATCAGGTGCTGGCCAAGCGCACCATCTACATCGGCACCGTAAACAGCAGCGCGGTGCGCCCCGCCGAGGTCCTCCGCCCCGCCGTGCGCGAAAACGCACCGTCCATTATCATGGTTCACAACCACCCGTCCGGCGACCCGACGCCCAGCCCGGAAGACGTGGCCATCACCCGCGACCTGGTCGCTGCCGGCAAGCTGATGGACATCGAACTGCTCGACCATCTCGTAATCGGCCACGGCGGACGGTTCACCAGCCTTAAGGAAAAGGGTTTAGGGTTTGACTCGCCCTGAGCATCAAGGAGACGACACCATGAGCAACTACTTCCTCCAACCCGACGGCCGCAGCTACAAAGAGCTGGCCGAAGGCGCCCGCACCCGCACCTTCTGGGGCGAGCAGATGCTTTTCTCGCTGGTCGAGGTGGAGGCCGGCGCGCTGGTTCCTCTGCACACCCACCCCCACGAGCAGGGCGGCATCATCGTCCAGGGCGAGCTGGAAATGGGCATCGGCGGCGAGGTTCGCCTCCTCAAGCCCGGCGACATGTACATCATCCCCGGCAACGTCGAGCACTACGCCCAAGGTCAGGACACCAAAGCCGTCGCGCTGGACATCTTCAGCCCGGTGCGCGAGGAGTTCAAGTACTAGCCGGCGTCGCCGAAGTAGTCCGCCACTGCCAGCACCAGGTTGCCCATGTGGGGGTGGTCCGGCTCAACGTCCACGTCGATTCCGCACTCCTGAAGCTTGCGGCTGCAAACCGGCCCCACCGACGCCACGGCCACCGAGCCGGCCAGGCTGTCCCGCAAGACCTCCTCCCGCCCGGCGCCGGCGGCGATTTCCAGCAAGTTTGGCACCTGCGGTCGGCTGGTGAACGCCAGGGCGTCAACGGTGCCTTGCTCCATCCGGTCGATGAGTTCCAGCACCGGCCCGCTGTCGTCGGGCAGTCCCCAGTCGTACAGCGTCAGCTCTCGGAAGTCCGCCCCCTGTTCCCGCAGGTAGGTGGGCAGCTCAGAGTCGGGCCCGCCGTACCGCTGGAAGATGACCCGCTTGCCCCTCAGCGACAGCCCGCCCATGGCCGCCGTCAGATCCGACGACGTGTACGGCTCCGGCGGCATGATGGCGATGGGGATTTTGTGCCGCCGCAGGATGCGACCGGGCTTCGGACTGCGCGCCACCACCGTAATCTCCCGCAGCGCGTCCTCAAACTCCGGCAGCCGTCCCAACTCCTCGGCAATGCCCATCATCGCGTTGGCGCCCACGCCCGTGAGAAAGATGGCCACTTCCACCCGCCCGTCGCACACGTCGGCAACGGCCTGCCGCACCTCCGGGCTGTCCTGCCGGTAGTGTTCCTGCATCACCGGCGCGGCCAGCGGAACGCCCCCGTGCCGCCGGATGAGGCCCGCCATCTCGTCGGGCATCCGCGCCTCCACAAAGGCTAGCACCCGCCCGTTCAGCGATGCCTTGGTCATTCCGCTGCGAACCCCGCCGACGCGGTCCCCCACGCTAAACGGCGCACTCACCTTCGCCGCGCTCCAGCACGTACTGGTTGGTGCGCTCCCAGTCGAAGTACATCTCGCCGCCGCCCTCGGCTTCGTGGCCCACTTCCTGGGCCCGCGCCGCCACCGAGGTCATCTCTTCCAGTCCCACCCGGTCCAGGAAGGCGTTGAACCCTTCCGCTTCGTTGGCCCGGTTGTCCTTGTAGTAGCTCACGATGTCCTTCAGAACGGAGGGAACCAGCTTGGCCGGCACCTTCACTTTGGGCACCCGCGTTCCGATGCGGGAGTCCTCCACCCGGTTATCGCCGTAGTTGCCCCCCAGGAACAGCTCGTAGGACGGGATTTGCTGACCCTCCACGCCCTTGACCGCCGCGCCGTGGAAGCCGATGTTGGCAATGTGATGCAGCCCGCAGCCGTTGGGGCAGCCGCTCATCTTGATGCGGATGTCGCCCACGCCGGCGTCGTCCGCCAGCCCGTTCCAGCCCGACATCTCCTCCCGCAGGGCCTTGGCCAGCCCCATCGACGCCGTGATGCCCAGCTTGCAGCTGTCGGTGCCGGGGCAAGACACCACGTTGGTGATGTGGTCGTGGCCGGCCTCGGCCAGCTCCAGCTCCCGCAGCGCCTGCCATACGTCGTGCAGGTAGCCGGTGGGCACCCAGCGCAGGACGATGTTCTGCTCCTGGGTGGTGCGCGCCTTGCCTCCGGTGTACTTGCGAACGATGTCCGCCAGCCCGCGAAACTGCGCCGGGTCCAGGTCGCCGCGCACCGTCTTGATGTGCACCACGTGGTAGCCGTCCTGCCGTTGCCCTTCCACGTTGGCGTCACGCCAGGCCCGGTACTCCGGGCCGTGGTCGCCATCGTCGGTGGCAGCCGGAGGATCCGGCGGCGTTTCCCGCTGGATGTCCTCGGCGGTCATCAGCGGCCTGAAGTCGATGGAGCCGATGTTTTCCAGCTCGGCGTCCACCATGCTGCGGAACTCGTCCAGCCCGATCTTGTCGATCAGCACCTTCAGCCGGGCCATCATGCGATTCTTGCGCAGGATGTCGGCGTTGTTGAACACCGTCCACACCGCCAGCGCAACCCGAAGGTAATCGTCTTCGGATACCCACTCGTACAACGGCTTGGCCAGCCGCGGCATGATGGACGTGCCTCCGCCGCAATACACCTTGAACCCCTTGCGCTGCTCGCCGTCAATCTCCTTGTACTGCGACACAAACGTCAGGTCCTGGATGGCAGCAGCCACTTCGTCCCGCTGGTCGTTGCCGGTAAAGGCCGACTTGAACTTGCGGGGGAAGCTCTGCGTGATGGGGTGCCGCACGCCAAAACGCACGTAGGCCGTCAGGTACGGCGTGGGGTCGAAAACTTCCTGGGGACTCACCCCGGCCGTGGCCGGCCCCACCACGTTGCGCACGGTGTTGCCGCAGGCTTCACGGGTGGACAGTCCCACGTTCCCCAGGAGTCGCAACACTTCCGAGGTCTGTTCCAGCGGAATGTGGTGCAGCTGGATGTTTTCCCGCGTGGTGATATGCCCCTTCTGCAACGGAGCGTAGCGCTCCGCCACGTCGCCGAAGCAGTCCAGCTGCTCGGGAGAAACGATGCCGCCGGGCAGCTTGACCCGGATCATCTGCACGTCGGCCTGCCGCTGTCCGTACACCCCTTGCCGCAGCCGGAAGGGAGTGAACACCGTGTTGTCCAGCTCGCCGGAGCGGAAGCGGTCCACCTCGGCGTCAAAGCGCTGGATTTCATCCTCCATGAAGGGAATGATGCCCGGCGCGTCAGGGGCCAGCCCCATGCTGGTCTGGTGAATTTCGTCCTGGCTGGGATTCTGTCCTTGGATCGTCACCGTGTCCTCCTCCGAATTGCGGCACGAAAAAACCCACCGTGCCATTGTCGGCAAATCGGTGGGCGCAGGTATTGCCTGTGATTGTAAGTCAGGTTAAGCCTGCCCCCAATTTGCGGGGACAAGAACAGGTGCGCAGGCAATTGGTTTTGCAGGTACTTTGCATTTGCGAAAACTATACCGCCGGGGTCGGAAATTGTCAACAGGGCCGCAACCGGATTTCGCCGCCCTAGCGCAGCGAGTCCTTCAGCTCCCGGGTTCCCACCGTATGACCCGAAATCAGCCACAGCACCCGCTCCGCGATGTTGGTAGCCCGGTCGGCGATCCTCTCCAGGTTGTGCGCGACCCACAACAGGTACGTTGCTCGCTCGATGGTGCCGGGATCCGACAGCATATACGTTAGCAGCTCCCGGTAAATCTGGTTGTAAAGATCGTCAATGGCGTCGTCGGCGGTGCAGACCTTGCGAGCCAGCGGCTCGTCCCGCTCGGTGTACGCTTGCAGGCTCTCCTCCAGCATTTTCAGCGCCAGGTCGGCCATGCGCGGTATGTCGATCAGCGGCTTTAACAACGGCTGGTCCCCGATGCGAATGCTGATCTTGGCGATGCCCTCCGCATAGTCCCCCATCCGCTCCAGCTCCACCCCGATGTGCACCGCCGACATCACCGAGCGCAGGTCGCTGGCCATGGGTTGCTGCGTCGCCAGCAGCATCACGCACTTGTTTTCCAGTTCGTCCTGCAGCCGGTCGATCTCGTCGTCGGCGTCAACAACCTCCTGGGCCAGCGCAGTGTCCTGCGTCTCCAGGGCCTTCAGCGCCCGCCGTGTCGCCGATTCAACGTGCTGCCCCATTTCGGACAGGCTGGTTTGCAGGTCGGTCAGGTCGCGGTCATAGTCGGAACGTAACATTTTGGCCCCTCCCTGGTCCGTGCCGGGCCGCTCGCCACCCGGCGGCCTTAGCCGAACCGCCCGGTGATGTAGGCTTCGGTGCGCTCGTCGGTGGGATTGGTGAACAGGGTCCGAGTGTCGCCGAATTCTATCAGATGCGCAATCCGGTCTTCGTCCGGCATCAGAAACGCCGTCTTGTCCGACACGCGACCGGCCTGCTGCATGTTGTGGGTTACGATAACGATGCTGTAGCGCTTCTTCAACTCCTGCATCAGTTCTTCAATGGCCAGCGTAGCGATGGGGTCCAGCGCCGAGCACGGCTCGTCCATCAGGATGACGCTCGGCTCCACCGCCAAAGCCCGCGCGATGCAAAGGCGCTGCTGCTGCCCGCCCGACAACGCCAGCGCCGATTCCTTCAGCCGGTCCTTCACTTCGTCCCAAAGTGCCGCGCCCCGCAGCGATTCCTCCACGATCTCGTCCATGCTCCCGCTGAACCCGTTGATGCGCGGGCCAAAGGCGATGTTGTCGTAGATCGACTTGGGAAACGGGTTGGGACGCTGGAATACCATGCCAATCCGGTAGCGTATCTGCGTCGGGTCCGACCCCGCGGCGTACAGGTTGAAATCGCCGAACCACATCTCACCTTCCATCCGGAAGATCTCGATGAGGTCGTTCATCCGGTTGATGCACCGCAGCAGCGTGCTCTTGCCGGCTCCGCTGGGGCCGATGATCGCCGTGATCTCGTTCTCCGGCATATCCATGGTCACCCCTTCGATGACCTTGTTGCTGCCGTAATAGACGCCCACGTCAATGGCCCGGATGGCCGGACGGATCGCCACTTCCGTTGCCGCCATGTTGATTTACCCCCTCTGGTTCTTCTGTAGCCGGTTGCGCAGGAAGATCGCAAAGGCGTTCATCCCCAGCAGCATTACCAGCAGCACGATGATGCCCGCCGCCGCCAGCTGGTGAAACTCCTCCTGCGGCTTGGAAATCCACACGTATATCTGGATCGGCAAAACGGTGAAACGGTCCAGCGGATGGGCCGGCGCGAAGGGCACAAAGGACAGCGCCCCCATGATTACCAGCGGCGCCGCCTCTCCCATCGCCCGGCTCACCGCCAGGATGATGCCCGTCAGGATGCCGGGCATGGCCTGGGGCAGCACCAGCCGCCACACCACCTGCCACTTGGTTCCCCCCAGCGCGTAGCCGCCCTCCCGTATCGACGACGGAACTGCCCGGATGGCCTCCTGCGACGAGACGATGACCACCGGCATAATTAGCAGCGCCAGCGTCAGCCCCGCCGACAGCGTGCTCTTGCCCAACGCGAACAGCGCCACGAAGATGCTCAAACCCAGGATGCCGTACACGATGGACGGAACCGCCGCCAGGTTCTGAATGTTTATCTGAATCAACTCGGTGATGCGGCTGCCCCCCGCGTACTCCTCCAGGTAAATCGCCGCCGATACGCCCACGGTGAAGGACACGAACCCGCAGATTGCCATCACCCACAACGTGCCCACGATGGCCGGGAATAGACCCGACCTGACTGCTTCCCTGGATGCTCCTTCCGTGAACAGGGTGATCAGCGAGGCTCCTTCCAGCCCGTACCAGGCCAGCGCTTCCGCTATCACGCTGTACAGCAGCGCCACCAGCATTATAAGCGCGATGGCCACCGCGGCGACGCACACGCCGTAGAAAACGGCGGCGTTGCGCTTCCGAGACGACAGCCGGCGACGGTATTGCTGTTCCGTTCCCATCGCCATTATTCGTACACCTCGCGGAACTTGGCGACGATATACTGGCTGGCCAGGTTCATCAGCAGCGTGATGATAAACAACGTGATGCCCACCGCGAACAGCGCCTGGAACTGGGCTGTGCCCGGAATGGCATTGTCGCTGAAGTTCGTGGTGGCCATGAACCCGGTCATCGTGTACACCGGCTCCAGCGGATTGAACGTAAGCTTCTCGTTCTGCCCGGCGGCGATGAACACAATCATCGTTTCCCCCACCGCCCGGGACATCCCCAGGATGAACGCGGCCACGATGCCCGAGAGCGCAGCCGGCACCACCACCTTGGTCGCCACCTCAACCTTGGTCGCCCCCAGCGCGTAGGCGCCCTCCCGCAGCGCCAAGGGCACCGCCCGCATCGCGTCCTCGCTCAGGCTGGACACCATGGGAATGATCATCACCCCCATCACGATGGCGGCCGACAGAGCGTTGAAGATGCCCACCTCATCGCTGACCATGCGCAGCAGCGGCGTGATGAAAAACAGCGCGAAGAACCCGTACACCACCGTGGGTATGCCGGCCAGCACTTCCAGAACCGGCTTGGTAATCGCCCGCAGCCTGGGGTGCGCGTACTCGCTTAGGAAAATCGCGCTCAGCAGGCCCAGCGGCACCGCCACCAGCATCGCCAGCA
The DNA here is from genome assembly GCA_965243255.1 of Dehalococcoidia bacterium. GTDB lineage: Bacteria > Chloroflexota > Dehalococcoidia > Lucifugimonadales > UBA3495 > Bin87. The sequence continues at coordinate 436,609 of CBDEUH010000004.1, forward strand.
TGGCGATCATCAACGTCCCCACCAGTAGCGGCCAGATGCCATAGGAGCGCGGCACCAGCAGCGTGCGCCACTTGGTGTCCGTAAAGTACCGATGCCACCTGACCTTTTCCGGTACCGCGAAGGAGTCCGTTTGCACCGCCACGCCCATGCTGGCCCCGGCAATCGCGGCCACGCTCACCTTGTAAGACCGGCCGGCGCTGCCGTCGGCGATCACGCAGGAGGTTCGCCCCGGCCCCAGGTTCTGGCAATCCGACAGGTCCGTCTCCAGGCTGGGCTCAATGGAAACCTGGTAGCCGGTGGGCGGCGCCCCCACGTTGGGCCGGTCCCAGTTGACGTAAATCAGCGAGTCCGTCGTGGCCTCCACATGGACTCGTGGAATGATGCCCGGCGCCAGCGTCGTCGGCGCCGCTTCGGAGCCGGTCAACCCCAGGGCCTCGCTGGTAACTTCCAGCTCGCTGCGCTTTTCCTGGTAAAAGTCGGTGGTGAAGAATCTCACGCCCTCAAACAACAGCACCGACACGATGCCCACCGTGGTCAGGATGGATATGGTGGCCAAAATAAAAAGCACCCACTTGACAATGCGTTCAAGTAGGTACTTACTGCCGCTCCCGGTTAATGGTGTACCGGCTGCAGGTGGGGCGGCGGTCCCCGTCTTGGGGCCGATTAGCTTGGCGAAGAGCAACCCGGTTCACCTTTGGTTCGCTGGCTGGCCCGGCGGGTTAGGTTCTTGGCTGGACGCTGCGTTTGCCTCAAGGCATGATTATAATAAGGCCCGCCGACGCCTTTCGGCAACCCACAATCTGCCGATAATCCAAATACCGCCCCTTGATATTCGCCATGCCAGGCCCGTCAAGAGGCCCCAGCGAGGGAATGAGTTGAGCCAGAAACTGCAACTGAGCGTGGTTGACCAGTCGCCCATGCGCGAGGGCAGCAGCGCCGGCGTGGCGTTGCGGGAAACCATCCAATTGGCCCAGGCCGTCGAGCGTCTCGGCTACCAGCGCTATTGGGTCGCCGAACACCACAACCTGCCCAACTTCGCCGGCACCGCTCCGGAGGTGATGATCGGCCAGATTGCCGCCCACACCCAGCGCATCCGGGTCGGTTCCGGCGGCGTGATGCTCCCCCACTACAGCGCGTTGAAGGTCGCCGAAACCTTCCGCATCCTCGACTCCCTCTATCCCGACCGCATCGACCTGGGAATTGGCCGGGCCCCCGGCAGCGACCAGATTACCGCGGCCGCCCTGGCCTACCCCAGTATGCCCAAGGATGTCCGCCACTTCCCCCAGCAGGTCCGCGATGTAATCAACTACCTGGGCGACACCCTGCCCGACGACCACCCGTTCAACGAGGTGGCCGCCGCGCCCAACGAGTCTGAAACGGCCCCTCGGGTCTGGCTGCTGGGCTCCCGCTACGAGTCTGCCTTCATGGCCGCCAGGATGGGCCTGCCCTTCGCCTACGCCCACTTCTTCGGCCTCGGCGCCTCCGACGGCCCCCAAATCGTCGAGTCCTACCGCCAGAACTTCGAGCCGTCCGAGTACCTGCCGGAACCTCTGGTCAACGTGGGCGTCCAGGTGCTGTGCGCCGACACCGAGGAAGAGGCCCGCCGCATCGCCTCCAGCCGCAACCTGGGCCGCCTGCGCTCCGTTACCGGCCGGGCCAACGGCATACCCTCGCCCGAGGTGTCAGCCAACTACAAGTACCTCGCCAACGAGTGGCAGTTCGTCCAGCAATACCTGCGCAACTGCGTTGACGGCGACCCCCAGCAGGTGAAAGCCGGCCTGGAAAAGGTCGCCGAAGACTACCAGACCACCGACCTCAGCGTGGTAACCATCTGCTACCACTACGAAGACCGCGTGCGCTCCTACGAGCTGGTGGCGGAGGCTTGCGGCCTGGAACCCATCTAGGCCTAGGCCCAGCCTCCTACCACCTCCCCACCGTCATTCCCGCGACTCCACCGTCAGTCCTGCGACCCCACCGTCATTCCCGCGAAGGCGGGAATCCAGGGGCAGGGTGGGCTGTCAGCCTATGCCCCCAGCTTAGCTGCCAGGTCAACGAAGTTCTCCGCCACCACGTTGAACGACGGGTCCGGTGTCGGGTCCGGCGTCCGGTCTGGCCCATGCTCCCGCGGCCGCGGCACGAACGCCGTCCGCAGGCCCACCTTCGCCGACGCCAACAGGTCCCCCTGGTGCGCCGCCACCATCATCACCTGCTCCGCCTTCAGGCCCAGCAGCTTCACCGCGGTGCCGTAGCTCTCCGGGTCGGGCTTGTAGTGCTGCGCCACCTCGGCCCCCAGGATGCAGTCCCAGGGCATCCCGCCGTTCTTGGCCATGTTGGTCATCAGCGCGATGTTGCCGTTGGACATGGGCGATATGATGAACCTGTTCTTCAGCCGGTACAGGCCCGGCACGCTGTCCGCCCAGGGCCGCAGATTGTGCCAGAAGTAGGTAACCTCCATCTTCTCGTCGTCGTTCAGCCCGCTGATTTCGAACTCGTCCAGCACGTCGTCCAAAGACATGCGATGCAGCGCGTCCAGGTTGGTCCAGGGCAATTCGCCGTTGCGCACCTTGTCCATGTAGGGACGATACTTCCCCCGCCAAGCGTCGGCGAAAGCTCCCCAGTCCCGCTCGATGCCCTTGATGCGCCCCATGTTGGCGCATTGCTCAATGATGCTGGAACGCCAGTCAACCACGGTGCCGAAAACGTCAAAGATACAGGCCCGCACGTCCAGGCCCAAAGCAGAGTCCGCCATAATCTGTTTTCTCCTTATCAGTGGCAGCCCTGTGCTGCCAGTGCCCCCGTTATCCTAGCACATCCCTCATTCCCCTCATCCTGAGCCTGCCGAAGAATGCCCCTTCATCACCATCTCCGTCATTCCCGCGCTTCCCCGTCATTCCCGCGCAGGCGGGAATCCAGGTGCGGGGTGCGGTTGGCCAATCCCCAACAATATCCCCGCCAACTCCCCCGGCGCAGTGATCATCGGGTCGTGCCCCGTGTCAATGTGGTGCACGCCCCAACCCGACGCTGCCGCCCGCTCCGCCACCGACTCAAACCCCGACTCGCTGCACAGCACGAACTCCCGCCGCAGGGTAGCGGCTTCGGCCCGTCCCGTTCGCACCGGCTGGGAAAAGGTCAGCGTCGGCTGAGGCGACAGCCGGGGCAGCACAAAGGCCTGGTCCTCCGGGTCGGTGATAGCCCAGCGCTCTGCGATCTCCTCCGCCGTCGTGGGCGCCGCCATGAAGGGAGCGCCGTCGGCGATGTGCCTCCGGATGCGGTCGACGAAATCCGGGCCCCGCACCGCCTCCAGCTGGTCAACCATCGCCTCGCCGTCCTCCGGCGCAACCCCGTTGACATAAACCAGCGCGGCGATGCGCTCCGGAACCACCTCGGCAACGCCCGTAATCACCATCCCCGCGTAGGCGTGTCCCACCAGCACGGCGTCGCTGATGTCCTCGGATTCCAGCAGCTGCGCGATGTCCCGCACGTGCAGGTCCAGGTTCAGTACGGCCGGTGGAATCAGATACGCCAGGTGCCCGCGCTCACCCAGCCCGGTAAGGCTGGGAGTCAGCGCCGTATGCCCGGCCCTCCGCAGCAGCGGCGCCGTCTTCCACCAGCACCACCCGCCGTGCCACGCCCCATGTATGAGAACGAAAGTAGCCATCCAATGCCTCTACATCATCACCACCGACCGCAGCACCTCGCCCCGCTCCATCCGCTCAAACGCCTCCTCCACGCCGCTGATGCCGATCCGCTCGGTAACGAAAGCGTCCAGCTCCAGCCGCCCCTGCTGGTACAGGTCGATGAGCATCGGAAAGTCCCGGCTGGGCAGGCAGTCGCCGTACCAGGATGATTTCAGCGAACCGCCGCGCCCGAACACCTCAATCAGCGGCAGCTCGATTTTCATGGTGGGGTCCGGCACGCCCACTAGCACCACCGTCCCAGCGTGGTCCCGAGCGTAGAAGGCCTGCTCGTAGGTTACCGGATTGCCCACCGCCTCAATTGCCACGTTCACGCCGTTGCCGTCGGTGAGGGCTCGGATGGCTTCCACCGGATCGGTATCCGTGGAGTTGACCGTGTGCGTGGCGCCGAACCCCCTGGCCCATTCCAGCTTGCGTTCGTCGATGTCCACGGCGATGATGGTATGCGCCCCCGCCAGTCGCGCCCCGGCCACCGCCGCGTTGCCCACGCCGCCGCACCCGATCACGGCTACCGAGTCACCCCGGCTCACGCCACCGGTGTTCATCGCCGCGCCCAGCCCGGCCATCACGCCGCAGCCGATCAGCCCGGCCGCCGCCGGACTGGCCTCCGGGTCAACCTTCACCGCCTGCAGCGCGTCAACCAGCGTCAGCTCGCAAAACGCCCCGATGCCCAGGGCCGGCGATAGCGCCGTGCCGTCGGGCAACGTCATCGGCTGCCCGGCGTTGCGGCTGGCGAAGCAGTACCAGGGCCGCCCCCGACGGCACGAACGGCAGTCACCGCAGGGCGCGCGCCAGGCCAGGATCACAAAGTCGCCGGACTGCACGTTGGTTACGCCCTCCCCAACTTTCTCCACCACGCCGGCCGCCTCGTGCCCCAGCAGGAAGGGAAACTCGTCGTTGATGGCTCCCTCCCGGTAGTGCAGATCGGTGTGGCAGACGCCGCAGGCCTGCACCCGCACCAGCGCCTCGCCCTCGCCGGGGTCCGGCACCAGTATCGGCGTCAGCTCCACCGGCGCGCCCTTCGCTCGTGATATCACCCCTTGAACTTCGTTGACCCCCATATCAATTCCCTCCGTGTCAGCCGCCTGCTGGCCGCTTCGCAGCGGGTATAATGCCTCAACCCTTTGCCCCCGTCAAAACCACACCCGTCATCCCAACCCTCACCCCGTCATTCCGGCCCACCTGTCATTCCGGCGAAGGCCGGAATCCGGAGCCCCCTCGCATCAGACCTTGCCACTATGCCCAAGCGCGTCATCATTGACACCGACCCCGGCGTTGACGACACCGCCGCCATCCTGCTCGCCCTGGCCAGCCCCGAGCTGCACGTCGATGCGCTCACCGCCAGCTACGGCAACGGCTCCATGCCCCAGTGCGCCGCCAACGCTCGGCATATCCTAAACGTCGCCGGCCGCAGCGACGTCCCCGTCTATCCCGGCGCCCGCGGCCCCTTGCTCCGCCCGCCCAACTCCAACTGGGCCGCCCACATCCACGGCAACGACGCCCTGGGTGGCATCGCCGACTCCGATGCCAATGCCCCCACCCCTACGGACGCCGTAGCCCAACACGCCGCCCTGGAGATTGCCCGCCGCGCCCTGGAATCTCCAGGCGAGATTACCCTGCTCGCCCTGGGCCGGATGACCAACATCGCCCTGGCCCTGCGGCTCGCGCCGGAAGTCGCCGACGCCCTGGCCTCCGTGGTAGTCATGGGCGGCGCCGTCCGGGTTCCCGGCAACGTTTCCCCCGTGGCCACCGCCAACCTGCACGAAGACCCTGAGGCAGCGGCAATCCTCTACGATTCCGGCGTCAGCATCCTGCAGGTCGGCCTCGACGTTTGCGACCGCTGCGGACTTTCCGACGAGCAGTTTGAACGCTTGCGAGAATGTCCGGCCCCGGCAATGCAAATGCTGGTATCCGCCTCGGCCTACACCCAAAGCGCCTACCGCCGCCTGGGCCGCCTGGCCGATGGCGAAGCCGTGCGCTACAACGACGTGCCCGCCGTCGCCGCCGCCATCGACCCCACGCTGATGAATACCCGTCGCCTGCCCGTGGCAATAGATACCGGCAGCGACCTGACCAGAGGCCAAACCGTCGCCGATTGGTACGGCCTGACCGGACGCGCCGCCAACGCTGACGTATGCCTCGACGTTGACCCCAACCGCCTCACCGAGCTGCTGGTGCAGCGTTTGACCGACTACCCTTGGCCTGAGAAGTAAAAACGTAGGGGCGAATAATCACTCGCCCCTACTCGCCTCCGCTCATCCTGAGCCTGTCGAAGGATGCCTCCCTACCCCAGCGCCGCCACCGCGGCCTCCACCTCGGCGTAGTCCGGTTCATTGCCGGGGGAGTCTGAGACCCAGTGGTAGCGGACGATGCCTCCGCCGTCCACCACCGTTACCGCCCGCTTGGCGGCCACGTAGCCCTGCATCCCGGCCAGGCCGGGCAACGCCACGTCATAGGCGTTCACCACCTCCCGGTTGTAGTCGCTCAGGAAGGTGTACTCCACGTTGTTGGCCGCTTTCCACGCAGCCTGCGCGAAGGGCGGATCAACGGTGATGCCGATGACTTCCGCGTTCATGGAACCGAATTGGTCAATGCGGTCCCGCAGCGCGCACATTTCGGTGGTGCAGACCCCGGTGAAAGCCCCGGGAAAGAATGCGATGACCACGTTCTTGCCCCGATATTCGCTGAGGCTGCGCTGCTGCTGCGGAGTTTCGTGGAGTGTGAAGTCGGGGGCGGGCTGCCCTACGGTAATGGCCATATTCAAACCTCTGGGTGATTGCGGGTGTGATTCTGCTGAAGCGACGCCATCCCGTAACCGAGGGGGCGACGGCCGTTATCTTATCACACCGAATCGCTGTCGCTGACACTCCAATCCCCTCCCCCGCGTCCCATAATGGCAAATATGATACAGTGCAGCGAAATTTGTCTTGGCTCGGAATAGTATGACCGGCTCGGAGCATCCCGCGGTACGTTTGCCGCTGCTCAATAAACTGTTGTTTTCGGCCGACCATGTCGGTCTGCAAGCCATTGGCTACTTCCGTCAACAGTGGGTGCTCTTCTTCCTCGCTCCGCCGGCAGTGGAAGGAATCAGCCGCGTCCCCGACGTCGTCCTGCTCGGCTTCGACATCGACGCCCGCGTCCTGGCCGGCGTCCTGATCTTCGCCGGTCGGTTCATCGATGCCTTCACCGACCCCCTCATCGGCTGGTGGAGCGACCGCACCCGCAGCCGCTGGGGACGCCGCCTGCCCTTCATCCTGTTCAGCACCCCCTTCTATGCCCTGTTCGGCGCCCTGATCTGGTTCCTACCCACCGAGGGCAGCAGCTGGTGGAACGTGCTGTACTTCATTTTGATGCTGGAGCTGTTCTTCACCGCCGCCACCATGTCCAGCGGAACCCTGGAAGCCTTGGTGCCCGAGCTGACCCGCACCGCCCAGGACCGGATGAGCGTCGTCAGCCTTATCTTCCTGTTCGCCGTCGCCGGCGCCGGGCTGGGGCTGGTGGTGGGAGGCTTTATCAAGGACGCCTACGGCTTCCAGATTGCCGGCGCCTTCTTCGCCATCATCGCCCTGGTGTTACGCTATACCTCCCTGCGGGCGGTGTGGAACCGCGCCCCCAGGGACATTACCCCCGCGGCGGTGCCGTTCCTGCAGGGTCTCAAAGACACCCTCCGTAACTCCCAGTTCGTGGCCTTTCTGCCCACCTTCGTGATGTTCACCACCGGCGTCGGCGTGCTGCAGGGATGGGTGCCCTTCTTCGCAGTGGGCGTCCTGCTCCAGGAAAAGGAGGGCGCGGCCGCCAGCCTGCTCTCCATGAGCGTCATTGCTGGCGTGGTCGTCGCCGGGATCATAATCTGGATTCTCTTCGCCAGCGGCCGGGTTAGCAAGCGCCGGGTGTACGGCGTCTGCCTGGTAACCAGTGGGCTGCTCTTCCCCTTGATAGGATTGGTCGGGCTGGCCGCCACAGGCGGTTTGGTGACGCAGGGCTTGATTGTCATGTTCATCGCCGGAATGCCCATGGCCGCGGTGTTCCTGCTGCCCAAGGGTCTCACCGCCGACATCGCCGACTACGACGCCCTGGTCCGAGGCGAACGCCGGGAGGCCATGTTCTACGCCACGCAGAACTTCTTCGAAAAGCTGACCTACGCGCTGCCTCCGCTGCTGTTGAGCTTGATCTTGCAGTTGGGCGATTCCGCGGAGAATCCCCTTGGCATCCGGCTGGCTCCCCTCATGGCCGGCGTCCTGGTGCTCCTCGGCGTTACCCTGTGGCCCCGCTACCGCCTGCCCGACACCATCAGCCGCGAGGCCGTAACCCAGGCCGGGCTGCTTCCGGCCCGTGCCTAGCCGCCGGCCCCAATACTCTATCCGTCCAGCTGCCTCGCTAACGCCGTGGCCTCGGTAACCGGCAGTTGGCACACGTAATGCTCGCAGACGTAGCCCGTAGGAACGCCGTCCTGCATACCCCGCTGCTCCAGCAGGGGCGAGTCTTTCACCGGCGGCGCGCCCGGATCCGACATCCCCACCACAACCCGGTTGGGCAGGAACCGACGGCCCACTTCGCCCAGCATCTCCTGCGTCGCCGCTACCTCCGGCGGCCCCACGATGACGACTTCCTTGGGCAGCGATACGTAGAAGTCCAGTGCCCCCAGCCAGTACCCGGTTGCGCCCGGGGCCCGGCCCAGCAGTTGCTGCAACGCCCGCAGCGGCGTCGCGCCCTTGCCCGAATAGTCGTCGTTCCCCGTAACCACCGCCAGGCGTAGCAGCACGTCCGTCGCCACCGAGCCGCCGCAGGGCTGCGCGTTGTCGAATACGTCCCGCGGGCGAATCACCAGCCGCTCGTGGTCGCTGCCGGTATCGTAAAAGCCGCCCACGCCATCGTCCCAGAACAGGCTGATCATGCCGTCGGCAACAGTCACAGCCTCTTGCAGCCAGCGCGATTCCAGCGTCGCCTCGTGCAGCGACACCAGCCCGTCCGCCAGGCATGCGTAATCTTCCAGGTAGCCCAGCAGCTTCGCCTGCCCGTTGCGCCAGGTACGCAGCACACGCCCGCTGTCGTCCCGCATATTGTCCAGCAGGAAAGCCGCGTTGCGACGCCCGGCGTCCAGGTAGTCCGACCGGCCCAGCGCCGCGCCGGCCTCGGCGAAGGCCCGCAGCATCAGCCCGTTCCACGAGGTCAGCACCTTGTCGTCCCGCAGCGGGTGAATGCGCTCCTCCCTGACCTCCAACAGCACGCTCCGGGCCCGTTGTATTGCGGCGAACAATGCCTCCTCCGAAACGCCCCGACGCTCGGCGTAGTCATCCGGAGCCACGGACACGTTCAGAATGTTCGCCCCCTCAAAGTTCCCCCGCTCGCTGACGCCGTAGTACCCCATAACCAGCTCGGCGTCATCGCCCAGCAGCGGACGCAGCTCCTCCGGCGTCCACACAAAGAACTTGCCCTCCACGCCCTCACTGTCGGCGTCCTGCGCCGAATAGAACCCGCCGGCCGGGTCGGTCATCTCCCGCAACACGTAGTCCAGCGTCTCCTCGGTAATGCGCCGGTACAGCGGGTTGCCCGTAATCTGCCAGGCGTGCAGGTAGAGCCTGGCCAGCAGCGCGTTGTCGTAAAGCATCTTCTCAAAGTGCGGCACCAGCCAGTACGCATCCGTCGAATAGCGATGAAATCCCCCGCCCACCTGGTCGTACATGCCACCGTAGGCCATCTTTTGCAGCGTCAGCTCCACCATCTCCAGCGCGCGGACGTTGAAGCCGTGATGGTAGTAGCGCAGCAAAAACTCCGGCGTCATCGGCTGCGGAAACTTGGGCGCGTTGCCGAACCCCCCGTTCAGATGGTCAAACTGAGTAGCCAGCTGCGAGTAGGCGCTGTGCATCACCTCGGTGGTCAGCGGCGTAAAACCCCGGGGCATCTGCCCGCTGCGGCCCATCTGCTCGGAAAGCTGACGGGTAACCCGGTCGATCTCGCCCTTGTTGGTGTGATACGCCTGGCTCGCGGCGGCCAGCAGACGCGGAAACCCCGGCATACCCGGACGATCTTCAGGAGGAAAGTACGTGCCGCCGTAAAACGGGTGCCCCTCCGGGGTCAGGAAAACCGTCATCGGCCAGCCCCCGCTGCCCGTCATCATCTGCACCGCTTCCATATAGACGGCGTCCAGGTCGGGCCGTTCCTCCCGGTCCACCTTGATGTTGACGAAATGCTCGTTCATCACCGCCGCGATGTCCGGGTTCTCAAAGGATTCCCGCTCCATCACGTGGCACCAGTGGCACGCCGAGTACCCGATGCTCAGCAGGATGGGACGGTCTTCATCCCTGGCCCGACTCAATGCCTCCTCGCCCCAGGGATACCATTCCACGGGATTCTCGGCGTGCTGCAGCAGGTACGGGCTGGTTTCGTCGATGAGGCGATTGGACATTGAGTGACGCTCCTGTGACGGCAAATCCGTCGGGAAAAGCGAGACGTATATTGAGGTGCAACGCAGTCTGCTACAATCATCGTAGCAAATGTCAGCATACCAGATAGGCCATGGGGACACAGGACTACATCAAATGACCGCACTGACCCGAAAATCAACGTTGGTTGTGCTGGCCGCGTTGGTGGTAACGGCAGCGCTGTTGGCGTGCGCTCCGTCTGCCCAAAACGACGGTGTGGACGTCGGTAACACGTCGCCGCCTTTCGCAATGACGCTGGAAGATGGCTCACAGGTGTCTTTGAAGAACTTGGTGGAAGACAACCAGGCGGCCCACCTCTTCTGGTTTGCTACCTGGTGACCCGAGTGCCGCGCTGAGTTGCAGACGCTGGACCCCATCGCCTCTCAATATCCCGCCCTGGACTTCTATGTCATTTCCTACAACGAGCCGGTAGAGGACATCGCGGCTTACATCCGAGAACACGGCTACACCGACGTCATTCCCGCCGAGCCGGTGGGAACGATGCTGGAAGACCTGCAAGTCACCCGGCAGATGGCCATGATGGCGGTCAACGGCAATGGCGTTATCTATCACCGGCAGGTCATGGGCAGCGCCGCCAAATGGGAACCGTTCTTCGCAGACCTGACCGCAGACCCGGACGCGATTCCCGCCAGTGTTGAAATAGAACGCCAGAAAGACCAACGGCAGCAAGACATCCAGCTGCCCAGTTGATGATAATAGCCTCCGGCGTCGTTGACGCCGCCAACCAAAGCTGACGACAATGCTGCGCTTCACACTCGCGACCCTGCTGGCCGCCGGCCTGTTGGCTACCGCCCTCGCCTGTTCGTCGGAACCGCCGGCCTCACCCGCCACCGACGTTCTCGCCACAACGGCGTCGGCCGTTACCCCGGCCCAGCAACCGGATTCAACCACCGCCGCCGCGCCGCCGACCGATGCTGCGGCCCCCGCTGCGCCGGCCTCCGCTGCGCCCACGTCGGCCTCGTCGGCCCCTGCATCACAGCCCTCGCCCACTCAGTCCACCTCCCCCACTTCCCAAGCGCCGGCCCCGGCCGCTCCCACCGATGCGGCCACGGCATCGCCCCCGGCAACCGCCGGACCAACCGCCGCTGCCGGTGCCACTCCCACGCCCACCACGCTACCGCCAGCGCCCACTGACACGCTGCCGCCGCCAACCGAAGCCCCAACCGCCGCTCCGCCTCCCACGCTGCCCCGGCCGGCCGCCCCCGAAGGCACCGACGTCGGCGAGACGCCCCCGGCCTTCGCCATGAACCTTCCGGATGGCACGCAGCTTGCGTCAACAGACCTGGCGACAACCGGCCGTCCCGTCTTCATGCACTATTTCGCCACCTGGTGACCACTCTGCCGCGCCGAGTTACGGACGCTTGCCCCCATCATCAACAAGTACGCCGGACAGGTTGACTTCTACCTCGTATCCTTCAACGAGAGCGCCGCCACGCTGGAATCCTACGTCCAGCAGAACGGCTACCAAGACATCACCGCCACTCAGCCGGCCGGCTCCATGCTGCGCGACCTCAAGATCACCAGCCAGTCCTCAATGCTGGCCCTGGACGCCCACAGCGTCATCACCTTCCGTAAGGGCTACGGCCGCGGCGCCGACGAAGCAACCCTCCGCGCCGAGTTCCAACGCCTCACCCAACAATAGCCAAAACCGGGGCATGGGATACCGATAAGATACCAATGCCCGGCCCTATTTACTTCGCCGCCGGCGTCCCCTCCAGCTCGGCGTTCAGCATCGCCACTATATCCGGCAGCGCCGTCGCCCCGTGATTGTCCCCGTCCCGGGTGCGCACGGCGGCCGCTTCGGCCTCGGCCTCCCGGTCGCCCACCACCAGCATGTACGGCGTCTTCTGCAACTGCGCCTGCCGGATCTTCTGGTTCATTCGCTCGCTGCGGTCGTCCACCTCAACGCGGAACCCGCTATCCCGCAGCTGTTCCGCCACCCGCTCGGCGTACTCGTTATGCCGGTCGGCGATTGGTATCACCACCGCCTGCACCGGCGCCAGCCACAGCGGAAACGCCCCGGCGTAGTGCTCCACCAACACCCCGAAGAATCGCTCCAGCGACCCCAGAATCGCCCGATGCACCATGTACGGCTGCACCCGGTTGCCCTGCTCGTCCTGGTACACCAGCCCGAACCGTTCCGGCAGGTTGAAGTCAAACTGCACCGTGGTGCATTGCCAGTCCCGCCCCAGCGCGTCCTTGATCTTGATGTCGATTTTCGGACCGTAGAACGCGCCCCCGCCATCGTCAATCCCGTACTCCAGCCCGCGCTCCACCAGCGCCAGGCGCAGCGACTCCGTGGCGTGGTCCCACATGTCCAACTCGCCCACGTACTTCTCCGGCCGGGTGGACAGCATGATGTCGTATTCGTCAAACCCGAAGGCGGCCATGATTTCAAACGTCAAATCCAGCACGTCGCCCACTTCGCCGGCAACCTGGTCCGGCAGACAGAAGATGTGAGCGTCATCCTGGGTGAAACCCCGCACCCGCATCAGCCCGTGCAGCACCCCGCTGCGCTCGTACCGATACACCGTGCCCAGCTCCGCGATGCGCAGCGGCAGTTCCCGATAGCTCCGCAGCGCCGAGCGGTAAATCTGGATGTGAAACGGACAGTTCATCGGCTTCAGGAAGTATTCCTGCTCGTCGATTTCCATCGGCGCGTACATGCTGTCCCGGTAGAAGTCCAGGTGCCCGCTGGTCTGCCACAGGCGAGCCCGCCCGATGTGCGGCGAATAGACGATGTTGTAGTTCCGGCGGTAGTGAATGTCCCGCCAGTAGTCCTCAATCAGCGAACGCATCACGCCGCCCTTGGGGTGCCACACGATCAGGCCCGGCCCGATTTCGTCGTGCACGCTGAACAAACCCAGCTGCCGGCCCAGCGTGCGATGGTCCCGCCGTTCCGCCTCGGCCAGCCGTTCCAGGTGCGCCTCCAGCTCCGACTTGGATTCAAAAGCCGTTCCGTAGATGCGTTGCAGCATGGGACGGTTCTCGTCGCCCCGCCAGTAGGCCCCGGCCGTGTTCAGCAGCTTGACGGCGGCAATCTCCCCCGTCCTGGCCACGTGCGGCCCCTGGCACAGGTCGGTAAAGCCCCCGTGCCGGTAGATGCTCAACGTCGTCTCGTCGGGCAGGTCGTCGATGATCTCCTGCTTGAACGGCTGGGAGTCAAACATCGACTGCGCATCGTCCCGGGTCAGCTCCTCCCGCACGAAAGGCGCATCCGACTTGATGGTTTCCAGCATCAGCGCCTCAATGCGCTCCAGGTCTTCGGGAGTGAAAGGACGCTCCACGTCAAAGTCATAGTAGAAGCCGTCGGCGGTCGGCGGGCCAATGGCCACCTTGGCCTCCGGAAAGAGCTGCAGCACCGCGTCCGCCATAACGTGAGCGGCGCTGTGTCGCATCCGGTGGCGCAACGATGCAATAGGGTCGTCGTCGGCGTGTTCAGGAGTTCCGTGATCGAGCATGGGGCTACCTGCCTGGTGGGTACTGATGGCTAGATGCACATCAAATCATTATAGCCTATCGCTCCCATTGCGTCGGTATTTTCGCCGGCCGGTCAAGCCGCAGCTGCCGTTGCGATGTATAATGTACCCCGTACCGCGCCGTCCGGGCTGCAACCGGACCCAGGAGGCACCCCACCAATGGAAGAACTTCGCCAGCAACTCGCCGAACTGACCGTCAAGTTGGACGCGGTCGTGGAGCGGCTTTGACCTTGCCGGCAGGGAACTTTCCATCGCCCAACTGGAAAAGGAGGCCGCCGCCGCCGGTTTCTGGGATGACCCGGCCGCTGCCCAGCGCAAGATGCAGGAGCTGGGCCGCCTCCAGCAATCGGTAGAACTCTGGCGCGGCTTGCAGGACCAGGTCGCCGACCTCCTCGAACTCACCGACCTGGCCATCGATAACGAAGACGACAGCCTCGCCGACGAACTCGCCGCCGAAGCCGCCGCCGTAACCGACCGCCTGGCCCACGCCGAAATCGAGCTGACCCTCTCCGGCCCCTACGACGACCGCCCCGCCATCCTCACCATCCACTCCGGCGCCGGCGGTACCGACTCCCACGACTGGGTCGAGATGCTCACCGGCATGTACGCCGGCTGGGCCACCGGCGACCAGCGCCCCGTCCAGGTCCTCGACACCGCCTACGGCGACGAGGCCGGCCTGCGCACCAGCACCATGGAAATCGGCGGCCCCCACGCCTTCGGCTACCTCAACGCCGAGGTCGGCGTGCACCGCTTGGTGCGGATGTCCCCCTTCGACCCGGCCCGACGCCGCCAAACCTCCTTCGCCCGCGTCGAGGTGCTGCCCGCCGTCTTGGAAGACGACGCCGAGGTCGAAGTCCGCCCCGAAGACCTCAAGATGGACTTCTTCCGCTCCAGCGGCCCCGGCGGCCAGAACGTCCAGAAAGTCGCCTCCGCAGTGCGACTCACCCACCTGCCCTCGGGCATCGTGGTTTCCTGCCAGACCGAACGCTCCCAGCACCAGAACCGCGACTACGCCATGCGCATCCTGCGGGCCCGCCTGCTGGCCCGACGCGATGAGGAACGGGCCAAGGAACTGTCAGCCCTTCGTGGCGAGCGCGTCTCCGCCGAGTGGGGCAACCAGATCCGCAGCTACGTCCTGCATCCCTACCGGTCAGTGAAAGACCACCGCACCGACCACCAGACCGGCAACACCGACGCCGTCCTGGCCGGAGACATCAGCGGCTTCATCGAGGCCTACCTGGTCAGTAAGCTGGGCGACGACGACTAGCCTCTTCGTGAGACCCTGATCCTTCAGCCTCCAAAGTCCGGCGGGCTGGGCTGCATCGGCGACAGCAGATGCCCCATGCTCTCCCGCTTGATGCGCATGTAGCCTTCGTTGGACTCGTTGGGCTGCACCGTAATGCCGACCCGCCCCGTAACCTGTACGCCCAACCCGCTGATGCCGGCCATCTTATGCGGATTGTTGGTGACCAGCCGCGTGTGGGTAATGTTCAGGTCCTGCATTATCTGGACGGCCAGGTCGTACTTGCGCTCGTCCGGCTGAAAGCCCAGCGCCACGTTGGCCTCAATGGTGTCCATCCCGTCGTCCTGTAGGGCGTAGGCCTTGATCTTGTTGTGCAGCCCAATGCCCCGGCCTTCCTGCCGCAGGTAGATCAGCGCGCCCGCGCCGTGCTCAAAAATCATGCGAATTGCCAGGTCCAACTGCTCCCCGCAGTCGCACTTCAGGCTGCCGAAGGCGTCGCCGGTCAGACACTCGCTGTGCACCCGCACCAGCACGTCGTCGCCGGCCTTCCAGTCTCCCACCACCAACGCCGCGTGCTCTCCGCTGTCGATGGAGCTGCAGTAGCCGATGATGCGCGCAACCCCATACCTGGTGGGCAGGTTCGCCTCCGCCACCCGTGAAATCAGCGATTCACTCATGCGACGATGCGCGATGAGCTGCGCGATGCTGAAAATCTTCAGGTCATGCCCGGCGGCGAACTTCTCCAGTTCCGGCATACGCGCCATCGTCCCGTCGGGGTTCATGATCTCGCAGATTACCCCCGCCGGATAGGCTCCCGCCAGCCGGCACAGGTCGGTTATCGCCTCCGTGTGCCCCGGCCGCCGCAATACCCCTCCGGGATGTGAGCGCAGCGGAAACATGTGCCCGGGGTGGGCAAAGTCCCCCGGCTGCGAATCGGGATTGATCAACGCCCGCACCGTGGCGCTGCGGTCATAGGCGGATACCCCGGTGGACGTTCCGGCCTTGTAATCAACCGACGTGGTGAAGGCCGTCGGCTGCGGCGATGGCGAGTTGCGGCTGCGCAGCATCGGAATCTGCAGCTCGTCCAGCCGCTCCCCCAGCATCGAGACGCAAACCAGCCCCCGCGCGTGGGTAACCATGTAGTTCATCGCGTCCGGGGAGGCGTGCTCCGCAAAAAGAAAAAGGTCGCCCTCGTTCTCCCGGTCTTCGTCATCCACCACGATGACAAACTTTCCGGAGGTCAGGTCTTCAAGCGCCTCATCAAGGCTGCACAGGGACATTATTCCTCCGCCGTGTCCGCCTCGCCCACCGGGTCATGCTCCCGACGATAGGCGATTAGCTGCGCGATGGACAGTATATTCAGACCGTGCCGCTCTGCCATGGGCGCCAGGTCCGGCATCCGGGCCATGGACCCGTCCTCTTTCATTATCTCACACAGCACGCCCGCCGGATAAAGCCCAGCCAGCCGGCACAGATCAACGATGGCCTCGGTGTGCCCGGGACGGACCAGCACCCCCCCGCTGTGGTAACGAAGCGGGAACAAGTGCCCCGGCTGGATGAAGTCCTGCGGGCGGGATTGCGGGTCAATCAACGCTCGTATCGTCGCCGCCCGGTCCCCCGCCGAGATGCCCGTGCTGGTGTCAATCGCGTAGTCCACCGGCATGGTGAACGCGGTGGGCATTTCCGAATCGGTGTTCCGGCTGGGCAGCAGGGGTATATCCAGCTCGGCCAGCCGCTCCGCCATCATGGGCATGCACAGCTGCCCACGGGCGTGGGTCACCATGAAGTTGACCGCATCCGGCGTTACGTGCTCCGCCGGCAACACCAGGTCGCCTTCGTTTTCCCGGTCCTCATCGTCCACTACGATGAGGAACTTCCCAGCTCTCAGGTCCTGGAGACCCTGTTCGATGCTTGCTAGCGGCATCTTGATGCAGTTTCCGGTGATGGATCGAAGTGCTCAACTGAACTTGGCTTCCAGCAGACTTTCCACGTACTTTGCCAGGATGTCCGCTTCCAGGTTCAGCTTGTCGCCGACTACCCGCTCTTGCAGGTTGGTGTTCTGCATCGTGAACGGGATGACCGATATGGTGAATCGGCGCATCGCCCTTTGTACCACCGTGAGGCTGATTCCGTCAACCGCGATAAACCCCTTCTCCACGATGTAGGGAACCAGCGACTCCGGCGCCTCAATTTCCATAATGTAGCAGTCGGCTTCCGGCGTCAGGCCGGTAATGACGCCGGTCCCGTCCACGTGCCCCTGCACCATGTGCCCGCCCATCCGCCCGTTGGCGGCCAGCGCCCGCTCCAGGTTCACCGCCGCGCCCGGCCCGGCCTGCCCCAGCGAGGTCCGCCGCAGCGTCTCCGGCGCCAGGTCAACGGCAAAGCTGTCCCCGTCAAACTCAACCACCGTCAGGCAGGCCCCGTTCACCGCGATGCTGTCCCCCTGGCTCACGTCTTCCACCGCCTGCCGCGCGTTGATGACCAGGCGATAGTCGGTGAGGCTGGCCACCCGCCCGACCTCTTCCACGATTCCGGTGAACATAACCTCAGTTGCCTCCTCTGGCCGGATAGCCCGTAATCAGCCAGTCCGGGCCGATTTGCTCCAGCCGCGTGCGCTCCAGCCGCGTAACGTCCGCCATCACCGTCGCGCCGCTCCCCTCAATCGGCGAGGGCGCCCCGGCTCCGCCGATCAACGCCGGCGCAACGAAAGCATACACCTTGTCAATCAACCCGGCGTCCAGCAGCCCGCCCAGCACGCTCCCGCCGCCCTCCACCAGCACGCTGACGATGCCCTCGCCGCCCAGGTATTCCAGCAGCGCCGTCAGGTTCACCCGCCCATCCGAACCCGGAAAGGCCTGCACCGTGGCGCCGGCCTCTTCCAACGGTGCCATGCTCGACCCGTCAACAACTCCACCCGTGGCGATAATGGTGCGACCCGGCTGACGCAGCATCCGGGCGCTGGGCGAAATTCGCGCGCTGCTGTCAACTACGATGCGCACCGGCTGCACGTCCGACGCCAGCGCGTTCCCGTCGCCATCCCGCGCCGTCAGCTGCGGGTCATCCGCCAGCGCAGTGCCGATGCCCACCATGATGCCGTCCAGCTCCTTCCGCATCCGCTGCACCCGCGCCCGCGCCTCCGGCCCGGTTATCCACTGCGATGCTCCGGTGCGGGTGGCGATCTTGCCGTCTAGGCTGGTGGCGAACTTGGCGACCACAAACGGCCTGCCGGTGGTTACGTGCTTGGCGAACGCTTCATACAGCTCATCGGCCTCGGGCAGCGGCCATTGCTCCACGCCGATGCCGGCCCCTCTCAACGCGGCCACCCCCCCGCCGTCAACCCGCGGATTGGGGTCCCCCACGGCATACACCACGTGCCCGATGCCGGCGGCTATGATGGCGTCGGTGCAGGGCGGCGTTCGCCCGTAGTGGCAGCACGGCTCCAGCGTGCAATACAGGGTTGCGCCCTCAGCCGCGCTACCCGCCTGGTTCAACGCGCCGATTTCGGCGTGGCTCTGTCCGGCCGGCAGCGTATGCCCCTCACCGACTACCACGCCGTCCCGGACTACCACCGCGCCCACCGCCGGGTTGGGACTCGTCGTGCCCAGGGCGGAGCGCGCCAGCCGCATTGCCCGCGCCATCGGTTCCCTTGGTGCCGGCATCGCAACCCCCTAATCCCATGGCCTACTTCAGCTCGTACACGCCATACACCACCACGGCGATTTCATCCTCGCCCACGGCAATGGGAGTGTCGTATGCGGCTGCCGACTCAAGCCGTAACCCCAGCAACTGGTTGGCCTCGAACCCGCCGCTATCCACCGGAACGTCGCTGAGCATCTTGAGCTCGCCCAACTCCCGGCCGGCGGATTCGGCCAGCTGCGTCGCTACTTCCTCCATATTGGCGACGGCGGCCTGCCTCGCCTCCCTTTCCATCCCTGCGGTGTCCGAGAAAGAGAAGTCGATGCTGTGGAACTCGACGTAGTCGCCCCCGGCGGCAACGGCTGCGTCAATTACGCCCGCCACCGTGTCGGTTTGCCGCACCGTAACCGTAACTCCGTTGATTACCGTATATCCCACCTTTTTACGGGTCTGCCGGCTGTAATCGTATTCTTCGTGGATCCGGAAGTGACTGGTGGTGATGTCGGCGTCAAGTACCCCCTGCTCCTTCAGCGCGGCGATCACCCCCGTCATTGACTGCGCGGCAGTGTTGCGAGCCTCCGACACCGTTTCCGACGTTACCGACACTCCCAGCGACAGCGTGGTCAAATCCGGCGTCCCCTTGGCTTTCCCAATCCCCGAAACCCGCAGCACGTCGTAGTCCGCTCCTACCGCCTCGTCCCCAGGCAACCCGAGCCCGACGCTCACGCTGCCGCCCTCGTCGGAGGCGTCCCGCTCCACTCCACAGGCAACTGCGCCCAATAGGACCACCGCCGCCAGCAACAAAACGATGCTGGACACAATGCCTTTCCGAATCACCATCTGAGGCTCCCTATCCCTGGAAGTTGACCCGTCCGCCCAGCAGCGCGCGGGCCATCACGAACTTGTGAATCTCGGAAGTCCCACCACCGATGCGGGCGTGGCGCAGCATGTGATACCAATGCGCGATGGGCATGTCCAGGGTCTCCCCCATGCCGCCGAATATCTGCATGATCTTGTCGATGCTCCGCCAGCCCCATTCCCCGGCCGCGTACTTCACCATCGACGCCTCCACCCGCACGTCCTCGCCAGCGTCGGCCCGCGCCGCCGTCTCCCTCGCCACCGAGCGCAGCGCCATGATGTCCATGTACACGTCCGTCAGCATCCACTGGATGGCCTGGCGGTCGGCGATGGGCCGCCCATAGGTAACCCGCTCCTGCGACCAGTCAATTGCCATCTGCAACGCCCGCGTCAGGATGCCCAGCGCCATCGCGCCCCGCAGCAGCCGGTCGTGATGCACCAGCCACTGCTGCCCCAGGTTGAAACCCTGCCCCACTTCGCCCAGCACCTGAGTCTGCGGCACCCGCACGTTGTCCAGGTGAATGTAGTGCTGCTGCGCCTTGGTGGGCACAATCCACACCCGGATGGGTTCAAAGGTCACCCCCGGCGTGGGATTGTCGATGATGAACATCGTGATGCCGCCCCGCTGCCGCTTGTCAGGGTCGGTAACCGCCTGCACCAGCAGAAAGTCCGCGGAGGCCGCCCCGGATATGAACATCTTGGAGCCGTTCAGTACCCAGTCGTCGCCGTCTCGCACGGCCCGGGTCTGCATCATCCCGCCGGGGTCGGAACCGGCCTGCGGCTCCGTCTGCCCAAAGGAGTAATACAGGTCCCCGTTGATCGCCGGATACAGGTACTTCTCCTCCTGCTCCCGGCTGCACGCCCCGATCATGAACATCGGCACCGGCGAGGTGGGCAGATGAACGATGCTGCGATGCACCTCTTCCTCCAGCACCAGGTGCCCCAGCGCGCCCATTCCGCCGCCGCCGTACTCCTCCGGCACAAAGGACGTGTAAATCCCGGTCTGCTTGGAAACGTTGTTCAGCCGCGCCCACTGACCCGACGATAGCGTGCCCAGCACGCCCGGCACCGCTTCCAGCACGCCCCGGGGCGCTCCGTTGTCCGGTTCCCCTTCCTGGGGCGGATTCGCCAGGTACTCAGGTTCCAGAGGAATGCACTCGTCGCGCACAATCTGGCGCACGGTGCTTTTCAGGGCGTCCAATGCGGGCGGCAAACCGGTCTCGGTGGTCATCGTAACTCCGGGTCGTTATTGCAAAAATGGCGCCGGCCGGCCGCCGGCGTGTCGTCAGTGGAACAGGCAGACGTACTTCAGCGCGGCCACCGCCGGGTCGTCGTTGGGTTCAGCGGCCAATCGGGGCACGTATTCGCCCGAGGCGCGCTCCCCCGTTGCCGAAGACGCTTCAATGATCTCCAGGGTGTAATGGACTCCCCCGAACACGATGGCCACCGCAAAAACGACTACCATGCAAACCCCAACCACCTTTCGACTCAGCAGCAGATCCCTCCGCGCCGGGTCGGCCGATTGGTCGGCAAAGCCGTCTTCGCTGGTCGTCATAAGATGCCTCAAATCCCCGCGGTTCAACCGCCGGTGGCAGGTATAGCGTTATGATAGCACACCCCCTTGCCCAACTCCCTCTCCCCCGGCGGCGGGGGCCGGAGCGAGGAGGTCTTGCCACGCTCTAACCCTTGCCTCCGCAGTAGTGATAGAATACCCCCGCCATCCCCGCAGCAATCCCGCAACCTTCGTGGCCCGTAACCTTCGTTCTATGAATCAATCCGTCTTGCGCAGTCTGCCCAGCGTCGAGCGCGTCGTCAGCAGCGACGTTCTCGCCGACGCTATCGCCGCCTGCGACCGTGACTGGGTGGTCGAGCTGACCCGCCACGCCCTTGCCGATACCCGCCGCAGCATCCTCTCCGGCGGCCAGGCGCAATCCGCCGACCAAATCGCCGAGTCCGTGCGACAGGCCATCCACGACCTGGTAACCCCCTCGCCCCGTCCCCTCATCAACGCCACCGGCGTGGTGATCCACACCAACCTGGGCCGCGCCCCCCTGAGCACAGCCGCCATGGCCGCCGCCGACGCCGTGGCCCGCGGCTACTCCGACCTGGAGATTGATCTTTCCACCGGCCGCCGCGGATCCCGCCAGGCCCACCTCCAAACGCTCCTCTGCCAGATTACCGGAGCCGAGGCCGCCCTGGCCGTGAACAACAACGCCTCTGCCCTGCTCCTCGGCCTGTCCGCCCTGGCCGCCGGCCGCGAGGTCATCGTCGCTCGCGGCGAGGCCGTGGAAATCGGCGGCGGCTTCCGCATTCCCGACGTGCTCCGACAGAGCGGCTGCCGCCTCGTTGACGTCGGCACCACCAACCGCACCTACGCCCGCGACTACGCCGACGCCGTCACCGACGACACGGCGGCCTTCCTCAAAGCCCACGCCAGCAATTTCCGCGTCGAGGGATTCACCGCTACCGTGGACGAGCGAGAGCTGGTCGCCCTGGGCGAGAGCGCCGGCATCCCCGTCCTCCACGACGTGGGCAGCGGCGCCCTGCTCCCCACCGAACGCTACGGACTGGCCCACGAGCCCATGCCCCAGGAGGCCATCGCCGCCGGCATCGGCCTGGTGTTTTTCTCCGGCGACAAGCTCCTCGGCGGCCCTCAGGCCGGCATCGTGGTGGGCAAACGAGACCTCGTCAGCCGCTTGGAACGCCACCCGCTGGCCCGCGCCGTCCGCATCGACAAGATGAGCCTGGCTAGCCTTACCGCCACCCTGACCCACTACCTCAGCGGCAACGCCGAGTCTGAAGTCCCCGTCTGGCAGATGATCGCCGCCCACCCCGATGCCGTTCGCGCCCGCGCCCAAACGTGGCAAGATGCCATCGCCGCCTCCGTCGGATATGAAACCGCCGTTGTGCCGGCCCGCTCCGCCGTCGGCGGCGGCAGCCTGCCGGGCGAAACCCTGCCCTCCTGGGCCTTGTCCATCTCCCCCAACGGCAGCGGAGCCAGCCCGGAGTCCCTCCTGTCCGCCCTGCGCAGTCAGCCCACCCCGGTCATCGCCCGCATCGAGGACGACACCGTCCGCCTCGACCCTCGCACCGTCCTTCCCGAACAGGATGCGGCCCTGCAGCAAGCGCTAACCACCGCCCTGGCCGCATAGCCGTGCCAAACATCACATAACGACGGCCATCATCACGCCCAACAATCGTAATCGTAGAGGAATTTAGCGTGTCGGACTATCTATTGGTGCACGGAGCCGGCCAGGGCGCCTGGAGCTGGGGCAAGGTCTGGGGACACATGACGGCCCCGGAAGAACACCCGCCCCGTCTCTACCGCCCCCGCCAGGCCGTGCGCGTCCAGGCCGTTGACCTCCCCGGCCAGGGCGCCGACCTTTCCCGCGATGCCGCCCTGGTTGACCTCAACGAAGCCGTGCAGGCCGTTGTCGCCCTGGCCCAGCGCGAGAACTTCACCGACTACGTCATCGCCGGCCACGAACTCGGCGGAACCATCGCCCTGCTAGCCGCGTCCCAGCTCCCGGCGCCGCCCAAACGGATCATCCTGGTCGCCGGCATCGTGCCGTCCCCCGGCGGCGCTCCGGTGTCCGCCTATCCCTTGCCGGCCCGCGCCGCCGTCCGCCTCTGTCACACCCTGGGCAGCCTCACCGGGCGCGACGTCAAAGTCCCCGCCGCCATCGTCAACAACTACCACTGCCGCGGCCTCGACCCCATGCAACACGTCGAAACCGTCGGCCATCTCGGCCCACTCCCCCTCCGTATGCTCACCCAGTCGGTAGCGCTGGACCTGGATTCCCTCCCCTGCCCGGTTACCTACGTCGTCCTCGGCAACGACCGGCTCATCTCTCCGGCCCGCCAGCGCGCCATGGCCAGCCGTATCCCCAACGCCACCGTCATCGAGCTGGACGCCGCCCACCAGGCGGCCGCGCAAAAGCCCCGGGAATTGGCCGAACTGCTCCTGGCGGCCTGATGAAGCAGTCCCCGGCCGCCTTGGCGTCCTTTGTCGCCGACCTGCATATCCACTCCCCCTACGCTTTCGCTTGCAGCAAAGCGCTGACCCTGGATAACCTCGCGGCCTGGGCCCAGCGCAAGGGCATCGACCTCCTGGCCACCGGCGATTTCACCCACCCCGCCTGGGCTGCCCAACTGCGCGCCCATCTCGTCCTCGGCTCCGATGGCCTCTATCAATACGCCGGCGCCCGTTTTGTGCCGGGAACCGAAATCAGCTGCGTCTATCGCCAGGCCGGCCGCGTCCGCCGCATCCACATCCTGGTGCTGATGCCCACGCTGGACGCTGCCGAAGACTTCACCCGCCGTCTGTCTCAACACGGCAACCTGTCCTCCGATGGCCGCCCCACCGTCAGCCTGTCGGCCCGCGACCTCCTGTCTCTGGCCCTGGACTGCCACCCCCAGGCCCAGGTCATACCCGCCCACGCCTGGACGCCCTGGTACGGAATGTACGGCTCCCGCAGCGGTTTCGACAGCTTGGAAGAATGTTTCGGCGACCTCTCCCACCAGATAACCGCCGTGGAATCCGGCCTCTCGTCAGACCCGGCCATGAATCGCGCCGTACCGGAGTTGGACACTCGCGCCGTCGTCTCCTTTTCCGATGCCCACTCCCCCGGTCGCCTGGGC
The DNA here is from genome assembly GCA_965243255.1 of Dehalococcoidia bacterium. Lineage (GTDB taxonomy): Bacteria > Chloroflexota > Dehalococcoidia > Lucifugimonadales > UBA3495 > Bin87. Next base: position 460,604 of record CBDEUH010000004.1, read on the forward strand.
CGTGAACTCACCGCTTTCAAAGGCGAACTCTCCTGGGACGGCCTGGTTGACGGCTTGCGCCACTCCGGGGTGGCCTTCACCGTGGAGTTCTACCCCGAGGAAGGCAAGTACCACTACAGCGGCCATCGCAGCTGCGGCGTCGTGTACGGCCCCGACGATGAGGCTGCCAACGGCACCGACTGCCCGGTCTGCGGAAAGCCCCTCACGCTGGGCGTGCTGCACCGGGTCTCCCTCCTCGCCAATCGCCCCCTCCCCGACCACCTGCAACCCGATGCCTCGGGCCTGATTGACCCAGGCGGACCCCATCCTCCTTTCGCCCGGCTGGTTCCCCTGCCCGAAGTCATCGCCGCCGTCCGCGGCGTCGGCGTCAACACCCGCCGCGTCATGCGCGAGTACGACGCCGTCGTTGACCACGTGGGCAGCGAGTTGGCCGCACTGCTCTACGCCTCCTGCGACGATCTGCTCCCCGTGGCCGGTGAGACCCTCACCCAGGCCATTATGCGCACCCGCACCGGCGAGGTTGCCGTGGCCCCTGGCTACGACGGCGTGTATGGCACGGTCAAGCCCCTGAGCGAGCCGCTCCCGGCCGCCAGCCGGCCCTCCCGCGAGCGTGCAGCATGGACGTAGCCTTGCGCCGGATGCGGGCCGAAGACATCCCGCAGGTCGTTGAGATCGAACAGGAAGCCTTCTCCCCCGGCTGGGTCGGCACGCCCTTCCGCCGCGACCTGAACAGCCGCTACTGCCGCTTCCTGGTGGCGTATCTTCCCGAAGATGAACCGACGTCTTCTCCCGATGCGGCTATTTCTTCCCCGCCCGACGCCTCCCTGTGGGACCGGATGCTCCTGGGCGTCAAATCCGCCCTCGGCCTCGCCGAGCAGCGCCCCAGCGACGAACTGGCCGGCTACGTGGGCATCTGGTTGCAGGGCAGCCAGGCCCACATCACCGAAATCGCCGTTCGCGAATCCCTGCGCGGTCAGGGCATCGGCGAGCTGCTGCTCATCGGCACCGTCCGCGTCGCCCTGGAGCAGGGCATGGACGAGGTTACCCTTGAAGCAAGGGTATCTAACTTCATCGCCCAGCGCCTCTACGACAAGTACGGCTTCAACGAAATGGGCATCCGCAAAAACTACTACGCCGACAACCGCGAAGACGCCGTCATCATGACCACCGACGCCATCCACACCGGCGCCTACCGCGAAAAATTCACCAGACTCCAGGAACGTTTCCTGGAGCGATACGGCGCAATCCACATCGAACTCTAGCCCACTTCATTCCGCCTCCCGTCGGTTGACCGATGCCTTGCGCCTTGCTAGAATGCCCGATAGTCTTATTGCTTGGGCGGTCATGCTTACCATTGGTCTAACCGGCGGTATCGGCAGCGGCAAAAGCGCTGTTGCCAACCTCTTGCAACAGTTGGGAGCGTCAATCATCGACGCCGACCGGCTGGGACACGAAGCCTACACCCCCAACTCTGAGGCGTGGCGACAGGTCGTCGCCGCCTTTGGAGAGGACATACTGACTTCGGAGGGCGAAATTGACCGGCGCAAACTCGGCGCCATCGTCTTCGCTGACCCCGCCCAACTGGCTCGCCTCAACGGGATTATGCACCCCTTGATGGCCCGTATGGTTGAACAGCGCAAGGCCCAGCTCAAAGCCGCCGGCGAATCCGTCGCCGTGGTCGAAGCCGCCGTCCTCTTTGAAGCCGGCTGGGACTCCCTCGTCGATGAAGTTTGGACTACCAACGCCTCCGCCGACGCCGTGGTCGAACGCCTGCGCCAGCGCAGCGGACTCAGCGAAGAGGAAGCAAGAAAACGAATCAACTCACAAATGCCTGCCGACGAACGCAACCGACGCTCCGACATCGTCCTCGATAACTCCGCCGACCTGGCGGCCCTGGAACGGGCGGTGTGCGACCTTTGGCAGAATCGCGTAAAAGGGAAGGTACATCAAGGCAATGGTTGAAGCACAAGTCGAAATGCTGGAAGACGAACCCAGTTTCAAGGAATTCGCCATCGAGGAATTCCTGGTTCGCAGCGAACCCTACTACCGCGCCGTCGGCGACGAACTCGAACTCTTCGAGGCCGCTTACGAACAGCACATCCCCGTGCTCCTCAAAGGCCCCACCGGCTGCGGCAAGACCCGGTTCGTGGAATACATGGCCTGGAAACTCGGCCGCCCCATCACCACGGTGCGCAGCCAGGATGCCCAGGAAATGCACGAAGGCGAGGTTCGGGTTCCCCTGGTTACCATCGCCTGCCACGAAGACCTCACCGCCAGCGACCTGGTCGGTCGCTACCTCCTCGACGCCAACGGCACCCGCTGGATCGACGGCCCCATGACCCGCGCCGTCAAGGCCGGCGCCATCCTCTACCTCGACGAAGTCGTCGAAGCACGCAAGGACACCACCGTCCTCATTCACCCCCTCACCGACCACCGCCGCATCCTCCCCGTGGAGAAAACCGGCAACATCATCGAGGCCGATGACCGCTTCCTGCTCTGCATCTCCTACAACCCCCACTACCAGAGCGCCCTCAAAGACCTCAAGCACAGCACCCGCCAGCGCTTCATCTCCATCGAGTTCGACTATCCGCCGGTGGACGTGGAGGCCGAAATCGTCGCCAAGGAAAGCGGCTGCTCCGACGAGGAAGCCCACGCCCTCTCCCGCCTGGGTGAGAAAATCCGCAACCTCCGCGAGCACGGCCTGGCCGAAGGCGCCAGCACCCGCCTGCTGATCTACGCCGGCCGCCTCATGCGACAGGGCATCCCGGCCCGCCGGGCCTGCCAGGTCGCCATCGTCTGGACCCTCACCGACGAGCAAGAACTGCAGCGCAGCATCGAAGAGGTGGTGTACTCCATCTTTGAGTAGCTCCGGCCTTGTCAGCAGCAGTGGAGGCTGCATGGGTGAAATCACCCTCGACCTGATTCACAACGCCCTGGCGCAACGCACTCCTGTTACTGCCGCCCCGGATGGCCTGATGCCGGCGGCAGTAATGCTGTTGCTCTACCGCAAGGACGACCAATACTGCGTGCTCCTCAACAAACGCTCCATGACCGTCGAGCACCACAAGGGCGAAATGTCTTTCCCCGGCGGCGCCCGCGACCCCGAGGACGCCGACTTCGAAGCCACCGCCCGCCGCGAGACCCATGAGGAAATGGGCATCTCCCCCGATGACATAACCATCCTGGGCCGCCTGGACGACAACATCACCCGCTCCAACTTCCTGGTCAAGGTCTTCGTCGGCACCATCCCCTACCCCTACGAATTTCAACCCAGTTCCATCGAAATCGCCGAGGTGGTCGAAATACCCGTCGGCGTCCTGCGCGACCCGGCCACCCTGCGCTGGGACTCCCGCATCGAAGATGGCCAGCGCGTGGCAGTGCGCTCCTATGGCTACCAACAGCATCTCGTGTACGGCGCCACTGCCAAAATCCTCGACCAGTTCCTCGATATCATCGAGGACCGGCTGAACAAGGAGGACCCTAGCTTTGACTAACTCCGCAACTGGCGAGCTCCTGGCTGAACTGGCCAAACTACCCCCGGCGGTAACCGAAGCCTACGAAGCCGTCGCCGACGCTATGGGCGACTCCTTCAGCGATGAGGAAATGGCCCTCTGGGCCAAAGAAGGCGTCGCTATCGGTACCCAAACCGTCCGCTCCTGGGAATCCGCCGTCGAATACTACCGCGTCAGCCCCGAGGTTGCCCGCTCCCTGGCCTTTGCTTCCTTCATGCAGTGGGCCCGCTGCGGCACCTACCTCTCCCAGGATTCGCCCACCCTGGCCGTTGCCTTTTTCAAAGCCAGTCCCACCATCGTTACCAACCTCCGGCCCCAGTACATCCCCCGCTGGGCCGGCCTGGGCCGCTCCCTCTACAAGGGTACCTGGAAGTCCAGCACCCTGGCCGCCCGCTTCTTTGAAGTCAGCCCCGACCTGGTTCGCAACCTGCCCTTCTGGGACGTCGAGGTCTTCGCCTCCCTTATCGAAGCTCTGTCCTACAAGTCCTACGACGTGGCCGCCGAGTGCCTGGTCCTGGGCCGCGACGTTCTCCCCGGCATGGGCCGCGAGCGCGAAGCCTTCCTGTCCATGTCCCGCGCCCTTACCGACACCAGCTGGCGCGAGGTCAAAGCCTGCCTCGAAATGGCCCCCCGTGCCCTGCAGCACGTCGAAGAGGGCCAGACCGGACGCTTCCTGCGCCTCGGCGAAAAGCTGGCCAAGATGGGCCTCCGCGACACCTCACGCTTCCTCTACGACGGCGCCCAGGCCCTGTCCCACGTCTCCGCCGGCTCCCAGGGCCACATCCTCGACCTCTGCGACGGCCTCCTCGCCACCACCCCCGACGCCGTCCCGCCCTTCCTCAAGAGCCTCGACCCCGTGCTCAATCGCATCACCCTGCCCCAGCTGGACCAGTGGTATGCCCACGGCGTCGAATTGCTCAACGAAAACCCCGAAAGCGGCATCGCCTTTTTCAAGGTCGAGTCCAACACCTCCGAATCTATGCTGGAAACCCTTTCCTCCAGCCTTGACCTGGAACGCGTCAAGGGCATCATGCGCCTCTACACCCGCGCGCTGTCCGGCACCAACATCGAGGTGATGAGCACCGAGGAACTGGTGCGCCGCCAGATTGGTTGGGTTGACCAGGACACCGCTTCCACCGACGGAACCAAGGTGTACTTGCCGCCCATGATCGACAACTACAACGACAAGGCCCAGAACTTCGCCTGGTTCAAGGTCGTCGCTACTCACCAGGTCTCACACCTGGAGTTCGGCAGCTTCCAGTTCGAGTTCCCCCGCCCGGCCAACGTCTTCGAAGATCGCCGCATCGCCATGGAAGAGGCCATTCAGGCCCGCATGGACGCCATCCGCACCATCGCCGCGGAGCAATTCCAGCTGCAGGACGCCGACGTTGCCCCCGTCATGGGCATGGACGACGGCCCCGGCGGCACCATGCGCGTCTATACCGACATCGGCCGCTTCCTGGCCCTCTTCGAAGACCGCCGCATGGCCTTCGACCTCTTCAGCGTGCTCGAAGACTGCCGCCTGGACTACCGCATCAAGACCGACTATCCCGGCATCCGCCGTCCCGCCCTGGACGTGCAGCGCGACGCCCTGGCCCAGCGCCCCCGCGTTGAAGAGCTCCCCCTGCAGGAAGCCCTCATCGAGCTCCTGGTGCACATGAGCCTCGACCGCTTCGAGGCCCTGCCCGTTCCCCAGGAATACCGCGAAGAAGCGATTATGCTGGCCCGCGTCATGCACCGTCTGCGTACCATCCGCGCCTCCATCGAGGACACCGCCGAGGCGGCCCTGCGCGCCTACGAAATCATCTCCCGCCTCCAGAACGAGCAACAGCCCGAAGACGAGTACCAGCCCGAAGACCTGGACGATCCCGGCGAATTCTCCGAGGAAGAATACGAAGCCCTCCTCGACAAGTTGCAAGCCAACATGGACGAGCAGCAGGGCGAACAGGGCGAAGGCGACCCCTACGAATCCCCCGAACCCGTGGAGTACCGCGGCGACTTCAAGCCCGAAATGGTCCAGCTCCTCACCAAGCTCCAGATGGACCAGAGCCAGATGGGCGACGCCGAACCCATGACCCAGGAAGAGCTGGAACAACTCCTCCAGGACAGCGCCGAGCTGGAACTCGACGCCCAGGAAGGCGACATTGACCAGAGCATGGCCATGTTCGCCCAGAACATCATGAAGGAGGCCGGCGTCCCGCCGCCCTCCAACGATCCCGGCAAGGGCTACGGCCCCATCCTCCACGATGACGACGCCGGCGGCGAGCTGGAAGCCCTGGAACCCAAGACCTACGTCTATGACGAATGGGACTTCCGCGCCAACGACTACAAGCCTCGCTGGTGCATCGTCAAGGAGAAAATCCTCGACGAGGGCGACCCCAACTTCTACAACGACTCCCTGCGTAACTACGCCTCACTCCTGGCCCACATCAAGCGACAGTTCGAGCTGATTATGCCCGAAACCTGGCGCAAGACCTACCGCCTCATTGACGGCGAAGACATCGACCTCAACTCCGCCCTGGAGGCTTGGGCCGACCTGCGCATGAACGTCCCCCCCGACGAGAAAATCTACTGGCGCCGCAACCGCGTCGAGCGCGATGTCGCCGTGGTCTTCCTCCTGGATATGTCCGCCTCAACCGCCGAAGCCATCGACGAAGGCCGCCACTCCGTGGACGACCGCGACGCCCCCGACGACCCCGTGGAGTACATGGTCTGGCTCCGCCGCCGCCGCGAAGGACTGGTGCGCCGCCACTACAAGCGCATCATCGACCTGGAACGCGAAAGCTGCGCCCTCCTCATCAACGCCCTGGAGTCCATCGGCGACACCTACGGCATCTACGGCTTCTCCGGCTACGGCCGCGAAAACGTCGAGTTCTACGTCATCAAGGACATTGACGAGCAGTTCAACGATAAAATCAAGCGCCGTATCGACAAGGTAACGCCCCTCCACGCCACCCGTATGGGTTCCGCCATCCGCCACGCCATCACCAAGCTGGAAAACCAGGACGCCGCCACCAAGATCATGTTCCTGATCAGCGACGGCCGTCCCCAGGACCGCGGCTACAGCCGCGAAGGCGTGGAGAAGGAGTACGCCGTCCACGACACCCACCAGGCCCTGGTGGAAGCCAAGCGCAAGGAGATTACCCCCTTCTGCTTGACCGTCGACAAGGCCGGTCACGACTACCTCAAGACCATGTGCGGCGACCTCAACTACGAAGTCCTGGATGACATCTGGGCCCTGCCCGAACGCCTCCCCATGCTCTACCGCACCCTCACCATGACGCGCTAAGCGGCTAGGGAGTCACCGCCGTTATCAGCTTCCGCAGCTCCGTCAGCGCCGTGTTGCACGACCGCCGCTTGATCACCAACCGCCGCGGCGGCGTCCGCAACGGAAACTCGTGCACGTCCTCCCCGTGGCTGATGGCGATGTGGATGGTCCCCGGCCGCTGCCCCTCTAACTCCTCTGGCCCCAGCACGCCCGTAACCCCGATGCCGAAGTCCGACCCGGCCGACCCTTGCGCCGCCAGCGCCATCGCGTTGGCCGTTGCCTGGCTCACCACCCCGTGCTTCTCCAGCACCCCGGCCGCCACGCCGGCCCCAATGATGGCCTCGGCCGTGTAGGCCACGCTGCCCCCCCGATACCAGCGGTTGCTGTCCGCCGCCTCCGTTATCGTGTTGGCCAAAAACCCCCCGCTCACCGATTCCATCGTCGCCAGCGTCATCCCCCGCGCCGTCAGCGCCGCCCCCACCGACAGCTCCGGCGTCTCGTCGTCGTAACCCCAGATGTACGGCGCCAGCCGCTCGTGGATGGCGTTCTCCACCGGCGCAATCATCTCCCGCGCCGCGCCCTCGTCTCCGGCCCTGGCGATGATGCGCAGATGGATGCCGTCGGCCTTCGAGTAAATCCCCAGGTAGGGATTCTCCAGCCCGAAATACTCCGACACGATTTCGTCCACCGACGCCTCGCCCAGTCCCAGCGTCTTGATGTTGCGGGTGATGGTTACCTCGGTATCAATCAGCGTCTTCAGCCTGGCGTCGATTTCATCCTGCCACATGGCCCGGTTCTCACCCGGCGGCCCCGGCATGATGATGATGTGCTTGCCGTCCTTTTCCGCCCACCAGCCGGGCGCCGTCCCGTTGCGGTTGGTGATGAACTCCGCCGACGGTATCAGGTGCGCCTGCTTCACGTTATGCGCCGGCATATCTTGCCCTCGGTTGCGGAACCACTGCCGCAGATTCTCCAGCTCCTCCTCCTGCACCGTCGGCGTTTCGTCCAGCGCTGCCGCCACCGCCTCCCGCGTCAGGTCGTCCTGCGTCGGCCCCAGCCCGCCCGTGGTGAAGATCATATCCGAGCGTTCCAGCCCCCGCCGGAAGGCGTCCGCCAGCTTGGCCAGGTCGTCGTCAATGATGCTCACCTGCTGCAATCGGATGCCCAGCGCCGGCAGGCGTGACGCAATCCAGCTGGCGTTGGTGTCGGTCAACTCCCCCATCAGCAGCTCCGTACCGATGGAAATAATCTCTGCGTTCAAACCGGCCTCCTCTAGTCCCCTCGGCTACGGACATTCGTAAGGCGAACTCACCGGCGGATTCGTCGCCAGGCAAATGGTGCGTTCCGCCCGAACCGCGTTGATTACATAAACTATCGGATCGTCCGGCAGCGCCGCGTAGCGGACCAGCACCTGCGTGTTCCCCGCGCTGTCCAGTATCTGATTCCCGTCCCGATCTACCTCGATGTGCTCCCCGCCGATGTAAAACTCCCGGCTCTCCTCGTGGGTCGTCACCCGCACGATCGTCTCGGGAGGGTTGAGGCCATACGCCGGATCATCCACCCCGTCCTCGTCAACGTGCCAGCCGCCCAACGTATCCGGCCCGCCCGGCTTGCCGGGCTGCGCATACCACGGCAGCTGCAACGACCACCACACCGGCGCCTTCACCGCCATCCGTTCCCCGTCCACGTCCGCGTACCAGGTGCGTTCCACCGGATTCGGCGTATAGGTAACCGTTTCGCCCTTATGGGTAACCTCCAGCTCTTGGATGTTCCGGAAATCCACGTCGTAGAAATATCCCAGCTCCAGCGGCGGCGGGTAGAAGGGCGGGTTGACCGCCAGGCACTTCACCACCCTGGCCCAAATCTCCGGCACCGTGAACAGCTGCGTGGATCCCCCCACGCTCATGTAGCTGTACTCCTCGTCCGGCGTCTTGTTCCCCAGCCAGAACTCGTAGGACAGCCCCGTTTCTTCGGTTATCCTGATGATGCTTTCCGGCGGCCCCAGCCCGTACTGCGCCGGATTCTCAATCGTCTCGCCCAGCACCCGGTTCACCTTCGGCCCGCTCAGCAGCAGCGGCGTGCCGGCCCATTTGTCCTGAAAGACCTGGGTGCGCTCGTCGCCCTCCACGATGAACCACTTGCCCCGTCCCAGGTCCTTGTCGTACGCGATGAATAGCTCCTCGCCACTAACCTCGATGACGTCATCCGAGCACTCGATGGAATCGCCCGCCTGTCCCCGGTGCGTAACCTCCACGCTCACGATGGCGTCGTCGTCGATGCGCCAGGCCCACGGCGGTTCGTCGGACGGCTCCGGCCGGTCCCACGGCCTGAAATACAACGCCAGCGCGCCGAAGATCACCAGCACGAAAACCAGCAGAATCGTCAACCGGATATTCATCGCTCTTTAGTTAGCGGCGCACCCACCAGACCACCACCGCCATCAGCCCCATCAGCCCCGGTAGCAGCAGCCACGTCGAGAACCGCACAAAGTTGAACTCGTTGGCGTCCAGGTTCCACTCCCGGTACACAAACTCCCGGTCCCGGATGGACACCAGCGAGTAGTCCCCCATCAGGTAGTTGGCCGTGTTCAGGAACAGAGCCGCGCTGGAACCACGTTCCACGTTGCGGTTGGCGATGAAGTCCGAGTCCCCGAACACCGCCATGCCCGCAATCTCGTTGTCCGGCGGCCTCTCCGTGGGGGCGGCGACGCCCACCGGCGCGGCGATGTCCAGGTAAATGGCCGGAAAATACACCCCCCGCGGGTCGTTGTCGTTGGGGTCAATCCGCTCGATGTCGTTGATCAGGTGCGCCGCCGGCGAGGTCGCCGCAATCGGCACCGGAACCCGCGCCGGAGACTCCTCAAGGATCGGCTCCAGGGCCGCCGTCCCCGGCATGAATGCCACGTTCAGCTGCTGACCCCGCGGCGCGACGATCTCGGCCGGCGCCTGCGGATTGTAGATGCCCACCCGCAGCGTGCGCGGCGCATTCGGCTGCGACCCCTCGGTGTCCCTGATGTAGCCGTCCGTCGCGATCACCCCCCAAAAGGCCAGAAACGCCCGGAACGTATCATGCGTGTCCGGCTCCGCCAGAAAGATCACCCTGGCGCCCTCCCGCCGCGGCTCGCCGTCGGGATTGTGCCCCGTCATGTAGGCGTTCAGCGCGTTGAAGTGAGCCTGCGGCAGCTCCCCCGTCGGCCCGGCGATCACCAGCAGCGCCGCGTCCTCGGGCACCGCTACCTCCTCCTCCGTGGTCGGCCACACCAGCAGCTCCACCTGGTAGTTGTCCACTTCCAGCCCGTCCCGAATCTGCTGATACCCGTCGTCCTCGGCTCCGTTGATGTCCCGTTCGCCGTGGCCCGCCAGGAAATAGACCTTCTTGCGCTCGGTTTCCGTGGCCACCAGCAGCGCCGTGTACAGGTCCTGCTCCAGCCTGCTGTACACGGTGTCCGTCGGCTGCACCAGGTCTATGATGTCCGTTCCCACTGCCGCCACCGTCAGCGTTTCGTAGGCCGTCACCCCCTGGCTGCGGGCCAGGTCGGCCTCCTTCTGCGGGTCTATGAATCGATAGTTGATGCTGTTGCTGCGCTTGCTGAACTCGCCCAGCATCGTGTCCACCTTGCCCCGTCGCGTCAGCATATCAATGCCGGTAACTTCATCCGGGTAATAGGCGATGATGTTGATGGGCCGGTCCAGCCCGTCCAGCAGGTCCCGGGTCCGCTCGGCCAGCGAAAACTGGTTCGTTGCCGTGGTGTCGGCTCGGAAGTGATTCTCAAAGGCCACGTAATTCGCCAGCACCACCAACCCGATAAATGCCGCCGTCATCACCACCGTATTGACCCCGTACCGTCCCGTGCGGCTGAAAAAGGCGGCGATCACCTGGCTGAAGTAGGATAGAGCCACCAGCAGTGCCAGCGCGCCGCCGATACCCAGGACGATGCCCCCGTACAGTCTCAGCGATTCCACGAACACCAGCAGCGCCGTGCCGGTAATCAGCCCAATCACGCCGGCAATCAGGATGGGCGCGTAGAAAACGGCGACGAAATCAAACGCTGGCTCAATGAACGAGAACAGCGTCCGCGACTGCTCCTCCAGTGCCGGGGCCGCTGTCTCCGCGCCCGGCTGTCCTGCGCCGTCGCCCTGGCGGTCTCGCCCCCGGCGCCGGCGCCAGTCTCTGGGCGTATCGTCCCTGCGCTGCTGGCTCATGCTACCTCCACCGCCGCGATTCCAGCGCGCGTATCGAGAGGAACAGGAACAGCGCCGTTACCGTCAGGAAATACACGATGTGCGCCGAGTCGATGATGCCGCTGACAAAGTCGTTGAAGTGGCCGGTGAACCCCAGCTGGTTGAAGACGTTGGCCCAACCCCCGGTTACTACCTCGCTGATCAGCGCCGTCGCGTACAACGCTACTAGGATGCCGAAGCTGACCACCGCGGCAATGATCTGGTTGCTGGTCAAGGTCGAAGTCAATACCCCCACCGATAGCGCCGCCATGCCGTACAGCACCAGTCCCAGGTAACCCGAGTAAATCGGCCCCGGGTCCGGCGTGGCAAATACCAGCAGCAGCACGACATAATATGACGTCAGCGCCAGCAGGAACAGCAGAAAAACAAAACTGGACAGGTACTTCCCCAGGATTACCTCCCAGTCCCGCACCGGCGAGGTCAACAGCAGCTCAATCGTCCCCAGCTTCTGCTCCTCCGCCAGCAGGCGCATGGTCAACGCCGGCGCCAGCAGCGTCAGCACCAGCGTAGCCCCCTGGAAAAAGTTGGCCAGCGATGCCTCCGGAAACGGATTGCCCAAATCCCGTACGAAGAAGAAGCCGCTCAGCGCCATAAAGATAAGCGCCACGATGTAGGCCACCGGGCTGCTGAAGTAAATCTGAATCTCTTTGAGCGCCACCGCGCGTATCGTTCGCATTGTCAGTTACGCCAACCCCTCGTCGTCGGTCTCCGTGGTCGTCAGCCGCAGGAAAATCTCCTCCAGGCTCATGCTGTTCACCTGCATGCTCAGCAGACTCCACCCCCGGCTGATTACCGTACGCGAAATCTCGTCCCGCAGGTCCGCCCCTTCCCGGTACTGCACCCGGTAGGCGTTGATCCCCGGCCGCGGGTGATGGCTCACTTCCGTCGCCCCGTCAATCCCGCGCAGCGCCGCCATCACTTCCGCCGGCGGCCCGCCGATTTCAACCTCCAGCTGTTCCACGCCCCGCAGGTGCTGCGCCAGGTTGTTGGGCGTGTCCGCCGCCACGATGTGCCCCTCGTGGATGATTAGCACTCGCTCGCAGATCATGCTCACTTCCGGCAGGATGTGGCTGCTCAGCACCACCGTCTGCTCCCGTCCCAGCTCCTGGATCAACCCCCGCGTCTCCACCACCTGGATGGGATCAATCCCGATGGTCGGCTCATCCAGCACCAGTACCTCCGGCTCGTGCAGGATCGCCTGGGCGATGCCCACCCGCTGCCGGAACCCCTTGGATAGCTTGCCGATCAGCGTCTTGTGATAATCCTCCAGCCGGCAAACGTCAATCACGTCGTCAATGCGGGCGCGGATCCGTCGGCCGTTCATCCCCCGCAGCGTACCCATATACTTCAGATAGCTGCTCACCGTCATCTCCGTGTGCAGCGGCACCGATTCCGGCAGATAGCCCACGCGCTTGCGGACTTCCAGCGACTTTTCCACCACGTCATATCCGTCCAGCGTAACCGAGCCACGCGTCGGCGGCATAAAGCCCGTCAGGATCCGCATGGTCGTCGTCTTGCCGGCCCCGTTGGGCCCCAAAAAGCCCAGAATCTCGCCCCGCCGCACCGTGAAGTTCACGTTCTCCACCGCCGGCATCGGCCCGTAGTAGTGCGTGAGGTCTTGCACCTCAATCATCGTATCTTCGGCCGGCGCATCGACCACGGTGGCGTCGGCTTGGCCGTTGCTCTCAATCGCCATTTGCTGATCCGTTCTGCTGTCCCTGGGGTGACCGCGTGCCGCCCGGCCCGTTCCCCTTGTCTGACATACGATAACGCCGGGGCAGCGGTTCTCAACCCCGACGTTCGGGTGTTACTTGACGAAAATACGCCTTTGAACTGGCGCAGCGGCTATGATATTCTATACGCCGCGATTGCACAAGACGGCGCGGCCCCGTGCGACGGGGCTTATTTTATCTCCGGGAGCTGGCAACCAGAATGCACTTGATTATCGACGGGTTCGGTGGCGACGCCGCCATGATGTGGGACACTGACCGCCTGCGCCGCTTCCTCGACGAATACCCCGCCAATCTGGGCATGACCAGGATTACCGAACCTGAGGTGCTGGAATATCACGGCCCCAACCCCAACGACAGCGGCATCTCCGGCTTCGTCATCATCGCCGAAAGCCACATCAGCGTCCATACCTTCCCCCACCGCGACTACGTCAACATCGACCTGTTCTCCTGCAAGTCCTTCGACCACGAACGCGCCCTGGCCGACGCCCGCGCCCTCTTCGACCTGCAACAGGTCAAAACCTGGCTCCTCGACCGCGGCCTGGAATGGTCCAACGCCGAACAGGGCGCCGCCGAAACCCGACGCCAACGCTCCGGCCTCTCCGCCGTCGGCGGCTAGCCTCCCCCTCTCCGACCGGATGACGTTGCAACGTGAACGGTTTTCCGGTTCCATCAACTCCCGCCAACTTCCTGGCCCTGCCGCCCGAGCAGGCCGCCCTGGACTCCGCCGCCGCCGTCCTGATACCCGTTCCCATCGATAGCACCACCTCCTTTCGCAGCGGCGCCCGCTACGGCCCCGCCGCCATCATCGCCGCCTCCGCCGCCCTGGAAGACTACGACCTGGAGCTGGGCATAGATGTTGCCGAGCTGGGCATCCACACCGCGCCCCCGCTCGAACCCCACGTTGGCGACCCCCAGGCCATGGCCCGACGCGTGCAGGCTGCCGTATCCCACTACGCCGCCATGGGCAAGCTCACCGGCGTAATTGGCGGCGACCATTCCGCGGCCATCGGCTCCGCCCTCGCCTGGCATGAGCGCGATCCCGACCTTTCCGTCCTCTACATCGACGCCCACGCCGACCTGCGCGATGAGCACCAGGGCACCCCCTGGGGCCACGGCTCAGCCGCCCGACGCATCGCCGAGCATTGCCCGCTCACCCTGGTCGGCGTCCGCACCCTGGCCCGCGAAGAGCGCGACTACATCCAGGCCGCCGCCATCCCCACCTGCTACTGGCCCCCCACCGCCACCGCCTACGTAGATGACATAATCGCCACGTTATCCCCCCAGGTGTACGTCAGCGTTGACCTCGACGCCCTCGACCCGTCCGAAATGGCCGCCGTCGGCACCCCCGAACCCGGCGGAATGCGCTGGCCCGACCTGACCGCCCTGCTCCGCCGCGTCGCCCAGCAACGCCAAATCGTCGCCTTCGACGTCTGCGAACTCGCCCCCAACGACGGCCCCCCCGCCAACGCCTACACCGCCGCCAAACTAACCCAAAAACTAATCGCCTACGCCTGCTGTCCCCATGCGCCCCAATAATGTGAAGGCGTCCGCGTCAGCGTCCGAGTTCCTTCCTTGACAACCCCAATCGCCCGACCCTACAATCCCGGCATTCCGCGCATCAGCGCACCCGCTTCTAGTACCGTCACCGCGCCCCCAGCGGCGCAAGGAGTCTCCCATGCCTAACCACTGGCCTACCGTTCATTACAAGGAAGAAGGTATGCGTGAGGGGATGCAGATTGAGGACGCCAACATCGGCGTTGACGACAAGGTTGAACTCCTCGATATGCTCTCCGAAACCGGCCTCAGCAGCATCGTCGTCGGTTCCTTCGTCAGCCCCAAGTGGACGCCCCAGATGGAGCGCATCGACGAAATCGTAACCAAGTTCACCCCCAAAGCCGGCGTAACCTACACCGCCCTGGCCCTCAACGCCCGCGGCGTCGAGCGCGCCCGCGCCTACTCGCCCCCGCTTACCATCGAGCGCGACAAATACCCCCGCCTCTCCTGCCACCTCTGCGACGTGTTCGCCCGCCGCAACACCAACCGCAGCCAGATGCAGGAGATGGAACGCTGGCCGGAAATCATCGCCCAGGCCCAGGAATTGGGCATCACCGAGGCCGGCATCGGCTGCAACGCCTCCTGGGGTTCCAACTTCCTCGGCGAGTTCCCCGTCGATTCCCTGATGACCCTGTTTGAGTACCAGCACGGCCTTTGGGAAGAAGCCGGCATCAACGTCCGCAGCGTCTCCATGGGCGACCCCATGAGCCACTGCACCCCGGCCAAGGTCGAGGAGAGCATCTCCCGCGTCAAGGAACGCTGGCCCGAAATCAACCACGTCCGCCTGCACCTGCACAACGGCCGCAACATGGCCATCGCCTCCGCCTACGCCGCCATGCGCGTCCTCGGCCCCGAGGATACCCTTGAGCTCGACGGCACCATCGGCGGATTCGGCGGCTGCCCCTACTGCGGCAACGGACGCGCCACCGGCATGGCCCCCACCGAAGACCTCCTCCACATGATGGAAGATATGGGTATCCCCACCGGCGTTGACATCGACAAGCTCGTCGAATGCGTCTGGGCCGCCGAGCGCATCATCGGACGTGAGCTCTACGGCCACGTCTCCAAGGCCGGCCCGCGCCCCCGCCGGGAGCACGGCAACCTCTACGACATCAACATGCCCTTCGTGGAAACCCTGGAACAGGCCACCCACTTCAAGAAGGGCGAGCAGATGTACGAGGGCGGCATCTACCCCTACCGCGAGCCCGTCACCAGCCCCTACCGCGACCGCATCGACCAGGGCCTGCCTCCCTTCGGCGAAGCCCCCAGCGAGTTCCCCTGGAACGAGGACTGGCTCCCCAAGGCCGACGCCTAGCCGAAACCCCCACACCCAAAAATCGGGGCGGGTCATCGACCCGCCCCTTTTCGTTGCAACCGGCGTTGCTTGCTTCGACGTTACCCCGACGTGCAAGCCACGCTGATGGTGTTCATCGCCGTATCCGGCAACTGGTCGCTGTTCCAGCTCGACCCACCGTCGTGCGTCCCGAACACCTGCCCCCGCCGCGTGCAGAAATACACCTGCGACGGATCCTGACGGTTCACCGCCACGCCGAACGTCGTGCTGCCGGGGCTGATGCCCTGGTCGAACCGCTCCCAGGTCTCGCCCAGGTTGGTCGTCCGCATCACGCCGCCCTGCTCGCTGCCGAAGTTCATCCCCACGCAGGCGTACAGCGTATTCGGATCCGCCGGATCGCGCACCACGCCCCGCGAGTACATGATGTCCGAGAACCGCCCGAACTCGCAGTCCTGCCAGGACGCTCCCCGGTCCGCGCTGCGCCACACCCCCGTGCGGTTGGAAATCAGCACCGAGTCCGAGTTCGCGCCGCCCACGGCCACGCCGTGCAGGTCCAGCAGGTCAACGTCCCCCGCAAACTCGCTGTTGCGAATCGTCCAGGTATGCCCGCCGTCCGTGCTGCTGGCCGCGCCGCCCACTTCCAGCGCCGCATACATGTTGCTGGGGTTGCCGGCCTCAATGTCGATGCCCAGGATGCGCATGGCAAAGGCCATCTGCACCTGCTCCGGATTGGATACGGTCGCGATGTGCGCCCAGTTCTCCCCGCCGTCCTCGCTCTTGAACACCTCGGCCCCTTCCGTCCCGGCAAACATGATGCTGGCGTCGTTGGGATGGAACCGGATTGACCAGACCACCCGGCCCTCGGTCATGTTCATCCGCTGCCAGTGGTCGCCGCCGTCCTGGCTCCGGTAGATGCCCCGCTGCGTGCCGCAGAATATCGTCCGGGAATCATTGGGATGGATGGCGATGGCCCTCGCCTGCGTCGCCGGGGCCAGCCCGTCGGTCAGCAGATCCCAGTGCGCGTCGCCGGCCGTCTTCCGATATAGTCCGCTGGCTTCGGCGCCAACGTACACGATTGTGTTGCCTGCCATGTTGCTGCCTCCTTGCTGTAACTGTCGTTATTCCGGTCTTTGCCGCCATTTCAGCAGACCAACGCATGGATGTCAAACGCCGCTATTCCGAAAGGTCACCCATACTCACCACCGCCAGCGTCAGCCCCCACACCGAAGCCGCCCCCGCCCGCTTCAACGCCGCCGCGCCGGCTTCCAACGTGCTCCCCGTGGTGGCCACGTCGTCCACCAGGATGATCCCCGCGCCGGCAATGTCCCTGTTGGCTGATACTCCGATGCTGCCGGCCACGTTCGCCGCCCGCAGCTCGGCGCTCCCGATGCCCGCCTGCGGCCGTACCGCCCTGGCGCGATACAGCAACCCCTCCTCGTAGCGCAGATTGCAACGTCTGGCGACCCTCCGCGCCAGCAGTTCCGCCTGATTGTACCCCCGCTGTCGCCGCCGGCCGCCGTGCATCGGCACCGGAGCCACCACTTCACCCGGCAGCGGATTGGCCTCCAGGTAGGTCGCCAGCAGCTCGCCCATCTGCGGAGCAGCAGACTTGATGCCCTTGTACTTCAACGCCACCACGGCCCGCCGAATCGTCCCCTCGTACCGGAACGGCGCCCGGATGCCGTCAAACGCCCGCACCGATTCGGCGCAGACCTGGCAGCGCGCAAAGTCCTCTGGAACCGAGCACACCCGGCAAAACGGCGGCTTCAGTACCGGCAGCTCGCGCGCACAGCTATCGCAAATCACTCCGCCCCCACCGCCGCAGCCCACACACTCCAGCGGATACAACACATCCATAATGCTCCGCCCGGCCTGCGCCGCAAAACCCGGCAACGGCCCCAATCTGTGCAGCAGAGACACGGTTCTCCCTTATCCCATCCCGTTGCGCATATCCCGCCACCGCCGAATAATCTGCTCGTCCCGCGGAAAAGCCAGCGGCGGCAGCGCATCGGCCGCGAAATACCCCACCTCCAGCGATTCCGGGCCCGGCGCAAGGACGCCCCCAGTCTCCTCCGCAGCGTACGCCGCCACCACCACCGGGTTGCCCTCGTCCGAAAACAGCCCGATCAGCTGCCCAACCTCCACCAGCAGCCCCGTTTCCTCCCGAACCTCCCTGGCCGCCGCCACCTCCACCGGCTCGCCCCGGTCAACATAACCGCCCGGCATACTCCACAGCCCGTAGCCCGTCTGCACCGCCCGCCGCACCATAAGCGTCTTCCCGTCCCGCTCGATGACGCACGTCGCCGCCAGCTTGGGGTCGTAATACACCACTCGCCCACACACCGGACACACCGGACGCCTCTGACCCTCGTGCTCCCGCAGCGCCAACCGCGCCCCGCAGCTGGCGCAGAACTTGTCGTTATCCGTCATAGCAACGCCAGCGCCGCATCCCGCGTCGGCATCGAGTCCTGCGCCCCCACCTTTGTAACCGCCAGCCCGCCAGCCGCGCATCCCCATCGCACCGCCTCCGGCAGCGAGCGTCCTTCGGATAGCGCCACCGCCATCGCTCCGTTGAACGCATCCCCGGCCGCCACCGTATCCACGGCGGTTACCGGAAAAGGCGCAACGTGGCCGCTGTCCTTCCCGTCCGACCAGTACGCGCCCAAGGCCCCCAACTTGATCACCGCCGCGCCCACGCCCCGCGTCAACAACTCCTCCGCCGCCGCTGCCGCTGCCGCTGCACCAACGTCGCCTACCGGATGTCCCACCAACGCCTCCGCCTCCGTCTCGTTCGGCGTGATCACCGATACCAGCCCGTAGAACTCGGCCGGAACTGCACGCACCGGCCCCGGGTCCAAAATCACCCTAACCCCCTGCGATGCCGCCAGTCGCGCAACCGACAATGACAAATCCACCGACACCTCCAGTTGCAGCAGCAACGCCGACGCCGCCGGCAGCAACGCCGCCACCGCGTCATGCTCAGCCTCTCCGCACGTATCGTTCGCCCCCAACACCTGCACGATGCGATTCTGCCCGCCCTCGCCCACGCTGATCACGGCGATGCCCGAGCTGACCCCTTCGCTCACGCCCACCGAGTCCGTCTCGACGCCGGCATCCTGCAGCAACTCAACCAACTGCGGCCCAAACATATCGTCGCCAACCCGACCCACCATCGCCGAGCGCGCCCCCATCCGCGCCACGGCCACCGCCTGGTTCGCACCCTTGCCGCCGGCGTAGGTTACGAAGCGGTCCCCCACCACCGTCTCCCCATCCTGGGGCAGCCGCCCGGCAAAGGTAACCAGGTCCATATTGATGCCGCCCAGGGAGACAATCAACGGGCGGTCAGCGGCAGCAGTCATCGGCGTCGTTCAACAAGACATAACGAGAATTTCGCCTCACGCTAACACCTGATTTCCCCGCCGTCAACGCGCGCCTGCCCCCGTGCTATAATCCGCCCAACCTGAAAAAGCGAGGACCCGACGATGCCTCAGCCTCTGGAACACATCAAGGTCGTTGACCTCACCCGTACCCTGGCCGGCCCCTTTTGCACCCAGAACCTGGCCGACATGGGCGCCGACGTCATCAAGATTGAGGAACCCAACGACGGCGACGAAACTCGCAAGTGGCCCCCCATCTGGAACGGCGAAAGCACTCAGTTCCTCTCCTTCAACCGCAACAAGCGCAGCCTCTCCGTCAACCTGAAAAGCGCCGAGGGACTGGAAATCGTCAAGAAGCTGGCCAAAGACGCCGACGTCATGATCGAAAGCTTCCGCGCTGGCACCCTGGCACGCATGGGCCTCGGCTACGATGACATCAAGGCCATCAACCCCGATATCGTGTACTGCACCATCTCGGGTTACGGACGCACCGGCCCCATGGCCAGCAAGCCCGGCTACGACCTCATCATCCAGGCCTACAGCGGCCTCATGCACCTCACCGGCGAACCCGACGGCGCCCCCCAGCGCGTCGGCTTCTCCCTGGTTGACCTCTTCACCGGTATGCTCGCCTACGGCTCCATCGTCACCGCCCTCTACCACCGCGACAAGACCGGCGAAGGCCAACTGATCGACACCGCCCTGCTCGACGGCCAGGTCGCCGCCATGAGCTACCACGCCACCGGCTACATCGGCACCGGCGTCGAACCCCATCGCCTCGGCTCCGGCCATCCCAGCCTGGTGCCCTACCAGAGCTTCCAGGCCTCCGACGGCTTCTTCATCCTCGGCGTCGCCAACCCCAACCTCTGGGAGCGCTTCTGCAACGCCATCGGACACCCCGACCTCAAGGACGACCCCAAATACGCCACCAACCCCGACCGGGTCGCCCACCGCGCCGAACTGGTGGCCCACCTCAACGGCATCTTCGCCGACAACACCATCGCCCACTGGGTCAAGGTCATCGACGAAGCCGGCGTCCCCGTCGGCCCCATCAACAAGACCTCCGACGTGGTCGCCGACGCGCAGGTCAAGGCCCGGGAGATGTTCCTGGAAATCAACCACCCCAAGGTGCCCGACCTCCGGGTGCCCAACTCCCCCATCAAGCTCCGCGGCACCCCCGCCGAACTCCGCAGAGCCCCGCCGGCCCTGGGCGAGCACAACGAAGAAGTCCTGGCCGAGCTTGGCTACGACGCCGAAACCTTCGCCAAACTCCTCGAATCAGGAGCCGTCGGCGAACCCGGCAAAGAAATCTCCGGCGTCGGCGCCCACTGATTCCAGTTTCGTTGGTTCGCACAAGATGCGTTATGTTCATCCCAACCGCCATTTTCACCCCCTTTGACATAACGTACCCCAATACCCCAACCGCCAAAACCCCCTCTCCCTCGGCCGCAGAGCGTCGGAGCCTGCCCCGTACTTGATACGGGGGTGACGCGACACCCACTCCAAACGACGCCGGTCGGTTGCCGGATCAACCCGCTACGGCTATAATAAACCCCAGCAGTCGCGCTGGGGCGGTTAGCTCAGCGGTTAGAGCGCCTCGTTCACACCGAGGAGGTCGGAGGTTCAAATCCTCCATCGCCCACCACTCCGTCCCCCAGCGACCGACCCATTAACATACGCAAGACCACGCCGAGGTGGCGAAACGGCAGACGCGCTGCGTTCAGGGCGCAGTGTCCATTATGGACGTGTGGGTTCAAATCCCTCCCTCGGCACCATCCATTTTTTCCATCGCGCGCTTGTAGCTCAGTGGATAGAGCGCTGCCCTGCGGAGGCAGAGGTCGTGAGTTCGAATCTCGCCAAGCGCGCCATTTCTATGCCATTCCCGCATCCTTCCCACCTCATTCCCGCATTCCTCTCGTCATTCCCGCTCTCTCCCGTCATTCCCGCGCAGGCGGGAATCTAGAACACGGGGCCGGGGCCGTAATCCACGTCCCACCCGCTCCACCGTCATTCCGGCGGAAGCCGGAATCCACATCCCCACTCGGGCGGTTAGCTCAGATGGTTAGAGCGTCTGCTTTACACGCAGAAGGCCGGGGGTTCGAGTCCCTCACCGCCCACCACCCCAGTACAGCTGCAACCCTCGCGTTCGATGAGACCGTCTTCGCGTTGAGGTTCGGTAAGGTACCGGCAGCGTCAGCGCTGCTGGGGTGAAAGGGCTATTGATACTTCTCACGACTGGAGACCCAACCATGCATCCCGACAAATTTGGCGACTCCTACGACATTGTTAAACGGAGCATCCTTGAGTGGCTACGACCATGCGGCACGTGGTCTGCCCATCCGATGTTTTCCAAAGACTTCAGTCAATCCTTTCCTTCCTTCGCGGAGGAGTATGAGACGTTTCTGGGTTCATGCATTTTGGCTCGCGACCCGATGCCGCCGTATTCCGGAGAGATTCCTAGGGTAGGAAAAAGTTGGGATACCTATTTGGCAGAAAGGGATGCCTATTTTAGGCTTGCCAAGGAATGGGATTTCACAGATCATCTGTTTCTTGATCCTGATATAGGACTCTGGTTGCCAAAACCTAGTTCCGGAAAACAGCCCCCTCCGCCCCGTAAAGAAGAACCTCATTATTTGATGGCCAATGAATTGCGGGACATCGTCAAAGCCCGTCCTGACAAGCTCGTATTGGTATTCGACCAGAGCTTTTCTCGTATTCTCGACGAAAAAGAGCGCCGGCGTAAGACCGAGGAAAAGCTGAAATGGCTCTACAAACACTGCGTTTACGGCGTGGCGTATTTGTCTCACGCGAATTTCGTCTTGACGTCCGGGTGCAAAGTGGTGCTAGACGATGCCTATCGTACTCTGCTGCAAAAATCAAAGCTCCCTAAGAAGCGCATAGTCCACATTTCGGAAGCGCTTGAGTGACTGATGCGCAATCGCAAGCCTTCGTACGGTCCTGCTGGAGGACATATGGCAGACTGGACCATCCAGGATGCCAAGAACAATTTCACCGCCCTGGTCAACGCGGCGTTGGCCGGCGACCCGCAGCGAGTAACCCAACCTGGCCAGCCAGCGGTAATCGTCATCGCTGTCGAAGAGTATGAACGACTGTGCCAGGCCGAGAAAGCAGGCGCGCCGGACTTTGTCGAGTACCTCTTGGCCATACCCAAAGCGCCCAATGACGACGCCTTTGAGTTGCCAACCAGAACCCGTGACTTCCATCCCACGGGAATCGATCTATGACGTACTTCTTGGGCACCGACGGGCGTCCCAACCCTTAACCCGCTAGCATGACCGACCATATCTTCCCAAACTGCCCACCTGCTCAGTGAACCTATGCTCCCCCTCCTCAAACCCTCCCTCCTCCTCGTCCTGCTCCTACTCCCCTTCCTCATCGCCTGCCTCAACCCCCAACCCGACGGCAGCCAAGATAAAGACCTCACCCTCCTTTACTGGCAGGCCCCTTCCTTGCCGTTCCCCTACCTGGCGGCGGGGATCAAAGACAGCGACGCCGGCGCCATCACCCTGGAACCCCTGGCCAAGTTCGACCCCCAAGGCCAACTCGTTCCCGCCCTGGCCGAGGCGATCCCCACCGTCGAGAATGGCGGCGTTTCCCCCGACTTTATGTCTATCACCTGGCGCCTCCGCGAGGGCCTCAAGTGGTCCGACGGCAGCCCCCTCACCACCCGCGACGTCGCCTTCACCTGGCGCTACTGCACCCATCCGGAAACCGGCTGCCTCGGTAGCGGTGCCTTCGCCGGCATCGCTTCCCTGGAAGTGGTGGACGACTTAACCGTCCACATTACCTTCAGCGCACCCCAGTCCTATCCTCACACCGCCTTCGTCAGCTCTGGCTCCCCCGTCATCAGCGCCGCCCAATTCGCCGACTGCATCGGCGCGAACGCGCGGGATTGCACCCAACAGAACGCCAACCCCCTGGGCAGCGGCCCCTATCGCATCGTCCGGTTCACGCCCAACGAGCAGGCCACCTACGAACGCAACCCGCACTACCGCGGCGAAACCCCCTATTTCGACCGCGTCAGCCTCAAAGGCGGCGGCGACGCAGCCACCGCGGCCCGGGCCGTCCTGGTAACCGGCGATGCCGACTACGCCTGGAACCTCCAGCTGGAACCCGACCAGCTCGCCGATATGGAGACCTCCGGCATGGGCACCGTCGCTTCCGCCTTCGCCAGCACCGTCGAGCGTATCGTGGTCAACCAGACCAACCCCGAACCGGCCCTGGGCGACGACCGCTCCGAGTACCTCGACGGCAACAACCCTCACCCCTTCCTCACCTTCACGCCCATTCCCCAGGCCATGTCCCTGGCCATCAACCGCGTCGCCCTTTCCGAGCAGCTCTACGGCTTCGCCGGCAAGCCCACCTGCAACCTCATTGCCGGCCCGCCCCAATACGTCTCAACCGCCAATGATGAGTGCCTGACCCAAAACCTAGCCGCCGCCAACCAACTGCTGGACGATAACGGCGTGGTGGATACCGACGACGACGGCATCCGCGAATATAACGGCATCCCCCTGCGTATCACCTACCAGACCACCGCCAACGCCGTCCGCGAGCAAACCCAGTCCTTGATTCAGGACTGGTGGCGTCAAATCGGCATCGAGACCACCCTGGTGCAGCACGACGCCAGCGTCTTCTTCGGCGGCGACCCCATCGCCGACGCCCCGGCCACCTACCGCCGCTTCTTCGCCGACGTCCAGATGTACGCCACCGGACCCGATATCGACCCCCAGAGCCACCTCCGCGGCCAGCTCTGCAGCGAGATAATGACCCCCGCAAACAACTGGGCCACCGAGAACGACGCCCGCGCCTGCAACCCTCAGTACGACGCGCTATTCGCTCAACTGGCCCAAACCACCGACAACGGGCAGCGTCAGACCCTGATCAAGCAACTCAACGACACCCTGGTGCAGAGCTACTACGAGATTCCCCTGGTCAACCGCGGCGTCGTCTCCGCCCACTCCAATACCCTCCTCGGCGTCCGTCTCAACGATTGGGACAGCGAGCTGTGGAACATCGCCCAGTGGCGACGCTGAACGGGGTACCCGTCCCGGCTACCCGTCCCGGCTACCCTCCAATGTGGTATATTAGCCCCGTAGCCCAGCGTTAGAGCAGGCCCCACTATGCCCGAGGAACTTTTCACCCTAACCGACAAGCCCCAGGCCCAGTACCTCATCGCCGGCTGGCGGCGGCAGTGGTCCAACGGCGGCCGCATCTCCAGCGGCCTCCCTCGCTATCTCATCGAGAAGAACGACGGACGCCAGGTCGGCCAGCTCTCCGAGCACGTCAACCGCATGTGCTATCCCTTCCAGGTCGCCGGCACCCACGACGCCTTCCGCCCCGCCGCGGCCTTCCACGAAGGACTGCCCAGTTCCGCCATGTCCCGCCAGAACGCCTTCTACGAAATCGGCAGCGGACTTCTGGTGTTCCTGGGCGAAGAACCCTGGTACCGCCTGGACATCTACTCCGAGGCCTTCTTCACCGCCGTCAAGGAGCTGGGCATCCAGCAGACCGTAGCCGTCGAGGGCGTCAACGGCCCGGCGCCCCCCGACCTGGAACGCCGCATCACCTGCGTATATTCCCAGCCCGAAATGCGCGAGCAGCTCGAGCGCCACGGCGTCCAGTTCTCCAGCTACGGCAGCCGCGGACGCCAGGGCCCCACCATCGGCATGGCCCTCGTCTCCGTCGCCCACTACCAGTATCCCGAGGTTCAGATGTTCCGCATGGGCGCCATGGCCCCCATGTATCCCTTCATGACCAGCAACAACAACCAGCTGGGCATCACCCAGGACCACCGCGCCTACTACGATATCCTCCGCCGTCTGCGCTCCCTGTTCAAAATCGATATGGACCTGTCCGAACTGGAACAGATGGGCAACCGCGAGTCCCAGGAACTCCTCGACAACCTCGAACGCCTGGGCCGCACCAACAACGAAGCCCGCCAGATTATCGACCAGGTGCGCCTCGACTACCAGTACACCCCTTATGTCGAGCCGGTGGACTTGGACCCGGCCCTCGACCAGGCCCTGGAAAACATCCTGCGCGACATCGGCGAGCCCGACCCCGAACCCTGATCGGCTTACACCACCGGCCAGCGAGACGGGAATGACACGGCGGCGCGCTCGATCAGTGCGTCGCCCTTTTGCTGCACCTCCGCCACCAACGCCGCCTCGTCCACGAACAACGCCTGGTGATTCTCCACCACCACGCGCCCGTTGACCAACACCGTGTGCACGCTCCGCCCGTCGGCGTTATACACCAGCGAGTTCACCGGATTGTGCAACGCGGCCCACTCCGACCGCCGCGTATCGAACAACACCAGGTCCGCAGCCTTCCCCGCCTCAATGGAGCCGATGGTGTCGCCCATCCCCAGCGCCTCGGCGCCCCGGATGGTCCCCAGTTCCAGCGCAGTTTCCGCCGGAATCATCCCCACGTCCTGCCGTCCGTCCTTGTACAGCACCGCCGCCAGATACACCGAGCGCAGCGTCTCCAGCAGGTTCGAGTTGTTCCCCGCGTCCGTGCCCAGCCCCACCGTCGCGCCATAGTCCAGCAGCTCCGGCAGCAGCCCCCGCTGCGCCGTTCCCGCGCCGCCCTTGATTGCCGCCGTGGGACACATCACCACGGCCGCGCCTTGCTGCGCAATCAGTTGCGCTTCGTCGTCCCCAATGCCCAGGCAGTGGGCCAGCGTCATGCTCGGCGTCAATACGCCGCAACGCTCCAGGTATTCCGTCGGCGTGCAGTCGTGCTCCTGTCGGCAGTGCTGAATCCACCGGCCTCCGTTGTTGAAATGCACCGTGGAACGGGTTCCCGCCGCTTCCGCGATGCCGTGGGTCGCCGCCAGCAGCTCGGCCGAGCAGAACTCCGGCGTGAACGGCATCGCCCACGCCGTCACCAGCCCGTCATTTTCCCCGTGATACCGCTCGATGGCCTCCTGCGTCTCCCGGATGGCATCCTCCGTGTCGTACACCGGCAGGTTCAACGGGTTCGCCCGGTCCTGCACGTTGCGCCCCACGATGATCCGGCAGCCCGACCGCTGGTATGCCTCCAGGCACACGTCCAGGTGCGTGGTCGTGCCCGGGTCCATGAAGGTCGTTGTTCCGTACTTCAGCAGCTCCGTTATCGCCAGCAGCGAGGTTGCGTATTCGTCCTCCGCCGTCATCGCCGCCTGCAGGCGAAACACGTTGGGCAGATATTCCGCGCCCAGGTCGTCGGGAAACAGCCCCCGCACCGTATGCGCGTAGCTGATGTGCATGTGCCCGTTGATGAAACCGGGCGTCAACACCATGCCGCTGCCGTCAATCACCCGGTCGGCGTCAACGCCGGCCAGCTCCGCCGCTTTGCCCACCTGGGCGATGCGACCCCCGCTGATGACCACCGCGCCGTCGGCAATGATGCGCCGCTCCGGATCCATCGTAACCACGTAGCGCGCGCCGTCTATCTTGATCGTAGGCTGAGGCATATTCACTCCCTTGAGGTTTTGGGCATTATCGCAGTCCCAGGTTCACCGCGACAACGTGATCAATACCACGCCCGTGATTATCAGCGCCGCGCCCAGCACCCGGCCCCGCGTAACCCACTCCTTCAACACAACCGCCCCCAGTATCAGGGCGAACAGCGATCCCACCTCCCGAACCGGCGCGACGAAGCTCACGTCGGTGATGCTCATCGCCGTCAACACCAACCCGTAGGCCAGGAACAGCAACGACGACGCTGCGATGACGCTCACCCACCCGTTGCGCCACTCGCTCACTATGCCGGCGCCTCCGTAGTTGTGGATTATGTAAGGCGCCCAGCCCACCGCGACGCCGCACGTCATCAGGTAGAGATAGAGGAACGGGCTGACGTAACTCACTCCCTGCTTGTCTATCACGGTGTACAGGGCGATGCAAAGCCCCGTCAGCAGGGCATAGCCCAATCCCGGCAGGTTCGCCGACAGCGTGGCAAACGTCGTGAACTGCCGCAGCTGCCCCCACCAGGCCGCGGTATAAATGCCGACGATGATCGAGGCTATGCCCACCCACCCCAAAGGTCCCACCGTTTCACCCAGCAGCAGTACCGCCAATATCGGCACCACGCCGGGGCCAAATCCCCGCGCGATGGGATATACCAGCGACAGGTCGCTGCGGGCCAGGCTCCGCCCCAGGAACAGGAAATAGCAGATGTGTACCAGGCTGGTGGCGATGACGTACCAAATCCCCACCCGGTCGAAGGGAGTGAGCAGCGCCAGCGGCAGCGCGATGGGCAATGCCCCCACCACCGCGAACGCCGACAGCCACCAGGCGAACACCTCCTGCCGCTGCGCCTGCTTCAGCAGCAGGTTCCAGGTGGCGTGGGCTGCCGCCGATGCCAGCACCAGCGCCAGCGCAACCAGGGTTGTCGAGTCCAGCACCACGGCCTTCCTCCGGCCGGCGGATAAGAAACCGCCGACGCGCACAGTCGGTCGCGTCGGCGAAGCGGTCAGTGGTGGCGCATAGGGGATTCGAACCCCTGATCTCCGCCTTGAGAGGGCGGTGTCCTGGGCCGCTAGACGAATGCGCCGCAGCCGGTAAAAATTAGCGGGCTGCACACATTATAGCAGACCGGCATCCCAGCGCAACCAAAAGTACCCCTCAACCCATGACACCTCCCCGTTGACACCCGCTATTACCCACCCTAAAATAGAATATAT
Organism: Dehalococcoidia bacterium; assembly: GCA_965243255.1. Taxonomy (GTDB): domain Bacteria; phylum Chloroflexota; class Dehalococcoidia; order Lucifugimonadales; family UBA3495; genus Bin87. Next base: position 488,269 of record CBDEUH010000004.1, read on the forward strand.
GTCCGCATTGGCCCACATCGTCGCCCAGGAAACCCAGGACGGTCGCCGCATCGTCCGCTTCCTGCTCTCCGCCATGGAGGGCCAACTCCCGGACTTCCAACCCTGCCACCGCATCGAAGCCGCCCGCCTCCTGGTCAAGCTCGGCTTCGACCAGGCCCAGGCCGTAGTTGACCGGGCCCGGGCCGACCAACGCGCCGCATCCCGCCATTCCCGTCATTCCCGCGCAGAGCCTGCCCCGTACTTGATACGGGGCGGGAATCCAGGGGCGGAGGCGGAGGAAGCCCAGGACGCCGCCCACCGGGTCCGGGTCCAGCTGGCCCGCATCGTCCGGGAGGAAACCGACGACGGCCGGGTCGCCGTCCGATTCCTCATCGACGCCATGGAGGGACGCTTCCCCGACTTCAAACCCTGCCACCGCCTCTCCGCCGCCAAGGAACTCCTCCAACGCGGCTTCGACTACACCCCCGACGACGAAGAGGCTCAGGCCGCCGCCGAACCCGAACCCACCCCGGAGGAGCTGGAAGCCCAGCGCCGGCGCACCGACGACATCGAATTCAGCCTCCACGGCCGGGTGTACTACCAGAGCTATCCCTACCCCTGCGTCTGCGAAGACCGCCTCCATGATTGCCAGGGCAACGAACTGGACGCCGAGCAGCGGGAGAGAGAGTCCCGCAAGGGCATCGCCGCCCAGTACTACATCACCGAGGCCGACCGGGTCGAAGACTTCCACGCCCGCTACGCCGAGTACCTCATCCGCTGGAACGCCGAACACCCAGAGAACCCGGTGGACATCAACCGCATCCACTGGAACAACCGGAACTGGCAACACTACAACCCACCGGATTCAATCACCCCCTACACCCACCTCCCTGGAATCCGCGGCCCCTGACCCAACGGCCGGCCCCGACCCCAATCCTGCCAGTCCTCTAATCCGGCAAATCCCGGCTTCGACGATTCTCCCGGCCCCTCCCTTTGCTAAACTGGCCCCAAAATCCAGCATTGCGGAGGACGCTTTGGAAATCGGTAAATTGCCCCAGGATCTGATGACGGAACTGCTGGCCGACCTGGGAGTCGATGACCAACAGGTTCTTGTCGGCCCCGCCGTCGGCGAAGACTGCGCCGTCGTCGATCTGGGCGAGCGTCTGCTCGTCGCCAAGTCCGACCCGGTTACCTTCGCAGCCCAGCGCGTCGGCTGGTACGCCGTCCAGGTCAACGCCAACGATGTCGCCTGCACCGGCGCCGCGCCCCGCTGGTTCCTGCCCACCCTGCTGCTGCCAGCCTCCTACACCCCGGATGACGCCCGCGCCCTGTTTGCCGATATCTCCAACGCCTGCCGCGACCTGGGCGTGGCCGTCATCGGTGGCCATACCGAGGTTACCAACGGCATCGACCGCCCCATCGTCGCCGGTACCATGTTGGGCGAACTGCGGGAGCGCAGCCGCCTCGTCTCCACCGCCGGCGCCCAGGATGGCGACAGCCTAATTCTCACCACCGGCCTGGCCATCGAGGGCACGGCCATCCTGGCCGCCGAGTGCGCCGACCCCTTGCGAGCTGCCGGCGTCGATGAGGCCACTATTGAACGGGCCTCCCGCTACTTGACCGAACCCGGCATCAGCGTGGTGGCCCCCGCGCGGGCCTTATGTGAAGCGGTAAACGTCCACAGCCTCCACGACGTCACCGAAGGCGGCATCGTAACCGCCCTGCGCGAAGTGGCCGCCGCGTCAAGCCTGGGCGTAGTCCTGGAGGCCGAAAGCGCTCCCGTCCTGGCCGAGTCCGAAGCCATCTGCGCCGCCCTGGGCATCGATCCCCTCGGGCTGCTGGGCTCCGGCGCGCTGGTGGCAACCATGGCCGCCTCCGAAGTCCCCCGCGCTCTGCGCGCCCTGGACCGAATCGGCGTCAACGGCTGGGAAATCGGGCAGATGATCGAGGCGGAATTGGGCCTGTGGCTCATCGACCGCACCGGAGAGCGCTCCATGCCGGAGTTCCGACGCGATGAACTGGCGCGTTATTTTGAGGAGACTCAGCAGTAGTTCATTCGTTGAGGTACAGGTTGATGCAGTCCCGCAGCTGCGCCAGCGTGATGTTCGCGCCGCTGATGGTGATGGAGACCTTCTTGCCTCGCACCAGTTCCGGGTGCCGCACCGCCCCGGCCAGGGCCGTAGCCCCGGCCCCTTCGGCCAGCGTGTGCGCCTTCTCCACCAGCATCGCCACGGCCCGCCGGATGTCATCGTCGCTCACCAGCACGAAGTCGTGCAGCCGGTGCCGAATTATCTGCTGCGGCAGTTCGTAGCCCACCGCCGTCGCCGTGCCCTCAACCCAGGTCTGCATGGGCGCAGCCACCAACTGCCCCTGCTGCCACGACAGATACGCCGCCGGCGCCGCCTCCGACTGCACCGCCACCACCTTGATGTTGGGCCCCATGGCGTCCGCCACCACGCAGGCCCCGGACACGCCGCTGCCGCCCCCGATGGGCAGCAGCATCACCTCCACGTCGGGCAGGTCTTCAACAATCTCCAGGCTGGCCGTGGCCACCCCGGCAATCAGCGCTGGCTCGTTCACCGGATGCACGTAGCGATAACCCTCCTCCTGGGCCAGGCGTTCGCAGTGCTCCCGCGCCTCGTCAAAATTCGCCCCGTGGAAGATGAGCTGCGCCCCCAGCGCTTCCATGGCGGCCACCTTATACGGGTTGGCGTCAACGGGCAGGCCGATCAACGCCCGGACGCCGAACATCCGGCACGCGCGGGCAATGGACTGCCCGTGATTGCCGCTGCTGGCGGTAATCACACCTCGGTCCCGCTCCGCCTGCGACATTCCGGCCAGCAGGTTGATGCCGCCCCGGGACTTGAACGCCCCCAGCGGCAGGTGCTCTTCGTGTTTCAGGTACACCTCCGCCTCCAGCGCTTCGCTCAGCGCAGCGGAATAAGTCAGCGGAGTGCGATCCAGATACGGCCCAATGGTTATGCGGGCCCGGTAAACGTCGCTCAAAGTCGGAATGTTCACAGCGAGTGCTCCGGTGCATATGGGTGCGCAGCCGCAGCTGCGGTTGGCAGATTAGGCAACCGGCCGGTAGGTGTCAACCTGCCTCACCCCGGCCCCGCAGAAATGTACTGCCCCATTGCCCTTGACGCATCACCTAGCACGCCAAAGCCGTTACATTTCCTATCCAGCCAACCCACCCATCCGACTGATGTAATTCCGTGTACTAATATTGCATTTCAGTCAATCCAGCAGCTAGTACACTCATGCAACGAACTGCCCCTGAAAGTGCAAAACAACCGGCATTCGTCAGCGCGCCGACAGCGGTACTCGAATGCACTCCGCTATTGGAAGCGCCACCACTATTCCAAGTACCCTTGCATGGACGGCCCGCCTGCTTCCCAGCCGTTACACTCCCCTCATCCTCCCTCCCCCAGTACACGCGCTCCCATTACCCCCTCCTCGATCCCCAGGCCCACCCCGCCCCACCGGAGCATTCTGCGCGCATCAACCCCAGCAGCTAGTCCCTACGCCCTTTCGGCTCCCCAGGGCGGCGCGACCTCCGGGCTGCCTGGCGATCCTATGGGTATCCGCCCCAACGTCGGCGTCCCCGCAAATCGGGCAGCCCGATAGAGCGACTAGCCCTTCCCCAAACGGCAAAAATTGCTCAAAAGTCGTTTTCATTGCCCTAGCGCCAGGTCCGGCGGTGTGGGAAAATAAGCACGTGTCAGGCGAGTTCTAAAAGTTTATAAAAAAGATTCAAGAACTTTCTAGACTTGGTCTTGACACCGGCTATGAAATTTGCTAACTTTGACGATGTACAGACCACCGGCAAAGAAATGCAGTACACGAAATCGGTCAGCAGCCTAAGGCGCTGCTAATCGGTACACCGCTGGAGGTGCGCTGTGGCACGCAAGACCAAATTGATGATCCGCGTAGAAAAGGAATTCGACCGCCCCCTGGAACGGCTCCTGCCCGAACTGGTCAACGACCAGGGCCTCACCGCCACCGCCGATACCCTCGGCGTCAGCAAGGCCACCCTCGGCTACTGGATGCTCAAACTCGGCATCAACGTCCGCCGCGTCGCCCTGGCCCCCGGCGAAGTGCTGGAAGTCAAACGCGCCAGCTAACCATCGTGAACTACGTCATGGGCCGCGGTGGCAGCAGCCCATGACGCAGCTGGGCGCTGCCGTCAGGTCAATGGCGAGCTGATCCTGCAGCGGCCCCAGTCCAGCCGCCTCCCGGCGGTTGGACAATGAAACACCCCGGCCGGTGGCAAATGGCCGGGGCGTTTTGTTTCGGCTTTCCCCCACGCGGGAACGACAGCCCTTCCACACGCTCAGCGCGAGCGGCGTTATGTCAGCCCGTGAAAATCCCCTCCGGCAGGAATGCGGACACCGTTACGTTGGGCAGGTCCACGATGTTGCTGACCCGCAGGTCAACCGCCACGCTGCAGATTATGTAGGCCTGCTGAGCCGTCCAGCCCCGTTCCCGCAGCAGCCCAATCATGTTCAGCAGCGCATTGCGCGCCGCCAGCGCCAGGCTGGCTTCCCCTTCCTGGGTGCCGTCCTCACGGATGGGGTAGCCGACGGTGGCAATGAAGTTGCGCGGCGCCGCCCACTCCGGCGGCAGAAAGTAATCGGGATGAGCGTAGCGGGGGAAGGTTATGTTGTGCCGGGCCGCTTCCCCCTTGTGGATGGCAAAGCGGACGGCGCACGTCGCCCCCATCTCAATCGCCGTGATGCAGACCTCCCCGTCCCCCTGGGCAAAGTGCCCGTCGCCAGCGGAGTACAGGCCCCCAGGCACGGCCACCGGGATAAACAGCCGAGAGCCCTTGGTCAGCTGCTTGGCGTCCACGTTGCCGCAGTTCTCCCGAGGCGGCAGCGTGCGCAGGCCCTCGTTGGCGATCTGCCCGCCGGCCGGCACCGCGTCCTCCGGGTCGGGAGGCGCGGCCTGGCCGCCCCGCTGCACCCAGTCGGCTTCCCGGGCGGCCCAGGCGGCCACCTGCGCGTGGGACGGAGCCAGGCCGGCCGTGCCCATAAAGGACCCGTCGGGGATGCGCACGCCTGGAATTTGCGCCGACGTGGCCCAGCCATCGTCGATGTCCCAGTGCACCAGGTAAGGTTCGGTGAACACGTCCCGCAGGAAGCCGGCGCCCGGCCGATTGCGGGTCCAGCCCCGGGGTTGAGCGGTTATGTCAAGGTACTCGATCTCCAGCAGGTCGCCGGGTTCGGCGCCCTTGACATACACCGGGCCGGTCAGCGGATGAGCCACTTTGGCGTCCAGGCCGTCCAGGTCGTCGCCGGTCATGCCGGGCTGGATTTGGGAGTCGGAGGCGTCCCGGGTTTCCAGGATGACCTCCTCGCCGGCATCAACTTCCACGATGGGCGGGATGTCCGGATGCCAGCGATTGTGTCCCAGTTGCGGTTCCTCCTTCAGCCTCTTGCCCCGATCGATGGTAATGGATTGCATGGTTTCCCTCCGATGCTCTCCCTGTGTTAGAGCGACCAATCGTCCGGAAGTTCGGGGGTCGGCAGCGGCCGAATCATGACCTCCACCATGGCGGACTGGCCTTCCTCGGTGGCGCGGATGGCCCGGCGGAAGGCGTTCTGCAGGTCGCCGGGGTCTTCCACCCGCTCCGAGTAGCAGCCCAGCCCGTCGGCGACGACGCTGAAGTTGCCGCCCAGCACAGCCACCTCGGGCGGCGTGCCGTTGGGGTTCTCCATGCCCATCATGCCGCCGCCCGTACCGCCGTTGTTGATAACCACGGTCAGGATGGGCAGGCCCATGCGGGAAGCGGTTTCCAGGTCCATGCCCGTCATCCCGAAGGACGCGTCGCCCAGGACGTGGCAGACGAGATGGTCGGGCCGGCCCAGCTTGGTGCCGATGGCGGCGCCCACCGACCAACCCATGGCGGCCATGCCACCCATGGCGACGAAGTTGCGCGGTCGGGTCGTCATCCAGAAGGGGACGACGTAGCCCCGACTGCCGCCGGCGTCGTGGAGGGCGATGGTGCGGTCGGGGTCGATGACCTGCTGCAGCTCGTGAACGACCCGGTAGCCGTTGGTGGGCGTCTCGGCATCGGTGAAACGGGGCATCCACTCGGCTTCGTACTTCTCGTGGCAGGCGCGGATTTCGTCCACAACCTCCTGCTTGATGCCGCCGCCGTCGGGGCCGATGCGCTGGCGGACGGCGTTGATGATGGCGCGCAGGGCCAGCTTGGCGTCGGCCAGCATGGGCAGGTCAACCTGGTAGGTTTTGTTCAGGTCGGCCTGGTCGGCGTTGACGTGGATGATGCTCACGCCTTCCGGAATGGGCCGGCCGTCGGTGCCGTTGGGCTGGCGGAACGAGTTGCCCACGGCCAGCACCACATCGGCCTTGCGGTTGATTTGCAGGGCCGCGCCGGAGGCGTAGCGGCTGCGGGGATAGACGCCGCCGCCCAGGGACAGAGGGTGATTCTCGGGGAAGATGCCCTTGCCCATGATGGTGGTGGCCACGGGCATGGAGAGCATTTCGGCCAGCTCCATGACCTCATCGGCCGCCCCGGCGGACATTGCGCCGCCGCCGGCGTTGAGGACGGGGAGGCGGGCGTTGACCAACATATCCGCGGCCCGCTGCACCTCGGCGTCGGCGGGGCCGGACTTGCCGGGGACCCCCACCGGCGTGTAGGCCAGGACGGCGTCATCGGCTTCGGCGGTCATCACGTCCTGGGGCATTTCCAGCACCACCGGGCCGGGCGAACCGGAGCGCAAGGCAGTGAAGGCACGGCGCATCACCTGCGGGATGTCCTGCACGCGGGTGAAGGTGCCGCGCCACTTGCAAAGGCCGTCGAAGATGCTGGCCGAGACCTCCTGCTGCCATTCCTGGCCCAGGTTGCGCAGGGGATGCTGGCCCATCAGCAGCAGCACCGGGATGTTGTCGGCGTAGCAGCCTGCGATGCCCGTGAGACAGTTGGTCGCCCCGGGGCCGGTGCCCGTCATGGCGACGCCGACCTCGCCGGTGGCGCGGGCGTAGCCGTCGGCAATCTCAACGCCCAGGCGCTCGTGGCGGGCGGCGAAGGGCCGGATGGAGGAGGCGCGCAGGGGACCCCAGAGGGGGTTCAGACCGCCGCCGGCGAATCCGGATATGTAGCGTATTCCTTCCTGTTCGAGGGCTTTGACGACGGCTTCGGCTCCACGCATGGCTGCACCTCACTGCGGTTGTGTTTGCCGGGATGATAGGGCAGCAGCAGCATGGGGTCAACCGGGGTTCGGATTTTTGCACGGATGAACAGGATAAACGGGATGCGCCGGATGTTTTGGATTGGAGGGAGTCAGGAAGAGGGAGGCTCAACGGCTCGGGTGAATTGCCGTGGCCACTGATCGGCGATGCACGGAGGACAGTGCACACTGAAGATGATGGAGCCCCGAGTGGTTGGGTCGCGGCGAAGGCGGGCGCAGTCGGGACAATCCAGAGGGTGGTCTTCATATTGGCTGTCCAGATATTGGCCGGTGATGGCGCGAAGCTGGCCCAGGGTAGAGATGGTGGGCGAGGGCGGCGGGGGAGGTTCAGCCTGGGCTTGGGCGATTATTTGGTCGAGGGTAGGCGGGTTGGGATGCTGGGCGATGGCGCGGTCGAGGTCATGGGCGAGGCGACGCACGCGGCGATGGAGCCGGGTCAAGATACGCAGGGCATCGGGGCGGTCGAAGGACTCGAGGCGTTCGGGATGGTAGTAGTACACCTCGGAAAAGGTTACCAGGTGTCCGGCCGGCAAATTGTTTTCGATCACGACGCTGCGGAGGGCGATGGTGAGCCGGCGCTTGGTGCGGGTGCGGAAGCCCCAGTCCCAGTGCATAGCAGCGGCGGTGACGGCGTGGCTGGCCGAGCGGCGGATGGCAATGGAGGCGGGGCCGATATTGCCAAAGGCCAGGTTGACACGGGCGCGGGATAAATAGCGTTGGCTGGAGCGTTGGTGGGTTTGTACGGTTCTGATGGTGGTTGCTCCTCTGCGTTGGTCGGCTGGTCGGTGGGTTAGTTGGCCGGTTGGTTGTGGGAGGCAGGACTTCGCTTCGTTGTCAGCGTACGGCCGGGTTGGGTACGCAACTATTTCTCCTATTTCTTTCCGTGTACTCGACGCGTCGGGTAAGGACGCGCCTACACGCGGGCTGGGATGTCCCAGGGACACCAGTGGGGCATTGCCGGTGAGGAGTCAGTCTTTGATCGGCAGTTGCCACCTGGGCCGGTTGCGATTTTAGGTACTGACGGGGTTGGCCGTCGAAGTGAAATCCTGCCTCGGGATGGGATGACGATGGAATAAGGGTTTGCCTAGACGCTATTAGGATATACGTTCTAATAGGGGTTGTCAAGGGGGTGATTGACATTCGCTGAAGGGGGGCGAGCTCCTCCCCCGGATTCCGGCTTTCGCGGGAACGACGGAGTGATTTGCCGGTTGCCGATACTCTCTAGTCGGCGACGCGGTACGCGACGCATTCGACTATTTCGATGAGCAACGGCTTTTGGGCAAGGCCGGTAGTGCCGATGACGGCGCGGCAGGGCGGGTTGGGAATGAACTCCCGGTACACCGCGTTGAATTCGGCCCACCGGTCCATGTTGGTCAGGAACACAACCATCTTGACCACCCGTCCGAAGTTGGTGCGGGCCGCGCTCAGGATGGTCTCGACGTGACGGAAGCAGGCGCGGTATTGTTCCTGGTAGGTCTCGCCGACGGGGACGCCGTCGAAGTTGGAAGAAGTGGTGCCGCGACAATGTACCGTGACCGCCCGCACTTTGAGCATCCGGGTCAGGTCTTCCTCAAAGTAGTCGCTGTACAGCCCGGTGCGGTAGGAAACGGAAGCGGTGGCGTCGTGGCGCCCGTCGGCGATAATCAGGTCCAGCAGCCGGTCGCGTTCGTCGAAGGGTAGGGCTTGAGCCTCCTCAATGGGCATGGCGTCCAGCTCGCCCAGAGTGAGAGGAGCGCGTCCGGTTCGGGTCATCGTTGAGCCTCCTTGTGTTTGGAGTACAGCCGCCAAGGTTGTCCAGCCTCGCGGGGTCAGCCCATATTAGTCATCGGCAGCACGAGGCTGCAAGCGAAGCGATACTGTCGATGCGACCACGCGCTTGATGCGGGGGCGGGATAGAAGCGGGAAGGACGGGAAAGAAGGGGGCGAGCCGCGAGCGACGGCAGAGCGGTCGGACGGAATCGTTGTTACGGGGCGACGCCCACTAGTACCAATGGGACTGCGGGGACGCCGCGTCCCTGGCGGACGACGTTCATCAGGTCGCGCTCGTAGTAGGGGACGCCGGAGGACATTTCGCGCTCCAGTTCCTTCATGGGCAGGATTTCAATGCCCACGTCGATGATTTCGGACACGTAGAAGCTGAGATGCTTTACGAACAGGTCGTGGGCGACAAAAGCGTACTTGCCGAATTGTACTTCGACGGCCACCCGGTCTTTCACGAAATCGGTTTGGTTGTAGGACATTACGGGGGTATAACCCGCCTCTTCTATGCGCTCTTTTTGGATGCTGGGCGGCAGGCTATAGATGCCACGTAGCAACTTCTCGTCCGGGGCTACCCAAAATCGGTTCTGGCTATCTCTCCAGCCACTATTGCGGAACCCGGCTTTGAAGGCGTTGTTCATATCAGTCGGCGAATACAACAGCCTGCCGCGCATAGTCCTTTCTCTGGATACCTTGGTCCGGCACGCCTCAGCATCAACCTGTGAAATCACCCGTTGAACTTCGTCCCACAATACACTGCGATGCACCAACAGAAATTCCAGACCGTTCAAGTGGGAATAAGTTGCTTTGATTTCCATCAGTGCCCGCCGTTGGGTTTGGATGGATCGTAGATGGGCTTCCCCATGGGACGGGTACGCAGAGTTCCGGCTTCCCACTGAGCGATACGCCGGCGGGCGATCTCCACATACTGGGGAACGATGTCGCAACCGTAGGCGGCACGGTCGTGCATCAGCGCTCCGATGATGGACGATCCGACGCCCATGTAGGGATCAAGAACCGAGTCTCCGGGATCGGTCATAGAGAGAACCAAACGTTCGACCAGTTCGACCGGGAACTGGCAGGGGTGGACGGTTTTCTCCGGATGATTGCTCTTTACGTTTGGAAACTCCCAAACGTCGCTGGGATTTTTCCCTTTGGGATTTCCAGAGAGCTTGCCAGCGTTCGGCCCCTTAAAGTGACGTTTATTCGGATACTTGGCCGGAACGCGGATTGGGTCCAGGTGCCACGTGTAATCGTCGGTTTTCGTCCACCAGTTTATGGTTTCGTAGCGGCCGGACAATCGCTTTGAGCTGTGCAGTCCATGACCGAAATGCCATACGATTCGATTGCGCAGCTTGAGGCCGAATCCCTTGAATATCGGATAGAGCAAGGCATCCAGGGGTACTATCTCTCCGTCGTCCACGAAGTTGCCCACCTGCCAGCAAATCGAACCCTGGGGGTGCAGCAAGCGCACACATTCACTGACGACTCGCTCCTGGGATTCCAGATAAGCCGCCAGGGAAATCTTGGGTTCGTAGGGCTTCCCCAGATTGTAAGGCGGGGACGTAACAACCAGCTTGATCTGCCCGCTGGCCAACGAATTCATGAAGACCAGGTTCTCCTCGCAAGCTATCAACAAGCGACCACCGTCGGCGTCGGACGCTGGCCGCTCTCCCTCCAGCGGGATCTGACGCGGCGGCCGGCCAGCGACTCGATCCTCGTGGTCTTCAATCATGATGTGATTGGAAACTGACATCGTTCGTTCAATCGGCGTTGATATCCAAATCGGTCTCGTTCGTTAGTGATGGTAGCACTACTGATAATCGTCATCAACAGACCGAAGGCGCATCCTTAGGTGCGCTTTCTCAGTTCATTCAGCGAACTCACGGTAAGCGGACGCCGCCGCTCACATGGCCGCAGGTTTGTTGACCCGCCCGTAGGCGGCGAGTATCATCGCCGCAGTTCGCAGATGGAAGCAGGAGAAGGGTTATGCCGCAGGCTCATGAGTTGATTGTGCAGTTTTTGGAGGAGGCGGGGATTGACGCGGTGTTCGGGATCCCGGGCGGTGGAACGGGGCAGATTTTCACCAACCTGGTGGGGAAAGAGCCGGCCATCAACACGTACCTGACGCGGCACGAGCAGACGGCGGCGATCATGGCCGACGCCTACGCCCGGGCCACGGGCAAGCCGGCGGTCATCATGGGGCAGGGCCTGTTCATGGGGTCCAACGCGTCCTTCGGCATCATGGAGGCCATGCTGTCGTCCAGCCCGATGCTGGTGCTGACGGACACGTCCGACGGCGGCGTGGGACAACACCCGGCGAACCAGTCGGGGGCCGGCGAGTACGGCAGCATCGACCTGCACAACATCTTCCGGTCGATGACCAAGTACACGACGCTGGCGACGTCGCCCAAGGAGGCGGCGCTGGGGGCGCAGCTGGCCATCAAGCACGCGACCAGCGGCCGGCCGGGGCCGGCGTGCCTGCTGATGCGGACGGCGTCGATTGGCGGCGAGGTTGACCTGGAATCGCCGCCCTTCATCCACGACACGGCGGGCTACCTGAATACAGCCAAGCCCCAGGCGGCGCCGGCGGACATTGAGAAGGCGGTGGAGATACTGTCGCAGTCGCGCCGTCCGGTGATTGTGGCGGGCAACGGGGTGCACATGGCCGGAGCGCACGGCGCGTTGCAGCAACTGGCCGAGCAGTGGAACGCGCCTATCGCCACCAGCTACAAGGGCAAGTCGGCCGTCGCCGAGACGCATCCGCTGTCCGTTGGCATGGTGGGCATCTACGGGCAGGAGGCGGCGAACCGGGCGGTGGGCGACGCCGACACGGTGGTCATCGTGGGGGCCAAACTCAGCCCGCAGGACACGGTGCGGGAGCGGCCCTCGGTGTTCAACCCCAAGGGCCAGCGCATCATCCAGATTGACATCGACGACCGCAACGCTGGCTGGACGTTCCCGGTGGAGTTGGGACTGATCGGCGACGCCGGCAGCATCCTGGGCCAGCTAGTGGAAGCGTCGGCGGAGGCGTCGGGGGCGTCGGCCGGCAACCGCAGCGAGTGGGCCGGGGCGCTGCCGGGTCGCAAGGCGGAGGCGGGTTTCTACGAAGACGCCGGGCTGCATACGGATTCGTCGCCGGCGCTGCCCCAGCGGGTAGTGCGGGTTTTGCAGGAAACCATGCCGTCGGACACGGTGTACGCGCTGGACGCGGGGAACAACCGGACCTGGATGGCCCACCTGTTCCAGTCGCAGCAGGCCCACACGTTCTTCTGTCCCGGCGGCACGGCGGGGATGGGCTGGGGACTGCCGGCGTCCGTGGGCTTGCAGATTGCCTACCCGGGCCGGCCGGTGGTCTGCGTCACCGGAGACGGCGGGTACATGATGACGGTGAACGCGCTGTCCACGGCGATGCAGTACGAGCTGCCCATCGTGTGCGTGGTGTTCAACGACGGCGCGCTGGGGATGGTAAGGCACCACCAGGCGCCGGGGCAGTACATCGCGTCGGAGTTCGCCGAGACGGACAACGCGGCGGTGGCGCGAGGGTTCGGGTGCTTCGGCGTGCAGGTGGCGGACTCGCGGGATTTGGCCGGCGCGCTGCGGGATGCCCAGGCGTCGGGCCTGCCCGCGGTGGTGGACGTGCTGATTGACCGGGGGCCAAGCCCTGACGACTGGCGGGCCGACGCCCGTGGCTCCGGGGAGACTTAGGCGTTCGCATTCAGCATCGATAGACCGGATAGGCAGGATACCAGGGGAAGAAAGTATGGATTTCTGGAGTGACGAACAGCTGGCTTCAATTGACCGGATGCTGAATCCGCGGTCGATTGCGGTGGTGGGAGCGACGCCGCGGATGCAGTACGGTGGGCGGTTCCTGGCGGCGGCAATGGGGTCGATGGAGCGCGGGGTGAACGTGTATCCGGTGAATCCGCGCTACGAAGAGGTGCAGGGGTTGAAAGCCTATCCGTCGGTGTCGGAGCTGCCGGAGGCGCCGGACGTGGTGGGCGTTGTGGTGCCGTATCACGCCGTGCTGGACACGCTGCGGGAAAGCCACCAGAAGGGCGCCAAGTCGGCTATCGTCATATCGGCCGGGTTCGCCGAGCGCGGCGTGGATGACCGTCGAGATCTGCAGGGCGAGCTGGGGCGGTTCGCCCAGGAGTCGGGGATGCGGGTGAGCGGGCCGAACTGCCTGGGCCTGGCTAACCTGAAGGATGACATCTGGGCCAGCGCGTCGTCGCGGGGCGCGGCCGGCTTGAGCGGGCCGGTCGGGCTGGTTTGCCAGAGCGGGGCGTCGGCCTTCGGCCCGTTCCTGACGCGGGCCGTGGACGAGGGCATCGGGTTCACCTACATCGTGTCCACGGGGAACGAGGCGGATTTGGACTTCTGCGACTTCGCGCGCTACCTGCTGGATGACGACGACACCAAGGTGATCGCCGGCTTCGTGGAAGGGTTCAAGGATGGGCGCAAGTTCGTGGAAGTGGCGCGGCTGGCGGCGGAGCGCGGCAAGCCGATTGTCCTCATCAAGATTGGACGGTCGGAGCTGGGCTCGCGGGCGGCCGGGTCGCACACGGCGGCGCTGACCGGCGTGGACGCTCGGTATGAAGCGGTGTTCGAGCAGTACGGCGTAACGCGGGTTCAGGACTACGACGACCTGCTGCAGGTGTCCAACCTGCTGGCACGATGCCCCAGGCCGCCGAGCCGGGGCGTGGCCGTGGTGTCGCACTCGGGCGGCATCAGCAGCCTGACGGCGGATATGTTCGGGCAGGCCGGGCTGGATCTGCCGCCGCTGTCGGAGCGGGCCGAGGACGGCATCAACGGCATCTTGAAGGGATTCGGCTGGGCGGCCAATCCGTCGGACGTTACCGGGTTCGCCAACAGCGACGACTTCCCGGCGATTATGTCGTTCATGGCCGAGGACGAGAACGTCGGAACGCTGGTGGTGGCATCGGCGGGCGCCGACGCCCAGGCGACGCAGGTCATCGCCCAGCGGGACGGCAGCGACAAGCCGGTGGCCTTCCTGTGGACGGGAACGCGGGGCGCGCAGGCTGGTCTGCCCATGCTGCGGCAGGCGGGCATCCCGGTGTTCTACGTGCCTGACAAGCTGGCGGCCGGCGTGCGCTACCTGAACGATTACCACGCCTGGCGGGAACGGTATCTGAGCCGGGGAGCCGCGGATCTGCCGGAGCCGACGGCGGGTCAGGAAGCCCTGGCCAAGGCGTTGAACGGCGAGGGCGCGCTGTCCGAGTACGACAGCAAGGCGCTGCTGCGGGCGTTTGGAGTGCCAACCACGCGCGGGCAGCGGGTGGAGGATACCGAAGGAGCCGTGGCGGCGGCAGAACACATTGGGTATCCCGTGGTGGTGAAGGTGAACTCGGCGGACATCCTGCACAAGACCGAAGCCGGCGGGATCCGGCTAGGGTTGGCCGACGCCGATGCGGTGCGTAAGGCATTTGAGGAGGTTACGACCGGCGCCAGGGCCTACGACGCCAACGCCCGGATTGATGGCGCGCTGGTGCAGGAAATGGTGTCGGGAGGCGTGGAGACGATCGTCGGTGTGTCTTACGACGAGCAGCTGGGCCCGTTCCTGCTGTTCGGCACGGGCGGCGTCATGGTGGAGGTGTATGAGGATGTGGCCCTGCGTTTGTGTCCAATTACGCGCCAGGACGCGCTGGAGATGATCGACCAGGTGAAGGGAGCCCGGCTGCTGCGTGGCTTCCGCGGCGCGCCGGCGGCGGACGTGGACGCGCTGGCCGATACGCTGGTGCGGGTGTCGCAGATGGCGGCGCAGCTGGAGGGTTCGCTGGGCGAGCTGGACATCAACCCGCTGATGGCGCTGCCGGCCGGGCAGGGTGTCAAGGCGGCCGATGCGCTGGTGGTGGGAGTAGGGCAGTAGGAACCGGAGGGCCAGGAACTCGTCCGGCGACAGGCTCGGCATGAGCCCCAGGGCCTAGCGTTCCTGTAGGACTTCACCGGAGAGCTGGTTGATGCGGTAGAGGCGGACCAGGACGGCGGCCCCGATGCGGTCGGGGTCCCGATCCAGTTCGCCCTGGACGGTGCGGGCCATTACGTTGTCGCGGATGGCCCCCGAGCGGTACACGGTGGCCTCGCCGTAGAAACGCAGGTTGACCCGTTCGGTGGGATGCCGGTAGAACAGAACGATTTTGGGGTTGGATTCCAGGTTGGCCGCGGATTGGCGCCAGCCCCGTTCCCAGTAGGCCAGGGTTTCCCGGTCGAAGACCAGGACGCTGCCCCGCATACTGATCTGCGGCTCGCCGTCGGGGCCGACTGTCGCGATATACATCGGGCAGCGGTCGGCCAGAGCGTTGTCGATGCGGCGGCGGAGGTCGTCGTCAATGTAAATCATCGTGGTTGCTCCATGGGTTAGCGAGCGGGATGCTGTATAATGCCGAACAGCGAAGAGCGCCGACGGAAGAGATAGAATCCATTCAGCAGACGCGTATTTTAACATGCGCGCGTTTTGGCGATGTCAGCAGGGGATTGGGGGTTGGGACGTTGCCGTCGCTGTACGTCGGAGTTGCCAAACCAGGAGTTACTGTGAGTATTGCCGCTACTCTGGAAATTCGGGACCTGTTCGATAACGCGCAGATTCAGGTGAGCCTTGCCGAGGCTGACGGCGCGAAGAGGGACGCACCGCCGGCCACATTTGCGTTGGAGCTGTCGGCGGAGGAAAGGGCTACGCTGGACGCATACAGCGCCGAATACCGGCGTCCCACGCCCGGAGCCCTGCCCAGGGTGGAGGCGGTGGAAGAGGTGATGCGTAACCTGGGGCGGCTGCTGTTTGAGACGGTTTTCGCCGCCGGCGCCGAAGGGCGAGCGCTGCTCAACGAGGTGATGGCCCGTGATGAGAGGGCGGAGCTGGCAATAGTTTCGGCGCGGCCGGAGTTCCTGTCGCTGCCCTGGGAGCTGATGAACGACCCAAACCTGGGCTATTTCATTCCCAACGGCTTGGCGGGCGTGGTGCGACAGTCTTCGCTGGAAATACCGAAAGGCGAGGTTGAGGAACGGACGGATGATGCGCTCCATGTGCTGATGCTGTCGGCATCGCCGCTGGTAGGCGAACCGCCAACCCAGGGCGGGCTGGTGGAACGGGATGCGATGGCCGGCGGCAATCTCGCCACGGCGACGGTGACGGCGCTGGAAGGGCTGAACGTGGAGGCGTCGCTGGACAACCCACGTCCGGCAACGTTGGACGCGCTGCGCGGCCTGCTGAAACGCAACCGAAATCACTACCACATCGCCCACTTTGACGGCGCAACGCTGGACGCCAACGGCGACATTCTGTTGGAAGACGAAAGCGGCGCGCCCCGTC
The DNA here is from genome assembly GCA_965243255.1 of Dehalococcoidia bacterium. Classification (GTDB taxonomy): domain Bacteria; phylum Chloroflexota; class Dehalococcoidia; order Lucifugimonadales; family UBA3495; genus Bin87. The sequence goes on from CBDEUH010000004.1 coordinate 504,550, forward strand.
CCGTGCCGCCGGCCGAGCTTGGCAAGATGCTGGCGGACGGCGGGGTCAGCGTGGCGCTGCTGTCCAGCGGCGCCCAGCGGCAGAACGCGGCGATGGCGCAATGGTCCGCGGCGGCGTTGGCGCTTGCCGAGGCCGGCGTGGCGCAGGTTGCCGTGCTGCCGGCGCCCTTGCATCCCGATACGGCGGAAGGAGCGGCGCGGGCGTTTTACACCAGGCTGTCGCAGGGCAATACCGTCGCTACGGCGGTATCGTCAGTACGCCGTGGCCTGATGGACAAACCGGAGCGGGTGTCGGTGTACGGCAAGCGGGTGTTCTGGGACTGGCAGTTGCCCGCGGTGTACCAGTCCAAGCGGTACGTGCCGGCGACCATCGCGCAGCACCAGCCGGACCCGCTGGCCCCTCCGGTGATACATCCTGAAGAAGCGCCCACGGACGACTTGCAGATCCCGGCCCAAGGGCAGCATGGACTGGTAGGCCGGCAGGCCGAGCTGCGGCAGTTGGAACGGACACTGCAAGCCAATGCGGTCGTTCTGTTGTCAGGGGACACGGGAGTGGGCAAGACGGAGCTGGCGTTGGGCCTTTGCCGGTGGTTCCTGAAGCCGGCGCGGGTCGCGTATCCGGGCGGCGTGTTCTACACGGCATTCGAGGCGTCGCAGCCGGCGGGAATCGAGCGGGTGGTGCACGAGATTGGGACGGCGGTGGCAGGATTGGACTTCGCCGATATGCCGGCGGCGCAGCAACGGCAGTGGGTTACTCAGTACCTGCAACAGAATCCGTCGCTGTTGGTGTGGGATAACGCAGAGAACGTGGCCGGGTTCCCGGACGGGAACGCCGGATTGCTGAGCGAAAGCGAACTGCCCGGCCTGGCGGCGTTTCTGAGGGAGGCCGTTGCTGAAACCGAGCAGGGCGGCCCCGTGGGCACGGCGGCGTTGCTGCTGAGTCGCCGCGACGCCGAGGACTGGCTGACGATGCCGTATGCGTCGCTGCGCCTGGAAGGCCTGACCGAGTCGGATCGCTTCGGGCTGGCCGCGGCGCTGCTGGACATGGCCGAAGTGCCGGCAGCGCGAGCGGGGGCCGATTTTGGCGAGCTGCTCGACCTGCTGGACGGCCATCCCCTGGCGATGCAGATGGCCATTCCGCCGGTGAAGGAAGTGCCGGCTTCGGTGGTGACGGCAGAGCTGCAACGACTGATGGCGGAGCAGGCCGACGGCGCCGAGCCGGGCCGGAGCGCGGAATTAGCGGCGGCCATGGAGTATTCATTCTCCCGGATGTCGCGGCGGAACCGGACGCATCTGCCCTTCTTGGCGCTGTTCCAGCGGCGGGTGATGCTGGACGTGCTGTCCCACATCACCGAGGAACGGGCTTACGGGCAGGTGCTGGGGGACGATCTGGCGTCGGGGGCGTCGCGCTCGCTGCTGACGCCGGACGGAAGCATGCAGTCCTCGGGGCGTTCTTATGCCGCCTGCCGCACGTTGCTGCGGCAAGCGCAGTCGGCGGGGTTCCTGGAGCCGGTTTCCCCCAGCGTCTATCAGATCAACCCCGCTCTGCCCTGGTTCCTGGGGCGCAAGCTGGGCGGACAGGTGTCGGGCGACGGCATCCGGCAGCTGGAAGGCGAGTTCGTGCGGGTGTACGCGGATACAGCCGATTACTTTATGGAAAGCCTGTACGAGAACCAGGACACCGGCGTTACGGCGGTGCTGGCCGAGGAGGGCAACCTGACTCAGGCCCTGGGGTTGGCGCTGGAATACCGCCAGTGGGACAACGCTCAAATCCTGATGCAGCCCCTGGCTCAAGTGTACCGGATGCAAAAGCGGTTCCCGGAGCTGCGCCGGCTGCGGGGGCAGCTGCTGGACGTGGTGGGTCACACCGCGGCCGAAGCTCAAGGCAACGGCGCCATCGAGTTCTGGCAATATCTGCTGGGCACGGACGCCATGGAATCGGTGGAGCTGAGAGAGCTGGACCGCGCCGAGGGGTTCAACGAGCAGCTGCTGGCCTACCTGCTGGAGCAGCCGGACGGCGAGACCGACGCACGCACGGCCGCCGTGTACCATCAGAACGGTTTGATTGCCACCCGGCGCGGGCGATACGACGAAGCCAGCGAGTGGCTGGAGAAGGGACTGGAAATAATCGACGGCGGAGAAGACCAGGAGTCCATCGCCGACGCCTGCTTCGCCATCGGGCAGGTGCGCCACCACCAGCGGCAATACGGGACGGCCAAGGAGTGGTACTCCCGGGCGCTGGACATACACCAGCGGCTGCCGGACTACGAGGAAATGGTGAACGACTTCCGCGCCCTGGGATCGGCGTGTCATATGCGGTTTGAATACGACGAGGCCCGCAGCTGGTATCATCGGGCCCGGGAGATGGTAGAGGACAACCGGGACGAAGAGACGGCGGTGTACATCTTCCACGCCCTGGGCACGGTTGACCATTCGGAGTACCTGTTCGAGGACGCCCAGTCCTGGTATCAACAGGCGTTGGGCCTGTGCGACCGGATGGGGTTGACCGAGCAGATGATAGTGGAGTTTCACCACCTGGGAACGCTGGCCCAGGCCCGCGGGATACCGGACGAAGCCGAGGAATGGCTGACCATCGCCATGGAGTACCGGGAGCGATTGGGCGACGTGCGCGGGGTTGGCGTGGAAGCCCGTCAGCTGGGCGTGGTTTTCCACGAGCAGGGCAATCTGGATCAGGCGTACCACTGGTATGACCAGGCCCGAACTGCCTTTGAGAACGCTCGGGACGTGCTCCGAGCTGCTCGAACCTACGGCCAGTTGGGTATGGTGGAAGAGGAACGAGAGAACCTGCCCGAAGCGCTGGAATGGGTGGCTCGGACGTACCAGCTGGTGGTCCAGTACGAACTGCCGATGCTGGTCCAGGTGAAGGCCCACCTGGCGCGTCTGCGCGACGCCATGGGCGAAGACGCTTTCGGCCAATGGTGGCGCGACAACACCGGAGCGGAAGCCCCGGGAGATTTGGACGTGGACACAAGCGAAATTTTGTGAGGTGAGTTGACATGGCGCTTACCAGGTTGGACATTGCAACTCGGCAACCCTTTGCCGGTGGCCAGGCTTTCGGCGACGTGGGCCGGTACGAGCAGATTGACGGGGTGGCGCACTTTGCCGTTGACCCGACGCATCCCGACAATGCGGTGATCGCCGACATCGGGCTGGCCCCGCGCAACGCTGACGGGCTGGTGGAGTTTTCGGCGGACTTTCGCATCGTGAAGCCGGTGGACAACGACCACGGCAACGGGCGCCTGCTGCTGGACGTGGTGAACCGGGGCAAGGAACTGGCGCTGAAAAACATCAACAGCGCCCCCGACGCGCCGCCTGACGCCGACCCGCATCCCGGCAACGGGTTCCTGATGCGCAGCGGCTACAGCCTGGTCTGGTGCGGCTGGCAGCACGACGTGCCCGATGCAGTTGGGCTGTTCCGGTGCAACGTGCCCAGCGCGCAGAACGGCGACGGCTCCCCGGTTTCGGGCCGCATCGTGGTGTCGTTCCAGCCGATTGCGAACATTGACACGCAGTTCCTGTCCGATCGTGAGCACCGACCCTATCCGACGAATCACCTGGAAAGCTGGGACTCGGTGTTGACGGTGCAGGAGCACGAGGACGGCGAGGAGACGGTGATCCCCCGGGAGCGGTGGGCCTTCGCGCGAATGGTGGACGGGCGTCGGGTGCCGGACGCAGCGCACATCACCCTGGACGGCGGCTTTGAGGCCGGCAAGGTGTACCGGGTTCTCTACGCAACCTCCCACGCGCCGGTGGTGGGCCTGGGTCTGCTGGCCACGCGGGACATCGCGGCGTGGCTGCGGTATGAGGACGTTGACGGCGACGGTACGGCTAACCCGTTGGCCGGCTCGATTGGGAGGGCCTACGGCTACGGGCGCAGCCAGAGCGGGCGGTTCTTGCGACAGATGCTGCATCTGGGTCTGAACCGGGACGAGTCGGAACGGGTCGTGTTCGACGGAATGCTGCCCAACGTGGCCGGCGGCAAGATGGGCGAGTTCAACGTGCGCTTCGGGCAGCCCTCCAGCCTGTCGAACCGCAGCGTGAATAATCTCCCGCCGTTCTTGGATATTGAGCCAGACAACGACGGCATACTCGCGGAGGTAACACGCCGGGGCTGCGCGCCCAAGGTCATCTACACCAACACGTCGTCGGAATACTGGGGAGGACACGGCGCGCTGGCGCACATGACGCCCGACGGCTCGGCCGACGTTACACTGCCGGACAACGTGCGCTCGTGGCTGTTCTGCGGGACGCAGCACGCTCCGGCGAGTCTGCCCATCTCGGACACCAACCCGGACACGGGAGCGCGGGGCCGGCAGGCGCTGAACTACGTTGACTACCGGCCGCTGATGCGGGCGGCGCTGTATCATCTCGACCGCTGGGTTACCCATAATGAGGAACCTCCGGTCAATGGGTATCCCAATCATGCCGATGGGAGCGTAATTAACGCCAATGACCTGGCCGATTGGTTCCGCTCACTGCCGGGCGTGGAGTTTCCCCAGCATCATAAGGTGATGCGGCGCTTGGACTTCGGGCCGGACCGGGCCGTGCCCACGGTGATACCGCCGGAGGTGGGCGACGAATACCCCTTGCTGGTATCGGCGGTGGATGCCGACGGGAATGAAACCGGCGGCGTGCGGCTGCCCGCGATTGCCGTGCCGTTGGCGACTTACACCGGCTGGAACGCGCGGCATCCTGATATCGGCGGCGTTGGGCAGGTTCTATCTCCGGGCGGAACGCTGGTGGGCGGTGCGATCCCCTTTGCGGTCACTCGGAACGAGCGGCTGGCGTCCGGCGACCCCAGGCCGTCTATTGAGGAGCGGTACGGGTCGCGAGAGGAATACCTGGCGCGGGTGCGGGATTACGCCGAGGAACTGGTGACATCAGGTTACGTGCTGGCCGAGGACGTGGCGGCGTTGGTGTCCCAGGGCGCAGAGGTGTACGATGCCATTGTGGGAGTATCGGCTGCGGTGGCCGCGGATGATTAACTCCCGCCAGGGAAGGGTCGGTCTTTGAAACCCGCTGACCGGTAATATCAGCAGCAAGGAGAATCTGTTATGTCTGTTGGGACTTCGATACCGCTGCCGGCTTATACGCTGGACCCGGCGTTTATGGCCCGGACGGCCGAGAGCCTGGGGTTTGAATCCATCTGGTACGCCGAGCATCCGATTCTGCCCGTGCAAAGCGCGAGCCAGTTTCCTTCGGGCGGTGAGATTCCGTGGACTTACGCCCACTTTGCCGACCCCTACATCGCGTTGGCCCGGGCGTCCGGAGCCACCAGCACCATCAAGCTGGGCACCGGGATTACGCTGGTGCCGGAGCGCAACCCGCTGATGCTGGCCAAGGAGATTGCCACGCTGGACCGAATCAGCGGCGGACGGTTCCTGTTCGGCATCGGCGCCGGCTGGAACCGCGAGGAAACGGAAATATTCGGCGGCGACTTTGACCATCGCTGGACGCAGACTCGGGAAGCGGTGGACGTGATGAAGGAACTGTGGACCAAGGATGAAGCCGAGTTCCACGGGACGTACTACGACTTCCCGGCGGTGAAGTGCAACCCCAAGCCGGTGCAACAGCCCCATCCTCCGGTAATCCTGGGCGGGTTGGCCCGTCGGGTCCTGCAGCGGGTGGCGACCTGGGGCGACGGCTGGCTGCCCAACCGCATAACGCCCCAGGAGGTCGAGGCCAGCCGCTCGCGCCTGGACGAGTTGGCGACGGCGCGGGGCCGCGACCCCAAGTCGCTGAGCATCTCGATATACGGGCAGGCTCCCGATGGCCAACTGGTGCAGGATTTGCTGAACGCCGGCGCCGACCGGGTGGTGGTGCGTCCCGAGCACTGCGACACCGAGGCAGAGATGGCGGCGCAGCTGGAGCGGATCGCTGAGGCGGTGATTCGGTAAAGGAGGCAACGGATTTTATGGACCGCACGACGGAAAAGCTGAGTTCTTACGCTTGCAACCTGACCTACGAGGATTTGCCGCCTGAAGTGGTGCACCAGGTCAAGCGCACCGTTGCCGACACGCTGGGCTGCGCCATCGGCGGATATCTGAGCGAGCCGGCCAAGGTGGCCCGCAAGCTGGCCGGAGACGTTACCAGCGGCACGCCGTCGCGGATCCTGGGGACGGACGCCTACTCATCGCTGGACATGGCGGGGTTCGCCAATGGCGTGATGGTGCGCTATCTGGACTGCAACGATTCCTACTTTTCGCCGGGCGGCGGGCATCCGTCGGACATGATTCCCGCGGCGCTGGCCGTGGCCGACGCCGTGGAGGCCGACGGCAATACGCTGATCACGGCCATCGCGCTGGCCTATGAGGCGTTCTGCCGAATTGCCGACCAGGTGCCGGACAACCAGTGGGACCAGGGTATCTTCAGCGTCATCGGCGCGGCTTGCGCGGCGGGCAAGGTGCTGGGGCTGGACGAAGAGCAGATGGGACACGCCATATCCCTGGCGGCGGTGCCCAACGTGCCCCTGCGGGTAACCCGGATGGGCGAGCTATCGATGTGGAAGGGCTGCGCGGCGGCGGCGGCGACCCGCTCGGGTATCTTTGCGGCGCAACTGGCCGCCGAAGGAATGACCGGGCCCTTTGAGCCTTTCGAGGGGCGCAAAGGCCTTTGGGAGCAGGCGATCGGCTATCCGGTGGAGATTGAAGCGCTGGGCGGCGATGATGCGCCGTTCCGCATCCTGGAGACCATCTTCAAGTTTTACCCGTCGCAGATTCACACGCAGGCGCCCATCGACCTGGCGATACAGCTGCACGAGCGCGTGAAAACGGACGAGATCGCCTCCATCAATATCCAGTCCTACCAGTCTGCGGTGAGCAGCGCGTCAACGGAGCCTGAGAAATGGGATCCGCAGACGCGGGAGACCGCCGACCACAGCATTCCGTTTTTGACCGCGGTGGGCCTGCGGGACGGCGCCGTTACGCCGGCGACGTTCGCGCCGGACCGAATCGCCGATGAGGGACTGCGAACCATCATCAACAAGATGCGCATTGAGGAGAACCCGGAGTTCACGGAGCGTTACCCGTCTGAGTACAACTGCCGGATTGAGGTTATCAAGGCCAACGGACAAACCGAGGTGGCGTCCACCAGTTTTCCCAAGGGCCACGGCAAAAACCGGCTGAGCGACGCGGAGGTGGACGCCAAGTTTCGCCGGCTGGCCTGTCCTACGGTCACGGAGCAGCAGTGCGAACAGGCCCTGGAGCTGATCTGGTCGCTGGAGAATCTGCCCAATCTGCGGGGGATTTTTGACAGCCTCGTGGTGTAGATAAGGTGGCGATGGGGCCTTTCCACAAGCTCAGGGTGAGCGGTTAGCAGCAGCCATGAATCCGATTTGGCGTCGGATGCGTATGATAGGCAACAGCGGAGAAACCGGATGTTGGAGATACCGGGGGAGCCGTGTCGGAATACAATCGCAGCGAAGACGCACAGTCCCTACTGGACATCGGCGCCGGATACGAGGCCGGACTGGAGGCGATATATGATCGCTACGTGCATCGGGTATATTCGCTGGCCATGTCGGTGCTGAAGGATGAGGGGCTGGCCGAGGACGCGGTGCAGGAGGTTTTCGCCAACATCTGGCGGAAGGCCCAAAGCTATCGCCCGGAGATGGCGGCGCCCGGGACCTGGATTATGTCGGTAGCGCACCACAAAATCGTAGATATCTATCGCTCCCGCCGTCGCACCGCCGACCATACGGTGGACCCCGAGCCGGACACGCTGCTGCGCGTTCCCGACCGGGCGTTGAGCGTGGAGCAGCAGGCGGAGCGAAATTTGGACGCCCGGATGGTTAGGGCCGCCTTGCTGGAACTCCCGGAGGAGCAGAGCCGGCCGCTGTACCTGTCGGCTTGGCACGGATACAGCCAATCCGAAATCGCCAACCTGCTGGACATACCCCTGGGCACGGTGAAGACCCGGATGCGCCTGGGAATGCAGAAGCTCAAGGCGGCGCTGGAAGAGTATGTGGTCTGAACACTACAACATCCCCGGCAATGAACCGGAACACCCCGAGGAAGCGCTGGCCGCCTTTGCCCTGAACGCGCTGGATGACGCCGAGTTTCAGGCGGTTTTCCATCACGTGGTCCGGTGCCTGCACTGCCAGGAGGTGCTGCTCGGCTTTCAGGAGACCTCGGCCCGACTGACCGGTTCGGCGCCGGAAGCTCTATTGCCGGCCGGGATGAAGAGCCGGGTACTGGCGGCGGCGGTGGGCCGTGAGGAGGCAACGACGGCTCCGGCCCTGCCGCCTCCGGACGCCCGCTGGTCTGTGAAACGGCTGCGCCGTTGGCTGGCGCCGGCGGCGGTGGGCGCGTTGAGCGTGCTGCTGGCGGTATCGATTGGCGTGATGGCGCTGCAGCAGCGGGAAATCAGCCAGCTGTCGGCGGCCTACGTGGAGCAGGAAAGACCTCCGGCCGTCGCTATCGGGGCGATGGCCTCGGCCCAGGGCGGCGCTGCCGTCATTGCCGAACGCAGCCAGGTCAACGATGATGCCTCGGAAATGGACGCCGAAACGGTGGACCTGGTGAAGCAGGAAATGGCCGAAATGGTCGAAGCCTCGGTGATGTCGGCGCAGCCGGAAACGGAAAAGATGCCGATGACTTCCCCCATGGGCACGGAACCGGAGGCCAAAGGGCTGTTGATGGTGGAGCCCAGCGGCCGGCGAGGGATGTTGATGGTGTCCGGCATGCCAGCGGATTCGTACCAGATCTGGTTGGTGCGAGACGGCCGGCAGGTGCTGGTTGACCGCATCGTGGTTAACGACGACGACGGCGCCGGCGTGAAGGAGCTGGAGCTGGACGAGTCAATCTTCCATTTTCAACAGATTGCGCTGATGCCGGACCAGCGACACGGGCCGACCAAGCCCACGGGCGAACAGTTCCTGACCGCCCTGATCAGGCATTAGCCCCAATCTCTACGGAAACGGGAGGCGTCGAGTTATGACCAGTACCAGCACAACTCCACCAGTACCCGGCCCGGCCAGGGGTGGACGCAGGGATGACGGTCTGGATTGCGAAATCTGCGGAGCGCGGATGTTTGAGCGCAGCTGCAAGATAATCTGCCGCAACTGCGGCTTCACCCGGGATTGTTCGGACCCGTAGGCGGGAAAGGCCACCAATCCGGGTAGTCGCGCAGTTGCAGATGGCGGAAGAGTTCGGGCTGTACGGCTACCGCCAGGCGCATCGCCTCGATTACGGGCTGGCGAATTGACTCGTGGGCCTCGCGGGAAGCGCGCAATTTGAACAGGTGGTAGCACTCCCGCAGGCTGAGGCGGGACAGGACCCGTTGCAGGTGGGCATGGGTTACCACGTACTGCGCCAGCGCCGGGGAGTGCTCATGCAAGGTGTGAAAAGCCCGTTCCGCCGCCGTTGCGGCCTCGCCGAAGATGCCCTCCGTACCGGCGTCCCGGATCAGCGGGGGGATGGCGCAGCCGTTGGCGACAGTAAGGGGCTGAGATAGATAGGTTTGCATCCGGTGGCGGCGAAACTCGCGCAGCGCGCCGTAGTCAAAGGTGAACTCGAAGGTATATCCGACTAGCTCGAACTCCCGGGGCGGCGCGTCGTGGGGGCCGATGCTGCCGACGGCGGCGTTGATTATGTCCAGTTGCTGCGCCTGAGTCATGGCGTCGGATTTGGCGATGGCATCAGCGTACGGTTGCCCATCCCGGTAGAGCAGGGCGGCGGCCAGTCTGCGTTCAGCGTCCCGGTCGTAGTCCAGCAAGGTTACGTTGGCCGTATCATTCAGTTCGGGCGAGGTTGCGTTGCTGAGGGATACCTGCCGCCGTTCTGACAGGTAGGGGTTGTGGTCGGCGTATTTGACCAGGGTAGGCGTGATGCTGCGACCCTGCTCGCGCAGCTCGCCGCCGACCTCCCGTTCTTCGGCCAGGGCGGATGACATCAGCTTGGTGATGGCGTGCTCCAGCGTGCGGGCGTTGGCGGTGATGCCGACGTTGGTCAGGGTGGCCGCCGGCAGGATGGCCCGGCAGGCGTCGGTGGCAAGTCGCCGCAGACGGAGGGAGTAGGCGTTGTTGCGTTCGTTCTCCCGTTGGGGGCGAGTTCGGCGCAAGTAGGTCAGAACGCCGTCGAGCAGTTGACGGTAGGTGTCGAATAGCGTGCGGCAGGCAGCGACGTATTCCCCGCGCAGGGACGGCACGGCGTCCAGTTCCTTGGGGGTGAAAAAACTGCCGGCGTCGATGACCTGGTAGCGGGAGGACTTCTCAGTGTATGAGGCCAGGCGATTGTCCTCCAGGGCATCGCAGGCCAGGCGGGAGACATTCTCCACGGCCAGGTGCAGCACGGCGTGCTCGGCTACGGAGGAATGTCCGTAGCCGACGACCCAGCGCTCGTTGAAATCGGCGGCGCTTTCGGCGGTAACGCGGGCAGCGATGTCGTCGAAAGGCTCCGGCGACCGGGAGGTCATCGCGAAGGTTACCGCGATTTGTTCCTCGGTCAAATCCCGAGGCGACAGGGGGTAGATGCGCCGGGGGTTGCCCGGCGATGCGGACGAACCAGAGCCGTCCATGGTTCAGTTCTGACAGAAGGCGGGGAAGCCGTCCGGCATAACTACTTCGATGAGGCGGATGCGGTCGGCAGCAACGGCGTCCTGCACGGCGCTGGTCATTTCGGCGACGTTGTGCACGCGGGTTCCGCCGATGCCGTAGGAGTCGAAGAGCTTGATGAAATCAGGGTTGACCAGGTCGGTGGCCATCTGGCGGCTGCCCCGGTCGCGCTGATAGCCTTTGAGGACGCCCCAAGCGGAATCGTTGAACACCATGACGATGGGGTTGATGCCGTACTGGACGGCGGTGCCCAGCTCCTGGGCGTTGTACTGAAAGCCGCCATCGCCAGTTACGCAGATGACTGGCGACTGCGGGCGGCCCACCTTGGCGCCCATGGCCGCCGGGAAGCCGAAGCCGAGGCCCGCCCAGCCGTGGGGATACATATAGCTGCGGGGTCGGTTCATTTGCAGGCAGCGGACGGCGCGGTTGGCCGGCACCGTGGCGTCCAGGGAGAAGATGGTATCGTCGGGAATGACGGAGCGAACGGACTCCCAGGCCCGCAACTCCGGACCCCACTGTTCCTGCAGGCCGGCGTAGATTTGCTCTTTCAGGCCAGCTACTTCATTGCGGTAGCCGTCGCCGGCGCTGATGTCGGAATCGCCGGCCGCGCTGAGGAACTGGCGGACGACGGCCCCGCTGTTGGCCTGGATGCCGACCTCGGTATCGAAGTTCTTGCCAATGTAGTCGCCGTCCAGCAGGACGTGGACGACTTTCTGCGGGAGCTTGAGACCGACGCCGGCGGTGGAACGGTAGGGCAGGTTGCTGCCCAGCACCAGGGCAACGTCGCAATCGCCGAGCCAGTCCAGCACCGGGTTGTGTCCCCAGATGCGGTTGCCCAGGGCCATGCCCAGGGAGAGAGGATGATTTTCGGGGAAGGTTCCCTTGGCGCCATCGCCGGTTACCACCGGCGCGCCCAGCCGTTCCGCCAGCTGGATTATGTCGTCCGCGCCGCCCGTGGTGTGGATCTCCTCGCCCAGGAAAATCGCTGGGCGCTTGGCGTTGCGGAGCAGGTTCCAGGCGCGTTCGACCTGTACCGGGTCGCCCTGGGGTACGTCAGGCTCCCGGGGCTGCAGAACTTCGACGTCGGCCTGCTGGCCGAGGAAGTCGGTGGGTACTTCCAGTTCGATGGGACGAGGGCGTCGCTCACGGAAGCGTACGAAGGCCTCGACAAAATGGTCAGGGATGGATTCAATCTGGCCGATGCGGGCGTTCCAGTCGGTTACGGCGGCGAACATACCCAGCTGGTCTTTGGTTTCGTGGGTGGCCATCTTGCCGCTGCCGACGAATTCGGCTTCCACGTTGGTGGTTACCTGGAGGATGGACGAAGCTGAGAAGTAGGCCTCGCCCATGGCGCCCACGGAGTCGGCGGCGCCGGGGCCGGTGCTGGTGAGCAAGACGCCGGGTTTGCCGGTGGCGCGGGAGTAGCCGTCGGCCATGTAACCGCAGCCCAACTCCAGGCGTCCGCCGATGAAGCGAACGTCGTCCTGGTGGTCGAACAGGGCGTCGAAGAGGTCCAGGGTATGCACGGAGATGATGCCGAAGACGGTATCAACGCCCTGGGCTTGCAGGGATGCGACAACGGCCTGGCCGCCGGTCATTTGAGGCATGGTGGGGCTCCGGTGAGTGGTTGGATTAGAGGAGGAGGCTAACGGGGTTTTCGAGGACGCGCTTGATTTCCATGAGGAACTGGCCGGCCTCTGCCCCGTCGGCGACGCGGTGGTCGGTGGAAAGGGTGGCTTTCATCATCGTGCCAACGGCCAGCTCGCCGTCGCGGACGACGGGCTGCTGCTTGACGCTGCCCACGGCTAGGATGGCCGCATGGGGCGGGTAGATGATGGCGGTGAAGCTCTCCACGTCAAACATGCCCATGTTGCTGATGCTGAACGTGGTGGAGCTGTATTCCTCGTTGCGCAGGGTGCCGCTGTTGGCCCGGCTGATGAGGTCCTTGGTGGCGGTGGCGATTTGCAGCAGCGACTTACCCTCGCAGTTGCTCACGCCGGGCAGAATCAGGCCGGACTCCAGCGCGATGGCGATGCCGATGTTCATTGCGCCGTGGACTTCGAGATGGTCGCCGCGGTAGAAGGAGTTGAACTTGGGATGCTTGGCCAGGGCCAGGGCGCAGGCTTTGACCATGAGGTCGTTGACGCTGACGCGGTTGTCCGGGTCGGCGGCGTCGTTGACGTCGCGGCGCAGGGCCATGGCCTTGCCCATGTCGATCTCGGCGGTTACGTAGAAGTGGGGCGCCGTGCTCTTGCTGTCGGAGGTAACCCGGGCGATGGTCTGGCGCATCCGGCTGAGCTCGATGCGCGAATCGGCCGGGGCGGCTGCCGGCGCGGCGGCGGGAGCCGGGGCCGGTGCGGGAGCAGCTGCTGGAGCCGGCTCTGGCGCTGCCGGCTGGTAGCTTTCAACGTCGCGCTCGGTGACGCGTCCGTTGGGGCCGGTGCCGGTGACCATCGACAGGTCGATGCCGCGCTCGCGGGCCAGCCGTCGAGCGATGGGAGAGGCGCGCACGCGTCCGTCGGCGGATGGCGGAGCATCGGCGGGCGGAACGTCTGCAACGGCCGGGGCTTCGGGCGCCGGTGCCGGTTCGGCAGCCGGAGCGGGAGCAGCAGCCGGAGCTTCCGCTTCGGGAAGGGCTTCACCGGGATCGGTGATGATGGCGATCAGCTCGCCAACCGGGACGGCGACGCCTTCCTGGGCGACGATACGGCCCAGGACGCCGCCAGTGTAGGCTTCAAACTCTACGGTGGCCTTGTCGGTTTCGATGTCGGCGATGACCTCGCCGCGGTCAACGGTTTCGCCTTCCTGCTTGTACCAGCGGACGACGGTGCCTTCCCGCATATCGTATCCCATCTGTGGCATGACGACGTTGGTAGCCACGGTGTCCTCCTGTGCTGAGCGTGGTGGTTGAGCGTGGCGCCTGCTGACAGGCGCCAGGTAAAGTTCAGGAACGGTCGAGGAGTTTTCGAGCGGCGGCGGCCACGGACTCGGCGCTGGGGATGGCCAGCTGTTCCAGCGGGTACGAATAGGGCATGGGGACTTCCGCGCCGGCGACGCGGCCCACGGGCGCGTCCAGGTAGTCGAAGGCGTCTTCCTGAATCTGGGAGACCAGCTCGCCGGCGAAACCGCCCAGGCGGGTGGTCTCCTCCACCATCAGAGCACGGTGGGTCTTTTTGACGGAGTTGACGATGGTCTCCGAGTCCAGGGGCCGGAGGCAGCGCAGGTCAATCACGTCGGCCTCGATGCCCTCCCGGGCCAGGATGTCGGCGGCCTGCTCGGCGACCAGGGCCATCCTGGAGTAACCGCAGAGGGTGATGTCCTTGCCGGTGCGCCTAACGTCGGCCTGGCCGATGGGGATGCGGAAGTCGCCGGCATCTGGAGCTTCGCCGCGGGTGCCGTAGAGCAGAATGTGCTCCACGAACATCACCGGGTCGTTGAGCTCGCGGCAGGAACGGAAGAGGCCGATAACGTCCCTGGGGGTGGACGGCGTTACGACGGTAAGACCGGGGACGGAGGCGTACCAGCCCTCAAATGACTGGGAGTGAGTAGCGCCGACGGAGGCGCCAGCCCCGGTTACGGTCCGGATGATCAGGGGGATAGAGAACTGGCCGCCGGACATATAGCGGATTTTGGCGGCGTGGTTGACGATTTGGTCCATGGCCAGCAGGCTGAAGTTGATGGTCATCAGCTCGACCACGGGGCGCAGGCCAACCATGGCCGCGCCGACGCCGGCGCCGACGATGACAGATTCCGCCAGCGGCGAGTCCTTGATGCGCTTCTTGCCGTACTGCTCGTAGAAGCCTTTGGTGACCGCGAATGCGCCACCGTAGGGGCCGATGTCCTCGCCCATGAGGAAAACGCGTTCGTCTTCGTCTAGGGCCTCCCGAAGTACGGAAGATACGGCGTCCCGGTATGTGATGACCGACATGATGATTCCTCTCGTGTTAGGGGCTGCGCCTGTTGGGAATGCCTTCGGTCGGTCGGTCGGTATAAACGCCGTGATAGAGCTCGCCGGGTTCGGGCCAGGGCGAAGATTCGCCGAACTCGGCGGCAACGACGACTTCTTCGTCAACGTTGGCGTCGATTTCGTCAAAGTCTTCCACGGTGGCGATGCCTTCCTGGGTAAGCCAGTCCCGGAAACGGGGAATGGGGTCCTGCCCAGCCCAGTAGCTCACTTCGTCGTCGGGACGGTAGTCGGCCGGGTCGGCGACGGAATGGCCGCGCAGGCGGTAGGTGCGGGCCACCACGAAAGCGGGGCCCTTGCCGGCGCGGACGTCGGCGTTGATTTTCTGCATCAGGTCCCGCACTTCCAGCACGTCGTTGCCGTCCACCTCGTAGCGGTCCATGCCGTAAGCGGCGGCCATCTCGTGCAGGGAGTCCCACATCACCAGGGTCTCCTTGGAGGATGCGCCCATGCCGTAAAGGTTGTGTTCGCAGAAGAATATGACCGGCAGGTTCCAGATGGCGGCCAGGTTCATGGCTTCGTGAAACTCGCCTTCGTTGACGGCGCCATCGCCGAAGAAGCAGAGCACCACCTGGTCGTTGCCGCGATATTGGACGGCCAGGCCGATGCCGGCGGCGATGCAGAGCTGTCCGCCAACGATAGCGTATCCGCCCATGAAGTTCAGCTCCGAGCTGAAGAGGTGCATGGAGCCGCCCTTGCCGTTGCTGCAGCCGGTGGCCTTGCCCATAAGCTCGGCCATCACCTCTTTGCTGCCCATGCCGCGGGCGAGAGCCTGGCCGTGGTCGCGGTAGTGGGTGACGATATAGTCATCTTCGCGCAGGGTGTTGATTGCGCCGACGGCGATAGCTTCCTCGCCGTTGTACACGTGAAGAAAGCCCTTGATGTTGCCTCGGGTGTACTGACGCTCCGACTCTCGCTCAAACTCACGGATGAGCTTCATCTGCCGGTAGAATCCCAGCAGGTCGGTTTTGGTCAGGTCGGGAACGTCCGTTGCTTTTAGCATAGGGCTGCCTCTGGGGCTGGATGAGGATTGTGGCCGTAGGGCTACATATGGAGGGCGCGTCCCTCGGCGTCGAGGGCGGCTTCGTGGACCATTTCCGCGACGCTGGGGTGGGCGTGGACGGCCCAGCCCAGTTCCAGGGTGGTGCCCTCCAGCAGGTGGGTCATTTGCAGTTCGGCCAGCAGCTCGGTAACTTCGGGGCCGCACATGTGGCCGCCCAGAAGTTCGCCGTAGTTGGCGTCGATGACCAGCTTGACCAGGCCGTCGTTTTCGCCCATGGCAACCGCCTTGCCGCTGGCCTGAACGTTGAAGCGGCCGACTTTGACGTCGTATCCCTGCTCGCGGGCTTGGGCTTCGGTTAGTCCGAAAGAGGCCACTTGCGGATGGCAGTAAGTGGCGCGGGGCATGAACGTGTAATCGAGGGGCTGAGTGTCCTCGCCGGCGATGGATTCAACGGCGGTTACGCCCTGAGCGAATGCGACGTGGGCCAGGGCCAGCTTGCCGGTTACGTCGCCGACGGCATAGATGCCGGGGACGTTGGTGGCCATGCGGTCGTCGATAGTGATATAGCCCCGGTCGGTGGCGACGCCGACGGTTTCCAAGCCCAGGTCTTCGGTGTTGGGCTGGACGCCGATAGCGACCAGGACTTTGTCAAAGCGGGCAGTTTCGGCGGCGCCGTCCTGTTCGATGGTGAGGGTTACGCCGGCGGCGTCGGCCTGGGCGGCGGTTACGCCGGCGCCGGTTTGCATCTTGATGCCGTGACGGGTGAAGGCGCGTTCCAGCTGCTGGCTGATTTCTTCGTCTTCGTTGGGGACGATACGGGGCAGCAGCTCGATGATGGTAACGTCGGCCCCGTACATACGATAAATGTAGGCGAACTCGACGCCGATGGCGCCGCCGCCGATGATGGCAATGGAGCCGGGCACATCGTCGGCGACGATGCTCTCGCGGCTGGTGATTATGCGCTGGCCGTCCACCGGGAGGGGCGGAATGCTGCGGGGCCGGGCGCCGGTGGCGATGATGACGTTGCGGGCGTTGACGCGGGTGGTCTGGCCGTCGGAGTCGGCAACGTCGATGGCGTTGGCGCCGGCGATGCGAGCGGTTCCCGGGATGTGCTCCACGTTGTTCTTGCGGAGCAGGAAGGCGACGCCCCGAGTCATGCGGTCAACCACCTGCCGGCTGCGCTTGACGGCCACCGTGTAGTCGGCATGGAAGTTGTCGAAGGATAGGCCGAACTGGTCGGCGCGCTGGACGTAGGAAACGACTTCGGCGTTCTTGAGCAGGGCTTTGGATGGGATGCAGCCCCAGTTGAGACATACCCCGCCGAGGGCATCTTTTTCGATGACACAGGCTTTGAGCCCGAGTTGGCCGGCCCGGATAGCGGCGACGTAACCGCCGGGGCCTCCGCCGATTACAGCTACGTCGTACTCGGAGTCAGTTGCCATCAATCTGTCCAGCGCAATGGATTGGCGCAACGCCGGGCTGCGATGGGCCGGGGGCTGCGCTGCTTGGGCATTATAGCGTCAGCGGTAATGGGCGGCAAGGCGAGGGGATGATGTTGGCAATGCTGGAAGGATTGGGTCAGTTTGGGTTTGGCGGGTGATTGGTGAAAGCGGGTGGCATCTGATAGAATGGATGGAACCAACCTGGAGCGGAATGGACAATGCGAATTGCCGGACTGGGCCTGCCCGAACTGCTGATAATTTTGCTGGTGGTGCTGCTGATTTTCGGAGCGTCGCGACTTCCGGGCGTTGGTTCCGCCCTCGGCAAGGGTATCCGCTCGTTCAAGACGTCGGTGACCGGTGAGGATGAGAGTCCCGCTCAGAAGGCTGCTACCGAGGAACGAGAATCTGGAGAGAGGCAATCATAGAGTTGCCTGGCAGACAACGAAAGCAACGGGCGTGGCGCTGTGCCGCGCCCTTTTTGTTGAGTTCTATTCGCTGGCGGGTTCGGCGTTGAGGGCGGCGGCGCGGCGACGGCCGGCGAAGCGGGCCAGCAGAACGCCCAGCTCGTAGAGAACGATCAACGGGACGGCGACGATGGCCTGGTTGAGCGGGTCGATGGTGGGCGTAATGGCGGCGGCGATGATGAAGGAGACCACCAGCCACAGCCGGCGGAAGCGGGCGAATCCCCGTGCGGTTACGATGCCCAGGGTAGCCAGCACGAACATTACCAGGGGCGTCTCAAAGGCGATGCCCAGCCAGAAGAGCAGCCGAATCATTATGTTGACGATGTTGCTGATGCGGATGAGCGGCTCGGCCACTTCGCCGCCAAAGGTCAGCAGGAATTTCAGGGCCGGCGGAATCATGACGAAGTAGCCGAAGGCCATGCCGGCCACGAAGGCCAGCAGGGCCGCGGGCAGGAAGGAGAACAGGATGCGCCGCTCTTTGGGCGTGAGGCCGGGGGCAACAAAGCGGATGGCGTGGTACAAGATCACCGGCAGGGCCAGCACCAGCCCGCCTAGCAGGGATACCTTGACGGTGGTGCTGAGGAGCTCGGTGACCTCGGTGTAGATGATGGCTACGTCGTCGCCGGCGACCTCACGGGCCGGCGTGATGAGCAGGGTCAGGATTTCTTCGTAGAAATAGAAGCAGACTGCCGACCCCATGAGCAGGGCCAGCATTGAGAGCAGCAGACGGGAGCGCAGTTCCCGGAAATGTTCGCGCAGGGTCAGCGAATCGCCGGACGACGGCGCTGATTCTTCCCGGGTTCGTCGTCGGGAACGCAGGTAATAAAACACGCTGACCACTGCCAGCGCGGCGATGAAGCCCACCACCAGCGTCAGGCGCAGGTCGCCGAACTGGTCCCACCAGGAAACTAGCTCGTTTATCATTGGCCGGGAGGCGATTGTCGGGCGGCGGAGTCGGGACCGGTCCCGTCCGGCTGGCTATCGGCTGCGGTTCCCGGTTCCTGCAGGTGAGTTGGCAGCGGCAAGGTATCCGATGGCGGCTGCGTCGGGGTGCCGGGAGCGCGGGAGTCGTCGGTTCGGCGTTGGCGCGGGGTTGCATCGTCCTCGGATACGGAGGCGGCGTCCATGATGTCGGTGAAGGTGCGCCGGGCCTCCCGGGTCATCCGCCCGATGGTACGGGCGACTTCAATGGTCTTGCCTGGCCCCAGGGCGATGAAAGCCACCAGCAGGATTACCACCAGCTCCAGAGTCCCGATACCGAAGAAGTTCATGGTGTGCCGTTCCCCTGGGCCGGAGGTTGACTCAACAAACAGGGAAGCGTGCAGCCGGCAGGAACGCTCATGGCGGCGTAATCGGGGAGCGGGCAACCCAGCTCCGCCAGCATCTCAACCACCCGGCAGGCGGGCAGCCCCATGACGTTGGAGTAGCAGCCGGCTTGCAGCGAGGCCGGCCGAAAGTCGGTGTCTTGGATGGCGTAGGCCCCGGCCTTGTCCATGGGTGTGCCGCTGGCGATGGAACGCTCCATTTCGGCGTCGGTGAAGTCCCGCATCAGCACGTCGGCGGACTGGGATTCGGTGATGCACCGGCCGGTGGCGGCGTCGTGCACGGTGACGCCGGTGATGACCTGGTGGGGCTGCCCGCGCAGGCGGGTGAGCATGGCGCGAGCTTCGTCGGCATCGGCCGGCTTGGCGATGGATTCCCCGTCGAGCACCACGGTGCTGTCAGCGGCAACGTAATAGCCAGCGACGGCGTTCTCGGTACGGGCGACGGCCAGGGCCTTCTCCAGTGAGAGACGGCGCACCATCCGCGGCGGTGTTTCGTCCGGTTCCGGGTCCTCCGGTATGTTGGAGGGAGCGACGCGGAAGTCGATGCCCAAATCGCCCAGCAGGGCCCGGCGACGCGGTGACGCCGAAGCCAGCACGATCTCGGCGGAGGCGGGTTTAAGACTCAGCGTTGCGACGCATTCAACGTGGTGGGTCTGCGGGAACATATCGACGGGCTGAACGGAATCAACCCGGTAACGGCGGCAGAGAATGGCCAGGTCGCGGGCCAGGCTCTCCGGGTTGCAGGACACGTAGGCGATGCGCGGGGGCGCAAGCTTGAGCAGGGTGTCCAGGGCAGTGGGCTGGCAGCCGGAGCGGGACGGGTCAAGGATGACGGCGTCCGGCGCTGCGTCCAGGTCGGGCAGGACGTCCTCGACCTTGCCGGTGAGGAACTCGACGTTGGGCAGGCCGGCGGCGTTTTCCCGGGCGTCGGCGATGGCGGCGGTGGATTCTTCCACGGCGATGATGCGGCCGGCGTAGGGGGCCAGCAGCACTGCGAAGGTGCCTACGCCGGCGTAGGCGTCCAGGACCGTCTCGCTGCCGGTGAGTTGCAGGGCGCCTTTGGCCAGTTCCGCGAGTCTAGCGGCCTGCTCCACGTTGACCTGAAAGAAGGACGGCGACGCGACTTGAAACTCGCGGCCGGCGACGGATTCGCGGTAGCTTTTCTGCCCGGTGGGAATGCCCACGTCCGGGTTTTTCAGCGTGGGTTGAACCAGGTAGTCGCCAGTGGCATCGGAGGCGCGTATGGATAGGGCGGTGGTCTCGCCGCAGTAGTCTTGTAGCTCCGCCAGCAACTCGTTGGTGCGGTCGTTCATCAGCATACAGTGGTCAATGCGGACGAAGCGGCGGCGCTCCCGGTGCGTGAAGCCCAGCGTGCCCGTCTCGCGCCAGATGTTGAAGCGGGCGTGGTTGCGGTAGCGGTACGGACTGGGCGACGGGATGGTGTCCAGCACGGGCGGATCGTGGAACGCGCCGATGCGTTGGAGCGCGTCTTTCACGATGGCGGTCTTGGCGGCCAACTGGGCGGGATAGTTCAGGTGTTGCCACTGGCAGCCGGTGCACTGGCCGAAATAGTCGCAGGGCGGCTGAACGCGGTCGTCGGAGGGAGCAATCACGCGCACCACCTGGGCGGCCACGTATTTGCGGCGCAGGGCTACCACCTCGGCCTGGACGGTCTCGCCGGGGATGCCGCCGAAGACGAACACGTCGCGTCCGCAATAGGTGGCCATGGCCTCGCCCAGGCGACCCCAGGCGATGAGGTCCAGTTGGATCACGTCGCCCCGTTCCAGGGGAGGCGATTGGGTGGCGGCGGTCTGAGTCATGGTGGATATACTATCACCGATGGCAGGGCTGGCGTGTCGGTTGACCGGTGCCGGGGCCGGGTATAATATGATCGTATAGATCGCCGGCCGCCCGGCATCCGGGCCGCCGGCGTTAGAAATGGCACAGAGTTGATTCTGGAGGAACCGAAATGCCCGAACCGATCGAAGTGAACGGAGAAAACTGGCAAAGCATCGTGATGGACTCGGAACTGCCGGTGATGGTGGACTTCTGGGCGGAATGGTGCGGGCCGTGCAAGATGATTGCCCCCGCCGTGCACGAGCTGGCCCTCGAGTACGAAGGCAAGATGAATGTGGCCAAGCTGGATGTGGACAACGCTGGGGACATCGCGGCCCAGTATGGGATCCGCAGCATCCCGGCGCTGATCATTTTCAAGGATGGGAAGCCCTCCCACACCATGGTCGGAGCCAAGCCCAAAGCCGCCATGAAGCGCGAGATTGACCAGGTGATGGGCTTCTAGCAGCCCTTCTGCGGGAGTGGATGGGGCCCGGTGGCTCTTGCGGACTTCAAATCCGTTATGCCTCGTGACGAGCGGGGTAGGTGGGTTCGACTCCCTCGCACTCCCGCCATTCAATAACTGAAAACCTGGCGAATCGCCCCGCTTTTTGCTTGATTTGAGTAGGAAGCGGGGTTTTTCTTGTCTTGACGGATACCGTCAATTCCCTTATATTCCTGGCCATCGTTGGTATATGGGAAGGTATACGCGGCGCGTTTACCGACGGAGGTCCAGGAAGTGCCCAAAATCAAAAACAACGCCTTGACTGCAGCCAAAATACGGGCAGTAGGAGAACCTGGATACTACTCGGACGGCAATGGGCTAACCTTGCGCGTGGACCATCGCGGCAATAAAGCTTGGTATCAACGCATCACCGTCAACGGCAAGCGGCGCAACATCGGGCTGGGGAGCTATCCGAAAGTGAGTCTAGCGGAAGCCAGGCAAGCAGCCATTGGCAACCTAGCTGCAATTCGAAACGGCACAGACCCGGTGGCTCAAAGGCAGCAGGCTCGGGAGGTTGCCAGTCGTCCGGCTATCCCTACATTCGTGGAGGCTTCGGAGAGAGTCATAGAACTGCGCCGGCCTACTTGGAGCAGCGAGCGCCACGCGAAACAATGGGAAGAGTCGTTGAGGATTCACGCCGATCCGGTGATCGGAAAGAAGCAAGTGGACGATGTCACAACAGCGGATGCGATGGCCGTGCTCACTCCGATTTGGGTCGAAAAAGCGGAAACCGCCACGCGCGTGCGCCAGCGGATGGAAACCGTTTTCGATTACTGCGTCGCACAAGGCTGGCGGACCGACAATCCCGCGTCCAAGGCTATAACTAAAGCGTTACCGCGCCGGCCTCGGTTAAAACGGCATCACCCTGCGTTACATTATTGGGAAGTTCCTTCGGCGGTGGACCTCGTGCGGTGCTCTGCGGCAGACCTTGCCACGAGATTGGCTTTCGAGTTCACGGTACTTACCGTAGCCCGGGCCGGAGAAGCAAGAGGAGCTACCTGGGCAGAGATTGATCTAGAGTCAGCCACCTGGGTGGTTCCTCCTGAACGCATGAAGGCTCGCCGCGAGCACCGCGTACCATTGGCGAGACGAACTTTAGACATCCTTGTTGCGGCTAAGGACATCGGGACCGAAGAAGGCCTGATTTTCCCCAGCAAACGCAGTGGCAAACCGCTCAGCAACATGGCATTCAGCGCGTTGCTCAAAAGGTTAGGCATCAACGCCGTCCCTCATGGATTCAGATCCAGCTTCAAAGACTGGACCATCGAGCAAACCGGCACACCATGGGCCGTTGGCGAAGCGGCGCTGGCGCATAACCTCGGGAATTCGACAGAGCAGGCCTATGCTCGGGCAGACCTGTTCGAACGACGACGCGTTTTGATGGAGGAATGGGCCGATTTCGTCTTGGGAGGACCTGAGAATGGATGAAAAAAGCGCCATCGAGTGGGCGCGCACCATACTTGAAGGCTGGCCGCAGACGATGGACGATCTGCTGATACAGGAATGGGACTCTGAGAATGAAGGCCATGCGGCGGTCGTTAGTCACCTTGCTCAGATTGCCAGAGACAGGCCGATAGATGCGTTTGAACGCGAATGGGCCTATAGAAGTCTAGAGAGCAGAGCGGACGAGATTGCAAAAGCGTTGCAGTCAGGGGAAATCCAGCCGGAAGACATACCTCCGGAACTCCTCGCATGGTGCTTTCAGACGGAGACCCACATGGTTGAACGGCCGGCGCGACGGCGTGGTACCGACCCATCGGTAAACGCCCTGCGCAACAGGAAAATGCTGCATATCGAGAAACGGCTTCGTGAGGAACTAGGCTACACGCAGAGCGCCGCCATAGCCGTGATTGCTAAAGCCGCGAATTTGTCCGACGACGGCGTGGAGACCGCTTTGAAGCGTACCCGCAGACTGCTTGGCCAGACATCCTACGGTCCCGAGACAGGCGCGCACGATGTGTGGGGGGGTCAGAAAAGTGGCGAAACCTGACCCTGTTGCCGTACGAGAATAATGAGTACCGTATGGGATATCAATGTCCCGGAGGTACCCAAATGAGTTCTGAACGCCTGCTGCGTCGCCAGGAAGTGGAGGCGCGTTGTGGCCTTTCCCGCACTTCAATTTACCGTCTAATGCGGGAAGGGCGGTTCCCTGCACCGCTACGAGTCGGCCCGCGAGCCGTCCGGTGGCTCGAGACTGAGATCGAGGCCTGGCTGTCGGCACGGCCTAGGTCCCATGGGGACCTAGGCAACCGGCCGTCGATAGAAGCTCTGCACCCTGCATAAGGGGTGACCGAGAGATGAACCGCGACCCGGGCCATTATCAAGGGGCTCGCCGATGACGCGGCGAGCCCGGCATATCGCCCGAGATGTCAACCCGGGCAGCGCTCCAGAAAAGCCGAGGAAAGCTTGGAGAACGCCGGATGAGTATAACGCCTAACAACCGATTCGCACAACATCAAACTGACAGCTCAACTGATCAAACGCCTTACCCCGTCAGCGTTTACTGTGGCCCCATCACGAACGTGGGCCATCCGAGTCCCGGCGGCCAGCCCACGATGAAGCACGTGGACGTGGCGGATGTAGCCGAAGGTATTCGGAACGGAAAGTGGCAAAAGCCCGTCGCCCAAGCGCGCGGACTCGCGGCCTACAAGGATGAGACAGGAGCCGATGGAAAGCGCACCAGGAATGCAATAGCCTACGACCAGGCCAAAAAGCAACTGCCCTTTTGGATCGCAGCCGGCCACTTCGTCGCTGGCCACCGGCACGCCCCCGACTACCGGCAATCGCCCACCAGCGCTCACGGCAAGAACTTTCCGGAGTGCGTCAGTGCAGAAGGCCGGTACCCCCCGG
This sequence comes from Dehalococcoidia bacterium, assembly GCA_965243255.1. Lineage (GTDB taxonomy): Bacteria > Chloroflexota > Dehalococcoidia > Lucifugimonadales > UBA3495 > Bin87. The sequence continues at coordinate 528,508 of CBDEUH010000004.1, forward strand.
TTTCCCTGTCCGGGCTGCGATTTCTTGAAGTCGACTATCTAAATGACCCCATCAAACGCGCCGCCGAACGGGCCCGCATCGCAGCCCACCCGTCGGTCGTTTCCTGCTGGGTCAGTGCTGGAGGAAACGGTCTTCACGTCACGGTTTTGATGGACCCCAAGCCCGCCTCCAACTCGGAGGCCCATGTCGCTTTCGAGTATGCCGCCGTCGCACTCGGTCTCGCCGCTACGGGCGACGCCGCCGTCAAGAACATGAGCAGGGCGGCGTTCGTGTCCCACGACCCCGACGCTTACCTGAACCTCGACGCTACCCCCCTTCCATGGGAGATGCCCGAACACTCACCGCAGATCGGACGGACTGCCCACGGCCGGAAAAGAAAAGCGCAAAATCGTCGGGGGAGCCCCAAAGCGGAACCCCCCACCCCGGAAACTGGGTCATCGGGGAAGCCTTTTGGTCCTGAGGATGACGCCTGCGAGGATCTCGTGCGGCGCGCCCTCGACGCGCTGATTGCCGGCAAGGCCGGCGTTGAGGACAGGCACATGCTGGCCGTCATGGGAAATCTCAAGGCTTTAGGCCTGGGTTTTGACGAGTTTGATCAATGGGCTGACGCCGCCGGGTGCACCTGTGACCGGCGCCCTCGCTGGGAAAACCCGCCCGCCGGCAATCAATCCGACAAGCCGGGCTGGGCCATCGTCAGCTTGGCTGCCGCTCACTACGGCTTCCAGTACCGGAAGGACGGTTCAAACGGGGAAGGGTCCGGGGAGGGCGCAGGCAAGCAAGCGTACCTCTTCGCCGCACCGCCGCCTAAACCGCCGCCACCTTCGCGGGACGGGCTTGTACCTGACTACCAGGCCGCATGGGTCGCCCACGCCGCCGACGGCGCGGCCGTAGTGGTGCGCGACCTTGAACAGCGCCGGAAGGACGGCGACATTGACTACGCGCTGTACGCCGTGGAACCGAACACCGGTCGCCTTGACGCCGGCGAACTCATGACCAAGCATCGCGTCGAGGCCGCGTCGCGCTACCTGGCCGCAGCCATCCATTTAGACGATGACGAATTCGGTGTGTGCGCCCGCCACGCCAGGGAAATGCGAGACGCCAAAAACGCGCCAAAGATTTTCGCCAATGTCGGCGCTTCACGGGAGCGTTACCGAGACGTCTGGCGCCATGTGCCGGTCTACACGCCCCACGACCTCGACGCCGACCTGACAGTCATCGGTACCCCTGCAGGCGTTTGGAGTGTACCTGACCACCGGATTCTAACGGCTACCGAGGCCCGTGACCGGCTCTGCACTGCCACCATCCGGTGGAATTACGATGCCGATGCCGCCCACCCAGTTGCGATGGAGCTGTTCCAGTACCTCTACGGCGACCTGCAAGACACCACGACGCGCGAGTTTGCCCGCTGGAGGCAGGCAGCCACCGCCCTGGTGCGCCGTCCCATGCAGGAAATCATCGTCAAGATCTCGCCCTCCGGCTCGGCAAAAACCACGGAGGGACTGCTGCAGGAGAACGCATTTTTCCCCCTGGTATCCCAGGGTGAACGTGCGGCGCTTGAGGAACCGAGCGGTTACAACACCGGCGGAAGCGCCCACAACAGCTACCTCAGAGCGTTCGGGCGGCCGGCGCGCCGCATCAACGTCTCCGAGGTCGCCACCGAAAACAAAAGGCACCAGAAGCCGCTCAATTCCCGATTGTTACGGGACCTGTCCGAGAGACCAAGTATCACGTACCGGGACCCGGGCCCGTTCTTGGCCCAGCAGCTGCCCTACAGCGCCCACCTGTTCATCGACGGCAATCTGCCCAAGCAAGGCAACGACCTGCTGCAGATTGCCGACCCCGACAGCGACAACGCCAAAGCGGTCGTCCGGCGCCTAAGGGGTTCGCCCTACACGCCAATTCCTGACGCTCAGCAACGGCCGGAACTGTTTGACTTTGGCAATCCATTCAAGGCCCGGAACCAGGAGGAGGCGGAGGACATTGCCCATTTCAACCGCACCATAGTACGGTTGATGTTGGATGGCATGGCATCGCACTGGGTGCCCCTGATGGAACAACTGCCACACGACTCACACAGCCGAGCGCTGTTGGACGACCTGCAAAACCGCGGCAAAGCCGAGTGGGCCGTCAAATGGTTGCCCGGGGTTCTGAAACGGGCTAGCCCCGTCGATAGTGTAGCGACCAGTCGCCTCGTGTATGCCGACTACGTCGATTGGCACCAAGATAACTGCGATGGAAACCTCGCCCACAAGGGAGTCGTCGGCAAGGCGGTAATCGACCATTACGGCATCAACCCCCGAAACAGCAGCCAGCGGTTGGATGGACGTTCGGTCCGGGTGACCTACTACGACGGCTGGACCATGGCGGTATGAACGTATGCGCGTATGCTGGCGAACCCTCCGTTTTCCCATGGTCTCGCGCGTCCACATGCACGTACGAGGCTCAAGTCAAAAACCGCGAACACCGGCATACACGCATACACGGAATGAGTAACGACCCCACTGGAGGCGGATATGGTTGAACCGAAAAAACACCCCTCTGGTTGCCATTGTCGATCTTGCACCCTGGCAACCTAAACCCGTGCGTTTCGGGCATCCACGTTCCAGTCACCATATTGATGCCTGACGGAACGCTACCGCCGGCAGGGCTGAAGTGCCCAAAACCAACCCCCCAGTTAGGAAGGCTACAACCGCCGGGGCGCAATGGGGGCCCTGCCGAGGACGTTTTATCCGACTTTCGTAAGAAATCGGTACCGCATCCCTGCGGTGTCAAAAGCGGATAAAACGGGAGCGCCATTTGTCACATTACAATTGTCTCAAATCTCATCTGGGCAACACGAGGCCGAGGAGATGATAGGAACTTTGAAAATAGATGGAGAGCCCGACCATTTGGCGGAAATGAACCTGGTCGCCAGAGACTGGCGGTTGTGGGCTAACGCTATGCCGTTGCCTTGTGAGGCTGGCGAGGTCATGGTGTTCGAAATCCTGTACGGGGACGGCGACGCCGTCTGGACAGCCGGCGAGGGGAAGCCCGTCGAAGTGGGAACGCTGCGAGGCCAGTGGCGGCGGGTGATGAAGCGCGCCGGGATGTCGGGTACGCGGCTGAGACCCCATACGATGCGCCGCACGGCGGCCACTCCTTTCTTCAGAAACGGCGGACACGTGATTATGCTGAAGGGCCTCCTCGGGCACCGCAGCGTCAAAACCACCGAACAGTACGTCAATCTAGCGGGCGGTGACCTGGACCCCGCCCACGCCCAATTCGGCCTGACTGCGTCCATGGCTCTGAGCCGAGAGCAGACGTGGCGGTCGCCGCCGGAACCCCACGTCACGGTGTTCGAAGGGTTTGTCATGCGCGTCGATTCGGAGTGGACTTGCGAGGAGTACGACTGGGCCCTGCTGGACAGATGAGGAGGAAATGCACCAATGACGACGACAATCGAACCACAACCCGCTTCCGATGACTTCAATCTTCCGGAGTTCACGCCGGCGCAGCTGCACCAGCTGGCCGCCATCTCCCAGGCGTTGCTCGCTGCGAATCAGCAGCCGGCCATTACGTCCCTGACCGTCCCGGGCATGACGACGCTCCCGGGCAAGACGCTGGTAATCGGAATAACCGACCTGGAGAGTCTGGTGGAGGAGTTCTTGGAAAACCAGCTGGCCCGCGGCAACGCCAGCGGCACTCTCCGCAACTACGAACGGGCGCTGGGCCGTCTGGTAGAGGTCTGCCCCAAGTTGCCCGTAGACCCATCCCACATCCGGAAGGCGATCAACAACCCTGGCTGGAAGGCGCAGACCACCAAGTTCGTCATGTTCACCCACATGCGGGCCTTTTTCAACGACCTGGAGCGACTGTACGGCTGTCCCAACCCCTGCCGCATGATTGGCAGGGTTGACCGGGGCACCACTAAGCGCCTGTCGCTGTCGCTGGCGGACATGAAGGCGGTGTACGACGCCACGTGGGTGGATCCGCCCAAGAACTACCTGCTCCGGTTCCGCGAGCGCAACCAGGTGATTGTGCTGCTGATGATCGAGTGCGGCCCCCGGGTAGCGGAAATTGCCAACATCCGAATCTGGGACGTGTCCGACGGGATGGTGTGCCTGGACGGCAAGACGGGACCCCGCTGGGTGCCGGTGTCCCTGGATCTCACCGACCGCATGAAGGCGCAGGCCGTGGGCGAAGTCGTGTTCATGAACTTGCGGAAGCGGCCCATGACGCACCAGGACGTTAACTACCTGGTGTGCGGTTTGATGAGGACGGCGGGCATCGTGGCTCCGCGGCTGGGGGTTCACCTGATGCGGCACAGCTTCGCCACCAACTATCTCAGGAACGGCGGCGGCGTCTTTCAACTGCAGGACATCCTGGGGCACCAGTCCATCAACACGACCAAGCGCTACGTTCAGCTGGCGGCCGTGGACGTGGCGATGGACCACTCAAGGACGTCCCTGGCCAAGGCGTTGGGCCTGGTGCGCAAGTAGATTGGCGGCCTTGCAGTCGTATTCAACCAAGGAAGTGCCGATGGCCGCTGCGGTCAGCAGCGGCTATCGGCACGAACAAACGGGGTTACTCGGCACCGAGAAGAGCCATCAGTTTCCCAGCTGCGGCTTTTATCGCCGGCGTTTGAGTCCTGATTCTCCCTTCGGACACCAAGTTGTCCTGCCAGAAGTCGGCGTTCCTGTCCCAGTCGACATGCAGGAAGGGCTCCAGCTTCACCAGCAGTTCATCCTTAAGTTTGGCATGGTCGATGTCTTCACTGGTAACGTCCTTGAGGACTTCGTGCGACACGACACCCAATGCGTTCAAAAACGCTGCGGCCATCGAGACATTCCGCTGTTCGCGAATTTCCTTGGTGCGAGATAGCACCACCGCTGCCTCTGCCCCGCCGGGCTGGGGCAATTCTGAAAGCTGTTTCCAATCGTCGATGATTTCCGTCATCGCGTTGAGGAACGCGACCCGAGAATCCACCCAGCGCTTGTACGCTTCTGGGATGGCTATTGTGTTTGCCGCGCTGGAGGCAAACGCTTGCTCTGACACTGTAGGACTGCCAGTCAAGCTGGCCTTCACGAACTGGCGAATCTGGTTCACTAGGAACACAAACGGGGAGTTCACGCTGAGGGTAGATGACGTCGCATCGATGCGTCCTTGCAGTAGATTCACACGGTCGCCTAGTTCCATGACGGCCCGGTTGGCTGGCTGTCGAGTGTCGAACACCGCCAGGAGCGAGGACGGCAGAGGCTTGGTCCGTCCCGCGTCGGCGAAGTCCTGGTGAGTCTGGCCCAGGTCGCTTTCTATGGTCATCATGAACGGGACGCCCGTGCGCATGAAGTTGTCGCCCTCCGGCGTGCCGCGCAGTTCGTCCACGACCTGGCCAATTGCCAAGTATCGATGCTGACCATCGGTGATGTGCACCGACGCTTCGTCCGGGAAAACTGCGTACCCGGTCGTAGGGGTGTAATCACCCTCCGGAACCATTATTTCCACGCTCCCGGTGGAGTTTAGAGTAACCGGCGGGATGATGTAGCGCTCCTGCTTCTCAATGGCGTCCAACAGGTAGGACTTGATAGAGCGCACATGTTCAGTCGTCACGGGTCGGTTGCGAGCGTGCAAAGCCTTGCTTGCAGCACTCCCCTTGGTGGAAGCGTTGTGCTGCAGGACCCGCGTCAGCACGCGAACTGGCAATACACCGCTCAGCATCGTCCGCTCCCCTTGGTCGAATACTCGTACCGGAACAATCTCCCTGTTTGTTTCCGCCGCTACAGCAGCAGCCAGTGCCCGAGCATCGTCGGACGTTCCGGGGACAGTCGTCAGGGTGGCTTCGGCTTTCGTTGTTAGTGTCATGGCGACACCTCCTTGGCAATATGGGACTATGGTACATCAGAACGCGGTGATATGCAATACGTAACGTGGACTTTTTCACGTTCTTTAATAAATTCACCATGTACCAACGTGCGTATCACGCCGTGAAGTACTTGGAATGCCCAACAAAGCGGTGTTCCGAGGCATTGCCCCGGAAACGCGATGGCAGTCTTGCAGTCATAGCGGGCTAAGGTCCAAGGAACTACCCTAAAAAATTAAGGGCAGTTAACAGCTGCGAGGAGGTACCATGAACACCACTACGAAAGAACCCATGCCATGCCTGACCGGGGAAGAAACGGGGCGCCTGCTTCAGGCGGCGGCGGAGTCCGGCCCCAGGGACCACTTGGTGGTGGCGTTGGCGCTGGACACCGGCTTGCGCGTCTGCGAGATAGCGAACCTGCGGGCGAGCTCGCTGGTGGGAAAGCGGCTGTCGGTCGAATCCAAATTCGGTCGGCGCTCCGTGCCCGTGTCGCAATCGGTCGCCTGCGGCCTGGTTGCCCTGGCGGACGGCGACGACGTCATCTGGAAAAACCGCTTCGGTAGCCCGATGTCCGCGGGCGGGTTGGCGGCGCTGTTGCGGCGCCTGTTCCACCGCGCGGGCATCTCCGGACCGGACCGCGGCCCGCGGATCCTGCGCAGCACCTTCGCGTGCCGCTACATTGAGGCCGGAGGCTCAGTCGCCGCGGTTTCCAGAATACTGACGGGCCGGCGCTGGTACAATCCGGCGCTGTGGTTCATCACCGCCAAGGAGTCGCGGCGGGACCTGGAGAAACACCCCCAGTTCTCTCCCCTGGCGTCCCTGGGATTCAACCCGATCTAGGACTTGGTCAACAGCGGCCGCACCAGGGCGATGCGGTCCTGGAAGGCCAACACCATCTCCAGGACCGCGTACAGGTCGCTCGTCAGCAGCCGCTTCAGCTGCAGCTCCCGCTCCGCCGCCTCGGCCCGCGTCGGATGCACTTCGAACCACGCCAGGCGGTAGCCGCCCTCCCGGGTGGCATGACAGCGGCCCGCCCGGTGCATCCAGACGCGTCCCCGCAGGCTGCGGGTGTGGCCCGGGTACCAGTCGCCATCGGGCGACACCAGGAGGTAGGCGAAGAACTCGCTGTAACCCTGATCTCCTTCGTCCCAGGCAGGATCGCTCTCCTGGTCCAGGGCCTTGCTACATTCGGCGCAGAACTCGTAGGAGACCGATTTGAAGCGCTTGCAGCCCTGGCCAGGGCAGGGTTCCACCAGGCCTTCGCCCAGGCGGAAGTAGTGGGTTTTGCAGAGGTAGTGGTCGCTGGGAATCTCCTTGCCGCAGCCGGCGTACAGGCACTCCGGATTACCGGAGGCGGGGTTAACGTAGGGGTGATGCTGACGGGTCATGATGACCTCCTTGTGAAATTGAAGCGGCCGCCGTTCCCAGTGAATCGGCGGCCGTTGATTTGGTGTAAAATGCCGCCGCCGGAGTAGGCCTTTCGGCGGCGCTTCAGCGAATGCGATCTGGGGTAAGTTAAATCGCCCATGACAAAATTTACGACCATCTCCCTGCTCATTGCGGCCACGTTCACCCTGGCGTCGATTGCCTGTACTGCTCCTGACCCAGTCGTACGGGAGGTGGAAGTTACCCGTGAGGTCCCGCAAACCGTAGAGGTTGCCGTTGAGGTCCCAGTGGAGGTCACCCGACTGGTTGAACGGACCGTCGAAGTTCCGGTGACCGAGATAGTGGAGCGAACTGTTGAAGTCACCAGGGAAGTACCCGTTACGGTGATAGTCACTGCCACATCGCTGCCGCGTACGCCAACCCCACGCCCAACCGCCACCCAGCGGCCTACCGCTACGCCCAAGCCTACCGCCACGATGCGGCCTACGCCGAGGCCGACCCCAACCCCGGTTAATCTGGCCACCACAACAAAGGCGAATATGTGGGTTTACCTCACAAACGACGGAAATTACCTGAAGGTCCTGGCAGACACGGCGTTCGACGCGGACGTTTATGATTTGGACGTCATCGTTGGTGGGGAGACCTTTTGCAACGTACATCGAATGTACGGAGATGAAGGGGCGCAGGAACTTTCATGCGGCATTTTGCAAATTCCCCACTCGCGAGTCAGCAACGTGTCCGTGCAAACTCCAATCGGAGACCTGCGGTGTGCTCGCAATCGATCTTCTGATTCTTTCGAATCGGTTTTTGCGTGCGCTTGGCGGTAATCTGACATAGCCCTGTGCAAAAATCGGGCGGCTAGAAACACCGTTGCGAAATTCGTCGGCAGTCGGCGGAATGCGCAAAGGCACTCCGTCCGGTCGGAGAGGGGGTTAACGAAAGGGTGATGCCGGCGGGTCATGAGGGACTCCAAACTGGGGTGTGTTGACAAAGTGAGGGATGGCCTGTAAATCAGCCACAGAGAGGCGATTGTTGGGGCCGAGTGGCGCTGGGTCGTTTCGCTGGACAAACCGGCTGAGAGGAGGCGAAAATGAGGCTGCTCGCAATCGCCATGGGTTGCCTGCTGGCAGTATCGCTAGTCATCGCCTGCGGTGGCGGACCCAGCGACGAAGAGGTCGAGGCCAAAGGCTACGAAATCGCGGGGCGAGCCATACCGCTGATGATGGAGGCCGGGTTCAGCTCTGATCCAGAATGCCAGGACATCTTCAACCGGTTCGAGTCGGATTTGGATCTCGATGAGGACGCTGCGGACCAGATGAGCAACCGCGAAATCATGTCTGAACTGAAGAAGGCCGAAAAGCAACTCGATGATTTTGAGGATGAGCTTCGCGAAGCTCAGTGCGTCAATGGAAACTAAGGATTGAGCCATGAACAACTGCCGCTTTTTCGGGAAAATCGTGAGTTTTCAAGAAGGAGTAGATTACCTGGACAGGCCCGAACTCACGGTCGGCATTTTGGTCGAGGGGGGAATCGAACCGATCACGGTATTCACCCAACTAGTGGGAGACGAGGAAGAGTATCTCCGCGGCAAGGTCGAACAAGGCACTCAAATTATGCTCGTCGGCTCGATTCGCATAGGAACTCCCCTTGACGAAACTTCTGATTCTCCATGTGTCATAGTGGATGGGCCAGAAGCTACCTTGGTCGAGGATCTGCCGCGGATTGGAGACCAGGAGCAGGCGAGCTAGCGGGTTTATGGCTGTAGACTCGATTCTGAATTTAGAGTCGACTTAGGCGCCGTTTCGAGGGTGCGACCTGTAGGTCGAGCGAGTGAACTTCATGAATGGTGAATACAACGTTGAGCGGGCCCAGTTCGATTTGGAGACTTTTCAGCAAATCCTCACAGCAATGGACGAGTACTACGTCCTCCCTTGGCGGTTCACTCCGGATGCAGCGAACACTCAGCCCGAAACGGTCCGGCCTTGGGATCTACCTGACATGCCGGACGTAACTGTGGATGTCTGGCGGTACCACATCGGTTTCGCCATCAACCGTGGTTTCGTCGAATGTTGGAAGCCTGACCCACACGTACCCCGTTCCATGGAGTATTTCGACTCCGTCAACTTTCAAATTGAGCAGCAAATCATCCAAGACGAGCTCCACATTAGGCCACCGTGTCGAGGCACGGATGCAACGGTCTCATCCAATCTAGCCCCGGCAAGGCTGACCTACGCTGGGAAAGAGTTCATCGACAACCTCAATAACCGTCAGGTCAAAGAGAGAGCGGTCGAAGCGCTAACCAAGTGGGGAATACCAGCCATGATGCATGTGGTTTTGGAGGCGGGAAAGACTCTCCTAGGAACGGATACCCAGGCACGGGACCCATTGCCATCTCCTTCCACGTAACTCCGACAAATCAGTACGACTCCGCCAGTGTAAGGCGATCGGCCTGCTACCTATAATGTCGACACCCCCTATATCCGATTGATTTGGAGTCGATATGCCGGATTTTGCGATGGTTCCCGTCACCAACCTATTGGTGGACGAACAGAACCCACGCCTGTCTCAACCTAGTAGCGGCCAGAGAGAGGCGATACGGGCTTTGGCCGAAACCCAGGGGCGCAAACTCCAAGCATTGGCCCGCGATATTGTGGACCACGGGTTGGACCCCAGCGATCTCATCATAGTCATGCCTTTCGGCAGGAACGCGGACCGGTTCGCGGTCCTCGACGGCAATCGGAGGCTTACGGCGCTCCGGGCGTTGGAAAGTCCCGAGTTGCTGGCCGACATCGTCCCGGCCGCCGTATTAAACGCGATCCGTCGGTTGGGGGACCGATACAAGGACGCCCCTATCCAAGAGGTCCAGTGCGTGGTCTTCGACACTCGAGACGAAGCGAATCATTGGATCGAACTTCGTAACGCTGGCGAAGCTGGCGGCGCGGGACCGGTTCAATGGGGGTCGGACGAAAAAGACAGGTTTCGCGCGCGCAACGGTGGGAGGCCCAATCCGGCGACCCAATTACTGGATTTCTTGGAGAACCGGGGAGACATTACGCACGAGCAGCGGCGAGATACTGCTACTACCACTCTCACGCGCATCCTGGGATCGCCGGACATTCGCCCCAAGTTAGGTCTAGAGCTTTCGAATGGCGAGCTATACGCGGTTGGCGATGTCGATCAAGTTGCCAACGCAGCGAAGTACATCGTTACTGAGATAAACGAGCGGAGGCTGGACGTCACTCACGTCTACACGAAAGAGCAAAGGACAGAATTTGCTCAACGGCTGTCCCCCGAGATAACAGTGACGCGGACGGCAGAGCAGGGAGCAGGCTCGCCTTTGAGGTCCGAACCTGATCCGAACCGGGAAGAGCAAGCTAGTCACGTGGTCCAAAGAGACAGACCACCTCGGTCCCGCCTGATACCAGACGAATGTGCTCTCAATGTGACTGACCCACGAACCCACGACATCGAAAGGGAGTTGCGTTCCTTAAGTCTCATCAGGAATCCGAATGCCGTAGCGGTTCTTTTCAGGGTTTTCATCGAAATGAGCGTGGACTCGTACATAGCCAGGGAGGGTATTCAGATTCAGCAGCGAGGCACGAGAAGGCCTTCCCTCAACGAAAAGCTCAATGGGGCGGTCGACCATTTGACCCATCATCAGAAGCTTACGAGAGGACAAGCAGCTCCGGTCAGACGAGCGACGACCGCCCAATCGTTCCTCGACCCTTCCGTGGATTTGATGCACCATTGGGTGCACAATCAGCACATGTCGCCAGTAGCGGCTGACCTCAGGTCCCACTGGAACAATCTCCAGGCATTCTTGACCGCACTCTGGGCTCAGTAATGGAGTATAGACAAACCGAACCTTCGCATTCCGAATAGCCATGCCATACTACACACCCCTCCGTTACCCCGGTGGGAAACGACGCCTATTTGGCGTCGTTACAAGTCTGCTGGAAGCGAACGGCTTGAGCGGGATCCATTATACCGAGCCCTACGCTGGTGGTGCTGCGGTAGCCTTGGCACTACTTTTTGAAGAGTACGCCTCGACTATCCACCTCAATGATTTGAGCCGTCCTATTTTCGCCTTTTGGCACTCGGTCCTACACGCCGCTGACGACCTTTGCGAGCGTGTCGAGAATACTCCCGTCACCATGGATGAGTGGGATAGGCAGCGCGCCGTGCTGGAATCTAGCCAAGACGCAGACATGAAAGACCTCGGGTTCGCGACGCTGTTCCTCAACCGGACTAATCGATCGGGAATCATCACCGGAGGAGTGATCGGCGGCAGGATGCAGAAGGGGGCGTGGGGTATCACAGCCAGGTTCAACAAGCAAGAAATAATCAGGCGCATCGAAAAAGTGGAGCGATACCGCACGCGGATTTCGCTGAGCCAAATGGATGCTGCAGATTTTGTCGATCAGCAGATGGCGTCGCTGGGTGCAAACAGCTTTACCTTTCTTGACCCGCCTTACATAGAAAACGGCAAGGGCCTGTACCTGAACGATTACACCGCCGAAGGTCACATAGCGTTGGCTACCACAGTGTCAAAACTCGAGATCCCATGGATCTGCACCTATGACCGAGCCGCCATCGAGCTCGGTTTATTTGGGAGGCACCGAAGGATCGACTACGGGTTGCCCTATATGGCCCAGGGTCGACACAAAGGGGGAGAGGTGATGTTCATCTCGAACGGCGTATCTCTTCCGCCCGAATGGTTGGGCGCAGAAGGACCGTTTCGGATCACACCGCCGCGGAGCACGTACAAACTGCTCGGAACTCTGACACAACCAACCCGGATTCCCGCCTGACAACTCCCGGAACCCCTGTGGTATTTTGAAATAGTCGTACCCAGCGACTCGCCGGCGGAGCGAAAGAACTCCGCCGGTTTTTTCGTTCCGCCTGAGGGCGAACCCAGTTGAGTCCGGCAAAAGCCTCTCACCCAAGCGTTTTCGCTTGGGTCGGGGGCCAACGGAGACGTATGGCCAAGAAAAGGTCGACCCAATCCAGGAACTGCAGCGGCAGTTCAGCGCCCGCGCCGCCGCGGCCATCGCCAGGCTACCCAGCCAGACCCTCGGCCCCGGCATGCGCGTCCGCCTGGCGGCGGCTTTGAAAGCGGTAGCCTCCACGCTGGAGCGGCGGGCCAAGGTCGAAGCCCAGGGGCATCTCTCCAAGCGCAAACGCCGGTGGACCGACGCCGGCGTCGAGTTCTACCCAGTGCCGGAGGAATCGAAACCGGCGCTGAGGACTGAGGTGGCGGCGGAACTGCTGCCGCAGAAGAAGTATCCCCAGGCCTGGGGAACCAGCAACACCGGCGGCAACGTGTCCATCACGTTGGGGGCGCTGGACGACGAGTAGCATCCTGCAGCGGATGTGTGGGTGAACCGGAGGAAGGGGATGCTGAAATCCCACGAGGTCATTCAGGAGATCAAGGCCATTGAGGCGCGTCAGGAGGCGTTGGCCGCCGAGCTGAACGCCATGCAAGAGGTGCGGGACGACGACGCCGGCTACGAGCAGTACAGCGCCGAACGCCGCGCCAAGGTCCGGGGGATGAACGCCGAAACCGATAAGATGGCCGAGGCGACCCAGCGGTGCAACGTGTTGCGGCTGGAGGAAGACCGGGACGCCCAGGCCGCCATGGCCAGGCACGCCGACGTGACCTCGGAGTCCTGGACCGCCGAACTCCGCGAGTTTCGCGCCCTGGGCCAGAGGGTGAACATCGGCCACTACATCGCCGCCGCCGAGCGTGAGCGGGACGTAGAGGGCGAGGCCCGTGAGTACAAGCAGGCCGCCCTGGGCGACGACGCCAAGCCGGAGGAATTCCCTCTGGAGATGCTGCTGTACCGTGAGGAGGCCTTCGACCTGGAAGCCCGGGTGCAGGCCGAGATGCGCGCAGTAATCACCGGCGCCGCGGCAGGCGACGCACATCCGCCGCAGCCCACATCACGAGGCCGTCATACACCGTCTAAGCGGGATTCCAGCATCGAGCGCAGCTCCGTGAAGTCCACAGGTTTCACCACGTAGCCTTCCGCGCCCAAATCCGCGGCCCGTTTCATGCGCTCCCCGTCGCCATAGGCGGAAACCACCACCGAGGGTATCAGAGGGTCCAGGCCGGACAGCGCGTCCAGCAGCGCGAAGCCATCCATCTCCGGCATGTTGAGGTCGGTGAGAATCAAATGGACGTTGTCCGATTCGCGCTCCAGAAGTCCCAGAGCTTCCTTGCCGGAGCGCGCGAACCGAAAGTCGTAGCGACCCGCACGTATGTCGCGGCGCATGCGCTGACGGATGAGAACCTCAACGTCGGCTTCGTCGTCAACCACAAGAACGGTGATGGCTTCCAGTGTCACGGGAACCTCCTGATAGTGAGCGTCGCGGCGACCTGACGCCAGGCGCCCATTTAAACACGGCAAGCTATTGTACCAACCAGGCCAAACGACGTCAGGTCGCCGCGCCAGCCAAACACCTGGGGAAGGAACGGTCCGGCGAATCGTATCCTCCCGTTGGATGAACGTCCAACGCAGATGGGAAGTAGAAAACCCAGTGGCAACCTTTGAAACGGCAGCCAGCGCTTACCGGCAACGCGGACGCCACGTGTGCTCATTCGTGATGGTCCTCGAAGAGGTGAAACGGTACCTGCCACTCCGGACTACGGAGGACTCCAACAGGATCGTGTTCACGAACCGGAACCCTACTGTCAAGGGCTACCGTGTCTGGTGACCAGCGGGCAACCGCCAGGCCTGACATACCTATGTCGGCGCTAGTCATCGGGGGTCGTATCCTGGGGCGGGTTCGGTTCGTCGCACAGGCGGCCCAGGAAATGCAGGCCCGGGAAGATGGCCAACACCCAGAGGGTGACGGCAATGCCGCGCAGCGCGCCGGACAGCGGTTGTCCCTTCACCCGAACGGTGACGTTCACCAACTGGGCTTTGTCCGTTGAGCGCGCAGACGGGTTCAGGTCGCCGCCATGTTGGCGGAGCCAGCCGATGGGATCCCTTTCCATGTCGTAAAGGAGGTGGAGATCGGCCTCGGGAACCACCAGGCTCCGTTCGGCGCCGGCCCGGTGGGGATACCAGCCTCGCTTGATGGCGATGTGGGCGAGGTGGTTGCGGAAGTGGGCGCGGTCGCGCTTATGGACGACAGCGGTAAAGGGGACGGCGGCGGCGTCATTGTGGCGAGAGGCCACGGCGACGAAGGGCGCGATGCCCTGGGTCTGGAGAGGGGGCAACGGACCTGGGTCGGCCAGTTGGGCATCCGGATGGATTGCCAGGTGCCAGAGGAAAAGGCCCAGGCCGGTCAGGACCATGAAGGTCATGAGCAGGAATGGTGGCAGGGGGCTTTTGGATTCTTGCATGGGTGTTCTCCTTGGTAGCCGCGTTGACGGCTGGGATAGGGCTGACGTTGGGAATGAAATGCGGGCCGAGTGAGATGGCCAGCAAACGGGTCAGTATGTTGGCCGGCCAGTCTGACGGGCGGGAGGTAGGCATTACCTTCGAGTACGGTTGCGCCTTACGGGCCGGCACGGAGAGACTCCAGGGTTCATCGAGTCCTCAAACTTGCGAGGAAGGGCGCAAGTCGTTTACCAAGAGGCCGGTTGCGGCCGAACCCCTGTCGTACCCCAAGCGTTCAATTGCTTCGAAGCCAGAGGGCAGCAAGCCCGCTCTGGAGCAATGCAAGCAACAAACACGGGCCAACTGGGTTCCGGCGCCCGTGAAGCAAGGAATTCGGCATCTCTGTCGTCTGCAAGAGGCTCGCCTTTCCCGGCAAGCCGTTGGCCAATCTGTGGTGAGAAGAACAACAAACAACGGCGCTGACCCCGAATTCGCTAGGTGGCGGTGGCGCCGGCCGGCCTGACCGAAGTCGGCCATTCACCGAAAAATTGATGACACCAGCCCGTGGCGCTAGCGTCCAGTTGACTGCCACAATGATGGCGTCGCTGACTGACGGCGACGCCGGTCGCGCCTGACAGACGGGGCGGCCGGCTTACTGCCAAGTCCCACCCCAAGATCCTCAAAATCTCAGCCAGAGGCATTTCCTCACCGCGGGAGCCGACATGAACACTCCCCGCAGCGCTCCCGACCCTGTTGGCCTGGCCGTTGCCCGGAATATCCAGCAGATGGTGCATCCCGTGGAAATCATGCTGTGCGGGTCCCGCGCCGTTGGCGACCACCGACCCGACTCCGACGTGGACCTCACGGCCATCGCTCTCGACGCCGACAGCGCCGAACGGACGAAAGCCGTGCTCAAGGAACTCCTGGCGGGGCAGTACGACGACCCGGTGGTCAACGTAATGACCATCACGTTGGAGGAATTCCAAGACCAGGCGCCCCTGGCCCAGTCCTTCGCCGGCCAGACCGCCCGCTACGGTGTAACGCTGGACGGCAGGAGCCTGGACTACCGTCTCGACAGAGAGCCGGAGCCGATTGAGATACGGCAGTTGACCCTGCGCTGGCTCAGGTTAGCGGCGATGCACCTGGAAATGGTCAAGCACGTCCTCAAACGTCCCACGTTGTGGGGCGTCTATTTTCTGGGTCGAGAGGCCCAGTGGGGGCTGGAGCGTTCTTTCAAGGCACTACTGGCCGCCGGCAACGACCCCGTCCGGTTCCGCCGGGACGCAGCGCTCCTGTGGCGGCACGTCGAAAGCACACGCTCCATCCTGGACCGTGAGGGTGCCCACGCCATTGAGAACCTGCTGGCAGCCACCGCGACACCGGACGGGCTCGGGTGCAGCCTCACGGCCTTCTCCCTGGCCTACCGGCGAGATACGGAGTACCCCAACCTGAGCGATGGAGAGTTGGACGAGGTCAAGCGTTGGATTAGGCCGGCAATCGCTGCCCTGATCACGGAGGCGCTGGCCCGGTCGGGAGCAACCAGAGACGACCTGCGTCGGGAACAGCGGCGCGCTTCATAATGCCACCTTACCGACCGGCGGTAGGGCGGCCCCCTTCGCCTACTCCGGCTGCGCCAGTCCGCCCCTGGGCATGCGGTAGCCGACGCAGGGCTCGGCGAGGATGCAGGCGGAATTGAGGGCGTCGTCGCGTTGCTCTTAGCGGAGGTTCTTCACTCCGGTGTGCTCCGGTCATCAAGCAGACCGTTCCGCACGGCCCAGACCACCATCTCCTGCTTCGTACCCACCCCCAACTTGACCTGTACGGTGTAGATGGCGTTCCTGATGGTGACCGGCCTGACCCCCCTGGCCTCCGCAATGGCGACGTATGACATGCCTTGGGAGAAGGACACAAGTATCTCCTTCTCCCTGAGCGTCAGCTTACCCTCCTCCTCCACATTCGCCCCGGCGCGTATCTTGGTGAAGACCCGCCGCACTACCCCGGGCGGCACCAGCATCTCACCCGCAGCCACCACCTTCACCGTGTCCAGGAGCCGGTCCATTCCCGACACCTTCTGAAGGTAGCCGGTCGCCCCGGCGGCCACTGCCTCGATCACCGCGTCCTCCTCCGTCGAGGCGGTCAGCATGATCACCCGCGTGTGGGGCGCAGTCTCCATGATCTCCCGGCAGGCCTCCACCCCGTCCTTGTTGGGCATCATGACGTCCATGACGATGACGTCGGGCGACAGTTCGGCGGCAGCCCGCACCGCCTCCTCGCCATCCCTGGCCTGCCCGACCACCTCGAACTCCCCGGACCGCTCCAGCATCACCTGGAGACCTTCGAGCACGATCGAATGGTCGTCGGCCAGCAGCACGCTGATGCGATCAGACCCAGTTGGCAACCTACACCTCCCTTCCTATACGGGCCAGTTGCATCACGCAGGTGACACTCGCGCCCCCATCCGGTCCCCGGGGCTCGACGATCAGCCGTCCGCCCAGACGCTCCGCGTAGGCGCGCATGTTGGCGAAGCCGCGGCCCCGTCCCTCGTAGTCGCCGGGAAGTCCCACCCCGTCATCCGACACCGACAGCCTGAGCTCATCCTCTCCGAAGTCGAGCCCGACCAGAACCCTGCCCGCCCCGGCATGGCGAAACGCGTTGGTCATCGCGTTGTGGGCTATGGAGAAGAGCAGGCTCCTGGCCTCGGTCGAAAGGGGCGGTTCGACGCCAGTCTGAGTCAGCTCGGCCGGCACCGACGTGACGGCCGTGAATGTCGAGACGTGGGAATCCAGCGTCCTCCCCAGTTCCCTGCCCTCGAAGATGCGGGCCACGTCTATCGGGTGTCTCAGCTGCCAGATGGCGGTCTTCGACAGCCGGGAGGTCGCATCCAGCCTGGCGGTCAGCTCCTCGTTGGCGTCGCCCGCAACCAGCTTCGCCGCGTCAATGCCCAGGCCGATCATGTAGGCGGACTGCGCCGTAGTGTCGTGAATGACCTGGGACAGCTCGATTCGCTCCCGTTGCAGCTCTCCCTCCCGCTCGACCGCCGCCCGCTCACGCTGTACCGCGCCCCTCCACCTGGTCCGCTCGAAACTGGAGATCACGTTGACCGATGCGGCCACAGCGTACATGACCACGATCCTGAAAATCAGGGGCTTCTCCTCCCGCGCCTCCACGTCGATTCCGTCACCCCAGGCCAGGCTTATGACCAGGTAGATGACTGCCACCATGCTCGCCCAGGCCATGTTGAGCCTGAAGGAGGTGAAGACCGCCGCGAACCCGGCCAGAGCCGGGTAGTACAGCAGGTAGAAGAAGTAGTGGCTGAAGCCTCCACCCAGCATGACGGCCCCTGAGACCACGGCAACATCCAGGACCATGTGCGCGAGAATCCACCGCCACGTAACGGTCCTGTTCGACGCGAGCCGGTAGTGCACGTATCCGTTGGCGGCAACGTACAAAAGGAACAGCGCCGCATACGCGGCAAAGGACTCCGGCCCGAAGGGATACCGGTAGACCAGCAGCGCGAGGCAGGTAGCGGCCAGAGTCCAGCGAATCCAGACCGTGGCTGTCGCCACGTATTTCAGCCCGTAGGGGTCTATATGGTCGGGCGGCCAGCCGCTCGGTCGAAGGACGCTGGCGGCTGTCTGGATTTGATGAAAACCCCGGCCCTGGCGGGCTTCCCGAAACATGTCCTCTCCCCAATGCACGTGAAAAACATGGAGCGTTTGGCGGCTCCAGTGTGGCTGGCTAATAATCTACTCACCGGCTTTTGCGTCTGCAAGGGCAGTTTGTACCTGTCCAGGTCGCCGAAACACTCTTAGTCAGAGCAAACATTGTGCTTTCGAAAAAGGGTGAAAGAGCACTTACCGGAACCCCTGGAAATCGCTATTTTTTCGGCGTTTCTAGGCGTGCCACGACCAGCGGCATCACAGGTTGCCGGTTTACAGGCGGCCAGCGATTGTATACAGCCACGGGGTTCAGCCTGAAGGCAGAAGAATGCAAAACCGGTGCGAAAAAGACGCATTGGCCATGGCGGCGGACACCGCCGCGATGACCGTGTTCGGGACCGCCTTCTACGGCGTGCCTGGCGCTAGCATTTTCATCCCCCCCCCCCCCCCCCGACTTTCACCCTCATCTAGCCTCGAATTCCGGGAGCCCGGCGCCCGTCAACTTCAGGAGGTTACGTCGTGAGGCTTTCCCGTCCCACCCACAACATGAGCCGCTGTGGCTTTTTGTCATCCCCGTAGTCTGTGGAGAGACTTGAGATGATCCCATTGGCAACAGGACTGTTGTCCAGAGTACTTCGATCCTACCGTGGTTTCGCGCGTCCCGCGCCGGGCATCGACGCTATCCACCCCGTGTTAAGGCGCCCGAAGCGCAGCACTCGTCGCGCGGCGATATCACTCGCGCTGCTGGCGGCCACCGCGCTGCTGTTCGCGCTCGGCTCTGACGCGGCCCGCGCGGCCACCACGAACCAGACCCTAGTCAGCAACCTTGGCCTCGGCAGTGCCTTCCTCACCGGCGACTGGGACTTCAGTCAGGCGTTCACCACCGGAAGCCGTTCCGGGGGCTACGTGCTGCGCGCGGTGAAGATGGATTTCAGCGTGACCGCCGGCACGCAGCCCAGCTACTCGCTCGAACTCTGGTCGGTCAACAGCTCGGGACATCCGGACACGAAGCTGGCCACCTTCACCAATCCCTCCTCGCTGAGCAACGGCGACAACCAGTTCGACCTGGCCACGGCCTACAACCTCGAGCCGAGCACGACCTACGCGATCGTCTACGACCAGAGCGGCGATAACGCCCAGGTCAGGGCTCGCCAATCCTCCGCCAACCACGAAAACAACGCGCGGGCGGCGGGCTGGAGCATCGCCAATAACAACGTCGCCCGCGCTCAGAGCAGCACCGGCGGCTGGACCGCTAGCAACACTGCGCTCAGGATCGCGGTACTGGGCAGCGGTAAGGTCGGCTTCTCGGCCGACATACTGGTCGCGAACCAGCATGCGACCGGAAACCAGTCCAGAGACATCGTGGACGCCACGTTCGATCTGGCCCAGGCGTTCACCACAGGCGGCGACGGGCTCGGCTACCGGATGACCGCAGGCAAGCTCGCAATGCCCCTAGTAGGCTCAACGCCTCCGACCTTCACCGTGCAGCTCTGCACGGGCTCGGACTCCGACCCCAAGAGCAACTGCCTGGCCACCCTCTCCCCGCCCGCCTCGCTGGCCACCGGCCTCAACACGTTCAACGCTCCCGAGGGTGGCATCGAGCTCGACATCAACACGACCTACTACCTAGTGCTGACCACCACCGCGGCCGGCTCGGGCGGCGCCACCCGGATTGGCTCCAGGAGCAGTGACGCAGAGACGAACGGGGGCGTGGCGGACTGGAGCATCGCCAACGGCACTTTGACCAAGACTCACGGCACCACCACCTGGAGCAGCCAAAGCGACTCGCTCGTGATCCATGTCGTGGGCCACGCGAACCCGGCGACGGTGGCCAACACCGGTCAGGCGGCCCAGCACACCGTCAACAGCAGCAAGATGTCGTTCGCCAGCGACAACGCCCAGGCCTTCACGACCGGCTCGCATGCCGAGGGCTACACGCTGACCCGGGTCGCCTTCGAGATCAGCGAGGTCGGCGACCAGAGCCCCTCGCAGACCAGCGTCGTCCAGATCCGCAAGCCGGGCTCGAACGGCCATCCCGGCGGCGACCTGGTCGGCACGCTGACGGCGGCCGCTGGCAACGCCGACTTCGACAACACCTTCGACAGCTTCACCCATTCCGGCCTGACGCTGGACGCCAACACCAAGTACTTCGTCCTGATCGACGTGAGCGCCCAGACCGACGGCTGGCGCTACGTGCTCGAGTCGACCACCTCGGACGACGAGGACTCGGGCGCGGCGGCCGGCTGGAGCATCAACAACAAGCGCTACGCGCGCGCCTTCGGGACCACCTCCTGGGCCTCGACCGACGAGAAGGACAGCGCCCTGCAGATCGCGGTCTTCGCCACGGAGAACGACACGACCGCGCCCTCGGCCGGAAGCGCGCTGTTCGACCGCTCGGCCAAGACGGTCGCGATCCACTTCGACGAGAACCTCAACACGACCGCCCCGGCCAACGCCCAGTTCGCGCTGCTGGACGCCGCGGACACGGTCGTGCAGAGCTCGGCCTCGGCCGTCTCGATCAGCGGCGAGGTAGTCACCGTGACCTTCGGCTCCGTGCCGGACAACGCCGCCAAGATCAAGTACACCGTGCCCACAGCGGACCCACTCCAGGACGCTTCAGGCAACCAGGTCGCCGCCTTCACCCGGCAGCTCAGCGTCGTGGCCGTCAGCAACATCGGGCAGTCTCGGGATGCCTCCACCGGCTTCTCTTTCGACTTCGGACAGGCGTTCACCACGGGCGGCCTCTCCGGCGGCTACACGCTTACCTCGGTGGACATCCACTTCGCCGAGGTGAGAGGTACGCCCAGCTACACGGTGAGCATCCACAACGACGCCTCGGGCAGTCCCGGCGCCACGGTGGTGGGGACGCTGACCAAGCCGGACTCGCTGCGCGTCGGCGCCAACA
Source organism: Dehalococcoidia bacterium (assembly GCA_965243255.1). Taxonomy (GTDB): domain Bacteria; phylum Chloroflexota; class Dehalococcoidia; order Lucifugimonadales; family UBA3495; genus Bin87. The sequence goes on from CBDEUH010000004.1 coordinate 549,622, forward strand.
CCTTCCGGGCGTCCGGCGCGGCCCTCGCCCTGGCCGCAAACACCACCTATCACGTGGTGATCGACCTGGCGGGGTACAGCGAATCGGATCCCAGCTTAAGGCACGAGGTGGAGTGGACGACCTCGGGCGACGAGGATGCCGGGGCCGCCGCCGGCTGGAGCATCGCCGACAGCCTCCTAGTACGGACCTGGAGCAGCACCGCCTCGACATGGTCCACCCCCGACCCTTCGAGGGCCCTCGTGCTCTCGATTGCGATCGCCGAACTGAACGACAGGACCGCGCCCTCACTGGTCAGCGCCTTCCTCGACCGCTCGGCCAAGACAGTCGCGATCAGCTTCGACGAGAGCCTCAACACGACCGCCCCGGCCGACGCCCAGTTCGCCCTGCTGGACGCCTCCGACACGGTCGTGCAGAGCTCGGCCTCGGCCGTCTCGATCAGCGGCCAGGTTGTCACCGTGACCTTCAGTTCGATCAACGCCGCAAAGATCCGCTACACCGTGCCCTCCGCGAACCCGCTCCAAGACGCCGCGGGCAACCAGGTCGCCGCCTTCACCCGGCAGATCAGCGTCGTGGCCGTGAGCAGCATCGGCCAGTCCCAAGACGCCAACACCGCATTCTCCACCGACAACGCGCAGGCGTTCACCACGGGCAGCGACGCGGGCGGCTACACGCTGACCTCGGTGAATATCCAGTTCACCGCAGTGGGTAGTTCGCCCAGCTACACGGTGAGCATCCACAACGACGCCTCGGGCCACCCCGGCGCCACGGTGGTGGGGACGCTGACCAAGCCCGACTCCCTGATCGTGGGCAGCAACACCTTCACGGCCTCCGGCACAGGCCTCGCCCTGGCCGCCAACACCACCTACCACGTCGTGATCGACTCGTCGACGAATGTCGTAGGCACCCAGATAGGGGTGACGAGTTCGGACAACGAGGATGCCGGGGCCGGCTCAGGCTGGAGCATCGCCAACGGTCTCAGGCACCGGGACTATAACTCCAACAGCGCGACCTGGACCCTGGACGCAAGTGTCATGCGCATCGCGATTGTGACTGCCGCCGTTGTGGATCGCACGGCGCCCTCAGTGGAGAGCGCCGTCATCGATCGCTCCGCCAAGACGGTCACGATCACCTTCGACGAGAACCTCAAGACCAGCGCCACACCGGCCGGAATTGCCTTCCAACTCGTGGTCGGCAACCAAAATGTTAGGGGTGGAGACTCTGTGACGATCAGCGGCAATGTGGTCACGCTGACCTTCACCGCCATCAACACCGGCGCGGACAAAATCAGATACATTAAACCAAGCAGCAACCCGCTACAGGACGAGTCTGGCAACCAGGTGGCGACGTTCCTGAAGGCGTTCACCGTGGACACGACCGCGCCCACGGTCGAGGGCGCGCTCGCCGACCGTTCGAACAACACCGTCGCGATCCGCTTCGACGAGGACCTCAACACGACCGCCCCGGCGGGTGCCCAGTTCGAGCTGCTGGACGCCTCCGACACGGTCGTCCAGAGCAGCCCCACCTCCGCGGCGATCAGCGGCCAGCTGGTCACCGTGGGCTTCAGCTCTATCCCCTCCGGCGCCGCCAAGATCCGCTACACCAAGCCCAGCGCCAACCCGCTCCAGGACGCCGCGGGCAACGAGGTCGCGGCCTTCACCCAGCAGTTCAGCGTCGTGGCCGTCAGCAGCATCGGCCAGTCCCAAGACGCCAACACCGCATTCTCCACCGACAACGCGCAGGCGTTCACCACGGGCGGCGCCTCCGGCGGCTACAGGCTGACCTCGGTGAACATCCAGTTCAACCAGATTGGTACAACGACGAGCTATACGGTGAGCATCCAGAACGACGCCTCGGGCCTCCCCAGCACCGTGGTCGGCACGCTGACCAACCCGGCCTCGCTGAGCGTGGGGGCAATGACGTTCTGGGCCTCCGGCAGCGGCCTCGCACTGACCGCCAACACCACCTACCACGTCGTGATCGACTCGCCGATCAATGGCGTAAACACCCAGATAGGGGTCACGAACTCGGACAACGAGGATGCTGGGGCCGCCTCAGGCTGGAACATCGCCGACGGCTTGAGGGTCCGGGACTGGTTCGACACCACCTCGACATCCTCGTCATGGACCCTCTCGACGAACGCCATGCGCCTCTCGATTGCGATTGCCGGGAGCGACACCACCGCGCCCACGGTCGAGAGCGCCACGGTCGCGGCCAACGGCACGACCCTGACCGCCCAGCTCAGCGAGACCGGCCTCCAGGGCGCGGTGGTCGCCTCCAACTGGAGCTACACCGTGGCCGACGTCAACCGCGGCGCTCCCACCGTCCCGAGCAACGCCCTCAACAGCTCGGCCGGCACTATCACCTTCACCCTCTCCCCTGCAGTCACCCAGGGCCAGGTGGTCACGCTGAGCTACAACGGCGGCTCGGACACCAACCGCATCCGCGACGCGTCGGACAACAACCTGGCGGCATTCACGGGCCGCTCTGTGACCAACAACTCCACCCAGCAGGTTACCGCCACGCCGCCGCAGAACACGCCGACACCGCCGGCCAACACACCGCCGGCGCAGCCCCCAGGAACGACCGGGGACACCGTGGTGGCCCAGACCGGCACGTACACCGTGCAGGTAATAGGCAGGACGGTGGCCGTTACCGGCGACGCCGGCAGCGCCGGTTCCCGGCTGACCCTGCCCACCGACGCGGCGCTGCGCAGCCTGAGCAAGCTGGAGTTTGAGGCGGTGGCTGCGCCGGACGACCCGCCGCCGGGCGGGTTCCGCATAGCGGGCAGCCAGGCCATCGTTAACATCACGCTGCTGGATGCCAACGACAACCCCATCACCGGCCTGTCCAGCCCGGCGACGGTGTGTCTGCCGGTGAGCGGCGTGCTGCTGGCGGAAGCCGACGGCCGGCCCTTGTCCCTGCTCCACTACGACGCCACCGCCGGCTGGACCGAGCTGTCCGGCGCTGCGGTTCGGACCGTCAACGGGACCCGCCTGCTCTGCGCCCAGACCACCCGGTTCTCGCCCTTCGCCATCGCCTACCAACATATGACGGCTCCGGCCAACGTGATGGCATCCTCCGATACGCCGCGTACGTTGACGCTCACCTGGGATGGCGGGGAGAACGCTGATTACTACATCTTGGTTGCAGTGGACTTGGCTGAGTACGCTGCCGGCAACCTCGTTTACGAAACGGCGTCCGCCACTGCTGTGGATACGACGGGAGATGTCTCTAACCTGACATCTGGGAAGCAGTATCTGGGGCTGGTATTCGCGGTGAAGGGTAGCGGCGCCGACCTAGAGTTACTGTACGCGGAAGCAACCCCGGCAGCGGTAACAATCCAATTGCCAGCCGTGCTGACGGCTCCGGCCAACGTGATGGCATCCTCCGCTGCGCCGCGTACGTTGACGCTCACCTGGGACGGCGGGGAGAACGCTGATTACTACATCTTGGTTGCAGTGGACTTGGCTGAGTACGCTGCCGGCAACCTCGTTTACGAAACGACGTCCGCCACTGCTGTGGATACGACGGGAGATGTCCCTAACCTGACATCAGGGAAGCAGTATCTAGGGCTCGTAATCGCGGTCAAGGGTAACGGCGCCGACCTAGAGTTGCTGTCCGCGGAAGCAACCCCGGCAGCGGTAACAGTCCAATAGGACTGCACAAGACCGCGCCCGTCGCCCCGAGCGACGGCGGCGTGGTGGCCGGCGTCGACACCTCCGTCACTGTTCCCGTCCCCGGCGGCGCCACCGTGACCGTTGAAGTGGACTCCGACGCCGGCAGCGCCGGTTCCCGGCTGACCCTGCCCGTGGACTCGGCCCTGAGCCGCCTGCGCAAGGTGGAGTTTGAGGCGGTGGCCGCGCCCGACGACCCGCCGCCGGGCGGCTTCCGCATCGCCGGCAGCCAGGCCATCGTCAGCATCACCCTGCTGGACGCAAACGACAACGCCATCACCGCGCTGTCCAGCCCGGCGACGGTGTGTCTGCCGGTGAGCGCCGCCCTGCTGACGGAAGCCGGCGACCGGCCCCTGTCGCTGCTCCACTACGACGCCAACGCCGGCTGGACCCAGCTGCCTGGCTCCGCGGTGCGGCTCGTCAACGGAACCCGCCTGCTTTACGCCCAGACCACCTGGTTCTCGCCCTTCGCCATCGCCTACCAAACCCCGCCTGTCACTCCGAGCGACGACGGTGACGAAAGGCCCAGCACCAATACGCCCTGCCCCGCCAACCGGCCCAGCCAGGGCTACCAGGGCGAGCTGGCGCGGAAAGACTACGGACGCATCGGTTTCCAGGACTTCTTCACCGACGCGGAGGATGAGCGCTGGTTTGTCATCCGCAGCTACGACAGCAACGGCTACACTATCATTCGCGCCTACTCGGCCCAGGCCGACGACACCCTGAAGACGGTGGATGTCTCCACCGGCAACCTGTGCATGCGCCTGGTGCGCTCCCCCGGCGAAACCCAAGACCGCCCGCCGTAGGGCGGCGGGGAAGGCGCAAGGGCCGCCCACTACTGCGACGTGCAGCACCAGGAGAACGGCGAAACGACTTGGCAGGAACGAAGTTGCTAAGGGCGACCAAAACGGCCGTGACCGGGCTCATCGCCAGCACGGTGTACCACGTCCGCGCCCGGGCCCACAACGCCAAAGGTGAGGGTAGCCGGAGCAGGACTGCGAACGGCATCCCCGCCAGCTAGGCCAGCCGACGCCTGCGGGAGAGCAGTGATGACTCCGCCGGAAGGCCAGGCCCTGTTGAGCGGCGTGTTCTGGCAGGAATCTCGCGGCAGAGACGGTTACTGGCGGGACTTCGAGGGTATCGGCCGGCCCGTGCTGTATTACCGACCGCGCGGCTGGGGTAGGACTGTGCGCGGCGCCGGTGCGGTCGTTCTGGCCGCCAGCGGCAATGCCGTCAGCTCCGGCCCTTACGACGCCGCAACGGCCTGCATCCTGGCGGTTGAGAACCTCCAGCCGCCGGCCTGTTGGTAGCGTCGCAATCCACCAACAGGCGGCCATCTCGGTGTGAGTGCCACGTCGCCAATGGGAACCGGATGAGTTAGCCATTCACCAGAAAATTGATGACACCAGCCGGTGGCGCCACCAGCCTGGCTGCCGGCACAATGACTGTGTCGCTGCCCAACGGCGACGCCGGCCGCTCCTGACAGACGGGTCGGCCGGTTTAGTGGCCACCAACGGAGTCGCCATTTCGGACGGGAGACGCTTAGGGTTGAAGGCAGAGTTTCACCGCGCCCATATGCGGCAATGGCCCTCAGCCGCTTCCTTAGCGATGCGGACTTGGTCCTGGCGCTCCAGGTTGGTGGAGGTGATCTCGTCCAATTGGAACAGCAGGTCGTCAACCTCCCAGCGGTCCACGGCCGGCGGCGCGTGGAAGTCCCGGAGCCGGTGGGCCCGCAGGTGGAGGCTGATGTTGTGGCTGCGCAAGGCCTCTTCCCAATTGAGGCATAGCGGACTCACGTCGTTGACGATGACGTGCAGCGGCGTTGGGTTGGCCGCTTCGTGCGCCAGGTGCAGCGCGTTTTGCAGCAAGGCGTTGGAAATCAACGTAGCGGCGTTGCCCAGCTGGGTCAGGGGAACGTTGAACAGCGTAACCCGACCGGGTTCCAGGGCCTGCCTCAGGTCCAAATCGGGCTGGGTGGCCGCCAAACGGTAGGCCTGGTCGCCGATGAGGATGTGGAGGTGATTCCGCATGGGAGCCACGGTGTCGTGGTGGGCAGAGCGGAGTTGGGAGTTGACCGCGCGGACGGTGGCCAGCGCAGGATTGAGGATGATGCGCTCGCTCATCAGGTCTTGGAACAAAGCGTCCGCCAGGATTTTGGCGGCCCGCTGGGTGGCTTCCTCGGAGGAGATGTCGTGGATGACTTCAAAGTCGGCTGGGTGGAGCTGGTCTGGCGGGGAGGTGTCGGGATGGTGGTTGTACAGCCAGGCGACTTCGGCCTGGGATGAGATGGTGTTGCGGAGGCGCCCGCCCCAAGCGGTGGCGTGGCGGTAAACGGAGTTGACCATGCAGAGGGCAGCTAGACGGGGTTGGTCGAAGAAGCCCCTAGCCAGAGGGTTTAGGCGCTGTTCGCCGCTGAAATCAATCGACACCGGCTGAAGGCCTTCTTGGTCAAAGAGTCCGGCCATCGTTTCTCGGTGGTCGATGACGATGAGGGTGTGGTCGCACCGGTCAGTTTCGGTCGCCAACTCCTGGGTGAGATCGGCCATGGCTTGGTCCAACCGGGGGCAGGGTCTGCCGAGGATGATGCTGTTGTGGGCATGGGACTGGGATTCGCTGTGGTGCATGATTTTCTCCATGGGAGTGGTGATTGCTTGACAACGGGCGTCTCGCTTGGGCGGCGTTGTACAACACCGGCGGATGTGAGGGATTGGGTTCCGCCCACGCTTTCGCGACAGGCAGGCTTCGTTGACGGGGCAGGCCATGGGTTCAAGGGGCAGCCGGGTGTTTTCTGGCGGAAGCCCGTAGCCACGCGCGTCATTTGAAGCCGTGAGGAAGGGATTCGCCGATTGGGCAACCTGAGGAGCGGATTATCAAGCACTGGCAATTCCAGACCGATAGGCCATATCAGCGCCGACGATAAACTGTGCAAAATGGCCGAGATGGGGACTGGCTAGGCCAGCGGTAATGGCAACATTCGCGGACATGTCGCGGTGGTGGTTGAGACAAAGTGCTAAAGGTGTTTCAAGTGAAAGAGATACACGAGACGAAAGGTTCGTGTTGCTCAATTCGACTTTGGTTTCCAGCCCTCCATCGACGAGCGGCTGGTCAAGGAACCGGCCAACCTGGCCTTTGTCGCCGAAGTCAGCAACGTCATCCTGCTGGGACCGCCCGGCGTGGGCAAAACCCATCAGGCCATCTCCCTGGCGCTGCGGCCCATCGAGAACGGGCACGGCGCCTGCTTCGCCTGGGCTCACGACCTGATGGAAGATTTCAGGAAGGCCCGAGCCCAGCACAACCTGGATGGTCGCATGCGGGTCTACCTGGCGCCCAAGATCCTCATCGTGGACGAATTCGGCATCTGGCCCTACGACCGGGAAGCGGCCACCGCCTTCTTCACCCTGGTCTCGGCCCGCTATGAACGGGACAGCATCATCCTTACCTCCAACAAGGGCTTCGGCGAGTGGTGCGAACTGCTGGGCGACAGCGTGATCGCCTCGGCGGTGATGGACCGGCAGCTGCACCACAGCCACATCCTCAACGTCCGGGGCGAGAGCTACCGGCTCAGAGAGAAGCGCCAGGCCGGACTGTTTTCCTCACAACAGCACGTAGGCGCAACGCCGGAGGAGGCCGGCGACAAGGAACGCGCCTTCACCGTCCACGACGGCTGACAGAACGCCCTCGTCAAGGACTTGCCCTAAGCGAGAGACGTCGAGCAGAACGTCACAACTGGAAGACCACCTCCCTGGTGCCGCAGAGACGGCCTACAAACAACCAAAGGGAATCCCTGCCACCGAGGCAGCGAAGGCTGCCACGGAGGCCCCAACGCAAGAATCGGGACACGTCCGGCCACGCGACCAGCACCGCGCCCAAGCCACCGACAGAACAGGCCATAGGCAACTCTGGGCAAGTCGCAATCACCCAGCCGCCTTCTCCACGTCTCCAGACGCCACGGAACAGCTTCCAGCCGACCCACAGCGCATTATTCAATGAGCCGGCCAAAATGTCGTTGCTGGCATAGTACAATACGCAGCGCCTATTCACCGCAAGGACTGCCGACGTGAACACCGTAGCTGCTTTCGACATCCAGCCAGGACAGATTCTATCCGGCCCGCTGTTCAACGAGCCAATGCACGTGGAAACCGTGCGGCCACACGGCTCGAACTCTTGGACTCTCGGCTTGGTAGGTCAAGAATCCGGCCAGTTCAGCAGAGTTACGCTCGACTCGGACGAAATCGCTGGACTTACCGTAACCGTCGCCTCCCCCTTATACGACGGCGATGGAGAACTGCTACGACTGGCCCTTCAGGCACACTCGCTGGGCATCGCGTACGAATTTGACCCGTACTTCGCGCTGTCCGTTTCGAAGGTCGACCCACTCCCGCACCAACTGGAAGCCGTCTATGACTACCTGCTGAAATCTCCCAGCGTGCGCTTCCTGCTGGCCGACGACGCTGGCGCCGGCAAAACCATCATGGCCGGCCTCCTCATCCGCGAGCTGAAACTCCGCGGCCTCATCGAACGGGTCGCAGTGGTCTGCCCAGCCAACCTAACCTTCCAATGGCAAAGGGAACTTAAAGAGAAGTTCGAAGAAACATTCTTCGTCCTGAAAGGCAGCGACATCCGCAACCAATTCGGCGCCAACGAATGGCAGGAAAGAAACCAAGTAATAACCTCGCTCGATCTGGCAAAGCGGGACGACATCCTGCCAGGACTGCAACAGGTGCGGTGGGACCTGGTGATCATCGACGAGGCCCACCGTATGTCCGCCCGGGACGAAAGCCACAAGAGCCAACGGTACCGGTTGGGCGAGATCCTGCGGGACAGCGCCGACCACATCCTGTTGTTGACTGCCACGCCTCACAAGGGAGACCCGCAAAACTTCACGCTCTTCCTGCAACTGCTGGACCAAGACGCTTACGCCGACGTCAAATCCATAGGCAAAGCCATGGAGGAGCGACGTGCGCCCTTTTACCTGCGCCGCACCAAAGAGGCGATGGTCTATTTCCCTGAACGCCAAGCGGACGGCGAATGGGCAGCCCAGCCTGTGTTCACCAAACGGATCACCCACACCGCAGGCTTCGACATCTCCGGAGCCGAGCTCGCGCTGTACGAAGCCATTTCCCGGTTCGTCAAGCAACAAAGCGCCCGCGCTGCCGAGCAAGGCGACACTGCACGAGCTCGCGCGGTTGGTTTCCTGATGGCACTGTACCAACGGCGCCTAGCCTCCAGTTCCCGTGCAATACGACGCTCGCTGGAGAATCGAGCAATGCGCCTAGAAGGCCAGCTCCAAGACGCACAGACTCTGGCCGCAACGGCTCCACCCAGCCTACCCGACATAGAAGATTTCGAAGAAATGGAGGAAACGGATCGCATCCGCCTAGAAAACCTTCTCGACGCGATCACCCTCGCCAACAACGCAGACGGTGCTCGCAGTGAAATTGCCGAACTCAGAGAGTTCGCCCAGCAGGCGCAAGCCGTGGCCGACGCCGGCGAAGAATCCAAACTCAGCAGGCTCCAGGAAATCCTCCAAGAACAGGGTTTCTTCGCAGACCCCGAACAGCGGCTCCTGATTTTCACCGAGTTCAAGGACACCCTCGATTACCTGGTCGAACGCCTCGCCTCCTGGGGCTTCACGGTGGGACAAATCCATGGGGATATGCGTCCCGGTGGGCGAGATGAACCAGGAACTCGCCTCTATGTCGAGCAACAGTTCCGCGATGGGGAAATCCAAGTGCTGGTCGCCACGGAAGCCGCTGGCGAAGGCATCAATCTGCAATGTTGCCACTTCCTGTTCAATTTTGACATCCCATGGAACCCGAACAGGTTGGAACAGCGCATGGGCCGCATCCATCGGTACGGACAACTCCATGATTGCCTAATCTTCAATTTCGTGGCTGCCAACACCATCGAGGGCAAGGTGCTGCAACGGCTGCTGGCCAAGCTCCAAGAAATTCGGGATGCGCTGGACGACGACGCCGTTTTCAACGTGGTGGGAGAAATATTACCGGCCACTCAGGTGGAGCAGGTGTTTCGAGACTACTACGCCGGGAAGCTGGGCGAACCTGACCTTGAAGATCGGCTCCTGCGTGACATCGACGAAAGCCGCTTTCGGGAGATCTGCCAGACGGCATTGGAAGGATTGGCGACACGCCAGATCAACTTGGACATGCTGGTGGAACGCCGCGCCCAAGCCCAAGAGCGCCGAATGGTGCCTGAAAAGATAGCCCGTTTTATCGGAGACAGCGCACCACATGCCCGGTTGCCCCTCAATCCCGTACGGAACCTCCCCCACACCTTTGACGCGGGACGCACACCGCCCCTCCTGCGTCAGTACAGCCGGCAAGCCAACGAAATATCTTCCAATTACGGCCGATTGTCCACCCACCGTGAAACGGCCGAAGCGAACAACCTAGAATGGGTTACACCTGGTCACGCGTTGTTTGAGGCCCTCCGCCGCCATAGCCTGGCACTGGGACAGGAAACCTTCGCAAGGGGAGCCTGTTTCCATTCACTTCAGCACCATGAACCTGTACGCCTAGACTTTTACCGCGCCCGCGTGGTCGACGGCAGAGGTAGGACAGTCCACGAAAGGCTATTCGTAATTGAACTCAGTCAAGATGGCGAACCTAGGCTGGCTGGCCCAGACATCCTAGGCAATTTGACGCCGACCACCCCGCCAGCCGACTTCCCAGTAGTAGCAATATTGCCCGAAGCTGACGGATGGCTGCACGAAGCAGCGTTGCGCCCTTTCTTGGAAGAAACCCGCGGTGAACGCACAAACGAAGTGGATCGGATCGCCGACCACGTGGAACTTTCCCTGACCGAACTGTTGATAAGGGCCGACACAGAGGTAGGCCACGCCACCGAGGCAAGAGAAGAAGGCGTCACCGGAGCCGAGGGACGGCTGGCACAAGCTGAGACCCGTTACGACGAACTATACGCACGACGTGAGCGACGCCGTGCGGATCTCAACCGTGAACGATCAGTCAGCCTTCAAGGCGTGGAGCGGCTGACGACCGTCTTGGTACTGCCCCACCCGGAGCGCGAATCACCGGGAATCGGCAACCTTCACCCCAACGCGCAAACCGAAATGATCGCGATGCGCGTGGTCATGGAACACGAAACCGCCCGCGGTTGCCAAGTGTACGACGTCCACGAACAGAACTTGGGTTACGACGTCACCAGCCTCGACCTAAAGTCCGGAGAACTACGAATGATCGAAGTCAAGGGTCTGGCTGCGGCCACGGGCGACATCCTCCTGACGCCCAACGAACGGCGCGTCGCCGAAGACCGCCCCGACTGCTATTGGCTGTACGTGGTCACCAATTGCGCGGACACGCCCCAGTTGCAGGAACCAGTGGACAATCCCGCCAGGTTCCCTTGGCACGAAGAAAGCAAGGTGCAGCACTACCGGCTGAGCGTCAACGCAATGACGCAACCCATGCAGGTACGCGAGATACCCGCGACCTATAAGGCAGGAAACAATGATCCCTAAGGAGTGCAAACGGCTGGCTGAAGTAGACTTTCCCGTCGCAGCCGTTTCGCGGCACGCTTTACGGGAAAAACTGATAAGGCCAGGACACCCGTCTACCCTTCACCAATGGTGGGCACGTCGACCCTTGGGGTCGTCGCGAGGGCTGCTACTAGCGCTGCTGCTGCCTGATCCTTGCGATTCACAATGTCCAGATGACTTCAAAACAAAAGCCCGAGCCGTCCTGCTGAACATGCCAGGGCGCCCTGCCCGTTGGCGCAGTCAACTCCTTACCGACACCGGATTGCAGCAAGCGTTGTTGACCTTCATCGCAGATTTCGCCAACTGGGACAACTCAGACAGTCAGAATTTCGTTGCCACCAGCCGCGAACTGGTCCGGGCAGCCCACCCCGAGGAAACGCCGCTGGTAGTCGACCCCTTCGCCGGAGGCGGGTCAATTCCCCTAGAGGCACTGCGCCTTGGCTGTGACGCTTACGCCAGCGACCTCAATCCGGTGGCATGCCTGATCCTTAAAGTATTGCTGGAAGATATCCCACGGCACGGGCCGCAACTGGCCGAAGAACTGCGGAAGGCAGGGACCCAGATAAAAGCACAAGTTGATCAAGAACTAGCGAGCCTGTACCCCAAAGATCCAGACGGCGCTGCACCCATCGCTTACCTGTGGGCCCGGACCGTCCGTTGTGAAACTCCCAACTGCGGCGCGGAAATCCCGCTCATCCGCTCAATGTGGCTATGCAAGAAAACCAAGCGAAAATGGGCTTTACGCGCCGAAGTCAAACGGTCCCACAATTCTCCACCGAAAATTGAACTGGACATATTCGCGCCGAGTTCAAATCGTGAAGTAACCAATGGCACCGTAGCAAATGGCAAAGCCACGTGCCCGTGCTGCCGGGCTGTAATGCCCCCGGCACGACTCCGATCCCAACTTACTGCCCAGCGTGGCGGAGCAGACACCGAATTCGATGCAAAAGGTAACCGAACTGGTGGCGCTTTGCTGACAGCAGTTGTCACGACTAGATTGGGAAAACCCGGACGGACCTACCGTAAACCCAGAGACGCCGACTATGCAGCCGCCCAAGAAGCACAAACGCAGATAGCCAAGTTAATGAAAGAGTGGGAGAGCAAAGGGCAACCAGGCCTTTGCCCAATCCCAAACGAGCCCGTCAACCCAGTACGACCTTCCCCCAGTGCCCGAGGGCTATCCGCCGTCACGCGCTACGGAATGTACAACTTTGGAGACCTTTTCACGGCTAGACAAAAAGTAGCATTGAATCATTTGGTCAGTTTGACCACAGGCCTACCACCGGGCGCGCAACAAACGATACTCGCGCTGCTCGTCAGCAAAACGGCTGATGGGAACAACTCGCTGGCGCGTTGGCTAAACGACTCAGAAAGTTCAGTCAACCTGTTTTCCAAGCAAGCAGTCCCATTCGTCTGGGATTTCTGCGAATCCACTCCGGCTAGTTCGGCACGAGGCGTGTTCTTTGCAAGCGTGGAAGCCACTTGCAAAGTAATTGACCGCCTGAAGTTCACTTCGCCTAGCCTAGTTCAACAAGCCGACGCTACAGAACTCACGTTGCCGAGCGAATCGACTAGCGTATGGTTCACTGATCCTCCATACTACGGCGAGATCCCCTACGCTGACCTCTCAGACTTTTTCTTGGTTTGGCTCAAACGCGTGTTGCCAAACCACACCCTGCTCCGTGATCCGTTTGACTCAACTAACGAACTGTCTCCCAAACACCAAGAATGTGTCTGGAACCAATCGTATGAATACGATGGTCGTCCAAAAGACGCGAGATTTTTCGAAGCCACCATCACGAAGGCATTCGAAGAAAGCCGTCGGATCCTCTCTGAGGACGGCATAGGTGCAGTGGTATTTGCACACCAGAGTACAGAAGGATGGGAAGCGTTCCTCAGCGGATTAATTCAGTCCGGTTGGACCACCACCGCTTCGTGGCCATTAGCCACGGAAATGGCTTCTCGGGTACGTGCGCGAGATAGTGCATCACTCGCTACGAGCATCCATCTAGTCTGCCGGCCACGTCCAGAGAACGCACAAGTAGGCGACTGGTCGGAGGTGTTGCGTGAACTACCAGTTCGCGTCGGAAATTGGATGGAACGGCTACAGCGCGAGGAGATCAAAGGGGCTGACCTAGTATTCGCGTGTATCGGGCCAGCCCTAGAGATTTTCAGCAAGTACTCTCGGGTGGAAACAGCAGCCGGCGACGACGTACAGTTGCGCGAATACCTCGAGAAAGTATGGGAGGTTGTAGGACGCGCAGCTTTGGGACAAGTCTTGGGTTCAGCGGAAGCCCAAGCGCGCAACGGCACCGTCGGCGCACTGGAAGAGGATGCCCGTCTTACCGCGCTGTTCCTATGGACTATGCAGAGCTCTGGAGAGGAAAACTCGGCATCCAGCGACGAAAGGTCCGACGACGGCGAACCAGGAAGCGAAGCGAACACACGCCAGAAAAAAGGGTACAAAATGCCCTTCGACGTGACGCGCCGGTTTGCTCAGCCACTCGGCATTCACCTCGATGAGTGGAAGGATCGCATCATCGACATTGACAAGGGAGTAGTACGGCTACTGCCGGTTTCAGAGCGAAAAGATCAGCTGCTGACCGAAGACGAAAACGATCCTCTGCTCGATGAAATCGAAGCCACAACAACGTCCGAATTGCAACTCAGACTACTTCCAGAGGAGACGCCTTGGGCTGGGAACAAATCCCGACGAGCAATTACCTTGGCAGCCATAGAACCCGAACACGCGGGGGCGAGACAAGACCAACGCCGGCTGACCACACTGGACCGGGTTCACATGGCTATGCTTTTCCAAGCATCCGGGCGTAGCGTGGCATTGCGGACCATGCTACAGGCTGAGCAGGAACGAGGCCCCTACTTCATCCGGCTGGCGAACGCGTTGTCCGCCTTGTACCCGTCCAGTAGCTCCGAAAAGCGCCTGCTGGACGCCATGTTGCTAGCCGTGCCAAGATAGCCCTCGGCACATAATTCAGGAGTGACAGCTATGCCTATGGAACCCTGGTACCGAGTGGTAACCGCCCGACCCGAAGTACGGGAAGGCCGTTCGTTCAGCCCAGACGAGTTCGCCATCGCCCTAGAGCAAGTAGTGGCCGGAACCGCTCCCACAGACTACACCGATCCGCAACAGTTCTTTTCCAGAACCTGCTTCACGAGGGCTCTGACCGAACACAGTGGCATGGTGCTCCGGCGCCTAGACGGCCAAACAGAGCGGACTGCTCCAGCACTGTCGCTAGTGACCCAATTCGGGGGCGGCAAGACCCACACTCTGACTACTCTCTATCACTTGGCTAACGCAGGCGCAAACGCCGCAAGGTTCAACGGCGTCACAGAATTGCTGAACGCAGCCGGCATCAGCACCGCACCAGCTGCGCGAGTGGGAGTGTTCGTCGGCAACGCGTGGGATCCGTCTGAAGGACGTGAAACCCCTTGGATCGACCTCGCCAGACAGCTGGCCGGCGCCGAAGGCGTAGAAGCACTGGGGCAAGCAGCAATGGACGTACCACCAGGCACCGATGCCATAAGCAGAGTGTTCCAAAAAGCAAACGCGCCAGTACTGCTGCTGTTTGATGAGGTACTGAACTTCCTGAACCGGCACCGCAACATGGCCGAGTCGTTCTACGCCTTCCTACAAAATCTGACGGTAGCAGTTACCGGCCCTAATCGAGCCGTTGCTGTCATCAGCCTGCCCCGAAGCCAAGTCGAAATGACCGAGTGGGACCAAGATTGGCAGGAGCGGATCACCAAAGTCGTGAACCGGGTGGCCCAGGACCTCATCGCCAACGACGAAGCAGAGATCAGCGAAGTGGTTCGCCGCCGACTGTTTGAGGACCTAGGCAACGAGCGTACACGCAACAAAGTAGCCAAGACCTATTCAGACTGGTGCTTCGAGCGCAACGCCCGTCTGCCGGCCGAGTGGACAGCAGTGGACAGTGCGGCCACTGATGCCAAAGCTCGAGAGTTCCTGCGCAGCCGCTTCGAAGCATGCTACCCCTTCCACCCAGCCACCCTCTCCGTGTTCCAGCGCAAATGGCGCGCGGTTCCACAGTTCCAGCAGACTCGTGGTGCGTTGGCCATGCTGGCGCAATGGATCTCATGGGCTTCCCGCGAGCAATTCAAGCAAGCGCGCAACGAACCTCTGATCACGCTCGGCTCGGCGCCACTGCACATCCCGAATTTTCGTGCAGAGCTGCTGGGGCAACTCGGCGAGCAACGCCTAGACGCCGCCATCACAGCAGACATTGCCGGCGACATGGCGCACGTCCAGTCCTTGGACGCCGACACCACTGGCCCCCTGAGGGGCATTCACCGGCGGGTCGGAGCCGCCATCCTGTTCGAATCCTCAGGCGGGCAGGTGGACAAAGTGGCTACCTTACCGGAGCTCAGGTTCGCCTTAGGGGAGACCGACGTCGAAACGACGACCATAGACAACGCGGCGGCCGCCCTCGAGTCCGCAGGTTTCTTCATCCGTAAGGTTGGTGGCGACGGCTACCGGATCCACCACCAAGCGACATTGCGCAAGGTCGCAAGTGACCGTCGAGCCGCGCTCGACGAAGAAATGGACATCAAGCCAGCGATGCGCCAACTGATCCGAGAAGAGTTCAGCAAAGGCAATGAAATAGCCATCACACCGTTCCCAGACGACGGCTCTGCCGTCCCCGACTCGCGAAAGCTGACCGCGGTGATAATTGACCCGGCCACGGAATGGGACGACCGAGGTCGGACACGCGAACGCGTCAGCCAATGGACGAGAGAACGCGGTAACACTTTCAGGCTCTACCCAGGTGCATTGGTGTGGTCCGTAAAAAAACCGGGCCGCGAACTGCGCGACAGTGTAGCCGAACTCCTCGCTTGGCAACGCGTGGCACGCGACGTTGACGAGGGACTCTTGGGTAGCGAGTTTACCGACGCCAACCGCGGCGAGGTCCAAGCCAAGGTCAGAGAAGCCAACCGCGACGCCCGCGAAGAAGTTTGGGCGAGTTACCGCTTTGCCGCTCTGCTTGACAACCAAGCCGACGACGGCCTGAAGGTCATCGACCTCGGGATTGGACACGCCGGGAACGGAAACACCCTTGGCGCCCGTATAATCGCTGCACTGAAGTCTGAAGCTCTGCTCAGCGACACGGTTTCAGCAGGGCACATCGGACGCAATTGGCCCCTAGCATTCGAAGCAAGCGGCGCATGGCCCCTCAGCAGCCTACGGCAAAGTTTCCTGAACGGAGCACTTACTCGCCTACTCGACCCTGACAGCGTCCTCCAAGAGAAAATCCCCGCATTCGTGCAGCTAGGCGAATTCGGCTTGGCATCCGGCGAAATGGTTGGTGGCGGATACGAGCGCATCTGGTATGCAGAGGCAGTCTCCGCCGAAGAGGTCGCCTTCGAGAACGGAGTGTTCCTCCTGACCAAGGCCAAAGCCGAAGAACTCCGGCGTAAAACTACCGTCATCGAAACGCCAGAATCCGTACCAGGTTCACATAGTGGCGACGGTGACGGACTATCAGACCCAGTTGATCCTGAGCCAACTCCAGATCCGTCAGTGCCCGCACCCCCACCTGCTGGTCAAAAGGCCACGCTTTCACTCGTAGGATCAGTGCCACGCGAGTCTTGGAACCGAGTGGGAACCAGGGTGATCCCTAAACTGCAAGGCAGCGAGGACATCAGTGTAAAAATTGAACTTTTGGTCAGCGTTGAGTCGGAACGAGCACAGAACATGGTAGCCGAGGTACGTCAAGCGTTGGAGGACTTGGGTCTGACCTGGCAGATCAACGTCAGCGAGTCTTGACGCAGTCAAATTCAGGAGTGTCTCCGACACACGACAGCCAGCCGGCCGCCCCTGACGACGGGGGCCAGTCCCGACTCCGGCACCAGGACGCCCCCAACTCCGCGCTACAGCGTCCCTGACCGCCCCGGACGCCGTTCCTGTGGAATTGCCGCTCGGGCGATTCCACCCAACACAGGCGTCCCAGTGTGCCACTGCCCACGTGCCATTGCCGCGCTCCGAAAACAGCCACGCCAGCCACGGGAACAACCAGTGGTGTAATCTGCACCACATGCCGAAGCTTGCCACCATGGTATACATCTTCGCACTGGCGACCTCGATGGCCTGCAGCGCCTTCACGGCGGAGAAAGACGACCCCGACCAGCAGGTGCAGTTGCCAACTCCCGACTGATCCCAGGTCCAAGTCATCCAGCCATATACCCCAACTGGCCTGACGGACCCAGCCGCGGTTAGCGCTTACCGGCAAGGTTCCGCCGCGACGCAGCCTCCTTATGGCAGCACCTCGAAAGCACTCGTCCCATGCGATACCGTGAAGGTGCCCAAGCCGTGGAAAACCTGCTGGCAGCCACTGCAACACTGGATGGGCTCGGGTGCAGCCTCACGGGCTTCCTTCGAGGCCTACCGGCGAAATACGGAGTATTCAGATATGAGCGACGGGGAGCTGGCAGCGGTCAAGCGCTGAATCAGGCCGGCGCTCGACGCCCTGACAACTGAGGCGCTGGTCCGGTCAGGAGCCAGCGGGGAGGACCTGCGGCGAGAACAGCGTCGCGGTCTGGGATTACCGTAGCACTAGTTGGCTTGAGACTAGTCGGACGTTCGCGGCAAGATTGATGACACCGGTAGCGTCACCGGCTGCGCTGCTGGCATAATGGCCTTGCCGTTGACGAACAGCGGCGCCGGCCGTCAACGACCAACGGGGCGGCCGGTTTACAAGAACAAACCCGCTAGGCAGAGTCGCTTTCCATACCGACTCTGCCTGTTCCAATGCCTAATCGGAAGCATCGGATGGTACAATGGCGCTGCCATCTCTCAGCATGGAGAATCGTCCGCTGCCTCACACCGAGACCCGGAGGTCCAGCATGACCACCGCCGACATCCACAGCAAAGCGCCCAGGGCGCCGGAGCAGTTTCGCCTGCCCGACCCGCCGGAGCATCCCGACGACAAGATGACCAGTTTCAAGCAGCTAGCTGCCACCGGCCACGCCCATCATTTGGCGATGCACCTAGGCAACCCGGACACCACACTGGTCGCCGGCGAGCGTTACGTGGTGGTGCGGCCCACGCGCAACATGGCAGGGAGCCACTATCCCGACCTGTTGGTAGCGTTCGGCGTAGATCCGGTAGCCTACGACGCCAGCAACGGCTACATCATCGAGGAGCAGAGGAAGCCGCCGAACTTTGTGCTAGAGATCGCGTCGCCAAACACCGGACGGGTTGACGTGGGCGAGAAGCGTATTGCCTACGCAGAGCTGGGCATCCAGGAGTACTGGCGGTTTGATGAGACCGGCCAATACCACGGTGCGCGGTTGGCCGGCGACGGCCTGGCAGGTGGACAATACCAGCCCATCGACATAGACGAACTGGCCAGCGACGTGCTGCAAGGGTACAGCGTAGTCTTGAACCTGAACCTGCGGTGGGAGAACGGCAGGCTGGCTTGGCATGACCCCGCCACTGGGCACCACATCGCCACCTTTGAGAGCGAACGCGGGCGCGCCGACGCTGCCGAAACCCGAGTGCGTGAGCTGGAGGCCGAAAACCGGCGTTTGCGCAACAGCTGACCGATGGAACGGCTTTGGCCCAATGGCGTGTTGCACTCATGGTGGTCCGAGTATGGTAGACAAGGCTGGTCAGATAATTGAACCAGCGGACGATGTTATGCCGTATTCTAGCGTCAGCCCCTACTCGACGGGCGGAGGCGATGTTACATTCGAGCGCAAAGTTGCGGTTCAGTACCCGGCGCTTATGCTCACAGGTAGTGGTACAGCCGAGTTGGGTGATGGCCGCCGCGTCGAAAGCGTTGCGTTCCAGCAGGCACCAGAATTCCCAGTCGACGCCCTGGTAATCGCCGCAAGCCTACCGGAGGAATCGAAACCATCCTTGCTGCTGTCGCTCGGGATTCGACGTTCGCCGAACCTGGTGCAGAGTGATCAACCGACCCAACCCTCATTGACAGCCAAAGAGATCTCCGAGGATTGTGGTGGACGCCCTGCTGAGGCAGCGGGTACTGGATCCGGTCTATCCCAGAGCCGTGAATGATTGCAGATGCTGTTGGTATATTTTTAGGTATATGGAATCGTGATACCGTATCATTTGCCGATGATTTGAGTAGTAAAACAAACCAGTTAGCCATACTCGCACTCCCGCCAACTCCGCCAATTGACCACGAGCTGACGCAACCAATTGCCCCGGCGTATTGCAGCCGGGGCTTTTTGCTGGCGGAATCAGACCGGCGTGTCAGGACTGGCATCCCCGTTGATTTCAGCTTCGTCGGCAGGATCAGCCCCGGTTTGACTCGCCATTTGGCGTTGCAGGGTTTCGGTCCAGTTCTGCAGCCAGCGGCGGAACTCGTCCAGCGCCGGCGGGGCAATGTAGATGACCTCCAGGTCCGTGGGGAATTGCACCTGGTGCCGCTCGCCAATCAGCAACAGGCCGGTTTCGTCCTCGGGCAGGGTTGAATCGATGGCGTCGGCGATGTAGTCGTAGCGTCGGCGGTTTGCTTCGGCGTGCCATTCCTGCAGCCGTCCGGCTACCGTCGGGCTCATCAGGGGCTGCATCAGGCAGCGCTGCAAGTCCAGCGTTTCGGCCAGAATGTCCATGGATTCGGTGGTTTCCAACGTGGCGCCGGCGTCGGCAAGAGTCTTGACCAACGCAAGGCTGCCCTGGCCACTGGCGTCCAGGTATCCGAGGCCGTCGGCGCCGCCTTGCGGCAGGTTTTCGTGGTAGATGCGCGTGATGCTGCCCAGGGCGTTCTGCACGGCCCTGACCTGTACGTCCACCTGCTCCCAATAGCGGGCGATGATGTCGGCCCCATCGGGCGGGATGGCGTCGGGAGGTACGGGCAGATGGATCAGGGGCACGAGCAGCAGCTTGCGCTTGCCCTGGTAGTTGGCGGCGGCGGGTCGGGTGATCCTGGTCAGTTCTTCGGCCATTGCAACAGGTCTCCGAGTGTGCGGTAGGGATCCGGCTGGCTATGATAATGGATTCGGAGTCGTCTTGCCGGAACGGGGTTGCTCTGCTAACCTTGCCGGGCGTTTTGCGCGGGAGATTGAGTTGACTCAGCCGCAGCCCAAGCGGGCTTCCCTGTTTGTTACCTGCATCATCGACCAGCTGTACCCGGAGGTGGGCGTCAGTGTGGTGCGCACGCTGCGACGCTGTGGCGTGGAGGTTGACTTTCCAACCGGGCAAACCTGTTGCGGGCAGCCGCTTTACAACTCCGGTTTTACGCAGGAAGCAAAACGGCTGGCGGTGCGCACGCTGGACGCTCTCGAGGATTCCGATTACGTAGTGGTGCCCTCCGGCTCGTGCGGGGCGATGCTGCGGGTTTTCTACCTTGACCTGTTCGCCGACCACCCGACGTTGTCGGCCCGAGCCGAATCGCTGAGCGGGCGGGTGTACGAGTTCACCGAGTTTTTGGCGGAAGTGGCCGGAATGGAAAAAGCCGGCAGCGAGGACTCCGGCCCGACTCGGACTGTTACCTACCATCCGTCCTGCCACCTGCTGCGGGAGATGGAAGTTCGGGACGCCCCGCGCCGTCTGCTGGAAAACGCGCCGGGCGTGGAGTTGGCCGACTTGCCGGACGCCGAACAGTGCTGCGGATTCGGCGGCACGTTTGCCGTCAAGTACCCCCACATCTCGGAGGAGATGCTGGCCGACAAGATCGAGGCGATCCTGGCCAGCGGAGCCGATACGGTTACGGCCTGCGACATGGGCTGCCTGATGCACATCGGTGGGGCTGTCAGCCGGCGGAACCTGCCGGTTTCGGTGCGACACGTGGCGCAGATTCTGGACGGCGAATCGGGCTGATTATGGCGGAAGTGGCGACACGGGAGTTTGTGCCGGCATCGCAGGCAGCGGTGCAGGATACCCAGCTCCGGCAGGCGCTGCGCCGGGCCGGCAGCGGTTTTGACGGAACCCGGCGAGAGGCCATCGCCGAAGTAACTCCGGAAGTGTGGGAAGGCTGGCGCGAGCAGGCGCGGCGCATCAAAGAGCACACCATCGCCCACCTGGATTATTACCTGGCGATGCTGGAGAAGAACGTAGCGGCGGCCGGCGGGCAGGTGCACTTCGCCGCCGACGCTCAGCAGGCCAACGCCATCGTGTCCGATATTGCGCGCAACGCCGGCGTGCGCACCGTTACCAAGAGCAAGTCCATGGTCTCGGAGGAGCTGGGCCTGAACCACGTGCTGGAAGCCCAGGGCATTGACGTTTTCGAGACCGACCTGGGCGAATACATCATCCAGCTGGCGGAGGAGACGCCTTCTCACCTGGTAGCGCCGGCCCTGCACAAGACGCGTGGTCAGGTTGCCCAACTGTTCACCGAAAAGCTGGGAGTGCCCTATTCCGACGACATTGAGGAGATGGCGCGGGTGGCCCGGATCGTGCTGCGGCAGAAGTTCCTGGACGCCGACATGGGCGTCAGCGGGGCCAACTTCTTGGTGGCCGAAACCGGCTCGCTGGTCATCATCACCAACGAGGGCAACGGTCGGCTGTGTACCTCCGCGCCCCGTATTCACGTGGGGTTGGCCGGAATGGAAAAGGTGATACCGTCGCTGCAGGATTTGGCGGTGTTCCTGCGTCTGCTGCCCCGCTCGGCCACCGGCCAGCGCATCACGTCCTACATGAGCATGGTTACCGGACCGCGCCGAGACGATGATGAGGACGGGCCGGAGGAGTTTCACCTGGTTATCGTTGACAACGGGCGCAGCCGGCTGCTGCAAGACCCGGCGTTGCGGGAGTCGCTGTACTGCATCCGCTGCGGGGCGTGCCTGAACGTGTGTCCCGTGTATCAACGGGTCGGCGGCCATGCCTACGGGTGGGTTTATCCGGGGCCGATTGGTTCCATCGTAACGCCGGGGCTGGTAGGCGTGGCGCAGGCCAAGGACCTGCCCAACGCGTCCACCCTGTGCGGGGCCTGTCGGGACGCCTGCCCGGTGCAGATCAACATCCCGCGGATGCTCCTGCACCTGCGGCATCAGCAGGCGGAGAGCGGCGATTACAACCAGCGCACCGCGTCGGATACGGACGCTTTGCTGGCGCGGGGTTTCGCGTCGGTTATGTCCAGTCCATGGCTGCTGAAGCTGGGGCGAGCGGCGAGCCGGGCGATGGTAGGCCGGCTGGCCAGGGACGCCAAGATTGGGCAGAGTCGCTTGCCACTGCTGTCTCGCTGGACGCGGGCGCGGGATCTGCCGGTCCCGCCGGCAAGGACGTTCCGGGACGTGTGGCGGGATGAGCTGTCCCGTGGGCGGGATTAGCCGGGTAGTCGGGTCATTATGAGTATCCAATCCCTGCAGGAAAGCAACGCCGACGCCGCGTCTATGGGTATCCCATCGAGCGATTTCCTGGCGATGGTGCGAGCGGCGTTGGGGCGCGAAGACACGCCCCCGGTGGAGCCTTATGAACCGCTGTTGGACGACCAGGCGGCCCTGGAGTCCCAGGCAGCGGCGGTGCGGGAACGGATAGCCGGGGAACTGCCGGGTCTGATAACCCAAATGGCCGACACTGCCGCACTGCGCGGCTGGAACGTGGCCCGTTGCGCCGGCGTTGAGGATGCCCTGGATTATGTCGTGTCGCTGGCTCGCCGGCTGGGTGCGACATCGGTGGCGCGGTCGGAGCAGGGAGTGTTTGACGCGATGCCGGTGGACAGCGCGTTGGCCGGCGTGGGCGCGCTGTGCTGGCCGGCCGTGTATGAAAGCGCCGACAGCCGGGCGTCAGTGCGGCGGCGGTTGGAAGCGTCCGCCATGGGAATCACCGGGGCTGATTACGCCGTTGCCGAAACCGGGTCGGTCATCGTGCTGCCGCGGCGAGGCTTGAGCCGGCTGGTGTCAGTGGTGCCGCCCGTGCATCTGGCCATCGTGAGGCCGCAGGACGTTATCGGTACGCTGGACGACCTGTTCGCGCTGCGGCGGCTGGAGTTCTATCGGACTGGCGGGCCGGACGGCGGCGACATGGGCAGCTACCTGAACTTCATCACTGGCCCGAGCCGGACGGCGGACATTGAGCAGACCATCGTCGTGGGCGTGCACGGGCCGAAGGAAGTTCACCTGGTGCTGCTTGAACAGGATAGCTCAACAGGCTCACCATGAACGGGAGTTGAGAAGATGCCGATGCGAGTGGGTTTTATCCAGTACCGCCGCCAGATGCTGGAGCAGCAGTTGGCGGAGTTGATGGGCGTTTTCGCCACCCTCGGCATCGAGAAGGCCATCCTGATTGGCGACGCGGTGAGCGGAGACTACTCGCCAGCCAGCACGTTGGATTTCATTTTTGTCCATGACACCGACCGGCCCTTCGGTAGGCGTGCCGATTTCTTTTCGTATCACCTGGACGCCCAGGTGGCTATAACGTCGCAGGTGTACACTCCGGCGGAGTTTGAGGAACTGCAAGATACGCTGCCGGCCCTGTACGGGGCCGTCAAACAAGGAAGGGTGGTCTTTGATGCCTGATTTTGCCGCGGAAGGCGCTCGATGGTTCCGGCAGGCCGAGCGCGACCTGGAGGATGCCGCTTACAACCGCCAGGGCCAGCGCTACAACGTGGCCTGCTTTTTGAGCCAGCAGGCGGCCGAGAAGGCGATGAAGGCGTACCTGTACCGTCGGGGCGCCGAGGACGTGTGGGGTCACTCGCTGATTGACCTGTGCGAAGACGCCAAGATATTTGAGATGTTTTTTGACACCATCAAGGCGGACGCGCGGCAGCTGGACAAGTACTACGACATCACCCGATATCCCGCATATTTGCCCAACGGGATACCGGCGGAGGCGTTTGACGACGTTGACGCCGAGCGGGCGATGGAACTGGCCGGGATCGTGGTTGAATTCGTGCGCCAGCGGATTGGGTAATCAGCCGAATATCTCGGCCAGCTTTTGCTGACGGTAGTCGAAGATGTTGCGCAGGTCCCGGCGCACCAGCAGCTTGTCGGCCAGCCGGTCGCCCAGCATATCGTACTGCACAACGTCGCGCGCCAGCGTGCCGCCGTCTTGCGGCGTGAAGGTGTGTTCGTGCCGCCAGAGGCGGTAGGGGCCTTTGATTTGCTCGTCCACGAAGCGATGGGGCGGTTCCCAGGCGGTGATGCGGCTGCGCCAGCCCATCGGTATGCCGCGTAGCCGCAGGCGATAGTCGATCTCCACGCCGGCCTGCATCACGATGGGCGGCGGCGTTACCACGCGAAAGCGCAGCAGCGGCGGAGTCAGCTCTTCCAAATTGAAGGCGTCGGAGTAAAAGGGGAAGATTTCCTCCGGCGCTCGAGGCAGCCATTGGGAGCTTTCCAGGGTGAATGGCATCGTCAGGATTGGCTGCGGCCCAGGTGGTAGAGGCGGATGGCGCGTTCAGCGCCGCGTTCCAGCAGTTCGGCGCCGTTCTGGAGGCTGGATTCCAAAGTGGCGGGTTCCTCGGCGATGGGAATGATGGCATCGATCCCGTGCTCGTACAGGGCTTCGTAGCCTGGGCCGAGGCTGCCAGCCAGCAGCAGCGTGGGCACGCCCAGCGCCCTGCTGCGGCGAGCGATGCCCACCGGGGCTTTGTCGAAGGCAGTGGAGCGGTCAGCGCGGCCCTCGCCAGTGATTACCAGGTCGGCGTCGGCGGCGTGGCGGTCGAAGTCCAGTGCGTCGCACACCATGTCAATGCCGGAGCGCAGCTCGCAGCCGGCGAAGGCGATGAGACCGGCGCCCAGCCCGCCGGCCGCGCCGGAGCCGGGCGTGTCCAGCACGTCGATGCCCAAATCCGCCTGGATGACGCCAGCCAGGTTGGACAGGCAGGCGTCCAGTTCGGCGACCATGGCCGGCGTGGCCCCCTTCTGCGGGCCGAAAATGGCAGATGCACCGGTGTCGCCGCACAGCGGGTTGGTAACGTCGGTTGCGCCGACGAGCGTTGCATCGGCCAGGGCAGGATGTACGCCTGACGTGTCGATGTGGGCCAGGCTGCCCAGTGCGGCTCCGCCGGGGGGTAATTCGTCGCCGGCGGCGTCCAGGAAACGGACCCCCAGGGCCGAGGCCATGCCCGTTCCGCCGTCGTTGGTGGCGCTGCCGCCCAGGCCGACGATGATGCGGGTGTAGCCGGCGTCCAGCGCGGCGGCAATCAGCTGGCCGGTGCCGTAGGTAGTGGCAATGCGTGGATCGCGTCGGTGGTCGGCAATCAAGGCCAGGCCGGAGGCCAGGGCCATCTCGATGACGGCGGTTTGACCTTCGCCCATAACCCCCCATTGGGCGGTAATCTCGTCGCCCAGGGGCCCCGTTACCGGAGTGGTGAAATACTGGCCGGCAGTGGTGTCAATGAGGGCGGCCAGGGTGCCGTCGCCGCCGTCGGCCACCGGAATGAGGACGGTCTCGGCCTCGGGAAGCGCTTGCCGGACGCCGCGCTCAATGGCGATAGCAGCCGCGCGGGCGGCGACGCTCTGCTTGAAAGCCTGTGGAGCGATGACGATGCGGATGGGCATACGTGGATTATAGCCCATCTCGCTGGTATGGACGATAATAGGCAGCGGCGGCGGCTTATGTTACCATCGGCAAGCGACCCGAATATTGGCCGTACCGATTGACCCGAGGAGGTTTTCCCGATGCCTACGAAAGCCGAATTGAAGGACCGGGCCTTTGCCGAGATTGACCGTCGCGCCGATGAGTTGGTGCGGCTGTCTCAGCACATCCTGGCGAATCCGGAGCCGGGGTTTCGTGAGTTCAAAACCGCCGCGCTGGTGGGCGATCGGTTCGGCGAGATGGGCGTGCCTTTCCGCAGCGGTCTGGGCATGACCGGACTGCGGGGCGAGATTATCGGCGGCAGCGAGGGGCCGACCATGGCCATCATGGGCGAGCTGGACAGCCTGATCGTACACGAACATCCCCACGTCAATCCCGAGACCGGTGCGGCCCACGCCTGTGGGCATCACTGCCAGATTGCGATGATGCTCGGCTCAACCATGGCGTTGATGCAGGCGGACGTGCTGCCCCACCTGAGCGGACGCATCGTGCCCATGGCGGTGCCGGCGGAAGAGTACATCGAGATTGAGTACCGGGACCAACTGCGTCGGCAGGGCAAAATTGAATTTCTGGGCGGCAAGCCGGAATTCATCCGCCTGGGCGAGTTTGACGACGTGCACCTGGCGATGATGATGCACACCACTAGCACGCCCATCGAAAAGCAGATGGCAACCACGGGAACCAACAACGGCACGGTTGCGAAAAAAATACAGTTCGTGGGCAAAGGCGCCCACGCCGGCGGGTCGCCGCACCTGGGCATCAACGCGCTGAACGCGGCCACGCTGGCGATGTCGGCCATCCACTTCAATCGGGAAACCTTCCTTGACACCGACACCGTGCGAGTGCATCCGATAATCACCAAGGGCGGCGAGGCGGTGTCGGCGGTGCCGGCGGACGTGCGCATGGAGACCTTTGTGCGCGGCAAGACGCTGGACGCCATCATGGATGCCAACCGCAAGGTTGACCGGGCGCTGCGGGCTGGAGCCATGGCCGTGGGCGCGACGGTGAACATCCAGACGATTCCCGGCTATCTGCCCATGCTGCAGGATGCGCGAATGCAGGAGATTTTCCGCGGCAATGCCGAGACGCTGGTGGGCGCGGACAACGTGGGCTGGAACCCCCACCGCACCGGCAGCACCGACATGGGAGACGTGAGCGCGCTGATGCCCGTACTGCATCCCTACGTGGGCGGCGCGACGGGCATCGGGCACGGCGCAGACTACGTAATCCAGGACTACCAGTTGGCGGTGATCACCGGAGCCAAGGCGATGACGGCTACGGTGATCGACCTGATGGCAGAAGGGGCCGAGGAAGCGAACCGGGTGGTGGCCAATCATCGGGCGCAGATGACATCTCGCGAGTACGTGAACTTCATGCGGACGTTGGCGGCTGAGGAATCATACACGGAAGGGTGACGGGTTGATGGCGACGATTGACGAATTGAAGCGGGCGGCGTGCGCGGCCATTGACCGGCACAGCGAAGAGCTCATCGCGGTGTCCAAGGACATTTTGGAGCATCCGGAGCCGGGGTACAGCGAGTATCGGACGGCCCGGGTGGTGGCGGAACAGTTCGCCAAGATGGGGATAAAGTTTCGGGCCGGGCTGGCCCTTACCGGACTGAAAGGCGAGGTCAGCGGCGGCAAGGGTAGTGGCCCGCGGGTTGCCATCATCGGCGAGCTGGACAGCCTGATTGTGGAAGGCCACCCCCACGCCGATGGAGAAACCAAGGCCGCCCACGCCTGCGGGCATAATTGCCAGATTGGGATGATGCTGGGCGCCGTAAGGGGATTGATGCAGCCCGAAGTGCTGTCGGAATTGAGCGGCGAGATTGTGCCTTTCGCCGTGCCGGCCGAAGAGTTCATCGAAGTAGCCCGTCGCCTGGACCTGCGGGAATCGGGCAAGATCGAGTTTATGGGCGGCAAGCAGGAGCTCATCAAGCTGGGCGAATTTGACGACGTTGACATTGCCATGATGTGCCACACGGCCAGCGACATGGGCGGGCATTCTTTCGCAATGGGAGGCACCAGCAACGGGCACCTGGTGAAATACGTGCGGTTCACCGGCCGGGGGGCCCACGCCGGCAGCGCGCCGCACCTGGGCGTCAACGCGCTGAACGCGGCCACTTTTGCGCTGCAGGCCATCAACTCCAACCGTGAGATTTTCCGGGACCAGGATACCGTGCGCATCCATGGGATCATGACGAAAGGCGGCGAAGCGGTCAGCGCAGTGCCGGCCGACGTGCGGCTGGAGTGGCGGGTTCGGTCGGGCAGCCCGGACGCAGTGGTGCGCAACTCGGACATCGTTGATCGCTGTTTCCGGGCCGGCGCATTGGCCGTGGGGGCGTCGGTGTCTATCACCAACATTCCAGGGTACCTGCCCATGCGACACGACCAGGGCCTGATGGAGCTTTTCCGCAAGAATGCTGGTGGCCTGTTGAACGAGAACAAGGTTCTGGTGATGCCGCCGTCGCGCAATCGAGGCGGCTCCACCGACATGGGCGACCTGAGCCAGATCCTGCCGTCGATTCACCCGTACACCGCCGGGGCGCAGGGAGCCGGGCACAGTTCCGAGTACGTGATTTATAACTATCAGCAGGCGGTGGTGAATCCGGCGAAAGTCATGGCGATGTCGGTGATTGACCTGCTGGCGAATAACGCGGTGAAAGCGCGGGAAGTCACGTCGTCTTTCCGCCCGGCAATGACCCGGCTGGCCTACCTGAACTTCCAGCGACAACGGGCGGAAGTGCTGGAGTACGACGGCGGCTCATAGCCCCAGGCTTATCGCCAGGGTCATGACGGCACCGGCGATCAGGGGCACGGTGAGGTTGTCGTCCACCGGCAGGGGCGACAGTTCAACCAGCGCAGCCACTACTGCGGCGATGACCACCGCCCATGACCATTCTCCGGGGCCCAGACCGCACAGAACCGCCCACGCTGCCAGCGCGGCCGCAACGAAACCCACGCCGCCGCCGGGCGATTTGTCCCAGAATCGAGGGCCAGGCGTGCGTGCGCCGACCAACGCTGCCGCCGGGTCTCCTACCGCCACAAACAGCAGCACCGGCAGCGCGACTTCGGGGCCGTAGAAGTAGAAGCTGAAAAAGGCGGCAATCAGGAACCAGGTGGCTCCCGATATTTGGGAATCTTCAGATTGCTTCAGGATGGGGGCGAACACCAGCATAAAGAGGCGGTTGAAGACGCCGACGCGGAATCGGCTGGCCTCCATGGCCAGCGCCAGCAACGCTCCGCCGCCGATGAGCAGCATATAGACGTGCTGCGGGATAGCCAGGGACAGCAGGGTCGTTCCGCTGGCCGCCATCAGGTGGAATATGCGCCGCCCAACCGGCGGCTGCGGAGGCACACGCGAAGGCTGGCCCATTGACGTTAGAAGTCGATGGTAACGGTGTCGCCGGAGGCCCAGCGGAAGGAGCGGAACTCGGTATTCTTGGGAACCTCGAAGACCAGCCATCCGTCAAGGCCGGTTCCGTTTGGGAGCTCCTGAGCACGCTCTACCAGTTCAACCTGTCCATCGGGTTGGGTTTCCTCATAGACGGGATTCCAGAGGAACTTGACGCAGGCGGTGTGGTCATCCGGGATGACGGGAACGTTGCAGCGGTCGTCAGCGCTCTCCGGTACGCCGGCGTCCTGCGCCCTTTCGGACACGTCGATGGGGTAGTAGCGGCCCTGGAGAAAATCGCGCAGTTGTGCGGCATCCCGGTCGATGCTGACGATAGCCCGTGTGGCGGTGTGATTTTCCACCTTGACCCGCAGCAGGATGAGCTCGTTGTCGCTGGAATCTGGAACTATACGGTAGAAGTCCTCATCAGTGACACCCTGGCGTGGGGCGCGGGTTGAGGTGGTCCAGCGCAGTTCGTCGGTGCGTTCCAGGTCGGCAACGCTGACGTGAAGGATACGGCCCTTGTAGTATTTACCGATGTTGGGTGACTGGGAAGAGCAGGCCAGAGCGACGATGGCGAGGAAGATAGCCAAAAGGGCGAGGGTGAGCGCAATGGAGGGAGAACGTTTAATCATTTGCCGCCCCTGCGAGCGTAGGTAGTTGGCGGAGTTCGCCAATCAGGGTTGTCAAAACGGAGAGCAGCCGGTCAACCTCGGCGTCGGTGTTGTGCTTGCCCAGGGTGATGCGCAGGGAGCCTCGAGCCAGGTCTGCCGTTTGGCCCAGGGCCAGCAGGACGTGAGAGGGTTCCAGGGAACCGCTGCTGCAGGCGCTGCCGCTGCTGGCGGCAATGCCCTGCAAGTCCAGTCCCAGCAGGATGGATTCGCCTTCCACGCCGTTGAAGGAGAAGTTGACGTTGTTGGGCAGCCGCTGCGTGGGATGGCCGTTGAGGACACAATCCGGTATCCCGTTGGAAATCTCGTCAATAATGCGGTCGCGCAGGCGCTGGCAATGGGCGCTGACCTGCTCCCGCTGGGCGTCGGCCAGCTGGAGGGCGGTGGCCAGGCCGATGATGCCGGCGACGTTTTCGGTGCCGGAGCGTCGCTCGCGCTCCTGTCCACCGCCGGTAATCAGGGGCAGAAAGGGCGCCCCGCGCCGGATAAACAGCGCGCCGACGCCTTTGGGGCCGTAGAATTTGTGCCCGGACAGGCTCATCATATCGACGCCCAGGCGGCGGACGTCCAGGTCGAGGAAGCCGGCGGCCTGCACCGCGTCGGTGTGCATCACGATGGTGCGGTTCAGTTCCTGGGCGCGCTGCTTGACGGCGGCAGAGATATCGGGGATTGGGTTGATAGCGCCAATCTCGTTGTTGGCGTACATTATGGAAACAACGGTGGTCTGGTCGGTGATGGCGTTATAGACGCGCTGGGGGTCAACCATGCCGTAGTCGTCCACGGGCAGACAGGTAATTTCCCAGCCCTGGTTTTCCAGCACTTCGCAGGCGTGGAGCACGGCGTGGTGCTCCGAGGCGGCGGTGATGACGTGGCGTCCGGTTTCCTGCAACGCTTCAGCAGCGCCGCGAATGGCGGCGTTGTCGGACTCGGTGCCGCCGCTGGTGAACACTATCTCCCGGTTGCGGCAGTTGAGCACGGCGGCGACACGCTCGCGGGCGGCGTCCAGTGCGTAGCGCGCTTCCTGGCCGACGGTATGGACGCTGGAGGCGTTGCCGTAAAGCCGAGTGAAGTAAGGCAGCATCGCTTCCAGCACCTGCTGGTCCATGGGCGTGGTGCCGGCGTGGTCAAAGTAGATGTGGTTCTGCGTGGTCATTGCGCAAGCCAACTAGCGATATTTTAGCATAGGGCCGCGGTTGCCAGCCTTGCTACCCTGACTACCGCCGGCTATATTGTGGCGCAGTCTTGACCAGTCCCGAGGTACATAGAATGGCTCTAGCGGAAATCAACGGTTATCGGATGCACTACGAGGTCTTCGGCGAAGACGACGCGCCGGTCTTGGCGCTGATTCATGGAGGTCTTGGTGGCGGCGACGGCAGCCGCGACACCATCAACCAGCAGGCTGCGGCGTTGTCGGCGGAGTACCGCCTTGTATTCTACGACCGCCGGGCCTGTGGACAGTCGGACGCGCCGCCGGATGGGTACGACATGGCCAACTGTGCCCGTGACTTGAAGGGCCTGCTGGAACAACTGGGCATTGCCAGGGCCCACATCCTGGGTTCGTCGGCCGGAGGGCCGATTGCCATGCAGTTCGCCCTGGACTACCCCGATATGACCGATACGCTGATCCTGATCAACACAATGACCTATTCACAGGAGGCGCAGCGGGAAGTGCGCCGCCAGGAACTGCGCCGGCTCAAGGAACGCATGGCGTCCGAGGGCCGTTCTGCGGCAGTGGAGCGCAGCTTGTCCGACCGTTTCCCCCAGATGGCCCAGGACGACCCGGCTCGTTTTGCGCGCATTGTGCAGGAGAACCTGGAGCGCCTGGATGGAATCGCCGCCACCCACCAGGCATACGTTGACATCGGCGACTCGCTGGAAAGTCGCCTTGGTGAGTTGAAGATGCCGGTGTCAATCGTGCACGGCGACCAGGACAGCCGGATACCCGTTGAGTGCGGGTACAGCCTGAACGACGGGATTCAACAGGCCGAGCTGTTCGTCATCGCTGGCGCCGAGCACGGACTGATGACCAATGACGCCGCCGAGCGTACTCGTAGCGCGATTACAACGTGGCTGCGGAAGGTGCAAGGGGCGAACAAAGCGACAGCGGCGGCCGAAACCGCATAGACACGAAAGCATGGAGGCAGTTTAATGTCCACCGTTGGGATTGACCACATCGCGATGCCCACCGCCGACGCGGAGCGGCTGATTGCGTTTTACAAGAAGCTGGGGTTTGACATCAACGACGAGGAGGCATGGCGGGCCGGCACTGCCAACATCTTCTCCATCCAGGTTGGCGATTCGAAAATCAACGTGCATCCGGAGGGCTACATGGCCAACTTCCGTGGACCGACGGCGGTGCCCGGCTGTGCCGACATCTGTTTCGTCTGGGGAGGCACGGTGGAGGAATGCCGCCAGATGCTGGCCGACGCCGGGGTGGATATCGTTAGTTCCGGCCCACGCAAGGGTGGCCGACAGCGCGGCCTGGCGCCCTCGTACAGCCTCTACGCTCGCGACCCGGACAACAACCTGCTGGAATGGATGACTTACGAGTAATCGACGAAACGAAAAAGGAGCACGATTATGGCGCGGATGCTCGGCAAACACGCATTGGCGGAGATGCTGGTCGCAGAGGGTGTTGAGTACATCTTCGGCAACCCCGGCACCAGCGAAACCCCCTTCCTGGACGGGCTGCAGGATTACCCCCAGTTGCAGTACGTGCAGGCGCTGCAGGAAGGCACGGCTGTAGGCATGGCCGACGGGTACGCCCGTGCCACGGGCAAGCCGGCCTTCGCGAACATCCACATCGCCGGCGGGTTGGCCAACGGCATCAGCGGCCTGTACAACGCCTTCCGGGGCGGCACGCCCCTGGTGCTCACGGCGGGGAACTCGGACACGCGGATGCTGATCAGCGAGCCGGTGCTGTCGGGCGACCTGGTGGAGATGACCGAGCAGTACACCAAGTGGAGCGTTGAAGTCCGCCACGCCTCGGACATACCGGTGGCCATCCGTCGGGCCTTCAAGGAGGCCAAGACGCCGCCCACCGGCCCGGTGTTCATATCCTTCCCCTGGGACACCCTTGACGAGGAAATCGACTTTGAGCCTGTGTCGTCGTCGGACGGGTATTTTCGCATCCGGCCCGACGCGGCGGCGGTGGCGCGGGCTACGGAGCTGCTGGCGACCGCGGAAAACCCCGTCATCGTGGTCGGCGACCGAGTGGCCCAGGCGGACGCAGTGGGGCAGGTGGTGCGCGTCGCCGAACAGACCGGCGCGCGGGTGCTGGCTACGTCGTATTCGGAGGTCAACTTCCCGACGGCGCATCCCCAGTGGGGCGGTATGCTCAACCTGAACAGCGCGGCGACGGCCTGGCAGCTTGAGAAGGCCGACGTCGTGCTAGCGGTGGGCACGGACGTCTTCGCGTCGTTCCTGTACGTTGACGAACCCTTCTTGCAGCCGGAAACGCGGCTGATTCACCTGGACAGCAACTACTGGGAGATTGAGAAGAGCTATCCCACCGAGGTCGGCATCATGGCCGACCCTGCGGCGGGTCTGGCCGACCTGGCCGAATCGCTGGACGGCAACATGACCGGCGGCCAGCGGGAAGCGGCAGCGACGCGGGCGGCCACCCTGGCGGCGGCGCGGCAGCGCGACAACGAACGCTACCAGGACCGCATCAAGGCAACTTGGGACAATCGTCCGATGCCGGTGGAGCGGATGATGCACGAACTGGCCGCCGCCGTGCCGGCCGACACCATCATCGCCGACGAAGCGGTAACGTCGCGGCCGGCGTTGAACCGGGCTTTCGACTTTGAAAAGCCTGGCGACATCTACGGCATCCGGGGCGGCGCGCTGGGTTGGGCCATGCCGGGCGCGCTGGGCGTCAAGCTGGCCCATCCCGACCGGCCGGTGCTGGCCGTGGTGGGCGACGGCGCTTCGATGTACACGGTGCAGGCGTTGTGGACGGCCAGCCGCTACAACATCCCGGTGGTGTACGCCATCTGCAACAACCAGGCTTACCGCATCCTCAAGGTGAACATGGAAGTGTACCTGCGGAATATGCTGAAGGACCGGGAGCGGGACAGCGATTACGTCGGCATGGACTTCGCCAACCGACTGGACCTGGCAATGATGGCCCAGGCCATGGGCGTGCCCGGCGAGCGCGTAGACGACCCGGCGGAAATCAGGCCGGCCATCCAGCGGGCGTTTGAGAGCGGGAGGCCGGCGCTGCTGGATATAACGATCAGCGGGACCCTGTAGGAATCAATCCGGCTGCTCCGCCATGGCCAGCACTTCGGCCCATTCCCCCGGGGTTACGGGCTGGATGGAGAGGCGCTGGCCGCGCTTGGTTACCAGCATCTCGGAGAGGGCCGGGTTGGCTTTCAACTCGTTCAGGCTGACGAAGCGGGGGAGACGCCGCTCGGCCTTGATGTCCACCATCATCCAGGTGGGGTTGGCAGAGTCGGATTTGGGGTCGTAGTAGCGGGAATCGGGGTTCCAGGCCGAGTCGTCGGGGTAGGCTTCGGCGACGATTCGGGCGATGCCGACCACGCCCGGCGGTTTGGCGTTGCTGTGGTAGAACAGGACGTAGTCGCCGACCTTCATGTCGTCCCGCATGAAGTTGCGGGCCTGGTAGTTGCGGACTCCATCCCATTCGGCGGTCTGGTCGTCTTCGGATTCCAGGTTGTCGTAGGAATACGAAGAGGGTTCGGACTTGAAGAGCCAGTAGCGTGGTTCGGGCATTTGCTCAGCTCCAACAACGATGCAGATTACACGGCGTCGGGGCCGTGCTCGCCGGTGCGGATGCGGATGGCGTCGTTGACCGTGTAGATGAAGATTTTGCCGTCGCCGGGGTTGCCGGTGATGGCGTTGGTGCGAATGATGTCCACCGCCTTATCGGTGTCATCGTCGTTCACCACAACCTCCAGTTTGACCTTGGGCAGCATATCGATGTGGTAGGTGCCCAGGCCGCGGGCGGCGGTAACTTCCACGCCGCCCTGGGCGCCGCGTCCGCTCACCTGGGTTACGGTGAGGCCGATGATGCCAGCGTCGCTCAGGGCGTTCTTGATGCTGTCCAGACGCTCGGGACGGAATATCGCTTCAACTTTAATCATTGGGTTCGCTCCTCGTGCCTCCCGGGTTATGGATTCCGGATTGAGTCCGGAATGACGGGAAAGGGTTAGCGTCGGATTTGAATGCCGGCGGCTTCCCGGTCGAAGCAACCGGCGATCAGGTCTTCCCGCTCCTGGCGCAGCACGTCCTTGCGCACGCGCAGGCTGGGAGTGCGGGGGAGTTCGTCGCGGATTTCAATATAACGCGGGACTTTGAAATACGCCAGATTTTCGGCGCACCAGTGGACCACTTCCTCGGGCTGCACCGACTCGCCGGGCCGGGGTGTGATGTAAGCCTTCACTTCGTCCTCGCCCAGGTCGGAGGGGACGGCGATGATGGCGCAGTCCAGGACGCGCTCGTGGCGCTTGATGACGTCTTCCACCTCCTGGGAGGAGATGTTTTCGCCCCGGCGGCGGATGACGTCCTTCTTGCGGTCAACGAAGTAGAGGTAGTCGTCATCGTCCTGCCAGCCCAGGTCGCCGGTGAAGAGCCAGCCGTCGCGCAGGGAGGCGTTGGTTTCGGTTTCGTTGCGCCAGTAGCCGGCCATGGTGGCCGGATTGCGGATAGTGATTTCGCCGGGCGTGCCGTTGGCCACGGGGCCGCCGGCGTCGTCCACGATGCGGACGGTGTTCTCAAAGGCCGGGTCGGGATGGCGGCGAGGTTGGCCGGAGGAATTGGGACGGCGCTGGCCGCGGATGGCCTCGATGGTTCCGTAGCAGGTCTCGGTCATGCCGAACCCGACGATGATGTCGGTGCCGAAACGCTGCTCAAAGTCGGCGAGGAACTCCGGTGAGAAGGCCGGCGAGCCGTAGAATAGGCGGACGGTGTTGTCGGCGTCGTTGGGCTGGCGGTCGTTCTTGGCCAGGACGGGCATCATCATGCCGATGAAGTTGACCACGGTGGCCCGGGCGTCGCGCACCTGCTGCCAGAAGCGGGAGGCGCTGAATCGGTCCTGGACGATGAGGGTGGCGCCGGAGGCCAGGGTGCCCATGGTGCTGTAGTACTGGGCGTTGGCGTGGAAGTAGGGCAGGCAGGTGAAAAAGCGGTCGTCGGCGGTGGCCTGGGTCCACAGGGCGAACCCCTGGCCGGCGGACACGTACATCTGGTGGGTAACCTGCACTCCCTTGGGGTTGCCGGTGGTGCCGGAGGTGTACTGGAGCATGGAGATGTCGGTGGGGGCCACGGCGGGCAGTTCCGTAAGCTCGGGCGAACCGTCCAGCAATTGGCCGTAGTCCTGCCAGCCGGCGGCGGGGCTGCCGCCCACGGCCAGGCGATGCTGTACGCAGTCTGCGATGTCGGCGGCCTGGGTCGCAATGTCGGCCAGGCTGTCGTGGGCGACCAGTGCGGATGCCTCGGCGTTGTTGAGGATGTAGGCCATTTCGTCGCGGCGGTAGGCGGTGTTGATGGTAACGGCGATGCCGCCGATGAGGGACAGGCCGAACCAGGTGTAGAGCACTTCGGGCACGTTGGGCAGGAACAGGCAGACCCGGTCGCCGTGGCCGATGCCCAGGCTGCGGAACATACTGGAGGCCTGTCGGCAGCGCCGCATGAAGTCGCCGTAGGTAATCTGCCGGCCGTCAATCTCCACGAACACCTTGTCAGGATGGACGGCGGTGACGATCTCCAGGAACTCGCCCAGGGATTTCTCCCAGGAGCGGCGGCCGGGCAGGGGCTCCAGGCCGAGAACGGTAGTCATGGTGATAGCTCTATGAATTCCCGCCCCGTGCCAAGTATGGGATGAAGTGTTTGCGCGGGAATGGCGGGAGGTGTCATTGCAGGTGAATTCACGCTATCACGCAGGCCGGGCGGGGTCAATAGCGGCGAACCGTGGCGGCGCTGGGAGAGAGGCGGGGGTGGGGTTTGGGGGTTTTCGGTTTCATTGGGGTTGGCTCCTTTAGCTTGGTTTGGGGATTTCGGTTTTCGGTAAGTTGGGCAGCCTGCTTGAGGTAAGGTGGTCGTTGTCAGCCCCACGGCCGGGGGAGTTACGCAAGGGGGTTTATACCCTCCGAGTGGGTGAGCCTAATGAGAGCGTCCAGTTCAGAGGTAGCCACCGTTAAGATTCGCACGGGTCATTTGTTAGCCGTACACGACGCAGTGGGTAGCGCGCTGGAACAAGCGTGGTCTTGCGATTTGGAGATGCTGACGGTTGTGGCCGTTGACGACCGAACTAACCGGGTGTGGTAGGTTCTTGATTTACCTCGTTGCAGGCTGTGGGATACCGATGGTTTCGCTAGCGATGGGGCCATTATGAACAGGTGTTCGGTAATATGTCAAGCGTTAGGTGTCACTGGATTGCCAGAATGAACGAGGTGGCGGGTTTTGGCTTGACGTGGCTGGCGTGTCATCGGCAGAATGGAAGCGGGACAATCCACAGGAGTATGGCAATGGCTAGGACTAAAGAGCAATTTTCCGGTCAGGCCTCGCCGGAGTTGCTGGCGGCAATGCGGAGCATCGCACGGGCAAAGGGCTGTGATTTTGAGGCTGCGCTGGAGGAGGCGATGCAGGAGTACGTCGCGAGCCAGAGCGCAGAGAAGGTACAGCCGGAAGCGGTAGCCCACTTCCGGGCGAGCCTGGAGCGCAACCGACGCCTCTACGAGTTGCTGGCCCAATGACCCGTAATTTCCTTACAACCGAAACGGTCATCGTCATCCATGACATTTTGATTGAAGAGACCGGCGGGGCTGCCGGATTGCGGGACGCGGGAGCATTGGAATCAGCCATCATGCGACCGCAGATTGGGTACTACGACGGCATCATTGAGGAAGCAGCCGCACTCATGGAGAGCCTGGCCATTAACCATCCCTTTGTGGACGGGAACAAACGTATTGCCCTGGCCGCTGCCGATGCGTTCCTGCGGATGAACGGGAAGTACATCGATTGCGACAGCGAGGAAGCTTACGAGCACTTCATGCATCTGTTTGATACCAACACGTTCCGGCTCGCTGAGCTGGCGGCGTGGCTCGAGGAAGCAGTGAAACCGCTCTGATGAACGGCGTGGCTAGCGCAACTGCGCTAAAGTCGGGGCATGATTGCACCGGCAACCAGTAGGTGCTATGCGCGTACTGTCTCCTGGTGAAGGGGAATGCCTGGTGGAGAGGGGATTGGTGGCTTAAATTGGAGGGAAAACTATGAAATCGCGAGCAAGGGAGCTTACGGACCGCGCTACATCTGCAATGTCCGCTGCAATTGAACTATACAACAAACCAGGATTTCCCTATCGCAGCGAATCCTTTGCGATCCTTGCTGTCAACGCATGGGAGCTATTGTTGAAAGCCAAGTGGTTGACCATTCATCAAAATAAAGAAGGTAGTTTGTACGTCCACGACTATCGAAGGAAAGCCAATGGGGAGTGGGGTCAGAAAAGTTATATTAGGAAGACTCGCTCCGGTGCGTCATATACGCATGGCTTGGACTATTTGTCTAGCCAACTGGTTCATCGGGGCCTTCTCCATCCCTCTGCACATCGGAACATCGAGGTGATGCTGGAATTTCGTGATTGCGCTGTTCACTTTTATACCCAATCACCGGAATTCAGAACACGTCTGCACGAGCTTGGCGCAGCCTGTGTCAAGAATTTCGCCACCGCTATGTATGATTGGTTCGGAAGAGAACTATCCGAACTTGATCTGCACCTGATGCCGTTGGCATTCATTGACTTGCCCGCGAACGTGCATGGATCTTTGCTCAACGCCACAGAGAAGAATTTCTTGAAATTTTTGGAGGAGAAAGATGAAGATGAGGCTGATCAAATCTCTCCTTATACCGTCACCGTAAGTGTTAAAGTTAGCTTTGTGAAGTCCAAAGATAGCGATGCAATACTGGCTAGGGTTACGAATGATCCATCCGCAACGCCGATACGTCTCACGGACGATGAGTTCACAGCGAGATATCCATGGACCTACCTAACTTTAACGGGCAGGTGCGCACAACGTTACACCGACTTTAAACAGAACGCGGATTATCATTGCGTTCGCAAGCAATTGGAGCAAATACCAGGCTTTGCTAAGACGCGCTTCCTCAATCCAAACAACCCCGATAGTGCCAAGACAACCCGTTACAACCCAAGCATCCTGCAGG
The DNA here is from genome assembly GCA_965243255.1 of Dehalococcoidia bacterium. GTDB lineage: Bacteria > Chloroflexota > Dehalococcoidia > Lucifugimonadales > UBA3495 > Bin87. Next base: position 588,538 of record CBDEUH010000004.1, read on the forward strand.
AATTTGACAAGCACTATACGAAGAAAACGTAGGCTTTGGAGATTTGCGGGGTGCAGCCTCGGAGAATCTGCGCCGCCCCTAGATTCCGGATGAAGTCCGAAATGACGGGAGAGGATGGCAGCCCTTCGTCAGGCTCAGAATGAGCGGTAATCAAGAGCAACAGGGTGGGTTGGTTTGACACTAGTAAGGGGCATTTTAGACTGCTGGCAGTTTTGAGCGAGGCCGGGGCGGCGGGCCGGCTTTTTTGAAGGTTATACCCCTTTCAGTTGATGAGAAATACCTGCGACTGGCTGACGTCGAGGGCAGCGAGGGAACGTCGCTGGGGATGCGCTGCGCCGACTGCGGCGTGGTGGTGTTCGGGCCGGCGTGGACGGTTTCATCAACTTCTTCGACGACAACAGCGGCAAGCCCAAACGCATCATCGCCCAGGTCAAGAGCGGCCACGTCAATCGGGGGATGATTGCCACGCTGAAGGGCGACATGGAGCGGGAGAAAGCGGAGATTGGCGTGTTCGTCACGCTGCAGCCGCCCACCGAGCCGATGCGGCAGGAGGCTGTGTCCGCCGGCATCTACACGCCGGAATACTTCCCGGACCAGCAGCATCCGCGGGTTCAGATTCTGACCATCGACGAGCTGCTGGCCGGCGCGAGCGTGTCGTATCCGCGCGGGGGTGCGCCGGCAACGTTCCGGCAGGCGCCGCGGAGGCGAAGGAGCGTGGGGCGGCAGGCTGGTTTGGTATAGGGAGTGACAGAGGAGGGGTAACGGTATGGTGAGTTAGGCGTGGGAGTCGTTCACTGGACAGGCAGGGGCCGCTTGCGGATGTTAATCACCCAGAAGAGGCCGGGCCAGGTTATCGGGGCGGCGAGATTGTGAACGATAAGCTGAGCCGCTTCCGGCACGGTTACGGTTCGAGCGATGCGGAACAGGACGACACCGCAATGCGCTGGCAAACGTTCACGGAAGGTCAAGGTTCCGATTGGGAATTTCGACGTTTTTCGGCGTCCTGACGGTCTGCTTCGTCAAGTCGGGCCATGAACTCGTACCAATCGACGTTGGTCAGGGGAGCGCCTGTGGCGGCGTAGAGGCGACAGGCCTCGATGTCATCGGTGGTCAAGAAAGGCCAACTGTTCAGGATATCCTCTTCCGTCCATACACCACCGTCGAGGAGGTCCATTATCTGCTCTACGGAGATTCGCATACCGCGTATGGTTGGTTTGCCGGCGAGGATTTGTGGGTCTTTGGTGATGCGGTCCAGCAAGTCCATGACGATTGCGACCTCCGTGAGTAAGTACGATGCGTTGCTGCGTTGCGTGCCTTGATTATAGCATCGTGGTCAGGGACGCCGGGGTGGCAATCCTTCGACGGGGTCAGGAAGAGCGGTGGTCGGGAGCGACGGGGCGGGGTTTGGTTTGACACTGGTAGAGGGGCGTTTTAGACTGCTGCCAGTTTTGGGCGACGCCGGCGTTGGGCCGGCTTTTGTGAAGGTTATGCCCCTTTCGGTTGATGAAAAATGCCTGCGTCTGGCTGATGCCGAGGGCAGCGCGGGAACGCTGCTTGGAATGCGCTGCGCCGACTGCGGCGTGGTGGTGTTCGGTCCGGCCACGTTCTGCCAGTCGTGTTCGTCGCAGCGGTTGGAAGAGGTTGAGCTGAGCGGCCAGGGTATGCTGTACAGCTATACCATCGTGCGGGTGCCGCCGTCGGGCTGGCCGGGGCCGGTGCCCTACGTGCTGGGCGAAGTGGAACTGCCGGAGGGGCCCCACGTGCTGGCCGAGGTGGTGGATTGCGCTCACGATGCCTTACGGGTGGGAATGGCGATGACGCTGGCTTTGCAAGCGGTGGCCATGCCGGGAGTGGAGGGGTCGGAACGGATGGTGTACAAGTGGCGGCCGGTATCAGGAGGATAGGATGACGCAGTTTCGGGCGGGCCGCGAGGTCTATGTGATTGGCGTGGGCCTGCATCCCTTTGGACGGTTTCCGGAGCAGAGCCTGTCGGACCTGGCGCGGGACGCCGTGGTGGACGCGCTGCGGGATTCGGGCGTGCCCTGGCCGGCGATTCCGGTAGCCTACTTCGGACACGTCTATTATCACGGGATGTCGGTGGGCGAGACGACACTGGCGCAACTGGGGCTGACCGGAGTGCCCATCATCAACGTGGAGAATGCCTGCTCCAGCGGCTCCACGGCGTTCTGGCAGGCGTATTGGGGCATCACGTCGGGAGTGTTCGACCTGGCGCTGTCCTTCGGCGCTGAAAAGGTCCCCGGCGGGCCGGTTACGGTTACGGCGGAGAACAGTCCGGCCCGCTACATCGGCGGCGACCACATGATGGCCGGCTACGCGCTGCGGATGACACGATACATGGAGGAGACCGGCGCGCCGGCGTCGGCGCTGGCGCAGGTTACGGTTAAGGCGCGGCAGGCGGCGTCGCTGAACCCGTTCGCCCATCGCAAGGAAACCTACTCGGTGGAGGACGTGCTGAATTCCCGGCTCATCGCCGACCCGCTGACGCTTTACCAGTGCTGCCCGACCAGCGAGGGGGGAGCCGCCGCGGTGCTGTGCGCCGGCGACGCGCTGGACAGCTACGGCATCGACCGGAGCCGGGCCATCCGCATCGCCGCGGCTGCGCTCACGTCCGGCAACTACAACGGACGGGGCAGCGACCATTCGGCGTTCAGTCCCTACCGCACCGAGCCGGCGGCGTTGCAGGCTTACGAGATGGCCGGCATCGGGCCGGAGGAGGTGGACCTGGTGCAGGTTCACGACGCGGCCACCATCGGCGAGCTGCAGCAGGTTGAGGCGCTGCACCTGTTCCCGTATGGGGAGGCCTGGCGGGCCACGGCGGAGGGCAGGACGGCCCTGGGCGGAGATTTGCCGGTGAACACCGACGGCGGGCTGCTGGCCATGGGCCATCCCTTCGGGGCGACGGGCATCCGACAGGTTCACGAGACGGTTACGCAGCTGCGGGGCGAGGCCGGCCCGCGGCAGGTGGAGGGCGCCCGGGTCGGCGTGGCCCAGTGCTCCGGCGCCGGGGACGTTACCACGGTGCACATCCTGACGCGTTAGGGTGGATGGTTCGACAGGCTCACCATGAGCGGCTCAGCGGTTGCGTGAGCGGGTTGGCGGGTGCACGATGGCCAACTACCTGATAATGGCGGCGATGAAGGGCCGGTTCATGTCGGAGCAGGGGAACCTGTACGACAATTTCCAGATGCTGGGCTACATGGAGGGAGGGTCGCCCTTCGACGCGGTGGCGGCGTTCTTTGACCAGCCCAAGTTTCCCATCGTGTGGGCCGACGTGGAGTATATGTGGGCTGAGCGGCTGACCGACGACCCGGAGAACGGGCATCACGGCGAATACGAGCGGGTGTACATCGCCGCCCTGCGGGAGCGCTGGGAGGGCGGCTCGCGGAACTAGAGTCCACCCGTCTCCACAGATGTGCTATGATGACCAAAATGGAGCCGAGGATCCAACATGACCACAACGCAGCCCAGCACCCCCGACGTTTTGCGTGAAGCTGCCGAAGCTCACGGGCAAGCCGGGCGCGCCTTTGCGGCGGCGTCTGCTTCGCTGCATAGTTTGGCGGTGTCTGCGGAGGCTGCTCGCGTTGCAGTTGACACCGCGTCCAACGCCTTTATCCGTGCTGAGGCTGCCCTAATTCGCGCTGCCGAAGCGCTGGAAGCGTCCGCCAACTGAGGGCGATTACAGCAGTTGGGTTGGTTACACGCTGGCTGCCTTGTTGCGGAGGCGGGTGAAGTCGGTGCGGAAGCCCTCGGCCAGGGCGCGGCGGTCGGTGCCGTGAAGGACGAAGCGAGCGCCCTGCTCAATCCAGTATTCGGAGAGTTCAGGGGTCTGGTGGTGCACCAGGGTAGGCAGGCCGCGGGCCTCACACTTGTCTATGATGCCCTTGACGGTGGTTTTGTACACTTCCTGGTCGTAGTCGTCCGGGACGCCCAGGGAGATGCTCATGTCGTTGGGCCCGACGAAGATGGCGTCGATGTGGGGAACGTCCAGGATGGCGTCCAGGTTGTCCACGGCGGCCTGGCTTTCAATGCCGACGATGCAGATGTTGTCGCGGTTGCGGTTCTCCAGGTAAGCGCGGCTGGCGTCGCTGGGCAGCTGGTCGGACTCCAGGGCCTGCTCGGCGGCTGCGCCCTTGAGGGGGCGGAACTTGGCGGCCTTGACGACCTCGCGCACCTGCTCGACAGTTTCGCAGTAGGGGGCCAGGATGCCCTGCGCGCCGGCGTCGATGGCCATGGTTACGTAGTGAGAGTCGGGAATGGGGATGCGCACGATGGGCACCACGCTGATGGTGTTGAACATGGTCAGATAGTCGCCCAACTCGCCGCGGCTGCGGGGGCTGTGCTCGGTGTCGATGATGACGTAGTCCAGGCCGACGTCGTCCAGGATGGGTATCCAGCGCGGGCTGCGGTTGATGCTGATCATGGTGCCGAAGATACGGCCACCTTCTTGCAGGGTCTTTTTGAGGTCTGCGCCGCTCATTGGGGTGTGGGCTCCTTGCGGGGGATGGAGTGAGTATAGCACGGGGTAGTGTGCTACACTGGCGCAGTTGCAATGGCCGGACAAGCCTTGTTCGGGGAACAGGAAAGTCGTTTGCCGAATCAGTATCGTTATATCAGCAACCAGGATGAATGGGACGCCGTGGCGGCGGATTTGGGCGCCGCGCCTCGGCTGGCGTTGGACACGGAGCGCAACGGACGCTTCGCCTACCGGGAACGCATCTGCCTGATTCAGATTTCAGACGGACGTGAGACGTATCTGCTGGACCCGCTGGGAGTGGACGACCTGGCGGCGCTGGGGCGGATTCTGGCAGACGAGTCGGTGGTCAAGGCGCTGCACGGCAGCGAGGAGGACATCCGGTTTTTTGACCGGGACTTCGGTTTTCCCATCCGCAACCTGTTTGACACGGGGATGGCGGCGCGTTTCCTGGGAGTGGCCCGTCCGAACCTGGGCGCGGTGCTGGAAGAGTTTTGCGGCGTGCGCATCGCCAAGGACCCCAAGTTGCAGGTGTCGCACTGGGGGCTGCGTCCGCTGTCGGGGCCGGCGCTGGACTACGCCGCCGGAGACGTGCGGTATCTGCTGCCGCTGGTGGACGAGTTGGAGTATCGGCTGACGAAGGCCGGACGCGCTGATTGGGTGCGGGAGGAATGCCGGCGAATGGAGGCGCTCCGTTTTCCTGCCGAGGAGCCGTTGGCGACCGCCTTCCGAAGGGTGAAAGGTTGGGACTCGCTGCATCCGAGGGAGATTGCGGTTTTAAGGGAGCTGTACGTCTTTCGGGATGACAAAGCCTGCGTGTGGGACGTGCCGGCGGGACAGGCGGCCAGCAACAACGATCTGCTGACGCTGGCGCAGTCGGACGGCGTGGTGCCCCGCGGCGTGGGCGGGATGCTGGCCGGCCGCTGTTTTGGCGAGCTGATGGAGGCCATCCAGCGGGGGATGGACGGGCCCGAGGAGGCCAAACCGCCCAGGCCGGACTCGGCCGATTCATGGACACCGGAACGCAGGGAGCGGTTGAAGACGCTGAAACGATGGCGGACCAGTCTGGCGGACGAGCTGGAGCTGGCGGTGAGCCACGTCTGGCCGACGCCGAGCCTGGAACGGCTGGCCCTGCGTCCGGGAGACCTGGATTACGAGCTGGCCGGCGGGTACGGAGAAGTGAGGCGGTGGCAACGGGACGAGTTCGGCGATTCCTTGACGGCGTTGGTGAGCGTCGCCGGGTCGCCATAGGGCGGGATAGTCCGGTGATGGCGTCGTGCGCGGGAAGCAGGCCGGATGGATGAGGCCGTAGTATTCGGGGTCCTGGTTCTCTCCCTGGCGCTGTTTGTGATTGGCAAGTGGCGCTACGACATCGTTGCCGTTCTGGCCCTGCTGGTGCTGACCATCGCCGGCATCGTGCCGGCGGCGGAGGCGTACCAGGGCTTCGGACACCCGGCAGTGATCACCGTAGCCGCGGTGTTGATTCTGAGCCGGGCCTTGTATGACTCCGGCGTGGTGGACGTGATTGCCGACTGGTATTCCCGAGTGCCCCGCTACGTTACCGCCCGCATCGTGGCGCTCACCGGCATCACGGCGTTTTTCTCGGCGTTCATGAACAACGTGGGAGCGGTGAGCCTGCTGATGCCGGTGGCCATCCGGGTGTCGAACCGGAGCCAGCATCCGCCTTCGCGCTACCTGATGCCGCTGGCCTTCGCGTCGCTGCTGGGCGGGATGACCACGTTGATCGGCACGCCGCCGAACGTGATTATCTCCAACTTTCGCCAGGAGCATACCGGCGTAGCGTTTCAGATGTTTGACTTCGGGCCGGTTGGGCTGGCGGTGACGGCGGCCGGAGCGCTGTTTATAGCAGTGGTCGGGTGGCGCCTGATTCCGACCAGACAGACGCCCGCTACGTTGGGCGAGGCGCTGGACATCGAAAGCTACATGACGGAAGTGCGAGTGCCGGAGGGCTCGCGATTCGCCGGAGGGCTGCTGCGGGACCTGGAGGAGTTTGTTGACGACGACGTGGCCATCGCCGGACTGATTCACCGGGGAGTGGTGTACGCCGCGCCGTCCAGTTACCAGATAATCGATGCCAACGACGTGCTCATCATTGAGGCCGACCCTGAAGACTTCCGCGCCTTTATCGACCAGACGGGGTTTGAGCTGGAGGGGTCGCGAGACGTTGAGTCCGAGATAGGCCAGACGCTGGGCGCGGAGGACACCGCCCTGGTGGAGGTGGTGGTGAGCCCGGAAAGCGAAGCGCAGGGCAGCAGCGCCCGGGACCTCCGTCTGCACTCTGAGTACGGCGTGAACCTGCTGGGCGTGTCCCGGCGGGGCACGGGGTTCATCCACCGGCTCAGCCATATCAACTTCCGCGTCGGCGACGTGCTGCTGATTCACGGCAAGGAGGAGATGGTGCAGAGCGCGCTGCCCAGGCTGGGCCTTCTGCCCCTGGCCGAGCGGGAGCTGCGGATTGGACAACGCCGACGCCTCTTCTTTCCCATCGCCGTATTCGCCGGGGCCCTGCTGCTGACGTCCTTCGGCGTTTTGTCGGTGCAGGTGTCCTTCGTGGCTGCGGTGGTGGTCCTGCTGGTTACCGGATTTGTCTCGCTGCGGGCAGCCTACCAGGCGATAGACTGGCCGGTGATTGTTTTGCTGGGCGCGATGATACCCGTGGGCGAGGCGCTGGAAACCACCGGCGGCGCGGCGCGCATTGCCGCAAGTCTGGCGGACCTGGGCGGCTTCCTGCCAGCCTGGGCGATGCTGGGAGTTGTGCTGGTGGCGACAACGCTGCTGTCCGCCGTGATCAACAACGCCGCCGCGGTGATACTGATGGCCCCCATCGGCGTCGGCGTGGCGGAGACCATGGGAGCGTCCATGGACCCGTTCCTGATGGCGGTGGCCATCGGAGGGTCGTCCGCGTTCCTGACGCCAATCGGCCACCAGTCCAACACCATCGTGCTGGGGCCCGGAGGGTACCGGTTCGCCGACTACCTGAGGATGGGCTTCCCGCTGGAAATAGTGATAGTGACGGTGGCCATACCTGCCATCATGTGGGCCTGGCCCATGGGGATTTAGGGCCGGGCTACGCGCCGTAGGTCATCAACTCTTCGCAGAAGCGGGCGGTGTTCACGAGGTCGGGGATGACGACATACTCGTCGATGGTGTGCATCAGGTTGGTGGCCATTCCCACTACGATGCTCTCAATGCCGTTGAGCCGGAACACGTTGCCGTCAGTGCCGCCGCCGGAGGGTTTGATGTTGGGTTGCAGGCCCATGTCCCGCATCACGCGCATGACCAGCTGCGCGGTAGCCTCGCTGGGGTCCAGGCGGTACATCTGGAACATCATCTCCAGGTTTTGGGTGATTTGGGCGTCTCCGTGGCGGGCGCGAACTTTGTCAAGAGTCGTGAGCAGCTGCATTCGCAGGAGTTCCAGTGATTCCATGTTCATGCTGCGGAACTCGCCGGTGATGGAGGCTTCGGAGGGTACGGCGTTGCGGACGGTACCGCCGGTGATGGTGGCCACGTTGAAGGTGGTTTCTTCGTCGATGCGACCCTGGGGCAACTCGGCGATCAGCTCGCTGGCGATGCGGATGGCGGAGAGACCCTTTTCCGGCTCGACGCCGGCGTGGGCGCCCCGGCCGGCTATGTTGATGTCAAAGGCCATGTAGGTGGGGCTGGCGCCGGTGATGGTGTTGACCGGGCCGTTGCCGTCGAATACCACGGCTTCGGTGCCGCGCAGCATCGCAAAATCTAGATTGGACGCGCCCACCAGCCCGATCTCCTCGCCGCGGGTGAGCACCACTTCCAGCGGGCGACGGGGCCGGCCGTCTTCCTTGACCGCCTCCAGGGCCTCCAGGATGGCAGCCACGCCGGCCTTGCAGTCTCCGCCGAGAATGGTGTTGCCGTCGGAGGTAATGCGCTCGCCGACCAACTGGGGACGGATGCTGCGCCCAGGGTCAACGGTATCCATGTGCGCGGAGAGAATCAGGGGACGAACCGAAGGCGGTCCGTCCTCCCGGGCGATGACGTTGCCGTGGTCGTCCCGGGCGACCTGGAAGCCCAGCTTGGCCAGGCGGTCGGAAACGTGGAGGGCAACGTCCCACTCTTCGCCTGAGGGGCTGTCGATTCGCACCAGGTCGCAAAAATCGTTGATCATTCGTTCCTGATTGGGCATCGGGCACCTCGCGGGGTTGGGGCGGTTAGGTTGCCTATTATAGCGCAGGTTATTAGAATCAACTGGTTATGGATAAGGCGTTGGAAATCCGAGTTGCCCAGGCGTCGGACGCGGCCACGATAGCCGAGTTCAATGCGGCGATGGCCCTGGAATCCGAAGGCGTGGCGCTGGACATGGACGTGCTGACGGCCGGCGTGCGGGCGGCGCTGGCCGATTCCGGCCGGGCGTTTTATCTGCTGGGCAAAGTGGCCGGAAACCCGGCCGGTCAGCTGATGGTAACTTACGAATGGAGCGACTGGCGCAACGGGTGGATCTGGTGGGTGCAGTCGGTTTATGTCAAGCCTGAATACAGGCGGCAGGGGGTTTATCGCCGTCTGTACCGCCACCTGGAGGCGATGGCTGCCAAGCAGGGCGACGTTCGTGGGATTCGGCTGTACGTGATGCGGGACAACACCGGCGCCAAGCGTACTTACGAATCGCTGGGGATGCACCATTCGGAATACGATCTGTACGAGACGGAATTCTAGCCAGAGGAGGTTGACCGGGTCGCATTATGGTGGGGGACTTACCGACTGAATTCCATTACACGGCGCGGGGTCAGCTGGCGCTGCAGGCCGGCCAGTTGAACGCTGCCGTCGCCGATTTCAACAACGCGCTGGAGCTGAACGACGAGTTTGCGCCGGCGTATTACTACCGCGGCCTGGCGTATCGCAACGGGGGCAATCTGGACCTGGCAGTGGCGGATTACACCCGGGCGATTGTGGCGGACCCGGAGTATCCGGTGCCCTATTACGCTCGCGGCGTGGTGCGGCGTCATCTGGGATTCTACGAGGATGCCATCAGCGATTACTCGGCGGCCATCGAACTGGAGCCGGACGACGCCGATTATTACTACGCCCGCGGCGTGGCGCGGATCTCCCTGAACCGGCATCAGGAAGCCATTGGCGATTTTCAGGCGTGCATCCGCATCAACCCGGAGCACGCCAACGCCCAATACAACCTGGGCATCGCCTACCGGGACATCGGCGAGCGGGATACCGCGTTGGGTTATTACGACCGGGCCATCGAGCTGCGCCCTCGTGAGCCGGATTACCTATACGCCAGGGGCAACCTGCGCAGCGACCTGCGTGAGTATGCCATGGCCATTGCAGACTATGACGCCGCCATTGCCGTCGTGCCCACCTTCGCCAACGCGCTGTACAACCGGGGCATCGCCCGGCGTAACCTGGGCGACCCGCAGTCTGCCATCGCCGACTTCGACGCGGCCCAGGCGTGCGGGATGGACACGGCGATGCTGTATCACAACCGGGGCGTGGCCCGGGCTGACCTGGGGGAGCATCAAGCGGCCATTGATGAGTACCAGCTGGCCCTGGAACGCAATGCGACCCTGGCCGACGTATATCGCTCCCGGGCGGTGTCGCATCGGGAGCTGGGCAACGAAACGGCGGCGGCGGCCGACCTATTGCAGTACGCTCAATTGACCGCAACCATCAGCCATGACTAGCCCCACGTTTCGCGGCTTGTCCGCGGGCGACCAGTTGGGCAACCTGGAATACGTGGTTGACGATGCCCGGCTAGCAGAGTACCGGGAGTTGGTAGGTTGCAGCGGGCGTTATCCCAACTTGCTGGCCGACGACTGCCGGGCACTGCTGCTGGCGCGCTGTGACGGCGTCGATTTGACCAGCGTGTGGCGGCGGCTGGAGTTGCTGCGTCCGCCCGTCCCCGGACGACGGGTGCAGGTGGGCGGCTGGCTGCGGGAAGTTCATGAGAGACACGACCGGCCGCTGGTGAGGGTCGCCGCCTTTGCTGTTGACGAGATTGGCACCGAGATTTTGCGTTCCGAGGCGGCGCTTGTGGTGGGTAAAGCCGGAAGATGGCAGCAGCCTGATGCAGCGCAAGCAGAGAGCCTGGCCCCGGTTATCCAAGGCTCGAGCGATGCAACGGTAGGCGCTGGCATCAACCTGGGGCGACTGAAGCTGCCGGATGGCGAAAGGGCCGATTCAACTGCCCTGCTGACAGGATGGTTGGAGGGAAGATTGGGCCATCACTATGGCGACGATTTCCGCTGGGGCGGCCAGATGTCGCTGGCTTACCTCGCGCCTGCGCTGTCGGGCGACTCAATCGCCGGCGATGCGGTTGTCGTCGGATGCGACCGTGACGCCTACGGAGCGGTTACCACCAGACTGGTTGTCTCCGTATTCAGTAGCGCCGCAATCCGACTTGCCGTTGGCGAGGCGGTGATCACTTCCCCCAGCCCGAGACTATTATGAGGTTAGAATGATGCAGCAACGCGCCGCGCCGTCGGCAGCAGTGCCCGAGAACTGGCACACTGCTTTGGCCATCGTGGCCCATCCCGACGATTTGGAGTACGGGGCGGCCAGCGCCATCGCCAAGTGGACGGCCCAGGGCAAGACCGTGACCTATGTTATGGTGAGCAAAGGGGAGGCCGGCATCGACCGTATGGACCCGTCGGTGGTGGGGCCGTTGCGGATGCAGGAGGAAATCAACAGCGCGCGGGTCGTGGGCGTGGACACGGTGGAGTTTCTGGACTACACCGACGGCGTCATCGAGTACGGATTGCCCCTGCGTCGGGACTTGAGCCGGGAGATACGCCGCCATCGTCCCGACGTGATTATTACCATCAACCACCACTTGCAGTTTTTCAGCGGGCATCTGAACATGGCGGACCACCGCTGGGTTGGCCTGGCGGTGTTCGACGCGGCCCGGGATGCCGGCAACCGCTGGATTTTCCCGGAACTGCTGGCCGAGGGTTACGAACCCTGGAACCACGTGCGCTTCGTGGCGGTTTTCGGCTCCACGGAACCGACCCACGCCGTGGACGTGTCCGGGCACTGGGAGACGGGGCTGGCCTCGCTGCGCGAGCACAAGGCTTATTTGGAAAACCTGGGCGACGTGGGCAACAGTCCCTTTGAGTTTTTGACGGCCCACGCTCGCGAGGCCGGGGCGGCATTCGGCTGCGATTACGCTTCCTATGCGGAGCTCGTGCTGATCAACGAGGCGTTTTAGGGGGAACGATGGCAGGATTCAGCGAACAGTTGCGGGAAGAAGCGCAGCCGATTTGGGAGGCAATTTTCCGGCATCCGTTCTTGGCGGACATCAAGAGCGGCGCGCTGCCCTTGGAGACTTTCCAGTATTACCTGGGACAGGACTACCATTACCTGGAAGGATTCGGTCGGGCGGTGGCGCTGGCGCTGGCGAAATCGCCGGACTCGGAGCTGTTGCAGCAGCTGGCCCACCGGGTAATGACGCCGGTGGAGCGTCCGCTGCACCATCAGCTGATCGAGGCGGCCGGCCTGACCATGGCCGAAGTGGAAAGAGCCCTCCGCTCGCCGACCAACACCGCCTACGTCAACCATATGCTGACCACGGCGGCTCAGTACGGGCTGGGGCCGACGGCGGCGGCGCTGCTACCCTGTCCGTGGACGTACCACTTGCTGAAAGATGAGGTCGGGCAGTCGGAGCATCCCCTTTACGGGCAATGGACCCGCTTCTACGTGGAGGGGTTCTTGCAGTCCAGCGTGGACGCCTGGTGCGGCTTTGTGGATGAGATGGCGGAAAGGGTGGGCGAGCAGGAACGGGCAGCGATGCGGTACGCCTTCATGGTGAGCAGCCGATACGAGTACATGTTCTGGGATGCGGCTTACCGCCGGGAAGAGTGGCCGGTTTAACTTTGGCCCACAAACTTGGAGATTGCGTTATGCCTTACGCACCTAACAACGATACTCAGATGTATTACGAAAGCCACGGCGCGGGGCCGGCCATCGTGTTCGCCCATGGACGCGGCGGCAATCACCTGAGCTGGTGGCGGCAGGTGCCGGCGTTCCAGGCCGACCATCGCTGCGTTACCTTCGACCAGCGCGGTTGGGGTCTGACCAAAGGGCCGGCCGGCGCGCCGAATCCGGCGACGGTTAGCGCCGACCTGCTGGCCCTGCTGGACTACCTGGAGATTGACCGGGCGGTGTTGGTGGCGCAATCCATGGGCGGCATTTCCAGCCTGCGGGTGGCATTGCATCATCCCGAACGCGTGGCCGGGCTGGTGCTGGCCGACACCACCGGCGGCATCGGCGACGCCTCGGTGGTGTCGCTGCTGGCGGACGTCCACCCGCCCGAGGACCCGCTGCGGCGGGCGCTGAGCGACGGGTTCATATCCGAACATCCCGCATTGACGTTCCTGTTCGGCTCCATCGGGCGCATCAATCAACCGATGCCACTGAGCGTGGTGTCGGATATGTTCCGCAACCCGGAGGGGCTGCAGGCGTCGGATTTGGCGGCGATGTCGGTTCCGACGCTGCTGGTGGTGGGCGAGGAAGACGCGATATTTCCGGTGCACGTGATTGAGGCGACCCACCGGCTGATACCGGGCAGCCGGCTGGCGGTGGTGCCGGGAGCGGCTCACTCGACGCACTTTGAGCAGGCGGATGCGTTCAACGAGCTTTTGAGCGAGTTTATTGGCGGGCTGTCGGCCTGAAAACCGGCTGGAGTGCGCGCCCAATTTAGAAGGGCAGGCCCTCGCCGATGTCGTTCTCGGTGCGGAAGGGGCCCCACTCCCGGGGGATGTTGAGGAGACGGTCTTCCAGGTCGTCAACGCTGTTCTGGCCGCAGTAGGCCATGGCCCGGTCGAACTCCTCCCGGAGTAGTTCCAGCATGTGGTGTACGCCCTCGGCGCCGTTGACGGCCAGGCCCCAGTAGAGGGGACGGCCCACGGCCACGGCGGTTGCGCCCAGGGCCAGGGCCTTGAGCACGTCGCTGCCGCGGCGGACGCCGGAGTCAACGTACACCTCCACCTTGCCGCCGGTGGCGGCGACGATTTCCGGTACAACCTCAATGCTGGACATGGTGGTGTCCATCCGCCGCCCGCCGTGGGTGGAGACCAGGACGGCGTTGGCGCCGTGCTCGACGGCCAGGCGCGCGTCCTCGGCGGTGCGCACGCCCTTGAGGACCAGGGGCAGTCCGGTGAGGCTGCGCAGCCAGTCCAGTTCCCGCCAGGTCAGCGGCGGCGGCAACAGGACGTGCCCGTAGGTGGTTGGGACGCTTTCGCCGGCCTCGGCCAGCCGTCTCTGATATTCACGGAAGTTGCCCAGCTCGCCGGGCCGCACAAAGCGGTTGCGGATGTCGCGCTCCTTGGGCGTGGGAATCGGGGCGTCCACCGTGAGGACGATAGCCTTGTAGCCGGCAGCCTCGGCCCGTTTGACCAGATTTTCGGTGTGGTCATAGCCGCGGTGGGAGAGTTGCATCCACAGCGGGCCGGTGGCGGCGTCGGCGATCTCCTCCAGGCTGCAATGGGACGAGGTGCTGCACATCATCAGGGTGTTGGACATGCCGGCCCCGCGGGCGGTGGCGCATTCGGCATCGGGGTGAGCGATCCCGTGGCCGTCGGTGGGAGAGATCATCACCGGCAAGCTGATGTCCTGCCCCAGCACCGTGGTGGCGATTTTGCGCTCCGTGATGTTGCGCATGAAGCGAGGCCGCAGGGTGATGGCTTCAAAGGCGGAGCGATTGCGGGCGGTGGTGATTTCGTCCATCGCGCCGCCTTCGATGAACTCCCAATTGTTGTGGGAGAGCATCGGCTTGGCGCGGGACTCGTAATCGTAGAGGCTGATAGGTTCCAGTCGCAAAAAAATATCATCGGCCACTTGAGGCAAGCGGCCGATGCTCCATCGGACGTAACCGGGTCGCCTAGAAGGGCAAATGCTCGGCGATGTCGTTCTCGGTGCGGAAGGGGCCCCACTCCCGGGGGATGTTGAGGAGACGGTCTTCCAGGTCGTCCACGCTGTTCTGGCCGCAGTAGGCCATGGCGCGGTTGAACTCCTCGCGCAGCAGTTCCAGCATGTGATGTACGCCCTCGGCGCCGTTGACGGCCAGGCCCCAGTAGAGGGGGCGCCCCACGGCCACGGCGGTTGCGCCCAGGGCCAGGGCCTTCAGCACGTCGCTGCCGCGGCGGACGCCGGAGTCAACGTACACCTCCGCCTTGCCACCGGTGGCGGCAACGATCTCGGGGACCATTTCGATGCTGGACATGGTGCTGTCCAGTTGGCGGCCGCCGTGGGTGGAGACCAGGATGCCGTTTACGCCGTGCTCGACAGCCAGGCGCGCGTCCTCGGCGACGCGGACGCCTTTCAGCACGATGGGGAGACTGGTGAGACTGCGCAGCCAGTCCAGCTCCTGCCAGGTCAGCGGCGGCGACTGGGGCATTTCCCAAGTGGGAGATTCGTCGGTGCCGGTGACTTCCGAGAGGCGGTCCTGCTGCTCGCGGAAGTTGCCAAGGTCGCCGGGACGCTGGTAGCGGTTGCGGACATCCCGTTCCTTGGGGCTGGGCGCCGGCGTGTCGATGGTGAGGACGATGGCCCGGTAGCCGGCGGCCTCGGCGCGCTTGACCAGGTTCTCGGTGAGATCGTAGCCGCGGTGGTAGAGCTGGAACCACAGCGGGCCGGTGGCGGCGTCGGAGATTTCTTCCAGGCTGCAGTTGGACGAGGTGCTGCACATCATCAGGGTGTTGGACATGCCGGCGCCGCGGGCGGTGGCGCACTCGGCTTCGGGGTGGGCGTTGCCGTGGCCGCCGGTGGGAGCAATCATTACCGGGAAGCTGATGTCCTGTCCCAGGACGGTGGTAGAGACTTTGCGCTCGGTGGTATCGCGCATAAAACGCGGACGCAGCGTCAAGGACTCGAAAGCTGAGCGGTTGCGGGCCGTCGTAATTTCGTCCATGGAACCCGCTTCGATGAACTCCCAGTTGTTATGTGGGAGGATCTGTTTGGCCCTGGCCTCGTAGTCGTATAGATTGATGGGGTCCAGTCTCATCCGATACTCTCCTTGTCTGATTGCGCCGGCGTTACTCTTCTTCAGCAGCAGCCGGTCGCAAATTCAATCTCATGATGGCGTCGGCCACGTCGGGCAGCATTTTGTAGTCGTCGGACGTGGGGTCGAAGGCCATGGGATGGGGCAGGGCAACGTTGTGAACGTTTCTAATTCGGCGGACGGAATGTCCCACAGAAGACATCCGGCCGGACAACTGGCGTTCGGTCAGGCCCATGGCGTCCAACAAGGATTGTCGTGACATGACGTAACCACTGCTGTTAGCCACGCGGTGATACACTTGCTGGGCATTGGGAGCGAGATAACCCCAGAAAGTACGCACATGGTCTATTGTCCAGCGTCCTTCAGGAACGGGGGCCGGTGGCGGTGAGGGTGGGGCAGGTTCAGCTTCGGTCGGCGCAGCAACGGTGGAGTCATCATCGGCAGCAACAACAGTGGCCTGGGATACCCTATCGCCAGCAGCAAGTTGTCGAATAGCCGCAATTACATCATCGGCTTCGCCTTCAACAGTCAGGGCGACTTTTACCATTTCTTGACCTCGCAGCAATCAACTAATTGCCAAGTTTAGCATAGCAATGCGTGGGGTCAATATGCAGGCATGTATTCGTTATTAAATATACGTTAAGATAGCAGGAGCAAGAATAAGTCCCGCCCCTGCTGTTTTACTTCCGGGATGACTCGCCGGACTAGTGTGAATGCGCCCTAGGCGTCTTCATCGTGGGGGCCGAAGGGGACCACACCGGGCACCCACCACTTTTCCCAGGATTCGTCGATGCGTTCCTGGAAGAACTTCAGGTCTTCCTCAGTGAGGTGAGCAAAGCGGCCCTGGCGCTGGAGATACTCCGTAACCGGCTTGCGCGGGCGAATGCCCCGGGCGATGGCGCGGGACGGCCCGTTGAGAATCAGCTCGCCGTCCACGATTTCGTACTGCACCCAGATGCCGGTTTCCACGGCCAGCATTCCCAGCTCGTGGGAATACTTGGGGTCGTAGTCCCAGCCCTTGGGGCAGGGGTCGATGCTGTGGATGAATGTGGGGCCGCCGATGGTCAGGGCGCGGCGGATCTTGTTGGTAAAGTCCGGCCCGTAGGAACCGCAGGCGGTGGCGATGTAGCGCACGTCGGGATGGCCGGCGGCCAGCATGGGCGCGGTGTTCTTCTTCCAGCGGCGGTTCATGATGCGGTGAACCTTGCCCGGCGGCGAGAAGGTGGAGTTGGCCCCCCAGGGACTGGAGCCGGACACCTGGATGTCGGTGTTGGCGTAGGACTCGTTGTCGTAGCAGAGGATGAGCAGGTTGTACTCATCGTGCTGCAGGGCTGCCGAAATTGCGGACAGGCCCATGTCCACACCGCCGCCGTCGCCGCAGAAGGCGATGACGTTGATGGGCTCTTCCTGCATCTTGCCCTTGCGCATCAGGGAGGCCAGGCCGGCCGCGGTGCCGGTGGCGGCGGAACCGCTGGAACCCAGCTGGGTGTGCATCCACGGCACGACCCACGGCGTGCTGTAGTAGGTGGTGTTGGCCACGTACATGCAGCCGGTACTGCCGACCACGATGGTGCGAGGACCGGCGGCCTTGATCATGAGGCGCATGACCAGGGCGGACTCGCAGCCCTGACAGGTGCGGTGGCCGGAGGTGAAGCCTTCGAACACCGGGATTTGTTTGACGCCCCTAACCTGGGGCAGCTCTTGGGTCATGGTAGTCATAGCGGCTCTCCTTTTGAAGGGGGCGCCCAGTTAAACGGGGCAACTAGTCCCGGACTCCGATCCAGGTGTTTTCTTCTTTGACTTTGCCGGAGTCGATGGACTCCTGAACCATGGCGGTCATCTCTTCCACGTCGCGCACCAGCACTTCCCGCCCGCCCAGGCCGGCGATGAAGCTCTGCATCAGGGGACGCTGGTCCAGGGTGTACAGCGCGGAGCGAATCTCGTTGAACAGCACGCCGCCGTAGGATGGCGAGCCGTATGAGTAATCGCGGTCAATTACGCCCACCGCCTTGCAGTGGCTGAGGGCCTCGCGGATTTCGTCGGTGGCGAAGGGTCGGAAGAACTTGACCCGAAGGAATCCAATCTTCATGCCCTGTTCGCGCATCCGCCGCACGGCGACGCGGACGGGCATCGCCAGGGTGCCCATGCCCACCAGTACGATGTCGGCGTCTTCGGTCATATACTCTTCGATGAAGGGGCTGGGGTCGCCGCGACCGAAGACCTGCTTGAATTCCTCATAGGCTTCTTTGATCACGTCGCCGGTGCGGCGCATGGCGTCGTCGGTCTGGCGGCGGATCTCCATCAGCCAGTCTTCGTTGACCTGGGGCGCCACGGTGATGGGGTTGTCGGGATGGAGCAGTAGGCGTCCGCGGTCGTACTGGGGCAGGAACTGGTTGACCTGTTCCTGGGTCGGTACGTGAACGATGGCCTGGGAGTGAGTTAGGAAGGAGCCGTCACAGGAAATGGCGGCGGGCAGGAAGACCCGGGGGTCTTCGGCCACGCGCCAGGCCAGCAGAGCGGTGTCCAGCGCCTCCTGGGCGGTGCCAACCCAATAGAGCATCCAGCCCAGGTCCCGAACGGCCATGGCGTCGTTATGCTCCACACCGAAGGCGCCGGGGTCGTCCAGGGCCCGGTTGCCCACCATGGCGACCACGGGGAGACGCAGGCCGGCCGTTACGGTGATGGCCTCGAAGGCGTAAAACCAGCCCACGCCGCTGGAGCCGCAGAAGGTGCGGGCGCCCACGGCCGAGGCGTGCTTGACGATTTCAAACTGGGAGTGCTCGCTTTCGGCGACGATGAAGTCGCAGTCAAAAGCGCCGTCGGCCTTCAGCTTGGACACGTATTGCATCACCGTGTCGTAGGGCCGGATGGGGTAGGCGGTGATTACGTCAACGTCGGCGAGGGAACAGGCGATGGCGATGGCTTCGCTGCCGCTGATCAGCTCCTCGCGCTCAGTTTGGGGAGGAAGGGTTTGCGTGGCCATTAGTCATCATCTCCCGCCAGGGCGACTTCGGATTCCGCTTCATAGGTGCCGGGACTGTGATAGCCGTGGCTGCGCGTGGCGTCCTTTTCTTTTTGGACCTGAATCAAATCGGCCATCCAGCGATGGTAGCCGTCCTTGTCCTGAGTCCAGTGCTCCCATTGGCTGTTGTTGTCGTTGAACTCCGACTCGTTGACCATGGTGATGCAGTCGGCCACCGGGCAAACAGCCTCGCATACGGCGCAGCCGCAGCAGGCTTCCATGTTGGCGTCGTACAGTCCGTCCGGCGTAACGTCAAAGCAGGTATCCGGGCACTGCAGCCAGCACAGGGTGCACTTGATGCAGGTGTCAAAGTTGATGACCGGGCGCATGGAGCGGGTGCTGAACTTCTTGAAAACGGCGCTGCGGGTGGGTTGGTAGCTGGTGTCGCCGGACGCGTTGGACAGGAGGGGATCGTAGCCATCGCCCAGGGCGCCGCCGCGGAAGCCGGTGCCTTCCTCAACGCCGCGAATAACCAGGCCTTCCTCCATGGACTTCCAGCCGGGGAGGTCAAAGCTGAAGGGTTCGTCTTCGCTGCCTTCGCCGGGTTCCACCGGGCGCAGGGCGAGACGGTCGTGGGTGTTGCGGGCGGAAGTCAGCTTGAGCCCGCCCCAACCCTGGTCTTCCAGGGCGGCCAGCATGGAGTCGAGACTGACCAGTTCCGGGCAGGCCTTGGCCAGCGCGCCCAGGATCCGGACGTCGGTGTGGTCGTCCTTATAGACCCACAGGCCCGAGAAGCTGGTGGACGCCGGCACGATGGCCAAGTTGTAAGCCGAGTCCTTCTGGTGGATGTCCTCGATGAGGGCGTCCGCGGCCTGGCGGGAGGTTACGATGAGCGTGCCGCCGGGCTTGGTGAGGGCGTTGATGGGCTGCAGGCCGTACCAGGCCCAGGACTCGATGCCCTTGCACATGGTGTCGTCAACGTTGATGGTGACGTCCACCTCCCGGGCTTCGTACACGGCCAGGTTTTCTTCAAGTTCTTCAGGGCTGTCGGACACGATGGCGAACTGCTTGGCGGGAATGCCGTTGCGTTCCGGCGAGTCGCCGTACCGTCCGAAAGCGGTGCCAATTTTGCCCTCCTTGCGGGCGGCAAAAACGATGGTGCGGACGATGTTCCGGGCCAGGGTTTTCTGGAATATCCCCCGGTACACCACCTCCACTGCCACAGTGCTCATGTTGGGGAGCCCTCCTCGGTGTTTGATTGCTGCGGCATTATAGCACGACAAGGCGGTGATTGTGTGTCGTGAAAGGCTTCAAGAGATGCGAGTCCGGTGAATGTATGTTAATGCTGTATGTTACACTGCCTGCCGAAATGCAGCAAAGGAGCGCGTTGCAATGGCCGAGCGAATGAAGGCGGGGGAAGCGGTTATCGAACTGCTGCGGCAGGAAGGCGTCAGCAAGATTTTCGGCATCGTCGGTTCGTCCTTTCTGGACGTGCTGGACCCCCTGTACGACCGCGACGATATGGAGTTCGTCGGCGTGCGGCACGAGCAGGGCGCGGCCTTGATGGCCGACGGGTACAGCCGCATCGCTGGCGCGCCTTCGGTCTGCCTGGTTACCAACGGGCCGGGCGTGCTGAACCTCACCTACGGCATCGGGTCGGCCTACGTGTCCCACTCGCCGGTGGTGGTGCTGGCTCCATCGGCGTCCCGAGACCACCAGCACCTGGATTCCACCCAGGAATTCGACCAGGTGGCGCTGTTTGAACCCATCACCAAGGCCAGCTTCTCCATCAACAAGATCGAACGGCTGCCCGACGCCCTGCGCCAGGCCTTCCGCATCGCCACGTCGGGCAAGATGGGGCCGGTGCTGGTGGACATTCCCCGGGACCTGCTGCCCGGCGCCGAGGTTGACCTGGACCTGCTGGCCCCCAACGCCTACCGCACCGGACAGGGCCGCTCCCGGGGCGACCGCCAGCAGGTCGAGGCGGCGGCCCGGGAGATACTGGCGGCGCAGCGTCCGGTGATCCTGGCCGGCGGCGGCGTTGAGTGGAGCCTGGCCGACGCTCCGGTTACCAGGCTGGCCGAACTGACCGGCGCGCCCATCGTTACGTCCTACGGCCGAGCCGACGCCGTGCCCAACGACCACCCCAACTACCTGGGACACCTGGGACGCCTGGGCGCGCCAGAGGCCATTGACGCCGTGCGCAACGCCGACGTGATCGTCGCCGCCGGCACCCGGCTGGGACAGTCCACGACGTTCTATGACCATCGCTTTATCCCCGCTGACGCCCGCATCGTCCACATTGAAATTGACCCCAAGGAAATCGGGCGCATCTATCCCATCGTGGTGGGAGTTGAGGGCGACGTGGGCGCGGTGGTTGACGAAATCAACGGCCTCGTGGCCGAGGCCGAACTGCGGCCCAACGCCGACTGGACGGCTCGCGTCGCCGGCTGGAACGCGGCCCGTGCCGCCCGGCTGGATTCCGAGGCGGCCCTGACCGGCGACTACATCAAGCCGCAGCGGGTGTACGCCGAGCTGCGCA
This sequence comes from Dehalococcoidia bacterium, assembly GCA_965243255.1. Lineage (GTDB taxonomy): Bacteria > Chloroflexota > Dehalococcoidia > Lucifugimonadales > UBA3495 > Bin87. The sequence goes on from CBDEUH010000004.1 coordinate 609,530, forward strand.
AGGTGATGCCCCGCAACGCCATCGTCGCGCTGGACGCCGGCTTGGCCCCGAACTTCGGACAGGACCGCCTGAACTACTACCAACCGCGCAGCCTGATTATGGCGCTGGATCTGGGCGGCCTGGGCTTCAGCTTCCCGGCGTCCATCGGGGCCAACTTCGCCGCCCCGGACCGGCCGGTGGTGAACTTCAACGGCGACGGCGGGTTCCTGTTCAACGCCCAAGAGTTCGAGACCGCCGTGCGATACGGCCTGAAGAACATCTCGGTGGTGATGAACAACGACTGCTGGGGTTCGGAAAAGGCGTACCAGAAGTACGCTTTCAACGAACGATACGTGGGCGCCGATACGGTCAACCCGCGCTTTGACAAATACGCCGAGCTTTTCGGCGGCGCCGGATTTTACGTTGACCGCCCCGAGGACATCGCCGACGCCTTCGCGCAAGCGCTGGCAGTGGATGGGCCGAGCATCATCGAGATTCCCACCGACCCGGACGAGATGCCCCGGCCGGCGCGGCTGGCCGAAGTCCAGGCCCCGACGGAAGGGTGATTACGCAATGATTACCTACGATAACGTCAAAGCAACCGAGGTTGACATCTCCGGCGATCTCATCTGCATCACTTGGGATGACGGCAAACGGGGAACCTACTCCCACCGGATGCTGCGGCTGCGCTGCCCCTGCGCGTCCTGTGTTGAAGAGATGACCGGGCGCGCGTTGCTGGACCCGGACAGCGTTCCCCAGGACGTTCGCGCGTTGGACTACATGACGGTAGGGCAGTACGCCCTGCAATTCCTGTGGAGCGACGCCCATTACACCGGCATCTACACCTACCGGTATCTGCGAGCGATGTGCGACTGAATCGCCTGGGGCGGGGCTCGGTCCGGCCAGCGATCGGCGGCGTGAGTGGATTCAGGAGGCCGGCGCGTTGTCCGACTGACGGCCGCGAAAAGTTTGGCCGGGACGATTGCGCAGCTTGGGCGAGGTAAAAGTGTCGGACTTGAAGGAAAAGTTGGACAGCTGGCGAGCGGCCGGCCGGCCGCAGGTCTTGCACTCCATGGGGTCGTCAGCGCGGGATACGGGCCGAATGGACTCGAAAGACACGTCGCAGTAGGCGCAGTGATACTCGTAAATTGGCATAGACACCTCCGGCTCGTGATTATATCCTAACGAAAGATTACTCCTCACGCAGCCCTCTCCTTTGCCGAGAGGAAGTATGTAATGGACGGGATAGACAAAATGACGACTAACCAAACAACCGACGTTGCAATCATCGGTGGCGGCGCAGCCGGCTGCGCTGCGGCTTACTACCTGGCCGAGAACGGCATCAAGGCCACCATCATCGAGCGCGAAGGCGTGGCCAGCAAAGCGTCCGGCTACAACGCCGGCGGCCTCAACCCGCTGGAGGGGCACGGTTGGCCGGAGCCGCTGCGGCCCATGGCGTTAGAGTCCTTCCGGCTGCATCAGGATCTATGGACCTCGCTGCCGGCGGAAACGGGAATCGACTATCACGGTCGGACCACGTCGATTCTGAAGGTAGCCCTGGACGAGGAAGAGTTGGCGGATTTGCGGGAGACGCTGGAGATTTTCAACAACGCGCCGGAACCCGGCTTCTCGGCGGAGTGGCTGGAGCGTGAGGACGTGTTGGCCTTGGAACCCCGCATAACCTCCGAGGTCATGGCGGGCGTCCGCGCGGTGGGCAACGGCGCGCTGGACGGCCAGGAATTCACCCAGGCTTTGGCCGCCGCCGCCGAAAAACGGGGCGCGCGGATTGTGTCCGGCAGCGCCGTCGGGCTGCGCCTGGGCAACGGGCGCGTCGAGTCGGTGGTTACCGACGACGGCGAGATTCCCTGCGGCGCGCTGCTGATTGCCGCCGGCCCCTGGTGTCGCACCGCCGAGCAGTGGCTGGACATCTCCATCCCGGTTGACCCGCTCAAGGGCCAGATAATCCGGGTGAAGCCCGACGGGCCGGGATTGGACTACGAACTGATTGGCGGCGGCAGCTCCATGTACGACAAGCCCGGCGGCTTGATTTGGTGCGGCTCCACCGAGGAGGACGTGGGGTTTGACCTGTCGCTCACCGAAGAGGCGCGGACGCGGATTATGACCATGGCCGTTCGCCTGATGCCGTCGCTGGCCAACGCCCAGCAAGCGCTGCACACGGCCTGCCTGCGCCCGGTTACGCCGGACTGGCTCCCCATCGTGGGACCGGCGCCCAGCTGGGACAACGCGTACATCTGCGCCGGCGGCCAGAAGAAGGGCATCCTCCTGGGGCCGGCCATGGGCAAGGGCATCGCGGAGATCATCGCCGACGGCCAGACCGACGTGAGTTTGACCGGATGCGAGCCGGAGCGGTTCTCGCCGGCCTCCAACTAACACCAAGGAGCAAATCTTATGACTACCAACGGCACTTCCGGCGCGTTGCGCGACATTCACGTGGTGGAGTTCGGCCAGTACGTGCCCGGCCCAATGCTGGGGATGCTGCTGGCCGACCAGGGCGCCCACGTCATCAAGGTGGAGCGGCCCGCCGGCGACCCGGCCCGCTCCGAACCGGCCTTCGCCACCTGGAACCGGGGCAAGCGCTCGGTGACGCTGGACCTGAAAACCGACGCCGGACGGGAAACCGCCCGCCGCCTGGCCGCCAATGCCGACGTAGTGATTGAAAACTTCCGGCCCGGCGTGGCGCAGCGCCTGGGCATCGGCTATGACGAGCTCAGCGCCGGCCATCCCAGCCTGATCTACTGCTCCCTGCCCGGCTACGGCGAAGAGCATCCCAGCCGCAACGAGCCGGGCTGGGACCCGGTCATCAGCGCGGAGACGGGTTTCTACCCTGAGACCGGTGAGAGCAATGGCGACCCGCTGTTCACGCCGCTGCCCATCGCCAGCACCTTCGCCGCCCTGCTGGGCTCGGTGTCGGTGGCCATGGCCATCAACGCCCGGGACAAGACCGGCAAGGGACAGCGTGTTGAGGTGCCGTTGCACTCCGCGATGTTCACCGCCATGGGCAGCCGCATCATCAAGTTCAACGGCTACGAATACGTTGACCAGTTCGACTTTCCCCGCACCGTGATGTCGCACCCCTACCAGTGCGCCGACGGACGCTGGGTGTATCACCACGGGATGTTCGAGCGGTTCGCCCGCCAGACGCTGACGGCGGCGGGCAAGACCGAGTGGATTGAGGAAGCAACGTCCCTGTTCGGTCGTCCCGTTGACGACGATACGCTGGCCTTCTGGCAGACCCGTTTCGCCGAAATGTTCAGGGAACGCATGGCCTGGCAGTGGGAAGCGGACATTAACGCGCAAGGCGGCGCCTGCACCGTCTGCAAGACCGTTGACGAGTGGCTGGTACACGACCACGCCGTATCCGCCAAAATGGTTGAACTAGTGGACGACGCCGAGCGCGGCACGATGAAGCAGCCCGGCGTCCAGGTGCGCTTGCGGGGCACGCCGGGAGCGATACAATCCCGCGCCCCCAGGCTGGGCGAGCACACCGACCAGGTCCTGGCCGAGCTGGACAGCGCACCGGCGCGTCCGGCCGGCAGCAACGGTAGCAACGGCGACGTTATGTCCGCCTTGCAAGGCGTGCGCGTCCTCGACTTGTGCATCATCCTGGCCGGCCCCACCTGCGGCCGCACCCTGGGCGAGTTCGGCGCCGACGTCATCAAGATTGACGACCCGACGCGCACCCTGGACCCGGTGGGATACATCGACGTGAACCGGGGCAAGCGCAGCATCATGCTGAACCTCAAAACCGACGAAGGCAAGGCCGTTTTCTGGAAGCTGGTGGAATCCGCCGACGTTATCGTGGAAAACAACCGCAAGTCCGCCGTGGAACGGCTGGGCCTGGGCTACGAGGCCATCAAGAAGGTCAAGCCCGACATCGTGTACGCCTCGCTCAACGCTTTCGGCTACGATGGTCCGTGGTCGGAGCGGGCCGGCTGGGAGCAGTTGGCCCAGGGCACCAGCGGGATGCAGGTGCGGCGCGGCGGCCGGGACGGCAAGCCCATGCTCGCGCCCTACGCCGTCAACGACTATGGCACCGGTTTGATGGGAGCCTACGCCGTGGCGTTGGCGCTGCACGAGCGCAGCCGCACCGGACAGGGTCAATCGGTGGACAGCGGGCTGGCCTTGACCGCTGGCCTGTTGCAGTCGCCGTACTTCCTGGATTACGACGGCTATCAGCGGGAAGACATCGAAGGCGTGGACGCCAGAGGGTATTCAACCCGTTCCAGTTTGTACCAGGCCGCCGACGGCTGGCTGTACGTGCACTGTCCCGATACGGCGACCTATGGGGCGTTCCTGGCCGCGCTGAACTTCCGGGACATTCACGAGGACGGCGACGCCATCGCCGAGGCCATCGCCGGCAACACCATCGAGCACTGGATGCAGACGCTGCGTCCGCTGGGCGTGTCGGTGTCGCCCAACCTGACCATGGAGGACTACCGCAACGACCCGGTGGTGCGCAACGCTGGTTTCATCGTCACCCGTGAGCATACCGTCTGGGGCAGCGTTGACCATTCGGGCACCACGGCGCGCCTGTCGGCCACCCCGCCGCGCCTGGGCAATCCCACCCCCTACTTCGGCCAGCACACCGACGAGATTCTGACGGAGGCCGGCTACTCGGCCGGCGAAATCGCCGCGCTGAAAGCATCAGGAGCCGCGGTAGCGCCGGGTCCATAAAGACGCTGGGCAAGCGTTTCACAGTGCAGGGGCGGATGATTATTCGCCCCTGCGTTTTTGCCGTCCTTCCGATCCGCCGCGCGGATGCAATCCAATCCTGCCCGTGCTACACTGGCGCCAGTTCGTCCGTCCCGCCGGCGGGAGGTGTGCAATGCTGCGTATTTACAATACCCTGACCAAGTCCGTCGAGGAAATCCGGCCGCTGACCCCCGGCAAGGTGTCCATGTACACCTGCGGGCCCACGGTGTACCGCTATGCCCACATCGGCAACCTGCGCACCTACCTCATGGCCGACTGGATTCGCCGCATCCTGGAAGTCGACGGCAACGAGGTCTATCACATCAAGAACATCACCGACGTGGGCCATATGCGGCAGGAACTGGCCGAGGCCGGCGGCGACAAGATGATTATGGCCGCGCTGGCGGAGGGGAAGTCGCTACAGGAAATCGGCGAGTTCTACGCCGGCGTCTTCTGGCAGGACGAGGAGCGCATCAACATCCAGGCGGCCCACGTCTTCCCCTGGGCCTCGCACCACATCCCCGAAATGCTGGACATGGTGGGCACGCTGATGAACAACGGCGCCGCCTACGAGGCCGGCGGCAACATCTACTTTGACGTGAACAGCTACCCCCAATACGGCAAGCTGTCGCGCAACTTCGGCGGCGACCTGCTGGAAGGCGTCCGCGCGGAGGCCGACCCGCTGAAACACGATCCCAGGGACTTCACACTCTGGAAAGCCGCCGAACCCGGCAGGGACGTGAAGTGGGATAGCCCATGGGGCGAGGGATTCCCCGGCTGGCACATCGAATGTTCAGCCATGGCCCACAAGTACCTGGGCGAGCGCTTTGACATCCACACCGGCGGCGTGGACAACGTGTTCCCCCATCACGAGGACGAAATCGCCCAGAGCGAAGGCGCATTTGGACAGCAGCACGTTAATTACTGGGTACACGGTCAGCACCTGCTGGCGGACGGCGCCAAGATGGCCAAGTCGGCCGGCAACGTGTTCTTGATTGAAGACCTGTCGTCCCGGGGATTTGACCCGCTGGCCTTCCGCTACCTGTGCATGACGGTGCGTTACCGGCACCGGATGAACTTCACCTTCACCTCACTGCGGGCCGCGGAGAAAGCCTTGACCGGCCTGCGCAACCGCATCTGGGTATGGCGCAGCGTCTCCGGCAACGGTGCGCAGCCCCACGCCGCCAGCAGCGAGGCGGAAGCTTGGCGGCGCCGGTTCTGGGACGCCGTGCACAACGACCTTGACCTGCCCACCGGCCTGGCTATCACCTGGGAAATGGTTCGCTCGGAGCTTGCGCCCGCGGACAAGCTGGACCTGCTGCTGGACTTTGACCGGGTGTTTGGCCTTGACCTGGACCGGGTGCCAGCCCGCTACGAGATCGGTTCGGCTAACCACGCGGCCATTGAACAGCGCGCCGAGTTGCGCCAGCAAGCCTCCTACACCGACGCCGACGCAGTGCGGGCGGAAGTGGTCGCCAACGGGATGGTGGTAGAGGACTTTGGTGATGCCACCCGGGTGCGCCCGCAGACGCCCCTGGAATTGCAGGAGGCCAGGTGGTCGTCCGTGTCGGCCTCCCGGGAAGTGCCGTCCCTGCTGGACGAGCCGGACCTGTACGACTTCACCTTTCTCATCAACGCCTACGACTACGTGGACGACGTGCGCCGCTGCGTGGAAGCAGTCTTGCGCCATACCGCCGGCGCGTCGGCCGAGGTCGTCGTGGTGGACAACGGCTCCACCGATGGCACCGCCGAATACCTGGAATCGGCCCAGGCGGAACACGACAACGTGCGGGTGATTCACTGCGACCACGTGGTCGGCGACGCCGCCGGCAAGAACATCGGCCTCAAGCAGGCCCGGGGTCGCTACGTCGTGCTGCTGGATGCGTCCACCGAGATTGTCGGCGACGTTATGTCTGCCGTTGCCGAGCAGTTGTCCGATGAGAGCGTGGGCGTCTTCGGCCCCTACGGCCTCACCACCGACGATATGCAGCACTTCCACGAGGAGGTTGACTTCGGCGACGCCGACGCGATGCAGGCGTACTGCATGGCCTTCCGCCGCGCCGCCCTGCCCTCGGTGGGTCTGATGCACGAGTCCTTCCGGTTCTATCGCAACCTGGACATCGACTACTGCTTCCAGTTCAAGAACGCCGGCTACCGGGTCGTCTGCGACAGCAGCCTGCCCATGGTGCGCCACGAGCATCGCCAGTGGGAGGAGCTGGACGAAAACCAGCGCGACGAGCTCAGCCGCAAGAACTTCGGCCGCTTCCTCAAGCGCTGGGGCAACCGCCCCGACCTTCTCATCAACCCCTCAGCTCGCGGCTTCGATACCGGCTTCCGCCACTGATGGGAGATAACCGCGGCCAAGAAAACGTAGGGGCGAATAATTATTCGCCCCTACAAATTCACTGCATGGGAGAGGATTATCCTCTCCCGAACCACTCTGGGTGCACGGCTTGCAGGCCCAGCTGCGGCCAGGCGGCCGGCGCCCCGCACTTCTCCAGCCGCGCCGCCAGGGGCAGCGTCTCGTCCCAGTAGTAGGCAATGATGCGGCGTCCGTTCCAGTCGCTGGCGTCGTCGGAGGCTATCCACACCACCGGGGCCTGCATCACCTCGGGCTGGATGAGGGCGTCGGCGCTGGCGCCCTCCGGCGGCAGCACCATGTTGGTGGCCGTCGCCCCGCCCGGGGTGAGGACGTTGGCGGTTACTCCGGTGCCTTCCAGGTCCTGCGCCATGATGGCCACCAGTGCCTCGTGGCCAGCCTTTGAGGGGCCGTAGGGCGCGCCACCCTTGCGCCACATGGTATCCATGCTGGTGGTAACGCCGATGATGCGCCCGAAACCCTGCTCAATCATGTGGCCGGAGACGGCGTGGGACATTAGGAACGGGCCGCTGAGGTTCACCGAAATGACTTTCAGCCAGGCGTCGGGGTCGAGGCTATGGAAGTCGTTGCGGCTGCCGGAGGCGCTGCCGCCGAAGCCGGCGGTGCGGGGGTTGATGCCGGCGTTGTTGACCAGGATGTGCAGGCCACCCATGTCGCTGATGGTCTGCTGCACGGCGTTGTGGACGGATTCGGGGTCGGTAACGTCGGCGATGATGGGCAGCACGGCGTCGTCGCCGCCGATTTCGCGCATATCGTTGGCCGTCTGGTCCAGCCAGTCCTCGTTGATGTCCAGCATGGCGACCCGAGCGCCAGCGCGCACCAGGCCGGTGGTGATGGAACGGCCCATCCCGATGGGGCTAGCCGCGCCGGTCACGATGGCGACTCGGCCCTGCAGGGTGTCGGATGGCATAGTCATGGTTGTTCACCTCGTTATTGGTACGTCCGCGCCGGGCGGATTGGGCAGGATGATAATAACCGCTGGACGGCGGCTTGTTAAGGGTGTGGGTCGCTTGACCGGATACCGGGCCGATGCTACATTTGCCGCCGACTTTCGTAACTGAGCAACGATTTCCGACGTTCGATATGGCGATGAATGATTTGGCCGGCCGCGTCCTTGACGGCGAATTGCGGGCCCTGTCCCGGACGCTATCCCTGCTGGAGCGGGGCGATGCCTCTGCCGGTCAGGTGATGGAGCGGCTGGACCCCCACACCGGGCGTAGCTACACCGTGGGAATCACCGGGCCGCCGGGCGTGGGCAAGAGCACCCTGGTTGACCGGCTGGCCGAGGGCCTGCGGGCTATGGACTTGTCGGTGGGCATCCTGGCCGTTGACCCCACCAGCCCCTTCACCGGCGGCGCGCTGCTGGGCGACCGGATTCGGATGCAGCGGCACTACCTGGACGACGGCGTGTTTATCCGCAGCGTGGCGACCCGAGGGCAGTCGGGCGGCCTCCCCCGCATCGTGAAGAGCATGGTGCGCGCGCTGGACGCCGCCGGCAAGGACGTCATCCTGGTGGAAACCGTAGGCGTGGGCCAGACCGAGCTGGGCATAATGGGCGTAGCTGATACCGTGGTGGTTGCCATGACGCCGGAATCGGGCGATTCAATACAGACGCTGAAGGCCGGCGTGATGGAAATCGCCGACCTCTACGTCATCAACAAAGCCGACCGGGAGGGCGCGAATCAGCTGGCGGCGGCGGTTACCGCGATGCTTCAGCTTGCGGATTTGGCCGAGGGATGGAATCCGCCGGTGCTGCAAGCGCAAGCCTACGCCAACGTGGGAATCGCCGAGCTTTGGGAAAGCATCGCCGCCCACCGGCAGTTTCAAACCGACTCCGGCGAACTGCACCGGCGACGCTCCGAACGCCGTCGCGCCGAATTCCTGGAGACGGTGCAGGAAGAGTTGTACCGTCGCATCACGGTGCAGCTGGCCCATGACACAGAGCTGGCCAGGCTGCTGGCAGATATCGACCGCAAGACGGCGGAACCCTACGCAGCAGCCATGGCGCTGCTCGCCGGCGATGGCAAGTTGTCCGAGAAGTTTTAGCTCCGGTTCTCCTCGTCCCCGCTGGCGCCATTGCCGCCCCGGTTGCCGCCGCCGTCCTGCTGATTCATGCTGCCCATGCCCAGGAATGGGGATAGCATGGACGTGAACTCCATGGGGAAGATGAACTTGGTGGAGGGACTGCTGCCCAGCGACTTCAACGTGTCGAAGTACTGCAGGCTCATGGTGCGAGCGTCCACGGTGCTGGCGACGTTGTAGATGCGCTCCAGGGCGGTGCTGAAACCCTCGGCGCGCAGGACTGTGGCCTGCTGGTCGCCCTCGGCTTGCAGGATTTCGGATTCCCGCTGACCCTGCGCCCGCAGGATGGCCGACTGCCGTTCGCCCTCGGCCAGGTTGATGGCGGCCTGCCGTTGTCCTTCCGACTCGGTGATCTCGGCGGTGCGGATGGCGTCGGCGGACTTCTGCCGTTCCATCGCCGCTTTCACGCCGGGAGGCGGGTCAACCTCGTTGATTTCCACCTGGGACACCTTGACGCCCCAGCGGACGGTAACCTCATCCATGCGAATCTGCACGTCGTCGCGGATTCGCTCCCGCTCGGACAGCGTGGTTGCCAGGTCCAGCGAGCCGATGACGGACCGCAGGGTGGCGAAAGCCAGGTTGATTACCGCAGCCTCAAAGTTCTGGACTTCCAGCACGGCGCGGTCAACCGCGTCTTCCATGACCCGGTAGTAGATGACGAAGTCCATGTCCACCACCACGTTGTCGGCGGTGATGTATTTCTGAGTGGGCACTCGGGTGACGCGCTCGCGCAGGTCAACCTTGGTGCCGCTGTACAGGACGGGAATCAGGAAGCGCAGGCCGGGGCCCCTGGTGCCGACGTAGGTGCCGAAACGCTGGACGACCATGCGCTGGTATTGCTGGACGACGATTAGCCCTGCAGGCATGAGGTGGCCTCCTTGTTAGCATCGGTGATTATGGCGTGATCAAGCACATTCTAGCATCATTCCTGGCCTTCTGGGGCGGCTGAGCCGTCAATAACCGCCACGGTAAGTACGAGACCCTCGACAGCGACCACACGGACATTACGGCCCACTGGAATCGATGAGCCGTCGCTGCTGACGCCGGACCAGGTTTCATCATGCAAGGCTATTATTCCGCGGGGTTGCAACGGCGAGGTTACGACTCCGGTCTGCCCAACCAGGTGCCCGGCCGAACTGCGCCCGTCGCTGTCGAAGAGGCCGCCACCTGGCGCGGTAGCCTGCCGGCTGCCCACGCGTGAGGCAATGGCCTCGTAAGCAACGTACGCGGCGCCGAGGGTCAGGACGCCGCCCACGCCGGCCAGAATCCACAGGCTGACGGAAATGTCGGGGAAGTTGGCCGGCACGGGACTGCCGCCGAAGCTGCCGAAAAGCAGCACCCCGCCGATAATAAGGCTGACCACTGCGCCGATGCCCAGCGCGCCGAAACCGGAAACGAAGATCTCCAGCACTGCCAGGACGGCGGCCAGGACGATGAAGGCGACGCCGGCCCAGTTGAACGGCAGGTTGCCCAGGGCCAGAAATCCCAGGCCCAGGCAGATGACGCCGGCGATGCCGGGACCAATTGCGCCCGGCGTCATCAGTTCGAAGATCAGTCCCAGACTGCCCAGGCTAATTAGCAGGAAGGCGATGTTGGGGTTGGCGATGAAGTCAACAAACCGCTCGTTCCAGCGCATCTTTACTTCCTGAACGTCGGTGTCGGCGAGCCGGAGGGTTCGTTCGCCGCCGGCGGTGATGACGGTGTGACCGTCCAACTGAGCCAGCAGGTCATCCAGGTCGTCGGCCAGCAGGTCGATGATGCCGGACTCCAACGCCTCGGCGGCCGTATAAGACGCGGCGGTGCGGACCGTTTCCTCCAATGCGTCGGCGTCGCGCCCTCTTTCGTCGGCGATGGAGCGTATCAATGCGGCGGCATCGTTGGTGACTTTGTCGGCCAGGGTTTCGCCGATGTCCTCGCCGCTGCCGGACACCGGCGTAGCCGCGCCGATGTTGGAGCCGGGAGCCATGGCCGCGATATGGCCGGCGGCGGTGATAAACGTGCCGGCCGAGCCGGCCTGGGCGCCCCGGGGCGAGACGAACACCGCCACCGGAACCGGAGACGACAGCAGCGTCTCCACAATGTCCCTGGTGCTGTCGTAAAGGCCGCCGGGGGTGTCCAGCTCGATGACCAGCAGCTCCGCGTTGGCTTTGGACGCGTCGGCCACGGCCCGCTCGATCACCCGGGCCTTCACCGGGTTGATGGTATCCTCAACCTTCAGCAGCAGGACCGAGCGAGTTTCGGCGTCGGCCTGGTTATAATGCACGACGATGGCGTACAGGCCCAGGCAAATCAAGACGAGATACGCCACGATCAGGGGGATTCTGGTCAGGGAGACGGGCATCGTGCATCACCTGATACCATCATCAGACCCACGTCGTGATATGTCAATCGGTGAATCCTTCCACAAGCTCAGGATGAGCGAGTGCCCTTGACGATAGCGGGCGGTTTGACGATGGCAGGGCGTACCAATACAATGCGGACAAATACGGAGCGCTAGAGGAGCGGAGTTTCCAATGGACTACCAGTACATTCTATATGAGAAGGAACGAGTATCCCGGTTTGAGGGCAGCGGCGACCGTCGCCGGGAGAAAGTGGGGCACGTGGCCTTTCTCACCATGAACCGGCCCGAGGTGCTGAACGCGATGAATCGGCAGCTGACCGAAGAGCTGCACGACGCGGTGCGCTGCGCCAACGAGGACGACGAAATCGGCTGCATCGTCATCACCGGCGCGGACACCCATCCGCGCGTCCCGGCCTTCACCGCCGGCGGCGACATCCACCAGCAGCGGGAAGACCAGGCGGCGTTGAACGCCGGCTCCCTGACCCGCGAGGACATGGACGTCCAATCGTCCCGGCGTCAGCGGGGCAGCTACGAGGTCAGCGCGTCGGCCAAGCCGGTGATCGGGATGATTAACGGCCTGGCTTACGGCGGCGGCGCGGTGTTGTCGTCGTCCTTGGACATTCGCATCGGCTCCGATGCGGCGCGGTTCCGCTTTCTGGCGGCGGCCTACGGTCGCATCAACTCCACCTGGACGCTGGTGAATCAGGTGGGCTGGCCCCAGGCCAAGGAACTGCTGTTCACCGCGCGGATCATCGAGGCCGAGGAAGCCTACCGCATCGGCCTGCTGAACCACCTGGTCCCATCCTACCGGCTGCGACAGAAGACCATGGAAGTCGCCACCGAGATCGCCACCAACGACGTCCCGTCGGTGATGGGCATCAAGCGGCTCCTGCTGCAGCACATGGGCGGATCGCTGGAAGAACAGTGGGCCAACGAAAGGGATTTCACCACCAACGTACTCCGCGGCACGCTGGCTGAAGAAGCCTTCCCAGACTTTCTGGCCCGTCGAGGCCGGCCGGTTCGCAGCGCGTAGCAGCTGTACCGGAAGGTATTTGAAAACCCCTCCCGATAGTTTGGGAGGGGTTTTTGCAATCAGCCGTTGTTATGGCGATGTTGCAAATAGCTCGGGAGCAATTCGGTGTCGCCCTCCCAGGTCAGGTTTCCATTCCCGTCGATGACCGAGTAGGAAACGGGCTGACGAACCATCGATACGGCGGCAGTGCTCTTGCGGCGTTGTTCGGGCTGCTGGGCGAGAAGCTGGGTGTTCCCTTCCCACGAGACGTTGCCGTCGGCGCCAACTACGGCGTAGGACACCGGCGCGTCCGCGACCGGCTGGCCGGTGGGAATCGCATAATCAAGGTAGCGGGTGGTCAGGGTATTGGCGATGGGCTGTACCGGGGTCATTGCCTTGATGACAATAGGCTGGTCCAGGATGGTCTCCAGCATCCGGTTCATCCGGTTGATGTTGTTCTGTACGATAGGCATGGCTCCCTCCCTGCTCGCCGGTGTTAGATTTCCATTATACAGTTTTTGCCGCCGCCGTGTCAGGGTCGGCTAGCCGTCCAGGGTGCCCTTGGTGCTGGGAACCTGCCCGACGGCGCGGGAGTCCGGTTCCACGGCGTCACGGATGGCCCGGGCCAGTGCTTTGCAGAGCGCCTCGGCCTTGTGGTGCGGGCTGACGCCGGCCAGAACCCTGGCGTGGAGGTTGATGCGCGCTTCCATGGCGAAGGACTCCAGGAAGTGGGCAACCAGGTCGCCGGACAGGGTTTCCACCATGGTATCGTCCAGCGTGGTATCAACCGATGCGTAAGGCCGCCCGCTCCAGTCCACCGCGACCATCACCAGGGTCTCGTCCAGGGGCACGATGGCGTGGCCCATGCGCCGGATGCCCCTGGGTTCCCCCAACGCCTGGCCGAAAGCGCGCCCCAGCATGATGGCGGTGTCCTCAACCAGGTGGTGCCAGCCCACGTGGGTGTCGCCCTGGGCCTTCAGGTCAATGTCAAAGAGGCCGTGGCGGGCAACCTGGCTGACCATGTGGTCCAGGAAGCCGTTGCCGGTGTCAACGTCGTAGCGACCCTGCCCGTCCAGGTTGACGGTGATCGAGATGCTGGTCTCGGCGGTGGCCCGCTGCAGGCTGGCAGTTCGGGCCGGATCGTCGGAAGTGGCCATATCAGTCCACTCCCAGGGCGGCGCGGAAACCGGCGATCACCGCGTCAGTCTCTTCGCGCTTGCCCACGCTGGACCGGATGTAGTCGCGCAGCAGGTCGTTGTCGAAGTAGCGCAGGAAGACGCCCCGGCGACACATCGCTTCATAGACCTCGCGGCCCCGTCCGTCGGGCATCTTGCAGAGGATGAAGTTGGCCTGGGACGGCCACACCTTGATTCCGGGGATTTCGCTCAGCAGCTGGTACATGCGGGCCCGCTCGGTGACAATGGCGTCAACCCGCTCCAAAAGGTGGGCGGTGTCGGCCAGCGAGGCCAGCAGGGCAACCTCGGCGGCGAGGTTGACGTTGTAGGGCGGCTTCATGCCCATCATGGTGGCGGCCAGCTCAGTGTCCATGGCGCCGGCGCCGATGCGGAGGCCGGCCAGGCCGGCCCACTTGCTGAAGGTTCGGAGAACCACCAGGTTGCGGTACTCGGGCAGCAGGGGCATCAGCGTCTGACCGCAAAAGTCGTAATAGGCTTCATCGGCTACCACCAGCAGGCCGGTGTCCAGCAGGGCGCGGGCCTGGGCTTCGCTGACCAGGTTGCCGGTGGGATTGTTGGGACTGGGGAAAAAGATGATCTTGGTGCGGGGGGTGATCGCGCCCTGGATGGCTTCAATGTCGATGTCAAAGTTGTCGTCGCGGGGCACGGATATGGCGCGGGCGCCGGCCACGTCGGCGGAGAATGAATACATTCCGAAAGTGGGCACGGGGATGATGATCTCATCGTCCGGGGCCAGGAACATACGCATCAGCAGGTCGATGATCTCGTCGCTGCCGTTGCCGGCGACGATGTTGTCCTCGTGGACGCCCAGGTATTCGGACAGGGCGGCGCGCAGGCGACGCTGGGCCGGGTCGGGATAGTGATTGTAGTCCCGAAAGCTGCCCAGGGCCTCCGCCACTTGCGGCGAGGGGCCGTAGGGGTTTTCGTTGCCGTTGAGCCGGATGACCCGTTCCAGGGGGATGCCGGCTTCCTCGGCCAGGGTTTCGCTGGGAGAAACGCCCTGGTAGGTCTTGAGGCGGCTGATGTGGGGGAGCAGCAGGTCTTCAATGTCAGGCATCGGTGTACTTCCCGTTTAGCTAGCGGGTGTTGGCGGCGGCAGGGCTATCGCGCATTCACTTTATAAGGATTGAGGCCGGGGCGCAACTACCCATACGCTCTCATGCGAACCCGCTTGGCTACGTTGGCTTGGCGCTCATTGTGGTTGGCTCCTTTGGGGGTGTCAGAATCAGGATTCACGGGATTTTGGGATTTTCAGGATTTTGGGTAGCCTGCGAGAGGTAAGGTGGTCGTTGTCAGCCCCACGGCCGGGGGTTGGTTACGCACTTCCACATAGGTGTTTTTGTGACGGCAGTCAGTTCTCCGCCAATGGCCGCAGTGGTATCGCGCCGTTGCCACTTCCGGTGTCTATGACGGTCATCTGTTATCCGCCAATGGCAGCTGTGGCCGCACCGTTGTCACTTCCAGTGTTTGTGACGGGGATCTGTTATCCGTCAATGGCAGCTGTGACCGCACCGGCGTGCGTGATTAGGATTTGCTGACGGTTGTGGCCGTTGACGACCGAACCGTGATGGTTCTGATTTACCTCGTTGCAGGCTGTGGGGTACCGATGATTTCGCTAGCGATGGGGCTATTATGAACGGACGTTCTACGGATTGTCAATAGGCTGGTGTCGGTGTCGGCAAGCAGGCTATGGCGCAAGCGCCGGCGTGGGTCTCCGTAAACTGGTATAGTTTGAAAGTGGATGTTCCAATCGAACCGGGAGGTCAGGGAAAATGACGGCAAGCAAAAATTCCGACGGCCCGGCCCCGGAGGCGGTGAAGGTTTCGGCAATGCTGGACGAACACGCCAGGCTGGCAGCGCTTTTGAGAGCCGCTATCGCGGCGACGCCAGCGTGTGACGATGACTACTGGGTTGGCATGAGCGTTGACGAAGTTGTGGTACGTGGCGAATCGCCGGAGGCGGTGATGGCCGCTATTGACGACCGGGGAATGGGCGGCGGTACCGTGGTGCTGGAGTTCGTGAGCGCTGAACCCCAGGTAATCGTCCTGTGATAACTGGCGAGTTCAAGGGCATCCAGCCTTATGTTTCGGCCGTGGTCGGGATACCTCGTCTGGAAGTGTTCGGCACTGTCGCGTTCCTAGTGGATACCGGAGCCTCGGTGACGTGCCTTCACCCCAGGGATAGCATTGCGCTGCGACTGCCCTTCGACCGCCTGGAGCGCAGCGAGCACATCGTCGGCGTGGGCGGTAGATCGGAGCGGTTTCTGGAACGCGCCACACTAACGTTTTTGGACTCGGCCGGCGCGGTCACCTACGTGTACAACGTGGACGTTCGCGTTGGCAAGCCGGAGCAGGTGGGCAGCGGACTGCCATCCGTGTTGGGGCAGGACGTGCTTGACCCTTGGCTAATGGTGCATGACCCGACCAACCACCGGTTGCAGTTTGACGTGCGGAGCGCGGACGCGATATCCGGTTGAACAACCACACGCTAGCGAGATAAAGATGATGGTGGCTGTATCGCGCCGCTTGGGTCGGCGGTGGCCCGTCAGGCGTCGGTGAAGTAGTTTTCGTCAATTTCCTTGATTTCATAGACGGTTTTGGTAATAACGCCGACGCCGTACTCAATCATCAGCCTGGCCAGCTTCGGGCCATCAATGAGCAGGATGGTTTTGTTGTTGCGGGCGGCGCCATCGGCAGTGCGCTTGGCGGCCTCGCTGAAGCGGGAAGTCGTGATGAATACGCCCCGGGTTGCGCCGTGTGGGTCAAGGCTACCGGAGAAGTTGCGAATTTCCGGCTCACCAACTTGGGCGGTGTCCCAACGTTTGGCCTGGACGTACACCTTTTCGAAACCCAGCCGGTCCTGGGTCACGATGCCATCGATGCCGCCATCGCCGCTGCGTCCTACTCTGCGGCCTCGGCCATAACCAATCTTGACCAGCAGCTCGACGACCAAGTCCTCAAAGCGTTCGGGCGATACGGCTTTTACGGTTTCCAGCAGTTCGTCAGCCAGTTGAGCCCGCAATTGCTCATAGGTGACTTCAATCTGCTCGTCGGGCGAAATGTCGCCGGCAGTTGGAATCGTTGCGGCAAAGGACGGCGAATCCTCTGGTGATTCCTGTTCGGCCACCAACATATTGAGCTGGGCCGGGTCAAGGGCGTCGGGATGATCGTGGAGATACCGGCGGCCTTGTTCGGTGATTTGGTAGTGGCCTCGCTCCGGGCCTTGGGACGGGGCATCAAGCAATCCGCCGCGTTTCAGCAGGTGCATTGAGTAGCGTGTGTGCTTCTCAACCCGCAGGGCGCCGTGGGGAGTGCGTTCTTGCAGGTCGTCGTCGCTCAATGAGAGCAATGGTATCAATTCATCGAGGATATCCCGGTAGGATAACCGTGTTTCCACTTGGGCGGTAATTTCCAGAATTGGCCGCAGGAATGCCCGTTGGGGTGGTAGAGCCATTTTTTGCAACTCGGCGCAGGGATTAACGCGCGCTGAGTGAATAATCTCAGTAGGATTTCCGAGTTAAATCATTGCGCACTCAGCCGTCATCTTAGCAAGATGCACAAGGGCTGCCAATAGCAAGAGCAGCCCTTGGAGGATATGGCTGGCCGGCCGGTTCAGGCCAGCAATTCTCGAAGTTCCGGGTAGCTCCTAAACCGTTCGTCGGCGTCGTTTGGGTCAACCTTGCTTTCCGCCCGCCAGAGCGACATATCCTTTACGTGCCGGACGACGATAGCCCGCTGCCGTTCGTTGAGTTCTTCCCATGGTTTCAACCGTCGTCCCAAAGGCTCCGCCTGATCGAGGGCGTCGCAAAGAAACCAGCTCGGGTCGTTAGAGAGTTTCCAGAGGAGAGATTTTGAGAAATCATCGGGGGATTGCGTACCGACATTGCTGGTCATAAAAGATGCCTCCTGACGATGTTGGTCCAATCCTGAACTTTTGCGAAGTGCGTCCAGGCATTCTCCAACAGCTGGGTGAGTTGCACCTGGAGGCGCTGGGGCTGGATACCGAGCCGCTGCTGGGGCAGTTGCGGAAGATGCGTTCCAACAGCAACTGGCGGCTTTCGTAAAAGGCGGGTTGGAGGCGGGTAGCCTAGGCCGGGGCTAGCGGGTGTTGGCGGCGATGTGGTCGAGGCGCGCCTGGACGGCGCCGGCGTGGCCGGGCAGCCCTTCGGCCTCGGCGATGCGGACGGCGGCGGGGCCCAGGTCGGAAAAGCGCTGGGGGCTCAACCCGACGACGGGCATGGTGCGCAGGAAGTGGTGCACGCTAAGTGCGGAGCTGAAACGGGCGGTGCCGCCGGTGGGCATCACGTGGGACGGGCCGGCGATGTAGTCGCCCATGACTTCCGGGGAAAACTCGCCCAGGAACAGGCCGCCGGCGTTGCGAATCTGGCCGGCCCAGGCCCAGGGGTCGGCGGCCATCAGGCACAGATGCTCCGGCGCGATGCGATTGGCGACGGTGACGGCTTCGTGAAAATCGTCAACCAGGACGATGCAGCCCTGCCGTTCCAGGGAATGGCGGATGGTGTCGGCCCGGGGATTCCCGTCGATTTGCACGTCCAGCTCGGACTCAACGGCAGCTACCAGGCCGTCGGAATCAGTAACCAGGATGGCGGAGGCCATGGGGTCGTGTTCGGCCTGGGCGATGAGGTCGGCGGCGCAGAAAACCGGATTGGCGCTTTCGTCGGCCAATACGATGGTTTCGGTGGGCCCGAAAACGCCGTCGATATCCACCTGGCCCTGCACCATGCGCTTGGCGTAGGCGACGAAAACGTTGCCGGGCCCGCAAATCTTGTCCACCTTGCCGATGCTTTGGGTTCCGTAGGCCAGGGCGCCGATGGCCGGCACGCCGCCGACCTGATACACGGCGTCCACGCCGGCGATGCGCGCGGCGGCCAGCACGGTGGAGTTGAGGGGTTCGCTGCCGCGGCGTGGGGTCGCCAGGACAACCTCGCTGACGCCGGCGACGCGGGCCGGGACGGCAGTCATCAGCACGGTGGACGGGTAAGCCGCCGTGCCGCCGGGAGCGTAGAGGCCGACACGCTCCAGGGGCCGCACCAGTTCGCCCAGGCCGCCGCCCAGGTCAACCCAGTCCCGGGGCAGCGTGGCCTCGTGAAACTCGGTGATGCGTCGGGCGGCCAGCTCCAGCGCCTGTTTGAGGTCGGCCGGCGTTTCGTCCCAGGCTGCGTCCAACTGGGATTGCGGCACTTGCAGGTCGTCAAGCTCGGCCCCGTCCAGCAGCTTGGCGTAGCGGCGGACGGCGCAGTCGCCCTCGTCGCGAACTTCCCGCAGCATTTGCAGGACGGACGACTCCGGCGTGGCATCGGCGCCGAACAGGTCGCGGGTGCGCTGCAAAACCGTTTCGGGCAGCGACGACAAGTCGAGGGGGTCGATGCGGGTCAGCGCGGATTCAGCGGCGGCCGCCCCGCGAACCTTTCTAAGTTGCACTGAGATACTCCCGGGCCTGGATTATGGATTCATCGATAACCCGTTGGCGGTAGTCATCAATCAATTCGTGAGGAACGCGCTGGTACACCCGCTCCAGGCTATCGGGCATCTGGGCCAGGAAACCGTCAACAACCTGCTGCACTTCTTCGTTGTCGCGGTACATGCGGTTGAGAGCGCGCTTGAGGCGTTCCCAAGTGAAATCCCAGCCGAGCAGGCGGGCAACCCAACCGCGCCACTCGTCGATCAGTTCGTCCTGCAGGAACTCCAGGGCCGGCAAGGTGTCAACGGCGGCAATGGCGTCGTTCTCGGTGGTTAGCCCGCCGTTTTCACTGAGGGCCAGGCGGTCCATATCCAACTGCAGGGCGCGATCCCAGATGTGGGCCTCCACTTCGGTGTCGGTAACGCGGTTTTCCGGCGTGAAGTAGGGCCGGAACATGGTGGTAATCCACACCTCATCGGCGATGATATGGCTGATGTAGCCCAACAGGAAGGAACGGGTTTGCGGGGTGAGAGCGTTGTCGGAGCCGGCCAGGTCGGGATACATCTCAAACATACGCTCCACGCCGGCGCCGACGTGGTCAACCGTCAAGTCGGAAAAATGAGTACGCCCCCGGTCCCACTTGGTCATGGCCCGGATGTCCGGCGTGGTGGAACCGAGGTAGGCCGCGCCGGGGTGGTCGTGGAGATACCCCCAATCCAGTTCGGTGGCAACCTGCTGGCAGATGTATATGTGCATGGGGAGGTTAGGCATAATTGGCCGGTCCTCCATTGAGGGCAGCGACGCGGTTGAGAAAACAGTTGAAGTGCTGGGACTGCCCCTTGAACAGGTATGACAGCTGGGCAGCGGCGATGTCAACGCCGCCACACTCGCGCAGGTGCGCCACGGCGTCCAGCAGCCGGTTCTTGCGTATCAGGAGGGAAACGGCGTACCAGTCCTCCTCCTCGACGCTGAACACGCGGGCCACGGTTGGCCCCTGGATGCCGGCGATTTCGGGGCGAGCCAGGATCATGGCGCTGACGTCCTCCGCCGAGCGGCCCTGCACGTTGGCGGTGATGCGGTAGTAGGGCTCGGCGCGCAGGTGGGCCTCCAGCATTTCGGTGAGGGACTGAGCCAGCTCCAGGTCGGCGGGTCGTTTGGCCAGGGTGTGAGGGTTGGCGATGAGGCACGCCTGCGAGGTCAGGATGGTGCCGCCGTCCAGGGTCTTCAGCCGATTTTCCCGCAGGGTGGTGCCGGTGGCGGACAGGTCGGCGATGAGGTCGGCATAGCCGGCGATGGGGGCGGCCTCCAGGGTGCCGCTGGCCGGAACCAGGGTGAAGTAATTGATGCCGCGCTCAAACAGGTAGCGACGCAGCAGCCGGGGGTACTTGGTGGCGATGCGCAGCTGCCGGCCGCGGGCGTGGAACTCCAGGGCCAGGTCGGCCAGGTCGTCGATGGACGTTACGTCCAGCCAGGAATCGGGCACGGCCAGCACGTAATCGCAGCCGCCGAACTCCAGGTCGTCCATCACCGAGACCACGGCGTTTTCGTCGTGGCGGTATTCCATCAGGCGGTCCAGGCCGGTGATGCCCATTTCGGCGCTGCCTTCCTCCACCTTGGTGGTGATGTCGGCGGTGCGCTGGAACAGCACGTCGATGCCGGGCAGGGCGGGTATGGAGCCGGTGTAGCGTCTGGCGTTGGGACGGCTCACCTTGACGCCGCAGGACGTCAGGAAGCGCATGGTCGGCTCGCCCAGTTCGCCGTCGCTCGGTATTACCAGTCTCACGTCGCCACCCCAGGAATTACACGGCCACGATCCGGGAGTAGTTGGCCGCCGATTCCCGGCCGCTCACGTCCAGGATGGCGACTCCGCCGCGACTGCGTATGTCAGCGGCGGCGCGCAGGGCGTCGGCATTGGCTCGGCCCTCGCTGGGACTGACCAGCACGGCGTCGGCGTCGGGCAAAGGGATAGTATCAGACGGCATCGCCGACAGCAGGGATTCCAGCGTATAGGCGAATCCCAGGGCGGGCACGGGGTCGGCTCCGCCGAGAGCGAGGGCCAGGGCGTCGTAGCGACCGCCGCCGCCGAGAACGGCATTGTCGGAGCCGTGGGTTACGTCGAAGATGATGCCGTTGTAGTAGGCGATGCCACGGGCCAGTGAGAAGTCGATAACCAGCCGGCCGGCGACGGACGTATCCGTGCCTGCCAGTTCGACCAGCTCTGCCAGTCGGTCAATGGCAGCGCCGTCCGCGCCGGACGCGGACACGATGGCCCGAGCCTGCTGCAGCGCGTCGGCGGGCTGGCCCCTGACGCCGGCCAGTCTGCCGGCCAAAGCCAGGCCGCGCTCGATGGCATCTGAGGCGTCACCGCCGCGCAGTTTGCGGAGCAGGCGGTCAACTATCTCGTCGGGGGAACGGCGGCCCAGGGGAGTGTCCGGCGAGCTGTTCCAGCGCATAAAGCCGGACAGCACGGCGCGGGCGGCGTCATCGGGCAGGTCGGCAACCGCCGCGGCCAAGTCGGTTTCCTCGTTGTGCAATTCCCGGCCCGCGACGATGTGCAGCTCGTCGGCGCGCCGCAGAGTGGCCGCCAGGTTGTCGGCGCTGTCGCCGATGCGGTTCATGTTGGCGATGATGAAGGCCCGGGCGCGGTCGGAGAGGCCGACGGTGTCCAGCACGCTGTCCAGCACGTCCAGGTCGGCCAGGCGCAGGCGGTAATCGTCGATGCCCAGCTGGGCGGGAACGTCGGCGGCCAGGGAGAGCAGCTCGGCGTCGGCCAGGATGGTGTTGGAACCGACCAGTTCGGCGCCGACCTGGGTGAACTGTCCGCTGTGGTCGGCCGGTGGAGGGTGTCCGATGTCGTAGCGGAACACGGGGCCGGCGTACTGCCAGCGCAGCACCGGATTCTCGGCGGAGTTCGCGGCGATTTCCAGGTAGTGCCGCATGATGGCCGAGGTGAACTCCGGGCGCAGGCTGACGGCGTTGGAGCCGGGGTCGGCGAAGGAGTACATCTGGGAGGCCAGGTCGCCGCCGGACTTGCGCAGGAACAGCTCGGTGGACTCGAGCAGGGGCACTTCCAGGGGCCGGTAACCGTAGCGTCCGATGGCGTCGGAAAGGCGACGTTCCACAGCCTGCTTGCGGCGGCAGGCGTCATTGGACAGGTCGCGCATACCCGGAAGACGGCGCACCGGGCTGGGTGTGCTGGAAACGGTGGCGGCAATCATCGCCGGCTATTGTACCACCAACGGAGGGAAGGAGCAGTCAGGGAAAACGTGCGTTGAACCGTGCGATTATCGCCAGCTACACCTCTTCTTCGTTGCCCTCTTCAACAAAGTCGTTCACAACAGGGCTGATCTCCTCAACAAATCTCCGCACCTCTTCGGCTATCTTTCCGCCAAAGTCATCATTGAGTGTGTCGGTTCCGACATGCACTGCGATGCCATTGTCGTAAGGTTCTCGCGCCACGCCCTCAGGGAGACGGTCATACACAGCTTCGTTGCCCAGCCACTCATTCAGGCCATCTTGATCATGCAGGAACAACACCCATTCCTGCCATTCACTCGCCCCTTTGGGGTACAGGTTCACTTGGTATGACATACCCCAGTTGCTCCATGGCGGCGACGAGTACCAGAGATGATAGTACCGCCCTTGCTGGTCAGCATGGCGTCCTGCCCAACGGCTGCTTTTATCAGGTCTAATTTCTTGCGGCAACTCGTTTATAGCTAAATCTCCCACTCGTCTAAGGAAATAGGTAACTGTGTCGTTACGGTTCCTTGCAAATGAGCGACTCAGTTTCTCACCCAGACTGCCGCCTCCGCTGGTCCCGTTGTCCTGCGCGTTGTCACCGATTCGTACAACGTAGTTGTCAATGCCAGGCAGGGGAATGATTGTCGACGCTTGCACGTATAGAATGTCGGTTTTAGAGTCATGATAGGGTGTGAGTTGGACGCACGTTATCAGGTTCTCATCGGGGGCTTTCTCGTTGAGCCAGAGCACGGCGGATGTCACCTCTGGGGCGAATCGATGACTGGCCAGTATGATGCGTTGATCGTAATTGAGAGCGTTCAGGTCGTCAGCGCCCATGTGCTGCAACAAACGCTCAGCAGCTTCCGCCTTCGTAATTTTGCCGTCATATCTGACCAGCATGTCAACAATCTGGTCGGCATCGGCATGGTGCAGATAGCTAGCATATTTGATCGCCTGCCAGTGGGCATCAGCTCCGGTATCGTCGCGCTTCAACTCAATGACGACTAGTTTGCCGTCTCGTTCCACCGCCAATAGGTCCAACCGCTCGCTAGTGCGGTCAAACCCGCTGAATTCCTTGCCGATTATCAGCAGGTCGTCGCCCAAAATTCCAGGGTTATCCGACACCCATTCCTGGATGTCCCTCCGTTCCTGAAATCCCAACCTGGAGAAATCCACTTCGGCAATGGCTTCCGACGCCTGGTTTTCGGGGTTGATGCGGAACATTTTGGGTTCGCCGCTCATATTGGTTGTCCTTTGGGGTGGCTGGATTCCGGATCGAGTCCGGAATGACGGTGAATGTGAAGGAATGACGGTGAGAGTAAAAGTCTGACGGTGTGGAGGGGGTTACGGGCGCGCGTTCGCTCCGCCGTCGATGTACACCGGCTGGCCGCTGGGGTAGTCGCAGTGGGGGGAGCAGAGATAGACCAGCATGGCCGCCAGGTCGCGGGGGTGGCCCTTGCGACGCATCGGCGTGTAGCGGACGAGCAGCTCCTCCCGTTGCGTTTCCAGGGGGATGTCTTCCGCCGTTGACCAGCCGGAGCCGACGGCGTTGACCCGAATCTCGCTGCGGCCCCATTCGACGGCCAGGGAGCGAGTCAGGGACAGCACCGCGGCCTGGGTTGCGCTGAACGCCGAACAGTTGTGGATGCCGCGCTCGGCCAGATTGGAGATGAGGTTGACGATACGTCCGTACTGCTGCCCCACCATCCGCTGCCCCACCGCTTGGCTGAGCATAAAGGTGGCGCGGACGTTGCGGGCGTGGAGTTCGTCCCATTCGTCCAGGGTAGTCTCGGCGGCGGGCTTGGCGAAGAAGCTGCGGGTGTCGTTGACTAGGATGTCGGCACGGGGATGTACGGCGTCGAAGGCAGCAAGCACGGCGTCGGCGCCGGCGGGAGTGTCCCAGCGGCCGGTGTAGCCGTGGGTGTCCTTTCCCGTTACGGCGGTTACGGCACCAAGGATGGCGTCGGTTGCGTCGGGATGGCGGGCGACGGCGAACACGGTCGCGCCGGCCTCGGCCAGGGCTGCCGCCAGCGCTGCGGTTTCGTCGCCGCCGGCGCTGGCGACGATGGCGGTGTGGCCGGTGAGGTCGAATTCTGCGGGCAGGGTCATTGGTGTTTGCCTACGGTTCCAATGGGGCGACGGGAGCGTGGCCGGTGGGGGCGATGCCGGCGGCCAGTCCGGCGCCGTCCAGGATGAACATCTCGCCGGTCATGTAGTCGGAGGCATCCGAGGACAGGAACACGGCGACGGGGCCCAGGTCCTCCGGTTTGCCCAGCTTGCCGGTGGGCAGGAAGTCGCCCGATTGCGGCAGGGTGCGGTTGATTTCGGCGCCCGGGTCGATGGTGGGAATGAAGCCGGGGACGATGCTGTTGGCGGTGATGCCGTAACGGGCCAGGCTGAAGGAAAGGACGCGGGTGAGCTGGATGACGCCGCCCTTTGAGGTGCAGTACATATAGATGTCGCGGCCACCGCGCAGTCCGAAGCCGGAGGCGACGTTGATGATTTTGCCCTTGCCGGCGTCGGCCATGGGCTTGGCGGCAGCGCGGGCGCAGTAGAAAGCCCCGTCCAGGTTGACGGACATGGCGGTATGCCAATCGTCATCGGTGATTTCCCAGACGGGTTTGAGCACGTTGTCGGCCACCATGGCGGCGTTGTTGATGAGCACGTCGATGCGCCCGAAGTGGCCCATGGCGGCGTCGATGAGGGCGTTGGCGTCGGCGGATTTGGACACGTCGGTGGGCACGGCGATGGCGTCCTGGCCGGCGGCGATAACCTCGTCGCGTGCGGCCTCGATGGGGCCGGGCCGGCGTCCGGCGATGGCCAGGTTGGCGCCGGAACGACTCAGGGCGCGTACCATCTCCAGGCCCAGGCCGGTGCCGCCGCCGGTGATGACGACGACCTTGCCGTCAAGGTAGAGGTTTTCGAGCATTTGGGACAGGTTCTCCTGAGGCTGGGCGAAGGGTAATGTCTCCGGCGGTGAGGGTCAACAGTTGGCCGGCGTCGGTGCGCAGGAGCAGGTTGCCCTGCGCGTCGATATCCTCGGCCAGGCCGGTGTCGGCGCTGCCGTGATGGGTTACGGTTACCCGCTGGCCCAGGGTATCCAGCCAGCGCCGCCATTCCGGTATGGGAGAGCGTCCGCGCCTGAGGTCCAGGTACAGGGCGTCCAGGTGCTGCAAGATGCGGCGCAGCAGTTCGGCCCGGTCAACGTCAGCGTCGGCCAGCAGGTTCAAGCTGGCGGCGGTGGCGGCGATTTCCGGGTCGGCGGACGTGTCCAGCGCGATGTTGACGCCGACGCCAACGATGGCGTGCTCAATCCGCGAGCCGGACATTGTCGATTCGGCCAGGATGCCGGCGACCTTGCGTCCGTCAATCATTATGTCATTGGGCCACTTGATTGAGGGGTAGAGCCTGGCCGCCTGGCGAATGGCGCGGGCGACGGCGACTCCGGCCAACGGGCTGAGCAAGGGCAGAGCGTCGGCATCCGGCCGGAACAGGACGGAGAAATACAGGTTGCCGGAATCGGAAACCCAACGCCGGCCCAAACGTCCCCGGCTGGCGGATTGGGTTTCTGCGACGACCACCGCCCCCTCGTCGGCGCCGTCCATGGCCCACTGCGCGGCGTCGTCCATGGTGGAGGCGGTGGACTGGTAGTAGCGGACGCTGCGGCCGATGATGGCGGTGTACAGGCCGGCGCGCAGCATTTCAGCGACGACGGAGGCGGGCATGGCCAACCTGGCACGGATAATTGGTGCTGCGTGAATATGCGACGGTCAGGGTTGCTCAGACGAATCTGCGAACGGGACGCCGCCGGTGTATTCATCGGGGAGCAACTGCCACAGGATTTCGAGCAGGGGCCGTACATCGGACAGAGCGAATGCCGCGCCGTCGCGGTCCAAATGGACTTCGTAGAAATTGCCGTGCAAACCCTCGGCAGCGCGCAATCCACGGTGAATTAGCTCCGCCTGTTGGGGCATCTCGCGGGCGAGAGCCTGGACGGCCTCTTGTACTGCCACGTGGTCGTAGTGTTCCCAGCCCCGCAGGGTGGCGACGGCCTTGGTCAGTTGGGCCACGGTGCCCCAGCCCTTTTCGCCGGCCTGGCACAAGTCGCCCTCGGCCAGGTGCGCCGGCCATTTTGACCAGTAATCCCGGGCCTGGCTGATGTGCTTGCGGATGCGGACGTCCCGGCGGGCCGGGGTCTCGCGTCTGGTGCGGGGCGGCATGATGACAGCAGTATAACCTACCAGCCGTGGTCGTAGCGGTCTTGCAATACGTCCAGCAGGCGGCTGACGGGGATGCGCTCCTGGGCCATGGTGTCGCGGTCGCGGATGGTTACGGCCTGGTCGTCAATGGTATCGAAGTCCACGGTTACGCAGTAGGGGGTGCCAATCTCGTCCTGGCGACGGTAGCGGCGGCCGATGCTCTGCGCGTCGTCAAACTGGGCGCGGAAGCGGCGGCGCACCAGGTCATACACGCTGCGCGCGGTGGGAGCCAGACGCTCGTTGCGGCTGAGGGGCAGCACGGCCACGGTTACGGGAGCCAGGGAGCGGTGGAAGTGCAGCACGGTGCGGGTGTCCTTGCCGTCCGGTTCTTCGTCGTAGCTGTCCAGCCAGAAGGCCAGCGTCGCCCGGTCAACGCCGCCGGAAGGCTCGATGACGTAGGGAGTGTAACGCTCGTGGATTTCGTCGTCGAAGTAGGACAAGTCCTCGCCGCTGTACTGGGTGTGGCGGCCCAGGTCGAAGTCGGTGCGGTCGGCGATGCCTTCCAGCTCGCCCCAGCCCCAGGGGAAGCGATACTCGATGTCGTAGGTGGCCTTGGCGTAGTGGGCCAGTTCGTCGCCGGCGTGCTCCCGCAGGCGCAGGTTCTCGCCACGGATGCCATAGCTCACGTACCAGTTGAAGCGGTCTTGCACCCATTGCTGCAGCCACTCCTCGTCGGTGCCCGGCTTGACGAAGAACTCAATCTCCATCTGCTCGAACTCGCGGGTGCGGAAGGTGAAGTTGCCCGGGGTGATTTCATTGCGGAAGGCTTTGCCGATCTGGGCGATGCCGAAGGGCAGCTTCTTGCGGGTGGCGGTCTGCACGTTCTGGAAGTTGACGAAGATGCCCTGGGCCGTTTCGGGACGCAGGAAGACCTCGTTGCTGGAGTCCTCCACCGGCCCCATGAAGGTGCGGAACATGAGGTTGAAGCGGCGCGGTTCGGTGAAGTCGCCGCCGCAAACCGGGCAGACGTCGGTTTCCAGCTGGTCCTGGCGAAAGCGGCGGTGGCACTGGCGACACTCCACCAGCGGGTCGCTGAAATTCTCCACGTGGCCGCTGGCCTCCCAGACCCGGGGGTGCATCAGGATGGCGGCGTCCAGGCCCACCACGTCGTCGCGCTCGGAGACCACGGAGCGCCACCAGGCTTCCTTGACGTTGCGCTTGAGTTCGACACCCAGAGGGCCGTAGTCCCAGGTTGACCCCAGCCCGCCGTACACCTCGCTGGACTGAAAGACGAAACCCCGTCGCTTGGACAGGGAAAGTATTTTATCCATATCGGCGTAGTGAAGGGTGCGCGGCATAGGGGTTCCTCACTGGCGGTTGGTGTTAGATTTATGGTAACACAGCGGAAGCAGCCACCTCATTGGGTAGTTCGCGACGGACGGCGTCGGCCAGGCTTTCGGCGGCCAGGTCGTCCAACTTGATATAGCGGGCGGACATGGCGTCGGCGATGCCGTGGGCCAGTTCCAGCTTGATGAAATCCTGCTCGGTGTCCACCACTACCGCCGGTATTTTGGCGTCGGCAATCATCCGCGCAAAGTCCTGCACCTCGCCGTCGGAGGACGCAATCCGCGCCGACTGTTCGCCGGCCAGGGTTACGTTGGCCCGCCCGTCGGACAGCAGCACCAACAGGGGCAGCACGTCCCGATCCTTCAGCCGTTCAGTCTCCAGCGTTTCCATGGCCAGATACAGGGCGCGCGCCAGGGGAGTCCGCCCTCCGGTGGGCATCTCCTGCAGGCACCACTGCGCCATTTCCACGCTGCCGGTGGGGGGCAGCAGCAGTTCGGCGCCGGTTCCACGAAAGGCGATCAGTCCCACCCGGTCCCGGCGTTGGTAGGCGTCCAGCAGCAGCGACATCACCGCGCCCTTGACGGCTACCATCCGTCGCTGGGCGCCCATGGAGCCGCTGGCGTCCACCACGAACAGAATCAGCGAGCCGGTATGGGTTTCGCGGACTTTCTCGCGGATGTCCCACGGCTCA
Source organism: Dehalococcoidia bacterium (assembly GCA_965243255.1). Lineage (GTDB taxonomy): Bacteria > Chloroflexota > Dehalococcoidia > Lucifugimonadales > UBA3495 > Bin87. The sequence continues at coordinate 638,131 of CBDEUH010000004.1, forward strand.
ATGAGCAGGGAGGCAGCGTGAGTGTCCGGGTCCGGGCCGGAGTTGCTGCGGCGGGCCTGCTGATGGGGCGCGGCAGCGCGCAGGGTGGCGTCCAAAGCCAGGTCGGCGGCCGGCCCTTCGGGTACGCGCGCGCCGACGTAACGGCCGGCGGAGGTGCCGCTGACGGTGGTGGCGCGGCGGCCCGAGGCGCGACGGGCCCTGCGGTCGGGCGGCTGCACTTGCAGGTTCTGGACGGCGTAGGGGTCGCCGACCTCAAACCACTCGTCTCCCAGGCCGGAGTCGGTAACCGGGTCGTCGGTTTCAGGTTCGGAAGGTTCCGGGTCTCTATCGCTCTCCGCGTCGTTGCGCTCGTCGCCGGGGGAGTCTTGGGCGTCTGCCGGCTCGCGGTTGCGGGGCTGGTTCTGGAACTCGTCCAGCATCTGGTCCAGCTGCTCGGTTACCAGGTGGGGCTGCTGGAAGGGCTGGCGTCGTTGGCGGTGCAGCAGGGCCATCAGCGCGGCTTCGCGCACGTCGTCAACCTCAACGACGGTGCGGCCTTCGTAGGCGGCGATGGTGCTGGCGGTTTTGTACATCACGATGTCGCCGCGTAGCCCGTCAACTTGATACTCGGCGCAGATGTCGGTAATCAGCTCCAGAATGTCATCGGGAACCACCACGTCGGCCAGGCGTCGCTGGCTGTCCAGCAGCCGCTTGCGTTCCGTCTGCTCCGCATCCGCCCAGGCGTCCATGAAGGCGAAGGGATCGCCCTCAAAAGCCATGCGGCGGCGGACGACTTCCCGGCGTTCCGCCGGCTCGAAAACGCCGTCCACTTCCACGGCCAGCCCGAAGCGGTCCAGGAGCTGGGGGCGCAGGTCGCCCTCTTCCGGGTTCATGGTGCCCACCAGCATAAACTCGGCATCGTGGCTCACGGAGATGCCCTCGCGCTCCACGTAGTTGCGGCCCATGGCTGCCGCGTCCAGCAGGACGTCAACCAGGTGGTCGTTGAGCAGGTTAACCTCGTCGATGTACAGGATGCCTCGGTGCGCCGCCGCAATCAGCCCCGGCTCGAAGTTCTTTTCGCCGGACTTGATGGCCTGCTCAATGTCCAGCGACCCTACCAGCCGGTCCTCGGTGGCGCCGACGGGCAGGTCAACGATGCGAACCTGGCGCGCCGACGGACTGCCGGTAGGTCCCCCGTGATGGCACCGTTGGCAGACTTCCTGGGGCGCTCCCGGCTGGCAGCTGTACAGGCAGCCGGGAACCACGGGAACCTGGGGCAGCAGCGCTGCCAGCGAGCGGACGGCGGTGCTCTTGGCCGTGCCCTTCTTGCCGCGCACCAGCACGCCGCCGATGCGCGGGTTGATCGCGTTCAACAGCAACGCCCGTTTCATCGGCGTCTGGCCGACGATGGCGGTGAAGGGAAAACGCGGTTCGCGTCCGGCGGCGGGCTGGGTCATGGCAGGTTTCCCTCAGTCGGCGGCTGAAGGTTGCGGGTAGGCGTGGGCGTCGCGGTCACGGTACAGGCGATAGCCGACAGTGGCGAAGGCGATGCCCATCCAGAGCAGCAGGTGTCCCACCGCGGTGAAGGTGCGGAACATGATGGTCAAGCCCGGCGGCAGCCACTCGGGCGCAGCATCACGCACGCTGGGGACAGCGTAGGCCAGCAGCAGGGCGACCACCGCGTAAGCGATGCCGATGCCGGCGTATGGCAACCAGCGGGCGCCGCCGGCTTTGGTGCGGTTGACCAGACCAACGCCGTAGATGACCAGGGCCACCGCGACGCCGGAAACGAACATGAACAGGAACTGGAAGCCCTGGCGTGCCAGCAACGTACTGTCTTCGCCGATGCCCGGCGGGTTGAGCGGGAACTTGAGCTGAGCGTACATCGACACGCCCCAGAAGCCGAGCAAACCGGCGATGGCCGCCCAGGCCCAGGGGCTCCAGCCCGGCGTGGCGTTGCGCATCAGATGATAGAGGCCCGTGAAAACTGCTCCAAAGAGAATTCCGATCACCGCCAGGCCAAAGCTCATGCCAATCCGCTGCACCCCCAGGCTGGTCAGAAAGGCCAGCGGCAGGGGATCTTCTTCTTCAGCCTCGGCCAACTGCTCGGCGCAACCGGCCCGGTCTCGGTCGCAGCCTTCCAACTCAATCGCCCACTCCATCACGGGGACGTTGAAGATGTTCATGTAGGCCGCGACCAGGAGCCCTACTAGGACTCCCATCACTATCGCAGTGGGTAATATACGCGTCATGGAGGACCTCCCGATGCAAATCTGTCTGGTTAGCTTCACCGGCCGATTATCAGCCAGCTTGGCAAAGATGGCGAAACCACTCAGGCAGATTCGCGGCGCACTCCTCCCAACGCTTTACAGCGTTCGCGCAGCGAAAAACGCCAGTTGTGAGTCCGGAATCCCGGACGTAAAAGCCGGTCCGCACCCCATGGGAGTCGTTCCGGCGCTGGTGCCTAATGGCACATGAACGCGACGTGGCGCGCGTGGTGGAAGAACTCGTGGACCGTGCCCAGGATGCCGGGCGATCCGATGGAAGCGGCGTGCACTCCACCGTCAACGTAGCCCACCAGGTACAGGGCGATGGCGCCAACGACGAGCCACGGCGCCCATGCTGCCGTGTCGGTGGCGGATAGGAAGCGGTTCAAGATACCCATTTTTCTCTCCTCTTGTGGTGATACACGCTTTTCGTGGTATCAATAGCAGGCATTGTAGTACCTTACCGAAGGTTGCACAATACCGGCGGGCGGACATTATCGGCAGATATGCCGATTAGCGTTCCACGAAAATCAGGTCGTCCTCCTTGCCGACCCAGCGGTCGCGGGCTTCCTCAAAAGCCCGCAGTTTTTCGGGCTGGAACTCGGTGCGCTTTTCGTCGTCGTCCAGGTATGGATTGGGGAAATAGCAGCGCACCAGGGTTTCGTCCCAGTTGCGAGAGAACCGAACGTAGTAGGACTTCATGTTGCCGTGGCTGGTGGCCTCCACGAACTGGATGCCGTCAATCTGCTCCAGTTGCAGGTGAAAGTGCCAGTTGTCGGCTTCAATGGTGGCCCAGCCGTTGTGCACTTCCGGCTCCCGGATGCCGTGGCCGTGATTTTCGCTGACCACGGAGCCGCCGCCGACGACCCACATCATGGTGGGATCGCCGGTCAGTTCCTTGAGCAGGTCCAGTGTGTGCTCCATCGTTATCTCCTCCTGCTCACGCAGTGGCTGGATTCCGCATCTCGTCAGCCGCTTGCCGGGCGTTGTTTTCCTGTCGGGCCTCGATGTCGGTTTCCAGCTCCAGGTACATTTGACGCAGTTGCTCCAGCATTTCCGGAGGCGGGTTTTCCCACAGGCCGCGCTGGACGGCTTCCAGCAAGCGCTCCACGATGCCCCGCAGCGCCCAGGGATTGCTCTGCCGGAAGAACTCCTGCATCTCCGGGTTCAGGACGTATTCCTCGGTTACGTCCTCGTACATCCAGTCCTCAATGACCTGGGCCGTTGCGTCGTAGCCAAACATATAGTCAACGGTGGCGGCCAGCTCGAAAGCGCCCTTGTAGCCGTGGCGCTGCATGGACTGCATCCACTTGGGATTGACCACCCGACTGCGGAACACCCGGCGGGCCTCGTCCTGCAAGTCGCGAACGCGAGCGCGGGACGGGTCGCTGCTGTCGCCGAAGAACTGGCGGGGGTTGCGCCCGGTGAGGGAGCGGACGGTGGCAATCATGCCCCCGTGATACTGCATATAGTCGTCGCTGTCAAAAACGTCGTGCTCCCGGTTGTCCTGGTTCTTGGCGGCGATGACGATCTGGCCGAACCGGGCGCGGAACTCGTTGCGGGCAGTGACGCCGAAGTCCTGGCGCGAATAGGCGTAGCCGCCCCAGGCGGTGTACACCTCGGCCAGGTCGTGCACCGACTCCCAGTTGCGCTCGTCCAGGACGCCCAGGATGCCGGCGCCGTAGGCTCCGGGCTTGCTGCCGAAGATACGGAACAGGGACGGGTCGCCGGCGCTTTCGGTGGCGTCTCCATCGGCGTTGTCAGACGCCGCCGCGCGTCGTTCGGCGTCCTCCTGCACGTGCTTGACCACGTAGTTGTCTTCCGGCGATTCGTCCTGCGCGGCGGCCAGGGCCACGGCTTGGTCAATCAGGTATATCAGGTTGGGGAAGGCGTCGCGGAAGAAGCCGCTGATGCGAACGGTAACGTCGATGCGGGGCCGGCCCAACTCGCCAAGCGGGATAACGTCCAGGCCGCTGACCCGACGGCTCTCGGCCTGCCAGACGGGTTTGACGCCCAGCAGGTACAGAATCTGGGCGATGTCGTCGCCATGGGTGCGCATCGCCGAGGTGCCCCAAACCACCACGCCGACCATCTCCGGATAGCCGCCTTCCTCATCCAGGTATTTCTGGAGCAGGGCGTCGCCCAGGTCCTTGCCCACGTCCCAGGCGGTGGGAGAGGGCAGGGCGCGCGGGTCAACTGAGTAGAAGTTGCGTCCGGTGGGCAGGACGTTGACCATGCCGCGGGTGGGCGCGCCCGAGGGACCCGGCGGCACGAACCTGCCTTCCAGTCCCCGCAGCAGGTTGTCAATCTCGTCGGTCGTGCGCAGCAGCGAGGGATAGATGTGCTGCCCCACGTAGGAGAGGACGCTTTCGGCCTGGGCGTCAGGCTGGCCCAAGGCGTCCGCCACGACGCCCGGAATCAGGCGAGCGTCGAAACTGTCGTCGCACAAGCGTTGGTAAGCCTGGCGACACATGGATTCCAACGCCTCAATCACGTCGCCGGCGTTGCGCAGGGGAGCGTCGCCGTTTGCCTTCTCCAACGCGGCCGGCGTGTTGCCGTTGACGGCGGCTGCCGGATCCGCCAGCAGGGCGTAATAGTCGTAGCCCAATGCTTCGGCCAGCGCGCGGCGCAGGCTGGGCACGGCGCCGTTGTCCAGCCGGGTCAGGGCGCACAGCAGTCCCACCATCTGCTCCGATGTTGGCGGTTCGCCCAGGGTGTGCAGGCCGTCCTTGATTTGAGCGTCCTTGATTTCGCAGAGGTAGCCGTCGATTTCCAGCATGAACTCGCCGAAGTCGTCGGGATGCTCGTCAACGCCCAGGTCGCGGTGTAGCTCGGCCTGCTGCACCATCTCCCAGATTTGGGCCTCCAAAGTGGGCAGCTTGGCCGGGTCCAGAGTCTGACACTGGTAGTGTTCGTCCATCAGCTGCTCCAGCTTGGCGATGTCGCCGTAGGAGTCAGCGGTGGTCATGGGCGGTATCAGGTGGTCGATGATGGTGGCGTGGGCCCGGCGCTTGGCCTGGGTGCCCTCGCCGGGGTTGTTGACGATGAAGGGATAGAACAGCGGCACGTCGTCCAAGGCCACTTCGGGGTAGCAGGCCGCCGACATACCCACGCCCTTGCCGGGCAGCCATTCCAGGGTCCCGTGCTTGCCGATGTGAATCATGGCGTCGGCGCCGAACACGTCCCGCAGCCAGCGGTAGTAGGCGATGTAGTGGTGCGTGGGAGTGAGGTCGGGATTGTGATAGACGGAGATGGGGTTTTCGCCGAAGCCCCGGGGCGGCTGCAACCCGACGAACACGTTGCCCATGGGCACGCCGGCAACGGCCAGCCGGTCGCCGGTGCGGTACACCTGGCCCGGCGCATCGCCCCAGGCATCCTGCAGCTCGTCCCGGACGGATTCGGGGAAGCCGGCGTACCACTGCGCGTACTGGTAGCGTTCCACGTGGCCGGCGGCCAGGCGGAGCTGCTCCTCGGTGAGGCTGTCGGTGTCGTTGCTGCACCGCTCGATGATGCGATGCACCAGTTCGTCGCCGTCGGCCGGGATGTCCTCCACGTCATAGCCGGCCTCTCGCAGCGCGTGGAGCAGATTAATCGCCGACGCCGGAGTGTCCAGGCCCACGGCGTTGCCGATGCGCGCGTCCTTGGTGGGATAGTTGCTCAGGATGATGGCGATGCGCTTGTCGGCGTTGGACTTGCGACGCAACGCGGCGTGGCGGGCCGCCAGGCGGGCCAGATAGTCCATCCGGTCCGGTTGGGCGACGTAGCGCTGCATCCGACCGGCAGAGAGGCCGTTGCCGGCCGCGCCGGTCTCTTCCTTGAAGGATATGGGGACGGTGATGATGCGGCCGTCGAACTCCGGGAAGGCCACGTTCATCGCCGTGTCGATGGGGCCCAGGCCCAGCGAGCTCTCCTCCCACTCGGAGCGACTGCCGGTGCTGACGATGCCCTGGATGATGGGAACGTCCAGGCTGTCCAGCAGCTCTTGCGACCAGCCGGTGGCTACCGTCGCGCCGGTTCCGCCCTGCTGATGGTCCAGGTCGCTCATGGCCAGGCCCATGGTGTTGACGATGCAGTCCACCCGCGGCACGCCGTTGGCGTCAACCATGTAGTCGGTGAGGGTGTGGCCGTCGGTGTCGTCGCCCTCCTCGGGCTGATGCTTCAGGCTGTAGGAAAACACGGGCAGGACGTTGACGTCCCGGGATTCCAGCCGGGCGATGAGGTCGTCAACGAAGGACAGGTTGCCGCTCATCCAGTGGGCGCGATAGAACAGCAGCCCGATGCTGGGCCGGGCCGGATCGAACCGGTCTGCTATGTAATCGCCCAGGCTGGTTCCCTCGGCGACGGCCGGATGGTACACCCCCTGCCAGGGCATGGGGGTCGGAGCCTCGTGTCCGTAGTCCCCGCCCAGGTAGGTGTCGGCCAGGAAGAGGAACAGGTTGCGGAAATTCAGCACGCCGCCGCGCATCAGGTAGGAAAAGACGGTCTCCACTTCGGCGACGGGCGCGGTGCAGGCCGTAACCAGGTCTTCGTCCCATTCCTGGTGGCCGGGGCAGGCAATCAGCGGGATGCCGTTGCCGCGGCAGATTTCCACCAGCGGCTCGAATACGTCGCCCAGCGCCCGACGACCGCCCAGCAGACGGAGCGCCACCGCCGAGGAAGCGGCCACCGCCTGCAACAGTTCCTCGCGAGCGGAGGCGGCGGATTCTCCGCTGCCCTCCAAGTTCACCGGGTTGCAGGCATACACGCTCACGCCGTCGCCCCAGGGCATACCGGCCAGCGCCCGCTCCGCCGTCAGGATGTCGGTGTCGGCGGTGGTTACCAGCACAATGCTGCCGCTGGCGTTTTGCGTCGGTGCGGTCATGGTCGCTCAGTCGTGCTCGCCGGCGGGACGGGGAAATACCATGATGGACAGGTCGCTGAACTCGTCGGGCAGTTCGGCGCACTGGGCCAGGGTGCCGTCCCATCGCTGTTCGTCGGGGAGGGAAAGGCGTTGGAACACGGTAACGGGATGGGCCGGGTCAGCCCCGTCGGCGATGGCGTTGGCGGCGATGGCCGGCGGCATGAAGTCGAAGGGACGCGGCAGCAGGATGACGTTGCGCCGGCCCTGTTCCAGCAGCTCAATCAGCTCCCCCAGCTCGGAACCTCGGTCCCAACGCTGGTGCAAAGTGATGAACGTAGATTCTTCCAGTGAAATGCCGGCCCGGGCGCAGGCAATCTGGATGCTGCTCACGCCGGGCACCAGCGTAACCGTTTCGGCCCGGCGGCGGACCCGGTTGAGCAGCTCTTTCGCCGATACGTTGAGGTCGCCCCAGACGCATACCACGCAGGCTTTGCCCTGTTGCGCCTGTTCCTGGGCGTAGTCCAGCACGGCCTCCTGGTCCCGGTAGGCCATGGGACGGACTTCGGCGTCGCCGGTGTGGGCCGCTACCACGTCCAGCACGGTCTTGAAGCCCACCACCAGGTCGGCGTCGGCCAGGGCCTGCCGTCCCTTGATGGTCAGGAACTCGGGGTCGCCGGGGCCGACGGCCACGACGGTCATTTTGATGCCGGAATTAGAAGTAGTCATTTGTTGCTGTAGCGAGGGGTCTGAAATTGAAAAACCCTGGCGCTTGAATCCGCCAGGGTTCGGATGTCGTATCAATTAGGATACACAAGGAACGACCCTGTTGGGCGCAGAGAAAGGTTCCAATAGGAACGCCGGGCAGGTTTCCTGGCTTGCGAGCCCAGCCGGCCGGTGGCCGGCATCTCGCTTACAGTGGCGCAACCGCGGCGGATTTGCACCGCCTTCCCCAATTAAGCCGATATGGGTGTTGGCGCCCGGTGTCCAGAGTTCAAGTGTTAAATGGCGCAAAGGCCGCCCACAATGTAGCCCTATCGTGGGCGGTTGTCAACGTGCGGCCCGCCTGGTGATAAACTGGACGGCCGCTACCAATGGGCCCGGGAGAGTAACTTGATGCTGGCCGTAAAGATTCTGGGGGCTATCGCCGCCGTATTTGTTGTTGCAATAGTAGTAGCCGGAGTGGCAATGTACTTCCGGCTGATACCGATACCAGGCCCGATTCTGGCCCTGCTGGTCGGGGCCAAGCCACCGGAATACTCGGCGCGTTATTACCCTCCAGACGCTCTGGCCTACGCCTGGGTTACCCTGGTTCCGGTGGATGAGCAGTTGAGTGATATGCAGGATATCTGGGACCGATTCAACGAATATCCAGCTTTCACCGAATTCATTAAAGAGTTGCGGGAAGACTTTAAAAACGAAACCGGCATTGATTTCGAGGAGGATGTGCAGCCCTGGATTGGCCCGGAGGTAGGCGCCGCCATCATCCACATTGACGTGCCAGGCGGAAGTCTCACGTCTCTTGACGACGGCGACGACATCGCAGACGCCATAACCGCCGCCGTAACAGTGGGCGTGCGGGACCAGAATGCAGCCGCCGATTTTCTGGACAAGTGGCTGCAATATATGTCCCTGGAAAGCGACGCCGACTTTGCCTCCGGCTCCTATCGCGGATTTGACACCTGGGTTGACGAAGAAGCGTACCAGGCCTACGCCCTGACCGGCGACTGGCTGTTGTACGCCACCGACAAGAAAACCCTGCACGATATCCTGAACCGCCTTGACGGCGACGGCGGCGACTCGCTGGCCGACGCTGCCAACTTCATCGCCGCCCAGGCGGCCCTGCCGGAACGCCGCTTCTCGTCCGCGTACCTGGACTACGAGCAGGCGCTGGAAATCGTGGAAGATTTCACCCTGGGCCTCAGCCCGCTGACCCCGGGTATGCCCGGCCCCATCGCCTTCGCCGATCAGGCCCCGCCGTGGGTGGCCGGCTCCACGGCCTGGGTCGAGCGTGGCATCGTTACGGAAACGGTTTCGCCGGCCACCGCCGGGTTCGGGCTGGAACCAGGAGAGCTCCAGGAGCCGGCCGACCTGCTGCCCGATGACACCCTGGGCTTCATCGCCGGCGCCTTCGACCCGAACGTTGACCACTGGCGGGTCGCCCTGGCCGAGTACCGGCTGGCCGACGTCCTGCCCTGGCCGGAACTGATTGACGAAATCAACGCCGGTCTGGCCGAAGCGGCCCCCGACGGCAACATCGCGCTGGACGACGACGCGACGCTGGCGGACGCTCTGGACGCCGCCCTGGAAGCGGTGGACGAAATCACCGGCATTGATTTGGAGCGAGACTTCTTCGACCACTTGGCCGGCGAGTCCATCCTGGCCGTGCGCGAGTTTGACTTTGACGCCGTGGCGGATGACCCGGCGGCCAACGCCGTTGAGGCCGTCGTTATGTTGTCCTACCAGGAGCCTGGCAAAGACGACTTGGCCGCCACCATGGGCGAAGTAGCGGACCTGGTTGAAGAGTACGTCGGTCTGGTCGCCAGTCCGGTTGACGTGGGCGCGGAGGACGATGCCGTCGTATTTGACCTGGGGCTCCTGGGCATGATGATCGAGGACTCGTTCGCCTACCGTCCCGGCTACGTGCTTCACGACCAAATCCTGACCATCGGCACCACCGAGCAGGCCCTGGAGACCATCGTGGGGATTCTGAACGGCCGTGGCGAAAGCCTGTCATCCGATGCCGAGTACCGCCGGGCGGTGAGCCATCTGGCCGACGCGGGGCAGTTGATGGGCTACGTCAACGTCCACGGCATCATCGCCCAGCTGGATGCTGACGATATTGGCCTGGAGTTCGGGGAGTATCGCGTGTTGGAAGAAGGAATCGGCGTAGTTGGGTTCGGCGTTAGCGGCGGAGACGATTACGACCGTGGCGTCGCCGTGCTGACCCTGTTCCCGGAGTAGCGACTACCCGCCGCCGATGGCCGGCAGGAAGTGCATTTCGGTGTCCTCGCTGACCCGCTCCATCAGCCCCAGCTGGCTCACGTCGCCGTCCACGATGACGGCCAGGCCGGGCGTTATGTCGTCCAGTTCCTCGTCGTAGAGCAGTTCCTTCATGCCGGGGTGCATCCGTTCCAGGTTGTTGATCACCTGGCGAACGGTGGCCCCTTCCACCTGCACGCGGTCAGGCGCGCCGGTGATGCGCTGCATCTGGGCGGGTATCCAAACGTCGGGCATATTGGCACCTGCTGTTGCAGTAGGGGCGAAGAATCCTTCGCCCCTACGCATCTGCTACTTGCCGTCCTTTTCCCACAGGGCTTCCAGCACGTTGCCGGGGTTCATGGGCAGCACGGTCAGGCGGACGCCGATGGCGTCGTAGATGGCGTTGGCGATGGCGGCCATGGGAGGCACAATCGGCACCTCGCCGACGCCGCGCACGCCGAAGGGATGGTTGGGGTTGTCCACCTCGACGATGCAGGTGTCGATCATGGGCAGGTCCAGGCTGGTGGGCATCCGGTAGTCCAGGAAGCTGGAGTTGACCATGTGCCCCTGCTCGTTGGTGTAATACTCCTCGTTTAGCGCCCAGCCGATGCCCTGCACTGCGCCGCCCTGAATCTGTCCCTCCACGTAGGACGGATGGATGGCCTTGCCGGCGTCCTGGACGGCGGTGTACCGCACGATTTCCACCTTGCCGGTATCCTCGTCAACCTCAACGTCCACGATGTGAACGCCGATGCAGGGGCCGGCCCCGCCGGGGTTGACGCCGCCGCGCCCGACGATGGGGCCGCCGGTGGGAACCTGGCGGGCGGCCAGCTGCTGGAAGGTCATCTGCAACTGGTCGTCGGCCCGGTGCTTCAGGACGCCGTCCTCGTACAGCACGTCTTCCGGCTCAACCTCCCAGATGCGCGCGGCCCGGGCCATCATCTGCTGCTTCACGTCCTGGGCGGCGGTGTAGGCGGCGTAACCCGTCTTGAAGGTAACGCTGCTGCCGCCGGTGTTGGAGGTGAAGCCGATGCTGTCGGTGTCGCCGATTTGCGGGTTCACGTCCTCCACCGGAATGCCCAGCACTTCGGCCAGCTGCTGCGACACCGAGGCGCGCGTGCCGCCGATGTCGGGGGAGCCCTCGGTCAGGGTGACCGTGCCATCGGGATTGACCAGGGCGACGGCGGCCGATGGGCCGGTGTTGTTGCCCCAGAACCCGGAGGCGACGCCCCGGCCCTGCCGCTTGCCCTTGGGCGCGCCGTAGTGCGGGTGCGACTTGGTCGCTTCCAGTGTTTCAACGTAGCCGACCTTAGGAGTCAGCGGGCCGGTGGGACGGCGGGTGCCTTCCCTGGCGCTGTTCATCAGGCGCAGGTCGATGGCGTCGATGCCCAGCTTTTCGGCCAGTTCGTCCAGCGCGACTTCCACGCAGTAGGCCGCCGCCGGCGAACCGGGCGCGCGGTAGGCCGCCGTCTTGGGGCGGTTGACCACGATGTCGTAGCCCTCAATCCAGGTGTTGGCGATGTCGTATGCCGCCAGCACGCAGTTGGCCGCGCCGGGCACCGGGGAGCCGGGAAACGCGCCGGCCTCAAAAATCAGGTGCACCTCGGCGGCGGTGATCTTGCCCTCGTTGGTCGCGCCGATCTTGCAGGATATTTCGGTGCCGGACGTGGGGCCGGTCGCCTCGAAGACCTCGGTGCGGTTCATGGCCAGCTTCACCGGCGCGTGGGCCTTGCGGGCCAGCAGCGCCGCCACCGGCTCCATATAGACCGCCAGCTTGGCGCCGAAACCTCCACCGATTTCCATGGGAATCGCCTTGACCTTGGAGACGGGGATTCCAACCAACCGGGCCGTGTGGTCGCGCACGGTGAAGTGTCCCTGGCTGCTGGACCAGATGGTGAGGTTGCCGTCGTCGTGCCACATGGCCGTGCCGGCGTGAGGCTCAATATAGCCCTGGTGCACGGCGGAGGTGGACACGCTGCGCTCGACGATTACGTCGGCCTCGGCGAAGCCGGCGTCCATGTCGCCCATGCGGAACTCGAAGTGGTTGGCCACGTTGGTTCCGGCGGTGTCGTCGTCATCGTCAAGGATGCCGCCGGCCCTGGTGCCAGCCGTGGTGAAGGCGGCCAAGCGCTCGTGAATCAGCGTGGCGTCGTCGGCCATGGCCTCCCGGGCGTGCATCACCGGCGGCAGAACCTCGTACTCCACCTCGATCCGCGACAGCGCTTCCTCGGCCAGGTGGGCGTTGACGGCGGCGACCGCGGCGATGGCGTGACCCTTGTACAGGGCTTTGTCCTGGGCCATGATGTTGTTGCTCAGGAACTTGAAGTTGACCATCGCGCCCTCGGCCAGGTCGGACGCCCGGCCGGTGGGTTCCACGATGTCGCCGCCGGTAACCACGGCCCGCACGCCGGGCATGGCCTCGGCCTTGCTGGTGTCGATGGACTTGATGCGGGCGTGAGCGTGTGGGCTGCGCAGCACCTTGCCGTAGAGCATACCGGGCAGGTTCAGGTCGGCGCTGTAGCGGGCCAGTCCGGTTACCTTGTCGGCTCCGTCATGGCGCACCGGGCGGGTGCCAACGACCTTGTACTCCTTGTCGCTAGTCAAAACCATGTTGGGGTTGTAGTCCGGCATCGGCGAATCCTCCGTTGAATCTATAACGCGGGCAAATGAGGGCCGGGGAGTCCCGGCGGGGCTATGATAGCATAGCGATTGAATCAGCGGCACCGGGAGAGACAGACATGGACACCATCATTATCAAGGGATGCCTGAACGGCGGTCGGGGGCGAGAGCACAACCCCAACGTGCCCTGGTCGCCGGAAGAAGTGGCCCAGGAAGCCGTGCGCTGCTACGAGGCCGGCGCGTCCATCGTGCACTTCCACGCCCGCACCCCCGACGGCGGCATCAGCTACGACCCGGCCTGGTACGCCCAAACCGACGCCATGATCCGGGCCCAGTGCGACCTGGCGCTGAACCACACCACCGCGCGGCGAGCCGACGTGCCGGTGGAGGCGGTAACCCGCTACCTGCTGGAAACGCCCCAGCCGGTGGAGATGGTGTCCCTCAACCTGGGCATGGGCGTGCGCTGGGGCATCAACCCCGAAACCGGCCAGCGGCGGACTTCCATCACGCCCAACTCCTTCGAGGACATCACCGCGACGCTGGACGCCTGTTACCAGCGCGGCACCTTCCCGGAGCCGGCGGTGCACGACATGGGCGACCTCAACAACGCCTTCACCCTGATGGAGGAGGGCTACATCAAGGACACCCGCTACTTCCTGGTGGAACCGGGCGCGCACTGGGGCGACGGCCGGCAGGCCATGGTCGGTTCGCCCCGCAACTACACGCTGATTGCCGAGACCATCCGGGAGCGCTACCCCGAATCCACCTGGCTGGCCCACAGCAGCATGGGCCAAACCTTCCCACTGTGCGCCATCGCCATCGCCACCGGCAAGCACATCCGCGTGGGATTTGAGGACAGCCCCTATCTCCCCAACAACCCGCAGCCCAAGTCCAACGCCGAGTACATCGACTGGGCGGTAACCATGGCGCGGCTGCACGGCCGTGAGCCGGCCACCCCGCAGCAGGCCCGGGATATGCTGGGCCTGATCCCGTTCCCGGGAGCCTAGCCCCGCTGTGAGGAGATAGGCCCCGGAGTGGCCTCAATCAATCCGCCGCCCCCGCCAGTACTGCGCCGGACGCTGCCGGCCTCCATACCCGCCGCCGTAGCCCGACGAGTCCCGCTGCAGCGCCTTGACCGCCGCGCCCACAATCACCCCCACCACGAACCCGCCGATGTGGGCGAAGAACGCCGTGCTCACCTGCTCGCTCACGCCGATGGACAGCAGCCCCTGTATCGTCTGCAGCCCAATCCAGATGAGCAGCAGCCACACGGCCCGCAGCTCCACCACGGTTATCAGGAAGTAGATAATCAGCGTGCGGATGCGGTTGCGGGGATACAGCAGCAGGTAGGCGCCCATCACGCCGGAAATCGCCCCGCTCGCGCCCACCAGCGGCGTCTGCGACGACGGGTCGATGGCGAAGTGCGCCAGCGTGGCCAGCACGCCGGCCACCAGGTAAAACACCAGGTACTTGACGTGCCCAAAGGTGTCCTCGATGTTGTCGCCGAACACCCACAGGAACAGCATATTGCCGATGAAGTGCATCAGCCCGCCGTGGATGAACATGCACGACAGCATCGTCGCCCACGTGGGTATCGGCGAGGCGATGTCGATGCCGCCCGGCAGGATCTGGTAAGCCTGGCCCGACGACAACTCAGCCGGAATGAAGCCAAACTTCAGGAAGAATACGACGATGCCCAGGGTGTCCCCGCCGAAGAGGAAGCCAAACCCGCCCACGCCAATCTCGTAGAGAAAAACGAGAGTGTTCAGCCCCAGCAGGGTGAAGTTGACGAACGGAACGCTGCCACGGGGACGCCCGCCGTCGGATATGGGCAGCACGGCTGACTATTCGGTCGCCCCGGCGATGTCTTCGGCGGCGTGGGCGATGATTTCGGCGGCGGTGGTCTGGGATATCCGGCCGATGTTGAGCATCAGGTGAAACTTGGTGGGGTCGTTGGCCTCGGCCCGGAAGAATTTCCGATAGAACGTCACCCGGGCGTTTTCCAGCTCCTCGGCATAGGCGCGGGCCTCGTCGTTGGAGAAATGCTCGCGCTTGGCCATGGTGTCGATCCGCACGTCCATGGGGGCAACCAGACCCACGTGAATCACGCCCGGCGTGTCTGACAGGATCATGTTGCTGCCCCGCCCGATGATGACCACGTCGCCGCCCTCGGCCAGCTCCTTGACCACCGAGGTCGTCGCGTCGATAAAGGCCCGGTCGTGAACCGGCGAGTTGGCCGCCGCTTCGGACACCAGCTCGGTGTAGGCTTCCGCCGGCAGCATCTCAATGCCCCGGCCGAAGTAGGGCTCGGCGCCGGCGCCGGCCACTGCGGAGCGCTCCAGGACGCCCTGCATGAAGCGGGCCACCTTTTCCCGGAAGGGCACAATCCGCTGCTCTTTTTCAATCAGCTGGCTCACCGGGGACCCGACCAGCCGCGCCGCTTCGGAAAAGATGTAGCGGTCAACGTAGTTCAGGCCCATGTTCTGGGCCACCAGGTGGCCGATTTCCAGGGTGCCGCTGCCAATGACCCCGTTTATGGTGATTACCGGCATGGTTTTCCTCCGTCCCCGTTCCCGGAGCGCTACGCGCCGTACTGTGCCAGCACCCGGCTGCGGCGCCGGCTGTATTCGTCGGTTAGCAGACCCATGGCGAAAGAGTCGTACCAGTTGCCATCCTTGCGGTGCGTCCGGCGCAGGTGGCCTTCCAGCACGAAGCCCAGGTGACGGAACATCTGCAGAGCGTGCTCGTTGTACTCGGGCACGTCCACCCACACCCGGTGCAGTTCCAGGCTGTCAAAGGCCTCGTCCAGCATCGCTACCAGGGCGGCAGTGCCGTAGTGGTGATGCCAGAGGTCCTTGCGCCCGATGAGGATGAACAGTTGGGCCTCTTCCAGGGGCCATTCCACCAGCAACTGTCCTTCGCCGATATGGGCCTCTTCCGTTGAGTAGATGGAGTAGATGCGCCGCTCGTCCTGGTTGAATATCTGGTTCCATTCGTCATCGTTGACGCTGTCAACCTGCTCCGGCGCGTAACCGATGTGCATGGGGTGGCCGTCCGAGTCGTCGGTGCCGTACCAAAGCGAACTGATTTCAGGGTCGCGGAGCCAGTCCCGGATGCGGGTAACGTCCTCCCGAGAAACGGCGGTGGTGAGGCTAACCTGTGGAAACATGGTCGGTCTCCTCCAATGCGATGGCAATAGTGTGGGATATTCGGGTGGATTTCGTAATGCCTTTATGACCGTTGATGTGTGCTGATTATAACACGGTGAGCGTTCCGTTATGACAATAGGGCGCGTTGCGTCACAAAAGGAAAGGAGCGGGTCGGCCATTCGCCGACCCGCTCCGTTTTGAGGAAACCGGATGTTGCCGCGGCTGGCTTAGCCCAGCTCGTCGTAGGCCCACTCCAGCAGGTTCACCGTCTCATCCCAGCCGATGCAGGCATCCGTGATGGATACGCCGTACTCCAGCGCGGACGGGTCGGAGCCCAGCTTCTGCGTCCCCGGGTTGATGTTGCTTTCCAACATGACGCCGATCAGGTCAGCGTTTCCGCCAATCCGCTGTGCCACCACGTCCTCAAAGGCAATGCGCTGGCGGGTGTGGTCCTTGTTGGAGTTGCCGTGACTGCAATCCACCACTATGTTGGAGGGAACCTCGGCCTTGCGCAGCGCATCGGCCGCCACGGCGATGGAACGGGCGTCGTAGTTGGTGCCGCTGCGTCCGCCCCGCATCACCAGGTGGCAGTTTGGGTTGCCCTTGGTTTCCACGATGGACGCTTGCCCGTCGTGGTCAATGCCCAGGAACGCCTGGGGAGTGCGGGCCGCTACCAGGGCGTCAACCGCCGTCTGCGGGTCGCCGTCGGTGCCGTTCTTGAAGCCCACGGGCATGGACAGCCCGGAGGCCATCTGCCGATGCGTCTGGCTCTCGGTGGTCCGCGCGCCGATGGCCGCCCAGGTCACCAGGTCAGCAAAGTACTGGGGCGCGATGGGGTCCAGGAACTCGGTGGCCGAATACAGGCCGGCCTCGGACAGTTCCATCAGCAGGCGGCGGGCGCGATGCAGGCCGTCCTCAATCTCGTAGCTATCGTTCAGGTTGGGGTCGTAAATCAGCCCCTTCCAGCCCACCGTGGTGCGCGGCTTTTCAAAATAGACCCGCATCACCACCATGATGCGGTCGCTCACCTGCTCCGCCAGCGGCTTCAAACGCCTGGCGTAGTCCAGCGCCGCCGAATGGTCGTGGATGGAACACGGCCCGACGATGATCGCGAACCGCTCGTCCTCATGGTTCAGGACTGCTTCCAGCTGCCGGCGTCCCTCCAGCACGGTGGACTCGGCAGCGGGAGAAAGCGGGATGCTGGCCTCCAGTTCCGATGGGCGAATCAGTGCGTTGTTGCTCACGACGTTCACATCCTTGGCTTGTAGCGTTGCCATCTTGGTCTCCTCTACGTTCTTGTTGTGGTTGCGCCGGCCGGCTGGTCAATCAAAAAGGACTTCAGCCTGCGTCCGGCTGAAGTCCTGCCAAAGTGGTCGTAACCAGGTCTATCGGGCTTCACACGCCGGCTCTGCGCTGACCGCGCTGCGGTAAGCGTAAAAGTAAAATGGGCGGTAATACCCGTAAGCGATTTGGCGCTGGACGGTACTCATTACACCAAGATGCTACGCCGCCGCGTCAAGATTGTCAACGGGTCGGCGTGCTTGATTTGCCTGGATTTCTCGTCAGTTCCTAATTCCGCCCGGCCAGTTCCGCAACGACTCTGGCGCCGCGCTCGGCCGCCGCCTCGTCCGGGCCGTCGGCCAGGGCCCGCACCAGTGCGCTGCCCACCACGGCGGCGTCGGCCCGCTGGCCCACTTCCAGCACGTGCTCCCGCTGCGAGATGCCAAACCCCACCGCCACGGGCAGGTCGGTGTGCTGCCGGACCCGGTTCACCAGCTCCAGCCCCCGGTCGGACACCTCCGAGCGGGCGCCGGTGACCCCGGTTACGCTGAGGCAATAGACGAAGCCGCCGCCAATCTCCGTCGAGCGGGCGATGCTTTCGTCAGTGCTGGTGGGAGCCAGCAGCGGGATCAGGTGAATGCCATGGGTCC
Source organism: Dehalococcoidia bacterium (assembly GCA_965243255.1). Taxonomy (GTDB): domain Bacteria; phylum Chloroflexota; class Dehalococcoidia; order Lucifugimonadales; family UBA3495; genus Bin87. The sequence continues at coordinate 655,895 of CBDEUH010000004.1, forward strand.
CCAACTGCTCAATCAGCGGTTGCGCCTCGTCGCTGGGCAGGTCAACGATGATCAACCCGTCCACCGTGGCCTCGGCGCAGGCGTTGGCAAAGCGTTCCAGACCATAGGCCAGCAGCGAATTGTAGTACCCCATCAGAACGAGGGGAGTATCGCCAATGTGGGGGCGGAGCGCGGCGGCGGTGTTCAGGCAGTCGTCCAGGGTGATGCCGTTCTGCAGAGCAACGAAGCTGGACTCCTGGATTACCGGGCCCTCGCCGATGGGGTCGCTGAAGGGCATACCCAGCTCGATGGCATCGGCGCCGGCGGCCACCAGCCTCGGCACCACATCCAGCGCGGCGTCCCGGTAGGGATGCCCCACCGTGACGAACACCACCAGGCCGGGCCGTCCCTCGGCCTTGATCGAGGCGAACCTGGCCGCGATGCGGTCGGTGGAAACGGTTGTCCGGGACGATTCGGTTGCCATGATGGCCCTCGCTGGAGAACGGGTACTGACTGCAACCCATTCTACCACCCGGCCGAAAGGGGCCGCTATGCTAAAATCCGCCCATGCCCACCAACACCCCAAACTTCGCCGCCTGAAAGGTGGAGTGATAAAATTGAGCAGCGTGAGGACAGTAGCAATATGAAAACCGTAGCCGAAATACAGCAGGCCATTGTCGAGCTGCCCCAAGCCGAATATGCTCAATTGAGCGACTGGTTTCACGAGCGGGATTGGGAGCAGTGGGACTCGCAAATTGAGCAGGATTCCCGCGACGGCAAGCTGGACTTATTGCTGGCTCAAGCCGACCAGGCCAAAACGGACGGAACGCTGCGAGAACTCTGACACCGCGTATTCCCATTCGTTTTGCCCATCGCGGCAAAAATCCCCAGATTAGTGACACCGCTACCCCTTGACAAACCGCACATCCGTTCTTTACACTGTACCCCACGTCAGGCAACCAGCACGCCCGCCGGAGCATTGCGCTACTCCCAACGGCGGCTCCCGTCCTAAAGCCCGGTGCACCGGCCCACGGACGACAGCCCGACGTAACAATCGAATATCGGGTTCATCAGGGTTCAGGACAATAACGGCCTAACCGCTGTCCTGCGCGAGGACGGCACGTCGGAATTTCTGCACCGCTGCTGTGCTACGGTCGGTCAACGCTTACCCGGCTAAGTGCAGTTGGCACGGCGGGAGTCACAACACCGCCGCGCGAGAACCGCCGGTTACCCCTGCGCCATAGGGCCAGGATTGCGGTGAGGACTGGTATCCCTCATCGCGGCGGCAGTTAGCACGCGCAAATCTAGGACATCAAACTCGCAACACCCGCTCCCAGGCCGTAGCGCCGACATCCTGAACCCCCACGAACCCGATACCACACCAAACCAAACCAGGCAAGGAGCCCCGTCAATCAATGACCAGCCGTTCCACTAACGTGTTCTGGCAGGACTACGCCGTGGCCCGGGCCGACCGCACCGCCCTGCTCCACCAGGAGCCCCTGGTGTTGTGGTTCACCGGGCTCTCCGGCGCCGGTAAAACCACCCTGGCCAACTTTCTGGCCAAGCGTCTCTACGATAACGGCTGCCACGCCTACGTGCTGGACGGCGACAACCTCAGGCACGGCCTGAATCGCGACCTGGACTTCAGCGAGGCGGCCCGCCACGAAAACGTGCGCCGCATGGCCGAGGTTGCCGCGTTGATGTACGACGCCGGACTGATTACGCTGGCGGCGTGCATCTCTCCATTCCAGTCAGAGCGAGACTTTGCCCGCAGCCTGATGCCGCCGGGCCGGTTCATCGAGGTCTTCGTGGACACGCCCCTGGAGGTATGCGAGCAGCGCGATAACAAGGGCTTGTACCGCCGGGCCCGGGCCGGCGAAATCGCCAACTTCACCGGCATCGACTCGCCCTTTGAGCGACCCACCAGCCCCGAGCTGATCATCGACACCAGCCACCGTTCCCCGGCCGGCTGCGTCAACCTGATTATGCGCTACCTGACCAAGCGCGGGCTGCTCCCGTCCGCCGAGACCTGACCTTACTGCGCCCCTACAGCCCGAATATAACCACCAACACGGCCAGCAGGTTCTGGCCGGCGTGGACGCCGACGCCCGGCAACACCGACCCCGTGTACCGGTAAAGCCCGGCCAACAGCAGCGCCGTAACGAACACCGGGATGATCACGCCAGGGTCGGCGTGCAATCCCGCAAACACTCCCGAAGACACCACCAGCGCCGGCCCGAAGCCCCAGCTGCTGGTCAGCCCGCGCAGCACGAATCCCCGAAAGAATATCTCCTCTGCCACCGGGGTTATCACCACCAGGGCCACCACGCTGCCAATGACCCATCCGCCGGGCAGCAGCAAATCCGTGGGCAAATCGGGCGGCGTCAGGAAGTCCCACCCCAGGGCCATGGTCGCCATGGCGTACAGCTGGGCGAAACCCAGGTTGAGTCCGAAGACAGCGACGCCGGCCAACCAAACCCGCCATCGCTGCATCCTGGCCCGCGCCAGACCCACCGCCGGCAGGTGCGGTGGCCACGCTCGCATCGCCAGCAGCCATACCAGCGCCAACTGCGCCAGCGCCAACAGCCCGGTCCCCAGTACCGTTACCACCGACAACGGCAGCAGCGCCGCCAGGCCGGAAACCAGCAGCGCCGTCGGGACCAGCGCCAGCACGCCCAGGGCCACCGAGCGGAACCCCCAGGTCGCAACATCCCCCTGCTGTTCGCAGCTGGGGCAGACGGTGTTTCCCAGCAGCAGCATCCTGCCGCACTGCGTACAGTACGAAGTCATTGGACGAGTATATCCGATTGCCAACGGTGTCAGGTTGCGCCATAATGACGCCGCAACGCCGGGTCTCCCGACCAAACCAAATTCCGGCGCGCGACAGGCGATTATGTCCACCGATTCCGACTCCACCGCAATTGAGCAGGCATTCCTGCGGGCCGCCGCCGAAAACGGCCTCGACACCTCCGACACCCAGCGCATGGCGGACTTGCGCCAACGGGTCGCGCTGATGCGGCAGGGGCTGGCGCGCCTGGATGAAATCGACGTCGCCGGCGCCGAGTCTCCGTCGGTCTTCGTTCCTGCCCGTCGGTAGTCATTCGGCCGGCCGATTCCACAGCGAGGTCGCTTATGCCTGATACGCAACTGCACTATATGTCGGCCTGGGAGCTGTCGGGGCTGATCCGGGACCGCCAGGTGTCGCCGGTTGAAGTCGTTGATGCCTGCCTCGCCCGCATCGAGGAGACCGAGCCGACGCTCAACTCCTTTATCACCCTGCTGCCGGAGCCGGCCCGCGCCGCCGCCCGCCGCGCCGAGCAGGAAATCGGCCGGGGCAACTACCGTGGCCCGCTGCACGGCATTCCGGTGGGCTTGAAAGACCTGTTCAACACCGCCGGCGTCCGCACCACGTCGGGCACCCGAATCTACGACACCTACACGCCCGCCGAGGATTGCACCGTCGCCGCCCGTTTCAGCCAGGCCGGCGCCATCCTGCTGGGCAAGCTAAACATGCACCCCCTGGCCTTCGGCCCCACCGGGGAGAACGGCGACTACGGCCACATGCACAACCCCTGGAACCCGGAACGCATCACCGGCGGCTCCAGCGGCGGCAGCGGTTCGGCGGCCTCCGCCGGCCAATGCCACATCACCATGGGCAGCGACACCGGCGGCAGCGTGCGGATTCCGGCGGCCCTGTGCGGCATCGTGGGCCTGAAACCCACCTACGGCCGCGTCAGCCGGGCCGGCCTGACCCCGCTGTCCTGGTGCCTGGACCATCCCGGCCCCATGGTGCGCACGGTGGAAGACGCCGCACTGACCATGAACGTCATCGCCGGCCAAGACCCTCGGGATACCGCCACTGTGGACGTGCCCGTTCCCGACTACACCGCCGCCCTCACCGGCGACGTGCGCGGACTTCGCATCGGCGTGGTGAGGGAGTTCTTCGAGACCGAGCTGGACGCCGGCGTCGCGGACCTGGTGCAGCGAGCCATCGCCGAGTTGGGCGAGTTGGGCGCGGAAATCGTGGATGTGTCCCTGCCCCTGTACCAATACGCCCAGCCCATCAGCAACGCCATCCTCAGCGCCGAGGCCACGGCGGCCCACCGCGACGTGCTGCTCAGCGACGGCGACAAGCTCTATCCCCAGGTGCGGGACCGACTGGAAGAAGGACTTTTCATATCTGCCGCCGAGTACCTCCGAGCGCAGCAGGCCCGTCAGGTCTTTTGCGCCCAGGTGGACGACCTGCTGCGGGACGTTGACCTGCTGGCCGGCCCGGTGGAACCGGTCACCGCCCCCGTGATACTGGAACGCCGGATCGACGTCGGCGGCGAATCGTTGCCGGCGGTGCCGCTGCTCACCAAGTACACCCGGGTGTACAACATCACCGGCTCGCCGGCCATCTCGGTGCCCTGCGGTTTTGCCGATGACGGCCTGCCGGTGGGGCTGCACCTGGCCGGCCGCAACTTCGACGAGATGACCGTGCTGCAGGCCGCCTACGCCTACCAGCAGGCCAACGACTGGCACACCCGCCGGCCGCCCCTCTAAGCGTCAGACGGTCCCACCACCATCAGCGAATACGGAATCTTACTGTGGTCGCCATCAACGCCGTAACCTTCGACCTCTGGCAAACCCTGATCCTGGACAACCGGGAGCTGGGATTGCAACGGGCCCAGGCGCGCCTGGATGGCGCCCGGGATCTGCTGTCGCAACAGGGCATCGACAGCGACCCGGACGAGGTCAGGGAGGCTTATCGCGGTTGTTATCGGGCTTGCCGCGCCGTGCGCACCGAGAACCGGGACGTCAGTTTCCGCCAGCAGGTGGAAATTTTCATTAACCTGATTGACCAGGGGCTGGTGGAACGTCTGCCGGAATCCACCGTAGCCGAGATTGAACGAATTTACGCCGAATCCTTTTTTGATTATCCCCCGCGCTTTCACGATGCCACCCGGCAGACCCTGGAATCGGTGCGGGCCATGGACTTGAGCATCGGCCTTATATCCAACACCGGCATGACTCCCGGCTACACCTTCCGGGAGTTCTTGCGCCGCCATGACCTGCTGGCCTTTTTCGACGTGCTGACTTTCTCCGACGAAACGCTGCTGGCCAAACCCTCCGATGAGATTTTCCTGATGACGGTCAAGTCCTTGAACAGCAGCCCAGAGGCAGCCATCCACGTGGGCGATCACGTAGCCAACGACGTGGTCGGCGCCAACCGGGTGGGCATGAAGTCAATCTGGATTCGCGGGTTTTACGAACCGGAAGACCCTGATGACCCGGAATCCCAGGCCGACATCGCCGTAGATGACCTTTCCGCAGTATCGGACGCAGTGCGCCAGCTGGTTAGTAGCCGGTAACGGCCAAGGAGTCCACCTTTGTTTGAGGAATTTGCCGGCGGGCCGCTGCCCAACGGGCGCTATCCCGACATCACCTTGGCTATCTTCCCACACCTCCGGGAGTTCATCATAGTGGACACCCGGACGGAGCAGGCCGAGGTTTGCCTGATGTCCACCGAGATCATATTCAACGACGAGTACTATCGCGCCGTGGAGAGCGAGTTCAACAGCCTGCTGCGTGAGGGCGGCGACCAACCCTTCCTCCACATGATGCACCTTCCCGCGCAACTGGACGACATTCTGCGGGGCATCGCGATGAACTTCATCCTCGACCGGCTGGGGGTGAACTTCCACGACGAGGAGAACCTGCCCGAGGTGGTCGTGCTGGTGATTTCCGGCCCCACTCTGGCCATCCCACAGGACCAGGTGGTAAGCGGCTTCGCCGATATGCTCTATGGCAAGCTGGACGCGTCGGCCCTGGAGCATTGGAAGGGCATGCTGGCCGATCTGGTGCGAGAAGAGGCCGATGCCTTCCCCGCTACCAACGAGGCCCTGGGCGAATCCATGACCGACGAATCCCTGGACCCCTACTACATCTGGCAGAACCGGAATTAGGAATCGCCTCACCATGCAGCGCATCGCCCTCACCTTCAGCAGCCGGGACAACAACGACGACAGCGACCTGATCGCCGTGGCCCAGGCCGCCGATCGCCTGGGTTACGAATCCTTCTGGACGGGAGAGTCCTGGGGGCGCGACGCCTTCACGGTGCTGACGATGCTGGCGTGTCATACCCAACGCATCCGGCTGGGCACCGGCATCGTTACCGTGTACAGCCGCACGCCGGGCCTGATTGCCCAGAGCATCGCATCGCTGGACTGCATCAGCGGCGGGCGCGCCATCCTGGGCCTGGGCTCCAGCGGGCGCATCGTCATCGAGGATTGGCACGGCGTCCAGTTCGACCATCCGGTGGCGCGGACCCGCGAATACATCGATATCATCCGGATGGCGTTGTCCGGCGAACGGGTCAACTACGAAGGGAAGTTCTACCGGCTGCAGCGGTTTCGTATGGGCGTTTCGCCGGTTCAAGAGCGGATTCCCATTTACGTAGCGTCCCTGGGTCAGCGCAACTTGGAGCTGACCGGCGAACTGGCCGACGGCTGGCTGCCCATCTGGACGCATTGCGAGAAACTGCCGGCAATCAAGGAGCCGTTGACGGCGGCGGCAACCGCCGCAGGACGCGCCGAATCCGACATTACCACCGCGCCGCAAACCCTCTGCTGCGCCTCCGACGACGCCGACATAGTGAGTGAGGCAATCCGGCAGGCGCGGGCGCACATGGCCTTTTACATCGGCGGCATGGGTCAATACTACTACGACCTGTTCTGTCGCTACGGCTACCAGGCCCAGGGCGACGAGATACGGCGGGCCTGGGCCGAGGGCGACCGTGGGGCCGCCGCCAGCGCCGTTACCGACGAGATGATTGACGCCATCACCGTCATCGGCTCCCCTGAGGACTGCCGGGGCAAGATGGCACGGTTCCGCGCCAACGGCGTCGATATGCCCATAGTTGCCTTCCCCCACGGCGCCAACCGTCAGACCATGCTATCCACTCTGGAAGCCCTGGCGCCGGACCAGGACTAGGATGCAGCCGTGCGAATCGGCCTGATTTCCGACACCCACTCCGCCGGCAGCGGCTGGGATTTGCCCCGGCCCGCATTGGACGCGCTGGCCGGCTGCCAACTGCTGCTGCACTGCGGCGACCTGGAATGCCTGGGCGTGCTGGATTGCCTGGAGCAGGTTGCGCCGGTGTTGGCGGTGCGCGGCTATGAAGACCCCCGGGAACCCGGCGAACGGCTGGCCGACGTTACCCGCATCGTGGAGGTCGCCGGCGTCCGCATCGGTATGGTGCACGATATTCAGTGGCCGCCGCCATCCATCGCCACCACGCCGGACGGCGCCGGGTTGGTGTATCCCGACACCGGGCTGCCGGAGCTGCTGTCTCGCAAGTTCGGCGGCGATGTTGACGTGGTGGCTTTCGGCGATACCCACGAAGAGCTGGTGGAATGGTGCGACGACGTGCTGTTCGTCAATCCCGGCAGCCCCACCTACCCGGGCCGTCGCCACCTGCCGGGAACGCCGGGCACAGTGGCATTGCTGGAAGTGAACGATGGCGTAAGGGATGCGCGCATCGTGCAGCTGGCGGCGGGCTGACGGTTCATTGACACCAAATTAGCCTTGTGCTAGTTTCGCAATGTTTGTCGGATTTTATTGCCGAAAACGGAGAGGAGAGTATGGAATCAATCATCGTAGCCCTGGTTGCCGGTGGCATTGCGCTGGCCTTCGCCGCGTTTATGGCCTGGCGAGTGGTCGGGGCAGAGGCCGGCAACGAGCGCATGACCGAAATCGGCGACGCCATCCGCACCGGGGCGTCGGCTTTTTTGCGCCGTGAATATATGTCCCTGCTGCCCTTCGTGATTGTGGTGGCAATCGTCCTGGGCGTGCTGGACTACACGGTTTTCGAGCACGAGTTGAGTGTGCCGGCCACGGCCATCTCGTACCTGGTGGGCACCATCTGTTCCGGTCTGGCCGGATTCGTTGGAATGAACGTGGCCGTGCGGGCCAACGTGCGCACCGCCGCCGCCGCCATGCGCGGACTGAATCCGGCGCTGCGGGTGGCATTCTCCAGCGGCACGGTGATGGGCGTCACCGTGGTGGGCATCGGACTGCTGGGCGTAACCATCCTGTACCTGATTTTCCAGGACATCAGCGCGGTGGCCGGCTTCGGTTTCGGCGCCAGCTCCATCGCCCTGTTCGCCCGCGTCGGCGGCGGCATCTTCACCAAGGCCGCTGACGTTGGTTCCGACCTGGTGGGCAAGGTGGAGGCCGGCATCCCCGAGGACGACCCGCGCAACCCCGGCGTCATCGCCGACAACGTGGGCGACAACGTGGGCGACGTGGCCGGCATGGGCGCCGACCTGTTCGAGTCCTACGTGGGCAGCATCATATCGGCGGTTGCCCTGGCCGCGGCCAGCACCACGGCTTTCGCTGTATTCGGCAACGATGCGGTGTTCCCCATGCTGCTGGCCGGCGCCGGCATCATTGCGGCCATCCTGGGCACCTTCGTGGTGCGCAGCGGCGAGCAGGCCGACTTTGAAAAGCTGCTGTGGTCGTTGCGCTACGGCATCTTCGCCGCCGGCGGCCTGCTGATTATCTTCGCCGCCATCCTGACCATCACTCTCACCGGCAACTGGTGGTGGTTCGGCTGTGTGGTCGCCGGCCTCGCGGCGGGAACCATCATCGGCTTGGCTACTGAGTATTACACCTCCTACAGCTACAAGCCGACCCAGCGGGTTTCAGCAGCCTCCGAAACGGGCGCAGCGACGGTGATTATCCAGGGCATTGCCAGCGGCATGTTGAGCACCCTGATTCCGGTCATCTGCGTATCCGTGGCCATACTGCTGGCCTACTGGTTCGCCGGATTCTACGGCGTAGCGCTGGCCGGCGTCGGATTGCTGTCCACCCTGGGCATCACGCTGGCCACCGACGCCTACGGCCCGGTTGCCGACAACGCCGGCGGCATCGCCGAGCAAGCCAACCTGGACCCCCAGGTCCGCGAGCGCACCGACGCCCTCGACGCCCTGGGCAACACCACCGCCGCTACCGGCAAGGGATTCGCCATCGGTTCGGCGGCGTTGACCGCGCTGGCGCTGCTGGCGGCCTACTCGGTTACTGCCGACCTGATTACCCTGGGCGACAACGGCAAACTGGACGACAGCGGCGCCGGCATCAACCTGCTGCAGCCGCAGATTCTGGTGGGCCTGATTATCGGCGCGATGCTGCCGTTCATCTTCTCGGCGCTGACGATGCAGGCGGTGGGACGCGCCGCCCAGGGCATCGTTGACGAAGTGCGCCGCCAGTTCCGGGAGATACCCGGCCTGATGGAAGGCAACGCCCGTCCCGACTCCGCCCGCTGCGTGGACATCAGCACCCGCGGCGCGCTGCGGGAGATGATTCTGCCCGGCGTGATGGCGGTGCTCGCCCCCATCGCTACCGGCTTCATCCTGGGCGAGGCGGCCTTGGGCGGCCTGCTCATCGGCTCGGTGTCCGCTGGCTTCATGCTGGCGATAATGATGGCATCGGCCGGCGGCACCTGGGACAACGCCAAGAAATACGTCGAGCTGGGCAACTACGGCGGCAAAGGCTCTGACGCGCACAAGGCCGCCGTCGAGGGTGACGTGGTCGGCGACCCCTTCAAGGACACCTCGGGCCCCAGCCTGAACATCCTGCTCAAGCTGATGGCCATCGTGTCGCTGGTGTTCGCGCCGGCCTTTGTGGCGGTGCAGCCCCTCATCAACCTGTAAGCGGCGCCAATACGGCGAATTACGCAGCGGGGCGGGTTACCATCCGCCCCGCTTTTTGACTGTGATAAATTGTTCGCCAACCTGCTTTGAGAGATGAACGCGATGACTACCAACAACGGCGGACTGTTTGACCTCACCGGCCGGGTGGCCCTGATTACCGGCGGCAATGGCGGCCTGGGCCTGGGGATGGCGCTGGGACTGGCCAACGCCGGGGCAGACATTGCCATCGCGGCCCGCAACGCCGAAAAGAACGCCGCCGCCGTCGCCGAGATTGAAGCTACCGGTCGGCGTGCTGTCGCCATCCCCACCGACGTTACCAGCGACTCGGACATTGACGACATGGTGTCCCGCGCCGTTGCTCACTTCGGCCACGTGGACATCCTGATCAACAACGCCGGCGCTACCGTGCGCAAGCCGCCGGAGGACATCACCGCCGCCGAATGGGACAACGTGCTGGACGTGAACCTGCGAGCCGCGTTTTTGTCGTGCAAGGCGGTCTATCCGCGCTTCAAGGCCCAGGGTGGCGGCAAGATTATCAGCATAGGCAGTATGTACAGCATCTTTGGCGGCGGCGGCAGCGGAGTGCCCTATTCGTCCAGCAAGGGAGGCATCGTACAGCTGTCCAAGAGCTTCGCCGTGGCGTGGGCCGGCGACAACATCCAGTCCAACGCCATCTTGCCCGGCTGGTTCATGACCGAACTGACCCAGGCCATACCGGAAACCCAGCCGGAACGCTACGACCTGATTAACAAGCGTATCCCCGCCGGCCGCTGGGGTGACGCCAACGAGCTGCAGGGCGCGGCGGTATTCCTGGCCAGCCGCGCGTCGGACTACGTTACGGGCGCGGTGATTGCGGTTGACGGCGGGTTTTCGGTGGCGTGAACCAGCGCGGGGCGGCAAACACCCCGCCCGCCAGCCATGATTCAGAAGCGAGCCAGCGACCGGCCGAGGGCGGCAATCCACAGCAGCCAATACATCCCCACGCTGTTGTTCAGGTACCAGTCCGGGAAGGGCAGTCCCCAGACGTCGGCCGGCAATACCCACCAGCCGACAATCGTCAGAAGCGTTCCAATTAGGAATCCGATGCTAGCGCCGAACGCCCCCGCCGGCGAGAGCAGCAACAGTATGATGGCAAAGACAAAGAGTCGGACGTCGGCGCTTTCCAGTACCCAGTTGACGCCTCCGCTTTCCGTCCCGATTACCATGCCCCAGAAATCCTCGGCTCCAGGTACGACAATACCCAACACGATAGCTACGCCGTAGATGATCAGGGCCCAGATGATCTCCCCTAAGCAACCGCCTCCATCCTCCTCCTCGTTACCTGAGTGTTCCGGTGTCAGACCACCGCCACCGTCAGACCCGTAGTTTGACTGGGAGAAATCGTACTCCCGTTCGAGGGTAGCCAAAGCGAACCTCCGAGGGTGGCGTGGGCGAGCGGAGCAGGTTCCGCGCTGGGACGCGGCGAGGGATTTCCTACAACTGCTCCAGCGCCTGCCGGGAGAGCATCATCTTCACCGGGCTGATGGGACGGAAGGTCCGGGATACGCGAACGTCGCCGGCCAGGCTGCACAGCGTGTAAGCGTCGTAGGGTTCCATGCCCTTTTCGGTGATGAGAAAGTCCACCATGTCCCGGACTGCCTGCTTCATAGCCGGGCCCAGGTCTTCGCCGTGGGACAGCACTACGTAGTGCTCCGGCGTGATGGCGCGCGGGCCGGAAATGTTCATTCCTTTCTCTACGCTGATGCGGACGTGAGTATCGGCGGAGCACTCGGCGCCGGTGCCGGCCACCGCGCCATCGCCGACCACCGCGTGGCAGTCGCCCATGGCCAGCAGGCCGCCGGGGACGAACACGGGCAGGTACAGTACGCTGCCCTCCACCAGCTCTTTCATGTCGATGTCGCCGCCGTAGGGGCCGCTGTCGCTGGCCGTTTCCTGCGGATAGGTTGGCGTGGTGGCGACCAGGCCCATGGACGGATTCAGGGGCAGCCGGACGCCGCTGGGCAGCACCAGGTCGCCGCCGTCAATGCTCATCACGGTGGGATAGCCTTCGGTGAACTCAGCTTCCAGGAAGCCCCGGCCCGGCATGACCATGTGCGCCGGATTTTCCTTGGGCTTGATGCTGACGAACTCTATTCGCAGAGCATCGCCCGGCTCGGCGCCGTTGACGTAGATGGGCCCGGTGGCCGGGCCTTTCAGCGACTTTTTCTGCAGCACGCCCGGCTCGCGAATGCCCTCGAATGCGTCCCAGGTTTCCACCATCAGGTCGTCGCCGTCGTCGATGGTGACGGCCGGCTCGTTCTCAGGTTGGAGGACGTAGATGCGCTGTTCGCGGGAGATGGTTTTCATAGGGCAGCCTCCTCTTCAGTTGTCGGCGGCAATTACCAGCGGCGCAGCAACCTCGGCGCTCATTGGCACTGAGACTTGATAAACCTTCGGACGGTCGTCAAGTGCCGGGTCCAAATCCACGACGTTGACCGCTATTTTGTCGCGCGCGCTCGACGCACCCATCGGTGAGCCGGAGTAGAACGCCGTTACGTCGCCTTGCGACACATCCTCGAACCGTTCCCAATGCCCTAACGCGATATAGTCGCAATTGGCGTCGGCGATTTCGTGGGGATAGATGGGCGAGGAACGTTCCTCGGTGTCGTCGGGGTAGTGATAGTGGCCGTGGGCGATGGCTACCCGCCAGTGGCCGTTACGCTCCGACGGGATGCCGGCCAGCGGGCGGAACTCCGGCGTGTGGCTGTCCATGGCGCGGCCCCACACGTCCAGCGTCAGGTGCGGGAAGGTCAGCGTCTCGCCCCGCGTGCCGCTGATGATGTGCAGGTTGTCCGGTCCGTCGCCGAAGGGACCGCGATGGTACAGCGACGCGGCGTCGTAAAGGTCGTGGTTGCCGGGCAGGATGACGGCCGGCACGACGGCACGGGCCATCTCAGACACGAAAAACTTCAGCACGGCGTCGGAGATGCGAGCGTTGTCGAACACGTCGCCGGCGATGAGCAGGGCGTCAGCATGATACAGATGCACGCCGTCAACCACGGCGGACAGGGCGCGCTGAGCGGCCTGTGGGTCCCAGTCGTCGCCCAGGTGGGTGTCGGAGGTATGAATCAGGCGGATGCGGCGGCGGGTTGCCATTGGGCTACGGTATCTCCAACTTGGGCGCGGACAGTTTCCAGCAGGGCCGGCAGGTTCCAGCCTTTGGCGGCGGACACGAATACCCGGCCGTTGACGGCCGGCGAATCGGCGGCGGCGATGACGGACAGGTCGATCTGGTCAAAGGTTTCCACGTCCGCCGGGTCGTCGGTGAGCAGGTCCATCTTGTTGATGACCAGGAGGCGGGGCTTGCCGCCCAGGTCAAGGTCGTTAAGGGTTTGTTCCACAACCTCGGCCTGCTCCGGCGCTTTGGGGTGGGTTATGTCAATGACGTGGAGCAGCAGGTCGGCTTCGTCAAGCTCGGCCAGGGTGGCGCGGAAGGCGGCTACTACGGTAGGCGAAAGCTTCTGGATGAAACCCACGGTATCGCTGAGCAGCAACTCGCTGCCGTCGGTCAGGCGCAGGCGGCGGGTTACCGGGTCCAGGGTGTTGAATAGCTGGTCTTCGGCGGGAACGCCGGCGTTGCTCAGGGCGTTGAACAGCGTGCTCTTGCCGGCGTTGGTGTAGCCCACCAGAGTGGCCATGGGCGTAGCCGAGCGGCGTCGGCGTTCCAGGTACTGGCTGCGGCGTTTGCGGACGTTATCCAACTCCGCCTCGATTTTCTGAATGCGGCGTCGAATGAGGCGGCGGTCGGTTTCCAACTGGGTTTCGCCGGGGCCGCGGGTGCCGATGCCGCCGCCGAGGCGTTCCAGGTGAGACCACTGGCCGATGAGCCTGGGCAGCAGGTACTGGTGCTGGGCCAGTTCAACCTGCATCTGGCCCTCCCGGGTGCGGGCGTGGCGCCCGAATACGTCCAGAATCAGCGCGGTGCGGTCGAGGACCTTGATTTGGAGCGCGTTTTCCAAGTTGCGCTGCTGGGTGGGCGTCAGCTCGTCGTCGCAGATTACGACGTCGGGCCGTTCTTCCTCCAGAACATTCTGCAACTCCTGGAGCTTGCCCTTCCCGACGTAGGTCGGGGTCAGCCGGTCGGCGCGCTGGGAGACGGTGGCGACGACCTCGGCGCCGGCGGAGCGGGTCAGGTAGTCCAACTCGACCAGGGTATCTTCCAGCCCCCAGAGGCTTTCGCCGCGCCGTTTCTCCTCAACGGCCACCAGGATAGCCCGCTCGGTCTGCGGGCCCGTGGGTTTGGGTTGGCGAGACCTGGGCATAGGCGACCTAAGAACGGGGCGCGGGGATGGTCCAGTTTTCCAGGCGCTGACAGCCCGTTTCCACCCGCTCGTCAGGGGTGGTGAGGGACAGGCGGATGTAACCCTCGCCGTACTGCCCGTAGGAGGAACCTGGGGTAACCACGATGTCGATTTCTTCCAGCAGGCGCGCGGCGAAGTCGGCGGAAGTGAATCCCTCCGGCACCGGCGCCCAGATGTACAGGCTGGCCCTAGGGGTTTCCACGTTGAGGCCCATGCGGGTCAACGCTTGCAGGACCCGGTCCCGCCGCCATTGGTAGATGCCGATGTTGTCGTCGATGCAGTCCTGCGGGCCGGTCAACGCCTCCATGGACATTTCCTGAATGGCCTGGGGAATGCCGGAGTCCAGGTTGGCCTTGATCTGGAACAGCGCCTTGATCATGTCGGCGTTGCCCACGGCCATGCCCATGCGCCAGCCGGTCATGTTGTAGGTCTTGGACAGGGAGTGAAACTCCAGGCCGACCTCTTTGGCGCCCTCCAGTTGCATCATGCTGCCGGCCCGGTAGCCGTCGTAGCCAACCTCGGAGTAGGCGGCGTCGTGCAGCATAGCGATGTCATGCTCACGGCAGTAACGCAGCGCCGATTCCAGGTCCTCCTGTGAGGCCACCGCGCTGGTGGGATTGTTGGGGTAGTTCAGCCACATCACCTTGGCGGCGCGGGCCACGTCGTCGGGGATGGCATCGTACTCGGGCAGCCAGCCGTTGCGCTGGTACAGGGGCATCACGTAGCTTTCTGCGCCGGCGAACATCGTGCCCACGCCATAGACGGGATAAGCCGGGTCGGGAACCAGTGCAATGTCGCCCGGGTCCAGGAAGCAGAAGGCGGCGTGTCCGATGCCCTCCTTGGCGCCGATGAGGGGCAGCACCTCGGTGTCCGGGTCAAGGTCAACGTCAAACCGCTGCTTGTACCAGTGGGCGACAGCGCGGCGCATCTCCGGCAGGCCGTCGGTCTCCGGATAGCGATGGTTGGGCGGGTCCTGCGATGCCTTCAGCAGCCGCTCGATGATGGGCTGCGGCGTCGGTATGTCCGGGTCGCCGATGCCGAAGGTAACCACGTCGGCGCCGGCGGCGCGCTTCTCCGCAATGATGCGGGAGATTTCGACGAAGGGGTACGGGGCCAGTTTGCCGAGGCGGTTTGAGAAGGTGGGCATTTGTGCTCCTGGGGGGATTGATGCCATAGGGGATGTCAGTGTGGATTTGAGCGAATTGTCGGCGCTACACTGCCGTCGCCACCTCCGACTGATGGGCCAAGCCGCGCTCCAGCGTGAGCCAGTTGTATTCGTCTATGAACTTGGCCAGGCTGAAGGGCGGGTCGATTCCTAGTTCCTTGGAAAGATGGCCGGCCGGATCGTCAATGCCGTGCTGTCCCCGGGCGTCGGCGGCGATGGACAGGGCGGCCATGCGCATAACGGTCAGGAACTGGGAGTAGGTACCGCCGTTGGGCTTGTCGTCCGGGAAGTAGGCCCCCTTGATTCCGGACCCCCACGACACAAACAGCTGGGGATTGAGCGCGGTCAGGATGGCCGAAGCCGCCGTCGGGCCGATGCCATTGGCCTCGGTGAGGGCGTCATAAGCCCGCTCGATTACGTCCAGGGTCGAGCAGCGCAGGTCGTCAAACTCCAGGGCCGAAACCGACAGTGGTGTCAGGTACGGCGCGGCCATACGGACGGCGGCGGCGATGCCATTGGCCTTTTGCTGCGGTATGCGGCAGCCCCATTGATTCACGTAGCGCAACAGGGTCGGCCAGTCGGCGTCGTCCTGTCCGTCCAACAGCGCCTGACGGAATTCCGGAACGCGGGCCGCGATGCACAGCGTGTCATCGGCCATGCTGCGGAAAGCGTGGGCCGACCAGCGCAGTTGTTCAAAGGTGTTGGGGCCGGTTACGTAGTTGCTCATTCTGTCCACACTCCACTGAAAACTTCGGCTGCGGGGCCTTCCAGGTAAACCTCTCCCTGTCCGTCCCACTCGATGTTGAGGGTGCCGCCGGGCAGGTTGACGGCTACCCGGTCGCCGGTGAGCCCCAGCAGCCGGGAGGCCACGCCGATGGCGCAAGCGCCGGTGCCGCAGGCCATGGTCTCGCCGGAACCGCGCTCCCAGACCCGGGCGTCCAGCTTGCCGTCATCGCGCAGGTTGACGATTTCAAAGTTCACTCGGTCGGGGAAAATAGGATGCCTCTCCACCAACGGCCCGATGTTGTGCAGCGGAAACTCTTCCACCGGCTGGTCGATGAAGGTAACGGCGTGGGGGTTGCCCATGGACACAAAGGTCAGGAACAAGCGGAAGTCCCCCGGATGGACGGCGTAGTTGATGATGGGGCCGTGCTGTCCACTGATGGCAGGGTCAAGGTCAACCGGGATTTCCGACGGCGCTAACCGGGGCGGGCCCATGCTGACCCGCGCCGAATCAACCGACGTTCCGTCGTAGTGAGGCACGATGGTGCGGACACCGGACATGGTGTCAACCGTTACCTCCTGGGCGGTGGAAGACACGATGCCGCGCTCGATGGCGTACTTGGCGAAGCATCGGATGCCGTTGCCGCACATCGCGCCCTCGGAGCCATCAGAGTTGAACATCCGCATCCGCAGGTCGGCGACTTCGGAGTTCATCACCAGGATCAGGCCGTCGCCGCCTACTCCGAAATGGCGGTCGCTGATGCTCCGGGACAGGCTTTCCCAATCACGTTCTGGCATGGCCCGGGCGTCCACATAAACGTAGTCGTTGCCGGCGCCGTGCATTTTGGTGAATTCCATCATTGAGACTCCTGGCCTGAATTGGCTTGGGGGCCATCGGGCGCAATTGTATCACACGGCGTTGGCGAGGCCAGGAATTCCTGAACCAGCGACACGGCGGCGTCTATTGGCAAACCGCCGGTAGCGTCTAGCCAGGCAATGCGCGGGTCGGCCGGATTGAACCAGGTGTACTGGCGACGCACCAGCCGGTGCGTTTGAGTCTTGGCGCGGGCCACGGCGTCGGCCAGCGTCATTTCGCCGGCCAAATGCTGCCCCAGTTGGGCATAACCGACGCTGGACAAGTGGCCATCAGTTGACCCATCGCCGGCGTCCAGCAGACCGGCCACCTCCTCCAGCAAACCCGCGTCCATCATCGCGTCGAAGCGCGCGTCGATGCGGTCGTAGAGCGCTGCTCGGTCGGCAGTAAGGCCGATGATCAGGGCGTGATAGGGCGGCTCCTCGCCCTTTGCGGCGGCAGCAGTCGGGCTACCACGAGCGTGATGGATTTCCAAGGCGCGGATGATGCGCCGCGTGTTGTGAGGGCCAATACTCTCGGCGCGCTGCGGGTCGAGATCGAGCAGTTCCCGGTAGAGAGCCGGCCCGCCCTCGGCGCTCGCCCTGCGCTCCAGCTCGACGCGGTAATCAGCGTTGGGCGGGACTTGGGGAACCTGCCATCCTTCCAGCAACGCCCAAACGTACTGCCCGGTGCCGCCGCACAGGATTGGCAGTTTGCCGCGGGCTGCGATGTCGGCAATGGCTTTCTGGGCCAGGGGCAAGTACTCGCCAAGGCTGAAAGACGCGCTGGGCGATCGGATGTCAATCAGGTGATGACGGGCGGCGTTGAGTTCAGCGGCAGTCGGCTTGGCGGTCCCAATGTCCATGCCGGTATAGACTTGCCGACTGTCCGCGTTGACGATTTCGCCGTCGAAACGCCGGGCCAGCACAACGGACAGCGCAGTTTTGCCAACCGCGGTGGGTCCGACGACCGCAACGAGTGTCAGGCGGGCCGACACAGACCTGCCTGTGCGAACGCTAGGACTCGTCGGCGGCGAATGCGGCGGCCACCGCCAGGAAAGAGTCGGCCTCCAGGCTGGCGCCGCCAACCAGCGCGCCGTTGATGCTGGCGACGGCAGCGAACTCGGCGGCGTTGCCCGGGTTGACACTGCCGCCGTAAAGCAATGGTGTCGCCGACGCCACTTCCGCGCCCAGGGACGCCGAGACGGTGGGCCATATCGCGCCGCCCATTATTTGGTCGGCGATTTCGGGGGTGGCAGCCCGCCCGGTGCCGATGGCCCAGACGGGTTCATAGGCTATCGACAAACGCCCGACGGCAGCCTCGGGGTCAATGTCGGCCAGGGCAGCCACCACCTGGCGGCGAATGACCTCCACGGCCTGGCCGCTTTCGCGTTCGTCCAACGTTTCCCCCACGCAAACGATGGGACGCAGGCCATGGCTCAACGCGGCGCCGGCCTTGCGGCCCACAGACTCGTCGGTTTCGCCGTAAAACTGGCGACGCTCCGAGTGGCCGATGAATACGTAGTCGCAGATGCCGACCAGCATGGGCGGCGCGATTTCGCCGGTGAAGGCTCCGCTGTCGTCGGCGTGCATATTCTGGGCGGCCACGGCAACTCCGCTACCGGACACAGCGTCCCGCACCGCAGCCAGCGCCACGAATGGCGGGCCGACGATGATGCTGACGCCGTTCATGCTCGCCGCGCCGGCGGCGATGGCCGACGCCAGCGCCACGCCGGACGCAATGTCCGTGTTCATCTTCCAGTTGCCGGCTACTATGTTGCGGATTGCGGGCATCGGCACTTCCTTACGGGCCGTACTTGCCCAGCTTGCCGGAGTGGGACAGCGCCAGCAGCATGATGGTTTCCGCGGGTATGCGACCCAGGGAACCCCGGGCGCAGGCGCGCTCGTTGAAGCCGTCCACCCCCTCGCCCAGGGTCAGCTGGGAGTGCAGCATAAACGGCACCGGATGCCAGCTGTGGGAGGCCATCACGGCCGGCGTGGCATGGTCGCCGGCTACCATCAGCACGTCGGGCTCCAGTTCAAGGATGCGCGGAATATGGGTGTCCAGCACTTCGAGTGTGCGTACTTTGCCGTCGAAGTCGCCATCCTCCCCGGCCGAGTCGGCAGGTTTGTAGTGGAGGAAGAAGAAGTCGTGGTCGTCCCAGTTGGCGTGGAGCGTGTTTACTTCATCGCCAAAATCCATGCCGGTGGGGATGATTTTCATGTTGGCGACGGAGGCCAGTCCGCGGTACATCGGGTAAGCGGCGATGGCAGCGGGGTTCAGGTGATAGACCTGCCCGAAATCCGGCAGGTTGGGCAGCTGAGCCCAGCCGCGCAGCAGCACCATGTTGGCCGGCTGCTCTTCGGAGAGGACGCGGCCGGCCTCTGCCACGAACTGCTGCACAATGCCGGCGGTGCGTTCGGCTTCGGGCGTCAGCGCCCCGGCCGGACGTGGAGGCACACCCTCCCGCTGGGGGTCGGTTTCGTCCACCTGCTCGGACAAGCCTTCGCCTCGCAGGCGCAGGACAAAGCGGTAGTCCTGCACCGGGAACACGTCCAACTGAACGCCGGGGATTTCAATCTCGTCCAGGCGTTCGCACAAGGGCGCGCTCAACGCGGTGGCGATGCGCCCGGCGCGGCGGTCGGTTAGCAGTCCTTCGTCGTCAACGGTGCAGAAGTTGCCCCGCGCCGCTACGTCGCCGGGCAGCAGTTCCGCGCCGATGCCCAATGCTTCCAGGACACCGCGACCAATGAAATACTTCAACGGGTTGTATCCGAACAGGGCAAGATGCCCCGGGCCGCTGCCGGGCGCGATGCCCACCTCCACCGGCGTGGTCAGGCCGCAAGCGCTGCGTTGCGCCAGGGCGTTCAGGTTGGGAATGTGGGCCGTTTCCAGCTCCGACTTGCGAGTGTCAGGATGGGGCAGCCCACCCAGTCCGTCGGCAACCAGCATTATGATTTTGGACGGCGTGCTGGAGAGGCTGTCTTGAATCTGTTCGAGGTCAATCATATTAGCTCCGAAGTATTTTAAGCGTCCGGTAAGGCGGCGATGCCGGGCAAGTCCTTGCCTTCCAGAAATTCCAGCGATGCGCCGCCACCTGTTGACACGTGGGTCATATCGTCCATCAGGCCCAGGGACTCCACAGCTTCCGCTGTCGAGCCGCCGCCGACGACGGTAGTTATGCCGGGAAATCCGGCAATACAGTTGGCGATCTGTCGTGTGCCGGCACTGAACCGTTCCATTTCAAAGACGCCCATGGGTCCGTTCCACAGTATGGTTTTACAATCGCTCAAGGCCGCGGCATAACTGGTAGCGGTTTCCGGCCCAACGTCCATGATGTACCAGCCGTCGGGAACTTCTCCCACCAACCGATGCGATACGGCATTGGGCTCTGGAGCGAATACGTCGGCAGCTATCACGTCCTGAGGCAGATGGAGGGCAACGCCGTCCCGTTCGGCGCGCTGCAGCACGTCCCGGGCGAACTCCAGCCGGTCCTCTTCAACCGCCGACGCGCCTACTGACTTGCCTGTGGCGGCCAGGAACGTTACCGCCATACCCCCGCCGATAAAGAGATGATCAAGCCGGGACAGCAGGTTTTCCAGTACCAGGATCTTGTCGCTGACCTTGGCGCCGCCCATCAGCGCGGCCAGCGGACGCTCCGGTTCGGCGAGGGCCAACCCCAGCGACTCTACCTCTCGCTGAGTCAACAAGCCCATAGCCGACGGCAAAAGTTGGGGCAGGCCAACGGTAGAAGCGTGAGCGCGGTGGGCGACGGCGAAAGCGTCCATTACGAAACATTCGGCCAGCGACGCCAGTTCGCCGGCGAACTCGGTGTCGTTGTTCTCCTCGCCGGCGTGGAAGCGCAGGTTCTCCAGCAGGACGATTTCACCGGCCGACATTCCCGAAACCGCGCCAGTAACCTCCGGGCCGATGCAATCGTTCAGGGACCGGACGAAGCGTTTGAGCAGCGCAGCCAACCGATCGCCCACCGGGGCCAGCCGCAGGCTCTCGTCAACCTTACCCCGGGGTCGGCCCAGGTGCGAGCACAGCACAACCTTGCATCGGCGCTCCAGCAGGTATTCGATGGTCGGCAGGGTGGCGCGCAGCCGCTGGTCGTAATTGGCGATGGCCTCGACGCCCTGCTCAATGGGAACATTAAAATCGACGCGTACCAGCACGGTTTTGCCGGCCACGTCGAGTTGGGACAGGGTTCGCTTGGTCATTTCCCGCTGCCTCGCCCGAGTCAAACCACTGCGCCGCCGATTATCCATTCCGTAGCCTGCCGCAGAGCTGCAGGTTGTCGCAAATGGACGCTTTCCGAGGAAACCGAGGCGGCAGCATCATCAAGCAGTGCCGCGGCGTGCTTTTCGGCATACTCCCGCGAGCCGGTCCCGTCCAGGATGGCTACGATGCGGGCGGAATCCTCCGGCTCCAGCACGCGTTTCATATAGATGCCGCCCAGCTCGCGCTTGTCCGACGTGTCAGCGTGCTGCAGGGCATGGATGATGGGCAGGCTCTTCTTCTTGTTCAAGACGTTGCTGGCGGTAAATCCGTCGCCCGCGCTGCCCCACAGGTCGGCCACGTCGTCCCGGATTTGGCGGGCCATCCCCAGGTTCTCGCCCCATTTCCGCAGGCATTCCACGGTATCGTCGTCTGCGCCGACCGCCAGCGCGCCAATCTGCGCGGAGCAGCCGGCCAGCGCTCCAGACTTGCGCCGAATCATGTCCAGGTAGTCTGACTCCGACACCATCAACTGGTCCTGGTAGGTCAGGTCCATGTACTGGCCTTCGCACAGCGTCAGGCACGCCTGGTCCAGGGAACGAAGAGCTGCCAGGACGGTGTCGGCAGGGGCGCCGCCGTCGGCTAGCCGCATCAATTCCGAACGGGCCAGTGCGTGGAGTCCGTCGCCGGCGTTGATGGCCTGGGACGGCCCCCAGACCCACCAGATGCTAGGGCGGTCGTCCCGCTGATCAATCCGCCCGGCCTGCACGTCGTTGTGCACCAGCACAAAGTTGTAGGCCAATTCCACGGATGAGGCCGCCGGCACGGCGGAACGATAATCGCCTGACACGGCCTCGGCGGCGGCCAGGGCCAGCACGCCGCAGTAGTGCAGTGGCGTCGCCGTGTCGTTGGCTGGATTACCGCGCTCATCCACCCAACCCAGGTGGTAACGCACCAGGTCGTAGAGCATCCCCGCGCGATTGGAGAGCGACGCGCGCAAATCGCCGTCCACTGCGGCGCGGTAGGTATCGTATGTAACGGCAGTGGTGATGATTGCCCCCGCGTCGGCAGGTCACGCGATAGCCTGCTGGATATCGCAGTATTGCACAGCGCCGTCACGCAGCAGGGTTACCCCGGTATCGGAGACGGCTACGATGGTGCTGGCGGTTCCCTTCGGCTTTTTGCCGGCGATAATAATACCATCAACCAGCCCTCCCAAACAGCGGCGCAATTCATCCGGGTCTGCGATGTCCTCGGCGCCGCTGGGGTTGGCGCTGGTGCCCGTAACGGGACGGCCCAGGCCCTCCGCCAGCGCCAAAGGCACGCTGTGGTCGGGCATCCGCACGGCGATGGTATCCCGGCCGGCGGTAAGACGCGGCGGCAGGCCCGTGGTCGCCGGCAACACCAGCGTCAAGGGGCCGGGCCAGTATCTCCTTGCCAACCGCTCCGCCATGGTGCGAGCCGCCCCGCTGACATTGGAAACCATCGCTACCTGCTCCAAGCCTGATACCAACACCGGCAGGGGCATATCGGCCGGCCGCCCTTTGACTTGATAGACTCGCTCCAACGCCATCGGGTTGAGGGCGTCCGCAGCTAGACCATACAACGTGTCTGTGGGGATGGCGACGACGCCGCCTTCAGCCAGGCAATCGACGGCTTGGGCGATTTCGGTTTGGAAGTCCATAACGGCGTTGATTTTACCATTCCCGGACGGTGCCGATGTTCCCGGTATGCTAATATGGACGCCCAAATTCTATGAGTGCGATAGGAACGGTATGACCACTTCAGCGCTTCCCGATGCCATCGCCGTAATCGACTTCGGTTCGCAGTACACCCACCTGATTGCGCGCCGCATCAGAGAGTTGCGGGTGTACTCCGAGATCATCCCGGCGACGGCGGGGCCGGCGGCGGTTTCCCACCTTAAAGTGCGTGGAATCATCCTGTCCGGGGGCCCGGCCAGCGTGTATGATCAGGGGGCACCGTCAATATCCGATTGGGTGCTGCAATCCTCCGTTCCGACTCTCGGCATCTGCTACGGCATGCAGGCCCTGGTGCATCAGTTGGGAGGCAAGGTTTCGGCCGGCGATGTGCGCGAGTATGGCCACGCCGAGCTGCTGAGCGAAGGCAACGACGACGGCTTGCTGGCTGGAGTCGGCGGGAAAGTCCCGGTTTGGATGAGTCACGGCGACCGGGTGGAACGGCTGCCCGACGGCATGACCGCCCTGGCGCATACTGCCAACACCGACTGCGCCGCCATCAGCGACGGCAAACGATGGTACGGCCTGCAGTTTCATCCCGAAGTGCAGCACACGCCGGACGGTATGACCATCCTGGGCAATTTCGTGCGCCACATCTGCGGCTGTCCGGAGTCATGGACTCCGGGGAACTTCGTTGCCGACACGGTGGCGCGGGTACGGGAGCAGGTCAGCGACGACCGGGTAATATGCGGCTTGAGCGGCGGCGTGGACTCGTCGGTGGCGGCGGCGCTGCTGCATCGAGCCATCGGGCCGCAACTCACCTGCATTTTCGTCAACAACGGCCTGCTGCGCCATGGCGAAGTAGAGCAGGTGCAGGAGACGTTCCAGCGCGGGCTGGGCCTGGATTTACGCTACGTTGACGCCGAATCCCGGTTCCTGGGCAAGCTGGCCGGCGTAACTGACCCGGAGGTCAAGCGCAAAACCATCGGCGAAGAGTTCATCCGCGTCTTTGAAGACGCCGCCGCCGAGATCGAAAACGTGCAGTGGCTGGCTCAGGGCACCCTGTACCCCGACGTGATTGAAAGCGAAACACCGGAGAACCGTGCCTCGGCCCGCATCAAGACGCACCATAACGTCGGCGGCCTGCCGGAGCGCATGGACTTCGGGTTGGTGGAGCCGCTGCGTTACCTGTTCAAGGACGAAGTGCGCGCCGTTGGGCTGGAGCTGGGACTGCCGGAAGACATCATCTACCGTCAGCCCTTTCCGGGGCCGGGCCTTGCAATCCGCATCATCGGCGAGGTAACGCCGGCAAAAACGGCGATGCTGCGCGATTGCGACCGCATCGTGCTGGAAGAAATCGACGACGCCGGTTTGTACCGGGACATCTGGCAGAGCTTTGCCGTGCTGACCGACAACCGCACGGTGGGCGTCATGGGCGACTATCGTACCTACGGCTACGCCTGCGCCATCCGCGCCGTGAACTCCGAGGATGCCATGACCGCCGACTGGGTGCGTCTGCCCTACGACGTGCTGGCCCGCATCAGCAACCGCATCGTCAACGAAGTGGACGGCGTGAACCGAGTGGTCTATGACATCACCAGCAAGCCACCCGGCACCATCGAGTGGGAGTAACACCCGTGCGCGTTCTGGTAGTCGGCTCTGGCGGTCGCGAGCACGCGCTGGCCTGGCGGTTAGTCCGTTCTGAGGCCGTGAGCGAGCTATTCGCCGCGCCGGGCAACTCCGGCACCGCCTCGGTGGGAACCAACCTGCCCGTTTCCGACACCGACGTTGACGGCATCGTGTCCGCCGCAATTGACCACGACATCGAGCTGGTGGTAATTGGCCCGGAGACGCCGCTGGCGATGGGCCTATCCGACCGACTGGGTGCCGCCGGTATCCCCGCTTTCGGTCCCAGTAGAGCGGCGGCGCGGTTGGAATCAAGCAAGAGTTTTGCCCGCAGCGTGCTGGACGCCGCCGGAGTGCCTGGCCCGCATTACCGGGTATTCCAAAGCGTCAGCGGCGCGCTGCACTACGTGGACTACCACGACCGTCCGGTGGTGGTGAAAGCCGATGGCCTGGCCGCCGGCAAGGGCGTGGCCCTGTGCGCCAATCGCGAGCAGGCCCACATCGCCATCCGCGCTTGCATGGAGGACCGGATATTCGGCGACGCCGGGGCGACAGTAGTAGTGGAAGACTGGCTCCACGGGCCGGAGGTCAGCGTATTCGGCTTCACCGACGGTGAGAACCTTTCGGCGGTAACGGCGGCCACGGACTACAAGCGAATCGGCGAAGGCGACACCGGCCCCAACACCGGCGGCATGGGCAGCTACGGCCCGCCGCACTTCTGGAATGATGAACTGGCCGAGCGGATTCGCCAAGAATATATGCTACCCGTAATCCGGGAATTGGCCAGCCGAGGTGCGCCCTACCGGGGCGCGCTCTACTGCGGGTTGATGCTCACCAACGCCGGCCCTCGCGTGTTGGAGTTCAACTGCCGCTTTGGAGACCCGGAAACGCAGGTTGTGATGCCCCAGCTGCTCAGCGATCCGGTAGAGGTGATGCTGGCCTGCGCTGCCGGCAGCCTGGATGACGTCGCGCCGGTGCGCTGGTCAACGCGGCCATCGGTGGCAGTGGTCATGGTGTCTGACGGCTACCCCGGCCCGTATCAAACTGGAATCCCCATTGCCGGACTGGACGATGGCGACCTTTCCGACGACGTTATAGTGTTCCACGCCGGCGCACGGCTGTCCGATGACGCCAGCAGCGCCGCGCTGACTGCCGGCGGCCGGGTGCTGGCCTG
This sequence comes from Dehalococcoidia bacterium, assembly GCA_965243255.1. Classification (GTDB taxonomy): domain Bacteria; phylum Chloroflexota; class Dehalococcoidia; order Lucifugimonadales; family UBA3495; genus Bin87. The sequence goes on from CBDEUH010000004.1 coordinate 681,368, forward strand.
CGTGGGCCTGGGCGACACTGTGGACGTCGCGCGCGACCGGGCTTACCATCGAATCGACCGCATCAGCTTTGAAGGCGCGTACTACCGTCGGGACATTGCGGCAGAGGCCGCCGTCGCCGTGGCCGGCGCGTAGGAATATCCGCAGTTATGGCAACCCCGAAAGGAACCCGCCCGGATTGGCCAGCCCTGGCCCACGCTTTCAGCATAGCAGCCGACGCCGGCGAGTTGGACCAGTTTCGCCGACGCCGCTGGGGCAATGACGATGCCGTGGCGTGGTTGGAGCAGGATGTTCTTGCTGAGCTCACTGAAGCGCAAGCCGTCGCTCTGTATCGCGCCGCCGGCGGGCGGCAAATTGCCAAATTCCGCGCCAACCCCATCGAAGAAATACGCGACGCGGTGGACTTTCTGCTCCACGACACCATCAAGCTGGAAAACCGATTTGAGGAATGCGCTGTCGCAACCGCGGGTTTCGGCTTGGCGGGAGCCGGGCGAGAATGGCCGTCATACCTGCTCGCGCTGCGAGAACCTGGCCTCTTCGCGCCGTGGAGTCCTCACACCGAACGCGCTTTGCGGCGGTGGGGGATGCTGCCGGCGGGTTTCAAGGGCGGACACCCGGGACTGTGCTACATCGACCTGCTGGACATTTTGCACGCCCTGCGAGTGAGAGTCGGGCTGGCAGACTTTCGCCGCGTTGACGAATTCTGTTACCTTAATGGACGTGCCAATAAGGGTCCGGCCTGATCGCCGTAACCGCCTGACCACCGTAACCGGAGGAATAATCGATGCCCTGGCTTGATGACCTGAACCGCCTGCGGGTGCGCGTGGATAACGAGGGCTACGGCCGGCAGATGTCCGAGGTTGCCGAACGTCGGGGCCTGCTGGAAAAGTACGCCGCCGGGCTGGCCGTCGAAGAGCTGTTGACGCAGATGAACGACGTGCTGCTGGACGGAGGTGCCCGCCTCATCGTCGATCGCTCGTGGCAGTACGACTTCGAGGGCGACGATGACTCCGACTTTGAAGGACTCAACGACCAGATCCTCTACACCCTCTACTGGCACGACGGCGACCCGGTGGAGCTGGAAGTGCTGGTAGGCATCGACGACGAAGACGCCGGGTACGTCATGGTTGACGACGAAGAAATCGACGATGACTCGGAAAGCATCCAGGAAGCCTTGCTGGACGCTTTTCGCGACATAGCCGAAATCGCCAAGTGAAAGGAGAACTATTTTGCCGCTGGTAGGAATTGTGATGGGCAGCGCCTCGGATGAGGAAGCCGTCCAACCGACCATTAACACGCTGGAATCCCTGGGCATCGACTACGAGGTCAGGGTGATGTCCGCCCACCGTACGCCGGAACGGGTCCATGAATACGGCAGCACGGCCCGGGAGCGCGGACTGGAAGTGCTGATTGCCGCGGCCGGTGGCTCGGCCGCCCTGGGCGGCGCGCTGGCTGCCCAAACCACGTTGCCGGTAATCGGTATTCCCCTCACGTCCAGCGAACTCAACGGCTGGGACGCTCTGCTGTCCACCGCGCAGATGCCGCCGGGCATCCCGGTGGCGGCCATGGCCGTGGGCGGATGGGGCGCGCGCAACGCCGCCTACTACGCCGCCCAGATTCTGAGCATCAAGCACGACGACGTCCGGGACGCCGTTGAGCGCTATCGGCAGTCCCTGCGTGAGCGCTGACCCCCGGCAGACCCGACGCCGTCCGCCGGCCGTGCTGACGGACTTTGACGATACGGCGGCGGCCCAGAACGTGGCCGAACTGCTTCTGCATCGGTTCGGCCATCCCTCGTGGACGGACGTGCGCCAGCGGTTCCGCGACGGCGAGTTGTCGCTGAAGGATTACCAGGAAATCACCTTCCGGCAGATGCAGGCCGACAAAGCGGCGATGCAATCCTACGTGCGAGAGCAAGCCTGCTTTCGCGAGCACTTCGGCGAGCTGTCCCAATTCTGCCGGGACAAAGGCATTCCCATGTGCATCGTCAGCCAGGGGCTGGACTTCTACATTCAAGCCCTGCTGGACGCCTTCGGCCGGTCCGATATGCCGGTGCACGCCGTGCGCGCCCAGTTTGACGGCGATGGGCGCATCGTTGGCTACGGCTACGATTTCACCTACCCGGACGCGCCGGAGCGGGGCAACAGCAAGGCCCTGATGGTTCAGCGGTTCCAGCAGCAGGGCTACCACGTCTTTTACGCCGGCGACGGCAGTTCCGACTTCGAGGCCGGCCAGGTGGCCGATACCGTGTTCGCCCACCGCCAGATGGCAGAACTGTGCCAAGGCGCCGGAATCCCCTTCACTCCTTTCACCGACTTCGGCCCGGTGCTGGCAGCGGTTCAAGGGTACGTAAATGGCGCATTGGACTGACCCACTGAGCGGTGGTTGTGATAAAATACACGAGCGTTATGCAAACCCCGCGGAGGGAACTGCGCCGTGATTGACCGTTACTCCAGGCCCGCCATGAAGCAGGTCTGGTCGGATGAAAACAAATACCGGATGTGGCTGGACGTTGAACTGGCCGTCTGCGAAGCGTGGACCGAAGCCGGCGTTGTTCCGCTGGAAGACATGGAACTGCTGCGCGGCTCAGCCTATAACCACGCCCGCATGATGGAGATTTTCGAGACCACGCGGCACGACGTTACCGCGTTCCTGCGCTCCATCACCGAAACCCTGGGCCCCGAAGGCCGCTGGCTGCATCTGGGCATGACCTCCTCGGATATGCTGGACACTGGCCAGGCCTTGCAGCTGGTGGCGGCCGGCGACTTGCTGCTGCAAGAGATTGACGCCGCCATCGCCGCCGTCAAGGAGCAAGCCATCCGCCACAAGGACACCCTGATGATGGGCCGCACCCACGGCGTCCACGCCGAGCCGATGACTTTCGGCCTGAAGCTGGCCCTGTGGTGGGACGAACTCCGTCGTCAACGCGAGCGGATGCAGGCGGCCCGGGACACCGTCCGTGTCGGCAAGATTTCCGGCGCCGTGGGGACCCACGCCACCATCCCGCCGCATATTGAGGAGCGGGTTTGCCATCACCTGGGCCTGGCGGTAGCGCCGGTGTCCAACCAGGTGGTGCAGCGCGACCGCCACGCCCACTTCATCACCACCTGCGCCCTGGTGGCCGCGTCTCTGGAAAAGTTCGCCACCGAGATTCGCGGGATGCAGCGCACGGAAATCCACGAGGTCGAGGAGCCTTTCGGCGCCGGGCAAACGGGCTCCTCCTCGATGCCCCACAAGCGCAACCCGGAGCTGACGGAGCGCATCTGTGGCCTGGCCCGCACCATCCGCGGCAACGCCGTGCCCGCGCTGGAAAACGTCGCGCTATGGGGCGAAAGGGACATCAGCCACTCCTCCTCCGAGCGCATCATCCTGCCCGACACCTGCCTCATGCTGGACTACATCCTAAGCATCTTCACCCACGTCATTAGTGGGCTGCGGGTGGACAGCGACCGGATGTGGCAGAACCTGGAAAGCAGCCGGGGCCTGATCTTCAGTCAGCGGGTGCTGCTGGCGCTGGTGGAGGACAAGGGCCTGTCCCGGGAGGCCGCCTACGACATCGTCCAGCGCAACGCCATGCGCGCTTGGGACGACGCTCAGGACTTCCGGCAGTTGCTCAAGGACGACCCCGAAGCCTCCGAGCACCTCACCGCCGCTGAAATGGAGGAACTGTTCGATTACGGTTACTACACCCGCTACATCGACGACAACTTTGAGCGCATCGGCCTGCTGCCGGCCGCCGTGCTCGCCTGAAACCGACCGACACGACCCTGCGTAAAGAAAAGTGCCATGATTATTGAAACGCGTATGCCCAACCGAATGCATCGCGGCAAAGTCCGCGATACCTACCAGTTGACTGACGACCTGCTGCTGATGGTCGCCACCGACCGCATCTCCGCCTTTGACGTGGTGCTGCCCAACGGCATCCCCGACAAGGGAGCGGCTCTAAACGGTATGTCAGCCTTCTGGTTCCGCCTCACCGAGCACATTGTGCCCAACCATCTGGTTGCCTTGGCCGATTCGCCCGATGCTGCTCCGTACGCCGACAGCCCCATCATCACGCACTCGGCCTACACCGAGGACAACGTTGCCAGGCAGGCCATGGTGGTCAAAAAGGCCGAGCGCATCGACATCGAGTGCATCGTGCGCGGCTACATCACCGGCTCCGCCTGGGGCGAGTACCGTCGCCAGGGCACCGTGTCGGGCAAGGAAATGCCGGCCGGCATGGTAGAAGGCGACCGGTTCCCGGAACCGTTGTTCACGCCCACCACCAAGGCTGAAGAGGGCCACGATGAAAACATGACCGACGCCGAGGTCGTGGCCATGGTGGGAGAGGAGATGGCACAAAAACTCGAAGACGTGAGCAAGGCCGTGTATCTCCACGCCCACGACTTCGCCAAAGAGCGCGGCATCGTGCTGGCCGACACCAAGATGGAGTTCGGCACGCTGAACGGCGAGCTGATTCTGATTGACGAATTGCTGACGCCCGATTCCAGCAGGTTCTGGGACGCCGAGGGCTACGCGCCCGGCAAGTCGCAGCCCAGTTATGACAAGCAGTTCGTGCGCGACTGGCTGACGGCCCAGGGCTGGGATCAGGAGCCGCCGGCTCCCGAGCTGCCCGAGGACGTGGTGCAGCAGACCGCTCAGTTGTATCGGCAAGCCTATCAGCGGCTCACCGGCGAGTCTCTTTAGCATCCATGCCCCCCTCTCGACACCGCCGTCGGCCGGCAGACCGCCGGGGACGCCGTCGCACGCCGCCCGTAGCCCCGGGCGGCGGGTTCCGCAGCAAGTGGCTGTTGGTATCCTTTGCCGCCATCGCGGTACTGTTTATTGCGGCGCTGTTGGTTCCGGTGGCCTTGCCGCTGAACTTCGGCGGCAGCGGCCAGGGCAGCGCCGACGGCTATGTTGAAGGGATCGGCCAGCAGGTTGCGGTTGCCGCCAGCCGGCAGCATTTCCCCGAAACCATCAGCATCACCGCTGTCGATCCGGACGGGTACACCGTGCCGCCAACTTCCGGACAGCATTGGAACGGCTGGGTGCAGTGCGGTTTTTACCGGGACCCGGTCCCCGACGAGCGCATCGTCCACAACATGGAGCACGGCAACATCATCGTTCATTACAACCTGGCCGACTCAACCCAGGTTGACCAGCTGGCCCAGGTTTTTGACGATATTGGACTGACCAACCTTTGGGGCGTCGCTCGACCTTACGCGGAAATCCCCGTCGGCACCGTGGCGCTGACCACCTGGGGCGTGGTTGACGGGCCGATGGATGGCATCGACCGCGACCGCATCGAGCGGTTTTTTGAGGCTTACTCCGGTAAGCTGGGCCCGGAGTTTCCTAATGGCGCGCCGTGCACCCAGGGCGGCGTTATGAATCCCTAGCGCCCCGTGAACTAGTGGCCGGCGCCGTTATTGCCATGTTGCGGATACCGGCGTTATTGAATGTCATACTGGTTGGTGTAATGCTGCTGGCCTGCCAGGCCTCCGCGCAACTCGACTCGCCTGCGCCGATGCTTACGTCGTCCCCCACAGCAACCGCCGCGCCAACGCAGACGCCCACGCTCACGTCGGTCCCCGCTCCCACCGTCGCCGCCACCGCAACCCCCTTGCCCACGGCAACCCGGTTTGAGCCCACCGTTGCGCCGACTATGCCCTCGCCCACCCCAACGGCCATGCCGCCTCCCCCGCCGACCCCCGCCGGTCCTTCACTCAGCGAGGTACCGCCCACCGACGGCCCAATCCGCGTCAGCATCATGCCCAACCGCCAGCACTTTCCGTATCCGATGCGGATAAGTGACTTCCCTAACGGCGGCTACAATACCGTTCCGCCCACCTCAGGGCCGCACTGGGACGCCTGGAGCGATTGCGGCTTCTACAACTACCCGTTGCCCGATGAGTTGCTGGTTCATAACCTCGAACACGGCAACCTCATAGTCAGCCACAATCTGGCCGATGATGCGGAGATAGATGCTTTGCGGCAAGCAGTGGAAGCGATTCCGCTGGCCGCGGAGTTTGCCATCGTGCGCCGCTACTACAAAATACCCGGGGGGATGGTGGCCTTGACCACCTGGGGCGTGCTGGACCGCATGGTGGGAGTTGACGCCGAACGCATCGCCGCCTTTTTCAATGCTTATCCCGGCAATACCGGCCCGGAGTTTCCCAACGGCCTGCCCTGCACCACCGGCGTTCAGATGACGGATTCATCCGGCGGATAGCATATTGTTGGGCACAGGGTACTGACCAAAAAGGACCGAACCGTGTTTTTAGCCCGCGTTTACGTTACCCTCAAACCCGCCGTCAACGACCCCCAGGGGCTGACCGTAATGGGCGGCCTGCACAGCCTGGGCTACAACGCTGTTGACGACGTTCGCATCGGCAAATACCTGGAAATCCGCATTGGTGGCGATGACGCTGACGCGGCGGAGGCCGCAGTGGCCGGAATGTGCGACCAACTGCTGGCCAATCCGGTGATCGAAGATTTCCGGTTCACGTTGGAGCAAATGTAGGGGCGAATAATCATTCGCCCCTACGCGTTGTTTCCAAGTCCTATGCAGACTTAGTGGGCGTGCTCCCGTAGCATTCCCACCAACTCATCGACGGTGGCCCGCTGCCACTCGCTGGCGCGGATAGCGGTTCGAGCGCGCCGCTGGCGACCAAAGTCCTGGTCGGAGATGTCCGGCTGCTCGGCGCGAATGCCGGCCTCGATTTCGCCCTGCTCGCGGTTGGCGACGTCCGAGCGCTCAATCCAGTGGCAGATATACTCGTGCCCCTGGTCGTAGAAAACCGCCACCGGAATGGACATGTACTTCCCCTCTTTCAGGAACTCGTTCATTATGTCGTGGTTTTCGTCCCTGGGGAAGATGCGCAGTTCCAGGCCAGCGGCTTCCGCGACACGGGCCAGCACCGGCAGCTCCCGCACCACGTCGCCACACCAGTCCTCTCCGATGATCATCATGCGGGCCGGGCCGCCGTCTGCGCCGGCCAGTTCCCGCAGCGCGTCGGTCTGCTCCGAGTCCAGTCGGACGTTGTCGTAGTACTCTTCAATTCGGGCCTTGTTGACCTTGACGCTGTCCATGTATTCGTCGTAAGTCATGCCCTGAGCGAAGCGCTCCCGGGTTACCACGCTGGTCTGCTGCGCCATAGTTACACCTCCAATGACCGATTCAATGTTGACGGACCACCGACCCGTCAGCCGATTTCTCAACCGCGCTGGCCGCGAAAGCCTGTCTCCACCTTGCCGTCGGGCCATACGATGATGGGCACGGCGTCGCCATAGTCCAGGGCCTCGTCCAGCGTTTCCTGGCTCTGGTCAACGCGGCGTTCCTCATACTCCACGCCTTCCCGACGCCAGGCCGCCCGCAGCGAATCGCAGGCCGGGCACACCGTCAGCGTGTACACGATGGGAATATCTGCCATGATTGCCTCCCTTCACGATGGCCGATTGTGCCGGCATTCTACAACTTTGAGGCCGCCACTGCTATAATCCGCCAAGATTCGCTACCTTTCAAGGAGATGACGATGATTGCCCTGATTGTTGAGATTAACATCAAGCCCGGCTTCAAAGACCAGTTCATGGCCTCCATGCTGGGCGACGCTCGCGGCTCCAATAACGACGAGCCCGGCTGCCTGCGCTTCGACGTGCTACAGGACAACGAGGACGAGAACAAGCTGCACCTGTTCGAGGTTTACGAGGACGACGCGGCGCTGGACGCCCACCGCAACGCGCCCCACTTCATCAAGTGGCGGGAAGAGTGCGCGGACTGGTTCGCCACCGAAAACATCCGCAAGATAGCCACGCCGGTATATCCCGCGCCGGAAAAGTGGGAAAAGCGCCCGCCGGTGGACTGATTGCCACCGTTCGGTTGCCAATGTTGCAGGGGCGAATAATCATTCGCCCCTGAGTCATATCTGCCGCTGCAGCACCCGCCGGAATGCTCGCACGAAGGCGTCCACTTCAATCTCGCCCAGCTCGGTGGACAACGCGCCCACCAGGTTGGGGGCCAGCAGGAAGCCTTCATTTAGCATCCCCATGAAGACCCGCTCACCCAGTGCCTTGTCCTCGGCGGCAATGTCCCGGTAGTTGCGCAAAGGTTCGCCGGTGAAGTGAATGCCGAAGAGCGAACCCAGGCCGGTTACCTGGGCCGGTTGCTCCAGCTCGGAACACACCTGCCGGATGCCCTGGCGCAGCATCTCGGTAAGCTCCGCCAGGCGGCGATACACCGTCGGCGTCAGCTCGGACAGCGTGGCGACGCCGGCGGCCATGGTCACCGGGTTCGCGTTGAAAGTACCGCCGTGGTTGATGACCGGACCGCTGAGCGGGCTGTACAGAGTCATAATGTCGGAACGGCCGCCGAACGCGCCCACCGGGAAGCCGCCGCCGATGATCTTGCCCAATGCCGTCATATCCGGCGTGATGCCATAGTGCTGCTGTGCGCCGCCGGGCAGCACGCGGAAGCTGATTACCTCGTCGAATATCAGCAGCGCGCCGCTGGCGTCGGCAAACTCACGCAGCATTTTGAGGTAAGCGAGGTCGGCCGGCAGCATCCCTACGGAGCCCATCACCGGCTCTACGATGACGGCGGCCAGATCGTCCCGATGGTTTTCAAGGATGTCGCGTGCCACGCCCACGTCGTTGTAGGGGATGATTACGGCCTGCTCCAACGTACCATCGGCCAGCCCGGCGCTGGATGCTACGGGCAGCGGGCTGTCGTAGTCGCCGCCGGTGGCCGGGTCGATGCGCAGGCTGACCATGACCGCGTCGTGGGTGCCGTGGTAGCCGCCCTCAACCTTGGCGATTTTGCTGCGCCCCGTGTAAGCCCGCGCTGCGCGGATGGCGTTGAGGGTTGCCTCGGTGCCGGAGTTGGTAAAGCGCACCTGGTCAAAGGAAGGGACCCGCTCGCACAGCAGCGCGGCCAGTTCGACCTGGTGGCGGTTGGGCGAATTGTAGGCCAATCCACAATCCATCTGCGTGCGGGCCGCCTCCAGCACCGGTGCCGGACCATGCCCCAGGATCATCGTGGTCATGGTGTTTATGAAGTCCAGCCGTTCCACGCCGTCGGCGTCGGTAACGACCGCGCCGCGGGCAGATTCGGTGAAAATCGGGTAGGGCTTCCAGAAGATGGAATGGCGACTGTCCCCGTCGGGCAGGTAGCGGCACGCCTCCTCCCACAGGGCGCGGGACTTAGGAGTGGTTTCCACGTAGCGAGCTATTTCATCGGTGGGCAAGGGATAACTCCGGCAATGGACCCCCGGCGGGGCGAGAGTGGCGTTTGGTGTCAGGGAAACTAGTCGCCGCCGGCAGGACTGGCTACAGCGACCGGGCGAGCTTCGCCACGGAAATAAATCCCGCGCCAGAACCCGCTGGCGATGATTGTTCCCACTACTACTATGGTGAACGCGGCCCCTGAGATGGCCATTATGCGGCCGGGCGACCAGAAATCCGCCAGGCTTCCGTAGAGCAAGTTGGCGAAGGCCATGCTGCCGCCTACGTGCATCGAATAAACGGATGCCACGCGGCCCCGAATCTCGTCCGGTACCACCGAGTGGATGATGGTATGGGTGATGGTCATGAAACCGGAAGTTCCCAGACCCATCAGCACGGCCGCGAATATTGAAATGCCGGTTTGCGCCGACAATCCCAGCCCGATGGGTGTCAAGCTGCTGGTGAACCCCAGCAGGAGAAATACCCGACCGCGATTCAAGTGGCTCACGATGCCGCCCACGAAAATGGATGACATCAGCGCTCCCAGGCCCAGCGCGGCCATCAGCGCGTACACGTCGTTCTGATTGAATACCCGGTTCCCGTTGGCATCCACCGGCGCGAGTTTTTCCAGGGCCAGGGGAGGCAGCATCGACTCGAAGGACATCACCAGCACACAGTGAGCCAGCGCCATGAGGATGATGCCGAAGACCAACGGAGTGCTGTATGAATAGGCGAAGCCGGCCGCCGTATTCGCCCAGAAGCTGCGGCGTCGGTCAATCACGCCGCTGGACACGGTGCGAATGTTCAGGGACGAAATCAGCGCAACCAAGTAGAAGGCGGCGCAGGCCCAGAATACGATGGCGGAGGTGCCCAGGGTGAGCAGTATCGACCCCAGGGTCAGAATCGGTTCGCCTTCGTTGGTCAAGGAGGCGGAACCGACGGTAACCGCCACCATCAACAGGACAATGGGACCGAACAGCCGTGATCCCTGTTGCATCGCCTCGTTGAGGGCAACGGCGTTGGGCAGCCGTTCCCGGTCCACCAGGTTGGGAGACAACGACTGGGCCGCGGTCTGCTGCGTGGCGCGCAGCGTGCCGTTGACTACGGCTAGTATCACGACGTACCAGGGGTTGTCCACCCCCGCCATGACCAACAGGGCCATAATGGCAGCCTGGACCAATTGCAGAGCGTAAACCCATTGCAGGAGCTTCTTGCGCGTTACCTTGTCGGCCAGGTATCCGATAAACGGGGTGGCGAAGAAGCGTGGCGACATCGCCGCGAAGGTGATTAACCCGACCCACAATCCCCAGGTTCCCTGCAATTCGGGAATGCTGTACACCCAGGCGCCCCGGGCCACGATCAGCGCCCAGGCTCCGCTGCCGCTGCACAGTGTGGCCAACGCCAGAAATCGGAAATCCCGAAACACCAGCGCAGCGAGGAACCGATGAGCTTTCTGTGCGAAGTATCCGCGCTGCGGTGCGGGGGCCGTGGCCATGTTGCAACTCCGGCTGCTTCCGTGCGGCGCTCACCGCCGCCTGAACCAGCAGTTCACACGGGTAATGCCGCATTATAACCCACCGGTGCAGTGGGTCAACTGCGGCAATGATGACGCCGAAGGCTACCTCCGCTCTTCCACCCGCACCCGCGACACCAGGTAAAGGTCGCCGTCAACCCGGTCCAGCCCGAACTCGGCGAACTCGGACGCTACCGGCAGGCGCGCGTTGATGGCGGTGAGCAGTTCGCCCCGCAGCTCGGACAGCTGGGGTGTCGAAACCTCCATCCGGTCCCGCCGGATCGCCGACTGCACCCGCTGCCGGGCCAACTCGCGCGGTGTGCCCTGGCTCTGGCCTCGTATTTTTCTCAGCAGGCTAAACATGGGACGACGCCTTTCGGGTAATGCCCATCAGGGTACGAACTTTGTCCATGATGGAAGTGGACTGCTCCTCCACCGGGTCAATCATCGGGGTGTATTCTCCGTCGATGCGCGCGGCGATTCGCACAAACTCCCTTCCGGAGGGAGACTGCACGTCGTGGGCCACCGGCGTGCCGTTGTTAGTTGCAGTGATTACCCGGTCGTCGGCGGGTATCAGCCCGATGGCGTCAACGGCCAGCATCTCCAGCACGTCCGACGCGTCCAGCATATCGCCCTGGCGCACCATCTCGGGCTTGATTCGGTTGATGATGAGCTTGGCCGAATGGATGTCGCTGGCGTGGAGCAGGCCAATCACCCGGTCGGCGTCCCGGATGGCCGAAACCTCCGGCGTAGTTACCACCAGCGCCTCCCGGGCCGCGGCGATCGCGTTGCGGAACCCTTGCTCAATGCCGGCTGGGCAGTCCACGATGACGTAATCGAAATCGACTTCGAGCTGTCGGCACAGGTTGGTCAACTGTTGCGACGAGATGCAGTCCTTGTCGCGGGTTTGGGCGGCGGCGATCAGGTAGAGTTCGCCGGCGTGTTTGTCGCGAATCAGCGCCTGCTCCACGCGGCAGCGTTCTTCCACCACGTCAATAAGGTCGTACACGATGCGGTTCTCCAGGCCCATCACCACGTCCAGGTTCCGCAGTCCGATGTCGGTGTCGATGACCACCACCCGGTTGCCGCGCAGGGCCAGTCCGACGCCCACGTTGGCAGTGGCGGTAGTTTTGCCCACACCTCCTTTGCCGGAAGTCATGACGATGGTCTTACCGCTCATTGGGATTTCCTCCGTGGTCAAGGGCATAGTTTTTCAAGTACGGTGAGACTCGGATTGCGCGATTCTCAACCCTGGCGATGGTTGGCGCAGTGGAGTCGTTGGCGCGACGGCCGGTAGTGTCCCGCGGCCCGTCGTCGTGCCATCGGTAGTCGGCGATGCGCAGGTGCGGGCTGGCGGTAGACATGGCCAAGATGACCGCGCTGGTATCTCCCTCGCAGCCGGCGTGGGCCGCGCCCCGCAGCGCGCCGAACACCAGGATGTCGCCCCGCGCGGCGATTTGAGCGCCGGGGTTGACGTTTCCCATCACTACCACGTTCCCGGGAAAGGTGAGGGCCTCTCCGGAGCGGCAGGTGCCTCGCACCATCACCGCCGGCACGCCGTGACGCTCCCCACCCGACGCCATCCCGTCCGCCGTCTGATGGTCCGGTACATCGGGCGGGTCGTTCGTGTGAGGCCCCACCGGCCGGGGCTCGTCGATGTCCGGTTGGCTTTCGGACCGGTGGCCTTTGGGCGAAAAGTCTGGCGCCGTTGCCGACTGCAAGGCCAGCAGGTTGGTGATGCGCTCACGCTCCTGCTCCAGCACCTGCGGTTCACACCAGAACCGCGCGACGCTGAGGCCAGATTCGGACTCAATAACCTTGCGGATGCGTTCCTGCTGCTCGACGACCAGCAAACGCCGGCCGATGTCCACGGCCACGTCGCCATGGGCGTACAGCTGCCGGCTGCGGCCCAAGTGTTCCCGCAGCGCGCGGCAGGCGGCTTCCACCGGCACGCTGTCGTCAACCCGAATGTTGAGCAGCGAGCCTCGCCCGAAAGCCTGTATCAGTTCCCGATTATCAACCGCAGTTTCCGCCATAATCGGGCATAGTTATAGCAATGCCCGGCAGACGAGCGCCCTAGCGGACGCTTGCGGATTTGACGAAATTCTAAAAATCCGCCGGATTAATCCGGGCGTCCAAACACGGCTACGGAGCAGGTGAATGAGCCGGGCCGCCCGCCCAGGTTGTGGGTAATCCCCAGGTCGGCCTTCTGCAACTGCCGTCCGCCAGCCTTGCCCTGGATCTGCTTGTACACCTCGTAAATCATGCGGATGCCGCTGGCGCCGATGGGATGGCCGAAGCACTTCAGGCCGCCGTCGGTGTTCACCGGCAGGTCGCCCTCCAGCGAATACGCTCCGTCGGCAACGTCAGCGCTGGCCTGGCCCCGGGGGCTGAATCCCAGGTCCTCCATGATTATCAACTCGGTGATGGTAAAGCAGTCATGCACCATCGCCATGTCGATTTCCTGCCGAGGGTCGGTGATGCCGGCCTCTTCGTAAGCGGCCTGGCTGGCCCGGACGGTTTCGGGGAAGTAGGTGAAGTCCCAATCGTTGCGCAGCACGCCGAAGGCGCCCACGGCCAGGCCCAGCCCTTTGACCAGTATGTAGTCGTCCCGCAGGGTGCGAGCGATTTCCGGCGTGGTAATGATGGCCGCCGCGGCGCCGTCGCTGACGCCACAGCAATCGTACAGGCCCAACGGCCAGGCAATCATCGGCGCGTTGATAATCTGCTCCTCGCTGACCTCCCGCTGGAAGTGGGCCTTGGCGTTCAACGTGCCGTTGTGGTGATTCTTGGAGGCGATTTGCGCCAGCGTGCGCTTGCCGTCGTAGTAGTCAATGCCGTAGTGATGGAAGTAGCGCGTCGCCGCCATGGCGAACTGCGACGGCGGCGGAGTGGGCGGTTCTACGTCGGCCCCCGGCCCGGCGGCGATGGCCAAGCCGGAAAAGCCGCTGTCTTTCAGTTTCTCCACCCCCATGGCCAGCACGATGTCGTACACGCCGGCGGCGACGGCGTAGCAAGCGTTGCGGAAAGCGTCGGTGGCAGTGGCGCAGGCATTCTCCACGCGGGTGATGGGGATGTAATCCAGTTTCAGCGCCTCGGCCAGGGGCTGCCCGGTGCGGAAACTGCTGACGGTGCCCAGCCAGGCGGCCTGAATGTCGTCCGCGTCCAGTCCGGCATCCTCGTAGGCTTCGTAGGCCGCCTCCACCATCAGGTCGGCCGCCGATGCGTCCCACCGTTCGCCGAAGCGAGTGCAGCCCATGCCGACTACGGCCACTCGGTCCCGTATTCCACTCATCGCTCTACTCCTCAAGTCAGGCCGGTACTGCCACCGGCGCGGGGGTGCGCCTGGGTATCGCCTTCCAATAATAGTTGTGAATCCCGTTGACCACGCGCAGCTTGCGAAAGCTCATTTCCACGGGCATCCCGACCCGTACCTCATCCAGTTCCCGGTCGGTCATCATGCACAGCACGCGGCCGCCGCCCTCAAAGTCCACCACGGTTACCACCAGCGGAGTATCCACCGCGCCGGCGATGTAGTCCATGGAGTAGGTGAAGACCTCCCCGGGCTGCTCGCTCAATCGCACTGGGTCGCTGTTGTCCACGCTGCGACACTCTACGCAAACCCGCTGGGGAGGATACTGCACGTAGCCGCAGGCCCGACAGCGCGCGCCGTACAGCCGAACGTTCTTGTCACCCTCTCGCCACAGCGCAGACACCGACGGCGACGCCGCGGCCGGCCTCCGGGATGCGTCGTCCAGGGTCCATACTTCCCGCCAGCGGGCGTAGGTCTCGTAGCTGTCCAGCACTTGCCGGGCAGCCACCCAGCCGGACACGCCCATGGCCGGACGTTCCGCCGTTGCCAGTGCCGGCTCGGTTCGGAAACCCAGCACGTCGCTGCCGTCGCCGTAGGATATAGCCAGGAGCAGCTCACCCGGGCCGGCCGTTTCCAGCGCCGAGGCCAGCAGCATCGGCGCAAAGGCCGCGCCGGTGTTGCCCACCACGCCGAAAAGCGGTTCCTGCACCTGCGACTCGCTAAATCCCAGCTGCCGGGCCAGGCGAGCGTGACGGCGAGCGTCGGGAGCGTAGATGGCGGCTTTGGCAACGTCAGCCGGGGCAACTTCGTGCCTGCGGCAATATCCGTCCAGCGCCTCCGGCACGATGCGCTCGATGCCCTCTTCGGTTGCGAAACGGTCTTCCCAGGTGCGGACGAAAGGGTCGCCAGGCGTACGCCACGCATCCAGCATATTGTCGGTGATGGAGTGGCTGCCGGCGTATTCGGCGATTACGCCGTCGGCGGCGACGACGAATGCGGCGGCGCCGTCGCCGGAAGCGCGCTCGGTCTCGCCTCGGGGCGGCCCCTGCCGGCTGTCAGCGACTACCACTAGGACCTGCCCGGCGCTGCCGGCGGCTACGGCGTCCAGCGCCGACATGAGCGCGTTGGTGCCGGCCCGCAGTACGTTGGTAACGTCACTGGCGAAGATATCCTGGCGCAGGTCAAGCGCGGCGGCAACGATGGCGGCGCACTGCTTTTCGGCGTAAGGCGGCGTCGTGCTGGCAAAGATGATGCCATCGATGCCGCTGCGGTCACGCCCGGCCAGACAGTCCATGCCGGCGGCCACGGCCATGGTAACGCTGTCTTCGTCGAAGTTCGCTACGGCCCTCTCGTGGCGGGAGTTCCAGCCGGAGGTCTCCGCTCCCAAACGGTAGCGGGGAATATAAGCGCCGTAGGCGGCGATTCCGGTCAACGCCTTCGCTCCTTCTGCAATACGTCAACCGATGCTATCAGCGGGCGTGAATCGGTGTCAACGCAGGCGCCGTGCTACAATGCCATTGATGATTGAGCGAATCGTAAGCGCGCGGTTGACGCCACTGCTCGTTGCCCTCCTTTTCCTGCTGGCCGTCGCCGGATGCGGAGGGGTCAGCGCCGGCGCGGCGGCCGAGCCGATCCCGCCCAGCAGCAACCTTCAGCCGGAGCTGCTCAAGCTGGGCGAAGCTTACGATATCCTGCTTGAAGAGCACGTTGACCACGAAGTCATTGTGCCCGATCAGCTGGCCGACGGCGCCATCCGCGGTTTGCTCGCCGCCCTGGATGACCCCCACGCTTCATATCTGACCGCCGAGCAGCATTCCCGCGAACAGGAAGGATACCGGGGTTACTTCGAAGGCATCGGCGCGCAGGTTACGCTGACCGACGCCGGCCTTACTGTCATCGCACCCATACCCGGCGCCCCGGCCGAGGCCGCCGGCATCCGCCCTGGCGACCTCATCCTCGCCGTGGATGGCGAAAGCATTGACGGACTGGGCCTGATTGAAGCGGTCAACCTCATCCGCGGCCCGCGGGGAACCGACGTTAC
Organism: Dehalococcoidia bacterium; assembly: GCA_965243255.1. Taxonomy (GTDB): domain Bacteria; phylum Chloroflexota; class Dehalococcoidia; order Lucifugimonadales; family UBA3495; genus Bin87. The sequence continues at coordinate 697,434 of CBDEUH010000004.1, forward strand.
CCTGCTGGTGCGCCACGCCGGCAGCATGGAGAACGTAACCATAACGGTAACCCGCGGCCGCATTCCCATTGAGAGCACCGCCTTCCGAATGCTGGACGACGGCATTGGACACCTCTGGATTTACAGCTTTTCCAACACCACCGAGCGGGAGGTTCGCACCGCGCTGGAGCAGTTAGAGGACGCCGAGGGACAGGGGCTGGTGCTGGACCTGCGCAACAATCCGGGCGGCCTGCTGGACGCGGTGATCAACGTTACCAGTCTGTTCCTGGACGGCGGGCCAATCCTGTACGAAATTGACGCTGAAGGTGATCGTATCGACCATCAGGCCGGCGAGGGCGGGCCGGCGCTGGCGATTCCTATGGTAGTCCTGGTTAACGAGTACTCGGCCAGCGCCAGCGAAATACTGGCCGGAGCGATCAAGGCCGCCGGACGCGCGCCGCTGGTGGGCATGACTACTTTCGGCAAGGGCAGCGTGAACATCACCCGCGAACTTTCGGATGGTTCCGCAATCTACTTCTCCATCCGACGCTGGTATCTGCCAGACGGCACCCAGATCGAAGGTCAGGGAGTAACGCCGGACATTGAAATCGAGGCCGAGGTACAATCTTTGCCCATCCCGCCGGAGGACGATACTGCCCTGCGCCGAGCAATGGAAATGCTGCAGCAGCCCGCGGCCGTCAGGTGAACGTCATGGCCAGAAAGAACCGCAACAGCAAGAAGAAGACGGCCAGCGCACCCGGCAGCAATAACCGCCAAATCGCCGTCAACCGCAAGGCCCTGCACGACTACGAAATCCTGGACAAGGTTGAGGCCGGCCTGGTGCTCACCGGAACCGAAATCAAGTCCATTCGGGCCGGCAAGGTGGACCTGCGGGACGCCTACGCCCGCGTCCAGGACGGTGAGCTGTGGCTGCACGGAGCGCACATCGCTCCCTACGATTCCGGCAGCTACATGAACCACGAGCCGCGCCGCCCGCGCAAGCTGCTGGTGCATCGCAGTGAAATCGGCGACCTGGCCGCCCAGATTGCCGAGAAGGGCCTGACCCTGGCGGCCTTGCGCATCTATCTGAGAAACCACCACGCCAAGGTTGAGCTTGGCGTCGCCCGGGGCAAACGCCAGTACGACAAGCGCCGAGCGATCATCGACCGGGAGCGCGAGCGAGCCGCCCGCCAGGCCGTGAAGGAATGGCGGGAATAGCTGACATTATCTTGTGAGGAACCTGCTTTGATACGCAGTCTGCGAGGCATTGAACCGAAAATCGCCCCCACCGCTTGGGTCAGCGAGGCCGCCTACGTCGTGGGCAACGTCGTCATCGGCGAGTACAGCAGCGTCTGGCCCGGCGTTACCATCCGCGGCGACGGCGACGTCATCACTATCGGAAACCACGTCAACATCCAGGAGGGTTCCGTGGTTCACGGCGACGGCCTGGTCATTGAGGACTACGTTTCCATCGGCCACTGCGTGGTGGTGCACGGCGACCGCATTGGTACGGGCAGCCTGCTGGGAAACAACTGCACCTTCCTCACCGAGTCCACCATCGGGAAGGAGTGCCTGATTGCCTCCAACTCGGTGGTGCTGTCCAACGTGGACGTGCCCGACCGCAGCTTCGTCGCCGGCGTCCCCGGTTCCATCAAGCGAGAGGTCAGCCAGGCTCAAATCGAGCAAATGCGGTCCACCGCTGAGCACCTGGTGGAGCGAGCCGAATGGTTCAAGGAGAGCGGCCTATAGCCGTTCCGCCACCGGCAGGACGTGCTCGGCCAGGTGTTCCATCACCTGGATGCAGGGGCCAATGCCGTCCACTCGGAAGTCGAAGGTCAGTTGGTCAATTCCCAGTTCGTTGCAGTAGTGCAGGTCGTCAATGACGGCTTGGGTGGTGTTGATCAGCGCGCCGCCGGAACGGACGCCGACTCCCTCTTCAGAGCCGTCCATGTCGGTGAAGTGGAGGCTGCGCTTGAGGGATATTGTGATGTCCGCCGGGTCGCGCCCAGCCCGCTCGGTCTGCTCCCGCAGGTAGGGCAGGTTCTGGGCGACGAAATCGGGAGTCTGCCGGGTGGTATGCCAGCAGTCGCCGTATTTCGCCGTGCGGCGCAGGGCGCGCCGGGTATGCCCGCCTACCCAGATGGGAATGCGGGGTTGCTGCACCGGCTTCGGCTCAAAATAGATGCCGTCAATCTGGTAATACTTGCCCTTGACCTCGGGAACTTCCTCCGTCCACAGGGCGTTGAAGATTTCCAGGAACTCGTCGGTCATCGGCCCGCGGTCGGCGTAGGGCACGCCCAGGATGTCAAACTCCTTTTCCAGCCAGCCTACGCCCACGCCGCAGATCATGCGCCCGCCGGATAGCACGTCCAGCGAGGCGAACATCTTGGCCTGCACCACCGGGTTGCGATAGGGCAGTATCAGCACCGTGCTGCCCAGGCGTATTTCGCTGGTGCACGCTGCCATGAACCCCAGCATGGTCATCGTCTCCAGGAATGGCTCGTCCGAGGGTCGCTGAAAGGCGCCGGTTTCCGTATAGGGGTACTGGTTGGTGCCGCCCACCGGCAGCACGATGTGGTCGCCGGCCATCACCGACTCGAAGCCCAGCCGCTCGGCCCGCTGGCAGAACTCGCGGATGCCCTCAGCATCGGGCAGGCGGGGGATGCTGACACCTATCTTCATCGGGAATTCTCCTGGACCAAGGCGCTCTTGGCGCAACCGGTGTGCGCCTCCCTCGGCAACGGCGGCATTATAGCACCGGGGACGTGTTCCTGCGCCAGGTTATCTCGCCCAGGCACTTGCCGCAGACCCGATTGCGTATCATCCGACGTTGCAATGTCTGGCGGAACCACTGCTGCCCGCAGCCACATTCGCCTACCCATCTTGGGATGGAATGCTGCACTCGGTGGCAGCGCTCTCCCTGGCAGCCGATTTCCCTGGCCTTCGCCTTCCATGCCGCGTCGTGGTTGTGCTTGGGGCCAACGATGGCGTGGGCGATTTCGTGCAGGATGGTATCTTCAATCTCAGCGCGAGTGGCGGCCAGGCAGTAGCTGACCGACAGATCAATGCGCCGCTCCCGGTATCGGCAGACACCGGCTCGGGACGGCGCCAGGTCGAATCCGAAGCTCCATCCGTTCGCCAGCGTGCCATCGGCCTGATGATGCTTCAGCAGCGCCGTCGCTATTACTGCAACCTCCCGCAGGGAGCACTCCGGCGCCGGCGCGCTGACCACCTCGGTGATGGCGCGGTAGGACACCGGCCATTGCCGTCCTTCCTCGTCAATCACGTCGGCGTGCCGGGTTCGGATGCGAACTACGTTGCCCAGCAGACTGTGGCCGTGCTTCCCTTGAAAGCGCACCACGCTGCCGGCTGGGCAGGCGGCGCCGGCAAAGTCAACGGTGATCTCGCTGACACGTCGTTTATCTGGCATAGGAACCCTGGGAACCGATTATACCGTTACTACCGCGGCCGGGCCCGAGTTTGGTTGAAATCATAAAAAGCGTTCTTGCCATTATCCCCGGCGATGCTATAATCGGCGCAAAGTAACCAGCCATGCCAACGTGGCGGAAATCCTATCCAATTCCAAGGGGAGGCGAGCTCATGGAAAAGGGAGATACCATTATCAATGTCGGCCCGGTGGACGTAGCCCTGTCCTACCGCAAGGAAATTATGCCCGACCAGGGTCTGATGGTTCAGGTGTACGGCGACGTCGACGGCCATGACACCGAGATTCTGCGGTTCGACTGCTTCGACCAGGACCCGCACTATCACTACGGGCCGGAGAACATGAACATCCGGCTGCACATGGACAAGACCACCGTCGGCACCGCTCTGGGCTGGACCCTGAAGAACATCCGGACCAACCTGCCCGCAATGGTGCGGCGCGCCGGCTACGATGACCTGGCCTCCAGCATCGAGGCCGAGGGCATCGACGAGAACAAGATGGACGAAGTTGACGAGTGCGCCCTGGGCAAGTCTCGCGACGAGCGCCGGACGGTTACTCACTTCCGGGGCGACCACATCTACGAAGCCGGCAACATCCGCTTCGGCGTTGAGTTCCGCACCAACATCGGCGCGGCCAACGACCGCGGCGTGGCCATCCACGTGCTGACCGACCATCTGGGGCAGGAGTTCGAGCTGTTGGCCTTCGACTGCTTCGAGATCGCGCCGCACTACCACTATGGCCCCCGCAACCAGGACGTGCGGATTTACTGGGACGTTACCACCAGCGGCCACACGCTGGCCTGGACCCTGGACCAGTTCAAGTCCGGCAACCTGTCCAACATGATTGACCGCGCCGGCTATCCCACCGTCGCCGCCAACGTGGACAACGACCTGGTGCAGGCCGTAATTCCGGCCATGGAAGAAAAGGCGTGGGCCCTGGTTGGCACCAACCAGCAGTAACCCATCCGTCTATTCGGACCAAGCGCAGGGGCGGGTTTGAAACCCGCCCCTCCTTGGTTAACGTAATCGGGCAAATCTGACTCTCACATCATCGTGTAGCCGCCCGATACGCTCAGCGTCTGTCCGGTGATGAAACTCGCCGCGTCGGAAGCCAGAAACACCACCGCGTTGGCCACTTCCGCCGCTGTGCCCATACGACGTAGCGGGTAGGCGCGTTTCACCCTCTCCAGCACCTCGTCGGTGAACAGCTCTTCCATCCCCTGGGCCCACATGCTATCGGAGCTGGCTACTTCCGACTGCGGCGGAACCACCAGGCCGGGACAGACCATGTTGAAGCGCAAGCCGTAGCGTCCCGTCTCCCTTGCCAGCGACTTGCTCAACGCGATGACGCCGGCCTTGCAGGCGGAATAAACGGCTTCCCGGTATTCTCCCATACGCCCAGCGTCGCTGCTGATGCTGACCACTGCGCCGGACTGCCGTTCGATCATGTGCGGCAGCACTGCGTGGATGCAGTTGATGGCGCCCCACAGGTTCACGTCCACCTCTTTAGTGTGCTCGTCCCGGGTCTTGTCCATAAACAGGCGGTCAACCGTCCAGCCCACGTTGTTCACCAGTACGTCCACGCTGCCCAGCCTGGCTACGGCCTCGGCGATCATAGCGTCGGTTTTTGGCCGGTCGGTTACGTCGGCGTCAATTACGGTAGCGGTGGCTCCGCTGCCCAGGGCCGCCACCTCGCTGGCAACCTGTTCGCCGGCGGTGCGGTTCAGCTCGGCGATGGCGATGTTGCAGCCTTCCGCGGCAAAGGCCAGCACGATGGCGCGCCCGATGTTGTTGCCGCCGCCAGTTACGACTACGTTCTTTCCCTTCAGTCCCAGTTCCAACGTTATGTCCTCCCCTCGTTCCTTCGGTCAAGATACTGGCGCAAGGTGTAGAGATTTTCCACGTCGGCCCGGTTGTATTCTAGCAGCAGGTCCAGCGCCGACGAGTTTTGTTCGTCCAGGTACTTGCGCCACAGCAGAATTGCGTCGGAGCCGCCCATATCCGGCAGGTCGCCGCGCCCGATGCCCAGCGCCTGCTCGATGCGTTTCAGGCCGCCGCGCAATCCGACGCGCCGGCAGCCGTGCATCAGATCCCGGTGGTCGAATCGCCTCCGCAGGTCAATGCCGGGTCGCCAGGCCAGAAAGGGCAGGTCAAAGCTGGCCCCGTTGAACGTGTGGATAGTGGTTACGCCTTCCAGCACGTGCAGGATGGACGACGGGGTAATGTCGTCGCCCACCAGCTGCTCCACGGTCCAGTCTCCCGGAAAATCAACGGCGATTCCAACTACCGTAGGGTAGGAATTACCGCCGATGAACCCGGTGGTTTCGATGTCCAGATAGGCGTCCATGTTGATGCAATCCACCCTCACCCCAGCCCTCTCCCACCAAGGGGGGAGGTCAGTGGCGGAAGTGGCGGACGCCGGTGAACACCATGGCGATGCCGGCCTGATTGGCAGCAGCGATTACTTCATCGTCCCGTATTGAGCCGCCCGGCTGGACTATCGCGGTGATGCCCGCCTCTGCTGCCAGTTCGATGTTGTCCGGGAAGGGGAAGAACGCATCGGACGCCAGTACGCACCCGGCCGCCTTGTCGCCGGCGGCCCGCTGGGACAGGTGCACGCTGACCACCCGGTTCGGCTGCCCTGCCCCCATGCCGACCAGGGTACGGTCTTTCACGAAAGCGATGGCGTTGGACTTGATGTGCTTGACCGCTTTCCAGGCAAAGGCCAGGTCGGCCAGTTCGGCGGCCGTAGGCGCGCGCTCGGTCGCCGTGGCCCAGCTTGCCGGGTTTTCCTCAATGGCGTCTGGCGTCTGCACCAGGATGCCGCCGCTCAGGGGACGGACGTCGTAATCCGGCCCGCCGGGCGCGGCCTCGGCCGGCTCCACGGCCAGGATGCGGAGATTCCTCTTGCGTTGCAGGATTTCCAGCGCGTCGCCGTCATATCCGGGGGCAACGACCACCTCGTAGAAGACCGAATCCATCGCTTCGGCGGCCGCTGCCGTAACCTTCCGGTTGAACCCTACGATGCCGCCGAAAGCGGAAACCGGGTCGCCCTGATAAGCCAACTCGTAAGCCTCGGCAATGTCATCGCGGGAGGCGAGACCGCACGGATTGGCGTGCTTGATGACGCACACCGCCGCCTCGTCGTAGTCGCTCACCGTGCGCCAGGCGGCATCGGCGTCCATCAGGTTGTTGAAAGACAGTTCCCGCCCGTGGAGCTGCTGGGCGCGGGCCAGCCCGCCGGAGCCGCCGCTGGCCGGCACGTAAAGCGCGCCCCGTTGGTGGGGATTCTCCCCGTAGCGCAGCGATGATACTCGCGTCAGGCCGATGGTAACCTGGGCCGGCATTTCCTCTTCGGCGGCAGGGTCCTGGGCCAGGTACTCGGCGACGGCGGCGTCATAGACGGCCACGTGCTGGAACGCTTTGGCGGCGAGATGCCGACGCTGCTGCAGATCCAACCCGTCGCCGGCCAGGGATTCGGACACCCAGCCGTAGTCGTCCGGGTCAACAATCACCGCCACCGACGGGAAGTTTTTCGCTGCCGCCCGCAGCATGGTTGGCCCGCCGATGTCGATGTTTTCCAGCGCATCGTCCAGCGTTACGCTGGTCTTGCTGATGGTCTCCACGAATGGATACAGGTTCACGACCACCACGTCGATGGCGTCTATGCCATGCTGCGCCAGTTCCTCCATGTGCGCCGGCGAATCCCGCCGGGCCAAAAGGCCGCCGTGGATCACCGGGTGCAGCGTCTTTACCCGTCCTTCCAGGATCTCGGGCGAACCGGTAACGTCGGATACCTGTCGCACGGCCACCCCTGCATCGGACAAGCTGCGGTGCGTGCCGCCGGTGCTGATGAGTTCGTAACCGGCATCCGCCAGGCGTCGGCCCAAATCTTCAATGCCGGTTTTGTCGAATACGCTGATTAAGGCTTTCACATTTCCGCCTCATTTCGTAAAGATGACTTGAGCCTCTCCGGTCCGTTCCGCTATGCGCCCCACGTTCACGGCGTCCGAAACTCCGGCCAGGATTGCCTCTGCGCCGCTGGCGTCACACACCACGACCATTCCCAGGCCCATGTTGAACACGCGGTACATTTCATCCTCGCTGACGTTGCCGGCTTCCCGAATTGCGCCAAAGATTGGCAGCGCGGGCCACGAATCCAAGCGGAACTCGGCGGCCACGCCGCTCGGCAGCGAGGCCGGCATCTTGCCCGGCAATCCGCCTCCGGTGATGTGGCTCAAGGCTTTGACCTGGCCGAGATACGGCTCCAGCAGCGGGTAGTAAGCCCGATGGCGCACCATCAACTCGTCGCCCAGATCGCGTTCCAGGCCGGGCCAGGGACGGAACAGCGCCGCCGGGTCATCGTCCAGGTTAAACACCCGCCGCACCAGGGAAAAGCCGTTGGTGTGAACTCCGCTGGATGGTATGCCAATCAGCCGGTCTCCGGGGACCACGCCGCTGCCGTCCAGAAGGTCACCTCGTTCAACGGCGCCGACGACAAATCCGGCCAGGTCAAAATCGGAGTCGGCATAAACACCGGGCAACTGGGCCGTCTCGCCGCCGATTAGGGCGCAGCCGGCCTCCCGGCAGCCCCATACCATTCCCCGCATCAGCATTTCCAATCGGTGCTCGTCGAAGGTCGTGAACGACACGTAGTCCAGGAAAAACAGTGGGCGGGCGCCCTTGGTGAGGATGTCATTCACGTTGAGGGTAACCAGGTCTTGCCCAACGCCTTCAAAGTGTCCCAACTGGGCGGCAATCTTCAGCTTGGTGCCCACGCCGTCCGTGCTGGCCACCAGCACCGGGTCCCGCAAGTTGCCGAGAGCGAACAACCCGGCGAATCCACCGCCGCCGTCCAGCACCTCCGGCCCGTGGGTAAGCTCGGCAAAGGCCTTGATACGGTCCTTGATGCCGTCCATGGCGTCCAGGGAGACGCCGGCTGCGGCGTAGGTATCCGTGGCCGGGATAGTCAAACGAACCTCGCCCGGCGCCGTCAGGAAGCGGTCCGTTCCAGGGCCTGCTTGGACAAATCCAGCTGTACCGGCACCGGATAGTTCCCGGTAAAACAGGCGTCGCAGAATCCCCCCTGCTGCCGACCGCGTGACACGTCCATCAGGCCGCGAACGCTCAGGTAGCCCAGAGTGTCCGCCCCGGTAATTTGGCAAATCTCCGGCACGGTTTTTCGCGCGGCGATTAGCTCGTCGCGGGTTGCCATGTCAACGCCGAGGTAGCAGGGATGCTTGATCGGCGGCGCGCAGACCCGCAGGTGTATCTCGGTAGCGCCGGCCCGGCGCAGCAACTCAACCACGTGTGGCGTTGTGGTGCCGCGCACGATGCTGTCGTCCACCACCACCAGCCGCTTGCCTCGCAGCACCGACGGCATGGGGTTGAACTTCTGGCGGACGCCCCGATCCCGGCGCTGCTGCTCCGGTTCGATGAAGGTACGCCCAACGTAGCGGTTTCGCACCAGGCCGTTGGCGAAGGGAATGCCCGATTCCCTGGCAAAACCAACCGCCGCCGAGGTGGAGGAGTCCGGGATGCCAATCACCAGGTCGGCGTCAACGGGGTGTTCCTGGGCCAGACGCGCCCCCATCTCCTCGCGGACGCTGTGCATCAACCGGCCGTCCATGGTGCTGTCCGGTCGGGCAAAGTAAATCCACTCGAAAACGCAGAGGGCGCGGCTGGATCGTGCCGCCCGTTCGTACACCTTGGAGCTAACTCCGTTTTCGTCGATCACCACCACCTCGCCCGGCGCCAACTCGCGCACGAACTCTGCCCGTAGGTGGTCCAGGGCGCAGGTCTCAGAGGCAAATGCCCAGCCGGCGCCGTCCTCCTCCGACAGCCGGCCCAGGCACAGCGGACGTATGCCCAGCGGGTCGCGGGTAGCAATGATGGCGTCGGGAGTCAGCAGCGCCAGGGAGAAGGCGCCCTGCATCATTCGCATGCCGTAGAAGATCCGCTCGTGCCAGTCTGCTCCGGGGGCATTGGCCAGCAGGTGAGCCACCACTTCCGAGTCCGTGCTGGTAGCAAAATGGGAATCCCATTCGGCTTGCAGATTCTCGCGCAGCTTCACCGAGTTGATGATATTGCCGTTATGCGCCACGGCCAGCGGGCCGTTCACTCCGGTCACCAGCAGCGGCTGGGCGTTGCATGGATCGCTGGCCCCGGTGGTTGAGTACCGGGTGTGTCCGATGGACATGGAGCCGGTAACCCGTTCAATGTCGCCATCCCGGAACGCGTCTGAGACCAGCCCCATGCCAGTATGGACGCGGATTTGACCTTTATCGGAGGCGGCGACGCCGGCCGACTCCTGCCCCCGGTGCTGCAGGGCGAAAAGAGCAACGGCGGTTAGCGTTGCGCTGTGAGTATTGGGTGAATATATGCCGGCTACCCCGCACGCTTCGCGCGGGCCATCAAGAGGCAATGCCTCTGAACTGATGGACAAGCCCAGGCTCATGATTGCATTCTATTGTGCCAGGCCAAACAGGTCAACGCCATTGTTGGCCAAACCTGTCCGGGTCAGTCCCGTTCCGGAATGATTTGAACCTTGCGTCCATCGCCGTAGCCGACGCTTTCCGTGCGGATGCCGTCCCTGCCGTCGAGGTACAGGTGAATCACGCGCCGGTCGGAAGGGGGCATCGGTTCCAGGGTAATGCCACGACCAGTTTGCTGCACGCGGCTGGCCACTCGGTCGGCCATCTCCCTTAGCGAATCCTCTCGGCGCTGGCGGTACTGCTCTACGTCCAGGGCCACCCTGATGCCTTCCTGGTCAAACTGCTGGCGGACGATGCTCTGCACGATGAACTGGAGCGATTGTAGCGTGTTGCCGCGCCGGCCGATCAGCAGCCCGGAGTCCGGGCCATTGATGTCGATGACCGGGCCGCCGGCGAATTCGTCGTGCTCGGCCCGGAGGATGACGTCCACGTCGGCGCCCACGCTGTCCAGGATCCGCTCCACGGCCTCCAGGGCAGCGGCGGCCGGCGTATCCGCAGCGACGGCGACGTCCACGGATTCGTCGCGGCTTTCTTCAGCCTCGTCTTCCTCTACGACAGCAACCTCAGCAGGGGCAGCTTCGTTTTCCTCCCCGGTGGCAACATAAGGAGGGGCAGCGCCGCCGGCACCAAGACGCGTAACGCGGACCTCAGCCAGCTCGCCGCCGATGCCCAGGAAGCCCTGGCGACCCCTACTTAGTATTTCGACCTCGACCTCGCTGCGGTCGGCGCCGAGAGTTGCGAGCGCCTGCTCTTCGGCCTCTTCTACGGTTCTCCCGGTTTGTACTATCTGGTCCATCACTGCTGCTCTCCTGCTGGGTGGGAACAACTTCCTCGATAGTTACCGAGGATTCCTCCTCCTGGTCGCCGCGTCGCGGGAACAGGGGGAACAACGGCCCCCAACCGGTAATAAAGTACTGGATACCGATGCCGATGAGATTGGAGACTACCCAATACAGCGGCAAACCGCTGGGCCATCCCAGCGAGAACGCCCCCAGGAAGATGGGCATCATCCACAGCATCATGGTTTGACTTGACTGCTGACGCGGGTCCGGTGAAGGCATCTGCGTCATCTTCTGCTGTACCCAGGTGGTTACGGCCACTAGCACCGGCATCACGATGGGCGACGGGTCCGGCCGGCTCAGGTCCATCCACAAGAATCCGTTGTTCACCGGAATTGCGGCGTGAATCGGCACGAAAGTAAGCCACGAGTACAGCTTGTCCGAAAGGTTCACCAGGTCTTCCGGATTGTTGAACAGCGTCAGAATCAACACTCGGAACAAGCCGATGAGTATGGGCATCTGCACGATCAGAGGCCCCAGGCAGCCGATGGGGTTGACTCCGCTCTGCCGATACAGCGCCATGGTTTCCTGGGAGATGCGCTGCCGGTCGCCGGCGTAGCGCTCCTGTATCTCCCGCACCCTGGGTTGCAGGCTCGTCATCGAGCGCATCTGCCGCAGTTGCCGCACCGTCAGCGGGATGGTTACCACTCTGACCAACACGGTAAAGGCGATGATGGCCAGGCCCATCTGCGAAAAGCACAGCACGTACAACACCAACAGGGTGTTGAGCATGGGCCGGATGATGACTTCGTTCCAGAGCAGAACGAATATGGAGAAAAATTCCACTGGCTTGAACCTGTATCGCTACCCGGTGAGCAGCGCGTTCCTCAGCATTGGGTGTTCTCTTGAGTGTTGTAACACCATTGGATGTTGATCCCCGACAGCACTTGAACCCGGCGCACCGTGCCGTCGTCAGAGCCGATGTACACCGAATCTGCCGGAACCGGCAGGCCGGCTGACACTCGATCCGGCAGGCGCGAGAGAGGCGCCTTCACCTCGGCGTCGCCTACCGTCAGGGAAGCGATTTCCTGGGCCGCCCCGTGGCTGGCTTCCGTGGCGCGCAGGACGGACAGCTTGCCCTCAACGGTGGCCACTACCAGCCCTCGCTCCAACAGCGCCGGGCTGGATACGATGGGCGCGCCCAGGTCATATTCCCAGAGCAGCACCCCGTTTTCGTCCAGGGCGTAAACCTTCCCGTCCATCGCGGGGGCAAAGATGGTCCGGCCTGATGTGGCCGGGGTCGCCCACCACCAGTTGTTTGCCGAAAACTGCCAGCGCAATTGGCCGTCGTTTAATCCCAGTCCATACAACTGGCGGTCAAAAGAGCCGATAATCAACAGATTCTTGTGAATCAGAGGACTGGCAACCACCGCCGCGCCCGTTTCAAACTGCCACTTCACCGTTCCCGTTTCCAGGCTGACCGCATACACGTTGCCGTCCTGCGATCCGAAGTAGGCGACGCCGTTGCGCAGCACCGGCGTTGACCATACTTCCCCTCCGGTCATAAAGGGCGACCACGTCAGGTTTTCTCCCGTCAACGCGTTGTAGGCGTACAGGCCGCCGTCTTCAGAGCCGACGGCGACGATGCCACCGGCTTCATCCAACGCAGGACTGCTCACCAACGGCAGTATGTCTTCTGACTCAACCTGTGGCTGCCGCCAGACCGCTTCCGCCGGCGCGCCGCCGTCCGGAGTATTCAGCGCGTACAAGAAACCGTCTATGCCCGACACGTACAGATAGCGACCCAGCGAGGGTGCGCTGTAGGCTCCCAGAAATCCTTTCTCACCGCCCACCGTGGAAATCCAGCGGGTGCTCACTCCCTCCGGCCCAAGGTCGTTCAGCGCGTACACTTGCCCGTTCAGGGTCGTCGCGTACACCACTCCGTCGGCCGCGGCTACGGAGCCCCAGCCCTTGGTGGATGCCCCCAGGTTGGGAGTGCAACCGGCCAAACCCAGCAGCAGCGCTGCCACAATCAGCAGCAATGCGACCGGCGTCCGGTTCTGCGGTAGGTTGCGGAAGGGCGGGAAATGGTGAGGCATGTTTATCAAAAGCCGCTTCAAACGGACGTTACACCACCGGATCGTATCCCCGGCCGCCCAGGGGACGGCAGCGCAGGATTCGCCGCAAGCCCAACCAGACGCCCCGGGCCGCGCCGTAGCGTTCCACCGCGTCCGCCGTATATTGCGAACAGCTGGGGTGAAAACGGCAAACGGTCGGCAGATATGGCGATAACGCCTGTTGGTATAGGCGGATCAACAGCAGCGCGGCGGCTTTCATTGCGTGGACTCCGGCACTGCTGCCGTCAGCTTGGTTCGGCGCATCAGATTGCTCACCGCCTGCCGCAGCTCGTCGTAGTCAGCCTCGCCGGCTCCGCGCCGCGCCATGATTATGGTATCCCAGCCGGGACGGAAACCGCTGCTGCGGACGCTTTCCCGCAGCCGGCGCTTGACCCGGTTTCTGACCACTGCATTGCCGACTCGCTTGCCGGCGATGAAGCAGAATCGGCTGTGGTCCAGTCCGTTGGGCGACAGTCGGAAAACCAGCAGGCGGTTAGCGACGCTGCGCCCTTCACGGTGAATCTCCGAAATTCGGGCGTCGCCGGTAAGCCTGTGCTGTTTTTGCATCGAAGTTTGTGGAAGACTGCGACGTTGCGGAAGGGCTGGCTAAACCGACAGCCGGTGCCGGCCCTTGAACCGGCGACGGCGCAGGACGGCCCGTCCGTCTGAAGTTCGGGAACGGGAGCGGAAGCCGTGCACTCGGGCCCGGCGTCGCTTTTTGGGCTGATAAGTTCGTTTGGGCATTGTCTATCTCCGGCGGCATTCAATACTAACGTCATCGCCCCACTGCGTCAAGAATTCCAACGGCGTCATTCCCCCATCCGCTCTGTCGGGTTATAATTGGCCCACACCGCAATGCTCTGGATGTGCCGTGATGAAAGAACGCTATGAACAGGAAATCGAGCAACTGCTCAGCGAACTGGATTCCGAGCCGGCGGACGGCTCGCGTCAGCCCGCTCCCGATAACTCCCCGCCTCCGCTGGACGACCAGCCTTCGCCCTTCGCGCCCAGGCCCAGGCAAAGCGCCCGCCTGATTTCTCCGGGCAAGCTGGCCCTGGCCGGCGTCGCCATGGCGATTGGCGGCTTGCTCCTGCCGGTGCTCAAGTGGCTGTCCATCGCCGGGCTGGCGGTTATGGGTGTGGCGATAGTTTGGATGTTTGCCCGCCGCTGGAGCGGCGCCCCGGCTTCAACCTACTGGCGCGGCCGACCGATTGACGACCCGCCGCAGGGAGCCTGGCAGCGCTTCCGCCGTTGGCTTTCCCAGTAGGGCCGGCCGTTACCAGCCTACCGCTGCGCCGTCCTTGCGCGGCTCGCTGCCGCCGCTCAGCACGCCGTTGTCCGGGTTGCGGCTGATGGCCTGGCCGCCGCCCATGCCGCCGGCGCCTCCGCGGCCCGGCCCATGCATCACGTTGACCCGATGGCCCCGGCGGTGCAATTCCATCACCACGTCGTTGTCCACGTCGCCCTCCAGCCAGACCGAATCGCCCACCACCTGGAAACGCAGCGCGTCCAGCGCTCCCTGAGAGTCCATCCCGAAGTCCACCATGTTGGTGATCACCTGGAGGTGGCCCTGGGGCTGCATAAAGCCGCCCATCACGCCGTAGCTCAGCCACAGCTCGTCGTCCCGCGTTGCCAGCGCCGGGATGATGGTGTGGAATGGACGCTTGCCGCCGGTCAACGCGTTGGGATGCTCCGGGTTCAGGCTGAATAGCGATGCGCGGTTGTGCAGCACGATGCCCGTGCCCGGCGCCACCAGGCCGGAGCCAAAGTTGGCGAACACGCTGTTGATCAGCGAACAGGCATTGCCGTCGCCGTCGATCACGCTGATGTACACGGTGTCGCTGCCCGGCACCATTTTGCCGTAGGGCGCGGTGTCCATGGCTCGCATGGGATCAATCAGCTTGCGCCGGCCGTCGGCGAACTTCTTCGACGTCCACATCTCGATAGGCACATCGACGCATCGCGGGTCGGCCAGGTATTCAAAGCCGTCCGCAAACCCCAGCCGGGTCGCCTCAATCAGATGGTGGTAGCGATCGGCGCTCTGCGGCCCCATGCCGCCAATGTCGAATCCTTCGGCGATGTTCAACGCCTCCAGCGCGATGATTCCCTGTCCGTTGGGCGGACACTCCCAGCAGGTTACGCCCCGGTAGTCCGTCTTGATCGGTTCATCCCAGTCGGAATGGTGGATAGCCAGGTCTTCTTCTGTTAGCCAGCCGCCCTGTTCCTGCACGAAGTTGGCCATGGCCTGGGCGATTGGCCCCTTGTAAAAGGCTTCGCTGCCGCCTTCGGCGACGGTGCGCAGCGTTTTCGCCAGCGTGGGCAGTCGCATCATCTCCCCCTCCCGGGGAGCGCGCCCGTTGGTGAGCAGTTCCTGGCCGGAAGGCAGCGCGGCCAGCTTATCCTCCTGCTGCTTCCACTGGAACCCGATGATGTCGCTCACCGGAAAGCCTTGCTCCGCATAGTCGATGGCCGGCTGCAGGGCGTCGGCCAGGCCGATACTGCCCTCGCTCTCAAGCAGAATCTCCCACCCGTGTACTGTGCCCGGCACCGATATGGAAAGTGGGCCGAAGGCCGGCATCTGGCGGTGTCCTTTGGCCTGCAGGTCATCAATGCTCGCCGACAGGGGGGTTCGCCCGCTGCCGTTCAACGCCACTACGTCCTTCTTCGATGCTTTCCAGATGAGCGCGAACACGTCGCCGCCCACGCCGGTGGACATCGGTTCCACCACGTTCAGGGTCGCCGCGGTGGCGACGGCGGCGTCAACAGCGTTGCCGCCGGCCATCAGGATACGCAGGCCGGCCATGGCGGCCAGCGGCTGGCTGGTGGCAACCATGCCATGGGTTGCGTGAACGGTAGAACGACGTGAATTGAAAAACATGGCAACTGCTCCGAAGCGCGCAGGGCATCTCTCACTGTTCCGTCTTTGTACACCCACACGCCACGATTGACAAGAACGGACTGTCAATCATGGCCATCAGCGAAGACCGACTCAATGGACGAAGCTCACGCCGGCAACAGTCCGGATACAAACAATTCGTCCGGAAGCCGGCCGACGGCGTCAACAATGTCGTCCGTGTTCCCCGGAGGTTCCGCCAACGTTTTTGCAACCTTGTCGTTCAGAAACCCGTGCATTTCAGTCAAAGGTCGGTTGTTCCTGATTTGAATGAAGCCGACTTGATTGTTTTCGGCGGTTTGCCGAGCGTTGGAACGGGGTCCAATTTGGTCAAATATAACCATTCCACCAGTTCCCACCCGGGTGATTTTGTCCTCAATGACTTCCTGATTGCCCCGTTCAATCAACCCCATCTCCACCCTGATACGCCCACGCCGGCTGGCGATTTCCACGTCGATTTCCCGAGGCACCTCTGCATCCCGCTGCATATTCAGCCAAAAATCCGTTCCTTCTTCCAAACCCAAAATGGTCAATCCAGCGCGCAGGAACGCCCTTTCCAGCGTTTTGCCGGCCGTTGACTTCCGCGAGCCACGTATGGTCAACGTAGCCGCCCCCGCCCAAAGCATCAGCATCCCGTCATCAAACGAACCGTCAGGTGAACCGTCGCTGACCTCCCTAACGTGCCGAGCTACTTCCTCCAGGTAATCTAGCTGTCCATCCCGGCGGATGCCCAGATTCTGCGCGGTTTTATTGGTAAGACCTAGCAGCCACCACGCCAGATCGTTCTCAGCTGCGTCCAACTCGGCCTCTATCGCGGTCATCCATTCCGTATGGCCGGCATCCGCCGGCAACCGTTGCCGAACCGCCGTCAACTGCTGGTAGGCATCCAGCAACTGGTTCCGCGTCTGGCCCTCGGTGTACAGTCGGTAGTTGTAGCCTTGAAACAGCGCCGCCACTATCTGCCGCACTCCATCAGCGGAGTTCAGGTCATACAGGTTCGGCGTCATGTTCCGCGCTCCGGTAATACTGCAAATCGTCAAAGTCCACCGCAAAGTCAAAACCCGGCTGGCCCAGTTCCCTCCGTATCGTCTCGAAATAATCCGCCCGCTTTTCGATCACCAGGAATCGGCGCCCCATGGCGGCAGCCACCCGACCCACTGTGCCGGTGCCGGCGAATGGGTCAAGCACGCAGTCCCCTTCAAAGGAATAGTACCGGACGACCCGGCTGACCAGTTCATCCGGAAAAACGGCGGGATGAGCCCTGTGATTCGACGGGGTTATATCCCACACGTTTGTCTTGTCGTATTCGCCCAAAATCAGCGACCGTCCTACTGCCTCCGGGTCGGGATGATTATGCAGGTTCCAGTCAATCAGCCGGTCGGTTTTCTTACGATAAACCAACACGTACTCGGTTACGGTAACCGGCTTGTACTGCAACGGTTGCCGGTCGGCAGCAAAACGACGGCCCCGGCCCAGGTGCCAGCCCGCCCCTTCCGGCTTGCGCCAAATGATGTCGTCAATAAATTCAAACCCGATTCGGTCCAGTATGGGATGCAGGTCAAAGGGAATCGGCAACCTTTTGCTAGCCGTACTGCGCGAGGTCCGTCGCACCAGCACCGGTGATACGTTGACCACTAGAAATCTCCCCTCGGCTAGTACGTCGTGGCAAGCGCCAAACGCCTCGCCCAAAAACTCCAGGTAGGATGGATAGTCAACGTACTCTGCACAGTCCGGCTTGGCGTTGTAATACGGTGGCGAGGTGAACACCAGCTGCGCGCTGTTAGCCGGAAACTCCGTCAAGACGGTGCGGCAGTCCCCCAATATCGCCTTATTGGGAATCGGCGGAAACGCAATCGGAGCTCTTTTTGCTAAGTAAAGGGGACGACGGTTATGTCGCAACTGGCGTAGCCGCTCGGACACCATGGTCGGAGCCGGAGCGCGGCAAATCTCGCCGTCGGCGTCAACTTGAACTTCTCCTACGGGATGGCTAGGCGCGGCATCGCACACCAGCGCCACCCGCCATAGGGCAAGCCGCCCGTCCCATTCCGGCAAGCCCAGAGATAAGCCGGCTCCTTCATTTGCCTGCATACATTCCTGTAGCCAACCTTGAGCCAGTCGGCGCACGTCGTCGGTCAACAATTTTTCGCCAATCATGGCGCTATTGTCGCAGGTTGCCAGGAACTTCCGCAAGGGCCGGCTGTCACCAGTCCCTTGCGCTATATCCGCCTTTGCCCCTAGGTATCGTAATCGCTCCTCGGCACCGCCAACGCCCAATCCCGGCCTGCCCATCAATGTCAAAACCACACTTGACAAATGCCAGAACATCAGTTCATAATGCCCCCATCACTAGTGAAACCATCGGTACCCCACAGCCTGCAACGAGGTAAATCAAGAACCATCACGGTTCCGGTCGTCAACGGCCACAACCGTCAGCAAATCCTAACAACGCACGCCGGTGCGGTCACAGCTGCCATTGACGGATAACAGATCGCCGTCACAAACACTGGAAGTGACAACGGTGCGGCCACAGCTGCCATTGACGGATAACAGATGACCGTCATAGACACCGGAAGTGGCAACGGCGCGATACCACTGCGGCCAGTGCGGCTAACTACATGCTCGTACGAAAACACCTATGTGGAAGTGCGTAACCAACCCCCGGCCGTGGGGCTGACAACGACCACCTTACCTCTCGCAGGCTACCCCCAAAATCCCGAAAACCCAATCCAACCTAAAGGAGCCAACCACGATGACAACGAAACTAACGAACCCGATGGCTGCCAACCCAATCCCGCCAATTCCCAAATCCCGCAATCCCTGCTAAGGCGCCACCCCCCGTAGGGATGCACCCCCTGGGCTACCAACCGGCCACGTTCCGGTGTATAATCGGCAAGGTTTGCATCCTTCCGATGCTGCCTATCCAGCCTTGATATCCGGGCCCGTGTCCAACCATCCTTGGCAACCCGTCGCGGCCCGTGGCGCTGACCTTGCTGAGGAGGAAATCATGCCGGAATCCGCCAAAATCATCTACACCGAAACTGACGAGGCGCCGTTCCTCGCCACCCACTCGCTGCTGCCCATGCTCCAGGCTTTCACCAGGGGTTCGGGTATCGAACTTGAAACCTGGGACATCTCCCTGTCCGGCCGCATCATCGCGAATTTCCCCGACAATCTGACCGATGAGCAGCGCATCCCCGACTACCTGCGAATGTGCGGCGAGTTGTGCCTGGAGCCGTCGGCCAACCTGATCAAGCTGCCCAACATCAGCGCGTCTATTCCCCAGCTGAAGGGCGCTATCGCCGAGTTGCAGGCCAAGGGCTATGACATCCCCGACTACCCCGACCAGCCAGCCAACGACGCCGAACGCGAAACCCAGGCGCGCTACTCCCGCGTCCTCGGCAGCGCCGTCAACCCGGTTATCCGCGAGGGCAACTCCGACCGCCGCTCTTCGAACGCGGTCAAGGAGCACGGCCAGCGCAACCCCCACCGGATGATGCAGGACTGGCCTGACATTTCCAAAACCCGCGTCGGCCACATGACCGACGGCGATTTTTTCAGCAGCGAGGTAGCCGTTACCACTACCGAAGCCGGCTCCGCCGCCATCCAGTTTGTCGCCGGCGACGGCAGCGTTACCGATCTCAAGTCCGGCATCCCACTGCAGGCCGGCGAGATCATCGACTGCGCCGTGATGAACGTCGGCAAGTTGCGGCAGTTCTACGCCGACCAGATGGCCCAGGCCAAAGCCGACGACGTACTACTCGGCCTCCACGTCAAGACTACCATGATGCGCGTGTCCGACCCCATCATCTTCGGACACCTGGTGTCGGAATTTTTCAAGGACGTGTTTGACAAGCACGCCGACGCCCTCGCCCAAGTGGCCGTTGACCCGGACAACGGCGTTGCCGAGATGCTCACCAAGATCCAGGGGCTGCCCGAGGCACAGCGCGCCGAAATCGAGGCCGACATCCAGGCCGCCTACGACAGCCGCCCCGACTTGATGATGGTCAACTCCTACCGTGGCATCACCAGTCTCCACGTGCCCAGCGACACCATCATTGACGCCTCTATGCCCGTGGTCATCCGCGACGGAGGGCGAACCTGGGGCCCCGACAACGAGCTCCACGACACCATCGCCCTGATTCCCGACCGCTCCTACGCCACCATCTACCAGGCGGTGGTTGAAGACTGCCAGCAACATGGCGCCCTCGATCCGGCGACACTCGGCAGCGTCGCCAACGTGGGGCTGATGGCCCAGGCCGCCGAGGAGTACGGCTCCCACGACAAGACCTTTACGGCCCCCGGCAGCGGCGCCATCCGCGTCGTTGACGCCTCCGGCGCAACCCTGATGCAGCAGAGCGTTGAGGAAGGCGACATTTTCCGAATGTGCCAGACCAAGGACATTCCGATTCAGGACTGGGTGCGCCTTGGCGTTTCCCGCGCCCGGCTCACCGGCCAGGCCGCCATCTTCTGGCTCGATGCCAACCGCGCCCACGACGCCGAGTTGATCAAGAAGGTGGAACAGTATCTGCCCGAGCACGACACTACCGGGTTGGACATCAGCACCCTGCCCCCGGTCGAAGCCATGAAGGCGACTGTTGCCCGCAGCCGGGCAAGCCAGGACACTATCGCGGTAACCGGCAACGTCCTGCGCGACTATCTCACCGACCTTTTCCCCATCCTGGAACTGGGCACCAGCGCCAAGATGCTGTCCGTTGTTCCCCTGCTCAACGGTGGCGGCATGTTCGAGACCGGCGCCGGCGGTTCGGCGCCCCGTCACGTGCAGCAGTTCGTTGAGGAGGGCCATCTCCGCTGGGATTCACTGGGTGAGTTCTGCGCCCTGGTTGCCTCCTTCGAGCACTTCGGCGAGGTGTACGACAACGACCAGGCCAGGCTGCTGGCGGAAACCCTGGACCAGGCCATCGGTGAACATCTGGAACACCAGCGCAACCCGTCCCGCCGCGTCAACGAACTGGACACCCGGGGCAGCCATTTTTACCTGGCGCTCTACTGGGCCCAGGCGCTGGCCAACCAGACCAAGGACCCGGCGGTGCGGGCCCGTTTCACCGATGTGGCCCGGCAGATGTCCGAAAACGAGGATAAGATTGTTCAGGAGCTGAATGACGCCCAGGGGCAGGCCATGGACATCGGCGGCTACTATCGCCCCGACGCCCAAATGTCCGCCAACGCCATGCGCCCCAGCGCCAGCCTGAACGCCATCATCGACGCACTTTAACAGAAAGGGAGACCTCCACCGCAATGCGAAGCAAAGTCACCGTAGTCGGCGCCGGCAACGTCGGCGCCACCACCGCCCAGCGCATCCACCAGCTCGGCTATGCCGATGTCGTACTGGTGGACGTGGTTGAAGACCTGCCCCAGGGCAAGGGCCTGGATATGCTGGAATCCGGCCCCATCATCGGTTCAGACGGACAGATTACCGGCTCCAACGGCTACGAAGAAACTGCCGGCTCCGACGTTGTCGTCATCACCGCCGGCATCGCCCGCCGTCCCGGAATGAGCCGTGACGATTTGCTGCTCACCAATATGCGGATTACCTCGGCGGTAACCGAGGAAATCGTCAAACACTCGCCCGATTGCATCATACTGGCCGTTACCAACCCGCTGGACGCCATGGTTCAGAACGTGTTCCAGACCGCCGGATTCCCCCGCAATCGGGTCTTCGGCATGGCTGGCGTGCTGGACACTGCCCGCTACCGCACCTTCATCGCCCAGGAGTTGAATGTATCCGTGGACGACGTGCAGGCCATGGTGCTGGGCGGTCACGGCGACGACATGGTGCCGCTGGTTCGCTATACCACCGTGGGCTGCATCCCGCTCACCGAACTGCTTTCCCAGGACCGCATCGATTCCATCGTGCAGCGCACCCGCGACGGTGGCGGCGAAATCGTCGCCCTGCTCAAGCAGGGTTCCGCCTTCTACGCGCCGTCCGCCGCCATCACCGAGATGGTCGAAGCCATTCTGCTGGACAAGAAGCGCATCCTGCCCGGCTGCGCCTACCTGGAAGGCGAGTACGGCATCAACGGCCTCTGCGTCGGTGTGCCCGTCAAGATCGGCGCCAATGGCCTGGAGCAGATCATCGAAATCAGCCTGACCGATGACGAAATGTCTGCGCTCAAGAGCTCCGCCGCCTCCGTCCAGGAGCTGGTGGATGTCATGGCCGGAGCCAAGGCCGAAGCCTGACGGATTCGACCACCGTTTTGCCAGCGAGGGCGGGTGAAAACCCGCCCTTGTTTTGTGAGCCGGGGTGTATAATTATGAGAAATCCGTCCAACGGGAGGAGCCCGAATGACTGAGCGCACTGAACTGGAACGTGAACTGCTGGCGAAAGCTGCTCAATACTTTCCGGGCAACTCCACCGGCAACACCAACTATCCCGAAGAACTGAACTTTCTGATTAGGGAAGGCAAGGCCGGCCGGGTCTGGGACGTTTCCGGCAACGAATACGTTGATTGGCTGATGGGCTCCGGCCCGATGATTCTTGGGCACGCGCACCCGGCCGTCACTGAAGCGGTACGGGATGCCGTGGGCCGCGGCTCAACCTTCTTCGCCAACAACGACCAGGCGGTGATGCTGGCCGAAGAACTGGTGCGCGCCGTCCCCTGCGCCGACAAGGTCCGCTTCACCACCAGCGGCACCGACGCCTGCTTCCAGGCCATGCGCGTCGCCCGCGCCTATACCGGCAAGGAGAAAATCCTCAAGTTCGAGGGCGGCTATCACGGCACCAGCGATTACGCCATGATGTCCGTCTTCGCCTCCGCCAGCGTCGAGTTCCCCCAGGCCGAGGCCAACAGCGCCGGCATTCCCCGCGCCCTCAGCGACTTGATGCTGGTTTCCCAGTTTAACGACCTGGACACCACCGCCGCCATCGTTGATGCTCATAAAGACGAGTTGGCCGCCGTCATCGTGGAGCCGCTGCAACGCACCCTGGCGCCCAACCCCGGGTTCCTGGACGGCCTGCGCAAGATCACTGCCGACGCCGGCGTGCTGCTCATATTCGACGAGGTGGTAACCGCTTTCCGCCTGGCCTACGGCGGCGCCCAGGAATTCTACGGCGTAACTCCGGACTTGTGCTCCGTCGGCAAGATTATGGGCGGCGGATACCCCTTGGCGGCAGTGCTGGGCAACGGGGATGTGATGTCCGTCTATGATCGCTCGGCGGTGTCATCCGACAGTTATGTTGACCAGATTGGCACTCTGAACGGCAGCCCTGTGGCCTGCGCCGCCGGCCTGGCCACCCTGGCGGAACTCCGCAAGGATGGAGTGTACGACCGTCTGCACGATGTGGGCGGCCGCATCCGCCGGGCCCTCGCCGACGCCTGCACCGAGGAGGGCTTTGCGATGCAGAGCGTCGGCGAGGATGCAATCTTCGACATCTACTTTGCGGAGCGACCGGTGCAGAACTTCCGGGACGGCCTGGCCGCTGACCCCGCTCCCCTGGGCAAGCTCAACGCCGGCCTGCTGCAGCGAGGCATCATCAAGTCATGGCCGCAGAAGTTCTATCCTTCCGTCGTGCACTCTGACGCCGACGTAGAGCAGACCGTTGCCGCGATACGCGAGGTGGTTCCCACCCTGCGGGATTAGCGCCAGTGAGGCCACCAATAAGCAAAAAGGGGCGGGTCTGAAACCCGCCCCCTTTCGTTGTAACCCGGTTGGGGTTGCGCTACCGTCCCCGCATCTTCACTTCCAGCGGGCCAGTGCTGATGATGTGCCGCTTCAGGCCGAGCTCGTTGGGCGACATGCCCATGGCCAGGCCAATCAGCTGCGGCATATGCAGGATGGGCAGGTCGATGGAACGCCGGGCCTGAGAAGCGGCCTTGGGCTGAAACCCGTCAAGGTTCAGGTGGCAGAGCGGACACGGGGTAACCATGGCGTCGGCGCCCAGGTCTTTCACTTCAGACGTGTGCTTGCCCACCATGGCCATGGAGTTTCGCTGGTTGATGGTCAGTATCGGGAAGCCGCAGCACCGGGTCTTGCCCTCAAAGTCCACCAGGGTCGCGCCCAGCAACTGGATCAGCATTTCCAGGGACTGCTGCCGTTCCGGATGGTCCTCAATGTCCAGCGCTTCGGTAGGCCGCACGATGTAACAGCCGTAGAACGGCGCGATTTTCAGCTCGCTCAGCGGACGGGTGATCAGCGCGCCCAGGCGGTCCAGGCCGTAGTCCTCGATCAAAATCCACAGCAGGTGTTTCGGCTCGCTGTTGCCGCTGTACTCCAGCCCTTCCTCGGCCAGGTGCGAGTTGATTTCGGCCAGGTACTCCGGATTGCGCATCCGGTGGTTGGCCTGGGACATCACGCCCTGACAGGTACTGCATATCGTCAGAATGGGCAGGCCCATCTGCTCCGCCTTGGCGAAGTTGCGCGCGTTCAGGGTGTCGCCGAACAGTTGGTTCTTCTCCTGGATGACGCCGGCCCCGGTGCACGTCCAGCCGGGAATCTCCTCCAGTTCGATGCCCATGCGGTCGCAGACCATCCGGGCAGCCGGGTAAAGTTCGGGCGCGCCGCCTTGGGAAACGCAGCCCGGGAAAAAGGCGTACTTCACTGGTTGATTCCTCCTCTTGAATCGCCCTAGCCGAACGGCGAGTTGTTGCTGACCTGCGGGCTGGCCGGTTCCGGTTGTGTGCGGCTGAATATCCGGCGCACCGCTTCCACGTTCTCCACGTTCTGGTGCATGATGGGCGGCATCTTGCCCCGGCGCATGGCCCGGAAGGCTACGGGCATATAGTCCATCAGCGCCGGCAGATTCATCATCCCCACCGACTTGATGGGCAGCCGCAGCTCGTCCAGCCGGCCGCTGTGTCCCACGGACTCGGTGAAGGCGTCGGTATGGCGGGCGCCGTTGTTGTTGTCATAGCCGGCTTCGATGGCTTGCTCCCGCATGGCCATGATGCGGTCCATCGGCGCCACGCCCTTGGGGCACGCCTGGACACACTCATTGCAGCGGGTGCAGTCCCAGATCCCGGTAGGCTCACTCAGTCCCCACAGGCGTTCCATGGAAACGCCGTCGGCGTCGCCATCCCGAGGGTCTGCGGTGAAGCGGTACGCCTTGGCCAGCGCCGCCGGCCCCAGGAACGTCGGGTCAACTTCCAGCACGGTGCAGTCCGAAACGCAGGCGCCACACATGATGCAGGCGGTAACGCTGGACAGGTGCAGCATGGCGTCGTTGGAGACGATGTACTCGCCTTCCGGTTCCTGCCCCATGTGCTTCAGGTAGGGGTCGACAGCTTCGATTTTCTCCCAGAACATATCGAAGTTGACCACCAGGTCCTTCACCACCGGCATGACGCCGGCCGGCTCCACGGTAATCACGCCGTCCTGCACCACCGTATTGGCGATGGTCTTGCACGCCAGCCCGGCGTGCCCATTGATGCGCATGGCGCACGAGCCGCAGATGGCGCTGCGGCAGGAGCATCGGAGCGACAGCGTGCCGTCGTCATCTTCACGAATCTGAATGAGCGCGTCCAGGACGGTGGCATTGTCCGCGATGGTAACGGGGTATTCCTGCCAGTAAGGCTGGCGGCGTTCGTCCTGCGCCTCCGGGTCCTGTCGCTTTACCCTGATGGTAACGTCCATTTCCTAGTACTTCCTCTCTTCGGGTGTCCACTTGGTGATGGTCACGGGCAGTTCCGATATTTCGGGACCGCCTTCGCCTCTGGTGAGCACAATGTGGTGCAGCCATTCCTCGTCGTTGCGGCTGGGGTAGTCAACCCGGAACTGCGCGCCCCGGCTTTCCTTCCGCTCCAGCGCCCCCACCGCGATGGTGTCGGCGCAGTCCAGCATATAGCCCAACTCCAGCGCGAAGACCAAATCGGTGTTGAAGGTCTTGCCCTTGTTGTGGACGGGCACGTTTTCGTAGCGTCGGCGCAGCTGGTGCAGGTCTTCCAGAGTTTCCTGGATGCCCTCTTCGTTGCGGAACACGGCGACGTTCCGGTTCATGGAGTCGCCCATGTCCTTGCGGATGGTGGCCCAGCGGTCGCCGTTGTCGGGGCGGTCCAGCATTTCCTGGATGCGGCGATGCTCCCGAGCCAGGGTGGAGTTGACGTCAAAGTCAGCGTAACCCATGCCGCGCACCGCGTCGGCGCAGTGGTTGCCGGCCCGCTCGCCGAACACGATGGTATCCAGCAGCGAGTTGGCGCCCAGGCGGTTGCCGCCGTGCACGCTGACGTTGGCGCATTCCCCGGCGGCATATACTCCAGGCAGGTTGGTCAGGCCGTCAATGTCGGTCTTGATGCCGCCCATGATGTAGTGCATACCGGGCCGAATGGGGATCGGCTCCTTGATCATGTCCACACCGGCCAGGTCAATGCCGATCTCGCGGATTTGGATCAGCTTCTCCATGATCAGGGCTTCGCCCAGGTGGGTGCAGTCCAGGTAAACGCAGCCGTCCACACCGTTGCCGGCGTTGATTTCCGTCTGTTCGGCGCGGGATACCACGTCGCGGGAGGCCAACTCCATCATGCTGGGAGCGTACTTCTCCATGAAGCGGTTGCCGTCCTTGTCCCGCAGGTAGGCGCCCTCGCCGCGGGCGGCTTCGGAAATCAGCACGCCGCTGCCGGCCAGCGTGGTGGGATGGTATTGCACCATCTCCATGTCCATCAGCTGTCCGCCGGCGTTGTACACCAGACCCATGCCGTCGCCGGTAACGATGAGGGCGTTGGTGCTGGGCTCAAAAAGCCGGCCGCAACCGCCGGTGGCCAGAATCACCGTCTTGGCACGGATGACGTGCAGGTCGCCGGTGCGAATCTCCATGGCGATAACGCCGGCGGCCCGTCCCTCTTCCATAATCAGCGAGGTTACGAACCATTCCTCGTAACGACGAACGCCGGACTTGATGAGCTGCTCAAACATGACGTGGAGCAAAGCCTGGCCGGTGAAGTCGCCGACGAAGAAGGTGCGGGCGCGCCGCTGTCCGCCGAAGGCGCGGGTTCCCAGGCGGCCGTCATCGTCCCGGTTGAAGGTGACGCCCATGTGTTCCATGTCAATCAGGGATGCGCCGGCCTGGCGACACATCACTTCGATTGCGTCCTGGTCGCCCAGAAAGTCGCTGCCCTTGATGGTGTCGTAGGCATGGTCCTCCCAGTCGTCGCCACGGTCCAGCAGCGCGGCGTTGATTCCGCCCTGGGCCGCGTTCGAATGGCTCCGCACCGGGTGAACCTTGCTAATGATGGCGGTGTTGGCCCCGCCGTCGCGGGCGGCGATGGCGGCCCGCATACCGGCCAGACCGGCGCCGACGACTAGCACGTCGTGTTGCAAATCCTCTGGCATTTGTTACTTCCTCCGACCGGATTGCCGCAATCCGGCTAGTTGTGGCGCATCAGCGGCAAAGCGGCGCGCCGATTTCCGACGGCTAATTATCCCCCAAGACACGCATCGCAAGCAACAGGGCGGTGATGCTCTTGGCGTCCCGTATCTCACCATTGGCGATTTTGCCCGGTATATCTGCCCACGGAACTGGGATTACTTCAATGAATTCGTCATCATCAGCTTCCAGTCGCGCCTGAACCAAATCGGTTGCCAGGTAAGCGTGCATCATCTGGGTGCACCAGCCGGGAGCGACGTAAAATGATCCCAGTGCCTGCAAGTGGCCTGCCGTGTGCCCGATCTCTTCCTGCAACTCGCGTAGGGCGGTCGTGTCCGGGTCCTCTTCCGCTTCCATCTTTCCGGCTGGCGCTTCCAGCAGGAACGATTCCACCGCCTTGCGGTATTGACGCACCAGCAGCACGTTGCCGTGGCAATCGACCGGTACAATGCAAACGGATGACGGGTGAGAAACGATTTCGCGGACGGCTTCTTTTCCGTCCGGCAGGCTGACGGTATCAACCCGCACGGTGATGAGGTCACCCTGATAGGGAGTTGCCGTTGCCACCGTCGGCTCCGGGACGGCGCGCGTGGGTTTGTTCTTGGTCGGCGGCAATGTCAGCCTTCCAGAAGCCGCATCGCCAGGAGCAGCGAAGCCACGCTCTTGGCGTCTCTGATCTCACCGCTGGCGATTTTGCCCGGAATTTCCGTCAACGGAACCCGTACCACCTCGATGAACTCATCCTCGTCGGCATCCAGCGCGGCGGGGGTCAAATCTGTGGCCAGGTAAGCGTACATATACTCGGAGGCCCAGCCGGGAGCCAGCCAGAAGGCGGTTAACTCCCTGAGATTACCGGCGGTGTGGCCGATTTCCTCCTGCAGTTCCCGGCGGGTGGCTTCTTCCGGAGTTTCGCCTTTCTCTATTCCGCCGGCCGGAACTTCCAGCAGGAAGCTCTCAGTGGGCTTGCGGTACTGGCGCACCAGCAGCACGTTGTTGGCGTCGTCCACCGGCACCACGCAGATTGACGGGTCGTGGTCAACGATTTCCCGGGTGGCCTCCCGGCCGTTGGGCAGCCGGATAGTATCCACCCGCACCTCAATGATGCGGCCCTGGAATATGGAGCGGCTGGAGATGGTCGGTTCGTTGTTGTCGGCGGTAGTCATGGCGATGTCAGCGTCCCTGGCCGACGAAACCCAGGCGACGGGTCAGAGTGGCCCAGAAGTAATTGTGCTCATTGGCGCGCAGGAAACGAGCCAGGAACGGGCTGCGGGTAATGCGAACCCAGTCACCCGGTTCAATCGGGTGGTTTTCGAAACCGTCCACGCTGATGATGGCCTCCTGCGTGCCTTCCAGGTGAAAGTCAACGCTGCTGGTGGGACGCAACACCAGGGGAGTGGTCAATCCTACGTGGGAGGCCAGTGGCGTCAGCACCACGTCGTCGGACAAGGGGTCGATGATTGGGCCGCCGGCCGCGAAACTGTAGCCGGTGCTGCCCGTTGCCGTGGCGAGGATTACGCCGTCGGCGCGGAAGGTGGACACGTCGGCTCCGTCGATGACAGCGCGCACGGTGATCACTCGCGACACCCGGCTGCGGGACAGCACGACATCGTTCAGCGCGTGGTACGGGCCTTGGGGTGCGTGCGCGCCGCCGTCGCCATTGCCACGGCGGTACACCACCGCCTTGAGCATACTGTGCTCCGACACCCGCACGTCGCCTTCAAGATATTTTGGCAATTGGTCCATGGCGCCGGGCACGGTCAACTCGGTCATGAATCCCAGCCGGCCCATGTTGATTCCCAGCAGGGGAATGCCCCGGGGCGCCACGGCGCGGTTCACCCGCAGAATGGTGCCATCGCCGCCGATGGTGATCACCAAGTCGGTGTCGGCGGCCCGCCGGGCCAGATCATCGACGTCCTCGGCGCGCAGGATCCAGCTGTTGGCTTCCAGGTTCAACTCGCCGACGATGGCGTTCGCCAGGTCCAGAGCCTCCGGGATGAGGTCATTGTATGCGATGCCGATGGTCTTCATGGTCGGCTATCCGCCGGACAGGACGGTTACTGCCGTCTCCGCCGCTCCCAGCAGTGTATCCGGTGCCACGCCCAGCCAGAGCAGCGCCAGCGTCGCCACACCGAGGGCCACGTTGGCCGGCCAGGACGCGTCCAGCCGCTGGGTGTGCAGCGGAGCTTGCAGGAACATTACCTTGATGATGCGCAGATAGTAGTATGCGGACACTACGCTGTTGACCACACCGATAATTACCAGCCAGGTCATCAGAGACTCGCCGGTATTGATGGCGGCGGCGAATACGTAAATCTTGGCGAAGAACAGGCCGGTGGGTGGTACACCGATCAGCGCAATCAAGGCCAGCGCCAGCGCTATCGCCAGGAAGGGAGCGCGGCGCAGCATTCCGGAATAGTCGGTGATTTCGTCGCTGTTGATGCGGTTGCCGATGCAGACGATGGCGAAGAAGGCGGTGAGATTGGCGGCGGTGTAGGCGGCGAGGTAGAACAGCACGCTGCTGGGTCCGAAGGTGGCCGTTCCG
The DNA here is from genome assembly GCA_965243255.1 of Dehalococcoidia bacterium. Lineage (GTDB taxonomy): Bacteria > Chloroflexota > Dehalococcoidia > Lucifugimonadales > UBA3495 > Bin87. Next base: position 726,996 of record CBDEUH010000004.1, read on the forward strand.
CCCGCTGAGGCAAAGGCAGCCACGCCCACCAGGATGTAGCCGGCATGGGCGATGGTGCTGTATCCGAACAGGCGCTTGATGTTTCGCTGGGCAATAGCGACCAGGTTCCCGACGGTCATGGATAAGGCGGCCAATCCGACCAGCAGCACCCACCAGTCTCCGCCCAGCGCGTCGAATCCAACGTAGAAAACCCGCAGCACCAAAGCGAACGCCGCCGCTTTGCTGGCGACGGAGAGGAACGCAACCATCGGCGTGGGCGCGCCCTCGTACACGTCGGGCACCCACATCTGGAACGGAGCGGCGGACATCTTGAACCCGAATCCCGCCAGCAACAGTACTATCGCCAGCAGAACCGCCATGCTGCCAAAGGGGAACGCTCCTGCCGCCGAGCCGGCGGACAGCGCGGAGGCGATTTCATCCAGACGGGTCGAGCCGGTAAAGCCATAGATCAGGGCCATGCCGTATAGCATCAGCGCGCTGCTCAACGCGCCAATGATCAGGAACTTCATACCCGCTTCGCTGGAGCGCCCGTTGGGCAGGAAGGCCGCCATTGCCGCCAGCGGCAGCGTGGTCAACTCCAGCGCGATGTACATTGTGATCAACTCACTGGCGGATGCCAGCAGCATCATGCCGGTGGCCGACAGCAGCAGCAGTCCGAAGAACTCGCCCTGCAGTCGTTCCATCCGCCGCACGTAATCGGTGGAAGCCAGTATCACCAACCCGGCGGCGGCCAGAATCAGGAAGTTGAAGAACAGGGAAAAGCGGTCGATGGAAAGGGTGTACAGCACCACCGATCCCTCGGCCGACAGCCGGCTGTCTCCAGCGCCGACCAATTCCGCCAGCTGCCACGCGCTGAGCGCCGCCGGCGCGGCCAGACCGACGAAGGCGACGCCCACCAGCAACCCGGTGCGTCGGGTTAGCAAATCCACCACGATGACCAGCATGGCCAGGACTGCCATGGCCAGCAGTGGGGCGACGAGATACAGGTCGTAAGCGGTCATAATGCGCTTGGTCCAGCTTCTAGCGTCCGGTTCCGGCGATACCCGTGTTGTAGCTGCTGACAATGGGTGCCAGGCCGTCCCGGAATACTTCGGTAAGCCACGCCGGATAGATGCCCACGGCGACGATGCTGATGACCAGCAGGGCTACCGGCACAGCCTCCACAACGGATGCGTCGGTGAGGCTGTCCCAACGGGTTTGGCGCGGGCCGAACATAGTCCGTTGTATCATCCACAGGATGTATCCTGCCGCCAGGATTATGCCCAGCACGGCCAGGATGGTCAGCGCCGGGAAAGCGCGGAAACCGCCGAAGAACACCAGCAGTTCCGATACAAATCCGCTCAGCGCCGGCAGTCCCAAGGAGGCCGCGCCGGCCAACAGGAACGCGCCGGCGACTATAGGCATCCGGTTGGCCAGGCCGCCCAGGTCGGGAATGTGCCGGGTGTGGGTCTTCTCGTAGAGAATGCCCACCGCTACGAACAGCAATCCGGTGATGGTGCCGTGGGTGAACAGTTGCATCGCCGCCCCGGTGAGGCCGGCGTCAGTGAGCGCGCCGCCAATCACGGCCACGGAGCCGATGCCAACCAGCACCAGGCCCATGTGGCTGACGCTGGAATACGCGATGAGCCGTTTCAAGTCGGTCTGCTGTATCGTCACCACCGCGCCGTAAAGGACGCTGATTACGCCGAGGACGACTATGGGCAAGGCGTAGGAGTGCAGCTGTTCCGGGAACATTCCGGCGTTGACGCGGAGCAGGCCGTAGCCTCCCATCTTCAGCATAACGCCGGCCAGCATCACGCTGCCGGCCGTGGGGGCGTCGGTGTGGGCGTCGGGCAGCCAGGTGTGCACCGGCCAGGTCGGCAGCTTGACGGCGAATGCAACAAAGAAGAGCCAGAACAGCACGCCCATGGGCAGCGCGGCCCGGGACGCGTCCAGCGCGCCGCCCGGCTCCAGCAGCAGCGTCATGTCAAAGCTGTTCACGCCGGAGCTGACGAACACCGCAACGATGGCCACCAGCATGAACGCGGAGCCGAGGATGGTGAATATCAGGAACTTCATCGCTGAGTATTCCCGGCGACCCGTGCCCCAGGTGGAAATCAGCAGGTACATCGGCACCAGCTCGATTTCCCAGAACAGGAAGAACAGCAGGAAGTCCAGCGCCGTGAACACTCCCATCACCGCCGTTTGCAGCACAAACAGCCAGATGAAGTATTCCTTGACCCGGGTGTTGATGTGGAAGGAGACGAAAACCGCGCACAGGCCCAGCAACCCGGTGAGCATTACCAGGGGCGCGCTAATGCCGTCCACTCCCAGCAGGTAGCCGGCGTGGACGGTTCCAGTGTCGATCCAGGTAAAGCGGTCAACCAGCTGGAACCGTTCGCCGCCCGGCTGGAACAGTACGAACACGATGACCGCCAGCACCAGGTCGGCAAAGGCGACGGCGCCGGCAAACCAGCGAACCATCCGGTCGTCACGGGCGATCCCCAGGGCAAGCAGCAGAGCCGCCACCGCCGGCAGAAAGACGGTGGCAGTCAGCAGTCCGTTAAATTCGCTTGCCATGATGAGCTATCCGAGAATCAAGTACAGGGCGATGATCAAAACGCCCCCGGCGGCGGCCACCAACGGGTACACCTGGGTCTGGCCGTTCTGCGCCAGCGCAATCAGGCCGCCGACGTTTCGGGAAATCCAGCCAATCAATCCAACCGCGCCGTCAACAATGTTGCGGTCAATCCAGTCGGTAATAGCGACGACGATTCGGTAGAAAAATCGCCCGACAATCAGACCCTCGTACAGGTGGTCAAGGTAGTATCTCTGGGACAGCAGGGTGTGCACCGGCCCGGCCCTGGACAGCGGGTCCAGGTTGACAAAGGGACGTGGCCAGGCGTAGGCCAATAACGCCAGCCCGATGCCGGCCAGGGCCACCGCGTTGGATATTACGGCCATGGCTATGCTGAAGGGCGGCGCATGGTGTCCGTCGTGCAGACCCGACGCGAAGTACTCGGTGAGCCAGTGAGACGGTATCAAGCCGAATATGCTGGAGACGCCGATGGGGTTTGCAATCCAGCCGGCGACAACGGCGCAGAATCCAAGCAGGCCCATGGGCGCGACCATCACCCAGGGCGACTCGCCCAGGTGGACGTGGTGGTCAACCCCCACCGGCGCCGGCTGGCCGGCTTCCTCAACGTCGTGTAGCTCCTGCTCGCCACCGCCGCGAAACTCGCCGTGGAAGGTGAGGTGCACCATGCGGTAGGTGTAGAAGGCCGTGAGCAGGACGCCCACCAGCAGCATGACAAACACGAGCAGGCTGATTGAGGCGGGCACCGGACCCTTGCCCAGCCAGGCCTCCAGCAGGATCTCGTCCTTGCTCCAGAAACCGGCCAGCGGGAAGATGCCCACCAGGCTCAACGCGCCGATGACGGTTAGCCAGTACGTCCAGGGCATCGCCTTGCGCAGGCCGCCCATGTACATCATGTTGAAGGTTCCGGCGGCGTGATTGACGCTGCCGGCGCCCAGGAACAGCAGGGCCTTGAAGAAAGCGTGGGTGAACAGGTGGAACAGAGCCGCGTTGTAGGCGCCGATGCCCAGCGCGGCCATCATGTACCCCAGTTGGCTCACCGTTGAGTAGGCCATGACGCGCTTGATGTCGTTGGCGGCCAATCCCATGGTAGCGGCGAAAACGGCGGTGAACGCGCCAATCAAGGCCACCACCATCATCGCGCCTTCCGACTCGGAAAACACCGGGAAGAACCGGCCCACCAGGAACACGCCGGCGGCCACCATGGTGGCCGCGTGAATCAAGGCGCTGACCGGCGTCGGGCCTTCCATGGCGTCCGGCAGCCAGGTGTGCAGGGGGAACTGGCCGCTCTTGCCGGCCGCGCCGGCGAACAGGCCGAGGCACAGCCAAAGCAGCGCGCCGCCGGCTACAATCCCGGCGCCGCCGGCGGCGATGGGAATGGCGGCCTCCCAGATGTCCGGTATGTGCAGGGCGTTGAGACCATGGGCGGCAAAATCGTCGGCCTGGAAGAAGAGATAGATGATGGCCAGCAGAAAGCCCACGTCGCCGATGCGGGTGATGATGAATGCTTTCTTTGCCGCGGCCGCCGCCGATGGGCGGTTGTGCCAGAAGCCAATGAGCAGATACGACGACAGGCCAACCAACTCCCAGAACACGTACATCTGCACTACATTGGCGGCCAGCACCAGCCCGATCATGGAGGCGCTGAACAGGGACATGTAGGCGTAGTAGCGGGCGAAGCTTTCGTCGCCATCCATGTAACCGAGGGAGTAAATCTGGACCATCAGGCTGACGCCAGTAACCACCACCAGCATGACGTTGGTCAGCGGGTCCAGCAGCAGGCCCATCTCGATGGTCGCGCCCGGAGCGAGACTCAGCCACAGGTGGGGAGCGAAGTGGTAGGTGGTCGCGCCGGCCGCCGACCCCAGCAGCCACAGCGAAAGCAAGAACCCCAAGCCCAGCGCCCCAATAGTTGCGTAGCCGGCCAGCCTGGCATAGCTGCTGCCCAGGGGCCGAATCACCAGCCCGCTCAGCAGGAAGGACGCCACGGGCGCCAGAAAAATCACCCATACCAGGGCTTCGGTCAGCATTTGGCCTTCATCCTCACAGCTTCCGGACGATTTCCTCGGCCACGTGCTCCCGTCCCTTGGGCACGTAGATGCGGAAGGGCACGCGCTCGCTCCAGTCGCGGATATCGCCCTCAGGCAGGATGCGGCTGGGCAGGCCCTCGGCCTCCAGGGCTTCTTTCCAGATTTCGGCGGCCATCAGGTTGGGCGCGCGTTTGAATTCTACCCACATAACGATTGTCAGTGCCGCAGCGCCGCGGCGTCGGTGAGGTCAACGCTCTCGTTGGTTCGGTATAACGCGAACACTATGCCCAGCCCCAGCGCAATCTCCGCCGCGGCCACGGTGATGACGAACACGGCAAAGACCTGTCCGGTCAAAACGGCGGACAACTGCTCCTGCACGGTGTAGGGAGCGAGCCAGCGGCCCATGGCAACCAGCGTCAGGTTCACCCCGTTGAACATCAACTCGATGGACATCAGGACCGCGATGAAATTGCGTCGGGCCAGGGCTCCGTACAGGCCGATGCAGAAGAGGATGGCGGCTACCACCAGCATAGCTTCCAGCGACACGGCCCTACCTCCCTCGCCCGCGGGCCAACGCCAGCCCGCCGATAGCTGCGGCCAACAGCAGCAGGGAGACCGCCTCGAAGGGCAGGACGAACTCGCCAATCAGCAGGTCGGCCAGCCCTCCGTCTGCGACGCTTTCCACTTCCTCGGCGCTCAGTCCGGCATGGGCCAACTCCGTCGCGTCGGGTATGCCAACTGCCTGGGTTTGAGCGATTTGCGCCTGGTTTTCCCGTCCCGCGCCGGCCAGCGTCGTCCAGTCGGTGGTAACCGCGGTGAAGACCATTGCAGCCAGGAGGAGGGCCGAAATCACGGCCGCCGGAATTTGCAAGCGGTTGGGCGTATTGCCCCGCTGAACGTCCCGGGTCAGCATGATGCCGAAGATGAACAGCACGGCGATGGCGCCCACGTATATGAGAATCTGCACCACGGCCAGGAACTCGGCGTTCATCATCACGAAAAAACCGCCCACGGCGACGAACACCATGGACAGCAACAACGCGGCCCGGAACAGGTCCCGCACCAGCACCACGCCAAGCGCGCCGCCGATGGCTACCACCGCCAGGGCCCAGAAGACTATTTGCTCAAACCACATTTAGGCGTCGCCCTGGGCGCCCGGCCCGTTGCCGTTGCCGTCGTGCAGGCGCATTCCCGCCTTTTCGTGCTGGTGCCAACGCCAATTCTCCCGGCCCACTTCCCGCCATCCCAAGGAACGGCTGACGCCAGGACGATATTCCATGCTTTCAAGCTGGGGACGGAACCAGGTGCTGGGATGCTTGTCGGCGTGGCGCAGCCGGTCGATGCTGATGACCAGGTCGGTGCGCTTGTACTGGCCTTCCTCAAAGCCGCTGCCCATGAACAGCGCGTCGTAGGGGCAGGCTTCCACGCACAGGCCGCAGAACATACACCGTTGCAGCTCAATGTCAAATACCTCCAGCCGGTACTTGTCTCCCTGCAGCGGCGCCGTCTCACTGGGCGACGTAACGATTTTGATGATGCCCAGCGGGCAATACTTGGCGCACGACGCGCATCCAGTGCATCGCTCTTCGTACCAGGTGAACTCCTCGCCGCGGAACCGGGGATGCTGGCGCAATCGCTGCTCCGGGTAGGAAGTCGTGAACGGCTTTTTCGCCAGGTTGGTCAACGTAACCAGCAGGCCCTTGGCCATTTCAAGCCCGTACATTGCAAGCCCTCCCAGTCCTTACCCTGCCCCAGCGGTGGGCAATCCGCTGGCCACCGGATTGGCGGAGCGCATACTGCCGGAACCGCTCCGTACTTTTTCCTTGATGAGGTTGCCGAAGAACGCGATGGACACCACGGCCAGGACGGTGTTAATTGCCGCCATAATCCACAGGTCGGCGGTGGTCAGCGCTCCGTTGGCGTCGCGCAGGAAATAGACTTCCAGCACAACGGCCGCCAGGTTGATGAAACTCAGAGGCATCAGGAACTTCCAGCACACGGCCATGATTTGGTCCAGCCGCAGGCGCGGGAAAGTGGACCGAATCCAGACAAACAGGAAGATGCCGATAAAGGTCTTAATCAGGAACCAGAGCCAACCCAGCCAGTCGGCCACCGGACCGGCCCAACCGGCGAGGAACAGAGTGGCTATCAGGCCGGATACGAAGAGCGCGCCGCCAAATTCCGCCGCCTGGATCAGCGCAAACTTGATGCCGCTGTACTCGGTGTGGTAGCCGGCGATGATTTCCGACTCGGCTTCGGCAACGTCGAAGGGCGTGCGGTTCAGCTCGGCGGACATGCCGGCCAGGAAGACGAAGAAGGCCAGGGGCTGCACCAGGAAGAAGGGCACTGCCTGCGCCACCACAATGTCTCCCAGGGACATTGACCCGGCGACGATCACTACGCCCAGCAGCGAAAGGACCACTGGCACTTCGTAGCTGATCAGGACCGCCACGGCGCGCCCGGCCCCGAACAACGCGTAACGGTTGTTCGACGCCCAACCGGCCGTGAAGATGGCGATGGACGTGAGGGAACTTACGGCGAGCACAAACAGCACGCCTACGTTCAGGTCAACCAGGGCCACGTCTTTAGCGAAGGGAATCACCGCCGTGGCCAGCAGCAGAGAGGCCACCATGATCACCGGGACCGCGGTGAAGGCCAGACGGTCGGCGCCGTAGGGAATGATGTCCTCTTTGGTAATCAGCTTGGCCAGGTCGGCGATGGGCTGCAGCGCCCCGAAGGGGCCCCACCGATTGGGGCCCACCCGGTTCTGGAATCGGCCCAGCAGACGGCGCTCGCCCCAACTGACGATAGCTGCGCCCAGCAGCACCGCGTTGATGAGTATCAGCATGATGACGCCGCCGGCGATGACATAGGACAGCCAGCAGGGCGCAACGTTGGCCGCCAACCCGTAAATCCAGTAAAAGAGCGGATTGCCACCCAGCACGCCGTCCGGGCTGATCATCCCATCGGTGAGGTTGCAGGGTGTCATCGGTCAACCTCGCCCATGTTGATGTCAACGCTGCCCAAGGAGACGATCATATCCGCCAGCTTCCAGCCCAGCAGCAAGTGTTCCGTGATGGTCAGATTAATCAGGGAGGGCGACCGGATCTTGCAGCGATATGGGGACACTCCGCCGTCGCTGACCAGGTAGAAACCCAGTTCGCCCTTGGAGGCTTCGACGCGGCCGTAGGCTTCGGCGCCGGGTTCGGCTCGCAGCACCAGGGGCAGCTCCAGGCGCACCGGCCCCGGCTCAATCTGGGCGATGCACTGGCGCACGATGCGCAGGCTTTGGCGGACTTCCTGCATTCGCACCCAAAAGCGGTCGTAGTTGTCTCCGTTGCTGCCCAAAGGCACGTCAAAATCAACGAGGTCGTAGGCATCGTAGGGCGCTATCTTGCGCCAATCCCAGCTGACGCCGCTGGCCCGCAACACGGGGCCGCTCACTGAGCAGTTGATGGCAACGTCCTTGGGCAGCGGGCTGACGCCGCGGGTGCGAACCATCAGAATCTCGTTGTTCAGCAGCAGGTTTTCAATCTCTTCCAGTTCGCCCTCAAAGTCGTCCAGGAACCGGTCCAGGGCCGGCCAGAAGTCGGGCGGGGCGTCGGAGAAAACGCCGCCGGGTCGCATATAGCTCACGGTGATGCGGGCGCCGCAGAGCATCTCGAAGAGGTCGAGGATGCGCTCGCGACTGCGGAAGGTGTACATCAGCGGCGTGCCGAAGGCGCCCAGCTCCTGCACGAAAAAGCCGACGGCGATAAGGTGGCTGGCGATGCGCTGCAACTCGGCGGTGAGCGTCCGCAGGTACTTGCCCCGGGGCGGCGGCTCGATGCCCAGTAGTTGTTCCACCGCGAGGCAATACGCCTGGTTGTTGATCATGGATGAGGTGTAGTCCAGCCGGTCCGTCAGCGTAACCACTTGGACGTAGTTGCGTTCCTCGGCCAGCTTCTCGGTGCCCCGGTGCAGGTAGCCCAGCACCGGCTCCACTTCGACGATGTCCTCACCGTCGAAGGTTATGCGCACTCGAAACACGCCGTGCGTGCTGGGGTGCTGCGGCCCCACGTTGACCGTCATCGGTTCGGTGCGTATCGTCATCGCAGCAGCGTCCCGGGCCCGGACCTAGAGAAAATCCTTGCGCAGCGGATGGCCTTCAAAGCCTTCCCACAGCATAATCCGCTTCATGTTGGGGTGGCCCTCAAAGCGCACGCCCATCAGGTCCCAGATTTCCCGCTCCTGGAAGTCGGCCCCCCGCCAAACGTTGACCACCGAGGCGGCGCTGGGTTCTTCCCTTCCATAGACCCGACTGCGGATAACGGCGGTATGCCCCTTGGCCATGGAGGTGAGGTGATAGACGAGCTCGAAGTACTCCACGAAGTCAATGGCGCTGACGGCGTTGAGGTAGGTGAAATCCAGCTCGGCGTCGTTATGCAGGAAGCTGGCCACGTCGCCCATGGCTTGCGGCCGAACCCATACCGACGAATCGTTCCATTCAATCACTGCATCCGGCGTTGCTTCCTGCAAGCGCCGGGCCAGTGTTTCGCCGGATAGGGCCACCAGCGTCACGGTTTGAAACTCCCGCTGCCCAGGTTGCGGTACTTCTTGATTTTCTCGTGGAGCTCCATGATGCCGTACAGCAGGGCGTCCGGGCGAGGCGGGCAGCCCGGAACGTACACGTCAACAGGGACAATGTGGTCGACGCCGGGAACCACGCTGTAGGAGCCGAAATAGGGGCCGCCGCTGGTGGCGCAAACGCCCATGGCAATCACCCAGCGCGGTTCCGCCATCTGCTCGTAGATGCGCTTGATGGGCGGCGCCATTTTCCAGGTAACCGTGCCGGCCACGATCATCAAGTCGGCCTGGCGCGGCGATGCCCGGAACACCTCCATCCCGAACCGGGAGATGTCGAAGCGCCCCATGGCGGTGGCCATCATCTCGAAGGCGCAGCAGGCCAGCCCGAAGGACACCGGCCACAGGGCCGACTTGCGGCTCCAGTTCACCAGCGCGTCCACCGAGGTAACCATCAGGTTGCGCTTCAGGTCGTCGGGCACTTCGATAGCTGGCAACTGGATGGGGGACTGGGAAGCGGCGATGAGGTCATTCACCGTCTGGCCTTCGGAGCGGTCTATCTCCCACGTGCGGTTGTGCAGCGGGCCGCCGACGCTGGGCAATTCAAAGTGTGTTGATTCTGCCACTGCTCCTACCCCTGCCATTCCAGGTCACGTTTGCGCCAGGCGTAGGCCCACGCCAGCAGCAGGATACCCACGAACACGGCCATCTCGATCAGGGCGAATAGCTCCAGCGTAAGGAACTTGGTGGCCCACGGATAGAGGAAGACCACCTCAACGTCGAAAATGACGAAGAGGATGGCGAACATATAGTAGCGGAACTGGAAGCGGTTCCAGGTGCCGCCGATGGTCTGCACACCGCACTCGTAGGTGTCGTGCTTCACCGGGTCAGGCCGGGCGGGTCGGATTCCGAACCTGGCCAACCCGTAGGAGGCCACCAGCATACTGCACGGCACTACCACCGAAAGGGCAAGGAAGATGGCAATTAGACCGTATTGGCCGAAGTAGTCTTCAAGCATAATCGCGGCATCCCACGCCGGTTCCCTCTAGCGTCCGGCTGAATGGGCGGCGGCATTATAGCATAACCAACAACTGATGGCAGGAGATTTTGGCCGGGATTGACCGGTACCGCGAAAGATACTAACTTAGCTGGTCGTTGGCTACTCGCCGCACCAAATCTCCCTCCGTGAGCCCCGCCTTATGTCCACCAACCATAGCACCGACGATTGGGTTAGCCGCTACGTCGAAGCCAACGGCATCAGCCATCATTACCTGGAATGGGGCGACCCGGACGCTCCGCCCGTGTTGATGCTCCACGCCACGGGCCTCTGCGCCTGGCCCTGGAAACCAATAGCTCGCCAGTTGGCCCGCACCTACCGCGTTTTGGCCTTCGACCAGCGGGGGCACGGCGATACCGACGCCTCGGACAAGGGTTATCGCTTTGAGTATGCTGGCGAGGATCTGGCGGCCATCGTTGACGCTATGGAGTTGCCGCGTCCGCGGGTTATCGGCCATTCCTCCGGCGGTCTGGCCACCATCATCGCCGCCAACCTGCTGCCCAATCGCTTTGGCCCGGTGGTGCTGGTGGAAACCCGCGTCAGCAACGACGCTGCCACTGCGCCGACCCAGGACCTGAACCGGCGGGCCGAGCGCACCCGCATGAAGCGCTCGGTGTGGGAGTCGCGGGCGGCAATGTACGACGGTTATCGCAACCGCGCCGCGTTCAAGGACTGGCAGGATGAACCATACCGGGAGTTTATCGAGGGCGGCACCCGGCTGTTGCCCGATGGCCGCGCCGAATTGAAATGCCATCCGGAAACGGAAGCAACCTTCTACGGTATCCGTGATGGCCTGCCGGTGCAGAACTACCTGCATGGATTGTCCGGCGATTGGCTCCTGCTGCTGGCCGATTATCCGGGATGCCAGAAAATCGATGACCCCGGCATAGGCCAGTTCCGCCAACTGGTGGCCGGCTCGGCAGTCAAACCCATGGGCAAGGGCAGCCACTTCTTGCCCATGGAATATCCTGACGACGTGCTGGCGGCGGCGACGGCCTGGTTTGACGCCAAACCCGATGCGCCGTAACATCGCGGCAACCGGCACTTCGCTTTAGTGTTTCAGGATATCAACATGACCGACGGCTCCGCCGCCAACGCCGCTGCTACATCCTCCGGGCCTCTCGCTGGGCTGCGCGTTCTTGACCTCTCTATCATCGTCGCTGGGGGCACGGCGTCGTCGCTCATGGCCGATTTTGGCGCGGAGGTAGTCAAGGTGGAACGCCCCGGCGCTGGCGACCCGCTGCGCAACTGGGGGCCCTTCTACAACGGGGTATCGCTGTGGTGGAAAGTCCATTCGCGCAATAAGCAGTCCATCACGTTGAATATGGCCTCTGCCGAAGGGCAGGACTTGCTGAAGCGAATGGCCGCCCAGGCCGACGTGCTGATTGAAGGCTTCCGGCCCGGCACGTTGGAACGCTGGAACCTGGGGCCCGCGGACCTGCACGCCGCCGACGTGAACCCCGGGTTGGTCATGCTGCGGTTCTCGGGATTCGGGCAGACCGGTCCCTACAAGGACCGGCCCGGCTTCGGGACCATCGCCGAGTGCATGAGCGGTTACATCGGCATGACGGGCTTCCCGGACACTCCGCCCAACCTGCCGCCGATTCCCCTGGCCGATGAGATCGCCGGCGTCTTCGGCGCCATGGCGGGCATGATGGCGATTTACCGCCGGGATACCGACCGTCGCAACGGACTGCCCGGCGCCGGCCAGGTGGTTGACCTCAGTCTCTTCGAGCCACTGTTCCGGCTGTGCATCCCGCATCTGACCATTTACGACAAGCTGGGCGAAATCCGCGAGCGGGTGGGCAACGATTTTCCGGACGCCGCGCCGCGCAGCCTCTACCGCACCGACGACGAACGCTGGCTTGGGCTGTCGGCAACGTCGCAGAACACCTGGGAGGGACTGGCCCGGGCCATGGGATTGGACGCGCTGCTGGGCGACCCACGTTTTACCAACAACGCCGCTCGCTTGAAAAACAAGGATGCCCTCAGCGAAATCCTGCAAGGGTGGCTGGGTAGCCGCCAAACCGACGACATAATGGACGAGCTGATCCCGGCCGGCGGCGTGGTCGGCCCGGTGTATAACAGCGCGGACATTATGGAAGATCCGCACTACCAGGAGCGGGACGATATCGTCGGCATTGACGACCCGGAGCTGGGCAGCACGAAGATGCTGGGCCTGGTGCCCAAGTTCAGCGATACTCCCGGCGAACTTCGCCACCTGGGGCCGACGGTCGGGCAGCACAACGCCGACGTATATGGCCGTTGGCTGGGATTGACCGGTGACGATCTGACCGCCCTGTCCGCCGAGGGTGTCATCTGATATGTCGGCGCCCACTCTCCTCGTCGCCACTCGCAACCCGGGCAAGATGCGTGAGTACCGGGAGCTGCTGGCCGACTACTCCGGCCGCCTCATCTCGCTGGACGATGCGGGAATCCCGGACGAAGTGGAGGAAACCGGCGACACCTTCCTGGCCAACGCCCACCTCAAGGCGGCCACCTACGCTGCCCTCTCCGGCCAGCTGACCGTCTCGGACGACTCCGGGTTGGAGGTCCATGCCCTGGGCGGCGCGCCCGGCGTTTATTCGGCCCGCTACGGTGGGGATGCCTGCCACTCTGACGCTGATCGGGTGGATCTGTTGCTGCGTAACCTGGAAGGAATCCCCTGGGTGCGGCGCATGGCGCGCTTTCGCTGCTTCACCGCCATCGCCTCGCCTCACGGGATTGTCGCCACCGTCGTCGGTTCCATCGCCGGGGTGATACAATACGAACCGACGGGAGAGCACGGCTTCGGCTATGATCCGGTTTTCCATCTGCCATCCTACGGCAAATCCATGGCCGAGTTGCCTTTGGAGCAGAAGAACCTGATCAGTCACCGCGCCGACGCCGCCCGCAAAGCTCGAAACATCCTGAACGCGCTATGATTACCGACCTCTTTGGACGTTCCCTCCGCGACCTGCGGATATCGGTTACCGACCGATGCAACTTCCGCTGTCCGTACTGCATGCCGGCCGAAATCTTCGGCGAGGCGTACCAGTTCCTGCCCAAGGACGAAATTCTCACCTTCGAGGAAATCGCCCGCCTCGCCGGGCTGTTCGTGCAGCTGGGCGTCGATAAGCTACGCATCACCGGCGGCGAACCGCTGCTGCGGGTTGACCTGCCGAAGCTCATCGGCCAGTTGGCTGCCATCCCGGGCGCCGACGACATCACCCTCACCACCAACGGGTATCTGCTGGCCCAGCAGGCCCACCAGCTGGGCGACGCCGGTCTGGGCCGCATCACGGTGAGCCTGGACACGCTGGACGATGAGATATTCAAGCGGATGAATGGCCGGGGCTTTGGCACTCGCCGAGTCCTGGACGGGATCAAGCGGGCCGCCGACGCCGGGTTGACTCCGGTCAAGATTAACGCCGTGGTGCAGAAAGGCGTCAACGATCACACCATCGTTGACCTGGCCCGGCATTTCAAGGGCACGGGGCACATCGTCCGTTTCATCGAGTACATGGACGTGGGCAACCGCAACGGCTGGAAGCTGGATGAGGTTGTGCCGGCGTCGGAGATTGTGGCCCGTATTGACGCCGAGATGCCGCTGGAACCCGCAGATGCCAACTACGTCGGGGAGGTTGCCCGACGCTGGCGCTACCGGGATGGCGACGGCGAGATCGGCGTAATCGCATCGGTAACGCAACCTTTCTGCGCGGACTGCACCCGGGCCCGGTTGTCCACCGACGGACGGCTCTATACCTGCCTCTTCGCCACGGATGGGGTTGACCTGCGCGGGCCGATGCGGGACGGCGCGACGGACGCCGAGCTGCTGGAAATTATCACCGGCATCTGGAGCGTGCGCCAGGACCGGTACTCTGAAATCCGCACCGAAATCACCGCCGGCGAAAGCGGTGAAGGCCGCCCCAAAGTCGAGATGTACCAGATTGGAGGGTAACGTCCCAGCCATGACCGCCGAGAACCCTGCCAAACCCGCCGATCAGTTGACGCACCTGGCCGAGGACGGCAGCGCGCGCATGGTGGACGTGGGCTGGAAGCCGGTAACCGACCGCATGGCCCAGGCGGCCGGCCATGTGGTGATGCAGCCGGAGACGCTGGCCTTAATCCGGGACGGGCTGATGAAGAAGGGGGACGTGCTGACCATCGCGCAGTTGGCCGGCATCATGGGGGCAAAGCGCACGTCGGAACTGATTCCGCTGTGCCATCCGCTGCCGTTGAACAAGGTGGACGTTGAGCTGGAGCTGGACGAAGGCGGCAGCCGGGTCAACATCGTGGCCACCGCCACCACCTCTGGCAAGACCGGCGTGGAGATGGAAGCCTTGACCGCCGTCAGCGTGGCGGCGCTGACCATCTACGATATGTGCAAGGCGGTGGACCGGGCGGTGCAGATTGACGGTGTGCGGCTGTTGCGCAAGACGGGCGGGCAGTCGGGGGATGTTGATCTCACGGGCGATTAGCCCCCGCGCCGGCGTAGTTCCTCCGAGAGGGCGCGGATTGCGGCAGCCAGGTACACCAGGTACTCCTCGGCGGTGACGTCGTCGAGGGGTTTGAACTCCTCAACCTGGTCAACCTCCAGGACGCCGACGACGCCGGGAATGGCCGCTACGTCCAACTCGGCGATCATGCCATCGGGAGTTACGACGACGCAGCCGCGGTCGGTGCGGGGCGCGAGGGCCGGTTCCAGCTCCACGGCCTGGATGGTGCTCATGCCCAGGAAGGCGGGAAAGGGGTCCAGGCGAGCGCACAGTTCGGCGAGGGCGGTTTCGAGCCTGGCGATGGACTCGGCGAGGAGGTCGTCAACTGTGGTTGGGGTGGTCATCTGAAGGCGGTTCGGCGGGCGGCTCGCAATTGACAATCCGGCGACCCGCCGATTACCATATTCGGGTGCACGGCAGCAGCGGCGACTGGCCCGGGCCGTGCCGGTGGGCGACGTAGCTCAGTGGCAGAGCGGGCGCTTCATAAGCGCTAGGTCGTTGGTTCGAATCCATCCGTCGCCACCATGCGAAGGCATCGGGTTTCTGCGAAAAATCAGGGGGCAGGTTTCAGACCCGCCCCTGCAATCATGTCCGGCGCCGTCAGCTTTGCCGGTCATCGAATTCCTCGCCGAGTTCGCTGAGGAACTGCTCGATTTCGGGAGATAGCTCCACCGCTTCGCCGGCGGCATCGTTCTCGCTGGACTCCACGGTCTCGGCCTCGTTGGAGTCGTAGTAGTCCTCCATCTGCTTGATGAGGCTTTGCAGGTCGGAGTTGCGTTCCACGGCGGAGTTCAGTTCGCGGTATTGGCGCTGGCCGCGCCGCACGGGGGCCAGGTCTTCGGGGATATCGGCGTACACCGAGGAGATGGCTTCAATCATCCGGGCGGTGCCGTTGAAGTCCTCGTCCAACTGGACGTACTGGGGCAGATGGACCATGAAGTTGATGGATTCGACGCCCAGGCGGTCGATGCCGTCGGATACCAGGTTCATAATGGTGGTCGGGCCCTGGTAGGTGCTCCGCCGGAGTTTGAGGTTGGGGACGGGACGAATCTGTTCGACCGTGCCCAGTGAGCCGGTCACCAGCAGCGGGCGGGTGTGGGGGACGGTATCGTACATGGCGCCGACGCGGCAGTAGCGCTTGACGCCGAAGGTTTCGACGACTTCCAGGATGGAGTCGGTGTAGGCTTCGCTGTTGGCGTGGGGTTCGCGCAGGTGCAGGAACAGGAAGTCCGGCCCGTTTTCGGTGGTGGCGTAGCGGATGATGCTGTTGGGGATGCGCACCCGACGCTCGTTGTCCACCAGCCGCATACTGGGCCGGTAGCGGGTGAAGTCGAAAAACTCGCCCGGGCGTTTCAGGCGGCCCAGCTCCTTGGAACCGAGGTATCGCTCCAGCCGGTTCAGGGTCAGGGTGCCTACGCTGCCCACGTCCACCCACGGACGAATCATTGCGAAAACGTGGGGGTCCCGCAGGTCGGGCAACGGTTCTTGGATGTCAAATGCGCCAATCATCATAATTGACTATCTTGCCAGACGAGGGCCGGCAATTCAAGACGGGGAAGAGTGCAAGTCAGCAGGATAGCTGGAGTGGGTCGGGGCGCTTGGTGCGGAAGGTTTTTTCCAGGGCGCGGCGCCAGAGAGGGGACAGGGTGATGCGGCTTTGGCTGACGGAGTTATGCCGGTCCCACAGGTCGGCGTGGCAGGGACAGCGTATAGGGGGACTGCCGAGGTCGTACCAGCCATGGGGGTCGGGTTCGGCGGCCAGGGGCGCGTCGAAGAGGTTGAAGCGGCTGCGGATTTCGGCGTAGTTGGGCAAGGTGAGGATGTCGCGGGCGGAATGGAGGTCGGGCAGTAGGGGACGGTCGGGCTTGCGGAGCCAGAGCTTGTGGTAGTGGACGGGTTTGGGTTGGCCGTTGATGAAGGCGGCGACGGCGGTGAGCATGGCGGCAACGCGGCGGCGCAGCCGTCGGAGGGTGATGGCGGTTCGGGCGCTGGATTCCGGCCGGGGCGGGAATGAAGGTGAGGGGCGTCCTTCGACAGGCTCAGGACGAGCGGGTGGTGCAGGGGGATGGTGAGCGGGGGGTGAGGCCAGGCGTTGAGGGAAGGAGTAGGTTTGCCGGAAGGTTTTGAGATGGCTGCGGCTGAGGCGCCCGGCAGCTACGGAGAGCTGAAGGGCGTACTCCAGCCGGCGGCGGCTGTTGTGTTTGAAGCCGTTGTGTACGGCCAGGGCGGTGGCCGCGTGGGAGGCGGCGCGGGACAGGGCCTGGGCGGCCTGGGCTGCGTCATCGTGGGACATGGCCCGGTCGGCGCGCTGAAGGAACTCGGTGGCTTTGGCCTGGTGGTATGGGACGGCGCCCATGGTAGTGAAGGCTCCTTGACAGGGGTTAGGGTTTTTTCATGGATTCACGGAATGGAGGGGATTGTGGGTTGTTCGGTTGGTTGGTGGCAGGGTCGATGAGGTTCAGGATGTCGGCGCTACGGCCAGAGAGCGTGGGCTGCGATGTTGCGTCCTAGAATCCCGCGTGCTGACCGGGGCCGGCTATCCTTCGACAAGCTGGGGATGAGCGGCTAAAGCGGCCCTCGCGGAGCGGTGGTGACACCCACCGTACTGGTCTATGCCATGCCGGTTAATAGGGCGGCCTCAGGCGATAGCCAGCGTTGCATGGAATCCGACTGATGGTTGACCGTGTTGACCTGAACCTCGATGACCCTGGTTGTGGCGTGGTTGGATGAAGATGACGTCATCGGTCGGGCGTTGGGCCTTGTACTTCGGCTTTTGGCCTGACGTTGGGTACAGCATAGGGAACAGATGTACTGTTATACAAGGGGCCGGTGTCAGTAAAAAGGTTGAAACGATGGGGCGGTTAACCTAGAATGTGGGGCGGATTGATCCAGAAATTCGCTTACCGCTCTGGCGCGCTTGCGCCGCTTACCATTGGGAGGCACCGGTATGGCCATTACCACTTTCGACAGCCTGTACGCCGGCCACGTTGACATGGATAACGTTGGTTACGCTGGCACCGCGGTGAACGACCGCACCTTCTCAGACGAATACCTGGCCACCGCCTTCGACAAGGGCGTGGCCATCGCGCAGTGCCTGGACCGCAACGGCTATGACAGCTTCTGGATGGCGGAGCACCACTTCCAGCCTGAGGGCTACGAGTGCATCCCCAACCTGCTGATGTTCATCGTCCACCTGGCCCACGTTACGGAACGGCTGCGCTTCGGCTGCGGCTTCAACATCGCGCCGATGTGGCATCCGCTGCGACTGGCCGAGGACTTCGCCATGGCCGACTGGCTGACCAACGGGCGGGTCATCTTCGGCGTCGGTCGGGGCTACCACACTCGAGAGGTGGAGGTTTTTGGCTCTCCGCTGATGGACCAGCCGGCCAACCGGGACCTCTTTGAAGAACAGGTTGAGGTGCTGTTCAAGGCCTTCCACGAGCGTTCCTTCTCCCACCAGGGCACGCATTACAACTTCCCGCCCCAGGTTCCCTACCGGGGCTATGAGCTGCAGGAGCTGACGCTGGTGCCGCGCCCCAAGAACCTGCCGGTGGAGTGCTGGCAGCCCATCCAGGGCGGCACCGGTCGCGCCCTGGAGTTCATGGCGAAAATGGGCATCAAGGGCGTCATCGGCGGCGGTTCCTCCGAGGGCGGGGCGATGGACGGCATCATGCACGGCTATCGGGACGCTCTGCGGCGTCACGGCAAGCCCGACGCCGAGCTGGGCGAGGACCTGGCCGTCGGCTTCCACTTCCAGATCGCGCCCACCGTTGAAGAGGCGGCGCGCCAAGCGGCGGGCTACTACGAGGAGAACCTCAAGATGTTCGGCCCGCTGCGGCTTACGCGGGGCTTGACCGAGCAGCAAATCCTCGACATTAGCAACCCCAAGGTCGCCCCCAACGCTGGGCTGCCCACCATCGGCGACGCCATCGAAAACGGCAGCGTCCTGGCCGGCCCGCCGGAACGGATTATCGAACAGCTGAAGGGCGTTGAAGAGCGCTATCCGGGTCTGAGTCGGGTGCAGGTCGGGCAGCCGGTGGGGACGCCGCAGTCGGTCATACTGGAGCAGCTGCAGTGGTTCGCCGAAGAGGTGATGCCCGCCTTCAAGGACACCAAGGTTGAAGCGGTGGCCGTCGCTGACAACTAATTGATGACGGGCGCAAGGGGACCCAGGCCGGGTCGTATGATACGCTGGAATGGCAAATCATACCCGGAGGTTTCCGATGCCTGAAATTACCCAATACGCTCCCGGCACGCCGTCGTGGGCCGACCTGCTGGCCCGCGATGGACAGGCGGCCAAAGACTTTTACACGGCGCTTTTCGGCTGGACCTACGACGACCACCCGGCCGGGCCGGACATGGTGTACACCATGTTCTCCCACAACGGCATGGCGGCCTGCGCGTCGGCCGAGGCCGGGCCGGGGCAGGAGAACCTGCCGCCCCACTGGAGCGTGTACGTAACGGTGGACGACCTGGAGGCGGCGGTGGAGCGGGCGACCAAGGCCGGCGGAACCGTAGTCCTCGGCCCCATGGACGTAACGCCCATGCCGGACCATACCGTAGGCCGGATGGCGATAATCCAGGACCGGGAAGGCGCGTTTCTGCGGCTGTGGTATCCGGTGGCCCACACCGGCGCCGGGGTGATGATGGAACCGGGGGCGCTGTGCTGGTTCGAACTGGCGACGACCGACCCGGAGTCGGCCAGGGACTTTTATCAGCAGACGTTGGGCGTCGAGATCAATCTGGACGAGAACATTGAGGAATATTCCTACTGGCTGATGACGGTCAACGACCAGATGGTGGGCGGCATAATGCAGATTGGCGAGGACTGGGGGCCGGTGCCGCCGAACTGGGGCGTCTATTTCGGCGTGAACGACGTGGAGGCAACGGTGGCCAGGGCGCAGGAGTTGGGCGGCCGGCTGGTGCACGGCCCGGCCGACATCACCGACTTCGCCCGATTCGCGGTGCTGGGCGACGCCGAGGGCGCCGTCTTCACCGTCATCAAGCTGAACGACTGGGGATAACCCGACTTGGGGGCGGCCGGTGCGTCGCCCCTACAGCGTTCCCGGAGGGTAGTTTTCCAGCCACCATTTGGCGATTTCGTCACGGCGGGCGAACCAGACGCCCGGATGATTGCGGGCATAGCGCAGGAAGCGATCAAGGGCCCGGGAGCGGGCCGGCCGGCCGGCGATGCGGCAGTGCAGCCCCACCGACATCATCTTGGGGTGGGTGCGGCCCTCTTCGTAGAGCACGTCGAAGGTGTCTTTGAGGTATTCGTAGAAATCGCCGACGCTGTTGAGGCCGCCGCGCCAGAACCGGGCATCGTTGGTCTCGAAGCTGTAGGGCAGCACCAGCCAGGGGCTGCCGCCCACGTCGGTGTAGTAGGGCAGGTCGTCGTTGAAGACGCCGCTGTCGTAGATGAAGCCGCCCTCGTTGACGACCAACTCGCGGGTGTTGACGCTGGGGCCGTAGCGGGTAAACCAGCCGAGGGGACGAACGCCGGTGGTGGCGGTGAGCGACTCCACGGTCATGCGGATGGCCTCGGCTTCTTCGTCGCGGGTCTTGCTGTGGTATTCCTCCCAGCGGTAGCCGTGGCCGCAGACTTCGTGGCCGCGTTCCACCACGGCGCGGGCGACTTCCGGGTTGCGTTCCATGGCCACGGCGCAGCAGAAGAAGGTGCTGGGGACGTTGTACTGGTCCAACAGGTTCAGGATGCGCCAGACGCCGACGCGGCTGCCGTACTCGAAGAAGGACTCGTTGAAGAGGTCGCGCTGGCCGGCGGGAATAGGGGACGGCACTTCGTTGTTGGACTCGTGGCGGTCGTCGCCGTCCAGCAGGGAGGTTTCGCTGCCCTCCTCGTAGTTCACGACGACGGAGACGGCGATGCGGGCGCCGTTAGGCCATTGGATGGGGGGAGGGTTGGGGCCGTAGCCGACGAAGTTGCGGGGTTGGTTAGTCACCAGGAGCACTCCTCGATAAAGGTTTATCCCGGCATCCGGATTGGGCGTGTTGCCGGGCGGTTGTAGGGGCGGGCCGGGCAAAACGCCGACCTGGAGCGGGCCGGGTCGCCGGCGACTACTATCATTATATTGTTGGGGTCGCGGACGATGGGCAGCATGGGGTCCGGTTCGGTGGGGTCCTCAACATCCAGCCACTTGGGCCAGAAGTAGGGTTCGCCAGCTTCGACGTTTCGCCCGTACCGTAGCTCTTTGTACCGGCGGACCCGTTCAATTGGGACCCTGGCCCGCTCGTACAGGTACAGTTGCACGTCGCGTTTCGTCCAGCCTTCCGCATGGAGGCCGTGGGCAATCAGCGGGCTGATCACCACCAGGGTATGCCCGCCGTGAATCATGTTGGGATTCAGGTTGCGCAGCGAGTCGGCGAGCACCCACAGGGCGAACTCCATGCTCCCCGATCCCGCCGGATTGTTGCCTCGTGGCCCGTCCGCCGCGAACACGGTTACGCAGCTTTCCTCCGGGTCGAAGCCGAAGTCGGTGTGAATCGGCGCCCAGGGCGTGTCCGCGTCTGCGCCCATGCAGTAGGAGTATTTGGACGGCGAACCCATCGTTGATTTGTCGCCGGTGTCGGGGCGGCCGTCGCCGAGGTTGATCATCATCAGGCGGAGGGCGCGGCCGACAGTGGCGTTAGCTCGGCTGCCGTGTCCGAAGAGGCCGACGCCGTGGTTAATTCCGATCTGCTCCACCACCGGGCCGCTCACGATTACCAAGGGCGCCGCCGGGTCGCTGGTAGCTTGCAGTCCGCGTATGTCCAAAACGGGATCCAACGCCGCCTCAGCCGCGGCCAGGACGATGGGCATATACTCGGGTCGGCAGCCGGCCATCACCGCGTTCGTCGCCGCCGCTTCCACCGTAACTACCCCCATCCGAGGTGGCATCAATCCCAGGACCTCCGAGCCGTCGCGTCCCGATGCCGCTACGAAATCGGCGACGGCGGGCTCGGTGGGCGGTACGATGGGCAGGCCGTCAGTCCATCCGTTCTCGAAGTAGGTTTCGATGGTGTCCAGGGCGCCCTGGACGGTATCGAGGCCGGTGAGGCGTTGCGGGCTTTCCTCGGTTAGCATACGCTGCTCTCGGAGCGGGCCGGCTGGGGCTCGGAGGTGATGGCGGCGACGACCTGGGCGGCGACGGCGCGGGCGCGGGCGGCGGCTTCTTCCCGGTTGCCCAGAGGGTGGGGGATGGTAACCAGGGGCAGGGTGTCCAGGTGGTTGGCGCGGGCGATGGAGGTGGCCAGGCGGACGAAGTTAGTGGTGGCGACCACTGCGGCCGGCTTGCCGACGCCCTCGAAGTTCACTGCATCGAGCATACTGCCCGACGTGCAGGAGCCTCAAAGGGCGACGCCGGAGATAAGGAAGTCGGCCTCCTCGCCAATCTCGGCGATGAGCGACGGCTCGGCGGGGCGGGTCGAGGTGAACTTGGTGCGCAGGACGACCCGGCTGACGCCGTACTCGGCTTCCAGTACCTCGGCGAGGCTGGTGAAGAAGTAGCTGGAGGTGTCGTTGCCGTTGTCGAGGAGGCCGGCCACTTTGCCGGCGACGCTGGGCAATCGGGGCGTCAGTTGACGCTCCACCTGATGCACGTAGCCGGTGGGGTTGAGATAGGTTACGCGGGCGGTGTCCTGGGCTACGGCTGCTGGCGTCGTCATGGTGCACCTCATCGGTAGTTTCGGCCATCATACCACGCTGGACAATTCGGTCGTTACGGTACAGAATGGCGACAATTGCCGGAGCATCCACGCGCTAAACCCGGAGACTGTTTTATGCCAACCAATGCGACATCGGGCAAGCTAAGTCCGCTGCTTTTCCTGGAACGGAGCGCGGCGGTTTATCCTCACCGGGCCGCCTGCATCTACAACGGCGGCGTTACCACCTACGGGCAGTTTTACCAGCGGGTGCGTCGCCATGCCGCCGCCCTGCGCAGCGTGGGCGTTGAGGCCGGCGACCGGGTGGCATATCTGCTGCCGAATTTGCCGGCGATGCTGGAGGCCAACTTCGCGCCCATGGGCATCGGCGCGGTGCTGGTGGCGTTGAACATCCGGCTGTCGCCCCGGGAAATCGCATACATCCTGAACCACTCCGGCGCGAAGGTGCTGGTCTTCGACTCCGATCTGGCCGACACGGTGCGCCAAATGCGGGATGATTGCCCCGGCGTGGAGACCTACGTGCAGGTGCGGGATACGGCCCCGCTGGCTGGCGACATCGACGGGCCGGAGTTCGAGCAGTGGCTGGCCGGCGTGGAGCCGCTGGCAGAGCTGCCGGGCGCGGCGTCGGAAACGGACACGGTGACCATCAACTACACGTCGGGCACCACCGGGATGCCCAAGGGGGTGGAGTACACGCCGCGGGGCGCTTACCTGAACGCGCTGGGCGAGGCGATGGAGATGGGGATGGACTGGCGGAGCGTGTATCTGTGGACGCTGCCGATGTTCCACGCCAACGGGTGGTGCTTCCCCTGGGCGGTAACGGCAGTGGGCGGGACCCACGTTTGCCTGCGCCGGGTTGATCCGGCCGAGGTGTATCGGCTGATTCGTGAGGAATCGGTGTCGCACCTCTGCGCCGCGCCGACGGTGCTAACCGCGCTGTACGCCGCGCCGGAAGCGGCCTCCGCCGACCTGACCGGGCTGTCGATTATGACGGCCGGCGCGCCGCCGGCTCCGCAGGTCATCCGCACCATTGAGGGAATGGGGGCTCGCATCATCCACGTGTACGGGCTTACCGAGACATACGGCCCTTGCACGGTGGCCGCGCCGCAGCCGGAATGGGCGGCGATGGACTCTGAGGAGTTGGCGCGGGCCAAAGCGAGGCAGGGGGTGCCCTTCATGGTGTACGGAACCGGCCTGCGGGTGGTGGACGAAGGGATGGCCGACGTGCCTCGGGACGCCGAAACCATGGGCGAGGTGGTGATGCAGGGCGACGCGGTGATGAAAGGCTACTACAACGATCCCGACGCCACCGCCGAGGCATTTCGGGGCGGGTGGTTCCACTCCGGCGACCTGGCGGTGTGGCATCCGGACGGGTACATTGAGCTGCAGGACCGTTCCAAGGACATCATCATCTCGGGCGGCGAGAACATCTCCAGCCAGGAGGTGGAGAAGGTGATCATGGAACATCCCGCCGTGTTGGAGGTGTGCGTGGTGGGGGTGCCGGATGACCGGTGGGGCGAAGTGCCCAAGGCCTTCGTCGTTCCCAGAGACGGTGGAGCCATTTCAGCCGAGGAGATTATCGAGTTCACCCGCGACCGCATCGCGCATTTCAAGGCGCCCAAGAGCGTGGAGTTCGGCGAATTGCCCAAGACGGCCACCGGCAAAATCCAGAAGTACATCCTGCGGGATAAGGAATGGCAGGGCCAGGAGCGGCGGATCCAGGGGTCGCAGGTTTAGCCTGTCGGCGGCGGGTGGATTCCCGCCTTCGCGGGAATGACGTGCTGGATACGGGAATGACGAGCTGGATGCGGGAATGACGAGTTGGGCGCGGGAATTAAAGAAGCGGGAGTTGCCTGAGGAGGACCAGTATGGAGTTCGGATTGTTCCTGGAATTTCCCCGCCCGGTTGACGGCGACCATCACGATGCCTTTACGCAGTCGTTCCGACTGGTGCAGGAAGCCGAAGACCTGGGGGTCGCGTCCGTCTGGCTGGCGGAGTATCACTTCAACATGGAGCGGGTGCTGGCTTCGCCGGTGATGATTGCCACTGCCATCGCCGCCAGGACCAGCACGATGCGCATCGGGACGGCGGTGTATTGCCTGCCGCTGGGCCATCCCATCCGCGTTGCTGAGGAGATGGCGACGCTGGACCACATCAGCGACGGGCGCGTGGAGCTGGGGGTGGGTCGTGGCACGTTCCCCAACGTTCACGAAGGGTTCAACGTGGGATTCGAGGAAAGCCGCAGCCGGTTCGACGAGTTCCTGGAAATCGTAGTCGCCGCGTGGACGAAGGAAACCTTCTCCTTCGAAGGGGAGCACTATTCCTGCGAAGAGCTGACGGTTACGCCCCGGCCTTTCCAGCAGCCGCATCCGCCCATCAGCGTGGGCGTAACGTCGGCGGAGAGCTTCCCCATCATCGGCGCGATGGGCTACCCGCTGATTGTGAATCCGTCGCGGGTTTTCATGCTAGACGAGTTGGCCGGGCCGATGTCGGAATACCGGGCCGCGTGGAAGGCGGCGGGACATCCGGGCAATGGCAAGCTGGGGCTGCGGGTGCCGATTTATGTCAACGAAGACGCCGAGCTGGCGTACCGCAATCCGATGGAATCGGCGATGCACTCGGTAACGAGGCTGGGCAATCGGGTCGGTTCCTACGCCGGACGGGAGGGAACCACCGGGGACTGGGGCGAGCAGAGCCGGCGCATCCTGGGGATGGAATACGACGACTGGCTGCGGGACAAGGTGGTGTACGGCACGCCGGACCACGTTGCCGAAAGGCTGGCGCAGCTGGAAGAAACGCTGGGCCTGGACCAGTTAATCTATGAGGTCAACTTCGGCAACCTGATGTCGGACGAACTGCAAACGGATTCGCTGCGGCTGTTCAACAAGAAAGTGCTGCCGAGTCTGACCTAGAGGGTGGAACTCTGAAGTTGTTGCTGCGGGGGTGGCTCGGAAAGGACAAGACAGGCTGGCCCCAAAAACGGGTACGCGTCGAATGGTATCCACAGGACGAGACAGACTCATTCCCGGCGTCCTGCGGTTGCTTGTCCTGGGCAGCGCGATAATCACACTATTGGCGGCGGCTTGCGGCGACCAGCCTCTCTCCACCGACGGGGAGAGGATTGGCCGGGAACTTTCTGATGACCGCAAACCGCTGGTCGCCTTGTACAATGCCACCAACGGCGCCGAATGGAGGAACAGCTCTCGATGGCTAACCGAGGAGTCTGTGGGATTTTGGCACGGTGTCATGTGGGGGGATCGCCAACGGGTTTCCGGTGGTCCCACTGGCAGCACCTTAATTATTGATGAAGGAGTTACGGAGCTGCACCTGGATAACAACGGATTGACAGGGGAAATACCCTCGGAGTTGGGCAATTTGGATTTTCTGGGGAGGCTGTTTCTTGGAGGAAACCGGCTAAGTGGGGAGATACCTTCCCAGCTGGGCAACCTCAACTCCTTGACGCATCTATTCCTGAACGGAAACGGATTGAGCGGGGAGATACCGAAGAATCTGGCTAAAGCCCGGTACCTGTCGTACCTGCATCTTGGCGGAAACCAGTTGAGCGGTGAGATACCCTCCGAACTGGGCGACTTGAGGGACCTGATTTCTCTGAGCCTCAGCCACAACAATTTGACCGGCGAAATCCCCTCCAGCCTGGGCAGTCTGCGTCGGCTGTCAAACCTTCACCTCACCGGAAATCAATTGGCCGGCCAGATTCCTGACGAGTTGAACCGTTCCGATTTCGGTAGCATATATCTGGGTGGGAATCAGCTCACCGGTTGCATACCTGGCCGTCTGGCTTCCGCTGCGAGGCACGACCTCTTGAAGCTTCGCCTGCCGCTCTGTGGGAGTGGAGCTGTGTTTCAGCCGGAGGGTGACGTGGCCGCGTTGACCGCACTGTATTTTGCCACTGACGGAGAAAACTGGACTGACGACAGCAACTGGATGATTACCGACGGGCGGACAAATAAGCCTGTACCTCGGTGGCACGGCGTGAGGATAGCTCCCGGAACCGGTTACCCCGTGGAATCGCTGTTGCTGCCGGGGAATCACTTGAACGGCTCAATCCCTCCCGAACTGGGAAATCTGGCGTACATCCGATTGCTCAATCTGGCGCAAAACAACCTGAGCGGTGAGATTCCCCCGTCGCTGAGCAATTTGCAAACACTCTGGGAACTGAACCTTTCCGATAACAACCTAAACGGTCAGATACCCGACGAGTTGACCGGCATGGTGAATCTGATTGACGTGGACCTGAGCGGGAATCAGTTGATCGGAGAGATACCTGCGGGGCTGAGCGACCTGAGCCGTTTGGCCCACCTTGACCTTAGCGGAAACGAACTGACCGGCGAGATTCCGCGAGAGCTGGTCGACATTCGGCTGGCAACGCTGCGCCTGGCGGGAAACAGGTTTACGGGGTGTATCCTCGGCGGCCTGACTCGGGTTCCCAAAAATGACCTGTCCGAGATCGGGTTACCCTACTGTGATGAACGGGGGAACCAGGTCTTTCCGGCTCGAGACCGGGCCGCGCTGACCGCGCTTTACCACGCCACCGGCGGAGAAGACTGGAGGGATAACACCAACTGGCTGACAGACAAGCCGCTGGGGACCTGGTATGGCGTCGGAGCCGCGTGGGATTCAAACAGCGTTACGGCGCTAAACCTGAGTCAGAACAACTTGCGCGGGGAAATTCCGCACCAGTTGGGCGATATTGATAATCTTCGGAAGCTGGACTTGTCGAAAAATTACCTTACCGGGAAGATTCCGTCCGAACTGAGCAAGCTGGATAAAATGCTGGACCTAGAGCTGTACTGGAATGAGTTGAGCGGTGGGATACCCGTTCAGCTAAGCGACCTCTCGTCACTGCAAAGGCTGTCTCTGGGGAGAAACAAATTGAGCGGGGAGATACCGGCCGAGTTGGGCAACCTGCACGGTCTCGAGGATCTGCGACTTTCCGGGAACAATTTGAGCGGGGAGATACCGGCCGAGTTGGGCAACCTGCACAGTCTCGAGGGGCTGCGACTTTCCGGGAACAAATTGAGCGGAGAGATACCGGCCGAGTTGGCAGGGGCCCGGAGCCTGGTCAAGCTTTCTCTCGGTGAGAACGAATTGTCAGGGTGCATTGCCAAGGAGTTGTACAGTATCGATGACAACGACCTGAAAACCCTCAAACTGCCGACCTGCGTAAAGCGAGTTACCTCCGCTCCTCCTGGCAGCGTCCTGGCTGCCCTGATCGCCCTCTACAATGCTACCGGGGGAGAAGACTGGCAGGACAACACCAACTGGTTGACGGACCAGCCGATAAAAACGTGGTACGGGGTCAGCACCGATTTGAATTCAGGCAACGTCATTGCGCTACACCTCGATGGGAACAACCTGAGCGGGCAAATGCCGCCCGAGTTGGGCAACCTCAAAGACCTCCAGCATCTGAATCTATCAAGAAACGCCTTCACGGGAAGGATACCTGCCGAGATTGGCGAACTCTCGTCGCTGGAATACCTGGATCTGCGGGACAGCAACTTGACCGGGACGATTCCGCCACAGTTGGGCCGGCTGGCCCATCTGTACCGGCTCTACCTGAATGGGAACCGACTGACAGGGCAAATTCCTGCCGAGATGGGCAACCTGCATAGCCTGTTTGACCTATCGCTTCGGGACAATAATCTGAGCGGGCAAATTCCTCCGGCAATGGGTAACCTCCATAACCTGGGGGTGTTGAAACTTCAGAACAACAACCTGAGCGGAGAAATACCGGCCGAGTTGGCCGGCGCCCGCAGCCTGGGGGTAGTTTATCTCGGTGGAAACCCGCTTACCGGGTGCATCCCCCGGGGCTGGCCGAAACTCGGACACAGCGACTTCGCGACGATTCAAATGCCCTTGCGGTTCTGTCGAGAATCGCAATAGGCGCATGCTGAACCCGGCCGCCCATCTACGCGGGTTATGCCAGTTGCATTCGGTGTCCCTGTGGTTATGGGAATCAGGGGTCGATGAGGACGCCGGGGTTGAGGATGCCGTTGGGGTCAACGGAGCGCTTGACGGCGCGCAGGGCGTCGGCGAAGGGGTCGGGCCGCTGCTGGTCGTACCAGGGGCGATGGGTTCGGCCCACGGCGTGATGGTGAGTGATGGTGCCGCCGGCGGCCATGACGGCGTCGGAGGCGGCCTGCTTGATGGCGGCGTGGGCTTCCAGTTCGCCGCCGACCTGGCCCAGGCCCTCGAAGGTGTAGTAAGGCGCCGGGCCGTCGGGATAGACGTGGGTGAAGCGGCAGGAAACGCGACCTCCGCCGCAGGTGTCTTGCAAGGCGTCCTGCAGGGCAGAGCGCACCATTTCATCCATGGCCGGCCAGCGTTCCCAGGTGATGGAGGTTTCCAGCGTTTCGGCGACGATGCCGAAGCCGATGGTGGCGTTGCGCTCGTAGGGGGCGTTGATGAAGGAGTTGCGCCAGCTGCCTACCGCGCCCTGGCGTCCGGCGGATGAACCGGAGTTCTCGGCGGCGTCGGCAACTACGATGGCCTCTTCGTCGATGGACCCACCGGCGTCGCGGGCGATGGCGACGGCCTGGCGGATGTTGTCGCCCTGGGGCAGTTCGGCGGACTCGAAACCTACAATCAACAGGGCCTGCTTGCCGTCCAGGCCGGCGAAGTCCTGCGCCTCGGCCGGGTCGAGCATACGGAGGTTGGCGGGCCACTGCTTGGCCTGGGCGATGAGGCGCGCGCCCTCGGAGGCGGCGGCCATGCCGTCGAAGACGACGCCGGCCGAGGCTCGGAAACGGGGGCGGGCCTGAATCCGCATCCAGGCTTCGGTGATGACGCCGAGGATGCCCTCGCTGCCGATAATCATGCGGTCGGGCGACGGGCCGGCGCCGCTGCCGGGGAGGCGTCGGGACTCCCAGACGCCGGAGGGGGTTACCATGCGAACGGACTCAACGAAGTCGTCGATGTGGGTGTGGTTGGTGGCGTAGTGTCCGCCGCTGCGGGTGGCGATCCAGCCACCCAGGGAGGAGAACTCGAAGCTCTGGGGGAAGTGGCGCAGGGTGTATCCGTGGGGACGGAGCTGCGCTTCGAGGGCCGGGCCGAGGACGCCGGCCTGGATGCGGGCGGCGCGGGAAGTGTCGTCGATCTCCAGCACCTGGTCGAGGCGGGTCAGGTCGATGGTAACGACGGCGTCGGCTGGCGGGGGTTCGACGCCGGCGACGACGGTGCTGCCGCCGCCGTAGGGGATGGCGACGATGTTGGAGTTGGAGCACCAGTCGAGAACGGTTACCAGTTCGGCTTCGGTGCGGGGGTAGGCGATAACGTCGGGCGGGTTGGGGAAGTCGCAGTTGAAGCCGCGGATGCGGTCGCGGAAGCTGCGGCCATAGGTGTGGGCGGCGCGGTCGTGGTCGTCGGTGGAGCAGAACTCGGCGACCAGGGGATGAGGCAGGATGCGAGGCGGGCGCAGGTTGAGGTCGTCGTCGGTAGGCGGCTGGGGCGGCGTAAGGGTTGCGCCGTAACGCTGGTAGATGCGCCGGGCCATGGCGTCGTAGTCGGCGGGGGTAGGCTGGGTGTCTTCGTTGCCCCAGGCCCAGAAACTGCGGCGGGTCATGCTATCACTCCTGTGCGGGGATAGCGATGGTCGGGGTGAGTGGATTCGAACCACCGACCTCCACGTCCCGAACGTGGCGCGCTAGCCACTGCGCTACACCCCGACTATGTTTTCATTGTAGCATATGAACTATCGGAATCAGGATTCTGGGGATTAGAGGATTTACGGGATTGGGTGGGGGAGCTGATTAGTTGAGCGCTCCTGGACGGGGTGGGAAGAGGGTTGCGGCCAGGATGCCCAGGGAGGTGAGGGCGGCTACGGTCAGGACGCCGGTGGTGAGGGAGTCGGCAGCCTGGGCGACGGCGCCGGCGAGCACCGGGCCGGCGCTGAATCCGACGGCGCTGAAGGTGAGCACCAGGGCCGTGAGCATTGAAACCTGCCGGGGGGCGATGCCGGCGAACTCGAAGGGCAGCACCTCCATGGCCGGCACGAAGACCCAAACAAGGCCCAGGCCCGTCAAGGCCAGCGCCGCCAGGGTGAAGTTGCCGGAGAGCAACGCGCCGACGGTGAAGGCGGTGTTGAGCGCAGCCGGCAGCAGCACCATGATCCGGCGGTTGGTTACGTGCTTGAATATCCGGCTGCCGACCGGGGCGCCGGGAATCAGGGCGTAGTAGAGGAAGCCGAAGAGGATGCTGCCGGCGGAGATGGCGATGCCGCGTTCGACCTCAAGGATGGTGGGCAGGAAGGTGAGCACGGTGGTCCAGGAGGCGGACAGGCAGAGCATGATGCAGCCGAGGAGCCAGGCATGGGGGTAGGCGCGCAGGGTGCTGATGAGGGAGGGGGTGTTCGCATCCGCAAGGGGAGATGGGGTGTCGTGCCGGTTCTCTTCGTCAGGGGGCGCGGGGGTGTCGGTTTCGAGTGGTGGCGGAGGGTTGCGGGTGATGAATGCCCAGATGATGAGTTGGACGGCCAGCAGACCGGCTTGCAGGAAGTAGGCCAGCCGCCAACTGGCTAGAGCGACGATAATGAGGGGGCTGAAAGTGAGGGTGGCCGCCATCCAGGTGGAATGCGCCGAAAGTCCGACGGAGGTTATGGTGGCGTACTGTTGGGGAGCAGCCCATCGTCGGAGCAGCAGGGGGCGGGCCGGAGCCATGGCGGCGTGGGTGAGCACGGTGAGAAATCGGGACGCCAGCAGAGTCCAGAATCCGAGGGCCAGGCCCTGGGTGAAGACCAGCGGCGTGAGCAGGGCCAAGGCAGCCAGCACGCGGCGGCTGGGGTCGAATCGGGCCAGCAGCGCGCTGAAGGGAACGAGGAACAGCGCGGAGGTTGCCCACCAGACGCCCTGGAGAACGCCGATTTCCAGGTAGCTGAGGTTCAGGTCGGCCTGGATGAAGGGCAGGAACAGGCCGAAGGCGAAGGAAGACAGAACGACGGAACTGTAGTGCAGGCGGTTGAGCAGGAGAACGGCCCAACCGCGCCGGGTCGTTCGGAAGGAAGCGGCGGCCGGCGACGGGGCCACGGCAGTGCTACCGATGGCCGGCTCTGGGGTGGGCCATGGCGTCGATATCCTCGGAGGTCAAGGCGGCGAACCGCTCGGGGCGGTAGGGAGACAGCACAGCGTCGGCCTTGCCGTTTTCGCAGATTTCCAGGGCGGCCAGCTGGCTGAGGGCCGGGGCCAGGGTTACGCCGCTGTGGGTGAGGGCGACGTACAGGTTGGGCGCTTCATTGGTGAATCCGAGCGTGGGATAGCCGTCCAGGGGCATGGGTCGCCAGCCGACGGGGACGGGTATGGCCTGGGCGTCGGAGAGGCCGGGGAGGTAGCAGGCGGCGCGGGAGAGCAGGTCGTCGGCGTGTGGCTGGGTGTCATCCTCGGCCAGGCTCTCCTGGTCGCCCTCGCCGATCATGAAGCGTCCGTCGGGGCACTGGCGGAGGTGAATCTCGCGGCGGCCGTCGCCCAGCGGCGGCGCATAGACCACCGGCACGTTGTGAAGCAAGGACGGCAGCGGTGTGGTTCGGATGACAACGCCGGGGCTTTCGGCCTGGGGGATTTTGACGCCGGCCAGGGCTGCCAGGGCGGTGGTATCGGCGCCGGCGGCCAGCACCACGGCGTCAACTGGGATTTCGCTAGAAGCGGTTTGGACGGCCTGGATGCGGCCGGCTCCGTCGCGGGCGAACCCGGACACCGCGACGCCGGTGAGGACGGCGGCCTCCAGCTCGCCAAGGCGGCGGAGGCAGGCGTCGACGACCAGCTGGGGTTCCACCTGGCCTTCGTTTTCGCTGTATTCGGCGGCGGCGACGGGGCCGATTTCCAGGGACGGCTCCAAGTCGGCCAGCTCGGCGGCGGACACCATCCGGGTGGGATAGCCCCAGGATTGGAGTTGATCAACGCGCGCTCGCAGTTGTTCGGCGGCAGCGGGTTGGGTTTCCCAGGCTACTTTGCCGCCCCAGCGCAGGCCAACGTTGGCGACGTCCCCATCGTCGGCGATGGCGGCGGCGAAGCGAGGCCACATTTCCAAGGAGCGACGGTTGAGGTTGTGGTAGCCAATGGGTTGCTTGGCGCCGGCGTTGATCCAGGCGAAGCTGTGGCTGGAAGCGCCGCTGCCGGGTTCGGCCTTGTCGATGAGGGTAACGCGGCGGCCGCGGGCGGCGAGGCGCCAGGCGATGGAGGCACCGACGATGCCGGCTCCGATGACGGCGACGTGGTGGGCAGCTTGGCTAACGGTCATCGTAATCACCATCCGGGTCCAGGTCCAACTCCGCGAGGCCGAGCTGGGATGCCAGGTCCTCGAAGTCTATGTCGTCCAGGTCAAGGTCGTCAAAGTCGTCCAGGCCGCCGTCCGATGCAAAGATGTCCTGGAGCAGGCCGTCGGAAAGCATCTTGATGACGCTCAGGGCGCCGGCGGCGGCTTCGTAGTCCATATCGCCGGCGATGACGTTGCGGAGCAGGGGGCGGCTGGCGACGGCCTGCATCATGGCGACGCCGACGATTCTGGCCTCGTCGGTGGCGGCGTCGGAGGCAAGGGTTTCGAGGGCGACCATGGCCATCATTGCCTCTTCGTCGCCATCGTCGGCCATGTCGGAGATAGCCTCGGCGATGCGGTCGGGAGCGTCGGAGAAGCCGTACTCGTCGGATTCGCTGGTAAGGCAGGCGAAGTAGAGCATCAACAGTTCCGACGCGCTGCGGCTTCCCTCGGCCAGAACGTCGTCAACCAGCGAGGCGTCCAGGGGTGGGAAGGCGCTCAGATCCATGGAGTCAAAGAATCGGTCCACGGTGAATCTCCTGGCCGGCCGGCGAGCCTAACCGCGTCTTCCGCCACGGCGGGGGCCGCGGTTCTGGGAGCGTTCCAGCAGAGCGCGGACGGGTTCGCCACGCACGGCTTCGATGTCGTCCTGGTATTTGAGCATGATGCCGAGGGTATCGTCGATGACTTCGGGTTCCAGTTGCCGCATGTTGAGGGCCATGAGGGCGGAGGTCCAGTCCAGGGTTTCGGAGACGCCGGGAATCTTGTACAGCTCGGTGTCCCGGAGTTCCTGGATGAAGGAGGTAACCTGCTGGGCCAGTTGGCGGGGAGCGTCGGGGAGGCGGGCGCTGACGATTTGCAGCTCTTTCTGATAGTCGGGGTAGTCCACCCAATAGTAGAGGCAGCGGCGTTTCAGGGCGTCGTGTACCTCGCGGGTGCGGTTGGAGGTGATGACCACTACGGGCGAATGGACGGCGTGAAAGGTGCCCAGCTCGGGTATGGTGATTTGATAGTCGGCCAGGAGTTCCAGGAGAAAACCTTCGAACTCTTCATCGGCGCGGTCAAGCTCGTCGATGAGCAGCACCGGGGCGCGGTCGCGGGACTGGTCGATGGCTTCCAGCAGGGGGCGCTTGATGAGGAATTTGGGGTCGAAGAGGTCGATGTCTGTGGGAGTTGGGGCGTCGGGCTGGCCGTCGGCGTTGTTGCCGCGGGCTTCCATGAGGCGGATTTCCAGGAGCTGGCGGGTGTGATTCCACTCGTACACGGCGTGGTTGACATCCAGGCCTTCGTAGCACTGCAGGCGGATGAGGTCGGTTTGGAGTCCAGCGGCCAGGGCGCGGGCGATTTCGGTCTTGCCCACGCCGGCCTCGCCTTCCAGGAACAGCGGGCGCTGCAGCTTCAGAGCCAGGAAGATGGCGATGGCCAGGCCGCGGTCGGTGATATAAGCCTGGTCGCGGAGAAGGCCCTGTACGTCCTCGATGGACGCGGGGGCGGAAGGGTCGTTGGCGGTAGCGGCGGTCAAGGGAATGCTCCGGAGGGTGAGTTGCCCCTGCATTGTAACCTATTCAGCCATCAGGCGGGCCGGAGCCACTGCCAGCGGCGGTAGGTAGCGACGCGCCAGAGCCATTCCGCCGGGCCGAAGCGGTATCGGCTGAGCCAGGCCTGGGACCACCAGAGTTGCAGCGCCCAGACGGAGAGGACGAAGAGCAGCAGCCAAGATCTGCTGAGGGCAAGGCCGTCCAGCAGGGAGGTGAGTATCAAGACGCCGAGGACGCTGTGCATCAGATAGTTGGTGAGGGCCATTCTGCCCACGGCGCGGAGGCGCTGTTTCAGCCCATGGTCGGGCCGGCGATCCCAGAGAATCAGCAGGCTCATGTAACCCAGGGAGAGGGGGATGGAGGCCAGATTGTTGGGGGTGTTGCCGATGAAGGCCACACCCCGGGAGAAGTCGCTGATCGCCACAAAGACGACGCCCAGGGCGGCGAGGGTCAGGCCAGCGCCGATGCCGGCCAGGGCGAAGCGGCGGTAAATGACAGTGGGCAGGCTGCCGTGCATGAAGCCGATGCGGTAGAGGCCGGCGCCGATTAGCATCATCCCAAGGGCGCGGAGGAAGTAGTTGAAGAGCAGGCCCAGGCCGATGGCCTCCTCGATGTCTGCGCCGGGCTGGGTCCAGATTCCAATCAGCGGGGCGTTGGTGGCGTTGGCGATGGACTGCATCCAGAAGTCGTTGGCGATGGGCAGGAGGTAGATAAGGACGCCGGCGATGATGAGGGCGCGGGGCGACAGATTATGGGCCGCCAAAAGGATCGCGGAGCAAATGGCATAGACCATCAACACGTCGCCGTCCCAGAGTTGGTAGTGCAGCAGGCCGATGGCTAACAGCAGGGTATTGCGCCAGAGGTTCAGCCGGATCGCGGGCCCGCCCCGGCTGGCGGCGCGCTGGATGAACAGGGTAACGGCGGCGCCGAAGAGCAGGGAGAACAGGCCCATAAACTTCTGGTCAACGAAGATCTCGCCGCAGACGGCAATGGTCCAATCCAGCCAGGTTTCGGTGCCGCCGGCGCTGATGTTGAGGTAGGGAACGAGGCCGTACTTGAAGCTGACGACGTTCATCAGCAGGATACCGAGCACCGCGACACCGCGTATCAAGTCGAGAGCGGTAATCCGCCCGGTTTCTGATACGGGGCCGGATGGGGAGTTAGGAGCGGCCGGGGTTGAAGAGCCGGCGACGTCGCCGGCGTTACTATCGGAGGCGTCGGCCATGGGGACTATCCCGGCCAGGTCGCCATAAACTCACGGACCAGGTCGCGCAGGGTGTTCCAGTGGTCGCCCAGGTTGGCGCGCTGGGACTCGGTGAGGCGGTCGTAAGTGAGGCCGTATTGCTCAAAGTACCAGAGGGGGAAGACCCAGAAACCGTCACCATCGGTGGCGTGGCCGGCGTCGGCGATGGTTTGGACGATGCGGCCGGTAGCGCCCTGAACTTCCCAGGAGGCGAGGGTCTGGCCCTGGCGAGCGATGGCGAGGCCCTCGACGAAAGCGGCGCTGCGTTCATCGCCGGAGCAGGGCTGCAGCAGTTCGAGCAGGCGACGCTGTCTTTCGGCATCGTCGGCAGCGGGGCCGGCGAAGCGGCGGGTGTAGCGGCTCTCCCAGTTTGCGCCCAGCGCCGGAACCAGCAAGCCGCCGTCGCTGGCGATGGCGGTGACTCCGGCAACCCGGGACCACTCTTCGGCCTTGGCGCGGGCGATGGCCTGGTGGGTGTCGGCGGACTCGTCGGGTTCGGCGAACACGCCCAGATCGGCGGGAGTAACCGGATTCAGCGGGAGCCCTTCCAACAGCCAGCGCAACATCCGCTGTTTGTCGGTGTTGCCGGTGGCGAGGAGGATAACGGGGGGATGAGCCGACGCCATTAGTCGGAGTTGAGGTCGGCAGAGCGCAGAGCGACGTTAACGGGAAGCCGGGCCATTTCGTTGCCGTCGATCAGGAGGTGGAAGGCGTGGGGGCCGGCCTGCCGGAAGGTAACGTTGTTGACCTCGGCGATGATGCGCGCGTTGGCATCAACGACGCCTTCGCGAACGGAGAAGGATATGCCTTCGGCGATGGGGTCGATGACGTCCTGAGCGTCCGGGTTGAGCAGGCGAATTTGCATCCGCTTATCGCCGGATTCGGCGGTGGAGTATTCCACGACGCAGACGATGATGAAGCGGGGGTGGGTCAGGGGAAAGGAATCGCCCTGGACGGTGTCGATGTCGATGCCTAGGGCATGGAGTTTGCCCCGGTCGTCAAAGGCGGAATCGCAGAGAAAGGCCAGTTTGGTGTTCATTATCGCGCTCCCAAGCTAGTCGCCATCACCATCGCCGCCCACGTTGCCGAAAGCAACGCCGGTGGCCGCTGCCGCCGGAGGCGCGGTTGCGGGAACCAGGCCCGGCGTACGCGCTTCGGGTGGCAGTTGGTTCTCCCAATCGGGAATCAACTC
This sequence comes from Dehalococcoidia bacterium, assembly GCA_965243255.1. Lineage (GTDB taxonomy): Bacteria > Chloroflexota > Dehalococcoidia > Lucifugimonadales > UBA3495 > Bin87. Next base: position 763,594 of record CBDEUH010000004.1, read on the forward strand.
CCGCTTGGTGGTCTCCAGGGTCAGGATTATCAGGACGCCCAGACCGCTGAAGGCCATGGACAGGACGAAGGCCGGCTCGTAGCCGATGAGCTGGATGATGAAGCCGGCGGCAACGGTAGAGATGCAGTGTCCCATCATCGCGCCGGAAATCTGGAGGCCGTACACGGAGGCCACCGGGCCGGTGCCGAAGTATTGGCGGTTGACCACCGGGTAAGCGGACATCTCGCCGCCGAAGCCCAGGCCGAAGACGGCGCCGAAGAGGTAGAAGGCCCATACGTCCTGTGCGAAGAACAAGATGACGACAGACAATGCTTGAATGGCGAGAGCGGTAGCCATGATGGGCTTGCCGCCGATTCGCTCGGTGATGATGGGAACGGCGAAGCGGCCGGCGATGCTGAAGATCTGCACCAGGGTGAGGATCACAGCGCCGGAGGTGAAGCCAATGCCCTGATGCACCGCAAAGTCCACGACGAAAATCAGGATGATGCCGTGTCCGGCGCAGCCCAGGCCGTGGATGACAGGCAGGTTCCAGAAAGCGCGCGTGTGGCGCATCTGCTTCTGGAATATCTTTAGGCGGACTTTGGCGGCGTCGGAGCTGAACGTGGCGGCCGGCTGTTCGCTGGCCGTTGCACCGTAGGAGCGGAGTCCTTTCTCGGCCGGCTGGTTGCGGTAGAAGGGAACCAGGCCCAGGATGAGGCCGCCGCCGACTGAGCCAATGATGACGAAGGTGGTAGTCCAGCCGAAGGATTCCAGCAGTATTGAGTACACCGGGGCCAGCAGGGCAGCGCCCAGGCCGCCGGCGGCCCACATCAGGCCGATGGCCAGACCCAGGCGCCGGCGGAACCAGGGGTTGATGGCGGCCATCAGGGGGACGATGGTGATGGAGGAGGTGAGGGCCAGCATCACGCTGTACACCAGGAAGAACTGCCATTCCTGGGTGATGAAGCCGATGAGAATCATGCTGCCGCCGAAGAGGAAGCCGGCGGCGGTAAGCAGTTTGCGCGCGCCGAGAGTGTCGCCGAAACGGCCGCTGAAGGGCGAAGTGAGGGAACCGACGAGGTAGTAGCCGGCCAGCGCCGCGCCGATGACGCCGGCGGACCATCCGAAGCGTCCGTCCTCAGCCCGCAGTTCGGGCACCATGATGCCGGCGGACATGGAGATGGATTGACCGAAGATCTGGATGGTGGCCAGGATGCCGAGGATTACCCAGGCGTAATGAAAACGGGGGGGAAGCCGGAGAGCGGTTGAGTTTACTGACATATCAGGGGCGGCCGTGCCGTGGCCGGACTAGTGCAGGGGACACGCGCCCAAGAGGGCTTTGCCCCACCAGGTATCGGCGGGAGCGCTGCCGTTGGCGGCGGAGGCGAGCCGGGGCACGTTGTCGGATGGCGCGGCGGAGGCGGTGGCAGTAGTGGGAGCGTATTGGGTGGAGACGCCGCCGGCGAACCCGGCGGTGGCGCCGGAGAGCACGCTGGCCACGTCGGGGTCGCTGCTGGCCGAGACGGCCCAGGCACCGAAGAAGATCAACAGCATGATAGTGGCCAACATTCCACCGATGGAGGTGGCCATAGCCGCATTTCGCCGCGCGTAAGCAAGCATAGCGGGGTTATTGTACTACCGAGCGGCGAAACCTGCCACGCTATCGAAATGAGGCTTCGACAGTTTCAGGATGCTCAGTCAGTGAGGCTTTGCTGGAAGACCTGGTCCCAGGCGAGGGCCCAGGGTGGGCGCAGGTAGCCCAGGGCGCGCACGTCGTCGTACCAGACGGACAGGGGGGAGTATCGGGTGTAGGCGCTGCCGCCGGTGAGCTTGCAGAGGCGGCCCAGGCAGTCCTCGGAGAGGCGGGCGACGCTTTCCTTGGCCAGCAGCAGCTCGCGGCGTCCGGTGTTGGTTTCCAGGCAGCGGATAGCGCCCTCCCAGGCCTGTCCGATGAGCCAAGCCTCCTGTTCGGCGTGGGCCCATTCCACCTGCTGGAAGGCGCGGAGGCCGGCGTCAGAGGCGAGGCCGTTCTTGATGCGGGGGCGCACGTAGTCCATGGCGGCGTCAACTACGCCGACGACAACGGAGAGGAACGCGGCCGCGCCCAGTCCGCCGTTGGCGCCCATCAGCTCGGCCTGGTGGTTGGGCCAGGCGACGCGGGTGGCCGGGAAGTTGGCAAACTCAAAGGCGTGGCTGTTGGTGGACTTCATGCCGTGGCCGCGCCATTCGGCGGTGAGCTTCAAGCCGGTGGAGCCGTCCCAGGGATGATTGCGAACCTCCATGAAGAAGAGGTCGGGAGCGGTTTCACCGGCAGCCAGGGCGCGGGTGGTCATAAAGGAGGTGAGGCCGGAACCACTGCCGAAGTGCTTTTGACCGGAAATGCGGTAGCCGAACTCGGTGACGCCGTCGGGCTCGCAGACGCTGGCGGTGCGGGCGGTGTCGCCGCCGGAGCCGGGTTCGCTGACGATGGTGCCCCACCAGCAGCCGCTGTGGACGCTGTCGAAAACCTGGTTGCGCTGTTTGACCCAGCCGGCGCTGAAGGGTTCGGGTACGGCGGGCATACGCCAGGACGACAGCACCAAGTGGTGCATGGCGCTGGCGAGGGTTATGGACGGGTCGCCGGTGGCCAGGACGCGGAGCATGGAGCAGATGGGACGGGCCGACTGTTCCAGAGTCTCCCAGGTACCACCCAAGTCGGTGGGGACGGCCATGAGGGGCACGCCGATCTGGGCCAGGCGGGCGTAGTCGGCCGGGTCGGCCTTGGTGCGCTGCTGGCGGTCGGCGCGCTGCTCGGCCCACTCGGCGGCGACGGCGGGGGCCTGCTCCAGGATGGACGCGATGGTGGTCATATATTCCTACTCAACCGTGATGTCGTACCCGACGATGGCGCTGAAGTTTTTGCGCATATTGTTGTAGCGGGGCTCGTGGGACTGAACTTGACCCACGCTGTCGGTGGCCCGGGACATCACCGAGTAGTCGCCGGGCTTGGCATCCCAGACCCAGGACCAGCGACGCCACATCCAGCGTTCGGCCGGCTCTTCCAAGCGGGCGGGCTGCCAGGTCTTGCCGCCGTCCACGCTGACATCCACCTGGGTGATTGCGCCGCCACCGCTCCAGGCGTAGCCGCGGACGACGTGCTGGCCGGCGGGCAGGGTTCGGGTGTCGTCGTTGGGCTGGGAAACCAGGGACTTGACGCCGATGGTGGTGATGAGTTCCTTGTTGGGGTCGTCGGGAGAGTCGCCGTAGTAGTAGAAGTTGTAGTGATACCAGCAGTCGGGTTCGTGGTCGAGGACTTCCAGGCGGCGGAGCCATTTGACGGACCAGTTACCGGACCAGCCGGGCACGAGGAGGCGGATGGGCGCGCCGTGGAGGTGCTCCAGAACCTGGCCGTTCTGGGCGTAGGCGAGGATGGTATCGGGATGCAGCGCTTTCTGGAGGGGCAGGCCCTTGTCGTAGAAGAAGGCTTCGGTGCCCTCGGCGGCGGTGGCGGGAACGCCCTCGTCCCAGCCCTCGGCACGGATGTGGGTGGCGCGTCCGGTGAGGCCGGCCTCGTTGAGGATGGCGGCCAGGGGAACGCCGGTCCACTCGCTGCCGGACAGAATCATGCGCTCCTGAGTGCGAGATGGGCGAGGGCCCTCGCCCTTGAAGTATTCGAAGTAGGTGGCGTCGCTGCCGGAGCACTCCATGACGGTGCGGACGGAGCGAGACGGGAAGCGACGGACGTCATCATAGGAGAGGCGCAGGGGCTTCTTGACCTCGCCGTCCACGGAGAGGGACCAGTCGGTGGCGGAGACGGTTTCGGGAACGCCGAAATGCTGAACCACGTAGTGCAGTTCGGTGGGCGTAATCAGCCCTTCCAGTTCCATGACCGGGGTGCGGACGCGCTCGGTTTTGCCGTCGGGTCGCTGGAGGGTAACGGGCTCGACTTTGCGATGGGGCCACCCGTACCAGTCATCCGTGTTAGCGTCGGAGTCCGAGGCTTCGGCGCCGTTCATTTGGAGAAAGTCGGGGCGGGCGGCGTCGCCATCCTGGGTTTGGGACTGGTTTTGCGGGGTAGTCATCGGGCAAGCGCCTCCTGGGATGATGCTGGCCGGCCTGAGCCCGGCGAGGTAAAGACTGCGCGTGCCAGTTTCCCACGCCGGCGGACGGAGGGCAAGGGTTATAGGGGAGGTTTGGTACAATGCCGCCGAGAGGCGCTGATGACTTCGCTGCACATCATTGTTGAGATTACCGAGCAGGTGCCCACGGGGCGCACCGAGTGGCGGGTGGATTGCGCCGAATGCGGGTGGTACGACATCTTCGACGACCGCCGCCGGGCCGAGGATGCCACGACCCGGCACATGAGCGCCTCCCACCGCGACCAGCCCGCCTACAACCGCATCACGCAGACGCTGCGGATTGAGCCGAACCCGGAGGAGGGGGAGTTGGTGGATTTAGCCGGGGAGTGAAATCGGCTCAGTCGGCGGCGTATTTAGCGCCCAGTTCGGTTTCCCAGCGGAGGTAGTGCTGCATATCGGCGTAGGTGCGGTCGGGGCCGCTGAAGACGATGTCGGCCGGGGTGCGCATCACGCCGGATAGTCCTTCCTCAACGGGCAGGCCGGCGGCGCGCCAGGAGTTCATTCCTCCATCCAGCGTGGCGACGTTGGTGTAGCCCATTTCCTGCAGGGTGGCCGCGGCCAGCAAGGATTGGCGGCCGTCGCCGCAGGTTACGATGACCCGAGCGTCGGCGGACGGCAGGTGGTCTCCAGCTTCCCATTCCAGCCAGCCCCGGGGCGTCCAGCGGGCGCCGGGGACGTGGCCGCGGGCAAAGTCGCGGCTGGTGTCAACGAAGAGGACGGTTGCGGATGAATCGCCGTGGGCATCCTGAGGGGATACAGCGGGAACGGACTGGCGGGCATCGCTCAGCAGCTGCGGCTCGCCGGCGCCGCTGATGGAGCCGTCGAAGAGGGCGGCCACGCTGGAGCCGGATTCGAGAGGACGGCCGGCAGCGGCCCAGGCGGGAACGCCACCGTCCAGGGCGTACACCTCCTGGTAGCCCAACTGGCGATACCAGGATGCGGTGAGGGTGGCGCGGGCTTTACCGTCGCAACAGAAGACGATGGGCGCGTTCTTGACGACGGCGACGTCATCGCTGCGCTGGACGCACTGGCCGCCGGGGAACCAGCGGAAGCCGGCAATCCGGCCGGCGTCATACTCCTCGGCGGTGCGAACGTCGATGAAATAGACGCTCTCACTGCGGCTGCGGTCAATGAGAGCATCCAGGCCGTTTACGTCGAGGAAGCGCACGCCGTCTTCGGCAGCGCAGCGGTCGGCGTAGGCTTCGGCGGCGGCGCGGCCGGCGTCGGAAACGCCGGGCAGCTGGTCGCGGTCAGCGCCGGATTCCAGTTCGTAGCCGGCCAGAACCCAGCCGGACGTGCCGTTTTTGAGGCCGACGACCTCGCGGTCCAGACCCATGCGCTGCAGGACGCGGGTGCCGATGATGCTGCGGGTGCGGCCGGCGCAGTTGACTACGACGGTGGTGTCCGGGTCGAGGTCGGCGGTAACGTCGGTGATGCGCAGGGCCAGTTCGCCGCCGGGCAGGCTGCGTCCGCCGGGGATGCAGAAACGGCGGTACTCCTCGGGAGTACGAGTATCCAGGATGACCATCTTGTCGCCCCGCTCCATGCGAGCGTGGAGTTCCATGGCATCGATTTCGGGCACGTGGTGGACCACTTCCATCTTTTCGCCGAAGTCCTTGCTGGGGACGTTGACGCCCCATTCGGTGGGATGGTCCAGGCTCATCCAGCGATTGACGCCGCCATCCAGCCAAGCCACGTTGGAAAATCCCATCTGCTGCACGGTGTGCACGGCGCGGGCTACGCGGCGGCCATCATCGTCGCACAGCACGACCAGGGTGGACGGATGGGGAACGGCAGCAGGCAGGTCGAACTCCAGCGTACGGCGGGGGATCAGGCTGCTGCCGGGGATATGGCTGGCGTTGTATTCGCCGGGTTCGCGAACGTCGATGAGGGCGAAGGGCGTGTTGCCGTCGAAGAGTTCAAGGAGGTGAGCTGGGGTGATTGGCTGGGCCATGATGGAACCTCGGTTAGCAGTTGTCGTACTTTTCGGTAATCATCTGTTTGATGGCGCCGGTTTCCAGGTCGTAGCGGACGCGTTCGAGGCCGCGCAGGTCGTTTCCGTACACGTGGATTTCCACGGTGGGGCGGTCGGTGAAGTTGTCCATCTGGTGGATTTCGTCGACTTCTGGGATGAGCAGGCTGATTTCGCCGGGCTTGACGACGGCGGAGCGGTCGCGTTCCAACTGGGCCCAGTCGTCGCGTTGGTGGTCGTCCACGCGTCGGAAACGGGTTTCGGTGAGGGCGTTGTCCATGACGCCAATCATGCCCCAGGTGCGATGGTCGTGGGGCGCGGCGTGATCGCCAGGGCCCCAGACCACGGCGGTGACCAGCAGGCCGCTGTCGGGGCTGTGGTGGAGCAGCCAGGAGCCATGATTGGCCCGGCGGCCGGCGCCCACGGGCTGGCGGAACCGCTGGGGTATGGCGTCGGGGTTGGCGATCAGACGGGACAGGTGGTCTGAGCCGCGGTCAAAGATTTTCTCGTTGTTGGGCTGGGTGGCCAACAGGTCTTCCATCTCGTGAACGAAGTCGTCCAGCGTGTATTTGACGGCTACCATGGGGTGCCTCCTGGGGATTTTTTGATGGTGGCAGTTTAACTGCCTGAGGCGTACTGAGGCAAGCCGCTGCCGGTTCCCGGAGTATGCGGGAGGGCCGATGGCGGAATTCGTCAGTATCACGCTTTGCAATATCGCAACCGGTGAATAATGGGGATAATTGCGTTGACATACGAATCGCCATCGCCTAAATTGGCGGAACAAGGCGAATCGGCGCGCGGCGACGATAAGAGCGTCGGTGCGGAATGATATGACCGATGTCGTCGGAGGAGGCGCAAAGTGATTACGGTTTATGCCACACGATTGTTGCCACTGTCCCTGCTGACCCTGGCGTTGGCGGCGCTGATGGTGGCGGGGATCGCTTGCGGCGGCGCCGGAGAGCCGGCAGCCGACAGCGGCGATTCGGGAGGAGGATCGGCAGCCACCACCGGCACTACGCAGTCCTCCGACAGCGGGCCGGCCGCTACCGAGGTGCCGGCGGCAGCGCCGGCCGCGACGGAAGCTCCGGCGATGGAAGCCATGGACTCGGACATTGACCTGTTCACAGTGATGGTAACTACCCAGGGCAACGAGCTCTTCAACTCGAAGTACGCCGCGGGTGAAAACAACCTCTGGCACCGGCTTGCCCAGGTCTGGTTGGTGGGCGGCAGTTTGACGGACGGGAGCCTGGTGCTGGACCCTGAAACGGGCATCGCCAACAGGTGGGAGATAGTTGATGACGGCCTGGCTTGGGAGTTCACCATCCGGCCCGGCATCCAGTTCCACAACGGTGAAGTACTCGACGTTGACGACATCCACTTTAAGGCAACCTGGGCCATCACCGAGGAAGCGGCGGGTGTGTCCACCGTGCGTATTGCCCGGGAGATAACCAACCGAGAGATCACCGGCCCGGACACCTATAAGTTCACCTTCAAGGAACCAATGGCGTTCTTTGGCGCTGCGGTGTCGGAAGTTGACAATACCGCCATCGGCACCGTTATATCCTGGGACTATTGGCAGAGCCTGCCGCTGGGTCAGACCATTGAAAACTGCACTCCAGTGGAAGTGTGCCAGCAAGCGGAAGCCTTTGAAGAAAACCCTGATCCCGGCCTTCCGGGCCCCTACAAGGTGGCCAGCCATCGCTATGAGGAAGAGATCCTGTACGAGCGGTTCGAGGACTATTTCCTGCGCCAGGAAAGGCCCTTCCCGTTCAGACAGATTTCGCTCCGCGTAGTCCCGGAACTCTCCACCCGCGTAGCGGCGTTGCAGGCCGGCGACGTGGACATCATCGAAGCCGACAACACCGTGGTCGGGCAGATCCAGGACGCCGGCGGGCGCATTGTGTACGCTCCCGAATCGGTGCACATCTGGATTAACGCCAACGGGTGCAACCGGATGACCGACAACGACGGTCTGCCGATTATGTGCCACGACCTCCGGGTGCGTCAGGCGCTGGACTACGCCATCGACAAGACGAAGATCCAGGCCCTCTACGGTGGTTCCGACGCCTTCGAGATTGACGGAATGCACGGAATCGGCAGCCCCTCTGGGTTGGGCTTCAGGCCTGACTTGGGTCCGCTTCCCTACGACCCGGACAAGGCCAAGCAGTTGATGACCGAGGCCGGTTACCCGGACGGAGCCGGCTTCAACGAGGGTCGCGTCTTCCCCATCCACACCTGGACGGGCGCGGGCGCTCCCCTCACGGTCGAACTGTCCACACTGATCTGCCAGAGCTGGAAAGAAGTGTTGGGCATCGAATGCGAAGTGAACGTCGGCGAGGAAGTGAGCCTGAAGGAAGTGCAATACGCCGGCGAGATCGCTGGGCAGTACCTGGTGCGCACCAACGAGAACACCTATGACGGTGGCCGCCGGATGCTGGGCCGCTACGCTCGCGAAGGCGCCTACATCGCGTACGACACGGACATCGCCGCAAAGGTGCTGGCCGCCGGCGCGACCATTGGGACCCAGGAGGAGCGGCACCAGGCTTACTACGAGGCGCTGCGGACCATCCACGACAAACACTACGACTTCACCCCCGGCTTCCTGAACCAGCCTTACGGCGTCAGCGATCGGGTGGAAAGTTGGACTCCGTGGCCCCTGGCGCCGTACATGAGCGCCCTGTGGACGGTGGACATCAGCCAGTAGGCAACGCAACGGTTGGGGTCGGTTGCAACCGACCCCAACGAATATAGTTGCCGTAGCTTTGCCCAGAAGGATATGACCTGATGCTCCGTTTCACCGCAGCCCGCATCGGCCAGTCGATCATCACGCTGATAGTGCTCAGCGTGGTGGTGTTCTTCGGGTCAGAGCTGACCGGAGACCTGGCGCTTTCGCTGGCCACGGCGGACACGACACAGGCCGAGCTGGAAGAAATCCGGCAGAAGCTGGGGCTGGACCGGCCGGCCCACATCCGGTACGCGCGCTACATGATCAATCTGGCGCAGGGGGACCTGGGCGTCTCGGGCACCAGCCGGCGCCAAGTCAGTGAGATGATGGCGGAGCGCATACCTCCGACGTTGCAGTTGGCTGCGGTGGGGTTGTTCATCGCCATGCTCATCGGCATACCGTTAGGAGTGGTGGCGGCGGTCAAACGCAACACCATATTGGACCAATTGGCCAAGGTGTTCGCCATCATCGGGATGTCCGCGCCTCAGTTCTGGGTGGCGATCATGCTGATCATGTTCTTCGGAGCACAGTTGAAATGGCTGCCCACGTACGGGCGCGGCGGGATTGATCATTACATCCTGCCGGGAATTGCCATATCGCTGTTCGTGATGGCGGGATTCATGCGGCTGACGCGTTCCAGCATGCTGGAAGTGCTGGACAGCGAGTTTGTGAAATTCGCCAGGATCAAGGGGCTGCAGGAGCGGCTGGTAATCTTCAAGCACGCACTGAAGAACGCCATCATACCCGTGCTGACCTTCGGCGGCGTGAGCTTTGCCGGGTTGCTGAACGGGGCTATCGTGGTGGAGGTGGTGTTCGCCTGGCCAGGACTGGGCCGCCTGATGCTGGACGCGATCCGGGAACGGGATACCGTGGTCATCATGGCGACCATCCTGACTTCCGGCTTCATATACATCTTCCTGTCCACGGTGGTGGACATTCTGTACGCCTACGTGGATCCGCGGATTCGCTACCAGTAAAGGAGTCCAGCATGGCAGTACAGACGGCGACAACGACCCCGGCGCTGAGCAATGCCCGTCGCATGATGGACCAGTTGCGCGGGATGCGCGTACCGTGGATACCGGTGGTGGTATTGCTGGTGTTGCTGGTGTGCGCGCTGTTCGCGCCGTGGCTGGCGCCATACGACCCGCAGGAGCCGGACGTGCTGAAGGGCGTGCAAAGGATTGCGCCCTTCGAGTCCAGGGAGAACCCACTGGGCGTTGACCTGCTGGGTCGGGACATCCTGAGCCGGCTGGTTTACGGGGCGCGCATCTCGGCGTTCATCAGCCTCATCTCGTTGGGGTTCGGGGCGCTGGTGGGCACGGCCCTGGGCGTGGCGTCGGGCTACCTGGGAGGCAAGATTGATGCCATCCTGATGCGGGTGTGCGACGGCGTGATGGGGTTCCCCACCATTCTACTGGCGCTGATTATCGTGGCGATACAGGGCGGCGCCGGCATTCAGAACGTGGTCATCGCCATCATGGCGACGGTGTGGGCGCGGTTCGCGCGGCAGGTGCGGGGCGAGGTGCTGAGCATCAAGGAGCGGGACTTTGTGACGCTGGCCGTGGTGGCCGGCGTGCCCAGCCACGTCATCATGTGGCGGCACATCTTCCCCAACGTGGTGAACACGGTGCTGGTCATCATCAGCCTGCTGGTGGGGCAGACGATTCTGCTGGAAGCGTCGTTGAGTTTCCTGGGCGTGGGCGTGCCGCCGGGCGAGCCGGCGTGGGGCATCATGGTGTCGGAAGGGCGTAACAACCTTCTGGACCTGTGGTGGCTGTCGCTGATGCCGGGGCTGGCAATTACCATCGTGGTGATGGCGCTGAACCTCTTTGGCGACTGGCTGAGGGACACGCTGGACCCGCGGCTGCGGCGGACGCGGTAGAGGGAGAGGGCGTTTCTGGCTGATATACTCCCGTGCAGGAAACCGCGTGGTAAGCGCGGATGCTCGGAGGCAGTCCCCATGGCCGATTCCATCAAGATCTCAATGCGCGTGCCGGGCACGTCGCCGATGCCGGAGCTGCTGGCGCTGATCCAGAAGATAGAGGACGCCGGCTTTGACGGGGCCGGCATCCTGGACAGCCAGATGATATGTCGGGACACGTTCGTGACCATGGGGTTGGCCGCCAGCGCCACCAGCCGACTGCGGCTGTTTCCGGCGGTTACCAATCCCTTCGGGAGGATTCCGTCGGTGCTGGCCGGAGCGGCGCAGACGGTGGCGGAGATTGCGCCGGGTCGCACCAAGTTCATCATCGGCACGGGATACACGTCGGCCAGCACGATAGGACGGCGGCCGGCGACGCTGCGGCAGATGCGTCGCTGCATCATGGAGGTCAAGGCGCTGCTGGCCGGCGAGTCGGTGGACTATGGCAGGATGACGAACCGGCTGGATTTCGCGGGCGTTGACGGCGGGGCCGGTGTGCCGGTGCTGATGGCGGCGTCGGGGCCGCGTTCGCTGGAATTGGCCGGCGAGGTGGCGGATGGCGCGCTGGTGCTGGTGGGCTACACGCCGGGCATCGTGGGCAAGGCGCTGGAGCATCTGGGAATCGGGGCCAAGCGCAGCGGCCGGACGCTGGACGATCTGGACGTGGTGTTCGCGGTGCGGACGTGCGTGTCGGACAACAACGACGAAGCGCGGCGGTTGGCCCGGCCGGTGTCGGTGCACTGGGCGCTGCTGTGGGGCGGGCCCAACTGGCTGCCGTACTCGGACATCGAGCTGCCCGACTACGAGATTCCGCAGGCGGTGCGGGACGTGTATCCCGACCTGGGGCACGCGCCCAACTGGGAGGAGGCCATCGAGCTGACGCAGTTCGTCAGCGACGACGTGAACACGCAGCTGTGCGATGCCATGGGGCTGGTGGGCACGCCGGAGCACTGCACGGAACGCATCCGGGAGATGGCGAAGCACGGCGTGAACCAGATTTACCTGATGCCTTGCCTGACCTTCGCGCCGCCGGAGGCCGAGGTGCGGGCGTTCGGGGAGCGGATAATACCGGCGCTGGCAAATTAGTCCGGCCGGCTGTTGGAGCGCAGCAGGGTGATGCCCTCCCAGGCGAGGACGGCGACGGCGGCTGGGTCGAGATACTGCCACAAGGTAACGTTGTCTTCGGCGTGGGGCACGAAGAACAGCAGCGAGTTGTGCAGGAACAGCATCAGGATGAATGCGGCGACGACGGTGATGGCGTCGCGGGGAAGTTGTCGGAGGTGAGCTGAAGGGTCGCGCCGAACGCGGATGGAATCGACGACGTTGACCAGGACGGTCAGGGCGATGACCACAACGACGAGGCTGTCAACCACGTTCCAAGCGGCGTCGGGGAAGTCGGCATAGGCAGCGCTGACGTAGTAGGCTGCCAGCAGCACCAGGGCGACGAGGAGGGAGAGAGCGCCGAGGGGTTGGCGCAGGGTGTCGAGCATGGTGTGGCCTCCATGTTGTGTGTCATTAATGGGAAGGATATACGAGATGACTTGGCGTTGTCCTGTTTCTCGTGTTAGGCAGCGCGAAGTTCCAGAAAGCGGGGCCGGCAGCTTGCGTGGCGGACTAGGTTAGCTCAATAATGGCGGCGTCACTTTAGGCTAGGGATTTCGTATGCAGAGCATCAGATCGCCATGGGCGGCTACGTTTGACCGCTTCTCCAGTTCAGACGGCGACCCGTGAGGCAGGTGTGTTATCTTTGGAGCAAGGGGGTTTGGGGGCGCCGGTTGGTATGGTTTCGGAGAATCGGCCAGTTAACCTGAACCGCAGTATGGAGAATGGAATGACCACGCCGGAGTACCAAGTTCACAGCGAGCGCTTTCTCGCTCAAGCCAGGACTGAACTGGCCACTGGGGACTTGCAGCAGGCCTCGGAGAAAGGATGGGGCGCCGTCGCGCAAATGCTTAAAGCCGTTGCTGAGAAACGTGGCTGGGAACACAACCGCCACCGGCACCTTTCCCGCATCGCCAGCCGTTTGCGCTCCGAGATTGGGGACCGGGACATCGTTCGCCTTTTCGCTACCGCGAGCCTACTGCACGAGAACTTCTACGAGAACGAGTTGTCCGCCGATGACGTCGCTGAGGGTCTGGATGACGTGGAGTCGCTAGTTGGCAAGGTAGCGCCTCTGCTGGAAACAACATGACCAAGAATCACGACGAGTACCGCACGCTTTCGGGGATACCTGTTGAGGGGCTTTATTCGGCGGAGGGGCTGGAGACTGGCGGGTTTGATGCGGGGCGGGATTTGGGGGCTCCGGGGGAGTTTCCCTTTACGCGGGGGGCTTATCCCAATATGTACCGGGGGCGGCTTTGGACGCGGCGGCAGATTGCCGGGTTCGGAACGGCGGCGGCGACCAACGAGCGGTACCGGTTCCTGCTGGCGCACGGGCAGACCGGGTTGAGCACGGACTTTGACCATCCGACGCTGACCGGGTATGACTCGGACCACGAGCTGGCCGAGGGCGAGGTGGGTCGCCTGGGTGTCGCTATCGATAGCGCCGCCGACATGGGCGAGCTGTTTGACGGCATCCCGCTGGAACAGGCCAGCGTGTCGCTGACCATCAACCATCCGGCCATCGTGCTGCTGGCGATGTTTCTGCACACCGCCGAGAAGCGGGGGACGCCCTGGCCGTCGCTGCGCGGCACGGTGCAGAACGACTCGCTGAAGGAGTTTCACGGGCAGAAGACCTTTGCGCTGCCGCCGGGGCCGGCGCTGAAACTGACGACGGACGTGGTGGAGTTCTGCACGGAGCGGGTGCCGAACTGGTACACCATATCCATCAGCGGGTACCACACGCGGGAGGCGGGGTCGGACGCGGTGCAGGAGCTGGCGTTCACCATCGCGCAGGGGATGGCCTACGTGGAGTCGGCGATGCGGCGGGGGCTACCGGTGGACGCCTTTGCGTCGCGGCTGTCGCACTTCTTCGGGGTGCACAACGACTTCTTCGAGGAAATCGCCAAGTTTCGGGCGGCGCGTCGGATGTGGGCGCGGCTGATGCGGGAACGCTACGGAGCGACGCGCCCGGAGTCGATGCGGATGCGGTTCCACACGCAGACGTTAGGCTCGACGCTGGTGCGGCAGGACCCGCTGAACAACATCCTGCGGGGCGGATTGCAGGCGTTGGCCGCCGTGCTGGGCGGCACGCAGTCGCTGCACGTGAGCGGGTACGACGAGGCTTACGACATACCGTCGGAAGAGGCAATGAGGATTTCGCTGGCGACGCAGATGATACTGGCGCATGAGTCGGGAGTGGCGGCGACGCCGGATCCGCTGGGCGGGTCGGCGTACCTGGAGACGCTGACGAACAAGCTGGAAGAGGCGGCGATGGGCTACATCGAGCGCATCGACGGGATGGGCAACGGGAGCATGCTGGACGGGATGCTGGAGGCCGTGGGCAGCGGGTACATCGAGAGCGAAATCGCGCAGGCGTCGTACTGCTACCAGCAGCGGGTGGAGAGCGGCGAGTACACGATTGTAGGGGTCAATGACGAATATCGGGACGAAGCGGCATCGGCCGGGTCGTTGGAGCTGTTTGAGTTTGACCAGGCGGAGGAGGACCGGCAGATTGAGCGTCTGGTCGCCGTGCGTCGGGGTCGGAGCGAGGCGGATGCGTCGGCGGCGTTGCGCGGAGTGGTCAAGACGGCGCGGGCCGAGGGCAACCTGATGCCGGCGATACTGGAGGCGGTGGCCGCCGGCGTTACGGAGGGTGAGATAATGGGGGCGCTGCGGGATGAATGGGGTGAATACGTTGACCCTGGGGTGTTTTAGACGGTGGCTGCGGAATCATGACTACGGCTGTTGAATCGGGTAGGCTCAATCCGCCGCGGGTGTTGTTGGCCAAGCTGGGGCTGGACGGGCACGACCGGGGGGTGAAGGTGATCGCGCGGGCGCTGCGGGACGCAGGGATGGAGGTGGTGTACCTGGGGATGCGGGTTAGTGCCGACCAGGTGGCGGCGGCGGCGGCGCAAGAGGACGTGGACGTGGTTGGCATCAGCATCCTGTCGGGGGCGCATATGCGGTTGATGCCCAGGATGGTGGATGCGTTGGAGAGGCACGGGCTGAGGGGCGGTGACGACGGAGATAGCGTGATATTGCTGGTGGGTGGGACGATACCCGACGGCGATGTCGAATCACTGCGAGAGATGGGGGTGGACGGCGTGTTTCCGGTAGGTACGTTCACGAGCGAGATGGTGGAGTTCATTCGGTCGGGCGTGGTCAAGTGAATTTACATGGATGAACGGGATTGACGGGATCTAAAATTATGGATTGGCCGCCGAAATACGATCTGGCGTATGTTCCGCATCCGGACGCCGAGCATTGGGATGCGCGGCTGGAGACGATGGCGCCGGAGGAGCGGGACGGGGTTATCCTGGAAAAGTTGCGGGGGCAGGTTCGGTATGCGTGGGAGCGCAGCGGGTTTTACCGGGAGTTCTGGCGGGACGCGCCTGTTGACCCGGCCAACCTGAGCAGCCTGGAGGAGTTTGCCCAGCTGCCGATCCTGACCAAGGAGGAGGTGCGGGTAGAGCAGGAAGCGCACCCGCCTTACGGTCGGTTTTTGTGCGTTGAGCCGAGCGAGGTGTACCGGATACACGGGACGTCGGGGACGACGGGCAGGCCGACGGTTTTCGGCATCAGCAGGGGCGACTGGGAGCGTATTGGCGAGGCCCATGGGCGTATTTTATGGGCGGCGGGTGTACGACCGGGCGACACGGTGATGGTCGCGGCGGTGTTCAGTCTGTACGTAGGGAGCTGGGGAGCGCTGGTGGGCGCGGAACGGCTGGGAGCGACGTGCTTTCCCTTCGGGGCCGGCGCGCCGGGGCAGACGGAGCGGGCCGTGGAATGGGCGCAGATGGTCAAGCCGGCGGCGCTGTACGCCACGCCGTCTTATGCGCTGTACCTGGCGGAAACGGCGCAGGAGATGGGGGTTGACCCACGGACGGATTTGGCCTTCCGCTTGATGTTTTTCAGCGGGGAGCCGGGGGCCAGCGTGCCGGCGACGCGGCAGGCCATCGAGGACGCTTTTGGTTGCTATGTGGTGGACCAGGGCAGCATGGCGGAGATGACGCCGTGGATGACCAACGGGGGCTGCCGGCATCTGCAACGGGGGATGCACCTGTGGCAGGACATTGTCTATACGCAGTTGGTACATCCTGACACTGGCGAAGCCGTGCCCATGGGCGGCGAAGGCGTGCCGGTCTATACGCACCTAGAGCGGGAATCGCAGCCGATGATACGGTACTGGTCGGGGGACATTGCGCGGTGGGAGATGCTGGACTGCACTTGCTGTCGGACGTATCCGACGCTGCCGCTGGGCATCTACGGGCGGGCGGACGATATGCTGATTATTCGGGGGCAGAACGTGTTTCCGTCGCGGGTCGAGGACGTGCTGCGGGGTATCGACGAGTTCGGCGGCGAGTTCCGGCTGGTGGTGGAACGGGAGCGTGGTTACCTGGACCGGCTGACGGTGCAGACGGAAGTGTCCGCACGCGTGTGGGCGTCGGCAGGCGAAGGCGGGCCGGAAGGGTTGGCGTCTCTGCGTAGCCAGGTGGGTGAGACGCTGCGGCGAGCGTTGGGCGTCGGCGTGTCGGTGGAGCTGAAGCCGGAAGGTGAGTTTGAGCGGACGCAGTTCAAGACGCGGCGGGTGATTGACCTGCGGTCGTAATTTACCGCCACGCATTAGATATACTAGGTGTATGGACTGGCCGCCGCCTGACGATCTCATATACCGTCCGCCGAGCATACCGGGTCCCCGGGCGCGGGTTGGAGAAGTGTTGCCGGGGCTGCACCAGCGCGCGCTGGGAACGACCAGCGCGTTCATCGTAGTCACGCCCGATGATGAAAGCGGGGAGGCATCGGTTGCGGTGATTGACGCCGGCTGGCGGCACTTTCACAAGCGCCCGGTGCTGAATTACCTGCGCAGCATCGGGTACGGGCCGGATGCAGTGGAACGGCTGATAGCAACTCACTGGCACCCGGACCACGTGGGCGGGATGCGCAGCCTGCAACAAACCACCGGCGCGGCGGTGGCGGCCCACCGGGTGGAAGCGCCTTACCTGAGTGGCGTGTCGGACGGGCCGATACCGAATCCAATCAACCCGTGGTGGCTGCGTCCGCTGCTGTGGCCGTTGTTCACGCCGCTGACTGCGCCGGCTTTCGCAGTAGCCACCGCGTTGGAGGACGGCGATACGCTGCCGTTGCTGGGCGGCGCCAGGGTGGTTCATACGCCAGGGCATACGCCGGGGAGCATCAGCCTGCACTTTCCCAACGAGGGCGTGCTGCTGGTGGCGGATGCCGTGCAGCGGTATCACGACCGGCTGACATTGCCGTCGCGGTGGTTTTCCAGCGACATGGCGGCGGCGAGAGAGTCGGTGCGGAAGCTGGCGGAGCTGGATTTTGAGGTAATCTGTTTCAGTCACTTCCAGCCGATGCGGCAGGGAGCGCGGGCGGCGCTGCGGTCGTTGGCGGAGTTTGTGAGTTGACTGATGGCGGAGTTTTTCGGCGGAATATAGCAGGCTTGACGAAGGGTTATGCCGAACTTAGCATATTCGTATGGAGCACGCCATGAGCGTAAAACCCGACGACCATCCTGAACTTACCGAGAGCCTGGTCGGCTACGTAATTCGTCCCAAGCGCATCGACTACTCACGGCTGGGAACCCTCCGATCAAAGATACCGCAAGGGGTCCCGCCTTTCGACATCGGCAAGTTCCGTGAAACTCTCTATGGCCCAGCCTTACGTGGTCAATTCGACGAGGATATAGGGGGGTGATATGGAGTTCGGAGAACTGAAAGACGTCGACTTGCGGACGGCATGGGCGGATGAAGCAGGCGACTTTACTCCCTGGTTAGCCGACAATTTAGAACGGCTTTCGCGAGTGATTGGGGTTCCACTGGAAGCCGAAGGTAAGGAGGTGCCGGTCGAGGGGTTCAAGGCAGACATTCTGGCCCGCAATCCCATGGATGGCAGCCGGGTGCTGATCGAGAATCAACTGGAAGGGACAGATCATAAGCATTTGGGACAAATTCTCACCTATCTTGCGGGCCTGGAAGCCGAAATAGTCGTCTGGGTAGCGCGGGAGTTTCATGGAGCGCATCTTTCCGCCGTTCGTTGGTTGAACGAACATACTACGGATCCTTTCGCGTTTTTCGCCGTGCGAGTTCGAGCGGTGCGCATTGGCGACGATGCGACCTCGACAGTTGCTCCGCTGTTTGAGGTGCTGGAACGGCCCAGTGGTTGGGAGCGCCGGGTACGGGCATCAGTGGAAGGGGCAAGCACGCTGAGTGAAAGCGGGCAGTTTCGGCGAGAATTTTGGCAACATTATGTTGGCCGTTATCCAGACGATGGCGTCCGCATTGGTTATGCCGGCAGCAACGTCTGGCATCCGATAATCGATACCAGCATCCTTCTGAGCCAATACGTCGCCGCATTTGGCGTCGGGGTATATTTGCGCAGCGGATGGAATGAGTCTAACGAGCAAGCCTTTCCAAGAATTGAAAGTTACGCAGAAGCTTTGAAAGAGGAACTGGGGGTTGAACTTGGCACTGTCTCCGATGGTTGGTGGTCCCTCAAGACACTGAGGATCAATTCGAAAGACCGCGCCAATTGGCCTCAAATGGTCGATTGGCTGCACGAGAATTTGGTGGCGTATCGGCGAGTTCTCACAGTTAATGGGGAGCATAGGAACTAATTCGACTGGCCGGCAAACACGACACAGCAGGGATAAGAAACTATGCCGAACAATGATGACGATGCTCTCACCGAGCGAGGGACTGGCCTACCCCTGCCGTTGACTGGGGTTAGGGTGCTTGATGCTACGCATATTGTGGCGGGGCCGTTTTGTTCGCAGATTCTGGCGGATATGGGGGCCGAGGTTATCAAGATTGAGCGGCCTCGTACCGGGGACTTGGCCCGGGGGCGGGAGCCTTTCATCGGGGATGATGATACTGGACGGGTGAGCAGCCGTTTTCTGGGGGTGAACCGCAACAAGAAGTCGGTTACGCTGGATTTGCGCAACGAGGTCTGCAAGGGAGCGTTTGAGAGGCTGGTGGCCAACTCGGACGTGCTGCTGGACAACTGGGGGCCGGGCGCCTTCCGGCGGCTGGGTTTGGGCTACGACCGGCTCAGCGAGATAAACCCCCGGTTGATTTACGCCGAGATCTCCGGCTATGGCGACGGCGAGGGGGCGCGTGGGCCGTATTCGGACTGGCCGGCCAACAACCTGGCGATACAGGCGATGTCGGGATGGATGGAAGTTACCGGCGAGCCGGGCGGGCGGCCCCAGGCGGTGGGCGACAACATCGGCGACTCCGTGCCGGGAGTCTGGACGGCGCTGGGCATCGTGCTGGCGCTGGAAACTCGGCGACAGACCGGGGTGGGACAGCACGTTGACGTGGCGATGTACGACTGCATGACGTCGCACCTGGTGAGCAACATGAACGCCTACCAGGCTACGGGGCATAACAGCGACTACACCCATGGACGCACCCGGCAGGCGTCGCTGGGGCCGGGGCTCGTCTTTGAGGCGGCGGATGGTTATGTAATCATGGCCGGAGTGCGCAGTCCGCAAAGGTTGGCCGCGATGTGGGATTTGATTGGCCGCAGCGATTTACCGGAGCAGGACGAACGGTATTTGCAGCAGTTTCCGGACGCCGATTTTGTGTTTGAACGGGTGATACCGGCCATTGAAGAATGGTCGTCGCAGCGTCCCAAGTGGGAGGTGGCGGGCAAGCTGACGGAAATCGGGTTTTCCATGGGCGTTACGCAGAGCATATCCGACCTGGCGAACTGCCCGCAGCTGGCGGCGCGGGGAATGTACGTTGACACCGACGACTCCATCGGCGGAACTTTCCGGTCGCTGGCGACGCCGATACGACTTACGGGGTGCGAGCCGTCCGCCGCCGGAACGCCGCCCACGCTGGGGCAGCACAACGCCGAGATTCTATGCACGCTGGGCGGGCTGACGGTGGAACAGTTGGCGGAATTGGAGGCGGAGGGAGCCGTTTGATTCGCACTATACGGGAGTTTCGGACACCTTTTTACAGGGGCAGGTACACGGCTTGGCCGGTCGTGGCGCTTCGGATGACTGCCTCGGTCCATTCCATGTAGTGTACGCCGGTTTCGAAGGCAACCATGTCCACGATTTCGGTACCGCGGATGGCGTTGGTGAACTGCTCTTCAACGCGGTAGCGGGCCTGGGTCTCCGGCGGGTTGGGCACTTCGGTCAGGTCGGAGTCTCCGCGTTTACCGGCCCAGACGCGGCGCTGGGAATCGACGTGAATGGTGCCTTCGGTGCCGAACATCCAGATCTGGCTGCCGCGATTGAGGCCTGAGGTGGCGCTCATCTGCATATGGACCTGGGCGCCATTGGCCAGCTCGTAGAGGATGTCGATGTGGTCGGGGATGGAGACAGAAGTGAGGTGACCGGTGTCGTCTCTGCGGTAGGGGACGTGGATTTTGGACATGGACATGACGCGGGTACCGCGGCCCAGCCAACGCATCATGGACTCGTAGGACGCGCCGATGTTGAGGGTGTTGTAGCCGCTGAGGGCGCGGTCGTGTCGCCAGTGCAGGGCGCCGTCGAAATCGGCGAAGTTGTTTTGGAGGGACGTGAAATCGACGGACAGCAGCTCGCCGAGGTATCCTTCGTTGATGAGCCGCTTGATGACGTTGTCGATGGTGTAGCTGGTGGAAGTCGGGGTGAGCTGGCAAACGAGGTGCGGGTGGGCGCGGGAGGCGCGCAACATATCGCGGGCTTCCTCGGCGTCGTTGGCCATGCGGGCCTCGGTGAGGACGTGCTTGCCGGCCTCCAGGGCGGCCAGGGTCATGGCGCGGTGCATATAGGGCCAGGTGCCGATGCAGACGGCGTTGATTTCCTCGTCCTCGAGGATTTCCCGCCAGTGTCCGTACACCTTGGGGATGTTGAACTGGTCAGCCACGACCCGGCCGGACTGGACGGTGCGGTTGGCGACGGCGACGATCTCGCAGTCGTCCACGCCCTGAAAGCCGGGAATGTGGCGGTTGCGGACGTTGCCGCCGGCGCCGATGAGGCCTACTCGGATCGGTTCAGACATGGCCATTCTCCCGGTTGTTGGGTAAGAGTCGTAAATGGTGGGCGATGGTAGATTATAACGCTGCGGCGCGGGAGTCGGAACAGCGGCCGTCAATGTGGGGTACAATGCGCGGACAGCGGCTACCTTTGCCCACCATCCGGCTCGTTTCGAGCGCAGCAAGAATTACGATATGTCCACACCCCAGGAACCGCAACGCAGCTTCCTCGCCCAGAGGGCGCATCGGTTTCTGGCGGCACTGGTGTTTCGGGATTTCCGGTTCATGGCGTTTGCCACGCTGTGCAGCAGCAGCGGGGCATGGGCGCTGATCGTGGCGCGGGGCGCGTGGGTGTACGGCATCCCGGAGTTGCAGGGCACGCAGGGGTTGTGGGTCGGGCTGATCACGTTCGCGGCCATGGCGCCGCGCTTTTTTACGACCCCGTTCATCGGCTACCTGGCCGACAAGATGACCCGCAAAACGCTGCTGCAACGGGTGTACGTGCTGCAAATCGCCCAGGCCTCCATCATGGCCATACTGGTCATGGCGGAGGTAAGCAATCCGTGGTACGTGGTCGCCCTGGCGGTGATCAACGGGACGTTGCGCACGGCGCAGATGACGGCGGCCCAGTCGCTGACACCAAACCTGGTGGACCGGGAGCGGCTGCCCAACGCGGTGGCGCTGAACCAGGCAATGCAGCAGGGATCGCGTGCCATCGGGCCGGCGATCCTGCTGGTGATTTCGGTGACGGTGGGCAGCAGCGGGCTATTCGGATCGGGCGGGCTGTCGTTCTCTCTGCAGGATCTGGTGGTGACGCTGGGGACCTCGGGCGTGGTGTTCTGGGCATGCGCGTCCTTCTACCTGGTGTCGCTGATATCCGCCCTGAACATCAGGACGGTATCAACGGGAGTGATCAACCGGCGCGCGGGGTTCTGGGCCAACGCCGCCGCCGGGTTCGTGTACGCATATACCACGCCGCTGATATTCGGCATCCTGCTGATGGCGGTGGCGCACTGCGTATTGGTGATGTCCTTCGAGTCGATGCTGCCGCCGCTGGCGTTGGAGAAGCTGTCTCCGGACGGCGTTACCTTCAACGCCAACGACGTTTATGCGTTGATGGCGGCGCTGGGGGTTGGCGCGCTGTTTTCGTCGATATTCGTTGGGGGCATCATCAACCACATGACGCGGGGCAAGGTGTTTTTGCTGCTGGGGTTCACCAGCAGCCTGACGCCCATGGGGATGGGGCTGTCATCGCAAACGGGGATTTCGGTGATTGCGGCGGTGCTGATGGGGCTGGGCACATCGGGGTTTATGACCATCACCCATACGATTATCCAGACGGTGGCGCCGGACGAGATACGGGGCCGGGTTTCATCGGCGTACTCCATGCACATCGGAGGGAGCATGGCGTTTGCGAACCTGCTGTACGGGCGGCTGGCGGACTTCTGGTCGGCGGGGAACGTGATGGCGGTGGCGGGAGCGGCGTTCACGCTAGTGGTGGTGGGCACGGTGGTCGGCAGCGGGTTCTGGCGGGACATCTATTTCCGGGGCACGGCGCGGCCGGTGGCGGCGGCAGGCGCTGCGGGTGGAGACGGGCAGTGAGCGGTGGTGGATGAGATCGTGAGGGGGCTCGCTCTTGACGCCAACGGTCTCCCGCCAGGATAGAGGGAGTTTGGCGCGGACCCTCGAATTACTGCGCTTGCCCATTGCGGAATCCCGGCGTAGAATGGCGGCACTTATCAACACCACAGAGAAATCAAGGAGAACCGGTCATGGCAGAAGCGAAAGGCCCCCTGGACGGAATACGCGTAATTGACCTCGGTCGGCATCAGGCCGGCCCCCGCTGCGCTCAAGTTCTCGCCCGCCTGGGCGCGGAAGTCATAAAAGTCGAGCGCTTGGGCGGCGAGGAAACCCGTTACCATGCCCCCTGGGTTCGCAAGCAGTCGGCCTACTGGGTACAGTACAACAGCGGCAAGAAGAGCCTGAGCATCGACCTGCGCAAGGAAGAAGGCAAGGAAGTGCTCCGCAAGCTGGTCAAGGTCTCGGACGTCCTGCTGCAGAACTTCCGGCCCGGCACCATCGACATCATGGGCTTCGGCTATGACGTTCTCTACGAGCTGAACCCCCGTATCGTCATGGTGAACGTCTCTGCCTACGGTCAGTTCGGCCCGTACCGGGACCAGATTGGTTATGACCCCATCGGCCAGACGATGTCGGGAATCGCCATGGTAACCGGCGAGGAGGGAATGCCTCCGATTCGCGCCGGCGTGCCCATCATCGACCGCACCACTGCTCTCCACGCGGCCATCGGTACGCTGGCTGCATTGCACGAGCGGGAATCTTCCGGCCTCGGTCAGTGCATTGACGCCTGCCTGGCGGACACCGGGTACAGCTATACGGAGATCCCCGTCACCGCATATCACGGCGCCGGCATTGAACCGCGTCGTGGCGAGTCGGCGGCGCCGCCGTCGGGTACCTACCCGTGCAAGGACGGCTGGGTGCTGATTTCCGCAGGTGACCAGCACCACTGGCATCGCGTCTGTAACGCGCTGGGCAAGCCCGAGTGGCTGGAAGACCCGCGCTTTACCACCCGCCACGAGCGCGGACGTAACGGTGAGGCGGTCAACCAGGCCATGCGCGACCTGATGGCCGACATGACCATGCGGGAGGCCATCGCGCACTTCACGCATCACGACGTGGTTGCGGCGCCGGTGAACACCATCGCGCAGGCCGCCGCCGACCCGCACCCCTGGGAGCGGCGTGCCATGGTTGAGGTGGACGACTTCCTGGCCGGCAGCATAGCCGTGTCCGGCGACTTCTGGCACTTCAGTCGGACGCCGGCGGTGGTGGGCACCACGCCGCGGGTTGGCGAGCACAATGAGGACGTGCTGACGGGTCTGCTGGATTACACCGAAGAGCAGGTCCAAGCGCTGTACGAGGCCAACGTCATCGGCACCTTCGACCACTACGACGAAGTGCCCGGCTAATCGGCACCGACGCGGAAATGCGGTAGGGGCGAATGATTATTCGCCCCTATTTTTTGAGTGATGTCGAGTCTGACACCGCGTTAGTCAACGTGTTGCATGATGTCGCCGGCGAACCAGTCCAGTCGCTCCAGGGCTTGGTTGAGGTCGCTGCCGCGGATGTCGAAGATGATGTGGGATACACCGACCTCGGAGTAGGTGTGCACGTCTTCCAGAATGGCGTCGGGTGAGCCGGAGAAGCGGCGACGGGGGCCGGATTGCATCGTGGCCGGGTCGTAGAGCGGCGCCTTCATTGAAATCTGTATCTCGGCCGGGTTGCGGCCGGCCTGCTCGGCGTAACGGTTGAGGGTTACCAGGTCGCCCGCCAGCTCTTCGGGTTCCAGCGTGGCCGCCGGGATGGTGCCAACTGGATGCCAGCCGTCCCCGATGGTGGCGGCGCGGCGGATGGCCGGACGGCTCTGCCCGCCGACCCAGATAGGCGGATGGGGCTTCTGCAGGGGCTTGGGCAGGAACTGAATGTTGGAGAACTGCACGTACTTGCCGTCGAATTCCGGGTTGGGACTGGTCCACAGCTCCTGGTAAGCGCGGAGATATTCGTCGGTTACGGCGCCGCGTTCAGCAAATGGAGGAGTGCTCAGCGCCTCGAACTCCTCTTCCATCCAGCCGACACCGACGCCCAGAATCAGGCGTCCTTGGGACAGGACGTCCAGCGTGGCCAGAATTTTGGCGGCCAGGATGGGCGGGCGGTAGGGAACAATCATGACGCTGGGCACCAGGCGGATGTTCTCGGTTACGCCGGCCAGGTAGGTGAGCAGGGTCAGCTGCTCGAAGTACTCGCCGCTCTCGCCGGTGGGAAACTCGCCGCCTACGGTGTAGGGATAGGGCGAGTCGATGCGGCTGGGCACCAGCACGTGGTCGCCGGCCACCATGCAGTAGAAGCCGAGGCGGTCTCCGGTCTGGGCGATTTGCGCCAGCGGACCGGGCTGGGCGTTGGGGCCGTGATTGGGAAGGTAAAATCCGAATTGCATTGGACCACTCCTGACGGATAGGGCGAGGGAGCGTTGGCTAGACGCCAACCTGAACCTCACAGGCGCCGAACACCAGGGCAATAATGATCAGGACAACGACGATGCCCGCCACTACGCCGAGAACGCATCCGCAGCCTTTGCTGAACGAGTCAAAGAATCTAAACATGGTGGAATAATATCCCTGAACCACCGGCCCACGGCGAAGTCGGATAGTGAGCTGGCGGCCCTGCTATAATAGCGCAGGCGGTTCGCCGCCTCAACTTGACGCAACCGGAAAGGAGACTTCTAATGCCTAACATCACCCTGGATCAGGCCGAACTCGTACTGGCCGGCGCCAAAGCCGCCGCTCTGGATTTGGGCAAGGCGTTCAGCTTCTCGGTAGTGGACGCGCGGGGCGACCTGATCACCATGTGCAAGATGGACGGCTCCGCCTGGCGGACGCCTTACGTATCGCGAGGGAAGGCGCGGGCGGCGGCCTGCTTCGGCGAGCCCAGCGGCGACCTCACTGAGCGGTCCACCACGCCCATCATGCGGGCCGTGATGGAAGTGGAGCGAGGCGAATTCGTGCCCGGGCAAGGTGCGCTGCCCATCTACATGAACGGAGAGCTGATTGGCGCCGTGGGCGGCAGCGGCGGCACGGCGCAGGAGGACGAAGACTGTTCGCGAGCGGGCATTGGCCGTCTCTCGGGCGCTTCTGCCAGCCGGTAACCCGGGAGTGCGTGGATTCCCGCCCCGTATCAAGTACGGGGCAGGCTCTTCGCGGGAATGACGACGAAGGGTGGACAAAATCAGGCCCCGGCAATTGGATTGCCGGGGCCGATTGATTTGAGCTTGATGCGGGGTTAGTCGGTGGAAGAAATCTCGAAGTGCTTCACCCAGTACTCGCCGCGATAGAGGTGTTCAACTTCGCGGGCGATGTTGGCGCGGAATTCGCTGGTTTCGTAGGCCCGCAGGTCGCCCAGGGTTTCCCAGACGCTGACGCTGATGCCCTCGTCGGGGTCCTCGGTGCTGCGAATCAACTGCCGCTCGCGCAGTCCCTTGGGCTTGTTGCCGGCGGTAACGCGTTCGTGATAATGCCGCTCAAACTCTTCCCAGGAACCGGCTCGGAGCTTGCCCCAGACCATTCGTATGAACATTTCGTAATTTCCTCCTTGGATTTGATTTGCCGAATTGGTTAGTGTTCCAGGTCGCCGGTGGCGTGGGCGATGATTTTGGCCGCCGTCTCGTCGCTCATGTGCCCCATGTCAAGCATCAGATGATACAGCGTCGGGTCGTGGGGAGATACCTTGAAAAATTTCTGGAAGAACTTGACCCGCGCCTCTTCCAACCCTTCCAGGTAGGCGCTGGCTTCGGCTTCACCCAGGTGCTCACGCTCCATGATGGTTTGCACGCGCCGGGACATGGGGGCCAGCATACCGACGTGGAGCACGCCGGGGGTATCGCCAAGAATCACGTTGGCGCCGCGACCGATGATGACGACATGGCCGGCCTGAGCCAGGTTGCGCACCACTTCGCGGGTGGTGTCGATAAACAGCTGGTCGTTGACCCGCTGCACGCGGGATGACGATTCGCCGGCCAGTTCGTGGTACGTTTCGGGCAGGGTTTCAATGCCTACGCCCAGGTCGTAGTCGCCCGACACCGCAGCCCGCTCCAGCACCCGGCCCAGCAGGGCCGCAACCCGGTCGCCGAATCTCTCCACCCGCTGCTCTTTGGCAATGAGCATGGAGACGGGCGAACCGATGACGCGGGCGGCCTCGGCGAACACCATACGGTCAACGTAGTTCAGGTGCAGGTCGCGGGCTACCTGCTGCCCGACAGCGATGGAGCCGGCGCCGATGGGGCCGTTAATGGTGATTACGGGCATAACAGGACCTCCTGTGCAAGCCTACCGGCGTCCGCCGCCGCCTCCGCCGCCACCGCCCAGGAAGCGGCGATCGGACGGGTTACCCCTGCCGCCGCCGGAGGAACGATTGGGGGGACGGCGTCCGCCGCGGTCGCGGTCGTTGGGGTCGCTGCCGAGCATGGAGTTGCGGTCTCGCTCGCCGCCGCCGTAGCCACGGCCGCCGCCGCCGCCACCGCCGCGACCACCACGGTCGCGGTCGCGGTCACGATCACGGTCTCCGCCGTAACCGCCGCGTCCGCCACGGTCACGATCCCGGTCGCCGCCAAAGCCGCCGCGTCCGCCTCGATCACGGTCCCGGTCGCCGCCACGGCCGTAGCCTCCGCCGGGGCCGCCGCGTCCGCCACGGTCACCGCCGCGACCATAGCCGCCGCCGCGGGGGCCGCGATCACGGTCTCGGTCGAAGCCGCCGCCGTAGGAGGGACGTTCCGGGCGAGGGGGGGCCGGCTCGGTATCACCCATCAGGACGCGGCGGGACATATTGATGCGGCCCATGTGGTCGATTTCGTGAATTATCACCGTGATTTCCTGGCCGATGTCCAGGTCATCGTTAGCCAGGTCACCCATCTCTTCGTTGCGTACCAGGCCGTCCTTACCGCCGGGGGTAATCTCGACGAAGACGCCGAAGTTGGTGGTGCGGGTAATCTTGCCGGTGATGATGTCTCCCACCTCGGGGTCGCGCGTGAGGCCGTCAACACGGCTGCGGGCGAGTTCGATCATGGACTGGTCGCTGGAGGAGATAACGACGCCGCCGTCGTCGGAAACGTCGATGCCGCAACCGGTCTCTTCCTGGATGGCGCGGATGACGCGACCGCCGGGGCCGATAGGGCGCCGATTTTCTCGACCGGAATCTGCATTCGCACCAGCTTGGGAGCGTACTTGCTCATCTGGGAACGGGGTTCCGTGATGGCTTCGGCCATGCGGTCGAGGATGTGGAGCCGGCCGACGCGGGCCTGTTCCAGGGCTTCGCTGAGCAGTTCCTGGGTGAGGCCGTCGATCTTCACGTCCATTTGCAGGGCGTTGATACCGCGCTCGGTGCCGGCGACCTTGAAGTCCATGTCGCCCAGGAAGTCTTCGATGCCCTGGATGTCGCTGAGAATGGCGTAGCGTTCGCCGTCGCCGTCGGTGATGAGGCCCATGGCAATGCCAGCAACGGGAGCGGCCAGGGGAACGCCGGCGTCCATCAAGGCCAGAGAGGAGCCGCAAACGCTGCCCATGGAGGTGGAGCCGTTGGAGGCCAGCACCTCGCTGACGATGCGGACAGTGTAGGGGAAATCTTCTTCGGGGGGCATGGCCGCCAGAATCGCTCTCTCTGCCAGCGCGCCGTGTCCGATTTCGCGGCGGCCGGGGGAACCCACTCGCCGGGCCTCGCCCACGCTGTAGGGCGGGAAGTTGTAGTGGTGCATGAACTGCTTGGTGTTGTCGGGGCCGACGGTGTCCAACGTCTGCTTCATGGACAGGGAGGCCAGGGTGGCGATGGACAGCACCTGGGTCTGGCCGCGAGTGAAGAGACCGCTGCCGTGGGCCCGGGGCAATTCGCCGACGCTGCAGGTGATGGGACGGATTTCGTCCGGCTGGCGTCCGTCGGGGCGAACTTTGAGGTTGAGAATGCGGCCGCGGACTTCGGCTTTGACGAGGTTCTTGAAGGCTTCGCCGACTTCGGCGGAGGAATAATCCTCGGACAGCTGCGCCTTTACGTCAGATTCGATGGCGTCCAAGCCGGCGTCGCGCTCGCTCTTGAAGGAGTTTTGTTCCAGGACCTCGGCGATGCGGCCGTTGACCAGGGCGTCAACCTTCTCTTGCCGCTGGGTGGCTTCGTCGTAATCGACGTGGACCTCGGTCTTGTCGGCGCCGCGCTCGGCAACGAGTTGGTCAATCAGCCCGATGGTTTGGACGTTGCTCTCGTGGGCCAGGCGGATGCCTTCCAGGATGACTTCTTCTGAGACTTCTACAGAACCGGATTCGACCATCATGATGGCGTGGCGGTTGCTGGCCACGACCATGTTGAGCTCGGCGGCTGCGGCGCTCTGGTAGCTGGGATTGATGCTGTAGTCGCTGCCGTCCCAGGTGACGCGTGAGGCTCCGATGGGGCCGTCGAAGGGAATCTGGCTGATGGACAAGGCGGCGGAGGCCGCGACCATGCCCAGGGTTTCGGGCGGATGCTCTTCGTCAACGGAGAGCACTGTGATGATCACTTGTACTTCGTTGTGCAGGCCCTTGGGGAAAAGGGGCCGGATGCTGCGATCGGTGAGGCGGGCCGAAAGGATGGCCTCGGTGCCGGGGCGTCCTTCGCGGCGGAAGAAGCTGCCGGGGATTTTGCCGACGGCGTACAGGCGCTCTTCAAACTCTACCGTCAGGGGCAGAAAGTCGATGCCCTCCCGGGCTTGTTCGGACATTACGGCGGTGGCCAGCAGGATGGTTTCGCCGCAGGTGATGGTTACGGAGCCGTGGGCTTGCTGGGCCAGGCGGCCGGTTTCCAGTGTGATGGGATGCCCACCGATATCGCCGTTGATGACGAAGGGGTCCATTAGTGAGCTGGTGATGTCAGTCGTGGTCATAACAGGAGTGTTTTCTACCTCTCTCTTCCGATTCGTGCTGCTGCCGGGCCGTCAGATGCGGCGGTATTGCGGCAAGGTTTCCGATAAATACTGGCGCCGATTCCCCGGCGGCGCGCTTTTGGTGTGCTCGTAGTTTGCGAGCGCGCTGGCTGCGATGTAGCGGCGAAGGCGGTTGTTTCAAGCTACGCATGCCGGCGTGCGGCGGTTTCGCCGAATAGTGGACAAGCCGTGTCAGAAACGGCGCCCTGGGATGAGCGGCGCGCGGGACGGCTGGGTCTCAGGCCGACCGACATAGCAGGGATTGCGCCCAAGCTGACGGTCTCAAGGCTCTACTTACCGGCGCAGACCGAGCCGGGAGATCAGCCTTTGGTATCTTCCGACGTCTTCACGGCTCAGGTAGTTGAGCAGCCGTCGGCGCTTGGAAACCATGGTGACCAGGCCCCGGCGGGAGTGTACGTCCTTACGATGGGTGCGCAGGTGGTCCGTTACCTGGCGAATGCGCTCGGTGAGCATCGCCACCTGTAGTTCGGTAGAGCCGGTATCGGAGTCGTGCGTGCGGTATTCGTCGATGATTCTCTGCTTGACGTCGGTGTCCAACATTACTGGTAGAGTACCCTTTCCCTTCCGGGCCCTTGCAGCCCCGCATTGCGTTAGCTTGTTGCTTCACGGAACAGGTTAGCACGGGAACCGAAAATAGGCAACCTAACGGCCAAGCCGTCAGGGTTGACCGTGGCGGGCGGCCGTGCTAGTTTAGACGCGTTAACAACTGAACGCTCCAACCAACACCTGTTGGTGACCCGCGTTCCGGGTAGTGGTCGATGCCAGTCGGCCAGGACCTGCGGAACACGCGGGGCAAAAGGAAATCCGGTGAAAATCCGGTGCGGTCGCGCCACTGTAATTGGCGAGACGCTCTCCCGTTGACCTCTTTCAGAAGAGGATCGTTGACGCAAACCACTGTCTGCTCAGCGCGGATGGGAAGGTGGAGAGTCGTCGCTATCAGCCATTAGCCAGGAAGCCTGCCATCAGGTGTGTTCTGGCTGCACTTCGCGGAACGAGTGAAGCGGATTTACCGGTGAATCGGGCATGGCTGGCCAAGGTGAGCTGATGCCCGTGAACACACCCCGTCCAACCAAGTGCGGACGGGGTTTTTGTTGTCTTCGTTGAGGGCCATTTTACTCCGCGCCGCCGAGGTCAACCCCCACTTCGCTTCTACCGCACCAGTGCGTCGGGAACCAGGGAGGAGGGTGTTCACAGGCGACTCAAAGGAGCATATAGGGAAGGAATGAACATGGAAAGAATACTGATACAGCGTTTCAAAACGGTAATGGCCGTTGGGTGCGGCCTATTGCTGGTGCTGGCGGTGGCCTGCGGGACTGCCGCCGAACCCAGTGAGACGGCCCCGTCCACGGGTAGCAGCGACGTACAGGCGACCGCGCCGGCGGCGGCTGCATCGCAACAGCAGGTCGCGACCGCCGCGCCGGTGCAACAAGCAGATTCGTCGACTTCCGCTCAACAACAGAACGAGCCCGCTGAAGCCGCAATGGCGGAGCGGCCCATATTGAACGCAGGCGTCATCTGGTTGGACAGTCCCCTGGACCCGGTGCAGAGCGGTTGGGTTGCCAATCAATCGGGGATGTCGGAGAACCTGTTCCGACTGTCGGGAAGCACCCTCAGTCCGGAGCCGTGGCTGGCAACGGAAGCCACGCATGTGGACCCATTGACCTGGGAGATAGAAATCCGGTCGGGGGTCAAGTTCCACAATGGCAACCCGTTGGATGCGGAAGCGGTGAAGGCTTCCCTGGAGCGGGCCATTCGGATGTCGGAAGCGGCGGCGGATATATTGTCTGCCGACACGATATCGGTTAAGGACGCGCAGACCATCACCATCACCACCACGGCGCCGCAGCCGACGTTGCCGGGCCTGCTGATTACTCCGGTATTCGGCATTCACGACGCGGTGGCGGCGGACGCCGCCGGCGAGGGCAATTTCATCGAAGCGCGCGCGCTTACCGGGCCGTACATTCCCACGGCTTACGTCCAGCTGGAGCACCTTGACAGCGTAGCCAACGACGATTACTGGGGTGGACCGCCCCCGCTGGCCGGCATCAATAGCCTTGCGATCCCAGATACCAACAGCCGGGAGCTGGCGCTGCAGGCCGGAGACGTGGACATCATCATCAACGTGTCACCGGATGGATCCCAGGTAATCAACGCCAACCCGGGCACGCAAACCGCGACCGCCGGCCTGGGCACCGCCTTGGTGCTATGGTGGGTCAACTTCGAACGCGGCACGCTGGCCGACCCGCTGGTGCGTCGGGCGGTGGCGCACGCCATTGACCGGGAGAGCATCGCCGGGCTGGTGGCGCCCTCCGGAGCGGGGTCATTCGCAGAGTTTATGCTGCCGGAAGTGGTGGTCTCGTGTCCTGACGTACAGGCGCCGGCCTATGATCCTGACGAAGCCCGCCATTTGCTGGAAGATGCCGGCTACTCGGACAGCGACGGCGACGGAATCCTGGACAAGGATGGTCAGCCGCTGGAAATTATCATCGGCGGTTACCCTCAGCGGTTCCAGCTGCCGATTATGGCCGAAGCCGCACAGGCGATGCTGGCCGATGTTGGAATCAAGGTGAACGTGCAAATCACCGAATGGTCGGTGGTAAAGGAACCCGCCTGGGACCTCTTCGGCTGGTACAACGGTGTCGTGGAAGGCGGCGGAGACCCGGTGTTCAACATCAGCAAATTCGCCGGACTGCGAGCCGATGCCGGCGGCACGGGCGGCAACAACTACGGGCACTATGACAATACCGCCCTGGCGGAAATAGTGGGGCCATCGGTATCGGTGTCCGACGTAGATGGCCGAAAGGAGATTGCCTGCCAGGCCCTGGCAGTCATCACTGACGAAACGGCGTTCCTGCCGGTGGCGCACATGAATCTGGTGTTCGGCATCAGTGACAAGGTCACCGATTTCTCGCCCCATCCGTCCAGTCTCTATTTCTTCGACCATCGCGTTGGCCTGTCCGAGTGATGATCGATACCGGCCGGCACGGGATAAATAGACAGCCGTCGGCATGTTTGCATACCTGACCCGACGGCTGGCTACCCTGCCGCTACTGCTGCTGGGAATCTCGGCGGTCAGTTTCGCATTGCTGAATCTGGCCCCGGGAGACCCGGCGGAGATTGTGCTGCGTCAGCGTCACCCGGGGCAGCTGCCCAGCCCGGTGGAAGTGGCGGCCATGCGAGAGGAGTTGGGGCTGAACGCCCCCTTGCCGGCGCAATACGTGCGCTGGGCGACTCAGGCGCTGGCTGGAGACCTGGGCAAGTCATTCACAACAGAACAGCCGGTGGCCGCCCAACTGGCGCGCCGCACCGTACCGACGGCCCTGCTCACGGTCGCTGCGTTCTCTCTGGCGCTGATGGTTGCCGTGCCCATGGGCATATTATCGGCCCGCAAACGGGGCAGCGCCCTGGATACCGTGGCGCGTCTGGTGGCGCTGGTAGGGGCGGCGGCCCCATCCTATGCCCTGGCCTACGGGCTAATCATACTGTTCGCGGTGAAACTCTCCTGGCTGCCGGCCCTGGGCTACGGCTCGCCGGCGCAGGTGATACTGCCAGCCTTCGCGTTGTCGCTGGGGCCCATGGCGCAGCTGATGCGGCTAATCCGGGCCAGCATGCTGGAGACCCTGGGTGAGGACTACATCCGAACGGCGCGAGCCAAGGGGTTATCCGAGCGAGTGGTTGCCTTCCGGCACGCCCTTCGCAACGCGCTGCTGCCGGCCATTGGAGCTACGGGGGTGAATCTGGGATACCTGCTCAGTGGAGCCGTCATCGTGGAAACCATCTTTACCTGGCCGGGCTTGGGTCAACTGATGGTAGGCGCGGCGGTGACCCGGGATTACCCCGTGGTGCAGGGGTTTGTGACGTACATCGCAGTGGTAGTGCTGCTAGTTAACTTGGCCGCAGACATTGCTCTGCGCATCGCCGACCCCCGTTTGCGTTTCGGGCGGGACGAGCTGTAGCATCCCATGACGAGCAGAGCTGAACAGTCCGGGGAACACGTTCCCGTCCTAGCCGTGGCCAGCGGCGCGCGTCAGAGACGGCGCTGGACCGGTCTGCTGCGGGAGCCGGGAACCGCGCTGGGCCTGTTCCTGGTATTGACGCTGCTGTCGGCCGGGGTACTGGCTCCCTGGCTGCCCCTGGATGATCCGACCCAAATCAATCTGCCCGACCGGTTGCTCCCACCGTCAGCAGAGCGTCTGTTGGGCACCGACCACCTGGGCCGGGATACTTTCAGCCGGATTGTGCATGGGGCTCGGATGACGCTGTTGGCCGCCACCGTGACCCTGGGTTTGAGCATGGGCATCGCGTTGACCGTGGGCATCTTGTCCGGGTACCACGGCGGCTGGGCGGACACCGCGCTGATGGGCGTGGTGGACCTGCTGCTAGCGTTTCCTTCGCTGATATTGGCGTTGGCAGTGGCCGGCGCATTGGGGCCAGGATTGTTCAACGTGCTGCTGGCTGCGGGAGCAGTCTGGTGGGTTGGTCACGCTCGCATCATCAGGGGCGTTACGCTGGCAACCCGGCAACAGGAGTACGTGACGGCGGCGCGGGCCACGGGAGCCAGCGGCTTCAGGATCATCGTGCGGCACATTGCGCCCAACATTATCGGGCCGATTATCGTGATCGCCTCGCTGGACGTGGGATGGATTATCCTGGGTATCGCGGGCCTGAACTTCCTGGGGCTGGGGGCGCAGCCGCCCACGCCGGAATGGGGGGCGATGCTCAACGATGCTCGCCCGCATCTACAGACTACCCCGAGGCTGCTGCTGCTGCCGGGCACGGCTATCTTCGTCGCCGTGCTGGGGTTCAACCTGTTGGGCGACGGATTGAGGGACTTGCTGGACCCTCGGACTACGGGATAATCCCCAGCCTCTCCGCCAGCCACGCGCCCCGGACGACTGCGTGCTCGTGTCCGCCACCCTCGGCGGCGCCGTCGTAAAGGCGGAAATCGCAATTGGGCAGGGCGGCAGCCAACTCTTCGGCAAGGGGTAGGGGGCACAGGCTCCGGTCGGAACGGCCCGCGCTCAGCAACACGGGAGCCGACACGGACGGAGCGGCCGGCAGCGGATTGAGCAGCGACAGGGTTTCCGTGACGGCTTGCCGGCTTTCGGGATGGGAGCGCAAATAGTCGCCCAGCTCGCCCAGGGGGTAGCCCAAGCCGGGCTGCAAGGCCGTCGGATGCCCCAGGGCCATGGGCGTATCGGCGGCGACGGCGGCCACATTGGGACGCCGGGCGGCTGCGACCAGAGCCAGGGCGGCGCCAAGGCCGGCGCCGGTCAGGGCCACCGCGCTAGTCTGCGCTACGTTTTGGGCAGACAGAGCGTCCATGGCGCGGAGGGCGTCGGCGTAAGCGCCGAGCAGGACGTAGGTTTGGGCTGTTTCGACGCCATCGGTAAGCAGGCCGGGGTAGCTGGCGCGATATATCACGTCGCTGTTGCGCTGGCCCCGGTGGGTGGCGTTCATCACTACGGCGCGGTGACGCAAGGACGTGTAGATTATGTCGTGCACGCTGGCGTAGTCGGGCATCCGGATTAGCGCGGGGAATGGGCCGCCGCCGTCTTTGGGGACGGAGAGCCAGGCGAACAGCCGGTGGCCGTCGGTGGTGTCGTAGTGCATCCGGTACACGTCCCACTCGGGCTGGGAGTAGAACGTGTCATGCTCCAGCGTAACGTTGAGGTCGGTCTCGGCCAGTTGGGCATCGGTTTGCTCCCAAAAGGCGGCCGGGGATGATGGCATACTGGTCATGGTGAACCACTCAGGCCGGCGTCGTGCCGATGCGCTGCTGCAGCCAGGCGGCCTCGCGGGCAGGGTATTGGTGGGCGTTGCCGTGTCCGGAGTTGGGGAAGAGCCAGAGCTCACGCTGGCCGCCGAGCGAGCGGTAGGCAGCGTAGCTAGTTTCGGGCGGGCAGACTTCGTCCTCCATAGCAATGCCTACGACCATAGGGCACTTGATGCGTGGGGCGAAGTTCACAGCGTCGAAATAGCGCAGAGTTTCCAGCATTTGCTCGACGCGGTCGGGGTAGGCGCGGGCGTAGCAGGAAAGTTCGTCGTAGGGGTAGCTGCGCAGCATCTGCATCGATTCGGGGAAGCAGCACAGGAAGGGATAGCCGGATACGCCGGCCTTGATTTCCGGGCGCAGGGCCGAGGTTATCAGGGTCAAGCCGCCGCCCTGGCTGCTGCCGCAGCAATAGATTCGGTCGGGGTCAATTTCGGGTCGGGACAAGAGGAAATCGACACCGCGCAAGCAGTCGGAGATGACGCCCTTGTAGCTGTACGCATTGCGGTCTTCCAGGCCGTTGGTGAGCAGACCGGGGTAGCCGGGGTTGAACTTGCTGCTGCTGGGCAGCTTGCCGCGCACGGCAACCGACAGCGCGGCCACGCCTTTGCCGCCCCAGTCCCGGCGCAGGGACGGTTCAGACTTGTAACCGGGCAGGATCAGCACCGCCGGGAACGGGCCATCGCCCACGGCCGGCACGCTGTACCAGGCAAAAATCTCCAGATCGTCCAGGCTGCGGTAGCCGACCTGGTACACCTTGACGGCGTCGGTGCTGCGGAGGGGGTCGTGGTTGATTCCGGCATCCAGAGGGATTGCGGCCAACTCCGCCTGGACTCCGTCCCAGAACGGGTCAAAGTCATCGGGACAACTGACCTTCGTAGTGAAGGCTACCAAGTCTGCCTGAGTTGCCATGCTGCATACTCCGTCGGCGCCGATTGGCCG
Source organism: Dehalococcoidia bacterium (assembly GCA_965243255.1). Classification (GTDB taxonomy): domain Bacteria; phylum Chloroflexota; class Dehalococcoidia; order Lucifugimonadales; family UBA3495; genus Bin87. The sequence continues at coordinate 799,646 of CBDEUH010000004.1, forward strand.
GTTTTCCACCGCATTATACACGGTGTACCCGGTGCTATAATGCGCTCACCTGTCGCCGGGCTGACTGCGCCGGCGCGCACTTGCGGAGATGAAAACGATATGAAAGCTGGGTTTATTGGCGTCGGCAACATGGGCAACCCAATGGCTGCGAACATGATAAAGGCCGGGCATCAACTGACCGTCCACGACCTGCGTCGTGAGTCGGCCACCAACCTGCTGGAGATGGGCGCGGAGTGGGCGGATACGCCGGCCGGATGCGTTGCCGGGAAGGATGCCGTATTCACCTCGCTGCCGGTGCCGCGGGACGTGGAGGCGGTGGTGATGGGCGAGAACGGCATCATGTCCGCCGCCGGCGCCGGCGACGTGTACGTTGACCTGTCCACCAACTCGCCCACGGTCATACGGAGCATTCATGCCGAATGCGCCGCCCGGGGCGTAACCGTGCTAGACGCTCCGGTGAGCGGCGGCGTGTACGGCGCGGCGGCCGGCACGCTGGCGGTGATGGTCGGCGGCGACGAAGCGACCTACAACACCGTAAAGCCCATGCTGGACGCCATCGGCGCGCACGTGGTTTATTGCGGCGAAATTGGCAACGGCATGGTTACCAAAATCTGCAACAACCTGCTGACCATGGGCATCGGCGTGCTGATGGCGGAGGCGCTGACGCTGGGCGTCAAGGCGGGCGTGCCCCTGGAGACGCTGGCCGACGTAATCGCCAACAGCAGCGGCGGCAGCCGTCGCCTGGTGGAAAAGCACCCGCGCTACCTGTTCGCTGGCAACTTCGAGCCGGGCTTCGCCACGGCGCTGGCCGCCAAGGACGTGCGCCTGGCTACAGACCTGGGGCGTGAGTACGGCATCCCGATGGAGCTGTCCAACCTGGTTGACCAGCGCCACGTGGAAGCAATGTTCCATGGCCTGGGGCCGGAGGACTCCGACGCCGTATCCAAGCTGCAGGAAGAGAAGTCCGGCGTGCAACTGCGGTTCTGACGAGGCTAACGTTGTTCCGCTCGGCTTATCCTGCCAGTGACCAGCCCCGGTACATCACCCGCTACGTGTATGCCGACACACAGCTGTCCACTCACGGCGGCAACGTGGGCCGGGTCAGCATTACCAGCGAGGAGCATACTCGCTTGCAACAGATGGCCGATTTCCTGGAACGCTGCTGCAACGACCTGGACGCCGCCGGCTACGACGTTATATCCATCACACCCGTCGTCAGTGGAAGAACGTCTTACATGGCAACCAATACCGAGTTGGCAGATCCCGGGCACGGCTACAGCGTTACCGACGGGTTGATTGTTACCGGGAAACTGCGAGAATAACCGCTACCAAACATCAGGAGATTACGATGACCAGCAGCGCCGAACGGCACGTTGAAACCGCCGACACCATTGAGGCCATTGAGGAATGCTTCCGCCTGGGCTGGACCGACGGCCTGCCGGTGGTTCCGCCGGCCGATTATAAAGTCCGGGAGATGCTCTCCGTGGCCGGACTCACCGGCGAGGAGGAACTGCTGAACCTGGATATGCGGAGCCGGGTGATTACGTCGGAGAACGCCGCCGCCAACGCGGTGATGGCCGGCTGCCAGGCCGAATACTTCCCGGTGCTGGTTACGGCGCTGAAAACCCTGGAGGAGGAACGCAACTTCGTCAACATGGCCGCGTCCTCTACCAGTTCGCCAAGCATCCTGATGGTGCTGAACGGCCCGATACGGGACGCGCTGGGCATCAACAGCCGGGACGGATTGTTCGGCCCCGGCTTCCGCGCCAACGCCAGCATCGGGCGAGCCGTGCGCCTCTGCTTTATGAACGGGTTCGACGCCTGGCCAGGCCAGCTCGACCGGGGCACCATGGGCACGCCGGCCAAGTACACCTTCTGCATCGCCGAGAACGAGGAAACCTCGCCCTGGGAACCGCTGCACGTCAGCCGGGGCTTCGACGCCTCCGACAGCGTGGTTACCGTAGCCGTGGCCTACAACCCCGTCAGCGTGCCCAACAGCTACGGGCATACCGGACGCCAGATCCTGAACTCCATTTGCGACTCCCTCCGTTCCGCCACCCTGGTCCATCGCTACCCGGCTCAGTGGGTCATTGTCATCGGGCCGGAGCACGCCCTGACCCTGCAAGGCGAGGGCTGGAGCCGCCGGGACATCCAGGATTACCTCATTGAGAACAGCGGACGCTCCCGCGCCGAGTTGATACGCTTGGGCTCCAAGCAGGGGCCGGAGCGACCCGGCGACGAGGACGTCATCATGCGCTGCGCCAACGAGCCCGACGACATCCTGATTATGCACGGCGGCGGCACCGGCGGACGTTACAGCGCCATCATCGACACCACGGGCTACCGCATCCGCACCCGCAAGATTGGCGCCGACTAGTCCGAAACAGGGGTTACGCAATCACCCGGTTTGACGGTACAATCGGGCCATCACATTACAACCACGGTTACCACGACACCGACGGAGGTTAGATAGCAATGACGACCGCCGAATCCATGAGCCGCCTCCGGCTCGTCAACCCCAAGGGCACCGAGCTGCCCCAGAGCGAATTCCACATGAACGACCGCTCCGGCGGCCTGGCCGGCAAGCGTCTGGGCCTGATGGAGAACTCCAAGGCCAACGCCGACAAGCTGCTGCATGAGTTGGGCAACATCCTCAACGAGCGGCACGGCTTCTCCGAGGTCAGGTATTTCAGCAAGCACCACGCCAGCCTGCCCGCCAAGCAGGACGTCATCGACTCCATCCTCGGCGAGGTTGACTACCTCATCACCGGGGTGGGTGATTGAGGGTCCTGCAGTTCGTGCAGTGTGCACGACGGAATCGACATGGAAAAGCGCGGCGTCCCGACGGCTGCCATCATCACCCACGTGTTCCTCAACACCGCCCAGGCCATGACCCGGATGATGGGCGTGCCCGAATATCGCTACGTGGTGGCGCAGCATCCCCTGTCCAGCCTCACCGACGACGAAGTGAAGGCTCGGGCCAACGAACTGGCCGACGAGGTTGAGTCCATTCTGACGGGCGTACCCGTAGCGTCTGCCTAACCCGGCGGGCTGTTGGTGTCAACTACCGACGGGTCAGCGTCGCCTCGCCCGGCTGTGAACCCGGCCATCCGGGCGGGCCTGACGGGCGAGGTTGAGGTGACCATCGCCTCGGAGCATCTGGCGCCCCACGTGCCGAAGTTCTGCACGCCGGCGATGCTCTTCATCATCGAGCAGGGTTGCTACCGTGCGGTAGTATCCCTGCTTTACCCGGGGCAAACCGTGGTCGGCTACCGGTTCGACATCAGGCACCTGGCGGCGGCGGGCATCGGCGACCGCGTAACGGCACGCTGCACGCTGACCGAGGTTGCATACAACCGGCTGGAGTTTTCGGCCCAGGTACAGCGGGACGATACGTTACTGGGCACGGCCCAGCTCTACCTGGCGGTAGTGGATCAAGCATCGTAGGGGCGAATGGTTATTCGCCCCTGCTACTTTTTGGAGGTTCAAGATGACACTGCTACCGGTTGGACGGCCGCGATTGCAAGACAAGGTCGCCATCATCACCGGAGCCGGATCAAGCGGGCCGGGGATGGGCACGGGCAAAGCGGCGTCCATACTGTTCGCCCACGAAGGCGCCAAGGTGTTGCTGGTGGACCGGAATCCCCAGGCCGCCGAAGAAACGCTGGCCGCCATCCACGAGCAGGGCGGCGAAGGCTCGGTAATCGCCGCCGACGTAACCTCCGCCGAGGACTGCCAGGCTATCGTGGACGCCGCGCTGGAACGCTACGGCGGGCTGCACATCCTGTTCAACAATGTGGGCATCACCGGGCCCGGCACGCCCACCGACGTTGAGGAAAGCGTGTGGGACAACGTGCTGGACGTGAACCTGAAGAGCATGATGCTCACCACCAAATACGCCGTGCCCAAAATGATTGATGCCGGCGGGGGCAGCATCATCAACATGTCGTCCATCGCTGGCGTGCGGGCCGGGAGCGGGCTGGCCAGCATTCCTTACTCTGCCTCGAAGTCCGGCGTCATCGGCATGTCGGAGACGATGGCGGTGCATCTGGGACGGGACAACATCCGGGTGAACGTGATCGCCCCCGGGCACATCTACACGCCGATGGTGGCCGGGATGATGCCGGATAGGACCCGGGAACTGCGTCGAAAGGCGGGCCCGTTGGGAACCGAAGGGAGCGCCTGGGACATTGCCTACGCCGCGCTCTTTTTGGCCAGCGACGAGGCGCGATGGGTATCCGGCGTCGTGCTTCCGGTGGATGCCGGGTTGCTGGCGGCCACGCCCCTGGCGGTGTATCAGAAAATCCGGGAAGGGGATTAGGCCGGCTACTCCGCTTCGATTGCGGGCCCCACCAGCACGTCGTCGCCATCGATGCGAACGGCGAATTTGCGCAGCGCCTCGGTAGCGGGAGGGGTGACCGGGTTCCCGGTGACCACGTCGAAAACTGCCCCGTGCAGCGGGCAAACCACCTCGCTCTCTTCCAGGTCGCCCTCGGAAAGGTTGGCGTAAGCGTGGGTGCAGATGTCGTCGCAGGCGTGCATCTCCCCGTCCAGGTTCACCAGCAGAATCTCTTCGGACCCAACCCTCACCGAAAGCATATCGCCGGGTGGGATCTCGCTGAGTGAGGCAATCTTCACGAATTCGTCGGCCATAGGGATGTCCCTCCTTGAAAGTTCCGTTGCTGAAATGGAACGGGCCGACTTGCCAGCCACCCGTTTCGTCGATGCCAATAAAATTGCGGCGCGGCTATTATATGACAAATCGCCGACTGCGCGCAGCGCGCAACGCCATTCCCTTGACCCTTCGTTAGGGCGTTGCCTATAATTTTACATCCTCGATTCTATTGCAGCGCATTATCGTGTCCCAAGTGTTGACCGAACCGCCGTCCGCCCAATCAATCTCAGAACTGGCCAGCCGGGCGCTGGCCGAACTGGACGCAGTTCCCGATGCGGACGGCGCCGAGGAATGGCGCGTGGCCTGGCTGGGCCGGCGCGGGCGGATCACGGGCATCCTCCGCTCCATACCCGAGCTGGAGCCGGAGCTGCGGCGTCCAGTCGGCATAGCGGCCAATCAGGCCAGGAACCTCCTGGATGAGGCTTTGTCCAGTCGCATTCGTGAACTGGCCGAGGCCGAACTGGCGGCGCGCGGTGGGCTGGACGTAACCCTGCCTGGCCGTCCCGTGGTTACTGGGCGGCTGCATCCGACCACGCAAATCGTGCGCGAGGTCTGCCAGGCCTTCATGGCGATGGGTTTCAGCGTCGTGGAGGGGCCGGAAGTGGAGCTGGACCACTATAACTTCGAGATGCTGAACATTCCGGCCGGGCACCCGGCTCGGGATATGTGGAACTCGCTGTGGGTGGACTACGTGAACGAGGACGGCCAGCAGCCGATGCTGCTGCGGACTCACACTTCGCCGATGCAGGCTCGCGTTATGGAAAGCCAGGAGCCGCCGGTGCGGGTGGTAGTGCCGGGGAAGTGCTATCGCTACGAGGCCACCGACGCTACCCACGAATGGCACTTCTACCAGATTGAGGGGCTGGCCGTAGCCGAGGGCATCACCTTCGCTGACCTGAAAGGAACGCTGTACGAATTTGCCAGGCGGGTGTTCGGCGCAGACCGCCAGATTCGCTTCCGTTGCGACTACTTCCCCTTCGTTGAGCCGGGCGTGGATATGTCGATTTCCAACTTCGTGGACCCGGCCACCGTGCGGCGTCCCATCAACCGTGATGAGGATTGGATTGAAATTATGGGCGCCGGCATGGTGCATCCGCGGGTGCTGGAAGGGGTTGGCTACGACCCGCAGCGTTACACCGGGTTTGCTTTTGGCATGGGGCCGGAGCGCATCGGGATGCTGAAATACGGCATTGACGACATCCGCCACTTCTACCGGAACGACGTGAGGTTCCTGCGGCAGTTCTGACTGGCGGGCGGCTCACCCGATACCAAAGACTGATATGCTCATCCCCTTCTCCTGGCTCTCTCAGTACGTTGACATTACTCTGCCGCCGGATGAGTTGGCCCACCGGCTGACCATGGGCGGCATTGAAGTGGGCGACGTTATCACTCGCGGCGGCTGGGATGGATGCGTGGTTGGCTACGTCCGAGCCACGCGACCGCATCCCAATGCGGATACGTTGACCCTGTGCGAAGTTGATCCCGGCGACGGGCCGCCTCTGGAAGTGGTTTGCGGCGCGCCTAACGTGGCCGCCGGACAGAAAATCTGCTTTGCGCGGCCGGGCGTAACGCTGCTCAATATGCACACCGGACGGCGCGAAGAACTCAAGCCGGCCAGCATCCGCGGCGTGGTGTCGGAGGGGATGATTTGCTCCGAAGCTGAGTTGGAGATCAGCGACGAGCATGAGGGCATCATCGTGCTGCCCGACGACGCCGTGGTTGGCGCTCCCCTGCACGACGTGCTGGGGGATACGTTCCTGGAGTTGGAGTTGACGCCCAACCGGGGCGATTGCCTGTCAATGCTGGGCGTGGCGCGGGAGATCGGCGCGTTGACCGGCCAGCAGGTGCGGGTGCCGGACGTGTCCTATGCGGAATCCGAAACGCCCGCATCGGAACTGGCGCGGGTAACCATCGCCGACCCGGAACTTTGCCTGCGGTACACGGCGTCGGTAGTTACGGGCATCAGCATCGGCCCGTCGCCGGAGTGGTTGCAGGATAGACTGACACGGGCCGGCCTGCGTCCGATCAACAACGTGGTGGACGTAACCAACTACGTCATGCTGGAGTACAACCAGCCGCTGCACGCCTTTGACCTGGACACCGTAACCGACCGGCACGTGGTAGTTCGGCGGGCCGCCGATGGTGAAAAGTTCACCACTCTGGACGGAGTGGAACGGACGCTGACCTCTGATAACCTGCTAATTGCCGACCCGGCGCAGGCCATCGGCATCGGCGGCGTGATGGGCGGCGCCAACAGCGAAATCACGCCCTCCACTACCAATATGCTGCTGGAGTCGGCCACGTTCCACGACCTGAACAACCGGCGCACGGCTACGGAGCTGAACCTGCGGACGGAGGCCAGCCAGCGTTTTGAGAAGGGTTTGCGCCCGGAGCTGGCGCCCATTGCCCTGCGTCGGGCGACCCAGTTGATTCTGGAAACGGCCGGCGGAGAAGCTGCCGCTGGCATCATCGACGTGTTTCCCGCCGGGGATGAGCCCGTTGCGTCCGTGGCCTTGACGGTACAACGGCTGCGGCAGGTGCTGGGGATGGACCTGGACATTGGCCGGGCGGAATCGGTGCTAAACAGTCTGGGCTTCCGCACCCGGCGCACCGGGCCGGACAGCCTGGATGCCGAGCCGCCCTACTGGCGCAGCGACATTGCGATTGAAGAAGACCTGATTGAGGAAGTAATCCGCATCATCGGGTACGACGAAGTGCCTACTACGATGCTGTCGTCGCCGATTCCCTATCACCGGGGCGACGCGATGACGACACTGAAGGACAACCTGCGCGACGCCTTGGCCGCCGCCGGAATGCAGGAAACCATCAGCTACCCACTGATCGCCCCCGATGAACTGGCGAAGCTGGGCAACGGCGCTGCCGACTACCAACAGCTATTGCGCGTCGCCAATCCCATGTCCGCCGAACAGGACGTGCTGCGGCCCACGCTGGCGGCCAGCATTCTCAACACGCTGGCCTACAACCGGGGACACAACGACGGCGGCTTTAGACTGTTTGAGTTGGGGCGGGCGTTCATTCCACAGAAGGACGGGCTGCCACGGGAGCGGGAATTGGCTGCCGGCGTGATGTGCGGCCCCCGCCATGAGGCCAACTGGCTCAACGACGCTGAACCGCTGGACTTCTTCGACCTGTCGGGGACGCTGACAACCGCCATGAACCGCATCGGCGTTGCCGTATCGTTCGAGAGTCAGGACAATCCGTTGTTTCATCCAGGACGGGCCGCCGGAATTTCCATCGCGGGCAACGTGGACATCGGCGTGATTGGCGAAATACATCCCGACATTGCCGCCGCGTTTGATCTGGACGCTGAGCCGGTCATCTACTTCGAGCTGCGCCTGGACGACCTGCTGGCTGCGCAGCTGGATAATGAACTAGCAGCGAACCGTTTCCAATCTCTTTCCCGATTCCCGGCCGCCAACCGGGACCTGGCGCTGGTGGTGCCAGCGGAAACGCCAGCCAACCAGGTACAGCGATTGATTGAACGGGTCCGCCTGGTGGAACGAGCCGAACTGTTCGACGTGTATTCCGGCGAAAACGTGCCGGAGGGCACGCGCTCGCTGGCTTTTCGCATCCGGTTCCGCGCCACCGACCGCACGCTGACTGCCGAAGAGGTGAACCGGGCCATCGACGGCCTCACGCGAGCCTTGGAACGGGAAATAGGGGCCACGGTGCGGGGCTGAACCCCGCGAGACTATGGTAGGATGTTAAGTCCTCCGCGACGCAATCCTGTCTAGATGGTAACGTTATGACTACTCACCAGCATCAGCGCAACCTGCACGCTCACGACGCGCACGGCGACGGAGACCACGAGAGCATCCACGACCATGGCCACGGTCATGGCAGCCGACATCACGACGGACACCGTGGCCATGACAACGGGCATGGGCACGAGGATATGCTGGAAGTGGAGGAGGCGTTCTCGCGCATCATCGCTCATTTCGCCCCCCTGGACGCCGTTGAATTGCCGGCGCTGGAATGCCTTGGCCTGGCGCTGGCCGAGGATATTACGTCGCCGCTGGACCTGCCGCCCCTGGCTAACTCGGCCATGGATGGCTATGCCGTCCTGCATGCCGACATCGCCGGCGCTGACGATGCTGCGCCTACCCTGTCCGTCATCTCCGCAGTAGCCGCCGGGCAGGTGTCCAGCGACACCGTAACTCCTGGCAACGCCATTCGGATTATGACCGGCGCCCCCGTTCCCGACGGCGCTGACACCGTGGTGCCGTTCGAGGAAACGGATGAGATTGACCGCCGGCGCAGCGGGCGGCCGCTGGATGAAATCGAAATACGCAAGACACTGCCCCTGGGCAGCAACGTGCGACCAGCCGGTGAGGACGTGTCTGCGGGTGAGTTGGTGCTGCCGGCTGGCACGGTGATCCGGCCCGCCGAGACCGGAGTCATGGCTTCCCTTGGGCTGACCAGCGCTCGGGTTATCCGCCGCCCGGTGGTGGCGGTGCTTTCCACAGGAGACGAGCTGGCGTCGGCCGGCGAAAGGCTAAAGCCGGGGCATATCTACGACAGCAACAGCAGCAGCGTCGCCGCCGGGGTTATCGCCGCGGGCGGTACGCCACGCCTGATTGGCATTGCCCGGGATACGCTGGAAGACCTGCACCGCTGCATCGACGAAGCCTCTGATGCCGACCTGCTGGTAACGTCGGCCGGCGTTTCCAAAGGCGATTACGACATGGTCAAGGACGTGCTGGAACAGCGTGGAGACATGAACTTCTGGTCGGTGCGGATGCGCCCGGCCAAGCCCCTGGCCTTCGGGTTGTTGCGTCGGCCGGATGGCAGTTCCCTGCCGCTGTTGGGACTGCCGGGCAACCCGGTGAGCGCGTTGCTGGCTTTCGAGATGTTCGGCCGGCCGGCCATCCGTCGGATGCTGGGGCGCGAGTTATTGGCCCGTCCGGAAGTTGAAGGGGTGCTGACCGGCCCGATATTCAACAGCGACGGTCGTCGCGTTTATGCCCGCGTTGAAGTGGAACGACGTGACGGCGCCTGGTTCGCCACGCCCACCGGGCCGCAGGGCTCAAACATCCTGACCTCCCTCTCCCGGGCCAACGGACTGGCCGTCTGCCCGGCCGACCTGCCGCGCAAGGAAGCGGGACAGGCCGTGAAAATCATCATGCTGGACTGGAACGAAGAGGTTGCCCAATGACCACAGTTGCCGCCAACACTCGCCTGGAAAGTTTGGAATATCGCTTCAGCCTGGAGCGCCTGGCTGAACTGAGCCGCTCTCCAGTGCCTCTGCTTCTGGCGCGCCTCAACACCGCCTGCCCTTCCTATGGGAAAACCCCCGCTGACATCGACAGCCCCAGTAAACTGAACGCCGAAATCCGCGCCCACTGTGCAGATGATCCCGACTTCATCCGGCAGTCGATGCCGTTGCAGGAGATCGTGTTCCGCACCTTGCTTCTGGCCGACGACCAGACCATGACGCTGGGGGCAATTCACAACGACCTGAGCGAGCGGTGGTCATCCCCCATCCGTCCCATCACCGTTACGGTGGCCGGCCTGTCCAAGATTCTGGACAACGACGTATTCTATGGATTTGAGATGATTCCAGCGCCGGAACCCGAGGTCCTGGAACCAGACTTGCCGATGTTGTCCGCAGCAGAGGGCGATGCAGCCAGCGCTTTGGCTGACGCAGCCGATTTCATCGACATGGACGAGGAGGACGAGGACGACGAAGACCTGTACGAAGATGACCCCTACGAAGAGGATGACGATGAGGACGGGGACGAAGCATAGCCTTCCCTGCCCCGCCCATCGGCATATTCACGAATAACTAATATCGCAATTGTGCGGTACGCCGTTGACTGAGTGTTGACCCGACGCTAAAATAGGCGAGTAGTCAGCCCCTTTCGGGAATTCGAAGGGCTGGCAAGCCAGCGTTCAGGTTCAATCAAATGGAGGTGGCACCATCGCCAGGCAATACAGGGTCAACGAACAGATACGCGTTCCGCAAGTGCGGGTAATCGGAGAAGATGGCGAGCAGCTTGGCGTAATGACGGTGTCAGACGCGCTCTCCAGGGCGCGTATGCACGACCTTGACCTGGTGGAGGTGGCGCCCAACGCCGACCCTCCCGTCGCCCGCCTGCTGGATTACGGTAAGCTCCGCTACCTGTCGTCCAAGAAGGAACGCGAGACCCGCAAATCCCAGAAGAGCAACGAACTGAAGGAAGTGCGCTTCCGGCCCAACATCGGCACGCACGACTTCGACGCCAAGATGCGCAAGGTCAAGCAGTTCATCGGAAACGGCGACAAGGTGAAACTTACGGTGCGGTTCCGGGGGCGCGAGGCCGTCCACCAGCAAAATGGACTGTCCCTGCTGAAGAAAGTCGCCGAGGAGATGAAGGACGATATTCGCCTGGAGCAGCAGCCATCAATGGAAGGGCGCGCCATGTCCATGGTGCTCATCCCCAGCCCGGCGATTGCCGCTCGGCAGGAACGCAACGACAGCAACTCAACCGCTACGGCGGAATCGGAATAGCGAGAAATGCCCAAACTGAAAACCCACAAGGGCGCCAAAGCCCGCATCCACATCACCGGCTCCGGCAAGCTCATGCGCCGCAAGCGCATGAGTAGTCATTTGCGTCGCAAGAAGCCCAAGAAGGTTACGCGCAAATACGCGCAGAAAATGCCCTTCGACCAGGCCGACGTGAAACGGCTCAGCCGCTTGGTGCCTTACGACATCTAAGCGGGGGCATCCCCTACCCAGTCAACCGCAAACTACGGAGTACCAACCACCGTGCCCAGAGTCAAACGGGGCGTGACCAAACGCGCTCGCCATAAGAAAGTCCTCAAAGCCGCCAAGGGCTACCGCGCCTCTTCCAGCCGCAATTACAAGTGGGCCAAAGAGGCGGTGATGCACGCCTGGAGCCATGCCTATCGACACCGTCGGGAGCGCAAGGGCGACTTCCGTCGGCTGTGGATTATCCGCATCGGAGCCGCCTGCCGGCAGCATGGAACCACGTACAGCCAATTCATGCACGGCCTCAAAGCCGCCGGTATTGAGATCGACCGCAAGATGCTGGCCGACATGGCCGTCCGAGATCCGGACGCCTTTGAACGGCTGGTGGAGGTCGCGGGGGCAGCTGCCGCGAATTGAGCGGCGCCCGTCACCGGAGAATCATAATGTGGGGCGAATGATGGTTCGCCCCACAGGTCTGTTCGGTTAGTTTGCCACCAGGTACCAAGTTAGCAGGGACGGCGTCATTCGTGGAATCGCTGCAGGAGGCGGTGCAAGGCTTCTGCGCCGAACTCCAGGGCGGAAACCGGGACGCGTTCGTTGGCGGCGTGGATGGTTTTGAGGAAGTCGAAATCGGCCGGCAGGTTCATGGGCATCCAGCCGTAGGTTTGAATACCAAGGCGGGCGAAGTGCCGACCGTCGGTGCCGGCGGGCATGAGCATGGGGACGGACACGCCGTCGTTGTCCTGCTCCGCGATGATGCCGGCCAGGGTGTCAAAGAGGCCCATGTTGAGCAACCAGGGCTTGGGCTGGAAGTTCACCGCCTGGAACTCAATGTCGGGGCCGGCGATGCCCTGCAGCTCGCCCAGCAAATCTTCGGAGTCGTAGCCGGGCAGCATCCGGCAGTCCAGATTGACCACGACCTCGCTGGGGATGACGTTGGCCTTTTCACCGCCGTTGATGATGGTGGCGTTGGCAGTGTGGCGAAAGAGGGGTTCCATCTCCTGCCCGGCGGTTCCCATACGGCGCAGCATCCGGCCGGTGAAGGTCGGGTTGAGGAGCAGTTTCAGAAAGGCGCAGTCCGGCATCGGCAGGCTGCTGCTCATGGCCTCAATCATCATCTTGGTTACCGGATGGATGTGATAGGGCAGCGCCATGCGGTCCAGCTTGACCAGGAACTCGGCCATGCGGGTGGGAGCGGTGGAGTGATGCACGAGGGAACCGTGCCCGCCAGGCCCTCGAGCGATGGCTTGCACTCGACAGCCCTGTTTCTCCGCCACCTGGACCATGTAGAACTTGCGGCTCCGGTAGGTCTTGCTGAAGCCGCCGAACTCGCCCACCGCGTAGCGTGCGCCCTCAAACAGCTCCGGGCGGGCGTCCACCAGCCAGGCAGCGCCGGTGTGGCCGCCGGCTTCTTCGTCGGTGACCAGGGCTAGAATCACGTCGCCGGGCAGGTCGGTTCCCTCCAGGTGGGCGCGCATGAAGGCGTCCATCATCATGGCGACGCCGCCCTTCATGTCCAGCGCACCGCGACCCCATATATAGCCGTCCTGCAAGCGGCCTTCAAAGGGAGGCACGTCCCAGGGCTGCGCTGCTGTGGGCACCACGTCAATATGGCCGTAGAATAGCAGGGGAGGAGCGTCGCCGCGGCCCGGCAGCCTACTAATGACGTTGACGCGGTTGGGGTCGTCGCCCAGCAATTCGGCGGAGATGCCGGCGCGGCTCAGCACGTCGCGGCAATAGATGGCGCACTCCCGCTCGTTGCCGGGTGGATTGGTGGTGTCGTGCCGAATCAGCGCTTGCAGCAGATCGGCAACGTGAGGTCGGTACACAGGGGATTGAGTCGCCGCCGTCATAGCTATCCTGCGATTGGCCGAGGGCTACGCACGGTCGGGGGAGTCCTCATCGCTGGAATCCTCACCGTCCAGGTCAACGGTCAAACCCTGCAGAAATTCCTCGATGCTGGACGGCAATGGAGTCTCCGGCTCAGGAAGGGAGCCCGTCTCGTATTCGCTGTCGTACATCTCCTCAATACGACTAAGCACGTCTCCGGCCGGTATTTGGCCGTCACCTGGGGATAACTCGTCATACTGTTTTAGACCGCGCTCCGACTGGGCGATACGTTCCGGCAGGTCGTAGAGTCGGCACAGCAGTTCCATCATCCTGGCCGCGCCCTGGTAATCATCGTCCAGGTTGAGATACTGGGGCAGGTGCACCACAAAAGCCCGTGTTTCCAGCCCCATTTTGGTGGCAGTTTCAGTGATGGTGTAGGTGATGGTGGTGGGACCCTCGTAGCTGCTGGGCCGGGCGTTGGCGATGTTGTAGTCGCGCTCCACGTTCTCTCCGGTGCCCAGGCCGGAAACAACCAGGGGCCTGGTATGGGGGACCATATCGTACATGCCGCCGATCAGAGCATACTGCTTCACGCCGAAATGCCTGATGATTTCCAGCAAAGCCTCGGAATAGTCCTCTCCGTACAGGTGAGGTTCCAGCAGGTGGGCGGTAATCAGGTGCTGCCCGTCATCAGGGTTGGCGTAGCGAAGGATGGTGTTGGGAATGGTAACTTCGCGATTGCCGCTGACCAGATAAGACCGGGGCCGATAACGGGTAAAGTCATAGTAACGACCGGGGCGATACAGCCGGCCCAACTCGCGGCTGCGCAGATGCCGCTCCAGGCGTCCCAGGGACAAGCTGCCCACGTTTCCCACGTCAATCCAGGGACGGAGCACTGCCAGCATGTGCGGGTCCCGGAGTTCGGGGAGGGGTTCCGCTATGTCAAATTCGCCGATTCGCATAAACGCGCCTCACGGTAGCACCGAGGTTAAACAGCGTCAAGGCAGATTCCGTCGCGGTGGCTGCCGGGTCAGCATTCGCCCATCTGGGTGAGGCGGCCCTCGCGCCAGGCCACCATGCCGCCCTTCACCGTGGCGAAGGTGTCCAGACGCAGCGAGCCGTCCACGTTGTGCCCGGCCATATCGTGCCAGACGAAGCGGCCCTGGCGCTGCTCCCACACCGCGGCGTCGCCTTCCATGCCGACGGCAAGGGAACCGATGCTATCCTGCAGTCCCAATATTTCGGCCGGCCGGCTGGTGCTGGCCGTGATAGCGTCGGACAGGGGCATACCAAGGGCGTGGAACTTGCTCACCAGGTCATTCATCAGATAGACGATGCGGCCGGGGGGAGCGATGTGAATATCGGTGCTGATCGTATCCGGTACGATGCCCTGGTCCATGGCTGCCTTGACCACCTCAACGTCGCAATGCACGCCGGCGTGGGCCACGTCCATGATGACCCCGCGCTCAGCGGCGGCGCGCACTTGGGGACGCACCTTGCCAGCGCTATCAAGCATATTTTCCGGCAGGCCGTTGAAGGCGTGGGTTGATATGTCGCCGGGACCCAGGTGTTCCAGCACATCGGGCAGAGGGATGGGCGTGCCGCTGACGTGAACCATCAGGCGCACTCCGGCCTCGGATGCGGCCTGTTTCGCTTTGGCCATGGCTTCGTGAGCGTTCCAGCGGGCCACGGCGTCATGATGCATCCGCACCTTGACGCCGAAGAGGAGGTTCGGGTTGTCCTTGATAGCCTGTACCGTTCGCTCTACGTCGATGATGCGCATATCGTGGAGGCCGCCGCCAAGAACCCCGTTGGCAGCCAATCCAACGGCGCCAATGTGCAGGAAGGCAATGAGCCGGGTGCGGTGGGCCGGAAAGACGTAATCCCGCATCGCGCCGTAGTTCAGGAAACCGGAGCTTCCGGCGTCCACGCCGGTGGTTACGCCGCTGCCCAGGCAGGTCTGGTCGGCGTGAACTGCGCTGCTGCTGCCGCCATGGTAGAAATGGCCGTGCAGGTCAACCAAACCGGGGGTAACCAACTTGCCGGACACGTCAACGGTTAGCGTGGCGCTGAGCGGGTCGATGTAATCGGCAACGGCGGCGACTTTGCCGTCCTTGAAGGCGATGTCCCTGGGTTCGTTGTCAATGCCCAGGGCCGGGTCAAGGAGATTGCCGCCGGTGAGCGCTAGGTCGTAGATGGCGGTAGTCATCAGTATTGAATCCCTCCGCGTTCAGTCAGTACTCATCCCAGTAGTAGTCTTCCGTAGTAAGGTTCTCCTGCCACCAGCGTCGCAAACGGGGCAGCACCAGTTCCTTGGGCTTGCGAAAGTCCGCTTCGACAAAATCCAGCGAGTCGGGCAAAGGCCGGGCTTCCCATTTCTGGATCGCTTCGAGAACAAAGCGCCGCACCATCTCCGGCGAGCGGGCTTCGAGGCGTCCCAACTGGTAAGCCAGCGTGACGGCCATCTGCATCTGGCAGATCAGGGCGTGGGCGTCCTCCTCGCGCAGGTTTTCCGGCATTGCCCCCGACTGGTCTATAAAATCGTCCAGCACCTGGCCGATAATCAGCGGAGGGTCGTTTTCGTCCTGCTCCGGCAGAAACTCGGTGAGGCGGTCGGTAAGGTCGGCAACCCCTTCTTCAGGCAGGGCGAAACTTGCCCACTGGTCATCGCCGGATTCAGGATTGGGGTTGAACTGGTCGTCGCTCATCGTAAGGTCCTGCGTGGGCAAACTTGGCGGCCCGGCGATCTGTAAACCGGTGTGTGGTTAAGCCGGTTGCACGTCCCTTTGCATTGTATCACGCCGCCGCCGGGGTTCCCGTAGGGACCGGCGTTGTTCACCCAATTCGCCCTGTCTCCACGATTGACCCGGCGCCCGGCAGGAGGGAAACGGGTTGACACATCTAAACGTCGCTGTCAAACTTGTTGACGCTTTATGTCAGGCCGTCTTCGGCCCAATAGAGCGTCCCAAAATTCAACTCACCGAAACCCAAATACTTGCACTCAGTAAGAGGAGCTTGTGGTATGCGCGCAGAAAGCGGCAAGTTTTTTCCGTGGATTATCGGCAGCGTGGCCCTGATGGCAATCGTCGGAGCTATCGTTGCCGGATTAGTTTTACCGGCTGGCGCGTTTCAGGTCGCCGCTCCCGCTCCCGACAACCTGACGACTGAGTCCATACCGGTTGCCCATCCCGCAGACGCCAGGGACTTGCTGGCTACTTCGAAAACCGACTCCGTCATTAACTCAACTGATGGCAACTCCTCTGTGGCACAACAGGCTGGCGCTCCGGCCAGCATCGAACTCTCGCCGGGAGAGGATTGGAACCCCATCAAGACACAGCATACCTTCACGATAACGGTAAAGCGGGCGGACGGCTCTCCCGCGTCCGGCGCAGCGGTTGAATTGATTCTGAATCGCTTTGGCGCCGCAGTCGGCGACATCGTTGACATTGGTGGCAGTAACCCCAACAAGGTGGACAACACCTACGGGACCGTAACCACCAATTCGAGCGGCCAAGCCACGCTTACCATCACCGCCACTCGTGAAGGGGACACGGACGTAACCGCTTACGCTCCCGGCATCGCTGACGCTGACGCTCACAAGGTGTTCGCCGTCAAGCACTGGGTTGACATCGCGGTGGACTTCCCGCCGGCGGAGGCTACCAACCAGGCCGGCGCGCCTCACCAGATGACGGTGGTGGTCTATAAGTCCAGCGACGGAAAGGATATCGACGGCAACCCGATCACCCCGCTGTCCGGCGTGCACGTGGACTGGGCGCTTTCTGACAACGACCCCGGCGCCAGTTTGAGCCAGACTTCGACGGTGACCGACGAGAACGGCACGGCCACCGTAACGCTGCAACAAGCCAGCGCAGCTACCGGCGACAACACTGTTGACATCGCAGTTAAGGACGCGGAAAACCGCGCCACCTTCACTCACACCGTAACCAAGACCTGGGTGGCCCAAGATATCGCGGTTGACAAGCAGGGCCCAGCGACCCTGGGCCTGCTGGCGGAGGGCAGCTACACCATCACCGTTACCAACAACGGCACGGCTCTTGCTCCCGACGTGCAGCTGATTGACCAACTGCCGGCAGGGTTGCAATACGTAAGCGCCAGCCCGGAACCGGACCAGAACATCAACAACGTACTTTCCTGGTCCCTGGGCGACATTGCTATTGGCGAGTCCGCCAGCGTCACGTTGAACCTGCAGGGCGTGGGAATCGGCAACCAGGAGAATACGGCCACCGCCGTCTCGGGCGAGTACTCCGGCATGGATACGCTGGCTACCAACGTGCTGGCCGGCTCTCTGATGGTCAGCAAGACCGGGCCCAGCCAGGTCAACTTCAACGAAGAATTCAGCTACGACGTAACGGTTACCAACAACGGGAACGGCGCTTTGACCAACGTGGT
The DNA here is from genome assembly GCA_965243255.1 of Dehalococcoidia bacterium. GTDB lineage: Bacteria > Chloroflexota > Dehalococcoidia > Lucifugimonadales > UBA3495 > Bin87. The sequence continues at coordinate 817,273 of CBDEUH010000004.1, forward strand.
GGTTACCGACGCCCTGCCGGCCGAGTTCACTCTGGTCAGCAGCGATCCGGTTGCAGCGGCGGGGCCGACGTGGAACCTGGGTACCCTGGCACAGGGTGAAAGCAAGTCGGTCAGCTTGACCGTTTCTTCCGCCACGGCTGGCGACTACGTCAACCGCGTCAGCGTTACCTCCGACGAAGGACAGACTGGCGGGGCCGAAGCATCCACGACGGTGCAATCGCCGACGGTTACGGTAACCAAGACCGCCAACCCGGGCACCATCCTGGTTGGCGAGCAGACGACCTTTACCATCACAGCAACAAACAACGGAGACGGCTTCGCATCCAACATCAGCGTCGTTGACAACCTGCCGGACGGCATGGAAATGGTATCCACCACTCCGGAGGCTACCGTGGGCAACGACGGCTCCCTGAGCTGGACCATCGAGCGGCTTGAGGCCGGCGCCTCTGAGACCTTCACCGTAGTCGCCCAGGGCAATGCCGGTGGCGACCTGGTGAACCTCGCCGCGGTCAGCGGAGAAGGCGTCATCGGTACGGCCGAGGCTACGGTCGTGGTTCAAACCACCGCCATCGGGCTGGCGAAGACGGGCGGCTCAGTGATGTACATCGGTGGCGAGCGCGACTACCAGATTACGGCTACCAACAACGGTACCGCTGATCTGACCGGCGTCGTCATCACCGACACCATCCCCGAGGGCCTGTCCTACGTGAGCAGCGAAAACGGCAGCCTGAACGCCAACACCGTAACCTGGACGATTGGCGAACTGGCCGCCGGCGCCACCAACACCGTGACGCTGACCCTGCGGGGTGAAACGGCCGGTGAACACACCAACGAGGCCAGCGTAACTACTGACCAGGGTGTCAGCGCCAACGCCAACTTCGCCGTGTCGGTGCTGGCCGCGGCCGGCGCAACACTGCAGCTCAGCGACAATCCGGACCCGGTGGGCGTGGGTGAGCAGGTAACGTACACCGCTACCTTGACCAACCAAAGCCCCGACAGCTCCATCACCAACGTCAGAGTAACGGTTGACATCCCAGAGGAATTCACCATCCTTGACGCAGGAACCGGCGTGGCAACCGGCAACAGCGTTGCCTTCCCGGCCGTTGAAACCCTGGGAGCCGGCCAAACCCTGACTTACACCATCACAGTGCAAGCCAACACTGCGGGCGACGTGGTTGCCCAGGCTACGCTCGAATACGCCGAGTTCAGCCGGCCCATCGCCGCACAGGAAGGTACCACCATCATCGACAGGTAGCCTTTGGGTAAAACCAAGCCACTTGCTCGAAAGGACAGGGGCGGCCGGCATCAGGTCGCCCCTGTTGACAACGGGGCACGCGGCGGTGAATGATGCGCCAATGGACACCCTCCTGCCCCAAATCGCGGTATCCGTTCAAACCGACTTTCCAGGCGGCGCCGTCAGAACGCCCAACTCGCAGTGGCTCGTGGCGGCGGTGCGTAGCGGGCTGGCCCAGGTTTTGACTCCGGACGCCAGGGGCCAAGTAAGCCTGCTGCTGACCGACGATGCTACCGTCCGGGAGCTGAACCGGCAGTATCGGGGCCTTGATGAAACCACCGACGTGCTGTCGTTCTCGGCGGAGTACAGCGGTAACTGGCAGGGTGATGAGCCTCCACCCTCATCCGGACGCCCTTTAGGCGAGGGCGAGAAGGAAGCAGCCACCATTTTTCCAATCCCCGCCGACGAGCCCCAACCGCTGGGGGACATCGTTATCTCTATACCCCAGGCCCTACGGCAAGCCGACGCGCAGGACACTTCGCTGTGCCGCGAGCTGGGTCTGCTAATCGTCCACGGCGCCCTGCACCTGCTGGGACACGACCATTACTCGGATGACGAGAGTGCAGCAATGCAGCGGCTGGAGCGGACGGCGCTGGCAGCAATCTTCGGCGAATCGGAGGGTTGAAAATGCTGATGTCTCGAGAAGAGTTTGAGCGGCATGTGCTGTCGGCTTACGAACAGTTGCCTGAGGCTGCGCGGGCCGCACTGGACGAAGGCAACATCGACATCGTGTTGGAGGACTGGCCCGGGCCGGAAGCTGAAGGAGCCTTTGACCCCGACGGCGGAGACCCAAACCCACAGAGCCTGTACGTGGGCGTACCTTTGCCGGATCGTCATGGCGGCCACGCTAACCTGCTGGGCTTATACGTCGGCGTGCCACTGATTGACCGTTACGGGGGCGAACCGGCCCTGCCCGACTGTATCTACCTATATCGCTGCCCGATCCTGGAGGCTTGCGATTCTTACGATGCGGTGGTGGAAGAAATCCGAGTTACCCTGCTCCACGAAGTAGGCCACTACCTGGGGCTGGACGAGGACGATTTGGAGCGTCTTGGCTATGGCTGACCGGGTGGCCTGGCTCATCGGGTCCGGTTTCGGCTCCGGGCTGTCGCCGTTAGCGCCCGGGACGGCCGGCTCCCTGGTGGCGGCGGCAATTCTCTTCCTGCTGTCCTTCTTCCTGCCCGGTATGCCGAGTGGCTGGGAGCGGATGGCCATCCTGGCAGCAATGTCCATCATCGGCCTGGCCGTCGGCGTCTGGGCCACCGGGCGAATGTCAACGCCGGAAAATCCTGACCCAAGAAGCGCCACTTGGGACGAGTTCGTGGGAATGTGGCTGACCTGCCTGCTGATTCCCTTCCACTCCCCGGTATGGCTGGCCATAGCCTTCGTGCTGTTCCGCGCGCTGGACGTGTTGAAACCCTGGCCCTGCCGACGGCTGGAACGGCTACCCGGCGGCTGGGGCATCATGCTGGATGACGTCGCCGCTGGGCTGTGGGGAATGCTGATAATGCTGGGGCTGCTGGCTGCCTATGCACTCGGGTGGCCGCTTGCAGCTGACCTGGCCTCAGGTTAGGCGGCAACGGCTACCCGGGCGCGAATAGCTTTCAGGATGTCCACGTTCGGCTTGTCCGGGCCGCGGTTGTCCTTGTCGTAGCCGGGGACTTCCAGGAAAAAGGGCAGGTCGGCGAAGGCGGAGTGGGACATGATGCTGACGAAGCCCTGCTCACCGATAAGCCCATCGCCGATATTGTCGTGCCGGTCAACGCCGGACCCGCAGGGCCGCTTGGAGTCGTTGGCGTGCACTGCGGACAGCCGTTCCAGCCCGATGTCCCGGTCAAACTCGTCAATCATCCCGGCGACGCCTTCGGGGCAAGTGAGATCGTAGCCGGCCGCGAAGGCGTGCTGCGTATCCAGGCAGATGCCCAAGCGCGGGCTGTCCACCGCCCGAAGGACCTCCCCCAGCTCGCTGAACTTCGCGCCGATGTGTTGACCCATACCGGCCATGTTCTCCAGGCACAGGAGTGGTCCCTCCGGGGATTGCTCCAGCACCCGGTTGATACTCTCGACCACTTGCGGAAACACGCCTTCGTAACCGGCCCCGCCGTGGCTGCCGGGATGGAAGATGACGCCGCCGGCTCCGATCTGATCGGCCAGTTCCATATAGTTGACCAGCGACGATATGGACTTATCCACGTTGTCGGGGTTGGAGTTGCCCAAGTTAATAAGATAGATGGCGTGCAGGAACGGCGGAGCCAGGCCGGCCGCGGCGTTCTTCTCCCGAAACTGGTCGGCCTCGGCGTCCGTAAGCCCCTTGAATCGCCAGGAACGGGTGGAGGACCCGAAAATCTGGACAGCTTCGGCCCCGATGCCCACGGCACGGTCAACTGCCTTGGCAATCCCGCCGGCTGCGGAAACGTGAGCTCCGATAATCATTCTATGCTCTCCTGGCTGGGCTGTTGCTACGCGCTCAGCAGTATCGCAGAATGAAGCCGCTACGGTAACCCCTATGATCAAACCGCCTTCGCCTATCCCGAAAACGATGAACGCGCTGACGGTTGTGCAGACCGGCCGGCCGCCGCGACTAGCCATCGAGAAACGGCCTGTTCCGATGCCTGCTCCCGGTGAGGCGCTGCTGCGCGTCGATGCCTGCGGCTTCTGCCACCACGACCTGCTGGTGATGGCTGGAACGCTACGGCGAGGAGTTGCCCCTGGCGTCATTCTCGGCCATGAAATAGCCGGTACCATCGTTGACGCCGCCGGTGGAGTAACCCAGTTCCGCCCTGGCGACCGCGTGGTCAGCCTGCTTACTGCCGCCTGCGGACAGTGCGCGCGCTGTCTGGCCGGTCGGGAGCATCGTTGCCTGGCCGGCGCCGGCATCGGTCATGGGCGGGACGGCGGCTTTGCGGAATATGTGGCCCTGCCGGTATCCGCGCTGGTGACCATCCCAAACAACATATCTGCGGAGGAAGCGGCCCTGCTGGCCTGTCCCGCCGGGGTTGCGCTGTCCGGCATCGAGGCGGTCGGCGTAGCATCCGGCGACACGGTAGTGGTAACCGGGGCCGGCGGCGGATTGGGCTCCCACACCGTGCAACTGGCCGCTATGCAGGGGGCACAGGTGATCGCCGTAACCACGTCGCCGGACAAGGCGGAGGTGCTGGAACAATTGGGCGCGTCGGTGGTAATCGAGGCCGAGGAGGGCCTGGACATCGCCGAAGTGGTATTGGCATTGACCGACGACGCCGGCGCCGAGGCCGTGATTGACACGGTGGGGCCTCCGCTATGGCCGGCGACGCTGCGCTGCCTGGGTCAGTACGGGCGGCTGGCCCTGTTGGGCGACGTTACCGGGGAGTCGGCGTCGCTGCGGCTGGCAGAAGTTATCTTTCGCGACGTGCGGATAATGGGTGTGTCCGGCGTGTCGCGGGCCGGGCTGGAGCGAGCGGTGAGGCTGGCGGCTGCGGGGCGATTACGCCCGGCAGTATCGCAAACGCTGCCGCTGACTGTCGAAGGCGCAACTGAGGCGTGGCGTCTGGTGGCTGAGCGGCGCCCCCTGGGGAAGGTGGTACTTATGCCGCCGCTTGCCGCCGGCCCAGGGTGAAGATGCGACCGAATTCCCGGCGTTCCCAGATGACGAGGAATTGGGCGGCAATGAAGATGGAGCTGTAGGTTCCCACTACGACGCCGATGGCCACCACCAGGAGCAGCTCGCGGATGGAATCGCCGCCAATCAGCAGCATCGCCAAGAGCACCATCAGCGTGGTGAAGCTGGTATTGATGGAGCGACCAACGCTCTCGATTATGCTCAGGTTCACGGTGTCTTCCAGCCGGCGGTCGGGCACCCGGATGGTATTCTCCCGGATGCGGTCAAACACCACGATGGTGTCGTTCACCGAATAGCCGGCCACCGTGAGGATTCCGACGATGAACATGGAGTTGACCTCAATGCCCAGCAAACGCCCCAGGATGGAAAACACGCCCAGCACGATTAGCGTGTCGTGAGCCAGGGTAACCACGGCAGCCACGCCGTAGCGATAGGCCCGGGGAACACGTCGAAAGGCGTACCAGATGTACACCAGGATGAACACCGACGCCACCATCAACGCCAGGAACGTGTTGCGAACGGTCTCCTGAGCGATGATTGGCGATACGGTGTCCACGCCCGAGGCCGCAATGGAGCCGATTTCGCTCTCCATGGCGTCTTCGATGCGCTCGCGCTCGGACAGCTGCGCTCCCGACGCTTCTTCCAGCACGCGGGTGCGAATCAGCACCGAATCCGTGCCCACCGACTGCACCAACGCTTCCGGATGGTCCAATCGCGCCATCAGGCTGCGGACGGCCTCCGCATCCACGGGGCGTTCGAAAGCTACGTTTAGCACCGACCCGCTGGTGAAGTCGATACCCGGCCGCAGGCCTGAACCGCCGCTGATCCAACCGGGCGGCGCCAACATCGAGAGTAGCCCCGGAATGATCAGGACCGCCGATAGAACAAAGTACCAGCCGCGCTTGCCGACGATGTTGAACATTTGCTAACGGCCTCCCTGAGCCGACCTAGGTTGTTGCCCGGCAGCGCGGGGTTGAATTTTCTCTGGAGTGAACAAGTTGGCCATGCGGCCCAGGCCCATGGCCTGAAAGGCCTGCAGCAGGTTGCGGCTGACCAGCACCGCGGTGAACATGCTCACCATGACGCCGACCAGAAGGGTTAGCGCAAAGCCGTTAACCAGGCCGCCGCCCAATCGGTTGCCGAACCACAGCAGCACGGCGCACGTAATCAGCGTGCTTACGTTGCCGTCGCGTATCGCCGGCCAGGCGCGGTTGAAGCCCACCTCCATCGCTGAGGCCAAACTGCGCCCTAACCTGATTTCCTCCTTGATGCGCTCGAATATCAGGATGTTGGCGTCCACGGCGAGGCCGATTGACAAAATGAAGCCACCGATGTGGGGCAGCGTCAGCGTAATGGGCACCAGCTTGAAAATCGCCAGCGTAACTATGGCGTAGTAAATCAACGCGATCGCTGCCACCACGCCGGCGGCCCGATAATAGGCGACCACGAAAATCAGCACCAGGCCCAAGCCCACCAGACCGGCCATTAGGCTCCGTTCCAGCGATTCCTGGCCGAGGAGAGCGTCAACCTCGGATTCCTGGATTAGCTGCAGAGGCACCGGCAGCCGACCGGATTTGAGCTGAATGGCAAGGGTGCGCGCGGATTCCCGGTTGAAGCTGCCGGAAATCTGGCTGCGGCCGTCGCGAATATGGGCCCGGGCTACCGGTGCAATCAACTGTTCTCCATCGAGAATGACGGCGATTACCTCGTCGGACTGGCGATTGGTCTGAACGTTGATTTCACCGGTCATCTGGCCGAAAATATCCGCGCCCCGGTCGTTGAACTGAATGTTGACGACCCATTCACCCGTTACCGAGTCGGTGCTCGCGTAGGCGTCAACCAGATCGTCGCCGGTCAGGCCGATGCTGCTGTCCACGAAGGGCGGCAGACACCCGACGCCGACCACCGGGCCAGCACACTTTCGCCGCAGGAACTCCAGCTGCGCGGTTTCGCCGATGAGCCGCTTGGCGTCTTCAATGCTGCCGGTTACCAGGTACGACTCGATGGTACCCACTTCCGATGACAGCAAGGTTTCCAATGCGCTGCGCTGGGTGTTGCTCAGCGTGGTTGCAGTGGCGATGCGGAATCGGTTGCCGCCCCGATCCACGATTTCAACGTCTTCGTACCCCTGGTCCAGTATTACGCTGCCCAGTTTCTCAACGTCGGCTCCCTCGGCAAAGCTGACGGCGATGACCGACCCGCTGGCGCCGGGCAGCTGCACGATGATGCGGTCTTCGCCAAAGCGCTGCACTATCGGCTCGTCGGTGCCGTACAGGTTGACGCGGCGGCTGATTATGTTCAGCACCCCGTCCATTTGCTCCGAGGTGGGCGGCGGCAAATCTTCATTGACGAAATCCACCGGCTCGCCAAGGTTGTCCACCAGGGCTTGCCTCACCTCGGCGCGCCGTTCGGGAGCGAGGTATGGGCCAACTATTTCAAAGCCGGACCCATCACCGTCCTGGGTTACCTGGGCTTCATAATTGGCATCCGACAGGGCATTCTGAACGGCGTCAACGTCCACATTGGCGTCATCGGCAAAGGACACTGACAGGGTAGTGCCGGTTTGGGCCTGGTACACCAGGTGCGCGCCGCCCTGCAGGTCGAGGCCGAGCTTCAAACCCAGCGGGCCGGTTTCGGCGCGGTCAAGCCGGGGCAAGCCGGGTATGGCTATATGGATTTCTGGCAGGGCCAACGCGACGAACGAGACGCCCAGAACAACTAGTATCAGAAGGGTTAACAGAACGGTGCGGCGTCGCATTTAAGCTATCCAACCTCAATCGCATCATCGTCCAACAGACGCGCTGCCAGGGACAGGGCTTCTTCGCGATTGGAAACCTCGCCCACCGCCTGGGCTTCACGCAGCCTTTCCAGCAGCGCGCCCACGCGAGGGCCGGGATCAATGCGCAATGTATCCATCAGCTCGTGGCCGTTGACTAATCCGCGGGGGCCATCATCCCCGGCCTGGGGTGTGGCTCCCGCTTCAAGAACAGCGGCAATCATTCTAGCATAGTTATTCCACCGTTCCGGCGATAGCTCTGGCCCACGCGCTGCCAGAAAGTCGGCCATGGCCAGATACAGCGTGTCCACGGCGGCGTCGCCCACGTCCCGATAATATCGATAGATGGCCCGGCGCGACGGCATTTTGTCGCCCTCGCGCAGCTGGCTGGGGCGCAGGTGATGGAGCACCATAGCCGATACCAGGGACGTGGTGCGTCGAGCCAGCCGCAACCGGGACAGTCGGCTTTCCGCCACCTGCGCGCCCTGTTCGCTGTGGCCGAGGAACCGGATACGCCCATTCTCGTCCGGGCCTTTGGTTTGGGGCTTGGCGATATCGTGGAGCAGAGCGGCCAGCTTGAGGACGGTTCGCCGGGTGTGCCCGTCGCCGATTACCTCGGAGAAGTAGGCATCCTCGGCAGCAGTCCAGGGAGCCATGGTGTAGATGGCGCTGTTGCGGCGTCCGGCGGTAATCTCTTCGGCGTATTCCACGCAATGCAGTAGATGGCCCAGCACGTCCCAGTAATGATGGGACCGGGGCTGCTCGCAGTTGCGGGCCGCTTCCAGCTCCGGCATCACCCGGCAAAGCAGGCCCAGCCGGTCCAGAATTTCCAGCTGCGCCCGCGCTCCGTCGGCCGCCAGAATCGCCATAAATTCGTCGCGCACTCTTTCGGGGGCGACACGTTCCAGCAGGTGGGCATCCCTGCGGATGGCCTGCGCCGTTTCCGGCGTCATGCGGAAGTCCAGGCTCTTGGCCAGGCGCACGCCGCGCAGCATCCGGCCGGGGTCATTCCGAAAAACGTCTTCGCCGGTGGCGCGCAGAATGCGGCGAACCAGGTCAGCCCGGCCGTTCAGCGGGTCAACTATGCTTTCAATCCGTTCGTCGTTATCCCAGGAAAGGAGGGGCAGCGCGATTGCGTTCACGGTGAAATCGCGAGTTCGGAGATCATCCTCAATAGACCCGTCGTAGCTGGATACGTCGATGATGAAGGGCGCAGCGGCACCGTTGGCCGGCGGCAGCGCGACGCGGGTAACGTTCCACGCATCGATGGGTACCGCCGTACCGCCCAGGTAATCGGCGACCGCCCGTCCGATTGGCGCGGAGTCACCGGCCACGGCCAGGTCGATGTCGTGAATTTCCCGACCCAGAACGGCGTCGCGGACAGCGCCACCCACCAGCCACACTTCGGTGTCACCTCGGGCAGCCAAAAACCCGCCCAACCGGGTGAGCAGGCCGTCAGCGTCCATGCTAGTCGGCGGCGGTTGCGTCGTCGGCGCCACGGGACGGAGTGCGCCCGCTGGTGGTGTCGAACTGCGACAACGGTACGCGAGACGAGGACTGATGCATCCGACGGGCGGCGGCTTCCAACTCGGCGGCGTCGGGCTCGCCGGTGGGCAGATACTCAACGTCGCCCTCTTCGTTGACGTGGATGCGGAAAAACTGGTCGTGAGCGATCAGGTGGTCGATGTACAGGATGCCGTTGAGGTGGTCGGTTTCGTGCTCAATGGCCTGGGCCAGGATGCAGTCGGCTTTCAGGCGCAGCTGCTTGCCCGTCAAATCCTGGTAACGGAGGCGAATGCGCACCGCGCGGTTGACCATGCCCCGATAGCCGGGCAGGCTGAGACAGCCTTCCTCAACTTCGCGCTCGCCCTCGCGGCGGATTATTTCGGGATTGACCAGCACCAGCGGCTCGTCCCAATCCTCCGGCTTGACCACGCAGAGGCGCTGCAATACGCCCACCTGATTGGCGGCCAGGCCGACCCCGCGCTGCGCTGCCATGGTGTCCAACATGTCGGCAGCCAGCTTGGCCAGCTTGGCGTCAAACCGAGTTACTTTGATTGCGCGTTGGCGCAGGATGGGGTCGGGAAACAAGCGTACATCAAGTACGGCCACGGTATTGCTCCGGTTAGAGGCGAGCCATGCTATTGCGGAATTCGTAATCGTTGTGTGGCGATTATATCACGCTACAGCCCGGTTATTTCGCCTTCCGGTGTCAGGTCCATGTCCATCGCCCGGGGACGGGTGGGCAGGCCGGGGAGCGTTTCAATCCGGCCAGCCAGCGCGTAGAGGAACCCGGCCCCCACGGAGGCGCGGATGTCGGAAATCGGGAAGGTGTACCCCGACGGGCTGCCCCGCAGCGTGGGGTCATGGGATACCGACAGGTGGGTCTTGGCCATGCAGATGGGCAGGTCGCCCCAGCCCTGTTCGGCGAAGAACCGCGCCCGTCGGCGGGCTTCCGCCGACCAGCTGACCGATTGGGCGCCGTACACCCGCTTCGCCAACGCCAGGGTCTTCTCTTCGATGGTGCCATCCAGCTCGTAGGCGTAGTCCACTTGCGCCGGCGCCAGGCCGTCGTTGCTGGCCGCGGCCTGCGCCACCGCCTCGGCCAGGGCCATGCCGCCCTCGCCGCCGTCGGTAAAGCCCGCGTATTCCGCCGTAGCGTAGGCGCCGGCGTCGGCGGCGATCTTGGCCGCCGCCTGCAATTCCTCGGCGCTGTCCCCGGGGAAGCGGTTCAGCGCTACCACGCAGGGGAGTCCGAAGGCGCGCACGTTGTTGATGTGATGGACCATATTGGACGCGCCCGCTTTCATGGCGTCGAGGTTAGGGTCGCCCAGATTGCGGCGAGTTGCGCCGCCGTGCCAGCGCATGGCTCGCACCGACGCCACCAGCACTGCCGCGCTGACGGGCAACCCGCTCTGACGGGTCTTGATGTGCATGAACTTCTCGAAGCCCAAATCGGAGCCGAAGCCGGCCTCGGTGATCACGTGGTCAGCATAACCCATGGCCAGCCGGTCGGCGATGATGGAGCTGCAGCCGTGAGCGATGTTGCCGAATGGGCCGGCGTGGACGATGGCCGGCTGGCCTTCCAGGGTCTGCACCAAGTTGGGCATCACGGTATGGCGCATCACGGCCATCAGCGAACCCTCAAAACCCAAGTCGCCCACCGATACCGGCGCGCCGACGCGGTTGGTTCCCACCACCATCCTGGAAAGACGCGCCCGCAGGTCGGACAGGTCGGTGCACAGGGCCAAGATGGCCATTATTTCCGAGGCGGTGATGAAGTCGAAGCGGGTTTCACGCAAGGGGCTGTTGGCGCTGCCGCCCAACCCGGCAGTTATCTGACGTAAAGCGCGGTCGGAGGCGTCGGTAACCCTTGACCAGGTAACGCCTTCCGCCGCCATGTCGTTGGCGTTGTTGCGATACACGGCGTTCTCAACGAGGGCGGCCAGCAGGTTGTGGGTGGAACCCACGGCGTGAGCGTCGCCGGTGAAGTGGATGTTGATTTCGTCCTCTGGGACGATGCGGGCCTTGCCGCCGCCGGTTCCGCCGCCCTTGATGCCGAAAATCGGACCCAGGGCCGGCTCGCGCAGGTTGACCACCGGCTGGTAACCCAGCCGCCCGAGGCCGTCGGTGAGGCCGATGGAAGTGGTCGTCTTGCCCTCGCCGGCCGGCGTGGGAGTAATGCCCGTAACGACCACCAGCTTGCCCCTTGCCCCGTCGGACTTTATCGCGTCAAGGCTTATCTTGGCCTTGTGATGCCCGTAGGGAATGAGGTGCTTGTGGTCAATGCCGAGACGGTCGGCGACGGCGCTAATCTGGTCCATTGTGCCCCCAGGTGTTGCTGAATGCGGCTCTATTATAATGCCAGCGGGCTAGTCCAAATGTACCGGGTCAACTTCTACCCGGCAGTTGCGGGGGATGACCTCACTCTGCAAGAATTGCCAGAGCCGCCGTCCCCGCAGCAGCAGGCGCCAACGATACCGTCCCCGCACGCGCTCAGGCTGGCAGGGTGTCGGGCCGACGATTTCCACGTCACCCCTACCCTGAAGAGCGGCCTTGTTTCGCCACCGCTTTGCCAATTCATCCAGGGTTTGCTGAACCATACGGACGCTCAAATCGGCGCAAATTACCTGGGCCAGACGGTTGAAAGGCGGATTGCCCTGCTGCTGCCGGGCATTGATTTCGATGCCGTAGAACAGGTCATAGTTCTGAGCGGCGGCGGCCATGATGGCGTAGTGGTCGGGCTGGTAGGTCTGGATGATGGACCGGCCCGGTTGTCGCCCGCGGCCGGCGCGCCCGCAAACCTGGCACAGCAAGGCAAACGCTCGCTCGCCGGCGCGGAAGTCGGGCAGATTCAGCCCCAGGTCCGCCAGCAGCACCGCCGACAGGGTTACGTTGGGCAGGTCAAGGCCACGGGCCACCATCTGGGTGCCAATCAAAATCTGCGCCTTTCCTTCAGACAGCCTAGTCATGGCCCGCTCCAACTCCGCCGGGTCGCGCACCGAGTCCGAATCCCATCGTTCGATGGTTACTTCGGGGTACCGTCGTTGCAGCTCGGCTTCTACAGCCTCGGTTCCGGCTCCCATCTCGCGGATGCGCCCGCCACGGCATTGCGGACACGCCCGTGGCAACCGCCGTGAGCGATTGCAGTAATGGCACAGCAGTCGGTTCGTTTCAGCATGGTGCGCATACGCCACCGAACAGCGGCTGCAAGTAACCACATTGCCACAGTCGCGGCACTGCATGAAAGCGGCGCTGCCCCTGCGGTTCAGGAACAGGATAGCCTGCTGGCCGGCCCGGATGGTATTGTCCAGCGCCTCGGTAAGGCTGCGGCTGAAGACGCTGCGATTGCCTTCCCGCAGTTCCCAGCGCATATCCACCACCTGCGTGTCGGCCAGTGGCATCGGCACGCCGTCGGATCCCGGAATCCGCTGGGGCAGAGTCTTCAGGTGGTGGCGGCCGCGCTGGGCGTCGTAATAGGTGCTAACGTCGGGCGTGGCCGAACCCATCACCACGACGGCGCCGCAACGTCGGGCCAATGCCAATGCGGCGTCCCTGGCGTGGTAGAAAGGGGCATACTCACTTTGCTTGTAGGCCGGTTCATGTTCCTCATCCACGATAATGACGCCAACGTTGGACACCGGAGCGAAAAGCGCGCTGCGCGGGCCTACCACCACATCCGCCTGCCCGTCGCGGATTCGCCACCACTGGTCAAATCGCTCCCGGTCGGTGAGACGGTGGTGCAATACAGCGGCGCGTCCTGGGAAACGGTCATTGACCGCGCCCACGGTTTGGGGCGTTAGCGCAATTTCCGGCACAAGGTAGATTGCCTGCTTGCCCAGGGCAACGGCGCGGGCAATGGCGCGGAGGTACACCTCCGTTTTGCCGCTGCCGGTAACCCCGTGCAACAGAAAACTGCGCGGCGTGGCATCGGGATCGTCCAGCGCGGCGACAATGCTGGCTACGGCGTCGGCCTGGGCTGGGGTCAACGCGGCCGGCGGCGGTCCGGTCGGTGACACTCCGGCGGGTATTTCCGGCTCAATCCGCCGCCACTCCTCGGCAATCAGGCCACGCCCCACCAAGGCATCTGCCACGGGGCCGACTCCAGTAGAGGCGTAGGGCGTGGGTGATTCACGAACCGCGTCCAGCAAGTCCGCTTGACGGTGGGCACGACTTGGAACTTCAGGCGCAGTATCGTCATCGGTGTCGGGGTAATGCCCGGGAATAAGTAGGCGGCGATGGCGATGTGTGCGCGGTCGGGGAAGGTTGACTTCCTTGAGCACCAGGCCGCGGTCAACCAGCCGGCGCAAATCCCGGCGGGCAACGTCCGTGCGGTTGGCAGCAGTTGCGATGCGCCTCAAAAAGTCGGCCTCGTCACAGACCTTGCCCGATGCGGCCAGCTCCTGCCAGGCGTCTCGGGTTGCATCCCGGAAGGATGACAGTTCTGCGTCGTCATCCGGACCGGCAACTGCCGTGAGCCGGGAGCGCTGCTCAGCACGGAATCCGGGCGGCAGCATCGGCGCCAAGGCTTCAAAAGGCGAGCACAGATAGGTCTGGCCCAGCCAATCCGCCAGCTCCAGCCCCAGCGATCCCACCAACGGCGACGGTTCCACCGGGTGCAGAATGTCCCTCGTCTCGTCATCCGATACCGCCGATGCGTCTGACAGGCTGACGACCACGCCCTGCACGTAGCTGCGTCCGAACTGTACCCACACCAATTGCCCCGGCTCCACCGCCAGATGCCGGGGGATGCGGTAGGAAAAGGTTTTGCCCGCAGGTATCCAGTCCGCGTCGATGGCGACGTCGGCGTAGTTCACGGCGCAACCTCAATAAATGCCAAACCGCCGCAGCCGTGCTCTGCAGGACACGGGCGGCGGTTCGGGGTTTGCAATTTCCGGCTAGCGGTTGGTTCGGTAGGTGGTCCGCTCTTTGATTCGGGCGGCGCGTCCCTGGCGGCCACGCAGGTAGTACAGCTTGGCCCGGCGGACTTTGCCCTGCCGCGTTACTTCCAGGGAATCGATCAGCGGCGAGTGCAGGGGGAACACGCGCTCAATGCCGATGCCGGCGGTGATGCGGCGCACAGTGAAGTTGGCGGCCGGGCCCTTGCCGTTACTGCGGCGAATGCAAACGCCCTGGAAGGCCTGGACGCGTTCGCGAGTCCCCTCACGGATGCGGAAATTCACCCGCACCGTGTCGCCTGGGCCAAAATCGGGGATGCTTTCGTTTACTTCGGGGGGAACGAGTTCGGATGCTTTCATTGGGGATTTTTCTCAGTCGGCCTTGCAGCGCGGTTTTAAAGTAGCCGTTTGTGGCGGCGGATGCGGGCGCAAATTATAGCACACCGCATTTATTGCCGCACGTATTTGTCCACCCGCTCCTGCGCGCCCAGGGCCATGTAGATGTTGCCGCCGGCGTCAACCCAGCTGCCGTGGGCGGACTCCGAATCCCAACGCGCCAGCACGTTCCCGTCGGGGTCCATGATACTGACCCGAGACGACATACCGTTGGCGCCGCCCTCGCTGATGACCAACGCGCCATCACTATCCACGGATATGTCCAGGGGCCGACGCATATCTTCCCACATGGTCAGGAATTCACCGTCCGGCGAATAGATCTGCATCCGATTGTTCTCCCGGTCGCACAGGTAGAGGTTGCCGTTGGGATGGGCCACGATGCTGTGGGGCAGATGGAACTGGCCGGGGCCACCCTTGCCCGGCTCCCCCCAGGACTGCTTCAGCTCGCCTTCCCGGGAGAAACGATGCACCCGCGCGTTGCGGTAGCCGTCGGACACGTACAGGTCGCCGTTGGGCGCCGGCACCAGCTCCGTGGGGTAGTTGAAAGGCCCAGCGGACCGAGGACACACCTCACCGGGAATCTCGCAGCCGGTGTCGGAGTGGACGCCGCGCTGTCCGATGACTTGCAGGGGCTTGCCGTCCAGAGTGTAGATCACGCACACCGAGTCGGTGCGGTCGGTGAGATAGACGATGTCGTCCTGGATGTAGATGCCGTGGGCTTCGTCGATGGCGCGCAAGCCCCAGGAACCGAGGTAGTTGCCGCCCGGCCCGAAAATCAACACCGGCGGGTCCTTGCGCTGGAACACGTAAACGCGGTTCTGCGAGTCGGTGGCCACCGCCGAGGCGTTGCCCATGGTCATGCCCTCGGGCAGGCGCGCCCAGTCTTCTTCCAGGGTGTACGTATATTTGCCGGAACCTACGGTAGTCATTGGGGACCTCCTGTCCGTTCGAGGGTGGCGGTTTTCGACATTCTATCAGACCATCTCGGCAGCGTTAGTCGTCAAAGAAGCCGGCGGCGATGTGTTCCCTTATCGTATCGGCCACCAACGCCGGCCTTTGCAATGGTACGTCGTGGATGCTGTCCTCCAGCCACACCGTCTTGCTCGCCGGCAGCAAAGACTCGGCGCGAGCGATGGATTCTTCCCGGCGGAAGCGTCGCGCCATGGCGTCGGGCACGGCTTGACGCGCCGGCAGCATCAGCACGGGGCACTGCAGCCTGGGATACAGCTCAAAGGGCTTGTGATCCCATAGCGCATCGATAATCCGCAGGTGGTTCTCTCGCCGCAGGTTGGACTGAATGGTGCCGTCGTCCAGCACACGAAAGTTGGCGAGCACCGCCTCGATAACCGCCTCGGGGGGATTCGGGCCAAATCGTCCCCCCGACTCCACTCGCTCACGCATCATCTTGGGCGTGAATCCGGTGAAAATGGGCGGCGCCATTTCCTCCCTGGCCTGTCCCAGTGTCCAGCCAGGACGGTTGGAGATGTCGATGGTGCCGCCGTCCACGAATATCAATCCGCTCACCAGATGCGGGTGAGCTGCGGCCAGCTCCAGGGCCACATCAGCGCCCCAGGAGTGGCCGACGATTACCGGACGCCGCCAACCCAGATGTTCAATAAAGGCTGCGGCGTCGCTCCTCACGGTGGCGAAGTCGTAGCCGTCGTCAACCTGCGCCGACTGCCCGTGCCCGCGCTGGTCCAGCGCCGCGACGCGAAAATCGGCGGCCAGCAACGGCGCCACCAGGTCCCAGATGTGGCAGGTGGACGCCAAGCCGTGCAGCAGCAGCACCTCCCGCCCGTCGCCGCCCCAATCCCGGTAGTGGAAGGGCAGGCCGCGCAGGTTGGTGTGATGGTCTTGTGTGAGGTGCATATTGATCACGGATGACAGGCGGCGTCATGGTGCGCGCTGGGCGGGACGTCCAGAACCGGGTTGGTGTTGAAGAATCCCACGGGCTTGAGGCTGAACCCGCAGTAGGCCACCGGGGAGATTGGCCAGTCTTCAGGACGCGGGACATGGTGGTAGCCGAGGGTGTACCAGAGCACCACATCGGTGTTCTCCACACTCCGGTCGTTCCTGGTGTATTCAGGGAGGCCGGCGCCGCCCGGGTGCTGATTGGGATAGGGTCCAGTGGCTGAGATTTCGTCCCGGTCGTAAGGAGTTACCCACAGGTGTCTGGTCATGAATCCAGCACGCTTGATGATGCTGGCCTCAGGATGGGCAAAGGGCAAGATGTTCTCGCCGGGCATCAGTTTGTAGCTTACCGGTTGGCCCAGGGCATTGGTAATTGCCGGATTGGAAACCAGCCAGTAGCGGCCCTTCATCGGGTCAACCACCCGCTGGGCTTCCCACTCCGTCCGCAAGGCGGTCTTCTCTGCATAGAAAGCATTGCCATGGGGGTTGTCCGGCCCCGGGGGTTCGGCAGCGGTATTCACCTCGAAGACCGAATTATCTTCGCCGTCCACGTTCATATCCAGCCGGAAGTTGAAGAAGTGCTGGTGGATGTGGGCATTCAGCTGGGGCGCAACCAGCGTGCCGTATTTCGGCACTTCGCCTGCGGCGATGCCGGCAGTGTTGATAATGCCGGTGAGTTTTACCTCCACCTCGATGCCGCCATCCTGGTAAAAGTACCAGAAGAAACCGTATTCATAGTTGCCGACGGTGGCGACGCTGGACACCACCAGGCGACGGGAGCGACGGACCTCGGTCTGACCGGTGCGCCAGTCAGTGTGTTTCCACAGAATACCGTAGTCCTCCTCGTGCAAACACACGGCGTTAGGTATGGTGAACGGTTCACCCCGACCATCGTTGAGCGCCGCGTCGAAGTAGTAAATTTCTCCGAGGCAATCGCACCCCAGGGTCAGCGAGTTGGTGAGGGAGCCTATGCCGTATTCGCCGGCGTCAAAAGCGTTTTTCCGGTAGTGATCTTTGCCGGGGGCGCCGTAAGGGACCACCATGTCGGACAGGGCGGCCCGGTACAGAATGGGCCTGATCCGGCCCTGGTCCTCGTAGCCGACGGTGTGGATGACCAACCCTTCCCGGGGAGTGAATCCGATGCGGATATGCCATTTTTGCCAGGTTATGCTCCAACCGTCCACCTGGAAACTTGAACCCTCCGGCTGCGAAATCTCCAGCGGCTTCAGGTCCTGGCGGAAGCGGCCCTGGAACTCGGCGGCGTAGTTCCCGGGTTCGGGTGGCAGGGGAATCACGCCGTAGTCGTCAACTCGCAACACATCCATGCTGTTCAGGTCCACTACCGCGGTAACACCCTCGATAGGACGAGCGTACCCGTTGTCGGCGGGACTGGAGCGGACGAAATTGCGAGCCAAGACCAGCCGACGTCCTGCTTCGTCTTCGAAACCATAATTGCCGGCCGACCAGGGGTCCACCATTACCAGGCCGGAGTCGGTGATGCCGCGCTTTTTGATGGCGGCCTGAAACCTGGGATCGGCCTGCACCGCTGCCTCGCACTCGACGAACTCATCAAACATCACCCTGGGTTGCACGCCGGGAATGTGCTCCCAGGACACGACCCGGCGGTCGTCCAGGGACACCACGGCCTCATAAGTCGCCGGGCCGTCATTGTCCAACACCACCAGAGAGGCATCCCTGCGAATGGGGGCGCCGGGCTTAAAGTTGAGCACCGCGTCCTTTGCCGGTTCGCGAAGAACCACGGTCTCGAACCGGACTCGCGGCCCCAGCCGCCGTTCTTCTTTCAGGATGGCCGACGCCTCCGCGATCTCCTGGGGCGTAAGTGGATCAAGGGGATGGGAAACTGAGGATATAACCGCTCCCTGGTTTCCGGTCATTGTGGCAATTGTCATTGCTCCTCCGGGACGAGTCTGCTACTAGCCGGTCATTTTACTACTTTACTAGTCATCGCGACGCGCGCTGCACCCATGTGCTCAATTTCCCCCTGCTATAATGCCCACGGCGGCGGTTCAAGCAGCGACCCAAGCCGACCCAATCCACAGGAGGAACCTCTCAATGTACGCCATTTTCGTCACCATCAACATCAAGGACGGCTACGCCGACGAGTTTGCCGCCGCCAGCCTGGGCGACGGCCAGGGCAGCGTCCGCGACGAGGAAAACTGCTTCCGCTTTGACATCCTGCGCAGTCCCGACAACCCCAATCAGTTCTATCTGTACGAGGTGTACTCCGACCGCGCCGCTCACGCCACTCATCGGGAGCAGCCCCACTATGTCGCCTGGCGGTCCGCCGTTGAGCACATGTTTGAGGGCGACCTGGGCCGGGTGGAGATGGAAACCGTCTTCCCGTCCGATGCCGGCTGGCGGGCACAGAAGCCGGGGCTGGTCAACTGGTAATCGCCATGGCAAACCCGCTCCGACCCTACGACCTGAACGCTGTCCAGTCCATTGCGGCCTGCGCTTTCGTGGCCCTGGCTATCTTCGCCTGGACGGAGCGGACAGTCATCGTTGACCCTGACGGCCTGTCTGTTGCGTATTGGCCCTGGAAGCTATGGCAAATCGGCCCGCTGGTGATGGGCTTCGTCGGCGTGTGGTGGGTTTGGCTCAGCACGCGCCGGGTACCCTGGGTGCGCAGCCTGGCCCTGGGCATCCTGGCGGCGGTGGTGTTGGCCAACGGGTACACGGGGGTGTTCGGCGAATATTGGGGCGAAGTGTGGCGCACCGTCAACCCGCTGTTCATCGCGTCGTGCAGCGTGGCGGCAGTAGTCCTGTGGCGCTGCGGGTGCGCGGCCGGCAGGGTGGGCGCTGCCGTCTGCGTAGTGCTGGGCGTTGTAGTCTTCGCAAACGCATACTTTGTCAACAACGGAGTGGTTTGGCAGATTTTGGACCCGGTACGGATGTTGACGGAACTGACCTGGGCTGCCGGGGCCGTCCGCGCCAATATCGCCGCTCCGGAAAGTGGAGCGTGACGTATTATGCCGGATACTGCGACTGTCCCGCCGGTGTATGCCCGCGTGCTGGACGTGGTGCGCCAGATTCCCCACGGCCAGGTGGCAACCTACGGCCAGATTGCCCAGATTGTAGGTAACTGCACGCCGCGCATGGTTGGCTACTGCCTGGCTTCTCTCGGCAGGGACTCCAGCGATGGCGGTTCGGATGTACCCTGGCAGCGCGTCATCAACGCCCAGGGGAAAATCAGCCCGCGCGGCGTCGGGTTCGGCGCTTTGCTGCAGCGCGAGTTGCTGGAAGCGGAAGGCGTCGAGTTCAGCGACGCCGACCGAGTCAGTTTCCACAGGTTCGGCTGGCTCGACCCATACTGAACGGGAGGCGTTACCATGCCCGAAGCGCCCGAGCTTCAAGTAGCGGTGGAGTTCCTGCGTCCGCGACTGCCGGGGCAGACCATCGCCGACGCCCAGGTACTCAAACCCAGTGTCGTCCGTGCGCTGGCGGAACCCTTTCCAGACGATGCCAAAGGACGGCAGTTCGTATCCATCCAGCGGCGGGGCAAGTTCCTGCTGCTGGGCCTGACCGATGGCTACAGCATCGTAATCAACCCCAAGCTTACCGGCGGCCTGCAGTACGTTGACGGCAAGCAGCGGGTTCTCAAAAAGACCTGCGTGCGCTTCGGCCTCTCCGACGGCAACGACCTGCGTTATGTCGATGACCGCCAGATGGGTCAGTTCTACTACGTGCCACAGGAGCAGGTAGAATCTGTGCCCGGCCTGGCCGAGCAGGGACCGGACGTGCTGGACGATTTCAGCTTTGAGGACTTCAAAGCGGGCCTCAAAGGGTTCAGCGGCGAAATCAAGGGCGTGCTGACCCGAGGCCGGGTCATCTCCGGCATCGGCAACGCCTACGCCGACGAGATTCTGTTCCGGGCCGGCGTGTACCCGTTCAAAAAGCGCCGCGCGCTTTCCGACGACGAGTTGCGCCGCATCCACCAGTGCTCCCGCGAGGTTGTCCTGGATGCCATCGAGCAAGTGCGTCAGCGCATGGGCGACCGCATTGACCACAAGGCGCGGGATTTCCTGGCGGTGCACAACAAGGGCGGGCAGCCGTGTCCGCAATGCGGCAACGCCATCACCGAGCTGCGGGCCAACCAGCGCATCACCAGCTACTGCCGACGCTGCCAGCCGGGGATGCTGCTGAAGAACTGACGCCCAGGAGGACAGGCAATGACCACCTTCATGTACGTATCCCTCCAGCAGGACGACCGCATTGCTCAGTACGCTATTGACCCGGACACCGGCGAGTTGGAGCATCAAGCCGACTATGCTCTGGCGGGAATGCCCGCGCCCCTGGCTGCCGACCCGGCACGGCGCTTCCTGTTCGCCGGCCGGCGCCGACCCGGCGAGTTCGGCCTCTCCGGTTTTCGCATCCGGTCGGGCGACGGCCATCTGGAGCCGGTGAACGATATACCCCTGGGCGGCGACCCGGTGCATCTCTCAGTTGATCGCAGTGGACGGTACCTGCTGTCGGCTTACTACTACCAGGCTCGGGTCGCTGTGTATGGCTTTGACGATGAGGGTGTCCTGGAAGCATCGCCCATCGAGTGGCGGGAAACGGGCATCGGGGCGCATTACATCCAGACCGATTCGTCCAACCGCTTCGCCTTCGTACCGCACATCGCCGAGGGCAATCACACCGGCGCCAACGCCATCTTCCAGTTTCGGTTTGAGCAGGGATCGGGGCGCCTTTCCCCCAATGAACCCGACCGGATAATTCCCAACGCGCCTGAAGGGCCGCGGCATTTCTGCTTCAACCCCAACCTCGACGTGCTGTACTCCTCCAACGAGCAGGGCTGCAGCGTTACGGCCTATCGTTTCAACCCCGACGCCGGAGTGCTCACTCCTTTCCAGACCGTGCCCACGTTGCCCGAGGGATACGACGGCCCCAATTCCTGCTCCCAGATTCAGATAACGCCGGACGGGCGGTTCCTGTACGCGCCCAACCGCGGGCACAACAGCATCGCGGGCTTCGCCGTGGACCAGGCCGACGGCAGCCTGGCTTCGCTGGGGCAAACGGCAACCGAACCCATACCGAGGGCATTCAGCATCGACACGTCGGGCAGCTTCCTATACGCAACGGGGCTGGACTCCGGCAACCTGGCCGCTTACCGCATAGACCCAAACAACGGCCAACTGGAACCGCTGGCAACGTATCCGGTGGGTCAGGGCCCGATGTGGGTACTGATTATCGATCTGTGAGCGGTTTGCGGGCCAGGAAGCAGTACAGGGGCGTGAATATCCCCGCCTTGCCGCCGGCGACATAAGCGTTGGCAGTTCCATGTAACAGTCGAGCCACTTCTGCGGACCCCTTCGGGAACAGCCCCAGCTTTTCGGCTAGTAGGGATGCTCCCGCGAATGCCATTCGTCCTAGTGAAACCCGGTAAAAGGCGCTGCCCACTGTTCTGCGCCGAGTCACCATGGGCTGATACCACGGTGTCGTCGGGCCATCTTCCACTACTGCCCGGTCCATGCCTTCCACGACCTGAAACCCCGCTGCTTCCAGCGTTCGGTTCACCTCTACCGTCGTTGCAATATCCTTCAGCGCTATGCCCTGCATCAGTTCTCGCTTGATCGCCTGGTGCCGACTGTCATCAGGGTCAAACTTGTCCGTCAGGCACATTTCCTGACCCCAAAAGAGGGCCCCGGGTTTCAGCACTCGGTAGATTTCAGCGAAAGCGCCGGCCTTGTCCGGCGCGTGGCAGGTCGATTCGATGGCGTACCCGCGGTCAAAAGTATCGCCAGCGATGGACCCCATGTCCATGAAACTGCAGGTGAGGTAATCAACCAAGTGGTTCAGTCCCGCCTCGGCGCTCAGCGCCTTCGCCTTGGCCAACTGTATCTCGTTGTTGTTGACTCCGACGATCCTGACTCCGGTATCCCGGGCGACTTGCCGCATCGGGCCACCAATCCCACAACCGACGTCAATCACCGTCATACCTTCGGATAACTCCAGCTTGGCCATCATCAGCCGCTGGTGGCGAAGCTTGGATTCCTCGAGGGTCTCGTGCGGGGACAGTGGCGCGAAGTGGAGGGACTCGCCCCAGGTGAACGCCATCAGTTCGCCGCAAAGGTCGTAGTATTCTCTGACGGTTTCGGAGTGGTCGTAGCCCGCAGCGCCGGCATCGGGCTCGGACATTCTGTCCTGCCATTCACTGAAACGTTGTACCCGATGGGTGACGTCACGTCCTCGATACGCGGCATTCAGATCGTTGGCTAACTTGCGGAGTCGCACTAATGCCTCTCAATAGGGGAATTAGACGGCTCAGTCCACGAAGCTTGAACGCTGTATCCAGTGTGGGGCATATCAATCGCCGCTAACGCGCACACTCCCACACCGGCTGCGTGATGGTGGGCGATGGTGGACTCGAACCACCGACCTCTTGCGTGTCGAGCAAGTACTCTAACCAACTGAGCTAATCGCCCATATGAGTCGATTCTAGCAACTGCTCTGTACCCCGTCAACCAACCGCCAATGACGGTGAGTAGGATTTGAACGCTCACTGCCGGCCCTTTGCTTGACATCGCAACCGTCGCATAATCATACTAGCAAGCGCTGCTAATTGATGTTCCCTGCCTCCCTTGGTGACCGGGTTTGAACCCTAGGGGCAGGGTTTTGCGCTTGCGACGATACGACGGTATTGAGGGGGGAGAATTCACTACCGCAGGAGATTATTTGATGATTCCCTCTGCTAACGGGTCGGATTCCCTTTCGTTGAGCCTCCTGGATGAACTCATCCTGATGCTCCTCAACGAAGAGTCCGGCTATTTTCACCAGGTGCCCGGCTGGAGTTTGAACTGCGCCGTGGTGGGCGCGGTGCTGGCGGAGCTTTCCCTGGTGTCCCGCGTCGATAGTGACCTGGAATCTCTGTTCGTCGTGGATGACACAGCAACCGGCGACGACATTCTCGACCCCATCCTGGCAGAAATCGCCGGCGAGCCGACTCAGCACAGCGCTCAGTACTGGGTTGAAAGGTTGGCGCCCCGGGCCGAATCCATTATTGACTCCACCCTGGAGCGCCTGGTTGGCCTGGGCGTTCTGGAATACCACGATGGCGACTTCTGGACCTTGACCCATGCCGCCCAGCAGGGGGAACTGTTCAGCGACCCCTCAGAAGGCAGCACGGTTCAGTTCGTGAAAACGCGCATCGGCAACTTTATCTTCAGCAGAGAGATCCCTGAGCCCAGAGACATCATCATCATTTGCCTCGTAAATACCTGCGACGTATTTCGCTTCATGTTTCGCCTCGACGAAGACGCTGAGGCGCGTATCGGCTTCATCTGCAACATGGACCTGATTGGCCGGTCTATAGGGGCAGCGGTCGCTGAGAACATCGCTGCGCCCCTGTACCGACGCTCGGCACTGGCCCGGGAAATTCCCACCGTTTCCCTGCGCCGACTGCTGCTCAATCGGCATATCCGAAGCGGCAACATTGCCGCCCTGTTTGCGGACCTGACCCAAGAATATGGCCCCGTTTTTCAGATTCGCCCACCCTTTTCCGACCCGCTGATCTTCGTTTCAGGGCCCGAGGTGAACTACTGGGTTCACAAGCGCGGCCGGATGTATCTGCGAAGCAAGGACTACTTCGACGAATTTGCGAAAGTGTATGGCGCGTCGGGACTATTGCCGGGCCTGGACGGCGTCGAGCATTTCCGCCTGCGCAAGGCCTTGCAGTCCGCATACTCGCGCGAGAGGCTAGCCAGCCAGATGGATGAACTCCTCCACTATGCCCGCACGCACATGGCGGACTGGAAAGTTGGAGACTCCTTCTCCGCGACAAGTATGTGCCGGTTGATGATTAACGCCCAACTTTCTCCCCTGTTTCTCAGCATAGAGTCCCAGGACGTCATCGACGATATGCTGAAGTACAAGGAACGGGCTCTCACCGTCCACGTCATGAGGGCAATGCCCAAGTTCATGCTGAAAACGCCGGGCATGCAACGCAAGGCAAAAATTATTGACGAGTTGGTGGAACGGGTGCTAACCACCCATACCCCGGCCCAGCGCGCCGGACAATCGCGAGGCCTGTCTGATGACCTGCTGAGCCTCCACGCCAGCGACCCGTTGCTGATGCCGGAATCCAACCTGAGCTTCGTCTTTTCGGCAGCGCTGATTGCCAGCGTGTACCTGGGCGACGCCTTCAGCTTCACCGTGTACGCCATGGCTTCCCAGCCGGAACTCTACGAACAAATCCGCCGCGAGGCCGATGCCCTCTTCGACAACGGGGACCCCACCCGCGAGGACTTCACCCCGGCGGCAATCGACGTTACCCACCGTTTCCTGATGGAATGCCTGCGCATGTACCCCATCGTACCGATGTCCATTCGGAACGTAATGAATTCCTGCACCATCGAGGGTTACGATATGCCGGTGGGTTCGCGGCTCCACATCGCTCAGACGGCCTCGCACTATATGGACGATGTCTTCCCGGAGCCCTATACCTTCAACATTGACCGCTATCTGCCTCCGCGCAATGAGCATCACAGTCATGGCTACGCCCCCTATGGACTTGGCACCCACACCTGCCTGGGCACACAGTGGATGATGCTGCAACTGGCCGTGAACGTGCTGATGCTCGCGCATCACTACGACATTGAGGTCTCCCCGGCGAATTACAAGCTCCGGTTCAGGCCGATTCCGTCAATGAAACCGAACAAGAAGCTAAGGTTCCGCATCACCGGACAGCGGCGCGAGATACCCGTTCCATAGGAACCGACCCTAGCGGCGACTGTGTATGTCGTCGATCGCCACGTCCAGATCGCTCCACATTCGTTCCACCATGGAGCGCAACCGAACGTTCTGATACGCGCCCCAGACCACCATCGCCGGCAGCACCACTACCACCGAGACCACCAGAGAATAGACGATTGTGATGGTCGCCGTGATGCCGAACTGCTGGGACGCCAGCAACGGCGAAGCGATCAGCACTCCGAATCCGAACGCGGTGGTCAGCGCGGAGCCCAGCAGCGCCGAGCCGGTGGTGGTCAGCGTGTGAATCGCCGCTTGCTCCGGGTTGCGTGAGCGGATGTACTCCTCTCGGTAGCGGTGAATCACGTGGATGGTGTAGTCAACCCCGATGCCGATTGACAGCGCGGTGATGATGGAGGTAACCAGGGAGTAGGGAATCCCCAGCAGCGCCATGGTGCCCAGCACCCAGATCAGTACGAGCACAATCGGCCCCACCGCGACGAACGCCAGGGACGGCTGACGCACGGTTACCCAGAAGAAAGCGGCGAGCACGGCCAAGGCTACCGCAACGGTGGCGCTGATTGCCTCCGTTTGCCGGTCCGTGATGGCGTCAGTGACAGTTACGGCAACGACCGACTCCGAAGTTGCTGTGAGGGCCTCGTCGTCGCCAAGCCAGAGGGCTTCCAGATCCCCCTGCAGCTCCTTTGCCAACGCCGAGTCGCCCGAATAGGCGGGGAACTGAATCAGCATAGTGTCAATGCCCTGCGGATTGTTGACCAGCAGATGCCCGACCGCCGGGTCCTTCGCCTCAAGCTTGTCGATGAATTCCTGCATTATTGCCGGATCGAGTCCCACTCCGACCGAGGCCTCCTGGAAGAGGGCAGCCAGCTCCGGGTCATACTTGTCGCCAGGCGTCCCGCTGTCGTGAATCCAGTCGTCTGCTATCAGTTGGTACGAGGCCAGAATCGGGCCGGCCGCGGCGGCAGGACGGCGCGCTTCGTCCTGGAAGGCGGCGGTGAGGTCCCTCAAATTGAGTACGGTTCGAGTCTCGGTGGCCTCCGCCTTGACCAGGACGCTGGCGATCTCCGTAGAGCCGCCGACGGCTGCGTCCAGGGTGTTCATATCTTCAATCACGCTGCCGCTCCTGGGCAAAACGTCGCGGATGCTGAATTCGGACTTCAATCCGGTGGCAGCGTAGCCCAGGCCAATAGTTACCAGCGCTACCGCAATCAGGCAGGGAGCCGGCCAGCGAGTAACCCATCTCCCAAGCAGTTGCGCCACCCGTGGAACGCCGGGCAAAGCGTTGGCGATCGGGCGAGCGGGACGCAATGTACCTCGGGATTCTCGGCGACGGTCAATAATCGTCCGTCCGGCCGGAATCAGCGTCAACATCACTATCAGGCTCATACCCACGCCCAGCCCGGCGACAATGCCAAAGTCGCCAATCACGCTGATGGGAGAGAACAAGCCCGCCAAAAGGCTGACCATCGTCGTAGCGGCGGCCAGCATCACGGGAACCGACACGTTGCGAAAACCCACGCGAACGGCCTGCAGCACCGGCTCTCCGGCGACACGCTGCTCCCGGTAATGTGAGATGGCCTGGATGGCATAGTCCACCGTCAGGCTGATTATGATGACCGGCACCATCGCCGTGAGCGAGCTGGGAGGACCGATGATGCCCAGCGCATTCGGCCCCAGCCAGCCCTCGGCCCCGATTACCCAAACTATCGCGAAGATTAGTCCCAACAGCGTCAGCGCCATGTCCCAGATGGCCCGCGTAAAAAGCAACAGCAGCCCGGCAATGAGCAACAACGCCACTCCCAACAGCGGGCCCATGCCGGATTCCGTGGCTTGCTTGTACTCATCCTCGATTATCGTCGGCGAGAGGCTGCTGGCGTTCAGTGGCCCGTCATCGTCCGCTGCCAGCTCGTTGATTCTCCGCTCGGCGTCGGCAACCCGTTCGTCGCCGGTGTCGCGCAGACGGATAACCGCGATGGCCACCGGCGTACCGCCCGCGTCCGTCCCGGTCAGCGCCGCCAGCGCCTCCTTCAGTTCCGCAGGGCCGGGCGCGGCTTCGATCTGCGCCGGCGTAACGGACTCGAAGCTGTTCACCTGGAGCAGCGCTTTTACCAGCAAGGACGGAGCAGCCACCGGGTTGGTCGGCGCCAGCAGTTCGCCCACCGCCGGGTCTCCGACAACGTTATTGAGCAGGGCATCCATCTGGGTCAGGCCGTCGGGTGTGAGCGCATCCCCGCGGAAGACCAGCGTTACGACCCTGACCTCACCCGACTCCCCGAACAGCTCATCGATTTCTTGCACCGCGTTGGCCATGAAGTGCCCGGGCGGCAGGAACGCCACATCGGCCCCCTCCGTCGGCGGAGCGCGGAATACGGAGCCAGCGCCCAATACCACCGTGGCAACCACCACCACCGCAAGCGTCAGCCAGGGCCGCGCAGTAATCAGCGAACTCAACCTGTCCAGTATCCTGCTCATTATCGACTACTCCAAGGATTGGTCTATGGGCCCTGATTACGCCATCACCTCTGCCAATCGCCGCCGATTATAGCAATAGGCATAGAGAGCCATCTACAACGGGTTGGCTTGGTTGGCCTATGTTACGTCGCGCCGCTTGTGCCGGCCAACGTTCTTTGCTAGGCTTTTTCGGCAACAACCCTCGTGCTTCGGAATCGCCGTAAGTATGCCAGACCGGTTTCAGAACTACTCCCTAGACCCCGCCATTTACGACGAGATGTTTCTGCCTGACCGGCAGCCTCGGGACGGATGGCAACGTCTCCAGCGGGAATTGACTGACTTCTCCAACGAGGAGCTGGCCAACATTCAGGAGCGGGTAACCCGTTCTTTCTCCAACGAAGGCATCACCTTTACCGTCTATGGGGACGACGAGGCCGACGAACGCATCATCCCCATCGATTGCATACCGCGTCTTCTGCCCGCCGCCGAGTGGAACAGTCTGGCCGCCGGGCTGGAACAGCGGCTCCGCACCCTCAACCTCTTCCTGCAGGACGTGTACGGCGGAGCGCGCATCATCGCCGACGGCATAATTCCTGCGGAAGTGGTGTACGAGTGCCCCCACTATCGCCCTGAAATGCGCGGCTTCACTCCGCCCCAGGGCACCTGGGTCGCCGTCTGCGGCACAGACGTGGTACGCACCAACGACGGTTTCCGCGTGCTGGAGGACAACCTGCGCGTGCCCTCCGGCGTATCCTACATGATTGCCAACCGCAAGGCCGCCAAGACCAGCCTGCGCCGGCTGTACCGCGACTCCCGCGTGCAGGAGGTCGAACACTACGGCCGGCTGTTACGGGAAGCCCTGGTTGAGCTGGCCCCCTCCGGAGGCGCCAACCCCCGCATCGCACTGCTGACCCCAGGCGTGTACAACTCCGCCTTCTATGAGCACATGTTCCTGGCCCGGGAAATCGACGCCGAGCTTGTGGAGGGCCGCGACCTGCTGGTGCGCGACGGCTTCGTATATATGCGAACCACCACCGGCCTGCAGCGCATCGACGTGATTTATCGCCGGGTGGACGACGACTTCCTGGACCCTTCGGTGTTCCGTTCCGACTCTGTCCTGGGTGTTCCCGGCCTGATTGACGCCTATCGTCGGGGCAACGTGGCACTGGCAAACGCCCCCGGCACCGGAGTTGCCGACGACAAGAGCGTGTACGCGTACGTGCCCGACATGGTTCGCTACTACCTGAACGCCGATCCACTGCTGCAAAACGTCGAGACCTACCTCTGCCGCCGTCCCGATGAACTGGAATATACGCTGGACAACCTGGATAAGCTGGTAGTGAAACGGGTGGGCGAGTCCGGCGGCTATGGAATGCTGGTCGGCCCCCACGCCACTGTCGCCGAACGCGCCGAGTACGCCGAGCAGGTTCGAGCAAACCCCAATGACTTCATTTCGCAACCCACCCTGGCCCTTTCCCGCGCGCCCTGCCTGATTGACGGCAGCTTTGAGCCGCGCCACGTTGACCTGCGCCCCTTCATACTCCACGGCAGGGAAACCCGCATAGTGCCCGGCGCCTTCTGCCGCGTCGCTCTGCGTCGGGGCAGCCTGGTAGTCAACTCCAGCCAGGGCGGCGGCGGCAAAGACGTCTGGGTGCTGGAGGACTGACCCCATGCTGGCCCGCAGCGCGCAAGGTCTTTACTGGATGGGACGCTACCTGGAAAGGGCCGATCATCTCTGCCGTCTGCTGCGTCTCCAAACGGAAGCCCTGGTTGACCGCCCCATCGCGGATATCTACGCCGGCTGGAACCGAATTTACGCCAGCCTGAACCGCCAGCCCCCGGGGGCCGGACTGGAGCTGCTACACGACAGCCAATCCGCCGACGGCGCCGGAGTCCTGCAGGTGATGGGCGTTCCGGGTACGGCAGCCTGGCAGCAGAGTGGCGGCGACGATTACACGCTGGCCGACTCGTTCACGCTGGCCGACGACCTTACCTTTGAGCGCTCCAACCCCGGTTCGGTGTGGAGCTGCTTCGCCCAGGGACGTGAAAATGCTCGGCAGATGCGCCACTGCATCAGCGCCGAGATGTGGACGTCCCTCAACCTGGCTTACCTGAGGATTCAGCAGGTGAGTATTCGGGACATCTGGAACGCTTCACCCGAATCCTTTTACGCCACCGTGTCCGCCGACGTTGACACCTTTATGGGCGTCGCCGCCGCCACCATGTACCGCGACGAGGGCTGGCGCTTCATGCGGCTGGGCAGGTTCGTAGAACGTTCCCAACTGGCGGCCGCCCTGTTCCTGGCCCAACTGGAGCTCTTTCCCACCGACGTTGACGCCAGCTTGGTGGACGGCTCCGATTCCGATTGGATCATCCTGCTGCGGCTCTACCACGCCATGGCCGCGTACAACCGAGCCTACAGCGTCGCCGTCGCTCCCAACCAGGTGCTGGACCTGCTGGTTACCGACCCGCTGCTGCCCGATTCCCTGTGCAGCTCCGTGGACGCCGCCGCCGCCGAGCTCGCGGCCATCGTCCCGGGCCCTGACCGCGAATCCGACGACGCGGCCCGCCGTCTGGCCGGACGGCTGAGCGCCCTGGTCCATTACGACTGGCCCGACGCTACCGACCACGCCGAACTGCTCCACCGGGTCAACGACTACTGCCGTCAGCTGCACAACCAGGTAACCGCCACCTACTTCGACTACCACTCCGCCAACCTCCCGGCCTGACCCAACGGTTGCGGAAGCCAAGCCGCCCTGTTACTATCAACGTCCGCCGCCAGGTCCACTGTAAAGGACCTGAAACTACAGATTTCATCAAATCGAAGGAGAATTCAAGTGGCCGACCAGCCCAGTGAAAAGGCCATCCAGCGGATGCGCCTGTTTGTCGAACGCTACTGTGAGAAGTCCGGCACGTTTACTCACCCGGAAGAGGGAATCGCCGAATCCGTAATCCTGGGCCTGGCCCAGAACGTCGATGAAATCGGCCGGCCTCTATGTCCCTGCCGCTTCTATCCCTGCAAGCAGGAAGAAGTCCAGCACCGTACCTGGATCTGCGCCTGCGACGATATGCAGATTTACAAGTACTGCCATTGACTGCTTTTCGTCACCGAGGGCGGTCTGCCCATCACAGAATATCTTCCTGAAGACCACGAAGGCCGCGCCATCTACGGCGAGGTGAAAGACCCGACGCCCGACAAGGGGCGTCCCCTGCGCCACAAAGCCGAGGAACGCGAGGAAGAACGGCGCAACCGGCCTTCTTAACAGCTCAGCGTCCCGGCTGCCGCGCGCGCAGCCCGAACCATACCGCTCCTACGGCCGCCGTGGTCCCTCCAATTCGGAACGCGTCCCGGTAGGCCAGTAGGAACGCCTCTCCGGCTGGCCGCGTAGCCGCGTAGTGGTCGTTCAACGTGGCGAAAATCGCGCCCACCACCGCTACGCACAGCACCGTTCCGGATGCCTGCGCCAGGGACATCGCTCCCGACGCCGTGCCAAACCGCTCCGGAGGCACGCTGCCCAGCATCAGCGCGTAGGCCGCCGACTGGAACCAGCCCACTCCCAGGCCTACGATGGCGATGGCCGCCGCCGGATGCCACACCGCCGACCCGGCGTCCAAGGCCGACATTACCATCAATCCCGTCGCCGTCATTCCCAGGCCGATAGCGCCCACCGGACGTACTCCCCAGCGGTCGCACAGCCATCCTCCGGCCGGCGACGACAGGATGTTGCAGGTGGACATGACCGCGAATAATATCCCCAAGGTCACGGGGCTGCGGTTCAACGAATCGGTAATGTAGAACGGAAAGATGAACCAGATTACAAACTGGGAGAAATGCCCCAGGAACATGGCCGCCGTGGCCGTCTGAAATCCCCTCAGCTTAGCCAGCGCCCCCGGCAGCACCGGCGACTGCGCTCGTCGTTCCACCCACACCAGCGCCGTCAACACCACCGGAGCCGCTGCCAGCATCGCCAACACCATCGGCGCAGTCCAGCCGACGGCCTGCCCCAGCCGCAGCCCGATCATCAGGCACCAAAGCAGCGACAACACCAGCGCCGCGCCGGCCACGTCGAACCGCTGACCCGACGCTGCGCCACCATCGTCCGCAATGGACCGCGGCACGGCCAGCAGGCCCATACCCAACGCCAGCGCCGTCAGCGGTATCCGTCCCCAGAACACCGACGGCCAGTCGAAAAGTTCCACCAACGGCCCTGCCGCCAGGGTGGACATCACCATCCCCGACGCCAGGCTGGCGGAGGTGAACCCCATGGAGAGCCCCCGGCGGTGGGGCGGAAAAACCCCCGCCGCAATGGCCGGCGCCGTGCTGTACAAGCATCCCGTGCCCACCGCCTGCAATACGCGGAAACCAACCAGCGTTTCCAGCGTCGGCGACAGCGACATGCACACCATTGACGCCAGGTAGGCTACCGTACCGACCAGGAACACCAGGCGCAGCCCGAAACGATCGGCAAAGGCCCCCGCGCCCAGCGCCAGCCCGGCCCGCGTCGCGATGAACACCACGATGACCCACTGCACCGCGGCCAGGTCGGTGCCGAAGGCGTCGCGCATGGCCGGCAGGGCCACGTTCACCGAGAAGTCCAGGGAGGCCAGCACCATCCCCAGTGCCGACGCCAACGCCAGCGCGTAGGTCCGCCACGTCGGACGGGAGGTCATCGCCCCGGGCTCCATATCTGCAGCGGCGCTCATGGCCGTTGATTGTACGGCATATCGCCACCGCTTACCGGTGCAGCAGGACGCCGGTAACCGCATTCTGTCGCGCCCGCCACGCTCGATATTGATGTGCTAATATCTGCTCATGACTACCGGCCACATCTGCCGCCCCGGAGGTTCTGCAAGATGACTCAAAACACCGGCGCTTTCGAGGCCCTGCTCCAGGAAGACCGCACCTATCCGCCGCCGGCTGACTTCACCGCCAACGCCAACATGGCCGACCCAGCGGTGTACGAAGAGGCCCGCCGCGATCCGCAGGCTTTCTGGGCGCGCTTCGCCGGCGAGCTGGACTGGTTCAAGCCCTGGGACACCGTGCTTGATTGGTCCAATGCGCCCTTCGCCAAGTGGTTCGTCGGTGGCAAGCTCAACGCCGCCTACAACTGCATCGACCGCCATCTCAACGGGCCGCGCAAGAACAAGGCCGCCATCATCTGGGAGGGCGAACCCGGCGACTGGCAGGTGTACACCTACCGCGATTTGTACCGTGAGGTCTGCAAGTTCGCCAACGGCCTCAAGAGCCTGGGTGTGCAGAAGGGCGACCGGGTCACACTATATCTCCCCATGGTGCCTGAGCTGGCCATCGCCATGCTGGCCTGCGCCCGCATCGGTGCACCCCACAGCATCGTCTTCGGAGGGTTCAGCGCCGAGTCTCTCCGCGACCGCATCGAAGACTCCCAGTCCAAGGTCATGATTACCGCCGATGGCGGCTGGCGGCGCGGCGGCATCATCCAACTCAAGCAGAACGCCGACGCCTCCATCGAGGGGGACACCCCCGTGGAAAAGGTCGTCGTCGTCAAGCGCACCGGACACGACGTGCCCATCGTCGAGGGCCGCGACGTCTGGTGGCACGACCTGGTCGCCGACCAGCCCCTGACCTGCGAGCCGGAGCAGATGGACAGCGAGGACATGCTGTTCATGCTCTACACCAGCGGCACCACCGGCAAGCCCAAGGGCATCGTCCACACCACCGGCGGCTACATGACCGGCACCTACGCCACCAGCAAGTGGATTTTTGACCTCAAGGAGGACGATGTCTATTGGTGCACCGCCGACATCGGCTGGGTGACTGGGCATAGTTACATCATTTACGGGCCGTTGGCTAACGGCGCTACAACCGTGATGTACGAAGGCTCGCCCGATTACCCCGACCGGGATCGGTTCTGGGCCATCGTGGAGAAATACGCCTGCACCATCTGCTACACCGCGCCCACCGCCATCCGAACCTTCATGCGCTGGGGCGAGGAATATCCCAACCGGCACGATATGTCATCCCTGCGCCTGCTGGGCAGCGTGGGCGAGCCCATCAACCCCGAGGCCTGGGTCTGGTATTGGCAGCACATCGGCGGCGGACGCTGCCCGGTAGTGGATACCTGGTGGCAAACCGAAACCGGCTCCATCATGATTTCGGCGCTGCCCGGCATCACTACCCTCAAGCCCGGCTCGGCGACTCAGCCGTTCCCCGGCATCGACGCCGCCATCCTGGACGAGCAGGGCAATGAGATTGGCCCCGGCGGTGGCGGCTACCTGGTCGTTCGCCAGCCCTGGCCCAGTATGCTCCGCGGCATCTACGGCGACCCCGAGCGGTTCGTGCAGCAGTACTGGTCCAACTACGACGGCATCTATTTCACCAGCGACGGCGCCAAGTTGGACGAGGAGTCCTACTTCTGGCTGCTGGGCCGCGTGGACGACGTGATCAACGTGTCGGCCCACCGCATCAGCACCATGGAAGTGGAGTCGGCGTTGGTGGACAACCTCAAGGTCGCCGAAGCCGCCTGCATCGGCCGCAGCCACGAGGTGAAGGGACAGGCCATAGTCGCCTTCGTCACCCTCAAGGACCAGGTCGCCAGTTCCGATGACGTCATCAACGAGCTGAAGCAGCACGTCGCCGGTAAAATCGGGCCCATGGCCCGCCCTGACGACATCTACTTCGCCGCCGAGTTGCCCAAGACGCGCAGCGGCAAGATAATGCGCCGCCTCCTGCGCGACGTGGCCGAAGGTCGCGCCCTGGGCGACACCACCACCCTGGCCGACCCAGCGGTAGTAGAGATGCTGAAGGCGCAGTACGACGACGAGGAGTAGCTGCTGTTCATGCAGTACGAAACCGTCATCGGGCTGGAAGTCCACGTCCAGCTGGATACCCGCAGCAAGATGTTCTGCGGGTGTCCCGCCGACTACCAGGCCGCCGAACCCAACACGCGTACCTGTCCGGTGTGCCTGGGCCTCCCCGGCGCGCTGCCCGTCATCAACCGCCGCGCCGTTGAGTACACCATGATGACCGGCCTGGCCCTGCATTGCAGCATTCCCGAGTTCACCAAATTCGACCGCAAGAACTATCCCTACCCCGACCTGATGAAGGGCTACCAGATTTCCCAGTACGACCTGCCCCTGGCCTTGGACGGCTACCTGGAAATCGACGGCGACGGCAACCTGGGCCACACCCAGAGGCGCATCGGAGTCGAGCGCGTCCACCTGGAGGAAGACGTGGCCAAGATGCAGCACTTTCCCGATGGGGACGGCGGCGATGGCTACTCGCTGGTGGACGTGAACCGCTCCGGTGTGCCACTGATGGAAGTGGTCAGCAAGCCCGACCTGCGTTCCCCGGAGGAGGCCCGCCAGTACTTGACCACCCTGCACTCGCTGGTGCAGTACCTCGGCGTCTCCACCGCCAATATGCAGGACGGCAACTTCCGCTGCGATGCCAACGTCAGCATTCGGCCCGCGGGCAGCAATACCTTCGGCACTCGCACCGAAGTCAAGAACATGAACAGCTTCCACTCCGTATTCCAGGCATTGGAGTACGAAGTGGAACGCCAGCGTCGCGTCATTGAGGACGGCGGCCAGGTGGTGCAGGAAACCCGCGGCTGGGTGCAGGAGCGCGAGGTAACCGTCTCCCAGCGCAGCAAGGAGTATGCCCACGACTACCGCTACTTCCCGGAGCCTGACCTGCCTCCCCTGAACATCGGCCGGCCGTGGGTGTCTCAGCTGAAGGCCTCTCTTCCGGAGCTGGCCCCCCAACGCAAGGCTCGGTTCCAGGCTGACTACGCTCTCTCAGAGTACGACGCCGACCAACTCACCGGCACGCGCGCTGCGGCCGACTACTTTGAGGCCACTCTGTCCTTGCGCAGCCCCGACGGCAACCCCGACGCGGCTAAAGAAGTCGCCAACTGGATGCTGGGAGACCTCTCCCGCCTGCTCAACCAGGATCATCAGGACATCGCCGATTCGCTGGTCGCGCCGGCGGGGTTGGCCGAGCTGTTGGGCCTTATCGCCGACGGAACCCTGTCCACCTCCCTGGCCAAGACCGTCCTGGAGGAGATGTACGCCACCGGGCGCGCAGCCGCGGCAGTCGTCGAGGAGAAAGGGGTGGCCCAGATCAGCGACACGGGAGCCATCGAGGCCGCCGTCGCCGAGGCCATCGCCGCCAACCCCAAGGCCGTCGCCGACTATCTCGCCGGCAAGGAGAACGCCGCCCGCTTCCTCATGGGCCAGGTGATGCGCATCACCAAAGGCCAGGCCCAGCCGGAGCTTGCCCTCCGCATGGTGCAGGAGGGACTGGCAGCCCAGCAGCCTTAGCGTGGTACAATCTATGCTGAGGTAGGTGGATTCAACTATGTCCTTGCTCAACGTCGCCCAAATCATCGCGTCCATCGTCCTGGTGCTCATCATTTTGTCCCAGGTGCGGGAGGCCGGCAGCGGGATGTTTGGGAGCGCCCAGAACACAGTCCGCACCCGCCGCGGCCTGGAACGCACCATGTTCCAGCTCACCATCGTGCTCATCGTCATCTTTCTGGTGGTCTCAACCCTGAGCGCTCGGTTCTCCGGCTGACCGCCCCGTGGCCGGCATGACCGGGCCGACCATCGTCCTGCTCACCGACTTCGGCCTGTCTGACGCCTACGTCGGCATGATGCGCGGCGTCATCGCTGACATCAATAGCGACGTTGCCGTTATTGATCTCACCCACGGAATTTGGCCGCAGAACGTTCCCCACGGCGCTGCCGTCCTCGCCGACTCCTACCGCTACTTCCCGTCGGGCAGCATATTCGTCGCCGTCGTTGACCCTGGCGTAGGCACCGAGCGCGCCGCCATCCTGCTGGAAACCCCCAATGCCCGGTTAGTCGCCCCCGACAACGGACTGCTCACCCTGGTCTGCCGCCATTTCGACCCTTCCTTTGGCGACACCCACACGCCCGGCCTGGACAATCTGCCCGACAATTGTCGCGCGTGGCGTCTGACTAACCCCGACTACTGGCGACACCCGGTCAGTTCCACCTTTCATGGCAGGGACGTGTTCGCTCCCGTGGCCGCCCATCTGTCCCAGGGCGCAACACCGGACCTGATGGGCGAAACCGTATCCGCCATTACAGCTCTGCCCCTGCCCGTGCCTCGACCCGACGGTAAGACCCTGCGCGGCCAAGTCATCTACGCTGACGCCTTCGGCAACCTGATAACCGACCTCACCGCCGACATCCTGGCCGGCATGGGCATCTTACCCGGCGACCCCAACGTAACCACCGCCGTCGCCGGCCAAACCATTACCGGCTTGTCCCAAACCTTCCACAGTCCGCCGTCGGCTGCCTACGGAGAGTCATCCGTGGCCGGACTCCGCGCCCTAATCGGCAGCCACGACCGCCTGGAA
This sequence comes from Dehalococcoidia bacterium, assembly GCA_965243255.1. Lineage (GTDB taxonomy): Bacteria > Chloroflexota > Dehalococcoidia > Lucifugimonadales > UBA3495 > Bin87. The sequence continues at coordinate 854,192 of CBDEUH010000004.1, forward strand.
ATCGCCCTAGTGGACGGCAGTGCCGCGGCAAGGTTGGGGGTAAGCGACGGCGCAGCGGTAGCGATCGCGAGATGAGTCCCTACCCTTGTGCTCTTGTGTTCCTTGTGGCTACCCACTCCTCGGTAACATTCCCAAATCCCACCCGACAATGACACCAGCCCGCTTGACATTGACGGGAACATACGTTCATAATGACCCTGTGCAGCACACCAAACTCCGGTCATCAACCAGTCAGAGGTGAACCAGCCTACCCTTCGGTCGTTCACGGCCAACCCCGTCAGACCAAAATCGCAATCGGCCCAGGTGGCAACTGCCGCTCAAAGACCTGACTCCTCACCGGCAATGCCCCACTGGTGTCCCTGGGACAGCCCAGCCCGCGTGTCGGTCCGCCCCTGGCGGATCGAGTACACGGAAAGTAGGTCAAATAGTTGCGTGCCCATCCGGCCGTATGCTGACAGCGACCGAACTCAAGCTACCTCACCTCTGGCAGACCGGAAAATCCTATTCCAAACCAACCGACCAACCCAAAGGAGCCAACCGACTGTGAACCCACATCCTCACCCTATTTGACGGAAATCATCCCGCCCCATACCATACTCCCAACCGCAACGCTATGGGGTGCATCGTTATGTCCATTTCCGCCGCCGACCTGAAAGCCGCCGTGCCGCCTATGGATGGCGAAGTAATCCTGGACGGCCTTCACGAATCGGTGTCGGTCTGGCGCGATGCCTGGGGCATTCCCCACGTCCAAGCCACCAACGAGCCTGACGCCTGGTTCGCCCAGGGATTCGTCACGGCTCAGGACCGGCTCTGGGCCATGGAGTTCGACCGACGGCGCGCCGTAGGCCGCTGGGCCGAAGTCGTCGGCAACTCCGCGGTCGGCCCGGATCTGCAGATCCGCCGTCATCGCCTGGAGGACGCCGCCCGCGCCGATTACGCCGCCGCCGGCCCGCGCGCCAAACTGATGCTGGACGCCTACGCCGCCGGCGTCAACGCCTTCATCAACAGCGATGCTCCACTGCCCGCCGAGTACGCCATCACCGGCATCACTCCCGAACCCTGGGAGCCGTGGCACGGTCTGGCGATTTACAAGGTGCGGCACATCTTTATGGGAGTGTTCGAGAGCAAGGCCTGGCGTGCTCGCATGGTCAAGGAGTTGGGAGCGCAGCGGGCCGCCGAGTTGTTCCCGTCCTATCCGCCCGGCCAGCCGGTTATCATCCCCACCGGCGCGGACTACGACGGCCCGGTTGACTTCGGACTGCAGCAGATGCTGGAACGCGCCGGCGACCTGAACCTCATCGGCGAAATGGACAGCGGCTCCAACTCCTGGGTCATCTCCAGCGAACGCACCGCCACCGGCAAGCCCATCCTGGCCGGCGACAGCCACCGGGGCCTGGACACCCCCAGCGTCTATTACCAGAACCACCTGGCCTGCGATGCCTTCGACGTCATCGGCGTATCCTTCGCCGGACTGCCCGGCTTCCCACACTTCGGACACAATGGGCGCGTTGCCTGGTGCGTTACTCACACCGCCGCCGATTACCAGGACCTGTACATTGAGCGGTTCAACGACGCCGACGCCTCTCTCTACCAGCGCCAGGAGGACTGGTATAACGCCGACGTGCGGGATGAGGAGATCAAGGTGGCCGGCGACGATGACGTCAGCCTGCGGACCTGGGCCACCCATCACGGCCCGGTGGTAGCCGGCGACCCGCTCAGCGGCTACGGCGTCGCCCTGCGCTACACCGCCGGCGACGGCGCCGACCCGTGGACCGACATCCTGTGCGCCATGCTGGACGCCGACAGCGTTCCCGAGCTGGCCGACTCCATGCAGGGCTGGGTTGACCCGGTGAACAACTTTGTGATGGCCGACGCTCACGGCAACATCGGCTACCAGTGCCGCGGCGAAATCCCCCGTCGGCCCGGCGATGCCCCGGCACCGCTGCCGGTTCCCGGCTGGGACGGTCAGCACGAATGGCAGGGCAGCATCCCCTTCGATAAATTGCCCCGCAACATCAACCCGCCGGAGGGCTACATCGCGACTGCCAACAACCGGCCCGTGGGCGCAGACTATCCCTACTACATCTCCATGGACTTCGCCCCTGGCTATCGGGCCATGCGCGTGGCCCACCGCATCAAGACGCTGCCCAATCCCTCCGCCAACGACATGGGCCGAATCCACTCGGAGCGCATATCGCTTCCGGCCCAATCCTACGTCGCCGCCCTGTCCAAGCTGCTGGGACCGTCCGACGCCACCACCGCAACAGCATTGCGCCGTCTATCCGATTGGGACGGCAGCATGGATGCCAATGCCGTGGAACCCACCATCTACAGCGCCATGCGGGACGCCCTGCTCTGGCGGCTGCTGAAGCACAACATCGGGGAAACACTGGCGGCGTTGGCCTGGCAGCCCATTGACCGGGGCCGCGGCGTTTTCCTCAACCGGTTCCGCAACCTGGTAACCGACGCCATCGCCGCTGACGATACCGCCCTATTGCCCGACGGCTCTAACTGGCCGACCGCGTTGGGCGACGCGCTGGCGGAGGGAGTACGCACGCTCACCGCAAAGCTGGGCCCCGACCCGGAAGAGTGGCGCTGGAACCGGGTGCATCGCACCCACCCGCAACATCCGCTGTCCCTGGCAATGCCCGAACTCGGCAAACTGCTCGACCCGCCGCGCATCGCCACCGGCGGCGACGGCGATACCCCCTGGGCGGGTTCCTATTCGCCGGCCGACTTCGCTGCCCTAGGCGGAATGTCCGTGTTCCGCTACGCCTACGACCCGGCGGACTGGAACCGATCCCTGTGGGCTGTGCCCCTGGGTTCGTCGGGCCATCCGGGCAGCCCTCACTATGCCGACCAGGCGGAAACGTGGGGACGGGTTCAGATGATCCCGATGCTGTACGGCTGGGAGCGCGTGGCCGCCAACGCCAAGACGAAGCAAAGGCTACAAGCCAGCTAGGGCTTCCAGCGTGAGCCGGAGACGGGTCAGTCGTCCAGCAGGATGTACACCGCGCCCGAGGGGCTCAGGTCGTGGTGTGAATGGCCCTTGCCGGTTACGTCTTCCATCAGGCGGATGTCTCCGGCCCGCAACACCCGTTTCGCGCCGTCGCTGGCGCCGATTTCCACTTCGCCGGACAGGTGGATTATCAGTCTGCGCTCCGGCAGCGGGTGAAAGTCCATTTGGCGCGAGCCGTCAAATTCCTGCACGCGGACTTCAGAGACATTGATTAGCGCACCCAGCTCGGGGTGCTCCTCCAGATTCAGGTCCTCGATGTGACTCTCACCGTTGGCGTCCGAAAATACCCGGTATATTGCCATTTTCGCGCTACTCCTATTTCAAATGCGGCGCCACTCGCTCGGCGAACAGCTCCAGGTTGGCGACGCCGTCCGCCAGCGGCATTCCCGGCCACATCATGCGGAAGCATCCGTGGGACATTCCCAACTCGCGGTAGCGCGTCAACTCTTCAACTACTTCGTCCGGACCGCCGATTACAAACCGGTCCCGGGCCAGGTCTTCAAACGGTTCCCGGAAGTTCTCCTCGCCGGGCAGGGCCTTGTCCTGGCCCCATTGGGCGTAGGCTTCGTATTTGCCGCCCAGGTATGGCGCGGCGCTGGCGAAGGCTTCCTCGTGCGTCCGCCCCACGAACACCTCACGGCCCAGGGGCAACCGCTCCGGTGCGCCGGAATCAGCTGCACCCGCCGCTTCGTGGTACATCTCCACCTGCTGGCTGATGGTGTCAAACTTAGCATGGGGATTGACGTACCAGGTGTAGCCCAATCGAGCCGCGCGGGTGATGGCGGCGTCGCTGTTGGCAGCCACCCAAACCGGCGGAGGCTGCTGCACGGGCCGCAGCATCAACTGGGCGTCCCGCAGTTGGAAGTATTGCCCATCGTAGTTGACCTTTTCCCCGGACCACAGCAGCCGCATCGCTTCCAGGCATTCCAGGTAGCGGCTCACCCTTGAGCGGCGCGGCACGCCGAAGTTGTCGTATTCCTCATCCCGGTAGCCCAACGCCGCCGACAGCGTGAAGTTCCCACCGGTGATTACGTCCATGGTGGCCACCCGTTCCGCCAAGTCCACGGGATGATGCAACGGCACCAACAGCGTCGCCACCAGGCCCATCCCACGCGCCTCCGCGGAGATGCGCGCCAGCAATGGCATGGTCTGCAACTGCTGGTAGGGATCGGTCAGGTAGTGTTGGCCCTGGTACACCATGTCAAAGCCCAAGTCACGGGCCGCTCCCACGTAGGTGCAAATGTCGGCAAAGGCCTGCTGCATATCCATGCCAGCCGGCTGCTGGGCGATGGCGGAAAGGGAGACTCCAAACTTCATTGCGATACCTCGTCATCACGCCGTCAGATGGTTGCCCAGCAGGTCAATGGCCGCCTGCACGGCTCCGTGCTTGGTGGCGTCCCGGTCGCCGCCCACGCGAATCTCGATGGCAACGTCCTCGCCGCCTTTCACCGCCAGGCCGATCCAGAACGTTCCGATGGGCAGCCCGCTGCGTCCCGCCGCCGGGCCGGTTACGCCGGTGGTTGATAGCGCGTAGTCCGTTCCCGTCAGCTCCAGCGCGCCCCGGGCCATGGCAATCGCCATCTCCCGGCTGACGCTGCCGGCCGTCTCGTACAGTTCGTCCGGCACGCTGAGGATGCTCTCCTTCAGGCCGCCGGTGTAAGCGATGACCCCGCCGGGGAAGAATCGGGACGCGCCGGGGATGGTGCCCAGCGTGTACCCCAGCAGTCCGTTGGTGCAGGCTTCCGCCACCGATACTCTTTCCTCGCGCTGCAATAAAATCTCTGCCACCTGTTGTACGTCCACAGTTTCACCTCCGGTCGTGCGCGCTAAACGTCCAGCATCTTGTCCGGCGTCATCAGTTCCATGAACTCGATGCGGTTGCTCTCCACCAGCGGGCGAATCTGCGCGCCGATTTCCAGGGCTGCCGCCGGGAGTTGGTGCCCGCCGCGCATGGGAGACATCAGCGCCTCATCAGTCCACTCCAGAACCACGTCGCCGGGTTCGCCCGGCACCGTGCCACCGTTGAAATATACCTTGAACTCGCTCCGCTGGCCGGAGTCGTGGTAAATCTGCGCTTGCTTCTGCAAGAGACTCGCTACCTGCCGGGCGTCCCGGGGATCCTTGACCTTGAAAATTCGCCTCAGTACGTACATGTCAACGTTCCTCCCTCTTGGGAAAGTACAAAATTGCAAACCACACTATCATAACTGATTTTCGTCGCTGTGCCCGGTTGATATTCCCGACGACGACCAATCTTACCGCTTACGCAGCAGCGCCAGAAACTCCCGGTTGCCGGCGTCCCCGGTGATGGGGGACTCCATCGTGTCCAGCAGGACAACCTCCTCCCTTGCCGTCAGCCATCCTTGCACCCGCGCCAGGATGTCCAGACGCAGCGCGTCATCCCGCACGATGCCGCCCTTTCCCACCTCGCCCCGCTGCGCCTCGAACTGCGGCTTGATGAGGACGATGGCATACCCTCCGCTGCGCAGGTGCGTCAACGGCTCCGGCAGGGCCATGGTCAGCGAGATGAACGACAAGTCGGCCACCAGCAGGTCCACCGGCTCCGGCAGCTCAAATGGATGCCGGACGTTCACTTTCTCCATGCACACCACTCGCGCGTCCTGCCGCAGCCGGTAGTGCAGTTGGCCATATCCCACGTCCACCGCATAGACGCGAGCCGCGCCCCGCTGCAGCAGGCAGTCGGTGAACCCGCCCGTGGATGTCCCCGCGTCCAGGGCGGTGATGCCCTCTAAATGAATATCGTACCGGGCCGCCCAGGTATCCAGTGCGTGGGCCAGCTTGACGCCGCCACGACTGACGTAAGGCAGCCGCTGCCGCACTTCCAACTGAGTGTCAGGGCCCAGGAATGTACCTGCCTTTTGCACCGGCCCGTCGGGCGAGAAAACAGCTCCGGCCATTATCAGGGCCTGGGCCTGCTCCCGGCTTTCCACCAGGCCACGCTCAACCAGCAGCACGTCAGCCCGCCGGCGCGTCCGTCGCCGTACAGGTCCAGATTCCCCCTGCTCCGGCATGGGACTGGCGGCTATTCCCCGATGAATTCCGGGCGTCGCTTCTCGAGGAAAGCCCGAAATCCTTCGTGGTAATCGCGGGTATCAAATTGCGTCAGCGGCAAATCCGCCTCTTCGGGCGTCAGGTCCAAGGACGGTTTCGCCAGCACCTGGTTCAGCGTCTTCTTGTTTACGGCGTGAGATAGCGGAGCCAGTTTCGCGATGTCCGACGCCAGCCGGTAGGTTACGTCTTCCAGCTTTTCCGAGGGCACCACCTGGTTGACCAGTCCAATTCGCAGCGCCTCGTCGGCGTCCAGCAGCCGGCCCGAGAGCAGGATGTACAGCGCGTTGCCCTTGCCCACCAGGTTGACGAGGCCGTACATCTCCCGGTGTCCTATCGTGATGCCCAGGTGCGCCACTGGAATACCCAGGCGGCTGCCCTCGGCGGCAATGCGCAGGTCAGTGGCTACCGCCAGTTCACACCCGCCGCCGGCAGCGAATCCTCGTATCATGGAAATCACCGGCGTGCCGATTTCGGCCACCGTTTCCAGGAGGCCATCCACCGCCCGGTTGTACACGCGTCCTTTGACCGAATCACTGCGGTACTCTTCAAAGTCGCTGATGTCGGCGCCGGCCGAGAAGGCCTCGCCTCCGGCGCCGGCAACCACCACGCACCGCACGTCCCGGTCGGCGTCCAACTCCCGCATCAGTTCGCTCAACTGACCCCACATCGCGAAGAATATGGCGTTGCGCTGGGCTGGGCGGTTGATGGTTACAGTGGCAACCGCGTCGTCCCGCCGCAGCAGAATGTAACCCTTGGGATCAACGGGCGAATCTCCAACGGCGGCGGTTGTTTCGAGCATTTGGTGAACTCTCCTGTCCATTCTGGCGCCAGCAAAGGGCCAACACAGACTATCGGGGTTGCGCAGTCCAGTCAACAACGTTTGACACCGGTTGCGGCCCGATGGAGAATGCGGTCAGATCACTAGCGCGGCTGAAATACCGGAGGCTATCAGTGGCTATCTATGACTATGACCTGGTGGTCATTGGTTCAGGGCCGGCCGGACAAAGGGCGGCGATTCAGGCCGCCAAGCTGAACAAAAGCGTAGCCGTCCTGGAACGGCTCCCCATGCTCGGCGGCGTCGACGTCAACACCGGGACCGCCAGCAAGACCCTGCGCGAGGCCGTGCTGCACCTCACCGGATTCCGCGAGCGCAACATTCACGGCGAGTCCTACTCCGTCAAGCAGAACATCACCATGGGCGACCTTATGGTTAGAACCAGCTACGTGATGCAGCAGCAGGTGGACATATTGCGCCTGCACTTTCGCAGCAACCGAATCGAAACGATACACGCCGAAGGTTCCTTCGTTGACCGTCACACCATCAGCCTATCCTACCCAGACGACAGGTTGGATCGCGTCATCACCACCGACAAGGTCGTTATAGCGGTAGGCTCCTTTTCCACCCAGCCTCCCGTGGTGCACACCGACGGCCGGCTGGTCTTCGTCAGCGACGACGTGCTCAACTTGCCAGATATTCCGCGCACCCTGACCATTGTCGGCGGCGGCGCAATCGGGCTGGAGTATTGCAGCACCTTCGCCGCGCTGGGCGTCCGGGTCACCCTGGTGGACCGTAACCCCCGCCTGCTCCAATTCGCCGACGACGAAATCGTGGATGCGCTGGTTTATCACCTGCGCCAGAACGGCGTAACCCTGCGCCTGAACGAAACCGTCAACGATATCGAGTACCTGCGCACCGAGCGGGGCAACCAGGTTCGGGTCCTGCTGGACAGTGGCAAGCAAATTGCCAGCGACGCGGTCATGTATTGCGTCGGCCGCACCGGCAACACGGAGATGCTCAACCTGGAAGCCATCGGACTGGAAAGCGACTCCCGCGGGCGCGTCAGGGTGGACGAAAACTATCAGACCGATGTGGCTGGCATCTACGCCATCGGCGGCGTTATTGGCTTTCCCGACCTCACCTCAACCTCCCGAATGCAAGGGCGCCAGGCTGCCCGCCACGCCTTTGACGAATCAATCAACCGCTTTCCCGGCCTGCTGCCTTACACCGTTAGAACCATCCCAGAGGTAGCGATGGTGGGAAAGACCGAATCGGAATTGACCGACGCCGGCGTTTCATACGAAATCGGCAAGGCGAACTACCAGGAGACCATGAGCAGCGTCATGCAGGGCGACAACGCCGGCCTGCTCAAACTGATTTTCGACACCCAATCCCGCAAGCTGCTGGGGGTGCACATCCTGGGCGAAGACGCCTCCGAGCTGATTCACATCGGGCAAGCCGTGATGGCTCACGACGGCACCATTGATTACTTCACCGAGGTGGTGATCAGCTATCCCTCCCTGGCCGAGTGCTACGCCACCGCCGCTTTCAACGGCCTCAACCGCCTGGAGGGGTGAAGCCGCCTACGCATTGCCAGCATCGCCGATGCTTGTATAATGGCGGGCGTCGGCTTCGCGCCGGCCCAAACCTCGCTGGGAGTCCATCCCGATGAAGAACAAGGTTTATTCCGATTTTGATTCCGCCGTCGCCGATATGCAGGACGGCATGACCTTTATGTCACCCGGTTTCGGCAACGTTGGCCTGGCCCGCAATCTGCTGGCCGCCGTCCACCGTCTGGGCGTCAAGAACCTTACGGGCATTTCCAACAACGCCGGCAGCCTGGACGAACGCGTTGACGTGGGCACGCTCATTGAGGCCGGACAGGTCAAGAAGATGATCTGCGCCTTCACCGCGCCCACCCACCCGTCGCAGATTACTCCCTTTGTCCAGATGTACAACGACGACCTGCTGGAAGCCGAGCTGGTCCCCCAGGGTACCCTGGCTGAACGGATGCGGGCCGCCGCCGCCGGCATCGGCGCTTTCTACACTCCGGCCAGCGTCGGAACGGAACTGGCCGAGGGCAAGGAGCATCGGGAAATCAACGGGCGCACCTACGTGCTGGAATACCCGCTGCCGGCCGACTTCGCCCTCATCCGCGCCTACCGCGCCGACACCTTCGGCAACCTGCAATTCCGTCTCACCCAGCGCAACTTCAATCCCATCATGGCCATGGCGGCCGACGTAACCGTGGTTGAAGTTGAGGACAGCATCGTGGAGCCAGGCGAAATCGACCCCGACTGCGTGCACGTCCCCGGCGTTTATGTTGACCGGCTGGTCAAGATTCCCGAAGACGGCATCTGGGACTGATTCCAAACTCAAGGAGCGCGATATGACCACCGACGACAAGCCTCGCCTTTCCCGGCAGACCATGTGCGACCGCCTGGCCATGGAGTTCCAGGACGGCTGGATTGTGAACCTGGGCGTCGGGATGCCCACCCTCTGCTCCAACTACCTGGAGTGCGAGCCGGACAAGGAGATTATATTCCACTCCGAAAATGGCGTCATCGGCTACGGCCCGCTGGCCCCGGCCGGCGAGGAAGACAAGCACCTGGTCAACGCCGGCGGGCAGAACGTGGTGGCGCTGCCTGGCATGGCCATAGTGCACCACGCCGACTCTTTCGGCCTCATCCGCAAGGGCATGGTGGACGTTACGGTGATGGGGGCCTACGAGGTGTCGGAGAACGGCGACTTCGCCAACTGGCGCATCCCCGTGCGCAAGGGCGGTGGCATCGGTGGAGCCATGGACCTGGCGGCCTGCGCCAAGCGGGTGTTCATCGCCATGGAGCACAACCAGCGCAACGGCGCTCCCCGGGTGCTCAAAACCTGCAACCTCCCGATCACGGCGCCGGGAGTGGTCAAACTGCTGGCGACGGATTTGGGGCTGTTCGAGATAACCGAGGCCGGCTTCGTCCTCCGGGAGTACGCGCCCGGTTGGTCGCCTGAAGACATCCAGGAGCAGACGGAAGCCGAGTTAATAATCGCCGACGACCTGCGGGAGATACGGGTGCGGGCGGAGTAGCTACCCCCGGTTAGTCCAAGCTCCGCAAGAGGCTGCCGTAACCGCCTATCGGCTTCGTCCATCCCAGGCGGCGCAGGGCCAGCCAGATGGTAGCCTGGTTGACGGTAATTACCGTCTTGCCCAGCTTTTGCTCCAGTTCCTCCGCAGCGTCCAGCGCGCGCCAGGCGGTTCCGGGCAGGAAGATGGTATCGGCATCGTCATGGGCCACTTCCGCAGCGAAGTCGATGATGGCCTGAGGGGGGTCCATGTCGATTTCCCGGGGGTTCATGGAGTCTTCCATCCACGGCGCGCCGTCAGCGCTCAGCACCTCGAAGCCGGCCTCTTCCATCAGAGGCTTCAGACGGTTACGCAGGTGGTAGTTGCGGTACGGGCCGGCGATGCTCAGCTTGCGGCTGCCGACGTGTCGCATGGCGGCGACGCACGAACTCACCGCGGTTATCGACTCGACCCCGCTGGCTTGCTCCATCAATTGCGCTATCGATTGGTCGTAGGCCATGTAGCCCTTGTGCCAAGTGCCGGAGGTGCAGGCATAGACCAGCACGTCGGGGCCTATGTTGGACAACGCGCTGGCGCCCCGAGCCACATCCTCGTTCATCTTGCCGACGTCAAACCCGAACAGCGCCCACTCGACTTCGTTGGCTTCGGCGCTGGTCATGCTGAGACGATGGCCCGACTCGGTGGAGATTTCCGGCTGGCTGCCCCAGGTGCCGTTCCACATCCGCTCGAAGTGCACCGTTATTTCCGGCGGCATCACCCGGTAGAAGTCGGGTTCAACCACCGGATTGGTGGCGGGAACCAGGGCGCCGATTCGGCGCGCGTTGGTCAGATTAGCCATTTCGTCTGCTCCAAGTCCTTTACAAGCCTAACAACGACGGCGCTACCCCACATTCGCTCCGGCAGCGCCGCAATTCTACCCGAAATACCCTTGCCCACCGTTCACATGGAGCGTCTGGCCCGTTACGAAACCGCCGTCCTCGGTGCACAGGAAGGTAACCGCCGATGCAATCTCCTCAGGCTTGCCCTGACGACCAAGCGGGATGCCGGAGGAGTCAGGCACCCTACCGGCATACCATTCGGGGTTGGCACGGGTCGTGTCGATGCTACCGGGCGCAATCACGTTGACCCGTATATTGTGCGGCGCAAACTCCGACGCCAGGGCGCGGGCCATGCCTACCAGGCCCATCTTGGCGGCCGATACGTGGGCGCGCAGCGGGCTGCCGCGAAACGCGCCGTCGCCGGTCAGGAACACGATGCGCCCGTAGTTGTTGTCCACCATCTGTTGGATGACGCCGCGGGTGGTGTAGAAGGAGCCGTCCAGCACCACGCCGCGCACGTGCTCCCAGTCTTCCAGGGTCAGCTCGGTGAACGGCTTGTGCGGACGGATGGCAGCGTTGTTGACCAGGATGTCGATGCGTCCGAAGGTGGACATGGCGGCATCGATCATCGCGTCAACCTGTTCCTTGTTCGACACGTCGGCTATCACCGGCAGAGCCTTGACGCCCAACTCTTCAACCGCCGCCACGGTAGCTTCCGCTTCGTCCCGGTTGGCACGCGCGTTGACCACGATGTTGGCGCCCTCCGCTGCCATCATCAACGCCGTCGCTCGCCCGATGTTGCGGCCTGATCCCGTAATCAGCGCCACTCTGCCGTCCAACTTGCCCATAGTCTAGCCTCCACAAACGTGTCGTCTGTCACTGTAATGCCGGCATTATAGCGTACCGCCGGAACTAACCCTATACTGTTATTATGCGATACCTGCCGACCCTCCTGGGCCTGTTGCTGCTGGGCCTCGTCCTGGCCTGCTCCGGCAACGATCCCGACGAAGCTCCGGCGGCTAATGCGACTATCGACGCGGCCGTGGCACGACTCAGCGCAACACTGGCCGCCAACGCAACCCCGACTCCAACCTCCGGCAGTCCATCACCCACGGGCACACAGAAGCCGGCGTCAATCCTGCCTGCTCAATCCGGCACCCTGCCGCCGCCAACACCCCCGCCGGCAACATCCTCCGTAGCGGCTCCTGCGTCCGGTGCGCCGGCCTACCCCTTCGCCGACGTGCGCAACTGGCAGTACGCTGAGCAATCGGCCCCGGCCGTCATTGCCAGGCTCCGCGCCGTCCCGTGGATTTCCGACGGCCTCCACGACGTTGACGAATTCAACGCCGCTGAGCGTTTGGTCAACATCGGTATCGACGCGCCGGATACCCTGTATGTGCTCCTGGAATCCCACAGCCTGGGTCAGAGATTGGCCCCCCTGGACTTGCCGGCTCTGCTGTCCCTGCAACGCATGGCGCGGGATCGTCCCGAACGACTGGCTCAACTCAGCCGTGCCAGTTGGTTTCAGGACGGATTGACCGATGCCGAGGCCGCAATCGTCGCCACGCTCTTTGAACGCTCCCGTTTCCTCTCGCCGGAGTTCGACGCAATCGTGTCTGATCCCGGAGTTCTTACCGTCGATATGTCCACCACGACCAACCGGGTCGGCGAAGTGGTGCCTATCGTCGTTCTGCGTTCCGGTCCGGCGCCGCCCGGTTCGCCGGTGATGCTCGTCGCGCAATTCTCGGTGCGCCTCTTCGAGGAAATGTTTGACGCGCCATTTCCAACTCCGGCCGTGGTGATACACGTAACTCCCTACGTGGCTGGCGCTGCCGCTGGCACCAACTACCAGACCCACGTTACGCTGAAACCCGAAATCGACGCCAACGACGAACCGGAGTTTTCGGTTCATTCCGTGTTTCACGAAATTGCCCACTATTACCTGTATGCCCCGCCTATCTGGTACACCGAGGGGGCGGCGGAATTTGCTGCCTCCTACGCGCGACAAATCCTTACCGGCACGCCTATCGAACCCACCAACAGCCCATGCTCAGAAGCCACGTCCCTCAGCGAGCTCGAGACGCTGCTCCCCAATGACGACAGCGACGCCGGCGCCAACGTTGACCCAAGCCTCTGGCAATGCAACTACTCCCTTGGCGAGCGGCTGATGCTGACCTTGTACCACACTCTGGGCGAAGATAGGTTCCTGCAGGGTTGGCGTGAGCTCTACGCCGTCCTCGCGCAGACTCCAGCTTATCCATCGGAGCACGAATTCGAGGAGATTGATTTACGCGTTGCCTGGCTGCGTGCTTTCGGCCGGCTCAATCAACCAGAACTGGAGGACATTTGGGATAGGTGGTATCGCGGCACATCCAGTGTCGTCGTCGATGGCCCGCCCGACCCGTCGCCGGCCGACCCCAGCCTGCCGGACATTAACGGCCACGTTGACCGGGCATACGTTGCTCTGAATCCGAACGGCCCAGCCGTCAATTCATTCTCCGCCGCCGACGTAACCGGATGGGCTTACCTGACCCTGGAATATTCCCAACGGGTGGAAGGTTCCGACCGGGAGTTGACCTTGCATGTCGTTGAGTATTTCCAGGACGGGCTTCCCTACTCTAGACGCGACGTTACCATCAACTTCCAGCCACAGCACGCCGGCGGCACGCAATGGATTTCAGTGGGCCCGCAACCAGGGCAGCGCTGGGCGCCGGGGCGCTATTGGGCCTACGTGTACGAAGGCGGCCGCAAGGTTGCCGAGGTCGGGTACGAAGTTACGCCGTAGGCTGACGTCGGCCCACTACCTCAGTAGCCGGTTCAATCCGGAGTACCGCGCCGGGTCCAAGTCGCGCCCGGCCAGGGCCGGATGGTGCGGTTCGTAGCGGTGGCAGCGGAAGGTAGCGTTGGAAGCTTCTGCGCCGCCGCTGGAAGCATAGAAGGGGTTGATGTATTCCCAGACGATTTCGCCGCGCTGAGTAACCTCGAACAGGCGGCCGGGCGCTCCCTCGCAGATCAAAGTGTTGCCGTTGGGTTGTCGCTCGGCGCTGCTGATGTTGTAGCTGTAGAAGGAAATGTCGGGAGATCCCCGGTACTGCCAATGGATTTCGTTGGTTTCGGGATCAACCTCGACGATGCGGGAATGGCTGGCCCCACGGCGATGGCTGCCGTTGTCGAAAATCAGCACGCGGCCGCTGTCCAACCAGGTGGGATGGTGCTGCTGGTAGAGTTCGCCGGGTCCCCACTTCCACTTGAACGCTCCGGAAGCGCGGTCAACAATGCCCACGGTACTGGTGAGCCGGTAGCTGACGAGAAGGTCGCCATCGGCGGTAACGTTGAGGCAATTCTGATGGGTCCATTCCCGACGTGGTTCCATGTTGGAGATGATGTCTTCGGCTGTGTCCAGATGCTCCCAGGAGCGCCACTCCCAAACGGAGGCTCCGTCGGGAGTGATCTCCCGGACGACATCGCCCAGCATTCCGGGGGCAAAGTCAACGTCGTATCCACCCTGCACTTGGTCCGGCAAGCCATCGGGAAGAGGTTCCCAGAGCAGGGCCAAAGTGTTGCCGTTGGTCAACCTTTCAAAGTCGTGGTGCAGCATTACGTTGCGATAAGCCCAAACCACGTTGCTGTTCCAATCGAGTTCGATGAGGCTGGCCGATGAGCCACCCACGGCTTCAACGCCGCCGGCGTCCTCCGGGGGCATAGTCCGGCAGAGCAGGTTCCCGTTGTCCAGCAGGTAGGCGTAGTGGATGCCCTCGTCGGAGTGCCAGCGATGAACCACGTTGCCGTTCATGTCAATCAGGTACGCATCCTGTCCGCCCCGGGTGGTGGAAAACAAGGTGTAGCCCCGCTGACAAGCTGACGGCGTGTAGTGAATCAACCCTACCGGGTGATGAATCGACCAGCCCATAAACTGACCTCCGCAGTCAAGATCACGGAGATTATAACAATACGGCCGAGCCTGAACAGTTATAATGCCGCCGTGTGGATTCTCCTCGCCATTTGCAGCGCGGCCTCCCTGGGCCTGGCCAACATCGCTCACAAGCGGCTGCTGGACAACTACCTCGACGGTGTTAGCGTTCTGGGCGCCGGTTCCATTCTGTCCCGGCTTACCTGCGGGGTCCTCGTCATCGCGGTGGTAGGATGGCCAGCCGATGCGCCGGCGGAGTCCATAGCCTTTGGGCTACTGTCCGGTGTCAGCCTCGGAGCCGGCCTGGCCTTGCTCTTTCTGGGTCTGAAGTTGGGCGAAGCCTCTCGCGCCGTAGCCATCAGCCAGACCAATCCCATCCTCGTCGCAGTGCTGGCCCTCATCATTCTGGGCGAACAAGTGGGCCTGCTGGAGTGGGCGGCCATTGCGCTAGTAGTGTGCGGGGCCGCACTGGTGTCTATCGAGGGCTTTCAGCGGGGCCTCCTTCGTCTCACTCCCGGCTTAACGGCGCTGGTTGCCAGTTCCGTTACCTTGGGTTTGTCCTTCTTCCTGGCCAAACTTGTGCTGGACGACCTCACTCCCTGGGAGGTTTTCGGACTTCAAGAGCTGGGCATGGTGCCGGTGTTTGCCGTCTTCGGCCGGCCGGCTAACTGGCGCCGATTATGGAGTGGGCTGCGCTCCGGCCCGGCCCTGACCACCTTCCTCATCGGCGAGGGCGTGCTGCCGCAGGTGGCGATACTCCTGTTCGTCTGGTCATTTGCCTTCGGCCCGGTATCCCTGGCATCGGCAATCCTGGCGACGCGTCCCCTGTTTGTCTTCGTGGTTGGCACACTGCTCAGTTGGCGTAGCCTGGGCCTGCTGCAGGAGTCCCTGGGGCCGGCGGCCCTGACCGCTAAGTTCGTCGCCATCGCAATGATTGTCGGGGGCACAACCCTGTTGGCGCTAACCTAGGCGAGCTACGCCGAAACCGACTCCGCTGGCCGGCTGCGGAACCGGAGACTCCAGAAGTGCACCGCCCCCACCAGGATGAATATGCCCACGCAGTAGCAGATGATTCCCCAGGACGTATCAAACATTGCCTTGGCCAGGATGATTGAGGCCACATAGACGAAGGCCAGGGTCAGCGTCGTGCTGCGCGTGCGCCACAGTATCGCCAGGGCCGGCAGCGCAACCAGCAACATCGGTCCGGTGAGGACGGCGGCGGTAACGCCCACGGCAGTGGCCGCGCCACGACCGCCCTTGAATCGCAGCCACACCGGCCACACGTGTCCGCAAATAGCAGCCACGCCGCTCAGCAAGCCCGTGCCGCTCACCGTATCCCAGGAGCCGGCCAGCGCGTTAAGCAGCAGCACCGGAACGGCGCCCTTGGCAATATCTGCCGTCCCGACTATCACTCCCCAGCGATAACCCAGCAGGTGGGCAACATTAGCAGCGCCGGCGTTGCCATCACCAGCCAGCCTGACGTCGGCCGGCCTGCCGCCTACCTTTTGTGTTACCAGGTATGCGGTCGGCAGGCTCCCAAGCAAGTAGCCCAGCCCGCCAGCGGCACACCACGCCAGCAGCCAGAGCATAGTTCACCGTCCCGCTACGCCGGCACCAGATTGCCAGTCTGTACCGCAGTACACCAATGGCGGTACTTGGGGTTGTTGCCGACCACGATATCGAAGTACAAGCGTTGCAGTTCACTGGATATGGGGCCCGGCTGCCCGTCGGCGATGGGCCGGCAGTCCAACTCCACCACCGGCGTCAGGTGGGCCGCCGTACCGCTGAGGAACACCTCGTCGGCCAAGTACAGCTCGCTGCGGTCAATAGTCCGCATATCAATGTCCAGCCCCAGCTCGGTGCGGGCCAGCTGCATCACGGTGTCGCGGGTGATGCCGCCCAGCGCGTTGTCCTCAAGGCCGGGTGTGTAGATGCGCCCGTCCTTGACCATGAACAGGTTCTCGCCGGAGCCCTCGGAAACGTGTCCGTCGTGGTTCAGCAAGATGGCCTCATCAAAGCCGCTCAGCGTCGCCTCCGTCTTGGCCAGGATGCTGTTGACATAGATGCCGCACGCCTTGATGCGCGCGGGAATCATCGGGTCGTCGACTCGCCGCCAGGACGAGGTACAGCAGCGCAGCCGGTCGCTGCCCAGGTAGTTGCCGAAAGGTACGGTGATGAGGGTGAAATCTGCCGACAATTCCTGCAGCTTCAGGTTGGCGACCAGTTCCTCGCTCTTATAGGCCAGCGGGCGGATGTAGATGTCACTGGTGTGCTGGTTGAGCGCCACCAACTGCGTGGTGATGTCGCAGAGTTCGTCGGCGGTGTAGGGAATGTCCAGCATCAAGATACGGCAACCGTCCAAAAGGCGCACGTAGTGCTCGCGCATCCGGAAGATGTTGACGGCTCCCTGCTCGGCGTTCCAGTTGCCCCGGATGCCTTCGAATACGCCGGTGCCATAGTGCAGGGCGTGGGTCATTACGCTTACTTTGGCCTCGCTTACCGGCACGAACTGACCGCGGAAGAAAACCTGCAGTTCGTCGGCGTTGAACGAAGCCTGGCCGTTATTGGTGCCGCTGGTAGTCACGTAATGCCCCCTTTGAGCAAAGATTCACGCCATTATACCGTTGACCGTGGCAAGTTGCCAATCGCCCATGACCGTCACTCCCAGGCAAGAGCGTCGCCCCGTAATTGGTACTGGACATTAGCCAATTCTCCAATTGCCCAATCAGCCGTTTTTCGAAAATCGTTCAAATTCGTTCACTTTTTGCGACCCGCTACCGGGCTTGCCTCTGCTATAACAGACCCGTTACCGGAAGCGGCGGTCTCTCGCCCGTTGTGCCTCACAACCCCGCCGCTTCGGGCCATCCTGATACAAACCGGACCCAGCACCCAACTGATGACGGGACGGGAAGGAACCCAAAATGCCCGATGAACTGTCCAATGAACTAGCCCAACGATTGCGTAAAGCCGAAGAGGCCGCTGCCTACGTTGAACAGCTGGAATCACTGGCCTCCCAGGCGCCAGCGCTGCGTGAACAGGTCAGCCTGCTGCAACGCCTGGAAGAGCGTGAGCAGCATCGTCAGGATGCCATCGAGCGCGCCCGCGTTGCTCTTGAAGCCGCCAACCAGGCCCAGGAAAACCTCGCCGACATCGTCGCCAGCGCCGCCAACCTGGTCAATCAGTTGGCCCGCACCCTCCGCGAGGTGGATACCTTCCGCCGGGAAGCCACCGCTTCCCTGAGCGTGGTTGACCGTATGGACTATGAGGACGAACTGGACCACGCCCTCAACGAGCAGCACGATAGCGATGAGGACGCCGTGCAGCGCGACGCCCAATCCATCCGCATGGTCATCGCCGCCCGACACGGTAGCGCCCGCGTCCGCCAGATGATTGAAGAGCTATCCCCAGGGTTTGAGGTATTCGCTGGTTGCAATCTGGACGCCGTGCCAATGCGCCGCGAGCTCACCAACCTGATCATGGCTCAACTGGCCGCCGAAGCTGAGGCGAATCGGCCGCAGCAGCGCCGTCCAGCGCCGCCACCTCCTCCCCCGCAGATGTCCGAGCCAGCGATTCCCCAGGAGCAGGAGGCCAGCGCCAACGGCTGATATCCGGCCCACCCAATAAATCAAGAGGGGCGACTCAATGAGTCGCCCCTTTTCCGTTTGCGGGGGAGATTGGCACCGGCGGAAGGTGCTGATTAGGGGTTACCAGACATTCCCATAACTGCCCATACAACAGCGCATTCAGTCTGTTTTGTGCGGGAATCGGCCCCCTTGGCGTTCCTTGACATGCCCGCACCATACCGTGTATTCTCTCGTGGAAAGTGATACACGGAGTGATACACATGAAACGGCCGACAACCCTCACCGCCGCTTTCGTCCGAACGATTACTCAACCCGGCCGCTACGGCGACGGACGCGGTTCCGGCGGACTGTACCTGCGCGTCCACCGAACGACAAACGGACGGGTCAGCCGCAGTTGGGCACAACGCATCAGGATCGGCGCCCAGTCCACCAATCTCGGATTGGGCAGTTTTCCGGAAGTAACGCTGGCCACAGCACGAGAACGGGCAGTCCAAAATGCGCAAATGATTGCCGAGGGTGGCGACCCACGGGCTCAGGTTGCCGCCATCCCGACGTTCGCCGACGCCATGGAAAGCGTGATCGAGTTTCAGGCTGCAAACTGGCGCAACCCCAAAACGGCCAAGCAGTGGCGCAGCAGCCTGGAAACCCACGCCGCTCCACTCCTGGGGATGGCCGTGTCAGAGGTCACGACCTCCCATGTACTGACGTGCCTGGTGAACATGCGCGGCAAAAAGGACATTGCCGTCAAAGTGCGTCAGCGCATCGGAGCCGTCATGAAATGGGCTATTGCGCAGGGATTCAGGGCCGACGACCCAACGGGGGCTGCCCTGACTGCCGTACTGCCCAAGTCACGGCGGCACACCAAACATCATCGTGCCCTACCATTCTCGCAGGTCGGTCAGGCCACCGCGATAGTGCGGCAGACGAATGCTTGGCCGGCGACCAAAATGGCTTTCGAACTCCTGGTCCTTACCGCCGCCCGCTCCGGTGAAGTGCGTCTGGCAAACTGGAGCGAGTTCGAATTGGACGAGGCCATCTGGACCATCCCCGAAACCCGTATGAAGTCAGGACTCGAGCATCGGGTGCCGTTGTCCCGGCAAGCCGTCGACCTGCTTCGACAAGCGCAAGCGCTGGGTGATGGCGTAGGCCACGTTTTCAAGACACCGACCGGCAAGACGCTGTCGGACGCCGCCATCTCCAAACTGCTGCGGGAGAACGGAGTCGAGGCCGTTCCGCACGGATTCCGCAGCAGCTTCCGGAGTTGGGCCGCGGACCGCACCAACGTGCTACCCGAAATATGCGAACACGCCCTGGCGCACGTCGAAGGCTCAGCCAGCAAGCGCGCCTACTTGCGAACAGACTACTTCGAGCCTCGGCGCGGATTGATGCAGATGTGGGCCGATTATGTTCTCGGGTCCTGAATTCTCATCCCCGCCAGTGGCGTGGTTCGCCGGCCAGCGACAAAACTCTGGTCGACTTTCCCTACGAGATTTGAAGCGGCTGGTGATCAAGGAAGCCATCGCTGCGTGGATACGCCGCCGCTTGGACGGCTGGCCCCAACGTCCGCAAGACCTCCTCATGGAGTCTTGGCCCTCAGATGTGGCAGAGCAAACGGTTACTTTAGACCGTTTGGCGAGCACCGCCACGGACGAGAGCAAATCGTTACTTGAGCGGCAGGCAGCTTGGGATTTCCTGTTGGACCGAGCCCATGAATGGCTAATTGGCACTATCCAATCCGAGAATCCTCAATTTGACGACCTCTCCATACCCTTGGCCACGTGGTGCATGATGGTTGCCACAGGACACATCGAACCACCCAAGTGGGGCAGAGGCCGTCCCTCAATGCTCTCCGCGCTGCTCGCCAGGAAAACCCTGGCCGTCGTGAAGGAACTGCGCGAAGGTCCTGCCCGCAGCCAACAAGAAGCAATCGATTGGGTGGCGGATGCCACCGGCGAGAGCACGGACACCATCGTCAGCAGGGTGAGAAAAGCCAACCGAAAGCCCCACACATTCAACGACGCCTACGTCGACAATGTGCTGGAAATCTATGGTGAAAAAATCCCGATTTATTGACCTGGTGCACACGCGGTCACTCTGAGCATACTACGGGAACAAACCCCCGGAGGTATGCCATGACTCAAACTCCACAAGACGGCCCGCCGGACCGTTCACTGCGCCGCCATGAAGTCGAGCGCCGGTGCGGTCTATCAACCACCACCATCTACCGGAAGATGGCGGATGGGACCTTCCCCAAGCCACTAAGGGTCGGCGCCAGAGCTGTGCGCTGGCCCGAATCCGAGATTGACCGGTGGCTGTCGGAACGCCCACGCGCCGGCGACGACGAAGAATAGCCGACGGCAAGGCTGTGCCGACCTCCGGTTCCGTCAAGCGGCGAGAGACCTTCCCTCTAGCAGGGGTTGAACTTTCTCGGAGCACATCCCCCGCGTAACGTTGAACGTCCTGACCGAGTCTTGCCTGAACCCCGAGCGGCGGGTCGTACCGGAGACGGCTCCCAGATTGGCCCGCACGGCAGGGTCGCTGCAATCAGTCGCGTGATAGTCCAGTAGGCCGCCTGTTTCAACGAGACGTGAAAACCATCAACATGAACCCGACAAACGACATCAGACAACTTCCTGACCGTACCGCCGAGTGTATCCAGTTCGCCAAGGACTGGTGGGCCGGCGAATCCTTCAGGCTTCCGCCTGGGTACCCACTGGGGCGCCAAAGATCTGTCGCGGCTGCACGACAGGCCAAGTCGCAAGGTTTCCGTAAATGACTATTTACGGAAATATAAGGTATAATTTGGCACCGGCTAGGAACATCTCCGTTGGAGCAGAGGACCAAGTGTTGCCACAGGACCCAGAGCAGGCACCCGCCACTAGCTCGCCACTCAAAGCCAAAGCCAACCTCACCCCAGAGCAACTGAGCAGAATGGGTGAAGCTTACGCCCACGCTCAGGCTGCTGGGACCGCCAGGGTATACCTATCCCACTGGGTCAACTTCAAGGCTTGGTGCGAAGCTAACGGTCATTGCCACCTCCCGGCAGGCTACGAAGTAGTCGCCGCCTACATGACTGAGCGCGCCCTCGTTGTCTCCGTCGCATCTCTGCGCATCGCGCAGGCTGCCATCCGCTCCTACCACGAAGATGCCAACCTCCCATCACCCACAACTCACCCCTACTTCCAAAAAGTAATGAAGGGTCTGGCTAAAATCCACGGACGAGCCGCAAAGCAGGTAACAGGCATCGACCAAGACGCCTTCAACACCATCATCGAACACGCCTTTACACCACGTACATCTGAATCCGGCACCGCAACGGAGACCCAACAAGAAGCCGACCGTCGCGCCACCCTCGACATTGCGCTGATCAGCTTCATGCGCGATGCCATGCTGCGACGCTCAGAGGCAGCCAACGCCGAATGGCAACACGTAGGCGTGGCACCGGACGGTGCCTTCGTCCTGGAAATACCGACCGCAAAGACGGACCATTTCGGAGATGGCGCCAGCCAGTTCCTGTCCTTTTTCACCGTCCAAGCTCTCGCTAACATGCTCCAGCTACGGGGCGGCGACCCGCCTGAACCTGGAGACAAGATCTTTGGCATTGGCGAGCGTCAGATAGCCAACCACATCAAAGCGGCGGCCCAACACGCCGGGCTTGCGGGCCGCTTCAGCGGCCACTCTCCGAGAGTGGGTATGGCCATCGATCTGGGCGTGGCCGAAACGGAGCTTCCCGCTTTGGCCCAAGCCGGCCGCTGGGATTCCGCAAAAAACGCGTTGGCCTACATCCGGGGTATCCCAGCCAGTAACAACGCCGTAGCAAATTGGTACGAACGAAACGACACCCAAGACACTACGCGCTAGGCCCGCCACCTTGAACCTCAGCCAACTACCCATCTCGCCCACGGCCGTCGCCGCTTTCGAGGCAGCCGGCTTGAAGCCAGCCACAATCCTTATTTACACCGCACGCTGGAAACGGTGGGAAGCATGGTGCACGGGCAACGACGTCGACCCGCTGGCCGCCACATATGAAGATTACCTCAAGTTCCTCGCGGAAAACGAACCAAGCTGGGCCAAGGCCACGGTAAAGATGCTATCCAATGCCATGTCCTGCGTCTATCGCTACCTGGGCAAAAACAGTCCCTCCCAGCCTGCCCGGCAAGTTGGCGCCGTGACCACCGCTTTCCACCAGACCTGGTTCAACAAATTCCGCGCGTGGTGCGAAGCCCGCGGCAAGACGCCAATACCGGCCCAGCCGCAGGACGTCGTCGCCTTCCTGACGGCAGCCTCCCAATCCTACGCGCCGTACAACACCAGAATAGCCCGCGCCGCCATCGGGTGGCACCACCAAAACGAAGGGTACCCCACCCCCACCGACTACCCGGAAGTCCACCACATGATGGCCGACCTGAAAGACCATCATCCACGTGGCAGCATTCTAACCCTCAAAACGGTCCATGGCCGCGAACGCCACCGGAAAATGTGGGCCACGTGGTCCCAAGAGCACGGCATCGACCCCTACAATCCAACGCCGGACGACCTCTGTGCGTACGTCCAGCACCATGCCGAACGCGTCCTGCGCGTCACGGTACGTGAATACGTCAGCAGCATCGCTGCCATGCTCGACGACCCATCTCTCGTTCGATCCGACTCCGTAAAGAAAGCGATTGCCGCTGTCCCGAAGACACGACCCGTCCAGAGACCGTCCACCTCGGTCCAACAAGAGGTGGCAGCCGAGATTCAGCGATTCATGGAACTGATACCTTCCAGCGAACTCTGGAACGGCAAAGTTCCAAAGTACCTGAAGCCAGAACAGCACAACCGAATCAGGCAAGCCATGGTGGCAGCCGACGTCACTCGGGAAACCCTACACACCTACATACGAACCGGCTGGATCCCCATGAAAAGATGGTGCCAAGCCATGGGGATTGCCATTGAAACCGCTGAGGCCGGAGACGTGGCGGCTTTCCTTTGCGAACTGTCGGAAAGGGTCTCACCCACCTCAGCTACATCCGCCCGAACCGCCCTCGCATACTGCTTCCAACAGTTCAGACCACTCGACAACCCCGCAAACAACCTCGACGTGCGCAAGGCCGTCCAAGGCCTACGACGCGAACGCCCGCGCCCACCTGCCCAGGTGGATCCCATCACGGAAACCGAATTTGTACTGATCAGAGCTACCGCGCATCGTCCCAGACACAAGGAGAGACCCCACGACACTCGACTCCGGGCCGCTGTCGACATAGCCATGATTGGCACCATGCGCGACTCCATGCTACGTGGAAAGGAAGCCGCCGAAGCACTGTGGTGCCACGTTATGTGGAACAAAAACGGTACCGGAACGCTAACCATACCCCGTTCCAAGACGGACCAGTTCGCCGAAGGCGCAGCCGGACACCTGTCCAAACGGACCATGAACGACCTCAGCACGATGCGGCAAGCCATGCTCGAAATGGGCATCCAAATCGCCGAAGATGACCTCATATTCCGGATGTCTATCAAGGTGCTTCCCAGACGCATCAAGGACGCCTGCCACGCGGCAGGCCTCCGTGGGCGCTACGCTAGCCACAGTCCAAGGGTGGGCATGACCCAGGACCTGGCGATGTCCAACACTGGCGAGGTCAAACTAGCACAAGCCGGACGCTGGAAAAACGGCAAGATGCCCGTCTACTACGCCCGTAAAATCAAGGCCTCCAAAAACGCCGTCGCCAACTGGTACGCCCGCAACCAGAACAATGGCAAAGCGAAGCAAACGAATCCTCTGAGTGCCTACGGCCTCATCATGTCTCACGCCGAAACCAAAACGGGGCACTGACGGCGCTCTACGACCCCACACACATCTAGGTCAGGCGACCAGGGAAGCAGCAATAGAAGCTACCATGCCATTCCCGAAGGGTGACGGCCACCGGAACGAAGCCTACGAACACCTCTGGCTGCTGGACCGCCAGTCCTCTTCGACCGAGCCGAACGGCTACCTCACTCGCAACAGCTATTTCTGACAACAACCCCGCATAGCGGCCGCCAAGAGCGACCCAACTTGGTGCGCAGCCGACGCCCATGAAAGGTGGCGTAATGAACCAAGGTAACCCAGACCCCGCCGCATTGGCAGTAGCCGAGATCGTACGGGAAACGCTGAATGTCCCCGCGGTGCTCCTATTCGGCTCCAGGGCCAGGGGCGACTACCGCCCCGACTCCGACATTGACATCATGGTCCCGTTGGCCGGTTGCCGCGACGAGATGGAGATCAGGAAACTCAACGCAAGCCTCCAAGGTCTCGCGGCTGGACACTACCACCAATCAGTGTCCATCGGAGTAGTTCCCTTGCATCCAGGTCGGATTCGACGGATGAAGCACTCCGTCAACGACCTCACCGCCAGGGCATGTCGAGAAGGTCTCGTAGTGGGTGAAGATGACGGCCTTTTCCGGCAGGAACCGGACAACCAGGTCATGGAGGCCCTGCATGCTCGATGGCTGTACCGATCAGCGATGGGCGAATTGCAAGAAGTCGCCTTGGCGCGTAGGGAGGGAGACTTACCCGCCCTGATCGGCATCATGGCAGCCCGTTGCATCTACTACGCCCTGCAAACCATCGTGTCGGCGTACGGAGAGTGTGTTCCTCGAGGCTGCACCATCGAAACCGCTACCGCTCTCGCCAAACGCGTCGCGCCAGACGCCGACCTTGAGACTACCATTCCACTGTGGGTGTACGCACAGTATCAGGAAACCCCGCCGGACCCTAAGCGGCCAATCGAAACCTGGGATCAACTCACCGCCACCATTCGCAAAGACGTCAGGAAAATCGCCGCCAACGTGCCGGACCTGCGGAGCCGCTTCACCCACCGGAAGCGCCGACGTCGGCGTTAAAGGATTGTGTTGACCGGCACCATCAGAAATCGGAGAGCCGAATGCTATGGAAAATTCGTTCGCTGGCGCGAGCCAATCATCGAAAAGTGCTTCTTCAACGGCAAACACGGATGGCGGCCACCCATGCTTCGCTACTCGAAAACGGAGACTGTGCGCACGTCTCACGACGGGTGGCGCCCAAAAGAGGCGCCGGAGTTCTTCGCCAGGTTCAATCTTGGGTGGCACCCCACCCTTGCGGCAGCCCACCTACCGGTGAAGCATCTAAATAGTGGTCGTACTGCGTCCCAAGACGCGCCAGCCACCCTGACAACTTCAACCGACCCCAACGCCATGCCTCGGCAGCAACTGATTCGCCACAACTAGAAGGTCTTTCCTGACTACCCGTTCGAGCCACCCGAAAACCGCTCCGACGACGAAATTCTCAGACCGAAACACAAAATTCCCGCCGTACCGGCTATTCAATGAAATGGATTCGAAAGGAGTACCGTTGCGCCAATTTCCATTGAGGCCCTTGTACGCCGAATGGAGGTAAAATCGGGGACATTCGAGGAATGGAGAACGCCACCTCTCCGCCAAACCGCCGGCAAATGATCGGTACAGCATCCGGCCACCGTGGGCCGACCTCACCCTCACCAACCATTGGAGTCCACATGACACCGACAATTCCGTACCTCCTAGCTGAGGATCTGAATGCCCACCTTCTCCTGGCCACCAGCCAGCTCGACTTCCTGCTGGACGAGGCCGACCACCATTTGGAACACGGCCAGGCTGACGCCCTGCAGGCCTTCACCAAGAGTTTGGAAGCGCCCTTTGATTACCTTGCCGAGCTCGCTGCCCCGCTGGAGGAGACATACGCCCAAAGCAACACCCCGTATCGGGAGAGCATCCGGCAACGCGCCGAGCGGCGGTTGCACGACGTCAAAGAACGCATCCACACGTCCGGCTTGAATGCCTACGCTTCAGACAGCTTCGCCATGACGACAGAGGACGGAGTGGTGACCGTTTTTCTCCTGTACACCGTGCTCAATGCCCTTGCCGGATACGCCGCCCAGAGAACCCTGGCGGAAGCTGTCTACAACCAGTCAATTCCACCGGAACAACGCTGGGCCAATCTGTGCGCCCTCTACGAATCCATGGCGCTCACTCGAAAATATTTCCAAGGTCCATCGGAACTTGTGGAGCAACTCAAGCAGTTGACTACGGATCACGACCTGGCCTGGATGCGCCTCGACCAACTGATGACCGAGGCGCTTGAGGAAGAGTTGCCACAATTCGCAGCCATGGCCGCCCTCTGCCGCGACTCGGGTATCACCCACCCCAGCCCGCGCAGCCTCGACTGTCCGGACGCCGTCAGGGTCATGGCCAAGCACCACCAACCAGAAAATGAATGGGAACTCGGCGCGTGGTACTTTGAAACCGACGAGTACGGCCTGCTTGGGATCATCAGGTTCGACCACAACGGAGAACGCCACGTCAAGACCATCGCCGAGCCCTATCCCGACGGATATCCTCCGAACTTGGTCCAAGACCAGATGTTTGACCTACTTTACTCCCTGGATGAGGCTTCAGTGAATGACAACCCCAACTTCAAGCACCTTTACGTGACCGCGAACGCGATGTACGAAGCCGCAACCCAGGGCATGCACACCTTGTCGTACCTTCACCTTGAAGTGTTCATGGACGAAGTCCGTGAACAACTGGACGACCAGACCGTGGGCGACTATATCTTCCGCTCTGCGACCGTCCATAATCGCGACTTGGGCATACTGATGAGCCCACCAGGCACCGAACCGCCGCCGCTGGCGAATCCCCAACAGGCAGCTGCCATTCTGGCGGCCGCCCGCGACAGCGGCATGAGCAATACCCAACTCTGGGAACTAGCTTTAGTAATGGGCGTCAAGCCAGAGGAACACGGCCTAGCGGCGCCTCGCATCAACAGGGAGTTGTTGTATACCCTGAACCAGTCTTCCGATATGTTCGGCATCCCACAGATCCTGGTGGACAGGCTGACCGATGCCTTGCGCGTGCGCTAACGGCATCAAATCCCGATGGTACCCGACGTGGCGGTCTTTTCATGACTGCCTTAATCCGACGGTCGCAACGTAGGCACCAGCCGGCATCCGGGGGCAGTTGCCAACCGTTCTCATGTCCCGAACCGCGTGCTCTGCTTTCCAACCCAGACGGCCTGCGCTACCGCCGCCGCCCCACGTCCGCCATGCCAACTGCCACCGTCTGCCTGCCGCTACCCGTCAGCGAAGGACCAAGGCTCCAAACGGCCAACCACCAACGTCCCCCGAAGCCAGCCACCCGCGGCAACGGAAATCCGGTGAGGTACAGCGGCCGCTATCGCAATGCGGTGGCCACATTCTGAAGTAACCAAGCTCACGCGGCTGGTGGCGGAGGCTAGCGCCAGGTTGGCGGAAATCGAGGAAACGATGCTGCCGACCAGGGACGATTCCGCCAACCAAACGCGCTCACCGACCGGAGCCTGGCTCCGCGTGGACGATTTACCGAACGTTATGGGCTTTGCCTCCACTCCCAGCCCAACGAGCGGTTCTTGGCTTTGCGATTCGTGCCCCGAAGTCTCGCAATTTCCCACTAGCTGGATTTACAACAGCTCCACCTGGTCCCGGACAGGTCAGCGGCTCGCGGCAAATTGATGCCGACGGCCGGTGGCGCCTATGCGCATTCCCATGAAACAATAATGGCGTCGCTGACCGACAGCGACGTCGGCTGTTCCTCACAGACAAAGCGGCCAATTTCGTTACTCACCCTGGCGGCCAAGATTCGTCCACATGGCTGCCAGGAGGGGCGCATACCCGGCGGATGAGCCGAAACGCAACAAGCGAGACGCCATGAATTGGCTACGCCATTTGTGGCAGGCCAACCGACCCATCACCCACCTGTACCCCAGTGCCCGTACCGGCCGCAAGGAAACGACGATGGCAAACTGTCGCGACTACCGACATCTAACCCTGGGCCTCGACGAAGGGTCCTGGCGCACCAACGCCCTGCCCACCGCCCACGGCAACCCGTCATTCGAACTGGCTCGTAGCGTCGTGCTCGCCCACATCAGCGAAAGCCTGAACCTTATCTTCTCCACCACCAACGTTCAAAGACCACATTGGTGCGCGCATTGGGGCTACTGGCTGGCGATTGAACACGACGAGGAGATCAGCGCCTGCAACTACGTCGGTTTGGTGCCGAGCGTCACCAATCCCGTAATCTTGTACCAGCCCACTGACCTGCTGCCGTTCTGAGCCACCAGGCAACTTCTAACCGTTGACAGCGCCAGAGCAAGCGCTGCACCCCACCGCCGGATGAACGGTTGCCGCAGTCACATGACCACCAATGTCCGTGACAGGCGACGCGGTTGCAGACTCGGCGTCGCACCCACGGTGCCAGATGAGCTCCGCTGGATCGTTAACTGAGGAACGCCGCGCTAGTCCCCTTTCAAGACGCCGATCCCGTAGCCCTTGGTGAAGTAGGCTTGTTCCAGAACCTCGGCTTGGGGGTGGGGCGAGACCGCCACATTCCGAGCACGGCATCCGGCCGCTCATTGAATTCAAGGTCGGGTTAGCTTCGCGGCTCCTGCATCCTCCAGGCTACGGCAGATGAGGCGAAACGCCTCGAACCTGCCGTAACTGCGGTACGCCAGCATCTCGCTGCAACCACGAGACGCTTCTTTTTCGCATCGCCAACCACGCCGCGAACGTTGACATCTACCGAAACCCACACCCGGACAGTATCCCAGTTTGCACCATTTTTTCCTGTGCCTTCACCGGCGCGCACTGCGTGCCCCGGCGTGGGAGGCCTCTCGCCAGGATCCCAGCCCATCAGGATGTCGCTACCAGCGTCCGATGCCAAATCGCGGTGGCATTTTCGCTAGGTGCCTGCACAGATGGAATTGGTGGCAAAAACATGCCCGGGAAGCACGTAATGTTTCCGCTTTTGAAAACAACACACGGGAATGTCCGGCATACTCCGGATACCACACCCACGGAGGTAAATATCCATGACTGAACCTGAATCCGACCGCGCGCTGCGCCGCCATGAAGTCGAGCGGCTTTGCGGCTTGGCAACCAGCACCATTTACCGAAAAATGCGTGACGGGACCTTCCCCAAATGCATCAAAGTCGGCGACCGAGCCGTGCGTTGGTGGGAGTCAGAAGTTATGCGGTGGCTCTCGGAACGCCCGCGCGCCAGTGGCATCAACGACGAACCTCCCCCTTCAGAATAGTCGGTGACTCCTTGCCGGAAGGTCCCAAACCCATGCCCCGTCGAAACCACACGAGGGCGTACGGAATTCTGGATTGCCAGGGCGACAGCGGCCAAATATGCCAGGCTTGCAGTGAACTACGAGCTCCAACAGGAGCCCACGCATTGACTTGCAACAAATGGTTCTGCCGTCCCGTGATCAACCACCTCACCATCCTCAATACCGACCACTGACCACGGTCCCAAACCGACCACGACGCGGAGCCAAACCCCACCGTCCGACCGCGTCCCTAACATGGCGAGGAATCAGCAATGAGCTGCGCAGGGTGCAAACTTTCCACGACCTGCCGGAATAGTCTATCAATTACGCAGAGGTCAGGCCGTTGCCCAGGGCGCAATGATGCCTTTTGGCGCCTACTGCTACAGACAAGGGTTTCCTGAACTGCGCTTAGCACCGATCAAAACCGTCACTTCACAAACTGCAACGACCGGCCGGAGATGGCAACAAGTTGGGCTCGGAACCGATCCAGGTTGTCACCTCGATGTACGGAGTACCCAGACATGAGCAGCGGAGATCTGGCAGGGGTAAAGCGCTGGATCAGCCCGGCGCTCAACGCCCTCATCGTGGATGAATTCTATGGCGTCAACACTTTGCAATTCGTGGGGTCGAGCCATTGCTTTGGCGGGCTCCAAGCGGACGCCCCTGCCGAGCAATGTCGGCGTGTTGTGTAGCCAGAACACCGACGACCAGCATGGCGGTCAGCCCATTGGCCTCCAAAGCGAGAAGTCCATGGGCGGTGGTGATTCCCCAGCGTTTCAACTCAGGTAGGACGACCCACGGCGTGGCGCCCTCTATCAACGCAGGGCAGGCCGTTTGACCCCGTACCGCTCCAGATGGACTGCGTCTAGAATCTGCGACACCCGTTGCCTAGTGATACCGTACTCTATCGCCGCTGCCATACCCGTGAGTTCGCCCAGTTCCACCACCCGTCGGTAAATCTCTGCGTTTCTCGATTTCGTCTCGTGTTGGTGGACTACACGCTTACGGGCAGCCCCAGTCTGCCTGGCGTACTCTTCGGTCAGGATCTCGCTGATGCGGCTCTGAGTCAGTCCGTACTCAGCCGCTGCATCCTTTTCCGTCATTTTCCGGCTGACGAAAACGCGATCGTAAATCTCCGCGTCCCGCTCGGCGTGGCACCGTCGGTGCGGCTTACGGGGGCGTTTTATGTCAACCATCAGAGCCAAGCCCCCTTAGTCGCCATTCGCCCCACACCGACCACATCCACGAGAAACGCGGTACGCGGTACCGTGTCTCCCGACAGACCCCCTCGCCTCTCGCCCGAACGGCGCACCCTGGGGGCATACTTTCGACGGTATGGCCCTCTTGCGATAACAGTGAGATCGGTCCGCGAAGGGCTTCCGCCAGGTTCGACAATCGCAATAGGCGAAACCCATCTCAACACAAAAACTGTACCTACGCCCCACTACCCAGGGGATTAAGTTCAGATTCCGAGCCGTAATCCCCTTTCGACGGCTCGTACCCGTCAACCCATTCAGCCGCCTTAGCCAAAGACGTGACCCGGCTGCGCGTCTTTCGGTCCACAATGTCCACATGGCCCGGACCTTCCTCCTCGTTACTCCCACTCCTTACGACGTCCAGCTCATTTTGGCGGACCAAAGACACAGGTACGCGAACCATGTACGGCTCCTGACCATAACTCGCTACCGCATCAGGAGTCGTCTCTGAAACAATCTATGCGAAAACATCCCCGTACCGGCTGCCTTGAACGAACGCCAAGAACGCAGGACGGCGCCGCCCGAGATTGCCGTCGTACACATGCCGGTCACGCGCAACCCGCCGATACACCCACTCAGTGTCAGGAACCGTCCCCTGAACACTGCTCACCATCAAGCTGCTCCAAAAAGGGCCGATGCCCCAGAAGAGTGGAGCACTCTTTCAGATAGGCAACATCATCAGGGTTCGACGGATCCAACGAACCCTCACGTTCGTGGCCGCGACCCGACGCGTAGTAACCCATGGACTCGTCGGGCTCCGACTCAATCTCCAGATGTAAACCGTTGCGGTCCCATTCGGCGAGTACACCACCGGTATCGGCTGGAACCAGCGATGGGGCCGGAGAACCGTCTTCCAAAATCCTGGTAAGCAATTGCAGCAAACTCCACACGGCAGACCATTCTGTGCAGGATGCGCTGTCGTCAGGCAGATCATCGGCACTCCACCGCAAATTGCGGCAGGCAGATAACGTCTGAACGAACCAAGTCCCGAGGACTACGGAGCCAGGTGGATGAACCACCAACATCGGTTCGCCAGACGGCAATACCACTGCCCCGACGGAATGTTCTTCAAAATCACTCATCAAAGGCCTCCAGTTCCCCCGCAGAGACCCCCTATCAACCGGCCAGTAGCCGGGAGATCCAACATAGGGACCAGTCGAACTTTGAGCATCCGTCGTCGTCATGGCAATCGCACCCCTCCTTGCTGGAATCAGCCACCGGTGAGATTCCAGAATACAACAATACCTGCCACACACCAAAGGAACGAGGAACCCAACCATGGTCGGAAACCGATTCCGCCCCACCGGTGCCGCGAGCTGTTCTCGCAGAGCCACGCCGGCGGGATGTCGGCATCATATATGCGCCCATCTCTCACGTCAAACCGGAACCGACGCACGACACGAACCGATAGCTGGACCTACCAACCCTCAGCCCGTTCCCGGAAATCCGAGACGTCTTGTGTAAGCCTCCGTCCGCACGCTGCCGGTTGTCGCTATCCATCAGCCGGAGCTGTCGCCAATAGACGGACGGACGCTGTCCGGCAAGACCCGCTGCCCGGACTGCACCACGAAGCACTCCAAGCGACCCCTGAGAAGCAACATACCCCAAGTGAAGGTGAAACTGGTGGCGGTAGCCGAAGTCGTTCATCCTGCGTAAATCAATGACATCAGCCGGTGGCGCAAGCGTCCGAGTTGGTGGCCCAATCGTGGCCTTGCTGACCGAAGGCGACGCCGGCCGTTCCCGACAGACGGGGCGGCAGATTTCACCCTGGGCCACGACTAACGCAGAGCCGTTCCCACAGCAGCCACATGCCCAGGGCGCAACTAGTCCAATATGATACAATGTATTCGTGCGCGAGATACGGCCTGCGGTCTTCCCGATGCCCACCGGTTCCCGTGCATGCCGGTTGCGCGCACACCGCTGGAACCTGTGATTGTGGTATCATCTGGCGGATTATTCATCCCTCGACCACAGAGGTACTCCCCATGGTGTGTAATCGGCTGAATCGGACGGCCTTCCACCACCCCTCGCGTTTCGAATCTCCATTGGCCGCCGGATCAACCACCGCAACCAGCGCATCGCGCCCCCCACCCTTGGGCAGTAAGGTACCGGGTTGCACGTCTCGGCCACGGTTGAGATGCCTGCTCCAACCGGCGCGATGCGGCCGGTCGCGTTCAGCCACATTTTCGGCTCTCCAACCTGCACATCCTGAGGCTAGTCCGACTACCCGCAGTCCCCTCGGCCCAGACACGCTATCGGCCGCAACCCCGTTCCCGTGTTTCCACAACGTCCTGCGCCAGTTGTCGGGCCAGAGTGTCCATCAAGCAGATGAGGAAACGGGAGACGTCGCCAAACGACATCCGGACGCCCACGACGTTGAGTCCAGGTCCACCAGCAGACCTTCCGGTCTTCGCAGTTCTTTGCCGCCTCTTACAGATTTGGGGGAATGTCAGCCACCGAGGGCCATGTCGCCCCACCTAAATCCCGAAAACTTCGTCCCTCAGCCGTGGGGGGAGGCCACATTATGAGATTCAACGATTACCAAGAGTTGGCCAACCAAACTGATCAACAGCCAGGATCAGCAACTGGCCTTGGCCACTACCAGCTCCTGTTGATCCCCCTGATGGGATTGGCCGGGGAAGTCGGCGAACTGCTGTCCGAGCAAAAGAAATGGCTCCGCGACGGGAAGTCCTACCAGATGTTTCCAGACAGGGTAAAGGAAGAACTGGGCGACTTACTTTGGTATCTGTCAAACGTGGCTACCAAGCAGGGGTTTCGTTTGGGAGAGACCGCCTTGGGCTACCAGCACAAGGCCAGCGCATTGTGGTGGCCGACCTCCGAATTGCCGCCTCAGCCCAACTCCAAACCAAACACCACCGACATCGAGCTTAACGAATTTCAAGAGGCCGTCAATTGGGCCGACCAAAGGCCCCAACAGCCGACGTGCGACGGCGACCCCCACCAAACGGCGGTCCCCTTGTTCAGGCTGGTCGGAACAACCGCATCGCTCCTGAATGGCTATGCAGAATGGTTCGAGGAAGGGACTCACTACCCATTGCCACCTGACCAGGCCAAAGAACAATTAGGTAGGTTGATCTGGCACCTCACCAATGTTGCCTTCAAACACGGCCTTTACTTGGAGGACGTCGCTCAACACAACCTGGAGAAAATCGACCGGCGGTGGGGGCCACTCTCTTCACAACGGAGCCACTACAGGCTGTTCGATGAAGAATACGAGGAAACCGAACGTCTTCCCAGACAGATGGATATCATCATCAAACCCGACGGCTCAGGGCGGACAGTCACATTCGTCAATGGCAAGCGTTTTGGCGATTCTTTGTCGGACAACCGCTACGAGGATGATGGTTACCGATACCACGACATCTTTCACCTGTGTTTCGCATCAATACTCGGGTGGTCGCCCACGGTACGCGCTCTCCTCCGCAGGAAACGGAAGAGCAACCCCTTGGTAGACGAAACCGAGGACGGTGGACGCGCCATGGTCCTCGAAGAAGGTATTTCAGCTTTCGTATTTGATTACGCTGCTCGCCGGAACTTCTTGGACGGCGTCAAGACCGTTGACTACAAACTGCTCCGCAACATCAGAGAGCTGACGGAACATCTGGAAGTCGCGCGGTGTACCGAAGCCGACTGGGAACGCGCTATCGTGACAGGTTTTCAAATTTGGCGCGAAGTTCGCGCCAAGGGTCGGGGCCATCTGTGCGCGGACCTCGAAAAGGGAACCATCTGGGTCGCCGAAGCTCCACCCACGACCGTGATTACTTAGCTCACGTGCCGGCTTCACCAGACCATGAACCAGCACCGTGCCCACCTTGACACCTGTACGCCCACAATTCGCGACCGAAAGCTGCCAACTGCCACCGCATTGTCGTCAATCGCTGAGTGGCGGTAACCCAGCACCACTCCGTTTTCTCAAATGCGCGCTACCACAGTGTACGATACTTTCTGGCGGTTCGCCGCGGAGCGACAGGCCATTTTTTTCCGGAAGCTGGCAGACGGATCGGCCCCATGGACCCAGGACCCGATCCTGGCACGATACAAATTCACCAATGCGTACCGTGCCTCCGACAGGGTGAGTCAATACTTGATCCGCCACGTGATCTACGACGGCGAGCAAGCCCCGGAGGAAGTTTTCTTTCGGAGCATACTGTTCAAACTCTTCAACAAAATCGAAACCTGGGAACTGCTGTCCGCAGAATTGGGCCGCATCTCGTTCGAGGATTATTCCTACCACCGCTACGACCAAATCCTGACGAACGCAAGGGCCGCCAAACTACCCATCTATTCGGCAGCCTACATCATGCCTTCCGGCAAGCGAGCATTCGGTGATCAGGCAAAACACCGCAATCACCTGCGACTGCTGGAGTGGCTGATGCGCGATCAGGTCGCCTTCAGGATCGCCGACGCATCAACCATGCAGCAAGCATTCGATATCCTGAGGTCGTATCCCACTATTGGAGATTTCCTCGCGTACCAATACGTTACCGACCTAAACTACAGCGAGCTTTGCGATTTTTCGGAAATGGAATTCGTTGTCCCCGGACCCGGCGCTAAAGACGGTTTGCGCAAGTGCTTCGGCAACACGGGGACTTGGTCCGATTCCGACTTGATTCGACTCGTGACCGAACGGCAGAGCCTCGAATTCGCCCGGCGCAATTTGGAATTCCAAACGCTCTGGGGAAGACCGTTGCAACTTATCGACTGCCAGAACCTATTTTGCGAGGTGTCCAAGTACGCACGAGCCGCCCACCCAGACGTGCGTGGAACTAACGACCGACGACAAATCAAACAACTGTATCGCCCCACGCTGCAGAACATTGCCCTTCGGTACCCGCCAAAGTGGGGCATCAACCACCTGATACCTGCCGAGACCTAATCCTGCTTTCTCCTATCTCGGAATAGAGCTGCCACCAAGCCAGGCTACCCAAAAGACCTAAGCCTCAAAGACGGGAACGGACCGGTAACAATCCGATTTGCCCCACGCACGTCTGGTGCCGGCGCCTGCACTGTGCAATGCGGCGCGTTGGCGACGGTTCGGGACCTTCGCCCTTCGGGTCTTAATGAAAACGCCACGAGCCCCGGAACCCGGGATTGCGATAGCGAGGCCATAAATGATCCTGAGCGGCGACGAAATCCGTAACAGGGTGGAAGGTGGGGAAATCTTCGTGCCCGATTCCTGGGACGCAAACTGCTTCAAGGAAGCGTCTTACGCCCTTCGCGTGGCGTCGGACGGGCTAGTGGTGGATGGCGAACATTACCCACCAGGAACGTCCATCCGGGGACCGTACATCGAGATTAACCCGGGCCAGATAGCCATTCTGTCAACCAAGGAAAAACTGTTAATGCCTAACAACCTGGTCGGAAAAATTGGCATCAGGCTGCAATATGCGCTGCAAGGACTCACGGGGTTGATGGGGATTCAAGTTGATCCGGGCTACGGACAAGGCAGCATTAACGAGCGCCTGTACATTCGTGTCGCCAACCTTGGCAACGAATCAATCAGACTCTTGCCGGGCGCCGACGTATTCACCTTCGAGCTTCACACTACCACCGGAATCAAAAACCCAGGGGACTTTCCCAAAGACCCGACTTGGATTCGCTTACAGAAATCGTTGGCTAACCAGGATCAGGTGAGCTGGAGCTATATGTCCAGACTGCAGTCCGATCTCGAACGAGAAACCAATAGAAGCCGAGCGGCTGTCGAGCCGGTCGTATTGTTCGGAGTATTTTTGGTCGCGGTCACCATTTTGAGTGTGGTCATAGGCATGATCCTCCACATCAGCCAGGAAGGGACTCACCAAGTACCCGGCTGGATAACCCGAGGGGCATGGAAAGTCCTTTTCTGGACACTGTGCTTCGCGGCTTTTGCAACGGGGCTCGTAGGAGTTTCTGCAGCCATTTATTTCGCTCGCAACTGGCTCCAAATTGGCTGGTTGATCAGACCATCACGCCGAATCTTCCGTCGTCTGTTTGGGCAACGCGGCCCAACAGCATGACGGTAATCGGGTGCACCCGAACTGGCACGAACCGCCCCGCCTCAACTTGCCACTAGGGCCGCGGCACGATGGCGCCGCGGCACTAGCATCGGGAGGCGCTTGGACCGCGCATTCCGCGTATTATCACTGCTCCGAACATCGCTACGTGGCGGCGGACCTGGGACCTCCCCGCGGGAGATGATGCCCCTGCGGCAAGTCTTAACGGGGCAGATCGCTGACGAATACAGCGGGTTCGCCAGATTCCCGCCTTCTCCGACGCACACTGCTCCTTAATAGGCGCAATCCGTCATTGCCGTCAGCGCCACCTTCACCTCACCGGCCACAGGCACCTCCACATTAATCCGCCACACCTGTTGTTGATCCCTGCCTCCTTCTGCCACCGCTGAGTCTTCCTCACCGTTCGCCCACTCACCGTGAACGCGTAGAACTTCAAGGTACGGTGACTGAAGTGGCTTTTGACTCTCCGCCGAATACAATCTCGAACGTGGCCAAACTGTAATCTCCGTGCCCGGCCGGAGCCGCAGCCGTTAGGAACACCGTCAGCGGTGGTGCCGCCACCGCCTTCGTGGCCGCGCTGGTCAACGGATCCAAGTTCACCGCATAGCCGTGCTCGTCATCGTGTTGGCGACCGCGCTCGGCTGCCGCGCCTCAGTTCCGTAAGACGACACCGGTCATGAGGAGTCTCATCTGCCGACGCCGGACCGGTCCCAGGTATTGATGATTGACGACAAACCTCCTTCGGGACTGTCCAACCCGGAGGCGGTCTCTGCCGACCGTAAGGGCTACTCACACATAGGGGCACAGCGTGTTTCCCCGCAATCGCTTCCTTCGATGAGGCTATCCAGGTCCAGCCTCTGGTGGACGACCTGTACGAAGCAATGGCTCCGCGTACCAGTACGGGGCACGCTACCCATTGCCGATGGGAATCGACGGGCCGGATATTCCTCCTACCGCCTCTCAAATCCGACGGACGCAACACGGGCAAATGCCGGAATTCAGGGTCGGTTGCCATCCGTTTTCACATTCCGAACTGCATGCTCTGCTTCCCAATGCCGAACAGCCCGCCGCCGTCTTCGAAATACTCCCCATAGCCGCGGAGCCTTCCGTCGTCCAGCCTCAGCGTTCCCGCCCCGTGTGCATACCACCTGGCTACAGCGCCGTCAGCCAGAGCAATGTCGCGAATGTAATAACCCGGCATCCTCGGATTTTTCCAGCGACCCGCCGCCGCTATCTGCAAAGCGGAAAACCCGGCCGTCGCCAGATCTTGAGCCATTCCGATCCGGCAGGAGTGAGTCGCGTATCGCCCACTCAGGCCGGCCCACTCGCAAGCATTCTTTATGTGCCTACCCAAGTGGGCTGTGCTCAACGTGAAAATCTCGGGTCGCCTGGAGCGCTCGGGCTGCAGAACCCGACGAATGTCCAGCATTTGGGCCAGGGATTCCATGGTGGGAGCCGAAATGCCCACGACTGCCCCCCTTGATTCGCGGTCGTTCTTGGACCGCGGCACCAGCAAGATGCCTGTACCGTCGCGCTGCCGCTCGAGCTGGTCCCAGCGCGACTCCGATCCTTCGCCGCCCCTCAGGAGGCCATCCCTGAGGAAGCCGATCGCCGCCACCTCAACGGACCCCCTCAAAAGAGCCCGGTCCCGGGTCTCTCCACCCCGAGGTTCAAACGCGACCGCGGCCACCGATTCATAGTCAGTATGCCGGATGGGGCTCATCTGGGTTGCCGGTTTGCCGATGGAGTGAATGATCCCCCGCATCAGTCTTTTCACCATGGGGTCCTGAACCGGATTACTGTCCGGCCTGAAGGAAGCGAACCACCAGCTGAGCGAGTCACGGAAACATCTGACCGAGGCAGCATCCAGACGCGCCGCCTTGAGCGCCAAAAATGCGCACACTTCCGAAGGGTGCGCATTTCTGGGCTCGATGCCCTTCTTCGCACACCAGGATGCGAATGCTCCCCAATCACGCTGAAACCGAGCCAGGGTCATGGGCGGAACCGATGCTTCCATAAAGCTACTGATCCGAGCCAAGTCCACTTCGGTGAGCCGGCTTGACAACTCCGCGTCATCAACCCACGTTAATCGGACCGGCTCCAGCGACGCTGTTCTGGCGGCGACTTCGCTTGCGACTTCGACATCACTTCTCAGAGCGCACTCCACAAACTCCCGCAACGCAGCTTTCACCACCGGAGAACCACCCGGAATCTGGCCCCTATACAACTCGGTCACAAACCTCAAACGGACGTCCTGGCCCACAAAGTCCCGGCGAACCTCGTCCAAGAAGCCACATAACTGCTCCGGGGTGGCGTCCTCCCACGCAATGCCCCTCTCCAGGCACCACTCGAACCATTGGGCCTGCGATGTCATGCCGGAGAGGGACCGCAGGCGCCTGCCGTCGCCCACGATCGTCCGGCCTTTCATGCCTTTGAGCGCCGCCTTCAGGGACCCGGTCTCGCGGGGGTCGGGAAATCCGTTGTCGGTATGGTAAAGCCCGATCATGCAGGCCACGTCCATCACCGTACGGCGCGTGTAACCCCGCTCCAGTTGCCCGAGGAACCTCTCCACATCGCCGGGGGCCGCCGGCAAGGAGGCCACTTCGTACAAATGGCACCATAGGATGAACCGCTCCAGCCACCGCCTCATGAGGGCGGTCTCCCGTCTCCGACCCCTCACCGACTCCGGAAGTTGACGCTTGGCATCGGTGATTTCTCGGCTCTTGGTTATCCGGGGGATACCCAGCTGGCGGTACACCCATGCGATGGCTCCGGAAGTATCTGTGGCCAACCGCCAAGTCAAGCCCTGGTATTCCCTGAGAAAGCGAACGAGGTCGTCGCTGGTGGCCGCGAGAGGATCTATTCCTTCGACCAAACTCCACGCCTTCCAGCGGTTCCAGCCGGCGTTCTTGGCAGCCCGCCAGGTTTGGGCGTACCCGGAATCAGAGATCAGGGCATGCACATCCACTTCGGCCGTTCGTTCCATCAGTCCACCTCCGGCCGGTGCGACGGCCCAAATTCTGCCAACAGCTGGTCTTCCTTCATCTGGTACCAGCCCGCGACCACAGACTTGGAAGCCATGACGGTCGCGATGTACGGGGAAACACTCTGTCCGCTCGACCAGCCACCAGCCTGCATCAGGCTGGGCAACTCGGCGTTGCCCGCCGCCAAGTCGTGGGCCATGCCGATCCGGGGCGAGTGCCCCCGAAAACGTCCGGAGAGGCCGGCCCACTCGGCTGCCTGCTGTATGCGGTTGCTGATCTGCCTCCCACCGATGCCGAAGATGGGTTCGAACGGTTCCGGAGCGGGACCTTTCCTCAATTCCAGCATGCGAAGCAGGTAAACCATGGTGTGCAGGGAAACGTACCCCGGCGCGGTCGACTGGCGCTTGCGGGTCTTGACGCGGCGAACAGCGAGCGATCCGGTTCCATCGGGCAGTTTCACCAAGTCTGACCATGTGGCGAGTTCACACTCCAGGCGCCTCAGCAGGCAATCGCGCATGAGGCTGATGAGCGCGATGTCCGTGGACGCCCTGAGCCCGGCCTGGGCCATTGTCTCGTGGGGCCGGGGCTTCCAGGCAGCCCTTTCAATCTGCAGGAACAGTTCCAGGGTAATGCCATCGGCCTGGCGCGGAACCCGACTGATGGTGTTGTGGATGCCCTTCCGCACCTTCGACAGGCGATAGTCCAGGGTGGGCGAAACGAGCCCGACCTCCTCGTGGCGGGCCCGGATGGCCGCGTTGGCGGTCTGGACCGCGGACCAGGATGACGTCTCAGCCATCTCAGCCAAATAGCCGGCCACCACTACCGGCTCAGCCGGCAATGCGGAGCATCCTCTGGCGGTACACCATGCTTCGAAGCGCTTACGATAATGAGCGTAAACGCGGCGGGTTTCGCCCGCGGAAGCGTTATCCCAGGCCGCCTGAATGCGGGCCAGGTCAATGGCGGTCAGACGTGTCGTTTCGTTGGGTTCAAACAGTGATATAGACATTTGGCAACTCGCACGGGGAGCAAATTGTTCCAAATTGGTTTGGAACTCCCGTTGGGGTTTCATGGTATCAATAGGCGCGACAATCCCAGGGCAGAATGTCAACTGCGCCGAACCGCAAACGGGGTTTTCTGCGGGTTCTGTTAATGCACCTTAACGGTAATCCATACTTGGTTGGCGCCGAATTAGCTTCCACTTCGGCATAGATCCAAGCCCATGGGCGCGACCGAATACAACCAGCAGCCAGCAGTCTCAATAGTCGTACCGTTTCTGCCGCCCCATTTGTCGTCCCCCAGCGAGACCAGCATGTTTCGCAGGTCACGCGCTTCTCGTTCATCCATGCCGCTTGACACACAGCGCACCAGGTAGACCATACGGCGACCGTGTTCGACTACGAAGTCGTTGGACCCGTAGTGGAAGGGTCCACCCATCAGTTCCCCCAACCGGAAGAACACGCTCTCACTCGTGTACCCGAAGTAACGACAGCCATCTGCGAATTCGATGACGAACACGGTGGCGCCACCAACCTCGCCCGGCAGCCGAGCATCGTTGGCCCGCCACCAATCCCTCGCGACCCTATACCCGTCCACGAACCTCTCCGGAAATCTGCCTGTTGCAGACTGTTTGACCACTTCGAATACCCTCCTACGATGTTTCCGGGCCGGATCATAGTCGCCGCGGAAGTTCAATTTGGAGACGTGCGCCAAAACACCGGAAAATCGCGTTTTAGGCACAAAACCCCTGAAGTGCTCCGGGCGGCAGAGACTTGGCCGCCGTTCCCGGGGCACGAAAGGAATGAAATCAGCGGTCGGTTCCGGGAACTTGGAGCCGGCCGTCAAACGACCTGCTTTGACCCAGTTGCGGCAGGTTCTTGATGGCGCAGCCAGTCCCAACACCTGCCACGGATCAACCACAGCCTGAAACGCCCAACCGCCGACAACCATCTTGCCCATAATCCGCCCACCCGTGGTTAGGGAATTCCGGAGTTGCTCAATGACCGCGATCATCTCCAGCTCACCTGCCCTCCCGACGAAACAGCCCTCCAGACCGATCTGGACCAACAGCCTCCTGGGCTGGCCTCCAAGTAGGCAGATCGCTTCACGCCGGAGGCCATCGGCCCCAGTGGGCACCGTAAGGTGCAGCAACAGGTTGACATCCGAATACCCCTCCATCGCATCATCGGCCATACCTGCGTAAACCCGCTCATCAAAAGCACGTTGGTCCAACGGCAGGAAGCCCTCACTGGGTACCCCAACACGAGAGTCATCACCAAGCTCACATAGCTGGTCGCAGAGGCTTGCACCAGGCTGGCGGAAATCGAGGATACGATGTTGGCAACGAAGCACGATTCCAATGGCTGACTGCAACCCCCGACCTGAGCCCCTCCCCACATTCTGGCCACGCGCCTGCCCCCGTCGGCGCCGTCGCGCGGACTGGACCCACCGACCCCAGTCAAGGGAGACAACCCCGCCCTTATTCACATTGGTCCCTGGTGAAGGCCCAACAAGTTGCGGCTCAGGCCTGACCAACGATGGCCAATCTTCCCGGTCATTTCTCGGCCAATCTGCACCGCTCAAACCCCGGACCGCCGGCGAGCGTGGATCCACAGGACCGCGACCACTATGAACAACAGCAAACCGCCACCGGGCACAATCATCAGGAAGAACAATATTCCCGAATTAGCGCCGTCCTGACTCTGGCCGGGGGTTCTGCCAGTCACTGGCGGTTGCTTCGTCGGGGCAGCGACGGAGGCGATCGCCGTGGCGGCGATGGAAGGCCGGTCAATGGTTGAAGTTGGCAACGGGGTATCGGTAGGAACCGGAGTAGGCGTAGCGGCGCGGGTTGCCGGGGCGATGGCCACCGGCGCCTGAGTCAAGACCGGCGTCGGCGTGAATGTCACTGCTGGAGTTGGTGTTGGAGTCAACGCGAGCGTTGGCTCCGGAGTGGGCGTCGACCGCCGTACATCAAACACCGGCGTAGGATGATGACCTCGCCGCAAAGTAACCGCAGCGCTGGCGCCCGGCAGCGAACGGCCACCATGAATTACCTGAAGGAAGACCACAGCCTCTCCGTTGAGGTCGAAGGCCGCAGGTTCGTATTCCGGAAATCGGGCCGTTCCAGTGAAGTCCCCGTGTCGGTCCGTCGTGAAAGAAGACGACGACCCTTCAAAGGAGAAGTGAGGCCCACTGCGGATTCCTACGCCATAGCCTGCCGTATGCGGCTCTAGTCCGGTTACGGTAACCACGACCGGCGTGCCAATGCGCACGTAAGCGGGCATGACCGCCAAGGAAAAGGGAGCGACCCTGACGCGGAAGTTGTGAGTGGCCACTCTGGGACGGTGGTTCCCCAGAGAAATTTCGATCCCGATCCACTCCCCGGACTGATGCCTTCCCGTGTGGCCGTACTCAAACTCCCAGTCGCCTTTGTCGGACGGATAAATTCTGCGCACTTGGCGGTCGCCCACTTTGATGTCCACTGGCGGG
This sequence comes from Dehalococcoidia bacterium, assembly GCA_965243255.1. Classification (GTDB taxonomy): domain Bacteria; phylum Chloroflexota; class Dehalococcoidia; order Lucifugimonadales; family UBA3495; genus Bin87. Next base: position 897,308 of record CBDEUH010000004.1, read on the forward strand.
ACCTGGTAGTAGTCCGGACGTCTGGGCGGAAAGTTCCGGCCACGAATGATGATTGGTTGGTAACGCTTGACAATACCGTCGGACGGGTCAACGATGACTTGCGGCACAGCAACGGGAACCAAAACAGAGGCCCTGTGCCCGCCGTCATCGGTCACTTCCAGAGTGAGCCTTTGGCCCGGTTCGAGAGACGCCACCTTGTTGATGATTGCCGCAGTGAGATGGCCTTCCCGGTCGGTAACCAGAACGGTGGCGTTGAAGCGCCCGCCGCGTCGAACGTCGATGCAGCCATCCGGCGGGAACTCCCTACGGTCATCAAGCAATGCGATGGGTATGTCGCCCAGGGTAGCGATGCAAACCTTGCTGCCGGGCAGGTCGACAGCCGACACAAATCCGGTTCCACCCAGGGCGATGCCGTCACCATGCAAACCGGCCACCGTCAGCGAGGCTTCGGACACCGTCAATTCCACCGTAGCAGAGCCACCATTCCGGAAGTTGACCCTTATGGTAACGACGCCCGACAGCCTGGGCGGCAAAGCCACGGTCAGGACATTGCTTGACCTTGATTTAATCGCCGCGGGAATCCCCTCCGCCGTCACCCTGTCTACTACCCCCGCGTTGCCCGACACTAGTAGCAACACGTCGCTGCCGGGGGAGACTTCCTCAACTCCGGAAAGGACCAAGACGCCGCCGGCCACGAAGACGACCCCCGGATGGACCTCCGAGTATCCGGTAACGCCCCGTGGACAAATGAGGTACCGGCCGGAAGCGGGAAATTGGGCCTCCTTGACGGTCACTCTGGCCTTGAAGCGATGGTTCACGCCAGCCGTGGCGGTAGCGATTTCGCGCCAGCTGGGGCCGAAGGCACGGTCGCAGGCTCTCTCGTCGGTAACGTTGCTCTTTCCTGCGTAAAGCCTGACGCTGGAGCCGCCCTCAAACCCGACACCGGTGAAGGTCAACTTCTGCCCGTACCGCACGCTCTCGCCAGCATCGTCAACCTGCAGGACTGGAATTACCGAAAGGTCAGCGGTTGGAGCATCTTTGTCGTGAATGCCGGCCAATTTGACCGAAACCTCGTAGCGGTCGTCCGGCGGCGGCTCGATGGGCAAACGCAGGTTGCGCAGAACAATCCGGAAGTGGTTCAGGCTGGTTTCGCAATCCGGTGGGGCATTGTTGTAGTCCCGCCAAGCAACACAGTTCGGGAGTCCGATCTCGTGGGTATTGTCATCCCCAGTTCCTACGTCAATCCACTGAGGTTGGAAACTGCCAACGACGTACATGGTAACGTCGCCTTTGCCAAGGCCGGAAACGCCCATTTCCCCAGGCAGTTCAATGGTGACGGGGCCCATGTCTTCGGCCGCGGTGTGGCAATGCTGGCCTTTGGAACCGGTAAAACGGAGTGTCAGCTCAACGGCGTTCCCCGCTCCCGATTCATCCTGTTCGAGAGCCAGCCTCGTGCACGCTTTGGTCTGCGCCTCAACCGGAGATACGGCGGGGGTAGGGCGCAAGGCAGGCAAGCTCACTTCCGCTACGGCCAATGTGGCGACAGATACCAAGATTGCGGAGGCAGAGAGCGTCAGCCATCGGCGATGACGACGCGGCAACACATGGGCACGGCCAATGGATCCAGCCATAACGTTCAGCACGCGTCACCCGTTGTGGCGGCGTAATGGCACAGCGGCTACGGCCACACGCTGTCGGCGGCCAGCACTGCAGCTGTGCATCGAATGGAAGCAGGCTCGCCGGAACACCGCCACCGATAGCCTTCCCAGCCGGTGCTCGGGAGATGGCGCCCGCCACGACCAGTGGGGATACCTCAGCAAAGAGAGTCTGAGAAGTTTGAGCAACTGCCAACGTCCCGCCAGGAATCCACACTGCAGGTCTCCGTAGTCCCATGCTTCCGGCAGGCACAGGCCCGGTTTGGTCAATATCTCGGTTTGCCGCACATCCACAAACGGACTCAGGTCGACTGCATCCGCGCAATCAGCCCTAATATTTTCGTCAGTGCGTCGTTGTGAACCTGTGATAATCAGGCTCAATTTGTGCCAGTTTTGCGCCAATAGCCCGTAGCGCGGACTGTGACGCACCGGAGTTGGCCTGCAGCAATGGTCTGCGCACCTGTCGTGGCGGTCGCCGACCTAGGCTAAGCTATCGCCGATGTTGAGTGAACGGGCGACGCCAAGTCCGCGGACCACGGCTCGTGTGGTCCTTCGCGCCATCCACGTACCCAGTCACGACGTGCTATAGGGGCCGTCACCGACAAAGCTCTTGCGCACCGCTGTCGAACTCAAGGCTCTTCACGGTCCGACCGAGATACAGGCCCAACCACAGGTGACTGGCTGAACGCTCACCACTAGCTCGCGCGGGACGGTGCTTCAGAATCGTTGCAGTCCGACCTTCTGAACGAAGCAGCCGCATCGTGTCGCAACGTTCTCCATGCGACCACCGGACACCGCGTGCTACACTAGAATCCCTGACGCGGTCGTCATCAATCGCGCCGCGTGGCGCACCCAGGAGGACAAGGCGATGAACCGTTACCGTTGGACCGGGCGGATCGCATTTGCTGGGGCGGGCTTTCTCGCTCTTATTATCGCGTTCGTGGCGACTGTAAGGGTTCTCAACGTAGCCCTTGCCGGCGCGCAGCCCGAGGCTTTCGTACTCACCGCAATGATGACGGCACCGTTCTCAATAGGTGCGGTGATCATATCCACCATGGCCGCTGCGGTGGTGGAATCCCAGTTGCGCCGGAAACGGCCTACCGGAGCCTGACCCAATCCCTGGTACCCCGATCCCGGCGAAGTCAGTCGACACCTTGATGCAAATTGTGCTCTCAAAGAACACGGCTCACTGACGTTGGTCAAACACATACCGCACCACCGCATCAGCGAAAGTTGTACCAGACCAAAACACGTTTCCCTGTCCGATGAAGCGATCCCAGTATGGGCTCAATCGGAGGAACCAAATGTGGCTCAGACAAAGGGAAGCGAACTCGCGATCAGGTAGCTCCAACCCGCGCGCGTAAAGCCAATTGATTGCTCTTCAATATTTCCAGGCGGCGCCGGTGGGCTGTCAGGGGACTCAGAGGGCATGATAGTAGAAAAAAAGTCCCCACCTGGTGCGCCGCCAAGGGCAGCGTGTGGGGATCTGTTATTGGAACTCCGCCATTTGCGGGAACCTGTTGTCAACTAGCCGCCAATTTCGCGAGGGAATCTCGCTGCCATGAATCCGAAGTAGCTGGAGGAGATTTCAGCCGTTGAACCGACGGTTTGCGTAATCCGGTCCACCGCCAAAACAATGCTTTCCTCAAGCCATCCCGGATGGTGAGAATTGCCATAAACCCGAGGACATTTCACTACTCCAGCGAGGTAAACCTTGAGGGCGCCAGACAACCGTAGTAAAGTCCACTCCATCCCAGCGATGGAGCCAAGGGCGTGTCAACGGCAGACGAATCAACATCAACGTGGCAGCAGGAAGCGTATGCCTCTGTGACGGAATATAACAATTGGTACGTCCAGTTCGCTCGCGATGCATACACTGCTGCGCGGACCGACGCCGCGAATCTCGTCAACCAAGCGTTTGCACTGACGAACGACCTGACCGAGGTTACCCCAGAGGTCCTCACACGGACGCCGCAGATAATCAAGGTCATGCGAATGACGAGCTCTCCAACCTGGGCAGTAGACCGGCTCATAGGCATAAGCACCTACCCTACCCAGTCCCCCCAAAGCGGGGCCTCTGTCGAAACGCTGGTCAACAACATGGAAGCGAACAAGCTGCCTAAAGACCGGCAGGGGCTGCACACCGCGCTTGGAAAACTCATAGGCAACATCAAACGCAGGTACGACCTAACTGTTCTCACGTGGGTGGAGCCACCTCGCAACCCAACAGACGAGGAATGGACTCTCGCCAACCACCTACTAACCGACCGACTCGCTCAATCCATCGCAAACCCGAAAATCCCCGCAGAGCAGGAATCGCGGCAAGTGAACCGAATCGTGGACTGGCTGGAAAACCGGGGCTACACTGCCGACACCCGGAAGGGTCTCCAATACCCGGATATGAAGGCAGGAACCTTCCGGAGGAACCTCAGGATGGAGGGCACTCTGCCTAACGGCGACACGAAAGCAGTGCCGATAGACATCGCAGTCCTTCCCCTACAAGCACAACCCGGCGATCTCCCAGTCATGATCGAATGCAAGTCCGCCGGAGACTACACCAACGTCAACAAACTCCAGAAGGAAGAGGCAACCAAGTACCAGAACCTCCAGCGGAAGCACGGGCAAAGGCTGACATACGCGCTGTACCTCAGCTGTTACTTCGACCAGAAATTTCGGGACGACGAGGCAGCCAGCGGCTTCACCTTCATCTGGCACCACCGTCACCAAGAACTGGTAAACCTAGGATTATGAACACCGCGAAAAGCCCAGAGGAAAACAAACGTCAAAGCGAACAAGCTCAGATTGACTCCGCGAAGGGCCACCAGGAACGAAATCGGCTAGGCCAATTCGCCACCCCATGGCCGATTGCCGACCAGATGCTGGCCTACGCCGCCACCTTGCAGGACTCCCCTGAGATCCGATTCCTTGACCCAGCTCTGGGAACCGGCGTTTTCTACTCGGCCCTAAGGCAGCACTTCAACCCAGAGACGATTTCGGTTGCCACCGGTTACGAGATAGACCAGCAATGCGCCGCGGTCGCAAATGGCATTTGGTCCAGAACCGGTCTCTACGTGAAGGTACAGGACTTCACCCAGGCGTCACCCTTGGTTGACCAACCAAGGTTTAACTTGGTGATATGCAATCCCCCATACGTCCGTCACCACCACATCCAAGCCGGCCAAAAGGACATCCTCAGGCGACGGCTAAGGCAGTACGGCCACATGGAACTAAACGGCTTAGCTGGCCTCTACGGATACTTCATGGGCTTGACTCATCCCCATATGGACGACGGAGCCCTGGCCGGCTGGCTGATTCCCAGCGAATTCATGGACGTCAACTACGGCCAAGGAATCAGGGACTACCTCTGCCGACACGTGACCTTGCACCATATCCACAGGTTCGATCCGGAAGACTCCCAGTTCTACGACGCGCTGGTGTCGTCCGCCATCGTTTGGTTCACCAAGAACCAGCCACCGCGGAATCACACCGTGCGCATGACCTTCGGCAACAGCCTGGCGAAACCAGCCATGGAACAGCATGTGGCACTGGACCTGCTCCGGCAGGACCCCAAATGGACCAAATACCCAGGAACGACGAAACCCATCGACCCACATGCGACGGTGCTGTCGCAACTATTCGACGTACGACGGGGAGTTGCCACCGGCAACAACGGTTACTTCATCATACCGGAAGCAAATGTCCAACAACTCGCGCTTCCCATGTGGGCGCTCAAGCCCATCCTCCCCGGACCAAGAAACCTCGACCTCACTCACATTCAGGCCAGAGAAGACGGCACACCCGACATACCGCACCGGCTTTTCCTGCTGGACTCGGAAATGGATGGCGAAACAATCAGACAATCGTCACCAAGCCTCGCACGGTACCTCGACTCCGGCCACGAGCAAGGCGTGCCAAACCGATACCTCTGCGCAAAGCGCCACCCGTGGTATTCCCAAGAACAACGTACAGCAGCGCCATTCCTGTCCACATACCTGGGACGCCACCGGAAAGGGGATCCACGACCGTTCAGATTCATCATGAACGACTCATGCGCGATCGCTCACAACGTCTATCTGATGCTCTACCCGAAAGGCCCCCTGAAGGAGGGCATCGAAAACGATGCCAATCTCAAACTCGAGACCTGGCAAGCCCTAAACCGAATAGACCCACTTCACATGATCCAAGAAGGCAGGGTTTACGGTGGCGGACTAAGAAAACTGGAACCCAGCGAACTAGGGAAGTTGCCCGTGCAGGACATAGCGGAACTCCTCCTGTGAAAAGCTGCACACTGACAGGCCATACGCACCGATCAGCCATACCGAAACCCAATCGACGTGATTTTACGCCGCTTCGCACCACCGAGCACAACAGCCACAATGGGGGCGCGGCAGGCCGGCGTCGGTGGCTGACACCCCTTCCGGTGCGCGCCCCTCGCCGCCGGCAACTGATGCTCATGTGCCTCAAGCAACAGCCGCCTCTCGGGCTTCTCATAGTGCTCTTCGTCGCAATGCCTTTCTCAGCGCCGCATTTCAGGGAAACCTTGGCCGCTACGTCCCAGATGGTGTCCTAACGGAGCTAGTTCTTCTTGAAACGGCTGGCGTCGCCTTCGCTGGGAACGTGCTCGAGCCGGCAGGCGTCCCCGGAAAGCCGTTGACAGCCGTCCACGAAATTTCAAATGTGCCATGCTGCGAAAACCGCGACGGCCCTCACAGCGCCTGATACACGTTTTTTGGTAACTACCACGAAATTCATCCCGGAGGAATTTCCGTCACTAGCGCTGACTGAAGATCGGTGGGTACCCGGAAAATCGCTAAGGTCGCCGTTATGATGACCCACTCGCAAGGAATCGACTGGCTGCCCCCCGAAAGGACATCTGCCATGGACAGCGAAAAGGAACGACGACTGTTTTGGATACCGAATAACCCCGGCGAAAAGGTCGAGGGTGTCGTCGCGCCGAACGCTGAAGGCGACACGATTTCGACCCGCTATGGACAACTGTGACCGTTCGGTTCCGAAGGGCGCGAACTAGGAACCGTCCACGGGGTGTTCCCCGACTCGTGTATCAAACTGGTGAATTGCTTGGCCTCCAACCAACGACTGAAACTTGATGGGATCTCAGTCGATGAGACGACCTGGCACTGCCAGTTCGCGTTCCGCGGAGGCGACTACGACGGGGGCATACCGACCAAGGTCAAGTCTGTTGAAGCAGGCATTGAACTGCCCGGGGACTGGGTGCCAAGTCTCAAAGGCATCACGTTGAGCCAAGACAGGTCGTCACTATCCTGGCCTTCAAGCCAATCTGACCAGTCCGCACCTTGGGACTTGGGCAACGTTGCCATCCGCCAAAAGATTGTACCGACGTGGGAAAGCGGGAGACACGGCGTCACAACTGCCACTGTAACAGCTCACACGTCGGCCGTAGTGACCTTCAACCACCCGCAGTCATGGGAAACTGCCTTGCAGATCGTGCAGTGCCTACAGGGACTCGTGAGTATTGCCAAGGGTGAGGCAGTTAACGTTGAGAGGGTGTCGATAGTCCAAGAAGGAAACCCTGACGCGCGACTTGATGCTTCCTACCACAGGATGCTACATCGCTGCGCCCAGCACATTCCGCACAGCGAGCTGTTCACGATGGACGAACTGGGTGGAATGGAGGGAATCTCCAGGTGGCTGAACGTGCTAAATGGTCAAGAGACCCTTATGACCGCTCTCCTTGTCGACAGGTATCGCCAACCGCCAATCGTAACCGACAGGACAGGCCATCTGCTTGCCGCCTGTGAGGCTTACCAGAGGCATCGAATGACGGACAAACAGGGGCAGATCCGCCCCCTTTGGGGGCGGGTGATTGCTCCGAAGTTGAACGAGACTGGGCCTTTATTCAAGGAATGGATAGGGCAACCCGAGGAGTGGAAATGCAATGTCAACGATGTGCGCAACAAGCATGGCGTTGCCCACCTACAGGGTTACAAGAGCGGCAATTCAGTTCCGGCAGACTGCTTCCAGTTGGTCAACCAGCAGCTTTACTTGCTGGTGGTGTTATGCCTACTGTCCGAATCCGGAGTCCCCGTGGGTGTCAAGGAGGAAGTAGTCAAACGTATGCGCTCCGACTGGAAAATCCGCCTGTAGGAATGAGCGCATCTCGCCTAACGTAATTCGTGGCTCTGTTGGACGCTTTCCGTCGCGGTTTAGCCGAATTCGGAGTAGCGAAATTTCCTCTGTCCAGAGTAACCCTCCATGAGTTAGGTTGGATTCTACCCAGCCGTTTAGCAGTCCCCCTGGCAGCGCATCACCCAGGAACACCCTCAGGATAGAGAGGGAGCACCACGAAGCTTGGATTACCCACCCTGCTGAGCAGTCCGTCGTTGAGCAACAAAACTACGTCGGCCCAGTTGTTCCAGCGGGTCGTTGGTTTGAGCGCCAACTGGCGTGTGACCTGTTCGAACTCGCACGACGCACCGCCTAACAGCATAAGGTTGGCCACCGGTAGTGCTGTTACAAGCAAGCCTTGCTCATCCTTGACTACAGTTACTTCAACCTGTTTCCCAATGAGGAATTGTCCGCAGAGGCGGGGGTGAGGGGTATCCGCCGGCTCTCCGATGCTGCGCAGACCGCGTGCCGTCACAACCCCATGGGCGACGGTTGTCAAAAGTTCGGCGGCGCCTGCTTCAATCCAGCAATCCGCTCGCACCACTGCGCCGCACCCAGGACCCTGCCCTCCTGGGCCCACGGTCCCCCGAACTGCACCGCCATCGGCATCCCCAACCCGCTCAGTCCCGTCGAAACCACAACCGTCGGTAGACCGGCCGCCGTCCACGGCACCTGGAACGCCGCATCGCCGGTGGTGTTCAGGTCTCTGGGCGCCGGCGACGGCATCGCCGGAGTCATCACGACATCAACCCTATCGACCATCTCGCTGAAATCGGCGCGGAACTGCCGCCGCAGCCGCTGGGCCTTCAAATATGCCGACGTGGGCATGATCATGCCCATCTCCATTCCGGCACGGATGCGGGGGCCGTAGTCGGCGGCGCGAACGCGGTGATTGACCTCATGGACTGCCGCGCACTCGACGTTCGACACGATGCGTTGCAATCTGTGCACCACGGCGAAACTGTCCGGCAAGGGTATTTCTTCGACCTCTGCCCCAGATTCCGCCAGCTGATTGGCCACGGCCTCGGTGTGCGCCCACATCTCTGGCGTGGCATAATCCTGGTAATACTGCCGCACCAACCCGATGCGCGGGGGCCGATCATACTCCACCATCTCCGCCATGAAGTCGGGCACGGGTTCGCGCAGGCTACCCGGGTCCTGGTCGTCCGCGCCGCTGAGGACGGTCAGCATCAGCGCGGCATCAGCTACCGTGCGGGTCAGGATGCCCACGTGGTCCAGGGACCAACTCAACGGGGCCACGCCGTACCGTGAGATGCGCCCGTACGTGGCCTTCATGCCGACGATGCCGTTGTAACCCGCCGGCCGGCACGTCGAACCGCCGGTCTGCGAACCCAGGGCTGCCGGCACCATCCGCGCCGCCACCGCCGCAGACGACCCGCTGCTGGACCCGCCTGGCGTGTGCTCCAGGTTCCACGGGTTGCGCGTCGGCGAAGGATCGCCCGAGGCGAACTCGGTGGTGACCGCCTTGCCGAGGATGATGCCACCGGCGGCTTTGATTTTGGCTACCGATGTTGCGTCGTATTCCGGCACGAAATCGGCGTTCACCTTCGATCCGCAGGCGGTGAGCATCCCCTCCGTGTAGAAGATGTCCTTCAAGCCCACCGGCACGCCGTGGATCAGTCCCAGCGCGTCACCACGCTGGACCTCCTCTTCCCGCTGTCTCGCTACGGACAACACCGCGTTGCGGTCAATGGTGACCCATGCCCGCAGGTCGCCGTCCAGCGCGTCGATGCGTGCCAGCAGCGACTCCGCCAGCGCCACCGGCGACAGCGTTCCTTCGCGAATCTGCGCGGCGGCTTCCGCCACCGAAAGCTCGTGCAGTTCAGGCATCATTCAACCTCGTCGTCGCCCTGGGTCATGTTGCGGAAACTTCAGCCAGCCTGGGGGTACTACGGTGCAAGATACTCCGCTGGGGCGTGGGCGTCCAGACCCGGTCCCCTCGCTCCAAGCGTTTTCACTACTAGACGTTGCAGGACTCCCGAGGCTACGCCTAGGCCGGAAGAAGGGGCTGTGAATGGCGGAGAGAAAATGTACCGGTGGGGCGGCTTGATCGCCGGACAACGACACCCCGCTGGCTCAATTTCGTGCCGCCCTTATATCTTGACGTGGCGGCGGATAGTTTTCTGTCCAATACGCCGCGCAGGGTGCGGCAGACCGATCCGCTCCTTGGTCGTGGGCCTGCAACAACAGCGCCGTGGCCAGAAAGCTTTGCGAGACGCTGGCCCGACCATTGTCCACACAATACAGCTCGGCAAAGTCGGTGTCGCGGAACAACCGGCCCCGGAGCGACGCCAACAGACCGTAGAAAGTGTCCCGTCCCACTAGGTCGAGGTACAGATGGTACGCTTCCCACAGGCCCTTCTGGTCGGATCGCTCGCCCAGCATGGTCTAACATGTCTCCACCAAATCAGGTGGCCCGGAGGATAACCCACCGCCCCGTCAGCCTGGGTTTCCGGCCGAATTTCTAGTGTGGGCACTGAAGCCAACGTTCCTCAGCTTGCCGAACCCTTGATGCCGTTGTAACCGGCTACCAGCAGCGTCCCAACGATACCAACGACGGCTATCAACAGGATGATGATGCGCCCATTAGTGGCTGCCTGCTCATAACGGGCAGATGCGGACGCCACATTCTGCTTGACTTCTGCAACCAGGTCGTCTACTTCCCCCTGCAGCCCGGCCAGAATTTGCCGGTTGGCTCCTATCAACTTGCGCTCCCGCGCTGCCATTGCCGTTCTCAACTTCATGGCGTCCAAGGCGCTGTCCTCTCCGGAGCCGGCGTCCAACAACTGATTGGCCAGGGGAATCACCTGGGGATCCAGGTCCGGCCCACCGTTGTCGGCAAGATACGCGATGCTGCGCTCCATCCGCTGGGCCGCCGTATCGAAGGTCTCTTCCACCCGCGTCGCAAGCGCCGGAATCGTCAATCGGTTGGCAAAGTCCAGCGTCCAATAGCCTCTGGACAGCGACTCCATCAGCGTGGCCATATGCCAGTACCGAAGGTACTCCTCTTCGGACAGAGGGTCGGCGCTCGGAGGATTCCCATCTCTGAATTCGCTTCTTCCCGTCTTCAGGTAGTAGAACTGGTTGTCCAGGCTGGTACCTATGGCGGGAAATAGCTCATAATTGGTGGAGATGCTGAGTTCCTGCCAGTTCCGCTCGCCGCTCAGAATGGCCTCCAACAAAGCCGGCCGCCCATCCTCAATCCTGGACGCATTGGTCGTCAGCAGATTAACCTGGCGACTTATACGCTCCACGCTGCCTGCATAGCGCCTGCCCTCCAGGGTCATCAGGTGTTCGGTCAGCTGGGCCTCATTGCTGGCGATGCCTGCGCCGGCCTCGGCGATGCTTTCGGGAGTCATCCGGGCGTTGCTGGCCACGGACGCCGCTGATGCCAGCGCGGTCGCTCCTCGCGTTATCTCCGCCGCTGCCGCCAGAACCTCCACATCGCCGCCGCCCGGACTATGAGCCTCAAGATTGTCAATAACCAGCCAGCCGGCAAGCCCCGCGGCGATGATAATCGCCAGCGCGCCCACGGAACTGACAGCCAGCCGGACGGATATTCGCCGTTGCGCCCTGAAGCCGAAGTAGCCGGCGAACAGCAGGGTCCCCACAATTCCAACGATGGCTATCACCAGGATGATGGTGCGCCCACTGGACACCGCCTGACTATAACTTTCCGCCGCCGAACTCTGCCTGACCTCCGCAACCAGGCCGTCCACTTCTTCCTGCAGCCCGGCCAGTATCTGCCGGTTGGCTCCAATCAACTGGCGCTCCCGAGCCACCATAGAAGCCCTGAGCCTCATGGCGTCCAGGGTGCTGTTCTCCCCGCCGCCGGCGGCCAACAGCCGATTCGCCAGGGGTATCACCTCAGGGTGCAGGTCCGGCCCCCCATTGTCGGCGAGATACGCGATGCTGTACTCCATGCGCTGGGCGGCCGTGTCAAAGCTCTCCTCATTGCTGGCCAACCGCGTCGGGTCATCCTGGCTGCTCAGATTCGCCGCCAGCAGGCTTCGGTGGGCGCTGAAGGTCCACTCTAACAGCGTGGCCAGGTGCCAGTACTGAAGATATTCCGCTTCGGACAGAGTATCGGAGGTCGCCCCCGCATCATCTCTGAAATCGCTCTTCCCCGTCATCACGTAGTAGAACTGGTTATCCAGACTGGAACTGATTGCCGGGAGCAGTTTCTGGTTGGTGGAAAAAAGAAGCTGCTGCCAACTGCGTTCCCCGGCCAGGATAGCCTCCAGCAGAGCGGGCCGGTGATCCTCGATCCGCGACACATTGGCAATGAGCAGATCGGCTTGTTGACGAACACGCCCCACTCTGCCCTCATGACCCTTCCCTTCCAGGGCCGATAGACGCTCAGTCAACTGGGCTTCACTGCTGGCAATGGCTGTCCTCGCCTCAGCTATGCTTTCGGGTGTCATCCGGGGGTTGGTTGGTACGGATGCCGCCGACGCAACGGCCCCCGATTGCTTGATTACTCCAGCGATGTCAGCCAGGACCTCGGCGTCAAGGCTGCTCCGGTTCTGGGACTCCAAGTCGTCGATGACCAGCCAGCCGGCCACTGCCGAGGCGATGACGATTGCCAGTAAGCCGACTGCGCCAATGAGCAGGGGCGCGGTTATGCGGAGTTTTGGCATCACTGCGCGCCCCCCAAATTGTTGACCAGGTGGTAGTTCCCGTCATCCCCGATGACGGTCACAAACACAGAATCCGATCCTTGATTGTCGTCGGGGCCGTACTGGAGAACCAGGCCGTTGAGGTCAATGGTCCCGGAGCTTCGCATGCCGTCCAGGAAACACTCGCGGCTGACGTCCGGGCCACAGTTTTCGAGACCCACGATTGCCAGTCTCCCGGCCAGGTAGCCTTCCAACGAAACGAACCCCGGGACGGCATTTCCGTCAAAGGACTCCAGGGCGGCTCGATAGGCGGCGACTGCGGGAACGCCGGTGTCATCGGGCAGAGGCACCACCTGGGTGACGTAAACGCCGGCCCCTTCCGGTCCCAACTCTTGCGCCAATGCGTTGCTGCCCACAAAGGATACCGCCATAAATATGGGGTCTATGTCCTCGCGGGCCACTGTAATTGCCTTGGCAACCGGAGCATACGCCCCAATCATGATGACCGCCTCGGGATTAGCCTGCGCGATGTGGAAAATGGCGGCTTTCACCGCGTCGCTGTTGCGCTGGTAGTACCAGGACGCCACCGGCTCCAGGCCCCGCTTCCCCAGCGCGTCAACCACGCCGTCCAGCCCGGACTGGCCGTAGGAGTCGTTCTGATACATCACGGCGACGCGGGTAATCCCCAAATCTTCGGTGAGGCGCGCCACCATCTCCTCCGCCTCCTGGTGGTACGAAGCTCGCAGGTTCACCACGTTCTGCAACCCCGCCTCCCGGAGGAAACCAGCGCCGGTAAAGGGCGCGATGAAAGGTACGCCCTCCGCATTGGCCAAAGGTGACGCCGAACGGGAGGTCGGTGTTCCCACCTCCCCGATCAGCGCGAAAACCCGTTCCCTGTTGATCAAGTTGAACGTGTTCCCATAAGCCAGGTGCGGCTCATATTGGTCGTCCAGGGTAGTCAACTCCAGCATCCGGCCATGCACGCCGCCCAGCTGGTTCTGTTCGTGGAACGCCGCCTGGATTCCCAAGCGCATTCCTTCTCCCAGCGCCTGCGCTGGCCCGCTGAATGCCGCGGATTGCCCGAACAAAATGCGGTCGTCAAATACGCCCTGGCTCCCTTCATTCGCCATGGCCGTCATGGCCTGCTGAGAGGTTTCGGATTCGCCCTGATTCGAGGGAGCGGGCGTTTCCTGGCATGCCACCGCAAAAACCATGGTCATGGCCGCTGCTGCAAATAGCGCCACGGCTACCGCGCGCCGGGCAGTTGTGACTGTGTTTGTCATCATCAGGTCTTCGGCTCCTCGAATTACAGCAGGCTTTTGCGATTTACGCGATGGATAAATCCCCGGCAAACTCTCCAGTTGTTCTCAGCAGATGGCATTTTCTTCGTCCTGGGTAAGGCCGTCCATGCTCAAGACCCGGGGAAATGTCTAGTCTTTCGCCAAGTCGCCAGGAGTCCCGGCGCCTTGTACCACTCGGCCTTAGCCACCGACTCAATCAGCAACCGCAGCGCTTGTTGATTGTACACGAAGGAGCCACCGCAAATCGCGGTGGCCGCTGGGTCGGGACGATGACCTATAATAGCAACCGTTCCGCGAAAATCGATCGATGCCGGCATCGGGCAGGTTGGGTCGGCGTCCAGTACGACCCTAGCGGACTTTGGCTGAGGAGGACCGCAGACCGAGATGGCTCAGACCGGGGCGCGACCCCATCGTTACGGACCCCACGAGAGGCCAGCGCCGGTGGCGACGGTGGGCCTTTCGACGCAGGGTGCTCTGTTGAATGTTCCCGCCATTGTGCTCTTCCCGTTGATTACGGTCCAGATCGCGGGCGGGAGTCCGGCCTTGGCCGACTGGTTGGTGTTCGTCTCACTGGCGGTTACCGGCGTAACGATGGTGCTACAGACCTTCCGGATCGGGATCGTCGGCAGCGGATTCCATCTCAGCGCATGCCCCTCGCCGGTGGCGATACCTTTCTGCGCCCTGGCGTTGGTGGAGGGGGGCCCCAAGATGCTCGCAGCCTTGGTCTTCATTGCCGGGCTCTTCGGATTGGGCGTGGCGCTACGCCTTTCAGCGCTCAGGCGCGTTTTCACCCCGACGGTCACCGGAACCATCTCCATTCTGCTGGCGATCACCATCATTTCGGTGCTGTTGGAGAAGGTGGACGATGTCCCCGCCGGCCGCGTGAATGCGGCAGGCCTGCTATGCGGCGCCATTACCTTGGTCAGCACGCTGGCGTTCCTGCTCAGAAAACCCGGGTTTTGGCGCGTCTGGGGGCCGTTGTTTGGCCTGGTACTGGGATGCGCGGCGGCAGCGGGATTAGGGATTCTCGAATGGCAGGTTCTGCAGCATGCCCTGTGGTTCGGGGTTCCTCTGGATGGGTGGGGTGGCGTCGGGTATGACTTCGGCAGTGCTTTCTGGACTCTGGCCCCGGCTTTCCTTTTCATATCGGCGTTGACGGTCGTCCAAACGAACTCCTTGTCCTACGTCGCCCACCGGGTCTCACGACCCGGCAACCGCGCGGTGGACTTCCGTGCCGTTCAAGGGGGCGTCGTCGGCAATGCCCTGGGCAACATCCTGGCAGGATTGGCCGGTTCCATCCCTATGACAGCTACCCCCAGGGGCAGCATGTTCGTCCAGCAGACTGGATGTGCATCCAGGGACGTTGGAGTCCTCATCGGCATCATTTTTGTCGCCCTGGCCTTTTTCCCCAAAGCGTGGGCGATGCTCCTCATCATCCCCGTACCGGTGATGGCGGCGCACCTTCTGGTTGTGTTGGCGCCGATGTTTGTTGAGGGTATGCGGGCGATCGTCCAGGCCGAGCCCGACTACTCCAAGAGCCTGATCGTGGGCACCTCGGTGGCTATTGGGCTAGCCTTCCAGTACCAACTGATAGGCTTGCCCATCAACGAATTGTGGGAATCCACCCTGCAGAATGCCATCACATCAGGAGGCATTTCGGTTATCCTGCTAACCTTGGCGTTGGAGGCTACCGGTCCCAGGCGTCGCCGCTTGAACGTGTCGCTGAGCGTTGACGAACTTCCCACGATCAACCGGTTCGTTGAGGAATTCTCGGCGCGCAACCGTTGGAACGAACGAACAACGGGTCGGTTGCAGGCAGTGGCGGAAGAAACCTTGCTGGTGCTGACGCAACGTGAGGATTCCGGCCGGCAACTTCGGCTCCGCATCAACGCCGCCAGTTCGGGTCGCGGCGCAGAATTGGAGTTCATAACCGGCCCCAGCGATGCGGAGAACCTGGAGGACCAATTCGCGTTGTTGGGAGAGCCGCCGCCAGAAATTGAAGGTATGCTATCCATCGGTGATACCCCCATGCGCGTCCTCCGACACTTGGCGACTTCCGTGAACCACCGCCAATATCATGAGACTGAGGTGATCACAGTGCAGGTCGCGGTTGAATCCGAAAGATAGGCGGCCCGTTCAAGGATCGCCTCTCACACCGACCCTAGGACGTGTTCATATTCAGGTTTGAGCGATGATCGGCAATGTCCGGCACCTTAAGGTCGCGCCGAGCACAGTCTGAACCGCCGGATGAAGGTGTATCTGGCTCCCAAGGCGCTGGTCGTGGACGAATTAGGCATCTGGCCCTACGACCGGGAGTCGGCCACCTCCTTCTTCACCCTGATCTCAGCCCGCTACGAGCGGGGCAGCATCATCCTGACCTCCAACAAGGGCTTCGGCGAGTGGGGTGAACTCCTGGGCGACAGCGTGATCGCCTCGGCGGTGCTGGACCGGCTGCTGCACCACAGTCACGTGCTCAACATCCGGGGCGAGAGCTACCGGCTCAGGGAGAAGCGCCAGGCGGGATTGTTTCCTTCCCAACAGTACGTAAGCGCGCCGTCGGAGGAGGCCGGCGACAACTACGCCGACTGACAGAATCGCTGAACAATAGCCATGTGGCTCAGTCTTAACCCGCAAAAATGGCTCACTTCCAACCCGTCATTGACAATCGCCTAGCCAACCGGTCCGTGGTCGGCGCCTTCGTCGATACCGAGACTTACGCCCGGTTCGTACATCACCGATTACCGACAACCCTTCCAGACAAGCTGGAAACCATCGGCCATCTAGCCCCCGTCAAAGGCCAATTATGCCACACTCTTAATCGTCGGGGGGAAACCCCTCCGGCAACCACACCGGCAGGTCAGCGATGGATTCCCGCGCCTCCGCCGACGTCGGAACACCCCACGCTTGGAAGAACGGGCCGAGGTTTCGACCGACCTGCCGCGAGAATCGCACCAGCCACAGGTCGCGTTTGTCATGGTCATCCATGGGGCGCATTTCGTCCGGCAAGTTGCGGTAGGAGGCAAACACCTCACGAAAAGCCTCCCAACCGAATTCCTGCTGCAACTGCTCGTACATCACCAGGGCGAGGAACGGATCCTGTTTCCACTGCTCGAAGTCAGGGTTGTCAAAGTCATAGCTCGCCATCTGCGAGGAACGGAAGGAAGCAGACCCCCTATAGTTCTCCGCCACCGGTATGCCGCACAGAAACTCGTAGACGTAGAGCGTGAATAAATTGACGGTCACTTCCCACGTTCCATCAAACGTCCAGTCGCCTTCCTGGTGGTTGTGCCCCACCTCATGGTAGAAGCCCCAGTTGCACTCCGAGCGCAGGTGCTCGACGTTCACCAGGTTCGCCTGCTGGTCCATGTGGGCCATAATTGGATAGCCCGAGTGCATGTATCCGACCGAGATCTGCCGGTCGACGACGAAGCGCTCCGGACTGGTGCGGTCAGTGGAATCCCACGCCGCCAGTTCTGCGCTGAGGTCAAGTGCCCGGTCCCACGTCTCGGCCACGGAGTCCGGGTCATCGAGATCACGCACTTCCGAGGACGGCGTGGTGACAATCATGTTCCGCCCAGCAATTTCCGCCCAGGGCGCCGGAGCCTGGCGGATTTCGTTGCGCCAAGTGTCCAGGTCCGTTTCGCCCAATACAAACAGCGGCGCTGCCACAGCCCCCTCAATCTCGACATCTATGCTCCCCAGGTCCAGACCGGACGGCACTTCGATGTAGATCAGCCCGCCGAAGGCATTGGCCGCCAGGGTGGTTGGCGTGGACACCTTGAACCTGCGGCTGATCTCCGGCATGCGCGTCCACTCCGGCTTGTGCCAGATGCGGTCGGTGTGGGCGCCAACGCGCACGTAAAAGCCTCCGGCGTCGGCCGCTTCCTGGGCCATCACTATCGTGATCAATTCGCCTGGCGCGGCATACAGGCCGGTGGAGTGCCAACGAGGCACGTCCGTGTTTATGGTGATGACGCGACTCACGCGCGGTGCATCATCAGGTACAGAACCAGGAAAGTCCGCAGCCGCCGGATGCGCGCGGACCTGCTCCGGAGGAGTGTGAAGATGGTCCTTGAAGAACAGATTGACATCCAGTCGTTCCAAAACGTCGAACCTGCCTACCGGATGGGATTCCGACGGCCAGCCCCGACCCCGTCCAGTGGC
The DNA here is from genome assembly GCA_965243255.1 of Dehalococcoidia bacterium. Classification (GTDB taxonomy): domain Bacteria; phylum Chloroflexota; class Dehalococcoidia; order Lucifugimonadales; family UBA3495; genus Bin87. The sequence continues at coordinate 915,215 of CBDEUH010000004.1, forward strand.
CTCGGCTAAGGCGCGTAATCTAGGCAAGAATAGAGTGTCGTCAACCGGCAGACAACGAGTGGTATGCTCCAAAATGCCCCTCAACTGGTCCATTTCCAATCCACTGATTTCACGGCCGCCAGAGGCATGATCCTTGACGGCGTCGAGGGCATTCCCGATTTGCACCAAGTCCAGGCCCTCTCTGTCAATGGCGTAAACCCCACCGGACGTGTTCCCAAACCAGTCGAAGGACCATTGAATCCCCGCCGGGGCAAGCAGCCGGTTGCCCGCATGCTCTGTGCTGAGCTCCAATTGTGGATTCAACTGCGCCCATCCCCAACCGGTGTTCGCCGCGACCAGTCCGCCGCCACCCCGCACGAAGGAAGAAACCACGTCCATCTCCGGCACGCTTTGATTCCACGTGATCATCGCCAGGACATCAACGTCCTCCACCGAATCACGCTGTAGAGAGACCTGAACAGCGTTGTGGCCGCCATCCCTGAGCCAATCGAACAGACCAGGAGCGTTTACGACTCCGATACGGGGATCGTGGGATCCGTCCCTGGCAGCCCAACGCAGCGCGTTCACCATGAAGCGTCCCGTATCCGATGATCCAAGCTCCGTTTGCAGGAAGTAACCGTCGTGCCCAAAGGCCACAATGCGGCCGTCCTGCCATCGCCCAGCGACTACCACGGGAGCTCTCAAGCCGGCCCCAGTGGTTCCTACGACTACCGGGAACGCCTCTGGCCCGTAGACGCACAAGGGCCCTGGGACACCCGGCACGCCGATTTCGTTCACACCGCTCAATAGAATGTCCAGGTCATCCTCAGTCTCTCCCCTCGCAGGCGTCATCGTCGGTGTTGCTGCCGCTCGGCCAGCGGGTGTAGGAGCAAGCATCGGCGTTGGCTGAAGCGTAGGCGCCGGCTCAGGAGTTGCCGTCGGTTCGGGAGCGGATGGCTGAGCGGACGCCAGCGTCCGTGTCGGGGCAGGAGGGCTGGCCGGCGCAACGACCCCAGATTGGGTCTGCGCAGGTGGCGCCGTTGTGACTATAGGACCCGATTCTCCCGATGGCGTCGGCGGGTCGTTGTCGCACGCGACCAACCCACCACCGCCCAACAACATGAGAACGCCGACGAAGAAGCATGAAATTCCCCGCTTCCAGCCCGATACATATCGTTGTGCTGGTTCCAATTTGCTTTGCCTCCTAGGTTGCGCTCGGGCGTGTCCATACACGTGGGCGGTAGGCAGTGCCTTCAAATACGAGATTGATTTCACGGTCCTCACACCATCTTTGCGGCTCGGCAACACCCAAGGAAACCAAGAAACGGAGTCGGCCGTCAATCAGATGGCCGACTGAAATCGAACCAACTCCAAAATCACAGAATCCGGAATTAGCGGAAGCCGTCCGCCGCGAGCCAACTCCGGAGCAGCGCATCCGATAGAGCAATCGCGCCCAGGCATTGAGCCAGCTGGCAGATCAGCTGCTACGCCCCCATGCCCGCCAATGCCGACAGGGCAGCACTGGCACGAAAACGTCCAACGGCGTCTCCACGCTGGGCACCCGGAAACCGCCCTTTGTGCCCGTCACCCCCACATGACGGAGTCCAACCTCCCCACTCTGTGGCCGCTATCACCAGCCACCAGGTGAGAGCAGCCCCGGAACGTGCCGCGAATGCGGCGGGGATGGTCACGTTGCCGGCAATATCGGCCCCCGGTTTCAGCATAGAAGCAATGATCGCCAAACATGGACGAAACCGGATACGACTGCCAGCCCCACCCAAGCGAGACACAAGGGGATCGCAGATGGCGTTGCTCCGCTAAACGACCAACCTCACACCCACACCGAGCCAAAGGAGTAAATCCATGAACACCCGCCTACTATGTTTGACAATCATCGCACTCACCTTCGGAGCGTTGGTTGCCGCGTGCAGCAACCCTGCGACTCCCAAAGATTGCGTCCACACCGCCGAAGCAGCGGGCGCGCCGCAAGCAGTGTTGGATTTTCTGAATAACCCCACCGGCGAACTTGGGCAATCGGAACGATTCACAATTCGTCAGTTCCTCAACCATACGGCATTGAACGATGCGTGCCAGTTGGAAATCGCCCAGTTGCACGGTCAGTCCTCACCTGCTTCTGCCGGCGCCCCACTCGAGGAGGGCGTCTCGACCGCCATGCTGCGAGAGGGCGCAGCTGGCGGCGACCAGCGTTCACTTGAAGCGTTTGGCAGTTGCGTCGCACATTACGCCCAAGAGATTGAGTACCTGCCCGCCGAGCTTCCGTTGGGGGAGAAAGTCGTTCAGATTGCACATGGCTTTGACCAAGAGGCCAAACAATGGATGTCGGTGGGCCTGTGTTTGGAATACGCGCCACGCCCCAGAGTGGACGATGTATCTGGCAAATGTCTGGTGACTGCAATGCGGTGGTACAGGTACGAATTCCCCGAATCCGAACACTTGGCCCTCCCGGTCGCAGGGGTAGCGTGCTTGCCCGCCTACTGGGAGTAGGGGTCATCTCTCCGACACCAAATAGAGGCTTTCACATGCTCACACACTGCAACATGCCTCAATCGCCCAGTACCGGAACCCAAGTCATTCTCCCACCGCGGACAAAAAGCCGCAGATTTTGGGCAACGCGCGTCGGGCCATCCTCGGAAGGCTGGCACTTGCGCCCTACGTTGACGGTGAACGCCCCGAGCTCATCTAACCGGCATCCTCCGGAGCGAGCGTTCACACGCGCTCCAGCGGCAATTCTGATCACTTTCGCCGGCAGCCGCTCGCATTTCCCAAGCAGCGCCTCAGGAAACCGACCAGTGCCCCACAAAACCTTTGCACAATTCCTTGGGATTCGTTCGTGACACTGACTTCCGGGGACACCTCACGGGGGCCCTCAGATCTGCCAGCTTCAGCCAACGCACGCAACCGTTCCTCCGCTCCGGCAGCCCGAGGCCGGAACACGGTGCGATTTGCAAATAAGAACCCCTTCAAGTCATCCTCGAGCTGGTCTCGCCGGACCTCCGTGTTGACCCAATTTACCCGCCTACCATGCGCCAAATCTCCCGCGTCCGGCCTGTGGAAGTACCCTCCCGAAAACGTGCCCACTGCCACAAACTCCGTCCCCTTCCTGGGCATGACAGCCAAATCGCCAGGTTGAATTTCCTCAACGAAGTACCGGATCTGGCTGGCATGGTTGGAAATCTTTGGCTGGGACCAGTCTGGAAACATGTTCCTCATCACTGCGGTGAAGCCCGCCTGACCGGGAACTCCGGAAAGGTCCCCGAGTTCGTGGAATCCCATGGTCACAACACCGTTGTCCAATGCCTCGGCCTCCCTTTCACCTTGGGGGCCGCCTCGTACCACCCAGGCAGTCATGTCAACCTCCATCAAACGTAAATCAGACTCCCGAGGGCCGTCGAAACAGCATACCACTTGCTCATAGTCTGACGAAACGAGCAATTACTGCGCCTGTCAACGGTAACCACTGCGCAATGCCGGACCAGACACGAAGACCATTCCTAAGGTCCTTGACGGCGTTGCGGAGGATCGTCGACCGCGGCGGCCATCACAAACGGGAGCGCCTACGAGAGAGCGCACTGAGGACGGTAGCGTCAAAGTGCGGTACCCGCACCAACTTCGATGGGCTACAATACCTAACCTTTTGTCGTCCGTGGGGCACTTCGCCTGCCAACGCTGTTGGCCCCCGCCTAACGAACCGGAACGCCCTCCAAGGTAGAATCCATGCCGGCGAGAAAGCTAATCATCAGCAGAAAAGGGTTTGACACCACCAGCCGAGCGGGACCAGTCAAACATCCCTTCGGCGGAGTACCCAGCCCAATCTTCCCCGATGGGAGCATCTACTCGCTCCCCATCCCGCTCCTTGACGAGGAACTAGGCAGCACCTACGGCAACCTGTACCTCGGTGATGGCCCCTCTCGAATCAGCATCGGACAGGTGGTGGAGGACTTGACGAGTGAACGTGCTACGCGATGGACTCCCGACTCTCCCGCATACCCCAGCCCAGACATTCGGCAACCTTTCCAGATTCAGTTTGACGGGAAAACCGGGTCGGTCGCGGCGATTGGGCCCCAACTGGGCCACCTGCGAAACCAATCCATCGGAACCGACGACATTTTCTTGTTCTTCGGACTGTTCCGGCGCGTGGAGCAGGCACGAGGACGGTGGCGATTCGTCCCCACGGCGCCTCAACAGCACGTTCTGTTTGGCTGGTTGCAGGTGGGGTCAATCCATGTCGAAACCTTGGAATACTCCCTCGAAAGTGCTTGGTATGTAGCTGCGGACCACCTGCGCCTGGGAGACACACATTCCGGCCCAGCGGTGGGAATCTTCCCGTCCTTAGATGAACGTTTGGTTCTATCCAAGCCAGGCGGGTCAGCTTCCCAGTGGAGATTGCCACGCTGGTTTTACCCAGATTCCCCCAGGTCCTGCCTCACTTACCACCCTAGGCACCTATGGACCCGCGACAATCAGTATGCTTACGTTCAACGACGCGGTCCCGGCCAGGAGTTCGTCCTGGACTTGAGGCAATACCCAGAAGCCTTGGAGTGGTTCTCTGAACTCGTGCACGACTTGGGGACGCATTTACCCGACCAGAAATGAAGCCTCCGTCGCGTGGGTTCCGACCAACGCCACCTTTGGCCGACTCCGAAGACGAAGCGACCAGTTTCTCCTACTCAGCAACGCCACTAGTTTCCGCCATAGTTCCACGAACGGCGCCTCACCATCCCGAATGTCAAAGGCGCAATTTCGGCGTCTCAAAATCAATGACAGCCAGGCGTAACGCGACCACAGCACCAATTTATACACTGATTTCAGGCTGACGACGGTTACCTAATGAAGAGGAGCCATGTCATGCCGAAGCGACGACAACACGCCTACATCTGGGCCACCCAGATGCGCCGCCTGCTGACAGGCGAAAACTGGTGCGAGTGAGCCGCCCGGTTCAAGGCCCACTACAGGGACTGGACCAAGCCGCCCGCGGACTTCGACCAGGCAAAGTGGCTGCTCGACCACACGGCGCTGCTGAACCGGCAGCGTCAGGAATGGGAAGCCTCTGGTCACCGCTTCTACGTTGAGGGCCAGAACTCCTTCCGGCTGCGGGAGAAGTCCGCCACCCTGGCCGGCCGTCCCGACCTCGTAGTGCTCGACGTCCAAGACGCCACCATCGTCGACGTGAAGACCGGTCGGGAACAGCCCTGGCACTGCATCCAGGTGATCATCTACCAGTACGCCCTGCCCCTGGCGCTCCCGCAGTACCGTAACGTTCGAATCAGCGGTGAAGTCGTCTATCCAACCCACACGGAGCGGATCCCACGGGGAGCATTGTCTCGGCAGTTCACCCAGGACCTCGGGGCACTGATTCGGCGACTAGCCGCCGATACGCCGCCTAAACGAGTGCCATGCCCACAGGAGTGCCGCTTCTGTGACATCACTGCCGATGATTGTCCGGAGCGCATTGACGAGGCCAGCGAGGTCGGTGCCGCAGCGACCGACGACTTCTGACGCACTACTGCGTCATCACCTCGGCCAGTGCCGGGATCATCGCAGCCTCCGTCATCCGGCAGTCCTCAACGGTTGCCATCGTACTACCCTTTCCAGTATCACAGACTCCTAAAGGTTTTGCGGCCTTGACCTAACGGGCCGCGGCAGGCCAGGAAGTAGGATGAATCATCAAGATGCCCATGACGCTGAGTGCCGTACTGCGCCTACATCACACATGAACATCGTCACGTCATGGCCTATTTGACCACTGAGATGCCCTTCTGCATAATGGAAAACATGCGGAGCCGCCAGAATCGGCGACGGGAGCGTGCCAAACGTAGCCACGCAACATTTACGGGCCTAAAATGCCCGCCAAACGGCTATCCCACCGTTGCGCGGCCACCTGCCCCGAATTGTAGTGAAATGGTACAGCCGCACTGGTAGAACACCCCCAAAGCCTCATTACTGCCCAAAGTGCAAGACGCCTTATTTGACCTAGCCGCACATGATGCCGACCCTCGGCGCCCCAGCGTAGTTGAACCAACCGCAGGAAGCCTCTGCTGAACTGGAGAGAAGGAATGGAAGAAATCCGCACAGCAGGTGCCATCGCGGTCGTGATCATAGGTTTCCTAGGGATCCTTGTCAGCGACAGGGGATGGATGTTTTTCTCCAAATGTCGGCAGGCCGTTCGCGACACCTTGGTGAGAACAACAGGGTGCATATTGCACCCGGTATCGCGTCGTTACCGACAATGGCGGTACAAGGACAGGATTGCCAACTTGGAGCCCGCCTCGTACGACGAGTACAGACAACTACCAGATGCAGACGAGCGGCTCTTCAGCGAATTCAAGCCAGAAGCATGGCACAAAATAATGAGAGAGCAGTTTGTATCCTCAGTGCAAAGGTTCGAGGAATCAAAACGAGATTGGGACCTAAAGGAATCTAGCAGGCGCGAACAGATAATTCCCGCAGGCCCTCTGGTGAAAATCGGCGACAACGCGGAAATCATCTGCGGAAACTGCGCCTTCTTCGCGGCAAGTTTCGATGGAGACACCGCAGAAGAACTGAAAATAAGCACAGCCGAGGGCGTATGCCACAAGGACCCGGCCCCGCAGGAAGTCTACCCTTTTTCAGTATGCAGCCACCACAGCGCACTACAGGGATTCGCGCCGTCAACGAACGGGTTCTACGTCTTTGCCCCAGCAAAAAGCCAAGAGACCCCACGGTGATCAAATAGCCTCAAAGGCCAAGGCTCGGCGTAAACGCAGATCACTCAACCCCAAACCGCAGAAACCATCCCGTGCACGGAGCATCCATGAACGCCCGAACCCACCAAGAACTCGCCGGCTTCATCTGGCAGATGTGCAACCTCCTCAGGGGGCCCTACAAGCGGAACGAATACCGCAAGGTCATCCTGCCGCTCACCGTCCTGCGGCGCTTCGACTGCGTAATGGAGGACACCAGGGAAGCCGTCAGACAGGCCAACGAAACCAGCGCAAACCTACCCGAAGAAGTCCGACATACCCTCTTGCTCGCCACAGCGGGCCGGGGATTCTACAACGTTTCGCCGTTCGACTTCGCGACGCTGCTCAACGACCCCAACAACCTGGCGCAGAACCTGCAAGCATACATCAACGATTTTCCGCCCAACGTTCGCGACATCGTTGAGAAATTCGGTTTCAGCGAACATATCCAGCGGATGGCCGAAAAAAACCTCCTATACAACGTGGTCACGCAGTTCGCCCGCGTGGACCTGTCGCCGGAAACCGTGGACAACACCCAGATGGGGTACGTATTCGAAGAGCTGATCAGGATCGGCTCAGAACAAGCCAACGAGGAGGCTGGAGAGCATTTCACGCCCCGTGAGGTGATTCGGCTGATGGTCAACTTGATCCTCTCGTCCGAAGCCGACCTCAACAAAGCAGGCACGGTGAAAACCGTATACGACCCCGCCTGTGGAACCGGCGGAATGCTGTCAGTGGCCGACGAGTTCCTCAGAGAGCATAACAGCGCCGTCCGGCCCATCCTGTTCGGTCAGGACTACAACGACGAGTCGTGGGCCATCTGCAAATCGGACATCCTCATCAAAGGAGAGAACGCCGACCTCATCATTCTCGGCGACACCTTCACGCGAGACGCCTACAGTGTTCGTGGCGACGGGCAACGGTACACGTTTGACTACATGCTCGCCAATCCGCCGTTCGGCGTAGAGTGGAAAAACCAAGAAGCCGAGATCAAGCGCGAGCACAGCACGCTCGGGCACAGTGGTCGGTTCGGCGCCGGACTACCCCGCATCAACGATGGGTCACTACTTTTCCTCCAGCACATGCTGTCCAAGATGAGCCCAGTGGAACAAGGCGGCAGCCGCATCGCCATCGTATTCAACGGCTCGCCGCTGTTCACCGGCGACGCCGGCAGCGGCGAAAGCGAAATTCGCCGGTGGATCTTTGAGAATGACTGGCTAGAAGCCATCGTGGCGCTGCCAGATCAGCTTTTCTACAATACCGGCATCGCCACCTACATCTGGGTGCTGACCAACCGAAAAGAGGCCCATCGCGCCGGCAAGGTCCAGCTAATCGACGCTCGCCAGATGTATGTCAAAATGCGCAAGAGCCTCGGCAACAAGCGGAATGAACTGTCGCAGGAACATATTGACGACATCACCCGCATCCACGGCAACTTCCGCGACGATGAAGCACGCGACATCACTGATGAAGACCCTGTCACCCACCTGCCCCGCACCAGGCCCCGAGCAGTAAGCAAGGTTTTCGACAACGCTGATTTTGGGTACCGCAAGGTAACAGTGGAACGTCCTCTTCGCCTAAACTTCGCGGCCACAGCAGAACGCATCTGCCGATTGGAAGAGCAAAAGGCGTTCCAGAACTTGGCCCAAAGCAAGACAGCAGACCCAACCCAGCGAGAGGCCGCCATAGCAAAAGGCGAAACCCAACAGAAGGCAATCCAGGACCTGCTGCGTACGGTCGCCGAGGAAACTGAAGGCAGGACTTTCTTGGACAAGGCCAAGTTTTCAACAACTCTCGACGCGGCGGCCAAAAAAACCAAGGTTCGGCTCACGAAAGGTGAACGCACCGCCGTCCTGTCGGCCTTGGGCGAGCGCGACCCCGAAGCCGAGCCTTGCCTTGACGACAAGGGCAACACACAGCCTGACCCTGATCTCCGCGACACCGAAACGGTTCCGCTCAAGGAGTGCGTGGAATCCTATATGGCGAGCGAAGTCCTTCCACACGTACCAGACGCCTGGCCAGACCACGGCAAAACGAAAATTGGATACGAGGTACCCCTCAACCGCCAGTTCTACGTGTACGAGCCACCGCGGCCGCTCGAAGACATCGAGTCAAACCTGCGAACTCTGGAGAGCGAGATTGCAAACCTCATGGCGGAGGTTACGACATGAGGCTAACTGACCGGGCACCGGCTGCTGACCCAGAACCGCAGAACGAAGCCCAACCGGCGGGCATCAAGCGAATCAGAAACATCCCTCAGCACTGGGAATTCAAAAAACTGAAGTACTCCGCTTCAACCAACGATGAGGTCATTGCTGAGAGTGAAGACTCGCTACGGGAAATCCTGTACGTCGACATCGGGTCCATCAGTCCATCCAAAGGGATCAACGCCACCCAGGAAATGGTGTTCGAAGACTCGCCCTCCCGAGCGCGGAGACTAGTAAAAGACGGCGACACAATCGTATCCACCGTCAGAACATACCTCCGGGCGGTGGCCCCAGTTCACGACCCTCCACCAGAAATGGTCGTCTCCACAGGCTTTGCCGTCATCAGGCCGCGAAGCATTGATGCTGGCTATTTGTCGTGGGCTCTCCGAGAGGAAAGCTTCGTCGAAGAAGTCGTAGCCTACTCCAACGGTGTTAGCTACCCTGCCACAAATGCCGCACAGATTGGCGAACTTTCCATCACCTTACCACCCGTACACGAGCAACGCACCATCGCAGCTTTCCTGGACCGCGAAACGTCCCGCATCGACCAACTGGTCACCAAGCACGAACTGCTAATCGAACGCCTTGCGGAATACCGCAACGCCGTGATAACACAGGTAGTCACCAAGGGACTGCCGCCCAAAGCGGCTCGGGATGCCGGTTTAGATCCGAAGCCCTGCCTAAATCCTTCTGGCGTTGAGTGGGTCGGAGACGTTCCAGAGCACTGGGAAATGAAGAAGCTCAAGCAATCGGCGGACAGGACGAACATCAAAGCCGAAACCGAAGAAATTGGAGACGTCTCCTACATCGGATTGGAAAACGTTCGCCCATGGGCCGGCACCCTGGAGAAAATTGATGACCCAATTGAACCAGAGGGAACAGCGAACGTTTTCCAATCGGGGGACGTCCTATTTGGCAAACTGCGCCCGTACCTGGCCAAGGGACTACTGCCAGACAATCCAGGAGTCTGCTCGACGGAGTTTCTGGTAATCACACCAACTCATTACGAAGGACGGTACCTACTGTACCTCATCCTCACCGAGGGTTTCATCCAAGCCGTTGACGCCTCGACGTTTGGGGCGAAAATGCCGCGCGCCAACTGGGAATTCATCGGGAATCAGAATTTGCCGGTACCGCCATCCACTGAGCAACTAGCCATCGCCGAATACCTCGGTCAGAAAACAGCGCGCATCGACAGCCTCTCTCAACGCGCCGGCACCGCCATAGAGCGCCTCAACGAATACCGAAACGCACTCATCACCGCCGCTGTCACCGGCAAGGTCGACGTACGCGAACTGGTCTCCGCCCCAGAACCCACGGAGTAGTCCCATGACCTCACAGACCACCGAACGCGCCTTCGAGAGGGTGGTGGAAGCCACGCTCATCAACAACGGGTGGCAGAAAGCCGACGCCTCGGGATGGGACGTAGACAATGCCATCTTCCCGCAGCAGGCCGTCGACTTCATCAAGGCCACCCAGGCCGACGTGTGGGCGAAGGTCGCAGCGCTGCACGGTGCTAACGCCGAAAGCCAAACGGTGCAGGTCTTGACCAAGACCCTCGACGACCGCGGCACGCTTGACGTACTGCGCCACGGCTTCCGCTTCTCGGGACAAACCCTCAGGGTGGCGTTCTTCAAGCCGGCCAACGACCTCAACCCAGACACGTTGGCGAATTACCACGCCAACCGACTCACCATCACCAGGCAGGTGCCTTGCCACCCCAATCGGGGGCATACAGTCGACCTACTGTTCGCCCTCAACGGGCTTCCTGTCGCAACCTGTGAACTGAAGAATCCGATGACCGGTCAGTCTTGGGAAAACGCGGTTCGCCAGTACCGAAAGGACCGGGACGCCAACGCACCCCTCTTCAAGGAACGCAGGCGAGCCGTCGTGCATTTTGCCGCCGACTACGACCAGGTCCACATGGCTACCAGCCTCAACCGGGATAAAACCAGATTCCTGCCGTTCAACATGGGCAGCGCCCCCGGAGAAATGCGTTGCGGCGCCGGCAATCCAGTGAATCCGGATGGCTACAACACCGACTACTTCTGGAAAGAGGTCCTCAAACCGGACCAGTTCCTGGAAATTTTCGGTTACTACATGTTCGTTGAGGAAACCAAGCAGAAGGAATACACGAAAAGCGGTCCCCGAACCGTGACACGCAAGACGACGATTTTTCCTCGCTACCACCAACTGGACGCGGTGACTAAGCTGATTGCAGCAGCCGAGGAAGACGGGCCCGGCCACAACTACTTGATCCAGCACTCCGCCGGCAGCGGCAAGACCAACAGCATTTCCTGGCTGGCATACAAGCTGTCCAACCTGCACGACAATTCCGACAATCTCATTTTTGACTGCGTTGTCGTCATCAGCGACCGCACCCTACTGGTCAATCAACTCCAGGACGCAATCCAGCAGATCGAACGAGTGAAAGGCGTAGTCAAACGCATCGACCAGGACTCCAAGCAATTGACCCAGGCACTGGTGGACGGCTCCAAAATTGTGATTACCACGATTCAAAAGTTTCCCTTTGTCATACAGAGCCTGCTCAACATCGCTGGCGCCGAATCTCCCGACGCACCCTCCGAGGTCGAAAGCGCGCAAGCCAAAGCTTGGCGTGCACAAATTGCGGGACGTAACTACGCCATCATCGTCGATGAGGCACATTCCAGCCAGTCCGGAACCACCGCCCGCGACATGAAGGCCATCCTGGGCACCGCAGGGGCGACCGACGCCGACCCGTCCCAAGATCCCGAGGACATTGAAGACGCCCTCACAGCCATGGCCGAATCCAAAGGGCCACAGCCAAATCTCTCCTTCTTCGCCTTCACCGCCACGCCGAAGGCGAAGACCATCGAGCTGTTCGGCACCCAAGGGCCGGACGGCAAACCGCACTCGTTCCACCTCTACAGCATGCGGCAGGCCATCGAAGAGAAGTTCATCCTCAGCGTTCTGGAGAGGTACACCGACTACGACACCTACTACAAGCTCAACAAGCAGGCCCAGGACGACCCTGACTTCCCCAAGCGCCGCGCCGCGGCAGCTCTGGCCAAGTTCGCATCGCTGCATCCCCACAACATCGCCCAGAGAACCGAAGTCATCATCGAGCACTTCCGGGAACACGTGGGGCACCTCATGGGCGGCCAAGCCAAGGCCATGGTCGTGACCGACTCCCGCATCCAAGCCGTCCGGTACAAGTTGGCCTTCGAAAAGTACATCCAGGAAAATGGCTACACCGACGTCTCTCCCCTGATCGCGTTCAGCGGCACGGTAACCGACCCGGACACCGGGACCGAGTTCACCGAACCCGGTATGAACACCGACGTGGTAACCGGCCATTCAATCAGGGAATTGGAACTGCCTGACCGTTTCGACTCCCCCGACTACAACGTACTGCTGGCGGCGGACAAGTACCAGACGGGGTTTGACCAACCCAAGCTTCAGGCCATGTACGTCGACAAGCGACTGGACGGGGTGCAAGCGGTGCAGACCCTATCCCGCCTCAATCGCACTGCGTCGGGCAAGCAAGACCCGTTCGTCCTCGACTTCCGAAACAACCCCGAGGACATCGTAGCCGCGTTTGCGCCGTACTACGACCGCACTGAGATCGAGGAAACCACCGACCCCTACCGGCTGGACCAGCTCCGGGCGGAACTCGACGACGCCGGCATCTACCGGCAGGACGAAGTGGACGACTTCGCGAAAGTGTACTTCAGCCAACGGAAACTGGCCCACCGGCGAACCCACGCCGCCCTACAGGCCAAATTGCAGCCGGCGCTGCAACGGTACCGAGCAGCCGACGATGAAGCCGCTGTCGCTTTTCGCGACAAGTTGAACGCCTTCTACAAGCTATATGCTTTCTTGAGCCAGATCATCCCTTACGCCGACGGCCAATTAGAAAAGTTGGCACTTTTCGCAAGGTTTCTCATCCCGTACCTCAAAACCGACGGAACGGTGGAACCCATCGACATTGGCGACCACGTAGACCTCGAATCCTACAGGCTGGAACGCAAGTGGTACGGAGCGCTGGTCATTGACGGAGAAAACACCGTCAGCGGACCCGCGGAGACCGGCACCAGGCGCGCCGAGGAGGAGAAAGCCCCGCTCTCCCAGATTATCGAGATTCTCAACGAGCATCACGGAATGAATTTGGGCGAAGAGGATCGCCTATTCTTCCAACAGGTCGTGGCCAAGGCCACCAACGACGAACAATTCCGCATACTGGCCGCCGCTAACGAGTACGACAAGTTTGAACTCGCCGTACACGCAATGATTGACAACATCATGGTGCAGATGCTCAGCTCCAACGGCGCGTTGGTGAACAAGTACATGACCGACGGTGACGCCAAGCGCGACGTGTTCCCGGTTATTGCGCGATCAATTTTTGACAGGATCACGGAAACACCTCAGTTGTACCTTATCGAAGAGGCCCACGTACGCGGCCTTGGCTACAGCCAGTACGCCGACGAAGTCAACGATTACGAGGCACTGCCCCCAGTCGAAGAAACTGACCCCGTTGTGGCGTCACTTCGCCAAGAATTCGCAGAGTTGGTGGCCACTTGGAGAGCGGAAACAGCCGGCCTATCTTCACCCAGAGCAATGGCCAGACATCACGCATACCAACGAATCATCGACTTGGGAGAACCCGCCATCCCTCTCATTCTCCAAGACATGAAAGAGAACGGCGGGTGGTGGGACCCGGCGCTGCGTGCACTCACTGGACAAAACCCCGTCCCGGAATCTGCCAGGGGCAGCCCGCCACTGAACGATGAAGCTTGGTTGCAATGGGGACTGGACAATGGGTACGTCTAGGACGGCAACGTCCCGCCACCCTTTGCAGTACTTCCCGGGCCTCGGCCCTGAGAATCATAGGATTACAAGCCCAGTCTCGCGCAACTACAACTGCGTGGCTTGGGCGGCTGGGCTCGAGAATCAACACCTCTGGCCCAGCGGGGCTGAAGGCATGATGGCGGAACCGGAAGTCACTTGGCCAGAGAGCATCCGCAACGACGAATCGGTAGAGGCAACCGTCGAATACTTCGCAACCATCGGGTACGAGCCGTGCGACCATCCAGAATTCGAAGATGGCTTCCTGAAAATAGCAATCTTAGCCAAAGATAATTTTCCGGAGCATGTGTCCCGGCAACTTCCGTCTCAGAAATGGACCAGCAAAATGGGATTTGACGGGGTGGACATCGAGCACGATGACTTGGAGTGCATCGCAGGAGGTCAGTACGGTGCACCAACGGCATTCATGAAGAAGCCTGTCGGCTAAGACAACTAGCCATACTCCTTGGTCGCCCGTTAAGGCCGCTGTCGGACAACACAAAGTAGGACTCCACTCTGCGTAGGCTCAACACTTACCGGTTTGCGGACCACACGGCACTAGTGATTGATCTGAGTGGAAGTGCTTCCGCCTGAGCGAGTTCACAACTTCCATCCCCAAGAGCTTGAGTCAAGGTTCCCCGATCGAAAAGGCAGTAGATTGACAACCATTACTACGGCCGCCCAACTGGACGATTGCGGCCGCCGCTCTGGTGGATTCCCTGCTAAGACTCCAACAGCCTGACAGTGTGTGTTCTTCCCCGTACTCGCCGGATGTCGCCTGAGCGAAACGCAAGCATCACTAGGTTGTTACGACATGGTTCTCTGGGTATTTGACCGCTTTTCGCATCTGTCCTTCCGTCATTATTTGGTGATTTTGGTCACTGTCGTTGTGCCGGTGGTTTTTCCCACGGTCATGGGCTATTTCGCAATCGAATGCCTGTGGGTCCGGGTGGCCATTGACGCAGGCGTTGTCACAGTCTGGTCGCTGTTTGTCGTGGTCGTTGTTTCCAGGCTGGTCGAGCGCGATTCCGGCGAGGTGAACCAGTTAGTCGCGCAGCGAGTAGACCCAATCGCGAGCCAACTTGCCCAGCTGAACGATGAACATCGCGGCCTGAGGGAAGACATGCTCCTCCAAATAACAGAATTGGAGAGACGTGCTCAGTCGGCCCTTCAACAACTCGGTGGGGAACTTCCTCCCAAAACGGTAAATGTTAGTTTCAGCGCTATGACAGGTCTTCCCACGGTGTCGATCACCGCTAACGTGTCGGGCGGCAGCAGATGGGCGCGTATCCTCAGGGGTTTGCACCACGCTTGGAGCACAATATGGGGTACCGTGTGGGGTAGGCGCCAAGACGGCTAGCTAAAGCCCTTTGGTAACAGAGGGACGTAGTCATGCTGAAAGATCGTTGGCGATACCTACCAACCGGCCCCCCAGACGGCCTACCGAGTCGGCACCTCAATGCCATACCAACGGACGTTTTCCCCGAGCACCTAGGCGGGCATTTTCCCTGGACAACGACGGCGATTTTGCGCAGTCTAATTTCGGCGGTGGCATGAGTTGCCCAACTTCCTCAGGTGGGGCTTTCTCTCGGCAACGCAGCCGAGGTGAACACTCCCCGCAACGCTCCAGACCCCGTTGGCCTGGCTATTGGCCGGATAATCCAGCAGCGGGTGCATCCCGCGGAAATCATGCTGGTAGGCTCTCGGGCCATCGGCGACCACCGACCCGACTCCGACGTTGACCTCACGGCCATCGCTCCCGACGACGAAAGCGCCGAACGGACGAAAGCAGTGCTCAAGGAACTCCTGGCGCGACAGTACGACGACCCGGTGGTCAATGTAATGACCATCACCAGAGAGGAGTTCCAGGACCAGGCGCCCTTAGCCCAGTCCTTCGCCGGCCAGACCGCCCGCTACGGCGTAACGCCGGACGGCAAGCGCCTGGACTACCGGCCGGACCGGGAGCCTGCGCCGGTTGAGATACGGGAGCTGACCCTGCACTGGCTAAGGTTAGCGGCGATGCACCTGGCATTGGTTGAGCACGTCCTCAAACGTCCCACGTTGTGGAGCGTAGATTTTCTGGGTCGCGAGGCCCAGTGGGGGCTGGAACGTTCCTTCAAGGCGCTGCTGGCCGCAGGGAACGACGCCGTCAGGTTCCGACGGGACGCAGCGTTCCTGTGGCGGCACGTCGAAAGCGCACGCCCCATCCGGGACCGTGAGGGCGTCCGGCCAATTGAGAACCTGCTGGCAGCCACCAAGACACCGGACTGGCTCGGGTGCAGCCTCACGGCCTTCTCCCTAGCCTACCGGCGAGATACAAAGTACCCCGACCTGAGCGACGGAGAGCGGGAAGCAGTGGAGCGATGGATAAGGCCGGCGCTGGACGGCCTGATCACGGAGGCGTTGGTTCGGTCCGGGGCAACCAGGGAGGACTTACGCCGAGAACAGCGTCGCGGTCTGGGATTACCCCAGCACTAGTTGGCCCAAGACCAGTCGGCCGTTCACCGGAAAATTGATGACACCTACCGGTAGCGTCAACGCCTGAGCCGCTGGCATAATGGCCTTGCCGTTGACGAACAGCGGCGCCGGCCGTCAACGACCAACGGGGCGGCCGGTTTCTTTTGCCAGAGGCACGAGTTGGCAGCAGACTCTGAATGCGGTTGTTTGTGAAAATTCCTGACAGCCAGCAAAGTCGTTCCGCCAACCTGGTTGCAGTGGCGCGGCGGTTACCCACGCAGGCGTGACCGTTTAACGCCGTACCGGCCCATGTGGACGACGTCCAGAATCTGAGACACGCGTTGCCTCGTAATTCCATACTCCCTCGCGGCCATCATGGCCGTCAACTCGCCCAGTTCCACCACACGGCGGTAAATCTCCGCGTTGCGAGAAGTCGTCCCGTCGCGGCGGACAACACGCTCACGTCGAGCACCGCTCCGCCTGGCGTACTCTTCAGTCAGGATTTCGCTGATGCGGCTATAGGTCAGACCGTACCAGACCGCTGCTTCTTTCAACGAAAATTCACGGCCGACGTAAACCCGTTCGTAGATTTCCCAGTCCCGGGCCGCGTTGCGCCGCCGGTGTGGCTTACGCGGACGTCTGTTATCCACCATCGCAATCAGTCCTGCACTCGGGATGGATGATTCCAGCATCGCCAGGCGACAAATTCCCGGCCGCTGCCGGCGCCATCTTACGACAACCGCGGCCCGTTGGAAACGAACATACTCCAACAATCCCCACATCGCGTCCCATGCCACATCTGCGTAAACAAGTACGTCAAAAGCCTGGGCGAACAACGGCACGAAGTTCTCAACGGGTGCCCAGACCCGCAAGACATCGCCAAGCACACCAGGCTGGCCGCAGAGGCTTACACCAGGCTGGCAGAAAATCGGGAAACGATGCTACCGCTAAAACAAGGCTCCGCTTGGAGACAGCGCTCATGGATGGGCGAGTCCTAACGTGGCTGAGTAACCGATTCTCCCCGCGTGTTGGCCGTGTGGCCATACCTTTATGCCGCGCTGACTACAACCATCGTGGCCTTGGTCACCGGCCGGGTACTATCGTCATGGGCCGGGCCACCTGGTAACCACCGGCTCAGACCTGTCGTGCGGTCGCTGCTGCTACGCCGCTGGAGGCCCCGAAATCGGGAGCTTACTCCCTTGCGAAGGAGCCGCACTGGCTCATCATCACGTGGGAGCAGGGAACAAGTCCCCCGACGAAGTTTCCGCTACCGACCGATGCCGATTTCTCATGCCGGCCCGTAGCCTACAAACCCACCCAGCTTCAGCCCTGAACTATCTGCGGGCGTACATCCGGAGGGCCGCGACGACCACGAACAGCAGCAAGCCTGCACCCGGCACTATGAATAGCGCAAACACCATTCCGGAATGCTGGTCGCCGCGTTTTTGGTCGGCATTGCCACCGGACGTAAGCGCCTCTATCGTCGGAGCGACCACGGCGGCAACGACATTGGCCGTGATTGCCTGCCGGTCAATGGTGGGCACCGGCGCCGGTGTATCGGTTGGAACCGGAGTGGGCGTAGCAGGACGGAGTGTAGAAATCACCGGCGCTGGAACGGGCGTGACGACCAGCTCAGGAATAGGAGTCGCGGTTGGTGTCGCAGTCAGGGCCGGCGTAAGAGTCGGCTCCGGAGTTGCCGTTGGCGGCTGCACGGAAGGTGCCGGCGTAGGATGATGCCCTCGCTGTTGGGTCAGTGTGGCGTAGGCTCCAGGCAGTGACCGTCCATTCTGAACGACTTCGAGGAAAATGACTGCCTCTCCGTTGAGGTCGAAGGCAACAGGTTCGTATTCCGGGAATAAGGCAGTTCCCGTGAAATTCCCGTGGTAGTCCGTGGTAAAGAAAGATGCCAACCCATCAAGCGTGACGTGAGGCCCACTGCGGATTCTCAATCCATAGCCCGACGTGGATGGCTCCAGACCGGTGACGGTGACGCCCAGCGGTGTCCCGATACGCACTCTTTCCGGCAAGACCGCAATTGAGAAAGGCTCGACCCTGATGCGGAAGTTGTGGGTGACCAAACTGGGGCGGTGGTTCCCCAGGGAGACCTCGATTTTTACCCACTCACCGGACTGATGTCTTCTGGTGTGCGGGTATTCGACCTCCCAGCCTCCGACCTCGGAGGGATAAACCCTCCGCACCTGGCGGTCGCCGACTTTGACGGTCACGGACGGTACCTGATAGTAGTCAGGACGGTTGGGCGGAAAATTTCGACCCCGAATGATGATGGGTTGGCTGCGTTTGACGGTGCCGTCGGACGGGTCGAGGATGACTTCCGGTACGGCGACGGCAACTGGCGCGGAAACTCTGTGGCCGGCGTCGTCGGTCACTTCCAGCTCGAGCTTGTCGCCGGGTTCGACGGACGCAAACTTGGCAATCAACTCAGCGGTGAGATTGCCCTGGCCGTCAGCAACCAGGATGGTGGCGTTGAAGCGTCCGCCGCGCCTAATGTCGATGCAACCGCCGTCAGGGAACTCGCGTCGGTCGTCCAACAAGGCGATGCCAATTGCCCCGAAGGTAACTGTGCAGACCTTGCTACCTGGCAGGTCGGAAGCGGAGACGAAGGCTGTTCCACCCAGAGGGATGCCGTCGCCGCGCACGCCGGCGACAGCCAGACTGGCTTCCGAGATGGTGACGTCCACCGTACTAGAGCCGCCACCGGCAAAGTTGACCCTTATGATGACCACGCCGGATAATCTGGGCGGCAAGGCTACGGTGAGAACATTGCCCGATTGTGACTGGATGCGAGCGGGGATTCCCTTGGCCGTGACGCTTTGCACCTGCCCAGGGTTGCCTGACAAAAGAAGCGTAACGTCACTGCCGGGCGCTACGTCGTCGCTTCCGGACAGCACAACGGCGTTTGAGGCCACGAATATGGCAATAGGGTTCCCCATCCAGTTTCCTGCGCTGTCGCGCGGGCAGACCAGGTACCGGCCGGCAACAGGAAAATGAGCCTCCTTAATGGTTACGCTGACGGTGAAACCATGGTCAGAACCGGGTCGGGCGGAGGTGATGCGTCGCCGGTTGGGATCGAGAACGGTGCGGCATGCCAAATCCTTGCTGCCGCCGTTGTCCCTTTCAGCGTAGAGGTTGACGCTGGCGCCACTCTCGAAACCGACACCCATGAAGGTCACGGTTTCCCCATGACGGACGCTTTCGCCATGGTCGTCGATCTGTAGGCCAGGGTAGACGACAAGGGTATCAGACCGGCCCTCAACACCGCTCCACTTGACCGAAACCCGGTAGCCGCCGTCCGGTGGCGGCTTGCTCGGCAGGCGGAGGTTGCGCAGCGTGATTCTGAAGTCGCGGTCGGGGAGGTTGGCGTCGCAATCTGGTGGATTATCGCCGTAATCTCGCCAGTTGAGGCAGTCCGGAACCTTGATTTCTCGCGTGTTGCCGGCTCCTCCAGCTCTAACGTCAATCCACCGGGGCTGGAAACTGCCGCCGACGTGAATGGTGACGTCGGATTGGTCAAGGCCGGAAACGCCTACCTCTTCCGGCAATTCGATGGTGACGGTGCCGAGATCTTCAACAGTTATTTGGCAATTCGGGTCACCGGCGAAATTGAATCCCAGATCGACCGCGTTGCCGGCTCCCGTCTCGCTCTGTTCCAGGTTGAACGGTGGGCAGGAATTGGCCTCCACTGCTACCGGGGCCAAGGCCCGGCCAGCGGTCAGGGCGACCACAGCTATGGCCCCGCCAACCACAATTGCGACTCCCACCGGAACCCACCAGCGGGGTTGGCTGAGCCATGGCACAACTACGGGATTCCCCGGAATGCCTGAACGGCCAATCACTTGTTGGAGGCTAAGCATTTTCAGCTCGCGAACCTACCCATTCCTGAAGACCCCCAGGTAGATTGTCACTTCGCCCCTGGGAGCATCCTTGTAGGTTCGCCTCAACAGCCGGAGGATTCGTCAACCGTCATCAATCCGCCCGTTGCACGGTACGGCGGCATGGTCATCCTTTGGTCCGAAACCTACCAGGACGGCCTGCCAGGTCGCGGATGTTATCGATTTGCCCTCTCGCTAACGGAGACAAAGGGAAAGGGGGAATGACTTGCCCTGGTCCAGCCAGCTGTCTTGCTCCCGTCGTGGTGTCTTTGGCTGCTGCCACCACGGCGTGCGTAGCCATAACCATATTTTCCGTCGCTTCAGCGGCGTAACTGGCAGCGCGCGCGAGGTTGGCCAGGATTCCGGGGGTTGACCGGCTGTAGGCATCGGTAATCCTCTCCAGGTTGCGAAGGGATTGCCGCATCAGTAGCGTCAGTTTCAACAAAGACACGGTCGCCGGGGCCCACAGGATAATGCCGAGCACTGCCAGCACGAAAAGAGCAACGCCGGTGGCAGCTTCCAATGGTGTCATGATTCTCCTCTCTATTTTGGTTTGTCTCTAGGTCCCCCGGCAACGAGGTTCCCCAACGACTGGTCCTGAGCAACTCGGCTCCACCAGGACGTTCCCACGTATCCCGACCAACATTCAGCATCCTTCGAGCGGTACCACTATCTGGCGAGCGCGGAAGCTCGGCGCCGACGGTAGTTGTTCTTGGGCAAAGGTAGCCCAGTACCTAAAGGCGAGCGGCGTTCCGGACGGCACCAGCAACGCGGCGGCGATAGACAACCCAGCAGTTGGATTGAAGGTGGTAACCGTCATCTAGCCGCTGAACCTGAGGATTTCGAAAGGATGGTGGGATGTAGAGGCCAAGGCCCTCATTCCTAATGCGTGTGGAAGAACTATGGTTAGCCACCGAGCAGTCACAACGTTGTTCTAAGGCGCGCGGGAACCTCGGCCGTCAGGCCTACAGCGGTGGCTACCCAGGCCGGTAAGGCAGCGACCAGCCCTCGTCGGCAAGAGCTGTAATCCGACACTGTGCAGGACGTGGGCCTGAGCCACGATGTCTCCTCAGCAAGTAAAGTCCATAACAGATCCCACTTACCCAGATGTTCCAGTGCTGGTTGCTTCCCAGCGTCTGCCGGCCCGCGTTCGTCACGTTCCCACCGGTGGCGTCGAACGCAGAGTCCCGGAGCGCCGTGTAGTTCAGGCCTCCCATGTCCTCGCTGAACGTCAGCGTGAACGTGAACACGCTCGACCCGTCGTGCGATGCCGGCTCCCGTGCGCCGCGGGTCATGCTTCACTCCACCAAACTTCCTGAATGCAAGAATCTTCAAGTTGACACTCCCATTGGCACCGTGAGGCCGCGGCTGCCGTCAGCCAGGGCCGTCGACAGTGAACTCCAGCGAGTTGGACAGTTTCCTGCCATCCTCCGTGCAGATCGCGCCATCGTCCGCGCAGTCCGTGGTTGCAGGGAGAGAGATCGTCACAGCAGCATCCGAGCCGGGCTGGACGGTGATCAACCAACCTATATTGCTACCCGTTTCCAACCGGTTCGCCTTCTTTACCTCCCCTCCAGAGACGGTGAATGCGTGGTCCCGCAGTGTCCGGTAGCTCAGCGGGAACTCCTCACTGAACCGGACCTGGAAGGTGAACACGGCTGTGCCGTTGTGGGTTGACGGCTCGTTCTCCAGCCTGACGGTGAGCGGTGATGGAGCTTCCGCAACTTCGCCCGTCGCGGCGCTGGTCAGACTCTCGTTGTTATCCCTGTCATCGGTGAAGGTGACCTTCACCTTGATGGTCTTGCCCTGGTCAGCGTCCACGAGGCTGTAGGCGCTGCCGGTGGCCCCGGAGATGTCCGAGTCGTCCGTTCCGTCGTTCCGTATCCACTGGTAGCTGTAGGAGACGTTGGTCAGACCATCGGCGTCGGAAATGCCCGAGGTATTCGCCGTCAGCGTCTGGCCCACCTGGGCTGTTCCCGTGATGGTCGGCGAACCAGTCGCGGGGCTGTTTGGCCTGGTAGCCACCGTGGCCGAGACCGCCGCCGACAGCGGCCGGTCGCCGATGCAGATCGCGCCCGTTGCAGAGCAGTCGGTCGTCTCCGGCAGTGTGACGGTCACGTCGCCGTCGCCGTCCGGCGTGACGGTGATCGTCCAGTCCTGGTTGCTTCCCTGCATCTGCCGGCCCGCGTTCGTCACGCTCCCGCCGGTGACGTCGAAGGCCGAGTCCCGGAGCGTCTTGTAGCTCAGGCCTGCCACGTCCTCGCTGAACGAAAGGGTGAACGTGAACGCGCTCGACCCGTCGTGCGATGCCGGCATGTCGCCGAAGCTCGCCGTGAGCGGCGGCGGATCCGAGAGCGTCGTGCTCGGGCACTCCCGTGCCGAGGTCCGCAGACAGACCGTGCCCGTCCGGCCACCGGAGAGCGTGGTCGCGTAGGTGGACGCGTTCAGCGACGGCGCGTGCTCGTCGAGCCACGACTGGCCCCAGGTGTAGCGGTGCCGGCTCGCGTCCCACGTGGCGTCCGCGAGCGGCAGCGTCTCGTCCGCCCATTCCAGGACCAGTTCGGAAAGGGTTGCGCCGCGGTTTCGAACGTCGAACATGACGCCCTCGCCGTAGGCGAGCACCGCATCAGCCTGGTAGGAGGCTCCGGTGCCGTAGTCGAACTTGTCATCGGACACCGAGCCGAAGTCGGGACTGGCGATCAATGAATACCCTCGATACTCGCTCCTCACCCCGACGGTCAGCGTCGTGGACCAGATCGGGTCGGTGGAGGGCGCCGGCGCCACCGCCCCGGTCGCCTCGCTGACCAGCGTCTCCTCGGTGCCGCCGTCGTCGGTGAACGTGACCTTGACCTTGATGGTCTTGCCCTGGTCAGCGTCCACCAGCGTGTAGGAGGTGCCGGTGGCCCCGGAGATGTCCGAGTCGTCCGTTCCGGCGTTCCGTATCCACTGGTAGCTGTAGGAGACGTTGGTCAGACCGTCGGCGTCGGAAATCCCGGAAGTGCCTGCCGTCAGCGTATCGCCGACCTGAGCCGTGCCCGAAATCGCCGGCAGACCCGCCGGAGCCGCATTGGACGCGCCGTCCGGTCCAGTGACCGTGCCCGACACGTCCGCCGACAGCGGCCGGTCGTCGGACGCGCACACCGCGCCCGCCTCCGTGCAGGCCCGGTTGCCCGGGAGCAGCAGCGATACTTCTCCACGACCGGACGGCTTCAGCGTCAGCTCCCACAGGTTCTGCAGGCCGTCCTCCGTCTGCACCTGCGAGGCGGCCGTCACCGTCCCGCCGCCCACGGTGAGGGCGTGGTCGCGCATCGCCTCCGCCGTGATCGTCGTCGCCTGGCTGAACGCGATCCGGAACGTGAACGGACTCGCGCCGTCGTGCGTCCCGGGCAGGCTGTCGAACGTCGCCGTCAGCTCGGAGTTCGAGATGACTCCATACGCTCTCCCCTGTTGAACGTATGCTCCACCATGATCATCAACGAATCTTGCATCATAGGCGTTCGAGATTTCCAGGAGCATCGTCTCGATCCCCTCATCGTGGCTGTCGTCCAGCACGGTCACCGTCACCGTCTTCTCCGTCTCGCCCGGAGCAAACGTCAACCGCCCGCTCGTCGCCTCGTAGTCCAGCCCGGCCAACGCGCGCCCGGGCCCCGCGCTCCTGTCCGAAGTGGCATAGTCCACCGTCACCGTGCCCGTAAACGTGCCCTGAAGCGTCACAAGGAATTGAAGTTCGGCTCCCGGCTGTTCGTACGCAGTCGCCTGGTGCGCATAAAGGCCGTCCGGCAGCGGGCTCGCCGGCGTGTAGGCCTTGACGTAGTAGCGACTCTGATGGCACTGGCCGTCCACACGATGTTTGGTCGTCACCTTCACGCGGTCCACGAAGACGCGTTCGCCCCTGCGAGGGTCCGCACTCTCCGTAACAAGCTCTTGCCGGCGCTGTTGCTGCTCCTGACCTGAGGAGTAGATGTCGAAGCCCTCATCGTTCTCTTCGGTCGTGCTCACGTCGATGCTCTGGGTGCCCGGGCTCATCCACGCGACATAGCTCCTGACCGCAGGATCGAATGCCTGGTCGATCGAGACCAGGCTCCCGCCGACGCCCTGGACCGTCAGCGACGAGAGCGCCGAATAGGCCGACTCCCAGCACGCCAGCGTCACATCCGGGACCAGGGTGTAGGTGTAGGTCTTGGTCGTGGCGCCGTCCTCCGCGGTCACCGTCACCGTTACATCGGTGTCGACGTGAACCTGGTGGAGCGTCGCGGTCGCGGTCGTGCCGCTGCCGGAGGCGACCGAGGCGACGGCGGAGCCGGTGAAGGCAATCGTCGCCCCCGTCGTGAAGGTCCCCGCGCGCAGGCGGAGCCCGACCCCGCGTGAGGGGTCGTAACTCGCGCGCTTGTGTGCGTTGATGACGCCGAAAGTGTTCTCTGCCGAAGAGTTGGGAACGTATGAGCCGTCCGGATACCGAAGCCACAGCGTCCGCAGTTCCGCGTCGCTGGTGTGGCCGACGTGGCGCGAGCCGATCCCCGGGAACGGCTTCTTGCGACTAGCGCAGATGGAATGACTACTGTCACAAGTATCCGATCCGCGCAGCCGGATGCGGACCCGCTGCGTGCCCCTGGGCGTGACGTCGAAGGTGTAATCCTGCTTGCTGTCGCCCACCGCCGCCAGATTGCTCACAGCTCCGTTGCTGACTTCGATGGCGTTCCGGATCCTCGAGAGCGGAGATGTGACATCGGCGTCGAAGCTGAGGCTCACCGTGAATGCGGTAGAGCCGTCATGGGAGCCCGGCAGGTCGGACAACGACCCCTTGAGGGCAGGAGGGGTGAGGATCGTGAAGGTGTAGGTCCGGGTAGTGACTCCGTCCGCGGCGGTCACTTTCAGCCGCATTACGCCCGTTCCTCCAGCTCGCAATTCTATGATCTCGGACTCGAAGTCCTCATCCCTTGTGCCATCCGGATAAGTGAGTTCGAGCGTGGCCTCGAAATCCGCCGGTGCGGGAGCGTCATTCCACTCAACGGAGTCGGCCGTGAGCGGCGAGGTTGCGCTGTATTCCGTGACGTCCGGATCGAACGCCGGAGACCATTCGATTAACTCCAGTTGGATAGCAGTGTTGTAACCGCCCAAAAGGCCGAATTCTATCTCCCCCAAGTTTGCGAGTGACGCGTCATTCAGGCCCGCGCTAATGAATGCGGTTGCACTGCTCGTCAGCGTCTCGGAAGTCCCGTTGTCGTCGGTGAAGCTCACCCTCAACTTGAGCTGCTTGCGATGGTCGGCGTCGACGAGCGTGTAGGTGCTGCTTGTCGCCCCCGAGATGTCGGTCTCCGATTCGCCGTCGACGCGAATCCACTGGTAGGTCCAGTCCGGAGTGGTCAATCCGTCGTCATCCGCAATGCTCGAGGTGGAGGAGGTCAGTGTCTGGCCCACCCTGGGCGTGCCGGAAATCACCGGCCTGCCCGTCGCCAGGCGACCGGGGGTTCCCCTGAGCTTCATCCGAATTGATCGAGTGTCGTTTTCCCATCCCGTTTGGTTTCGTCTGCTGGTGTCGCGAATGCTCCATCCGCTTTCGCTGTCCGAGTCTTCGTCGTCGCCGTCAGTCATACTGATGTTTCGATGTCCCGACCCACCACCCATAGCAATCTGTACGAAGTAACTCTTGCCCCCTTCGAGCACCGCAGTTCGCGGGGCGGTGAAGACGATTTCCCCGCCGTCGTCCAACGACGAGGACGGAGTCAAACTGAAGAGAGGTGACCCGGTAGGGTTGTTTCCACCGCTGTTGCGAATACCCACAATAATGTCGAAATCAGCGGTCCCGGCTTCAAATACAAGGGTGAGGTCCCTGATCGTCCAGTCGCTCCCGGACGGTATCGTGAATCTCTGGACCCGGAAGCCGGCAGTTGGACCAACGCTCCCCCAGGCATCGTGGTCCTCTCCCAGGTTGCTGACCAGGGTGGGCGGCGTCTCAGCGCGAGCCGTTCCTGCGAATACGGCGAGCAACATGAGGACCGCCAGCAACAGTCCGGCTCTAGGGTAGAACTTCAACTCGCCCTCCCTACGCGCCCTACGCGCGCAAACGTCCCCCGCCGACGCCGTGGGGCTCCGCGTCGAATCCGCTGCTGCCCGTGACGGACGGGAAGGACCAGGACGCCCGGCGCGGCCCGCGTCTCCGCTCCCGTCTCCGCCGCCGCGAGGAAACTGCCGGCTGCGGTGCACCGCGCGTCATGCTTCACTCCACCAAACTTCCTGAATGCAAGAATCTTCAAGTTGACACTCCCATTGGTACCGTGAGGCCGCGGCTGCCGTCAGCCAGGGCCGTCGACAGTGAACTCCAGCGAGTTGGACAGTTTCCTGCCATCCTCCGTGCAGATCGCGCCATCGTCCGCGCAGTCCGTGGTTGCCGGGAGAGAGATCGTCACATCACCATCCGATTCCGGCGCGGCGGTGATCAACCAACCTATATTGCTCCCTTTTTCCAACCGCTCCGCTTTCTTTAACTCCCCGCCAGAGACGGTGAATGCGTGGTCCCGCAGTGTCCGGTAGCTCAGCGGGAACTCCTCGCTGAACCGGATTTGGAAGGTGAACACGGCTGTGCCGTTGTGGGTTGACGGCTCGTTCTCCAGCCTGACGGTGAGCGGTGATGGAGCTTCCGCAACTTCGCCCGTCGCGGCGCTGGTCAGACTCTCGTTGTTATCCCTGTCATCGGTGAAGGCGACCTTCACCTTGATGGTCTTGCCCTGGTCAGCGTCCACGAGGCTGTAGGCGCTGCCGGTGGCACCGGAGATGTCCGCGTCCGCCGTTCCGTCGTTCCGTATCCACTGGTAGCCGTAGGAGACGCTGGTCAGACCATCGGCGTCGGAAATGCCCGAGGTATTCGCCGTCAGCGTCTGGCCCACCTGGGCCGTTCCCGTGATGGTCGGCGTTCCCGTCGCGGGGCTGTTTGGCCTTGCGGCCACCGTGCCCGTCGCGGCGCTGGTCCGCTCCTCGTCGTTGCTGGCATCGTCGGTGAAGGTGACCTTCACCTTGATGGTCTTGCCCTGGTCAGCGTCCACGAGGCTGTAGGCGCTGCCGGTGGCACCGGAGATGTCCGAGTCGTCCGTTCCGTCGTTCCGTATCCACTGGTAGCTGTAGGAGACGCTGGTCAGGCCGTCGGCATCGGAAATGCCGGAAGTGCTTGCCGTGAGCGTCCGGCCGACCTGGGCCGTGCCGCTGATCGTCGGACTTCCGGTGGCGGCGTTGTTGCTCGCGGCTTCGCCGGACACGGGGGGATCCTTGCGATAGATGGCAAGGGCCACCTCGTCGCCTTCGTCCCAGTAGATGTCCTGGGCGGACCACATGTAGACCTCGGCGTAGCTGTAGGACGTGTGGGACGCGTCGCTCGACTCCAACTCCGCACCGTCGACGCTCAGCGTGAAGTCGAACGGGAGCTTCTTGTCCAGGCCGATGTAGATCCAGTCCGACGCTTCGATCAACTTGAGCGTGTAGGTTTCGCCGGCGACGTCAAAGCTGCCGGTGGTCAGCGAGCCCCGCTGGCTGTCTTCGAGCGCGATGTAACCGTAATCCTGGTAGACGAAGCCGGTCGTCATGGTCGACTGCCAGATGGCCGGAGTCGCGGTCGCCCCGGCGTCGCTCTCCGACGGCGGGGGATGCGGATCGTGGTTATAGATGGTGCCGATCGCGGTGTTCCTGGAGATGGTGATGGTCCGCGACGCATCGCCGCAGACGTGCGCCTCGCTGATCCTGACCCTGACGGTCTCACCGCCATCGTGAATGTCATCATCGATGACGTGGACGACAACATCGACCGTGTGGCCGAAGGCCCCGGCGGCACGGCCACTAAACCAGTCCCGGCCCGAGGTCGTGTGGTAGTCCACGTCCGGGGTAGCCGTCGTGCCTCCGGTAACGGTCGCGTAGGCGAAGCAGACATGTTCCCCCAGGTCGTAGGCGGAGGGCGAGAGCTTCACTTTGAAGTGGATCGACCGCCAGCTTTCATATCCGCCTGTTTCGGGTGTGTTCGCGTTTTCAATGCTCATTGCGTACCCGTCGACCGCCGTGGCCGTCCCCGCCGCGACGATCGACCCCGTCGCCTCGTCGTCGGTGATTTCGAGCAGGGGCCGTCCAGTCGATGCATCAGTGAGCCTTGCGTCGCTGATCTCAAGCCGCACCGTCTTACCGACGGAGTTGTTCCCCAACTCGACCCAGACCTTCTGGCTCGTCCTGTACGGCTGGATGTAGTAGACGTCGCCCACGTGTGTGAAGTTGGCGTTGCCCCCGACGGTCCTGGCCCGGAACTCCACGCCTTCGCCTTGGCCCAGTTGCTTCGAGAGCGAGACGGTGAACGCGATGTAGTGGTCGTCCGGAGTGGCGGTGGCGTCCGCGACCGAGATGGTGGGCAGGGACGCGGACCTGCGGGTCACCGTGATCGTGTAGGTCCTGGTGGTGGCGAGGTCGGAGGCCGTCACGCGCACCGAGATCGTGTTCGAGCCGCTGCTGAGCGCAACCTGGTGGCCGGGTTTCTCGGTGTCTGCATCCGCGGGACCGAGAATGCCGAAGATCGCGTTGCTGTCGTTCGTCGTCGGCCTGACGGTGATCTGGTCCTCGTCGTTCCAGACCGATGTCCGGTAGGCAGTGTTGCCGGGCCGGAAATCCGGGCTCAGGGCGATCTTCGAATCGTCCGCGACTCTCTCGAGCCTGAGCGCGCTCAGGGTGGTGTCCTGGCTGGGCCCTCGCAGGCTCACCGTGACCTTCTGGCCCTCGATCCAGGTCATGTTGGGCCGGCGGCGCCATTCGTAGTAACTGTCTGATAGGTTGTCCCGATCGTTTCTGGCGTGGAACTCCTCCCCCCCGAAGTTGAAGAATGAACCGGCCGGCAGCCGCCCCGTCGTATGCTCGAAGCCAATCTCATCCGTGGCAAGCGGATTGTGGTAGTCGACAATGACGACTTGGTCCACCCGATAGGTCGTACCGTCGTAATCGAAGAATCGGTTTACGAGCGCCCCGGTGGGATGTATGAAGCCGTAGCCGGTGAGACCGGCCACGCTTGTCTCGACCCCCACCGTCATCGTCGTGCACCAGAAGCTCCCGGGGCGGTCTGTGGCGCAGTCCTGTTGCCTGGCCAGCACCGTCCCGGTCGGGTCGCTCTCGAGCGGTCCCTCGGAATTGCTGTCGTCGTCGGTGAAGCTGACCTCGACCTTGATGGTCTTGCCCTCGTCCGCGTCCGCGAGGGTGTAGGTGTGCGACGTGGCGCCGCCGATGTCCGTGCCGGTCCCGGCGTCCACGCGGACCCACTGGAAGGTGTAGTCGTCCGGGAAGGTGGAGGGCAGGCCGTCGCTGTCGGCGATCGTGCCCTGTCCCGCCGTCAGCGTCTGGCCCACCTGGGGAACGCCCGTAATCGAGGGCTTGCCCGTTGCGTTGGAGGAACCTCCTCGCAGGCTCACCGTGACCTTCTGGCCCTCGATCCAGGTCATGTTGGGCGGGCGGCGCCATTCGTAGTCACCCGACTGGACGGACCTACCGCCCGCAAACTCTATCCCCCCGAAGTTGAAGACCGAACCCGCCGGCTCCCACGCATCCAATTCCACGCTGACAATGTCCTCCGAACTAGGATTGAAGCGGTCCCATAACATGATCTGGGTCACCCGATTGTTACTGCCGCCGGACACGATTGTCCCGTCGGCGAGCGCCCCGTTGCTGGGACTTCTGATGTAGCCGTAACCGGTTGATATGGGGGAGGTCACGACCCCCACCGTCATCGTCGTGCACCAGTAGGCGTCGGGGCGGTCTGCGGCGCAGTCCTGTTGCCTGGCCCGCACCGTCCCGGTCGCGGCGCTCTCGAGCGGTCCCTCGGAATTGCTGTCGTCGTCGGTGAAGCTGACCTTCACCCTGATCGTCTTGCCCTCGTCCGCGTCCACGAGGGTGTAGGTGTTCGAGGTCGCGCCGGAGATGTTCGCGCCGGTCCCGGCGTCCACGCGGACCCACTGGAAGGTGTAGTCGTCCGGGAAGGTGGAGGGCAGACCGTCGCCGTCGGCGATCGTGCCCTGTCCCGCCGTCAGCGTCTGGCCCACCTGGGGAACGCCCGTAATCGCGGGCTGGCCCGTCGCGTCGGAGGAATCTCCATCGTCGTCGTCGGAATCCACCTCGTAGCCCTTGATGGCGATGCGAATCGGCCGGTTGGGAAAGGTGACGGTCTTCCAGGTGCCGTCGTCGTTCCAGAATGAGTCGTCCGCGATGCTCCATCCATCCGCCTTCCCGTCATCCTCGCCGGTGGAGAGCGTCGCATCGTAAGAGACACCCTCCGAGCCGGGATCGAGGAACACGGCATACTTCGTTTCGGCTGCCAGGACGGTGCCCGGCGGAGCGGTGAAGGTGAGCACGCCGGCGGTAAAGTCGGACGGCGCCGTCAGCGCCGTGCACGACGTCGTGGGGTGGCCGTCGGAGTCGACCGTACAGACGGACGCCGAGAACGAGCTGCCCTGAGCATCTTCGGAATCGACGTCGACGCCGGTCAGGACGTAGCCGCTGGTGGACGAGCCGGTGGTGAACTGCTGCGCTAGCTCCGCGCTGGTTTCGAAGAAGGATGTGTCATTGCCCTGGTCCAGGTTGCTGACCAGCGTGACCGCCGTCGGGCTGGCCGTGCCCTTGACCGTGACCTGGAGGGCGTCGGTCCCTGAGATTTCCGACCAGACCATCATCGTACTGTCGTATTCATGGTATTTGTCCCACAGACTCCAGCCGGTCTGCTTGGTGTCTTCATCGTCGCTGGTGGTTTCAAATAGTCCGATGAAAAAATCGATCTCAAATACCACCGCGTAGGTCGTATTGGGGTCGAGCGTCGCGTTTGCCGGCGCGGTGGCCGTGTTCGTGGAGTTGGCAGTTATCGACGCGGGACGGAAGAGGGTGTATAGCTCTTCGTCGGGGGCGCCCGAATCAGTGGTGTATATCTTGATCGAGTCGGGCTTGTTCGTTTGTTCCCCGACCGGGAAGTCCACGGCAGTGAGGGTGTAACCGGCGGCGTGGGAGCCGGTGGTGAAAGACTGAGCAACTGTAATAGCTGAAAAAGATGACGAACTGCCGGACTCTCCGGCGTTGCTGACCAGCGTGGTCTCCGGTCGAGCGGGGGGCGCTCCTCGGAGGCTCACCGTGACCTTCTGGCCCTCGATCCAGTCGAAGTTGGCGGGGCGGGGCCATTCGTATTCGACGGCAGTTGCGTCAAGCGTCGCGGTCGCCGCCGAAAACTCCGTCCCCCCGAGGTCCAGGACCGAACCGGTCGGCAGTTCCGGTGCCCCATCCTCCAACCAGAAGGTGACTACGTCCGAGGTGCCGGGATCGGTGAAGTCGAAGATTGCGAGTGTGAACACTTCCCAGGTGTCGTCCCCAATCGGTACGTCGTCGTCATCGAGCGTCGTGCTCCCGAAGGGGAAATAGCCGTATCTAGTACCAGACTTCCCGTCGCGAGTCCCGGTCCCGACGCCCACCGTCATCGTCGTGCACCAGTAGGCGCCGGAGCGGTCTGCGGCGCAGTCCTGTTGCCTGGCCCGCACCGTCCCGGTCGCGGCGCTCTCGAGCGGTCCCTCGGAATTGCTGTCGTCGTCGGTGAAGCTGACCTTCACCCTGATCGTCTTGCCCTCGTCCGCGTCCACGAGGGTGTAGGTGCTCGAGGTCGCGCCGCCGATGTCGGTGCCGGTCCCGGCGTCCACGCGGACCCACTGGAAGGTGTAGTCGTCCGGGAAGGTGGAGGGCAGACCGTCGCTGTCGGCGATCGTGCCCTGTCCCGCCGTCAGCGTCTGGCCCACCTGGGGAACGCCCAAAATCGCGGGCTGGCCCGTCGCGGGGGCCAGCACCGTCCCGGTCGGGTCGCTTTCGAGCGGCCCCTCGGAATTGCTCGCGTCGTCGGTGAAGCTGACTTTCACCTTGATCGTCTTGCCCTCGTCCGCCGCCACGAGGGTGTAGGTGCTCGAGGTCGCGCCGCCGATGTCGGTGCCGGTCCCGGCGTCCACGCGGACCCACTGGAAGGTGTAGTCGTCCGGGAAGGTGGAGGGCAGACCGTCGCTGTCGGCGATCGTGCCCTGTCCCGCCGTCAGCGTCTGGCCCACCTGGGGAACGCCCGTAATCGCGGGCTTGCCCGTCGCGGGGGAGTTGGACTCGCTCGAGGTGAAGGTGCCGTCGATCACAATGCGCAGCTCGGGAACATCCGATGACCAGTTTCCGGTGTCCGAGGTACGGTTGCCGTGCTGATCCGCGATGCTCCACCCGGCGGCTGCACCGGTATCCTCCCCGTTGGTTGTCGTGAGGCGCAGGCTGAAGGTTCCGCTGGTCGCCTCGACGACGACGTGATAGGTGGTGTTCGCTGCCAGACTGAGGCTGCCGGCGTCGAAGGTATTGAGTCCGTCGGCCAGTGAATCCGGATCGGTGAGAGTGGCAAGGCTCGAGTCGGGGGAACCTGAATCGTCCGTGTAGATGCTGACCTTCGGGTTGTAGCTGGAACCGTGTGTTACCGAGATGTCGATCTGGACGGATGCAATCCTCGACGTGCCGTTCCCCGTGGTGAACGCCTGCGCGCGTGACAACTTGTCTGGTCCCGATGTGCCCACAACGACGGTGTTAGTGCTTACATACGTCTGCTCTGTATTCGCAACCAGCGTGGTCACCGGGTTCTCGTAGCCCTTGATGGCGATGCGAAGCATCCGATCGGGAAAGGCGTTGGTCCTCCAGGTGCCGGAGTCGTTCCAGAAAGAGGCGTCGCCGATGCTCCATCCCGCCGCCTTTCCGTCATCCTCGCCGGTGGAGAGCGTCGCATCGTAACTGACACCCTCCGAGCCGGGCTCGAGGAGCACGGCATACTTCGTTTCGGCTTCCAGGACGGTGTTCGACGGAGCGGTGAAGGTGAGCACGCCGGCGGTAAAGTCGGACGGCGCCGTCAGCGCCGTGCAGGACGTCGTGGGGTGGCCGCTGGAGTCGACCGTACAGACGGACGCCGAGAACGAGCTGCCCTGAGCATCCTGGGAATCGACGTCGACGCCGGTCAGGATGTAACCTTTGGTGAACGAGCCGGTGGTGAACTGCTGCGCTAGCTCCGCGGAGCTTTCGGTGAAGCCTGAGTCATTGCCCACGTTCAGATTGCTGACCAGCGTGGTCTCCGTCTGGGCCGCCGCCTGATCGGGCAGGACCGCCAGCCCGGCGGCGGCGAGAAGGAGCGCGACGAGAAGGCCGCGCCGCACGAGTGCGAAGGGCACCCCGATGATCGATGATGGGCGGTCTGCTGCGTGCGTCATGCTTCACCTCTCGCTCGCTGGGGCTCTGCCTCCGGGCGCCTCTTGCGGGTGCTTATCTCCATGGTTGGGAACGGGTCCTGTCTCGCATTACTCTCTCGATTCGCATTCAGTCGATCAGCAGGTGCCCGAGACCCACACTGTCGGCCAACTCCCACAGCTCCCTCCGGTGTTGATAGTTGGGCCGTGCCCTGCCCGAGGTCCACCGCCACACGGTGTGGCGGTAGGTACCCACGCGGCGAGCGATCTCCGACGATGACAGGCCAGATTCGTCCCTGAACCGCTTGAGCCGGTCCGGGAAGTCGGCAGGAAAGGCGTAGGTTGTCCGGTCGTACCGAGTGCGCTATCGCGGCATCGCCCCTGGTCTCCCACAGTGCTAATTGGCCCTTCTCTTCAGCGATAGCCATGGCATTGGCGCCTCATGCGGTCCGTGACAGCCACCGTCACGTCCAGCGAGCCGTGAGTGCCGGCCGCGAGATCAAACTCCGCCAGCTCGATGGGCCAAAGGTGCCTGCGGTCCGATAAGAGGCCACCGGCATCTCATCCACCGGCCGTTCAAATGCCAAGCTCACACCTCCCAAAGAATGGATAAGGCGACGATACAGTTTAAAGCATTATTATAAGTTGATTATAAGGATTCTGGCCTATTTGGCCCAATTATTGTTAGGATTATGTAAGGATGATACAATTGTCCCCGATTGGCCCGATTCACACCTATCCAAACGGGGCGCCCTAGCTAGAACGTCGGGACCCCATCCCCAGGTGAGAGGAAAATGGAGCGAGAAAACGAGTATCTGCAGCAGATCGAGGCGCTGCGTGAGCGGCTGTCCAGGCTCAGCGAGGCCAGCCTGCGCATCAACGAGACCCTGGACCTCGATACCGTCCTGAGCGAGGTCGTTCACAGCGCCCGCACGCTGGCCGACGCCCGCTATGGCGGCATCACCCTCCTTGACCAGTCGGGGCAGTTCCAGGCGTTCGTGACCTCCGGGCTGACTGAGGAGGAACGCCAGGCGCTGATGAACCTGCCTGACGCACTGCCGCTGTTCGAGTTCCTGAGCAGCCAGAACAAGCCTATTCGTCTCGGCGACTTCAGTGCGCAGGCGAGATTCCTGGGCGTCACCTCAGGCCTCATGCCCCTGACTTCGTTCCTGGGCGCCCCAATCCGTCACCAGGGCGAGCCTATGGGAAATTTCTACCTGGCCAACAAGGAGGGTGGACTGGAGTTCACGGGTGAGGATGAGGAGGCCCTGGTGATGTTCGCCTCCCAGGCGGCGCTGGTCATCGCCAACGCCCGCAGGCACCAGGACGAACAGCGGGCAAGGGCGGACCTGGAGGCGCTGGTGGACACGGCTCCCATTGGCGTGCTGGTCATCGACGCCCGGACCGGGACTCCGGTGTCGGTCAACGCCGAGGCGAGAAGGATCGTGAGTGATCTGTCGCCACCGCACTCCGAGCCGGAACATCTGCTGGATACATTGACCGTTCGCCGGGCCGACGGCCGCGAGGTTTCGCTGCAGGAGCTCTCCCTCGCCCAGGTACTGAGCGCGGGCGAGACGGTCCGGGCCGAGGAGATCGTCGTCGAGGTGCGGGGAGGCGGCAGCGTCACTGCATTGGTCAACGCCACTCCGATACGGTCCGAGGAAGGCGACCTCGTGTCCTACATCATCACGGTCCAGGACATGACTGCCCAGGAGGAATTGGAGCGGCTGAGGGCCGAGTTCCTGGCCATGGTGAGCCACGAGCTGCGCACCCCTCTGACCTCGATCATGGGCTCCGCCACCGCCCTATTGGACGATACGTCCGGTCTGCATCCCGCCGAAATGCGCCAGTTCCACCAGATCATCATGGACCAGACCCACCGGATGCGAGGACTGATAGCCGACCTGCTGGACGTGGCGCGCATCGAGACCGGCACGTTGTCGGTGTCCCCCGAACCCACCGACCTGACGGCCCTGCTGGACGAAGCCAGAAACGCGTTTCTGAGCGCTGGCCACAAACACGACCTGCAGGTCGACCTGGTCGCGGACCTTCCCTGGGTCATGGCGGACCGGACTCGCATGGTGCAGGTCCTGGGCAACCTGCTGACCAATGCGGCCAGGCACTCGCCGGACTCCTCATCCATCAGGGTGAGCGCGGTGCTCGGGGAGTTCCAGGTTGCGGTGTCAGTGTCCGATGAGGGGCGGGGTTTCCCGGCGGACAGCCTGCCGCACCTCTTCAGGAAGTTCTCCCGGATAGCCGCCGAGGATCAGGGAGGAGACACAGGCCTGGGACTCGCAGTGTGCAAGGGCATAGTCGAGGCCCACGGCGGCCGCATCTGGGCCGAGAGCGACGGTCCGGGCCATGGCGCACGCTTTACTTTCACGCTTCCGACGGTCGAGGACGCTGGATTCGTCTCTCCGGTCGCCCCCTCCCAGGCCACCACCAGCGTCAGCCGCCGCAAGCCGGAGGAGCGGGTTCGCGTCCTAACGGTTGACGACGACCCCCAGGCGCTCCGGTATATCAGGGACGCCCTCGTCAAGGAAGGCTTTACTGCAATCGCCACCAGCGACCCCAAGGAGGTGCCCTTCCTGCTCGAAGAAAAGAAGCCCCATCTCGTCCTGCTGGACCTCATGCTGCCGGGGAAGAACGGCATCGATCTGATGAAGGAGATAGTGGTGGACAGGGACGTGCCGGTGATCTTCGTGTCGGCCTACGGCCAGGACCAGCTGGTCGCCCGGGCCTTCGAAACGGGGGCGGCGGACTACGTGGTCAAGCCCTTCTCGCCGACCGAGCTCGTGGCCAGGATCAGGGCGGCCCTCCGCAGGAGGGAGACGGCCGAGCCGGCAGTGCCCTATGCGGTCGGAGACCTCGTCATCAACTACGAGGAACGCCTCGTGATCGTCTCGGGCAACCCGGTGCCGGTCACCGCGTTCGAGTACAAGATGCTGCTGGAGCTCTCGGCGAGCGCAGGACGCGTGCTGACCTACGAGCATCTGCTGAGGCGAGTCTGGGACGATGAGGGCGACGGCGACGTGAGACGCATGCGCACGGCGATAAGCGAGCTCCGGCGAAAGCTCGGGGACGACGCCGGCAACCCCACCTACATCTTCACCGAGCCCCGCGTCGGCTACAGGATGCCCAAGCCTGAGGGACAGGTGCCGGGACCGGGCGGGAGTCGGTGAGGACGACTATTCTATGAAGTCCTTCAGAAACCTGATCACAACGAGGATGACGCCTCGGAATCGGTCCGCAGGTTCTACGAGAGTGGAGATCGAACTGACTTCCCCTCCAGTCAGATACGAGGATATCGGAAGAGGCGATTCTCGAAGGCCTGAGGAAAGCGGATGCGGAACCGGTGACACCGGCACCTGAGAAGCCGGCGCGGTTCGCGTCCGATGGGGGTGGCCGAGGTTCGTCCAGTGCCTTACACCCGAAGCCAGAGGACCTAGTAGGCGCACAGGCCCCCAAGCCACAGTTCGAAGACGGTTCTGTCTACCGTATACGGTGGTGGCCGGATCCTAGTCCACCAACGAAATCTCCAGAGTGTCTGGTGTGAACTGCGTTCAAGGTGTACAAATGAAGTACCCAGATTGATATTGGCCAGCCCCATGCTGGAATCTCAGTACTGAATAGGAGGTGAGGTGGAGTTTGAGAATACTCTAACACCGTGCGAACCAAGTCATTACTCAAACCTCCGCCGACAGCTGATGAGCATGAATCCAAGCGTCGAAAGTATCGGCAAGTTACTGAAACAGACCCAGGAAGAAACCCGGGTGGTCTTGACCATCGAAGGAAGACCCAACATCGTGGCAATGAATGAGGACTGTCCTCCGGAAAGCTACTGGGAAGGCCGTCGGGCCATCGATCGCTTCCTGGACGAGGGGATCTGGGAAACAGTTGGGCCGGGGTTCAGGCAATTACGGGAATGGGTAGAAGCTCATTGGAGCACGGGAGAAGACAAGCAGGCACCGAACGGAGCCGTCGCCACAGAAGAAGATTGGGGCATACGGAGGGAGAGCCAACTCGACTCCGTGACTGCCACCAAGAAACTAATCGTCGCCGCCAAGCTCCACGGACGGGAGCAGGTGAGCAAATTCGCAATCGCATTCGCGGCGCACGGAATGGTAGAGGTCCGTAGGGTCTACTTGCTGAAGGGTCCGCCCATAGAAGCATCGAAGCCACTGGACGACTTCTGTTCGCTTCTCCCGTACGGTGAAGTGCTGCGGGAGATTAAGACAGAGACGGATCCGGCAGACCTCAGCATCGTTTGGCCGGAACCCGATTCAGACAGCGTTTGCGCACTCGAATGCCTGTATTTCGAGAAAGCCACCCCACAATGTGATTGGGGCGGACAATTCACGAGCCCCCTACTCAAAGACGGGCCCAGGCATCTAGCCCTTCTCCTCGGACTCGTGTGGGGAGGTGGATTTCGAATTCTAGGCAACTGGGAGGGCGTTCATCCGGCCGCTGAAGCTGCACTCCCTTATCGTTCTGCCTCAATGCGAAGTGGCCAAGGAAACAGAAATGTACCCCTGCCACTCCGGGGATATGGGCCGCCGCAGAATGGGCGTCCCTTGGCAGTCAGAAGGCTTCACGACCTCGCGGCCGGACTTAGCACTGCCACAGGGGGTGCCAGGAGCCGACTCGTTAGGGCAATGGAGAGAGTTCGCGACAGTGCCGAGCGCACTAAGGGCGAAGACAGGGTAATCGACGTGGGTGTTGCGCTAAGCATTCTTTTCACCGAGGACGAAGAACAGGACGATCCCGCCGTGCTCATCCCACACAGGGCGGCGTGGTATTACTCGGATTCGGAAAAGGAGAGACAGGACACTGAGGACATACTCACCGAGTTCTTCGAGCGACACTTGCGTGTGGTCCGTGGGCGTGCATTCGAGGTGACTGGCCGAGAAGAACTCAACCCAAGTGGCAAGCTGCTCGGCGAAGCCGAAGGCGTGCTGCGGGCGTGCCTGATGGCCATGATCGTCGAGGGGTGTCCCGATGACTGGCACGAGGCTATGAAGGGGACGGCGTTGCGCATTGACCCGCCAAGGGAAGAGTCCGAGATCCCGTCAGTGAAGGCCGAACCCCTGAGCTGGTCGATCGAAGAACAGCGGGAGATCGATCAGACACTTGAGGCCGTGTGGCGACCGGTCGTTGAAGAGGCTCCAATGCCACCGACGAACGTGGGTGCGACCGTCGTCTCGGGTGAATTGTCGGAAATCACAAAGCGATACCTTGAACAAGGCATCCCGTACATAGTTGCACACCCTGCGCGACTGTACGTGGCCCATCCCAAGTGGCCGAAGTTGGCATCTGAACCGCTGGATGAACGTGTCAAATACTACTGTGGGAGAGACGTGCAACGGCATCTGAGGCAGTGGGTGGATGCCGCTGCACGTAAGGGGCTTGTACAAATCGAAGTGCCCAACGATGTCGATCTGTATCACCCGAAGCGCCGCGACGACTGGCCCCAACCGATGCTCTCGACGCATGAAGACAAGGCGAGCTCTCGTAACCAGGGCCTCGGGAACGAAGCGGGGGGAATAGCCTCGTCGGGCAGGTCGGCACAGGCTGTCAATGAGCAAGCGCGGCTCTCCGTCGCTGAAGAAGCACCCACCGATCCTCCGTCAGAGTTAACGCCATCTGTCCAAGCCGGGCTCGGAAGGGAGTGGCATCGTCTATGGCTAGCCTTTCAGCATGATGTCAACGTTCTCACTGACTCACTTCTGCATTTGTTGGATGGCATTCATGGAATCCACCTGCGGGAGCGGCAACGCCTGATGCAAGTCATGCGCGACAGCGATGGCGCAATCAAGACTCTGGAAGATGCCCTGAGCACTGCGGGCGACGACTACCGCAGTCCGAAGTACCCGGAGCTGCGCGGGTTCCCCAGATTGAGGAATGAGGCGCTGTTCGTCCGCACTGCGCCTGGTGGCTCAATGGAACAAACGGCGCTCAGGGGATGGGTCGTCGACGTTTATTCCATCTGGGAGAACAGTTATCGAAACCAGTTGAAGCATGATAACCGCGAAATCCCCGGTGCGATCCGCCCCCAAAACCAAGTAATCGGCGACCTTGGACACATACGTAACGACTTGGTACACAACGGCGTTGCCAAGCGAAGAGAAGCAGCGGGCTGCGAGGTCCTCACTTGGTTCAGCGTAGGCGAACCAATTCAGGTGCGGATGCGGCATATCATTGATTTTCTGAATCAAATGGCATGGTTGCACCGAGGATCGCCACCCTTGATTACTACCGAACAAGGCAAGGCAAGCTCCTGGCATCTGGACACAGAAGGGGAGCCCGAGGCTCCCCCGCCAGCGCTGATTTCGGTCCGACCCTTCATAAATCCCCTAGAACAAGACCCCCGTTACCGCTACGGAGCCAGCGTCGCCTTCGAGAATGGGGTTTTCGGAACAACTCCCATGGGACCGGAGCATGAAGAAAACGAGGCACAGGCTAAGGATAGGACACAGAATTGGATGAGGATGACGGTCAACGGGCATGGAGACCTGCATATACCCAATTGGGGGACGGTACCCGCCGCCGAGCTATATCGCGACCATCTGAAAAGGGATGTACTTCCAGGTCCGGGGATACCGGGGCCGTGGGTACAGTTTCGCGAATAGCAGGCATGTAGCTTACTGTGGTCGAACTCTCGGTGGCCTGGAGCCAACCGATAGTGGAGGGGATTCTCCGCAACTGTGGTCTCAGGCTTCAGACGGTGCCCGACAGCGTCTACATCTACGTAAGCGAACCGTCCCGTTAGGTTGCTGGCCCAGGATTATAGATGTACTGCCTGAGCAACTGCACTGATGTGGCGGTTGGGAGTCGTACTCAGACGCTGATGGCGGTTCGTCGACGACTCACGCCGTGACTACGCGCACAGATCTGGGCTGGGGCTGTGAGATCAGGGTGAAGGCGTTGTACGAATTTGAGAAGGACTCCGGCGGGGCAACCCAGGACTGGCCGGACTCGTCCTTGATCACGATGTGGTGGTCGACCACTCCTAGATTGCGATCCATGAACGCCTTGGCCACAGCTTCGTCTGGGTCCTCCCCGCCGATCGCGGTGCCCTCCACTGTCTGCCAGGCCGCGGCGGGGTTGCGCTCGTGGTTGGTAGTATTCGGGTGGGAAAGGGCAACGGCGATAAGCGAGCTCCGGCGAAAGCTGGGAGACGACGCCGGCAATCCCACCTACATCTTCACCGAGCCCCGCGTCGGCTACAGGATGCCCAAGTGTGAATGGCGGAGAGAAAATGTACCGGCGGGGCGGCTCGATCGCTGAATTGGGGCGGTTGAAAACTGTACCACCCGCCGCTTTCCATAGGGCTGATTTTCAGCCTGTGGAAGGTGTGATGGATGTTTTCCGTGGAGATGTATTATCGGGTTCGCCGAGCCTGCCTGGTGGAGGGGATGAGCGTCAGGGAAGCCGCACGGGTGTTCGGGGTGCACCGGGACACGGTGCGCAAGATGCTGGCCAATGCGACGCCCCAGGGCTACACGCGGCAGAGGCCGCCGCGCAAGCCGAAGATAGAGCCCTTCGCCGAAGTAATTGACGCCATACTGGAGGCGGACCGGCGGGTTCACCGGAAGCAGCGCCACACCGCCAAGCGCATCTTTGAGCGGTTGAGGGACGAGCATGGCTTCGGTGGCCGGTACACCATAGTGAAGGACTACGTCAGGGAGCGCCGGCGGCAGGTGGGGGAAATGTTCGTGCCGTTGAGCCATGGCCCGGGCCACGCCCAGTGCGACTTCGGCGAGGCAATGGCGGTGATCGGCGGAGTGGAGCGCAAGATGCACTACTTCGTGCTGGACCTGCCCCACAGCGACGGCAGCTTCGTGAAGGCCTATCCCGGTGAGACCACCGAGGCTTTTCTCGATGGCCACGTGTCGTCCTTCGCTTTCCTGGGCGGCGTGCCTCAGAGCATCCTGTACGACAATACGAAGCTGGCGGTGGCCAGGATACTGGGAAGTGGTCGGCGCCAGCGCACGAGAGCATTCACCGAGTTGCAGTCCCACTACCTGTTCGAGGACCGGTTCGGTCGCCCCGGACAGGGAAATGACAAGGGGAGTGTGGAGGGGA
The DNA here is from genome assembly GCA_965243255.1 of Dehalococcoidia bacterium. GTDB lineage: Bacteria > Chloroflexota > Dehalococcoidia > Lucifugimonadales > UBA3495 > Bin87. The sequence continues at coordinate 956,635 of CBDEUH010000004.1, forward strand.
CGGTGGGCTACGCCCGGCGCAATTTCCTGGTGCCGGTGCCACGAGCGGAGAGTTTCGCGGCGTTGAATATCCACCTGGAGCGGAAGTGCCTGGAGCGGATGGACGCCGTGCTCAGAGGCCACAAGGAGACCATCGGCCAGCGAATGGAGCGGGACCTGGAGGCGTTGGCGCCGTTGCCGGCCGCGGCCTATGAGGCCTGCGACCAGCAGGCCAGCCGGGTCAGCTCGCTGTCCCTGGTGCGCTACCGCACCAATGACTACTCGGTGCCGGTGGCCTACGGACACCGTGAGGTGCTGGTCAAGGGCTACGTGGACCAGGTGGTGATCAGCTGCGGCGCCCAAGTCATCGCCCGACATCCTCGCTCCTACGAGCAGGAGGATTTCGTTTTCGACCCCATCCACTACCTGCCGCTGCTGGAGCGGAAGACCGGCGCCCTGGACCAGGCGGCGCCATTGCAAGGATGGGAGCTGCCAGCGGACTTTGCCAAGCTGCGCGGTGTCCTGGAAGCCCGGCTGGGGCAGCCGGGCAAGCGGGAATTCGTGAGGGTGCTTCGCTTGATGGAAGAATTCCCCCAGGCGGAGGTCCATATGGCCGTGAGCCAGGCCCTGCGGCTGGGCGCCGTGGGCTTTGATTCCGTGAAACACCTTTTGCTGTGCCGCATCGAGGGCCGCCCGCCCCGCCTGGACCTGGAGCTCTATCCCCATCTGCCCCAAGTCAGTGTCCGGACCACCCAGGCCGGCGATTACCTGACCCTGCTGTCGGGAAGGAGGGCGGCATGAGCGACCAAGCCACGCTGCTTCTGGAGCATCACCTCAGGGAATTGAAGCTGCCCACCTTCCTGAGAGAGTACGGCAAGCTGGCCGCCGAGTGCGCCGCCGAGGGTGTCACCCATCCCGACTACTTGCTCCGGCTCACCGAAATGGAACTCGCCGACCGACACCAGCGCATGGTGCAGCGCCGGATCCGCGCCGCGCGCTTCCCCGTCACCAAGGGCCTGGACACCTTCGACTTCTCGGCCATCCCCTCGGTGAATATGCAGCTGGTGATGCAACTGGCTCGGTGCGAGTACATCCAGCGGGGCGAAAACATCATCGCCATCGGCAACAGCGGCACCGGCAAGACCCACGTCGCCCTGGGTTTGGGCCTGGCCGCCTGCCAAAGGGGATTGTCGGTGGGTTTCACCACCGCCGCCGCCCTGGTCAACGAACTGCTGGAAGCCAGGGACGAGCGCCGGCTGCTCAACCTGCAACGCCAGCTGGCCCGGCTCAAGCTGCTCATCATCGACGAGTTGGGTTTCGTGCCCCTATCCCACACAGGGGCGGAACTGCTCTTCGAGATCTTCAGCCAACGCTACGAGCGGGGCTCCATCCTGGTGACCACCAACTTGCCCTTTGACGAGTGGACCGAAGTCTTCGGGTCGGAACGCCTCACCGGCGCGCTGCTGGACCGTCTCACCCACCACGTGCACATCCTGGAGATGAACGGCGACAGCTATCGCCTCCGGGGCAGCAGGCAGGGCGTAGTCGGGTCAGTTCCGCCAGGACTGACAGCCGCCGGTTAGCACGTCGTCGGGCCCGGCCATGGCCGTTAGGCACCGCCCAGGTGGTACAGTTTTACTCCGCCCCGCCGGCACAATTTTGCGCCGCCCTTGACAGCCCAAGCCTGAGGGACAGGCACCGGGGCCGGGTGGGAGTAGGTGAGGTGGCACCTCTGTACTTGCATCGGATGAGACTGTCAGGGCTGGCGGTAGGAAGTTCAGTGCCAGTACGCGACTCGGGTAGCGGTCTGACGGACTACGGTCTGCCCCCGCCTGAACAATAGGCCCAACACGAGCTGCACGAAGGAGAATCTGTGTGAAGATAATCAAAGAAAGCCTCGCAGGGGGCACCCGCGCCGAGGTGTCCGAACTGGCGCCATGTATGAACTGCGGCAACCACATCGGACCCGCGGAGGCTTACCGCATCGGGATTGACGAAGAGGGTCAGTCATGCGTATGGCACATCGTCCGTCTCTACTTCGACGAGTCTGCAAGGGCGGTAAGGGACACGTTGCAAGGAATGGGATTCTGCATCGCTCCTACGTTGCCCGAAAAAACGCCAGATACCGAGTGGCTGGCCGAAGCAGGAAGAAACGGGTGGACGGTGATCACCGAAGACAATCGCATCACGAAGAACCCGGCCGAGCACCGGGCACTGATCGAGAACGAAGTGAAGTGCTTCATCCTACCTGGCCGCGCAGCTCCCACAAGTTCGTGGGACAAGGTTCGGGGGTTCGTGTCGATGTGGGAAAAGATCCAAACGGAATCGCTGTTTCCAGGTCCGTTCATATGGAGATTCGACGACGAGGTCCAACCGGTCCGCTGGGAGCAGGTCTATCCTGAGGAATTGGTCTTCTCCCCGCTTGACCTGTCCCAGACGCCGGTCGGTCACCTCCTGAACCTGTTTGCGGAGGTAGTCACGCAGCACGACTTGGGTTGGTTCAGCCGGTCGTACGTAGAAGGCCTCCACGACAATGTCAGGCGAGAGATTGAGGCGCGTATCACAAGGGACCGGTCGGGCGTATTCGAGGAGAGCAATGACAGGAAGCTAGCCCTAAGCGACGCTCGGATCGGTGGCAGCAGCGACCTGAACGTACCTCTCGACAGCCCTGTAGACCTACAGGAGTTTAGAGAGGCATTAGTCGAGGTGGCTCCCGAGGATGGCACGGGAAAGTACCCGCTCCTCTTCCCGGCACGTGTATTGAGAGTCGTGGTTGGCACGCCGGGCGGACCGGCCCCCGGACGTGGGATCGCGATTGACGTCGGCAATACAGGTTTCCATCGTACTGAGATCGTTCGCCGGCCTCGTTGACGGCTGCCTGTTCGCAGCGAAGCTGGCTCCGACCTACACGGGCATCGTCGACTGGCTGAAGACCGCCGACCTCCGGGTCTTCTATTGCCAGAACGGCCGGGTGGATCTTTTCGGCCCTGGGCGGGAACAGTGGTCCCAGGAGGCGCGGGCCTTCTTCTGGGCGTTGCCGGAGCTGTGGGAGGCGGGAGATTGAGAGTGGCATCCTGTTATTTGTACAACAACACCAAGGTGGTGCCCTCGGGCCGCAACAAAGAGCAGCGGCCGGTCTGGGATCGGCGGATTCTGGACTTCGCCACGAGGGTGGGCTGGGAAATCCGGCTGTGTCAGACCTATCGTGCCCAGACGAAGGACAAGGCAGGAGGTGGGGTGAAGCACACCCGGCGCGTTCGGTGCAGGGTCCCGCGCCAACGGACGGGGTCTGACCGCCGCCGATCACGGCGCATCAGGTGGTGACCACGTTGTCGTGCCGGCAATGGCGGCGGGCGTTGGCCACTCGCGGATGATTCAATTCGGCAAATGCGTCGGCTTACTCGTTCGTGGCGGCTCCTCCCAGACTCGGCATTTGCCAACACCGCACGCTAACCCGACACCTCAAGTATCTGTTTCCGATAGCCCTGGCTGTGCGCCAGCGAACGCGACGAGGCGGGCAAGGTGACCTGCGTGATGCTGGATCGGTGGACCCTGTCCGCCCCGTTTGTGTTGCCGACGCCGGCCACCTACCAAGACTTTCGACGCCGAATCTCGCCGAGGCTGCAAGATTGAGTTAGGCGCTACCAACTCAGGCGGGCGCCCGACGAAGCCTGACTTTTCATAGGCCAGCGTTAGCGCAGTAGTGGTCCAGTTCTGCCCGCGTCGAGTCCGTCGCCGCAATGATGCCCAGCATCGTGCTTTTCAGGCCGTCCTCCCAGGTACGGAACCCCGTATCGACCGCCGTCTCCAGTCCCACGTCGAATGTCAGCATGATGACCTCGCACACCGCCACCACGTCTGCCCGTCTTATCAGCCAGTCATTTGGGTCGCCGCCCTTGATCCGGTACACCGCCTCCTGTACGAACTCCTCATCAAGCGTCCTGCCTTCCAGGTACATCGTCCTTCCGATTTCCAGCCCTGCCTCCATGTTGACCGCATGGAACATCATACGCAGCTCCTCCCGGTTCCGCAGCTCATCGCCGCCGTTGGCGGTGGCTACCGGCGTTTCCTCGGGTTTCTCTGGAGATGCTGGCGCCTCCATCCGGCCCACAATCATGTTGCCGGCCAACACCACCACCAGGCCCACGACGACACCCATAACAACCCAGGCCAGCACTCCAGGCGGCCACCATCTGCGATCCTGTAGCATGTTCACCTTCTCAAATTGGACACTGTGAATAGGTCGAATCTGAACCCACCCTGCCGCTATCGAGCATGCAGCGCTCCCAGTACGAAAGACCACACAACGCCTCCAGCGATCACCCCCATAACAGCGACGCCCAGCGGGAATTATAGTCCTGGCAGTCCGCTTTGAAGCATCCTCGCAACCCTGGGACGGCTGCTTGTCACAACCCGCAGATTTTCTCCCGACCCTGAACGCGCAGCGAATCCGCCAGGCCGGAGATCAGCTCCCGTTCCGCCAATTTCTCGCGCCAGTTCCGTGGTATCGCATCCACGCCGTAGTACGCCCCGGCCAACTGCCCGTAGATGGCCGCCGTGGTGTCCGCGTCGTCACCGAGATTCACGGCCTTCAGGCATCCCTCCTCGAACGTCTCCGAACGGTAGAACGCCCACAGAGCCGCTTCCAGACACTTGACCACGTGCCCACTGCCCACAATCTCCGGCGGCTGGCGCTTCTTAAAAGAACCACGGGCAATCTCGTCTATCTCTTTGCACAACGGAGCTCGTCCCCACAGGCCCGGAACCGGACAATATCTCGCTGACAGCAGCTTGGCTTTCGGCGCTCCCTGCAACGCGCCCACCATCAGCCCACCGAAGTACCGGCAGGCGTCGATGCACGCCCTGGCGCCGTGGGTCGTCCGCGAACTCTCACCGCACAACCTCACGGCCAGTTCCGGGTCTGACGCGAAGTACATCGCCATGGGCGCCAGCCGCATCAGGCTGCCGTTGCCTGCTGATTGCGGGTCTCTGGAACCGGCCAATGCAAAGCCCATTAGCTGGTAGGCCTGAAGCGCCGCCTCGGTGGTGTTGCCGATGTCAAAACAGCTTCCCGTGCTGCTCAGATAACCCTCCTTCCACCAGCGGACATACAGGTCCATCTGACTCCTGGCGTTGAACCCTTCCGAGGACACGAGGCTCTCGGCAAGGCAGAGGGCCATTGAGGTATCGTCGGTCCACTGGCCAGGTCGCAGGCGGAACGGGCCGCCCCCCACCATATCGGTCACCGGCTCAAAACTGCCGGGCGTCTTGAACTCCACGGTGGTGCCCACGGCGTCGCCCGCTGCCAGCCCCATCAGGCAGCCCCGATAGCGGTCAGGCATCGAAACTTCCTCCTTGGCCCAATCCCTGACGTAACCATCCTGCAGGTTGTTCTCTGGCGAACGCGGCATTGTAAGGCTTTTCGGGTTCTGTTTCCACAGCTCTTTGAGCCGATCCAGGGCGGCCTGACCGGGTTCATGGTGTCGTGACAGCCAGCACCCGATGATGGTGCCGGTGCGTCCGACGCCGCCCCAGCAATGCACATAGACCGTTTCTCCGGCCTCCAGGTGCCGGTCTATGGCATCCAACGCCTGCTTGGTCAGTGCGCTGGTCGGCGGAACCCCCTGGTCGCGAATGCCGAACCGCTCGTGAGTCGGTCCCTCCAACAGGTAATCGTAGGGTTTCAGGAATTCGTGGTCCTCGGTCAGGTCGATGAAGGCGGAAACACCCGCATTGGTCAGCCGCGCCAGTTTCTCCTTAGACGATGCCGTGTCCAGGTTCCGGGGATACTCGCCGGCCAGCAATCTGCCGGGCACTACCCAATAGCAGTTCTCGATGGGCCGAGGCGGGTCGTGTTCCGACGCCTCAGCGGCTATCCCAGGCAGCACGCCGCCTGCTCGTTCCTGGGTCGCCAACTCACTGGCCGCCAGGTTGATGCTCATGTAGGCGGGAACAGCGGCCTTTTGCTCGCGGGTACGCGCCTTGCGAAGTCCGAAGTTCTGAGCCCACCGCATCGTCTGTACTTCTGCGCCGAAATAGCGTTTGGCTTCGTCGGTCGGCATCATGCCCATCGGGTCCGTATGACGAGCTCCGCCTATGGTCCGACCCCGCTGCCATTCGGTCAACGCCACCAGGTCCGCCCGATACGCCTTGATTACCGACTCGCGGGTTGTGATGATCTGGTCACCCTTAACGCCAATGGCAGCTTTCACTCGTTGAAACAATTTGCCGCTCACCAGACGGTCTACGGTTGCGCTATCCAGGTCTCCGTGTTCCGCCATCATCCGGTAAGTGCGCATCAACTCGTTCTGCATCTCGGTACCGGTGGATTGGGGTCCGACTTCGGGATTGGCGTACATCAGGCCAGCCGCAAATCCCGACATCAGGGCAAACCGTCGCCGGTCCCCAGCGTTCCGGGACATGGCGGCCTCGGCCAAAGGCGCAGCGAGAACAGGCAGGCTGGTTCCGGCCCGCGGTTCGGGGTTGGTAGCCGCGCCGCCATCGACGCGTCCCTCAAGCGCCTCGATGATGTGGCCGAACAATTCGACGTCGATCTCCTCCCAGGCGTCGGAGATGTCATCGCACAGTTCCAACGCCCTGACGCCGAAAAGGCCAGCGGCGGCGGCTATTCCACCCGCCTCTCCGCAATGGAAGGCTGGAGCGAGTAGGGCCGGCGCACCGGCAATGTCAGCCCCTTCGGGCTTCAAACCCTGCAGGCCCGCAAGCGCCTTTCGCAGGGCGGCTGCCACTACGCCGGAGTTCGATTTACGATCCATGCGTCAATCTCCGTTGTCAATCCAATGTAACTGGGATCAAGTTCTGCCGCGCCATGGCGGTCGTCCCGACTATTTCGCGCCAGCCCAGGGCGACCCGGCGTCATGACCAAAGCGTGAGCGCCGCCATCGCTAGTCGTCGTCCCGAACGGTGACCGCCACGCTCGGACCCGTGAGGTCCAGGTACGACGGCGACATTTCCCAAGCGTCATTCCAATCCTGCCGGCATTGGGCCTTCTGTTCGTCCGTGGTGTTCCCTTCGTACTTGGTAAGGTCAGCGTAGTCGCACGGCTTGTAAAGGTCGTAGTCCAAGCGCTCCACCCAGATGTCGATCAGCGCGGCGCCGTCCTCGGCGTCGGCATCCTCCTGGGCGCTATAGCTGAACGTCGCCCCCTGGTCCCACTCGAAGGCGGTGTTGCTCCAGTCCCGTTGCGGGTCCGGGTGGGTCCAGTTGTCGGGAACCAGGAAACGCGCTCCCTGACTGGCCTTGATTTGCTGGCGGCCATCACGGACCAGGGTGAAGACCACCACTGGATGCGGCGGCGCGGTGGCCAGGCGCACCGTGTAGGTGAACGAATCGCCCTCGTCCACGTTGAAGGACACGGGACTCACGCGCACGGCATCGCCGGTGGACGGCGCCAGCCTTGCCTGGGCGCCGGCCGCCTGGCCCCTGCCGACCGGATTCACCGCCCGCACGCTGAAACCGTACAGTCCGGTGGTGGTCAGGCCGGTGATGGTGGCGGACGTGCCCGTGGTCGTCGTGACGTCGCTGTAGGTGACGCAGTATTGGCCCGGATCGTTCGGGCAGTCGGTTCCCAACGAGTATTCGTACTCGTAGCCCGACAGCGGCGCCCCGCCGTCGTCCTCCGGCGCGGCCCACTCCAGGGTCACCCGTCCGCGAGACACGCTGCTGACGCGCACCATGGCGGGCGCAGAGGGCGCCGTGGCCGGCACGCCGGTGGTGGTCGCCGATTTCACGGCGGAGAAGGGACCGGCGCCCGCCCCGTTGAAAGCGGACACCCGGTAGTAGCGCGTCATGCCCCGGTACAGCGTGGTGTCGCCGTAGGCCGTGGTGTGGTGGTTGCCGGTCAGCTGTTCCCAGGGCGCGTTGCCGTCAACGGATCGCTCCACCCGGTAGCCCTGGATGGCCGAACCGTTGTCCGCCGGCACGGTCCAGCTCAAGTTGATCCGGTTGTCGTTGACGGCGGTGGCGGTCAACACGGGAGCGTCCGGGCCGCCGGCGTCGGTTCGGGCGGTGCGCGTGCTGGACCACTGGCCGTTGCCGTTACCGTTGACGGCGCGGACGCGGTAGTGCCTGGTGGTGCCTCCGGTGAGACCGCTGTGAACGTACTCGGCCTCGCTGGCCGCCACGCTGGTCAGGGTGGTCCAGTCGTTGCCGGCGTCGGACTGCTGCAGCCCGTAGCCGGTGATGTCCGAACCCCGGTCGTCAGGTTTGGTCCAGGTCAGCTTGATCTCGGTGGCGCCGTTGGCCTGCGCCGTGAGGCCGGGCGCCGTGGGCACGCCGGTCAGCGTGGTGGCCGAGACGGACGACGAAAACTCGCCCGGCCCGGCCTGGTTCCGCGCCCGCACCCGGTAGTGTCGGGTTTCCCCTGGCTTGAGGCCGCCGTGAACGTAGGTGCGGACCGATCCCGAAGTACTGGTGAGTCCGGAGTAGCTGTTGTCGCTGCCGTCGGTGGAGACCTGCAGGTCGTAGCCGGTGATGTCCGCGCCGCCGTCGTCGGTGGGCGGGTCCCAGGACACGTTGATGGCGTTCTCGCCGTCGGGCGCGGCGGACACGTTGCTGGGCGTCCCCGGCGTCGCCGCCGGCGTGGTGGCGTTGGCCGTGCGGGACCACGATCCCTCGCCGGCGCCGTTCACCGCCCGTATGCGGTAGTAGCGCCGGGTTCCCGGGTCCAGAACGCCGTCGTCGTATGACGTATCGGGCGGGACGGCGGTGGCCAGTTCGTGCCAGGTTCCGTCGGGGGCGCCGTCCTCCGACCACTCCAGATCGTAGTGCGTGATCGGATCGCCGTTGTCGGCCGGCGTGTTCCAGGTCAGCGGGATGGTGTTGGCGTCCTTGGCCTGGGCGTTGAGGCTGGGCTGGCCCGGCACTCCGGCCAGCGTGGTCGTCGAGGCGTAGGGCGGGTCCGACCAGGCGCTCAAGCCACGGCTGTTCCGCGCCGCCACCCGGTAGTATCGCGTGGCGCCAAAGGGCAAGCCGCTGTTCTTGAATGTGAGGGTTTGGCCGTCCGCCGTGCTGCCGGTGCCGCTCCAGCCGCTCACTCCGTCCGCCGACCACTGTACCTCGTAGCGCGTTATGGGCGTGCCGCCGTCGTCCAGGGGCGGAGACCAGGACACGTCGATGGCGCTGCCGCCGTCGGGCGCGGCGGACACCCCCGTGGGCGCCCCCGATATGCCCGGGGCGCGAGTGGCGGCTTCCGCCACGGCGGACCACAGGCTGTCGCCTTGGTCGTTGGTGGCCAGCATCCGGAAGTATTTGCGCGTGCCGCCGGTGAGACCGTCGGAGTACACGTAGCGTTCGTCGGCGACGCCCGGCTGGGGATTCACGTCGGTCCAGGGGCCGGTGGCGCGGTCGGCCACCTGTAGCGTGTAGGAGGTGATGGCCGATCCGTTCTCGGTGGGTTTGCTCCAGGTGATGAGGATTTCGGTGCGACCGTTGGGTTCGTGGGGCACGGCGGTCAGCACCGGAGCGTCCGGAGCGCCGGCGGTGGCGGTGCCACCCGCTTCGGCGATGGCCGCCATGGGCGCCGACCAGGGACCTTCGACGCCGGCCTCGTTCACGGCGCGGACCCGGTAGTAGCGGGTCTGGCCCGACTGGATGGTGAGGTCCACCAGCTCGGGGAGAGGCAGGTCGGATTCCAGCTGGGTCCACCCGCTGACGCCATCGGTTGACGACTGGACCTGATAGTCCTTCACCGGCACGCCGTAGAGGTGGGCGATCTCATCCCACTCAATCCCCACCGCCGACGCGTGGACGGCCGGAGTCTGCGGCGCCGGAATCCCTTCCCCAACGCCGCCGGTGCCGGCTTGCGCGGTGATGGTGGCCGTGTCGTTGTCGGCGTCGTAGTCGTACACCGGCGTGGAGTTCCAGCTGGCGTTGGTTACGGCTTCGCAAGCCGTCTGGTTGTCGTGGTCCAGGTTCCCGGGATTGTCCGCGGGGCCGACGCAGACCTCGTAGTTTTCCGAGTTGGTGATGCTCACGCTGGCGGTGGCGCCGTCGGACGCGCCCAGGATTAGAGTAGGATCGGTGTCCCCTGCGGATCGGTAGTAGCCCTTGACCTTCAAATTGCCGATGTTCCACTCGCCTTTGGTGCTATCGTAGGCGCCGTGGCTGATGTGGAATACCTCCGCGTCGGTGGGCAACCCGGCTACCTTGGCGCTGCCCGCGCTGTCCGGCCCGTTGTTGACGGCGACTATCGTGAGCGCGTGTTGGTCGGCAGCGACGTGAGAATTCTCGCCGCCGTCCTGAACCGCCAGGTCCGCCATCGGCCCGACGTGGAAAGTGTAGGACCCCGTGGCAGAATACTCCACATCGTCGTTGGTATTGCCAACAGTGTTATTGTCATGCGTGGCAGTAACCGTTTGCGATACCTTATAGGTGCCGAGCTTCTCAAACTCGCCAATCAATTCAAATGGTCCGTTATTGGTCGCCCCCGGGTTAAACGCGGACAACAAGGTTGCACTGCGTTGACCATTGTTCAAAAAAGCGTCTACCACTCCACGGAAATGAGCTTTGTCAAAGTCGTCATTCTTATTCAGCATTTCATACGAGATACTAATGGAAACATTCGACCATCGCTCGTGTTCACTGGAGAATTCGTCTAGACTAATTGCGACCGGTGCTTGCCAAGAAGCTATGTCTCCGCTATTGACGCTTTTTGCATCGTCATCGTACTTCGTTGTTTCGGAGTTATCCGGTATATGGACCACAGGTGGCTCCGGGCCCAGTGCCACCTGTGAATCGAAGGCTGTATAGATAGCCCTCACCCGCACGTCATCCGGGCTGTCGCATGGGTGAATGGAATCGCCTACGCAAGGGTGGCTGACGAATTCCTGCAGGTCGGCGCTGGCAAAGTAGGGAAGCGCCGGCGGCCCCAGACACAACCTCGCCACGTTGTTCGATACGTCGTCGTCGAAGGGGCCGGCGCCTGGCGCGGGGGTCCCGCTGATCGTCGCCGTGAGGCACTGTTGGTTCACGACCGCGGTGCTTGACACCCTGACCGGAATGGTCGCGGAGGTGAGGGTATGGATTCTCTCATCCTGATTCCGTGTCCCGATGGTGATGACGCTGTTGCTGTAGCTCGGCGCCGGCGCGGATGATTGAAAATAGGCGTAACTCATCTCGCGCGGGGGGGTGGCGGTTGAATCCACGTCAACGGAGAGGCCATCCGTCAGTTCAACGGCAATCTCAATGTCGATGTTGGCGCCCATACCAGCGCCAATGCTGAAATTCACCAGGTCGCCTGGAGAGGGATTCGGTTCGTCCACGGATACACCGGTGATTCTATAAGCCCCCTTCACTTGCGAAGTGTCGTTGGAACCGGTGCTATGAAACCAGATGCGGTCCGTGTTGTTCTCCTTGTGGAGATCGCTCTCAAAGGAAGACGTGGTCACCTCTCCAAACAGTTCGTGCGGGTCCTTGGAATTATCAAAAATGGGGCCGTTGCCTGGGTCACTATTACTAGCAATTATCCGCTTGCCCTCGATCACTTCACGTTCCAGCCCCCCCAGCGCGGCTATGCTCCATCGGTAGGTATGTCCGTCGTTCTCCAGCGACGCGCTCCCGACAGGCGCGAGGAGGACCGATGAGAAGTGGCTGGTGTCCTCGGGGTACACGATATGCACCAGGACCTCCACATCATAGGCGGTCCTGGCCCCGTGGTTCATAACGATAATGTCAACGTTGCGGAAACTCCCCGACATCAAGGGATACTCCAGCATCACGGCCACGTCCACGTAGTCGTTATCACCTTGCTGTGCCTCGGCGGGGCCGGCGCCGAAATACGCGAAAGCAACGACCAAGGCCAGTAGAACCGCAGCCTTGATCCATGGCGGCGAAACTCGCCTCACCACGGTCGCCCTTGGGGATGGCATCCAGCAGGGTGGTGTCATATAGGGGTTCGCCTGAATAAAGGACAGTTGGCGGCCGGCGACGCGGGGCTGGCGTGATGCAAAGGCACGCCTGTCGCCGCATGGGTCTCCGCGCCCGCATCCGAAGATGCCGCCGGCGTCAACCCCCCGGCCGCCTCGCCCAAGGGCGCTCATGGGTCTCATGCGCCAAAGGCGCGATGATTTGATGTGAAACATTCGGCATTTGGGTCCTGTTGGGCCGGACGAAACCCGTCCGTCCGGCCCGTTGTCAGGCGGTTAGATTCCGGTTGCCTCTACCATGTGAGCGTGAAAAGGGGAGCCGCTGCCGTTACCCTGGTTACTTCGGGCGAGCCTTCCACGGCCCACACGTCCACGGTGTAATCGTAGCTTCCGGAGGCATCGTCCTTGGTTCTGTGCAAGGTCAAGGTGGCTTCCCCTTGTTCCAGCTGGGCATCGGTTTGGGTCCAGTTCGTGGGGTTGATTTCCGTCTCTGACTCTGTGCCTGCCAACTTCTCCACGACGCGGATGCGCAGATGAACAGCGAGTACTCCATCGGGCAATCGCTGTGCCGTCACTTTGATCGTTGCCTTCTTCTGATGGTTCCTCGCGCTCTGGTTCTGCTCGTCCGGAACCGTCTCCGGGGTCGTCGCCTCTGCCAGAACGTCGAACCCATAGGGGTCCTGCTCCAGGACGATTCGCACCGGGATGTTGTCGTCGCCGGCTGTGCTTGCGTTCCCGGCGCTGTCATGCTCATCCCGTACACCCAGGTCCAGGTCCCAGACGCCGGAGGTGCGATCAAAGTCGAGGACGGCGTCACGGGCCACCTTGAGGTGAACGCCCTCGTCGTCTGTCGATACGTGGAAGTTTTCCGCGCCCTCGCCTTCGAGGTTGTAGTGCAGGGTGTCACCGTCGTCGGGTTCATTCACGGAGATCCGGGAACCGACCTGGGTGTCGTGCTGTGCGTTCTCCGGTACGGTGAAGTCCAAGAAGAAGCTCGGATCGGTGTTCGACCTCTGGTGTGGAGTTATGGTGGCTTGGGCCGTGTTGTCGTCCGTGAACGGGTCCAGTTCCAGTTCCACCGCCGTCGCCGAGCCGAACTGCTCGGTGGCGGAGATGGTAGCGGTGACGGTCTGCTCTTGGCCCCGGGTCCCGTCGGCCACCGTGGCCGTGATGGTCAGGGTTGGGGAGGGGGTGTCGTCCGTGGCATCATCGCCGTCATCGGTCACGCCCAGGTTGCCGATAGTCCAGACGCCGGTGGCAGGGTCGTAGCTTCCGGTGTCAGTAGTCGCCGATTCGTAGGTCAGACCGTCTGGAAGAACCACGTCCACCTCGGTGTCCTTCCCTATGTCCGGGCCCACGTTGTTGGCCGTAACCGTGATGGTCACGGTTTCGCCGGGATCGAGGTTGCCGTCGCCGTTGCCGTCGCTGGCTTGTAGGGCGTCAACCCCTACGGACAGATCGGCCAGCAGCCCAACGTGGAAATAGTAGTACCGCACGTCGCCGGTGACGCTGTCATTCCCGCTGACAGGATCGAGTTCATCATCCCGGTCATGCTCGGGGTAGCCCTGAACGTGGACCTGGAATTCGTACCTGCCGGACCTGGTGAAGAACCAGGTGGGGTACTCGTATCCTCCAGGGTTCACCGGTATCGAGTTATGGTCCAGATCGAACGTGTCCCAGAGAACCGGGTTTGCGTCGGCTACGCTGCCGTCGGGAACGTGGTAGGCGAACACGTACCTCTCGCCCTGCCCAGTTTCGTGCTGGTGGGAGTGGTCGATCAGGAAATGGACCGGGCCGGGGTCCGGTTCGTCCGCTGTTCCGGCAGCTGGCGCCAAGCTCCAGTCCTCCGGATTCAGGAGGTCGGCGGAGACGCCGATGCACAGGCTGTCGGTCAAAGCGCCGTCGGGACACGGTGGCAGCACCCACATGGTGCGTTCAGCATCTTCATCGGAGTCTTCCAGTTCGTCAGCATCCCACACCTCTTGATAGTAGGTCGTCGGGTAGTCGGTTTCGTTCAGATCGACCTTTGCGCTATTTGGGATGTGGATGAAGGTTGCCTCATAAATGTTGATTTTGTAGGGAGTGCGGTCATCCCGGGCCGGCGTGGGAAGTTGACCGAAGCCGCCTGCGTGCGCCGGAATATGGACCACGGTAGGCGGGCAGGGGTTGTTGGCCAGTCCTCCTCGTCCGTGTCCCAGAACACGTCGAACAGGGCAATGTGGCCGGTTGACACCACCTCGGCGGCTTCAGTGTATTCATTGCCGTCCTCTCCGGGGCATGGTTCAGGCGCGGCATGGCGCGGGGTCGCCAGCGGTCGCGGGGCGGCGCCGTCGTGGTTCACGTCGGGTGACGGGGTTCCGGTGGTGGTCGCCTGGGCCGGCGATCCGCCAACGATGAGCGCCACGGCGACCAGGGCGCCGATGGCCAGTACCGCCAGCGAAAGGGTCAGGGTCAGTTGTTTTGGTTTTCTCGCTAATGCTTGCATGAGATTTTTTCGTGTTTCTCCAAAGGGTTATGTGTCTTCAAATTCGTGATGGTTCCTGATTTCAGCTGTCCATTGGACCGAACCTCCCGGCCGGATTCGCCGCGCAAGGGCGGCGCCGGAAGATTGTTGCTGGCTTCACAAACCCTGTCAGTGAAATTTGAGACACTCCCGATGTGAAATGTGATACATCCCACCGTCTCATTGGTTACACGCCGCTGTAAAAAATGGACGTTGCAACCGGAAAACTCTGTAACCGGTTTTACATCGGCTTTGCCCTGGTTGGCCTGGGACTGCGGCGCTGGCGCGTACATGGAGGCGCACCGATTGGGCGCGGTTGCGGTTTTGCCGGCAGACCTGCCCCCCGCTAATCTGGCGCCAGCCGTGGCCATGTTCCTGGAGGGCGACGCCGCGCGGGACGGTGACACCGACGGCGGCGAGGTTCGCGCCTATCAACCGGAGGAGGCCATTCAAACGGAAGCGGACTCGGTCGTGGTTGTAGTCTCCGGAGTCGTGGCCATGCGTGCGATCCATCCGGGCGGGTCCCAAACCCTCATGGGGCTGTTCAGCGCGGGCGACGCGCTGCTGGCCCGTTCTACGGATGCCGGTTATGTCGAGTTGGCGGCCTACAGCAACCCCCGCGTCCGCATCTTCCCATTGGAGGATGCCGCCTTGACCCGCGAGTACGCCTACCGGATGTGTCGATCCCAGTCTTATCTCACTGCCTGGTCGTCCGTGCAGTCCAGGCCGCGCACCGAACATCGGCTGCTGGGGTTGCTGATCCTCTTGGTGGAACGCTTCGGCCGGGCCAAAGAGGACGGCTGGGTGGAGATCAACCTGCGGCTGACCCACCAGCCACTGGCGGAGGCGATTTGCGCGACGCGGCCCACCGCGGCCAAAGCCATACGGCAGCCGCTGTCCATGGGCGCAATTCGCTTCAAGGGCTCCGGCGATTTCCGGCGCGTCCACCTGCACCGCGACTTGGCTGGCGCGATAATGTCGGGCTAGACGCTGCGTGCGACCAACGGCCGCATCGGTTGGCACGCTCCGCAGCGGCGAAGCCCGCCCGTGACCAGCCAGTGTGGAACTGCCTGAGGGTAAAGGGTCAAGCCTCACCGGCGGGTGCTTGTGGGTTAGGCCCCGGGCAGAAGATATGTACCTCGCGTCAGCCACCGTTACTCCATTGGGGCCAGGGTAGCGCCATGATCGGCGCACCTCTACCCATGTTGCCGCCAAGTTCAGGTCGACGGCGGAGCTGGCTGAACCGCTATTCCCTTCAATCCGGACTTAGTTGCCTGCCGGACCGACGTCCCTCCGTAATGGACGGTTCATTTCGGCGATTTGCAGCAAATCACCGGAACAGCGCAGCAATTCTAGTGCGCGTGGCGTCAGCCGTCAGCAAATATCGCAAAACGAACACGGCACACCGTTGCTTGTACGCATCTTGCCCTCGGGCAGCGACTGTGGGAGCCTCGTGCGTACGTTGCATAATGGCCGATGACCGCCCCCGAGTTGTGGCGTCCGTCGCGGCGTGGCAATGCGGACACCGGATGTCACGGCAACAGGACGCACAAGGGACGACAATCGGTTTCAGGCGCGGTTAGAGGAGGCACGCAAGCAATGAGAAAGTGCGGCCGTCAGGCGCCGCGGACCAACGCGATCACCGGGCGCAGCAAGCGCGCCGCGTGGGAGTCCGGCGCCGAATCCCGTTCCGGCGCGGTCGCAGGGACGGGGACGCCGGCACGAACCGCGTCCGGACCGCCGGCGTCGCCGTCGAACAGGCGGAAAACCGCCGTCACCACGCTGCCGCCGACGACCAGCGTCATGTACAGGAACATGCACAGCGCGTGCCACATATATCCCGGGTTCAGCCGCTCAAGCGCCTCTTCGCGTGTGTAGCCATGCGCGCTGAAGTCGATCTCCCACGAACCCAGGACGTTGTGGTCCGGCAGCACCCGGGGCGCGTCCGGCAGTAGGTATATCGTTATGATCGTCGCCAGTCCCAGGATCGCGCAAACAAAAGCCGCTATGAAAGTGGCGTAAAGCAAGAAACGGCGTTGCACCTGGCTCGGGTTCACCGACGGGTCGCGCAGGACCAGCATCTGGGTGAACACGAGGGCCAAAAAGGCGAACGCCACCGCCGACTGGATCCACACCGAGACGTTGGACAGCGCCACCGTCACCGCGTAGGACGCCAGGACGGGTGGCACCACCGTCCAGCCCGCCCGGGCAACCGCGCCGCCGGTGGGCCGTCCTCCGGAGTTCTGCCATGCGGACAATACGTGATACATAGCCCCGGACACTCCGGCGGCGGCCAAACTGACCAGCAGGGCTAGCATATAGGGCAAGTGGGTTTCGGCGAAGTCGCCCAGGCGGTAAAAGCCGTAGTGGTCCATGTCGAGGAAGGCGAACTGCAGCGAGGGCACCGCCAGCACGAAGAACAGCGACACCCAGAGGAAATCGCGGAGCCCAGCAGTGCGGTCCGGCCAGATCAGCCCCTGCGCCAGCACCGCGCCGATGGTGGCGCACACGTACGCCACGGGCATCCAGGGGGCGCTCCAGCCCACCACGCCCAGGGCATATCCAGCTGCCACGACCAACAGGCCCAGAGGCGCTATGCGGAGCGCCAGCAGGCGAAAAACGGACCGCCACGGGTAGGCTGCGGATTCCGTGGACGATGCTTCATCGTCCCCCGGCGGGTCGCCCCGAGTACGGCCCTGCTCTTCCAGCCCCTCCGGCGGGGTCGACTCGTTGACCGTGAGCCCCAGTTCCCTCGCCGCCGTCTCGAAGTCGGGAGCCAGGCCGGCAATCAGAAGCAAACCGGCAACTTCCGCATCAGACAGTTCCAAGGCCATGCCAAACGTCCGGATCCGGTCCATGCTGGGCCGAACGGATCCTGCCTCCCAGCGTGAGACGGTGGCGTGGCTGAACCTCGCGCTGTCTTCACCTCCCACCTCCGCCATGCGCTGCAGCAGCTGTTCTTGGGTCAACCCTCGCCGCCCATCAGCATCCACGTAGGCCTCCCGATAGGCCCGCATGACAAAGCCCACCTGTGAAAACCTGGCGCGTTGTATATTCCGATCCAGAACCATGTTGATGCAGGCCACCTCACAACGAAAAGTGCGCGAGCGCCGGAGAACCGTCGATTGCTGACATTATCCCGGCATACCCTCAGGTCGACAACTCCTCGGCTGGGAGGCAACAGTCCAGAGTTTTCGGCGAGAACAGTAGCGCGTACCCTGGTGGCTCCCTAGGGAAGAGGTTGCGCTACTGAATTGAACTAAAGCAAAGAAGGAGCGCACTCAACGGCGGGGGCCAGCAAGTCAGGTCTGTCGTTGACGGCACGGTTGACGGCGTCGGCCACAGGCCGCGCCACCGCATCTGACCATTCCCGCGGTTGCAGCATGGCCAACAGCGCGGCTGGGTCGGTGGCAGCGTCGAGCCAGTCGTCGTAGTGGGCTTCGTCCAGTATGACCGGCATCCGATTGTGTATGGACCCCATCAGGGAGTTGGGCGCGCAGGTTACGATCGATGCGGCCGGCTCGTGGCCTCCGTTGTAGATGCCAGCCAGGGCAAAGGGACGTTCGTTCCGGCGGTGTATCCACATCGGGGTCTTGACCCCGGCGCGGGATTGCCATTCGTAGAATCCGTTGGCGATGACCAGGCAGCGGCGTTGGGAGAACGCTTGGCGGAAGGCCGGCCGTTCCGTGATGGTTTCGCTGCGCGCGTTGAACAACGGTCTCGACGATGAACCGGAACGACCGAAAGTGAAGCCCCAGCGCATGATGGCGGCCTGCCGTTCGTCATCCTCGGTCGTCACGGCCAGGACCGGAGCCGTGGGGGCGATGTTCCAACTTGGCCGGTAAGCGTCTTCGACCAGTTCGGGCATGAACCGAAACTGGGCTGCCAAGTCGTTCAGGTCGGCGTACAGGGCAATTCTGCCGCACATGGTGGAGGGTTCCGCTGGGTGGGGGTGGGCTTTCCGTTGCGTCCCCATTTTACCCGTTTGGCAGTAGCCTGAACAAGGAACTAGATGCTGCCACCAGTTAGCGTTCACACACCACCCCGTCACCGTCGCCGTCTCGCGCGCTGGGCACCATCGCTTTGGGAAAACCGCGCCCCGAACCCTTGCTTCCCTGGATACGAGTCTCTCCCGCCGCTTGCGCCTCCTCACAGGAACCGTAGGGTCCGCCAGGTCCCGCTAGGGTGGGAGTGGGAACAGGAGTTGGCGTGCTACTGCCGAAGGAAGGCAGTTCCGGTTTCTCCAAGGGGACGACCACTCCAAGCTGGTGAGGAACAGCGCAGGTGGCGAGCATCTCCTGCAAGGCCAGGAACTCAAGCGGCGTGGCGGTAAGATTCCACTCGAACTTGATGCGGACCCAGTCGACGGCATACTGACACCAGTAGGAATCGTCAGGGGGCCGCCACTCCTCGGGCCCCCTCGCTCCCTTGGAACGGTTGGCGCCGGCCGTCACGGCGATGAGGTGATTGGGCTCGCCCAGGTAATTGGCGTAGCGTCTTTTCTCTTCCCGAGACCACCGCCACGCGCCGCTCCGGTGCGCATTCGCCAAGGGGACCATGTGGTCGATGTCCAGCTTGCCGGGGTCGGAGACCACCGTTCCTGAGTAGGGCGCCAGCCACTGGCCGGTCGCAACGCGGCAGCGCCGGTCCGAGTGGTAGGTAACCTCAGTCAGGCTTTCCTCCAGCAGCACCTCGTTCCGCGCGTCCTGACAGTCCCCATCACCATCGACCCAGTGACGCCAGTGGTTGCGGCTGTAGACCGGCAGGTCCTCGGTCACTTCGGCCACACCCAAGACCAGGTCCACCCTGGTGATTATGTCCGGTGGTGGCGACGGTGTCGGCGTGGGCGGGGCGGCGGTGGGAGTTGGCGAAGGGGCCGGACTCGTTGGGGCAGCGGCCGCCGGCGTTGGCGTCGGCACATCAGCAACGGGGGTATCCGTAGGCGCTGGCGTGGTGGGCGTTGGCGCCGGAGCCACTGGCGCAGCTGTCGGCGCATCCGCAACGGGAATAGCCGTTGCAGTCGGCGCGGTGGCCGTTGGCGCCGGCGCCAACGCTGTCGTTGCGTCGCCGGTGGGTTGCTCCACCACCGATTGGTTAGTAGCGACGGGTCCTGTCGGCGCCGGCTCTGGCGAACACGCCAGCAGGAGCACGGTGGCGGCCAGCAGAATCGGGACGGTGTATTTCACGGCCGATGATGAGCCCAGTAGTTGGGCAGCGTTTCTGACGTTCATGTAAGTGGTTGAAATTCCTGGACGGTTAGATGACAGCCGGCTGCTGTTATTAGTACAAAATTACTAATATCATAGTAGGCATGAAATTCTCAACCGATTCTAGGCTGACGGGATGCCTGTTGGCAACACACCTGCCGGTGAAGGCCGAGCTGCGCCGCCGACCGGAACTGGCCGGCGTACCGCTGATCGTCACCACCGGCGAACTGGCGTGCCCCATGGTGCTGGACGCCTCGCCGGAAGCTGCGGGGGTAGTGACGGGCCAGACCGTTGCCGCGGCTCTGTCCCTCTGCCAGGGCGCGGTCACGCTGACTGCGGACGCCGGTTGCCTGGACGACATCAACGATAGCTTGCTGTCCGCCCTTTGGGACGTTGCCCCCGCGGTGGAGAGAGCCGGTCTGGGAGTGTTCTACCTTGACCTGACCGGACTGGCCGGGGTTTACGGCGGCCGGGACGGCCTGGCTGATGCCCTGCTGTCCACCGGCGAAGCGTGGCTGCGACCCCGTTTGGGCATCGCCTCAGGCAGGTTTCCCGCCTGGTGCGCCGCGACTCGCGCTGAGGCCGGAGGGTGGCGGGAGGTGCCCGACAACGTGGACGGGTGGCTGGCCCCGTTTGCCGTTTCCTCTCTTCCTCTGGACAGCAGGGTTGCGGCCAGGTTGGAGGCCTTCGGCGTCCGCACGCTGGGCGACGTTGCGAAGCTGCCGCTAACGGCGCTGGAGGACTACCTCGGGCCCGCCGGCCCTCGGGCATGGCAACTGGCCCGGGGCATCGACCCGGAACCCGTGGTTCCCACACCGCTCCCGGAACGATTGTCGGAACGCCTGGAGTTTCCCTTTCCGGTGGATACGGAACCCGCCATCGAGGCCGGAGTCACCGCCCTGGCTGAACGGCTTTGGCGTTCACCGGCACTGCGCGCCCGCCAGGTGGGTGAGGCCACGCTGCACGGCGAACTGCTGTCGGGAGGCGACTGGCGGTTCCAGCGGGACCTGCGCCGCCGGCCGGCCGGTTCCGCCGACGCCCTGGTCAGGTCGCTATTGTCCGGACTGGGCGCGCGGGATTCCGGCGGGGACCGCCGCTGGCCACGGGGTTCCCTTCTGGACCTTTCCCTGACGGCGGCCGGCTTCACGTCGGAATCGGGGCGTCAGGCCACCATCTGGCGAAAGGAAAGAGTGGTGGCCGCTGGTGACATCCCAGGGGTGGACCGGTTGGCGGCCCTGGTTCCGGAGTCGGCCCTGCCGGAACGCCGTTGGGCGTTGGGCGCTGCGCTGCGTCCTCTCAACCTGCCCGCCAAGGCTGCCGTCGACACGGCCAGGGGCGTTCCCCGTCGGGTCAGGACCGACGACACACGCTGGCGGCCGGTGGAGCAGGTGGCAGACCTCTGGGAGGTGGACACCGAGTGGTGGACCCTGGAACCCGTAAGGCGGCGGTACTGGCGGCTGGCGCTTGCCGACGGCGGCCTGCTGACGGTGTACCGCGACCTGGATACCGGTGAGTGGTATCGCCAGGACTACTGACATGACGCTCGCCGCTGACTACGTGGAGCTGCGGTCCCATTCCTGGTACAGCTTCGGCGCCGGAGCCTCTTCCGTCTCCGATCTGGTGGAGCGCGCCGCGGAACTGGGTCACTCGACACTGGGGCTGACCGACACCTCGAACCTGTGCGGCGCCCTGGAATACAGCCGGCAGTGTATTGACGCCGGCGTGCATCCCATTCTGGGCGCGGACCTGGCGGTGCAGGACGCTGGGGGAACCGGCCTGGTCACCTTCATCGCCGAGACGGGCGAAGGCTACGCCAACCTGTGCCGGCTGGTGTCTTTGGCACACCACACCGGAGGCCGCGCCACGCCGGAACTGGACGCCCGCTTCCTGGAAGCCCACGCCGACGGCCTCATCGTCCTGCTGGGCGACCCGGCCGGGCCGCTGGCCGGGCTGGTCTGGGACGGCGAGCGGAAACCAGCCAAGGAGTTAGTGCGGCGCTACCGCCGGTGGTTTGGGTCATCTCACGTTTTCCTGGAGCAGCAGCAGCACCTGGCCCATGGCGACACCACACGGAATAAACGGCTCCACGAGCTGGCGGAGCGGTGCGGCGTCGGGACAGTGGCCACCAACGACGTGTGGTACCACTGCCAGGACCGGGCCCGACTTCACGACGCCTTGACGACGGTACGGCTCAACTCCTCGTTGACGGAAGTGCGCGAACGACTGAAGGTCAACGGCCACTACCGGCTGAAGTCCGGCCCGGAAATGGCCCGCCTGTTTCGGTCCCATCCGGAAGCCGTGCGCAACACGGCGGCCATCGCCGAACGCTGTTCCGACTTTCAGTTGCCCGACTACCTTTCCGGGCGTTATCGGGTGCCCGACATTCCGGTTCCGGCAGGGCACGACGCCCTGTCCTTGCTCAGGCGGCTGTGCGAGGAATCGGCGGCCCGACGCTACGGACGCGTTGACGGGCGTGTGAGGGAGCGGCTGGACCAGGAGTTCGAGCTCATCGGGCGCCACGGTCTGGCGGGTTTCTTTCTGGTCTATCACCGCGTGGTGGAGCTGGCCCGCCAGTGCATGCTGGAGCTGGGCCACGGCCACCAGGAGACACCCCTGGAGTGGCTGCCCCCGGGCCGAGGACGGGGTTCGTCGGTGTCCATGCTGGTGGGCTACCTCATCGGGTTGTCCCACGTGGACCCGCTGGAGTACGGACTCACGCTGGACCGCTTTCTCTCCATCGACACCGCTGCCGTGCCCGACATCGACCTGGATTTTCCACGGGACATCCGGGAGAAGCTCATCCTCCGCATCATCGAGGAGTGGGGCTGGGACCACGCCACCCTGGCCGGCATGATGCCCACCTACAAGGCCCGTGGCCTGGTGCGGGCCCTGGGCAAGGCATTGGGACTGCCGGCCGACGAAGTGGGGGTGGTGGCCCGCAGCCTGGAAACCGACTCGCCATCGGAACTGTCCCGTGAACCGGCCTTGGTGTCACGAGCTGAGCGGGCCGGTTGGCGGGATTTGCTCAGGTTGTCGGACCAGCTGGCGGGATTTCCCAAGGGGCTGGCTCAGCACCCCGGCGGTATGCTGGTCAGCTCCACGCCCCTCACCGACCTGATGCCGGTGCAGCCCTCGGCCATCGACGGCCGCTACGTCGGCCAGTGGGACAAAGACAGCGTGGATGACGCCGGCATGTTGAAAATCGACCTGCTGGCGCTGGGCGCGCTGTCCCAGATGCAGCAGGCGGTACGGCTGGTGCGATCCCGCACCGGCCAGGAGCCGGACCTGAGCCGCATCGACTACCGGGACCCCGGCGTCTTCGACGACCTGGGCAGAGGGGACACGGTGGGGGTGTTCCAGGTGGAGTCGGCGGCCCAGATGCAGACCATCGTGCGGATGAAGCCCCGAGACATCTACGACCTGGCGCTGGAGGTGGCGGCGGTGCGGCCCGGCGTGGGCGCCAACGACGGCGTGGCAGAGTTCTTGCGCCGGCGCGAGGGCGTGCCCTGGGACTACGACCATCCCCTGGAACGGGCCGCGCTGGAGCGCTCTCTGGGCGTCATCATGTTCCAGGACCAGGTGGTGCAGCTGGGCATGGACGTGGGCGGTTTCAGCGCCGCCGACGCCGACCGGATGCGGCGCGCGTTCGGGCGGCGCAACGGGTCCGCCCTGGTGGAATCTTACCGCCGGCGGTTTCTGGCCGGCGCCGCAGCGCGAGGCGTGCCCGAAGCGGTGGCCGGAGTTATCTTCGGCAAGTTCAACCCCCACTACATGTTTCCCGAGGGCCACGCCCTGGCCTTCGCCTTCACGGCCTACCAGATGGCTTGGCTTAGGAGATACCACCCACTGGAGTTCTTCGTGGCGTTGTTCAACGAGCAGCCCATGGGTTTCTGGGACCTGGATACTCTGAAGCAGGACGCCCGCCGGCTGGGGCTAAGGGTGGCGCATCCCGACGTGAACCGCTCCCAGCTGCTCTGCTCCGCCCAGGGCGACAACACCCTGCGGCTGGGGCTGACTTCAGTGAAGGGCGTAGACGCTCGCCTGGGGGAGACGTTGTTGCGGGCCAGGGAGTCAGGCTCGTTCGCCGACCTGCCGGACCTGCTGCCCCGTTCCGGCCTGCCGCGTGAGGCGCTGGAGAACCTGGCCCGAGCCGGCGCCATGGACGGGCTGCCCGATTTCCGAAACCGCCTTGACGCCCGCTGGCGGGTGGGCGCCGGTCACGCGGCCGGAATGCGGCGGGGCCAGCTGGCGCTGCCGGTGGCGGTGGCCGCCGCGCCGGCGGTCTTGCCGGAACAGTCCCGCGAGGAACGGATGCTTGACGAGTACGCCCTGATGGGGCTCTGTCCCGACGGTCACGTGATGGAGTTGCTGCGGCCCCAGTTGGGGCCGGAGGTGTTGACCAGCGACGCTCTGCTGGGCTGCGGCGACGGCGACGTGGTGCGCGCGGCGGGCCGGGTGGTGCGCCGGCAGCGGCCCCTGGCGGCGGCGGTATTCCTAACTTTGGAGGACGAGCACGGCCTGATTCCCCTCGCCGTTTGGCCGGCCCAGTGGGAAAGGCTCAAGAGCGCGCTGCGGCGCTCCCTGGTGGTGGTGGAAGGCACGGTATCCCGGCGGGACGACACGCTGAACGTCTCCGTGGAGCGGGCCTGGCCGCTGGCCCTGGACCTGGCGCCGGCCGGCAGGCGTCACGACTGGCGCTGAACCAAGGCTTTCGGCAGGGGTAGCGGTAAATTCCGAAGTCCCGATAGTTTGCTGGCAGGGTCGGCGGACTACTGCTGGATTTCGTCTTCCCGGAAGGTCGTCCACTCTGAGAAGACCGGAAACGGTATGGGGAGCACTCGGTTTGGGTCGTTCACCCTGAATTCCATCCGCGATGGATTGAAAACGTTTCGCACTGAGACGGAGACTTTGGTTGTGTCCACGCAATCGCCGCACTCGGAGGGAAACCATTGGTAGGTTCGAGGCTCGACGGGGTGCAGCGTGATAACGTTGGGGGAATCGCCGAGTTCCAGGTCGTAGTGGTCGGCAGCCATCTCCCATTCGTTGACGGCGTGTCCGTCCACGGCGTACTGGGCATAGAGCTTCAGTCCAGCGAAGAAGTCCAAAACGACTCCCTTCCTCGGGTTGGCGTCTCGGCCAGGAGAAAATCGGCGGAACGAGCGGTCCGCCAAGGTCTTTCGAATGTTGTCGGCTTCCCCTCTCCGTAAAGCGGTGCTTTCCATCCACCCGACGCAACCGGCGGCGATCGCTGCCTCTCTTTCCCCTTCCGTGAGCGGCATCATCTCCGGCACGTCCGAGCACTCTATCAGCCGTGGGTCGATGGTTGGTTGGGCCGGCGGCCCCGCCGGGGTCGCACCTTGGCACGCCACCGTGACGCACAGCAGGAGGACGGCAACAATTGAAGCCGCCGCGGCGTCGAGAACTTTTCTCTCAGTGAAGAGATTCCGGTGTTTGGGCGACGCCAAAGGCCCGCTGCAACGAACGGCGTGGCGTGCATGGTAGATCCCCATTGAGTATCTGCCCCTTTCGGTTGGTTTGGCCTAGCCATTAGTGACGGCTTTCTCCGCGGGCAAGGCTGCGGCGTTCAGCCGTTATCGTTCCGGTGGATGGCGCTGGCAGAGGCCTCGGATTCGCGGCGCCTAGAGCCGCCGGGTGGCCAGGCAGACAGGTATGCACCAATTCGACGTTCCCAGCTGCACCGTGGCGGACCGTGAGTCTTTCGCAGGGGAGAATCTTCACGAAGTCGTCCAGGACAGCAGCCAAATCCCGAATCCCGGTGTGGTTCAGGTCAGCATCTCACAGCTTCCGGCGAAGCGCAAAGTCGCGTCCCTCGGGCTGCCCTCCAGCGCCGCCTAGCCCTCACCCGGAGGCGATGGAATTACGGCGGGGGCACACCCGGCCCTGCTTCCCTGGGATGGTGTCTCTACGCAATCGCCCACTGAAGAACCACCGTCGTTCATCGGGATTTTCACATCTATGGTATGCACGCTCTAGCCCGTACCGTCGCATCTCTGCTGACCTGGTCAAAAGGTGGCAGTCCGCGTGGACAGCAAGCTAGTGATCATCTACCACTGCGGACAGCTAATCAAGATCCGCCCCCGCCAGCCCAAAGAGGGGCTCTCCACTGATGTCGCCGATTATCCTCCCAGACGGCTCCCTCCACTATGGAGGACCCCACGCCACCTTCCCGACTACCGGTTTAGCGCAACACCATCCCGTGTGAGCGTCATGGACCAACCACGCCGACGCTCTGACGATATGCCAATCCAATTCCCGTTCGCCATATTTGGCCCGACTGTATGCGTGATGGAATCATTTTGAAGTGGAGGGGACACGTGTCCCAGCCAAACGTTTCCGTTTGAATTTGCCTTATTACCATGATACCATCCCGTGCACGAGTATGACTTGGGGCGGGAGCAGGCTGCATTATGGTGACCCTTGCTATTGAGGTCGGCATCCTTATCCTATTGATTGCCGGCATAGCCCTGTGCATCACAGCTATCGTGGTGCTATGGAGAATCGCTCCTCCACTGTTACGGTGTACCCGCAATTTAGAACGGGTCACGAGTGACGCTACCGCTGTGTCATCAGACATCGCTTCTAACCTTGCCCACGCAGCCGAGAAAACTGCCGTAGCTGCGGACAACATAGCAGTCGCATCGGAGAGCATGGTTGATGCCACTGGGGATATTGCAACGGGAGCGCGGACGGTCGCGGCATTGGGCCAAATGAATGTCCCGCAGATCATCGGTCAAGTCGCAAGCGGGCAGATCAACAACCTACGGCAATTGGCCGGATACATCAGCACGTTTTTTGACCGGAGTTGACCAAGATAACGCCGAAGCAGCTCTACGGTGCATTCAAGAATGGGAATCACCCGTTACAGATCGTGCGTTTTCCTCAACCGCCATCGCCGGGTCACGTTAGAGGTCAACGATGAGAATCAACCCAAAGCAAATCATCAACGAAAGAGTGGGCGGTGTTACAGGAGGGGTGGTCGGTGCGGGGGTCGGAGTTAAAGTCGGTGCCTTTGGCGCCGCCGGGTTAGCCGCTGGCGGAACCGCCGTAGCTCTTCCTGCTGTTGCTGTTATTGCCATACCCGCGCTAGCCGGCGTCGCTGTTGGAGTAACGGGCGTTTGGGCGGGGCTCAAAGTTTGGAACAGGGTAAAGCCATCCGAAACATAAGGAGCCTATGCCTGACCATTCTGCCCCTTCGCGCCGGGACGGAGTTTAGGAATCATATCGAGGAGCTTATCTTCATGGCCGCATTCCCCAACTCACGTCTTTGCTCAAGCGGCTCCAGCCGGAGTCCGGAAAGCCTCCCGGCCCGAGCACATCGCGTTGTCCCTTCGTGAACATCTGGACAACTGGCTATTTCTGGTGGCCGACCACAGCGACAAAGTGAACTGCCGCCCCGATGTCGCACCGAATTCCGGCCCAATGGCGTTGATTCCAGGGCAATCTGGCAAATGGACGACTACGCCGCCCAGCGTCAATTGCCCTGAACCGCTCATGCTGGACGCCGGCTTTTCGCTGGGGTTTGCCGACAAACACCAGCACGACTTAAGGGCCAGACCCGCCGATGTCGGCAAAATTTCCCTGGCTCGGGCCTCGGGGGACTTTGCCACGCCGCGCCTGGCCCGCCAATCAATCAGGTGATTGACCGACCCAACAAAGCTTGGCATTCATGCTAGCGTCATGCTCCCGGAGTGGCCTGTATGAAACGAAGCAAGCCAACCTGCTCCCGCGCCCGAAGCCTATTCATCACCGATGAATCGCACCGAATCCAATATCCCGATCCTTTCGACATTCGCCCCGGTATGCCCTTCGCAGATCGACACCGCGATGTGGAAGAAATATCGCGCCTTGTCAGAATCCCGCCCAAGTCCCATCTCGTTGATTACTACATCGCCCTCGCAACCTCCAAGCGGCGTCATGAATCCCGACTTGAACTGCGTTCTCAAATAAGGCGGATCGCTACTTTCGAACAGCAGTACATCATTCTTGGTAGTACTCCCGTCTGCGAAGTTGCTGATGCCACCTAACGTGCCGATGTTGCCGCCGCTCTGCGCCCATTGCTGATGCCTCTGGAGTTTGGCAGGCACTTCGCCCGCACCGACATGGTGGATATTGATGGTGGTGATCCCTTTTTTGTCGCGGCGCTTCACCCACACTTGCTCGCAGTCCTTTCGTTCAATTGCCCAAGAACTTGGGAATTTGACAACAAAGTCGATCCCCGGCGGGCAGGCCGCTTCAGGCGGAATCTCCTCCTGGTGGTTGTACCACCAGTCTTCAGCAGGCGCGGCCGGCGCAATGCAACCCATCACTACGGTGCCCACCGCGAGCCACCCAACCAACAAAAACCACCTAATACCGGTCCATTGGTTCCCAGTCATAAACCTTCCTCGAAGGAGAAGGGAGCGAGGTTGCCAGCCCTGCCTGGTGAAAACCACCATCAGCGGCTCAACAGGTGCTCGTTCATATCGGCAAAAGTCTAACTCTGCCGCTGATTTCGTCAACCACCACCAGCGCGCCCATATTTGGCTCCGCTTCCCGCTGCGTTAACGCCGCTAGGACCCCGCGCTCAAGAGGATCTAGCAAGACATCGTCGGCGCGTATCTGGATCACGCTCGGGCCGGTGGCGCGCGTCAGGGCCAGCATCGTTCCAAAGCCCAGGTCGTGAGTGAAGACGACATACTCGCGAGTAGCTGAATGATCCATGATCTCCCGGCTCCTTGCGCCCGGCGCACGAACTGCGGACCCATGTGTTGCATCCCAACCTTGCTTTTTCAGTGTCGGCGCCCAGTTTGGCTAGACTTTCATGTGATCGTTTGCCGGCCCAGCAGGAACGGCTCAAGGGTGCGTTGCGGCGCTCCCTGGTGGTGGAGGGCACGGTATCCCGGCGAGACGACACGTTGAACGTTTCCTTGGAGCTGGCCTGGCCGCTGTCCTTGGACCTGGCGGCGGCCGGCAGGCATCAATACTGGCGCTGATGGTTGCGCCACGCACCCGCCTAATGAGTAGCACGTTCCAGTCAACCTTAGTCCTACGAAAGCCATCCAATTCCGGCAGCGTTCGTCACCGTGCCGATGGCCGCGTCAGACCTAAACGAAGCCGCTGACTGAGGCGTCGAATTGGATAGCCAACGACTTGCCCTGTGTCTGGTCAGCTTCCAGCTCCGGGAGCTGGCACTCCGTCCAGGGTTGCCGGAGATATTCGCAGTACTGCCGGACGCTGGAAGAGACGCAATCCGGCCAGGCACACTTCGTGTGGCCCTCCGGAGTCGTCTTGAACCGAATGGGCGTCAACTCCCCATCCAAGTCACCGAACATCTTGATCAGATAGTACTCGTCCGGCCGAAGGTACAGGTACACCTTGTGGCATTCCAGGAGGCTCATCAATTCCGAGAGCCATCCCGGGACCGAGTCAATGAAGTACCGATAGTCGGTGTCCTTGCCCAACGGGTTGTCAGCGTGGAGGATGTCGCCCAAGCGGCCGTACACCTGGATCAGTTTGTCCTCACTCAAGAATCCCTTCGTCCGTTTTACCGGCTCCTCCCCGACGACGCTCCCATTCAGGTCGACAGGACTAGGGTAGAAACCCGGATGGATGCGCCTCAATTCCCTCAGCTTTTTGCCGATATCCTGGGAGCTCTGGAGCTCCTTCTGCGACTTCTGCCAGACATCTTTGTTCGAGACCAAGGAGCCGAAGACGATGAGCTCCAGCAACATGCGGAGCTGCAAGCAGATCGACTCTACCCGCGTTCGAATCGTGATTCCCGGCATCTCCATCAACTGGTTGATGGATTCCACCTTAGACTTGACGTCCTCCATCAGGTCGCAGTACTGGGCTATGTCGAGGCTTTCGGCTAGCTTCATTTCCCATCCACAATTCAGGCACGCAATGGTCCAACCCCATTCGTTGACTCCCTCCCCCTGAATCTGCAGCGCATCTTCTCCACACTGGGGGCAGACGCCGTACTCTTGCCCGTCCACGCCCTTCACAGGCCCGTCGGGATAGAAATCCGGACTCATCGCAACGTTGCGAAAAGTGGGAATCTCCCCACAGCTTGGGCACGGGGCGGTGGGCTCTATCCCGTCCATCAAGTAGGCGAAGGCCGCTTCCTGATGTCCTTGCGGGCAGTTGTCACCTTTTGTCCTGCTTGGAGACTGCCGCACATCCTGCCCCGCAAACAGGTTCGCAGCCTCCCCGCAGGTCCTCATTCCCATGCACCGCCCGATGTTCTCCACGCTCTTGCGCGTGAGGCGAAACCGCCTGCTGGTGCCGGCCTGCGTCGGATCCTCCCCTTCTAGGGTTATGACGTCCCCGGTCCTGGGCGGCTCCGTGCTCCGGTTGGCCACAGACCAGCAGACCTGCCCATAGAGCGCTGCCTGACCTGTCCTTAGAAGACGCTCCAGGCGAGGGTGTTGGGGCTCCCTCGGCTTCGGTCCGCGCTTTTTCTTCTTCGCCAATTCACATCTCGCTAATCGAACGGCCTGTCCGCCCGCGGCGCCAATAGATTACCAGAACTGGCAGCACCGTTTCCCGCCAAGAAAGGCCAGCGCTAAATGTCGCCTGCGAGTAGTTCAATCCCAATCATCCCACGAGTCATTCAGTGCCGTTATCGAGGCCCTGGTCTATTTCTGGGACGACTGTCCAGGGACAAGCCCAAGCAACTTTCCTCGCCCGTTCTGGCACTGGACGCCACCAAAATTCGCACTCGTTCGCCAACCGAGAACGCCCGTTAGGTTAACGCCAGCTTGCTTGCCAACCAACCGTTGGGGGCATTGTGGTGAACGACCGTACATCAAGGCAAGAAAACAACTCATCCAGCCGCTGGACGGCCTAGGTTGCCGTTCAACAAAACGCGAATCTAGCTTCGCAATCTTCTTTACAACCAATCAAACCGAACGTCGTCGGCGTCGCGCTGCTACGCGACGCCGACTGGACGAAACCTGTGGGGAGGTTCCGACCATGGAGTATGGTACCACCGAATCGGGCGGACTTTCGAGTTCGCCCATTGAAATTGCACGACAACATCTGGCAACGGCAATCGACGGTTGTTTGACCGCGGACTTGCCGACGGACGTGATCCACGAATTGGTCCTCGATGCCCTGTACCAAGCTGACATTCCCCTGCCGCCGGTAGTGGACGGACCGTGCGTCCACTGCGGCGCTTTTCTTTTCGCCTATACGGCGGACGGCTGGTCCAACCTCGTGGAAGAGCCGTGCCGTCGCTGCGGCCTTTACCGCTGGTAGCATTTAGCGAGAAAACATCACCTCACTGCAGGACGAGCTCCAGTTGGATGGGGCGAAACGTCAATCCTATTGACCGCAATACGGCAACCCCGTCTGCTCGTCCGGTCGTCGGTTAGTCTCACGCCAGTGGGAGGGGACGCACCCCGTGAGTTGAGTTTCGAAAAGCAACACGCTTCGCGGATTGGGGATTTCCCCCAGCGCTCTTGGAAATTCGCCGCTGAGTTTGGTCTCCGCCAGGTGGATGAGTTCGAGACGGGTCAAATTTCCCAGAGAGTCAGGGATCGGCCCACTGATGTCGTTAACGTCCAAAGCCAGGCGGGTGAGGTTCACCAATTTGCCCAACTCCGGAGGGATGGGTCCCTTGAGTTGGTTCCGGTAGAGAAACAGGGTATGGAGATTGGCCAACTCGCCCAGCTGGGGTGGGATCTCACCCGTGACTTGGGTGCCAAATATCCGCAAATCCTCGATTTCGGTGAGGCCGGATAGGCTCGCGGGCAACGTTCCCGAGAGCGGGTTGATGCCAAGGTCCAAGAAGCGGAGAGTTGGCAGGTCGCCCAACTCCGGAGGAATGTTTCCCGACAGATTGTTATTTTTGAGATCGATACTTATGACATTGCCCTGGTCATCGGTAGTGATGCCGTACCACTCCTCCAAGGGAAGGTCGGTGAGCCAATTGGTCCGGTCTTGCCAGTTGTCTCCGTCGGTGGCGGCATACAAGGCGACCAGCGGCGCGGGGATGCCCGCGTAGGGATTTTCCCATGTGAGATCCGGGGCGGGCGTGGCTTCTTGGGATATGCTTTCGGCCAGACAGGCGCAATCGGGCGCGGACGGGTTGAGGTAGTGGTCATAGGACGTTTCGAAGTCGGCATGTAGGAACGGCGTCGGCAGGGTGCCGGTGAACCCGTTGATGTCGATGCGTACCGCACGGAGGCTGGATATTGCAGCCAGTTCCACCGGGACGGGACCACTGAGCTTATTGTGGGAGACGTCAAAAGTTTCCAAGCGACCAAGTTGCTGGAGGTTTGTGGGAAGCTCGCCAGTCAAATTATTGCCCCGCAGGTTCAAATGAACCAACTGGTCGAGTTCAGTGATGTTGGCCGGTATCCCGCCGCCCAACTTGTTGCCCGCCAGGCGGATTGCGGTAACTCGACCCTCCTCGTCGGTGGTGACCCCGTGCCACATATCCACGGGCAAGTTACTGAGCCATCGGCTGTTGTTGGCCCATTGGTCGCCGTTGGTGCTGCGGTAAAAGGACTCCAGCACCGCGCGGTCGCCCTGACCTCGCATCATGGTGGGGGTAGGGGCCGAACTGTGTGTTGCCACGGGAGTGGGTGAAAGGCTTGCCGCAGGCGTGAGCATCGCCGGCGGCTCTTCCTGCACTTGGCAGGCGACGGTGACCACCATCAAGGATACTATCGCCAACCCAACAACCCAGAGCGTCCTCAAGTCATACATCGCCAGTTTCATCCCGCCTCCGGATTTGAGGGGCAGCGTCGACCTGTGCCACGTCGAGGTAAGGACGGTACCGCCTGCCACAACGCGGACCGCGTTTCGGCTGAAACCTGAATCTACTCGCCATCGCCACCGTCCGGCCCTGGTTTGGAGTTCCCTGTTGTTTGCTGATGACATGACTCCATCGCACTCCCCGCCACAAAAGGTACGGCAGCAGTGCGGCGCTAGTCGAGATTGCTATGTACCCAATCGTTTGTGGGCATTGGTACCTGACGACGCCATTGCAAACGACCAATTGGGCACCGTTCAAAAGGTGGCAACCAAATGCTTCGAGCGGGTGCCAAATTGCGGGTGCGGATTCGGCGCATTTATGTTGCCGTCTTGCGCTTAACCGCAGCGTGGCGTTCGCCCTATTCCAACATGTTTCAAACGAACCTTGTTTGCCGTCTTGTGAGGTTGGAGAATTTGCCTTTGGCCACTAAACCGCCGGCGCTTGGCGCTTGAGGACTCTTCGAGGGATTGGCACACCCCGGTGGCGTACCTAGCCTGAAGTAGTCCAAGCCACCGTGACACGGAGACGGGCGAATAACGTCAATATCCCATTGCGTGCATCCGCCGCACATTTGGGCTCAGCAGGAAGAATTTCGCTGCTCAAGCCTGGT
This sequence comes from Dehalococcoidia bacterium, assembly GCA_965243255.1. Classification (GTDB taxonomy): domain Bacteria; phylum Chloroflexota; class Dehalococcoidia; order Lucifugimonadales; family UBA3495; genus Bin87. The sequence goes on from CBDEUH010000004.1 coordinate 989,581, forward strand.
TGAACTGACAACTCCCGTCCGGAGTATGCCTAAGGACGCTAGGTTCCCTAGCTGACGCCGCCGCTCGTGCGGTACCGGTCACTTGCAACAGGAGGAAAATACACGTGCCTACCACGAAGATGATATTGACGATCCTGGCGGTGTTCGGGCTCGTGGTCGCTTTCAAGGCCGCTGGTCCGGCGAGCGCCGCCCAGGGATGCCCCACGTATTGGCCGACGGTAGCTGAGCATGAGGGATTCTTCACCGACACTGCCGGCGGCCGGTGGTTCATCATAATCGCCACGGACGACAACGGCTACACCACCGGCCGCGCCTACGTGGCCGACCACGGCTACGATCAAGGGTACGACCCCAGTCCGGTTTCCCATGCAACCCTGGCGCGCGGCGGGCAACCGGTAACGGAAGTTCAATGTCGGGTTGGGGACGGCGCCTACGGGGAGCCGATTCCATATGCCAAGGTGCTGCGCCTGCATGGGCCGGAGCCACAGGGTATGGACCCCCTCCTACCCTGGCACGACCAAGTGTACCTCCACGAGGTCTACGAGGGACTGGTGCTGGTCTCGCCGGACATGACCGTCCAGCCCAACCTGGCTCAAAACTGGATGATAGCCGACGAGGGTCGCACCTACACGTTCAACCTCGACGCCGGGGCCACGTTCCACGACGGTCGATCCGTCACCGCCCACGACGTCAAATGGTCGTTTGAAAGGGCGGCGACCCCGGGCGTGTACGGCCACGACATCTTCTTCGGCAACGTAGTCGGCGCCACCGCCAAGTTCAACGGCGATTCCGATGGATTGGACGGCATCACGGTGGTGGACGATCGCACCTTGCGGATCGAGTTGGTAAAACCCGCCTACGACTTACCGGCGCGGCTTTCGTACCATCAAGCCCACGTGGTGGACCGCCACACCGTGGATTCAGAGAACGACTGGCGTCAGGTTCTCAACGGCACCGGTCCCTTCAGGCTTGAGGAATACGTCCCAGGGGAAAGGCTCGTTTTGGAACGGCATACCGGATACCACGGGCCGCAACCGAGGCTCGACAAACTGCATTTCAGCCTGGTTTCGGCGTGCGAATGCGAAGAGCTGTACGAAGCTGGCGCACTGGACCTTTGGCGGGTTCCCTGGTACCTGGCCGGGAAATACTCGGAACATCCCGACCTGCACCGGGGTCCGGTCGAGTGGCATAACGACTATCTGTTGATGAATCCCACCAAGGCTCCTTTCGACGACCTTAACGTCAGGCTGGCGTTGAACTATGCTGTTAACAGGGCGGAATTCCCGGCATCGGAGGTCGGGGCGGTCCCGGCGTTCACCATTGTCCCACCTGGAATGTCCCACTACGGCGTTGACGGCTACGATTACGACCCGGAGCGGGCCAGGGAGTTGCTGGCTACCTCGAAGTACGGAGCGGACTTGGCGTCTTATCCGACCATCACGTTGACGGTTCCAGGGTGCTGGTGCCCAGTCAATGAGGCGGTGCTCGATAGTTGGATAGCGCTGGGATTGCCGGTTGAAACGGTGAGCCCCGAAGGAGGATGGCCTGAGTACTTCAACGATTTGGGGGAGGGTCGATACCAGTTGGCGAACGGCAACTGGGTGGTGGACTATCCCGAGGTCTCTTCGTTCCTGTACGACCTGTTCCACAGCGACGGCTTCCAGAGCTACTATGCTGGCGACCCCGAACTGGACGCGCTGTTGGATCGTGCTTTGGGCGAACCGGATATTGCTGCCCGGAACGAACTGTTCCGGCAGGCCGAGCTTAGGTTGACGCGTGAGATCGCGCACTGGGTGCCCCTCTACCACCACGAGCGCCGGTTTTACCTCGCGCGCCCCGGTGTCACGGGATTACCCCTGGCCCCAATGTCGCTGCCGCTGGGCAGGTACGTCGACATCGCTCCCTGAGGCACCGGACAGCGCCGGGGATCAAGGGGAGGATTGCCGTTTGCGGGAAGGGACCTTGGCGAAGCGCTCCGGTCGCACACTGGGACCTGTCAAGAATCTGTTCGCGTGCGTCCATTTCTCGGCGGCCGGTTATGGATCCATAACTCCCGCCTCGTCATCCAGCAGGCCGTTACGGACGGCCCAGACGACGACTTGCTGCTTCGACTCGACGCCCAGTTTCTCCTGGATGCGGTAGATGGCGTTCCTGATGCTCACCGTACGGTTGCCCCTTGCCTCGGCAATCTGAGCGTACGACATCCCGCTGGCGAACATTCGCAGGATTTCGTGCTCCCGGTCGGTCAACTTTTCGAGCGGTTGGCCGGCGTCGGCCTCACGGCGGTTCCGTATCATTTCGAACACTCGCCTGATGGACTGTTCCGGGATGTGAAGGCGACCCTGGGCGACTTCCCTCACGGCGGCGGCCAGTTCCTCCGAAGCGGCATTCTTCTGCAGGTAACCCGTTGCACCGGCCGCGATGGCATCGACCACGGCGTCCTCCACCGTCGATGCCGTGAGCATCAGGACGCGGGTTTCAGGAAGCAACTCCATAATGTCCCGGCAGGCGTCGACGCCGTCCTTGTTAGGCATGATCACGTCCATGATAACCACGTCAGGCTTGACCCGCTGTGCGGCGCTCACGGCCTCGACCCCGTCCGCCGCCAGGCTAACAACCTCGAGGTCTTCCTCGCCATCCAGGGCGTCCCGCAGGCCGGTCCTCATAATTGGATGGTCGTCCGCCACCATAACCGTAGTCCGTCGCTGTTCGGGCATTTCGACCTCCTTCCGGCTCAAGAGCCTAATGAGGTAATTCGCAGGTGATGGTGGTGCCGCCGCCGGGCCCGCCTGTCTCCACGATCAGTTTTCCGCCCAGCCGCGCAGCGTCCGCCGTCATTCCCCGAAAACCTCGGCCTCGGGTCACGTAGTCGTCCGGCAGGCCAACGCCGTCGTCCCAGACGGACAGCCGCACCGCGCCGGCGTCGAATTCAAGCCTCACCTCGACGCGATTAGCATGGGAATGCAGGAACGCGTTGGTAAGGGCGTTGTGGGCAATCGAGAACATGCCGGCCCGCGTTTCCACGGGAAGAGGCGGCTCCATCCCCGTCTGGTACATCTCGGCCGAAACCGCCGAGATTTGGGCAAAGGTTTCGGTGTGCGACCAGAGGACTCCGCCCAGGTCTCTTCCCTCAAACAGGGGGCCCTCGTCAATGGGACGCCGCAGTTCCCACATGGCGGCTTTCGACAGTGCTGAAGTTGCCGTCAGCGTGTCGGCCAGTTCGACGTTGTCCGGGCCGGCCAATCTCACGGCTCGGTCGACCCCCATGGAAATCATGTAGGCGCTCTGAGCGGCCGTGTCGTGGATGGCTTGGGAAAGATCGACGCGCTGTCGGTGCAATTCCCGCTCTCGCCCGGCGGACCGCTGCTGTCTGGCCCGCTCGAACCGCGTGATCAGGCTTACGCACAGGACGACCCCAAACATTGCCATGATCCTGGCTAGCAGGGCCTTCTCCTGGCCGGCGTCCAGATCGAGGCCGATGACCCCCAGGGTGACGGTCGAGTATGCCGCGGCGACCGCCGTCGTCCAGAGCAGGCAGAGGCCCAAAGAGGGGAAAACCGCCGCGAAGAGCGCCAGAGCGGGGAAGTAGGTCACGTAGACGAAAAGGTGGAATTCACCACCTACTATCACGCCGCCGGTGATGAGTGCGACGTCCATTGCGCTAAGGGACAATAGCCAGCGCCAAGTTACGGTTCGCCTACCACGGAAGCGGTAGTGGACGAGGCCGTTGAACACCACCAGGGGCACGAGCAGGAAGAGGAACAGATACTGCCCGTCCGAGGCCAGCCAGAACCCCGGCCGGTAGGCGAGCTCAAAGACGGCAACGAGCCCGACTAGCCACCGCATCCAGACGGAAACTCGGGCGGCAAAAAGCGCCACCTCCGGGTCGGCGTGGAAGGCCCGCCGGGCCCATCCGCGCAGGGCGGTCTTGAGCGTAGCCAAGCTCACAGCCCTCAACCCAGAGGCCCATTGTCGTACCCTCGGCGTCGGGGTTGTTTCGCCAGAACCGGCCTGTGACATCGGTGTGGATGCAGTCATAGGTAAAGGGCATCAAGAAGCTGGTATTCGCACCTCAAGATTACCGCCTCGAATGCAGCGCTGTCGAGACTCAAATGCTCCCTGTCCATAGAGGTCTTTCAACCCTTACTAACGATGGCATACGAACTCCCCAGTCAAAGACTTTGACCTGGGCGCGTTGCAGAGCTTCCAAACCCAGGCCACCTCCGAGGACGGGTCTCGCCCGGACCTGGTCGGCTATGATCAGACGTCCGCGAAACGCTTGATCATCGAGTCAACGTTCTGGGCCACCCTCCTTGAGGACCAGCCCAACGTCGACTTCGGCCAACTGATGACAGAAGCCCCTGGGGTTCTGATGTTCGTTGCCCCCGGTGCCAGAATCGAAACGCTGCGGGCCAAGATCAGGCGCCAGATGGAAACTGGACCCGATGGGGTCAAATTAGAGGCGGTTGAAACCGTCGGGCAGATGGTGACAAGATTGACCCCAAGTAACTGCCGGTCTATCATCGCGACACGGCCACGAAATGGCCTGCGGGACGACAAATCACCATGCTTTACCCTCGCGTCATGACCGGATTCGCTTTCGACGAATGGGTGATTTACGTTGCCACCCCAAACCTGGACGCAAAGACGTACTGGCTTGGAGTGGCGACCCGGACCCTTATAGGGCTGCTCCTCTTCGTGCTGCCAGGCATCATAGTCCTCAGCATTGGTCTGTCTTCAGCCTTCACCGGTCGGTCCACGATGCAGGAGCGGTACGGAGACGCCGAGTGCGTTGTGACTTCCAAGCGCATCATCGTCGCTGAGTGGGGGCAAAGACGCCGTCTGGTGGAGTTCGAGCATCGCCAGATTGCGAGGGTCACCAGTTCAGGCTTGCTGGGCAAGCTGCTGGTCGGCACGTCGGCGACCATTCACAGCATCGAAGGCCGGCGAGTTAAGCTGGACCGTCTGCCGGAGGCGGACGAGCTTGTCGAAGTGGTGCAGGACGCGTTGGCGGCGAGCCGCTACTGAAGCTGCCGCACGGCTCCTACAAATTCCACCCCACAGAAAATATAGTAACGCATTCGATTACTCCTCCACCGTCGCCATCAAATCACAGGGTTGTCGTTCGGTTCTGAGGGATGACGGCCTAACGAGCCGGAACGTCGAGCGTCATTTCACAAGATTTTGGCGGTCATTCCGGCCGCCGCCGCGTAAATCACGAATGACAGCCACCCAATCATGGAGGCGAAGGCGATTGCCATCAAAAGCAACCCAGGCTTTTTCCATTTACCGCCATGACGGAACATAATCCACCCGACGCCCACGGGGATCAACATGTCGATCGCTATGAAAATCCCAACCATGGTGGGGATGGCCGCCGGCGGGAGGAACGGATCCAATAGCGGAAGGGCGTACCAGATGAAGAGCAGGAACGCGGCGCACAGCAAGGTCCACGGGTAAATCACCCACCTGAGCTGCAGATTGTAGAACGCTGTGACACCGGCATACCAAGTCACGATTAAGCCCAGGTAAGTGACGGTTTCTTGCCAAGTTAATGGTTCCATCACGCCCTCAAAGCCCGGCGGGTGCTGTGGATCGCCTTAAAGACGTTCATCGCGTTGGGCCTGGCATGGAGTGGAGCGCCAGCGCCAATGCGTTTGCAGGCAAGGCGGACATCAGCGACATCCTGTACCAGTACGGCGACGGTGCTTATTCGCTTCTAGTCCGGGGCAAAATCGGCGGCTAGGATGCGCTGATTTCCCAATGCTCGATATTCCACGGTATCACACCACCGGACACGTAGCGTCACCCCTAGTGGCCCAGGCAAAATGTGGGCTGGACGCAGAATGGTTACGACGAATTTCGACCCATGGTTGCTTGGCGAATCAGACTAGTCGCTAGACCGCTGATACGTGTTTCGGCTCTAGCGGAAATGCTGCCATTTCGCATGGCATTACAGATGGGACAGATTCGGCGCTTTCCCGGTCGCCCGCGTTAGATCGCATTGAGCACCGTAGCCGGCCCACGGGGATGGAACGCCTGTTAGGTCCGTCTGTTGGCTTTGAAGATTTCGTCAGGAGTACTACCTCCGCGGCAACTTCCTCCCTCTGGAAATTCTTGCCACGGCCGCATCAACTACATGGCGGATCAAGCGCCTGCTGGCCGGAGCAACTGTGTAGGACTCGCCCGCCCCGTGCAGTAATTGCAGCATGGCCGAACCCGTTGACGCAGGCCCTTGGGGCGACCTCAACGAAGTGGGTCCCCTGCGCCGGGGGCGGCCGAGCCACTGTGAAGCCGGACGCTGGGCACCTGAACGGGAAACTGTTCCCCTACCATTCAACTCTGCATCGGCAGTTGAGCTTTGAGACAAACAACCTCGAAATAGTACCGGCCGACGTCTGCGCCAGGCCTACACTATCCAGCCGGCCAAGCCAAACCAATCAGCGGTCCCGGCGGTCCGTCGTAATTCGTTGTGCGTCGACCTGCACCAGACGAGGTCGCCAATTAGAGTCCTCCAGGATGGCGGCCTCTGGCTTCCGCGCCAGTCGTCATCAAACCTCCCCTACCCCTGCCACGAATGCATGTTGTGATACACAAAGTGATACACAGAATTCAGAAATGCCAAATCCCTACTCACAGTAGGGATTTCGTGGCACCGGCGGAAGGAATCGAACCCACACCTTCGGTTTTGGAGACCGATGCGCTACCACTACACCACGCCGGTGCGTGGGTCAATTGTAGCAACCCCTTGCCTGCCGCGCAAGATTCTACTGCGGGGCCGCGTGGGAGATCGCGTTCCGGCCGATGTGGTCCAGATATTCCTGCACGTTCAGCACCTGGATGGTGTTGGTGGTGCCGGTCACGCCGGTCATAAAGCCGTGCACCAGTGTCACCACGTCGCGCTCCGACACCATCCCGGTGGCCATCGCCGCGTCCACCAGGAGGGTAACCAGCTTGGCTACGTCCGGCTCGGCGGGTATCACACCTTTGGGCGTCAGACCCCAGGCCATGCAGACCCGTCGTTGCACCGCGGCGTCGTGGGAAAAAACGATAATGTCGTTCTCAGGACGGAACCGGGACATTTCAAAAGCTGCCCGTCCCGTGCTGGTAATCACTATCGGCTTGGCATTCAGCGATTTGGTCAACTGCGTCGCGCCCCAGGTAACGGATTGCGTCTGGTCCCGCTGCGGAAACTCGCTGTAGTAGTTGTACACCGTCTCCGCCTGCACAATGGCGGCGTCGGCGATGCGCACGGCTTCCACCGGGTAGGCGCCCACGGCGATTTCGTCCGATAGCAGGATGGAATCGCACCCGTCCAGCACGGCGTTGGCGATGTCGGAAATTTCCGCGCGGGTCGGTGTGGGTGAGTTGACCATGGAGCGCAGCATCTGGGTCGCTACGGACGAGATGCGCCCGGCGCCGTTGGCGCGGGTTACCATGTCCTTCTGTATCACCGGGACCTCTTCCATCGGCATCTCCACGCCCAGGTCGCCGCGGGCCACCATGATGCCGTCCACCTCTTGCAGAATGTCGTCCAGGTTGTTGATGCACTCACGGCGTTCCAGCTTGGCCATCACCGGGGCGCGGCTGTTCAGCTGGTTCAGGTAGGCGCGGGCGTAACGGACATCTTCGCCGGTGCGCACGAAGGACAGGGCGACCCAGTCCACTTCCTGCTCGACGCCGAATTGCAGGGCGACCTTGTCGCTTTCGGTAATCACCGGCATATCGATGGGCACGTCGGGCAAGTTGACGCCTTTGTAGGACGACAGGTTACCGCCGTTGCGAACCTGGGTCTTAATTTCCAGGTCGTCAGTTACGTCCAGCACTTCCAGGCATACGGTGCCGTCCGACAGGTACACCAGATGGCCGGGCCGAAGGCTGGCCAGGATAGTTGGCTCAGGGAAAGGCAAGCGATCTGGGGTATCCGCGCTGGATTCGTTGACGATGGAGATGCGATCGCCAAAGTTAAGCTGAATTGCTTCCGCCATCTGGCCCAAGCGGAACTTGTTACCGCCGAGGTCCTGCAGCACGGCCACCGGGCGGTTGTGCCGGTCGGAAGCCGCGCGCACAGCGGCGATAACTTCAGCGTGTTCTTCCAGAGTTCCGTGGGAAAAGTTCAGTCGGGCGACGTCCATGCCGGCGCCGACCAGGCGGTCCAGCGTTTCGGGAGACCGGGACGCTGGGCCGATGGTGGCGATTATCTTGGTCTTGCGCATACCTTTACTCCCTCCAGGTTTAGACTCGACCCGATTGCGGCGTCCGCTAACGGCCCTGCCGGCTTTCCTCATAAGCCTGTGTGGCTCGTTCCAGGCCGGCGCGGCGGTTCACCTGGAGGGTGTCCCGCAGGTGCGAGGCCCACTGCTGCGAAGCCTGGATTCCGGTCAGCGTGCCCTGGAACTGGGGCATCACGTAGCGAGCCATCAGCTCGTAGGAGCGATGGAGCTTGTCCCGAGGCGCCCAGTCCTCAACGCGCACCAGCATCCCACCGAAACCGCCGGAAAGCTCCTGCAGCTCGTTGATGCGCTGGATGCAGTCGTCGGGCGTGCCGACAATCCACTGCTTGTTGTCGGTCATGAAGTCAACGATCTGGTCGCGGGGAACGTCGGGCACTTCGTGGCCCAGCGTGTTGCCAAAGTATTCGGTTACGACGCGGGCGGAACCCTCGCGGATGTCAGCCATCGCTTCCTTCTTCGAGTCGGCAAGGTGAACGCCCACCGAGAGACGCCATTCAGAGCGCTTGACGGTTTGACCGTGCTCGGCGGCGGTTTCCTCGGCGATGGCCCACTGATCCTTGAGGCTGGTTGAGCGCACCATGTCCCTGGGCACGCTCAGCGATATGACGCCGGCCCCGTACTTGCCGGCGGTGGTAACTCCGGCCGGCGACTGCACCGAAGCCACGACCAGCGGAAACGGCTGCTGGTAAGGACGCAGCTGCAGGTGGGCGTCGTTCAACTCGAACCAGTCGCTCTTATAGGTGTAAGGTTCGGGGCTGTCCATCAGGCGCTTGATGGCGCCCAGGGATTCGTCCATCATCTCGCGCTGACGGGCCGGGTCGATGCCGAACATGTAGGCATCGGAGGCCAGGGCGCCGGGTCCGACGCCCAGCATCACACGGCCGCGGGTCAGATGATCCAACAGCACCATGCGGTTGGCGACCATGTAGGGATGGTGATAAGGGAGACTGACCACGCCGGTGCCCAGACGCAGGTTGCGGGTGCGCTCGGCGGCGGTGGCCATGAAGACTTCGGGCGAGGCGATGGTTTCCCAGCCAGCGCTGTGGTGCTCGCCAATCCAGGCTTCGTCAAAGCCGAGATGGTCCAGCCATTGCAGCAGTTCCAGGTCGCGCTCCAGGGCCAGGGTCGGGTTTTCGCCAACCCGGTGGAAGGGAGCCATAAAAACGCCAAACTTCATACGCGCCGGAGCGGTCATCGGGTGCCTCCTCAACAGAGCGGACGGCCCCGCAGGATGGTACGGGGGCGTGGGGTTCGCTGAACAGTTGGGCCATTCTAACACGCAGGGCAGCAGGCGCAACCGAACAGACCTGACCTATATCGGCGGTTTCCCTTGAAGCGCCCGCCGTATCATCGGCAGATGCGATGCTCCAGCCGAGAGCAGAGTGGTTAGCGGGTGCGGAATTGGGGCGTCAGGAGGCCGATCTGCAAGGACGCCGGCAGGTTGTTTCGGGTTACCTGCATCCGGCCCTGGGGCTGCAGCGAACCTTCAGCCACGCCCAGCTCCTTCAGAAAAGTCTCCGGGTCGGCCGGCTCGATCTCGGACGGTTCGCCGGGCCCACGGTAATGCATGGGAATCAGCCAACGGGCTTCCAGCTGCTGCGCCGTCTGGTTAATGGCCCGGTAAGAAAGCAGGTTGCGTTCTTCGCCGCCGGCAGGGGCCAGCACCACGTCCGCCGGGCCAATCAGCCCGACCTGCTGGGCGGTGAGCGGCTGAGCGATGTTCCCCAGATGGCAAACGCTGATGCCATCCACCGCGATGGTATAAGCGACGTTGCGGTGGCGGCGCGCAACCCCTTCTGGCAACGGCGTCATCACGGCCCGGACAGTGATGCCCTGGAACTCGTACTCACCGGGCGAGCTGAACACCCGTGGATTGCTGCCCAGGTCGTCAGCGTTGTCGTGCATCCGGTCGTCATGGCTGACAGTCACTGCTACCACGTCCACCAGTTGGCGCGGGTCGATGTGCACGCCGAGTCCGGCGCCAGAGGTATAGGGGTCGGTGATGATGGACAGACCGGAAACGGCGGAACGGAGCCGGAAGCAGGAATGACCTAGCCAGTAGATATCCATCTAGTCACCGCGTGGCCGGATGGTGAACCGGTCCAACAGGGCCCAACCGGCCGGCACGGCCAGGCTGGCAGCAATCAACTTCACCAGGTCGCCGGGGATGAAGGGGAGCAGTCCGCACTGCCACACGTCGGCACAGCCCCAGACGGTGGCGACGTCGGCCGGCAGAAACAGGTTCAGCTGGATCAGGCCGGGGACGTAGAGAACGGCATTGCCCAGCAGCATCGCCAGCAACACCCAGGGCCGGCGGTTCCAACCCCACTGGCACAGATAGCCAACCAAGGCAGCCGCAGGTATGAAGCCGATGATGTAGCCACCTGAGGACAACGCCCAGAACCATCCCGATGCGCCGCCAGCGAAGAAGGGCAGGAAGGCGCCCTCAACCGCGTACAGCGCCAGGGCGAGGCCGCCGCGCCAGCCACCCAAGAGCGCTCCCACCAGCAGCACGGCGAATGTCTGACCGGTGATTGGCACCGGAGTGAACCCCAGGGGTATCTTGATCTGGGCGAACAGGGCGACGACCAGGCTGCCAGCGATGATGAGGGCTGCGTCGCGAAGGATGCGCCGCGCGCCCGCCGACTGGGGCAGGATGATGTCGGCCAGGGTGCCGGGCACCGGCATGGATGCGGTCGTCGCCGACGTAATGGAAGTTGGAGATTGCATAGCCTGTATATCCTAAACCAACCCCGAAATCCTGTCTATTGCGGCCCACGACGAGACCGGCGCAAAATTGCCTTACCCGACTGGTGGGTGGTATGGTGGTGTCCCATGACTACTCAAATCAGCAACGAAGAACTGGTTGACCTGTTCAACAACATGGCCGCCATGCTGGAGATTAAGGGCGACTCGGTTTTCAAGATTCGCGCCTACCAGCGGGCCGCCAACACCATCGACCACCTGAGCTGGTCCCTGGCCACTGCGGTTGCCGACGGCGAAGACCTGCGCAAGGTTCCCGGCATCGGCAAGGCCATCAGCGAAAAGGTGCAGGAATACGTAGCCACCGGCCACGTCGCCGCGTACGACCGACTGGCTGAAGAGCTGCCGCCCAAGGTGCTGGAGATGTTGGAGGTACCCGGCATGGGGCCGAAAACGGTCAAGGCCGCCGTGGAAGAACTGAACATCGCCTCGGTATCCGAGCTGGAACAGGCGGCGCTGGACGGCCGGCTGGCGCAGTTGCCCCGCATGGGGAAGAAGTCGGCAGAGAACATCCTGCGCCACATTCAGGCCCGGCGGGCGCGCCCAGACCGAACGCCGCTGGGCATCGCCTGGGAGACCTGCGCCGCCGTGTCCGCGCAGCTTTTTGACGCCTGCCCCGGCCTGATCAGCCTGACACCGGCCGGCTCGCTGCGCCGCTGGGAGGAAACCATCGGTGACCTGGACCTCATCGCCATTTCGGACAACCCAGCTGAAACGGGTCCAGCCCTGGCGGGCCTGCCCTCCGTCCGTGAGGTTCTGGTGCAGGGCGACGCCAAAACGTCCGTAATCGTTGACCCCGGCATCCAGATTGACCTCCGCACCGCTGAACCCGATTCCCTGGGCGCGATGCTGCAATACTTCACCGGCAGCCAACAGCACAACATTCGCCTGCGGGACTACGCTAACCGGCAGGGCCTTTCCCTCAACGAATACGGCATCACCGTTATTGAAACCGGTGAAACCGAACGCTTTGCCGACGAGGAATCCTTCTACGCCCGGCTGGGTCTGCCCTGGATAGCTCCAGAACTGCGGCGCGGGGCCGACGAGCTGGACGCGGCACGGGCCGGTCAACTGCCCAAGCTGATTGAGGTGTCCGACCTGCGGGGCGACCTGCATCTGCACAGCGACTGGAGCGACGGCACGATTCCTCTGGAGGATATGGTCGCTGCGGTGGCCGACATGGGCTACGAATACATGGCCCTCACCGACCACTCCCAGGGACTGGGCATTGCCAACGGTTTGTCTCCCGACCGGCTGGCGCGACAGGTTGAGGTTCTCAAGGGTCTGCAAGACCGGTACGACATGACCATCCTGTGCGGTTCCGAAGTTGATATCCGGGCCGACGGAGCCATGGATTTCCCCGACGACGTGCTGGCGATGCTGGATTGGGTCATCGCTTCGGTTCACAACGCGATGAACCAGGATAGGGATACCATGACCAAGCGCATCATAAGCGCCATGGAAAACCCCTATGTCAGCGTCATCGGGCACGCCTCGACTCGGCTGCTGGGTCACCGCGACCCGGTGGACTTTGACATCGAAGCGTTGCTGCAAACCGCCCGCGCCACCGGCACGGCCATGGAAATCAACGCGGCGCCGGAGCGGCTTGACCTCAAAGACACCCACGCCGCCCGCGCCCGGGAGCTTGGCGTGCCTCTGGTTATCAACACCGACTCCCACCACACCGACGGGTTGAGCAATCAGCGGTTCGGCGTGGCGATAGCCCGGCGTGCCTGGTGCGGGCCGGAGCACGTGCTCAATGCCTATCCCATCGACGATTTTCTGGCTTGGCTGCGGACGCCGAAAGACCAACGGCCAGCCCAATTTGACGCCATGGCGGCCAGTAACCGCGCCGGAATTTCCTGATGGCTGCCCAGAATACAAGCGTTATGGCGCGCGAGGCCCAGGTTTCTGCGCCCATCCGGGAGCACTTTGCAGCGTCGCCCGCCCAACGCGACGATGACATCATCATGCGGTTGCGGTTGCGTGCCGGGCGGGAAGAATCCTGGCACGTGGCCCTGCTGTACGCCATCGGGGAGTGGAGTCGCCCCAACGAACACGCCCATGGTCGATATTGGCATTACGTAGTCGGCGGCGAGGCACTGGACTGGCTGACGGTGGCCCAGCGCCTTTGCCTGGAGATTCCAGACGCAGTGCCCAGCCGCGAACTGGAAGCGCTGTTGTTCCACGGGCAGCTACCGGAGCCGGTCGGCCCGGAACGATTCCGGCGGATGGTCGGGGCGTATCGCTATACCGCGCTGCTCAATTTCCACTATGGGATCACCGTAGAAGAGGCTTTGCAGCTGCTCACCGAAGACGCCATCCGCAAGAACCGACTGGCATGCTGTTACCAGGACAGCGACGACCTGGTCGAGGAGGTCCACCGTCACTTGTACGGCGACACCCGCGCCGCCCTGACATTGCAGTTTTTTGACGAAACCGACGGCCTATGGGGGAACGACCCGGAGGCCTTTTCACTGGCAGCCTGGCATGAATTCACCTACTGGCTGTTCAAGCGGCGACTTCGCAAGTGGCACCCGGCCCGCATCGCCAGCGACGCTCGTCGGGGCCTGGAATGCCTGCGGGAATTGCAAAGCGGGGCAACTGAGTGCCCCGCCTACTTGACCGTTCCGGACGAAGACGGCTACAGCCCATACACTCGGCGGTAGCTGAGGCTCATCCGCTTGCGCTCGGTGTCGATGCTCAGGATCTGCACCTTGATTTGCTGTCCCTGATAGACGATCTCTTTGGGGTGCTCCATACGCCGGGCGGAAAGCTCGGAGATGTGCACCAGGCCCTCGACCCAATCTTCCAGCTTGACGAAAGCACCGAAGTCCATGAGCCTGGTAACGGTGCCGTCAACAATGTCGCCGACCTGATAACGTTCCGGCACTGAATCCCACGGCTCGGGCTGAGTTCGCTTCAGGCTAAGGGAAATCTTGCTGTTTTCCCGGTCAACGCGCAGTACCTTCAACGTAAGGCTTTCGCCGATGCTGACCACTTCCTCGGGCGACTTGACCATGGTCCAGGACAGCTCGGAGATTGGCACCAGACCTTCGGCGTCGCCCAGGTCAACGAAAGCGCCGAAGCCCCGCATGGAGCGGACGGTTCCCTGGACAATCTGCCCTTCTTGCAGTTCTTCCAGCAGGCGTTCTTTGGCGGCGTTGCGCAGTTGTCGCCAGATGCGCCGTTCGGTCAGGACCAGCTTTTCCCGCTGGGCGTCCAGTTCGAGGATGTTGAACCGGGCATCTTCGCCGATGCGGGCGTCCAGGTGCTCGATGCGCCCTTCCTTGGGCACCGGCGCCATTTGCGAGAAGGGAACAAAGCCGCGTACGCCATTCCAGTCAACGACCAGACCGCCCTTGTTATGCTGAACGACCTTAGCCGCCAGTTCGGAATCCTTCTGGTGAAGGTCGATCAAATCCTCCCAGACCTGCTTTTCTTGAGCCTGGTCATAGGAAAAGACAGCCATTCCTCCCGGGCCCCGGTTGTTGACGTGAATCACCATCACACGGGTGCCGGGCACCATCTGTTCGCGCTTTTCATCGGTCATCGTCCGCATTTCCTGGGGCGGGACGATGCCCTCGGTTTTGAGGCCGGCGCTGATGACCATCCCTTCTTCATCAATGCGCACGATTTCCCCGGTCACCAAATCGCCTCTTCGGTACTCCCGGGGCGAAAACGCCTCGTCGGGAAGCTCCGACATATCGGTGACTGCATACGGGTCCTGGGCTACCATCAGTTCAGCTGCTCCTTACTATTCATGACGGACCGCTCGTCTCACCCTATAGGGTTGACCGGTGCTCGTCTCACGCCGAGCCGCCTTACCCACAATCCGCCTGCCTAATAATACTTATAACGGACTCAAATTGCAACCGACCCATCCCACGCCGACAGCACAGCGATTCGGGCAGCCAGAAGGGAACGCCGGCGGCCCTCTACTCGTCGTATGGACAATTCGGCGGCTGCGGTGCTACCATTTTTTGGAACAATTTTACCAACGCTCGAACCACCGGAGGCCTTGCCGGCGCAGCCTCTCCCGTGGTTACACTCTGGATGCTTTGATGACTGACACCGCTTCCACGATGCCCCGAGCCTACGACGCCGCAGCCGTCGAACAACGTATCTACCAAAACTGGTGGGAGTCCGGATACTTCGCCCCCCGCACCGATTCCTCCGGTCAACCCTTCTGCGTAGTTATGCCGCCGCCCAACGTAACCGGCGAGCTGCACCTGGGCCACGCGCTCACCGCCAGTCTCCAAGACGCTCTGACCCGCTGGCATCGCATGTGCGGCGACCCCACGCTCTGGCTTCCCGGCAAAGACCACGCCGGCATCGCCACCCAGTGGGTGGTGGAGCGGTCCCTGGCTGAGGACGGAACCAACCGCCACGATCTGGGACGGGAACAATTCGAGGAACGCGTTTGGGAATGGGTGGGACGCTACGGCAATACCATCGACCAACAGCACCGCCGGCTTGGGGCCTCCTGCGACTGGTCCCGGCTGCGCTTCACCCTCGATCCCGGCCCGGCTCGCGCCGTTCGCACCACCTTCGTCAATCTCTTCAACAAGGGGCTCATCTACCGCCACGAGCGCATTATCAACTGGTGCCCTCGCTGCGCTACCGCCCTGTCCGACCTGGAGGTGGACTACGAGGAACGCGATGGCAATCTCTATTACATCCGCTATCCCTTGGCCGAAAACCCCGACGACTACGTAACCGTCGCCACCACCCGGCCTGAGTCAATGCTGGGCGATACCGGCGTCGCCGTGCACCCGGAGGACGAACGGTATCGGGACCAGGTTGGCAAGATGGCAGTGCTGCCCATCGTCGGCCGTGAGATTCCCGTGGTCGGCGATGAGGCCATCGAGATGGAGTTCGGCACCGGCGCTTTGAAGGTCACGCCAGGCCACGACGTGGTTGACTTCGAAATTGGCGAACGCCACAGCCTGCCCATCATCAACGTCATCGGCTTTGACGGCTGCATGACGGACGACGCGGGGCCAAAGTACGCCGGCATGGAGCGGTTCGCCGCCCGCACCGCAGTTGCCGCCGAGTTGGACAGCCTGGGTTTCCTGGAACGAATTGAGGACTACCATCACTCCGTCGGGCAGTGCCAGCGGTGCAGCGAAGTGGTGGAACCGCTCATCAGCCTCCAGTGGTTCCTCAACGTGGGGAAGCATGACCAGGCCGGCACCATCGCCGGCAACGCCTACGCCGCCGTGGCCAACGGCGACATTGAAATCGTGCCGGAACGGTTCAGCCGCGTTTATCTGAACTGGCTGGAGAACATCCGAGACTGGTGCATCAGCCGGCAGCTGTGGTGGGGACACCGCATCCCGGTGTGGTATTGCTCGGCTTGCGGCAGGCACGCCGCCTACGTTGACGACCCCGACGTGTGCGTCAACTGCGGCAGCCCGAACATCCAACAGGACAGCGACGTGCTGGACACCTGGTTCAGCAGCGGCTTGTGGCCCCATTCCACCCTGGGCTGGCCCGATGCCGAATCCGGCGATATGGCGCACTTTTACCCAAACTCGGTGTTGGAAACCGGCTACGACATCCTGTTCTTCTGGGTGGCCCGAATGATCATGCTGGGCATCGAGAACACCGGCGACGTCCCTTTCCGTTCCGTCTATCTCCACGGCATGGTGCTGGACGCTCACGGCCAGAAGATGAGCAAGACCCGCGGCAACACACTGGACCCGCTGGACCTGCTGGAGCAGTACGGCACCGACGCTCTGCGCTTTGCCCTGACCACCGGCACCGCTCCCGGCAACAACCTGCGCCTGAGCGACGACAAGATGGAGTCGGCGCGCAACTTCGCCAACAAGATCTGGAACGCCGCCCGGTTTGTAATTACCGCCGTGGCCGACCGGCCGGCCGATGACCTCGCCGGTTGGCGGGACTTTTCGCGCCCAGTGCATCGGGAAGACCGTTGGATTATAGGTCGGCTGGACGCCCTTACGGCCGAAGTCAACGCAGCCCTGGCCGACTTTGAACTGGGTGAGGCTCAGCAGAAGCTTTACGATTTCTTCTGGAACGACTTTTGCGACTGGTACATCGAGATGGCCAAAGTCCGGCTGCGCAACGACGACCCAGATGCCGCCCTCGTCCTGGTCCACGTCTTAGAGCGTTCCCTGCGCCTGCTGCATCCTTTCATGCCTTTCGTAACCGAGGAAATCTGGCAGAACTTGACCAGCCGCATTCCCGCTCCGGCCGGCGGTTTGCCTCCATCCATAATGGTGGCCGACTACCCGCAGGCCGATCCGGCCCAAGTCCTTTCGGACGCCGTCGCTGGCAACGCCGCAACAGAGATGGACGTGGTGATGCAGACTATTCGCGCCGTCCGCAATATGCGGGCCCAGTTGCGTATCCCGGCCGGGCAAAAACTGGAAGCGACGATTGAAACCAACGGGATGGCAACGGTCGTAGAGGAGGAAAAGGAGGTCATCAGCGCTCTGGCGCGCATTGAACCCCTGCGCCTGCTGGCTGCCGCTGACTCGGAGGCCGATGCCGGCGTCAGTTTGGTGGTCAATCCCCTGGTGGTGCGTCTGCCCTTGGCCGGCGTCGTTGACCTGGATGCGGAAGCGAACCGTTTGAACCAGGAGCTGGACGCCGCACGGAGCAACCAGGCACGGGTTGAACAGCTGTTAGCCAATCCCAACTTTGTCGCCAAGGCCCGCCCAGAGGTGGTGGAAAACGAACGGACGCGCCTGCGCACTCTCACC
This sequence comes from Dehalococcoidia bacterium, assembly GCA_965243255.1. Classification (GTDB taxonomy): domain Bacteria; phylum Chloroflexota; class Dehalococcoidia; order Lucifugimonadales; family UBA3495; genus Bin87. Next base: position 1,007,309 of record CBDEUH010000004.1, read on the forward strand.
GAACAGCGAGAACGCATCGAAGAAATTATCGCCCAACTGGCCGCTTAGCCCAAGATTGCCATAACTTGCACGCCGGCTTCAAAGCGAGCCGACCGTGATTTTGGCAAAATCTAAAAACTCACGCAGGATTAACAACACAGGAGCCCATTGATGACCCAGAAGATTTTTCGGTTCGTTCTGCTCGGCCTGGCCGCCGGCTTAATGCTCGGCGCAATTACGGGCTGTTTCTTCGGTGGCGGGGGCGAAGAGGAGCCGACACCCGACCTCCAGGCCACCATTGATGCGGCCGTCAGAGAAGCCACCCCTACCGAAACGCCGACGCCCGAGCCCACCGATACCCCGGTCCCGCCGACACCCGACGTTGCAGCTACCGTAGCGGCCATGCTGGCGGCCAATCGACCCACGCCAGTGCCGCCTACTAACACGCCGGTGCCAACGAACACGCCGTTGCCCACGGATACACCCTTGCCGCCGACCAACACGCCGCCACCGACCAACACGCCCCAGCCCACGGCGGAGAGCCCGCAGTCCGGCCCGCCTTGCATTATCGCCGGCCGGGTAAGCCGCAGCGGAGCCGTCCCCCCTGAAGGCACCATTGTTACTGCGCGCACTCAGACCGGCATCGTCGTTGAACAAGCCCAAACCAGCGCTACCGGCATCTACCAGCTGACTATCACCCGCTTCGGCGATAGGTTTAGCCTCTGGGTCGGCAACGCAGACTCGGGTGTGGACACGGATGTCTGCAATCGCGGCGACCGCCAGGCCAAGAATCTGTCCGTCAACTAACCGACTCTGACCGTTTGCAGGAACACCAACCACCGGGGGCGGCCAATCGGTCGCCCCTCTGTTTGGTAAAATGCAGCAACTTCAAGGCTGGCTGACAGTTTCGCTATGACCATCAACTCCGCCCTGGGCATAATCGGTTATCCCATCGGCCACTCCGTTTCGCCTCGGTTCCAGCAGGCCGCCCTGGACGGCCTGTCCATCAACGCCGAGTACCGGGCCTACGAAGTGCATCCCGACGGCGTGGGGGACTTCGTTGCGTCCCTGCGCGGCCCCGGGGTGTTGGGTATCAACGTAACCGTGCCGCACAAGGAAGCGGTGATGCCCTTCCTGGATGAGATCGACGATTGGGCCGCCGAGGCCGGCGCCGTCAACACCATCGTCAACCGCAGCGGCCGGCTATCCGGCTACAACACCGACGGCTACGGCTTTCTGCGCGCCCTGCGGGAATCCGGCGGCCTGGAACCGGAGGGCAAGGGCGGGCTGATTCTAGGCGCCGGCGGCTCGGCCCGGGGCGTGGTGCAGGCGCTACTGCGGGCCGGCATCGCCGAGCTGGTCATCGCCAACCGCACCCTGGCGCGGGCGCAATCGCTGGCGGAACTGGCCGGCGAGCGCAACGTGGCCGCCCAAGCGATTCCGCTGGAAGCCGCACAACTTACCGAGGCCGCCGCATCCGCCGACCTGATAGTCAATTGCACCTCCCTGGGGATGCGGCACGGCCCGGACGAGACGGCCACGCCGCTGACCGCTGAACAGATGCCGGCCCAAGCCCTGGTCTATGACCTGGTGTATAATCCCATGTACACTCCGCTGCTGCGGGCGGCGGACCAGGCTGGCGCAAATACCCTGGGTGGCATCTCGATGCTGGTCTATCAGGGGGCGGCGTCCTTTGAGATTTGGCTGGAACGGCCGGCTCCGGTAACCGTGATGATGGACGCGGCCCTGGCCGCCATGCGCACTCGAGAGGAGGCACATCCGCAATGATACGTTGGTTCACGGCCGGCGAGTCCCACGGGCAGGGCCTGATGATAATCGTGGAGGGCGTGCCCGCCGACCTGTTTCTTGACGAAGAGTACATAGCCCAGCACCTGGGCCGCCGCCAGCGCGGCTACGGTCGGGGCGGTCGCCAGCAAATTGAGCGCGACCACGCCCACATCCAGACCGGCGTGCGGCACGGTCGTACCTTGGGCAGTCCCATCGGGATGCTGCTGGAGAACCGGGACTGGGTGAACTGGCAGGAAGCCATGGCCGTGGAGTACGTCGAGAATCCATCGCAGGAGGGCCGCAACCGCCGGGTAACCCGCATCCGGCCGGGCCACGCCGACCTGCCCGGCACGATGAAGTACGGCTTTCACGACGTGCGCAACTCCCTGGAGCGGGCCTCGGCCCGGGAAACAGCCGGCCGGGTGGCCGCCGGCGCCGTGGCCATGCGTCTGCTGGAGGAGTTCGGCATCGCCCTGCACAGCCACGTCATTTCCATCGGGCGCGTCCACGCCAATCCGCCGGAGCACGAGGCCATCGACTGGGACGAGGTCGAAGAGTCGCCGGTACACTGCGCCGACTCCGCCGCCGCCGTCAAGATGATGGCCGAGGTGGACGCCGCTCGCGAAGCCGGCGACACCGTGGGCGGAACCGTGGAGGTCATCGCCGAAAACGTGCCCATCGGCCTGGGTTCCCACGTCCACTGGGACCGCAAGATTGACGCCAAGATTGCCCAGGCGTTGATGAGCATCAACGCGGTGAAGGCGGTCAGTCTCGGCCCCGGCTGGGAACTGATGGACGCTTGGGGTTCCGAATTCCAGGACGTGATCGAGCCGGTAACCGACCCCGACCAGCCCTGGCAACGCAAGACCAACCGGGCCGGCGGCACCGAGGGCGGCATGACCAGCGGCCCGCCGCTGGTAGCGCGGTTCGTCATCAAGCCCATCGCCACGCTGCACAATCCGCTGCCTTCGGTTGACCTGGACACTGGCGAGCCGGTGCAGGCGCACTTTGAGCGCAGCGATGTATGCCAGGCGCCGCCGGCCGGCGTCATCGGCGAGGCCATGGTGGCGTTGGTGCTGGCCGACGCGTTCATGGAGAAATTCGGCGGCGACAGCATCCCCGAAACCCGCCGCAACTATGAGGGCTATCAAGCCACCGTCGGGCCGCGCCTGCGCTACAGCTGAGCGGAGATTGAATGATGCGAATTTTCGTTGCGGCAATCCGGGTAATCGTCAGGCGGACGCGGCGTCTGGCCGGAGGCGGCGCCGCAGTTGACACGGCCCACTCGCGTCACCAGCGGGAATTGGCCCGCTCGGAAGGCCAGGCCGGCCACAACCTCACGGTGCAGACCACGATAGACATGGCGCGGACGCAAACGTGGACGGGCGGGGCCTAGGAAGCACGCCCTTTGAGATCGCGTCTTCGTCAGGTCAAATCAACACCCGTCGGCAATGTCCTGCGAATCCGTTCGGCCTCGCATCCTTCTCACCGGGGCTACCGGTTATGTTGGTGGGCGGCTGCTGAGCGTTCTGGAGGGCGAAGGACATCCCGTTCGGTGTATCGCCAGACGTCCTGAAAATTTGGCCGGCAAGGTGGCGGATAACACCGAAGTTGTTCGGGGGGATTTGCTGGACCGAGATTCGCTGGACGCGGCCATGCAGGGCATCGATGTAGCCTACTACCTGGTGCATTCGCTGGGGTCGGCAGGGGATTTTGAGGCTGAGGAGCAGGCCGGGGCGCAGAATTTTGCCGATGCCGCCCGCGCTGCCGGCGTATCACGCATCATCTACCTGGGCGGGCTGGGCGCTGCCGACGACGAAATGTCGCCGCACCTGCGGAGCCGGTGGCGCGTGGGTGAGATACTGCGGACTTCCGGCGCGGAGGTTATTGAGTTTCGCGCGTCCATCGTCATCGGTTCGGGGAGCGTGTCCTTTGAGATGGTGCGCGCCCTGGTGGAGCGGCTGCCGGTGATGATTACGCCGCGCTGGGTGTCCGTGCCGGCGCAACCCATCGCCGTCAACGACCTGCTGGAGTATCTGCAAGCAGCCCTGACCATCGTCGCTAATGGCAGCAGGATATTTGAAATCGGCGGCGCTGATGTGGTGTCCTATGGCGGCTTGATGCGGGAGTACGCCCGCCAGCGGGGATTGCGACGCCGGATGATTGCGGTGCCGGTGCTGACGCCGCGGCTATCCAGCCTGTGGTTGGGGCTAGTGACGCCGGTTTATGCTCGCGTTGGCCGCAAGTTGATTGACAGCTTGCGCCACGCCAGCGTGGTCACCAACCCTCCGCCGCCGGACGTGTTTGACGTTCAGCCCATGGGAATTGCCGACGCCATCGCCACGGCGATCCGCAGCGAAGACCGGGGCTATGCCGCCACCCGGTGGTCGGACGCGCTGTCTTCCTCGGGACGCTCTGATAGTCGCGGCACGGTTCGTTTCGGCGCGCGTTTGGTGGACACGCGTACGGTGAAGGTAGCGGCGCCAACTCAAACTGCCTTTGAGCCAATCCGCAGCATCGGCGGCGAAAGGGGCTGGTATTTCGGCAATGCGCTGTGGCAAGTGCGGGGATTTCTGGACCTGCTGGCTGGAGGCGTTGGCGTGCGCCGGGGACGTCGGCATCCCAGCGAGCTGGCCGTGGGTGATACCGTGGACTGGTGGCGGGTAGAGAGTTACGAAGCCGGCCGGCGGGTCAAGTTCTACGCCGAAATGCGCTTGCCCGGCCGGGCCTGGCTGGAGTTTGAGGTGATTGCAGACGGCGATGGCTCCACCATCCGCCAAACCGCTGAATTCGACCCCATCGGGCTAGGCGGGTTGATTTACTGGTACACTCTCTGGCCGGCCCACGCTTGCGTTTTCCGAGGGATGATACGCGGGATTGCGCGGGCGGCGGCAAAGGGCCACGAGGGCTAAGAGCGATAAATCAGATTTCCATAGAGGCGAGACAAATGAAATACGGCGTTACCCTCCTCCCCACCTCATACGATTCCTTTCGGCGGCACGTGCGGCTGGCTGAGTCTGTTGGCTTCGACTACATCGGCGTGGCGGATTCGCAGTCGCTCTTCCGCGAATTGTTCGTATCGCTGACGGTGGCGGCGATGGAAACCGAGCGGGTGCACCTGGGGCCGTCGGTTACCAATCCGCTGACCCGGCATCCGGCGGTGATGGCGTCGGCCATAGCGTCGCTGCACGAATTGTCCGGTGGCCGGGCTTTTCTGGGGATCGGCACCGGCGACTCGGCCATCCTGAACCTGGGGCTGCGTCCCGCTCGGCTGGCCGCCCTGCGCGAGTACGTCGCTGCCGTGCGCGGGATGCTGGCCGGCGAAAGCGTGGACTACATGGGCCGGCAGGGACACGTCCGCTGGAGCCGGGAGCCGGCGCCCATAATGATGTCCGCCGAGGGGCCGCGAACGCTGCGCATCGCCGGCGAGATTGCCGACCGGGTGATGATTCACACCGGGCTGACTCCGGAGATCCTGGAGGACACCGTAGCCCACGTCCGCGCCGGGGAGTGGCACGTGGGAAAGCCGTTGGGTACCGCGCAGGTGTGGGCCTTCGCCAAGTGCAACATCGCCGACGACCACGACGCCGCCATCGACGAAATCAAGATGGCGCTGGCCGCCAGCGCGCACCACGCCTTTCGTTTCACCCTGGAGGGCAAGCACGTGCCCGAAGAGCTGCACGAGGCGATGATGGCGATACAGGGTGAGTACGTGCCCGCCGAGCACGAGCAGGTGGGCGACACGCGCAACGCCGCCATCACCGACGAATTTGGCGTAACCGACTATCTGGCCGAGCGGTTCGCGGTGGCCGGCACGCCGGAAGAGTGTCGGGCCAAGGTGCGGCAGATTGGTGAGTCGGGCGTGGACGTGCTGCAAATCACCGCTATCAGCCACGACCCCGGCGATATTATTCGCAGATTCGGCGAAGACGTAATCGCCAAAATGTAGGGGCGAACAGTCATTCGCCCCTGCGTTGCAACGTTATGTCGCAAGACTTTACGGGAACAGAATTTCGCCGGTCTCGGCATCCTCTACAGTGATGGCCGTTACGGGACAGTTCTCGGCGGCCTCGATGATGGTTTCCTCCGGGTCGCCGGCCGGGTCCTTTACGTAGGACTGGCGGTCGTCGTTGAGGCCGAAGGTGTTTTCGGCGAAGGTCTCACACATTGCGTTGCCCACGCAGACGTTATAGTCCACGGTGATTTTCAGCTGTCGGGCCATTGGGGTAACCTCCTCATGGATTGCAGAAAAATGTGATGAGCAGCTAAGGACGGTCAACAGCGGCTATTTCATGCTGACCGGCAGGTTCAACAGGGTGCGCTGCCCCACGCTGGGCAGGTATTCCAGATCCTCGGGTGGGGTTTCCGGCTCAAACCCGTCAAAGCGGCGGGCCAGCTCGGCGAAGGCTTCCTGGCCTTCCAGCCGGGCCAGGGTTGCGCCCAGGCAGTGATGCACACCGCTGCCGAAGGCCACGTGGGGATTCGGGCTGCGGGTGATGTCCAGGTCGTCGGGGTTGTCGAAAACATCCGGGTCGCGGTTGGCTGACGAGATGACCCAGCGCACCCGGTCGTCCTTGGCAACCGTCTGGCCATCGCCCATATCGACGTCCTGGGTGGCGATGCGCTGGATTGACTTCAGCGGCGAGTCGTAGCGCAGCACTTCCTCGACGGTGTTGACTATGTGGGCGTCCGGGTCTGTTCGCAGCAGGTTGAACTGGTCCGAATGCTGCGCGAAGGCCAGCACTCCGTTAGCGATGAGGTCGTTGGTGGTTTCGTGTCCGGCGACCAGCAGCAGCAGGGCGTTGGCCAGCACTTCGTCCCGGGTGTAAGCGCCCATGATCTCGCCCTTGCAGATGACGGAGAGGAGGTCGTCGCCAGGGTCGCGGACGCGCTCGGCCACGATGGGCGCCAGGTAGTCGGTAACCGCCTGCACACCGGAGGCGAAATCGCGGACGCGGTTGGGGTCGTTGCCGTCAAAGCCGCACATACTGCTGCACAGTTCTTTGACGAAGTGCCGGTCGCTGGGCGGGATGTCCATCAGGGCGGCGATGATGCTGTAGGTCAGTGGCGTGGCGAAGTCGTGCATCACGTCCATGCGGCCCGCGCTTTGCAAATCGTCCAGCAGGTCGTTTACGGTCTGCCTCACCAGGGGACGCCACGTCTCCATGGCCTTGGGCGTGAAGTAGCCGTGGACGACCTTGCGCTTTTCCTTGTGCTTGGCGCCGTCGTTCTGGGTGAACCGGGCCGCCAGCCAGCTGCGCACCGCGCCGAATAGCTCCATGTCCTCTTCGGGAATGGCGGGAGATGGCGGCCGGTTGTCGCGCAGGGCGACTTCCGACGAGAAGTATTCGGGGTGCCGCGCCGTCCACAACAGGCGCTCATAGCCGGTGACTACCCAGAGTTGATACTGCTCGTTCCAGTGCACCGGGGCCGCCGCCCGCAGCGCGCCGAAGTAGCTATATGGGTCGCGGATGGCGTCGGGCGCAAAGAGGTCGTCGTGAATGGCGGGAGGCATAGTCCACACGCTCCGGCGGGCGGTTCAAGTGGCGGTAAAATTATCACAAGCGATGGCATAATTCAAACGGAAAAGCCGGCGGCTGCTACGTTGCAACCGCCGGCTCTATCTTCTGCCTGTAGCAGCCGAAGGCGTCGCTACTAGGCGTTGGTTACCGCCACCGGCAGGCTCTCCACTGCCCGGAAGGTGAGGACCCGGTCGTACTGAATGTCCTCCACCGGAATCTCCAGTTCGACCTTGTCGAAGCGGTTGGCCATGTTGCGGAAAATCTCCTGACCCTCCAGCCGCGCCAGGGTCGCGCCCAGGCAGTGATGGATACCGCTGCCAAAGGCCACGTGCTGGTTCGGGTAGCGTTCAATGTCGAAGTCGTCGGCCCGGTCGAAGACCTTGGGGTCGCGGTTGGCGCCGGGGATGAACCAACGCACCCGGTCGTTCTTGTTGATTTGCTGGCCGTTCAGCTCGATGTCGTCCATGGCGATGCGCTGGATGGAACGCACCGGCGAGTCGTAGCGCAGGCACTCCTCAGTGGCCCGCACCGTCTTGCCCTCCGGGTCCGACTTCAGGTTGGCCCACTGGTCGGGATGCTGGGTGAAGGCCAACGTGCCGTTGCAAATGAGGTTGATGGTGGTTTCGTGCCCGGCAGACAGCAGCAGCATGATGTTGTTGATGGTCATCTCCCGGTTGAAGACGCCCTTGCGCTCGCCCTCGCACACCACCGACATCAGGTCGAGGGAGTCGAACTGTTCGGGATTGGCAACCCGGTCTTCAACCATGGGCGCGATGAAATCCTGCAGGTTTTGAACCGCCTGGGTCAGGGGCCTCATCCGGTCCGGGCCCTCGCGGTTCAGGAAGCGCAGGTCCTTGGCCAGCTCGCGCAGCCGGGGTCGCTCGCTGTCGGGAATGCCCAGCATCCGCGCGATGACGAGCAGGGGCAGCGGCGTGGCCAGGTCGGCCATCACGTCCATGCGGCCCTTTTCCTGCACGGCGTCCAGCAGCTCGTCAATGGCCGACTGCACGAGGGGACGCCACATCTCGATGGACTTGGGGGTGAAGTAGCCGTGCATCACCCGGCGCATATCGACGTGGTCCGGCCCGCTCATTTCGGAGTTGTACCGGCGCTGGTCGTGCTGGATGAACCGGGAGACCTGCCACTTCTTGATGAAGTTGTAGAGTTCCAGGTCGTCTTCGTCGATGGGCGGGTTGGGCGGGCGCACGTCCCGGGCGTACACGCTGGACGAGAACGCCTCCGGATGCCGGGTAACCCACACCAGGTGCTCCCACGAGGTGATCATCCAGACTTCAAATTCCTCGTTGTAATACACCGGTTGATGCTCGCGCAGCCGGTTGTAGAAGTCGTAGGGCTTGTAAATGGCTTCCAGGGAAAAGGGGTTGTCGTTGAAGGTGCTGACCATTGGTATAAACCTCCGGTGTGTTCGGCGTGCAACGTTTGTTGCGCCGGCGCTCCAGCTGCCGACGCATTGAATCGATATCGGGATTATAACGGAATGAAATTCGTTGCACAATCCGGCCGGAGGGTTAAATTGCGACAGGGGCGGGTTGTGCACTCGCCCCTGCCAGTTGTGCTCCGGGTGCCGTTTGCGCGTTACGAGAGGTTGACCGGCAACCGCTCCAGCGTGCGGAAAGTGATGCTGGAGGTGTAGGTGAGGTCCTCTGGGTTCGCGTCCATGTTGAGGTTGGGGAAACGCTCGGCGATGGCCTTGAACGCCTCCTGGCCCTCCAGCCGCGCCAGCGTTGCGCCCAGGCAGTGGTGGATGCCGCTACCAAAAGCGACGTGGGGGTTCGGGTAGCGCTCGATGTTGAAGTCATCGGGGCGATCGAACACCTCGGGGTCGCGGTTGGCGGAGGTCACGAACCAGCGCATCCGCTCGTCCTTCTGGATGAGCTTGCCGCCCAGTTCGACGTCCTCGCCGGCGATGCGGGTGATGGACTTGACCGGCGCGTCGTAGCGAAGGCATTCCTCGGTGGCGCGGATCATCTTGCCGGCCGGGTCGGCTTTGAACAATTCCCACTGGTCGGGATGGGTCATAAAGGCCCGGGTCCCGTTGCAGATGAGGTTGATGGTGGTTTCGTGACCTGCCAGGAGCAGCAGGATGGCGTTGGCGACCACCTGTTCCTCGTCCATAATCTGCTTGCCGGCGGCGTTGGTCATGCGGGCGGCGTCGGTCATCTTGTCCAGCAGGTCGCCGTTGGAGTTCTTCAGCCGCTCCTTGACCATGGGGCGCAGGTATTCCTGCAGCTCGGTGATGCCTTCGGCCAGGGGCTGCATCCGGTCGGCGTTGCCGCGCCCGATGAACAGCAGCTTCTCAGCCAGTGAGCGGATGAACTGCCGGTCGTAGGTCTCGATGCCCATCATGGCGGCGATGACCAGCAGCGGCAGCGGCGTGGCGTAGTCGCGCATCACGTCCATGCTGCCCCGTTCCTCGGCTTCGTCCAGCAGCTGCTTGATGGCCGACTGCACCAGGGGGCGCCACAGCTCCATGGCCTTGGGCGTGAAATAGCCGTGAATGACCTTCCGCATATCGGTGTGGTCGGGGCCACCGTGCTCGGCGATGTCCTTGTGGGCGCTGACGGCGCGGCGGTCGGTCTGGATGAACCACTGGCTGAAGAAGTTCCGCACGTCCTCGTAGAGGCCCATGTCGGATTCGTCAATGGAGGGGTAAGGAGGCAACGGGTCCCGGTGGAACACCTCGGAAGAGAAGGCTTCGGGCCTTCGGGTAACCCAAACCAGATCCTTGTACTTGGTGATGACCCACAGTTTGTAGGGGTCGTTCCAGTGGACGGGGTCTTCGTCCCGCATCCGCCCAAAGTAGGAGTAGGGGTCCTGGATGACCTCAGGGGAAAACAGGTCTTCGTTGAAGGTAGTAACCATAAAGTCCCTCCCGTTGACTTTCACGGCAGACTGATAGAGCCGGCGTCGGCTGACGCTGGCGGCTGACACAGCGACTTTCCCGAATTGTAGCAATACCGTATTGTGCGGTCAATCACGCCAGAAGGCATACTATGTCCATTGCGGCATTGCCAAACGGAATATCGCGACGGAATCCGTAACCGTGGATAGCTTACCCCGTCCGCTCTATTCCCAGCTCCGCCTGCATGTCGGCAACGGCCTGATTGCGGGTCTTGCGCTGCCACTGAGGGCGGGCGTTGATGGGCTCGTTGATGATTTCGGGGTCGATTTTGAGGGCGACGAACACTGGGCCGGGCTGGCCCAGGATTTCCTCGATCTGGCTGGCGAAGTCCTCCAGGTTGTCGATGGCGTAGGTGGCCGGATAGCCGCAGCCCTGGGCGACCACTTCGTACACCATCTGCTCGGCGTTGGGCACCGGCTGGCCGCCGGTGGTGGCATACACGCCATTGTCCAGCATGAAGTGGTACAGGTTGGCCGGCGCTTTCTCGGCGATGGTGGGCAGGGCGCCCATGCCCATGAGCACGTCGCCCTCGGAGTCAAACAGCACGACACGCTGGTCGGGCAGGGCCAGGGCCAGGCCCAGGGCGAAGGAGGCGTGGCCGCCCATGGCCGGGTCGCCCAGGGGCAAATCCCGGTCGGGCTGGTCGCTGAGCTCGACCCAGAATCGGCCGCCGCGGCCGGGTATCACCACGGCGTCGCCGCGATGCTGTTGGAAAATCTGCAGCATTTCAGCCGTTTTCATCATGGCGCTCTCTCCTCCTAACGGCTGACGTTGAAGCCGTGATATTCGTCACCGACCAGGACGGCCACCGGGCGCTTCTCGCGCTGGGCCTCGGCGAAGGCGATGGAAATGCGGTCGGCGTCCTCGTCGGACTCCACCAGATAGTAGTTGATGTTGAAGGCGTGCAGGAACCGCTCGGTGTAGAAGGCCGCGGTGTCGTTGATGATGCCGTGGCGGGTCCAGCCCCGGTAGCCGACCATCATCACCACGGGGACGTTCATGCCCAGGCCCCAGCCGCGCAGGGAGTCGCCGGACTCCATCATGCCGGTGTTCTGGATGAGGATGACGGGCTTTTTGCCGCCGGCGGCCAGGCCAGCTGCGGTGGAAAAGGCGTGACCCTCCCGGCTGACGGGCACCAGGTCCAGGCTGGGTTCTTCGCTCATCAGCACGTAGAGGAAGTTGGTCTCGCTGTCGGGCAGCCAGACCACGTGGGTGGCGCCGTTCTTCTTCAGTTCAGCCAGCACGGTTGCCGGACTCAGTTCGGCCATGGGGGTATCCTCCTGGGACGTTTAGTCAGCACGGATGCTGACGCACAAGGATGATAAACAGGATGGAGCAAAGTGGCAACCGACGGCCCTGGCCGGTAGCGGAGTGGGCGGTTGTCAGAATCAGGATTTTGGGGATCTGAGGATTTTCAGGATTTCAGGTGGCCTCCTGTGGGTTGGATTCGGTTTTCGGTAGGTTGGGTAGCCTGCGAGAGGTAAGGTGGTCGTTGTCAGCCCCACGGCCGGGGGAGTTACGCAAGGGGGTTTATACCCTCCGAGTGGGTGAGCCTAATGAGAGCGTCCAGTTCAGAGGTAGCCACCGTTAAGATTCGCACGGGTCATTTAGTTAGCCGTACACGACGCAGTGGGTAGCGCGCTGGAACAAAACTCCGTTGGTCGAGGTCTTGCGATTTGGGTTTGCTGACGGTTGTGGCCGTTGACGACCGAACGAACCGGGTGATGGTAGGTTCTTGATTACCTCGTTGCAGGCTGTGGGTTACCGATGATTTCGCTAGCGATGAGGTAATTATGAACGGACGTTCGCAAAGTTGTCAAGGGCGCGTGTGTCATCAGTGGCGATTAATTTGGGAGAGCGGGCCGCGGCCGCCGCACATCATAAGGAAGCCGTCTTCCCAGTAGGCCATGTCGCTGGTGACTATCCGGTGGGGAGCCGACGATGCTGCGGCAACGCGCGCTTCCGCGCCGTTCATCCTGAGGATGGAATGCGCCCTCCGGAGCCGAGCGGTGAAGTTCGCCAATCCGGCTCGTTGCAACGCCGGGAGGAGTGAAGGGCCAAGCGCTGTGCTATACTCGCACAAATTCGGCAGCCCATATTTGCCCTGTGAGGTACTGATTATGCAGTGGGCATCCGCCATATCACAACAGAACACGCTGCGGGCCGCGCTGTCCGAGTGCGTAGCGTCGGTGCGCGCTGGACTGGGCGACACCGCCGCCGACCTGGCCGTGGTCTTCGCCTCGTCCGAGTACGCATCCGACTACGCCGGCCTGCCCGAACTGGTCAGTGAGATGCTGGGCCAGCAGACGATGGTGCTGGGCTGCTCCGGCGGCGGCATCATCGGGGGCGGCAGCGAGGTTGAACAGGAGCCGGCGGTGTCGCTGACCGTGGCCAGCCTGCCCGGCGTCAACATTCACCCCCTGCGCATGGAAGCGGACAGCCTGCCCAGCCTGGACGCCGGCCCCGACGAATGGCACGAGGCCATCGGGGTCAGACCCGACGACGAGCCGCAGTTCGTGCTGCTGGCCGATCCCATGTCCTTTCCGGCGCAGAACCTGTTGCTGGGCATGGACTACGCCTATCCCGCCGCAGCCAAGATTGGCGGGCTGGCCAGCGCCGCCCAGGGCGCGCGTCAGAACGGGCTATTCCTGGGGCGGGACTATCACGACTCCGGCGCGGTGGGCGTGGCGCTGTCGGGCAACATCGTCGTGGAGACGGTGGTGGCCCAGGGCTGCCGGCCGATTGGCTCGCCCATGCGCATCACCCGCAGCGACCGCAACTTCCTGGTGGAGTTGGACGGCGAGCAGCCCATCGACGTGCTGCGGGGCCTGTTCCAGCAGTCCGGCCAGCGCGACCGGGACCTGATGCAGCATTCTCTGTTCCTGGGCGTGGTGATGGATGCCCTCATCGACCAGCCGCAGCAGGGCGACTTCCTCATCCGCAACGTGATGGGGATGGACCAGCGCAGCGGTGTGCTGGCCATCGGCGAGATGCTCAAGGAGGGGCAGCTGGTGCAGTTCCACCTGCGGGACGCCGACACATCGGCCGAAGACCTGTCCGCCGTGCTGGAACGCTACGCCATCGACAACCGGGAGAATCCCGCCCACGGGGCGCTGATATTCTCCTGCCTGGGACGGGGCAAGTATCTCTACGGACGGCCCAACCACGACACCGAGGTGTTCCACGACAAGGTGGGCGCGTCGGTGCCGCTGGGCGGATTCTTCTGCAACGGCGAAATCGGGCCGGTGAGCGGCACGACGTTCCTGCACGGGTACACCAGCAGCTTCGGGATTTTCCGTCCGCGTTTGTAGTCCGATGATCAAAGCCGGGATCCCCGTTTCCCTCACCGGGCAGTTTGCGACCCAGGGGCTGCAGGCCCTGGCCGGATTGACCGCCTGGTTGGAGTATGTCAACGCCCGCGGCGGCCTGACCCTGGACGGCCAATCTCACCAGCTGACCCTGACCCACTACGACGACGTCAGCCTGACCGAGGGCGTGCAGCGGGCTACGGAGCGCCTCATCAAGCAGGATGAGGTTGACCTGCTGTTCGGTCCGTACTCCGCCGGCCTGACCACTGCCGCCGCCGAAGTCGCCGAGTCGCAGGGCAAACTGCTGTGGAATCACGGCGGCGCTGGCGATGCCCTGTATGCCCGTGGTTACCGCAACGTCATCGGCGTCCTTACACCGGCCGACCAGTATCTGGTCGGCGCGCCGGCCCTGGCCCGGCAGGCCAATCCCGACGCCAGCAAGCTGGTCATCCTGCGCATCGACACCGGCGCCTTCGCTCGACTCGTCGCCCGGGGCGTGGAGTCAACGGCCCATGCCATGGGCTTCACCACCGAGTTGGACCTGCGCTACCGTCCCTCTCAAACCCGCTTCACAGAGATTGCCCGGGCCGTCGCTGAATTGCAGCCGGATCTGGTGGTCGGCGTGGGCCGCATCCGCCACGACGTCGCCACAGCGCGGGCGTTGGTCAGCCTCCCCAACCGGGGCAACATCGGGCTGGCCGTAGTCGTCGCCGCGCCCATCGCCGTATTCGCTGAGCAGCTCGGTTCCGACGCCGACGGTTTCATCGGGCCCACCCAGTGGGAGCCGGCCGTGAGCGTGCCCCAACCCGACGTTGGCCCGGACGCTGGCGCGGCGCTGCGCATCCTGGAGATTGCTGGCGCAGCGTCCGGCTTGGCCGTGGACTATCCCATGGCGCAGGCGTTTGCGGCCGGGATAATTGCCGAGCGTTGCGCTCAGGAGGCTGGCAGCTTAGAGGGCGACGGCCTGCGCAAGGTGGCAATGGCGCTGGACTTCACCACCTTCTACGGACGCTTCCGAATCGACGAGACGGGCCGGCAGGTGGGCCGCTCGGTGGCGCTGGTGCAGCGTCAGGAAGGGCGCAAGGTGGTGGTGTGGCCGGCGGAACAGGCGGAGGCGCCCGTCCGCTGGCCGTTCTGATCGCTAGGCCTCCAGCTTGACCGGGTTGCGGAGGACGCCGATGCCGCTGATGTCGATTTCGCAGACGGCGCCGTCGGCCATGTCGGAGGTGGTTCCGGGAGTGCCGGTGAAGATGCAGTCGCCCGGCTCCAGGGTTACGTAGCGGGTGATGAACTCGATCATCGTGGGCACGTCGAAAATGAGGTGGGCCGTGGTTTCGTTCTGCTCTTCGTTGCCGTTTACGCGGGTGCGCAGGTGCTGGGCGTGGGGGTCCACGTCCGTTTCAATCCATGGGCCCATGGGTGAGAAGGTGTCGGCGGACTTGGCGCGCCACCAGTCGGAGTTGTTCTCACGGCGGTCCTTCTGCTGCCAGTCGCGGGCGGACACGTCGTTGCCGCAGGTGTAGCCGAGGACGTGGTTCAGCGCGTCGGCCTTGGAGACATTCCGGCACGTGTCCTTGATGACCACGACCATCTCGCCCTCGGCGTCAAAGCGCTGCACCTCTTTGGGGCGGACGATGGAGTCCTCGGGCCCGATGACGCTGGTGGGGGTCTTGTGGAAAATCATGGGATACTCGGGCGCCGGGCGATCTCCGATGTGGCTGGTGTAGTTGAGGCCCATGGCCAGGATTTTCCCGGGCATAACGGGGGACAGCAGCTTGACGTCGGAAAGGGTGTGGACGTGGTCGGTGAGCTTGATTTCGGCGTCAAAGATGCTGCCGTCGATGGCGGTAACGTTGTCGCCGTCAACGACGCCGTAGTGCTCGGAGCCGTGGGCAAGGTAGCGGGCAATTCTCATAGCAGGGTTTCCTCCCGGTGCGCTGTTTTGACCATTGTGGCGCGGTTATTGTATCACCTGACACGGGTCGGTTAGTGCTCAATCACCAGCTTGCCGAAAAAGTCCCGGTCGTGCATCACCTGGTGGGCCTCGGCCACGCCGTCCAGGGGGAAGGTGCGGCCCACGATGCCGCGCAGCGCGCCCTGCTGCACCATCTTCATGGCGTCGGCCATGGTGCGCCGGCTGCGTCCGCCGCTGCCCATCAGGTGCAGGGGCCGGCCGTGCAGGATGGACAAGTCCATGGGGGTTTGGCTGCCGGACGTTACGCCGGTGATGACCAGCCGCCCCTCCTGCTTGAGGCACAGCATATTTTCGTGCCAGACGTCCGCGCCCACGCAGTCGAACACCACGTCCACGCCCTGCCCGTCGGTCATATCGCGCACCGTGTCGCTGAGACTGTCCACCTCCCGGTAGTTGATGACTTCGTCCGCGCCCCACTTCTTGGCTTCGTCCAGCTTCCAGTCGCTGCCGGCGGTGGTGATGACCCGGCAGCCCATCATCTTGGCAATCTGGATGCCCATGCTGCCGACACCGGAGCCGGCCGCCTGCACCAACACGTCGTCCCAGGGCTGGAGCTTGGCCTGGGTGATGAGGCAGTGCCAGGACGTATGCAGGGCGATGGGCAGGGCCGCCGCCTCGGTGAACTGCATCTCCTCGGGTACGGCGTAACAGTTAATAGCCGGCGCGACGACGTACTCGGCGTGGCCGCCGTCCAGGTCAACGCCGATGCGTTGCTGGCGAGCGCACCACTGATCGTGGCCGGCGGCGCAGTGCTGGCAAAGATTATGTCCACCGCACTTCACCCGGTTGTCCACCAGCACCCGGTCTCCCACTTGCAGGTCGGTACCGGAGTCGGGACTGATTTGCATCACCTCGCCGGCGAAATCGCAGCCCAGGATATGGGGAAAACGACGAGCGCTGCCGGCGCGCAGGTTCAGGTCCAGGTGATTCAGCGCGCTGGCGCCGACGCGGAGCAAGACCTCGCCGGGGGCGATTTCGGGATCGGGGCGGTCGCCGTAGATGAGCGCGTCGGTTCCGCCGGTCTCGTTGATATAGACGGCTTTCATAAGGTTCCCTCCGAACTAGCTAGATTCGTGCCGGCAGTTTATCGGCGCGGCGGCGGGCCGGCAAACGCATTTCCTGCTACAATCCCCTCCATCTTGTCAATCCATGCTGATACGCCCAACGGAGGCCCTCCCATGCCCGTCTTCACTCCTGAATATCTGCACAAGGCAGCCTCGGCCATCTACCAGGCCAAGGGGACGCCGGCCGACGAAGCCGAAATCGTTGCCGCTCACCAGGTCAAGGCAAACCTGGTGGGGCACGACTCTCATGGCTGCATCCACATTCCCGAGTACTGCGAGCGCATCGACCGGGGCCACATCGTACCCGGCGCGCCTTTCGAGGTACTGAGCGAGACGCCGACTACCGCCGTAGTTGACGGCCATTGGGGTTTCGGGTTCGTGGTCACCGAGAAGGCTACTCGCATGGCCATCGACAAGGCCAAACAATCCGGCGTAGCGGCGTTCACCATCCGCCGCCAGAGCCACATCGGACGACTGGGCGACTATCCCACCATCTGCGCCCAGGAGGGCATGATTGCGCTACTCACCGCCGACTCCGGCGCCGGCCCCAAGGCGGTGGCTCCCTTCGGCGGGCGCGCCCGTCGCCTGGGCACCAACCCCATCTGCATCGGGGTGCCCAGCAACCTGCCCGGCCAGGTGCTGCTGGACATGGCGACCTCGGCCGTGGCCGCCGGCAAAATCAGCCTGGCGCGCAACCGGGGCGAGCAGGTGCCCACCGGCTGGATTGTGGACAAGGACGGCAATCCCACCAACGACCCCAACGACTATTCCGCCGGCGGCGCGATTCTGCCCGTGGGCGCCGACCAGGGACACAAGGGATTTGGCCTGTCTTTCATGGTGGAGATGTTCTCCGGTCTGCTCACCGGGCTGGGGTTCGGCATTGACCCGCAGGCTCGGCACAACGACGGCTGCTTCCTGGCCGTGTTCGACGTGTCCAAGTTCCGACCGCTGGACGACTTCAAGCAGGAAATGACCGAGTTCGCCGAGTTCGTCAAGACCTCGCCACCGGCCCCCGGCGTCAGCGAAGTGTTCTACCCCGGCGAAATCGAGTACCGTACCGAGCAGGACCGCCGGGCCAACGGCATCTTCATCGAGGATGAGACGTGGCGGCAGATCACGGAACTGATGCAGGAAGTGGGCGTTGCCGAGGCGGTGGGGCAGCCCTGACGGTCAATCTGTCCGGCATAGCTCCGGGTCGGGTAGGGAGGCGCGCCGATGCTTCTCTCTGACTTCGGATTGCCGTCAGACCTGGCGGTTTGGCTGGCCGCCCTGCTGCTGGCGCTGTCGCTGCTCATCGGACTGCTCGGCGGACTGATTGGCCTGTCCTTGGGCACCATGCGGCTGCCGGCAATGCTGATGCTGGGCGTACCGCTGCCGGTGGCCGCCAGCGCCAATATCTTTGTCAGCAGCGTGGTCGGCATTACCGGCAGTTATCGCCACTTCCGGGACGGCCGAGTCAAGCTGCTGTTGGTAGCCATCATCGGCGTGCCGGCATTTGTCGCCGGGTTCCTGGGCGGTTATTTCAGCAATCAAGCGCCGACCAACCTACTCATCGCGCTGGCCGGTGTCCTCATCCTGTGGCAGGGCGTTGAGCTGGCGTTGTTGGCATACCGGCGGCGCCGCGATGCCCGCTCAGATCAACCGGGAGAGGACCAACTGGAAGGTTCAGCGGGACAATTCACCATCGCGCGAACCGTGGGTGGAGCCGGCGCGAGCTTCGGGATCGGGTTGCTGGCCGGCGCCATCGGCCTGGTGCTGGGTTCCGTCAGGCTCCCGCTGATTATCCGGGTGCTACGGGTTGACCCCCGAATTGCCGCCGGCAGCAACCTTTTCATCGGCATGACCATGGGCGCGCTGGGCTGGTTGGGCCACGTGCTGCACACTCGTCCGGACTTGCCGCTCCTGATAATATTGCTGGCGCCGGCAGTGGTGGGCAGTTACCTGGGCGCCAAATATACGGGCAAAATCAGCGTCAACCTGCTGCTGCTGGTCATGGGCGGCCTGCTCACCGCGTCCGGCTGCATGATGCTGTGGAGAGCGGCGAGCGTTCTGTTCTGAGACGAAGGTGATGGAAGAACCAGCTGCAAACCCCCACTTTGAGTCCACACCATCGCTGGGCCGCCGGCTGGCCGAGGTGGCCTGGGCCTTCCTGCCGCTGGGCTGGATTGCCTTCGGCGGCCCCCAGGCCCACATCGCTTTGTTGCAAGAGCGTTTCGTGGCCCGGCGCCGCTGGCTGGACGAACAGCGTTTCGTGGAACTGCTGGGTTTGGGCCAGGGATTGCCCGGCCCGACCTCAACCCAAATGGTGGTGGCCGTGGGTACGGCCCGGGCCGGGCCGCTGGGTGGATTGCTGGCCTTTCTGCTGTTCCTCTATCCGGCGGCGACGATAATGGCCCTGGCCGGTCTGGGCGTAGCCACTTTTCTGGACGAAGGAGGACGCCCGCAGTGGCTGGACGGGGTACAGCCGGCCACGGTAGCCCTGGTAGCGGTGGCGGCCTGGCGGCTGGGCGTGGCAGTGGTCAACACCAAGCTGACCATGGGGCTGATGCTGCTGGGGGCAGTGGTAACCATACTGGTGCGCCAACCCTGGGCCTTTCCGGCTACCCTGGCGCTCGGCGGGATGGTAACAGCGGTGGCGCTGCGGTCCCAGCGACACGATGCGGCTGACCGGTCGGGAAGCATCCCGCTGGACAACCTGGGAATTTCGCGATTGGCCGGCGTCCTGCTGCTGCTTTTGTTCTTCGGATTGCTGGGCGGGCTGATCCTGGCGCGGCTGGCGCTGGACTGGTCGTGGCTGGAAGTCCTGGAGTCCTTTTACCGCACCGGGTCCCTGATTTTCGGCGGCGGGCAGGTGGTATTGCCCATGCTGAGCGCCGAGGTGGTGGAACCCGGCTGGGTAACGGAGCAGCAGTTCCTGGACGGGTTGGCCCTGATGCTGGCGCTGCCCGGCCCGCTGTTCAGCTTCAGCGCTTACCTGGGGGCAATAGCCGGGGGCGTGCCCGGGTTGCTGCTGGCCTTTGTGGGCCTATTCCTGCCGGGCGTGCTGATAATCTTCGGGGTGCTGCCCTTCTGGGAGCAGGTGCGGCGCTATCCCTGGGTCAGGATAGCGCTGACGGGAGTCAACGCCACCGCCATCGGCCTGGTGGTGGGTGTGGTGTTCCTGCTGTGGGAGCGGGCCGACCCCAGCCCCGCCGGTGCGGTGATTGCCGTGCTGGCCTTCGGGTCGGTGATGTTTTTCCGGGCGCCGGCGCCGCTGGTGATTGTCGGCGCCGGCGTCCTGGGCTGGATTTTCGGCTGGGCGGGATTGTTGTAAATCAATCCCATCTTGTCTCGTTCACCCGTCCACCCTGTACCGTCAGACCAGAGCGAGCAAGGAGCGAACCGAGCTCTCTACCTCCTGAGCATCAGGGCCGCCGAGAATCGACCACTGAATGACGACGATGATGACCCACGGGATGAAGCCGATGACCGCGGAAAGCAGCACCACCCCAATGGCCCGGCCGGTGGACTCAAAGTCCATGGCCTGGCGCACCGCCACCACCACTGCCGATACTTGCCAAACGAATCCCACCAGCCCGAATAGTCCGCCGATGATGGGAACAAACGTGAACAGCGACAGCACACCGGGCGTATAGGCGAAACCGACGACACGACCCACTTCAGACCAACTGGTTTCGGTGTCGCTGGTGCGCAGCATCTTGCCGCCAACCAGATACATCACACTCACCCACAATGCCCAGCGGACGATGCCGAACACAAACCCGCCGATGATGCCCAGGAGGATGCCCAAGCCGACCGATTCGCCTTCCAGCAGCCCACCGATAACGCCGCCGACGATGCCGCACAGCGTTACCAGCAGCACCACGCCGATGGCTTGCCCCAGCGCGCCCTGGTCGGCTTCGATTTCTTCATAAGTATTGCGGTTGAAGAACGCCGCACCAATCATTCGTTGAATCATCGTCGCACCTCTAGTCGCTGACGTGGCCGTATCCTCGGTTGGCGCAAACAACTCCAACCGGAATGTCGGAGCAATTGTAGTCGTGCTGGCCGATTCTTGACTATTGGCTAACCTGCGTAATTTCGCGGTTTTGCTTTATAATCTAACCTCGCCACCGCAGCGCAAACGCCATCGCCAACCGCCAGCGCTCCGACGTGGCCCAAGACGTGCCCATGCCTGACCAAAACGAACCTTCCCAAGCCGATACTACCGACAACCTGAGCAGCCTCGAGGCCAACCTGGAAAGCCGCCGCGCCAAACTGGAACGCATCCGCGAGCGCGGCATCGACCCGTACCCACCCCGTTTCCAGCGCGACAGCACCGCCGCCGAGGCCATTGAAGCTTTCGAGGCCGCGGAGGCTGCCGACCAACCGGAGGCCGCCGCCGGCCTGAGCCTGGCCGGCCGCATCGTGTCCATGCGGGTGATGGGGCGCGCTGCCTTCCTGGACCTGCGGGACGCTTCCGGCGTGGTGCAGGCGATGCTACGGCAGAACGTGCTGGGCGAGGACTACGCGCTGCTTTCCGACCTGGACCTGGGCGATTTTCTCGGCGTCACCGGCAACATGATTCGCACCCGCACCGGTCAGCCGACCATAGAGGCCCATTCGCTGACCATCCTGGCCAAGGGGATGCGTCCCCTGCCTGAAAAGTGGCACGGCCTGCGGGACGTGGAAACCCGCTACCGGCAGCGCTACCTGGACCTCATCGCCAACCCGGAGGTCGCCGACACTTTCGTTCAGCGCAGCCGCATCATCAGCGGCATCCGCCGATTCCTGGACGACCGGGGATTCGTGGAGGTTGACACGCCCATCCTGGTGCCCGTCGCGGCCGGCGCCCACGCCCGTCCGTTCACTACGCATCACAACGCGCTGGACGAGCGGCTGTACCTGCGCATCGCCACCGAGCTTTACCTGAAGCGGCTCATCGTCGGCGGCCTGGACAAGGTGTACGAAATCGGCCGCGTCTTCCGCAATGAGGGCATCGACCAGGACCACAATCCGGAGTTCACCCTGCTGGAGTCCTACGAAGCCTACGCCGACTACAACACCGTCATGGCAATGGTGGAGTCGCTGGTGTCCACCCTGGCGCAGGACGTGCACGGCGGTACGCAGATCGCCATGGGCGACCATCTGATCGACTTCACGCCGCCCTGGGCGCGCCTCTCGTTGCGCGAAGAACTACTGCGACGCAGCGGCATCGACATCGAGGACTATCCCGACGCCGAGTCGCTGACCCGCGTGGCGCTGGACCTGGGGCTGCAGCCCGGCCCCCGTGAGGCGCGAGGACGTCTCATCGACAAGATGCTGTCGGTGTACGTGGAGCCGCACCTGATTCAGCCGTCCTTCCTGCTGGACTACCCCGAGGATATGTCCCCGCTGGCCAAGGGCCACCCGGACCAGCCCGGTTATGTCGAGCGGTTCGAAGCCTTCGCCGCCGGCATGGAAATCGCCAACTCCTACACCGAGCTGAACGACCCCGCCGTGCAGCGCGCCCGGTTCGCCGGCCAGGAGCACCAGCGCGACGCCTACGGCAACGAGGAGGCCGACCGCACCGACGACGACTTCCTCACCGCCCTGGAGTACGGAATGCCCCCGACGGGCGGCCTGGGCATCGGCATCGACCGCCTGGTGATGCTGCTCACCGGCCAGTCCACCATCCGCGATGTGCTACTATTCCCGCAGATGCGTTCCCTGGCCGGCGAGGGCGGGAGCGCTGGCGCACCCAACGACAACGACGGGTGATCCCTCCGGCGATACGCCCCGATACTGACGAGCAGCAGCGTCCCTTATGCTTTCCATCGAACAAATTCGCAGCGACCCCGAAACCGTGCGCGCCGCCCTGGTCCGACGGGCCGAGGACGAGGACTGCCTGGACGACATACTGACCATGGACGCCCGGCGTCGCGTGGCCGTAACCGAGGGCGACGAACTCCGCGCGCGCCGCAACCAGGTGTCCCGGGAAATCGGGCAGGCCCGCTCGCAGGGCAACCCGCCGCCCGAGGACGTGGTGGCCGAAATGCGCGACGTGGGCAGACGCATCAGCGAGCTTGAGGACGAGGTGCGCGGGCTGGACGCCCAAATCAACGACGCCATGATGGCCCTGCCCAACCTGCCTCACGCCAGCACCCCCGACGGCCACGACGAAACCGGCAACGTGGTGGTGCGCTATTGGCCCGAACCCTTCAGTATTGGTAGGGAGCACGAGGACTTTGAGGCGCAGCCCCACTGGGACATCGCCGAGCGGCTGGGCATCATCGACTTCCAGCGCGGCGTCAAGCTGTCGGGCAGCCGCTTCTACACCTTCAACGGCTACGGCGCGCGGCTGGAGCGGGCGATCATCTCGTGGATGCTGGACCTCCACGGCCAGGAGCACGGCTACACCGAAATGGCGCTGCCCATCCTGGTGCGCCGGGAGACCATGGAAGGCTCCGGCAACCTGCCGCTGTTCGCCGACAACCTGTACCACGACGAGGAGGATGACCTCTGGCTGATACCCACCGCCGAAGTGCCGGTTACCAACCTGCACCGGGATGAAATCCTGTCCGCCGACGAGCTGCCGCGGTACTACGTGGCGCAGACGCCGTGCTTCCGGCGGGAGAAGGCGGCGGCCGGACGGGACACCCGGGGCATCAAGCGGGTGCACCAGTTCAACAAGGTGGAGATGTACAAGTTCGTTACGCCGGAGACCTCCTTCGACGAGCTGGAATCGCTGCTGGGCAACGCCGAAGCCGTGTGCCAGCGGCTGAACCTGCCCTACCGCGTCCTGCAGCTGTGCGCCGGCGACATCTCGTTCCCCTCGACCAAGTCCTACGACATCGAGGTGTGGGCCGCCGGTTCGCAGGAGTGGCTGGAAGTGTCGTCGTGCTCCAACTGCACCGACTTCCAGGCGCGGCGGGCCAACATCCGTTACCGTCCGGTGGCGGGGGAGCGGCCCCGATTCGTGCACACGCTGAACGGCTCCGGCCTGGCGCTGCCGCGCGTCATCATCGCCATCCTGGAGAACAACCAGCAGCCCGACGGCTCGGTGGTGATACCGGAGGCGCTGCGGCCCTATACGGGGTTTGACGTGATACCGGCGGAGTGATTATTCATGCCAACCCGTACTTTCCGCGATGTTCTCGCCGAACTCGACGCCCGCGCCCAAAGCACGGCCGAAAAGGGCCGTCTCTTCGAGCGACTGGTCAAGGCATTCCTGGAATGGGATAAAGCCCAGAATCAACGCTTCACTCGTGTATGGCTGTGGACCGAATGGCCCGGCAATGGGGGCCAGCACGACACCGGCATTGACGTCGTGGCCGAGGAGCGGGACAGCGGCGATCTAGTTGCCATCCAGTGCAAGTTTTATGGCCCCGGCAGCAGTATTGGGCTGGGGGAGGTCAACAAGTTCCTCACGGCCTATGGGACCACCCAGTTCGCCAGCGGCATCATAGTTTCCACGACTGACGCCTGGACCGGAAACGCTGCAGCAGCCTTGGAAAACCGCGACAAGCCGGTGTCTCGTTGGGGACCGGATGTATTCGAAAACTCGTCCATCGAGTGGCAGACTTTTGACCTTGACCATCCCGGCGACCTGACCCGGCGTCAGACTAAATACCTCCGCGATTACCAGGACGACGCTCTACAAGATACGCTGGCCGGCTTTGAGGAGCACGACCGGGGCAAGCTTATTATGGCCTGCGGCTCTGGCAAGACCTTCACGGCCTTACGAATTGCTGAGCGCATGGCCGGAACCGGTGGAACTGCGCTGTTCCTCACACCGTCGATATCTCTGCTCTCCCAATCCCTGATTGATTGGGCGAACGACGCTGATCTGCCGCTGAAACCCTTTGCCGTCTGTTCGGACATTCGCGCCGGCAAGCGCAGCGGCGACGATGAGGATATGTCCCCCTACGACCTAACCGAAACGCCGTCAACAAGTCCGGCACAACTGGCAGCGGGGTTCCGCCGGACGGATTTGCAAAACAATATGACGGTAGTTTTCTCCACGTATCAGTCGTTGGACGTGGTAGCGGCGGCGCAGAAACGAGCCAATGGACTACCGGAGTTCGACCTTATTGTCTGCGACGAGGCTCACCGCACTACCGGAGTAAATTTGGTAGGCAAGGAGGAATCGAACTTCCGGCGGGTTCATGACGACGGGTTTATCGCCGGCAAGAAACGGCTGTATATGACCGCCACGCCGCGTATTTTCGGCGACCGGGCCCGGCGCAAGGTTGATGAAAGCAACCTGACCACCGCCGTGGCTTCAATGGATGATGAATCCATCTACGGCCCAACGTTTCACTGGCTCAGTTTTGGCCAGGCCGTTGAAAAGGACATACTCACACCCTACAAGGTCGTCATACTCAACGTTGACCAGGAACAAGTGGGCATTGACCTCGATGCCTTGCTTTCCGAATCCGGCAGCGACATCAATATGGACAATGGCGCGCGTATGGTTGGCTGCTGGAACGGCCTGGGCAAGCGGGCTGCCGGCGTGGACTTTGAAGATGACCCGCAGCCGGCCAAGCGCGCAGTCGCTTTCAGCAACAGAATCAGGGAATCCGAGTCCTTCACCGGCGCCTTCCCACAAGTCATTGAAACTGCCATCGCCGTGAGAGACAACCCCGAGAATATGCTCCGGTGCGAAGTTCGCCATGTGGACGGCACGCAAAACGCTCTGGAGCGGGCGGACCATCTCGCCTGGCTCCGAGCGGAACCAGAATCGGGGACTTGCCGCGTGTTATCCAACGCCCGCTGTCTCACGGAGGGCATTGATGTGCCGGCGCTGGACGCCATACTGTTCCTGCATCCTCGCAGGTCGGACATCGACGTGGTGCAGGCCGTGGGGCGGGTGATGCGGAAAGAACCGGGCAAGCGATACGGCTACATCATCCTGCCCATCGCCCAAGCTCCGGGCGTCACGGACGAAGAATCCCTCAACGCCAGCTCTTACCGGGCCGTCTGGCAGGTCATCAACGCCATTAGCGCCCATGACGACCGTTTTGAGGCCATCATCAACCAGTTCGCCCTTTCTCAACAGACGGAGAAACCGCCCCAGCCCGATTACACCGAGGGAGGCGACATTGCCCACGGCGACGGCCCCGATGCGCCCACTGCCGAAGAGCGGGCAATTCAAGGCATCCTTCAGATAGCCGGTTCGCCCGAGCTGCGCGACGCCATCCTGGCCAAGGTGGTGGATAAATACGCTGACCCGCGCTATTGGGAGAAGTGGGCCGGCACCGTGCGCGAAATCGCCCAGCGCCATGAAACCCGCATCCGGGCGCTGCTCAGCGGCCCGGACCAATCGGTGCGAGAAACGTTCGACGGATTCCTGGCCGGCATTCGCAACAACCTGAACGACGGCATTACCGAGGACGACGCCATCGGGATGCTATCGCAGCACCTGATTACCAAGCCGGTTTTTGACGCGCTATTTGCCGATTATGCCTTTGCGCAGCACAACCCGGTTTCACTAGCGATGCAGGGTACCATTGACGCGCTGGCGGAGCGTGGGTTGGATAAAGAAACCGCCGGCCTGGACAACTTCTATCGGGACGTCCGCGTCCGCGCGCAGGGCGTTACCGACGGTGCTGGCAAGCAGAGCATCATCGCCGAACTCTACGAGCGATTTTTGAAGCTGGCGCTTCCTGACACGGCCGCCCGTCTGGGTATTGTCTATACTCCCACCCCGGTGGTGGATTACATCGTGCGCAGCGCAGAAGATGTGCTGCAAGCCGAGTTCGGCGTGTCGGTGAGCGATGAGGGAGTGCACGTAATTGACCCGTTCACCGGCACCGGATCGTTCATACCAGGCTCATGCACAGTGGGCTGATCAAGGACGCAGACCTGCCGCGCAAGTACGCCAAAGAGCTGCACGCCAACGACATCATGCTGCTGGCCTACTATATCGCGGCCATCAACATCGAGGCCACGTACCACGACCGGGCCAATGCCGAAGAGTACCAGCCATTTGACGGAATCGTGCTGACCGACACGTTCCAATCCGCCGAGGAAGGCGACCCGATGGACGCCGTGCTTTTCCCGGGCAACAACGCCCGCATCGAGCGGCAGAAAGCGCTGGACATTCGGGTCATCATTGGCAACCCACCCTGGTCGGCGACCAACACGCGCAAGTATCCCACCGTTGACGGAAAGATACAGCAGCGCTACGCGGAACCATCGGTCACTAAGCACTTGTCCGCATTGTACGACCCCTACGTGCGGGCTATTCGGTTGGCTTCAGATCGGGTACAAAGCAGTGATAACGGTGGTATTGTTGCTTTGGTAACCAACGGCGGGTTTATCGACTCTAATGCCTTCGACGGATTCCGCAAAGCGCTGGCCCAGGAGTTTCATTCTGTCTATTGCTATAGCCTGCGGGGCGACCAGCGCACCGCCGGCGAAAAGTCCCGCCAAGAGGGCGGTAAGATATTTGGTTCCGGCAGCCGGGCAGGCGTGGCGATTCTGGTACTGGTGAAGAAGCCGGGCAAATCCGAGGGAGCGACGATTTACTATCGGGACATTGGCGACTACCTTGCCCGTGAGCAGAAGCTGGAGCTTCTGGACAACTCCGGCCTGACTACAACGGAATGGCAGGTAATTGCACCTAACGCGCATGGGGACTGGATTGGGCAACGGAATGCCGCTTTCGCCACCTTCCGACCCCTCGTTGCGGATGACAGCGACAACTGTCTGGCACCAGTCTTTAACCTCTCAATGCAAGGACTGAAGACAAACCGCGATGCCTGGTGCTTCAACTCATCACTGCAAAGACTACAATCCAACATCCGCAATAGCGTTGACTTCTACAACGAACAAGTGGCGGCATTTCAGGGCACCAATCCTACGGGCAAAGTCTCGGAGCGAGTAGGTAAAGCTAAAGAGTTCGCTGGCAGCACTCCGCAGCAGTTTCATTGGGACGCAAAAAATTACCAACACCTGGCCGCTGGTCGTACCTACGAAGTTGATGACAGCGATTTCAGAGACAGCGCCTATCGGCCATTCTTCAAGCAGTACCTATACTTCAACCAGCAACTAAACAACAGCATCCGACGCTTTCCCGAAATTTACCCGCGCCCCGACATTCAAACGTTGGGCATCAACCTATCAGCTGCTGGCGCGAATGCACCTTTCAGTGCTTTGATGGCAGATAGCATCCCTGATTGGCACCTCACTGGTGACACAATCAGCCTGCCGCGTTCCGGATACGAAAATAGAACGTCCGTACCCCCCCCCGGTAGCCAATCTAGGCATATACCTGACAGGGCCGGGGTCGTCGGTTCCCTTCTCGGTTCTGATGACGGACAGGATAACGGATGGAGGGTTGACCAGCGGGAACGGGGCCAGCCCGTATCTGGCACGCTGGCGATACGTCCAGAAGCAGACCGGGGGTATCTTTGAATACGAACGGGTTAGCAACATCAACGGGGCGGCGGTGACAGAATTTCAGGTGCACTACTCGGACGACAGCATTACCGATGACGACCTATTCTATTACACTTACGGCGTGCTGCACTCGGAGCAATATCGCCAAACCTTTGCCGACGACCTAGCGAAGTCAGCGGCTCGCATCCCTATGGCGGCGTCGCTGGACGACTTTCACGCTTTTGTAGAGGCGGGGCGGGAGTTGGCGGAGCTCCACGTCGGCTATGAGTCGGTGGAACCGTACCCACTGGAAGAGATACACCCGCTGGGGTGGAATCGGGACGCTCCCGACGCCTACCGGGTTGAGAAGATGGCCTACGCCGGCCGGCGTCCCAACCTGGACACCACGTGTATCACCTATAATGCTGGAACTACGCTGGCCGGCATACCGCCACAAGCCCACGAGTATCAGCTGGGGAGCCGCTCGGCGCTGGATTGGCTGATTGACCGCTACCAAGTTAGGACTCACAATGCCAGCGGCATCACCAACGACCCCAACGATTGGGCCATCGAACACGGTGAGCCTCGCTACATTCTGGATTTGGTGAAGCGGATTACGACGGTCAGCGTGCGAACGGTAGATATAGTGCGAAATCTGCCCGAATTACAGCTTTAAGGAGCCTCCCCATGTCCGGCATTTGGCCTGACGACATCCAGTGCGTCGCCCTCATCACCTTTGACGTGGACGGCGTTTCTTCCTGGCTGCGGCGCAACGCCGACTTCGCCAACTATCCCAGCCTGCTGTCCATGGCCGAATACGGCCCCAGCGTCGCCGCGCCGCGCATCCTGGATCTGCTGGACGCCCAGGGCATCCCGGCCAGCTTCTACGTCCCCGGCCAGGTGGCCGAGACCCATACCGACCTGGTGCGGGAAATCGCCGGACGCGGCCACGAAGTCGCCCACCACGGCTACCTCCACGAGCCTCCGGCCACCATGACGCCGGACGAGGAGGAGGAAGTGCTGGTCAAGGGCATCGGCATCCTGGGCGAACTGACCGGCACGGCGCCGGTGGGCTACCGCTCGCCCAGCTGGGAGTTGAGCGCGGTGTCGCTGGACCTGCTGGCCAAGCACGGCTTCCGCTACGACAGCAGCCTGATGGGCGACGACGCGCCCTACTTCGTGTCCGGCGGCGACCCGCCTCGGCAGATGGTGGAGCTGCCCATCCACTGGCTGCTGGACGACGCACCCCACTTCGCCTACGCGCCGTCGGCAAACCGCCTGGGCCCCATGCGCAACCCCGACGAGGTGTTCGTGAGCTGGGCCGAGGAGTTCCGCGGCATCTACCGCTATGGCCGCTGCTACAACCTGACCATGCACCCGCAGTACATCGGACGGCCGGGTCGCCTGCTGATGCTGGAGCGGCTGATTGAGTACATCAAGACCTTCCCCGGCGTTCGGTTCATGCGCGCCGACGCCCTCGCCGAGATGTGGGAGAAAGGAGCGTAACCGTATGCCCGCAGCACACGACCGGGGCGGCTGGCCCGACGACACGCCCATCGACCGCACCGAGCACGAATACAGCGACTGGGAGCGTCGGGTTGACGCCGTGCACCAGGTGCTGGGAGCGCAGGGCATCCGTACCACCGACGAGATGCGCCGCGCCATCGAGAGCCTGCCGCCGGAGCGGTACGAATCGCTGTCCTACTATGAAAAATGGACGGCGGCCCTGGAAATCCTGCTGATTGAGAAGGGCATCCTGACGGCGGCGGAGATCGACGCCAAGGCGGCCGAGCTGCGGGAGCGGGGGCTGTGATGACTGCTGCCGCTGAAACCGTCCGCTACCCCGATGGCACAGCCGTGCGGGTGCGGGTCGGGTCGCCGGCGCATCACTTCCGCACGCCGGCCTACATCCAGGGGCATACCGGCGTCGTGGACGCGCTGTGCGGCACGTATCCCAACCCCGAATCGCTGGCCCACGGCGGCGACGGGTTGCCGCGCCAGCCGCTGTACCGCGTCCGGCTGCGTCAGACCGACCTGTGGCCCGACTACGCCGGCAACCCCGCCGACACCCTGCTGGTGGACGTGTACCAGCACTGGCTGGAACCGGCCTGATGCCATTGAAACAAAGTGCTCAAACGGCTTGCAGCGCTAACCTGTTTATTGAGTCGAATGATCGCGCCAACTTTGCCCAAATCGGAATCTCTCAACTTTACCCGCCGGGTTTGGTATCCTGATGATGTGAGTGTCGCTTGAATCAACGTTTTTCACATCAACGTTTTCCACGATGTAAAGCCAGTAAGCGTCTCCACGTTTCTGCGCTTCCTGAAACTCACGGCTGGTCAGAGATACTGCATGCCATGTGTCAAACGTTCCGCTGATTGCTTTGACTTCACACCATGCAACCTTATTCCCATTCTTCTCGTTGTTGTGGGTTAGGTACAAATCATACCCGGGATTGTTTGTTGGAGTTGTGTGCCATTCAGATTCCTCTTGACGAATGCGCTTGATTGCGACAGCCTCAACTTCCATTCGTTCCTTATAGCCGCCGTCCGGCAAACATTCAGCGCTTCCCCCTCCATTCCCATCTACATCGTGAGGCGATTCGGGATTTCCCTGTCGCCATTCTTCCAGCAATGCTTTGAGACGCGCCACCGGTATATCGCCATACCGCTGCAGCAACCGTATTTTGCCCGACGCTATCCCGGATTCGCGAGCGAGGTCGCCTACAACTCGTTGCTTGTCGCGGGCTTTACCCCGCGCTATATCCGTTATATCCCGCTTTTTGTTCCGTCTCAGCTCCTTAGCCCGGGCCTCGCCGCTAGCGGTCAGTTGCCACTGTCCGCCTTTGTTGGTGACGAGTTTTTCGGACACCAACGCAGACCGATTCCATCCAGCACCGATTTGCTTATCAATTGCCCGCTTCGCAAAACCGAGCAGCTGTAATTTGCGCTTGAGCTCGTTGTCAATTGTGCTCTGAGTCCCCTTGCCATGCAAATCCTGAATGGTTAGCAGCCGCCATTCTTGCACCGTTTCACTTGTCAACCGCTTGGGCATTTTTAAATCTCCTCCGCAACATTTCCTGCGACGCCGCTATAATAGCAAAGCCTCGGACTATCCTTAAGGTCATGAAAGTTGGCGTGTACCAGCACTGGCTGGAACCGGCCTGATTTGTGCTATCCTGCCAGCCAGCATCGCAATTGAGAGGGACCTGAGCAATGGAGCGGCCCATATTTCAGCCATTTGGCGCCCCCGTCGAGGAACTGGACACGCCGGCCCTGGTGGTTGACCTGGGCATAATGGAGCAGAACATCGCGGCGCTGCACAACTCTGTTGGCGGCTCCGGCCCAGTCCGGGTGCGGCCCCACGTCTCCTGCCACGGTTGCCCTGACATCGCCCGGTACCAGCTGGACGCCGACGGCGCCTCCGGCGGCGTGGCGGTCAGTTCGCTGGCGGAGGCCGAGGCATTCGCCGGCGACGATGCTGGCATCGACGACATACTCATCGCGGGGCGAGTGGTAACCGCCGCCAAGATTCACCGGCTGGTCGCCCTGGCGGGACGAATTACGCTGAGCGTGGCTGTGGACGACGCCCGCAACGTCGCCGACCTTGCGGAGGCTGCGCAGGCCGCCGGCGTCACCCTGGGCGTGCTGGTGGACATCGACGCCGGCTACGGGTTCGGCGGCGTCGCGCCCGGTGGCGATGCGGTTGACCTGGCCCGAGCGGTTGCGGACGCATCCGGCTTGTCCTTCCAGGGGCTAATGACCTACGAAGGCCCGTTGCCCATCGCCGACCACGCCGAGCTGGACGCCGAAACCCGTCGCCGTCTGCAGCCGGTGCTGGACACCCGCGGCGACCTGGAGCAGGCCGGCCTGGATGTTGCCACGGTGAGCGCCGGCAGCACATACAACTACGACGTGGTCGCGCAGCTGTCGGGCATCACCGAGGTACAGGCCGGGGTGTATCCCCTGATGGACGCGGAAACCTTGCGGGTTCGCCCTGAATTGCAATCGGCGGCCACGGTGCTGGCCACGGTCATCAGCCATCCCGTCGCCGGCCGGGCGGTGGTGGACGCCGGCCACAAGACCACCGGGCCCGATTTCGGGGTGCCCGTTCTTGAAGGGTTCCCGGGCGCCGTCGCCGCCAGGTTCAGCGCCGAGCACGGCATCCTGGACTTGGACGGCCCGGCCACCCAGCAGCTGATGCCCAACGACAAAGTCCGCCTGGTTCCGTACCACCTGGCCCTCTGCGTCAACCAGTACGACTACATCCGCGCCGTGCAGGACGGCCGGCTGGTGGGGTACTGGCCCGTCTCCGGCCGTGGGCAACTGGGATAGTTCGGCATTGCTGCAACTCCCAATCAAGTATTCGCAGTTGGATTCAGTCAGATAAACGGTAGCCTCGGAGGTAATTCCATGCCGCAAGCCTATGAACCCCAACCGGGCACTCCCATTGGGGAGCTGGATACTCCATGCCTGATCCTGGATATGGACGCGCTGGACCACAACATGGATGTGATCGCCGACTACTACGAAGGACGCCACAGCAAGCTGCGCGGCCATAGCAAGAATCACAAGAGCCCGGCCCTGGCCCTCCGGCAGATTCAACGCGGCGGCACCATCGGCGGAGTGTGCGCCGCCAAGGTGGCCGAGGCCGAGGTGATGGTGCAGGGCGGCGTGGCCAGCGTGTTCGTAACCAGCGAGGTGGTCGCCCCGCCCAAGATTGCCCGCCTCTGCGCCCTGGCCGACCAGGCCGAGATCCTGGTGGCCTGCGAGAACGAGGCCAACGCCCGCGACCTTTCCCAGGCTGCCGTTGACCAGGGCGTGAACCTGGGCGTGGTCATCGAGCAGGAAACCGGACTGCTGCGGTGCGGCGTGCAGGAAGGAGAGGATGGAGTGGGATCCGGCGTGGCCCTGGCCCGCCTGATTGATTCACTGCCCGGTCTCTCCCTGAAGGGCGTGATGAGCCATCAGATGATGGCCGAAGTCTCTGGCGACCTGGAAGACCGGGCCTCGGAACTTCGCCGCCTTGTCCAGCCGGTTCTGGACCTGCGGGAAGCCATGCTTGCCGATGGCCTGCCGGTGGAAATCGTGTCCACGGGCGAAACCTGGAGCTACGACGTCGCCGGCGATATGCCCGAGGTTACCGAAATCCAGGGCGGCTCCTACCTGGTGATGGAAACCTCCTACGATTACATCCAGGACTTTCACCTGGCCGGCAAGGTGCTGAGCACCATCGTCAGCGTGCCCCGGCCGGGAACGGCCATCGGCGACGCCGGCGCTCGCGCGGTGTGCGGCATCAAGGGCCTGCCCCGTGTGGAAGGCCGCCCCGGC
This sequence comes from Dehalococcoidia bacterium, assembly GCA_965243255.1. Taxonomy (GTDB): domain Bacteria; phylum Chloroflexota; class Dehalococcoidia; order Lucifugimonadales; family UBA3495; genus Bin87. The sequence goes on from CBDEUH010000004.1 coordinate 1,040,541, forward strand.
GTAGAGGCCGTTGACATGGACGCCGACCGCACCGTGTTCCAGGTGGCGGAGGGCGCTGAGCTGGCCGTCGGCGACCAGGTTCTGCTGCTCCCCGGCCAGCAGGACGCCATGGTGAGCCGTTGGGACCGCTTCATCGGCATCCGCGACGGCAGGGTGGAAGCGGTGTGGGACATCGAGGCGCGGGGCTGCCACAACTAGGGAGGGAAGTATGACCGCAACCCACGTTGAAGACCACGTGCACGACCAGCCCATGAGCGAGGTTGCCCTGCGCTCCGTGGCCATCGAGGCCCTGCTGGCGGAGAAGGGCCTGCTCACCGCCGACCAGGTGGGGCAGCAGGTGAACCTGATGGACGGACGCACTCCCGCCGACGGCGCAAGGGTCGTCGCCCGCGCCTGGACGGACGCCGCGTTCAAGGCACGGCTGCTGGCCGATTCACGTTCCGCTCTGGCCGAAATGGGCATCAGCATCCCGGCGGAAACCCCGCATCTGGCCGTGGTGGAGAACACCGACGACGTGCATCACCTGGTGGTCTGCACGCTGTGCTCCTGCTATCCCCGGATGCTGCTGGGCCGCCCGCCCGACTGGTACAAGAGCCTGGCCTACCGCGCCCGCGCTGTCAGCGACCCCCGCGGCGTCATGGCTGAGTTCGGAACGACACTCCCTGCGGATATTCGGGTCGATGTGCTCGACAGCACCGCCGATATGCGCTACCTGGTGCTGCCTCGCCGGCCCGCCGGCACCGAGGGCATGAGCGAGGACGAACTGGCCGCCCTGGTCACCCGCGACAGCATGATTGGGGTTACGGACGCCCTCGCCCCATAATAGCGACTTTGGCGTGCTCGATTGCCGACACAATCCTTTGAGCCTCGTTCGGTTCCTCGTATTCACCGAAGTAAAGCCGCTCGGTCTCGCCCCTCCGTGCAACCACGTCAACGCCGACGCGATATTTCTCCCTTTTGACTGGGTTCCAGTTCATTATCTTGTCTCCCAACCATGCCAGGACGCCCAAGCTCACAATCAGGCCGCCGATCACGAGCGAAAATCTCACCGGAAAGGCTTCGAAGGTCTCTGCGAGCGCCTCGATAAAGACAGGTGTCTCTCCTTGAGGAATACCCGGTTCTGAATAGCCGTAGTGCCTCGACACAAGGATAAGAATATTCAAGATCAAAATGAGAAAAATTACCATCGCGCCCAAAAAAGCCGGCCACTTGATAATGCCTCCCATGACTTTCAAGAATTTGTTCAGACCCGTTTCGGATGCCACCGTTGCCTCGTGCACCGCCGCAGAGCGGATTCTGAACATCTCCACAGTCCTGATGGGGAACCGCACCCGGTCCTCCGAGACGGCTCGATAGGGAAATCGCAGGCGGTAATCGGAAACGAATACCCGGTCGGCATCGAAGAAAACCTGCTCCTCCACGGGAGCGTACGCCGGTGTTTCATCCGCCATTCCGCCTGCTCCTGGCCTCTCCGACATTAGGTCTGTGATAGCCGGCTGAGGCGCTTCAGATTCCAAACTGGCTATGAAGTCAGGCGCTGCGGTTCCTCGTCTATCTGCTGAATGCGGCGCAGGTGCCGCCCGCCCTCAAACTCGGTGGTCAGCCAGGCGTCCACGATCTCGCGGGCCGTTTCCCAGGACACCATCCGCTGCCCCATGGACAGCACGTTGGAGTCGTTGTGTTGCCGTCCGTAGCGGGCTGATTCCACGTTCCAGCATAGCGTGCAGCGGACGCCGGGCACGCGGTTGGCGACGATTGCCTCGCCGTTGCCGGAACCACCCAGCACGATGCCCCGGTCAACCTCACCCCTTGCCACCGCCTCCGCCACTGGCCGAATCCACTGCGGGTAGTCGCTGGCCTCGTCCGAATAGGCTCCGTAGTCAACCGCCTCGTGGCCCAGGTAGGCCAGCAGCGCCAGCAACTTGCCTTTGTATTCAAACCCGGCGTGGTCGGAACCAATCCCAATCTTCATAACTCTGCCGCTCCCGGTGGCGCCTCTCGCGCCGCCAGCATAGCACAAAACCGGCGGGGCTGTGCTAGGATACCGCCATCCAGCTACGGCTGTGTCACGGAGGGAAAACTATGAAAGGACGGATCGTTGTTGTCAAAGAATACGGCAAGCCATTTGAGATTGAAGAGTACGACGTACCCGAGCCGCAACCCGGCGCCGTCCTGCTCCGCATGACCCAGGCCGGCATCTGCGGCTCCGACCTGCACACCTGGCGCGGCGACCAGACCCAGGAGCACCTGCCCCTGCCCGATACCGGCCGCGTCATGGGACACGAAGGCACCGGCGTTATCGAATACCTGGGCGACGGCGTCGCTTCCGATTACTATGGCACGGAAGTCGAAGAGGGCGACCGCGTAATCTACGCCGCCGTGTTCCCCTGCTACCACTGTCACATGTGTCTGCGGGGCAACACCAACTGGTGCGTCAACCGCCAGTATCCTGCTGCCGGCATCTGGCCCTACTTCACCGGCACCTACGGCGATTTCCTCTATCTGCCGCCGCGCCATCCCTTCTTCAAAGTGCCCGACGAACTGCCCGACAGCATCCTGGGGCCAGTCAACTGCGCCATGGGCACCGTAACCACCGGTCTGGAGCGCGCCGGCATGGGTCACGGCCAATCCGTCGTCATCATGGGCGCCGGCGGCCTGGGCATCCACGCCACCGCCATGGCTAAGGAGCGGGGGGCCGACCGCGTCATCGTGCTGGACCGCCTGGAGAACCGGCTGGCCCTGGCCGAGGAGTTCGGCGCCGACGACACCATCAACATCGAGGAGTTCAACACCCCCGAAACCCGCGTCCGCCGCGTCCGCGAACTGACCCGGGGCCGGGGCGCCGACGTGGTGATGGAGCTGGTGGGCCGCGCCGACCTGCTGAAAGAAGGCATCGATATGCTGTCCAACGGCGGCACCTTCGTCGAAATCGGCGACATCGTACGCGGGCAGGAAGTGTCCATCGACCCGTCCAAGCTGCTCCAGGGCAAGAACATCGTCGGCAGCCTGATGTACCGTCCGTCGTTGCTGCCCGAACTGCTGGACTTCCTGGTGCGCAACCAGGACCGGCTGCCCTTCGATAAGCTGGTCTCCCACACCTTCCCCCTGGCCGACGTCAACGAGGCCTTCGAGGCCGCCGAGTGGAGCCAGCGCCAGACAGAGATAACCCGCGCTATGCTGGTGCCGTAACGCGCGCCGGTATCGAGAAACTAATTTGAGGAGCAAGAACGCCATGAAATTCGGATTGATGTACGAAATCCAGGTTCCCGAACCCCATTACCCCGGCGTCGAAGCCGAGCGTTACAAGCAGGTGATGGCCCAGGTGGAGCTGGCCGACGACGTCGGCTTTGATTACTTCTGGACGGTGGAGCACCACTTCCTGCGGGAGTTCTCCCATTGCTCCGCTCCCGAAGTTCTCTACGGCGCCATCTCCCAGCGCACCAAGCGCATCCGCATCGGCCACGCCGTCGCCCTGCTGCCCGGCGCGTATAACCATCCGGTCCGCGTTGCCGAGCGCGCCGCCGTGCTGGACATCGTCAGCGATGGGCGCATGGACCTGGGCACCGGACGCTCCACCACCCTCATCGAGATGGACGGGTTCGAGGTTGACCCCGAAACCACCAAGGCCCAGTGGCGCGAGGCCATCGAGATGATTCCCCGTATGTGGACGGAAGACCCCTTCTCCCACGCCGGCGAGTTCTACAACATCCCGCCCCGTTCCGTAATCCCAAAGCCCGTCCAGGACCCGCACCCGCCCATGTGGATGGCCTGCAGCCAGCCTACTTCATTCGGCGAGGCCGGCGAGCTGGGCGTCGGTGTGCTCTGCTTCAACCTGGGCGGCCACGATCAACTGGTCGAGCGGGTGCAGATTTACCGCGACGCCGTCAAGGACGCCCATCCCATTGGCCGCATGGTCAACGACAATATCGCCGCCCTCTGCATGGTGCACGTGGCCGACACCGACGAAGAAGCCTACGAGTCCGCCGCCCGCGAAGGCGAGTGGTTCGTTGGCAAGGCGGAGGAACTATACGCTCCCTGGGCGGGGCGCAACGTCCCCCAGAGCTACCAGTTCGCCGTCAACGCCGTCCAGGAAGAGCGGGTGGACAAGACCGCCGACGACCACATCGCTTCCGGCGCCTTCGCCATGGGCAGCCCCGAAACCGTCATCAAGACCATCGAAAAGTACCGTGAGGCCGGCGTTGACCAGATGCTCTGCTTCATGCAGATGGGCAACCTGCCCCACAGCAAGATAATGAACAGCATCCGCCTCTTCGGAAAGTACGTCATCCCCCACTTCCTGTAAGCGGCTATCCAACGGGAAAGAGGTGAACCATGTCCAGAGCTCCCGCGACCCGTATCCAACGAGTGCAGCCGCCAGCCACCCTGGCCGCCGGCGAAAAGGCCCGACAGCTGGCCCGGCAGGGTCACGACGTGATCGACCTGGGGCAGTCTAGTCCGCACCATGTAACCCCGCAGCACATCATTGACGCGGGGGTTCAGGCCCTGAACGCAGGACTTACCAATATCAGTTCGTCCCGTGGCCTGCCCGAGCTGCGCCACGCCATGTCCGCCAAGCTCGCCGCCCACAATGGCCGCGCCATTGATCCCGACGGCGATATCCTGGTTACGCCTGGCAGCAAAATGGGGCTGTATGAGGCCATCAACGCCTACATCGAAGCGGGCGATGAAGTGCTGGTGCTGGAACCCACCTGGGTCAGCTTCAGCGAGCAGGTGCAGATGGCCGAGGGTGTGCCCGTAGCCGTGCCGCTCAGCGAGGAGGAGGAGTACCACATCAGCTACGAGCAGTTGCAGGAATACACCACCCCCCGCACCAAGATGATCGTCATCAACAACCCCAACAATCCCACGGGCCGGGTGTACACCGAGGAAGAACTGGCCGCCGTAGCGCGTTTGGCCCAGGAGCAGGACCTGCTGGTCCTTTGCGACGAGACCTACGAGTACTTCCTCTACGATTCCAACCGGCACGTTACCATCGCCACGTTGGAGGGTATGGCGGAACGGACCCTGACCAGCTACACCTTCACCAAGGCCTATTCGATGTCCGGCTGGCGGTTGGGCTGCATCGTGGCTCAGTCAAACCTGTTGGAGCCGCTGCTGAAGATACAGGAACAGACGGCCAGCTTCGTTTCTCCCTTCGTCCAGATGGCCGGGGTGGCCGCCCTGCAGGGCCCCCAGGATCACCTGCCCCAGTGGCGGGATGACTGCGACGAGCTGCGCGTACGCTGCGCCGACCGGCTGTCCCAGGTCGCCGGCGTACACTGCCCGCGGCCCGAAGGGGCCACCTTCCTGTTCCCCCGCTATTCGGCAGACCTGCCATCCACTGAGATGGCTGAACTGCTGGTGGAGCGGGAAGGAGTGGTGGTAACCCCAGGCGTCGGCTTTGGCGCCAGCGGGGAGGGGCACTTCCGCATTGCCCTCATGCGGTCTCCCGCCGACCGGGTCGTCGAAGGCGTGGAATGCATCGCGCGAGTCCTGGAGACTCTCTAGACCGCTAGTCCTGCACAACTCAACAGGGGCGGGTTTCAGGCCCGCCCCTTTGCCATGTTGGCTATTCCGTCGCGCCGCTAGTCCGACGACGGCAGCTGTTTTGCCTCCTGCAGCTCCATCGGCTCGCCATTCAGGCGCAGGTCGCACTTGCCGGCCTTGGTGATCAGCACCGACACGCTGCCGTCCGCCGACGTCAGACGCTTGCCCATGGTAACTTCCGGCGCGTCCTCCGCCGGAGCCGCACCGCCGAAGTCCACGTTCGGCCCCTTGATCTGCAACTGTACTTCGCCGTCGGTCAGGTCGCCGTCGCCGCTGGCCTTGCTGACGATCATCTCCGCCCCGCCGGGGGCCACGTAACGCTGTCCGGTTTTAAGGTTCATCGCCTGTGATACCTCACAATTTCTAAATATAACGGCAAGATTATAGACAGCGGAATCCCGGAGCGTCAAACCCAGCGATGGTATCGTTCATCCGGGCTGTGCTACGCTGGTTTGAAATCCCGCCTATCACTGATTCCATCACCATGTCGCACAACGTGCTTGTCATCGAAGACGACCCCGGCATCGCCCGCATCGTTCGCCTCTACCTGGAACAGGACGGCCACCGGGTTGCCACCGCCGGCGATGGCGTCGCCGGCCTCAAACTGGCCCGCGAGTCCGCTCCCGACCTCATCGTCCTGGACCTGATGCTGCCCGGTCTGGACGGCATGGAAATCTGCCGCGCCCTGCGTCAGGAGTCCGACGTGCCCATCATTATGGTTACTGCTCGCGTCGCCGAAGCTGACCGCCTGGCCGGCCTGGACCTGGGCGCCGACGACTACGTGCTCAAACCCTTCAGCCCTCGCGAACTGGCCGCCCGCGTCCGCGCCGTGCTGCGCCGCACTGCCCGGCAGACCGCGCCGGACCGCTCTCCTCGTATCGAACACGACGGCATAACCATTGACCTCAACTCCCACACCGTCCAGGTTGGAGAGCATAAGGCGGCCCTGACCCGCACCGAGTTCCGCCTCCTTGCCATGCTGGCCGCAGAGCCGGGCCGAGCCTTCACCCGCGACCAGATTATCGACGGCGTGTTCGGCTACGACTTCGACGGCTTCGACCGCACCGTGGACGTCCACGTGGCCAACCTGCGCCGCAAAATCGAGCCCGACGGCAAAAAGCACCGCTACGTCCAGACCGTCCACGGCGTCGGCTACCGGTTCGGCGATGCCTAACTGGCGATCCGGACTCCAACTCCGCCTGATCCTGGGCTTCGCTGCGGTGTTGGCCCTGTCCATGGCCACCGCCGCCGTATGCACCGGTTTCGCCGCCCATCGCGAGGTGTCTCACATCCAGCAGGAGCAGGACCGCGTCCGAGCCGGCCGCATCCACACCGCGCTGGCCGACTACTACCAGGCGGCGGACGGATGGACCGACGCTCAAAACTTCGTGAACCGCATCGGGTTCCAATCCGAACGGGAAATCGTAGTGCTGGATGCTGACGGCAACGTCATCGCCGACAACCGCCCCCTGCGCCGAGACCACGATGACCGGGGACGCCGACCCCTGTTCAACGCCGCCATCCCTCGCGGCCCCTTGCCGCCGCCTCAGTATTTCCTCCCCATCACCTCGGGCGATGCGGAGGTCGGCGCCGTCGCCATCGCCGCCGGTCGCCGCGGCGGCCCGACCTACATCTTCCCAGACTCGCATCCGGACGAACCCCATGATGTGGAACCTCCCCTCACTCAATTCACCGAGCGCGTGAACCGGTCATTGTTCGTGGCCGGCCTCGTCGCCGGCGTGGTGGGAATCATCCTGGTGCTCCTGCTATCCCGTCGGATTCTGGGCTCCATTGGCGGCCTCACCGACGCCGCCCGCCGGTTGGGCGCCGGCGACTTGTCCAGCCGCGTCAATGTCAAGGGCAGCGACGAAATTGCCGAGCTGGGCCACGCCTTCAACAACATGGCCGATGCTCTGGAGGATTCCGAACGTCAGCGTCGGGCCATGGTAGCCGACGTCGCTCACGAACTGCGCACTCCCCTGTCCAACATCCAGGGCCACGTCGAAGCCATGCAGGACGGCCTGCTGCAGCCCAACGGCGCCACTCTGGACACCGTGCATCAGCAAACGCTCTACCTCAACCGCCTGGTATCCGACCTCAGCCTGCTAGCTCTAACGGAAGCGCGGGAACTACGCCTGCAATTGGAGCCCGAGTCCATCGCCGACATTGCAACGCGCGTAGCCGATTCTTTCCGCCCTCGCGCCGACGCTAAACCCGTCCGCCTGGACACCAACCTGTCCGACGGGTTGCCCCTGCTGAACCTCGACCGCCTGCGGATTGAGCAGACCATGGGCAACCTTGTGGACAACGCCATCCGCCATACGCCGCCCGGCGGAACCGTTACCATCGCCGCCTTGCGATACGACGACGGAGTGCACGTGGTCGTCACCGACACCGGGCCCGGCATCCCCAGCGACGCGCTGCCCCACGTCTTCGACCGCCTCTATCGCCTTGACCCGTCCCGCGACCGCGCCACCGGCGGCGCCGGCCTGGGCCTCACCATTGCCCGCCGGTTGGTGGAAGCCCACGGCGGAACCGTTTGGGCCGAAAGCGAGGAGGGCGTCGGCAGCTGCTTCGGGTTCGACCTGCCCACCGACTCCGGCGCAAGCCTTTGATAATTCCTTAACATCGCCACCGTATCCTGCTCTCATCAAGGCCGCCGCCCACTCAAAACAACTTCAAGACTGCGGCGGCATCGGGAGGCAAAATGTTCAACAGGATACGCCACATCAGGAAACGTTGGTTCATCGTTATGGCCGCTGTCGCACTGCTGGCCGTCGGGCTGGTGTCCGGCGCCGCTTTCGCCGCCAACGGGGCCGCCCATGGCCTCGGCAAAACCTTCCATCACGGCGGTGGCTATGGTTACGACGCCGACCGCATCGGCTCTAAGGGAGAAGCCCACACCCAAGTGATGGTCCGCGTCGCCGAAATCCTGGGCGTCGAGCAATCCGCCCTGGAAGACGCTTTCAAGACCGCCCATCACGAACAGGCCGACGCCTGGTTCGCCGACTACACCGCCCAACTAGTAACGGACGAAACCATCACGCAAGAACAGGCCGACGCCGCGATAACCTGGTTCAACGGCCGGTCCACGGAAACCGGCCGGCTGGCCGGCATCGCCGTCGCCACCGCCGACACCGACAAGATGGACGCGCTGCTGTCCCGAATGGTGGACGCCGAAAAGCTGACCCAGGAACAGGCCGACGCCATCGCCGCCTGGCACGCCGAACGCCCGGACACCCTCCCCGAACGCGCGGGCAGGCGTTCCGGTGAGGGTCGCCACCACCACAACGGCAACGACAATGACGGTGACGGCTCGGACGGCTAAGGATCCCTTCTCTCCAATCAACTCCACCGCCAACGCGGGGGCGACTGCAACGGTCGCCCCCGTTTGTGGTAAATTACCGGCGTCGCTAACCGCCGTACCGCCTATGGAGGCCGCCGCTGATGCTTGACTACAAACCCAACATCGTCCTGTCCAACCCCGATGAGAACTATAGGGTGGTCGGCACCCGCCCCGTCCGCCACGACGGGCCGGACAAGGTGATGGGCCGCGCCCGCTACGCCGCCGACATCCACCTGCCCGGTATGCTCCACGGCAAAATCCTGCGCAGTCCCCACGCCCACGCCCGCATCCGCGGCATCGACGCCAGCCGTGCCCTGGCCCTGCCCGGCGTCCACGCCGTTGTAACTTCCGCCGACTTCCCGGACGTGTCAGCCGAAATCAAGGACCAGGAAGAAGGGGCAGCAGTGAACTACGGCTTTTACAGCCGCAACGTGATGGCCCGCGAGAAGGCGCTGTACCGGGGCCACGCCGTTGCCGCCATCGCCGCCGACTCGCCCCACCTGGCCGAGGAAGCGATGGCGCTGATTGACGTGGATTGGGAAGTCCTGCCTCCAGTGCTCACCGCCGAGGATGCCATGGCCCCGGGCGCGCCGCTGGTTCACGAGCGCCTGGTAACCCTGGCCAATCCGGCTCAACGCTCCGGCGGCTGGGCCGAGGGCGACACCGGCGACGGCTCCAACGTCTCCAACCATTTCCAGGCTACGCTGGGTGACGTGGAGGCCGGATTTGCCGAGGCCGACGCCATCGTGGAACGCGAGTACCGCACCACCCAGGTGCACCAGGGCTACATCGAACCCCATTCGGCCACTGCCCGCTGGAACACCGACAACACCGTAACCATCTGGGCCAGCAGCCAGGGCCACTTCGCCCTGCGCGACCATACCAGCCGCATCCTTGGCATATCCGTCGGCCAGGTCAACGTCGTCCCCATGGAGATCGGCGGCGGCTTCGGCGGCAAGGGTCAGGGTGGCTGTTACCTGGAGCCCGTCGTCGCTGCCCTCGCCCGCAAGACCGGCCAGCCGGTCAAAATCGCCATGAGCCGTACCGAAGTGTTCACCGGCACCGGCCCTACCTCTGGCTGCATCATCAAGGTGAAGGTTGGCGGCACTCGCGACGGACGTTTTACCGCCGCCCAGGCCAGCCTGATCTACGAAGCCGGCGCATTCCCCGGCTCGCCGGTGCCCAGCGGTTGCCGCACCATGTTCGGCCCCTACTACATCCCCAATGGATTTGTGGAGGGCTACGACGTGGTGACCAACGTCCCCAAAGCGGCAGCCTACCGTGCTCCCGGTTCTCCGGCTGCGTCATTCGCCGCCGAGCAGGCCATCGACGAGCTCTGCGAGAAGCTGGAACTCAACCCCGTCGAATTCCGCCTCAAGAACGCTGCCCAGGAAGGCACCCGTCAGATCGCCGGCCCCACTTACCGGCGTATCGGCATGGTTGAGGTTTTGCAGGCTACCCAGGAACACCCTCATTTGGCCTCTCCGGTCCCGGAACCCTCCGCGCCCGGACTCCTCACCGGACGGGGCATCGCCGCCGGCGCCTGGTTCAACGGCACCGGCCCGGCCAGCGCCGTCGCCAGCGTGATGCCCGACGGCACCGTGAGCCTCATCGAAGGCTCTCCCGACATCGGCGGCTCCCGGGCCGCCATGGCCATGCACGTCGCCGAAGTGCTGGGCCTGCCCGCCGAGCGCATCAAGCCGTCCATCGTGGACACCGACAGCATCGGCTACAGCAGCGGCGCCGGCGGCAGCGGCGTTACCTTTAAGATGGGCACGGCCGTCTATCAGGCCGGCGAGGATGTGCGCCGCCAGATGATTGAGCGCGCCGCCCGCATCTGGGACGTTCCCGTCGAAGACGTGGAATACCAGGAAGACGGCTCCCTGGCCCACAAGTCCGACGACGCCCTGCGCATGACCTTTGACCAGCTGGCCCGCCGTCTCAACGGCACCGGCGGCCCCATCGTCGGACACGGCACGGCCAATCCCGCCGGCGTGGGCAACGCCTTCGCCATCAACGTCGCCGACGTGGAGGTTGACCCCGACACCGGCAAGGTCGAACTCCTGCGCTTCACCGCCATCCAGGACTGCGGCAAGGCCATCCACCCCAGCTACGTGGAAGGACAGATTCAGGGCGGAGCCGTGCAGGGCATCGGCTGGGCGCTCAACGAAGAGTACTTCTTCGATGGCGACGGCCAGATGCTCAACTCGTCCTTCCTGGACTACCGGATGCCTACTGCCCTCGACCTGCCCATGATTGACACGGTCATCGTGGAAGTGGCCAACCCGGGCCATCCCCTGGGCGTGCGCGGCGTCGGCGAAGTTTCGCTGGTACCGCCCATGGCGGCCATCGGCAACGCCATCGCCAATGCCACCGGCGCGCGCCTGGAAAACCTCCCCATGAACCCCGGCGCCGTCCTGGAAGCCCTGTGGGAGCGAAACGGCGGGTAGGCTCCCCAACCCGTCAAAACCACAAACACGAGCAGGGGCGAATGATTATTCGCCCCTATCCTTCTCAGGCCTTTATCGCCGTGCTTGGAATAGAATTCAGCTAGCTCCTTACGGCGCCAACCGCACCAGGAAACTCGCCTCGCCCAGCGGCATTCCGTCAAACGCGATGGCCGCCACGTGCCGGCCCAACCGCGTTACGGGAATGCGGAAGGGCTTAATCCACCTCTGGAAGAAAATCCCGTCCTCCCACTCCACTTCCTGCGGCGGCGGGCTGGACAAACTCGCCCCTGGCGCCCGTATCGACACCTCCAGCGTATGCCGGCCGGCGTTGGCCCCCGCAATGCAGAAGGCCAGGTGCGCGTCCACCTCGGTCAGCACCCGGGGCCCGTCGTCGTTGGGCGGACTCTCCGGAATCGGAATGTCCACCAGGTCGATGATGCCTTTGAAACTGAGGTTGTCCCCTTCGCCCTCCTCGGTTTCCCGGCAGAACAGGGCGTATTTGAGGTACACTCCAGTACGGTCAGTAGCAGTAGTCAACGGGCCGCTCCATTCTGCCGGCTCGCCGGCGAGCGATGCAGTAGTTCGACGCCGATTTTAGCACTGGCCGCACCTAAACGGCAAAGGACGTTACCAGGAGGCCCCCAATGGCACTGTCAGCCGAAAAGTTCGCCCAGGGCATGACCACCAACCAGTACATCGACATCATCAAGGTCAACAAGGACCCCTTCTGCCAAATCCACGCCGACGTCGCCATCCCCAACGACGTGCTGGACTACTTCAACGGCCTGGCCCAGCCCGTCAACCTCGCCGTCTTCACCTCCGACTGGTGCGGCGACGCCATGTCCACCACGCCGGCCATCCTCCGCCTGGCCGACGCCAGCGACAACGTCCGCCTGGGCGTGTTCAACCGCGACGACGAGCTTGAACTGACCAACAGCTTCCTGCCCGAACACCGGGCCGGCACCGTCCCCGTCTTCGTGGTCCTTGACGAAAACATGGGCGAGATTGCCCGCTTCATTGAGACTGCTCGCTCCCTCGTGCCGGACATCGACGCCATGGACGAAATGATCACCCAGGCCGCCGCTGCCGTCAGCGACGAGGCCGAGAGGCGTCAGCAGACCCGGGGCCGGCGCACCGCCCATCGGGTCGGCAAGGCCGCCGAGTGGGGCGCCGTTATCCTCAGCGAGTTTCAGCAGACCGTCGCCGACGGTTTCGCTCTGTCAGCAAGCGACCGTCCTGCCGAAGGCGGCACCCAATGGCCCCCGCAGGAGTAAGCAATCAATGCCCGACGACGACAACATAACCATCATCACCATGGCCGACATGGCCGCCGTCTTTTCCGTAACCGACGACTTCGGCATTCACCGGGAGTCCGTCAGCGTCGAACTGGCCCGGGAAGACCCCGGCGCAGTCAGCATCACGCCGGGCGGATCCATCGAAATCACCCTGCCGGCCAGTCAGTCGCCCGACGATTACGCCGCCACCATCCGCGCCGAGCTGGAGGCAAACGGCTACCAGCTCAACCCCGGCCAAGTGGTATCCAACGAAGGCGACACCGGCGATGGCGACGAGGATGACGACTGGCTGGCCTAATAGCCAGCCTCCCGCCACTCGAATGCCAGCGTGGCGTAGCGCACGAACACTGCACCGCCCGGCGCCGCCAGCGGGCCGTTCATCGCCAGTATCGCGATGCTTACCTCGTCGCCGGCCTTGGGCTCGGCGGACACCACCACCCGTTGCGGCACGTTGAATCCCTGTACCGTCGCCCGCTCCCGGTCGCACTCCCCGTTGATCCAGATTTCCCCGTAGTCGTCGATGCACGACTCAAACAGGCAGCGCGCGCCCTCGATTGACCTGCCGGCCACGGTGGCCGGCAGCGTCGCCTTGATGCGATACCAGATGAAGGACACGCCCCGGCGACGCCAGGCGGCCAGGTCCTCGCAAGCCTCCCAGCCGGAATCGTCGTAATCCGGCAGCCGGCACGGCGAGCCTTCCGCCTCGTTCACGAAACCTTCGTTGGGTTCCCCCGGCACAAAGCCGTAGGCAAATTTCCACTGTCCGCCCACTGCGGACAGGTCGCCGGCATCCTGCAAATCAAGTGTCGCTCGTGGCATCGTAATTTCTCCTTCTGCCTTATCGTTGGTTTCCAAGTGGGCATTAAACCCCGGTTATCCGCACTCCCGAATGGGCCCGGTGAATCCGGTTTATGTTCACCAGCAGCGGGGTAATCTGCTCCACGTACTTGGCGTTGTACAGCGCGCCGGCGTCCACCGGCCTCAGGTTGGGGATCTTGCGGGTCAGCTCAATCACCGTCTGCTTGGCTTCGGCATCATCGGCGCAGATCACCACGTCCTCGTCCAGCGTAACGTCGGGCTTCAACAGCTCCTCGGCCGACACGTTCTGAAATGCCGCCACCACCCTGGAGTCGGGAGCCGCCGCCTGCGCCTCCTGCGCCGCCGAGCCGGCCGCCACCTCCTCGGCAATCGCGCCCACGCCGCGCTCGAACCGCATCGGCGCAATCACGGTTACCAGCGTCTTGCCCGCCAGCGCCTCCGCTACGCCGCCGATGGTCGGCGACATCCCGTTGTACGGCATGGTCAGAAACACCACGTCGGCCTGCGCCGCCGCCGCCTCGTTCACCGCGCCGGCGATGCCCTTGCCCGGCGCCAGGGCCAGCAGCTCGTCCGCCGCCTCCTGCGCCCGCCCGGCGTCCCGCGAGCCGATGACTACTGACTCTCCGGCCATGGCCAAACGCAGCGCCAGTCCTTTGCCTTCCGGCCCGGTGCCTCCCAGAAATGCCAGCATCAATATCGCCTCCGTGAGTAGTTGTTGCCAATCCGCCGGCGCGGGCGGCGCAAGTATATCACCGCCGGGCGATGCCGGCGCATTGTGCTACAATCGCCCACAATCCCAACCAGGAGGTCCTCCACCATGGCATTCTCACTCAACCACGTTCACCTCAAGACTCCCGACCCCAAGTCCACCGCCGACTGGTACGTGCAGAACCTGGGCGCCACCGTAACGGCAGAGACCCCCAACGGCGGCTTCCGCCTGGACCTGCACGGCCTGCCCCTCAACGTTACCGACCACATCGAGACGCAGACCCACCCCCAGAACTACGGCTTCGAGCACATCGCCATCGACACCACCGACATCGATGCCACCGTCGCCGACCTCAAGAACGGCGGCGCCAAGGTGCTGGAAGAGACCACGGTCGGCGGAGGCCGCCGGGTCATGTTCTTCGAAGGTCCCCAGGGCATCATCCTGGAAGTCCTCGAAGTCCTCGACTAAACCGCCCGGCAGGGGCGAATACCAACTCGCCCTTGCTTACCTTGAATGAGCCTCCCCATGCCCGACCATCGCCTCCTCATCCTCTTCGCTCACCCCGATGACGAAGCCTTTCCCGTCGGCGGTACCATCGCCATGCACACCGCCCGCGGCGTCACCGCCCGCCTGGTTACCGCCACCTCCGGCGAACTCGGCGAAATCCGCCAGCCCGGTTCCGCTACTCGCCAAACCATCGGCGAAGTCCGTCGCGGGGAACTGGCCGAAGCGGTCAAGGAGCTGGGCATCGCTTCCCACGAGGTGCTGCAATACCGCGATTCGGGCATGGCCGGCTGGGATGACAATTTCCATCCCAAAGCCTTCGTCCAAGCCGACGAGCACGAGGTGGTCGCCCGCCTGGTCTTCGAAATCCGCCGCTTCAAACCCCAGGTGATCCTGACCTTCGGGCAGGACGGACTCTACGGCCACCCCGACCACATCGCCATCTGCAACCACGCCACCACCGCCTTGCGTCTGGCCGCCGACGCCACCGCTTTCCCCCACCACATGGCCATCGGCATCCAGCCCCACCAAACCGATCGCCTCTTCTACAGCGTGCGCCCCCGCGGATTCCGGGTCCACATGGCCGAGACCCTGCAAGCTGCCGGCGTCGATTTCCCCATGCCGTCCCCCGACCGGATCAACGACGGCGTTGAGCTGGACACCATCCATATCACCGCCGACGTTTCCGACGGCCTGGACGCCAAGATGGCCTGCATCAAGCGCCACTTCACCCAGTTGCAACCCGATTGGCCTTACGAGCGCGTGCCGCGGGAAGTAACCGCCTCAACCCTGGGCATCGAGCACTTCATCCGCGCCCAGCCCCCGGTGGCTGCCGGCGAAGTCGTCCCCGCAGATTTCTTCGCCGGCCTCTGATTGCCGCGCGCTTTACGCCGGCCGCTGGATGATCTCCAGGCTCACCTTGTCCGGCGCTTCCACGAACATCACCTGCGACCCCGACGGCATCGTCCACGGCTCACAGATGATGTTGGCCCCGTTGGCCTTGAACTTCTCAAAGGCTCCTTGGATGTCGTCGGTCTCAAAGCCGAAGTGGTCCAGCCCGAACCGCGGGTGAGTTGAGCCCGGCACCGCGTTCTCGCCCTCAGCCTCGCCCGACACCGTCAGCAGCGGCTGGCCGTTCAGCTCCAGCTGGTGCGACACCGTGGTGGACAGGGGCCTGGTGGACACGATCTCCGCGCCGAAGTTGTCCACGTAGAACTTGGCCGCGCTGTCCGGATCTTCGCTGCGAAGGTGCAGGTGATTGCAAACGAACGCCATGATGTTTCCTCCGATGGCTGTGATTCAATTCTTGCGCGACTACCTGAGATAGTCCGCAATCTGCTTGTCGTAATCGTCCTTCCGCGTAACCTGGGCGATCAGTTCCGCCGACGCCAGCGTGTCCCGCAGGTCGCCCGGCGCAACGCCGTCCCGCAGCGCCTTCAGCGTGTCGTACACCGCCTTGATGGACGCCTGGAAGGACAGATGGCCCTGCAGTGCCACCCGCACGCCGTTCTGGCCCAGCCATTCCTTGTCCGACAGCTCGCCGCCGGCGCCGCCCAACAGCAGCGGTATGTTCACCTCGGCGTTCACCGCCGCCACTTGTTCCTTGGTGCTCGCTCCGGCCAGGAACACCGCGTCCACGCCGGCCGCCTCGTATGCCTTGACCCGGCGGATGCACTCGTCCAGTCCCAGGCTCAGGCTGCTGGTGCGCCCGGCCACCACCAGGTTGGGATCGGTGCGGCCCGACAGCGCGGCCTTCATCTTGCCCACGCCTTCCTCCAGCGAGATGAACCCGCCGTCGCCGCCGAACACCATGGGCAGCGTGGTGTCCTCGATGGTCAGCGCCGCCACGCCGGAGGCTTCCAGCTCTTCCACCGTCCGCTTCACGTTCAGCGCGTTGCCGTAGCCGTGGTCGGCGTCCACCATCAGGCTCAGCTGGCCGGCCCGGCAGATGCGGTAAATCTGCTGGGCGAACTCGCTCAGCGTCAACACCACGTAGTCCGGCGCGCCCAGCACCGTCCCGCTGGCGATGGAGCCGGCGAACATACCGACCTCAAAGCCCAGGTCTTCGGCAATCCGCGCCGAAATAGGGTCAAAAACCGAACCGGGATGCACGCACACGTTCCCGGCCAGCACTGCCCGGTAATTCTCTCGTCGCTTGGTGTAATCCATCTGCTCTTGGCTCCTTCCTTCCGTCAATCGGCGGTTGCGCTAAAATCTGCTCGCCCGTATTCTAACCCAATTGCTAACCAACGCAACCCGGAGCGAACTAAGATGACCACCATCATCGGCGTCGATTTCAGCGGCGCCCGCTCTGACCGCAACACCTGGCTCATCCGTGGCAAACTAACCCGCGACGGTGCCCTGCTGCTTGACGGCGCCCAGCCCATCCGCCGGGCCGAACTCTACGACCTGCTGCCCACCCTATCCACGCCGGCAGTCGCCGCCCTGGACTTCCCCTTCGGTGTACCGTCGCGATTCGCCAGCTTCCTGTCGCCGGAGCATCTGCCCTCCGATATGCCGGCCCTCTGGCGAACCGTGGCCAGCATGAACCAAGCGGAGTTCATCGCCGCTCGCAACGCTTTCGTCGTCAGCCACGGCGAACCCAAACGCGCCGGCGATGGCAAGCATCACCCCGAAAGCTACTCCCCGCTGCACAACGTCAACCCCAATATGCTCCCCATGACCTACGCGGGCATCCAAATGCTGCATCAATGGCATCAAGACTACCCGCTCCGCTGGCACGTCCCGCCGCTACCTAGCCCTGCGCCGGCGGGCGAAACCGTAACCTTCCTGGAGTTGATGCCCGGCGCCCTCCTCAAATCCCTCAGCATGCCCTACAAAGGGTACAAGCGAGGACAACAATCAACCCAGCGCCGCACGGCTATTCTCAACGGTCTCGCCCCGAAGTCCGGTATCCCACTGCCCAACCTGGACAAGGTGCGCGCGGATTCCCTCGCCAACGACGACTGCCTGGACTCCGTAGTCGCCGCCGTCGGCGCAGCTATGTGGGCCCAGGATTGCACCCGCTTTCGCCATCCTCAACCCGACGAACTGCCTGATGCCATACTGGAAGGCTGGATTTACGTTCCACTACCGTCGCCGGCCGACTAGCGCCCACACCAGCCCTATCGCCAGCGCCGCCCCCACCAGTTGCATCAAGATGAACGGCGGCGCCGACGCCGGCTGTATCCCGGCGAAGGTGTCCGAGAACATCCGCCCCACCGTTACCGCCGGATTCGCGAAACTCGTTGACGACGTGAAAAAGTACGCCGCGCCGATGTACGCGCCCACCGCTACCGCCACCACCGCGCCCCGACTCCGCGGTATCAGGAATATCACCATCAGCAGCCCCAGCGTGGCGATGACTTCCGCCAGCCACAATTCCGGTCCGCTGCGAACTTTCGTTGACCAGTTCACCGCCGACAGCTCGAACATCAGGTTGGCCAGCATTGTGCCGACGATGCCGCCAGTCACCTGCGCCCCAATGTAGGCTACACCCTCTTTCACCGGACGCCCCTGCAAAACCACGTCCGCCAGCGTAACCGCCGGGTTGAAGTGCGCCCCCGAAATCGACCCGAAAGCCCAGATCAACGCCATCAGCGCAAAGGCCGTCGCCACCGCGTTCTCAAACAGCTGCAGCCCCACGTCGCCAGGACTCAACCGCTGCGCCGCAATGCCGCTGCCCACCACCGCCATCAGCAGGAACGCCGTCCCCACTGCCTCCGCCAGTAGCCTTTGCCCTAGCGAGCGCATACTTGATACCCGCTCATCGTGGCCCTGTCGAACCACCTACTCTCCCCCCAGGCAAATCCCACACATCCACAACGAAAAAGGGCGGAAAATCCGCCCCCACACCCGGCCTCAGCCTCACCGATTTCGCCGCAGCCATCCATAGCGCAGACAGTCTAAAACCCCATCCCCCAACGGTCAACCGCTCCACCCGTCATTCCCCCCGCAGCCAGGATTCCAGGCCCACAACCGAGGCCGCAACCCCAATCCTGCCAATCCCCCAATCCCCAAAATCCTGATTCTGAAAATCAGCGACGCCGGCCTATTGACAATGCGCAGAACATCAGTTCATAATAACCCCATCGCTAGCGAAACCATCGGTAACCACAGCCTGCAACGAGGTAAATCAAGAACCATCACGGTTCCGGTCGTCAACGGCCACAACCGTCAGCAAATCCTAATCACGCACGCCGGTGCGGTCACTGCTGCCATTGACGGATAACAGATCCCCGTCACAAACACTGGAAGTGACAACGGTGCGGCCACAGCTGCCATTGGCGGATAACAGATGACCGTCATAGACACCGGAAGTGGCAACGGCGCGATACCACTGCGGCCATTGGCGGAGAACTGACTGCCGTCACAAAAACACCTATGTGGAAGTGCGTAACCAACCCCCGGCCGTGGGGCTGACAACGACCACCTTACCTCTCGCAGGCTACCCAACCTACCCCACCACCGGAGGCCAACCCAAAATGAAACCAGCGCCACCCAACCAACCGCAAATCCTTCCCCCTCCCCTTTGACCCATCCCGCCCTCATTGCTACCATCGCCGGCGTAACCTTGACCCGCGGAGCTTCACCATGCCCGTTACCGCAGTGAACATCAAGCAACGCCAACCCTACGCCGGCGACCAACCCTTCGGCACTGCCGGCAGCTATGAGCGCATCGACGGCGTGCTCACCTATGCCGTTGACCCGCATAACCCGGCCAACCAGACCATCACCGACCTGCAATACGCTCCGATCCGGCCCTCGTCCGACCCCGACGCCGGCCGCGTCCGCTTTGCATCCGACTTCACCCTGGTCGCGCCCGCCGACCCGTCCGCCGGCAACGGCCGGCTCATCGTCGAAGTCGTCAACCGGGGCCGTCGCCGTACCATCCCCTTCTTCAACCGCGCTCCGACGCCGCCCATCACTTCCACCGAAATCCCCGAGGGCGACGGCTTCCTGCTCAAGCACGGCTACTCCGTCCTCTCCATCGGCTGGCAGTGGGACGTCTATCGCAGCGACGCCCTCCTTGGCCTGGACGCGCCGGAAATCCGCATCGACGGGCAGCCCGTCACCGGCCAGGCCTGCGTGGAGATGCGTCCCAACCTTGCCGAAACCACCCGCCTCCTCGCCAACCGCGAGCATCGCCCCTATCCCGTCGTCGACCTCAACGACCCCGACGCCAGCCTGCGGGTCCGCGATTGGGAAGACGGCCCCGATACCCTGATCCCCCGTTCCCAATGGCATTTCCCCGACCCGGAGCACATCACCTTGGAATCGGGATTCCAGCCCGGCAAAATCTATTACATCATCTACACCGCCGCCCAGCCCGTCGTCGTCGGCTGCGGTCTGCTCGCCATCCGCGACGCCGCCGCCTGGCTACGCAACGCCAATGCTCCCTCTCCCTCGATGGAAGAGGGCCGGGGTGAGGTTGAAGCGTTCCCCCGCTACGAAAAAATCTACGCCCACGGCGTCTCCCAGTCCGGCCGCCTCCTCCGCACCATGGCCTACCTGGGCCTCAACGTGGACGAGTCCGGCCAGCCCGTCTTCGACGGCCTGCTCCCCCACGTCGCCGGCGGACGCATGGGCGAGTTCAACCATCGTTTCGCCCAGCCCTCCTGCCAGTCCAACCCCGGTTTCGGCCATCAATTCCCCTTCGCCGACGACAACCTTACCGACACTCTCACCGAACAGACCGACGGCCTGCTCAACCGACTGCGCCAGCTCAACACCGTGCCCAAGATCATCTACACCGACTCCGCCGCCGAGTACTGGCGCGGCGACGCCTGCCTCACCCACGTCAACACCGCCGGCGACGCCGACCTGGACGCCGCTTCCGAAACCCGGCGCTATCTGTTCGCCGGCGCCCAGCACCTGCCCGGCGCCCCCGACCTCATGGCCGGACAGGGCCCCGACGGCTCCACCGGCCTGCATCCCTACAGCTCCGTTGACTACATCCCCCTGCTGCGGGCAGCCCTGTTCAACCTGGACCGTTGGGCATCCGACGGCACGGAACCGCCGCCAAGCCAACACCCCAGGCTCGACGATGGCACCGCCGTAACCCAGGCCGCCTACCTCAACACCCTGCCGGCCGTCCCTGGGCAAAGCCGGCCCGACCCGGCTCGCCTCTGGCGCGTCCGAGAAATCGATCTCGGCCCCGAGGGACATCGCGGCATCGCCGCCTACCCGGTCCGGGAGGGACGCGAATATCCTCACCTGGTCCCCGCCGCCGACGCCGACGGCAACGACCTGGCCGGCATCCGCCTGCCCGACCTCACCGTCCCCGTGGGCACCCATACCGGCTGGAACCTTCGCCATCCCGACACCGGCGCGCCCGAGCAGCTGATGTCCATGCAGGGTTCGACCTTCTGGTTCGCCGCCACCGAAGCCCTGCGCAGCGCCAACAGCGACCCGCGCCCGTCCCTCGCCGAACGCTACGCCAGCCGCGACGACTACGCCACCCAGGTCAAAGCCGCCGCCAAGCAACTGGCCGACGATGGCTACCTGCTGGCCGAGGACGTTGACCTCGTGGTGAAGTCCTGCCTGCAACGTTACGACCATGCCGTCGCCCAATAGCATTTTTCTTGCCGTCATTCCCGCGTAGGCGGGAATCCACGTCCTCTGCCCCACCGACCCCTATGCTATATTTCTCCAACACGCCTAGCCACACCCCAGCGGAGAAACCCTTATGACGGCCACCGCAAACACCGGCGCAATCTCAGTTGTAATCCACGGCGCCACCGGACGCATGGGCGCCGAAACCGTCCGTGCCGTATCCGCCGCCGACGATATGACCCTGGTCGGCGCAACCTGCCATACCCCCCGCGGCGACGTTCTCCCAACCCCCGCCGGCGACGTTCCCCTGTCCACCGACCTGGCATCGCTCCTCGATGCCACAAATCCGCAGGTAATGGTGGAATTCACCCACGCCGAAGCTTGCATGGAGGCCGTCCCGCTGGCCGCCCACCGGGGCATCCACATGGTCCTCGGCGCCAGCGGCCTCAACGTCGACCAGCTGCAAACTCTTGACACCATGAGCCGCGAGCACGGCGTCGGCGTCATTGTCGCCCCCAACTTCGCCCTGGGCGCCGTGGTGCTGAAAAAGCTGGCCGAGCAGGCCGCCGCCTTCTTCGACTACGTTGACGTGGTGGAAGCCCACCACGAAATGAAGATTGATGCTCCCTCCGGCTTCTCCCTGGCCATTGCCCGCGGTATGCGAGAGGAGCGGGGCAGCGATTTCCAGCGCAACGAGACCTCCGTCCATCACCTGCCCGAAACCCGCGGCGGCGACACCGGCGGCGTCGGCATCCACAGCTTGCGCCTTCCCGGTCGCAGCGCCCACCACGAGGTGATTTTCGGCGCCGCCGGCCAGACCCTGAGCATCCGCCACGACACCCTGGGCCGCGACTGCTATATGCCCGGCGTGCTGCGCTGCGTCCGCGAGGTGGTCAACCGCCCCGGCCTGACCGTCGGCCTGGAAACCGTCCTCGGCCTCTAGCGTTTCCTGCGCGCCATCGCCTCGTGTGGACGGCTATCATCATCGGGTGTAACCTGAATGGCGGTCATCAACTCCCAGAGCGCCGATTCCGGGAGTAAGCAACGGCAAAGGAGTGAAATGGACCTTCAAGGATTGAAACTCGCCATCGTCGGCGCCACCGGCGCCGTTGGTCAGGAGACCCTGCGTCTAATCGAGGCCCGCTATCCGCAGCACACCAACCTCAAGCTGCTGGCCTCCAAGCGCTCCGCCGGCCGCAAGATGGAGGTCAACGGCAAGACCTTCACTGTGGCCGAGACCACCGATGACAGTTTCGATGACGCCGACCTGGTCTTCATCTCCGCGCGCACCGAGGATTCCCGACGTTTCGGCCCCGTCGCCGCTGCCGCCGGCGCCATGGTCATCGACGACTCCAGCGCCTTCCGCATGGACCCCGACGTCCCCCTGGTCGTGCCGGAGGTCAACGGCGACGACCTGGACTGGCACAATGGCATCGTGTCCATTCCCAACTGCTCCACTACCCCACTGGTGATGGTGGCTCATCCGCTGCGCCAGGCCAGTCCCATCCGCCGCATCGTCGCCGACACCTACCAGTCCGTTTCCGGCGCCGGCGGCGCGGCCATGAACGAACTGACCGACCAGACCCGCACCGTGATGCACGGCGGCCTCGCCGAACCGCAGGCCCAGCCCCAGCAGATTGCTTTCAACGTCATTCCCCAGATTGACGCCTTCACCGAGTCCGGCTACACCCGGGAAGAGCGCAAGATGATTGACGAAAGCCGCAAGATTCTCCATGAGCCGGAGATGGCGGTTTCCGCCACCTGTGTCCGTGTGCCTGTCTTCGTATCCCACTGCGTAGCGGCCCATCTGGAGTTTGAAGAACCCATATCTCCGGGCGAAGCTCGTGAACTCCTCAGCCAGATGCCCGGCCTCACCGTCCAGGATGACCCGACGGCTTCCGCTTATCCAATGCCCGTTGCCGCCGCCGGGCGGGACGACGTGTTCGTGGGCCGCATCCGCCAGGACGCCTCTCACGCCAACGGCCTTGCCCTGTGGGTGGTAACCGACAACCTGGTCAAAGGCGCTGCCCTCAACGCTCTGCAAATCGCCGAGCACGCCGTCGCCCGCGGCGCGGTTCACGGCAGCGCCGCAGGAAAGTAACTCAATCAACCGCACTAGCCCATCCGACGCAAAAGTGGTATCGTTCCACCAACAACCAGCACATTGCGAGCTAAACTCAAGGAGGGACAAAATGCCTCAGATTAAGCACATCGCCATCGCCACCAACGACGCCGCAAAGACCGCCAAGTTCTACGCCGAAGTCTTCGGCCTCCGCCAGGTAGCCGAGCTCCAGAGCGACAACGCCAACGGCTATATGCTCAGCGATGGCAACGTCAACATGGCTATTCTCGACTTCCAGAACGACGCCGTCGCCGGCGAGCGTGGCAAGGACTGGGAAGGCATCCACCACATCGGCTTTGAGGTCGAGAGCCTGGAAGATATCGAGGCCCGCCTCGCCGCCGCCAACTCCAAGCCCATGGACGAGGTCAACCATGCCCTTCACGCCGGCATGAGCGGTCCCCGCACCCAGAACGTTGAGACCAAATACGAAGGACCCAACGGCGAGATGATCGACGTCTCGGAAACCGGCTGGATCGGCACCCGCGGCCTCGACTAACCCAGCGACGACTTCAAAATGCCCCTCTCCTCTTTGCAGGGAGGGGCATCACTATCTCTTTGCCAGTTTCATGCGGATACCACCGCCGCCAAGGAAATTTCATGGACACTCAACCCCGCCAGTTGACCTGTTACATCAAGAAAACCCGCTCCAATCCGGACACATGGGAAGGGTTCTGCATCGAGGTGGACATTCCTGCAATCGGAGACACCTACGAGGAAGTGGTCGGCAAGATGCACGAGCGGCTGGGAAACTATATTGATTTCATCCACGAACGCCAGCCCGACGACGAGCAAAGCCTGATGTTCCGCCCCATGCCCACCCCCGACGTCTGGAAGCTCAAGTTTGAGGAACGCATCCTCCAGCGACTTCCCTTCTCCAGGCGCCAGGTCCGCAAGATTCACGTCAGCGCCGAGAAAGGAATCCCCGTCCTGCTCGACCCCAACTACACCGAACTCTGTCTCACCTGCAAGAAATTCCGGAGCATTAGTGACTTCGAGGTCTTCCACGAACCCAACAGCGCCTATGTCTGGTACGACAAGACCTGCAACTTCTGCAAAGGCACCGTCGGCGAGTAGTATCTATCGGGCGCAGCCCACCGCAACAAAGTTACCCTCGCATTGGGAACGGCCATGAAAGCAAGACCGCGCAAGTTGACCTGCTACGTCAAGAAAACCCGGTCCGATCCCGATACCTGGGAAGCCTTCTGCGTTGAGCTTGACGTTCCCGCCATCGGCGACACCTACGAGGAAGTCGTCTCAACACTGTGCGAGGCCGTGGATAACTACATCAATTACGTGTACGAACATCAACCCGACGACGAGCAGAGGCTGCTCTACCGACCCATGGCCGCCGGCGACGCCTGGAAGCTGATGTTCGAAGAGCGGGTCCTACAGCGGCTCCCGTTTTCCAAGCGCCAAATCCGCAAAACCCATGTCCTAGCCGAAAGGGGCATCCCGCCGCAACTCGACCCCGACGCCACCCAGCTCTGCTTCAACTGCCGCAAATACCGCGACGTGGGCTTATTTGAGGTCGTTCACTCACCCCACTCCTCCTACGTCTGGCACGATTCGGCCTGCATCATCTGCAAGCGTTCCGGAGAGGCCTGACCTTACGCTGGACGAAATACCAGCCCGGGCTCCTCAGGATCAATTTCGCCAAGATCCAACCGCAGCGCCATCCCCGTTCGTATGTTCTGCGGATTCGCCGCGTCAACTCCGGCAATCCGCGCCGAGATGCGGGGCCCCTCTTCCAGCGTGACTATCCCCGTGCAGTAGGGGTTATTCCTCCCGTACCCCTTGGCCTCCAGCGACGCTGGTGCTACCGATATGCAGGTGAACGTGCTCAGGGTCGCCCGCCCGCTCAGTTCGTGCCATTCCATGTCTTTGCTGTGGCTCACCGGGTCAATGGGCCGCGCTTCCGCGTATATGTTCCCATTCTCACGGCAGCGCACGCCCATGAACCTGCCTTCTTTCAGAAAGGCATAGAACGACGCTGCGTTGAACGGTCGCGCCTCATTCTGGGTCGTCATATCTCTAGCCTCGCTGCAGCACGTTCACCACGCAGGTGCCGCCGGTGCCGCCCACGTTGTGCGTCAGGCCGAACTCCAGGTTGGGATTTTCCAACTGGCGCTCGCCCGCCTCACCGCGCAGCTGCTTGTATACCTCGATGACCTGCGCCACGCCGCTGGCCCCCACCGGATGGCCTTTGGCCTTCAGGCCGCCACTGGTGTTGATAGGCCGGTCGCCAGTGCGCGCCGTGCGTCCTTCGTCCACCGCGTGGGGTCCTTCTCCCGGCGCAAAGAAGCCCAAATCCTCGCTGGCCACGATTTCTGCGATGGTAAAGCAGTCGTGCACTTCTGCCACGCCCACCTGCTCCGGTCCAATGCCCGCCATCTCATACGCCTGGGCCGATGCAATCTTGGCCGCCGACAGCGAAGTCAACTCCTCTGCGTCGTGCAGCGGACGGCCCGTCGCTTGTCCGATGCCGGCGATGTTCACCGGCTTGTCTGTGAACTGTTCCGCAATTTCGCTGGCCACCAGCAGCACACACGACGCCCCGTCGGTGATGGGCGCGCAGTCGTACAGCCGCAGGGGCCAGGCAATCCATGGATTCGCTCGCGCGTCGTTGAGAAAGTCCAGCTCATCCGCCCATTCCGGCACAGGTTCGCCCCGCTGTTCTGCCCTTGCCTGACGTCTTTCCATCATATCCCGGACGGTGACCTGGAACTGGGCCTTGGGGTTGAGCTTCCCGTTCTCGTGGTTTTTGACACCAACTTTGAGCAGGTGGTTAAGGTTGGTCTCATACCGGTCCATGTGCGCTTTGGCGATTGCGCCGAAAATGCCGGGGAAAGTCAGCCCTGCCGGCACTTCGTACAGCCCGTCAGCGGCGGACGCCAGCACGTCGGTTACACCCTCGGTCGGCAGCGAGGTCATCTTTTCCACGCCTCCCACCAGCACCACATCGTACATCCCGCTGGCAATAGCCATCACGCCTTCACGCAACGCCGAGCCGCTGCTGGCGCAGGCATTCTCCACCCGCGTGATCGGCGTCGGCGTCATTCCCAGCCAGTCCGCCATGATCGGCGCCGTGTGCCCCTGGTGCTCAAACAGGTCTGCCGAGTAATTGCCCAGGTAGCCGGCCTCGATGTCCGAAGCCGTGATTCCAGTGTCAATGGTCTCCTGCAAGTCCTGAAACGCCTCCACGAACAGGTCGCGGCTGGACTTGTCGGGATACGCGCCAAACTGCGAAAGCCCGGCGCCGACTATGGAAACGGGCCGGGCCAGCCGGCGGGAACGTGTAGTAGCCATTAGTGACTGTCTCCTAACGTGTAATTCCTCCGCATCATATCACACCGAACCCCTTCCGCATCTCCACCCCCGACCCTTGCTATAATCTAACCTGTTCTAACTCCCGATATTCGCCTGAGCCGGAGGCCAACCATGAGCGCCGCCACCATCCAAACCGATGCCGTCGGAATTATTCTGGCCGCCGGGCATGGCCACCGGATGCGCTCCCGCATTCCCAAACCCCTCCACCTGGCCGCCGGCAAAGAGCTTATCCGTTACCCCGTGGCATTGCTGCTGCAATGCGGGGTTGATCGCATTGTCGTCGTCGCTTCCCCGGATAACCACGACGCCCTCGCCGCAGTCTTCGGCGACTCGGTGGCTTATGCCATCCAGCCGGCCGCCAACGGCACCGCCGACGCCGTGGCCTGCGCGCTGGCCGCTTTGGACTCCGTCCCCGATACCGTGGTCGTTCTGGCTTCCGATACTCCCCTGGTGCGGGGTAAATCCCTGCGCCGCCTCATGGACGAGCACACCTCCGCTGCCGGACGCTGCATGAGCATCCTCTCGGCCCCGGATGCTTTCGCTCCCGACTTGGGCCACATTCAGCGCGCCGGCTCAGGCGACTCCGACGGCCTTGGCTCAGTGTCTGCCATCATTGAAGCCGCCGACCGACCTGATTCGCCAGCCGGCCCGGCCGAAGTCAACACCGGCGTGTATTGCTTTGATGGGGAGTGGCTGGCAACCGTCATATCCGAAGTGCCGCCCTCTCGTTCGGGCGAACGCTACCTTACTGAGTTGGCGCGGATGGCCGCTGACGCCGGCCGAAGCGTCGCCGCCGCGCCCGTCGCCCTTCCTGACGAAGCCATGGGCGTCAATGACCGTCTCCAGCTATCCGCGGTCGAAACCGTCCTCCGTGACCGCATAAACTGCCACTGGATGCGCCAGGGCGTTACCATCATTGACACCGCCACTACCTACATCGATGCCGACGTTGCCATTGCTCCCGATACGGTCATCCTGCCCAACACCATGCTTGCCGGGCGAACTGTCATCGGACCGGACTGCCAAATCGGTCCCAACTCCGTCGTCCGTGATTCTGTCATCGCCGACCGCTGCGGGATCGTTGCCTCCGTCATCGAAGGCGCCACAATTCATTCGGACGTGCACATCGGCCCCTACAGCCACCTGCGTCCTGACACCGTCATCGAGACCGGCGTCCACTTGGGCAACTACGTGGAAGTGAAAAACAGCCGAATTGGTCCCGGTGTCGCTGCCGGACACTTCTGCTACCTTGGCGATTCTGACGTCGGCGCCAACGTCAACATCGGCGCCGGAACTATCACCTGCAACTACGACGGCATAGGCAAACACCAAACCACCATCGGCGACGGCGCCTTTATCGGCAGCGACACCATGCTCATCGCCCCGGTCAGCGTCGGCCCTGGCGCCGCTACCGGAGCCGGTTCCGTGGTGACCAGGGACGTGCCCCCCTCTGGACGGGTGGCCGGTGTTCCTGCTAGACTACTGCCACCCAAACCCACGCAGTAACAACTTGGATACTGACAGTAGCTTACCACCGTTATTGTTGCTGGCCGCGTCGCTGTTGCTTTTCGGCTGGGCCAGCATCGCCGTCGCTACCCGTCGACGACGGCCAGCCCTTCTTGCGCTTCTGGACTACTCTCCGGCTCC
Source organism: Dehalococcoidia bacterium (assembly GCA_965243255.1). GTDB lineage: Bacteria > Chloroflexota > Dehalococcoidia > Lucifugimonadales > UBA3495 > Bin87. The sequence goes on from CBDEUH010000004.1 coordinate 1,068,862, forward strand.
CGGCGTAGGGATCCTGCGGGCCGTATCCGCGTCCGCCGCCGGCATTGCCGCTATCTCCATCGCCGCTGGACTGGCTATACAGTGGCCGCCCGTGCTGCTGCTGCTTGCCACTTTGGCCGCAACCATCGCCGTCCTGGTACTGGTCCACTTTCTGGCTGACCGGTGGGCTGTCCAATTCCCCGGCGCATCCCGTTGGCTCACTCGCCCGCAACGGTGGTTCTCCGACACCACGGGCGCCCCCGCAAATGGCGACCCATCAACGGCGAACGGCGTTAACGGCGCAGATTCTACAAACGGCGACGGGCACCCCGACATTCTGCCCCTGACGCCGGCCGAAATCCTGAACCTGGACACCCACGACATCGATATGGTTCGTTCCATCAGCCGCATGGACGAACGGGACGTGCTGGACATCATGGTGCCCCGCCTAGACGTGGACGCTGTGTCTTCTGCGGCTTCATTTCAGGAAGTCGTTGATACCTTTGTCACGAGCCGCCACACCCGGCTGCCGGTTTACAATGACACCATGGACAATATCGTCGGCATACTCCACATCAGCGACGTCCTGAACGCCTTGGCCAACAATCAAACCCACATCGATTTGCAGAGCCTGATGCGCGAACCGGAGTTCGTCGCCGAAAACATGCCCGTGGATGACCTGCTACAACTAATGCGCGTCAATTTCCTGCAAATGGCCATCGTGGTTGACGAGTACGGCGGCGTGGAAGGGATGGTTACACTAGAAGACGTGCTCGAAGAAATCGTTGGCGAAATTGAGGACGAGTTTGCCGACTACGAGGAGGATGACGTCCCAATCCTCACCACCGACGGCTCGTGGTCAGTCAGCGCGACCGTCCCGGTAGAAGCAGTTGCCCGCGCCGTGGGAATCCAACTTGACCAATCGGACGTCAACACCATAGGCGGCTACGTCTATACCAAGCTGGGGCGGATGCCCGCTGTTGGCGACGTTGTAGCCGTCGATGAAGTGTCCATAGAGGTTACGGAGGTGCGCGGCCGGCGCATTCACCAACTGCGCGTTACCGCCGCCGCAGCCGCCAACCGGGAAACCGGAATCCCGGCGGCCTGATCAAGCTACTTCACGCCCACCAGTTCGCCGGTCAACACCAGGAAGTGGTCATACAGTCCCGGCGGCGTGGGCACGGCCAGATGAATGGTGGCCCGGTCCGTGCTGCTCAAACGCAGCTCGTCAGCAGGGATAACATCGGTGTGAGTGGCGCCGTAGAGATAAATCTGGGTCCCGCTGTTCACATATATCAACAGGTCGTTTCCTTCGGTCAGCAGCCCGGCTGCGTTGTTCAAACCGCCGAAAGCGTCCGCTCCCTTGCCGGCTGCTCCAAAAAGCCACATCGCGCCGCGCTCCCCCGGGTTGGCCTGGACCGCTTCGTACTCCGCCGGGTCGATGCCGGCTACCTCGCTTACGATAGAGGCGCCGGTAAGGCTGATTTGGTTCATGGTTACGTTGATTCCCAACTCCGGAGCTATCACCCGCTGGGCCGGCGCCAGCGTGCCCAGAGGCTTGGCATCGGCTTGGCTCAATGGGGTAAAGCCCAGCTCTTCCACCGTCTCCGCGTAGGCTCCGGCCGGCAAGGCATACGCCGAAACTACGGCCCCGTTCTTCAAGCTCTGGGAGGCCGTAACCTCGTTCAATAGAGTCGCGTCTTGACGTTGGGCGGCATAGTTCTCCACGCCGGATCGCAGCCAGTACAGGTTTCCATAGTAGGCCAGGCCAATGACGACCAATACAATGCCGGCCAAGAGCAGTCCGATACCAGTCCAGCGTAATCCGTAGTGCTGCGCCCGGCTGCGCATCTGCATATAATCGAGTCCGATTTCCATTTCTCACTCCGAAAAACGGTGCGGAAGGGAATTGCGTCCCCTCCACCAAAGTGTCAGCCGAAAGCCGGCGGCCAATGGCACGCCGGGTTGCCAAAAGGTGGGCCGGGCTCAGTGCCTGCCGGCGCGTATCGGTTCGTTGACGAAGATATCTCCGTTGCGGATTTTGATGTTGTAGCCGCAACCTGGGTTGGTACACGTCCATGCCTTGTAGTGAACCGGCGCCCCCTGGGCACCATAGTCAGACAATGGCACCAAAACTCCAATGTTACATTGTTGACAGACCGGAAACTCCATTGATTCCACCAGGATACCCTCCCTTACCCAGCTCGACTGGGTTCTCAGTCGGGGCGAGTATAGCCACGGTGGACGTTGAGTTGCCTGCTCATAGACAAGCAAGTTTGACAATTTTTAGAAAAGAAACAGGGGGAATCGTAATTCCCCCTGGCTTGCATCGCGCGGTTTGAGAGACGTTATTCGAGGTAGTCCCGCAGCTTCTTGGAGCGAGAGGGATGGCGCAGCTTCCGAATGGCCTTGGCCTCAATCTGCCGGATGCGCTCCCTGGTTACGCCGAATTCTCGACCCACCTCTTCCAGGGTGCGGGTGCGTCCGTCTTCCAGTCCGAAGCGTAGCTTCAATACCCGGCTTTCCCGGTCCGTCAACGAGTTGAGTACTTCCTGCACCTGCTCCCGCAGCAACTGGGCGGAAGCCGCGTCGGCCGGCGCCAGAGTCGTCCGGTCTTCGATGAAGTCGCCCAGGAACGAGTCCTCCTCCTCGCCGATGGGCGTTTCCAGAGATACCGGCTCCTGGGATATCTTTTGAATCTCCTCCACCTTCTCCGGAGTCATTTCCATGGCCTCGGCCAGCTCTTCGGTGGTGGGTTCCCGCCCCTTCTCCTGCAGCAGGCGTCGGTGGTGGCGCATCAGCTTGTTGATAGTTTCCACCATGTGAACCGGAATGCGTATGGTGCGGGCCTGGTCGGCGATAGCGCGCGTGATGGCCTGGCGAATCCACCAGGTCGCATAGGTGCTGAACTTGTAACCCTTGCGATAGTCAAACTTTTCCACAGCCCGAATCAGGCCGATGTTCCCCTCCTGGATCATGTCCAGCAGCGCCATGCCTCGTCCGATGTATTTCTTGGCCACGCTGACCACGAGGCGCAGGTTGGCTTCGGTCAGATGGGTTTGGGCACGTCCTCCGTTCTTCTTGGTAACGTCGAAATGCATCGCGGCGTTGAAATTTTCCTTTTCTACCAACTCACTCAACTCGGGGTCCCGGAGCAACTGAGAAAGGAGCAGCAGAGAACACCGGTCATCCTGAGCGTACAGTGGCGGGACGTCCAGCCCCAGCTCCGGGCTGTAGTTGCCCCCAACACCGTCGGGATGCAACTCGGCCCAGTGCGGGACGTATGCGGCCACCGCACTGACCACCGGGTAGGGCAGCACCCAGGTATCCAGCGAGAGTTGCACGATTCGACGGTAGGCTTCTTCGTCACTGATGCCCAGATCCCTTGCCGCCTGTTCCACCATGGCCGGCGAGACTTCCGCGTCGATGGCGTCCCGCAGCACGGGAGAATCCTTGACTTCCGCGAGGGTCATCGAGCCGTCAAGCTCCAAGTAACGGGCCAGCGAGCGCACCAATGGCGCCGCATTGGCTATGCGGGCCAGCAGCACCATGGCGGCCTCCCAGGCCGACGCTTCCAACGGCACCGCATCGGAATCGGCCAGGAACTCCACCAGGGGGTCGTCATCGGGACGTTGTTTCAGTTCCTCTTCCAAGGCGACCAGATGGTTGAGGCCCTCTAGCTCCCGGGCCAGCCGGCGTTCGTCCGCCGAGGTAAGCAGGTCAACCCGACCGATTTCCCGCAGGTACATCCGAACCGGGTCGTCCAGCCCGTCAGCGCTGTCCGAGGTGTCAACATCAGCCCAATCCCGTTCCTCACGCTCCATGTCCCGTGCCGAAGGACCATCCTCGGGCAACACGGTGCGCCGGGCTACGGCCATCTGCCGAACCTGCCATTCATCTTCGGTGGAATCCTGATCATCCTCAGCAACGGCCGCGACGACGTTGTCCTCTTCATCATCAACCGCGTCTTCTTCATCGTCGGCATCAGCAGCGGTAGCAATGGCCGCGGTTATGGCCACATCATCGCCGTTATCGTAGTCCGGCTCATCATCGTCAACGATTACGTTGCGTCGGTTGCTGATTATGGTCATGGGGCCTCCGTTACTGATGGGTCGGCGCGACCGGTTGGAGCAACCGGTCGATCTCGCCGATGCGATGGTTGCTGTCCAACAGGCGCAGGGCCATAGGAGAGTCGGGGTCTTCTACAATCTCCGGCATGCTCGACAGCTGCTTGACTTCGTTATTCAGGTACTCCTTCTCAATGGTCAGGCGAATTTGTTGCCAGGCTCGTTCCAGTTTCTTTTCATTGGACAAACGCAGTTCCAAGGAACGCAAACGGCTGAGATGGGGCTCCAGTTCCGGGGCCATCTCTGACTCCGCAGCGCTTTCACTGGCGATTACGCTGGCATAGATTGCGCGGTTCTCTGTGCGCGTGAACCACTCGGGAGAGATGTCGGTCACGGAGCCGGGAGTAAGTTCGCTGCCGTGCTGCAGCATCACTGCGAGGAGCGACTCTTCAATCGCGTCGTAGTCGGAGGGCGGCAGTGGCGCAGCCTCGTCGGCGCTAGCCGGCGGTCGCCCGCGTTCGTCATGTTGTTCATTCTGCCAGATGGCGGTTGGCATATTGGCGTGCAAGGTCTCAACCCGTATTCCCAATCGTGCCGCTAACTGGTCAACGTAAAGGTCCCGTTGAATGGGGTCCGGTATCTGTGCCAAGAATTCCAATATACGGTTTGCTACCCGCGCTCGGTCTTCGTTTCTATCCATGTCTGCCCGCGAAGACAGCGTCTTCAACAGGTAGTCAAACAGGGCAGCTGCACTTTCCACAAAGGACGGCCACGCCTCAGGGGATTGGCGTATAAAATCATCCGGGTCTTGCCCGATTGGCAACTCCGCAACCAAAAACTCTTGGCCTCGACGCTGCATTAGCAGATCAGATGACTGGGCCACCGGCACAGCTTGAAACGCTTTCCATGAAGAATGCAGGCTGCGCAGCGTAGCGTTCAGTCCGGCCGCGTCGCCGTCCAATGCCATCGTTACGTGGTCGGTCAATCGCTTTACTGCCCTTACTTGATCCTCCGTCAGCGCCGTGCCCATAGACGCGACTACATTGTCGTAGCCGTGCTGGTGGGCCATGATGGCGTCCATGTAGCCTTCAACGATGACGGCGCCCTGCTGGCGCACCGGCTCCTTGGCGATGTGCATCGCGAACAGGATGCGGGACTTGTCAAAGACCGGCGTGCGCGGCGTGTTGAGGTATTTGGGCGTAGCGTTGTCATCCAGCGCCCGGCTGCCGAATCCGGCAACCCGCGCCTGCCAGTCCCGTATCGGAATCATCAGCCGGCCCCGGAAGAAATCATAGTAGCGTCCATCGTCCGTGGCCCGCACCAACTCGGCTTCGGCGATTTGTTGCGGGGTATAGCCGACGCCGGTTAGGTGCGCCAGCAGGCGGTTGCCATTGGCTGGGCTGTACCCAAACTCAAACGTCTGCAAGGACCGCTCGTTGATTCCCCGGTCCCGCAGGTAATCCCGTACAAACTGCGCTTCCGGCGTCGCCAGCATATCCTGGAAGAACCGGCGGGCGGCGTCGTTGATTTCGAAAAGCTGCCGGGAACGGTCGCCCGAATCCCCCTGGCTGACGATGGTAATGCCGACGCGAGCCGCCAACCGGTGCAGCGCTTCTCGGAAGTCCACTCGGTCGGCCTTCATCACGAAGGAGAAAGCATCGCCACCCTCGGCACAAGCTCCAAAGCAGCGCCATGATTGACGGTCAGGGAACACGTAAAAGGAAGGCGTGCGTTCCTGATGGAAAGGGCAGTTGGCTTTCAGGGAGCTGCCCGACCGCTGCAAGTTAACGTAGCCGCCAATCAACTCTACGATGTCCAGCCGGCTTTTTACATCGTCAATCTGGGTCATAGCGTTATTCGTTCAGTCGATAGGCATAAATCAGGCCGATTGTATTATACCATACCAGTCCGCCGGTTTCACGGACGCAAAGAGGAAAAGGAAATGGCCGCCGCCCATCATCACAGGCAGCGGCCTGACGCTCAGAGCGTGTGTCGCAGGCTAATTGTCTGCAGCAACGGCCAAGTCAACGTTGGCGATCTTTGCGGAGATGGCTTCCTTCATCTGCCGGACGCGGGAAAGGTCAGGGTAAATGTTGCCCTCGGCCTTCTTGTCGAAAATCTTCTCGCCGTCCAGGAACACTTCCATGATGCCCTGACCGCGCGGGGAGATAGTGATTGCGGCGTCCGCGCCGTAGGCCCGGAAAAACTCGTTCGCCATCCACGTGGCGGTAGCGTGGTGCTGTCAAGGCACGCAGTAGGTAATCTCCAGTTGAACTTTGCCTTCCATGGTTTCTCCTCTCAGGGAAATTTTTGGCTGTTGCCTCGTGCATTATATCACAAAGTTCACTCCTTTCCAAATCGCCCACCCCCGACGCTGTTGACAAGGCTCCTGTGCCGGCACAAAATTGCCAATCCAGACGGAACTACAACGAGAGGTGAACTGTGTCTGACCTGAACGACGCCGAGGTTCTGGCCTTGGCCAAAGCCTCGGGAATTGCCATACCCGACGACCTGCTCCCGGAGGTTCGTGAGTCTCTCAACGGCCTGCTGGAGGCGCTGGACGCCATCACCGAGCCTGACGTAGCCGAGATTCAAGCCCTGCCTATCATCATATCCGAAACGGCGCGCAAACAGGAGGCATAATCATGGCGGACGAGAGCATTTGCTACCTTTCGGCCACTGAACTGGGCATGCGCATCGCCGCCGGCGAGGTGTCCTCGACGGAGGCTACGGAGGCTTACCTGGAACGCATCGCCCGACTGGACGGCAACTATGCCTCCTACATCACCGTTACACCGGAACGGGCTCGGGCCGACGCTCGCCAGGCCGATGCTGAAATCGCCGCCGGCACCCGCCGCGGCCCGCTGCACGGCGTGCCGGTGGCCGTGAAAGACCAGTTCGACACGGCCGGCATCGTAACCACCAACGGCTCCACGATCCTGTCGGAGAACCTTCCGGACGAAGACGCAACTATTATGTCCCGCCTGCGGGCCGCCGGCACGGTGCTGCTCGGCAAGCTCAATATGAGCGAATACGCCAGCGGCGATGCTTTCCGCCATCCCTACGGCCGGCCCCGCAATCCCTGGGACACCAACCGCAATCCCGGCACGTCCAGCAGCGGTTCCGGCGCAGCCACGGCCGCCTTTCTGTGTGCCACTTCCCTGGGCGAGGATACTGGCGGCAGCATCCGGGGACCCGCCGCATTCTGCGGCCTGGTTGGTATCCGGCCCACCTTCGGGCTGGTTAGCCGCCATGGGGTGTTCGGGGCCAGTTGGTCCATGGACACGGCCGGCCCCGTCTCCCGCACGGTTACCGACTGCGCCAACACCCTGGCCGTCATCGCCGGCCACGACCCCAACGACCCGCAGACGTGGGACGTTACGGTGCCGGACTATGCCGCTGCCCTGGACGGCTACGTCAGGGGCCTGAAGTTGGGCATCGTCACCGAGCGCGTCCACACCGACGCCAACGACCCCGAGGTCCGCGAGGCCGTGCTGGCGGCAGCGGACGTGCTGGCCGGCCTTGGCGCGGAGGTCAGCGAGGTATCCCTGCCTCTCATTGTAAACTCGTCGGAGATTTCCTATGCCATCATCAGCAGCGACGCCGCGATGTTGAACTGGGACATCATATCCACCGAACAACTGCGCGAGCTTGACCACAACAACCAGGTTCGCCTGCTCATGGGAAGCGTTGTACCCGCCAAGGCCTACCAAAAGGCAGCGCGGCTGCGGGAAGCGCTGCGGAAGCAGATCCTGGCCGCGCTGGAAAATGTTGACGCCCTGATAATGCCGACGTCCTCGGTGCCATCGACCCTGATACCCGAGTCGGCCGGACTGGGCACCAAAGCGGATGTTATCGCCGGTTTCAAAGGGCGGCGGGGATTCACAGCGCCATTCAACCTGGCGAATCTGCCGGCCCTGTCCGTCAACTGCGGCTTCACCGCTTCGGGACTCCCCATCGGCCTGCAAATCGCCGGCCGGGCCTTCGACGAAACCACCCTGTTCCGCCTGGCGTACGCATACGAGCAGGCGACGGATTGGAGCGAGCGCCGGCCGCCGGGAGTGTAATTGGCTCCCCAGCGCTGATGAACCAGCGGAGGTGTATCTTCATGCCAAGTCCCAACGAACTCACCGCAGCCCAAGCAGCCCGCTCCATCGCCGACCGACGTCTTACCGCCACCGAACTGGCAGAGGCTTGCCTCGACCGCATCGAATCGCTAGACGAGCAGTTGCGGGCGTGGGTTTATGTTGACCGGGATACCGTCACTGCTGATGCCGCCAACGCCGACGCTGCTGTGTCCCGCGGGCGTCCCCTCGGCCCGCTGCACGGCGTGCCCATCGGCATGAAGGACATCTACTACACCGCCGGAATTCCGACTCGGGCCGGCAGCGAGGTCTATAAGGACTTTGTGCCGGACCACGACGCCGCGTCGTTGACGCTGTTGAAGCGGGCCGGCGCGATAATGCTGGGCAAGGCGGTAACCACCGAGTTTGCCTGCCTGGACCCCTCGCCAACTTTCAACCCCTGGAACCCGGCCCACACTCCCGGAGGCAGCAGCAGCGGCTCGGCCGTTGCCGTGGCGTCGAGGATGTGTCCGGCGGCGATGGGTTCCCAGACGGTGGGGTCGGTGCTGCGTCCGGCAGCGTACAACGGGGTGGTGGGATTCAAGCCGACCTTCGGGCGGGTGAGCCGGCGCGGCGTGGTTCCGGTGAGCTGGAATCTGGACACGGTGGGCTGGCTGGTGCGCACGGTGGAAGACGCCGCGCTGCTGTTGCAGGTGATGGCCGGACCCGACGCGGCCGACCCGGTGTCTTCCCGGGAGCCGGTGGCCGATTACCTTTCAGCCATCGGTGACCCGCCGGCCCCACGCATCGGCCTGTTGCGTCGTTATTTCTACGAGAAGGCCGATGGCGAAACCCGGCGACACCTGGACGGCGTTGCGGAGCAACTGGCGCAGGCGGGGGCCGAGATTGAAGAACTGCCCATGCCCGACAGCATCGACACGGCGTTCAACGACCAGTTGCTGATAATGGCGGTGGAGGCGGCATCCTTCCACGAGCCGATGTATCGCAACCAGGCCGAAGACTACCAGCCCAAGCTGCGGGCAATGCTGGCCGATGGCCTGGCAACCGACGGCATCGTGTACGCCCGGGCGCTGGAACGGCGGCGGACGTTTATCGATGATATGCAGAGACTCTCCCAGCAGTGCGACGTTCTCATGACGCCGGCCACCCCGGCGCCGGCCCAGGCAGACCGCACCAACACCGGCGACCCGGCCTTCCAGGGGCCATGGACATCGTGCGGATTGCCGGCCCTTGCGCTACCGTCGGGGTTGGCGGAATCCAGCCTGCCGCTGGCAATGCAACTGGTAGCGTCGCCATTTGCCGAGGGTAGGTTGCTATCGGCGGCGGCGTGGTGCGAGCAGGCGCTGGGCGTGGAATTGACGCCGCCGGTGTGATTCATCCCTTCGGGAAGGTTAGCCCAGGCGGAAGCGCTTAAACACCTCTGCGTACGCTACGCCGATACGCTTGCCGTCCCGGCGACGCCATTCCTTCAAGTAGCGGTCCGCCGCTTCCGGGTCCACCTGGCTGCGATGAGCCCGCAGCGCGGCTACGGCGGTTTCGATGTGGTCGGTGACGTCCACCACGTGATCCGGCTCGGTGCGTCCCATTATCCAGACCTCCCGCACCTTGTGCGGTTCCAGTCCCTCTTCGTTGAGCAGCTCCGGGAAGGTCAAACGGTCCCGGGCCGCCGGATATACCGCGCCCAAGGCCGCGTCCCCGGACGCGAAGTGGTCAGGGTGGTCGATGTATCCGTCGCCGTCCAGGTTGCGAACGGGGTTCATGCAGACCAGTACGTCGGGACGGTGTATGCGAATCGCGCGGCTGATGGCTTTGCGCAACTGGAGCGTGGATTCCAGGTAGGCATCGGGAAAGCCCAGGAAAAACACCTGGGATAGGCCGAGGACGCGGGCCGCTTCCCGCTGCTCCTCCTCGCGGACTATTGCCAGCTTGGCGGAGGTCATTGTCGGATCGTCGCTGCCCTTACTGCCATCGGTGCAAATCACGTAGGCCACGTCCCAGCCCTCGGCGCACCAGCGGGCCACCGTGCCGGAGCAGCCCCATTCGGCGTCATCGGCGTGGGCGACCACGACCATGGCACGGTTGAATTCCTTATCGAGTTGTTCGTTCATGTTCAGAAAGTCGGCGGCAATAGGAGGGCTGGCGAAGACCTTCACCAAGGCGCAGCATCATAGCATACCCACACTGCCGCGCGTGAACCTGATACAATGCCAAGAGTCGGCCAAGTCCCCCGCGACGGAGACAATCGGAAAATGGATGACGACGTATTCCTGGCGCGTCTTCAGGAGAAGCTGGAACGCATCACCAACCGCGATGTTGAGTTGCGGGTAGTTGACGACGACCCCACCTATCTGGAGGTTGACCTGGAAGGCGTGATGCCGCGGGTGGTGTTGGGCCGGAACGTGTACGAATACCCTGGCTTTGCCCGGATGTGCCTGGAGTACGCCGCGGCGTCAATCAACGAAGGCCGGCACATCGGCGAGCTGGAGTTTCACGTGCTGCTGGCCCGCAACTGATGTCCTCACCGCCCCCACAGCCGCCTGATGCCCTCAAGCCCTGGTATTACCAGGGCTGGTTCATCGTTCCGACCTTCGTCTGGTGGCCATGCAGCGCCATCCTGTTCATCCGCTCCCCCTGGCACAACGGCGTGGTTTCCGGCGCGCTGTCCTGGGCCTGGATAATTGTCGGCGGCGGCTGGATATTCCTGCGCACGCAATTGCGCTTCCAGAACGGGGAACCTCTGGTTGACCCAACGCTGCTGGCGCTGGCCGCACCGGGCATCTTCCTGACCATCGTCACGCAGGCGCTGTGGCTGACCCGCGACCGCCCACGCATCCGGCGCATCCGCGACACCGGAGGGTTAGCCGACTACGCCGAACTGGACGCAGGCTCCGCCACAAGTCAAAGACACCGTGAAGAACCGCCGGAACAACCTCGCCGGTCAAACCGCGGCAGCGTCCGCAGCCGGCGCCGGCGTCGGTAGAATACCCGCACCGTTCACCAATCCCTGCACCAACTCGATACGCTCCTCGGTAGTGGAGAAAGCCATGCCCATGGGAGTAATAGTGATGTGGTTGCCCTTGTGGGCGGATATGTCGGTGCCGTCGCCGCCAGCGAGAACGGGCCGATTGCGGGAAATCCAGTAGCGACGGTGGCCGAAGGATTCCTCGGAGCGAACTGACTCACCGTAGGCGCGGCCGCCCAAGCGGGTTATTTGCACGCCGGCGATCTTCTCGGCCGGCTCGTTGGGCACGTTGACGTTGAGGAAGTACGGGGGCGACACCTCCGGGGCGTCGGCCAGACGGCGGGCCAGGGTCGCCACGACGTGCGCCGCCAGCCCGTAGCGTGGCGACTGTACCGATCCCACAGAGATGGCGATGGTGGGATAGCCGCGCACGAACCCCTGCAAAGCCGCTCCCACCGTACCGGACACGATGACGTCCCAGCCCAGGTTGGAGCCGCGATTGATGCCGCTGACCACCAGGTCCGGCTTGGGGTTTACCAACTGCTCCAGCGCCAGGATGCACGAATCGGCGGGAGTACCCTGTACGGCCCAAGCATCGATGGGATGGGGCAAATCCAGGGTTGTGGCGTCCCCGATGGGCTCCCGCACGGCATCGGCGCTGCGCGGAGGTGTGTCGTCGCTAGGGGCGTGCTGAGACAGGTATTGCTCGGCCGGCACCTGATGAGCGAAGAGCGGAGCGTGCAACGTCATTGAGGCGCCGACGCCGGACTGTTCCCGGTCCGGCGCAACTACGGCGACTTGGGCGACAGCGGAAAGGCTGCGAGCGGCAGCCCACAGCCCGGAAGCGTGAATCCCGTCGTCGTTGGTGAGCAAGATTTTCAAGGTATGGCCTCGCTGGTCAATGTTTCAGGCCGAAAAATCATACACCCCGCACAGAGTCAAGCAATGCACTGTGCGGGGTGCAAGGTTCCGGTGGGGAATCTAGTGGTGCGCCAGGCCGATGGCGTGGAGCAAGGCGTGCTTCACCTCCACCGGGGCCACGCTGGAGCGGAAGTCGGCAGAGGCGTACACGTCGCCGATGATGTTCACGCCGGCGGCGTTGAGGTCCTCACTCAGGCGCGCCGTAGCGTCGGCGATGCTGTCCATGGTCAGCGTGGTTCCCGTTAAAGCCTGCTCTACTGACGACGCCTTCACCGGGCGCGGCGTGAGGCCGCCCACGGCCACCGATGCCGCTGTGCAGCGGTCGCCATCCATAGTTACCACCACCGCGCCGCCCACTACGGCGTAGAAGCTGGCCGGATGGGCCATCTTGGCGTACTCCGCCCGCTGATTGGCGGCCAGGGTTGGCACGGACACCGTAGTAATCAGCTCGTTTTCGGCCAGTGCCGTTGCGAAAGCGTCCTCAATGAGGTCAGCCACGGCGATGGTGCGGCTGCCTGACGGCCCCTGCGCCGAGACTATTGCTCCCAGTGCCGTGAGTACGGTAGCCCAGTCGGACGCGGGGTCGGCGTGGGCCAGGTTACCGCCAATGGTGCCCCGGTTGCGCACCGCCGGGTCGCCGATACCGCCGGCCGCCTCGGCCAGCAAACCGTTAGCCTGCTGCACTTCGGCAGATGCGGCGATTTCGGCGTGGGTGGTCAGCGCGCCGATGTTGATGGTATCGCCGCTGACGGTGATGCCCCGCAGGTTGGCAATGCCGCCGATGTCAATCAGCAACTCCGGGCGGGCCAGGCGGAACCGCATCAACGGGATCAGGCTGTGGCCGCCGGCCAGCAGCTTGGCGTCCGGGTTGTCGGCCAGCAACTGCACCGCTTCCGCGATGGAGCCGGCCTTGCGGTATTCAAACTCTGCTGCAAACATTGCAATCAGTCCTCCTTTTCCGTGGCCGGTCAGTGCTGGTGTCCATGGCCATGGTCGTGGCCGTGGTTATGGCTGTGTCCGTTGCCGGTGTAGCCGCTCTCCTGAATGGCGCGCCAGACGCGCTCGGGAGTGAGTGGCATATCCAGGCTGCCGATTCCCATAGGCTTCAGGGCGTCCATCACCGCGCTGTAGATGGCGGCGGTGGAGGCGATGGTGCCAGTTTCGCCGATGCCCTTCACGCCCAGCGGGTTGTGCGGGGACGGCGTTGTGGTGGAATGCACCTCGATGTCGGGCACCAGGTGTGCGCGCGGGATGGCATAGTCCATCATGGAGCCGGTGAGCAGCTGGCCGCTGTCGTCATAGACGGCGCCCTCCCATAGGGCCTGGCCGGCACCCTGCACCACGCCGCCGTGAACCTGTCCCTCGACAACCATGGGGTTGATTTGCGGGCCGCAGTCGTCAACGGCCACGTAGCGGTCCAGCGTGATGTGCCCGTTGTCCGGGTCAATGCTGACGATGGCCGCATGCGCCCCGAAGGGATAGCTGAAGTTGGGCGGGTCGTAGTAGGTGCTGGCTTCCATGCCCGGCTCGATGCCCTCCGGCAGGTTCCAAGCGACGTTGGCCTGCAGCGCGACGTCCTGGATGCTCTGGGCCCGGTCGGGCGCGCCCCGCACGAAGAATTGGCCGTCGGCGTACTCAATGTCGGCCTCGTCGGCCTCCAGCAGGTGGGCGGCAATGACCCTGGCCTTGTCGCGCAGCTTGCGCATGGTCAGGGCAACGGCGGCGCCACCGACGACGGTGGTACGGCTACCGTAGGTGCCCCAGCCCATGGGCGTGGTGTCGGTGTCGCCGTGCACGACTTCCACGTCGTCCACGTCAACGCCGATTTCGTCGGCGACGATTTGGGCGAAGGTGGTCTCCTCCCCTTGGCCGTGGGGCGACGTGCCGATGAACACGTTGACTTTGCCAGTGGCGTAGATGCGCACCGTGGCCGATTCCCACAACCCGCCGCCGAATCCCACGGCGCCGGCAACCTGTGAGGGGCCGAGACCGCAGATTTCGCAGTAGCAGGCGACGCCAATGCCCCGGAAGGTCCCGTGGTCGCGCTCGTGGGCTTGGTCCTGGCGGAACTGATCATAGCCGACGTGTCCGAGTAGCTGGTCCAGCGCACCGGAGTAGTTGCCGCTGTCGTAGGTAATGCCAATAGCGACGTCGCGGTTATTGTCGAAAGGCTCGATTAGGTTGCGGCGGCGTACTTCCACGCTGTCGATGCCCACGGCGTCGGCAACCTTGTCCATCAGCCGTTCCAGGAGGAACGTCGCCTCCGGACGGCCGGCGCCGCGATACGCTTCAACGGGCGTGGAATTGGTGAACACTCCGTACACGTCGGCCTTGATGTTGGCGATGTCGTAGGGGCCAGAGTACATCAGACCGTGCAGAATCGTCGGGATACCCGGCGCGGCAGTGGACAGGTAAGCGCCCATGCCGGCATAGACCACGCTGCGCACGGCGGTTACCTTGCCGTCGGCGTTGGCGGCCATCTCCACGTATTCGACGTGGTCGCGCCCGTGGGTGGTGGCCATGTAGTTCTCGGTGCGGGTTTCCGTCCACTTGACGGGAACACCCAACTGCATGGAGCAGAAGGCAGTTATCATCTCCCAGGGATAGACGGCGATTTTCGCGCCGAACCCGCCACCCACTTCCGGCGCGATGACGCGGATTTTGTGCTCCGCTACTCCAGTAACCAAGCAGGTTACAAATCGGGCGATGTGCGGGTTCTGCGTGGTGTTCCAGATGGTGAGCTCGCCCATAGCCGGCGACCAGGAGGCGATGGCGGAGCGGGTCTCCATCGGGTTGGGGATTAGTTTCTGCTGGTTGATGGTCTCGCTGACGGTTATGGCGGCATCGACGAAGGCGGCGTCGGTGTCGCCGCCAGCGGCCACCCAGTGGAACGCCTGGTTATTGGGGGCGTCCTCGTGGAGCTGGGGCGCGCCGTCGGCCAGGGCAGCCTCGGGATTGATAACCGTTGGCAACGGCGAGTAGTCAACCTGAATGAGTTCCAGAGCGTCCTCCGCCTGGTAGCGGTTTTCCGCCACCACGACTGCCACGGCGTCGCCGACGTAGCGAACGGTGTCGCTGGCGATGGCGGGATAGGCCACAGCTTTTAGGTCGGAGTCAGGGATTGCCCAGGCGCAAGGTATGGGATTCAGCACGCCCTCAATGTCCGCGCCGGTATAGACGGCCAGCACGCCGGCGGCGGCTTTGGCCGCGTCGGTGTTGATGGCCGTAATGCGAGCGTGAGCATGAGGGCTGCGCAGGATGGCGGCGTGAACCATGCCGGTGAGCTTGATGTCGTCAGTATAGGCGGCCTGGCCGGTAATCAGGCGGGGGTCTTCCCGCCGCCGGATGCCGGAGCCGAAAATGCGGGTAGTCATCGCTTAACCTCCTTGCCCGGCAGCAGCGGCGGCCAGGGCGGCCTTGACGATGTTGTTGTATCCGGTACAGCGGCACATATTGCCTTCCAGCCCGGCGCGCACCTCTTCCGCAGATGGATTGGGGTTGCGTTCGATGATTTCCGTTACCGAGATAATCATGCCGGCGGTACAGTAGCCGCATTGCAGGCCGTGATTATTCCAGAAGGCTTCCTGGACGGCGGTGAGGTTACCGTCCTGGGCCAGCCCTTCAATGGTAACGACCTCGGCCCCGTCGGCCTGAACTGCAAAGGCGGTGCAGGACTTAACAGTCACACCGTTCATCTTCACGACACAGGCGCCGCACTGGCTGGTGTCGCAGCCGATTTTGGTGCCGGTAAGGTTGAGAGTCTCGCGTAGAAAATGGACCAGCAGGGTGCGAGGTTCCACTTCGGCGGAATGAGAGCGGCCATTCACGTTGACCGTGATGGGTACTTTAGCGGGCAAGATAACACCTCCTCGATACGTTGGCGCCGTTGCCGTGAAGCGTCGGCCGGGGATGAGGTAGCGGCTGGGCCGGCCAGAATGCAATTGCGGTCGGCAGCCAACCCGCCGGCAGTATAGACGGCAGCCGGCAGAGGGTCAAATGATGCGGATTGCCCCAGGCCGTCGGTGGTCTATAATAGCCGTCCGAACCGCAATTTTATTAAATCGCCAGCGCATCCGTGAGGAAACACCACTATGGTACTGGAATCAGGCAGAATTACCCAGGAAGGGCTCGACCGTCTCCGCGACCGCCTCGGCACCTTCAACCGGCCGCGGCAGTACGGCGTAGGCCTGTTCAACGAAGAGGCGTCCCGCAGCGCCATCCGCCACTTCTGCCAGGGCATTGGCGACACCAACCCGCTGTACTGGGATCGTTCCTACGCCCAGACCAGCAAGTACGGCAACATCATCGCACCGCCCTGCTTCCTTTACAGCGTGTATTGGTGTTCCGGGCGCACTGGCGGGTTGCCCGGCGTCCACGGCTTTCACGCCGGCAACGATTGGGAATGGTTTCGTCCCATACACCTGGACGACCATATTAGCGTTCAGGAACAGTTCACCGGCCTGGAGGAAAAGGAAAGCGAGTTTGCCGGCCGTATCGTCATCCAGTCCAGCGTTACCCACTATTACAACCAGCGGGGCGAGGCGATTGCGAAAACCAAAGGGTGGCAGGTCCGCGCCGAGCGCAGCGCCGCCCGCGAACGCCAGAAATACACTTTTGAACCCTACCAATATTCCCGCGACGAGCTGGAAACCATCCATCAGGCCATCCTCAACGAGGAAATCCGGGGCAATAACCCTCGCTGGTTTGAAGACGTCAGCATAGGCGACGAGCTGACTCCGGTGGTCAAGGGGCCGTTGAGCCACGGGGACATCACTGCGTTTGTGGCCGGCTGCATCGGGGGTATCAGCCACGGCATACAACTGCGGGAGATGCTGCGCCATCCCTCCTGGGGTTTCACCGACCCCAACACCGGCGCGCAGGAAGCCATCATCCGAGTGCACGACATCCAGGAAGCCGCCGAGTCGGCTGGTCTGCCCGGCGCCTACGACTATGGCTGCCAACGCTGCTGCTGGATGGGCCACCTGCTCACCAACTGGATGGGCGACGATGGATTCCTGAAAACCATGCACGTGGAACTGCGCCGCTTCAACGTGGTCGGTGACACCACCTGGTGCAAGGGCAAAATCACCGGCAAGCGGGTGGAGGACGGCGAACACCTGGTGGACATGGAGATTTGGGGCGAAAACCAGCGGCAGCAGGTTACGACGCGAGGAAACGCTACCGTCCGCTTGCCATCCCGGGAATCCGACGCCAACTGGCCCTAACGGAGGTACTGCTCCGCGGCCCGCGCAAATCCGTCCATAGCCCCTTCCAGCACCCTATCCTCCAGACAGTAGGAGATGCGGAAATGTCCGGGGGTGCCGAAGCCCTTACCCGGCACCACCAGCACGTTGTACTCCTGCAACGCCGCAACGAACGCCTCGTCGTCAGCCAGCGGTGAGCGCGGGAACAGGTAGAACGCGCCCTGGGGCTTCACCACCGAGTACCCCATACTGGTCAGGTTGTCGTAAAGGAAGTCCCGTTTGCGCTGGTATTCGCCCACGTCCACCGAGGCATCCTGCACCGCGCGGACCACGTGCTGCATCAGCGCCGGCGCGTTGACGAACCCCAGCACGCGGTTGCAGAACACCAGTCCGTCCATCAGTTCGGCCTTGCCGGAATAGTCGGGATGCACGGCGATGTGCCCGATCCGCTCGCCGGGGAGTCCCAGATCCTTGGCGTGGGAGTTCACCACGATGGTGCGCTCGTAGTGGGGGAACACCTGGGGATATACCAAACCGTCGTAGATGATGCGCCGGTAGGGTTCATCGCTGATTATGAAAATCTCCGAGCCGAACCGGGCTTCGGCCTGGGTCAGCACGTCAGCCAGGGCCACTACGTCGGACTCCGGATAGACCACGCCGGATGGGTTGTTGGGCGAGTTGAGCATCACCGCCCGCGTCCGGGGAGTGATAGCGGCGGCGATGGCAGCAATATCCAGCCCGAATTCGGCGTCGGTGGGCACGATGACCGGGATTCCCTGTTGGTTCTGAATGTAGTAGGTGTACTCTCCAAAGAACGGCGACAGAATGACTACCTCATCGCCGGGATTCAGTATTGCCCGCAGCACCACGTTGGCCGCTCCTGCTGCGCCGCAGGTCATCACGATGTCCCCTGCGCCAAAGGCCAGCCCGGTTTCGGACGACAGCGTATCGGCTACGGCCTGCCGGGTTTCGGGATAGCCGGCGTTGGGCATATAGCGGTGCATACCCGGCGTCGGGGCCTGAGCGATACGGAGCAGCTCGGCGTGAAACTCCTCCGGCGGCTCCATAATCGGATTGCCCAGCGACAGGTCGAAAACGTTGTCCTCGCCGTATTGCGCTTTGAGAGCGATGCCAACTTCAAACATACGGCGAATCCATCCGCCTTCCTCCATGGCTCGGCTCACGTATTGCGAAATGGGCATTACAGGGATTCTCCGGCGGCGCGCGAGGCGCGGATTAGCTTGGCAATTATAGCGCAGCCTTCTATTGAAAAAACTCTGCGGCCCGTTCCCCAATCATCACCGCCGTCGCGTTGGTGTTCGCACGCACCACGTTAGGGCAGACAGACAGGTCAACAACCCGCAGATGGTCCACTCTATGCACCCGGCAATGCTGGTCAACGACCGCCATCGGGTCGCTGGCCGGGCCCATCTTGCACGACCCGGACGTGTGATAGGTGGTAAACACGTTGCGCAACAGCCAGTCATCCAAAGCGTCGTCCGAGTCAATCTCGGTGGCCGAAGGCGATACGGCATCCCCGACTATTGACGCAAAAGCCGGCTGGGCCAGTATCTGACGACACAAGCGCACTGCCTCCCGTAGCCGCCTCCGGTCGTTTTCGCTACGCAGATACCGATAGTCAATCAGAGGTTTGTCCAACGGGTCTGCCGACGCCAGCCGCAGTTCGCCGGCGCTCTCCGCCTGCTGCAGGATACAGGTCATCCGAATAATCCCGTCGGACACGCCCGGCCCGCTGCCGAGCGGACTTGACCCGGAGGCCACGTTATTGACGTACACCTGCATGTCGTTACGCGCCGCCGAACCGGAAGTAGTGTAGCGCAGCATGGTCTGAATCCGGGAGACGGCAGCGCTTGGGGAGACGTAATTCGGGCGCAGCACCGTGTCCACGTACACCAGCGGATGGTCGCGGAGGTTCTGGCCCACGCCTGGCGAATCCATCACCACCGGGATGCCCAATTCCTCAAGGTGATGGGCCGGGCCTACGCCCGATAGCATCAGCAGTTGCGGCGACGCAATCCCGCTGCAACAGAGGACGATGTCGTCTCCGAAAACCCGGAATGGCTCGCCGCCGCTTTCGGCTTCCACTCCAATCGCTTGTGGGGTGCCTGTCGAACTACTATCAAAGAGCACACGCCGGGCAGTGACGCTGCCGCGTATGGTCAGGTTGAGGCGATGCCTGGCTGTGGCCAGGTAGGCCAGGGCGCAGTTCATGCGGATACCGGCCGGGTTGTTCATCGGCGCGGCACCAACCCCGCCGGAGGCTGGATGGTTCATGTCGGCATCTTCCGGGAATCCTAAACCGGCGCAGGCCTGCACGAAGGCTTCCTGATAAGGGTGCCAAGCATCGCGGGGCGCCCGCACAACGGGCACGGGCCCGTCGCGGCCGTGAAAATCATCCCGCACGTCCGCGTCGGATTCCAGCTTGCGAAAGTAGGGCAGCACATGCTGGAAAGCCCACAGGTCATTGCCCTGCGCTGCCCAAGCGTCGTAGTCCTCGGGCAGGCCGCGGAGGAAGACTTGGCCGTTCACCGAGCCGGAGCCGCCCATCACCCGGCCTCGGGCAATCTGCATCGGAGCTGCCTGTCGCTCCGTGGCGACAGCGCGGTAGGACCAGTTGAAGGGCGCGCCGGGGGCGGAGGCATCCTGACGGGAACCGTCCCGCAATTCGGACGGCCATTGCTCAAAGTCTGTGAAGTCCGGCCCTGCTTCCAAGAGCAAGACCGAGCGGTTGGCGTCTTCCGACAGCCGGGTCGCCAGCGCACAGCCGGCAGAACCGCCACCGACGATAACTATGTCGTATCGCATCACGGACAAGGCCTCGGTTCCAGCCCGAACTGGGCACAGAATGCGCTGGCGGCAACCTCGGCCACGGCGTCAAGCGACGGCCCTGGCGCAAGCTCGGCGGCCAGCGATGTAACGCTCCGGTCGGCAATGCCGCAGGGCACTATCCCTTCGAACATCCGCAAGTCGGGATTGACGTTAATCGCAAACCCGTGATAGGCCACCCCGCCGGCAATCTTGACGCCAATGGCCGCAATCTTGCGCTGGCCGTCCATCGTCCAGACTCCGGTCAGTCCGTCAACAGTCCGCGACGGCAGCCCGAACTGGGCGAGGCTCTGGATGATTACCCGCTCCAAGGTACGCACGTACCAGTGCGGCCCGCCGCGGCCACGCAACCGGATAATGGGATAGGCCACTAACTGGCCCGGCCCGTGATAGGTAATCAGACCACCCCGGTCCGTTTCCACCACCGCAACGCCCTGGGCCGCGAGGGCGCTTTCGTTCAGCAACAGGTGGCTGTCGGGGGACAGCCGTCCCCTGGTGTAGGTATGCGGATGCTCCAGCAGCAGGAGTGTTTCCGGAGCGGAACCCTCGCGCACCCGATGGGCCAGGTCAACCTGCCAATCCCAAGCCTCGCGATAGGGAACTACACTAGCCCTGATGACACGACAAACTTGTTCAGTAGATAGCAGTGTCGCCATCGAACGCCTCGAGGAGACGTTTCACCGATTGCAGGAAAGCCCCGGCTTCGGCTCCGTCGTTGATGCGGTGGTCAAAGGACAGGCAAAGGTTCATCATCCAGCGGATGGCAATAGCGTTATTGATGACTATGGGCCGCTGCTGCACTGCTTCAGTGGTGATAATCCCGGCCTGCGGATGATTGATAATCGGGCCACCCAGCACGCTGCCGAGAGCGCCGGTGTTGTTGACGGTGAACGTTCCGCCCTGCACGTCATCCAGGCGCAGGCTGCCGGAGCGGGCGCGCTGGGACAAGTCGGCCACGGCGTGGGCCAGCCCGGCGATACTCAAGCGGTCGGCGTCGTGAATCACGGGCACCACCAGCCCGTTGGGAGCGGCGACTGCGATACCGAGGTTGATGCGCCGTTTCAACGAAATGTAGTCGTCGCCCCAGGACGCGTTGAGAGAAGGATTCTCCTTCAAGGCGCCGGCAACGGCTTTCAGCGCAAAGGGCAGGTAGGTGAGATTGACGCCTTCCTGGCTGCTAAACCTGTCTCGCTCCCGGTTGCGCAGCAATACTAACTCGGTTATGTCCACCTCCACCATGCTCCAAGCGTGGGGGATCTGGCTCACCGACCGCATCATGGCTTCGGCAATCATGCGGCGCACCGGGGTGAGCGGCAGCCGTTCCTCGTCAGCCGATGTGGAAGGTTGGGCATAAGCAGGCGCAGCGGGTACATCGGCCGACGCAGTTTCCAAGTGGCGCTGAACGTCGTTGCGGGTGACGCGGCCGCCGATACCGGTGCCGGCAATGCGGGTAACGTCGATGCTGTGTTCCCGGGCCAGGCGGCGGACTGCCGGCGACAGGCGGTTGGGTGGCCTGGATACATCGGACTGCACGGCAGGGGCGCGGTCGTCCCGTTCAGGGGCAACGGCAGCGGAGCCGTCCGTGGGCACAGCGATGTCCGTGGCGTCTTCAGTCCGCGCCTCCAGCGCTGAGCCGCCTGTGGGCCCTACCGGCTGGGCGTCGATCAGATAGGCTACTGGAACAGCCGGGGCAGGCACTGCCGGCGTCGGCATGGACGGAGCAGCCGGAGGAGGGGCAGCTGGAGGCGGAGCAGCCGTCAATGTATCGGTCGCTGGGGCGGTTGGCGGCGCACTATCGCCCGTATCGACCTCCGCAATGGGCGCGCCCATGGGAATCGTTTCCCCTTCCTGGGCGATAATCCGCAGCAGTTCACCGGCCACCGGCGAAGGGACCTCCATCGTTACCTTGTCGGTAACGACTTCCACCAGCGGATCGTATCGCTCGACCCGGTCGCCGGGCTGTTTCAGCCACTTGCCAATGGTGCCCTCAACGACGCTTTCGCCGACGTGGGGCAGTTCAATCAACTGTGCCACGGGTAATTTTCCTGTTACGTTTTGGGGGCCTAATAGGCCGCCAGTCGGCGGATTTCGGCGGCGATGGTCTCGGGGCTGGGCATATAGGCGTCTTCCAGCGTTTGCGCGAAGGGCATGGTGGGCACGTCTGGCCCGCACAGCCGCGCGATGGGAGCGTCCAGGTAGTCAAAGGCATCATTGGCCGCCAGGGCCGCAATCTCCGCGCCGATGCCACCGCTGACGTTGTCTTCGTGGACCACCAGCAGCTTGCCCGTCTTGCGCACCGATTCCAGGATGGTGGCCGTGTCCAGCGGTTTGAGCGTGCGCAGGTCAACCACCTCGGCGCTGATGCCGTCCTCGGCCACCGCCGCAGCTGCAGCCAGACAGTAGTGCATGGCCAGCCCGTAGCTCACCACGGTAACGTCGGAGCCGGCGCGCTTGACGTCGGCCGGCCCGATGGGCAGGGTGTACTCTTCGTCCGGCACTTCGCCGCGCACGAGCCGGTAAGTCTTCTTGTGTTCCAGGAAAATCACCGGGTTGTCATCGCGGATGGCAGACTTCAACAGGCCCTTGGCCTCGTAGGGGGTGGACGGGGTGACCACCATCAGGCCCGGAGTGTGGAAGAACAGCGCCTCTACGTTCTGGGAGTGATAGAGGCCGCCGCGGATGCCACCGCCGTAGGGAATCCGCACCGTCATGGGGACCTTCAACGCCCCATTGGTTCCGTAGTGCACGCGGGCGGCCTCGCCGATCAGCTGGTTCACGCTGGGCCAGACGAAATCGGAGAATTGCACCTCGGGAATGGGACGCATCCCGCGGAATGCGGCGCCGAGGGCAATGCCCATGATGGACGCTTCCGCCAGGGGCGTATCGATCACGCGCTGGGGGCCGAAATCCTCGATGAAGCCCTGGGTCGCCAGGAACACGCCGCCGCGCTGGCCGACGTCCTCGCCCATTACGAAGACGCGCTCGTCCCGCTCCATCTCTTCACGCAGGGCCGAACGCACCGCCTCGATGACAGTCATCTCTGCCATTATGCGTCTTCCTGAACGTAGAGGTGGTCGTAAATGGTGGCGGCGTCCGGCGGGGCCGCGGCGTCGGCGAAGTCGGTGGCGTCGTTGACCTGCTGCTGGGCTTCCGCCCGGAAGGCGTCAACCTCATCCTGCGTAACGATGCCGCGCTCCACCAGGTGGGCCGGAAAGACGGCGACCGGGTCGAACTGCCGGGCAGCGTCCAGGGCATCGCGATCGCGGTAGCGCCGGTCGTCGTCGTCGGTGGTGTGAGGCATGAAGCGCTCCACTTTCATTTCCACGAGGGCAGGCCCGGCGTTGCGGGCGTGCTCGATGCCCTGTCGGGTGGCTTCGTAGCAGGCGATGGTGTCCAGGCCGTCAATGACGAATCCGGGGAAACCGTAGCCCTCGGCCCGAGCGGCCACGTCGCTGACGACCATCTGGGACTCCTGGGGGGTGGAGATGGCGTACTTGTTGTTTTCGCAGATGAACAGCACGGGCAGCTTGTGAATGGCGGCGAAGTTCATGGCCTCGTGGGTCTCGCCCTGGCTGGTGGCCCCGTCGCCGAAGTAGCAGAGGGTAACGGTGGCGTCGCCGGCCATTTTGCAGCCCAAGGCGTAGCCGACGCTCTGGGTCAGCCCGGCGGCGACAACGTTGGAAATCTGGATGATGCGGCGGGGCAGGTCGGCGCCCTGCAAGGGGAATTGCCGCGCGCCGGAGTAGGGCTCGCCCTCCTTGCCCATGAACGACAGCATCACCTGGCGGGGAGTCAGGCCGGCGGCCATCTTGATGGCCAGGTCGCGGTAGTAGGGGAAAAGGAAGCAGTCGCCGTCCTTTTGCGCCGCCAGCAGGGACCCCAACTGGGAAGCCTCGTGGCCCTGACAGGACGCGGCGATGGGAACCTTGCCCTGCCGGTTCATCATCCAGATGCGCTCGTCCATGGCGCGCACCAGGATCATCTGCCGACAGACCTCAATGAGGTCGGCGGCGATGAGTCCCTCCGGCAGCGGAGGGCCATCCTTGAGGCCGGCAATGGCGATACCGGGCTCCGCGTCGGTAACGTTGACTTGGGCTTGCGTCATCGGGCTGAGCATCTCCTGAGCGCCGCAGAGGGCAAGTCAGCGACCGCAGCCGCCGACTTAATGATAGCCCAACCGGGCGGCGAGTGGCAAACCGGCTCACGGGCGCCCGCTTGGTTCCTGGGCTTGCCGCCGGTGATAGAAGGATGCGGTTGCGGGATCGGGGTGGTTGGAGGGACGGGGTGGGGATTTGTTGGGGCTTGGCGTCGTTGGCTTCATTGGGGTTGGCTCCTTTGGATTGGGATTTCGGTAGGTAGGGTAGCCTGCGAGAGGTAAGGTGGTCGTTGTCAGCCCCACGGCCGGGGGTTGGTTACGCACTTCCACATAGGTGTTTTTGTACGAGCATGTAGTTAGCCGCACTGGCCGCAGTGGTATCGCGCCGTGCCACACCTGGTCTTTCTCAACACCGTTGGTCAGTGAAGATGGCAGCAGTGGCCGCTCCGTTGTCACTTCCAGTGTTTGTGACGGCGATCTGTTATCCGTCAATGGCAGCAGTGACCGCACCGACGTGCGTGATTAGGATTTGCTGACGGTTGTGGCCGTTGACGACCGAACCGTGATGGTTCTGATTTACCTCGTTGCAGGCTGTGGGTTACCGATGGTTCACGCGTGTAGGCCTATTATGAACTGATGTTCTGGCATTTGTCAAGTGGGGTGGTGTCATTGATATTGGCAGATTCGCGAAAGCGGGTCCGGGAGGGTATTAGCCGACTGGGGAAGGTCGCATCACCCCAGGTAGGTGTTGCGGAAGCGGTAGAGGGTGAACTCCGGCTCCACCGGGGCGACGGGCATATACTGGTCGGCCTCTTCGATCTTGGCCACGATGAACCAGGGCCCCGGCTCCGCCATGGCCCGGCCGAACACGTCCTCCAGCGTCTCCAGGTCGCTGACGGTGGCGGTTTTGGCGATGCCGCAGGACTGGGCGACCTGCTCCAGGTCGGTGTTGGTGGACGTATGGCTGGGCTGTCCGCCGGTCTGTCCCCAGGCTTCGTTGTCCCAAACCACCACCACGAGGTTGGAGGGGCTCTCGCGGCCGATGGTGGCAATGGCGCCCAGGTTCATCAGGAGGGAACCGTCGCCGTCCAGGGAGATGACCTTGTCATCCGTGGACACGGCCATGCCCAGGGCGATGGACGAGCACAGGCCCATGTTGCCGTAGGTGTAGAAATTGCGGGCCCGGTGGCCGGCGTGATACAGCTCGTCGCTGGTGGGGCCGAGGTTACCGACGATGGGCGAATCCCCGGCGTGGCGCAGGAGCATTTGAGTGGCGTCGAACCTAAGCAATTTTGCCTCCGTGGAGCATGGGGGTCATGCAGATGGCGACCGGATTGCGGTGGGCGTGGCACAGCTTCATCACGCCGTCCAGCAGGGTATCCATCCGGTCTTCGCTTTCGATGGTGTAGTGGGCGATGCCGAACAGGTCCAGGATGGGCTTGGTGTTGCGGCCCATGGCGACCTGGGCGATGTTGAACTCACCCACCTGGCCGCGCAGGTTCATGAAGATGGGGATGGGCGTGCGGGAGGGCAGGCACAGGCTGGCGATGCCGTTGATGCTGTTGCCGAAGCCGCTGGACTGCATGAACACGGCGGCGTTGCGTCCCACGGCGTAGCTGCCCACGGCCACGCCGACGGCTTCCTCCTCGCGGGTGCAGGACACCAGGTGAAAGAAGGGGTCGGCGTCGATGATGCTGGTAACCCGGTCGATGGAAATGTCGGGGACGTAGGCAATGAGCGACGTGTCCCACTTCTTCAGGGTTTCAACGATGGTCTCTGCCCAGGGCATGAAAAACTCCTCGCGCGTGAAAGTCGCCGGCTAGTATAGCGTATGTCTTGCCGGCGGTGGGCGAACCGTGATGACGGCGCTGGCGGGGTATGCTACAATCCCGGCAACTGAGCGAGCGGGCTGGCCCGTCGCGTCTGCAATCCTCTGGAGGTGCCGCCATGGCCGAATCCGATTTCAAGGTATATTACGACTTTCGTTGACCCTTCGTGTACAACGCTGCCATGTGGTGGGCGAAAGTACGCGAGAACACTGACCACGAAATCAACGTGGAACTGAAGCCCTTCTCGTTGGTCCAGGTAAATCACGACAACAACAACGACGACGGTTTCAAGTACTGGGAACGGGACGATTCCGACAACACCCTGCTGGAGCTGCGGGCCGGCATCGCCGCCCAACGCCAGGGCGAGGAAATCTTTGATCGCTTTTTCATCAACCTGCTGAAGGCGCGCCACGAAGACCGCATCGACCTGACCGACGCCGACGCCATCAACGCGGTGGCCGAGGCCTCCGGCGTCGATATGGGCCGCTTCGCCGAAGACCTGGCGGACCCCGACGTGATGCGGGAAATCGGCGAGAGCCACACCGAGGCCGTGGAAGTGCACGGCGCTTTCGGCGTGCCGCTGTACGTGTTCCCCAACAACAACGCCGCCTTCGTCAAGATGTTCATTCCCAGCGACCAAGAAGCCGGCCCCATCTACGACAACCTCGTGGAAATGATGGCGGACCACAAGCACGTGGGCGAGGTCAAGCGGCCGTCCCCGCCGTGGCCTTATGAAGGTGTCCGAGGGTAATACCTCCGGCGCCGTTCCATCGGGTTCGACCGGCGGCAGCCGACCCGCCACCGAACTTGAACAAGCCCTGGGCCTGGCCTTCCGGGACCGGGGCTTGTTGCGTAAGGCCCTGACCCATCGCTCGTACGTCAACGAAACGGGGGGCACGGACACCGATTCCTACGAGCGGCTGGAGTTCCTGGGCGACGTGGTGGCGCGCCTGGTGGTCAGCGAAGAGCTGTACCACCGGCTGCCCGAATGCGACGAGGGTGGATTGACCCGGCGCTGGACGGCGCTGTTGAGCCAGAGGGCGCTGGCCGCCGCTGCCGCCCGGTTGGGTCTGGCCGAGTACGTTCTGCTGGGCCGGGGGTTCGAGGCCACCGGCGGACGCTACGGCGAAGCAGTGCTGGGGGACGTGATGGAGTCGGTCATTGCCGCGGTGTACCTGGACGCCGGCTATGACGCCGCGCGACGCTTCGTTCTGGCCGCCCTGGCCGAACCGTTTGACCGGGCAGCCAAGGCAAGCTGGCGGCCTGACAATCCCAAAGCGGAGTTGCAGGAGTTGCTTCAGGGACGGGGACAGCCGACGCCAACTTACCGGGTGGTGGCGTCCTCCGGCCCGGCCCATCAACCGGAGTTCACCGTTGAGGTAGTGGCGGAGGGGCAGGTGTTGGGGACCGGCGTGGGGCGCAGCAAAAACGCGGCCGAAACCGAGGCGGCGCGAGCGGGTCTTGCCTGGATAGAGGGTTGATTGTGTCTGCATCCCCCGGGGAGGCCAGCCATGAGGAAATTAATCACCGGCGCCTTCATGATTTCGGCATCGTTGGCCGGGCTGGTCAGCATTGCCGCGGCAATCCTTCTTGCTATTGGCCTGATAGATTCCTTCGCCTCACCGGGTTCCTTCCTTCATTTGCTCATCTCTAGCGGTAGCAAATGGGGCGGCCGGGAGATTGCCATGGTTTGGCTAGCGAGGTTGTTGTCGTTACTTACGATCGTGGTGTTCGGCATTGGGGGAGCAACCATATACTACCTAGTGGGCAGGAAAATCCTCATGCTGCTGCGCCTGTGGGACGAAGGGTGACCGGTCAACTTGCGCCCCACCAACTCGGCTGATAATCTTGCCCCGCCATGTTTTCCATCTTTAAACGCAACCGGGAACAGCTCAACCGCCAGCAGACCGACGCCGGCGTGAAACGCAGCCGGGATGGGTGGTTCGGACGGATTCGCGGGCTGTTTTCTTCATCCGAGCTGGACGACTCCGTATGGGAGGAGCTGGAGGAAATTCTCATCTCGGCGGACGTGGCGGTTGAGACCACGGTGTCGGTCATTGACGACCTGCGCGGCGACGTTCGGGCCGGGCGGGTCGCAGACGGCGAGCAGGCTCTGCTGCGGTTAAGGGACCTGCTGGCGGCCGAGCTTTCCGGCGAAAACGACGCCGACGCCTGGTTTGACGATGACGCCATTGTTGCGCCCTACGTAATCCTGATGTGCGGCGTCAACGGAGTGGGCAAGACCACCAGCATCGCCAAGCTGGCGCATCACTTCACGGGAGCGGGCAAAAAGGTTGTGCTGGGGGCCGCCGATACCTTCCGGGCCGCCGCCGAAGAGCAGTTGGAGATTCTGGGCGAACGGGTCGGCGTGGATGTGATCAGCCACCAGCATGGGGCCGACCCCGGCGCGGTGGCCTACGACGCCTGGCAGGCCGCCCGGGCCAGGGGCGCCGACGTTCTCATCGTAGATACGGCGGGGCGACTGCACACTCGGAACAACCTGATGGACGAGCTGCGCAAGGTGCGTCGGGTCATCAGCGGCCTGGACGAAGCCGCGCCGCACCAGGTGCTGCTGACCCTGGACGCCACCACCGGGCACAATGGGCTGACCCAGGCGCGGGCGTTCACCGATGCCGTGAGCTGCACCGGCATCTTCCTGGCCAAGCTGGACGGCACCGCCCGCGGGGGCATCGTGCTGTCCATCCGCAGGGAGTTGGGCGTGCCCATCCTGTTCATTGGCACAGGGGAGGGGCTGGAGGACATGGCTCCCTTTGATTCCCACGAGTTCGTGGACGCCCTGCTTGCCCCCATGACCTGACGGGTCGCACAGCGTTAAATCGTGTCTGACGTCCTTGCCTGGTTGATTGCCCTCTGGGCGCTGTCGCTGGTCGGGTTCCCGATGGCGTTGGCCGTTTGCGGGTTGGGGCGTCTGTCCGACCGGGGATGGACGGTTTCCCGCACGCTGGCGCTGCTGCTGCTGGCCTGGATTACCTGGATTGGCGGCTCGCTGGGAGTGATTCCCAACTCGGCGGCCGGCATCGCCGCCGTGCTGATAGCCCTGGTTTTTATATCGGCGTGGCTGGCCTGGCAGCAGCGCATGGTACTGAAGGATTTCTTGCGCCGGCGCTGGACCGTAGTGGCAGCCACCGAGCTGCTGTTTCTGGCCGTGTTCATCTTTTGGGCATTAATAATCAGCGAGGCGCCGGCGATCAATCACACCGAAAAGCCGATGGACTTCGGCATCCTCAACGCCATCGTCAACGCCAGTGGATTTCCACCGGAAGACCAGTGGCTTTCGGGCCACAGCATCGCCTACTACTACGGGGGGCATTACGTAGCGGCGACGTTGACGACGCTGACCGGCGTTCCGACGGACGTGGCGTACAACCTGGCGATGGCCACGGTGCCGGCCATGCTGGCCGCCGGGGTACTTGGTTTGGTGTACAACCTGCTGCGGCTGGCCGGCGCTCGAGTGGCCCCCGCATTGGTGACCGGAGCGCTCACCGCCCTGGGAATTACGCTGCTGGGCAATCTGTCAGGAATGCTGGAACTGGCCTACGTGCGCGGGCTGGGCGGCGAATGGTTCTGGCAGTGGCTGGGGGTCAAGGGATTGGAGTCGCCGCCGGGTGGCAGCGGCTGGCTGCCCGACGGTTTCTGGTGGTGGTGGCGCGGCACACGGATCATCGACACGCTGGCCGAGGGCGGCGCATCGCTGGACTACACCATCACCGAGTTCCCTTTCTTCAGCTTCCTGCTGGGGGACCTGCACGCCCACGTAACCGCGCTGCCCTTCCTGGTGCTGGCCCTGATGCTGGCGCTGAATCTGCTGATGTCACCGGAGCCGCCGAACTTGGAGTGGGTGAAGGACAAGCCGCAGGAGGCCGGAGCGTTGGCGCTCACCTTGGGCGGGCTGGCGTTCATCAACGCCTGGGACTTTCCGGTGTACCTGTGCATCGTGGGGGCCGCCGGAGTCGCGAGGTGGTTTGCCAGGGAAAACCGCCCGCCGGCGATTTCGCTGCTGGGCGCGCCGCCGGCAAACATCGGCGTGATACCAGAAACGGGTCCGGCGCTGGCCCGGTCAATCTACCGAGGGGCGGTCCTGGTGGTCAGCCTGGCCGCCGCCGGCGTGGTGCTCTATCTGCCGTTCTATATGTCTTTCGATAGTCAAACAACCGGCATATTACCGGTGACCGGCCCGGCGACGCGGCCCGTGCTATTTCTGATCGTTATCGGGATGCCGGCATTTCTGGCCTGCAGCCTGGTGGGCCGCGCCGCGCTGGAGCTGGATTGGCCTACCGGACGGCGGCGCGCCATCGGCTGGCTGGCTGCGTCGGTGGGGGTCGCGCCGTTGGCGCTGTGGCTAGTGGCGGTCGGAATCAGGGTGTCGGTATCGCCGGACGCGGTAACGCTGGCCGACGGCCTGGTGGTTACGCGTATTGCCCTGGCGTTGCCGCTGCTCGGCCTGGGTGGGTTGGCGATGTACTGTGCCATGACGATGGCGCAGGAACGCCGGCCGCGCCGCTGGACCGTGTTTGCGTTGGTTCTGGCGGCGGCAGGCTTCTTTTTGCTGGGCGGGGCAGAGCTGTTCCACATCGCCGACCAGTTCGGCAACCGCATGAACACGGTTTTCAAGTTCTACTATCAGGCCTGGCTGTTGTTGGGGATTTCCGGCGCGGTGGGCGTGTACTACGTCGTCGCCATCAAACTGCGCCGCCAGTGGGTTGACGAATGGATAGTGCTTCAGGCCAGCCTGCGCTGGACCTGGACGGCGGTGGCGATAGTGCTGCTGCTGGCATCGATGTACTACCCGGCCGCCGCCGTGATTGAGCGCACCGGGTGGGCGATGGCCGGGGAGAGCTGGCGTGACAATACACTACATGGTTTGGACCACCTGCGCCGTTCGTCTCCGGACGTGTACGAAGCAATCCAGTGGCTGAACGAATCCGCTGCGCCGGGGCGCATCGTGGAAGCCGTGGGGGACGACTACGACGCCTACGGGGGGATTTCCGCCGCAACGGGGCGGGCGACGATCTTGTCCTGGGAAGGGCACGAACGCCAGTGGCGGGGCCGCGACGTGGACTCCACGCTGGCCCGCCGCCGGGCGGACGTAGAGGCTGTTTACACCGCCGACACAGGTCAGCTGTCGTCCGCACTGCTGAGGGAGTACGGCGTCCGGTGGGTAATCGTGGGGCCGCGGGAAAAGGCGGCCTACGGCGACGACGCAGCCCAGCGGATGGTAAAGTGGGCGGACGAAGGATGGCTCTCGCCGGCGTTCGCGTCCGGGGAAGTCGTGATTTATGAAGTTATTGAACAGACCGACGCCAAGTGATGGCGGGTCTAATCGCAGGCAAGCAAGGAGTCAGGACGATGGAATTCAACGACGTGAGGCAGTTTTTCGCCAGCAACCACCGGGGCGTCATCAACACCTTCAGGCGGGATGGGTCGGCACAGACCAGCATCGTGGTGTGCGGCGTGTCGCCTTTCGAGGGTGATGAGGGACCGATATTCGTGACCGTGCGCGGCACGTCTTACAAGGTGCGCAACCTGCGCCGGAACAACCGCTGCAACGTGATGGCCGTGGCCGAGGATTGGCGGCAGTTCGCCGTGGTGGAAGGCACGGTAACGTTGAACGACTATCAGAACACCGACGCGGAAGAGATGCGGCAGATGCTGCGGACGGCGTTCATGGCCTGCGGCGACCACGAGCATCCGGACTGGGAAGAATACGACCGGGCCATGGTGCAGCAGGACGCGGTGATAGTGAGGCTGACGCCGGAGCGGGTGTACGGGTTGATACGCTAGACCTGGGTCGGCGATTCTGCCGCCGCCGGGTCTGGCTCGCTGTCCGCGGCGATACTCGCGGGGTCGTCCAGGAGGGCGAGCAGTGCGTCTTCGTCCAGCACCGGCACGCCCAGGCGTTCGGCCGTGGTCAGTTTGCTGCCGGCCGATTCTCCGGCGACCAGCCAGTTGGTCTTGCGGCTCACTGATGAGGTGGTAGCTCCGCCCAAGGCCTTGACCTTGCCTTCGGCCTCCCGCCGCGTCATGGACGACAGCGTGCCGGTGATAACAAAGGTCTGCCCCTTCCAGGGCTGGGCGGTTTCGTCCACGGGCGCCAGTTCCTGCCACATCTGAACGCCGGCCTGCAGGAGGCCGGCGATGGTCTGGCGGTTGCGCTCGGCGGCGAAGTAACTGACGATGCTCTCGGCGATGCGGGGGCCGATGCCGTCAATTTCGGTAAGGTCCTCGGCGTTGGCGGCGGCGATGTCAGCAATGCTGGCGTAGCGTGCGGCCAGGAGTTCGGCGACTTCCGCACCCACGTGCAGGATGCCCAGGGCAAACAGGATGCGCGCCAGAGGACGCTGTTTGCTGGCCTCGATGTTGGTCAGGATGCGGGTGGCCAGCTTGTCGCCCATGCGGTCAAGGTGGGTCAACTGCTCCTGGGTCAGGGAGTAGAGGTCAGAAACGTCGGAAACCAACTGCCGGTCGATGAGGACGCGGCACCACTGTTCGCCCAGGCCGTCCATATCCATGGCGTTGCGGCTGACGAAGTGCTTGAGGGACTCGAAGAACTGGGCCGGGCAGGCCGAGTTGGGGCAGCGGTGCATAGCGTCGCCTTCAACCTTGACCACAGCGGTTTCGCAGTCCGGGCAGGATTCGGGCATTCGGAAGATTGGCCCGCGTTCCTCGCCGGGCATCTCCACCGGGCCGATGACGTGGGGAATGACGTCGCCGGCGCGTTCAATCTCGACCAAGTCGCCGACGCGGACGTCCTTGCGGTGGATGTCCTCCTCGTTGTGCAGGGAGGCGTGCTGCACAGTGGCGCCGCTGACCACCACCGGTTCCAGGATGGCCTGGGGGTTCAGGCTGCCGGTACGTCCGACGTTGATGACGATTTCGCGCAGACGGGTAACGGCCCGCTCGGCGGGGAATTTGTAGGCGATGGCCCAGCGGGGCTCACGGCCGGCCACGCCCAGGGCGTTCTGCTGGGTGATACTGTCCACCTTGATAACCAGGCCGTCGGCCTCATAGTTCCAATCGTGGCGGTGGGCCAGCATCTCATCGTAGTAGGCGCAAACCTCGTCAACCGTATCGAAAATGCGGTTCCGCTCGTTGATTCGGAACCCCCAGGAATCCAGGGAAGTAAGGGCGTCCCAATGGCTGGTCGGCAGGGCCGCCTGGCCGGTGTCGTTGAGGCTGTACACCCAAATGTCCATGTTGCGATCGCGGACCACCTGGGGGTCGAGCTGGCGGATGGTGCCGGCGCCGGTGTTGCGGGGGTTGGCGTAGAGGGGTTCGTCGTTGCGGGCGCGCTCTTCGTTCATTCGGTGGAAACTGTCGAGAGGGAGATACACCTCGCCGCGGGCTTCCAGCACGGGCGGGTAATCGCCGTGCAGACGGGGCGGTATGTTGGCGACTTGCCGCAGGTTGTGGGTAACGTCTTCGCCGGTCTGCCCGTTGCCGCGGGTTGCTCCAAGGACAAACTCGCCGTCCTGATAGACCAGGCGCACGGCCAGGCCATCGATTTTGAGCTCCGCGACCATCTGGAAGCTCTGGCCGTCCAGGAGGTCGGTAACGCGGCGGTGCCACGCTTCCAGTCCGGCACGTTCAAAGGCGTTGGCCAAGCTGAGCATCATTATGGGATGCTGAACCTGAGGAAAGCGGTCGGAGGGGCTGCCGCCGATGAGCTGGGTGGGCGAGTTGGGCAGGCGGCATTCCGGGTGGGCGGCTTCCAGTTCGCGCAGTTCCTGCATCAAGGCGTCGTACTGGCCGTCGCTGACGACCGGGGCATCGTCGTTGTAGTACCGCTGGTTATGAAACCACAGCTCGTCGCGCAGTTGCGCCGCCCGGTCGAGGCTGCGTTGGAGTTCGGGAGATGGAGTAGTCATCGCTGCACCATCCTGGGGTTGACGTGTGGGTACTATAGTATAGCCCCGGCAGCGGAGTGGCCGCATCGTGAGGTTTGTTGCGCAAAAGGCATTTTGCCCATGCGGTTGCCGCTGGCGCATCCACCCGGTAAGATGGCGGCAATTCGGGCGCAGGCCCAGGGATGCAGGTGAAGCAATGGCAATTTACCGACTTTACGCCGGCGATGACGGCCAGTCGCACATTGAGGAAACGAGCCTGGTGGAGCACCCGGAGTTGGGGGATGCGCAAGCGGCCCAATCCATTGCGTTCCGCGAATGGCCGCCCGGCCACTTCATTGACTGGCATCCCGCACCGCGGCGACAGTACATCATCTCGCTGCGGGGTGAGATTGAAATCGGCCTGGGCGACGGGACAACGTTTCGCTACGGCCCCGGCGATGCCAGGCTGGTAGAGGACACTAGCGGACAGGGGCATACCACGCGAGTGGTTAGCGATACGCCCAGCCTGACGGCGGTGATTCCGTTGGCGGGATGATGCCCCGGGCCGCTCTTGATTCTCGCCCCGTATCAAGCGGGGTGCGGGCTCCACGCGGAAATGACGGTTCAAGAAATTACACAGGAGGCTCTCAGAATGGGACAGATAGTAAGGGTGTACAGTGGCAGCGACGGTGAAAGCCACTTTGAAAACCTGACGCCGGACCAATTCGCCGACATTGCGAACAACGTGGGCCCCGGCGACATCAACGTGAACCGGCGGGAGTCGCCCAGCTTCTCCGACTACCACAACGCGCCGCGGCGGCAGTACGTGGTCAACCTGAACGGCATCGCCGAGTTTGAGGTGGCCGACGGCACCACGGTGCGCATGTTCCCCGGCGACGTGCTGGTGGCGGAAGACCTGACGGGGCACGGGCACATCGCCCGCAGCATCGGGGACGACTTCCGGGTCTCGCTGGCCGTGCCATTGGCCGAGTAGATGGGATGACAATATGATTGTACGAATCTACGCTGGCGACGACGGCGAATCCCATTTCCAGGACGTGAGCGCGGATGAATTCGCCGAAATCGCCAACAACGTCGGCTCCGGCGACATTACCGTCGGGCAGCGGCCGGCCGGATGGTGGCAGGACTATCACACTGCGCCTCGCCACCAATACGTGGTCTTTATGTCCGGCGGCGCCGAGATTGAAGTTGCCAGCGGCGAAAAGCGACAGTTTGGTCCCGGCGACGTGCTGGTGGCCGAAGACCTGACCGGGCGCGGCCACGTCATCCGCAACATTGGCGAGGAGCCGCGGATTTCGCTGGCGGTGCCGCTGGCCGATTAATTGGGCTGGGTCGCTCCGGCCAACAGGCGTTGCAGGTGAATCAAGCCCTGCTGCCGCCGGGCGTTGTCGGCGATGCGGCCCCAGCCCGGTTCCTGCAACGCGGCGGCCAGTTCGCGGGTGATTTCGTTATCGGTCAGCGGGCCGTAGTCGCGGTATAAGTCGAGCATGGCCTGGGCGCGGTGAGCATCGCCGGCCAATGCCTGCCGGCCGTGAAGGAAGGGCAGCACGACGTTCACGGCGATGTCCTTGGCCCGGGCGGGGCCGATGAAGGCGGACTTGCCGGCGTTGTCTCTCACCGACAGAGCATCGGTGAGCTGGGACGGTTCCCCAACCAGGGCGGCCCGCTGCATCCCGTCGATCAGTCCGCCGTCGGCGAAGCGCGCGACCAACTCCGCCGCGCCGACCAGGCGACGCCGGGGGTGATTGGGCGGCCGCACCCGGAAGAGCCGCCACTGGGCGGCATCAAGGGCGGGGCCAAGTCCCCGGAGTGACGGGCCTTTTTCAAACCCGGCCAGTTGCAGCAGGCATGACGCCAGCGTCCTGGCGCGTTGGTCGTCGGGCAGTTCCCGAACGGCAGCGGCCAGGGTCGCAAAGGGCGCAGCGGAAGCCAGCCGCAGAAAGGGATATCGATTATGGCGGTAGCCCAAGGCCTCGCAGATTGATTCCCAGAGGACTTGCTCGTGTTCCAAGTCCGGCATCAGCATCTGGAAGCGATTGCTGTGGAAGAGAAATCGGGCGTCCCCGGCCCGGTTGAGCAGTGCGGCCATCTCTTCGGAACGCCGGGGCCGGCGGTAGCCGTGCTGCGCCAGTATGCGCCAGAGGCGGCTGCGAACTTCCTGCCCACCGTTATCCTCCGACTGGGCATCATCCAGCAGACTCCGCAGGTTGACCGTTGGCGGAGACGATCCACCTTCGGTGCGGGAGGGTTCGGCATCGGCTTGCAAGGCCACGTGGAGGGCGACGCCGTTATAGTTGGGGTCGTTGTGGTGTCCGTGGGCCAGCCAGTCGCGTTGGCGCAGGTGAATCTCCACGTCGCCCTGCACCAGGCCCTGACCCTCCACCAGCAGCAGGGCGTTGCGGAAATCGGGGCCGGCGGTTACACCGGGTCGTCCGGGGTAGAGGACTTTGATGCGGCGTCCGCTCTCGGTGCGCAGGGCATGGCTGCGGGCCGCTCGGCGTTGCCACAAGAGGGCCAGTTGGGCCTCGCTGATGGGCGGGATGGCGTCGGTTCCAGCGGGGGCTGCGGACTGGTTGGGGCGGGAGTCGGTCATGGGAGATACCCGCCGACAGGTGTATCACTCGCGAGGTTCCGGTGTCCAGGGCCGGATGTCAGCAAGGGCGTCGGCTTGCCGGCGGGACAGGCGATACTCGCCGCGCCACCAGAGCAGCACGCCGGAAATCGCGGGCACTGCCACGGACAGGACAGCGAGTATCAGAGCGATGTCTTTTTGGTCGCCGGTGGCGCCGGCATATATCACCAGGCCCAGGTTCGCCGCGGCCAGCAGCAGGAACAGCAGCGCGGCCCAGCGAGGGCGCCACATGCCGCCGAGGCCGGAGACGAAACCAGCGATGGCGCAGGCGAGCACCAGGCTGACCATTTGCGGGGCCACGTCCTGGGGAAATCGCAGGAACAGCTCGGTCCACGCCTCACATCTCGTAAAGATCACGTATTCGCCGACCTGGGCGGAGCCGCATCGCATACCCACCACCTGGGACCAGACGGTCTGGCACAAACCGCCGGACAAGCCCAGCGCCAGGGCGAGCAGGCGAATGATCAACTGTGAACTGGTGTATGCTCCCATGTCTTTTCGACCTCGCAGCGTGCCTACATTCTACATGGTCTGTTGCCAATTGCGGCCCCTTGGGGAGAACAATCAGGTGGTAGAATGGCGCACTTGACGGATTCAGGAGGGACTATGACCGCGAGCAAAATAAGCATCGGAAACGTGGAGATTGTATCCCTTTCCGACGGCTTGCTGGAGTTTGACATCTGCAATTTTTTCCCGGATATCCCCACGGCGGAGTGGGAACCCTTTCATGACCATTTGACACCGGACCGCAAGGTTAGCTTCAACCTGGCCTGCTTCCTGGTGCGTTCCCAGGGCAAGACGCTGGCCGTGGACACGGGCCTGGGGGCCAAGGACACGCCGGAAACGCCCTGGGGCGAGCTGCTGGACGACATGGAGCGCAATGGCGTCTCGCCCGACGAGGTTGACGCTGTGGTAATGACCCACCTGCACCGGGACCACGTGGGTTGGAACACCGTGCGGGACGACGGGGGAACGCTGCGGCCCACTTTCCCCAACGCGCGCTATTACTTCAGCAAGGTTGATTACGAAGCCAGCCACGACCCGGAGCTGCAGCCCGACCGCTTCCCCAACGCGCCGGATTGCGTTTGGCCCATCGCCGAGATGGGGCTGGTGGAGTGGATGGAGGGCGAGTTCAGCATCACCAGCGAGCTGACGACGCTGCCCACGCCGGGCCATACGCCCGGGCACATGAGCATCATGATCAACTCCGGCGGCGAGCGCGGGTTGATTCTGGGAGACGTGCTGCACAACACGGCGCAAATCCAGCAAACCGATTGGGCCTCCCGGGCCGACATCATCCCGGAGCAGGCCATCGCCACCCGGCAGAGCGTACTGGACCGCCTGGAGAGCGAGGGCATCCCGGTGGCGGCGGTACACCTGCCGGCGCCCGGTTTCGGCAAGATCGTGCGGCTGCAGGGCAAGCGATACTGGCAGGCTATCTAGGGAGTGCTGATCGTACCCGACGCCACGCCCGGACAGCGGCGTTTCTTTTACGGGTGGGTTATCGTAGCCACGATGTTCGCCATCAACTTCTCGACGATGGCGACGGGCACGTTGAACTATGGGCTGTTCGTGCTGCCGATGCAGCGGGAGCTGGCGCTGTCCCGCGCTTCTTTCGGCTGGATGCAGACCACGCGGAGGCTATCGGCCGGAGTGCTCAGCTTCGCGGTGGGGAAACTCATTGACCGCTACGGAGCGCGCGTGTACATCCCGCTTTCGGCGCTCCTGATTTGCGGATGCCTGCTGCTGTTCAGCATCAGCAGCCAGGCTTGGCAGTTCGTTCTGCTATTCGGAATCATCGGCGCGTCGGGGCTGGCTGCGCCCAACGGCATCGTCACCTCGGTTCCGGTGGCCAAGTGGTTCGTACGGCAGCGGGGCAAGGCGTTGGCGCTGGCGACGGCCGGGCTGGGCATCGGCGGGATTATCTTTCTGCCGATTACGCAGTGGCTGATTGACGGACACGGCTGGCGGGGAGCGTGGCAGATACTGGCGCTGGCCTTCCTGTTGATTTCCCTGCCGCTGGCCGCGGTGTTCCTGCGTCGCCAACCGGAGGACATGGGCCTGTCAGTTGACGGCATCCCGCCCCGACGGGTTCCGGACGATGGTTTGGCGAGTTCCCGGTCCGTCGGCGGCGACGACGAGCAGATGTGGACGGTTCGGGAGGCGCTGCGCACGGGAACGATGTGGAAACTGGTTTCGGTGTTTGCGCTATCGGGTGTCGCCCAGGGGGGAGCGAGTTTCCACCGTATTCCCTACTTTGTGGAAAAAGCCTACGGCGCGCAGTTGGTGTCCTGGTCGTTTGCCGCTGACGCAGGGGGAGCGGCGGCGCTGGCCCTGGTGTCGGGCTGGCTGGCCGATCGCATTCCCATACGGTTCCTGGCGGTGGCGTCATTCTCGGGCTTCATCGTCGCCATTCTGCTGATGATATACGTGTCGTCGGCGCAGATGATGTTCCTGTCAACGACGGTATTCGGGTGCTCGGTGGGCATCGGGATGATTGTTCACAGCTATATCTTTGCCGCTTACTATGGGCGCGCGTTCCTGGGAGCGATCCGGGGGATTGTAATGCCCATCAACCTGCTGTCCGCGGGGGTAGGCGCGCCGCTGGTGGGCTATCTGCACGACTATACCGGCTCCTACCTGGCGGCGTGGTGGACTCTGCTGGGGATCTATGGGCTGAGCGCGGCGTTGATGCTGACGGCGCTGCCGCCGCGGCGGGTGTCCGCCCATCCTTCGACAAGCTCAGGATGAGCGGACTCGTTAGCGGCCCTGGCCTCGGTCGAGGTAGTCCTGGCCGGAGCCCAGGCCCTCCAGCGCCAGGCCATAGCCCAGCAGTTCGTGCAACTCGCCTTTGAGCTTGTGGGTCAGCAGGACGCGGGAATAGCGCAGCACCAGCCGGGGCTGTTGGGCCAGTTGGCGGGCCAGCTCCCAGGCGCGGGGCAAGAGTGCGTCCGACGGCAGCACCTCCGCCACCAGGCCGAGTTCCTGCGCTTTGGCGGCGTCCAGCTGTTGGCCGGTGAGCAGGAAGTATCGGCCCCGGTTGATGCCCAGCAGCAGGGGGTAGATGATGTGCATACCGTCGCCGGGGGTGAGGCCGCTCATAAAGTGGCCGGAATCCTGAAAGGTGGTATGGGGCGCGGCCAGCACGATGTCGCTGAGCAGGGGCAGCTCAGAATGTCGCAGGGCGGGGCCGTTGACGGCGGCGATGACGGGCACCTCGATATTGAGCAGGTTGCCCAGCAGGTGCTTGCCCTCCCAGTAGGTGTAATCCCACTGCTCCGGTGTGCGGCGCGGGACGGTGTCGCTGCTGCCGGCCGGGCCGGTGAATCCGTCGCCGGCGCCGGTCATGATGATGACCTTGTTGTCCGGGTCGGTTCCCACGGTGTGGAACACTTCGGGCAGTTCGGTGTGCGGGCCGGCGCCCCACTGCAGGGTGTCGCCGTCGCTGTGCAGCGTCATTTGCAGGACGCCGTCTTCACGTTCGAGACGAGCGTATTGATATCGGTTTTGGTAATCTTCGAGCCGAGCCATTGCAGTACTCCTTCCGGCGGTGTCGTCGCC
This sequence comes from Dehalococcoidia bacterium, assembly GCA_965243255.1. GTDB lineage: Bacteria > Chloroflexota > Dehalococcoidia > Lucifugimonadales > UBA3495 > Bin87. The sequence goes on from CBDEUH010000004.1 coordinate 1,108,910, forward strand.
GTCAAGTATAATCAATCCGCCGCGCCGTTGGCGGCTGAGGGACCCCTATGACCAGTTCGGACTTCAACATCGGGCCGCAATACCTGGCGGGCGCATCCGCAGGGGACGTGAGCCCACTGGACGCGCGCCCCCGTACCATGTTCCGCGCGCCGTTGTGCCCCAACCTGGACGAGCTGAACGCTGACGTGGCCTTTATCGGGATGCCTTTTGACCAGGGCACGCTGGGCCGACCCGGCGCGCGCTACGGCCCGGACGCATTGCGCGACGCACCAAGGGCCTACTCGTACCTGGACCCCTTCGGGCAGGGCGAGGACGCCGAGGGGTACTTTGACGCCGACGCTGGCGACGAGCTGCTGAGGGGCGTAACCATGGCGGACTGCGGCAACGTAACCGTCGCCGCCTCCGACGTGACGCATAATTTTGAGCGGCTGGCCGGCGTGGTCGAACGAGTTGCAGGGCGGGGCGCTTTGCCGGTCATCCTGGGCGGCGACCACGCCATCACCTTTCCGGCGGTGGCGGGACTCTCCCAATTCGCGCCGCTGGACATCGTGCACTTTGACGCCCACCTGGATTACACGCATCACTACCACGGGGCGCTGCTGACCCACGGCAGTCCCATCCGCCGCTGCCGGGAGCTGGCCCATGTGGCCAACATCACGTCCATTGGCATCCGCTCGGTGCGGCGCGCGCCCTACGAGGAAGCAGTCAGTGACGGCAATCGCATCATCACCACCCGGAAGTTCCGCGAGTTGGGCCCGGAGGCGGTGGCGGAAAGCATTCCGGTCGGGCCGAATTTGTACATCACGTTCGACGTGGACGCATTGGACCCTACGCAGGCTCCCGGCACCGGAACGCCGGAAGTCGGCGGGCTGCTGTATGAAGAAGCCCGCCGCTGCCTGACCACACTGGTTCATCGCGCCAACCTGGTGGCCTTTGATATTGTTGAAGTCGCGCCGCCTTACGACGTGTCGCAGTTGACGGTGCAGATTGCAGCCCGGCTGGTAATGGACATTCTGGCCGCGGGTTTTCCTTCCCGCTGACTACGGGCTAATCGCCGCGGAGGATGAACTCGGAGACGCGTTCGCCAATCATCATGGTGGTTACGTTGGTGTTGGCGCGGATGCAATCGGGCATGATGGAGGCGTCAACCACGCGGATGTTCTCCAGACCGTGCACCTTGCCGTATTGGTTTACCACGGCCATGGGGTCGGAGGATGGCCCCATCTTGCAGGTGCAGGAGATGTGCTGAGCCGTGGACACGTTGCTGCGCAGCCAGTGGTCGAGGGTGTCGTCGGTTGCCAGGTCTGAGTCCAGCGGCTCCATGCGCTCCTGGATGATGTCCTTGAAGTCGCCGTGTTCGCCGAGGTGCACTGCGATGCGGACGCCGTCGCGGAGCCGCTTGCGATCAAACTCTTCCTGCAGATAGTTGTAGTCCAGGTAGGGCTGCTGGTGGGGGTCGGTGGAGTTCAACTTCAACTCGCCGGAGCCGACGGCCAGATAGATGGACACCGAGGCGCGGATGCCCATGGGTTCCATGCGGTTGCCGCCCCGGATGACCTGCTCGGTGGCGAAGTTGGAGAAAATCATGATCATGTCGTTGCGCAGGTGAGAGCCTTCGGCGGTGTACTTCAAGCACAGCTGGATGCGGGGCTTGAACCCGTCGAGCTCGAACCCTGGAACCGTGCGCCAGGTTACCGGGACGAGGGGATGGTCGCGGAGGTTCTGACCGACGCCGGGCAGGTCGTGGACGACGGGGAGGCCGAGGCTGCGGAGATGGTCGGCCGGGCCGACGCCGGAGAGCATGAGCAGTTGCGGCGAGGCGATGGCGCCGCCGCTGAGGATTATCTGGTCGGCTTCGACGGTGAAGACATCGCCGCCGCTTTCCACCACCACGCCGGTGGCCCGGTTACCGTCGAAGATGACGCGATGGACGGTGCAGTTGGGTCGCAGGGTCAAGTTGAGACGATGGCGGGCCGGGTCGAGGTAACCCAGGGCTGTGCTCCAGCGGATGCCGTTGGGGTTGTTGAAGGGCGTGGAGCCGATGCCGGTTGAATCGGGGCTGTTGTGGTCGTCGGTATGGGGAAAACCGTACTCCCGGCAAGCGTTGTAGAAGGCGTTTTGAGCCGGCAGCCATTCCTCTCGTTTGAAGCGGCGCGCGATGATGGGGCCATCGTTGCCATGAAAGTCGTCGGAGAAGTCGGTATCGGTTTCCAGCCGCCGGAAGCAGCCCAGCAGGTTTTGAAAACTCCACTGGTCGTTGCCCATATCGGCCCAGGTATCGTAGTCCTCGGGCACGCCGCGCAGAAACATCTGCCCGTTGATGGCGCTGGAGCCGCCGGTAACCCGTCCCCGTGGCACCATAATCTCGGGATTCTCGGCGGTACCGTATCCGGTGAACTGCCAGTTGTGGTCGCTGGTCATGACGTCGGTGGCGGTGGCGTAGCCGAACTTCACCTCGTCGGGGAGGCGGTCAAAGTCAGGATAGTCCGGCCCGGCCTCCAGAAGGAGGACGGAACGGTTGGGGTCTTCGCTCAACCTGGTGGCAACGATGGAACCGGCAGAGCCGGCGCCGATGACGATAACGTCGTACTTCACAATGAACCTCCTGGCCCTTGCAGGGTTGTACCCGCCAGAGGCAGACCTACGGCAGGATAAACGGGATGATGGGATTTTACACCGATGGGGGATGAATCAGTCGAGGAAAACGCTCAGGCCGATTGTAGCAGCGACGGTGAGGGTTGCGCCCGTCCATTGGGTAAGATGCGGACGTTCGCGGTTGATGATTACGGCCAGGACAATGGTGGCTACGGGATGGGCGGCGGCAATGGGGGCAACCGCCGACACCGGGGCCGCGGCGACGCCGAGGTTGTAGCCGACGTAGCCGGCAGCGTCCAGGGTCCCAACCGCAAGCAGCAGACCCCATCCGCTGCGCTTTGTCGGAAAACGGACGGGCAAACGGTTTAGCTTTGTGAAGGCATAGGTGGGCAACGCGGACAATGCCCGAACCACCAATACCGCCAGCATAGGGCCGGCCGCGCCGGTAACCCGGTCGAACAGGGCCATTGCGATGCCGATGCCCAGCATCGCGCCCAGACCCCAGGGCAGGCCGGAACCCACGTCCGCTCCGGTTAGCGGGCCTACCGAAAGCAGAAGGACACCGGCCAGAATCGCCGCCATCAGCGCCAGCTGCTCCGGTGAGACTCGCTCGCCGAAGGCCGCCACCGCAATCAGGATGGTTACCGCCAGCCACGCCGACGCCGCGGAACTCACCACGGTAACGGCGCCGCGGGACAAGCCGGTGTAATAGACGAGATAGCCGACACCCAGAACGGCTCCGGTGAGCGGGGCCCAGGTTGCCAGGGCCGGCCAGTCAACACTGAGTCCGTCGGATGCCAGCTCTGCGGTTACGAAAGCCAGGGGCAAGGCCAGGCCGATCAGTTGGGTGAGCAGAGTGGTGCTGACACTGCCGATTCTGCCGGCGGCGGAACGGGCGAGATAGTCGGCGACTCCCCAGGCCAGCAGCCCGGAAAACCCCCAGTAGAATCCGGCTGCGGGAGCGATGATGCCACCGGTCCGCTACTCTAGATGGGCAGTTTGGGTTCGCCGCCGTCGGGAACGTCGATCTCGAAGGAGTTGGCGTTGAAAGCCAGCAGGGAGTAGTAACCCATCAGGGTGGTAATCTCGGTGAGGCTCAAGGCGCCGTAACGGTTGATGGCAGCCTGGAAGGTGGCTTCGTTGACGCGGTGGTTATCGAAGAGCTCGGTAACGTAGTTGACGACAATCTGCAAGTCGTCGGACAGCTGGGGCAAGGGCCTGCCGTCGCGGAGGTTGTCCACGAACTCGTCGCTGATGCCCTGCTGGCGGGCGCGGGCCGCGTGGGCGTGCCAAATGTACTGGCAGTCCATGTTGCGGGCGGTGAGTATCATCACCAACTCCTGCACCTGCTTGGGGAGAGACGATTCGTCGCGCAGGTAGTTGACCAGGTAGTTGGAGCGGCGTCGCATTTCGGGGCTGTTAATCATGGCGGAGCCGGGGCCGCTGTCCACCACGCCGCCGGAGTTGGCGGTTTCGTGGTCAAAGGCATCGCGCAGCTGTTCGGGGACCTGGTCGCGGGTGAGTATAGGGGTTCGCATGGCGCACCTCGCTGAGTTTTGGCAGATGATAGACGGCGGGCCGAGCGGTGGCAAGCGTATCTTTGTCGCAGGAATCATAATAGAATGCCGGTATTCTGGGCGGGGCCGGGGAATTAATTCACCCCGACCGCCCATGGTTCTTTGCGACCGTGATTGCTTCCTTAGCCAGCAGCCCGCGCTTCAAGTGGTACGCTTTCGCCGCAATGGCGGTGGGCATATTCGCATCCGTGGTGGACCACGGCAGCGTGGGCGTGGCCTTGCCTACCATCGCAACCCACTTTCAGACCGACATTCCCAGCGTGCAGTGGCTGGTCATCGGCTTTGCCATGACTATCATCGCGCTGCTGCTGCCCATGGGGCGGCTGGCGGACCTGATTGGAGCCAAGCGAGTCTTCCTGATGGGAGCCGGGGTGATTATCGCGGGCTCCGTGCTAGCGGGGACGTCAACGGACCTGGCAGTATTGATTGTAGCGCGCATCGTGCAGGGCGCCGGCGCGGCCATGACCCAGGGCACGGGCATGGCCATCACCATCGGCGCGTTTCCGCCCGGCGAACGGGGCAAGGCAATCGGCCTGATCATGACGATGGTCGGCACAGGAGCGGTGGCCGGCCCGGCCATGGGCGGGTTCCTGGTGGACGCCTTCGGATGGCGATCGGTGTTCTTCATCACCGTTCCCATCTTCGCGGCCAGCGCAGGGTTGACCGCGCTGGTTCTGCCCAGCGGGAACGAACCGCGGAGGGTGCAGGGAGTCATCCAGGGCCGGTTCGACTGGCTGGGGGCATTCCTGTCGTCCAGCGCACTGCTGGCGCTGCTGCTGGGCATATCCAACGCGCACCGGGCCGGGTGGACCTCGCCGCCCATTCTCGCCGCCGGTGGCACGTTCGTGGTACTGCTGGCCGGATTCGTCTGGTGGGAGCTTCGCAATCCCAGCCCCATGCTGGAGTTGCGCCTGTTCCGGCGGCGAAACTTCTGCCTGGGAGTTACGGCCAATTACCTGATGTTCATGGGCAGTTCGGCGGTGCTGTTCATGACGCCGTTTTATCTGCAAAACGTGCTGGGGTATCCGCCATCGGTAGCCGGGCTGGCGGTGGTGCCAGGGGCGACGTGCATGGCGATACTGGGGCCACTGAGCGGAAGACTTTCGGACCGGTTTGGCTGGCGCAAGTTCACAGTAGCGGGGTTGATGCTATCCTCAACCGGGATTTTCATACTTTCGCGGCTCAGCGAAGACTCCTCGCTGTTCCACGTGATACCGGCGCTGATGATGACGAGTAGCGGAATGGGAACCTTCTATTCGCCTAACTCCAGTTCCATCCTGAGCGCGGTGGAAAGGGAGAGCCACGGCGTAATATCCGGCTTGGTGAACCTGATCCGCAACGCCGGCAACGTGGTCAGCGTGGCCGTCGCCACGGCCATCGTAACCGCGACGATGGGATCCATGGGCTTTGAACCGAGCCTGGACGCGGTGCGGCACGGAGGAGCGACCGGAGTCGGCGCGGCTTTCACTGCCGGGCTGCGAAACGCCTTTCTTGCCATGATGGGATCTCTGTTGATTGCGCTGTTCCTCTCGGCATTGCCGACGCATCGTGAGGGACAGGCCAGGCCGGTAGCAACGCCGGCGGAAACCGTTCTGCGCCCGGCCACCAGCCAGGCAGAGGAGAATTAGAGTATGACTACGACACCGGACACCCGACACGACGGCGGCGAGGCTATCCTGGAAGCCTTCCGCAACCTGGGCATTGACTACATCGTATCGTCTCCCGGCTCCGAGTGGGCGCCGGTGTGGGAAGCGTTGGCCCGTCAGCAAATCAACGAAACGCCCGGGCCGCGTTACATTAACTGTTGGCACGAAACGCTGGCGGTGAACGTCGCCGCCGGCTACACGCGGGTAACCGGCAAGATGCAAGCGGTCTTGCTCCACGCCGGCGTGGGTCTGCTACAGGGCAGTATGGGCATCCACGGCGCGGTGCTGGGCGAAGTGCCGATGCTGGTATGCTCCGGCGAAGCGGCAAGCTACGGCGAAAACCCCGAAATCGACCCTCAAGCGCAGTGGTATCGCAACCTCAGCGTGGTGGGCGGCCCGGACCGTTTGGCCAACGCTTTCACCAAGTGGAGCGGACGGGCGACCAGCCCCCACACACTTTACGGGCAGTTGGTTCGCGCCGGCGAGCTGGCCCAGCGGGTTCCCCAGGGGCCGACGTTCCTGGACGTTCCGATCGAGACGATGATTCACTCGTGGACGCCGCCCGACAAGCTGCGGATGTCGCCGGCGGCGCCCAAGTCCCGGCCCGCAGACGACGACATCGCCGAGCTGGCGGGATTGATTGAGCGGAGCAAGTCGCCGCTCATCATGACGGACTCCGCCGGCCGAGACGTGGCTGGATTCAACAACCTGGTGGCATTGGCGGAGCTATTCGCCATTCCGGTGGTGGAGAGCGCCGCCCTGTACGCCAACTTCCCGAAGAGCCACCCGCTCTACCTGGGCGGTCAATCCGAACGCTATCTGAACCAGGCAGACCTGGTGATTCTGGCCGGCAGCCGGGCGCCGTGGTATCCGCCCCAGGCCGGGCCGCAGAACGCCACCGTGGCGGTTATGGGCGAGACGCCGGTCAAGGACTACATGGTCTATCAGAACCTCTTTGCCGACCGGTACGTGGAAGGCGACTTGACCGTGGCCCTGGGGTTACTGGTGGACGCGCTGCGTCCGGCGGCGGGGCAGCGCAAGGGCGAAATTGACACGCGGCGGCAGCGTTGGGCGGGGGAACACGACCGTTTGGCGGAGGAGACCTACGCTATTGAAGCTGATGCCAGCGGCAGCCGTCCCATTGACCCGGCCTGGCTGTGCGCTGTGCTCAGCGAGGTCATGCCCGACGATGTGGTGTATGCCGAGGAGGTAACCACCCACCGGGGCGCAGTAGGGCGACACGTGCGGTGGGACGGGCCGCAAAGCTATTACAAGACCAACGGCGGCCTGGGGCAAGGGCTGGGCCTGGCGCTGGGCGTCAAGCTGGCCAAGCCCAACCAGCCAGTGGTCGCGCTGATGGGCGACGGCGGTTTCCTGTACAACCCGGTTACGCAGTGCTTCGGCGTCGCCTGCGAAGCGAACCTGCCCTTCCTGACGGTGCTGTTCAACAACGGGTGCTACGAGGCGATGAAGGGCAACCACCTGGCCTACTACCCGGACGGCGACGCCGCGCGCTCCGGCATTTGGCACGGCGTTCACATACCAGGGCCGGACTATGCCAAGCTGGTGGAACCCTTCGGCGGCTACGGGGAACGGGTTGATGACCCGACGCAGTTGGCACAGGCGCTGCGCAACGGTCTGCAGGCGGTTCAGGAGGGCCGCATCGCTCTGATTGACGTGGTTTTGAACAAGTAACGGTGTCGGGCACGTCCAAATGAATCAGTAGATGTAGAGGGCGTCTTCGGCTTCGCTGTACTCAATCGTCATTGTGAGAGTCCTTCAGTCAGATAGGGAGCCGTCAGTCGAAATGGATAGGCTCTCCGTTCAGGGTTGACTTGTCCTCGAAGGGAGTCGGGTTGGCCACCGCGGCCCGCACCCAGCAGCCGTTACGGGCGTTGCGCAGCACTGCCGCCACTCGTTCCGGGTCGTCGGGTGACTCAATCTCGTAGTTGGTTTCCACCTTGGGGGCGCTGGCCTGAATGGTGCCGGCCAGCACCGAACCCTCCAGCCCGAAGTGCACGGCGACGTGGGCCCGGACGCCGGTGATTTCCACTTTCATCATTCGAGAGTACCTCTCGATCTGGGTCATCTCTCAAAAGGCGATGGAAGCGGCGAAATAGCTCAGCGGCGCGGGAGCGGTGTGATTGCCGCCGACGTTGGGCCCCTCGTCGCAGTAAATGGTGAACTTGACGTCGCGGCCCACGAAGGCGCGGCGCAGCATATTGCCCATGTCCTCCACGTCCACCTCGGTGACGGTGGCGCGGCGATTCTGTCCGGGCGGGAAGGGATCATAATTCGGTTCCGGTCGTTCGTTGTCTTCTGGCATGACTCCTCCGGGTGTCTGAACCTTCGCAACCCTAACACGGGGGATACGGCAACACAACAAGTTGGCGCGTATCGAAGCTCAAAGAAAACGTACCGAAACAAGTTGTCGCTACGTCCACTGGAAACGTAACGGTGGCAACGGTGTCGAGGCTTTTTGATGTACTCCGCTCATGTTGGCTTCTGTCAAGCAGTGGTTGCCCAGTTTGGTCCCGCTGGCCGGCCACCATTTCCGGCAATGGCAATTCCACTTGGCTCCCCTGGAAGGTAAGCAAGGCCAGCAAATCTCGGATCCTCCGTCAGTTCAGATGAACTGTTGCTTGGCCCAACCCTCCTCGAAGGTCGTGTGGAAGAAGGGAGCCGACTTCTTGCTCTGGTACATCCACTTGCCTTGAACCCGCACGTATTCCTCTTCGTCGAGGCCGGCTCGCCACATCGCCTTGCCGGTGTCTCCCACGGTGCACGGCATGAACAGGTACCAGCGAGCGCGAGCCGTATCGCCGTTGACTTCGATCTGCGGGTTCAGCCCGTAGTGCAAGGCGAAGACAAAATGGCCGGAGATTCCGCGAAAGAATTCGCGAATCGCCTCCCTACCCTCGTATCTCCCCATCCCCTGACTTTCCCAGGTGCCGTCCTCAACGAACAATGCGGCCAGACGGTCTGCGTCATAGTTGGCGTCGCAAGCGGCGGCATATTCCGCCTTGAGGTTGCGGAGCGCCTCAATGTCCTCCAGGTAGCGAACCCGATTCTGCAGTTCCTCCACTGCCGCGAGCAATTCAGCAATTTGATCAATAGACATCCCGTCACCTCGTCTGACTTTGGTAGATTCCCAAAGGCCGGGAAATTACGCCTGCCGCAACTTGGGGGCGGCTACTGCCAACACCACCAGCAGGGTGATACCGGTTGCTCCCACCACTTGGGCGGCGGCCGGCGCTCCCCACCATCCGGCCAGCGCACCGGCGCCCAGGGTGCCGAAGCTGTAGGCCAGGATGGCGAAGGAACGCAGGCTCATGACCCGGCCGCGAAATTCGGCCTGGGTGGCCCTCAGCAGCAGGGTCAGAATCAGGGCTTGGGTGGAGGCGAAGGATGCTCCCACTAGCGTTAGTATCGCCAGGGAGAGATAGAACCACTGGGACAGGGAGAATAGCAGGATGGTTGCGTGCCACATGAAAACCGCGACTATCAGCGGTTTGCCGGCCTGGTTCAACCTGGGCACCATCGCCCAACTCACCGACCCGGCCAATGCGCCGGAGCCGAAGGCGAACAGCATCAGTCCCAGGCCCACCGAGTCGGTGCCCAGCACGTCCCTGGCGAAAATCGGGGCCAGGCTGGTGTGCAGCGTCCAGCCAGCCAAGTTGATGATCACGGCAATGGCCAGCACCGCCCAGATAACCTGATTGCCCAGGGCGTAACGCAGCCCGTGGCCCACGGTGCGAATCACCGATTCGGTTCGGGGAGAGCCGCGCCCGGAGGCTCGGCCGATGCCGGTGGCCATCAACCCGCTGGACAGGTATAGGGAGGCAATGACCAGGTACGCTCCCTGCGGGCCGAAGGCTTTGAACAGGACGCCGCCGATCACCGGCCCCACCAGCATGGCCAAATTCATGGCGATGGTGTTGAAGGCGGCGCCGTTGCTGAGCCGTTCGCTGGGGAGGGTATCGGCCACCAGGGATTGAGCGGTGGGCATCTGGAACAGCCGAATCACTCCCATGAGCAGGGTGATGGCGAAGATGTGCCAGACCTCCAGCCAGCCGCTGAGAATCAGCATGAGCATCAGCAGACCCAGCGAGCCCATCACGAATTCCACGGCGCTGAGAATCCAGTTGCGGGGCAGGAGGTCGATGATGGCGCCGGCGAAAATCGCCAGGAAATTCATCGCCATGCGGGCGCCGGCGATGGCGCCGACCAGGAAGGGAGAATCGGTAAGGGTCAGCACGAACCAGCCCAGCACGGCCGATTCCATCTGGGTGCCGATGCTGACCAGGGTGGTGGAACCCCAGACGAAGGCGAAGGCGCGATACCGGAATACCCCCAGCGGCGTGGCGGCCCGGTTCAGGTTCGCAGCGAGTTTCAATACGTAACCGACTGTAGGTACGTGAATCGACTACAAGGCGGCGGATATTTCGCCGGCCAGGGCAATCAACTGCTCATCGGCGCCGTAGTCTCCCAGCAGGGAGAAACCTACGGGCAGGCCATCAACTTCGGCCAGGGGCAGGCTGATTTGCGGTCGGCCGGTGTTGCCGGCGATTGACGTCAGCGCGCTGTTGCGCAGCCGGAGCGTGTGCCTCTCCGAAACCGGCTGTCCCACCGGGGGCGCGGGGCCGACGGTGGTGGGCAGGCAGACTACCGTAGCGCCGTCCTGGAACACTTCGTTCATGCGGGCGACGATGGAATCGCGGCCGGCCTGGGCTGCCGCCACCTGCTGGTCGGTTACCGCACGTGCCGTTACGTAGCGGTCGGACACTTCAAAGCTCATGGCCGGGTTCACGGCGTCGAGCCAGTCGCGGATTGATTCCCATGCCTCCCGGCTCTGCAACATCTGCTGATGCCCCGACCATTCCTGCAGGCTGGTGGGCGAGAGGCGTGCCGATGCGGTAGCGTCAAACATCGGGGAGATGGACTGCACTACAGTCTCCAAAGCTTGCCGAACGTCAGGCTCCGCCAGTGCAAAGGCGTCCTCGGCGATAATCAGACGGTTGGGACGCTCAACGGGGGCGCCAGAGGGCAATATCTCCGCGCCGACACGGGCAAAGGTCTCCGCGTCCCGGGCGAACCAGCCGATAGTGTCGTAGCTGGGGGCTTGCAGCAGCATACCGTCAAGCGGTATGCGTCCGTGCGTTGGCCGCAAGCCGTACAGACCGCAGAAGCTGGCCGGCACTCGCACCGAACCGCCGGTGTCGGAGCCGAGGGCGAAGTCCACCAGCCGGCCGGCCACTGCCGACGCCGAGCCGCTGGAGGAACCGCCGGGCACCCGGTCGGCGGCGCGGGGATTGCGCGGAGTGCCGTAGTGGGCGTTCTCACCGAAGATGCCGCGGGTCAGCTCGTCGGTGATGGTCTTGCCGGTCATGGTGGCGCCGGCATCCACCAGCGTCTGCACTACCCAGGCGGTCGATTCGGACGGGCCGTGGGTAACCTTCCAGTGAGGGTTGCCGCAGCCGGTTACATGGCCGGTCACGTCGAAGATATCCTTGGCGGCGAAGGTGAGACCGGCCAGCGGTCCGACGGCAGCGCCGGCCAGGTAAGCGTCGCTGTCGGCGCAGAAGGCGTTGAGGGGATCGGACATGATTACAGCATTGCCTCGTTGAGAGTTACGCCGAAGCCGGGTCGGTCCGGCGGGGTGATGTATCCGTCCTCGACCTGGGGTTCATGGAGCCACAGCTCATCGCGTTGGGCGTTGATGTGGTCGGAGTGCATTTCGGCGAAGTCGGCCCAATCGCTGGCGGCGATAAGGTGGAGGCCCCAGACCTCAGCGCCGCGGTGGGGCGACACTGGGACGCCGGCATCGCGGGCGAGGTCGATAATGCGCCGTCCGGCGGTGATTCCGCCGCACCAGGTTAGGTCGGGCTGCCAAAGTCCCAGGGCGTCGGCGCGGGCGATGTCGGCGAAACCGTGATGGGTGAACTCATGCTCGCCGCCGGCGATGAGGGTCGGCGCCGCATCGGGCCGCAGATCAGCCTGTCCTGGCAAGTCGTCGGGCGTCAGCACGTCCTCGTACCAATAGAGGTTGAACTCCGACAGAAGCTCGGCCATGCGCCTGGTTACTTCGGCATCCCAGGACATATAGCAGTCCACCATAATGCGGGCGTCGGAGCCGTAAAGTTGGCGGGCGTTGGCGGCGGCGGTTGCGGCGGTTTCGTAGTCGGCCGGGTCACCGGTGAAGCGATGGGGGAACTTGTGGTGGAGGAAGCCGCGTTCGCGGTACGCCTGCGAGTTGGGGCCGGTGGCGTAGGCCACGATGCGAGACTTCCGTGCTCCGCCGAGAATCTCGTACACGGGTTTGTCCTCGGCCTTGCCCAGCAGGTCGTACAAAGCGAGATCGACGCCACTGAGGGCCATAATCGCCAGTCCCTTGCGCCCGTAGGGAAGAGATTCGGCGTAAAGATAGTCCCAGAGGGCGGCGATGTCATCAATGGTATTGACCTCCCTCCCAACCATCAGTTCCCGAAAGTGGCGGTTGACGATTGCCACGCCGGCAACGCCGCCGCCGCCGTAGCCCAAGCCGACCACGCCGGCATCGGTGTCCACCTGGACAACGATTTGCCAGAAGTGGGTGCGCCAGGATGGTACGACGTGCTGATAGCGGGGATAGACGGCCTTGACGCCAGTTATCTTCATCTAAACCACCGGACCGCCCAGCGGGGCGCGGGGTTCCCCGCTTTCCAGGAACTTGCCGTAGCCGGGGTTCTGCTGCAATTCGCCGTCCTTGAGCAATACCTGGCCGCGCAGCAGGGTCATCCAGGGCCGGCCGTTGACCTGCCAGCCTTCAAAGAGGGTGTATCCGGCGTTGCTGCGATGGTTCTGGGAGGTGAGGATGCGGTCGCCCTTGGGGTCCAGAATCAGAAAGTCGGCGTCGGAGCCAACCTGGATTACGCCCTTGCGGGGATAGATGCCGAAGATGCGCGCCGGATTCTCCGCCATCACCCGCGCCAGCCACCAGATGGGCATGCCGCGTTTGACCACGCCCTCGCTGTACATCAGCGGCACGATGGTCTCGATGCCGGGGGAGCCGAAGGGAATGGACGTGCCGTTGGAATCCACAAAGATGTTGTCCCAACCGGGCTCTTTCAGCTCCCTCGGATGGGGCGAGTGGTCGCTGGCGACGATGGAAACCTGGCCCTGACGCAGGCCCTGCCAAAGCGCATCCCGGTCGGGGCCGTCTTCGGGGCGCAGCGGCGGGCCGATTTTGGCCAGCGGGCCGAACTCGGCCATCTGCTTGTCGGACAACAGCAGATATTGCGGACAGGTTTCCGTCCAGATGCGCTGTCCCAGGCTCTGCGCCTGCTTGATGCGCTCCAGGCCCAACTGGGTGCTGAGATGCACCACGTAGGTGGGGCAGCGGGTGGCGGCAGACATCTTGACGGCGCGGTTGATGGCCTCTTCCTCCGCCCAATCGGGGCAGGCAGTGGGAAAGTCGGTGGGATGGGTGTGTCCCTCCCCCAGCAGCTTGTTTTCCAGGTATTCGATGATGTTGCCGCTTTCGCAGTGGAGCTGCAGCACGCCGCCGCCGCGCCCGACCATATCCATCGCCTCGCAGATGTAATCGTCGTCGCACATCCGGCCGGGGCGCTTTTTGTAGGTCATAAACATCTTGAAGGACTTGACGCCCAGGTCAATGGTGTCGGGCAGGCCGGCCAGGATGCTGGGTCGGTTCTGGAGGATGAAGTGAAAGGCGAAATCGGTGAGGGCGCACTGTTCGACGGTCTCGCGGGTACGGTGGGTGGCCTGGGGCAGCGTCTCGTCGCCCTCCAGCTGGTAGGTGCCGAAGGGAATGAGGGTGGTGAGGCCGGCGTGGGCGGCGGCGAGGGAGCCGAGGGCGTAGTCGTCGTGGCCATCCAGGTGGACGTGGCTGTCGATGAGGCCGGGCAGGACGAACTTGCCCGAAGCATCGATGTAGGTATCGGCCGGCGGCAGGTAAGATTCCGGGCCAATGGCGACAATCTTCTCGCCGGCAATGGCGATGGAGCTTTCGTACACCTGGGATGAAGTTACGATTTGTCCGCCGACGATGACGGTATCCACATGGTTAGCCGGCATAGCGCACCTCCTGCGATTTGCATCGATATACAGGATTGGAGGGTCTGTCTGGACTCCGGCTTTGGCCGGAATGATGGCTAAATGCTAGAAAACGCCTTTCGGTTCCAGGCCCAGCAGGAATTGTCCCGCCGTTTCGTAATGCGTGTGATGCCCCTGGGTGTGCTGGGTAATCACGTGAATGTCCTGGAAGCGGCGCTGGATCGGGTTGGTCTGGAAAATGGCCCCGGAGCCGGACAGGGTATAGCAAGTGTCCACCACCTGGGCGGAGGTGCGGATGGCGTGGGTGGCTGCGACGCGGAGCTGTATCCGCTCGTCAAGGGTCGGGCTGCCCTGTGTGCACGCCGAATCCCACAGGCGGGCGTGGCTGTCGCGGAGGAACGCGCGCGCCGAGCTGTGCAGCGCGTGGGCTTCGCCGATGGCGCGCTGCGTCGTTTGTTGGTCGCCCAGCCGCACGCCGCCGCGGTAGGGCATCCGGCTGCCGCCCTCGATGGCGATGTCCAGGCTCTTGCGGGCCACGCCCAGCGCGACGGTGGCGAATCCGGTGGCGAACAGCAACGTGGTGGGTATGCAATACAGCGGGCCGTCGGACCAGGAATCGCCGTCCTGCAGGAAGGAATGCTCCGCCGGCACGAAGAGGTCGTCAGCCTGGAAGCTGAAACTGCCGGTGCCGCGCAGCCCGGCAGTGTGCCAGAGGTCAACCATGCGCACGTCGCTCTTGGGCATCAAGTGCAAGCGAGTTTGGGGCGGCTGGCCGTCGGATCCCGCGCCGTTGTCGGGGATAACCGGAGCCAGCGCAGCAATCCAGGTGGCGTGGTCGCTGCCGCTGCTGAAGTTCCAATGTCCGCTGAGCCGGTAGCCGCCCGCAACGGGGACGGACTTCGACCCTCCGGCCGGCGGCCCGTTGGTAACCACCCCGCGGGGTTCCCCCCAGATCTCCCGCGCGGTGGCCTTGGGCATTCGCGTGGAACGGGTGGAGAAGACGTTGTTCTGGTTTAGGCACCAAGCGGTGCTGGCGTCGGCGCCGGCGAACAGTTCCAGGATGCGCAGGAAGTCGGGATGCGCCAGTTCCGCGCCACTCAACTCCCGGGGCAGCAGCAGACGGAAAAAGCCGGCGTCGGCCAGGTCGGCGGCCAAATCGGCGGGAATCTGGCGCTCGGCGTCAATCTGGTCGGCGGCGGCGGCCACCCGCGCCACGAAAGGCGGCGCAGCGGCCAGGTAGTGGGCGATGTCGGTGGGTACGGTAATGGCGGTGGCGGCAGCAGTCATCGTTTCTCTCGGCGCAGGTTGAATTGACTGTCGCCTACGGTACACAAGCAGCGGGGCGGTGTCAAAGCGGGGGAGCGTCCCAGGTATTTACAATGGCGTAGCGGCGACGCATTATGTACCCATCATCAGAAAGACGAGACTTTTCTCAGGCGCAAGATGGGAAGGAGCAACCGATGGCTTTGTTTGAAGGATTTGAGCGGATGCAGATTACCGCCGGCAGCGGCGAGACCGTCAATCTGGTCAAGGGTGGCAGCGGGCCGCCATTACTGCTGCTGCACGGCTATCCGCAGACGCATACCATGTGGCACAAGGTTGCGCCCCGGCTGGCCGCCGATTTCACCGTCGTATGCGCCGACCTGCGCGGGTACGGCGACAGCGGCAAGCCCCAGGGCGACCCGGAACACTACAACCACTCCAAGCGGGCCATGGCCCAGGACCTGGTGGATGCCATGGCGCACCTCGGCTTCGAGTCCTTCTTCCTGGGCAGCCACGACCGGGGCGCACGCGTCGCTCACCGTCTGACCAAGGACCATCCCGACCGGGTGCTGCGCCTGGCCACGCTGGACATAGTGCCCACTCGCCACATGTTCAGCATCGTCAACAAGGAATTCGCCACCAACACCTACCATTGGTTCTTTCTCATCCAGCCCTACGACTTTCCCGAGCGGGTGATCGGCGCCGACCCGGACTACTTCATCCGCTCCCGGTTCATGCGCGAGCGCAACGCCGAAGTAACGTTCCCGTCGGAGGCCGTGTCGGAATACGTGCGCTGCTTCAGCAACCCGGCCGCCATCCACGGGGCCTGCGAGGACTACCGGGCCGGCGCGAGCATCGACCTGGTGCACGACGAGGAGGATTTTGACAATAAGGTGAACTGTCCACACCTGGCGCTGTGGAGTCAGACCGGCTACGTAGGCCGCACGCAGGACGTGCTCGCCGTCTGGAGCAACTACTCTAACAACGTCGAAGGCCAGTCCCTCCCCTGCGGCCACTACATTGCCGAGGAGCTGCCGGACGACGCCTACCGGCTGCTGCACGAATTCTTCACGCGGTAGGGGTGGTTCGACAGGCTCACCATGAGCGGCGGCATTGGGACCATGAACGGCGGTAACTGGAGGGGATGATGGCACAGGATTACCTTGACCAACTGGCCGATTTCGTGGCCAACCTCCGCGCCGAAGACCTGCCGGCCGGCACCATCGCCGCCGCCAAGGACGTGGCGCTGGACACCATCGGCGCCGTGGCGGCGGGTAGCCGTCTGGACGAAAACGCCAACCTGGCGCGCCTGGCTATGGGGATGAGCGGCCCGGGCAAAGCCACCATCATCGGGCACGGAGCGGGGGTGCAGCCGGTTTGGGCCACCATGGTCAACGCTACGGCCGGCGTGGCGCTGGAGATGGACGAGGGCAACCGGGTGGGCGGCGGCCATCCGTCCATCCACGTAACGCCGGGGGCGCTGGGGGTGGCGGAAGACCTGGACTGTACCGGCGCCGACACGCTGGTGGCCATCGTCGCCGGCTACGAGGTAACCTCGCGCATCGGGACGGCCACGCAGGTCAAGCCGGAGGTTCACTCGCATGGGACGTGGGGGACGATCGGGACGGCGGCGGCGACGGCGCGGCTGATGGGGTTTGATCCGGCGCAAACCCGGCTGGCAATGAACCTGGCGATGTCCATGAGCCCGGCGAACACCTGGACGCCGTGCCTTGAGGGCGCGACAGTGCGCAACCTGTATCCCGGGCGCTCCGGCTTCCAGGGAATCATGGCGGCGCATCTCAGCCAGTGCGGGTTCACTGCGGTAGCCGATGGGCCGGCCGACCTGTACCGCAGCCTGCTGGGCGATGGGTTCGACCCCGACGCCGCAGTTGACGGATTGGGCGAGTTGGACAATCTCCGCATCGGGCAAAACTACTTCAAGTTTCATGCTTGCTGCCTGTACAACCATCCTGCCCTGGACGCGGTGCAGAACATACTGAGCGAAACGCCGTTTACGGCCGGCGACGTGAAGGGAATCTTGGTAACGGCGCCGACCATCGCGCAGATAATGGACGATCCGGCGCCGGACAATATGCTGGCGGCCAAGTTCTCCATACCCTACGCAGTGGCCGCCGCGGTGTGTTACCGGAAAACGGACGTGAGCGCCTTTCTGCCGGAACGGGTGAGGGACGGTGACATTCGGCGGTTGGCGCAGCGGGTTGAGATAAAGGCCGACGCGGAGATGAACCTGCGTCGGTACGACTATCCCGCCGCACGGGTCGCCGTGCAGCTGAGCGACGGGCGGAGGCTGGAATCCAGCGTTGTCTCCCAGCGCGGTGACGCTACCAACCCAGCATCGCGGGAGCAACTGCTGGGGAAGTTCCGCTCGCTGGCCGGGCCGACGCTGGGCGACGAGGGGGTTGAGCAGGTGATTGGCGCGGTGGAACGGATGGATAATCTGGACAGCATCAGCGAGTTGACCACACTCTTGCAGTCCGGCTGACAGGAGGAGGAACAATGACCACTCAGAACTTCCCCATGTCGGCGCAGGTTGGGCGCGTGCCGTCTTCAACGGTGCCGCTGAGCGACGCCGAGGAAACCCGCTTTGAGCGGATCATGGCCCAGGCGGTGATGATTGACGTTCACCAGCATCCCTTCGTGCTGCCCGAGTCCATGGACCGATTCATTGAATACCTGCGGGCGGCGAATCGGTACGAATGGGGCTACCAGGCCGTGGCGGCCGGCGGCTGGAGTGCGGTTACTACGTCCAACTTTTTCACGGCCCTCTACAAGGTCAACGACATGTCCTTCGTGGAATACGACGACATCGCGGCGGAGGTGGGGGTGATGCTGGCCGATGTTGCCCAGCAGAACAACGTGGTGCGGGTGGGCAACGCCGACGAGATCTTGGCTGCCCGGCAGCAGGGCAACATCGGATTCCTGCCCACGTTGGAGCACCTGGCCATCGGCAACAGCATTGAGCGGGTGGACGCGCTGTTCGGCATGGGCGTGCGGCTGGCCGGCATCACCTACAACCGGAGGAACTACATCGGCGACGGCCAGCAGGAACGCAACCCCGGCGGCTTGAGCGCGTTTGGCGTCGAGGTGGTGCACCGGATGAACGACCTGGGGATGGCGGTGGACTTGTCCCACGCCTCGACGCCCACGGCAATGGACGCCATTGAGGTTTCGCGGGCGCCGACGGTGTTCAGCCACAACGCTTCCTACACGCTGCGACCCAACGGGCGCACACGCACCGATGAGGAGTTGCTGGCCTGCGTCCAAAAGGGCGGGCTAGTCTGCGTTACCGCAGTTCCAAACTCCCTGAGCGACGACCCGGAGCAGGACATCGAATGCGTGTTGGACCATTACGACTACATGGTTCAGCTGTTGGGCATTGACCACGTGGGCATCGGGACGGATACGACCGTGGGCGACCACGTGGGGTTTCACCGGGTGATGATGGGGCGCACGCCGGACCAGCTGCCGGCTCCCTACCTCAATGGGCTGGAATCGCCGGCCGACGGCAAGAACATTGTGCGGGGCCTGATTCGCCGGGGTTACTCGGATGAGGACGTGCTGAAAATCGTGGGCGGCAATGCCCTGGACTACTTCCGGCGAGTGATAGCGTAGCAGGGATTGAGGGAGAGGCAACCATGATTCAACTGACTGATGAAATGGCCCAGTTGATTAACCATGCCCGGGACGATGGCTATCCCTGCATCGTGAGCACGGCGTCAGCCGACGGCACGCCAAACTGCGGCTACATCGGCACCGTGCTGACCGTGGACGACGACACCTTGGTGTACCGGGACCGCAGCGGACGGGTTCCGCTGGACCACATCGAGGAGAACCCCAAAGTCATCGTGCTGTTTCGCAACACGGAGCGGGACGCCGGCTGGAAATTCCGTTGCACGGCCATGGTCTATCGGGAAGGTCCGGCTTTTGAGGAGATGACCGATAGGCTGCTGGAAGCCGGCTTGATTCCCGAACGCTACCTGCCGGACGGCAGGCAGGGCGCCATCGTAGCGCTGCGGATTGACCAGGTGCTGACGCTGTTCGGCGAGGTATTGCAGGAACGGGAGCCGGGCCTGCGGTGGTAGGGGCAGGTTATTCGCTGGCGACGGCCAGCGCTCCCACAGCAACCGTGCCCAACTGAATGGGCAAGGGCTGCCAAGTTAGGCCCCGGTCTGCGCTGCGGAACAGCCCGCCACCGTCGGTGCCGGCATATACCACGTCCGGATCCTGCGCGTCCCACTCGAAGGCTACCACCATGTCAGCCGGGTTTTCGCCGGAGCCAAGACCGTCCACCAGCGTCCAACTGCGACCGGCGTCGGTGGAGCGATAGAACTGCGGATTGCCGCGCCGCGAGTTCTCGGACACGGTAACCAACACGAGTTCGGCGTCGTCGGGGGCTGACGCTATGTGCAAGGCGTAGCGTCGAGCCAGGCCGTGGTTGATGATTTCCCAATCGCCCCCGCCGTTGTCGGAGCGGTAAGGGGCCCGGGCCGTGGCCACATAGACGCTGCCGGCCCGGGCGGGACTGACACTCACGCAGTGAATGTCGTCATCCAGACCCGGCAACTGCCGCCAGTTGCGGCCGCCGTCGCCCGTGCTTACCATTCCGCCGACCTCGATACCGGCATAAAGGCAAGAGGAGTCGTCGGGGGCAACGCGCAGGTCGCGGACGTGGGAGTCGCGGGTGGGAGAATGGAAACTCCAATCCGCGGCTTCGGGCACGGCGCGGAAGCCGTCCAGCTCCTTCCAGCTGGCGCCGCCGTCCGCGGAGCGAAATATCGCCGCCGGTTCGCTTCCGACGTACACGGTATCCGCCTCATCGGGATGTGCCAGGGCGCTGTGGGCATAGTCTGTCGGATAGGAATCCAGATGACGCCAGGTTTGGCCCCCGTCGTCGGTGCGATACACGCCGGCTTCGTAAGCGGCGAGATACGCCCGTTGCGGTTTGGCGGAGCTGGCGGTCAACCGGGCGGCGGCGTGAGCCAGGGGCGTGATGGGGCCCTGCTGCCAGGTCTTCCCGCCGTCGGCGCTGGATAAGGCACAAACCCCGTCGTGCATTCCCACGTATATTCTCTTGGCCTGGGACATTTCCATCCTCCTTACAACAGTAGATGACAAAGAGCCAGCAGCGGTCATATAATGCCGGTAACAGAGCCGATTAGCGCTACAACCATTCGGGAGGTCCGGTATGGCTACCGCAACCAAGTTTGAGCGAGTTACCAAACCCCTGGTGAAGATAACGGAGATGGACCACATCGTCCTGCGGACGAAGGACGTGGAAGAATCTTTGCGCTTCTACACGGAAGTGCTGGGGCTGCAGCCGGAGCGAGTGGAGCAGTGGCGGGCCGGGGAAATCCGTTTCCCATCGGCGAGACTGAATGCTGACACCATCATCGACTTCTTCGCCTCCGACAACATTCCCGGGGGCAAGGACAGCGCCAAGAACCAGGACCACTTCTGCATGGTCATTGACTATACAGACATGGAAGAACTGAAGGAGCGCTTTGAGGATCTGGGCGTAGAGATTCAGGCTGGGCCCGGCAAGCGCTGGGGATCCCACGGCGACGGCATTTCGCTGTACATTTATGACCCCGACGACAACGTAGTGGAACTGCGCCACTATTAAACAATAATGGAGCGGAAGACGGGATTCGAACCCGCGACCTTCTCCTTGGCAAGGAGACGCTCTACCACTGAGCCACTTCCGCCCAAAAAGTTCTGGACGCTTCCCCGGAATTGCGCCCAGGGTCAAGTTTGAGAATACACGTTGCGCAGTACTTTGGCAATACCTATTCGGCGGGTGCGGGCCCTTGGCCAGTTCGCCCGGCATCGCAAAATTGACCTGCCGAGCATCGGTTACTATAATCGGCAAGTCCAAAGCAGTGGCGGTTCTTGGCCGGGACGGCGGGAGTCGCGATTGCCGGATTCACTGCGTACGTGAGGAGAATTTTCATGGTTACACAGCAGGCAGCAGTCCTTAGCCCTGAGGCTATGGTCGAGGAGTTCCAGAAAAACGGTGTCACCCATGTGGTGACCATTCCGGACAGCGAGACCAACTACCTGTACGAGTTGATGAAGGACCAGCAATGGCTGGATGTTGTTCCCGCCTCCCGCGAAGGCGAGACCTTCGCCATCGCCCTGGGGCTTCTGGTTGCCGGCAAGACGCCGGTGGTGCTCATTCAGAACACGGGCATGATGGAATCGGGGGACTCCATCAGGGGTATGGTGCTGGACGCCGGGTTCCCGCTGGTGATGGTGGTGGGTTATCGCGGCTGGAACCGCCACGGCGTCATCACCGACTCGGCGGCCCGCTACACCGAGCCGTTCCTAAACGCCTTTCGCATCAACTACTACCTGGTAGAGCAGAACGACGACAGTCCGCGCATTTCCACGGCTTTTGAGGAGGCACGGGCCACCAAGCGGCCGGTGGCCATCCTGGTAGGCGACGAATACCACGGATTCAACCGATAACGGAGGCAAAGCATGATTCACGCCGAGGACGTATTCCGCGTATTCCAGGAACACCGGGGCGATGCCATCGTGATTCCCACCGGCACTTCCGGACGCCGCTGGGGAGAATTCAGCACCAACGAGAACCGGGACCTGAACCTGGGCGGCGCAATGGGTCAAACCACGTCAGCGGCCCTGGGGTTGGCCCTGGGACTGCCCGACGAAAAGGTAGTGCTGTTCGATTCCGAAGGCGCGCTGCTGATGAACATGGGGATCTTGGCTACCATCGCCGGCAAGAAGCCGCAAAACTTCTGCCACATCCTGCTGGACAACGAGTGCTACGCCACCACCGGAGGGCAGCCGGTTCCCAACGCGCAGGAGATTAACTACGCCGGCGTGGCCAAAGAGTCCGGTTACTCCTCTGCGTACAGCTTCGAAGACCTGGAAGAGTTCGCCACCAACGTGGAGCAGATAATGCAGGCAACCGGCCCGGTATTCGTGGCCATCAAGGTTGTGCCGCAGATAGAGAACGAGCCGATAGGGATGCGGGTGCGCCCACCGACCCGCAGCCGCGCCGAGACCATCCGCGACTTGCAAGGGGAGTTGGGCATCGGCGGCGATTAAGGGTTAAGAAGGGTACTTGCCCAGCATCAGCCAGCCGCCGCTGCTGGGCGTGGTGAAGGCGCACAGGGCGGTTTCGGCCCGCACGGTTACCTGACGGTCGCCAGCGGTACCGCGAAGCTGTTCGATGCTGTCAGTGTACATGGCGGTGCGGGTACGACCGTTACCCAAATTGCCGCCGCTGGAGCTGAATGGGTGGGGACCCTTGACGCTGATGTCGCCGGCGTAGAAGGGCAAGGCTTCGCCCCGCTTGACCCCGTGCCACTGGAAACCCTCCAGGAAGAACTGGGTCATTATGGAATAGCCGTCGTAGGGGTTGAAGATGTCCACGTCGGCGGGGCTCAGGCCGGCGCCTTCGTACATGCGGGCGGCCTGCGTGTCAGTCCACATCTCCACTTCGTCAAGGTCGGGCTGGGTGGTTCGGAACGGGAAGTTGTGCTGGGAATGGTTGAGGACGTACACGGGCTGGGACTTCAGATCCTGAGCCCGTTCGGCGGTGGTGAACAGGTAGGCCGCCGAGGCGTTGACGGGACGGTCACAGTCCCAGATGCGCAGGGGCCTCAGGATGTGGCGCGAGCCCCGGTAGTCTTCCTCCGAAATGGGCTGGATGTTGTGGGTGGCGTTATATCCCCACGGCGTGAGCATCCCGTTCTTGTGCTGGTTTGTGACGAAGTGGTACAGGTCGTCGTGCTCGCCGCCGTATTTTTGCAGGTACTGACGGTGGGGAAAGATGTTGATGAAGTCGTTGCCGCCGTGATTCCCCCAGGGCACGGTCCACTGGCGGGCGCCGCGGGCGTAGTCTTCGGCGTTCTCGCCGCCGCGGCGATAGCGGCCTTCCAGGTTGCCAGTGGGGTAAATGACCAGGCAGGTGGAGCAAACGCCGTCGCCTACGGCCTGGGAGGCCATGCCCACCATCTCGCCGATGGTCGGCACCCCGGTGGGTGCGAACTTGACGTTCTTGAAGCCCATGGTCTTGATGAGCCACTGGGCGTTGATTAGGGTCAGGCCATACTCCGAGTCATAGGGTGGATCGAAGTAAGGTCGGGGCGCCCACTGGGAGGCGGTGCCCCCGCTGCCGCCAGCGATGTGGCTGTCGCAGCAGACGATGCCGTCCACCTGGTCGATGGTGACGCCGGCCTGTTCCATGGCCTTTTCGCAGGCCATGATGGTATAGGCGCCCAGGGATTCATCCAGCTTAGTCTCGTCCCACCGCCGGTCCACCGGCGAATGGCCGTAGCCGACGACGGCCACCTTGCCCCGGTGTTCCCACACGCCCAAGCCGTCGCGGTCTCTCCGCCATTGGAAGTCGTTGCTGCTGGTCATAGTCCGTCCTCTTGTCGCTTGTTCACGAATGAGCTGGAATCTTCCATAAGGGCTATTCCACCAATTGCCACTCGTGTATCAACTGTCCGGGGGCCACTTCTTCGAAGGCAACCTCCACCGCCGCGCCCACTGGCACCTCGTAGGCCGGAACACCCGGCAGGTTGGAGTAAAAATTCACGGTGGGGTCCGAGTCCAGCGTCACCAGGGCGAGATTGTAGGGCTGGTCGGGCATTCGACGGTTAAGGCGGCCGTCCTCGATGACGATGTAGGCGGCGATGTGGCCCTTGCCAGCCACCTCCTTCCACTCCAGAAAATCGGCGGAGCCGCACACCTGGCAGGCCGCTTGGGGCGGGTATTGGAGCTTGTTGCAGGCGGTGCAGTTCTGGATGACCAAGCGCTTCTCGTTCACCGCATCCCAGAACGGCTGGCTCAGGTCATCGGGCACCGGAATTATCTTTGGCATGGCTTGACTCCAAGATGATCGAGCGGTCTCGGTAGGTACCCCAAACCGGGAGCCAGAGAACATAAAAAGCGGCAAAGTCTTGCCGCTTCGCTCAATGCACTCAATGTGTGATGGTGCCGAGCGGGGTACTCGCTGGCGACTACAACGCGCTGAGGTGGTATGGGCCGTTACGTGAGATGCCCGGCTCAGTTCGTTACGTTCGATGCGGTTTGGAGCGAGCTGGCTCCGAAATTTTATCCCACATTTGCCCCGCAAAATCAAGGGCCGGCGCTGCTGGGGAGTGTAGCGGAGCACCTCGCCCGCATTGGCTTCACCATCGGTTTGGCAACGAGGGAGCCCGCGGCGTTTTGCGCTAGTGGATCAGATAACCCTCGCCGCCCGCAGCAATCCCAGGTCGCGAACGTTTAGGCCCAGTTCGCCGCACAGAATCTCCACGTTGTGCTCGCCCAGGCGGGGCGCCGGCCGGGCCGCCGCCATGGCGTTTTCACCGTCGACAAAGAATCCCGAACCCGGGTATTGCAACGGGCCGGCGCTGGCATGGTCCATCTTTACGAAAAACCCTCTTTCTTCCAGGTGCGGCGATTCCACCACCTGCTGCGGGGTCTGAACCAAGCCTATCACCAGTCCCCGGGCCATGGTCTCGCGCATCAAGTCCAGGTTGGTCCACTGGGCCAGCTTGGGGGCTACCAGTCCATGAAGCTCCTCCCAGTGTTCCATCCGGCCAGATCGGGACGAGAACTTGGGGTCAAGCAGTCCCGGTTCCTCCAGAAACTCGGCCCACGCCTCCATGGGACGGCCGCCGGTGCCGGCCGTGGTGAGCGTTACCTCCCCGTCCAGGGTAGGTAGGTGCATCCCGTCCATTACGTTGCCGTCACTGCCGCCCCGGTGGGGGTTGCGTCCGGTGTAGGTGTAGGGGTGAATCAGGCCTGAGGGGGTGCTGACGGCGGCCTCCATGGTCGAAACATCGATGTGCGTTCCTTTTCCTGACTGCTCGCGCCGCAGGAGCGCCGCCATTACCGCTACCGCCCCGTTGCGGGCTGCGGTAATCTCCATCTGCTGCAAGGCCGTGCCCATGGGCGGTAGGCTGGCCGAACCAGTTACTGCGTAAAGGTAGCCGCCCATGGCCTGAGCCACGAGGTCATCGCCCTGGTAGCCGGCATAGGGCCCATCCTGACCAAAATAGGTGATGGAAACCAGGATCAGGCCGGGGTTGGATTGGGACAGCTGGTCGTAGCCCAGTCCCAATCCCGCCAGCGTCCCCGGTGGATAGGTTTCAAGGATGATATCCGCGGTGGCGGCCAATTGCTGGAAAAGCTCGCGGCCATCTGCCTGTTCCACGTCCAGCGTGATGCCCCGCTTGTTGGTATTGAAGGCAAGGTAGGACGTGCTCCGGTCGGGATGGGGAACCTCGTCAATGAAGGGCGGCTCGTGGCGGGCCTGGTCTCCCCAGCCGGGCGGCTCAACCTTGATGGTATCCGCGCCCTGGTCGGCCAGCAGCTTGGCGCAATAGGCGCCGGAAGGCCGGTGGGTCAGTTCCAGCACGCGCAATTCTGCAAGTATTCCGGGCATGGTTGCTCCATCTCGATTACGGCCTTGGTTCGTCGGGCCGGGGTGCACCAAAAACCACGCCGTTGGATTCCAGTTCCGCTAATTCCGTCGGCGACAATCCGGCCAACTCTACCAGTATCGCCTCGTTGTCCTGACCCAAGCCGGCGACCTTCTCTATTGACATGGGATTACCGGGATCTCTGTAGGGTCGCCCGGCGAATATACGAGGACCAACGGCGGGTGCCTGAGGGTTGGCAAATTCGCGCATATAGTCCCGTTCCCGCAGGTGAACGTCGTTTACCAGGTCCTGGGCGGTCATGGCCGAACCGGCGGCGATGCCCAGGCCCTGCAACCTCTGGGCCAGCTCTAGGTCGTCGTGCTGGGAGGTCCAGTTACCGATGGACTCGTCCAGTTCATGGCGGTTGTGCCAACGGGCCAATGCGGTGTCGAATTTGGCTTCTTCGGCCCACTGGGGCCGGCCCATTGCTTCCTTCAGGTATTCCCATTCTGTTTCGGACGACACGACGATAACTATCCAACGGTCGTTGCCCCTAGCCGGGTACACATTGTGCGGCGCCTTCCACCAGTGGGCGCAGCCCAAACGGTCGCGGGTAATGCCTCGCTGCGCTTCCAGGATGGCCGGCCCCACAGCGGAGACCCCGGTTTCCAGCATGGTAAGGTCAACACGCATGCCCATGCCCGTCTTGTTGCGCTGGTACAGGGCCAGCAGCAGGGCGTAGGCCACGTTGTTGCCCACGGAATGGTCCATGTAGTTGGGGCTGGCCCGCTGTGACGGACCGCCCTCGTAACCGGTCAAGTAGGACAAACCACAGGCGGCATCTACGGTGCGGGCTCGGGAGCCGGCCCGCCGCCAGGGTCCGGTGTAACCGTAAGCGGTGCTGCTGAGGGTGATGATACGGGGGTTGATGGCTGAGAGGGTGTCATGATCGAAGCCGAACCGCTGCATGGTGCCGGGACGGAAGTTGTCGGTAACGATATCGGCCTTCTCCACCAGCTTGAGAAAGACTTCCTTTCCTTTTGGGTTGGTAACGTCCATGCACAGGCTGCGCTTGTTGCGGGTGCCGTAATAGACGAGGTTGCCGGCTTCGTTCCACCACTCTTCGCCCGGGGTTCCTTCAGGAAAGGGGCCGGCTTTGCGGTCCTGCAGGTGGTCGGGGCTTTCGACGCGGATGACATCGGCGCCCAGGTCGGCAAGGAATCCCGTCCCCCACGGTAGGGCATGCACCTGCTCCAGGGTGAGGACTCTAACGCCGTTGAGAATTCCCTGCTCCGCCATTGCCCTTGGACCTCCATTTGCCGCTGCCGTGCAGCAAAGTATGACGGGGACAATGATAGTCCAGACGGCGATAGACGACAATAAGAAAGGAGCCATCGAGGCAAATGGGTGTGCGTGATCAATGAGACCGCCAATCCTGGTTCACGAGTGCTAGAATCACCAAGAGAACTCACCGTCACAATGCGGGATTTGACGTATCACCATTGGCCGTTGGCCCACCGGAGGAGTCTTGGCAATTACAGAACTGGAAATCACCAACATCACCAGTTTCGCGTCCGGCGAGAGCTTCGGCGAGGTGGGCCCCTATCAGCTGCTTGAAGGCACCGCTCATTACGCGGTGGACCCGTCGCATCCGCGAAACCAGGGGATCACGGACCTGGACCTGGCACCGCGCAATGCCGGCGGCAAAGTGGAGTTTTCGGCAGACTTCGCCATGCTCCAGCCGGCGAACGTTGACCGGGGAAACCGCCGCATTTTGTTCGACGTGGTGAACCGGGGAAGGAAAACCGCGTTGAGTCTGAACAGCGTGCCCACGGCCAACGACCCCACGTCTCCTCTTGAAGCCGGCAACGGCTATCTGATGCGGCGAGGCTACACGGTGGTGTGGGGCGGCTGGCAGGCCGATGTCCCTCCGACTCCGGGGCTGATCGGGCTGCATGCTCCGGAGGCAATCGGCCCCCAGGGACCGCTGACCGGAAGGATTATGTGCCAGTTTCAGTGCAACGAACCCACCCAGGTTTTCCTGCTGGCCGACCGCCAGCACCTGCCCAATCCTGCCGCAGATCCCGAGGAGGCCGGGGCCACGCTGACGGTGCGGGACCTGCCCAACAGTCCGGCCATACCGGTGGACCGGGGGCAGTGGTCATTCGTGCGGGTGGAAGACGCCGACCTAGAGCCGCAGCACAACCACATTTACATGCCGTCCGGATTCGAGCCGGGAAGAATCTATCAGTTGGTCTATACGACCACCGGCAGCCGCATCGTGGGTCTAGGGTTCGCGGCCATGCGGGACGTGGTCTCGTTCCTGAAGCACGCACCAGCATCGGCGGGGAATCCCTGCGCCGACGGCATTGGCTATGCCTACGCCATGGGGCGTTCCCAGAGCGGGCGGTTCCTCCGCCAGTACATCCACGTCGGCATCAACGAGGACGAGGAGGATAGGCCGGCGCTGGACGGAATTATCCCTCACGTAGCCGGGGCGATGCGCGGCGAGTTCAACTTGCGCTTCGGACAGCCGTCCAAGGATGTCTGCTACATTATTCCGGAGATGTTTCCCTTCACGGACACGACTCAAACAGACCCGGTGACGGGGTTGCAAGGGTCACTGCTGGACGCCATGGAGCGGCGGGGCTCCATGCCCAAGCTTATGTTCACCAACACCTCCGCTGAGTACTGGCGAGGTGACGCCGCGCTGATCCACACCGACCTGGAGACCTTGACCGACGCGGCCGAATCCGCCACGGCGCGCCGCTACCACTTCGCCGGCTGCCAGCACGGTTCGGGGGAGTTTCCTCCGCTGGAAATCCGAACCAATGACGGCATCAAGGGCCAGCTTCCTTTCAACAGCGTGGACTACGCGCCCCTCCTGCGGGCCGCGCTGGACAACCTGGATCGCTGGGTAACCACGGGTGAGGAGCCACCGGCCAGCCGTCATCCCAGCCTGGACGACGGAACCGCCGTGGAATCCCACACACTGCTGGAGCGATTCGGCCGGCTTCCCGGAGTGCGGGTTCCTACCCAAACCACCCGGGCGATACGGCTGGACTATGGACCGGAATCGCACCTAGGACGCACTACGAAGCTGCCGGCCGACGAGGGTGAGGAGTTTCCGGCGTTGGTCGCAGACCTTGACGAGTCGTTCAACGAGCGGGGCGGTATCCGACTGCCAGACCTGGCGGTGCCGGTGGCTACCTACACCGGGTGGAACCTGCGCGACGAGAGCATCGGCAACCCCGAGCTCTTCATCGGCATCACCGGCGGACTGGCCGGTTGGACGCTGCCGCTGCCCGCTACGCAGGCTGAGCGCGAGGCGTCCGGCGACCCGCGGGCGTCCATCGAGGAGCGGTACGCCAGCCGAGAGGACTACCTGGAACAGGTTACCCGGGCGGCTATGGAGTTGGTGGCGGAGAAATATCTGCTGGAGGAGGACATGGCGGAGGTGGTGGACCTGGCGGGGAGGAAGTACGACTACTGGGCCGTAGCGGCCGGAGGTGACCATGGCATTCGCGCACCCTGAGTATCTGGTATCAACCGAGTGGCTGGCCGAGCGCCTGGGGGAGGACGATGTATGCGTCTTCGAGACGACTGTTTTCCTGCACCGCGGCGAGGGCGGCGTCCGTGCGGAATCGGGCCGGGCCGAGTACGACACCGGGCACATCCCCGGCGCGGGCTTCCTGGAATTGCAGGCAGAGTTCTCCGATAACGACCAGCCCTACCGATTCATGATGCCTGCGGCGGAGGCGTTCGCAGAAGCTGCCGGGCGTCACGGCATCACCGAGTCGTCGAAACTCGTGCTGTATGACCGCCTGGGATCACAGTGGGCGGCCCGGTTCTGGTGGATGTTCCGCTCCATGGGATGCACCGGCGCGGTGGTGCTGGACGGTGGCTGGAAACGCTGGACTGCCGAAGGTCGAGCCGTGTCCACCGACCCGGCGATGGCGTCGCCGGCAACCTTTAGCCCAACACCTGACCCGGCGCGCTTCGCCGACCTTGCAGAGGTGCGGGCGTTCATGGAGTCGAGCGGGGGCAGTTGCCTGATCAACGCACTGGGGCGAGACCAACACTCGGGCGAAGACGGCGGGCGCGCCTACGGACGGGCGGGCCACATTCCAGGGGCGTCCAACGTGCCATCGGGCGAGTTGATAGATCCGCAGACCGGGCTGTACCGACCGGCGGAGGAATTGGCCGCGCTGTTCGCCGAGGCGGGAGCAGACCCGGCGCAACGGGTGGTCACCTACTGCGGCGGCGGAATCGCGGCGTCGAACGACGCATTCGTTTTGGCAATGCTGGGTTACCAGAACGTGGCGGTGTACGACGCTTCGATGTCGGAATACGCGGCCGACCCGTCGCTGCCGCTGGTGGCGGACTGAGGACTCAAACGCCACGAGAGCTGGAGGTGAGCCATGACGCAGGCGGCCACGCTTAGCGATACGCTGGAGTTCGGGCTGTTCGATTGGATTGAGTGGGACAAGTCAGCTCCCAGCGAGATTTTCGAGAATCGCCTGCGGATGCTGGAGTACGCCGACCGGAGCGGGTTCTATAGCTACCACCTGGCGGAGCATCACATCACGCCGCTGAGTGTGTCGCCCTCGCCGGCCGTGTTCCTGGCGGCGGCAGCGCAGCGGACGACGAACCTGCGGCTGGGTCCTCTGGTATTCCTGCTTCCCTTCTACAATCCCATCCGGCTTTACCACGAGATCTGTATGCTGGACAACCTGAGCAACGGGCGGTTGGATCTGGGCGTGGGCCGGGGCGTCTCGCCCGTTGAAGCGGCGGAGTTCGGGGTGGACCTGGGCATCAGCTGGGAAATGTTCAACGAGCAGATGGAGATGTTCACAGCCGGCTTCACCACCGGGATGCTGAATCACAGGGGGAAGCACTACAACTACGAGGACATCGAACTGTGGATCGCCCCGCATCAGAAGCCCTATCCGCCGCTTTGGTACGCCAGCAACAACATCGAGACGGTGCCGTGGATGGCGCGGCATGGCTTCAACACCTGCACGGTGTTCGCCGACAATGCCGGCGTCAAAGCCCATTATGACCGGTACAAGCAGGTGTGGAATGCCGAGCGGATGTCGGATGGTCTGAACAGCCACGTAACCGCCCCGAAGTTGGGGCTGGTGCGGCACATGTACATCGCGGACAATGACGAGCAGGCCCGGGGAGAAGCCAAGGCGGCGTACCGAACGTGGTTCCACAACATCGATTACCTGTGGGCGAAAAACGGCCTGGACCGCCTGGGTGCGATGCGGGATTTCGACTCGCTGGAGTCGCGTGACGTGGTAATCGTGGGGAAGCCGGAGACCGTTCGGGAGCGGGTGCAGCGGGCGATTGACGAGACGGGCATCAACTACTTCTGTCCCATATTCGCATGGGGCGACTTAACCCCCGGCCAAGTGATGCGGTGCATGGGCTTGTTCGTGGATGAAGTAATGCCGAACCTAAGGCCTAGCGGGTAATACACGGACCGAAACAAGATTGCAACCCACCAGACTCCTACTAGCAATGGCAGACAGGTGCGCACAGCGTATCGCAACGACGGGAGACGCGAATATGTCCACGGGCGCGACGTACACACCGGCATCCGCACAAACAATCAGCAGGACGATGGCGTCTCTGGCTGCCCGCAACGTGGAGGCAGTATTGGCGGAGAGCCGGGAGGCGGCGCTGGCCAAGCTGAAGGAGTTGGTGCCGGAGGGTAGCGAGGTGTTCGTCAGCACGTCGGAGACGTTAGACACCATCGGCTACACCGAGCATATGAATGGCAACGACCGGTACATCAACCTGCACGACCAGATGCTGGCCCAGCCCGACGCAGCGTCCCAGCGGGAGTTTCGCCGCACTACCACCACCGCGGACTACTTTGTGGGCAGCGTCCAGGCCATCGCCGAGACGGGGGAGATCGTGGTCGCCAGCGGATCCGGCAGCCAGATTGGCGCTTTCGCCTATGGGGCCCGACGGGTCATCATGGTGGCGGGCACGCAGAAGATCTGCGCAACGCTGGCGGAGGCGGAGGCGCGCACCCGAGGCTACGCCCTGGAGCGGCATGACCGTTGGCTGGAAGACCGTGGCGGGTCCGCCGCGCCCATCGGCAAGTTCCTGGTGATGGAATACGAGCCTGTGGTGGGGCGGATTACGATGATATTGATACCCGAAAGTCTGGGGTGGTAAGGAGGCGTTCAGGCTCCAGGGCACTCTCAAAAGCCGTGTACAATGACCATGTACAACCCACGTAGGGAGCGTTTTCCATGAAGTATGACCATATTGTTATTGGGGGCGGGACGGCCGGGTGCATCGTGGCGGCGCGGTTGTCGGAGGACCCGCAGCGGTCGGTGTTGCTGCTGGAGGCTGGGCCCGACTACCCCGACTTCAACCAGCTACCGGAGATGCTCAAGCTGGGCTGGGGAACGGTGAACCTGGAGGCCCGTGCCGCCGGTTCGCCCTTCAACTGGTCATTCACCGGCACGGCGACGCCGGAGCAGGACGCCATGCCCGTGCCGCGGGGCCGCGTGCTGGGCGGCTCCAGCGCCATCAACGGACAGACCTTCATCCGCGGCGCGCCCGAGGACTACGACACCTGGGAGTCGCAGGGCAACGACGGCTGGGGCTACGTGGACTGCCTGCCCTACTTCCGCCGGCTGGAAAACGACGCCGACTTTCACGACGACTTCCACGGCACCGACGGACCGGTTCCGGTACGGCACCACCAGCGCGAGACCTGGCCGCCATCCCAGGAGGCGTTTTTCCAGGCAGCCACCGCCCTGGGGTATCCGTTCCATCCCGACGTGAACAATCCGGAGGCCACCGGGGTAAGCCTGCGGGCCGAGAACAACATCGACGGGGTGCGCATGAGCATGGCGCTATGCTACGTTGACATGGCGCGCCACCGCCTGAATCTCACCCTCCGTCCCAACGCCCAGGCTCGCCGCATCGTGCTGGACCGTGATTCGTCCGGCTCACCGCGGGCTGTTGGCGTAGAGGTTGAGAGCGGCGGCGAGGTCTTCGCCGTCGAGGGCGACGAAATCATCCTGTGCACCGGTGCGGTGGGTTCGCCGCAGCTGCTAATGCTGTCAGGCATCGGGCCGGCCGAGCAACTGCGGACGCATGGCATCCCGATGGTGGTGGAGTTGCCCGGCGTCGGGCAGAATATGCGCGACCATCCCAACGTGTCGGTTAGGTACATGGTGAAGGAGGGCGTTCCCCAAGACCCCAACGGGATGCGGGCGCTGCGGCTGCGCTACACCGCCACCGGCTCCGACACTCCCAACGACATGATCCTGTCGCCGGCGTCGCTGAACACGGTGGTGCGGGACGACA
Source organism: Dehalococcoidia bacterium (assembly GCA_965243255.1). Lineage (GTDB taxonomy): Bacteria > Chloroflexota > Dehalococcoidia > Lucifugimonadales > UBA3495 > Bin87. The sequence goes on from CBDEUH010000004.1 coordinate 1,141,805, forward strand.
ACCCGGCTCACACGGTGAACTGCGGCCTGTACCTTGCGGCCGGCAAGGGCGAGTTACGACTGGAGTCCTCCGACCCCCACGTGCAGCCCAGCATGGACTATCACTACCTGGAAGAAGATTGGGACCGGCAACGGCTGCGCGAGGCCGTGCGCCTGTGTGTATTCCTGCTGCAGAATAACGCCTACGACGACATCATTGACGAAATCACCGCGCCGACGGCGGCTGACCTGGAATCCAACGAGACGCTGGACGCCTGGTTGCGCCGCAACATCAGCACGTCGTATCACATCTCCGGCACCTGCAAGATGGGGCCGGACGAAGATGCGATGGCCGTGGTTGACACGAGACTGCGAGTGCGTGGCGTGTCCGGCTTGCGGGTGGCGGATGCGTCCATAATGCCGGACGTGGTGCGAGCTAACACCAACGTGACCACCATGATGATCGCCGAGCGCGTCGTGGACTTCATCAAGGCCGGGGAATAGCCGCGATCAGCAGGTCTTCGTTGGGACCGACAGCGGGGGATAACCCCGTAGGGGAAATGGTGCCGAGGGGCGGATTCGAACCACCGACACCGGCATTTTCAGTGCCGTGCTCTACCAGGCTGAGCTACCTCGGCTAGTCGGACCAGTATGATAAACGGCTTGAGATAGGGTGTCAATCTGAAATTCGGCCGAGGCTGGGGCACGTCCTACCGGTCGGTTCAGCCAGCCCGACCAGAGATAGACGATGGCGAACAGGATCACCAGAGCGATGATGACGCCCACAACGAGACATCCGTAGCGGGCCATAGCTACCCCGCCGATGCCGGGACGATGGGCAGGCGAATCCGCGAGGGGTGTTGCTCATCGTGGTAAACAGTCTGGACGGCGGGGACGGATTCGGTGGCCGACCACGGGTCGCCGGCCGTGTTGAAGTTTCGGTCAAACCGGGGGAAGTTACTGCTGCTGATTTCCAGTCGGATACGGTGGCCGGCCTTGAAAACGTTGCTGGTCGCTACCAGGTCGATGACATACTCTTCTACCGCGCCGGGCGTAATGGGACGCGCCTGGTCAGTGCCCTGACGGTACCGGGCGCGGATGATGCCGTCAGTGAGGCTGCGCGCCGCCCCGCAGGGTTCGACATCCACCAGCTTGGCAGTGAAGTCGGTGTCGGCAGCGGAGCTGGCAGCGTACAGGGTAACCGTCAGTGGACCGGTGACCTCAACGTCAGACTGCAGAGGTGGCGTGGTATAGCAGAGCACATCGCTGCGAGCCTCTACCGAACGCTGGTCATACGCCCCGCCGGGCACAAAGGACGGGCCGCAACACAACGGGCCGCCCCGAGTCGGAACCGGGTCTCGCGGATCGTACAGAAACACGTCGGAGGCTTGGTCGCCGGGCAGGTCGGGAGAAAGGGCGCCGTCACCGTCGGCTGTGTTGGCTTTACCGTCGCTATGCAGGTAGTAATCGGTGTATTCGGCGCGGGCCAGCGGCCACTCGGGTTCGTCTCGCCAGCGATTATCGCCCATCACGAAGATACGAACGGGCGGGTCACTGTCCGCGCCGTTTAGCTCACCCTTGAGCCAGTAGTCGTACCAGCGCAGGTGGATGCCGTCGGTGTCGATGGCCGGCCCGGCGGCGCCGAGTCCGAAGAAGAACTCACCGGAGATTTCGCCGAAGGGCCCGTGATGCCAGGGGCCGAGGATCAGGCGTTGCCCGGCCCGGGCGGTGACGTCCTGAGCCTGCGCGCGCATACCGATGAAGTTGCGCAAGGTACCAAGGAGAAAAATGTCGTGCCAGCCGCCGATGTGCAGGGCCGGCGTGGTGATATGCGGGTAATGGTCTTCAATGCGCCAGCGTTGCCAATAGTCGTCGCTGGAGGAGTGTTGAATCCAGTCGTAGAAATAGCCGGCCAACGGTGGTTTGAGGTGGGGCAGGTCAACGATGGGCTGGTGACGGAAAGCGCAATCCAGCTCGTTAAAGGCGGTCAGCAATCCCTCTCGAGTGCCCTCCGGAAGGTCGTGGCGGTTTTGGATAGCACCCAGGTTGGCCATGGTCAGCTGCCGCATTGTCCAGGACAGGGCAAAACCCCAGGCCAGCGCGCCGCCCTGGTAGGTCCAGCCCTCGTAGTAATCCGAGGAGGTGATGCCCGGAACGATGCAAGTCAGGTTAGGCGGATTGGTAATCGCGCACAGCCATTGGGTTGCGCCGACGTAGGAACGGCCAAACATACCGACCTTGCCGGTGCTCCATGGTTGGGCAGCGCACCACTGTACAGTATCGTAGCCGTCGTCGGGTTCGTTCAGGAAGGGGTAGAATTCGCCCTGGGAGGCGTAGCGGCCCCGAGTGTCCTGGACGACGACCACATAGCCATGAGAAGCGGCGCGCATCACGTCCAGGCTGCCGGTTCGGTTCTGGGTCTTGTCGTAGGGCGTGCGCTGGAGTAGTACGGGAAACGGTTCCGACACATCGGGACGGTACACGTCGGCGTACAGAACAACGCCGTCGCGCATTGGAACCGGCACGTTGAACTCGCTGCGAATGGCGGTGTACGGACCAATCATATCCGGCATATCGACGCCTCCTTGTCAAGGGAATTATATCGTGATTACGCCAGCAGGAACTCGAGCACCGCTTTTTGAGCGTGCAGGCGGTTATGAGCCTGTTGGTAGGCGACCGACTGGGGATGTTCCAGCATACCGGGGGGCACTTCCTCGCCGTAGTGCGCGGGCATATCGTGCATAAAGCAGGCGTTCGGAGCCGCTTTGGCCATCAAGGCCGCATCCACGGTATAGCCCTGAAACGCAGCCAGCCGCTGTTCCGTTTCCGCCTCGTCGCCCATGCTGGTCCAAACGTCGGTGTACACCACGTTGGCGCCAATCACAGCGTCCTCAGGACGCACTAGGGGATGGACGGTTGGTCGAGGGCCGTCATCCGAGCGGACGCCCCGGTCGCTGGCAGTGTCAAAGACGGATTCTTCCAACTGGTAGCCGTGGGGTGCGGCGATGGCAAAGTTCAGGCCCACAGCCGGCGCGCCGAGGCACAGGCTGCGCGCGACATTGTTCCCGTCTCCGATGTAGGCGAGGTTCAGGCCATCAGTACGTCCCTGTGCCTCGGTTATGGTGAGGAGGTCGGCCATGGTCTGGCAGGGATGTTCCAGATCGGATAGGGCGTTGATGACCGGCACAGAGCCGTATTCGGCGAGTCCCACCAACGAATCGTGAGAATTCACTCGGGCGATGACGGCGTCCACGTATCCGCTGAGCACGCGAGCCACGTCGGAAACGGGTTCCCGCCGACCCAGGCCGACTTCCTCCGGCGACATGTAGAGGCTGAACCCGCCCAGCTCTGCAATGCCAACCTGGAAGCTGACGCGGGTGCGCAGGGACGGCTTTTCAAATAGCAGGGCGATGCGCTTGCCGGCCAAAGGCTGAGCGGCATTGGGACCGGCGGCTTTCAGTTCTATCGCCCGGTCGATGAGGGCACGGGTTTCGTCGGCCGATATATCAGTGATGGATAGAAAATCACGCTTGGCGGTCATAGTTGGAATCCTGAACTGGGGTAGAGCGCGGGCCTATCTGCGCAAAACAGGGGGCAAGTTTCGCAACCTGCCCCCTGCGGTTTTCCGGACTTTCCCGAAGTTTACAAGTTGAACTGCGGGTCCAGGTAAGAGTCGTCCTTGTCGTAGATCTGGAGACGGGAGCGCAGGGTGTCGCACACCACCAGGCGGTTGTTGGCCCGGTCGAAGGTGCAGCCCATGGGCATCCGGAAGGTTCGCTGCTGCTGCTCCAGGTCCGGAACGCGGCGGCGGGCCTTCACCATGTCGGGATTGGCGTCCAGGGACAGGTTGCCCCAGTCGGAAACCTCGACGGCATCGCCGGTCAGGTAGGCGATGGGGCGGGCTTCCGCGTCGTAGATGACGACGCGCTCGTTCATCCAGTCAACCACGTAAACGTCACCCTCGTTGTCAACGGTAACGTCCAGCGGGTGGTCGAGCTCTCCGGAGCCGGTTCCCTTGCTGCCGAAGGTAGCCAAGTGGGTTCCGCCGGAGGTGAACTTCTGCACCCGGTGGTTGCCCCAGTCGGCCACATAGATGTCGCCGGAGGGGTCGATGGTGATTCCTGAGGGCATTTCCAGGTCTTCGGGGCCGCTACCCTTGGAGCCGAAGCCGCCGAGGTAGTCGCCGTCCGGGCTGAACTTCTGCACACGGCTGGTGCGTGAAGAGACGACCCAGAGGTTGCCGTCGGCGTCAACTTCCAGTCCGGCGGCGCCGTCCAGCTGGCCTTCGCCATTGCCGGCTTCGCCCCACTGCTTCTGCAAGTTGCCGTCAGCGTCGAAGACGGAAACCTGGTTATTCCACTCGTCCGAGGCATAAACGTTGCCATCAGCATCGGTGGCGATTCCGGTGAGCCACTGGAACAGGCTGCCGGAGCCGGCCTGATAGGCGATGCCTTCCCGGCCGAATTCGCCGATGTATTCCTGGTCAACGGTGCACTTGGTGATACGGGCGCTGGGGTTCTGTTCGCCGGAGCGGTTGGCTACGTATAGCGTCCCGTCGGGACGGGCGGCCACGCCAACCGGTTGGCTGAACCCCATTCCCACCTGAGCGTTCCGGCCAATGTTGTGGCTGTAGAGCCACGCGCGGCCGCTCGCTACGGTGTTCATAGGCATAGTGATTTCCTCCCCATGCTTTTCGTTGGCAGTGGCGGCGCAGTCTCGTGATTGCGCCGCCGATAAGGCTTTGCCGGAAGCTTACCTCTTGATGAGGTCGAGCTTCGGGAAGTTGCCGTTGACGATGGGGTTGGCGTCCATGCCCATCCAATCTTCCACGATGGTGGAGTACGCGCCGCGGAAGTCGTAGTTGGGAACCAGGTCGCCCTGTTCCAGGTCCTCGGCCTTGCGGGAGGGGTATTCACCGTAGAGGCCGCCCTTGACCGGGTCGCCGATTACGAAGGCTGCGCCGGCTGCGCCGTGGTCGGTGCCGGAGCCGTTGTCGCGGACGCGGCGGCCGAACTCGGAGAACAGGTACATGACGATGTTCTCGCCGGTGTTGTGCTCCTTCATGTCCTGGAAGAAGGCGCTGATGCCCTCGGAAACTTCCTTCCACAGCACCGGGTGGGCTGCGGCCTCACCGGCGTGGGTGTCGAAGCTGCCGTGCTGGGTGTAGAAAATCTTGGTGCCCAGGTCGGCCATGTACACCTGAGCGATGTCGCGCAGGTGGGAGGCGATGGGGCTGTTGGGGTACTCAACATTGCTGGAGTAGCGCTCGGGGGCTACCTTCACTATGTCGGCGCCGACCATGGCGTCGGTGCCGGTGGAGCGCAGGTAGTCGTTCACGAAGCTGCCGCCCACCGTGGGAGCGTACATCTTGGAGAACAGGTCCAGAGCCTTGGAGCGCTGGTCAACGTCGGCAATGCCGGTGAGCAGGCCGTAGGTGCTCAGGTCGGCGATGGCGGCAACGGGGACGCCGGGGACGGCCAATGCACGGGGCAGGCCGTGGCCGAAGTTGATGGCGGTCAGCACGTTTTCCTTTTCGGGGTCGAGCTCGCGGGCGACGCGGCCGGCCCAGCCCTCGGTTCCAACCTTGTCCGGCTCACAGGTGTGCCAGATGTCCATGCTGCGGAAGTGCGAGCGGGGGCTATCGGCATAGCCGATGCCGTGAATGACGGCAACCTTGCCCTCGTCGTACAGTTCCTTGATGGGGCCCATGGTAGGCATGAAGCCCAGCTCTTCGTTGATGGGGATGATGTCGTCCCGCTCATACCGGATGGTCGGGCGGTTGTCGTAGTACAACGAATCGTTGTAGGGGATCACGGTGTTGAAGTAGTCGTTGCCGCCGGTGAGCTGCAGGACCACGATGACCGGATCTTTCTTGGTGGAGGTCATTGCGTATGCTCCTTGTAGTTCTTGTCGTTGTGGAAAGATCGGGATTGCGCCGGGCCGGAGTGGGCCCGGCGAGTTCCGATTAGCCGAACTGGTACTCGGTGGTGGCGCTAATGAGAGCCATGGTCTCGCCGATGCGGGTAGCGGCGGCGGTCCGGTCATCCCAGTTGACATCGCCGCCGGAGCGGACGTGCTCGGACAGCTGACCACGGGTCTCTTCGCTCAGTTCGACGAAGCCCATGTAGTCGGTGCAGGCGTTGAGCAGATGGTCGGGCGTGGTTACGCCCTCGGCTCGCATGCTGTCGATGATGTCGCGCATTCCGGGCAGGTCGGGGTTGGATACCCGGTCGGCCACGAAGTTGATGCGGGCGAGCAGGGCGCCGGAGTTAATCCACTCCAGGCCGGTGTGCCAACCTTCCACCGACGGCGGGTCGAGGATGGACTGACCCATGTAGGTGGGCTCTTTGCCGATGTTCAGAACGCCGGGGTCCGGGTTTTCGAAGAGGCCAACCATGCGCAGGGTGCCGGCGACGACTTCGGCGGGGCTCTTAATCTTCTGGTAGCGGGCGTCCTTGAACCACTGAGAGTTGAACATGTGGCGCAGGACAGCCTTGATCTCGAAACCGGAGTCCTCGAAGACCTGGCACATCTCTTCCAGGGCGTCTTCATCACGTGCCGGCTCGATGGTCCAGGCGGGAACCTGGGGCTCGTCGGCGACGAAGAAGTTGTAGAGATGGCGACAGATGAAGCGGGAGGTTGCCGGCTCTTCCAGAATGATGTCGATGATGTCTTCACCGTTGAAATTGCCGGTGCGACCGAGGAAGGTTTTTTCGCCAAAGTCGTGGTCTTCTTCCCGGTACTCGAACTTCCAGGGATAGCGGCCATAGGGAGCGCGGGGCAGCTTGGCCTGGATGGTCCAGCCGGTGAAGGCGCGTGAGCACTCGCGAACGTCAACCTCGGTGTAGTTGGAAACGCCCATGGAGAACAGTTCCAGGAGTTCACGGCCCCAGTTCTCGTTGACGGCATCCCGGTGGTTTTCGTTGTTGTCCAGCCAGAAAATCATGGCCGGGTTCTTGGACAGCTCGATGAGAATGTCCCGGTAATTGCCCATGCCCTGTTCCCGGAGCATATCGATTTGCTCGAGCAACTGGTCGCAGTTGTCGACCTTGGAGTTGCCGGTAGCAAACACGTGGTGCCAGAACAGGGTCATCTTCTCTTCCAGGGGCCGGTCGCTGGATACCATGTTGTACATCCAGTTGGCCTGTCCGGAGAAGGGGACGCCGCCAGGGAGCAAGAAGCTGGGGTGATACCGCAGCAGCAGCGCCATCTTACCGCCCTCGTTCTCCGCGGGGGGATCGATAAGCTCTTCCACGGTGGCTTCGTAACCCTGGGCAACGCAGCGTTCCAACTCAGCGCGGTTAGCGCCAAAGCCGGCGCGCCGCATCAGGTGGGCCATCAATGCCAGGTCATCTTTGTGTGACATCCTGTGCCTCCTTCCTGGGATTTAGGTCTTCCTACGTCAGAAACGGGCAAAATTCGCCCGTCTGACTTACGATTAGCCGTAGTTTATTCGGGTTACGGCGGCGTGTCAACCGAAAAACGGTTTATCTTTCAAATTTGATAACGATTATAAAGTGGTAACGAATAACCAAGAGAACAGCGTCTTTGGTCACTTGGGAATTGCCCAGCCCGGTGGCGGCGCGTGGGTTACCGACGGGTCGTTGTCCGCGGGAATCTGCGCTACCAGCCGGCCGTTTTCCACCAGCACGTCGTGGTAAAAGAGTTGTGCCCGGGGGCCATTGACGCATACGCCCTGGCTCTCCTCAAACCGCCAGCCGTGGTCTGGACATAGGAAGCTTTTGTCCCACTTGACCACTCGCCCGAAGGCATGAGGGCACACCATGGAAAGCAGACGATACTGTCCATCCCGGCCCTTGGCCAGCCAGAATTCCTCACCGCCGTCCAGTCGTACCCGCGCCGGCAGCGTCGGAAAGTCCGTAGCGGCGCCGACGTCCACTCGCCGGGCCGGGGCCATCTTGTTGCGGCCAATATCGGCAGGGTCAGTTACCATACGGCGTCGGCGATGGTAAATGTTCTCGTTCATCGTTTCGCTCCTCTTCCGCAGCGCAGTCGCGTCAGTCCATCGGCAGACCCTGTAGAGCTTCTTCCATGGTTATGATGGGAAATATGATCGCGCGATTCCACGTTGCCAGTCCCATATCAATCACCGCATTGTCCACCGCATGGGCGTCCGGCCCGTCGAGAATCAGCCAGATTTGGTGGGATGACTTGCCGACCCAACCGCCCCGGTATTCACATCCACGGCGGCTCATAGTGTCCGACAGGTCCGCCGCCATTCGCAGCACGCGGTCGCGCACTCCCATATCGACGCCGGGGGAACGCTCCGGCGCGTGTTCCAGCGATACCATATACAAACCCACGGTGAAACTCCTCCAGGGCCGGCGTTATCCGACGGCTGCCGGGGCCGGCAGCGCCGCCGGGCGGAAAATACCGGGCTGAGTCAACCCGGCAAAGACATCGGGCCGCATCGCTTCCGCCAGCCCTTCCAGGACGTCAATCACCCGTGGGCCGTGCCGGCTGGGTATCTGGCCATCGAACAGATAAACCCGGTCCTCCTGCACCGCTTCCAGGGCGTTCCATTCCGCCCGCTGGGAGAGGCGCGCCGTCTCAAAGATGGTGCGCTCCATATCGAAGGCACAGGGCATAGACATCAAGTAGTCGGGCTGGTAGTCCAGCACTTCCTCCCAGGCGACCTCCCGCGATTTGCCCCACTTCTCCGCCAGTCCCTCTTCGCCCCCGGCCAACTCGACCAGCTCAGGCGTCCATTGGCCGGTGTTGCGCAGAGGTTCCAGCCAGTCGATGCAGAAAACTTTGGGTCGCCGACCATCCGCAGCACGCTCAGCCACGTATTCGACTCGAGCGCGCATTTGGGCCAGCAGGGCCCCAGCCTGCTCCGACAAGCCGGCAGCGTTCCCAATGCGCCGGATGTTGCCGAAAATGTCATCCAACCCGGCCGGTCGAATGCTCAATATCTCCGGGGAATAGTCCAGGACTCTTGCGGCCGTTTCAAACACCGAACCAGCGCCAACGGCACAGACTTCGCAAAGCTCCTGGGTCAAAATCAGGTCGGGCTGCAGGCGACGCAGCAGGTCACCGTCGATGACGTACAGCGGGTTGGCGGTGGCCCGGGCCTGCTGGATGATGGCATCAATCTCGGCGCTGGACAGATGGGACTTACTGCGGATGCTGCGGCTTACGATGGGAAGGCCACGGGCCGCTGCCGGATAGTCGCACATGTGGGAAACGCCAACCAGCGAATCCCCGGCGCCGAGGGCGAAAACTATCTCCGTGGCGCTGGGCAGTAGTGACACGATACGCATGGACGGCATTGTAGGGGGATTCGCCGACAATGGCAAACCAAACGTTGGGTTTCAGCACACGGGGAGGAATGGATAGAGTGCCGGCGGCCAGTCAGCATTGGAATGGTATGATAGTTAAACCGTATGCAATTCACCGCGTTCTTGGCCTGGAATCGCTTCTCACACCAATGACTGCCCGAATCCTCAGCGGCAACGAGCTGGCCGACGCCATGCGCTCCGAAATAGCCTGGGACGTGGCGGAACTTTTCGCCGACACCGGCGTGAGGCCGGGACTGGCTGCCGTGCTGGTTGGGGACGACCCAGCGTCCCACGTGTACGTGCGCAACAAGCGTCGTGCCTGCGAAGACGTGGGCATCTTCTCAGAAACCTTCCGGTTGCCCGATGACGTTACCCAGCTGCAGCTGACCGCCCTCATCAACAGTCTCAACGCCAATCGCGCCTTTCACGGCATACTGATCCAGTTGCCCTTGCCGGGTCACCTGAAGGAGTCCGACGCCATTGAGCGGGTTGATCCTCGCAAGGACGTGGATGGTCTCCATCCGGTCAGCCAGGGCCGGATGCTGCAAGGTGAACCCGGATTCCTACCCTGCACGCCGGCCGGGGTGCAGCAGGTTTTACTCCGTTCGGGATACGACCCGGCCGGCCAGCACGTGGTCATCGTGGGGCGCAGCAACATTGTCGGCAAGCCGCTGGCGGCCCTGCTGATGCAGCGACGGCCCGGCGGCAATGCCACCGTCACGGTCTGCCACACCCGGACGCGGAATCTCCCAGACATCACGCGCCAGGCGGACATACTGGTCGCCGCCATGGGCGTCCCAGGAGCCATTACGGCGGACATGGTGCGCGACCGAGCGGTGGTGATCGACGTCGGCATCAATCGCGTTGACGACGCCAGCCGACGCCGTGGGTATCGCCTGGCCGGCGACGTTGACTTTGAGCCGGTGGCCGCCAAAGCCGAGGCCATCACACCCGTTCCCGGCGGCGTCGGCCCCATGACCGTCGCCATGCTGATCAGCAACACCCTGGACGCCGCCCGGCGTAGCGTAGATGCGAACCAGTGATTTCGACTACGTCCTGCCCCAGGAGCGTATCGCTCAGGCGCCGGCCGAACCTCGGGACTCTTCGCGCCTGCTGGTACTGCATCGCGGTGAGCAGAGCGGCATCGAGCATCGCTCATTTCGCAACCTGACCGATTACCTGCGCCCCGGGGACCTGATGGTGTTCAACCGAAGCCGGGTGATACCGGCCCGGCTTTACGGCACCGAAACCCGGTCCAAGGCGCGGGTTGAAATCCTACTGGTGCGTCGCACGGAGCCTGGAGTCTGGCAGGCCCTGGGCCGCCCCGGACGGCGGCTGAGCCAAGGCGCGGAGGTGATAGTTGACGACGCCGGGGATTCCAACCCGGTGCGGATTGAGGTGTTGGAAACGCGGGAGAACGGCCTGCGGATGGTTCGCCTCTCGGACGACGGCGCGCTGGACGGGTTGGGTGAACTGCCGCTGCCGCCCTATATCAAGGAAACACCGGAGGACCCGGAGCGTTACCAGACCGTCTATGCCGACGCGCCCGGCAGCGTGGCAGCGCCCACCGCCGGCCTGCACTTCACCGAAGACTTGCTGGACGACATTCGCAGCATGGGTGTGGTCACAGCGTGGGTGACGCTGCACGTGGGACTGGACACCTTCCGTCCAGTGCATGGCGAGGACATCGCCGAGCACAAGATACACACGGAATGGTACGAGCTGCCGGGCGAAACCGCCGACGCCATCAACCGGGCCCGTAGGGAAGGCAACCGCGTCATCGCCGTGGGTACCACCTCCGTACGCACCCTGGAGCACGTCGCCAAAGCTGCCCACAACGCCGGCGCATCCGAGATCACCGCCTCCACCGGAGACGCCGACCTGTTCATCGTGCCAGGCCATCAGTTTAGGCTGGTGGACGCGATGCTCACCAACTTCCACCTGCCGCGCTCCACGCTGCTGATGCTGGTGTCGGCATTCGCCGGCCGCGAGCAAATCCTGGCCGCCTACCACGAGGCCATCGAGCAGGAGTACCGCTTCTATTCGTTCGGCGACGCGATGCTGATTCTGTAGCCACGCATTGCCGCGCGGCCTGAAAGGTAAGACGTCGGCAACAGGGCCGCAAAGGCTGGGCGGCAGCGGGTGGTCAATGCAGCAAGCCTCTGGAGGCTCAGCTGAAGCGCGGGGGGCGGGCGGTGCTGCCGGCGTCATCATCCGCATCGTCGGCGTCGTCGCGCAGGCTGCGGCGGCGGGAGCGAGGGCTGCGCTGGGGCGAATCCTCGTCAGCGGCGGAGTCGCCATCGGCATCAGCAGCGCGTGGTTCCTGGTCGTCGTCGCGGAGACCACGGCGCCGGGATCGGGGGCTGGGCTGGGGAGCAGCGTCGGGCGCCGGGTCTGACGTGGATTCGCTGGTATCCGTCGCGGTGGACTCAACGACATCTGACGCCCGATCATCGCCATCGTCCTCGCCGGGCGAGGGAGCATACTGCGGGTTGTCCCGCCAGAAGTCCTTGACCGCGGAGTCCAGGTAACGGTGCATTTCCTCCGGCTCCCGAACCTGCACGGGCACGCGCCGTCGGTTGGTGGTGTACACCCGCAAGGGGTCGCCCATAAAGCCCCGGTCCAAAACCACCTCTCGAATGTCGCTGAAGTGGATGGTGCGTCGGCGGGGCATACCGAACATTATGATAAGGGCGTCGGAATAAACCCGGTACTGTCGGGGGGATGTGAGCCAGGAATACGCGCCCACAGCCAAGCCCACAATTATCAGCAGCCAAGCCCCGCCGCCACCGGATGAGGAGGTAGTGGCCGGCTCGCCGCTCTCGGTTTGGCCGCTCTCTGACGGAGCGGCGCTTTCGGTATTGGCGCGGGGACTGCACGCAGCCGCCAGCGGGTCGAAGCCGGCCGTCTGGAGGAGGCCCAATACGATTACCACCGCCGCCAGAATCAGCGTGAGGTTGAACCTGACCCGACTGGGAGCCCAATAAATCAACGTGGTTTCGGGCTGCTGCATACTGTGTTAGCACCTGCCGTTGTTTTGGTGATTGGCGCCGCCAACGTTCAGACGTCCGGAGCCGCCGGATATGTTACCACACGGGGCGTCCGATGCGGGGTCGCTTGACCGGGAGTGCTTGTGGTGCCAGAATTGGGCGTAGAACATCACTGCTGACACAAGGGACTTAAAGGAGGCGAGGGCCATGCTGATTTGCAGGTTTCGCACGGGAGACCGGGTAGCTCATGGAATAGTTGACGGTGACACGGTGCTGGAAGTACAGGGCGGACTGTTCGACGGGCTGAAGGAGTCGGGCAGCAAATACGCGCTGAGCTCGGTCAAATTGCTGCCGCCAGTGATACCGCCCACCTTTTACGCAGCCGGCATCAATTTCCCGGAACACGTAACCTGGGCTGCCCATATGAGGGGAGAAGAACCCAATCTGCCCAAGAAGGCGGACGTTGGCTACCGCGCCGTGAACGCACTCACCGGCCAGGGCGACCCCATCATGGTGCCGGCGGACGCCACCGAGGAGCTCCAGTACGAAGGTGAGGTGGTGGTTGTCATCGGCAAGGAATGTCGCAACGTCAGCCAGGACGAAGCCCTGGACTACGTGCTCGGCTACACCATCGGCAACGACGTTAGTGAACGGTACTGGCAGCGCAACGACCGCACCATGTGGCGGGCCAAGAACACCGACACCTTCAAGCCCATGGGGCCCTGGATTGCCACCGACGCTGACCCGGACACCATGCACGTAACCATCCAGGTCAACGAGCGGGTGGTAGGTGAATATGACCTGATCACCGCCATTGTCGGGGTTCGCGAATACATCAGCGAGATGAGTAAGTACCTGACGCTGGTGCCCGGCGACGTGCTGTGGATGGGCACCGACGGCGCCACCGAGAATATGAAGGACGGCGATGTCTGTGACATCACCGTGACCGGCATCGGCACCCTGAGTAACCCGGTGGTTTGGGGCAAAGCCTAATTTCAACGGCCTTGCTGCAGGGCGTTTAGGCAACGGTAGGGGCGAACGTTGATTCGCCCCTACCGGTATAATGTCGGCCTTGATGAATTATGACGGCGTCGGGTGACTCTCTAACCTGCCAGCGCTGCGGCGCAACCTACGCGCCGGAGCATCGTTTCTGCGGCGCATGTGGCGCTGAGCTCAGCCCGGTCCCGCCGACCGATACAGCAGCGGCGCCGCGCGCCAGGCCGGTCAGTGCTCCGACGCCGGATGCTTCGGATGAGCTTGACCGGCTGGCCGGCGCTCCCTACGAGCTGCCAACTTCTACTGGAATGCCGCGGGACGAGGAACGGGATGACGCGCTGCCGTACTATATCCCGCCGAGTCGCATCGTATTGCTAAGCCTGCTGAGCTCTGGGCTGTACATCTTCTACTGGATGTACCTCTCGTGGCGGCATTATCGGGACTACACCGGGGAAGTAGCCTACCCTGCTCTGCATGCGCTGACGCTTTTGGTTCCGGTGTACCAATTTTTTCGCCTACACGCGCATGTACGTGTGTACCAGGAACTGATGGAGGCACGTGGAGTGCCGAGCACTTTAGCTCCACTCCGTTCTGTCGGGTTGTTCCTCGTTGCAGCTTTGCTGTTTGTGGTGGCGTGGCGAATGCTTGCCGAAATTCAGGCCAATCCAATGGTCGCTACTGAGTTCCAGCAAATCGGGTTCTTCGCCGCCAGCGCCGCCAGAGTAGGCGTAATCGCCTGGATACTGTGGCAAGTCCAAAGCAACGTTAACCGCTATTGGCAGCACCGTGTCGGGATGCGCGTAACCGTCGCACCATTGAGCATTGTGGAGATTCTCCTGGCGGTGCTTGGCATCGTCAACTGGATTGGCTGGAGCATCATCCTGATCGAACCGAGCCTGATCTTGGTGGAACCGATTGCACCGACGCCCTAGACTCCCAGGGCAACCTGCACCATGCGCTTTTCGAGGGCCAGGGCTAATTCCGAGGCCAAGGTAGCTCGCTGATGTTCGCCGATTGCGCCAACGAACGCGACGCCCAATAGCCGGCCGACGCGAAAGTCGATCACGGTAGAGGAGAGGAGACCCGCCGGGCCGCCTTGCAACACGTGCAACCCCACCGCTTCATCATAGAACCCTTCAACATCCAGTCGGTTGACCGATATCAACTGCTGTCCGGAACCGACACTTTCGCCAACGTTATCCTCGAAATCCTTGACGAAAACGTCGGACATCCAACCGGATACCTGGTCGGGGTTTTCGAATAGATGGACCACGGTTGCGCCGACAAAATTCACGCCGCTGGCCGGAGAGACGTCGGACGTGGGGACGAACTCACGCATAAAGCCGCCGATGCGCCCGGCGTTGCGAAAACGATCTGCCGTGCTGCCCTTGAAACCGTTCTCTGCCATCTCGGCGTTATCCAGCGGGCCGGAGCGAGCTAGTTGGTAGCCCCGCAACTCGTCGGGCAAGTCGCCGGCTTCCAGCGTCATGTATTCCAAGTCGGGTTCACCGACGCGGTAAGTTGCAGTCCATAACGGATTGGCTGACACGGCAGAGATTCCTCCGGCAGTAGGCTAGGCAGGGGCGAATCCGCCGGCGACGGACTCGCCCCTGCCGGTTGGCGGCTAGGCGGCGACCATGGGGTAAACGTGGCGGCCCCGGGACATTTCCACGGGAACGTCGGAGCGGATCCACTCATTGCCGCCGTCGTTGCTGCAATAGACGTGCCCGTCCCGGTCGCAACAATAGACGTTTTGGGGAGCGTTGCGGTCGATGGCGATCTGGAACATGCGGGCCGGGGCCACTTCGCCCAGGTCAACACGCTCCCAGGTTTCGCCGGCGTCGGTGGAACGCACCAGCACGCCGGCGTCTATGGTGCCGGCCGGAGAGCTGCCGCCGCCGGCTCCCGCCGCCAAATACATTCGGTTCGGATCACTGGGATCCACGACCAGGTCCCGGCAGTAGCTGCCGCCCTCGAACATCTCCTCGATGGGCACGAATTCCCAATCCTTGCCACGCTCCCGGCTGCGGAACATTGCCAGTTGGGTGATGATGTACACCAAGCCGGGGGAAGTCGGGTTCACCTGCACACCGTGGAGGTCAACCGGCCCCATGCGGGTATAGTGGCCGTCGGTGATGCAGGACCAGGTTTCGCCGCCGTCAGAGGACTTGATCAGTCCGCCCACTTCAATGGCGCCGTACACGTCGTCGGGATAGGCCGGGTCGATGCTGATGCCGATTACCCGCTTAACAATTTGGTAGGGGTTCATCGTGATGTGTGGGTGAACCAGGTCCTGGGTGTTGAGCTGTCGCCAGGTGTCTCCCCCGTCGTCGGAGCGGCAGACGCGGCCCCGGTCGTAGCCGGCGAACATGATGGAGGAATCGTTGGGGTGAGCTGCCAGCGACCAGACTTCACCACTCATGGTCTCGGTACGCCTCCAACTCTCGCCCCGGTCGTCGGTGCGATACACGCCGTCCTGGGTGCCGGCGAAGATCGTACCGGGCCGGTCCGGGTGGGCCAGCAGAGCGCGAACCTGGGGATTTTCGGGCAGTCCGTTCTCAATGGACACCCACTTCGCTTCCCCTTCGGTCAGGCGAAACATACCTCCCTCGCCCAGGGGAGTGCCTTCTGCGCCCACGATGAGGGCACTCTCACCGGCCAGGCCGACGTAAACGTTGGTGTTGTGTGCGGTTATAGTAGTCATTGCGAAATCTCCTGAGTTGCGTCGAGCTAGGGATTTTTGCAGATTGTTGGGGGAATGGTGTGCCTTGTCAAGGGCTGGCGTGGTTACGGCCACATTATCCAGCCCGTGCGATCGGTGCGGGCGCGGAACAAGTGGCCGCCGCCGGTAGTGACGTAGAGCGAACGCATGTCGGCGTCGCCGAAGCAGCAGTTGGTGGGCCGGTCAACGCGCATGGGGTGGGTTTCAAGCACCCGGCCCGTTGGCGAAAAGACGTAAATAATCGGGCCGGGGCCGGCAGCCTCCCAACCGGCGCAAACGATGATATTACCGTCGGCGTCCAGAGTCATTCCATCAACGCCGCGCTGCACGCCCTGACTGCCCTGGCCGCGCATATCACCGTTTGACGCCCCACCATCAATACCGAAGGTATGCAGCGTGGTGTATTGGCCCAGCGAGCCGTCGTCGTTGATGGGATAGGCGCGCAGTTCCCGCCGGCGGTCGGCTCCGTAATCGCTCTGGGCGACGTACAGCGTGCGCTGGTCGCGGCTGATAAGGATGCCGTTGGGCCGCGAGATGTCAGTGGTGGCGCGGGTCAATTCCCACTGATCGTTGCCCTTGGGGTCAAGGCGGAGCACTGACATATGGTCGAGCTCCTGCGGCCCGCTGTCACCGATGCCGGAGTAGGGATCGGTGAGCCAGACACGGCCCGATTTGTCCACGACCAAGTCATTAGGGTTGTTATGCCGCTTACCGTCCAGGAGGTGTGGCAGCGAGGTGGCGGTGTTGGTTGCGGCGTCAAAGCGAGCGATGCGGCGACGGCCCTGCTGGCAGCCGTACAGGTTTCCCTGGGCGTCGAAGCATAATCCGTTGGTGTTAAACGTTTCGTCAAAATACACCGATACATCGCCGGTCTTGGGGTCGTAGCGTAGGATTTGCGACGCGGGAATATGGGTGAAAAGCAGGGCCTCACCATCCCAAACCGGTCCTTCGGTAGTGCCCCCGTAAGGGCCGGCGACCAGTTCAAAGTTCCAGGACATGGCAGTTGCACCTCCGTTGGTGGTTCGCTCAGTTTAGCACGGACGGCAACGGGAGGGCGGGCGATTAATCGAAAGAGGGGCGAACCGTAGTTCACCCCTGCCTTTTGTTGTAATCGAAGCCAACTCTACCGGCCACGCAAACGTGGGTCCAGCGTGTCCCGCAGCGCGTCGCCCAGGAAGTTGATGGCGAACACGACCACCGAGATAGCGATGCCGGGGAAGACGGCCAGCCACCAGGCGATGCGAATTTCCTCCGTGCCGCGAGTCAACATACCGCCCCAGGTAGGAATGTCCGGCGGTACGCCCACGCCGAGGAACGACAGCGAAGCCTCGATGATGATGGCGAAGCCCAGGGTGATAGTGCCCAGTACGATGTAGCTGGCCACCACGTTGGGCAGTATGTGACGGAGCATGATACGGATGGACCCGGCGCCGATGGCCTGAGCGGCCAGCGTATAGTCCAGCTCCTTGATGCTCAACACCTGGGAACGGATTACTCTAATGGTCCCTGGTAAGAGGATTACCAGCAAGGCAATGATGACGTTGTTGGCGGAACCGCCCAAAACAGCTACCAATCCCAAAGCCAAGATAATTGGCGGAAATGCCATCATCGCGTCGACCAGACGTTGAATGGCCAGGTCAAACACCCCACCCACATAGGCGCTGAGGATTCCGATGAGGGCGCCCAGAGTTACGCCGATGCCAACACTGAGCAGTCCGACGTAAATTGAAATCTGCGAGCCGACGATGAGACGACTAAGCTCGTCGCGGCCCAGATGGTCGCTACCCAACCACGCGCCGGGTTGCGGCGCCATGTATTTATCCTCGTGGGCGCGCGGGTCCAACGGGTCGTGGGGCAAGATGCCCGGGGCGACGTAGGAAATCACCGCAGCCAGAATAGTAATCAGAATGATGACAGCGCTCACCGCTCCGAGGGGTTTGGAACGGGAAAAGGCAACGACCTTCTGCAATTGCGTCTGCCGAGGACGCATCTCCAGCAGTTGAGCCTCAGCGTCGTCAACAGTCAGTCCCTGCCCAGTGTTGATAGTAGTCATTCGACTGATTCTCCGTAGTCCCTTCCGGCAATCCGTGCCAGGTCTAGGCGTACCGGATTCGCGGGTCCAGCAATCCGTACAGCAGGTCAACCAGCAGGTTAATGATCACTATGGACACCGCAATGACGATGATGATGGCCTGGATGGTGGGGAAGTCCCGTTGAAACACCGTTTCAATCAACAAGGTTCCGATGCCTGGCACCTTGAAGATGCTTTCGATAATGACAGTACCGCCGAACAGTCGACCGAACTGCCACCCTGAAATCGTCAAGATGGGCAGGACAGCGTTTTTCAGTCCGTGCCTAACCAGGACAATCCGTTCGGCCAGTCCTTTGGCGCGCGCCGTCCGCATATAGTCTTCCCGGATTATCTCCATCATTGAGGAGCGGGTGACGCGGGCAATGAAGGCCATATCGTAGAAGCCGAGGGCCAGCGCGGGGAGGAACATCTGTTGAATATTCTTCCAGGGGTTATCCCAAAGGTCAGCGTAGCCCAGGGGCGGCAGCCATCCGAAGCCGCGCGACAATATCAGCACAACGAGCAGGCCGGCGAAGAACGTGGGTATCGATATGCCAACCAGCGCGATCACTCTCGAGAAGTAGTCAATCACGCTGTCGGGCTTGATGGCCGAAATCACACCCAAGGGCACCGCAAAGGCTACCGCGATGAGGATTGCCAGCACCGCCAGTTCCAGCGTGCGGAAGATCCGGTCGCCCACCAGTTTGGTCACGGGCTGTCCCGACCGCCAGATGGACGTTCCCAAATCACCCTGGAGCAGACCGCCGATCCAGTCCACGTACTGGACCACGATGGGACGGTTGGTTCCCAACTGCTCCCGGAGGTCTTCTAACTCTTCCTGGGTGAAAGAGGCGTCGCCTTCGCTGAGAATCACCAGGGCCGGATCCCCAGGGAGCAGCCGCATCACCGTGAATACGATGATGGATACCAGCAGCACGGTAGGGATGATTAGCGCAATGCGTTTTAGGGCATACTGTCGCATGGAGTCAGCCTTTCGGTGGTAATAGGGGCGACGAATACGCCGCCCCTACCTTTTGCTCTAGCGTTCCGATTATATCGGAATGTTGCTCCGGGCGTAACCGGTTAGCGGTCCAGCCACAGGTCTTCGTGCTTGAACTGGTACTGCACGGTGGACGGAGCGTAGAAGCCCTTGATGTCCTGATGCACCAGCCAGAAGAGTTGGCCCAGCTGCAGGGTAACCCAGTGGTTGTCCTCGAAGCTGTGGAGCCACAGTTCGGCTTCCTTGTTGATTTCCCGGCGGGCGTCGGGGTCAAGCTCCACCTTCTGGCTTTCGAACCAATCGACAACGAGGTCGCTGGACCAGTCAGTGTAGTTGCGGGTACCGCCCTTCAGGTAGACGCCACCGTACACGGCATCGGGGTCGAAGACCACCATACCCTCGCCCTGGCAGCTGATTTCCCAGTCGCCGGAGGAGCCTTCGGCGCGGGAAGTGCCGTACTTGGCGTAGCCGGCCGCGCTGGGCAGCGTCTCGATGTCGCCGGTGATGCCCAAAGCCACCTCCAGCTGCTGTTTCACAATCTGGCACTGGTCGGGGTAGTTACCGACCTGGCGGACGGTGTACTGGACTTGGAAGCCGTCGGCTACGCCAGCCTCCACCATGAGTTCCTTGGCGCGGGCCAAGTCTTCCTGTCCGCCAGGGGTGTCCTTGGCGCGGATGCCGGGCCAGTCCAGGCAGACTTCGTTGGCGTGGGCCAAACCCATCAGCGGGCAGAAGCTACCGCCGGAGTTGTCGAAGACGCGCTCGTCAATTTCCTGGCGGTCAACGGCCAGGTTGATGGCCTGACGGACCAGGTGGCTCTGGAACTGAGGCTTCTTGACATTGAGCATCAGGCCCCAGTTGGTGCCGGCGGCGATGGGATGCGCCACGTACTCGCCGTTGGTGCTCCTCTCCAGGTCGAAGTACTGGGTAGGAGACAGGTTGGTGAAGCCGCCGTTGGCCATATCCAGGCCGCCCGCTTCGAACTGGGCAATCAGCCGGTCCTTTGCGGTGCCGGGGAAGATGTAGTGTTCAATACGGTCAACGTAAGGACGTCCTTCCTTGAAGTATTCCTCGTTCTTGTTGACCTTGTAGAAGTCGCCGACCTGGTACTCTTCGAGAATGTACGGGCCGGAAGTAGTGCCCCGGTCGATGATGTTCTCGCCCAAGTTCAGGAAGCAGGGGTTGGCGGCGTCTCGCACGGCACAGTTAGGATCGGAATCCAGCAGATGGCCGGGCAGGACCTTGGCGTAGTCGATGGCCAGGAACTTGATGAAGGCGCCCGAGGCGAACTGCAGGTTGAACTCGACGGTCTTGTCGTCGACGGCCCTCAGGACGGCGTCCTGGTTGGTGGGCGTGCAGTTACCGCCGGCCTTGTCCACGACTTCCATTTTGACGGTGTAATTCCGCCAGAGGCCGGAGCGACCGGTGCTGTTGCACGGATTCGCGTAGCGCGAATGAGTGCTCATGATGTCTGCGGAAGTAATCTCGGTGCCATCCGTCCACTGCATGTCGTCGCGGAGGTGGAAGGTGTAGGTGAGGCCGTCGTCGCTCACGTCCCAGGACTCAGCCAAGTCACCCGTGATGGCATTGGTGTCCACGGTGTCGTACTGCACAATCTGGTTGTACAGCTGCGAGTAGGAAATCACGCTGGACAGAGAGGAAGAACCAAGGGGGTCCCAGTCCTTGGTGTCAGCGTAAGCCGACATGAGCAAGGTGCCGCCGTACTTGGGTCCAGCGCTGGGCGTGGGAGTAGCAGCCACGCGAGGCGTAGCGGTAGGAGCCGGCGTGTTGGTCGGGCGTGCCGTGGCTTGGGCCGCTTCCGGTATTGGCGTGTTGGTGGGAGCAACGGCGGCCGGCGCATCGGTAGCCGCGGGAGCGGCTTGCTGCTGTTGCTGCTGGCCGGCGGGTTGTTCCTGCGTGGCCGGAGTAGATTCCTCGGCGCCGCCACAGGCTACGCCGACTATCAAGGCGACGACGCCGGCCGCAGCCAGAATCGTCCGCAAAGACAGGCGGCCAAAGATAGATGGCTTCATGGTAATGTGTACCTCCCGACGTCGAAAAGACGGTAAGTTAGGATTGCGGACTTACGGCAGAGCGGCTGGTCCGCGAGATTAAGATAAACCTCCCGGAGCGGGCCAATTGTGAAATAAGCCACAATCCGCGAGTTGTGGCCCGAATATTAGCCCAGCGGTGCTGGGCTGTCAATAGGCGGTGGTGAACCGAAGCCCTACCGTCCCCGCAACCGCGGATCCAAAGTATCTCGCAGGGCATCACCCAGGAAATTGATGGAGAACACCACGATAGAGATTGCCAGGCCGGGGAAAACGGCCAGCCACCAAGCAGTGCGGATGTACTTCTGCGCGCCCTCGGTCAGCATTCCGCCCCATGTGGGGATATCGGCCGAAACGCCAACCCCCAAAAACGTCAAAGACGCTTCGATGATGATAGCCAGGCCCAAAGTGATGGTGCTCAACACGATGTAACTGGCCACCACGTTAGGTAGGATGTGCCGCAACATGATACGCCAGGGCCGGGCACCGATGGCCTGGGCCGCCAATGTGTAGTCCAATTCCTTGATGCTCAAGACCTGTGCTCGGATGACTCTGATTGCTCCGGGAAGCAGGATGACCACCAGGGCGGCTACGATATTGTTGACCGATGAACCCAATGCCGCCGTCAACCCCAAGGCCATGATAATGGCTGGAAAAGCCATCAGCGCGTCTACAATCCGTTGTATGGAGAGGTCAATGATTCCACCGACGTAGGCGCTGACAATGCCGATGATGGTTCCCAGGGTAATGCCGATAAGCACGCTGGCCACGCCGACGTACATCGACACCCTGGCGCCGTAGATGACCCGGCTGAGCACGTCCCGACCAAGTTCGTCGGAGCCTAGCCACATGCCGGGGCCCGGATCCGCAAAGGGTTCGTGGTTCAGGTCGAAGGGGTCGTAGGGCGCAATCAACGGCGCGCCGACGGCAAAAATTATTGTGATGATAATGATTGCCGCACTGATGGCACCCAGGGGCTTCGTGCGGCAGAAGTTGGCAATTCTCCGAACCATGCCCTGCTTAGGCCGGAAGTCCTGCAACTGTTCGCCGGCTACCGCGGTCGGCTGTCCGGTGTTGGTGGTAGTCATCGCTGAGGCTCCCGACGAATTACGGGTGGTGATCGTGCAGAGTTGGGACGGTTTCACGCATAGCGAATGCGCGGGTCGAGCCAGCCGTAAAGCAGGTCAACCAACAGGTTGATGACGACGATAGACAGGGCGACGATTACGATGACGGCCTGAATAGTCGGAAAGTCGCGTTGATACACTGCGTCAATCAGGAGTTGTCCAACGCCAGGAATGAGGAAAATCTTCTCGATGATGACCGTTCCACCGAAAAGCCGCCCGAACTGCCAGCCGGATATGGTGAGGATTGGCAGCACCGCATTCTTCAGTCCATGCCTGGACAGCACCAGAGTTTCGGCCAGTCCTTTGGCTCGGGCCGTCCGCATATAATCTTCGCGCAAAATCTCCATCATTGACGAGCGGGTAACCCGGGCAATGAAGGCCATATCGTAGAATCCCAACGCCAGCGCCGGCAGCATCAGCTGCTTGACGTTAGCCCACGGGTCTTCCCAGATGTCAGCGTAACCCAGCGGCGGCAGCCACCCGAAAGCTCTAATGAGAATGAGTGTGAGCAAAATGCCGCTGAAAAAGGTGGGAATGGAGATGCCCACCAGAGTGAAAACCCGGGACAGGTAATCGATAGGACTGTCGGGTTTGATGGCCGATAACACTCCTAGCGGGACGGCGCAGACTACGGCCAGACCGATGCCGAGAATCGCCAGCTCGATGGTAACCGGGATGCGCTCGCCCAGCCGATCCATCACCGGGCCACCCCACCAGAAAGAAGTTCCGAAATCGCCCCGAACCAACCCGAACACCCAGTCCACGTATTGCACGACCAGCGGGCGGTCGGTACCCAGTTCTATGCGCAGGAGACGCAGTTCCTCCTCGGTGTAGGCGGCGTCGTCAGCGCTGAGAATCGCCAGCGCAGGGTCGCCAGGAATCAGTCGCATCACCACGAAAACGATGACGGTAACCAGCAGCACCGTTGGGATGAAAAGCCCAATCCGTTTGATGGCGTACTGTCGCATAACATTAGCCCTACATTATGCACATCGTAGGGGCGATCCGCCGAAGGCGAGGGTCGCCCCTACCGTTAATGTCTCGGGTTGCCTGACCTAACGGTCAAACCACAGGTGCTCTTGTTTGAAACCGTACTGCACGGTTTCCGGAGCGTGGAAACCCTTGATGTCCCGGTGCATGACCCAGAAGTTTCGGCCGAGGGTCAAGCTGACCCAATGATTGTCGGAGAAGTCGTGGATCCAGCGTTCGGCTACCTTATTGATTTCCCGTCGCTTCTCCGGATCAAGCTCAACCTTCTGCTCTTCAAACCAAGCGTTGACTTCCGGCGTTTCCCAGTCCGTGTAGTTCCGGGTTGCGCCCTTCAGGAATATGCCGGCATAAATGGCGTCAACGTCGAATACGGTCATGCCGTCGGCCTGGCAGGCCATCTCCCAATCACCCTTGGCGTCCGGCGGACGGGCAGTGCCATACTTGGCATAGCCGGCCGCGCTAGGCAGGGTCTCGATTGGCCCGGTAATGCCCAAGTATTCTTCCAAGTCCTGCTTGATGACGGAGCATTCAGCTGCGTAGGTTCCGACCTGCCGCACCGTGTATTGAACCTCAAAGCCGTCGGGGTATCCGGCTTCCGCCATCAGTTCCCGCGCTCGTGCGATGTCCTCTTGGCCGCCCGGGGTATCTTTGGGACGCATTCCCGGCCAGGACTCACACTCTTCCAGGGAATTGGCGAGGCCCACCAGAGGGCAATGGCCGCGTCCGGCCCCGTGCAAGGCCCGCTCGTTATGCTTTTGCCGATCTACGGCCAGGTTGATCGCCTGGCGCACCAGATGGTTGTTGAATGGCTCGCGCTTGATGTTGAGCATCAAACCGCGGGTAGCGCCGCCGAACACGTCATGGGCCACGTATTCGCTGTTGGTGCTCTTCTCCAAGTCATAGTTCTCGGTGG
Organism: Dehalococcoidia bacterium; assembly: GCA_965243255.1. Classification (GTDB taxonomy): domain Bacteria; phylum Chloroflexota; class Dehalococcoidia; order Lucifugimonadales; family UBA3495; genus Bin87. Next base: position 1,165,945 of record CBDEUH010000004.1, read on the forward strand.
CCGTCAGGTTGTTGGCGGCCGCATTGGCCATGTCAATCTGGCCGGCTTCGACCTGGGCGATGAAGGTCGCCGGAGTCGTTATGATGAAGTGCTCAATCCGGTCAAAGTAGGGCAATCCTTCCTTGAAGTAGTCGGGATTCCGGTTGACCTTATAGTGGTTGCCCGACTGGTACTCTTCCAAGATGAAGGGCCCTGATGTGGCCTCGTGCTTCAGGATGTTCTCCGCCAGGTTCAGGTCTATGTCCTGCGCAAGCAGGTGCTCGGGCAGAATCTTGGCGTAGTCGATGGCCAGGAACTTAATGAATGCGCCGGAAGCGAAGGCCAAATTGAACTCAACCGTCAGGTCGTCGATCTTGCGGACTACTTGGTCGGCGTTAGTCGCCGTGCAGTCAGCTTTCTCCGCGAGTTCCACGACTTCCAGAGGAACCGCATACTGGCGCCACAATCCGGACCGTCCGCGCCCGTTGCAGGGGTTGGCGTAGCGCAACATGCTGTACACCACGTCATCCGCGTTCAGCGCTTCGCCATCAGTCCACTTGACCCCATCATGCAGACGGAAAGTGTACTGTGTCCCTTCGGGGTTGATTTCCCAGCTTTCGGCAAGGTCTGACACCACCTGGGAGGTGTCCACATTGTCGAACTGGACCATCTGATTGTACAGTTGCGAGTAGGAAATTACGCTGGACAGGGACGACGAGCCGAGCGGATCCCAGTCCTTGGTATCGGCGTACGCCGACATGCGCACAGTTCCACCGTGCTTAGGGCCGCCGCTGGGCAACGGTGTGGGAGCCGTGCGCGCCGCGATGGTGGGAGCCGGAGTGGCAGTGGGGCGAACCGTGGCTTTCGGAGGCGGCGTAGCGGTAGGCGGCACATCGGTGGGATCGGCCGCCTGGGCCGGGGCGGAAGTGGCGGCGGCGGGCGCGGCTGTGTCGGGTGTTTCGGCACCACCGCAGGCTATGCCTACCAGGAACAACCCTGCGGTCATTACGGCAATCACAAGAAGTTTCAGGCTCGACAACATCAGTATCATCCTCCTTGAGGTCAATGTTGTTTGCAACGCCGGGTTAGGCGGATGCGAAATGTCGTCTTGGCGCAAGCGCTGCCATCCTACGGGAGGCGTTCTGCGATGTCAAGAAAAATTGCGGAAAATAGCTTATGGCATTATAGGATGATTGTATTGCAATAGTATTTTGGATATAGATAGAGTTTTTCGTTAACGAAAATTAATACAAAAAGCCGACGCAGCGCTTTTCGGTGCGCCGCGCCGGCAACCCCATGGGTTATGCCTAGTGTTCGGCAACGCGGCTTTGGAACTCGCGCTCGGTGGTGGCCGCTTCCACGGCCTGGTACTCGGGCAGGCTGATGAGGGCCTCCACTTCGGCCCGACGGGCGGCCACGTCGGCGGCCCCGATTCCGATGTGTCCGGTGTCCCGCAGGCTGGTATAAACGCGCTGCAGTCCTTCCAGGGCGGCGATGGCCGGCGTGGTCGCGTAGATGATTACCTTGTAGCCCAGGTCTTCGTATTCCTGAACGGTGATGTCGTCGGTGCCGGCGATGACCAGCAGCGGGACGTCGGGCACACCGGCCCGAAAAGTCGCCAGGTCTTCCCGCTGGCGGACGCCGCGAGGCATCACTACGTCCACGCCCAAATCGCGCATGGCGTTGCCGCGACGGATTGCGTCGTCCATGTCGCCCTCAACGGCGGTAAAGGAGTCGGTACGTCCTATGATAAGGAGGTTGGGGTCGCTGCGGGCCTCCAGGGCGTAGCGCATCTTTTCCAGGAATTCGTCGATGGGGATGACGTGCTCCAGTCCGGCGTGGTAGGACGCCCGCTTGGGAAAGACCTGGTCTTCGATGTGGATGCCGCAAATGCCGGCGCGCTCAAAGGTGCGCACGGTGTGCATAGTGTGCACCGGGTCGCCGTAGCCGGCGCCGGCGTCGCAGATGACGGGTAGAGGTACCGACTTGGCGACGCGCTCCGCCACCTCAACCTGCTCGGTCAGCGTCATCAGCGGCTCGGTAACGGCCAGATGCGCGCCGCTCATGTAGCCGCCGACGTACACCGTGTCGAAGCCCAGCGACTGCACCAGGCGGGCGGACATAGGGTCGTAGGCGCCGGGCGCGACGATGGTTTGGCCGGCGGCGAGGCGCGATTTGAGATTGGCTCGCAAGGTCATGGCAATTGCCTCCTACGGTGATGTGAGCAAAATTGATCAGGATTGCGGGTTTGCATTATTCTCAGTCTGCCGGTATCAGCGGCATCACCTCACGGGAGAACCGTTCCATGGCTTCCTGCTGCTGTTCGGCGCTGTCGGCGGGGAAGCTGAAGATGAAGTGCCGCACGCCCAAGTCCTGGTACTGGCGGAGGTCGGCGGCAATCTGCTCCGGGCGGCCGGACACCATCCGGCGAGATTGACCGGGAGACGGCCCCGGCTCGTCCTGAAATACGCAGTCAGTGCTGAATACCAAGTCAACAGCGTCCTCGGCGCGCCCGGCGCGTGCGCTGATGCGGCGCAGGCGGGCGACTTTCTCGGCCATCTCCTCGGGCTCCAATCCCGCCGGCGGGCGCAAGCCGATGGGCATCCAGCCGTCTCCCAGCGTGGCCGCTCGTCGTATGGCTGGGTTGGTGTGCCCTCCAATCCAGATGGGCGGATGGGGTTGCTGGACCGGTTTGGGCAGGAAACCGGCTCCCCTGATGTCGTAGTGTTTGCCGTGGAACTCAGGGTTGTCAGATGTCCAAAGTTCCTTGAAGATCTGGATGTACTCGTCGGTGACCTCGCCCCGTTGGGCGTAGGTATCCAGTCCCATGGCCTGGAACTCCTCTTCCATCCAGCCCACGCCGGCGCCCAAAATGAGGCGTCCGCCGCTGAGCACGTCCAGCGTCGCCAGAATCTTGGCGGTGAGCACGGGGTTGCGGTAGGGCAGGATCAGCACGTGGGTCCCCAGCTTGACCCGGGTGGTGCAGCCGGCCAGGAAGTTCAGCGCGGCCAGGGGTTCAAAGTAGGTGTTGTCACGTTGGAATGGCGCCACTCCATCGGCGGCGTAGGGATAAAAGGAAGAGACTTCGTGGGGAATGATGATGTGGTCGCTGACCCAGACGTGGTCAAAAGACAGGTCCTCCGCGCGCTGCGCCAGGTTGCGCAGGTTGTCCGGGGAGGCCATCGCGCCCCGGCTGGGGAGAGAGCATCCAAAGGTTACCGGCATAGATTGCCTCCGTTGCGGATGAAGGTTGAAAAGTGAAGATAATGCGAGCCGATGCTATACTACCTGCATCGGAGCCGCAAGCAACGGTTTCCCGTTAGGGAACCACTCCATGCCGAACCCGTAGCGAGAGAATGGACGCCATCACCAACACCTCAACCCTCGGTCGCGTTGTCGTCGCCATGAGCGGCGGCGTGGATTCGTCGGTGGCCGCCCTGCTACTTCGCCGGCAGGGCTGGGACGTCATCGGCGTTACCATGAAGCTTTATGACATCGATCAGGGGGACTTGCCCGAATATTACCGTGGTTGCTGCACCTTGGACGACGTTGAGGACGCCCGGGCCGTGTGTCGCATCCTGGGTGTACCTCACTATGTGCTCAACGTGCAGCGGGAGTTTCGCGCGTTTGTCATCGACTACTTCCAGCGGGAGTACGAAAGCGGGCGCACGCCTCATCCGTGCATAGCCTGCAACGACAAGATCAAGTTCAGCTTCCTGGCGCAGCGGGCCCGGATGATGCAAGCCAGCCACGTCGCCACCGGTCATTATGCCCGCATCGAACCTACTGGAACTGGCGCTTGGGCGCTGTGCCGAGGCGTTGACGCCGACAAGGACCAGTCCTATGTGCTGTTCGGGATGCGCCAAGATCAATTGGCGGCTACCTTGATGCCGGTGGGATGCTATCCGAAGTCGGACATTCGCCGGCTAGCCGCCGAGGCCGGCTTACCCAACGCCGACAAGCCGGACAGCCAGGACATTTGCTTTATTCCCACCGGCGACTATCGCGAGTTCCTGCGGCAGCGCACGGAGGAAAAGCCTGGCGACATCGTGGACGACACCGGCAATGTGCTTGGGCAGCACGAAGGCATTCAATACTTCACCGTCGGGCAGCGGCGCGGGTTGGGGCTTTCCGGCGGTCCGTCGAGATTCGTCATCCGGCTGGAGCCGGATACGCGCCGAGTAGTGGTGGGGTCGGAAGAGAACTTGTACCGGGATACACTGTTCGTATCGCCAGTATCATGGGTTGCAGGGAATCCGCCGCCGTCGGACGTCGAGGTTACGGTGAAGATCCGTTACAAGTTCGCTGAAGCTGCAGCCAGGGTAACTGCGGTCGGTGAAGGCGCGCTGGCCCGTTTCCGGGAGCCGCAGCGCGCAATCACCCCCGGGCAGGCCGCAGTTTTTTATCAGGGCGACACCGTGCTGGGCGGCGGCGCAATATGTGGGTACGAACCCGATACTCGCCGGCCAGCGCCGGCTGGCGAACTGGTCAATGCCTGACCTCTCACTGGAGGCAGCTTTCCACGCCAGAGGTTTCCGCCTCGTGGCCGGCGTGGACGAGGCTGGACGCGGGCCATTGGCCGGCCCGGTGGCCGCAGCTGCGGTCATTTTGCCACCGGGTTTGACTGGCCGAGAGGATTGGCTGGACGCTATTGACGACAGCAAGCGCCTGTCGGAAAAGCGTAGGGAAAAGGCGGCGGAGCTTGTTCGCGCCAACGCTCTAGCCTGGGCCGTTAAACAGATAGATTCGTCGGAAATAGACCACATCGGTATTGGCAGAGCCGTGCGCAAAGCGATGATGGCAGCGGTATCGGCCCTGCGGCCGGCGCCAGACGCGTTGCTGCTGGATTGGGTTCCCATAAAGGAATGCCAACTCCCTCTTCAGACGGTAGTTAAAGGAGATGTGAAGTCGCTGTCCATCGCCGCGGCCAGCATCCTGGCCAAGGTGGAGCGGGACAAACGGATGAGACAAGCAGACTGGCAGTATCCGGGTTATGGCTTTGCCCGGCACAAGGGCTACGCCACTGCCCAGCACATTCGCTGCCTGTCGGAGCTGGGGCCCACGCCCATCCACCGGCGTTCATTCAACCCGTTGCGACAGGCGCGATTTTTCTACAATGCCAAACCCGACTGAAAGACCCGATGCAGGCATGACGCCCCATCAGGTGGGCAACGTCGGCGAACGCCTGGCTCGGCGGCACCTAGAAGCCAGGGGCTACCGCATTGTAGATACCAATTACCGTTGCCGATGGGGAGAAATCGACCTGATAGCTCGGGAAGGGTCAGCCTGGGTTTTCGTGGAAGTTCGCACCCGTCGCAGCGACGCTTACGGAAGTCCTGAAGAGTCAGTAACTGAGAGGAAGGTCAGGCGGTTGAAGCTAACCGCCGAGGACTATCTGCGCCGGAGGACGACCGGATCGACGGAGGCGCAGTGGCGTATTGACCTGATTGCCATCCGCCTGGGAAGCGGTCGGCGCGTGCTGGACGTCCGCCACCTGGAGAACATCGTAGAAGGATAAGCCGGGGGCAACGGTTGACTGTGCCAGCGGCGGATACTAGACTAATTGCCGCCGTGCAGTTGCCCGCTTTGGGTATGCGACACACGGCGACAGTGATGTTATGTCCATCGACCTTGCCGAACATATACGAAACGTGCCGGACTTCCCCATCCACGGGGTGCAGTTCAAGGACATCACTTCGCTGCTGCTGACGCCGGAAGCCTTCGGTGAAACCATTGACCGCCTGGTAGAGCAGGCTGGTAAGCGAAAGGTGGACGCTCTGGCCGCAATCGATTCTCGAGGTTTCCTGTTCGCGGCTCCTATGGCCGATCGCATGGGGCTGCCCCTGGCCCTGGTCAGGAAAGCCGGCAAGTTGCCCGGTGAAACGCTCAGCTACGAATATACGCTCGAATACGGTGCCAGTTCGCTGGAAATTCACGCCGGCGACATCGATGAAGGCAACCGTGTCCTGATTATCGACGATCTCCTCGCCACCGGCGGGAGCATCCAGGCCGCTGCGAATTTGATAGCTAATGCTGGCGGGATTCCCGTCGGCGTTGGCGTGGTGATTGAGTTGATAGGATTGGGGGGACGGGAGGCGCTGGCAGATTACGACCTGTTCTCACTGGTAACTTTTGAAGTGGATGAATAGCCAGCGCCGGAACGCCCGGCGCACACTATCGAACAGAATGCGTACTCAGGAGGAATTCTGGAATGGCAGACAAAGCAACCATCGGCAACGTTGAAGTAACCGCCGTTATCGACATGGTTCCGCCGCCGCGGGAACCGTCGGCGATGTTCCCCGACGTCCCCAACGACGCCTGGGCCAACTATCAGGACACTCTCGAGGACGGACAGCTCCAGCTCTACTACGGCGTTTTCCTGCTCAAGACGGAAGAGCATGTCATCCTGGTGGACACCGGCATGGGCCCCGGCCCTCACCCGGACCGAGGCAACCGCACCGGCAACCTCTATGAGGAGTTGCGCCCGCACCTGGAATCCAACGTTGGCGTCAACAACACCAACGTGGGCCCCAGCGACTCGGTGAACTACATCATTCACACCCATCTGCACGGCGACCACGTGGGATGGAACCTGCGCTACTCCGGAGGAATGCCGGCGCCCAACTTCCGCCGCGCCCGCTACGTCATGTCGCGTCCGGATTATGACTACTTTACCTCCGAAGAGGGACGCCGGATGTACCCGTACATTGATCGCCAGGTAATGCCACTGCGCCGTCTCCGGCTGCAGCAGATTCTGGAGGAGCCTGAGCACACCATCAGCGATGAAATTTCCATTGCCCCGGCCCCGGGCCACACCCCCGGCCACCAGATAGTGCTCATCAATTCCAACGGCCAGCGCGGTATCGTCATGGGAGACGTGCTACACACCATCGCGCAGGTGTCCGAACCGGACTGGTGCGCTGGCGTGGACACGGACAAGGCGCAATCCGCGGCATCCCGGGCGAAGTGGCTGGACGCCGCCGAGGAAGGGGACTGGACCATCTGCGCCGGGCACTTCCCGCCAGGCAAGCAGATTGGCAAAATCGGCCGCGTTGACGGCAAGCGCGTCTGGCAGCCGCTGTAATCACCAATCCCGCTCGACGATCTACACGTAGGGGCGAATAGTAATTCGCCCCTACACTGTAACCTCTGGGATCCATTATGACTCAATTGCGCAGCCTGCTGGAACGCATCGATGCCGGCGCCGGCCCGGCGCTGGGTTTTGGGGCGACGCAGTCCGCTCGATTGCCGGCCATGGCGTTGATAGCCCGTTGTTCCGGCGACCTGGAAGAGGCGCTGCTGGCCGCCGGCGAAGCGGCTGACGCCGTGGTCATCGCCGCGCCGGGCGGCACGCCCGACGGTCTTCCCGACCTGGGAGGCCGGGTTTGGGGAGCAGGCGGAGTACTGCTTACGCCCGAAAACGTTGCGCTTTGGCACGCCGCCGGCGCGGATTTCATGGTGTCGCCACCGACTGGCGCTGTGGTGGATGCCGTCAGCATCGCCCAACCGGGGATGACACACGGTGTTCGAATACCCGACGACCCGGACGATAGCGATTGGCGCATCCTCGCCGCCGCACCGGTGGATTTTCTGGTGCTGGACAAGTCGGCGATGACCGGCCCGTGGACATTCGCGGATCTGGCCCAGGTATCCGACGCCATCAGCCGTACCGACAAGTTCCAGTTCGTGCGGCTTGGTCTTCGGCCAACCGTCAACGAGTTGGTAGCATTGCGCCAGACCGGCGCGGTGGCAATAGTCGCCGAGGCCAATGGCCTTGGAGCCGACGGATTGATGGGCCTGAAAGCCGATCTGATGGCTCTGCCAAGGGTCCAGCCAACGAGCCGGCGGCGCATTCAACCCGGCGAAGAAAGCCCGGCGACGTGATACTCCAAAGCCTTGAACTGCTTCGGGATAATCCGGTTTCTTTTTTCCTAGTCATCGGAATCGGATTGGCAGGGTTGATTGTGGGCTTCACCGTCCATGAGTTCAGCCATGCTTTGACCGCCCACGTCCAAGGCGACGACACGGCCCGGCGCATGGGCCGTCTCACTTTCAACCCGGTGAAGCACATCGACTTGCTCGGTTTCCTGCTGCTGCTGGTAGTAGGGTTTGGATGGGCCAAGCCGGTGCAGGTTGACCCTTTCAACCTGCGTCACGGCCGGCTGGGGATGTCTCTGGTAGCCTTCGCCGGCCCATTGTCAAACTTTGTGGTCGCCTTTGTGTTGGGGTTGGTTTTTCGCTTTGAGCTGCTGCCAATCGTAACAAATACGGCGCGCATATCCAGTGTCCAGGAAGTTTTGGGGTTTGCCGCTTTCCTCGCTATCTTCTTCAATCTCATCCTGGGCATCTTCAACTTGATACCCCTGCCGCCCCTGGATGGCAGTAAGGTATTGGGCGGCCTGTTGCCGCGGGCGCTGTACTATCCGTACTTGCAGTTTGAGCGTTACGGATGGATTCCTTTGCTGGGATTGATTGGCGTCAATCTTTTCCTAAGCTACGCCTTTGGCATCAGCTTCCTGGCCAAGATACTGCTACCGCCGGCGCTGTTTATGTTCCAGCTTGCCACGGGCTTATAGCACAAAATGAACAGGGGCGGCCCTTAGGCCGCCCCAACGTAGCAATTTGGCAACAGTCTGGAAGATTACGGCCGCAGCGGGATCGGACGGTTGGCCTGGTTCTCGGCAATCTGATCGGTGTCCCACAGTTTGGCGAAGTTGTAGGCACGCGGGCAGTGGCCGTATGATTCTTCCACGTTGATGATGATGCCCTGCAGGTGCTTGGCATTGTCATCCGTCCAGTAGAGTTCCAGCTCCACCTTTTGGCGTTCCAGCTCTTCCTTATTTACGATGGACACGGTACCGTTGACCCGCACGGTGTCGTTCACACCCGGGATCATGAACAGGAGCCCAACATGAGGGTTGGCGTCCATGTTCTGATAGGACTGGAACAGACGGTTGCCGGCGACGTCGGGCAGCAACAGGCGGCGGCTGTCCAGCACCTTGACGAACCCGGGCTTGCCTCCCTTGGGGGATGCGTCGCAGTTGCCGTCGGGGTCGGCGGAGGCCATCACGACGAAAGGAGAAGCGGCGACGAACTTCTGCACGAAGTCAGACATCTCACCCTTAACCTTGACCTTGGCCCGCGGGCTCATCTCTCCGAATTGGTCGTTGAACCGGCTTGATTCCTGCTCGATGGTGCAAAGGTCGTCCGCGACAGCGGAGGGAGCAGTTGCAGTGGTCATATCCTAAACCTCCAAGGTAGTCTGACGAAAGTGAGTGGCGACAGGATAATGGATTTCGGCTGATAATGCCACATCGGAAAATCGTGTCCTATTCGTAATATATTGACTATTTCAAGTCGATTACATTCTGGACTTGCCCTGCCGAGGTTGGTACACTGGCGACAAGGAGATCGCCATGAGTACCGGACGTCACAACGATGCTTCGCAATCAACTCCCGCCGCGGCGGGAGTTTCCTATCAGTACGAAAGCCAGATCGGGGAGCCGATTGCCGTCATCGGCATGGCGTGCAAATTCCCCGGGGCCTCGGACGTCGGAGCCCTGTGGCGGTTGCTGGAGACGGGTGGAAACGCGATTACGGAAGGCGATCCCGGTTCCGGCATTGGGCGCATTGGCGAGTTTTACCCTAAATCCGCTGCCCAATATCCGGCCTGCCGATACGCGGCTTTGGTGGATGACATTGACCTATTTGACGCGGAGTTCTTCCGCATTTCGCCGGTGGAGGCCCAACTGTTGGACCCTCAGCAGAGGATGACGTTGGAGACCTGCTGGCAGGCTCTAGAGAACGCCGGCATAGATCCGGAGGGCCTCCGAAATACGAACGCCGGGGTCTTTATCGGGGTCAGCAACAATGACTACCGTGGTTTGAGTCTGGGCGCTGCTGGGCAAACTACAGAGCCGGCGGCCAGTTTGTACACCCTTAGCGGAACTTCCTTCAATACTCTGGCTGGAAGGGTGTGTTACGCCCTGGGGCTGGAGGGACCGGCCCTGGTTCTGGACACCGCTTGTTCCTCATCACTGGTTGCGGTGCACCTGGCAGTCTCGGCCCTGCATCGTAGAGAGGCGGACTTGATTCTGGCCGGCGGAGCCCAGGCCATCTTTTCCGGGCTGCCCAGCAAGCTTCGGGCGCAAGCCAGGATGTTGTCGCCCGACGGGCAGTGCAAGGCCTTCGATGCTTCGGCCAACGGCTTTGTCCGGGGCGAGGGTTGTGGCGTGGTAGCACTGAAGCGGCTCAGTGACGCGGAGGCTGACGGCGACCCGATCTGGGGTGTCGTGCTGGGTTCCGCCATCAACCAGGACGGGGCCAGCGCGGGACTAACCGTGCCCAGCGCTCCGGCCCAGATCAAGGTGATCGAGGAGGCCCTGCTGCAGGCCGGCGTGGAGCCGGCGGACGTGGACTACCTGGAGGCGCACGGGACTGGCACCGAGGTGGGAGACCCCATTGAGTTGAACTCTGCCGCTGAGGTCTATGGTCGCGGGCGCTCCCCAGACCGCCCGCTATTGGTGGGATCAATCAAGACTAACGTGGGCCACCTGGAACCCACTGCCGGCATAGCGGGGCTGATGAAAGCCCTGTTGTCCATGAGGCACGGGGTGATACCGAAGCACCTGCACTTCAAGGACCCCAACCCACGGGTGGATTGGGCAAACCTACCGGTGCAAATTACGGATCGCAATTCCGAGTGGCCTCCCACTAACGGCCGGCCGCCCCGGGCCGGGGTCAGCTCATATGGCTGGTCTGGAACCAACGCGCACGTGATTGTCGAGGGCTATGGTGAGCTGGGCGTCACAGGAACCGAGTCTGGAAACGGCGAAGTGGCCTGGCCCTCCGGCAGCGCGCTTTCGGTGGGAGCCGCCGTTTCGCTTGATGATGCGAACCGTTCCGACACAGCGCAGGAAATGGAAGAGCGGCCCACTAGGCTTCTACCTCTTTCCGGCAAGTCGGAGGACGCCCTGCGAGACTCTGCAAGGTCGTTCCTGGGGTGGCTAGACGAGCGCGAGGACGAGTCAGCGCTGGCCGATCTGGCCTGGTCCGCCAGCATGGCCCGCAGTCATTTTGACTTCAGGGAAAGTGTCGTTTTTCGAGACATCAATGCCCTGAGGGCGGAACTGGCAGACCTAGCCGACGCGACCCGGCCCACCATGCACCAGAACGCGTCCCGTGTGGCCTTCGTCTATACCGGGCAAGGCAATCAATGGACCGGAATGGGTGAGGCGCTCTATCGGCAAGAACCCGTATTCAGGGAAGTGCTTGACCGCTGTGACGGGTATATCAGGGAGGAACGCGGCGTATCCCTGTTGGATGTAATGTTCGGGCATCCCAGTGCAAAGGGAGACCTGGACGAGCCACGGTGGACGCAACCGGCCATCTATGCGCTGGAATGCGGCCTGACCGCCCTGTGGCGCAGCCTCGGTGTTGAACCGGTCGCCGTACTGGGGCACAGCCTTGGCGAGATAGCCGCTGCCCAGGCCTCCGGTGTTTTCAGCCTGGAGGACGGAATGAAGTTCGCATCGGCCCGGGGACGGCTGATGGGAGACTTGCCCAGGGCCGGCGCAATGGCTGCCGTGTTTGCCCCGGCAGACCGAGTGGCAGCGGAGGTCTCTGAATGGAACGAGGTCCATGGCAGCGAGGATCTTTGCATTGGCGTGGACAACGGCACCCACCAGGTAATCAGTGGGCCGGCTGAGGAGGTCCAGGCCTTCACGGAGAAACTGGAATCGGAAGGCATCAACCTCAGACGTCTCCGGTCAAGCCCCGCTTATCACAGCCCCCTGGTTGAACCAGCCCTGAACGAATTGCAGGCTGTCTTTAACGACTTTTCGGTCCGTCGCCCCTCCGTTCCAATAGTCAGCAACGTGACAGGGGAACCGGTGGGGCCTGACGCGATTATGGACGGAGCCTACTGGCGGCAACACGCCCGTCAAACTGTGCAGTTCCGCGGATGTGTGGAGACCCTGGCAACGGAGTTACAGGTGGACGCGGTTATCGAGTTAGGACCGCACGCCATCCTGGGGCCGCTGGTGTCGCTGAACTGGCCGCAGTCCCCAGGGGTTGCTGCTACTCCCCTGATTCTGCAAAGCCTGATGCGTCCTTCGTTTGACGGTTCGGAACCAGAACGGGCGGACGCCTTTATCAGCGCCGTGGCCGGGGCATACAAGGCAGGGCTACCGGTGGCCTTGAGAGGGTTATTCGCCGGCGAGAAGCGTCGGAAAATCAACATCCCCGGCTATCCTTTCCAGCGGCGGCGATTTTGGGTCCAGGCTTCGCAAAGGCAGGTTTCGGAAGACTCCCATCCCCTGCTGGGGACAAAGCACGAGTCCCCTCGGGGCGAGGCGATGTTTGAGATCGAAATGTTCCCCTCGGAACCAACGTGGCTGAACGACCACCGAGTTTATGGGCGGGTGATAATGCCCGGGGCTCTGTATGGGTCTATGGCAGCCACCGTACCGCTGACCGAGGGATCGACCGGTGCAAAAGTAGAGGAGCTGCAACTGCACAGCCCTCTGGTTTATCCGGACTATGACCCGGAAGATGCGGCCGCTGAACCGGGCCGGCGAGTGCAGTTGGTACTGGAAGGGGGAAAGGGCAATCAGCAGCGCAATTTTGAGATTTTCAGCAAGGGTGAATCTGATGAAGAGTGGACGCTGCACGCGGCGGGTAGGCTCGCCCAGCAAAGCAGGCCAGCACTCACCGCGGAGAGAATTGACCCGGAGGCCCTGAAATCGGGGATGCAGCCCCAGGACTTGGCAGCCTACTACCGGACCAAGGCCGCCACCGGGATCGAATTTGGCCCGTCGTTCCGTACTTTAGAGGCCCTGTGGGGCGCCGGCGCGGAGGCCCTGGGGGAAGTTGCACTACAGATACCGAGTGATGGGCAGGACGCCACCATACATCCCTCGCTGCTGGACGGGTGTTTTCAGGTCCTGTCGGCCACCCGCACCCTGGCGGGCATTGGCGGGGACGCTACCTACCTTCCTTTTGCCTGGGAACGGCTGTGGCTGAATGGGCCGGCGCCGCCCCGGTTGCTTTGCCACGCCCGGCTGCGGGAGACTTCGCCGGATGGAAATTCGATAGAAACTCAGGGAGGACCACCGGAAACCTTGACCGGGGACTTGTGGTTCTATTCCCCGGATGGGACTGCCGTAGGTGGGTTGACCGGATTTGCCTTGAAACGGGCGACACGGGCTTCCCTACTATCCGCCACCGAAGACATTCAAGACCTGCTCTACGAGATGATTTGGCGTGAGCGTCCGTTACCGGAACGGCTGCAAGCGGCCGATGCCCTGGCCGCGCCTTCGGCCATCGCAGTTGAGACGGCTGCGTTCGCCGAGTATCTGGCGGCAGAAGGCGTAGCGACTGACGACCGGGCTGCGCTGCTCCACGCCCTGGAACGGCTGTCCCGGGCCTATGCCCTGGCCGCTCTGAACAAGATGGGGTGGCAGCAGGGCCGGGGAGCGATCATCAACCCTGAGGAATTGCGGGAGCAAATGGGAGTACTGGCTGAACACTCCCGCCTGCTGGAGCGAATGCTACGCCTGCTGGCCGACGGTGGGCTGTTGGAGCATACCGGAGATGGCCACTACCGGGTTATGGTGGGGGCCAGCGACCCGCTGCCCGACGAAGCATTTTCGGACCCTGAAGCCTTCGCTGACCAAGTGGAAGGCTGGCATCCTCATGGCAGCAACGAACTGGGGCTGCTTCGCCGCAGTGGAGGAGCACTGGCCGAGGTACTGCAGGGCGAAGTTGACCCCCTGTCCATTCTATTCCCTCGGGAAGGGGCAGGAGCGGCGGACTTTTACTTCACCGCCCCGGCTTCCCGGGCCTCAAACCGGTTGCTAGGGGACGCCGTCGCATCCGCCGTCGCAGACTGGCCAGCCGACCGGCGGCTTCGGATTTTGGAAGTGGGCGCCGGCACCGGGTCGGGAACATCGGTGGTGCTTCCGGAATTACCGGAAGGCAATTTCGACTATGTGTTCACCGACATTTCAGCAGGATTCTTCGCCGAGGCGGAAAACCGGTTCCGAGATTCCGGCGCGCCGCTGGAATACCGCGCGCTGGATATTGAACGCGAGCCTGAGGGCCAGGGCTATGACCTACACGCCTACGACCTGGTGATTGCGGTCAACGTGCTCCACGCCACCCGCAACCTGGGAGAGACTTTAGGACACTGCCGGGATTTGCTGGCTCCCTGCGGACAGTTGCTGGCGGTGGAAAGTTTGCGGGGACGCGGATGGCAAGACATGACCTTTGGGCAGTTGGACGGCTGGTGGCGTTACTCGGATCAGTATCGGCCCAATCATGCCGTTGCCTCGCCGGAAGTTTGGCGGAAGGCGCTGACCGATGTCGGGTTTGAAGATCCAACGGTGCTCGGCGGCGAAAGCCGGGGCGACGACGGGCCGCTGGGCTCCGGGGTGATTATGGCGCAGGGGCCGGCGGAAGTTGCCTGGGCGCCCGGCACCTGGGTGTTGTCTGCCGATGACGGCGGGCACGCTGAATCCTTGGCAAGGGAACTGGCTACCCTCAATCAAACCGTCGTATTGGCTGGCAAGGACCTTCCGGCTGACGAAAATCCTGACGTCACGGGAGTAACGCGCAGCACGATAGAAACCGAAGACCGGGCCTCGTGGATGCAACTGCTGGAGGACCTGCCCGACGACCTGCCGCTGCGCGGTGTAGTCCACTGTGCTGCATTGCAGGGACATGGAACGGGGGCGACAACGGAAGAACTAGCGGAGGACGCCCGCAGGTCTGGGGCCGGCGCTCTGGCCCTGGTTCAGGGGCTCCTGGATGCCGACCTCACACTGGTCAACGGCCTGTGGTTCCTCACGCGGGGAGCGCAGGCATTGGAGCGGGACTATCTGCGGGAGGCCGCCGGCGAGTTGGCTGGCGCTACCCTTTGGGGATTCGGCAAGGCCTTGGCCCGGGAAGTCGGGCACCTGCAGACCCGGATGATTGACTTGGATCCGGCCGTAGCGATAACAACGGTTGACGTCGCCAACGAGCTGCTGTTCCCGGACGCCGAAACCCACATCGCCCACCGCTCCGGCAGCCGCCTGGCAGGCCGATTAGTCCGCGCCGGTCAGGGGAAACCTTGGCTGCCCCTGGCGCAGGACAGGGAATGGCGTATTGTTCCCAATCCCGGCGATGGGCTGTCCGGCCTGCGCGCGGAGCCGGCGACACCCCGCCCCCTGGAAAGCGGTGAAGTACGTGTGGCGGTGGAAGCAGCGGGCCTCAACTTCTCCGATATTCTAATCAGTGTGGGCGCGGTGGAAATGGACCCCATGTTGGGCGATGAGTTCTGCGGGCGCATCACGGAAGTTGCCGCCGACGTGACGGACTTTGCCGTCGGCGACCGGGCACTAGGGCTTGGGATAGGGGCGCTGCGGCCTGACCTGGCCGTCTGCGCCGAACTGGTAGCCCACGCCCCGGCGGAGGTTCCGGCGGAAGCCCTGGCAACCATTCCCACGGCCTTCGTTTCAGCGGAATTGAGCTTCCAGATGTCCGGGTTGAGAGCCGGCGACCGCGTGCTAATTCACACTGCTTCCGGCGGTGTCGGCCTGGCAGCCATACAACTGGTGCAGGCCGCCGGGGCCGAAGTGTTCGCCACCGCCAGCGCACCCAAGCAAACCTATCTGCGTTCCCTGGGAATCAGGTACGTCTATGACAGCCGGAGTACCGACTTTTGCCGGCAGATTTTGGAGGATACCCAAGGCGCAGGTGTTACCGTCGTGCTCAACAGCCTCACCGGCCCCGGCTTTATTGAAGCCAACCTGGAGTGTTTGGCCGCCAATGGGCGATTCGTAGAAATGAGTCGACGCGACATCTGGACAGCGGATGAGATGGCGGCAGAACGTCCGGACGTTGCCTATTCAGTGCTCGAAGTGGACGCCTTGAAGCGGCAAGACCCGGCCACCGCTGGCGCGTCACTGCGCCGGGTGATGGCGCGGGTTACCGCCGGAGAGTTAGGACCTTTGGTCCATACCCGTTGGCCCATCGCAGAGATCAGCGCGGCAATGGAGTTCATGCGCTCGACCCGCCACATCGGGAAGAATGTCATCGCGATGCCTCCCCTCGCCCAGGGTGGGTTGCGAGCCGACCGCACTTACCTGGTTACCGGCGGGCTGGGCGGTATCGGCATCGTGGTAGCTGGCTGGCTGGCCGAGCGAGGCGCTGGCGTAATCGTCCTCAACGGCCGTCGACCTCCCGGTCAGGAGGCGGAGGAAGCTATTGACACTCTGCGCCAGCAGGGGGCCGACGTACGGGTGGAGCTGGCTGACATGACGGACTCGGTTGCCGTTGACGCCATGATGGAGCGCATTGGCGCCAACCTTCCCCCTCTGGCTGGCGTTATCCACAGCGTTGGCGTTCTCTCCGACGGCGCTCTAGGCAACCAGACCTGGGAACGGTTCGAACAGGTGCTGTGGCCCAAGATGCTGGGAGCTTGGCATCTCCACCAGGCCACTCTGAATTTAGACCTGGATATGTTCGTCCTCTTCTCCAGTGCCGTCGGGGTTATGGGAAACTCAGGGCAGGGCAACCACGCCGCCGCTAACGCTTTCCTGGACCAACTGGCCGGCTACCGCCGTTCCCTGGGGCTACCGGGGCAGGCCATTGCCTGGGGCGCCTGGTCGGAGTTGGGCGAGGCAGCGGAGCAGCGGGAGCGGATCGAAAGTCAATTGACGGCCTCCGGCTCCGACTGGATTAGCCCACAGCAGGGCCTCAAAGCCTTCGACGAACTGATGCGTCATGATCGTACCTTTACCGCAGTGACCGCAGTGGACTGGCCGGTACGGGCCGCCAGTTTTGAGCAACGCCCGACCTTCCTGGAAGAATTGTTGCTCGAAGAGGAAGCGTCCAGCGTCGAATCCGACGCGGCCGGCTCTGCTGACCTGCTGACCCAACTGCGGCAGCAGCCCGGGGATTGGGATGGCTTGATTGTCCCCTTCCTGCAGCGCGAGTTGCAGGCCGTCCTGCGGATGCCCGCGGCCCCCGCTCCCAACGTCGGGTTCTTCGATCTGGGGATGGACTCGCTGATGTCAGTGGAGTTGCGAAACCGGCTCAACCGCGCTTTGGCCGGGGAGTATGTGGTCTCTAACACCGCGGTTTTCGATTATCCCAACATCGGGGCGCTCGCCAATCATCTTCGCGATGAATTAGGGCAGGCGCTGGGTTCCGCCAGTCCGGAACCGATGGCGAAGCCAGTAATCCTGGAGCCGGAAAGGACTATCGGCACGGATGACGATGCCATAGCTATCGTAGGAATGGCGTGCCGATTCCCCCAGGCGAAAAACCTTGCCGAATACTGGCAGTTGCTGGAATCGGGAACCGATGCGGTTACCGACGGGCGCCGGGTGGGGGGACCATGGGACGGCGCCGTAGGCGACCCGACCGCCGAAGACTTGCCCAGCCGGCGGGGCGCGTTTGTTGACGACATTGAGTGGTTCGACTCACGGTTCTTCCGCATCGCGCCGATAGAAGCACGCCTGATGGACCCGCGACAGCGCATGATGCTGGAAACCAGTTGGGAAGCTCTGGAAGATGCCGGCATCGATCCCGACGGATTGAGAGGAAGCCACACGGGAGTGTACGCCGGCGTCGGCGGCAGCGAATATCGAGATCTAATTGAAGCGAACGGGAGGGCGGACAGCTATCTGGGCACCACGGCAAGTGTAACCGCAGGGAGGGTTGCTTTTGCCCTTGGCCTGGAAGGGCCAGCAATGCCGATAGACATGGCCTGCGCATCCTCGCTCGCGGCGGTGCATCAAGCAGCCGCGGCCCTGCGGAAAGGCGAGGTCAACCTAGCATTGGCTGGCGGGGTGCACGTGGTTCTATCCCGGTCGGTTTCCAGTTTCATGATGGAAGTGGGGATGCTGTCGCCTACCGGCCAATGCCGCCCGTTCGATGCGTCCGCCAACGGCTACGTGCGGGGAGAGGGCTGCGGGATCGTAGTTCTGAAGCGGTTGAGCGATGCCAAAGCCGATGGAGACCGAATATGGGGAGTAATCAGAGGAACGGCAATCAACCAGAACGGAGCCAGCGCGGCGCTGACTGTCCCCAACGGGCTGGCCCAGGAACGGGTGATGGAAGCAGCGCTCAATCAAGCCGGACTGGTCGGGACGGACGTAGATTATCTGGAAGCCCAGGCGGTAGGTTCCAAATTGGCCGACGCTATCGAGTTGCGCGCCATCGGCGCGGTGTATGGCAAGGGACGCGATGCTGACCGTCCCCTGCTGACAGGCACGGCAAAAGCCAACATTGGACATCTGGAGGCAGCGGCGGGGATGGCCGGCCTGATAAAGACCGTGCTGGCGATGAAGCAGGAAGTGATTCCCAGGCAGGTGAACTTTGAAGAATCCAACCCAGAGATAGATTGGGAGCAGCTTGCGGTCCGGGTTCCCTCTGAATCCATCGGCTGGCCGACGCATCCCGCCAGGCCACCGCGAGCCGCGGTGAGCGCGTTTGGAATTTCCGGTACGAACGCTCACCTGGTAGTCGAAGGCTATGGCAACGATTCAGAGGACAACGTGACCATCGCAGGCATGGAATTTTTTGCCGGCGCTGCACAGAGCGTACCTACATTCCCGGCTGGGGCGTTAGCCGATGCGCCTCAAACGGAGTCAGCTCCAGCAGCACGCAGCGCACGTTTTCTACCACTCTCCGGGAAATCAGAGGGTGCACTTCGCGACTTGGCCAAGCAGTACCTCTCATGGATTGACCAGCGCACTGACCATTCATCCGATGATTCCAGCGAAGGCCAGCTCCTTGCCGATATGGCGTGGACTGCCAGCGTCGGACGTAGCCATTTTGGCCATCGCGCCGGAGTGGTATTCAAGGATACCGATACGCTGCGGCAGGGTTTGGCAGCGCTCAGCGGGACGGAAGTCAATACCGGCAAACCGGAACCTCATCCTGCGACCAGGGTTGTGTTTCGATACAGCGGAGAAGGGAGCCAATGGGCTGGTATGGGCGCAACGCTGTACGAAAGCGAGCCGGTGGCGCGCTTCGTCCTAGACCGCTGCGAAGCTGCAACGATGGAACAACGGGGCACATCGCTACTGGACGTGATATTCGGGCGAGTCGAAACGAATGGCGGCCTGGGCAATCCGTTGTGGGCACGGTCGGCCATTTACGCCTTAGAGTGCGCCCTCACCGCCCTGTGGTCGAGCCTGGGGATTCGTCCCAACTCGGCGCTCGGTGAGGGCTGTGGTGTCCTCGCCGCGGCTCAGGCCCTAGGAGCATTCAGCCTGGAGGATGGCCTCCGATTAGCTATGGACAGTGGCGCGCTGCCGGAAGCGCACGCCAATCTTGACGGCTTGGTAAAAACCATCGCTGACAGCGAGGCGGATAGAGTGATTGACATCGGGCCGAGCATGGTTGAAACAGACACCAGCCTCACTAATGCGGTTGCGAAGGCATACGAAGCCGGTTTAACGGTCTCTCTTAAGGGGCTGTTCGCCGGCGAGTCGCGGCGACGCATCTCGCTCCCCAGTTACCCGTTCCAGCGCCGTCGTCACTGGATATGACGCTGACTGTCGTCAATAGATTATGAGTCTTGACGCAACTGCAGGGAACGGGTAGAGTATGCCCCACTTTGGGCAGGGATGCTGCCCAAAACACTAGGAGGTTCATTGAAATGCCATCAACTGCAGAGCGTCTCCAAACGCTCATCGCCGAAAACTTGGAAGTCGACGGCAAGCCGATAAGCACGCCAGTGGATATGGGTTCCAACCTCACCACCATCGGTGTGGCATCTATGGACGTCGTTGCTTTTGCTCGGCTGATCCAACAGGAGTTCGGCGTCCAACTCGCGCCTGAACAATGCACAGAGTTGGCAACCCTCACGCAGCTGGTTGAATTCATTGATGCCAATAGCTAACAACTCCGTCGCTCCATGGTACGGACGACGCCAATGCTTGCTCCCGATGTACAGCCATGGTGGAGTACCCTGAAGGAAATCGGCGCCATTCAAGTGGTGTATGTTGAGTTGACGCCTCACGCTGGCCGTGAGGCGTCGGCTTTGTCATGGCTTGACGAAAGCGAGCAAGCTCAATGGCACCGCTTTTTGTACCCGGGCCCGCGCCGTCGGTTTGCGCTCTGCCGCGCCGCGCTCCGTTCCCTGCTTTGTACGCAACTGGGATGCGCCAACACTCAACTCAATTTCGGCTATGCTAGCCACGGCAAGCCCTTCGCAGTGATTGGAAATCACCGGGCGCCCATCAGTTTCAACGTAAGCCACAGCGATAGGCGGGGATTGATTGCCTACGCACCCCAGGGACAGCTGGGAGTGGACGTTGAAGAGTATGACCTCAGACGCGATATGGAACTGCTAATTGGCACCGTATTCGGCCCCAGCGAACAGGCTGATCTAGCCCAACTCCATGGGCGCCATAAAGTCCGGCTGTTTTATAAGCTCTGGACTATTAAGGAGTCTCTAATCAAGGCTACCGGGGCGGGGTTTTCGTGCGACGTAGCGCAGTTTGAAGTCCCACCAGTTCTGCGGCATGGAACAACGGGAACTTTTGCGTTTCCCCGATATCCGACGCAGGAATGGCGGGTAGAATATCTTGGCAACGAAGAATTTGCGGGTTCCGTCGCTTACGAAACGGGATGGAGGGTTGAGGGAGAGTGATGACTGACGCAATCGTTTGGACCATCCCGGAGCCGCTATCCACCCATGATGTGGTGGTGGATGCAGAGACTGTCATCACGGTGCGACAGCACGGGAACCAAACGGGCCCGCGTCTTGTATTATGCCATGGCAACGGCCTGGCAATCGACCTGTACTATCCCTTCTGGTCACTTCTGGAAGAGGACTTTGAGTTGATTGTCTATGACCTTCGAAATCATGGCTGGAACCCCGTGAGTTCTATGGGGAATCATACCTTGCCCAGATTGGTTGAGGACCATGACAAGGTGCTTGCGGCCATCGATTCGCAATATGGAGCCAAGCCCAAAATCGGCGTGTTCCATTCCGTTTCCGCCCTGGTTACGCTGCTGTCGCCCAACAAAGGTGACGAGTTCCAGGCGCGGGTGCTGTTCGACCCGCCCTTGTGCAAGCCGGGACGCGGATACGCGGAATTTGAAGAGGCGGCAACGCGCCTGGGAATGATGGCTCGCCGTCGGACGCCGCGATTTAAAACCAGGGAAGAACTGGCATCGGTCTTACCCTATTTACCGCCTTTCAATCACGCAGTGGCCGGGATCGGCGACCTCTATACGCGTACAATTCTTCGCGAGACTGAAGCCGGAGATGGGTACGAACTGCGATGCCCTCGCGAGTACGAAGCCCAGATAATGGAGTATGCGAGTACTTTTGCCGTTCTGGTGGATTTCGAATCCGTGCTTTGCCCAACCAAGGTGATTGGAGCAGACCCGACGTTACAGTACTCCTACCTGCCGAGCCTGGACCTCAGCGACGTGATAACGGTGGGCTACGATTTCCTGCCCGACGCGACCCACTTTCTTCAACTGGAGCAACCGCAGGAATGCGTAGAATTGCTGCGCGAGTTTCTCGACCCTATCATCGTTTAACTCTCCACACGAACCATTATGATGTCCATGCCGTGGTACTTCTGGTGCCGGACGGACGAAGCGTAGTGCCTCAGCAGCCGAAAGGAAACTTCCCTCTCGTCCACCACCTGGGGTTCTTCTTCCAGGTATGCGAGACGGTCGCCGAGGTTCTCTTCCTCCAGGACGGAAACAAATTCCAGGTCAACAGCCCTTCCGTCGGCGCGCGCGGATATCATCAAGCGCGGGGGGTTGCCCCGAGACTCAGCCTCTGCAAATTCGTTATCAGGCTGCAGCAGGCTCGAAACTGCCTCCTCACCTGCGGAGCGAAGGCGGTTGGTGGAAGATTCACTCCACCCCATCCTACCGGCGACATCCATCAGAAATGCGTCGATCCTTCTGAGTTCAGCTAAATCCAACCGGGTCGATAGCCTCCGGGGGCGGGACCTGGTCAGTTCCATGAAGAGGGTCAAGGCAACAGCCATTAGACCTCCCATTGTGACCCCATTTCCAAGCAACAGGTCCCAAGGGGATGGAATCAGACCTTCGAAAACGTTCTGAAACTCCATCGCCGCTCCAGTCGCCAAGGACAAGCCGACGATAAAGGTTTTCGAGACATCAATCCCATCCTGCATGACGGACTGAATGCCCTGTACGAAGAAGATGCCTATTGCAATCAGCAAAACAGCCCCCAGCACCGGACCGGGAATGAGCAGGAACAGGCTGGCAAGCTTTGGAAAGAGCGCCACTGCCAGGAGAATCACCGCCATGGCGTATCCTACGTAGCGGGACGCTACTCCGGTGAGAGTCACCACGGAGATTGTCATGGACGAAAAGAAGGTTGGAGGAAGTATGCCGATAAAGGCAGACGCGAACATGCTGATACCGTTAGCATACAACGTGCCTTGCAGCATGCGGAAATCGGTGGCTCTGGGCTGCCGCCGGGAGGCTTGCTGAACAGCTACTGCATCGCCGATTCCTTTAACAGCATGCACCAGCGCCACTATAGCGAACATCGGCGCCATGGCCCAGAACGCAGCCGGAGGCGTGAGGTCCAGCCCCGGGAACCCGAAACCAGGAAAGCCGATCCAGGACGCGGCATACAGTGATTCCAACTCATAGAATCCGAAGGGAGCCGCAATTGCACAGCCACAGCCAATGCCTATGATCAGCGACCACGCCCGCAATCGCGCGGGCGCGCGCATAGTCAGCAGAGTGGAGACGACCAGTGTCGCCGCAACGACATACAAGCCCGCAGCCGGCGATGTGCCCTCCGGCGCCTCACCTATAACATCCAGAGTGACCGGCAGGATAGAGACGGAAATTAGCATGAGGACGGTACCCGACACCGCCGGGGTTACAATCCGGCGCAACAAGGGCAACCAGGTCGGCACCGCCAAGTAACAGACTGCCGAAACAAGAAGGAGGCTGACCAGCAAGGTTGGTCCGCCTGCTTCCAATGCCAGTACAGAAACTGCGAGGTAAGTTGGAGAGATTACCGATATAAAGGTATGACCGGCCCCAAAACGCCAGATTTGAGACGCCTGTAACGCAGTAACTGCGGCCAGCAGTATCAACGCTCCAAACATTGTCCAGGCGAGATACTCCTCGCTCTGCCCCCCGGCGACACCGACGATAACCACCACCATTACCGTGATGGGCAGTCCAATCAAGGTTCCCTGAATGCCTACAAGCAGGGACAATAGTGGTGAACAGCGCTCGTTTGGTTCGTAGCGCAGATGACTGTCAGGGCGATTAGATGCCAAAGTAAAGTACCTGACGAGCGGGTGGGGATGCCGGCGCCCCGGGTTGATGGTGCCGAAGGTCAGACTCGAACTGACACGGGATATTATCCCACCGGTTTTTGAGACCGGCGCGTCTACCATTCCGCCACTTCGGCGCTACTGAAGCAGTATAGCACGCTTGCGCCAATGCACGGTTGCGTTGTAGCATAAATAGCCTGAAACGGCGTGCGGTTAGTACCTGGCGGCCCTTTCCCGAAGAGGCGGCACACCATGACAAACATCAAGGAAAGACTGGACGAGGATATCCGCAACACCATGCGCGCCCGCAACCGGGAACGGCTGGAGACGCTGCGCTTTCTCAAGAGCCAGATTCAACTAGTGGAAAAGAATAACCTAAAAGAGTTGGACGACGACGGCGTAACCGACGTCATCACCAAGCAAGCCAAAGATCGCCGCGAGAGCATCGAGATGTTCGGGCAGGGTGGTCGAGCAGACCTGGTTGCCAAGGAGGAATCGGCCTTGGCCATCCTACAGGAATATATGCCCGAGCAGATGGACGCCGAGGCCATCGAGGCCCTAGCCAGCCAGGTTATCGCCGATGTGGGAGCGTCAGGGCCCGGCGACCGAGGCAAGGTGATGGGACGCATCATGCCTCAGGTGCGGGGCAAGGCCGACGGCAGCCAGGTCAACGCCGTCGTATCTCGCTTGCTGGAAGCCCTGGGCTGAGCCCTCTTATGCGTTTCGCCATCCTGGTCTTTCCCGGAACCTGGAGTGACACTGACTGCCACTACGCCGTCAGCGGCGTGCTGGGGCAAGAAGCCGGTTATGTGTGGCACAAATCGGCTGACCTTACCGGCTACGATGCCGTAATCGTCCCTGGCGGGTTTTCCTACGGCGACTACCTCCGCGCCGGCGCCATCGCCCGGTTCTCTCCCGTGATGGCGGAGGTGCAGGAATTCGCCGCCGCCGGCAGGCCTGTCATCGGCATTTGCAACGGCTTTCAGATTCTCTGCGAGGCAGGCCTGCTACCAGGCGCGCTACGGCGCAACGGGCACCTGCAATACCGCTGCCAGTGGACACACCTGCGAACGGAGCGGGCGGACACGCCGTTCAGCAGCCGCTGCCGGACCGCCCAGCCCCTGGCGGTGCCGGTGTCCCACGGCGAGGGAAGCTACTATGCCGACGACGCCACGGTTGCCCAGCTTGAGGAGCAGGGCCGGGTGCTGTTCCGCTACTGCGAAGCGGACGGTGCGGTGACGGAGGGCGCCAATCCCAACGGTTCGGTGTCCAACATCGCCGGTATCATCAGCGAAGGGGGCAACGTGCTGGGCATGATGCCCCATCCGGAGCGCAGCTGTGAGCAGTTGCTTGGTTCTGATGACGGCAACCTGATTTTCGGCTCCATAATCGACGCCGTTTCCGGCGCCACGCTTCGATAATCGCTGACAATGCTGCTATCCCTTGGACTGGCGTGCATCTCAGTGCTGGGATTTGGCAGTTCGGCCGTGCTGGCGCGGCTGGGTATGTCAGGGCTGGGCGGGCTCCGCCCCATGCCCGGCGCATTGGTTTCGCTGGTGGCATCGACGCTGCTGGCAAGTACGCTGGCGCTGGCTTTTGAATTTGAGGCGATAATCGCACTGCCGGCCATCGCCATGGTTTGGCTGCTGGGCAACGGCATACTGACCTATATGGGGGGACGGTCCCAGCAGTACATCGCCATCAGCCTGGTGGGGGCGTCGCGGGTTACTCCCATTGTTGGCGGCGCCGCACTGTTCGCCGCACTTTACGCCATTACCTTCACTCGCTTCGGGGTTCCGGGGTTTGACGAGCATCTCAACGCGCCGATCGCCATTGGAACGGTGGTCGTAGTCGTCGGCCTTGCACTGACCGGAGGCAACTTCCTGCGGCAAAGCTGGGGACGGGACTGGCACTCGGTGTTGGGTTACGTGCTGGCGGTGTCCGCCGCGGCCTGCTACGGCGCGGCCACGCTGAGCGGACGGGTGCTCAGCAACCTTTACGGTTCCCCGCTGATGATGGCGGCAGGCAGTATGTTCTTTGCCACCCTCGTGCTGCTTCCCTTCTTCGGCAGGGACGCCGGTCAAAGCGCCAAGTCCAGTCGCTGGGCGACGTTCTACCTATTTCTGGCCGGGTTCGCGGCAGCGTGTGCGGTGATGTCGCTATACTTTGCGGTGACGCGGGAGGGTTCCAGCATATTGGTGCTCAGCCCGATAGTATCGTGCAATCCGCTGGTTACGCTGCTGCTCGCCCGGCTGTTCCTGCGCGGCAACGAAGCGGTCACCAAGGAACTCGTCATGGGCACACTGATGGCCGTTGGAGGCGTAACGCTGGTAGTCGTCGGCGGAATCACCGGCTAGTCCGGTCTCACAGAACCATGACTAACTGAATTACTGAATCACTGAGGCTCACAATGCCGGTTAGCAAGGAAATACTGGACGAAATCGCGCTGTCTCCGGCCGAATACGAGATGATCGTGGCACGGCTGGACCGAGAGCCCAATCCGGTTGAGCTGGGAATGTTTGGTGCGCTGTGGAGCGAGCACTGCGGCTACAAGCACTCCCGCCCGCTGCTGCGGCTGCTGCCTTCTACGTCGGGGCGAACCCTCTCGCAGGCCGGAGCGGAAAACGCCGGGGCCATTGACATCGGCAATGGGTTGGCCGTGGTGTTCAAGGTGGAATCCCACAACCATCCTTCGGCGGTGGAGCCCTTGCAGGGCGCGGCCACCGGAGTCGGGGGCATCGTGCGGGACATACTCGCCATGGGGGCACGTCCCATCGCCCTGCTCAACTCCCTGCGCTTCGGGCCGCCGGACGAACCTGCCAACCGTCGCCTGTTGCGGGGCGTGGTGGACGGCATTGGGTGGTACGGCAACTGCATCGGCGTTCCGGACGTAGCCGGCGAAATATACTTCGACGAATCTTACTCCCAGAATCCGTTGGTCAACGCGATGTGCGTGGGCATTGCCCGTATCGGGGACCTGGCCAGCGCGGCAGCGGACACCCCCGGCGACGTGCTGCTGTTGGTTGGCGCCGGCACCGGCCGGGACGGCATTCATGGCGCTTCGGGGTTGGCCTCGCGCACGTTTGAGGAGGAGCAGGAGTTGCGGCCCACGGTGCAGGTGGGCAATCCCTTCCTGGAAAAGACACTGATTGAGGCGTGTCTGGAAGCGTTGTCCACCGGCAAAGTCCGCGCGCTGCAAGACCTGGGCGCGGCCGGCCTGACCAGCGCGGCGGTGGAATCGGTGGCACGAGGAGGGCGCGGCTTTGTCTTGGATATCGACCGGGTACACCGCCGGGAGTCGGGGATGACCGGCTACGAGGTGATGCTTTCCGAATCGCAGGAGCGGATGCTGCTGGTGGCTGCCAAAGAGCATATACCGCAGATCCGCAACGTTTTCCATAAGTGGGACGTGGCCTGCCACCCGGTAGGTACGGTAACTGAAGAGCAGACAGCTCGGGTTACGGAGGGATCCCAAACCCTAGCGGCGGCTCCGGTGGAGCATCTGGCAGATGCGCCCCGGTATCGCTTGAGCGGACGGCCGACTCCCGAAGATGAGGAGCGGCGACGGATTGAATGGGCCGACCTACCGTCCCCGGCGGCGGCCGGCATTAGTAACCCTGGGGACGCTATGCTGCGTCTGCTGGCGTCGCCCAACATTACCAGCCGTCAGGGAGTTTATCGTCAGTACGACCACCAAGTGCAGACGAACACGGTAGTCGGGCCAGGCGACGGCGACGCGGCGGTGCTGCGCATCAAGGAGACGGGGCAGGCTATCGCCGTGGCGATAGACGGGAATGGAAGGCAGTGTTTTCTGGACCCCTATCGCGGCGGGCAGCGGGTGGTTGCGGAGGTAACGCGCAACCTGTCCTGCGTGGGCGCGGAGCCGCTGGCCCTGACCGATTGTCTCAATTTCGGGAACCCGGAGCGGCCTGACATCTACTATCAGCTGGAGCAGTGCATCTCCGGCATGGCGGACGCTTGTAATCGGTTGGGCGTGCCGGTGGTGAGCGGCAATGTGAGCCTGTACAACGAAAGCCAGGCGGCCGCTATCTTTCCCACGCCCATCGTCGGCGGACTGGGGTTGCTGGACGACGCCAGCAAACACTGCCGGGCCGGATTCCCGGCATCAGGGCTGACGGTGGTTTTGCTGGGCGCTGATCGGGTAACGGCGGCAGTGTCGGAACTGGCTGGCAGCGAATACCTGTATGCGGTACACAACATCGTGCGCGGGCAGCCTGAGATTGACATGGACCTGGAGCGGAGGGCGCAGGCTCTGTGTCGCCGGATGATTGTCGAGGGCGTGGTACTGTCAGCGCATGACTGTTCAGACGGCGGGTTTGCCGTGGCGCTGGCCGAGTCCTGCATCCTGGGCGACGGTCGCATCGGCGGCGGCGGTTCGGTGGGGTTCACGGCGGCGGACGCGTTTGCAGAGAGGATCCCGGAGCGCTGGGACGCAGCCCTGTTCGGTGAGGCTGCATCTAGAATCCTGGTGGCAGTGGAGCCGACGCAACTGCCGGCTTTGCTGGAGGCTGCGGCCGATATCAACGTACCAACGGCGGCCATCGGTGAGACGGGTGGCGCCCGAATGCAAATTGGCCGGCTGGTCGATTTGGCGGTGGGGGAACTAGCCGATGCCTGGCACGGGGGGCTAAACGGGATTTGGGACTAGGTCAGGGCCACCACAGGCTCGGCATCAGGGCGGGCAGCCTCGGCGGAGCCGTGCTCATCCAGCGGGGGCGTGGCGATGGCCTCGTTGGTTCCGATTTTCGGCTCCGCCGGCTCGTAGGGCAGCCCCAGGCGGGCGCCCAACGCGATGCCGGTCAGCGGATGGTTTCGGTTCAGCCCGAAGACGCGCTTGCGTCGCAATCGGTTAGTTTCAGAGTCGCGGACGCTGACGTTGCGGTACTGGAACACGCCGTTGGACGCCAGGGAGCGAATCAGGCGGATGACGAAGGTGCGGGAGCTGTTTCCGCCCCAGTGGGCCATGATGGTGGGGTCTTCGACCTCAATGCCGGCGGCCAGGGCCTGGGCAATTTCACCGCATAGGGCGTTGAACATCACCGAGTCGGCGCCGTCGCGTTCTTCCAGGGTGTGGCCCATAACGATCAAGTCGACGACCCGGGCAACGTCGCCCGGCCCATCTTCGGAAGCGGGCAGGTCCAAGCCGGCAACGGCATCGGACAAGGCTGCGTCGAAACCTTCGGGTTCCGGAGTTGAACGCTTGCGCTGGGTGGGAGCAACCGCTGCCGGCGCCGGTTCATCGTCAACCTCGGGAGCATCCGCAGGTTCATCCGCGCGGTCGGCGAAGTCATCGGGGATTTCGGCGGCGTCAGTGGCCTCAGCTACTTCCGGCTGCTCGTCTTCTTCATAGGAATCGATGGTGTCGTCTTCGTCGCGAATCTGGGGGATCGGGTCGGGCTCGTCGGCCATGAGGACCCAGTCAACGAGGTCAACGCTGCGGATTTTGATGTTGCCTTCCTCGGCGACGCGGAGCATCAGCTTTTTGAATCCGGAGAAGCCGAGCTTGCGCTCGTCGAATCCGGCGATGCGGCGGACCAGGCGCTGCTTCAGGGAAGTCAGGAGCAGAGTGTGTCCGGCGGCGCGCTCGCTGCGGATGACCTCTTCGATGGCTCGAATCACTTCAGGGAGCTGGTGGCGACCAGGGTTGCTCAGCTGCTGAGCTGGCGCAACCTGACGGGAGCGCTGGTAGGGGCCGCGGTGGGACACGGGTTCGATGTCGATGGGGTCAACGTCGGAGTCGTAGAAAATCAGGCCGTCAACGTGGTCGGCCATACGTCGGGAGGTGGCCCAGGAGACGCCTACCACCAGGACGCGCTTGCCCACCGAGCGGAGGGAGTTGATGACGTGTATGAAGTCGGAGTCGCCGGATACCAGGACGAAGGTCTTGATGTTAGGGAAGTTGTGGGCGGTATCGATGCAGTCCGCAGTCATCTTGACGTCAACGCTGTTTTTGACGGCGATGGTGCGGCCGGGACCGTGGGCGCCGCTGGGAGGGAGACGGGTGGGGACGTACACGGGCTCGATGCCGGCGGCATAGAGGGAAGGCGGGTCCTGGATAAACTGGCTGGCGCCCTTGAGTTCCGGAGCGCGGGTTACCCAGTCGGCATAGGCCTTACCTACCACCACGCGGCCATGATTGGAGACTTCTTCTTTGAGGGCGGATACGTTGGGAGTGCGGCCACGGGTGGCGAGGCTTATCTTGAAATTCTCCCAATCGATGAATAATGCTACGTCGTCGCTGAATGACGAATTGCCGTTGACCTGTTGAGTAGCGATGATAGTACCTCAGTTTGCCCGATTAGAGGAGCGTGGGTTTGATCAAGTTTAGTCTGGCAGACTAACAGCGTCAAGTTTGGAAAGAACGGTTCAGGCGTAGATACCGGCGGCGGGCGAGATTCATGCCCCCGCCGGCAGGTTTGGGCCGGGGTACAGCAACTTCGGGAGCGGGAGGATGAAGGGTGGTGGGGTGGGGAATCACTGAAGGAGAGCTAGTGTGTCAGGGGGGAGGCGGGAAGGACGGCACGGGGTAGCGGGGCATGGGTCGGGTTGTTGATGGCGCTGCGGGCGTTATGGTATGGTGCGGCGGGAAATTTTGCGTTGATTTAGAAGCGGGAACCGGTTTGGACTTGGCATCTTGTGGGGCATGGGGGCTGGCACGCCTCCTTACCGCCGTCGCAGCGCTGGCTGTCGCTGGTTTGCCAGTTGTCGCAGTGGTCTTGCCCCAGGGTTTGGCGGAGGCCAACGGCACCTCAACCATCGTGTTCGACGAGACCCGAGGCGCATACCGGCTGGTAGTGGGCATACTGCCGGCCCGCCCGGTGATACCGCAGACACACTTGGCAATCCAGGTTTATGATGCGGCCGACGCGACGCTGCTGAGAGACACCGACGTCGAAATGCAGGTTGTCGCCACCGGGCCGCCGGGCGTGTCGGGTTTCGGGCCGCAGCAGGTGCTGAACGAGCAGACGCTGCGGTATTTTGAAGTTGACGTGCCGTTCAGCGTAACCGGACCCTGGCAAATATCGGTAATGGTGTCATCCGAGCGCGGCGAGGAGGAATTCGTGCTGGACATGGCGGTAGGAGAACCCGGCGCACGAATCCAGTGGATCTGGATTGCGGGAGTGATGGCGGCTATCGTAGCGGTGGGAATCTGGACCTGGCTAACCCTGCAACGGCGGCGAGGCTGACGGCATGGCCCACCGCATCGCACTGGCGTTGACCGGCTCGGCAGTGGCCGGCGCGGCGTTCCTGCTTTGGGCGACGCTTTCGGCATCACCGGCGCAGGCTCACGGGTTCGGGGAGAGGTATGACTTGCCCCTTCCGCTGTCGTTGTTCGTGATTGCGGGCGCGGCGGCGGTGGCATTGTCTTTCGTGGTAGCGGCGGTATTTATGCGCGGCGGCGCAACGCACCACGAATATCCGCGCTGCAACCTGCTGCACACGCCGGTGATTGGGCGGTTACTGGCGTCATCCTGGGTTACGACCACGCTGCAGGTGTTGTCGATATTGCTCACGGTGTACGTGATCCTTGGGGGCCTGATTGGTACGGAAAGGGCAGTGCTGAATCCGGCGCCGGCGGCGGTGTACGTGGCCTTCTGGGTGGGGTTGAGCTTCTTCACTGCACTGTTCGGGAACCTGTGGGCGCTGGTGAACCCGTGGTCGGCAGCATGGGGGCTGGCCGAGAAAATGGCAGGGCATCGCTTGGGCGGCCAGCGACGATATCCGGCGCGTTGGGGACAGTGGCCAGCCGTGCTGGTGTTCGCCGGGTTCGCCATACTGGAAACGGTGGCCGGCGACGCGGCCGGGCCGCGGGCGCTGGGCTGGATACTGGTGGGTTATACGGCGTACAACTTTGTCGGAATGTATCGCTACGGACGGGACGCCTGGGTTCGCAACGCCGAGGGGTTCGCTGTGGTGTATGGGTTCATGGCGCGGTTCTCGATAACGGAGGTGCGGGTGCTTCGTACGGTTGGCGCCGGCCGTCCGTACGGAGGCCGCGGTTCTGCGGATGAAAGGGATTGGGTAGATTGTTACGAGCGCTTTCGTTCGGCCAAGCCGAGCCAGCGGGAGTTCAACCTGCGTCCGCCGTGTGTCGGGTTGAACCGGCTGGGGGACGTAACGCCGCCCGTCCTGTGCCTGGTGATACTGCTGCTGTCAACGGTGTCTTTCGACGGGCTGTCGGCGACGCCCGAATGGCTGGTTTTCAGCACGCAGTTTTTGCTGCAGTTTCCACGCATCGGGGGCTATCTGGCGAATCTGGTTGGCGCGATAGGGCTGCCGATAGTCTTCGGGCTGGTGTACCTGGCTACCTGCGGGGCGATGGCGATGGCGGCGTCCGGTTCGTTGTCAGTTAGGAGGCCCGATGCCAGGCAGCTGGCGCGGGCATTTGTGTTTTCGTTGCTACCTATTGCGCTGGCCTACCACTACGCCCATTTCATCGGTTTTCTACTCATCAACGGGCAACGGTTCATTGTGCTGGCTTCCGATCCCTTCGGCTGGGGCTGGGACCTGTTCGGCACTGGGGACGCCATCATCAACATCGGCATCCTGTCGCCGGTGTTCATCTGGTATTTCTCCATCACGGCCATCGTGGTGGGACATATAGCCGGAGTGTACCTGGCCCACGTGCAAGCGGTGCGGTTGTATCCCAACCGACGCTCGGCACTGCTGAGCCAAGTACCGATGCTGGCGCTGATGGTGTGCTACACTTGCGCGAGTTTGTGGATTATTTCCCGGCCCATCGCCGAATAATGCAACTTGATTGACGGAGGATTTCACCGTGGCGGAACGCAGGCCCAGACTGGAAGGCAAGGTAGCCATCGTGACGGGAGCCGGCAGCAGCGGGCCCGGCGTGGGCAACGGCAGGGCGACGGCGACGCTGTTCGCCAGGGAAGGGGCGAAGGTGCTGCTGACCGACCTTAACGAAGACCGGGCCAGGGAAACCCTGGAACTGATTGAGGCGGAGGGCGGCGTCGCATCCACCATACAGTCGGACGCGACCAACGCGGAGGACTGCGAGCGGATGGTGGCGGCGTGCATGGAGCGGTACGGGCGGCTGGACATACTGGACAACAACGTGGGCATATCGCACCGCGGCACGGTGGTGGAAATTGCGGAAGAAGCCTGGGACCGGGTGATGGCCATCAACGTGAAGAGCATCGTACTGGCCAGCAAGTTCGCCATCCCGGAAATGATGAAAACGGGCGGCGGTTCTATTATCAACATATCATCCATTGCCGGGCTGCGGGCACACAGCAGCACGCCTTACACGGCATCGAAAGCAGCAGTGATCGGGCTGACTATTTCCATGGCCGCCGACCACGGGCCGGACGGCATCCGCACCAACTGCATCGCGCCGGGGTTGGTGTACACGCCGATGGTGGCGCCGCGGATGGACGACGACCTGCGGCAGATTCGCAATAACGCGGCTCCGCTGCGAACGGAGGGCACGGCCTGGGACATCGGCAACGCGGCCTTGTTCCTGGCCAGCGACGAGGCCCGCTGGATTAACGGCGTGATATTGCCCGTAGACGCGGGGTTGGTAGCAACGTCGCCGGTTACCTACCAGACGCTGGCGCAGCAGGTGCGGCTGTAGTCCGGGGAATCAGCTATTTTCGATCGACACCAGGGTGAGGTCGAAGGTGAGGTCTTTGCCGGCCAGCGGGTGGTTGGCGTCCAGGGTTATGGTGTCATCGGTGACCGAGACGATGGTGAAGCTGACGACTTCGCCGCTCTGCTGCTGGCCCTGGACCCGGGAGCCGATATCCAAGGGCATATCCGGGGGAAATTCGCCGCGGGGCACTTCCATAATGCCGTCGTTTTGATGCTCACCGTAGGCGTCAGCGCAGGGGATGCGGACGGTTTTGGTGTCGCCGACGGCCATGCCGATGACGCCTTTTTCGAAGCCGGGGATCACCTGACCGCTGCCGACGGTGAAGGCCAATGGAGTGCCGCCCTGCGATGAGTCGAAAACTTCGCCATCGTCCAGGCGGCCGGTGTAATGAACTCGAACGCGGTTGCCGTTTTGTACGGTAGTCAATGCTGGCTCCTTGCCGTTTTCGGATGGGCCACTATATCACGGGCCGGGGCCGCCAAAGGCGGGGGATTTGTGATATGGTACGGCTATAAGGCGCCCACTCTAAGGACGGAGGTCGTGGAAGAGCGATGAAGTACGGACTATTTATGATGCCGTCGCACCCGCCGGAACGGAACATCTACGACGCTCACCAGTGGGATTTGGAGTACCTGACGCTGTGCGACGAGCTAGGCTTTGACGAGGCCTGGATTGGCGAGCACTTCACCTCACCGTGGGAGCCGATTCCGGCGCCGGACCTGCTAATTGCCCAGGCGCTGATGAAGACCAAGCGCATCAAACTGGGTTCCGGGGCGCACCTACTGCCGTTCCATCATCCGGCGGAGTTGGCCCACCGGGTGGCGTACCTGGACCACATATCGCAGGGTCGGTTCCTGTTCGGCGTGGGGGCGAGCGGGTTGCCAAGCGATTGGGCGTTGTTTGACGTTGACGGGAACAACGGCGAGCACCGGGACATGACCCGGGAATCGCTGGACATCATCCTGAAAATCTGGGCGAACGACGGGCCCTTTGAATACAAAGGCAAGTACTGGAACGTGAGCATCCCGGAGCCGATGTACGGCACACTGGAGTTCTTCCTGCGGCCTTACCAGAAGCCACACCCGCCCATCGGCGTGGCATCGGTGAGCTACAAATCACCCACGCTGATGATTGCCGGCGAGCGGGGTTTCATTCCGATGAGCCTAGCCCTGAACGCTGACTACTGTCGGAGCCATTGGGAGGCCATTGAGGAGGGCGCGGAGCGCACGGGGCGGACGCCGTCGCGGGCCGATTGGCGCCTGGTGAGGGACGTGTACGTAGCGGACACCGATGAAGAAGCGCGGGAGTTGGCGCTAAACGGAATGCTGGGCCGGGTGTGGGGCGATTACCTGCTGCCGCTGTTCCGTGAGTTTGACCTGATGAAGGTTTTCAAGCACGACGAAGAAGTGCCGGACGACGCGGTAACCCCGGAATACATGGCCGATCACCTGTGGCTGATTGGTTCGCCGGACACGGTGGCGGAGAAGATACGGCGCCTGTACGGAGACGTGGGCGGGTTCGGCGGGCTGCTGATGCTGGTGTACGACCAGTCGGAGAACAACGCCCCTTGGGAGCATTCGACGAGGCTGCTAGCGGAAAAGGTAATGCCGCAGGTGTCTGACCTGACCGGAGCGGAGACAGTGTGAACCTTTCCGTAACTTTCTAAAAATGACGACAGGTTGCGCACAAAACACGGGTGCGGTGGGGCGCCGTTGGTGTAGTATAGCCGCAATTTGAAGCGCATCGGGCGACCCGCAAGATACGAGCGTTGCGCCGGTGGCACTGCATAAGATTCGAGAAAAAGAGGGGACATGGCGACGCAGCGAATCAGAAAGACCAAGTTAATGCGCAGCGTAGAAGAAGCGCACGGACAGCCCCTTGAGAGCCTGGTGCCGAACTTGGTCAATGAAGTAGGAATGAGCCGCGCGGCTACCCAACTGGGGGTCAGCCCGGCTACCCTGGGTTACTGGATGCTGAAAATGGGGATTCAGTATCGCCGCGTTGCCCTGGCCGACGGTGAAACCATCGAGGTACGGCGTCCCGGGTAAGTCAGCAGGTCGGGTAACGGGCAACTAGAGCGTAGGTGGCCACGCTCCGCTTTCCACCACTGCAACCGCTTCATCCATCCCCGGCCATGGCGGCGT
This sequence comes from Dehalococcoidia bacterium, assembly GCA_965243255.1. Taxonomy (GTDB): domain Bacteria; phylum Chloroflexota; class Dehalococcoidia; order Lucifugimonadales; family UBA3495; genus Bin87. The sequence goes on from CBDEUH010000004.1 coordinate 1,200,993, forward strand.
GGTCACGCAGATAAAGCGCAGAGCGTCATCCGGGTCGGCGCGGAATTGGAAGACCCAGCCGGTGGGTATTACCAAGGCGTCGCCGGGTGAGACTGCCACGGGAGCGACCTTGGCGGGCGCTGCTGTGGGTGGACAGCGCCAGACCTCACCAGAGCCGGCGAGAACGTACCAGGCTTCCTCAACGGTGCGATGGCGCACGGGCCGGCTGGCCTGGCCGGCGGCGATACTGACCTCGACCACGCTGCAGCGGGTTGCGCCGTGCTCATCGGTGAGCAATAGGCGTACTTCAGAACCGTCGGGTGCGGTGATGGTATCAGTGGAGGAGCGGCCTACGGGTGGGATGGGGTAGTCCGCCAGTCGCCCAGGCATCAGCCACCACGGGGTTTGCGGCCCTTGCGGGAGAGGAAATCGGAGAAGCCTTCCTCTACGGACAGGCCCTTGAACCGGTTGACCCGGCCCTCAATCTCGTTGCGGTACTGCTCTTCGATGGGCAGGCCGGAGTGTTCCAGAAGCAATTGTTTGATGTTGGCCAATCCCTCAACGCGGTTGCGGGCGATGCCGGCGGCAATGTCCAGGGTGCGCTCCATCAGCTCTTCGGAGGGCACCAGATGGTTGATGAGGCCCATGTGATAGGCTTCGTCGGCGAAAACTTCCCGTCCGCTGAGTAGCAGTTCTTTGGCCCGGTTGATGCCAACCAAGTGCGGGAGGCTCCAGGTGGCGTTCATCTGGCCGTAGTTCACCGCCAGGAAACGGAAACTGGTCTTTTCGCAGCCAACGAGAAAGTCCAGGCTGGTAGCCAGCACGGTGCCACCGCCGTAGCAGAGGCCGTTGACGGCGCCAATCACGGGCTTGCTGCTGGTGTGCAGGTGCCAAGTGTATTCGGCGCGCTCGGCCTGCCCTGCTTCACGTTCTTCAGGGGACAGTTCGCGGTTTTCGTGGATGTCCGCGCCGGCGGAGAAGGCGCGTTCGCCGGCCCCGGTGATGATTACGGCGCCCACGCTGTCGTCGGCTTCGTAGTCAGTGATGGCCTGATCGAGTTCACGAACCAGCTGAAGGTTGAGGGCGTTGAGCACCTCGGGGCGGTTGAGGGTAACCACACCGATATGGGTTTCAACTTCGCTACGTCCCATCATGGTGGGGCGGGCGACGGTTTCGGTGTTGATGCAGGAGTAAGTGGTAGCGACCATGTTCAGTTACGTCCTTTTGGTGTAATGGTGCGATACGTGGAGTAGTCAGAGGCCCATTATAGCGACACAGGCATGACGGGGGTAGGGTCAGAATCCCCTGGGGCTGTCTTGCAGGCATCACCCTCCCAGGGGGCTGATGCCTTGAACGAGCCGGATGATGTCCTGGGCAGTGAGCGCGATAACTAACGCAATTATTGCGATGAAGCCAATCAAGTGGACCAATCCCTCCTTGTTGGACGGTACGCGCTTACCGCCGCGCACCCACTCTATGGCGACGAACAGCAGCCGGCCACCGTCCAGCATGGGTATGGGCAGGATGTTCAGAATCGCCAGGTTGATGCTCAGCAGAATCGCTACTATCATCCAGCCCTGAAATCCGCCCTGGCGCGTGACTTCGCCGGTAATCTGCGCGATGCCGACGGGGCCGCTGAGTTCCGGGCCTCGGCCGCCGCCGAACCAGCCGCGAACTTCTCGCCCGATGAGGGTGAGCATATCCCAGGTTTCCGTTACGCCGAGGCGCAAGGCGACCCAGGGCGGCTCGGCCCGACGTTCGGCCTGCTGGCCGACCACGGTAAACTGGATGCCCACGGCGCCCTGTCCGGGGGGAGGCTCGGCGCGGGGCGTGACTTGAGCCAGCTGCTGCTGCCCATCCCGCTCGATGACCCAGGTCATTTCCGAGCCGGCGGCCAGCATGACCTCCCGGGGCAGCGTTTGCGGTGATTCCAGGGGCTTTTCCCCGACCGCCAACACCCGGTCTCCGGGCAGCAAACCGGCGGCGGCGGCCGGAGAATCGGGGGAAACGTTGGTAACCTGCACCGTGCCACCCACCAGCTCCGTATGGGGGACCATGGCCATGATGGCAAAGGCGACAATGGGAAAGAGCGCGTTCATGGCGGAGCCGGCGGCGAGTACGATGGCCCGTTTGCCCACGCTACACCGGGCGAGACTCTGAGGGGCTGCGGGGTTGTTCTCGCCGGACAAACGCACGAATCCGCCCAGGGGCAGCCAATTGAGCGAGTAAATCATATCGGCCAGCACGATGCGGTCGGGATGCATCTCCCGCACCCTGCCCTCGTGCCGCAGGTATTCGTCGGTGGCTACGTCGTCCAGGTTGCGCGGCTGGTCGGAGTCGGCGCCACGTATTTCAACGTACTTGGCGGCCAGATTTCCGTCGTCGGTCTCTCCGGATAGAATACGCACTACCTGACCCGGCTTGATTCCCGCCAGTGAGCCGTTGAGGCAATGGGTCGCCGTAGTAACCAGGGTTTCGGTGCGTCCCGTGTAGATGCCAAAGGCGCGAGGCGGATACCCTACGCCGAACTCCAGGGTCTTGACGCCGAAAGCCCTGGCGGTCCAGAAATGTCCCAACTCATGCACTACAACCAAGAGCACCAGCATCGGGAAAAACGACGCGACGGCAATCAGCAGAGTGTCCATAAGAGGGGCCGCTAGTTAGAGGGAAGTCCGGCCAGTTCGCGGGCGCGGACGTTGGCCCATTGATCGGCGGCCTGAATCGCATCCAGGTCAGGCTCCAGATCGTTGCTGTGTTCGGCCAGCACCTGTTCCACCACTCGGTGAATGCCAGTAAACGCGATTTTGCCATCCAGGAAAGCAGCCACGGCGACCTCGTCGGCGGCGCTGAGGGCGGCCGGGGCGGTGCCGCCGGCCAAGCCGGCAGAAATGGCGAGATCAAAGCAAGGGTAACGGTCTGGCTGCAGCGGCTCGAAGTCCAACGACCAGGGCGCGCCGATGTCCAGGCGGGGGATGCCATTGTTGGCGAACCGCCTGGGATAGAACAGTGCGTATTGAATGGGCAGCCGCATACTTGGCGGACCCAGCTGGGCCTTCACGGAGCCGTCGTCGAACTCAACCATGGAGTGAATCGTACTCTGGGGGTGCACCACCACGGCGATGTCCTCCCAGGGGACGGAGAAGAGCCAGTGGGACTCAATGACTTCAAAGGCCTTGTTCATCAGGGTGGCAGAGTCGATGGTAATCTTGTCGCCCATGCGCCAAGTGGGATGCTGGAGAGCCTGCTGCGGCGTAACAGAGTCCAACTCCTCCAAAGGGGTACGGCGGAATGGGCCGCCGCTGGCAGTAATCATTAGCCGGCGGATGTGGTTATCCTCACCCCGCAGGCACTGCCAGATGGCACTGGGTTCGCTGTCCACGGGCAGGATGACGCCATCGCTTGCCGCCTCGGCCGCCTTGAGCATCTGGCCGGCCATCACGATGGGCTCCTTGTTGGACAGGGCTACCTGTTTGCCGGCCCGCAGGGCGCACAGCGTCGGCCACAGTCCCACCGCGCCGATCAGCGCCACCATGACCTGGTCTACCTCTGGCAGGGTGGCCATTTCGTCCATGGCCATCACACGTGTACCGGACGGCGGGGAGGGCAAGGCAGCGTTGCACCAGACGTATCGGGGCTTGAACTCGGCAACTTGTTCCAAGAGTAGATCAACGTTGTTGCCGGCGGTCAGGCCGACTACTTCAAACTCGTGAGGAAAGGCCCGTACAATGTCCAGCGTTTGCCGGCCGATGGAGCCGGTGGAACCCAAAATAACGATGCGTCGCATGAGAATAACGTCCGTGCCGGTTAGTTGGCGGCAGCCGAATAGGCCGCCATAATGTACACCACAATGAATGAAGGCAACAGGCTGTCCAAGCGGTCCAGCATTCCACCATGACCCGGAAAGAGGCTGCCCGAATCCTTCACCCCTGCCCAGCGTTTGGCCATTGATTCCAACAAATCGCCCGCCGGCGACACAATACCTAAAATAACACCGATGAGCGCTGCTTGCCATACGTCCAGCGTGAGCGGCGTCAACAAGGCCAACGCAATCGCGGCAATCACGGCTCCGACCAGCCCCGCGGCCGCGCCTTCCCAGGTTTTGCCGGGGCTGACGATGGGCGCCATGGAATGCCGGCCGATCAGACGTCCCACGGTATAGGCACCGGTGTCGGCAGCGTACACGGTGAGGATGGCCAGCAACAACCACCACAGGCCAAGCTGGGCCGTGACGCCGCCAGCTTCCGGCGCCGGCCCGATTCCCCGCATGGCGAGGGCGCAGGCCAGCCCGCCGCCGACGTACACCGGCGCGATAATGAGGTAAGTCGCCGCGGTAGCCGGGCGGCGTCCCCGCCAGGCCGCAATCATCCATAGACCGCCGGCGATGGAACCGACCGTGCAGATTGCCGCCGCCGCGATTGCGAAATCCTCCGGGCTTGCAGCCAGCTCTCCGGCCAGCACCAGCGCCACCGCCCAGACACCCCCCAGCAGAGCGGGGAGCCTGGTCGTGCCAGCGTTGGCAACGCCGTTAGGTTCGTCGTTCACGGTGTCGGTTCCGTTGGCGGGATGGATACGGTAGGCTTCCCAGACACCGATGGCTGCGGCTGCGACCACCAGCAGAGTGAGCCAGGGCGCCCCGAACCAGATGGCCGCCAGGATGATGGGGACGCCGACCAGGGCGGTCAAGACCCGGTGAAGCAGCACAGGCTATGCCTCGTCGGAAATGGGCGGCTGGTCCAAAGCGCCAAAGCGTCTATGTCGTTGACGGTAGGCGTTGAGCGCCAGGTCCAGTTCAGCAGCGTCCAGATCAGGCCAGAGGATGGGAGTGTGATAGTACTCGCTATAGGCGGCCTGCCAGAGCAGAAAATTGCTGAGGCGCTGCTCGCCGCCGGTACGTATAATCAGGTCAGGGTCGGGGCAGCCGTCAGTGTACAGGTAGCGGCTGAACAGCGCCTCATCAACCTGGTCGGTAGATACGCCGTCGGCCAGGATACGCCGGACCGCTTGCAGGATTTCGTCGCGACCGCCGTAATTGAATGCTATGTTGAGAGTTGAAGCGGTGTTGTCTTTGGTGATTTCCTGGGCCATGGTGATGGCCTGCTGCAGTGCAGTCTCCAGGGGGGTCAAGTCGCCCAGGTGAACCAAGCGGACGCCGGCTTCATGCAGCTCCCGGGTTTGAGGCTCGATTTCCTCCGCCAGAATTGACATCAGAGCAGCGACCTCATCGGAGGGACGGCGCCAGTTCTCAGTGGAAAAGGCATAGAGGGTAACCACCGACACACCGCGCTCGCTCAACGCCCCAACCACTCGCCGGATGTTGGCGACGCCTTTACGGTGGCCGGCATGGCGCGGAAGCCGGCGTTGGGCAGCCCAGCGACCGTTGCCGTCCATAATGATGGCAACGTGGGCGGGTATCGGGCCGGCCTGGGGGTCGGAGCCCGCTTGACGAGAAAAGCTATCGGCGGTGGGCAAGGGATTGTCTGACGTGCTTCGGTATTGGCGGCGACAGACGAAGGCTAGACTTCCATTATCTCGGCCTCTTTAGCAGCCGCGACTTCGTCAATGGACTTGACGTGAGCGTCGGTGGTTTTTTGCAGGGCATCCTGGCTGCGCCGGTTTTCGTCCTGGGAAATTTCCTTGTCGCGTTCCATTTTGCGGAGAGAGTCCACACCGTCGCGACGCACGTTGCGCACTGCAACCTTGCTGTCCTCCGCCTTACGTTTCAGCAGTCGCACCATTTCCTGGCGTCGCTCCTGGGTAAGGGGAGGAATGGGCACGGTAATGACGTTGCCGTCGTTGGACGGGTTGAAACCCATCTCGGATTGAGTCAGGCTGCGCTCAATATCGCGGAGAGCCTGTTTATCCCAAGGCTGCACCATGATGGCACGGGCATCCGGCGCCGAGATGGACGCAATCTGTTTGAGCGGCGTGGGGGAGCCATAGTAGTCCACCGACAGATCTTCGATGAGCGCCGGCGTGGCTCGGCCGGTGCGCAGGGTGCTAATGTCCCGGCGCATGGCTTCGATAGACTGGCCCATTCTGTATTCGGCGTCGGCCAGCACGTCCTCGATGGTACGCTCGTCCTGGCCGCTGTTGTCCCTGCCTCGGCGCGTTGTCATTTTAGTCCCCTCCTTTACCGTTTTGCCGACCGTCGTCGATAGTAGTGCCGACTTCATCACCCTGCAGGATGCGACTCATGGCGCCTTGGTCAAATATATCAAAAACGATGATGGGCATCTGGTTGTCCATGCACAGGGTCATTGCGGTGGAGTCCATCACTTCCAGACGGCGGTTCACAGCCTCCAGATACTCCAGGTTGCCGAAGCGCACAGCCTGCGGGTTGGTGCGCGGGTCGGAATCGTACACACCGTCCACTCCGTTCTTGGCCATGAGCAATACGTCGGCGCCGATTTCCAGGGCGCGCAGGGCAGAGGCTGTGTCGGTGGACATATAGGGATTGCCGGCCCCGGCGCAGAAGAGCACCACGCGGCCTTTTTCCAGGTGGCGGATGGCCCGGCGGCGAATGTAAGGCTCGGCTACTGCCTGAATGGGCAGGGCCGACTGGGTTCGAGTGGTAATGCCCCGGCGTTCCAGAGCGTCCTGCAGGGCGAGCCCGTTGATGATGGTGGCAACCATACCGGCATAGTCGGCGGCGGAGCGCTCCATACCCTGGCGCTCGGCGGTAGCGCCGCGCCAGATGTTGCCGCCGCCCACTACAACGGCCACCTCGACACCGCGAGTCTGGGTGTCCATTATCTGGTCGGCGATGTACGCGACGGCTTCGGGGTCAATGGTTTCCGGCCCGACGCCCTGTAGGGATTCTCCGCTGATTTTCAGCAGGACACGGCCATATACGGATTCTTCCCCGGCTCTGTCGGTAATCATTTTCTTGACCAGGGTATGGCTGGGGCCGGCTCAACCGACAGGCGGAGAATCCGCGGCCGACGGATTATTCTCCCAAGGCGAGACGGCTGAAATGGACCACTCGAACGTTTTCGCCGGTCTGGGCGGCGGTTTCACGAACCAAATCGGCCAGAGTGCGGGAACCGTCCTTGATGAAGGGCTGCTGCAACAGGCAAACCTGGGCTGCCGGACGGTCGTCTCCGTCTTGCTTGTCCTCTTCGCTGAGGTACACGGGGGACATAGCCGCTACCTGCATGGCGATGTCGTGGGCCAAGGCGCGGAATTCATCGGTGCGGGCGACGAAGTCGGTTTCGCAGCCCAACTGCACCAGCGCGCCCACCCGGCCGCCGGTGTGGATGTAGGACTCGATCAAACCCTGGGAGGTTTCGCGGTCGGCACGCCTGGCAGCCTGCTCGAATCCCTTCTGGCGCAGGGCCTCGGCCGCCTTGTCCAAGTCGCCGGAGCTGTCTTCCAACGCCTTTTTGCAATCGCTGATTCCGGCGCCGGTCTGCTCACGCAGGGTTTTGATTAGTTCAACTGTAACGGCAGGCAAGGTGAGTGTCTCCTGGCAACGTAATCCGATGTGATTCGTAACGGCGCTTGACTATTCCAGAGGGCGGGCGGACATCATCTGCCCCAGTTCTTCCAGGGTAACGGTGCTGCTGAAGGGCGCTGAGCCTTCTGCGGGAGTGTCTGCGTCGGCTTCAGGTTCGGCGGCGGCGACCATCATGGCCTCCCGCTGCGCCAAGCCTTCCTCAATGGCCGCGGCCATGCGCCCGGTGATGAGGCGAATGGAGCGAACGGCGTCATCGTTGCCCGGCACGGCGTGGGTAACCTGGCCCGGGTCACAGTCGGTGTCCACAATGGCGAAGATGGGTATATTGAGGCGCCGGGCTTCGGCGATGCAGATGTCTTCCTTGCCGATGTCGATGACGAACAAGGCAGCCGGCAGCCGATCCATGTTGCGCAGGCCGGTGAAATACTTTTCCAACTTGTTCAGAGTATGGGTGAGGCTGACGATTTCCTTCTTGGGCAGGCGGGCCAGATAGCCGGAATCACGCTGCTCCTGCAACCGCTTCATGTGGTCGATGCGGCCCTTGATGGTCTGGAAATTGGTGAGGGTGCCGCCCAGCCAGCGTTGGTTGACGTACCATTGTCCGGTGCGCTCGGCCTCGGAGGCGATGACGTCCTGGGCTTGCTTCTTGGTGCCCACGAACAGGACCTTGCCTCCGGAAGCCGCCAGCTCAACCATGGCCTTGTAAGCGTCGTTAATCAGCCCCATGGTCTGCTGGAGGTCGATGATATGGATGCCGTTGCGCTGGGTGAAGATGTAACGGCGCATTCGGGGGTTCCATCGCCGGGTCTGGTGGCCGAAGTGGACGCCAGCCTCCAGCAGCGATTTCATCGTGATGGGTTCCATGGCGGGCGTCTGCTCAGCGACGGGGGGCGTCGCAGTAGCTACCGGCTGTTCCGGGGCTTGTACCATAAGCTGTCCTGCCTCACATTCGGGTTGGCGTAAATTGCCGGCAGAGTATAGCATAGGCCATATACGGCGGCAAACGCCGCGTGAGCCACCGGAGTTGCAACAATGCCTGAATCGTTAGTCCTCACCAACGCCAACCTGATTGACTGCGTTCACCAGGGAGTAGCTGCCGACGCGACGGTGGTAATCGAGGATGGCCGCATCGTTGAGGTAGGAAGCGGCCGGGTTGCGAACACGGGTAGCATACAGGTAATTGACCTGGCAGAGGCTTATTTGCTGCCCGGCCTGTGGGACGTGCACATCCATCCCGAGTATCCGGTGCCGCCCGGCATGACGGTGGCCGAGGAAACGGCGAACTTCGGGCGCGCGCTGTCCATGGCGATGACCGAGGCCGGCGTAACGGGCGTGCGCTGCGCCGGGGCCGCGCATTTCATGGACGTGGCGTGGAGACGGGTGTTCGACGCCGGGGACGTGATTGGGCCGCGGGTGTTCGCATCCGGTTATTTTCTGACCACAACGGGCGGACACTTTTTGACCTCCGGGCAGGCGCGGGAGTGCGACGGGCCCTACGGGTTCGTGCAGGCCATCCGGGAGCAGATGAAGAACGGCGTTGACCACATCAAGCTGAACCTCACCGGCGGCATTATGGGGCCGGGTTGGGACCGACACTGGCATTCGTTTCTGCTGGAGGAGGAGTTGTCCGCAGCCTTTGCCATCTGCCGGCAGCGGGAGTTTCCGGTGATGGCTCACGCAGCGAATCCCGATGCGGTCAAGTCGGCGCTGCGGCTGGGAGCGCACAGCGTGGAACACGGCTACATCATGGACGAGCAGTGCATAGGGACGCTGGCCGAATCGCCGACGTGGTACGTGCCGACGCTGGCGATTTCACATCTGACGGAGGGGCAGGCGCAGAACGAATACGAAAAACAGTGGCTGGCGGAGCGGAACATAGCAATGGAACTGCAATGTCGAGCCGATGCCGCCGCCGATGAGCACGCTCACTGGTTCAAACGCGCCCTGGACTCCGGGGCGAAGATGGCCCTGGGGTCGGACATCCGCCCGCTGAAGGACGCGGCGCTGCTGGAGATGGGGCTATGGGTGCGCGACGGGGCAACGACGTGGCAAACGCTGCTGGCGGCCACGCGCAACGCCGCCGAGCTGTGCGGTGTGGGCGGTCAGCTAGGCACGGTTGAGGCCGGCAAGATAGCCGACCTCATCGTGGTGGGCGCCAACCCGCTGGAGGACATCAACAACCTGCGGCAGTTGCAGTTGGTCATCAAAGGCGGGCGGGTTGTGTCGGATAAGCGCTTCACGTCTGCCCTTACAGGATTGCCACTGGGTTGACGGGGGAGCCGGTGCCGCCTACTACTCGGAGGGGGTTGATGGTGAGCATGAACTCCCAGCGGCCGGCGGCGGCGCAGGCTTCGGCCAGAGGCTGCAACAGGGCATTGTCGAGGAGGCCGATGCCGTAGGCGAAGATGCTGCCGTGGACGGACCAGGGAAGGTCGTAGCCGTTGGGCGTGTGGTCCATCATGTCCCAGACCAGGACGCAGCAATCGCTCTGCCGGATGAATTTCAAGCAGGAAGCGTGGAGGCCGGGTCGTAGGGCCGAATCGCTGCCCCACAGGGGGTTGCCGTCGGCGTTCCACTTCTCGCGGCCGCCGTACACGACCAGGGCGTCGCCGGGCTCCATCTGCACACCCTGGGCGTCGCAGACTTCCTGCAACTCCCAGCCGTGAATCGGGGTGTCCTGGGTAACGTAGTCGGTGCCCCGGTGTCGAGGCACGTCTAACAGCACGCCCCGGGTGATTATGCCCTCCTTCCAGTGCTCCACCGAGCCGTACTTGGCCCCGTCAAACTGAATCATCTCGTTGGGGTCTTTGCCGTTCCACATCCCGTTGTGGTCCCAGACGTGGCACAGGGCGTCCAGATGGGTCGTTGCGGTGCCGTGATAGGAGACGCCGTAGTAGTCGGTGGACATACCGCCGCCGGGCTCGCGAGGGCCTTTTCGCATGTAGTGAATGGCCGGCGTGGGATTGTTGGGCGCCGGAGTTACGGGGAACTCGCGGCTCAATGAAATCGCCTGGCCGCTTTTCACGAGACCGGCGGCGCGGAGACGCTTGGCGTCGTCAACGAGGTTGACCGCGCCCTTCTGGTCGTCGGGGCCCCAGCGACCCCAGTTTACATCATCCTTCAGGTAGCCCAAGACTTCTTCTTTGCTGGGAACTTGATGGGTGGTCATGTCTTGTCCCTCCGGCGCAGGTTGCGCTGGGAACAAGGTTGCCATTGCGCAGCGGGAATGGCAAGAGGGGCGTCGCCAGGGGTGAGCGGCGGCGGGGAAGGAGGCTATCCCTCGGTTTTGACAAGTTTTTGGTATTCTCGCTCTTCCATTCGCCGGAGCAACGGTTTGGCTCCGGAGGGCGCGAATACGCTGAAACCATGGGCCACCAACCCGATACCCCAACCAAACAGCGCCCAATAGAACCACCAGATCGGCCCGGTCAAGGCATCAATCGCCAGCAGCAAGAGGTTCACCAGCACGTAAAGACCAGCGTGGGCGTAGAAGGACGCTTTGACTTTGGCCCGCAGGCCAGCCCGTCGGCGCATTTCGGCTTCATCGACGATACCGTTGTTGACATGCATTTCCATGATCAAAATTCTCCTGTGGGCAGCTATCCTTCGTCGTGCCAACGCCGCCCGAAGTAGTTTGCTTCCCAGAAGAAGTACTCGTAGCGCAGGGTGGTGCGGAAGATGCGTTCCAGGTTGGCAGACTTGGCGGCGTCGGCGCGTTGGCCGGCTGAGTTGAGACGGTCAGCGAACCAGTCCACCAGGTCGCCGAGAACGGCGGGGCTGTGAATGTCAATCCAGCCTTGATAGACAGCGTTGTTGGGCTGAGCGCCGGCGTTGATGAGCCGGGAGGCCCAGTCCAGGTAGGTTCCTTCGGTTACGAAAAACAGGGCCAGCAGGTCGTCGATGTCGCCTTCAAAGGCGGTGCGAACCATGAAATCCCCGAAGGCCTGGGTTATCGGGTTGGCCTCGGTGCTGTGGTATTGCTCCGCAGTTACGCCCAAGTCGTGGAAGCCGTTGAGGAACAGGTCGTTCTCTGCGGAGAGAAAATTGGAGAGGAACCCATTGAGAATCTTGCCGGCCTCGTAGTCGGGGGCAGCCTTGGCGATGGCGATGGAGGTGAGCTTGACCAGGTCTTTGCAGAAGACGTAATCCTGCCGGAAGTAGCTGCGGAACTTGTTGATGTCCAGGCTGCCGTCGCCCATCTCAGTGACGAAGGGGTGGGTGACCATGGCTTCCCACTGGTCGTGATACTTGGCGCGGAGGTCGTCGGTGAACGGCATATTTGCTCCTGCTGCTGACGCTACACTGATTCGGCGAGGCAGCCGAAGAAACGATCCAACATTCCCTTGGCGACGGAACTCATCATGCGCTGGCCGACGCGGGCGACGGCGCCGCCCACCTGGCTGTCGGCGTCCACGTGGACGGTGGTAGCACCGCCGTCGTCAGTGGGGGTGAGGGTAATGGTGGACACGCCGCTGGCGAAGCCGAGGTTGCCCGACCCCTCGATGGCCATCTTGTAGGAATGGGGCGGGTTGAGGTCGGAGAGGGACACGGTAGCGGTGTATTGGCCGCTGACGGGGCCGACGCGGATGTTGACGGCGGCGCGGTATCGGTCGGGGCCATCGGGTTCGATGCTCCGGCAGCCGGGGATGCAGCCGGCGAGCACGTCGGGGTTCATCAGGGCGTCCCAGACGGCTTGGGGAGGTTTGGGGAAGTGGTAGTCGCCGGATAGTTCCATAGTGGGGCGATTATAGCAGGGATGCAGGCTAGTCCAGCCCGACGCGGCGGAGGGTGTAGGCGTCGCCGGCCATAATGTCGGCAATTCTGGGCGGCAGGCTGCGGAAGTCGTCGGTGGCCGCCGAAATCAATCTGCCGGTGAGAGCTCCGCTTTCGGCTGAGGCCAGCCAGACGGCGAGCTCGGCGCACTCGTCGATAGAGGCGCCTCCGCCGGAGGTTACCCTCAGGCCGAGTTGGTGGATAAAGTCGGCTCCGGCCTGGCCGGCTTGCTCGGTCATCAGGTCCCACATACTGGTGTGAACCGAGCCGGGGCCGAGGGCGTTGACGGTAATGCCGCTGCCATCCAGTTCCTGAGCCAGCACTTCGGTGAGGCGCACGACTGCGGCCTTGCTGGAGCAGTAGGCGGACATATTGCTCCAGGCGTTGGTCGCGCCGGCGCCGGACAGGTTGATAATCTTGCCTTGGGCCCGTTCCAGCATTACGGGAATGACGGCTCGGCACATCAGGAAGGTGCCGGTGAGGTTGACTGTGACGGTGTTCACCCAATCAGCGACTTGGTTGCCCTGCAAGGGCCCAATGGGGCCGGAGATTCCGGCGTTGTTGACCAGCACGTCAATTCGGCCGAATTGATCGGCCGCGCTACGGGCCAGGCGTTCAGTGTCCTCCTGGCGAGTAACGTCGGTGGGGACGGCGATAGCTTCGGCGCCCAATTCGGAGGCGGCGCTGACGACCTCCTCCAGCTCGGATTGGCTGCGGGCGGCCAACGCCAGCCTTGCGCCCTCACGGGCATAGGCCAGGGCGATGGCCCGTCCGATGCCTCGCCCGGCGCCGGTGATGATTGCTACCTGTCCGTCCAACTTCATGGCGTAACCTCCCGGCCGGGGGGACGAATACTATCGCTCATCGGCGAGCAGCAGGGCGTTGAGGAGCACCTGGGCGCCGTTGGCACAGTCTTCCGGCGTGGTGTACTCGGCCGGAGCGTGACTAATGCCGCCGACGCTGGGGACGAATATCATGGCCGCCGGCGTGATGGCGGCGATGGCCTGGGCGTCGTGGCCGGCGCCGCTGGGCAGGCTGACGTGGGCCAGGCCGGAGGCTTCGGCGGCGTCGGCGGCCAATTGCTGCATACCACCGGAGATGGGCACGGCCGGCGTGTTGCGCTGGGCGGTGACGGTGATGCCGACGTTCTCGGCGTGGGCTACTTCCTCCGCGGTGCGGCGCAGTTCGACCTCGGCGGCGGCGAGGGATTCCATGCGCTCGTCACGGAACTCCACGCCCATCTGCACTCGGCCCGGTATAACGTTGCCGGCGTTGGGGTGAACGTCCATGCTGCCCACGGTACCGACGCGGCAGACTTTCATCTCGCCGGCGATGCGGCGCACGGCCAGGGCGATTTGGGCGGCGGAGGACATGGCATCCCGGCGCAGGGCCATGGGCGTGGTGCCGGCGTGGTTGGCCTCGCCGACGATGTCAACGTGATAGACCGAGCGCCCGGTGATACCGGTAACGATGCCGATGGGATAGCCGCCCCGGTGCAGGGTTGGCCCCTGCTCGATGTGCAGTTCCAAGTAGTAGGCCAGTTCGTCGGGACGACGGCGAGCTTCGGCGATGCGGGAGATGTTGCCGCCGATGTCGGGCAGGCGGGAAGTCAACGTAGCCCCGTCGTCGTGGACGGCGGAGAAGTCCTCAGATTCCCACAGGCCGGCTACGGCGCGGCTGCCCAGGAGCCAGCGGTGAAAGCCCGTGCCCTCCTCGTTGGTGAAGACGACAACTTCCAAGGGGTGGCGGGTGGCATGGCCGGCGTCGGCGAGGGCCTGGACGACTTCGATGGCGGCGATGACGCCCAGGGCGCCGTCGTACTGGCCGCCGGAGGGGACGGTGTCGGTGTGGGAGCCGAGCATGATGGCTGGCAACGACGCGCCGCTGCCGCCGTCGCCTTCCTTGCGGCCGATGACATTACCGCCGGCGTCGATGCGGACGGACATACCGGCGGCCTGCATCAGTTCCATCACGTAGTTGCGGCCGGCCACGTCGAAGCCGGAGAAGGCGACGCGCTGCATTCCGAATTCGTCGCGCCCGATCTGGCCCAAGGTGGCCAAGTTGTCGTTCAGTCGGGCTGAGTTAATGGCAATGGTAGGCATAGTTCCTCACCAACTGGTTGAATATCCTTGCTTCTACGCCTGGATTTCATCGCCGGCGGTCAGTTCCTAAGGTCTCGCCGGCTCAGGACAGACAGCGACAGGGCGCAGAAGAGGGCGATATAGGCCAACACCACCGGCACGAAGTACCAAGCGTTGGTGTTATCGAAGCGGCCGGCCAAGCCGGACGTTGAGCCGCGCAACGTCCAGCGGAGGTAATCCCACAAATCGAAATCATACACGCTCTCGATGATGAACACGGCGACCGGATAGACAGTTGACTCGGCGATCAGGATGGCGGAGGCTACAGCCAGTCCGAAGGTAGTGGATCGGGAGAGCATACAGAGCAGCACGGTCAAGCTCATATAGGCGATGGGCGCCAGCAGGTTGCCGAAATACACTCCGGCGATGCCGGCCCAGGACATATCGTCATCGAGGAAGGCGGCGGTTGACAAGGGGGCGTCGGGATCGCCGGCGAGTAGTCCGACGAGAACGGACAGACACCAGGAAACTATCCAGACGATGAGCAGGACGATGGTCACCAGCAGCATTTTGGACAGGATTACCTGCCAGCTGGGCATACCACGGGCCTGTATGGCGCGCAAGGTCCCCCAGCCGTATTCGCCACTGAAGACGAAAGCGGTGAGGAAGAGGGCCAGGAAAGGACCTACCAATGTCAAGGCAGAGAATATCAGCAAGGGAAACTGGCTGGGGCCGATGCCGAAGTCGTCGTTCTGAATCAGCGCCGCGCCCAACAGGATGAGGACAACGACCGCGGCAATCATGCCCATAATGACGTGGAACCCGGGGCGACGGGAGATGCGGAACCATTCCCAACGCAGGGCAACGATGACGGGAGTGACGCTGCTCATTGGTTTTCACCTGCCGACTCGCCGGTAACTTCCATGAACCCGGCTTCCAGCGAGCCGCCAATGGGGCGCAACTCGGAGACATAGACGCCGGCATTGGCCAGGTCGCGGCTGACTTCCCATTCCTGCCCTACCGCAACTGCGACGTCCAGACCATCCTCGGACTGGTTAATCAACTCCCAGCCAACTTCATGGAGGAGGTTGGCCGCCCGCTGGTCATCGGTGGTACGGATATGCACTCGCCCAACTGCGGAGGTGGTACCCATTTCGGACACAGGCCCCGAGTAGAGCAGTTTTCCCCGCGCCAAGACTCCAACGTGGTCGCAGACCTGCTCCACTTCATTGAGCAGGTGGCTGGCCAGGATGATGGTGAGCGGTTCTCCTTTACCCTTGGAGTCTGCTCCGGCCAGGCCGCGAATCAGTTCGCGCACTTCCACAATGCCCGAGGGGTCCAGTCCATTGGTCGGCTCGTCGAGAATCAGCAGCGATGGACTGCCCAGGAGCGCGGCGGCGATGCCCAGCCGCTGTTTCATTCCGGTGGAACAGGCCCGGAACTTGCGCCCGGCGGCCTCGCCGTCCAAGTTAACTGTCGCCAACAGTTCATCAATTTCTGTTTCGCCGCCGTCGGAAGCGTAGATACCCTGCAGGCATCGAAGGTTGTCCCAGCATGACAGGTAGGGCCAGAAGGTGGGACGTTCGATAAGGGCGCCGATGCGGCGCAAGGCGGAACGCTGCCCGGCGGTGCCGGTTTCGCCCAGCAGAGTCATCGTGCCCGCGGTTGGATGCAGGAATCCGGTCAGCATGGAGAGCAGCGTGGTCTTGCCGGAACCGTTAGGGCCGAGCAGGCCGTACACGCCGCCGGCAGGGATGGTCAGCGTTACGTCGTCAACGGCACGAACGCGGCCGAAATGCTTGGAAATGCCGGAGACCGTTACGGCAGGAGAATGGGCCTTTCCCGACAGTGAATCCATTATGCCAGCACGTCAAATCCGTAGCCGATGTTATTGAGCGCGCCCTCGGCGAATCGTGAAAGGCGCAGTGGGGATATATCCATTGTAACAGCCTCCCCCTTGCCAATCAGTTCGGCCATCAGGACGCCTACCATGGGCGCCAGCTTGAAGCCGTGCCCGCTGAAGCCGGTGCACAGGTACAGCCCGTTTACGCCGTCAACCTGGTCGATAATGGGGTGTGAATCGGGAGTGTTGGTGTAAAGGCCGGCGTATCCGGCGGCCAGTTCAGCGTCAGCCATGGGCGGGATGCGGCGAGCCAAACGCTGCCAGACGTCCCGGATGAAGGCCGGGCTGGCGCGTTGGGCGAAAACCTCGGGGTCATGCACTACGTCGGAATGATTGCCGTTGCCCACCAGGGTAAGCTCCTGACCTTCAGGGCGAAAATAGATGCGGTTGGTGATGTCGGCACCTCCCGGGTGGTGTGGCACTGCGTCCAGCGGGCGGCGGAAGTGCAACACTTCGTGTCGGGTGGCGGCCAACGGCGCGTTGATGCCGTGGGATTTCAGGAAGGACGGCGACCAGGGCCCGGTGGCGACGACTGCGATGGGGGTATCGATCCGAGCGCCGGCGGCGGTGTTGACGGCGGTCACTCGGCTGCCATCCCTGCTGGTCTCGATGCCGGCGGCGGGGGTTTGCAGCCGGATGCTTGCGCCCTCGGTGCGGGCTCGGGTCGCGTAGGCGTAAGCGGCGCCTGATGCGTCGGCGTGGCCGGAGTATGGTTCGTAGGCGATGGCGGCGGTGTCGGAAACGGCAAACCCAGGCGCCAATCCGGCGGCGTCGGTTGGGCTGATGATATCGGTGATTACGCCCACGGACTGCTGGATGGCGATGTTAGCGCGGAAGGTGTCCACGTCGTCCGGGCCGGCGAACACCAGGTAGCCGGTTGGAACGTAGCCGCAATCGCCGCCGATGATGTCGGCGAAATTGCGGTAGATGTGCAGGCTGCGCCAGGCCATCTCGGCGTTGACGGCGGTGGAGTAGTGCATACGGATGGCGGCGCTGCTACGTCCGGTGGAGCCGCTGCCCAGGGTGTCGCGCTCCAGCAAGACGATGCGCCGCAGGCCGTGGGTGTTGGCGGTGATTGCCAGGTTGCAGGCGATGCTGCAACCCATCACTCCGCCGCCGATGATGACGACGTCGGCGGTTTCGGTAGCGTTGGTCATGGGTTCTCCCGGCTCAATTGCGCTGGCGGGACCGTCGAACCTGGAACGTGGTTCCGCGCTGCTTACGCATCCAGCGGAGGAACGAGGCCACCCTGGAGTTGGCCCGCAGGAGTTCGACGCTGTAGAGTTCGTCGGCCAGCGTGGTCACCGAAAACATGGCGTGAACCTGACGGTGGCACGTTGGACAGAGCCGGGCGGTTGGCCCGTGATTACCACCCCGGGCCCGAGGCACCAGGTGATGCACGGTAGAACGCTCGACGATACGTTCACAAAGGGCGCATTGGCCATCATCCGTGGGGCGTGCCGCGCTGGCGCCAGCTACGTGCCCTCGCCCAACGGCTTCCACCTCGCCGGGAGCTGAAGAAGGCGGCGCGTTGCGGGCGCCGCGAGAACGGGTGCGGGTTCTTCGTTTAGGCATCGGCACCGGCGCCGGAGGTGTCCAGGAACCGCCAGCCGGGGAGGTCAACCTGCCACTGAGCATCTTCGTAGAGCATGGGTATCATCAGGCCGGACATCAGCCGACTGCTTTGCACTACGGTTTCGTCGGTAACGCCGAAGGGCAGGAAGACGAAAGCGTGTTCATCGTCCACGTACCGGGTGGGAGCGGCAGCCAAGTCGGACAGGTCTTCCAGGGGCCAGAGGCGCAGGACGGTGGTGCGGAAATCGTCTAGCAAAGACATTCGCATGGGGTGATTGGAGTCGTAGGCGGCCCGGTACGCAACCTGCATATCGATGCTGTTGCGGGTGGCCCAGACGCCCATGCGCATCCCGCGGGTTTCCTTTGAGAGCATCGCCCAGGCCAAGTCCATGTCGCCGTCCCGGATTGACTCGGCAAAGAGCCCGGCGCGTTGTCCCACCTCGTCGGGTTCCTGACTGCGCCGCTGTCCCGGCATTCGCATGTTGGCCGCCATGGTCCCGAGCAGAAGTAGCGCAGTTCGGCGCTCCCCGGAGACTATTTACATTCTAGGGTTTGCGGGGCGCAGTAGCAAACGGGCGGCTGGTAAAGTCAGGTTGCAGTTACGGCATCGCCAATGCGCACGGCACCGGCTTTCTCGACGATGCCGTACACGCCGAAGTAGGCGGCTAAGGCGTTGGGCCGGTATTCCAGGATGGACTTCACAGCGTCGGTGTCGGTTTCTCCGGTAATCGGGTCCTGGTTGACGATGGCGCAGCGGGGGTCGGGGGCGAGCACGCGAATTACGGCGTCGCCAACGGCGAGGGTGCGGTTCATCCAGCCATCTTCCTGATGAGCTTCGCAGCCATCCAGCAGCAGGGTGGGACGAAAACGGTCGGTGGCGAGGCATTCATCCTCGGACATTCCCATCTCCGATGACAGCCGCTCCACCGAGGCGCGAGACAGCAGAGACACGGGGAACTCGTCAAACACCTGGCAGGGCAGGTTGGACATCATCAGCTTTACGGGCTGGCCGCAGAATTCGCTCAACGCTGCCTCCCAGTCACCCAGGAGGGCCCGGCCGCGCACTCGACGGCTCCACACGATGGTCCAGGCCGGGGCGTCCAGTTCGGGGTTGCCTTCCAACGCGGAGCCGTCGGGGAAGCGTATGCTCAGGCGATCCGCCTCAGGATCCCACGATGCCTGCAACTGGGCCAGCTTGCCCACCTGCCGGCGGGTCAGGAGCCGACCCTGGGCATTGACCAGGTAGAAACGCCGGTCATTGAGGATGCCACCCAAATCGAGGTTGACGGATTCCAGGGGAACCAACGCCATTGATTTGACCGGCGCGATGTTGATTTCGGCGACTGTTATCATCTCCACTACTCCAGAGACAGGAACTCCTCTACCATACTCCGTTGGGCGCTGCGGTCATAAGTCTGGTACAACAGGGCGGCGTTGCGGGCCCCATCGCCGCCGAAGTAGCGCTCGTAGAGGGTTTGCCGGCCGCCGAATGCGCTGCAGGAGACGTCCCAGGCGAGGCGGAACAAGCGGATGCGCTCCTCCGCGGTGGCAGTGTCGGTGTCCATATAGCGGTGAATGTCCTCGGCCAAGGGGCCGTTGAGGTCGGCCTCGGCCGGCAGGGCCATCAAACTGCTGGATCCCAGGAGGTGGAGGATTTCGGCCATGCGCGGGTACATGGTAATCATCTGTTTGCGGGCGACCAGCAGGGGCCGGTAGTCGGGGCAGAAGATGCCCCATTCGTCGATCTCGGCCTGGGCCTCGGAGGCTGCCAGGAGAGCTTTGGTGATTTCCAGGTTCTCAATCAGCTCGGCGATGAGGTTCTGCGTCGGCGGCAAATCGCCGGAACCCAGGGTATCCGTCATGAGTGTGGCCAAGCCGAGCATGAACTCGCATTTGACCACGTTCTTGGTGACCACTTGGTGGCCGGTGTGGGCGTTGCGGTTGGTGCGTCCGGCCCACTGGTTGCACAGCTCCACGTCGTTGTAGAGGAACACCCGCTCCCAGGGGACCAGCACGTCGTCAAAGAACACGATGGCGTCCATCTCTTCGAAGCGGCTGCCGGCCGGATGGTCGAAGTGGGAACGGCCCAAGTCGATGGTATCGCGACACTGGAACTTGAGGCCCTGGGTGTTGCAAGGAATGGCAAAGCCGAAAGCGTACTTGCCCTCGTCGCCGGATGGCACCCGACGGGTACGGGCCGGATAGACGGCGATCTCATCCGACAGCGGCCCCAGGGTGGCCAACACGCGAGCGCCGCGCACCACGATGCCGTCCGCGTTTTCATCCGCCACCGAAAGCGCGACTTCGGTGCGATCGTCAAAGGGCGTTGCGCCCACAGAGCGGCTGCGCTGCAGGTTGACCAGCGTGTGGGTCATCACGATGTCGTTTTCCCGGATGTATTCGTAGTAGTCCAGGATGTTCTGCTTGAACTCCGGGCGGTTTTGTCCGGAGTAGTCGGCGGCTGCGGCCATGGACATCACGGCTACGTTCAGAAAGTCAGGAGTGCGGCCCATCATCCCGCAGGAGTATCTTGCCCAGTTTCGCATCATATGGCGGCGACGTTTCAGGTCGTCGCCATTGCGGGGCATGATGAACGACAGCCCGACTGGGTCGCCGCTGCTGGGCGAGGCGTACGTCATCTCATCGCGTATGGCCGGGTCGTGTTGCATTTCCAGCAGGCCGGCAACCGTTTGCAGGCCGCCGGCGAAGGCGGGATGAGTCGTAACGTCCCTTACCTTTTGTCCGCCGATGTAGATATCGGCGGCCCGCTCCCGCAGGCCGGTGATGTATTGTGCTCCGGTGCGCGCTGGCATCAGGCTGCCTCCTTTCAGGGCTGTGAAATCAGACGATAACCCCGATGCCGATAGCGGCTACCGCCTCGGCACGGTTGTCGGTTTTCAGCGCGACCATGGCGTAACCGGCCTGACGGCTCAGTATGTGCATGCTCTCGATGTTGACGCCGGCGTCCTTCAGGCTGCCGGCGACGTTGGCCAGGGCGCCTGGTTCGTCGGCCAGGCGCAGCACCAGGGCATCGTCGCTGACCGCCTTGAACCCAGCCTGGTTCAGTACGTACAAAGCGTGGTCGTATCGGTCGGAGGTTAGAATGATCGTAACCTCTTCGCCCACGACCTGGGCGTTGATTGATTCCACGTTGATGCCTTCATTGGCCAGGGCCTGGCTGATGTCGGCAATGACGCCCACTTCGTCCCGGGCCATCACGATGATGCGGTTGACGGAGTTGACCTGGTTCATGAAATATCTCCGGTTGGGTGGTTCGACCGGCTAACCACGAGAGGAATCGATCCGGTCGTCATTAGATTGGCCAAGGGCAGAGCAGTCAGGCGGCGCAGTCGTTGACGAGTTCGTCAATCATATGGCGAGTTACGTGGGGCATGGTGATGATGTGAGTGATGTCGCCTTCGGGGGCCATCTGCCACTTGCGGAAAACCTCCGGCGCCGGGCGGGGAAATACCACGGTGACGGAGTTCTTATGTCGCCAGGCGGGGATGCCTCGCTCGTTGAACTGGCCCACCGCGTATTCCGCCATGTCCAGCGCTCCGGCAATGATGTTGCGGAAGCCCTCTTGACCTTGCTGGGCAAAGGCGTACCACATCATCAGCGGGGCCAGCGCGTTGCGGGAGCCGGGCAGGGTGGTATCCTGCACGCCGACGTACTCGATGGCGCGGCCCACGCGTTCGACGTAGGGTCGCCTGGTGAGCACGACGCCGCAGGGGAGGGGAGCGCCAATCATCTTGTGACCGCTGATGGATACGCTGTCAATACCGGCGTCAAAGCCGTAGGGCTGCGGGTCGTCCACGAAGGGCAGTATCATACCGCTCAACGCCGCGTCAGCGTGGATGTAGTGGCTGGTTACGGCCAGGTCGCGCAGGATGTTGCGAATGCGGGGAATGTTGTCTATGGCGCCCCGCATCGTGGTCCCCACGTTTGCCATAATCACGGCGGGTACGTCCCGGTTGACTCGGATCATCGCCTCAAGGTCGTCGTAGTCAATTTCGCCGTTTTCCTGTCGCCGAATCATGATGTGCCGAGCATTCAGCACTCGGACGTTCTTCAGCACGCTGTAGTGGGTCTCTTCGGAGAAGTAGAACATGGCGTTGGGGAACAGCTCCCGAGCCAGATACAGCCCGTACATATTGCCCTCAGTTCCGCCGGAGGTAACGTAGCCCCAAGCGTCCGAAGGGTCGATGCGCATCAGGCCGGCGAAACGGGCAATGACTTCTTGCTCAATCTGATGCGTGTTGCCCCAAAAGTTGCTCGGGTGAAAGGGATCTCCCACATTGTTGATTGAGTAGTCCAGGAATGGCAGCAGGGCCGAATAGTTGAAATCCTGGTTCACCGGATAGCCAATTTGCTGTCGAGTGGCCGCATGAATATCGCACAGGAGCCGGTTCAGCCGCTCCTGGATTTCGCATTCCGGCAAGGCGGTTCCCGCCGTTGCGTTGGTTGTCATCACGGTTCCTCCGGCGAACGTCGTGAGGCGCTGAAATTCAGGGCAATCCAAATTGCCGTTGCCGAAACTGTATGCTATACCAGCGGAAACCGCAATCACGCGAGGTTTGATATGCCCACCATCCAGCGCGGCGACGCCACACTCCACTACTACCTGGACGACTTCACCGACCCGTGGCGGGATTCGCCCGACGCCGTGGTGCTGCAGCACGGGTTCTCGCGCAACGGCAACTTCTGGTACAACTGGCCGCCGTTGCTGAGCCGGGAGTATCGGGTCATCCGGCCGGACATGCGCGGGATGGGTAGGTCAACCATCGACCCAGGAAGATACGAACCCACGCTGGACACCCTGATGGGCGACCTGTTGGCGGTCCTGGACGACGTGGGCGCCGAACGGGTCGTGTACGTGGGCGAGTCATTCGGCGGTATTATGGGGATGCAGTTCGCCCATGACTATCCTGACCGTTGCCGGGCCCTGGTGCTGTGCAACTCGCCATGCCGTTTGACGCGACGGGAAAACACCACGCCTGGAGGAAGTTGGCTGGCGACCATGGAGCAGGGCGGCATTGGCGCCTGGTCGGCTGCCACCATCAACTATCGCCTGGATATGCGCCACGCGCCCGAGGGTCTGAAAGACTGGTACATCGCCGAGATGGACAAAACCCCCGCCGAAATCGGGCAGGCGCTGCATAGCTACCTGGACAGCCTGGACTTTGGTCCCCATTTGAAGGACGTCGCAGTACCCACGCTATTGCTCACCGGCGACGAATCCCTGACTACCAACATGGAACAGCAGGAGTTCATGGCATCCGAAATCCCCAACAGCCGGCTGGTCGCCTGGCCCGGCCTGGGCCACGGCGTGAACGTAATCTACCCGGAGTGGTGCGTGGAGAGGATGCGGGAATTCCTGGGCGAAACGGGCTAGGCGCTAGCGAAGACGGCTTTGCGCTTCTCGCACTTCCTTGCCCCGGCGCCTGGCCTTCTCCAAGTTGATGCGGGCCAGGTCATCGTCGGGATTGAGTTGTATCGCCGACTCAAAGTCGCGTACCGCCGACCCGTAATCCCCCAGGCAGAACTGCGCATAACCGCGGTCGGCGTAGGCTTCCGCGCAGTCCCGGTCCAGCGCGATGGCGCGATTGAAGTCGTTGATCGCACGCTCGTATTCGCCCATGTGGCCCCAGGTGAGGGCCCGTTGATACCAGGCTTCGGCGCCTTCGCGGTTGATGCCGATAGCCTCTTCAAAGTCGGCGATAGCCTTCCCGAAGTCTCCTTCTTGCCGATGGACAATGCCTCGTTGCACCAGGAAGCCGCTCCTGTCGCCGACTTCTCCGTTGTGGCTATAGGGAACGGCAGTCGTCGGAGCTTGCGGGGGCGTTGACGAAGATTCGGTTGCGTATCGCTTTCGGCGCAGCCGGTGTTTCGCCTCATGCACTCGCTCGGCCTCGGCGCCGGCGTTCACCGCCTGCAGGAGGCGGCCGATGGAATCCAGGGCACGGTCCAAGTCGTCTTCGTCAAAGGGTTCCTGGTGCGCCCAACGGTTACGGGTCTCGCGGATTTCCGACACCAAGCTGCGTTCAATGGGGCCATGATGGTCGCGAAAGACTTCATTCCAGCCCGTTGCCATCACCTTCAACATCAAGGAAACGTCTCCCTCAACATCTCCGGCGGTATCGACATCGTTGGGAACGTAGCGGCCCATTCCAGCGGCTTCCCTCAGCCTGGATGCTACGTAGGGCCCCAGCCCGGAGGCCAGCAATTGCAGAGCATTTCCAACCAAGCTGTGATTGGCGGAGGCGGCATTAGCAGCAGTATAGGCGCCTGTGGCAGAAGTGTAAGCTGATGTCATGCGAGCTTCCCTATGGGGGATACGGAGGCTTGGCGTTGCGCCGGCGCCTCCAAAAAATATTCTGAGATACAGTAGCATAAAAGCCACGGACAGCAATAGGACGTAGGCCGACGATTTCGGCGATTTAGCGAAACCGCTGGGCGCTATCGCATACCAATCCCGTAAAGTGTATAATGCCGGAAAGATAGCAATAATGTGCAGCCGGTGAATGCCATGGGCGGCGTAAAGCGACGCGGCTGTGCGAGAGGAGGGACGCATTATGCCTACTGAGATCGGCCGATTGATTACCGCCATGGTGACGCCCTTTGATGCCGACGGCCAGGTTGACTATGAACAGGCGAAGCGTCTCGCCCTAGCGTTGCTGGATTCCGGCACCGACGGGCTGGTGGTAACCGGTACCACCGGGGAAGGGCCGGCCCTGTCCATGGAGGAGAAAGCCCGGCTATACGGTGAAATCAAAGATGCCATCGGGACCCGGGGCGCGGTGATCGCCGGCACCAGCGACAACAACACCGCGGCTTCCATCGAATTGAGCCAGGAAGCGGAGAGGGTGGGAGCAGATGCGCTGCTGCTCACTGTGCCTGCCTATAACAAGCCGCCGCAGGAGGGCCTGTATCAACATTTCCGCGCCCTGGCCGAATGCACCAACCTGCCCGGTATGCTGTACAACGTGCCCAGCCGGACCAGCCTCAACATGACGAGCGACACGACGGTGCGATTGTCGGAAATCGAGAGCATAATCGGCATCAAGGAAGCCAGCAGCGACCCGGTACAGATTGCGAAGGTCATCCGCGACACTTCGGACGATTTCCGGGTGTGGTCGGGGAACGACGACGAGACCTTCAGCATAACGTCAATGGGCGGCTACGGCGTGGTCAGTGTCGCGGCACACTTGATAGGCGACCAAATCAAACACATGATCGGCCTCACCCTGGAAGGGGACATCGAGGCGGCCGGCGCCGAACACCTGCGCCTGCTGGATATGTTCAAGGGACTATTCATCGTCTCCAATCCCATCCCGGTGAAGTACGGGCTCAACCGGGCCGGATTCAGAGTAGGCGATCCTCGCCTGCCCCTGGTTCCTCCGGACGAACGAACCGCCGCCCAGCTGGACGAGCTCCTGGGCCGATACGACATCGACATTACCGCGCCGGTAGACTGAGGACTGCCCGCCGGCGCCGCGAAGCAACTACGGTACAACACCGGTTACGCCGAACGCGTCACGAACCCCATAACTCTATCTAATCGGACGGACGGCCACAATGTAGAAACAGACAGCCACATCGGCCTCAGGTAACGAGGAGCAACACCATGCCGCTAAAAACAGTTGTCTTCGTTGACGGACAGAACTTTCGGCACAACTTGAGAGACTTTCACTTCCGCTCCGATCCTCCTCACCCCAATAACCCTGAATACCGGCTGGATGAGAAACACTTTCGATGGCAGGATTTTTTCCAAGACGCCCTGGCCAAGTTTGACGACGTTACCGGGTGGGAACACCAACTGGTTCGCGTCTATTGGTACTACGCTGAAAACATTACCCCGTGGTCGCCTAATCTCTGGCGGGCCCAACGAATTGTGGACGACCATGGCGCCCGCATTCCGGAGTTGACTACGGAATTGGTCATCCAGAAAGCCCAGGAGTGGTATGAGCACGAGTTTCGGCGCTTCCACCAACTGCGCAAGTCCGTCTTCGAAGAAATACAGCAGAACACCAACTTCCTCGAGTTCAAGTATGTGGGACAATATGTCGTCCAACCCTTCCGTCCCTACCGCCTAGAGTACGACTACGACGGAAACATCACGTTTCAGGGAACGCAAATCGGAGAAAAGGGAGTTGATATCGGCATCGCCGTGGACATGATTTCCAAGATGGACAGCTTCGACGTTGCCATCCTGGTTTCCGGCGACAGCGACTTTCATCCGGTGGTGCGTTATCTCAAAGACAACCTGAAGTACGTGTATCACTTCTCGGTGGGACGCGGAGTTGGGCAAGACACCCAATTCTTCTCTCCGGCGCTGCGGGGCGTAGTGGACTGCTTCCAAGGGTTCGACGAGCTGGAACTACTCAGCAACTACGTTAACGAACACGCCGGAATCCCTCCGGCCATCATGGACACTATCAACCTGCGCGCCGCCGAACTGGAGCGGATGCTGGACGAGGAGCCGCTCCACTTTCGACAGGACGCTGAGCCGGCGCTGCGTTAGTGGGATTCGCCATCCGTTGACGCGACCGGCCGTCGGGGGCGCAGGCGTTCAGCGTACACGCCCCGGTATGGCTCGGGCAGGAGCGCCGCAATCCGTTCCATCACCATGTCGCTGACGGAGTTGAGCATCGCCTTGTTGATGGGCCCCTCCACGTGAGGCGGCGTGAAGGGCGTTCCGATGTTCACCTGCCAACTGGCGAGGGGAACGGGCATCCGCCAGGAGGGAAACTTCTCAGAGCCGGCGATGCCTACAGGCAAAATAGGGGCCTGGGTTTTCAAGGCCAGCCAAGCCAATCCGGTTCTGGCTTGCCTCAGTTGACGAGTCTGGCTGATGCCGCCCTCGGGGAACATCAGGATGGCCTGGTCTTTTTCCAGCGCCTGCAGGGCGTAGCGGAGGGCTTCGCCGCCGCCACGTTCCCGGTCCAGGGGCACCGCACCGACGGCGTTGCAGTAGAATCGACCGACGGGGTTACTCCAAAGTTCTTTTTTGGCGAGAAAGACTATCTGCCGGGGCAGCGCAACAACCAGCGAGCCAGCGTCGTTCAAGGACAGGTGATTGCTGGCGACCAGCAGGGGCCCGTAGGGCGGCATCGCTTCCTGACCGGTGACGGTCAACCGTCCGGTCATGGACCAGACAACCTGCCCGAAACGCCGGCTGGGTTGGTATAGCCATGCCATGGGCTATTGCTCCGTTGCCGCCGGTTGCAGCGCCAGGCCGGTAGCTCGGCATATGGCATCCACCACTATGCGAACCGTTTCAGGGAATTCGTTGCCATCGGTGTTGATAACCACCGCGTCATGGGCTACCGTGAGGGGAGAGTCGCTGCGCTGGCTGTCCAATTCGTCGCGGCGAATGGTGTCGGCCAGGGTCTTCCGGTAGTCGGCAGTTGGGTCGGTTTTCAATTGCTGTTGCCAGCGACGGCGGGCCCGTTCGGCCGCCGAGGCGTCGATATAAATCTTTAAGTCGGCGTCAGGCAGCACTACGGAACCGATGTCTCGGCCAACCATCACAATGCTGCCGCCGGCTCCGATGGCGCGCTGCTGGCGAACCAGGGCACGCCGCACGCCGGAGACCGCCGCCACCGCCGATACGCTGCGGTCAACCTCCGTGGAAGCCAGTTCTTGACTCAAGCCGTGTCCGTCAATATTGATGAGAGCCGCCGACCCTGTGCCGCCTCGGTCCACCGCCATGATGCAATCCATCGCCAACTTCTCAACGGCGCCGACATCCATAATCGAAATGCCCTGGCGCAGGGCCAGCCAGGTGACGGCGCGATACATGATGCCAGTATCCAGAAAGCGCAGATGCAAGCGCTGGGCTACGGCCCGGCCCACCGAGCTTTTGCCAGACGCCACCGGGCCGTCGATGGCGATTGTGGGGCCGTTAACGCGGGAGGATTGGGGATCGTTTGGCATGGCCGAATTATAGCATTCGTCGCCGGCGTGCCAAAAGTTACCGTTTGCCAGTATAATGTGATGCAGTGCATTCGCTTCTGCACAAGGCGATTACCACTACAGGTACGGAAGGCGCTGGCGACGCATTGAGGTTGGCAGATGGCAAGCCGGGGACGAACCAGTCGAAAAATGAATTCGGCCAGGGGTAAAGGCCTCTCCAGACGTGGCCGCAATGATGGTCGGCGGAATGGATCGACTGGCACAGCCGTTGAATCTTCGTCCCAGCATGAATCCGGTACTCGCAAGAACGGATCCGTATCGATTCCTGGGCGCCTCACCGCTCCAGTGCTGGTGCTTAACCTGAACTACGTTCCGGTGAACGTGTGCACGGTGCGCCGCGCCATTGTCCTGGTAGCCAAGGGCAAGGCGGAGCTGCTGGAGAACCGACAGGACGAGGCCCGCGTCCGCACTTTCAAGACTTCCCTGGACGCGCCGTCGATCATACGGCTGGTGTACCTGGTCAAGCGTCCTTTCGCTCCACGCCGGTTGTCCAAGAAGGAGGTCTTCCTGCGGGACCATTACACCTGCCAGTACTGCGGCAAGCGTTCGCAGCACCTGACCCTTGACCATGTGGTGCCGCGTCGCCAGCATGGGCCGCACACCTGGGATAACGTGGTGGCTGCCTGCGGTCGCTGCAACCTGGACAAGGCCGGCCGCACTCCGGAAGAGGCCAACATGAAGCTGCGACGCATCCCCACGGCGCCGCAGCCCAACCCCTACCGGATTCTGGAAAACCGGACCATCCTAGAAGAGTGGCGACAGTATATTCCCTGGCAGTCCAACGGGCGCAGCCGGGACGAGGAACCGGCGGCCATGGCCATGGCGGACTAGGCGGTTATGTCCGTTATCGACCTGCACGGCAAGAACTGGACTGAGGCGCTGGCCGAGTTTATTGATAGCTACAATCGCGCCGTGTCATCGGGCAGCGCGACGGCGCCGGCACTGGACGTAGTGCACGGTTACGGTTCCTCCGGTACGGGAGGCGTCTTACGCACTCGGCTGCGGGCATTCCTGTCCAAGTATCCGCAGTGCCTGGAATATCAACCGGGCGAATCGGTCGACGGCAATCAGGGACACACGCTGATCAAGCCCATGCAGCGCCTGCCCGACACCGGCGTCTTGCTGGCCGAACAGGTCTGGGAATACTGTGAAACGCCGCGCACCGTTAGCAAGATTACCGGGAAGTTTCGCCGCCATGGCGACCCTCAAGTGCAGCAGGCAATCCGCACGCTGGAACGGCAGGGCCGCCTGCGGACGGTCAGCAAGAGCCGGTTCAAGGAGTACCAGGCCGCATGAGCCGACCCGTGCGGCTATGGCGCCGGCACGTCTAGCATCATGCACTCCAGGGCCAGCCGAGGGTTGGCGTTGGCGTCCAGAGCAACCAGAGTTGAGTGAATCCGACGGAGCAGCAGGACGATTGCTGACGACGGTATGCCGGCGGCGAACTGTTCCAACTCGGCGCGCCGGTCGGAATTCTGAACGTGCTCCGGCACGCCCTCTTTGACCAGCAAGAGGTCGCGCCACCAGCCCTGCCACAGGTAGAGCGTCTGCCGCACGGATTCTCGATCTCCGGAAAAGGCGCTGCCCAGGGTGTTGGCGTAAGCGAACCGCCGGTCCAGGGGCGCCGCAACCGATGCAACGATGCGGTCCAACGCCTCGGAGCGGTTTTCCAGCATGGCCGGGTCGGCCAGGGCGTTGATGGCCCAACCGGGGCAGCCCCGGGCCAAACGCGCCAACTTG
This sequence comes from Dehalococcoidia bacterium, assembly GCA_965243255.1. Lineage (GTDB taxonomy): Bacteria > Chloroflexota > Dehalococcoidia > Lucifugimonadales > UBA3495 > Bin87. The sequence goes on from CBDEUH010000004.1 coordinate 1,230,478, forward strand.
CCGGCTTGGTCTGGGTCGGCATCATGCTGCGATACCAGATAATCCGCCAGGGCAGTCCCCGGCATCGGCCGCAGCGACAGCAGCCGGCACCGGGAGCGAATGGTCGGCAGGACGGCATCCTCAACGGAGGTGAGCAGCAGGAGCAGGACGCGCTCCGGCGGCTCTTCCAGCGTCTTCAGCAAGGCGTTAGCTGATTCACTCTGCCCTGCTGAAAGGGTTTCAGATCCATCGAAGATGACGACCTTCCAGCCGCCTTCCACCGGAGTCACCGACAAGAAGGTTTCCGCTTCGCGAACCTGCTCGATGCTAATGCGAGTGGGTACGCGAGGGTCGCCACCTACGGCCACGATATTCAGGTCTGCATACACACCGCGCCGAATGCGGGAGCAAGGTTCGCAGAGACCGCAGGGGCCACCTTCGGGTGCAGCATCAGGAAGCATCAAGGCAGATTGTTGGCCATTGGCAACCGGGCAGTTGACGGCGGCGGCCATGTCGAGCGCCAGGGTCATTTTGCCCACGTGAGGCGGCCCGGCCAGGAGGTAGGCATGGCCGACGCGCCCGGCTTGCAGGCTGGCGTCCAGCTGGCGGAGCAGGTGGTCTTGACCGACAGTTTGCCACATATTGATTTGACACCCTCACCCGAACCCTTTCCCATCAAGGGAGAGGGGAGCCGTTACAGGTCGCAGAGCATCATGTCGGCGTAGGACTCGCGGCGGCGGATGAGACGGCTCTGGCCGTTGTTCACCAGCACGATGGGCGGGCGAGGATTCAGGTTGTAGTTGCTGGCCATGGAGGGGCAGTAGGCGCCGGCTGCTGGGATGGCGATAACGTCGCCGGCGGCTGGCGCGGGCAGCAGGATGTCTGAGGCAAGCACGTCGCCGGACTCGCAGTACTTGCCGGCGATGGTGACGGTGGCATCGGCGTCGGCGCCTGGGTGGTTGGCGGACAGCACTTCGTAGGATGCCTGGTACAGGGCGGGACGGATGTTGTCGCCCATGCCGCCGTCCACGCTGACGTAGGTACGGATGCCGGGAATGTCCTTGATGGCGCCGATGCGGTACAGGGCCACGCCGGCCGGCCCGATGATGGAGCGGCCCGGTTCGATAACGAGGCTGGGCTGCTCCATGCCCAGCTCCGCGCAGGTGGCCTTGAGCGTGCTCACGATGGCCTCGGCGTAGTCGCCGGGCAATGGCGGTTGGTCGTCCCGGGTATAGGCGATGGCGAATCCGCCGCCGGGGCTGAACTCCTGGAGATGCAATCCCTGTTCGCGGAGGCCAGCGGCAAAGCGGAGCACCAAGTCGGTGGCAGCCTGGTATGGTTCCAGCTCGAAGATGGGCGAACCCAGGTGGAAATGCAGGCCCAGCAGGTTCAGATGGGGCGCGGCAATGGCCTGCAATATCGCTAGTTCCGCATCACCGGTCTGGATGGAAAAGCCGAACTTGGAGTCGATAATCCCCGTGGTGGTATAGGCATGGGTGTGCGGGTCGATGCCCGGCGAGACGCGCACCAGGATGTCCTGGGTCTTGCTCGCCTCGGCGCAGATCTGTTCCAGCAGGTCCAGCTCGTGGAAGCTGTCCACCACCACTCGGCCAATGCCGGCGGAGACCGCTTCTTCAAGCTCGGCCGGCGTCTTGTTGTTGCCGTGGAAATACACCTTGTCCAGCGGAACGTCGCCGGCCTGAGCCACCGCCAGCTCACCGCCGGACACCACATCCAGGCCCAGGCCTTCCTCGGCGAAGATGCGAGCCAAGGCGGGGTTGATGTAGGCCTTGGATGCGTACACCGCCTGTGAATCGGGGTAGCGGTGGGCGAAGGCTTCGGCGAACTGGCGGCAACGGGAGCGCAGGGTGGCTTCGTCCAGAACGTATAGCGGGGTGCCGTATTGCTCGGCCAGGTCAACGGCGTCGCACCCGCCGATGGTCAGGCGACCGGCCGCGTTGGCGCTGGCGGTATCGGGGAAAACGTGGGTGAGATGACGGGGTAGCATTAGGAAGCTCCGGTGTTGGGTATCGAGTTGGTGGGCGCCAAGTTAGCACATGGACGGAGGGGGAACCGTAAGCACGGGCGTGCGCTCGCGCAGGTATTGGTCGGTTACGAATGGTGAGCCAAAGCCGTACAGGTCGGCGCATTGTCGCACCACCGCCAAGGTTTCAGCGCGCAAGGTCTGGGGGGCGGGTTCTGCTCCGCCGTCGATGATGCTGCGAATGAGGCGACCCGCCAGGTCTTGCTTGGTATCAGGGTGGCCGCAAATTCCCTCGTAAGCGACGCCGCCACAGGTAGGACAGTACCACCACTCCAGGGTCAACACCGACCGGATGCCGAGGTCGGGCAGATCGCCGAAAATCTCGTGGGCGGCGTAGCGGTCGTAATAGTCGCCGACACCGGCGTGATCGCGGCCGAACATGTGGTGAGTGCAACCCAGGTTCTTGCGCACCAGGGCGTGAAACACGGCTTCACGAGGGCCGGCGTAGCGCATATCCCAGAGGAGGGCGGTGGTGCGGTGGACGTTGTCGCGGAAGAAGCCGCGGGCGCGCAGATTGTCGTGAGCGAGGACGATAGCCTCGTCGATGTAGTCGCCGATTTTCTTTTCGCCGATAACGGCGCTGACCAGCACTCCGTCGGCCCCGGCCTCCATGAAGGCGCCCTTCATCAGGTACTCATGGCCGGAGTGGGGGACGTTGCGAGTTTGGTGGGCGACGGCCCGCTGCCAGCCTATTTCAGCCAACTCCGCCCTTAGCTGGTGCGGCTTGCGCCAGTAGCGGTCGAAGGGCGGGTTGATGACCGGCTCGCAAACCAGGGTGATATCGCCGGCGACGAAACGGTCGGCGTAGGCCAGAGTTCGCTGTACGCCAGGGTGCGCTTGATCATCGGTGGCATAGACCTGGCGGGCCAGATTGGTCAGGTCGGCGGCGAATATCTCGGTTACGTCCATAGTGGCCAGCGGGTTACGCTGGTGGGTTAGCAGGACGGTATCGCCAACGCCGATGCCGGCTTGCTGCAATTCAGCAGCGGGAACGTCGAGGACGATGGGAATGGGCCAGATATAGCCATCGGTCAGCCGCATCGTTTCGGCAACCGAGGCCACGTCGGCGCTGCCCATGAAGCCGGTCAGCGGCGAGAAGAATCCGTAGGCGATGTTGACGCACTCGTGGGCGATCTGCTCGCGCACCTCGACGGTTGGCAGGCGGGCAAGTTCATTCCCATCCGGCCGGAGCTGCACCCGCTCCACCAGAACGCCGCCGTGAGGAGAGAGGCTGTTGTCAACGGTCATGACACGGTCAGTGGTCGCGGTATTGGGCGTCGCGTTTTTCGCGGAAGGCGGCTACGCCCTCGACGTGGTCCCGGGAAGTGAGGGTAATGGTCTCACCGGCAGCAGCCATTTTCATGGCGGTTTCAAGGTCGAATTCGAGGCCCTTGTAGAGCATCAGCTTGGACAAGCGGATGGCCATGGGCGGGCCGGCGGCGATGCGTTCCGCCATCGCCAGGGTGGTGGCTTCGAGTTCGTCCTCGGGCACCAGGCGATTGAGAAAGCCCAACCGGTAGGCTTCTTCGGCTTCCAGGAAATCACCGGTGAACAGCATTTCGGCGGCGCGGCCCAGGCTGCCCAGCGTGCGGGGATAGAGCCAGGTGCCACCGAATCCGGGGAAAAGGCCAATGCGGACGTAGGCGGACATGAAGCGGGATTGTGGCGTGCCGATTCGGATGTCGCAGGAACAGGCCAAATCCAGGCCGGCGCCGGTGGCGACGCCGTTGACCATAGCGATAACGGGCTTCTCGCAGCGCTGGACGCCGAGGATCATGTTCTGCGCCAGTTGGAAACTGCGGCGAACTTCGTCGGCGTTGCCGGAAGTCCAGCCCTCGCCGGAACCGTTGGACGAGCCGCCCAGTTGGTTGAGGTCACCACCGGCGCAAAAGGCGCGGCCGGCTCCGGTGATTATGAGTACACGGACGTTTGGGTCGGCATCGGCGTCGGCGACCGCGCTGGCGATTTCGACCTGCATCTGGTCATTGATGGCGTTGAGGCGCTCGGGGCGGTTGAGGGTGATGCGGGCGATGCCGGTATCGGTGTGGTAGGTAATGAGTTCGTATTCGGGCATTGGGCAGCCCCTCCTCGGCTGGATGCGGCAGATAAGTATAGCACGGCAACGGGCTCGTACCGATATCCTACGGCAGCACGTGGGTTACGTAACTGCCTTTTGGGTTATAATGCGCGCGGATTACTGATATACAAACTTATGCGACGGGAGGTGAAGAATTGGAAGCGACAGCGAACGGCGTACTACTGGCAATAGACTGGGAAAATATCCGACGAGGCGCGCAGCTGTATCAGAGAATCGTTACTCCGCAGACCTTGTATGAAGCGATGAAGGGCGTGGGGGAGGTGTTTGGCGAGGTTAAGGGCGGCAAGGCTTTTGGCGACTGGGGCCTGCGACCGGACGACGGTGTTGCGTTCAACGAGACCGGCATACAGCCATACCAGGCGCCGCGCACCATGGCCGGCAAGGACCGCAGCGACCCGGCGATGCTTCTGGAAGTGTACGACTGGCTGAGGGACCGGGACGACTGTGGAGTGATTGTGCTGGCGTCGGGCGATTCGGACTTTCAGATCCTGGTGGACAAGGCGCGGGACATGGGCCGACGCATTGTGCTGTGCGCGTTCAGCCAGTCGGTGGCGCGGGACATGCTGGCGGTGGCGCCGTTGTTTCCGCTGGAGGCGGAACTGGGTATACAGCTGGCGGAGCACGGGGACGTGCCGGTGCCGGAGCAGCAAGAAGCGGCGCTTCAGGACGTGATGCACGTATTCATTAGAGAAATGGGGAAGCTGGAAAACCGGATGAATTTCGTGGGCTACAATATGCTATGCAACCAATGGATGCTGGACTGGGGAATTGCCTGGAACGAGTACGAGTGCCGGAAGTTGGTTGACCAGTGGACTTATGAGGAAATCATCGAACGGCACGACGTGTACAATCCCAACAACCCGCAATATCCCACTTCGGCGATTCGCCTGGTGCGCACCAATGAGACGGTGCGGGACCTGCTGGGGTTGAACCGGCCCATTATCAGCAACCCAGTGGTTCCTGGAGAACCAACGCCAATTGAGTACTAACAGGAGTAGGGCATGACGCGCTTCAGCTACATTGACCACCTGGAATGCACCAATTGCGGCAGGAAGTTTCCGTATGACGGGCTGGCGTCAGTCTGCGAGTACTGCGGCAAGGTTTTGTTCGTGCGTTACGATCTGGCAGGGCTGCGTCGGGATGTTCAGCGGTCGGATTTGGACAGCAGACCGGCGAACATGTGGCGGTTCAATGAACTGCTGCCGGTGGTGAATCCGGAAGCCGTCATTACGCTGGGCGAAGGCGGAACGCCACTGTTGGAGGCGGCGACGCTGGCCAAGGAGGTCGGCATACGCCAGCTGCTGATCAAGGAAGAGGGGCTGAATCCGACGGGCACGTTCAAGGCGCGGGGCATTGCGGCGGCCGTGTCCAAGGCCTGGGAGCAGGGCGCGCGGGGATTCACCATGCCGTCGGCGGGCAACGCGGCCGGCGCGGCGGCGGCGTACTGCGCGCGGGCCGGCACGCCGGTGAAGGTGTTCATGCCCCAGGACGCGCCGGTGGCCAACAAGAAGGAGTCCATCGTGGCCGGCTCGGAGTTGAACCTGGTGGAGGGGTTAATCAGCGACGCCGGGCGGATTGCGGTGGGCGTGGCTGCCGAGCAGGGACTGTTCGACCTGTCCACATTGAAGGAACCGTGCCGAGCGGAAGGCAAGAAGACTATGGGGCTGGAAATCGCGCAGCAGCTGGGCTGGCGGATGCCGGACGTCATCGTGTACCCCACCGGGGGCGGCACGGGCATCATCGGGATGTACAAGGGGTTCCAGGAGCTGCTGGAACTGGGCTGGATTGAGGGCAAGCCGCCTCGCTTCTACGCGGTGCAGGCCGATGGATGCCAACCCATCGTCAAGGCGTTTCAGGATGGGACGGACACGGCGGAGGCGTGGCAGAACGCGACGACGAAAGCCGACGGGCTGCGGGTGCCGGGGCCATTCGCCGACTACCTGATTTTGAAGGCGATACGGGAAACGGGAGGCGGCGCGCTGGCGGTGAGCGACGACGAAATGGTCGATGCGATGTACCGCATGGCGACGCTGGAAGGCATCATTGCGTGCCCGGAGGGTGCGGCGACGCTGGTGGGATTGGAGCGGCTGCTGGCCGACGGCAGCATCGGCGCCGACGAGGAAGTGGTGCTGCTCAACACCGGGTCGGGGTATAAGTACCTGGACTTGCTGCGGGGGCCGGAAGAGTAGGGCGCTTGTCGGAATTAGGATTCGCAGGAGAGGTTATCCTTTGCTGCTGAGCGCTCTCTTGACGCTGCGGATGGCGCGTCGTATCGGGCGGCGACGCTGGTGGAGGTTTTGAGCCAGCAGGGGCGCCAGGGTTGGGTTGGCAGCGATGAGGGGCGCTACCCATTTGCGCAGTTCGGCCATGGTGGGCGGCTTATCGTCCCAGGTGGGCGCCAGGGAATCCATGGGATGCCACTGACGGCGGCCGGGCAGGCGAGTCATCACGGTGCCGCCGGCCTCCTGGACGGCCAGCGCGCCGCCGAGCATATCCCACATACGGGGCGCGCCGATGACGGCGAACTGCATCACGCCCATGGCGGTGAGGGCCAGTTCGTAGGCGATGCTGCCGGTTACGCGCATCTGGCCCAGGGGCTGCCCTTTGAGTCCTTTGCCGACGCGGGTTGACCCGCCGAAGGAGCCGGGCAGGCCAATCAGGCGGTCGCCGCGCAGCTTGTCGGTTTGAAAGACGGAGACCGGGTTGCCATCGGCGAAAGCGCCGCCGCCGGCGCGGCAGTGGAGTACGACGCCGCTGCGGGTGTCTCCGGTTGAAGGACTGGCGGGCCAGGGGATGTAGACGGCGCCGGCGATGGGGCGACCCCGATGCAGCACGCCGATGGATGAGGCGTACACGGGCAGGCCGTTCATGAAGTTGGTGGTGCCATCCAGGGGGTCGAGCACCCACAGGTAGTCGGGAGCGACGGTGTCCCCGTCGGCGCTGGCATCGTCCTCTTCGCCGAGGATGCCGTGGGTTGGGAACCGTGCGGAAATCTGCGCTTCCAGGTGGGCCTGCGTTTCCTTGTCGGCGGTGGTTACCGGGTCCTGCTGGGCGCGGTCTTTGTACTCGACGTTGAGGGCGCGTCCGAAATGGTTGGAAAGCAGGTTGCCGGCGCCGCGGGCGAACTCGAGGGCGGCGGACTCGATGGCGATTAGGTCGGATTCGGTGGGAGCGGCCATAACGGTTTGGATTGTACACCATGGCGAGGTTGGGGCGGTGGTTCGACAGGTTCACCATGGGCGGGCGCTGTATGGCTCACCATTAGCGGATACCGGGCTGTTATAATCGGCGGCAGCAACTGAGGAGGCCCGGCAATGGACCTGGAACTGAATGGCAAGGTAGCGATAGTAGGCGGCGCCAGCAAGGGGCTGGGACGCGCGTGCTCGGAGGTGCTGGCGGAGGAGGGAGCGCGGGTGGCGATGTGCGCCCGCACGGCGTCGGACCTGGAGCGGGCGGCGGACGAGATACGCGCCGCTACGGGGGCGGAGATTTTCACCTTTGCCGGCGACCTGGACAAGGAGGAGACCATCGCCGAGCTGGTGGCCGGCACGGTGGAGCGGTTCGGGCAGCTGGACATCATGGTGAACAACTCGGGGGGGCCGCCGCAAGCCCATGCCAAGGATTCCACGGAAGAGCTGTGGCAGGTGTCGGCGAATCGCTCGCTGTTCTTCTTCGCGCGGATGACGCGGGAGGCGCTGCCGCATCTGAGGGCGCAGGGCGGGGGACGCATCATCAACATCCTGGCCAGCACGGTCTATACGCCGATACCGAACCTGGCGCTGTCGGCGGCGACGCGGATGGGCGTCATCGGGTTCATGAAGAACCTGGCGGACGACATTGGCAATGAGAACATCCTCATCAACAACGTGTGCCCCGGCAGCATCATGTCGGAGCGGATGATGGAGAACGTGGAGGACCGGGCGCGGACGCAGGGCATTCCCATCGAGGACGCGCTGGCGCAGCGGGCGGAACAGACGGCGTTGAAGCGCATCGGGGAGCCGCGGGAGCTGGCTTACCTGGTGGCCTTCCTGGCGTCGTCGCGCTCCAGCTACATCACGGGGACGACGATGCTGGTGGACGGCGGGCTGGTGCGGTCGGTGATGTAGGCCAGTGATGACCAGGCCGCAATTTGTCCAGCCGCCGGAGCCAACCACGGCCGTTGAGTACGTGGAACGGGGGAACCGGTACAGCCGCAACGGGGTGTACGAGCGGGCGATTGCCGACTATACGGCGGCGCTGGAGTTGGACGCCGAATGCGCCGACGCCTGGTTCAATCGGGGGGTGTCGTGGTACGAGGTGGGAGATTACCCGCAGTCGATTGCCGACTTGACGGAGGCGATCCGGCTGGACCCGGAGGATGACAACTACTACTCCCGTCGGTCGCTGTCGTACCTGTTCAACGACCAGCCGGAGGAGGCGCAGGCGGACATGGACGCCAGCGAGGAGATACGGTTGCGGGCGTGGGGATAATCAGGAAGCGGGTTTGAAGTAGGGGATAGTGATCTGGGGGGTGGCGGTCTGGAAGGTTACTTCGACGGCCATGCCGATGTGGACGTCGCGGGGGTTGCAATCCACGATGTTGGTGAACATACGGACGCCCTCTTCCAACTCGACCAGGGCCAGGACGTAGGGCACCATTTCATTAAAGCCGGTGGTGCGGTTCTGGTAGGTGATGGTGTAGGTCCAGACGGTGCCGCGGCCGGAGGCCTGTACCCAGCCGACCTTTTCGCCCCAGCAATCGACGCAGATGCCGCGAGGATACCACTGGTATTCGTCGCAGCCTCGGCAGTACTGGATCATCAGTTGACCGCGGCGGCAGGAGTCCCAGAAGGGTTTGGTTTCGCCGACGATGGTGGGCAGGGGTTTGTTCCAAGGGGTGGTCATGGTTGGTTCCTTTAGTGGTGGTTCGACAGGCTCACCATGAGCGGGTTAGTCGCGGGCGAGGATGACGGTGCCGCCGGAGTGGCGGGAGCCGAGGGCGCCGCCGGTGCCGTGGGCCAGGGCGATCTTGCAGTCGGGGACCTGGCGGGCGGCGCCGTCAAATTCGTGCCGGAGCTGGCGGGTGGCTTCCAGGAGCAGGAATATCCCCCGCATACCGGGGTGGTTGGAGGACAGGCCGCCGCCGTCGGTGTTGATGGGCAGGGCGCCGCCGACCTGGATGCGTCCGCCGCTGACGAACTCTCCGCCCTCGCCCTTCTGGCAGAATCCGAGGTCCTCCAGGGTTTCGACGACGGTTATGGTGAAGGAGTCGTACACCATGGCCATGTCGATGTCGTCGTGGGTAACGCCGGCCATCTCAAAGGCGCGGGGCGAACTCTGGTGAGCGGCGATGTAGATGAGGTCGCGCTTGCCGGCGCCCTGGTGGGCGATGGCTTCGCCGGCGCCCAGCACCCAGACGGGGGTGTGCTTGCAGTTGCGGGCGACCTCGGGGGAGGCGACGACGACGGCGCCGCCGCCGTCGGTGATGACGCAGCAGTCCATGAGGTGGAGGGGGTCGGAGATGACGCGGGAGTTGACCACGTCCTCGACGGTGATGGGGTCGCGGAAAAGGGCTTCGGGGTTCATGGAGGCGTGGTGGCGCATGGCGACCGACACCTCGGCCAGCTGCTCGGACGTGGTGCCGAACAGGTGCATGTGCCGGCGGGCAATCATGGCGTAGAGGCCGACGGTGGTGAGGCCGTAAATCTCCTCGAAGCTGTCCGGAGATGGGTCCAGGATGGGATGGCCGTAGCGTCCCACGCCGCCGGTGCCCACGGAGACGCCCCCGGAGCGGGCGAGGCTGCTGTAGGTGATGACGGCGCAGTTGATGCGGCCGGCGGCGATGGCGGTGAGGGCGTGGGAGAGGTGGAACTCGAATGAACCGCCGCCGACGGTGGTGTTATCCACGTAGGAGGGGTACATATTGAGGTAGTCGGCCAGGTTCATGCCGCTGTTGCGGATGCTGCTAGAGGCGGTGAAGAGGCCGTCGACGTCGTCCTTGGTGAGGCCGGCGTCTTGCAGGGCCTTGATGACGCTTTCGCCCTGGATTTGGAGTTCGCTCTTGTCGGGAGCGTAGCGGGTGACGTGCTCGTGGATACCCACGATGGCGGCGGCGCGCCTGAGGTCAACCATAGGGGTGGCACCTCCGTTAGGGGTTGGCAAGATAGGTTGGCGTATTATGCCACAAACGGAGGCGGGCGAATCGTCAGAATCGGGATTTGGGGGATTTCAGGATTTTCAGGATTGGGGGATAGGTTCAGGCGTGGAGGTGGAGAGGGTTGGGGAGCCGGACGTGGAAGGTCTCTTCCAGGGCTTTGCGCCAAAGGGGAGATAGGATGATGTAGTCGGGGTTTTTGGACGCGTTGCGGGGCCGGGGATGACAGGGGCAAGGTTGGGGATCGCGGCCGGATTGATACCAGCCGTGGGGGTCGGTTTTGGCGGCGAAACTGCTGTTATGGAGGCGATAGCGTTGGCGGATTTCAAGGAAATTGGGGAGGGTGGTGATGTCTTGAACGGAAGCGAAGTAGGGAAGGATGGGTTCGTCGGGTTTGCGGATGGAGCGTCGGCTTTGATGGATAGGCAGGGGTTCGCCGGCGACGATGGCGTTGACGGCTTTGAGGAAGGAGTTGGTGCGGCGTCGGAGACGAAGGAGGAGGATGCGGTCAGCGTCGGTGGCCGGCTGCGACGAGATGCGACGGGGCAGACGGGTGGCTTCGCGGAAGGTTTTGAGGTGCCCGTGGCTGAGTTCATCGAAGACGTAGCGTTCGATGGCCCATCGGAGTTGACGAGGGGAGTTGTGCCACGTCTGACGGTGGACGGCCAAGGCGGTGGCCGCGTGAGAAGCAGCGCGGGCGATGGCCTGGGCGGCCCGGTGATGATCGCGTTGGGCGATGTTGTCCTGGGCGAATTGGAGGTAGCGTGCGGCTTTGGCCTGGTGGTGACTGACAGTGGCCATAGGCAGGGGGTTCTCCTTTTGAAGGGGGTACTCCTCTTAGAGGGGGTTCTCCTTTTGGCGGTCAGTCCAGCCGATTGGTTTTGGTTTGGTGTGGTATCGGGTTCGGGGGGTTCAGGATGTCGGCGCTACGGCCTGGGAGCGGGTGTTGCGAGTTTGATGTCCTAGATTTGCGCGTGCTAACTGCCGCCGCGATGAGGGATACCAGTCCTCACCGCATCCCTGGCCCGTTTGGGCCGGGGGTAACCGGCGGTTCTCGCGCGGCGGTGTTGTGACTCCCGCCGTGCCAACTGCACTTAGCCGGGTAAGCGTTGACCGACCGTAGCACAGCAGCGGTGCAGAAATTCCGACGTGCCGTCCTCGCGCAGGACAGCGCTTAGGCCGTTATTGTCCTGAACCCTGATGAACCCGATATTCGATTGTTACGTCGGGCTGTCGTCCGTGGGCCGGTGCACCGGGCTTTAGGACGGGAGCCGCCGTTGGGAGTAGCGCAATGCTCCGGCGGGCGTGCTGGTTGCCTGACGTGGGGTAGAGTGTAAAGAACGGATGTACGGTTTGTCAAGGGATTGGGTGTCATTGATTTTCTCCTTCGACAGGTTCGGGATGAGGCGCGTGGTCAGGATGGACGGAGTGGTTATACTGTCCGTGTTGAGTAACGGAGCGGCGACGATAACGGACTTGCGGACGGAGGAATAACGGCGATGGCTTTTGCAGGGTTGGATTTGACGGGTCGGAAGGCGTTGGTTACGGGGGCGGCGCGGGGGATTGGCGCGACGCTGGCGGTGGGTCTGGCGCAGGCCGGCGCGGACGTGGCGGTGTGCGACTTGCCGTCGGAGGAATCGTGGGAAGGGTTGGCGGATACGGTGTGGAAGATTCGCAACGAGGGACAAGTGGGGCTGGCGGTGAACCTGGACGTGCAGGAGGTGGAGGAAATCAGGCCGACGATTCGGCAGATTGAGCGGGACTTGGGCGGGCTGGACATCCTGGTGAACAACGCGGGCATCCGGCGGCGGGCGCCGGCGCTGGAGGTTACGGAAGAGGACTGGGACGCGGTGATGGACACCAACCTGAAGGGGGCGTTCTTCTGCGCGCAGGCGGCGGCGCGTCTGATGATTCCGCAGGGGTATGGGCGCATCATCAACGTGGCGTCGCAGTTCGCGCTGGTGGGAGCGCCGAACCGGGTGGCGTACTGCGCCAGCAAGGGCGGGGTGCTGAACCTGACGCGGGCACTGGCGCTGGAGTGGGCGCGGCATGGGATTACGGTGAACGCCATCGGGCCGGGGCCGACGCTGACGCCGGGGGTGCTGGAGGCGGAGGAACTGGAGGCGGCCTTCGCCGACGCGGGGAGAGCCGGGTTGAGCCGGGAGGAGGAGCTGCAGGTGAAGATGCCGTTGGGTCGGCGGATGGACGCCGAGGAACTGGTGGGGGCGACGATATACCTGGCAAGCGAGTCGGCGGGGGCGACGACGGGGCAGATGCTGGTGGTGGATGGCGGATGGACGGCGATGTAGAATTGGCGCATCCTATACGGGGTTGTAAGAATCAGGATTCACGGGATTACAAGATTTGCAGGATGGTTGGTGACAGGGATATTGGATTCCGGCTTTCGCCGGAATGACGGTTGAACTTGGAGGCGTGAGTTATGAAGTTTGGAATGTTTTATGAGTTGCAGATGCCGCGTCCGTGGACGGACACGGCGGAATACGACACGCTGTGGGACGCGGTGCGGCAGGTGCAGTTTGCCGAGGAGATGGGGTTTGAACGGGTCTGGCTGGTGGAGCATCACTTCCTGACCGAGTTTGCGCACTCGTCGGCGCCGGAGGTGATGCTGGCGGTGATGGCACAGCACACCAAGAAGATGCGGCTGGGGTTCGGCGTGGTATTGGCGCCGGTGCATCATCCACTGCACGTGGCGGCGCGGGCGTCCACGCTGGACATCCTGAGCGACGGGCGGGTGGACGTTGGCGTCGGGCGGACGAAAGGGCCGTATCAGCTGACGCCTTTCGGGACGGACGTGGCGCAGACGCAGAGCATGATGGTAGAGACGCTGGAGTGTCTGCCGCGAATGTGGTGCGACGAGGTGTTCAGCCACGACGGGGAGAACTGGACGATACCGCCGCGGGAAGTGATACCGCGTCCGCTGCAGAAGCCGCATCCGCCGCTGTGGATGGCGTGCACACAGGAGGATACCTTCCGGCTGGCGGGACAGCTGGGCGTCGGGTGCCTGGTGAATACGCTGGGCGGGACAGACAAGACGCGGGGGCTGGTGAACGCTTACTTCGAGTCCATCGAGAAGGCCAATCCGGTGGGTCGGTTCGTGAACCGGCAGGTGGTGGCGTCAACGATTGGGTTCTGCGACGAGGACGACGCCAAGGCGCGGGAGAAGGGCGCGGAAGTGGCGGCGTGGTACCTGGAGCAGAGCCGTCAGCGGTTCGTGCTGGAGTGGGCCGGCGTGGACGCGGGCGCGGTGCCGGAGGAGTACCAGTTTTACGTGCAGGGCGGAGCGCGTGGCGGCGGGCCGGTGAAGCCGTCGGAGGACCCGCAGCAACAGAAGCCGCCGACGGCGGAGGAGCTGCTGGCCGGGGGCGGGTATTGCGTGGGCGATCCGGACGCGTGCATCCGGGTGATCGAGGAGTTTGAGGCGATGGGGGTGGATGAGATCATGCCCATCTTCCAGGCGGGGCATGCGACGAATGAAGAAGTGATGAACTCCATCCGGCTGTTCGGGGAGTACGTGATACCGCACTTTCGGGCGAAAGAGGGCCGATAGGTTCCAGGAGACATTGATGACTACTGCGGAGCAATTGGGCACAGCGCCGGAGCAGGCGGGTCAGCGGCGGGTAGGGTCGCCGGTGGTGGCCGTGGTGGCGACGACGCCGGAGACGGTGCTGGCGGACGTGGAGCGGGCGATGCGGCTGGCCGGGGCCGAGCAGGTATTGTCGGCGGACGTGGAGACGCTGCTGAAGATCAACATCTCGTGGCAGCACTGGTATCCGGGGTGCTCGACGACGCCGTGGCAGCTGGAGGGGGCCATCTGCGCGTTGCGGAACATGGGGCATCGCAACGAGGGGCTGATTGCGGCGCACAACGGGACGGTGGTGGTGGACTCGTTTGAGGGCGAGGCGAACAACAAGCACAAGCCGGTGCAGGACAAGTACGGGCTGCGGACGGTGCATCTGGACACGCCGCCGGAGCCGTGGGTGCGGTACGAGCCGAAAGCGGAGATGATGGTGCTGCACGACATCTATCCGGAGGGGATTGAGATACCGCAGCTGTTCGCGGGCAAGAACATCGTGCATCTGCCGACGATGAAGACGCACGTGTTCACGACGATGACCGGGGCGATGAAGAACGCGTTTGGGGGGTTGCTGCATCGCAAGCGGCACTGGACGCACTCGGTGATTCACGAGACGCTGGTGGATTTGCTGGCGATACAGCAGGAGATACATCCGGGGATATTTGCGGTTACGGACGGGACGTTCGCCGGCGACGGGCCGGGTCCGCGGGCGATGCGGTGGCACGTGAAGAATCGGATTGTGGCGGGGGCCGACCAGGTGGCGGTGGACGCAGTGGTGGCGTCGATGATGGGTTTTGATCCGCTGTCGCTGCGGTTCATCCGGCTGGCGCACGAGCGCGGGCTGGGCGTGGGCGATATGCGGGACATCGAAGTGGTGGGCGACGAGCCGGACATCAGCCGGGTGAACTGGGGGTTCGCCGACAACGAGAACACGTTCGCCAGCCGGGGGCAGAAGATGATCTACTGGGGGCCGTTGAAGCCTCTGGAGAACGCGCTGCTGCGGTCGCCGTTGGCCGGGTGGGCCTATGCGGCGAGCAACCTGTACCACAACGGGTACTGGCTGAACACGATCGGCAAGGGTCGGGTGCGGAAGGCGCTGCGGACGGAGTGGGGGCGGTTGTGGGAGTCGTACTAGGATTGGGATTGTCAGAATCAGGATTTTCAGGATTTTGGGATTGGCAGGATTGAGAAGCGGTTGGTGGTAAGATGGAAGGGAGGGTTTGAGATGCACCTGACTAGGATGCGGCTCGGCGGTATCCCGCCGTTGGATGAGCAGTTGGAATTCAGGCTTGACGAACGCGTGAACGTGTTCATTGGGCCGAATGCGTCCGGGAAAAGTCGGTTATTGTCCGAGATCGACAGCTTCTTCAACGAAACGGCGACCTATCGCCAACGTCCAATGACCCCGGAACAGATTGACCTACGTTTTTGTATCGTTGAAGAGGCAGATTACTTTGACGATTGGACGAGAGGAAAAAACGTACTTTGCGCCGATCCCCCGTTTGCCGACGCGTACTTTTTCAACCGCCGTAGCGGAACTCCCCCAGTGGTTTACATAGGCCCTACAAGAATTGGATTACCGCGAATATCTGAACTGGATCCGCCTCATACCTATGGGTCGACCGTAGAAGAGATCTTGTCCGGTTCCTTCAGCGGAAGTAGGCTGAAAGCCGCGATTGATTTGCTCTATCACAAGACACAAATGATGTACGAGCATGAACGCCAGGATGATCAGCCAACCGATGAACGTAGAGCTTGGAATTTCCTTTACGTGGATAATGTGGCTTACTCGTGCGCTCAGTCCATTTGTGGGGAACTCTTGACTGTACCTAGGGCCCTCAATTATCCAACCGGGTTGGATATCGAATATCTCGCAGATCAACCGATGGCAGATCTTCAAAACATATCCATAAATCGGATGCTGGGGGTTACTACCAGCGATACCCCAAAATTTGACCACATTAGGCCCGAAGAGCGGCCTATTAGCTTGCAAGGCGCTGCGTCCCAGCGAATTTACCTAGGCGATCTGAGCTCAGGATCTCAGTCAACAGTTCTTTGGGTACTATGGCTGGCGTTCAAAATGCTCAATCGTTATGAATTTGCCGAAGGGTGGGAGAAGCAGCCAGCGATTTTGCTGATTGATGAGATTGAGAATCACTTGCATCCTACGTGGCAGCGGCGGGTGATTCCGGCGTTGTTGGAGCATTTTCCGGGGTTGCAGATTTTTGCTACTACGCACTCGCCGTTTGTGGTGGCCGGGTTGAAAGCTGGGCAGGTGCATATGCTGAAGCGGGATGCGGATGGGGTGGTTACGGCGAGCACGAATGAGCAGGACATAATCGGTTGGACGACGGATGAGATTTTGCGGACGTTTATGGGAGTGGACGAGCCGACGGACCAGCTGACCATTGATCGGGCGGGGCGGCTGCGGGAGTTGCGAGGGAAGGATGCGCTGACGGACGAGGAAACGGCGGAGATGGAGGAGTTGCGGCGTCGGGTGAACGAAGACTTTATCTCCAGCAGCACTCCGCTGGAGGCGCAGCGGGAACGGTATGGGGACATGATGTTGGAGTTCCTGCGCTCACGGCAGTCGGAATTGTCGCAGGACGGTAACTAGCGTCGATGCGGTGGATTGACCGGGGGCCGCAGCCGAGCGAGGTGGATGGATACGCTCGGCAGTTTACGCAGGGGTGGGTCGATTATTTCCGGCATGAGCAGGGTGGTCGGCCTAACGATTCGTATTGGCGGGAGTTTCGGGCGGCGTTAGGGAACCGCTCCGGCAGTACCTGTTGGTACTGCGAGCGGCGGTGTGAAGGGGCGCCGGAAGCGGGCGGACGCGCGGCTACGGTTGACCATTTCAGGCCACGGTCCCGGTTTCCGGAGCTGGCATACGAATGGACGAACTGGATTTTTAGTTGCTATCGGTGCAATAGCGAAAACAAGGTGGATAAGTGGCCGGCATTGGGCTACGTGGACCCTAGCGCGGCTGACATGAGGGAACGACCGGACCGATATTTTGACTACGATGCGCTGACGGGCGAGATAGTTCCGCATCCCAGTCTGGCGGGTGATGATAAGCGAAGAGCCGAGGGCACTATCAACGATTTGGGGTTGAATCAGTTGGACGTGCGGTTTTATCGGCTGGACTGGACGCGGCGGTTTATGGAAGACTGGCTTGCGCTGCCGGACAACGACAGGCAGGCATTTTTGGATTTCTCCACACAGGCGGGGTTTGAGTATGCCGGATCCACGCTGATGATGGTTCGGCAACTGCTGGATGAGGGTAGAGAAAGGTAATCTAAAGAGAATCCCCCTCACCGCGGCCCTCTCCCACCAGGGGAGAGGGAGATTCTGAGATAGCGTTGGCTACGGTTTGCCAGGTTGTGTTGTGGATTTGGGCGGCTTGGGCGATGTCGTCGTGTTCGGGGGATTGGCTGACGATTTGGCCGGATAGCCATTTGCGCTTGAGGCGGATGGGGCCGTATTGGGTTTGGACGGTGATGGTGTCGCGGTGGGCTGCGTAGCGGGTAATGGGTCGGACGCGGACGCCTAGCGTCGGGGTGTGTTGGAGGATGGCTTCGGCGAGTTGGGCTTCGAGTTCGGCGGGGCCCAGGGCTGAGAGCAGGATGGCCGGGCGGTTCTTTTTCATCTGGATGGGGGTGTGCCAGACATCCAGGGCGCCGGCGTTGAAGAGCTGTTCCATAGCGTAGCCGAGCTGTTCGCCCGTGGCGTTGTCGATGTTGGTTTCGAGGAGGATTATGTTGTCCTGCCAGTGGGCGAAGGGGGTAGTTGCATCGGCGGTTTGGCCGAGCCAGAGGCGGAGGACGTTGGGGAAGGCTGGCGGGTTTTTGCCGCCGATGCCGACTCCGATGCGGTGGAGGGTCATGGCGGGCTGGCGGTATTCGTCGGCGAGGGTGGTTATCAGGGCCGCGCCGGTGGGAGTGGTGAGTTCGCCGACGTTGGCGTGGAAGGGACGTTGGGGCGCGACGGGGGCGTTGGCGTTGGCGATGATTTCCAGGGTGGCCGGCGCCGGGTTGCTGTAGCCGTTGGGCCGGCGGGGGCCGGTGGCTTCGCCGAGGATCAGGAGGGATGCGTGGATGGGCCCTACGCCGAGTTGTTCAAGGCCGTGGATGACGCCGACTACATCGACCAGGGTATCGGCGGAGCCGAGTTCGTGGAGATGGATTTGGTCAAGGTAATCGCCAACCGGGGTGTCGGCGTCGGCCAGTTCATGGTGGTGGATGTCGGCGAGGTCGGCGCCGTGGACGCGGGCTTCGGCGGCGAAGAGGGCTTGCAGGACGGCGGTGGCGCGAGTGCGCGTTTGGTCGGACAGGGCGGTGGCGTTGGCTACGGCGTCGAGCATCTTCCGAGGCGAGTAGCGGGGGGCGTTGGCGGTGTCAACGAGGGCGCGGGAGCCGCGGACTTCGCAGCGGGTTTCGGCGGCGACGGAGATCTGGACGTAGGGGATTTGGAGGGCGTCGATGGCCTGGTGTATGGCGTCTATGGGGAGGCCGGCGTCGAGGAGGGCGCCGAGGAGCATATCGCCGCTGGCGCCGCCGACGGACTGGATGTAGGCGGTCTTCATCGGATGGCGTCGTTGAGGCTGCCGGAGCGCAGGGGGTTGAGGTCGAGGGAGACCCAAAGGTAGCCGAGGGTTTTGATGCGGGCGGCGATCTCGTCGCGGAGGGCGAAGGCGTGCTCCAGGTCGGCGGCGGCGACTTCGATTCGGCAGAGCTTGTCGTGGTGGCGGGCGCGGACTTCGCGGAGGCCGAGGTCGCGCAGGATGTCCTCGGCGGCTTCGATGCGGCGGAGGGATTCGACGGTTACGGGGGTGCCGTAGGGGATGCGGGAGGATAGGCAGGGCTGGGCCGGCTTATCCCACAGGGGGATGCCCAGCCACTGGGCGGCGGCGCGCACCTGGGTCTTGTCCATCTCGGCCTCGACCATGGGACTGCGGACCTTGTGCTCGGCAGCGGCGGTCATGCCGGGGCGGTAGTCGCCGAGGTCGTCGGTGTTGGCGCCGTTGGCAATCCACTGGTAGCCTTCGGCGTCGGCCAGGGCGGCCAGTTGGTCGTAGAGTTCGGTCTTGCAGAAGTAACAGCGCTGGGGAGAGTTGGCGACGTAGCCGTCGCGTTGGAGTTCGTTGGTGTTGATGACGCGGTGATTGAGGTTGAATTGGGCAGCGATGGATTCGGCGTCGGCGAGGTCGCGGGCGGCCAGGGCGGGAGAGACGGCGGTGACGGCCAAAGCGCGGCTACCCAGCACGCGTTGGGCGGCCACCGCCAGGAGAGTGCTGTCCACGCCGCCGGAGCAGGCGACGATGACGGATTCCATGTCGCGCAGGATGGATTCCAGGCGGGGGAGGCAGGCGGGGATGGGGACGGTGGTTTGTGTCATAATGGCTGCCGGTGTTTTTTTACATTGATGGACAGGATAGACAGGAATTTGGGGTTGCGCAAGGATTGAGAGATTGATATGACGGTGGAGAGCATCAGTGCGATTACGCTGGCGGTGCGGGATATGGCGCGGTCGGTGGCGTTTTACCATGAGGGCGCAGGGATACCGATTTTGTACGGCGGTCCGGATGCGGGATTTACGTCGTTGAGCATTGGGGAAGGGTATTTGAACCTGATCTTGGTTGAGGATGTGGAAGTGAGTTGGTGGGGTCGGTGCATTTTGTACGTGGACGACGTGGATGCGCATCACCGTCGGATGGTGGATGCCGGTTATGCGCCGGACGGGGAGCCGGCGGACGCGCCGTGGCGGGAGCGGTACTACCATATTACGGACCCGGATGGGCATGAGATCAGCTTTGCGAGGCCGTTGGGGTAGCCTTGGTATGGACGTACCGGATTTGATGATATGACCAGTTTCAGCGACAGATTGAGGGAGGCCAGCGAGGCTGCGAATAGCCTGGTTTGCGTGGGGCTGGACGTGAACCCGGCGATGATGCCGGCGGGGGTCCTTCGACAGGCTCAGGATGAGCGGACGGTGGGGCTGCGTCAGGATGAGCGTGGTGCGTGTGTCGAGGGGGCGGTGGTGGAGTTTAACCGGGCCATTGTGGACGCCACGGCTGACTTGGCGTGTGCGTTCAAGCCGAACATCGCCTTTTACGAGGCGTTGGGGATGGCAGGGCTGCGGGCGCTGGAGGCTACCATCGAGCATATCCGCAGCGCGGCGCCGGATTGCGTGATTATTATGGATGCCAAGCGGGGGGATATCGGGAACACGGTTGAGGCTTATGCCACGGCGATGTTCGACGCCTGGGGAGTTGACGCGGTTACGGTGAATCCGTGGGGCGGGATGGACACGGTAGAGCCCTGGCTGGGTCGGGCCGACAAGGGGGTGTTCGTGTGGTGCCGGGGATCGAATCCGGGAGCGGCGGACTTGCAGGATCTGCCGGTGGCGGGTGAGGATGGACGCAGGGAGCCGGTGTACATGCGGCTGGCGCGGAATCTGGCGGGATTGCCGGCTCGGGGAAACCTGGGGTTGGTGGTGGGTGCGACGGCGCCGGAGCAGTTGGCGGCAGTGCGCCGGGTTTGTCCCGATATGCCGATCTTGATTCCGGGAGTAGGGGCCCAGGGCGGCGACTTGGAGGCCAGCGTGCGGAACGGAGTGGACGCCAACGGACGGTTGGCGATCATCAATTCCGGGCGGGGGATTATCTATGCGTCGTCGGGGCCGGATTTTGCGGAGGCGGCACGGGCGGCGGCGGGCGAGCTGCGGGATGGCATCAACCGGACCCTGGAGGATATGGGGTTGGGATGGTCCGCCAAAGACGGGACGGAAACATGACGGGGCGTCCGAAGGTTGCGGACTTACGGCCGGGAGACGTGGTGCGACTGAGGAAGGCGCATCCGTGCGGCGGGTTTTTCTGGCAGGTGAACCGGGTGGGCGGCGACATTGGGCTGCGCTGTGAGACGTGTGGGCGTTACATTCTGACGCCGCGGTTTCGGATTGAGCGGCGGATACGGGAGATAGTGCGGGCGGTAGAGAATGGGGGAAGCGATAAGGGAGTGGCGCAGCCGGAGGCGACGGGAGAGTCTGACGCAAAGGCGCAGGGGCGCAAAGAGCAGGCGCAGTGACGAGGGGTGGCGTATGGGCGACTATCAGCGGTCGCTATCGGGGGGTGTCGCTGCTGTGCGTGGTGGTGGCGCTGAACAGCGCTGGAATGGGGGCGATCGCCCCGGTGCTGCCGCTGTTCATGGAGCGGGAGTACGGGGTCAACGCCGCGGAGATCGGGATTACCATCGGGCTGTTCGGATTCGGGCGGCTGGTTACGAGCCTGCCAGCGGGATACCTGTCGCAGAGATACGGACGCAAGAGCGTGCTGAGCCTGGGGGCGGCCATCAACGTGGTGGGCGCGGCGATGGTGTCGGTGTCGTTCAGCTACGCGTGGCTGACGGGATGGCGGTTCGTGTCCGGGTTCGGCGGCAGCATCTTCCTGACGGTGGCGACGATCTACCTGCGGGACGAGGCGACGCCGGAGACGCGGGGGCGTCTGCTGAGCCTGCAGGAGTTGAGCATCCTGGCCGGGCAGACGCTGGGGCCGCTGCTGGGGGGCTACCTGGCGGACATATTCGGGCTGCGGGTTCCGCTGTACGCGCAGGCGGCGCTGATGGTTGCGTCGCTGGTGGTGATCGTGGCGGCACTGCCGGAATCGCGGTGGCAGGAAGAAGCGGCGGAGCGACGGCGGAGGGACGCCAACACCTCATCCCGGGCCTCTGCCGCGAGGGGAGAGGGCGCTGATCCATCGCGAAGCAGTGCCGTCGGGGGAGATGCAGCTGCAGGACAGCGGCGGGAACGGGGGGCGATGTGGCGGCTGATATTCAGTCCGGCGTTCATCTTCGTGGGGCTGTTCGCGCTGATGATTGTGGCGAACCGGCAGGGGGCGCGGTTCAGCGTGATGCCGCTGTTCGGTCAGGAGAAGGGGTTTGAGCCGGACCACCTGGGGTTGTGGATCAGCATCACGCACTTTCCGCAGTTTTTCACCACACTGGCGTCGGGGTATCTGTCGGACCGGTTCGGGCGGAAGACGCCGATTATTCCGTCCATCGCGCTAATCTGCCTGGGGATTGCGACGTTCGTGTGGGCCGGCAGCCTGTGGCAGCTGCTGCTGTCGGGCGTGCTGCTGGGACTGGGCGAGGGATTGGGCAGCCCAGCCGGCACGGTGTTTTTCGCCGACATCGCACCGCCGGGAATGGAGGGGGTAACCATCGGGCTGCTGCGTACCTTTGGCGGCGTGGGCACCATCGCCGGTGCGCTGGCGCTGGGCGCGATTGCGGACGCCGCCGGTTTTGCGTGGTCGCTGTGGATTGACGGGATAATCCTGGCGGCGGCGGCGCTGGGATTGATGCTGTTTGTGCGGGAAACGCGGCGGGTGCGCCAAGCCCGAGGATAGGACCAGAGGGACCGCGGTTAGGACTCGCTGTTGTCTTCAATGGTCAGGGTGTAGCCATCGGGGCCGCCGAACAGCGGGGAACGGGACCAGCGGCGGATCAGCATCCGGACTAACACGACAATGCCGAACAGGACGACAACTACGCCCGCGCCGGCCAGCAGGGAGATGAGCACCGCCGGGTTGACGTCGCCGAGACCCTGACCGCTGGCGCTGCCGGAGCCGGGCGGGTCGCCGTTATTGGGCGCGATGGCGGCGACGACGGTGGCCGAGATGGCCGACTGGTCGATGGTGGCCGGAGGCAGCGGCGTGTCGGTGGGAATGGGCGTCGGCGTGGGGGTGTTGGTGGGGGTTGGCGTGGGCGTGGGCGTCGCCGTGGGTGTCGGCGTTGGGGTTGGCGTGGGCGTTGGAGTCGACGTGGGAGTAGGCGTCGGCGTTGGCGTCGGGGTGGGTGTCGGCGTTGGCGTGGGCGTGTTGGTCGGGGTCGGCGTGGGCGTGGGATGGTAACCCTGCTGGAGGGTTAGGGTGGCGTACACGCCGGTAACCGGGCCGTTGCGGTCGTGGAGTTCCACCAGGATGAAGGCTCGGCCGCTGCGGTCGAAACTGAGGCGGTCGTATTCGGGGAAGCGGGTGGTGCCGTTGAAGTGTCCGTTGCGGTCGGACTGGAAGGACGAGATGCCGTTGAAGGCGAAGTAGGGGCCGTTGCGGATCTTGATTCCGTAGCCGACGGTGTGGGGTTCCAGGCCGGTTACGGCTACGGTGATGGGGGTGTTGATCTGTACGGTATCGGGGTTGACGGCGACGGTGACGGGAGCGATTTTGATGCGGAGGTTGGGGATGAGGGAGCTGAGAGGATAATCGCCCAGGGAAACGTCGATGCTGACGCTCTCGCCGGGTTGATGGCGGTCGGTGTGGCGGTATTCAAACTGCCAGGCGCCGGCGGCAGAGGGATAGACGTTGCCAACCTGACGGCCGGCGACCTTGATGGTTACGGGCGGAACCTGGTAGTAGTCGGGACGGTCGGGTGGGAAGTTGCGGCCCTTGATGATGATGGGCTGGCCCCGCTCGATGACGCCGTCGGAGGGTTCAAAGGTAATATCGGGGACGGCGATGGGAACCAGGGCGGAGGCCTTAACGCCGATGTCGTCGGTTACTTCCAGCTTGAGCTTGTCGCCGGCATCGAGGGTTACGACCTTGCCGATGACCTGGGGGGTGAGATCGCCGTGGGGGTCGGCGACGAGGACGGTGGCGTTAAAGCGTCCGCCGCGACGGATGTCGATGCAGCCGTCGTCGGGAATATCGCGGCGGTCGTCGAGAAGGGCGATGGGGACGCCGCCGAGGGTTACGGTGCAGACTTCTTCGCCGGGCAGGTCGAAGGCGGACACGAAGGCGGTTTCGCCCAGGCCGATGCCGTCGGCGTGGACGCCGGCGATAGTCAGCGTGGCGTCGGCGACGGTAACGTTGACGAAGGCGGAGCCGCTCTCGAAGATTACACGAATGGTGGCGATGCCGGTTACGCGGGGCGGCATGGTGATGGTCAGGGAGCCGCTGGATTGGCTCTTGATGGTGGCTTCCAGGCCGCCCACGGTTACCCGGACTACACGTCCTGGGTTGCCGACCAGACGGAGGATTACGTCGACGCCGGGGCTGACCTCGCGGCTGCCGGCCAGGGTTACGCCGGCGGCGACGGTGATGGTGGCCGGCTTGGCTGATGCCAGACCGGCACCGTCGCGGGCGCAGATTTGGTAGGCGCCGGCGGCGGGGAACTGGCCCGGCTCGATGGTGAGGTCGGCGGTGAAACGGTAGTTGCGGCCGACGTTGGCGGTGGCGATTTGGCGCCAGCCGGAGATATTGCTGGACTCGCAGTTGGGGGCGTTGCTATCTGACTGGCTAGCGTAGAGCTGGGCGGTGAGGTTGTCGTTGAAGCCGACGCCGGTGAAGGTTACGGTCTCGCCGTAGCGGACGGTTTCGCCGTCGTTGTCAATTTGCAGCGCGGGGTTGACGACTAACTCGGCAGGCCGGGTTACTTGGCCACCAGTCCACTCGACTGAAACTTCGTAGCCGTCATCCGGCGGCGGTTTGCTGGGGAGGCGGAGGTTGCGGAGGGTGATTCTGACGTTACCAAGAGTGCGGGTATCGCAATCTGTTGGTGGGTCGTCGCTGTAGTCTCGCCAACTGGGGCAGCCGGGGATTTCGATTTCGTGCGAGCCATCATCTGCCGTGCTCACGTTGACGAAGTTGGTGCTGTAACGGTCTCCTGCGATGATGGTCACGTCTTCATCCCGGTCGAAACCGGAGATGTCCATCTCGCCGGGTAATGTGACGGTGATGCTGCCGGCATCCTGAGCGTCGGTGTCGCAAGAAGCGGCGAAGGTAAGTTGCAGGTCGATGGTGTCGCCGGCGGCGGTTTCGTCATCATCTTGGTTAATTTGGAGTTCGCAGGGATGGGAACTCGCTACTGCGGGGCTTTTATAGGGACTGGATAGAATGGCTGAGAGGGTGAGGGCGGTTGCGGCGAGGGCGGCGACGGCGATGAGGGCCAGCCAGCGGGGTTGAAGGGCGGAGTGGGGAATTGTCCCCTCTCCACGGCCCTCTGCCACACGGGGAGAGGAGGTATTGGAACGCCAGCGAAGGGGGTTCAGCACGTAGGGCCTGCGGTGGCGGCGGATGGGGGCAGGGCCAACGGGTGATTGACGCGGACTTTGACCAGAAACGCCGCGCCCAGGATGAAGAGCAGCGCGCTGGCCCCGAGCAGGGCAGTGTAACCGTAGCCGGGGCCGAACCAGACGGCCACCAGGTCGGGCAGGAAGCCGATGGCCTTGGCGCCGGCGGCGCCGATGACGGTGCCCAGGTTGACGATGCCCATGTGCTGAGCTTCACGGCCGGGAGTGCCCAGGTCGTTGGCCATGGCCCAGTGGGTGGTAAGGATGACGCCGACGGCGCCGCCGATGACGCTGGCGACGATGATGGCCATCAGGTAGCTGCTGACCCACATCATGGCGATGGTGCTGGCCAGAGCGAAGGCAACGCCAAACATCAGGATGGGCTTGCGTCCCACCCGGTCGGAGAGCCAGCCGGCCGGGTAGGTGGTGAGCACCAGCGTGCCGCCGATGCCGATGATGGCCACGCCCAGGGCCTGGGCGGGATTGTCAACCTGTACCTTGTCGCGCAGAAAGAAGAGGCCGTAGGTGGTGAAGATGACCACGGCGGCCATGATGGCGCCGCGGGAGGCGACGAACCACCCCAGGCCGGGGTGGAGGCTGGCCATGTTGGTGGATTCTGGAAAGGTCATAGCGGCGCGCTGGAAGGCGGTGGAGGCCGGGCCGCCGGCGTTTCGCATCCGGCTGAAAATCGTCAGGGAGCTGATGGCCGAAGTGAAGACCAGCATGGCGGCGATCATCAGCAGGGTGAGCCACAGCCAGTGAGCGCCATCAGGACGGGAGTAGTGGGAGAGCATCAGGGCGGCCAGGCAGAGCAGGCTGGCGCCGCCGAGAGCCTCCAGCAGGGTTTTCACGGACGCGGCGACGCCCATGCGGTTGGTGGGGACCAATTCGCGAATGCTGGCCAGATAGGGAGAATAGCCGATTCCGCAATTGATCTGGATGAACATCCAGATGACCAGGACGCTGACGTAGTTCAGAGGTGTAACCAGGCCGGCCAGGCCCACCGGGATGCAGAGGCAGGTCCAAAGCATATAGGGCAGGCGGCGGCCCAGACGGGAGCGAGTGCGGTCGCTGGCCCAACCCACCGGGACTTGCACCAGGGCAGTAGCCAGCAGACCGGCCAGACCGACGATGCCCAGGAGGGTGTTCTTGGCGGCGTCGGGGACAACATCCAGCACCAGGATGGGAAGCACGACGGTGTCCATGGCCAGGATGAACCCGGTGATGCCGAAGCTGTACGCGTTGAGCAGCGCCAGAGAACGCTTGCCCCAGTGTTGGGGAGCAAGGGCGGTGTCCGCGTGGGTGTTCACGGCGTCCATGATGGTGCGATGCTGCGAAGAAGCGATTGGGTCGCGGTCGTGGCAACGGATGGTAGGAAAGTATATGCTAGAATGCGGGCGGCGGCTACGGATGAAGGTGGGGCGGATTTTTCATAGGGTCAGCATGGAAATGCGAATATGCTCGCTGCTGCCCAGCGGCACTGAAATACTGTTCGCCCTGGGGCTGGGCGAGCGGATAATCGGGGTTACCGACCTGTGCGACTACCCGCCGGAGGCGACGCAGAAGCGAGTGGTGTGTCGCAGCCGGATTGACCCGTCGGTGATGTCCAGCGAGGAGGTTGAGGCGGAGATGCGCCGGATACTATCGTCGGGCGAGAGTCCCTACGACCTGGACGTGGAGTGGCTGCTGGAGGCGTCGCCGGACGTGGTGCTGACGCAGGACCTGTGCTTCTTCTGCGAGGTGGACGCCGGCACGGTGAACCGGGCGGTGGCGCCGATACCGATACCGCCCAAGGTGCTGAACCTGAACCCGAGGACGCTGGACGAGATTCTGCACAGCTTTATGGAAGTGGGCGCGTCGTGCGGCGCGGCGGACTGCGCGGCGGAGTTGACGTCCGCGCTGCGGCGACGGATTGACCTGGTGGACGCAAGGGTGAGCAGGACGGAGAAACGGCCGGCAGTGTTTTCACTGGAGGGAGTGAACCCGCTGGTCATCGGCGGGCACTGGGTTACCGACCTGGTGCAGAGGGCCGGCGGGATTTTGCCGGAACGGTTCGCGCCGGGGTGCGACGCGGAACGCATCGAGTGGGACGAAGTGGTGGCCGCCGCGCCGGAGAAACTGTACATAGACCTGTGTTCGTCGGATCTGGCGCGGAGCCGGCGGGAGGTCCCGTGGCTGGCGGCGCAGCCGGGGTGGGACGAGCTGCCGGCCGTGCGTTCCGGCGAGGTGTACCTGATCGACCACAGCACGTTGAGTCGGCCGGGGCCGCGGGTGGTGGACGGTTTGGAGCTGCTGGCGGAGTTGACGCATCCGGCGCTCTTTTCGGGGTGCATACCGCGGAATACGGCGTTGAAACTGGACGTTGAGACGGCGCGGAGGCTGCCGGCCGAGGGGATTGGCGAAGCGTTTTTGCCGTGGCCGGCACCAACTGGCAATAGTGATATTGGCGGGTTATAATCATCGCCAAATTATCGGGGGTAATCGGCAGTGGTTAGTCAAGATGACTTTCGCCAGGCAATGTCCAAGTTCGCAACCGGGGTTACAGTGATAACGACGCTGGACCCGGAGGGGAGTCCGCACGCGATGACGGCCAACGCGTTCACGTCGGTGTGCCTGGACCCGCCGATGTTGCTGGTGTGCATTGCCCACAACACGATAACCTACGGGTACGTGGAGCAACAGCAGCGGATTGGGGTGAACGTGCTGCGTGAAGAGCAGGAGGAGTTGGGGCGGTACTTCGCCCGCCGTCCGGAGCACCGGGAGGGCAACCCGGAATACTCGTACACCATGGGGGATCATAACGTGCCACAGCTGGACGGATCCATGGTGTTTTTCAACTGCGACATCGTCGGAGCGCACGTCTATGGCGACCACACCATCTACGTGGGGGAAGTCAAGGAAATGAGCCGGGGCCAGGACGACGCCTCTCCGCTGATGTTCTACGACAGCCACTGGTACCATCCGGGGCACGAATAGTGTGGGCCGCTCTGGTAGAATAGAAACCCTGTGAACTTGGACAATCGGTCGACCGCTGTGTGCCAGCGACGCGACCGTAAGCACGGAGGTATCATCCGGTGGCTTTTATCAAAGGATTGAAATGCCGGGAGTGCGGCCGGGAGTATCCGGGCGACGCCCTGAACGTTTGCGATTTCTGCTTTGGCCCGCTGGAGGTCATTTACGACTACGTGACCATCTCGGAGGTGATCAGCCACCAGCGCATCGCCGAGGGGCCGCTGAGCATCTGGCGCTACCAGGACCTGCTGCCGGCGGAGGCCGACGACCCGGTGGACATTATGGCCGGGTACACGCCGCTGATGAAGGCCAGAAACCTGGGCAAGCGGCTGGGCTTGAACAACCTGTACATCAAGAACGACAGCGTGAACCCGTCGTTTTCGTTCAAGGACCGGGTGGTATCGGTAGCGGCGACGAAGGCAGTGGAGTTCGGCTATGAAACGCTGGCCTGCGCCAGCACCGGCAACCTGGCCTGCAGCGTGGCGGCCCACGCGGCCCGGGCCGGCGTTGACGCCGTGGTGTTCATTCCCGCCGACCTGGAGCGGGGGAAGGTCATCGGCGCAGCGGTGTACAACCCCACGCTGGTGGCGGTTGAAGGCACTTACGACGAGGTGAACCGCCTGTGCAGCGAGGTGAGCGACAACTACCACTGGGCCTTCGTCAACATCAACATGCGCCCGTACTACGCTGAGGGCAGCAAGACGCTGGGCTATGAAGTGGCCGAGCAGCTGGGCTGGCGGGTGCCGGACCACGTGGTGGTGCCGTCGGCGTCGGGGGCGATGTTCACCAAGATCTGGAAGGGGTTCAATGAGCTGGCGTGCCTGGGGCTACTGGACGGTGTTGATCCGCTACCCTTTGGGGCCGACCAGAACACGGTGCATCATCCGGCGGTGACGACGCGGATGCACATGGCGCAGGCGGCGGGGTGCAGTCCCATCGTATCGGCGTGGGAGAATCACCGGAACCAGATCCGGCCGGTGCGTCCCGACAGCATCGCCAAGTCGCTGGCCATCGGCAACCCGGCGGACGGCATCTACGCGCTGCGGGTCATCCGAGAGTCGGAGGGCAGCGGGTACGCCGTGCCGGAGAACCAGGTGGTGGAAGGCATCAAGCTGCTAGCGGAAACGGAAGGAGTGTTCACGGAGACGGCCGGCGGAGTAACGGTGTCCACGCTGAAGTACCTGGCGGAGACCGGGGCCATCGGGCCGGACGAGCTGACGGTGGCGTACATCACCGGAAACGGCTTGAAGACGCAGGAAGCCGTGGAAGAGGTGGTGAATCCGCTGCTGGTGAAGCCGATGATGGGCTCCTTTGAGGCTGCGCTGGAAAGCCGCATGGCGTCGGCCGGAGTGTAAGGGCGATGGCCAGACAGCGGGTGCGGTTCACCTTTTCGGCGGATCTAGTGCGCGAGCCGATAATCTACCGGCTGGGGCACGACTTTGACGTGGTGACCAACATCCGGCGGGCGGACGTGCGCGCCGACATGGGCTGGGTGATCCTGGAGCTGGACGGGTCGGACGACGAAATCCAGCGGGGGCTGGCGTGGGTTGCCGACAGCGGCGTGCGCGTTGACCCCATCGCCGGCGACGTAATTGAAGGCTAAATGACCCCGGCGACTGCTGACGCCCCGGGGCTTGCAGAACAAGAGGAGGAATATCCCCCATGGGCGTTATGGTACGCATACCCACACCGTTGCGACGGATGACCGGCGGCGCCGACAAGGTTGAGATCGACGTTGACGACCTGTCGCAGATGATTGACCGGCTGGAGTCGGACTATCCCGGCTTCAAGGAGCGGCTGCTGGACGAAGAGGGCGAGCTGCGCTACTTCGTGAACATCTACGTGAACGGCGAGGACATTCGCTTTGACCAAGGGCTGAAGACGGCGATCAAGTCTGGGGACGAGGTGAGCATCGTGCCGGCGGTGGCTGGGGGCTGAGGGCAAGATGCTCGGCCCGTCGCATAATGGCTCGACGCATCGATAGACGAGGACGTTCGCCATGGCTACTGAAAGCAGAATCAGCTTTCTTGAAGGAGCGTTGACCCAAACCAGCGAAAGGCTACGGGACCATACTGAGCGGTTTACGGCAATGGCTCAGGACATCCAATCGTTGCGCGTGGAAATGAATGCGCACACGGAGTCCTTACGAGCGGAGATTGCCGCGCTGCGGGCAGAGAACCGAGCGGATAACGCGGCAACACGACGGGAATCCCGGTGGATTGGGGGCATTATCGTTACGGCGATTGTGGTGGCGGTTATCGCCAACGTGGTGGCGCAGGGATTTTGAGCGCCCCCGACGGATTCGGCAAGCTGATGAAGCGCCCGGTGGTTGGACTGCCGGGCGCTTTCTATTTGTAAGATCACCTACGGAACAAATCCCTGTAGTTGGAATCTGACCAAATGGGCCGCCATCGTGCGAGGGGATCTACCCTCATATTGCTCCTGCACCAGCGGATAGGGATTCGGATCGTCTTGTCGTGTTGTTCGGCACTAGCCAAAAATGACTTTGAAATTTCGATGCCGCGATTATTGGTGCCCGACGCACTGGTCAGGTAGTTGCGTGCAGGTTGAGTTTCCGTAAGTTCCTGTAAGACTTCCACCGGGATGCAAAACAAGCTATCCCGCTCCTTGCCCCACCAGATTCGCACCAAAAGCAGGTCCGACGTGAACTCGAACCGATTGATGTCGTTCTTTGCTGATACAGTGTCGGCAGTCCACTTGGCCTTAACGCTGCCGTTTTCAGTGGCGGCTTTCACTTCCAACGGCTTCCCAAAAACCTCCACGTCTTTGCGGGTCCAGTGGAGAAAATCATGGCGGGCGATGGTGGACTCGCGGCCGGCGACTTTGGGACGGCGGTAGGTGTCCTTGCAGAGCACCAGGATGTACTCGTGCACGTCGCGCAGGGTGGGATTGGCAGCGGACTGCCAGCTACCCCAGGCGGTGGAGGACGCGGCGCTGGCGGCCTTATTCCAGATGATTTCGCCGCGCATCAGGAAGCCGATGCGGAGCAGGTCTTCGATGATGTAGCGGTGCAGCGGGAGATAGGGCCGGCGGCCCAGATTGGCGATGTTGAAGCAGACGCGGCCGCCGGGAACCAGGACGCGGTGGACTTCACGCATCACCCGGCGCAGGAAGGCCCGGTACTGGGGCAGGGTGAGGTCGTCGTCGTATTCCTTCCCCACGTTGTAGGGAGGCGACGTAACCATCAGGTGGACGCTGCAATCGGGCAGCTGGCGCATCCGACGGGCGGACGAGCGGGGGATGATGGTGTTGGCGACGCCGGGCGGGAGCGGGTTCTCTACATAGGGAACGACCCGCTCGGACGGTTGATCGTCGTAGAGACGGCCGGCGTAGAACCGCGACGAGTCATGCCCACGGCGGCCTGGGGAACCGAAGGCGCTGGTGTGGGTTTTCGACGCTGAATCGCGGGGGGGGGGGGGGGGTGAAATTCTGAGGCCAAAACGCGCGGCATTATCGCGCCGGCCTGGTCCGATGGCAACCCGCCGAGGCCGGCGCGGGTGCGACGGGCCATCGGGGGGCGATTTATGGTATCGTGTAGTGCGTTCCGGGCGGCATCGAAATGCGTTGCGCTGGCGGCGGCTTTACTTTCGTGATTGTTTTGAGGTGAATCCCCAATGGTTTCATATACTGAGCGGATGGTTTCCGTCCGCAACGGTATGTTCAGCGTGCAGATGGCCGAGGGCGGCTCGGGAGAACCGCTGATTTATCTGCACGGAGCTGGCGGTTACGTCGGCTGGCCGGACTACCTGGACCGGCTGGCACAGGACTACCACGTTTATGCACCGGCGCACCCGGGCGTTGGCAAGTCCACTGGCCTGAACAACCTGGACGACCTTTGGGACCTGGTGCAGTTCTTCGAGGAGTTTCTCGATGCGCTGGGCATCGGGCAGTGCCACCTCATCGGCCATTCCTACGGGGGGTTCTGCGCGGCCGAGTTGGCTGCTCACCGGCCCGACCGGATTGCGCGGCTGGTGCTGGTGAACTCGCTGGGCCTGTGGTTGGAAAAGCAGCCCGTAGCCGACTTCTTCATCCTGACTCCCGACGAACGACGGGAGATGATGTGGCACGATTCGGACAGCGATCTGGCCCACGCCTACGTCGCCCAGCCAACGGAACCTGAGGAGCGGCTGGAATACACCCTGGACCGCATTCAGACCCTGCAATCCGTGGCGAAGTTCACCTGGCCCATACCCGAGCGAGGCCTGACCAAGCGTGCCCACCGGATCACCATGCCGACGCTGGTGGTTTGGGGCGATTCGGACCAGGTGATTCCGCCGGAGTACGGGGAAGCCTTTCGAGAGTTGCTGCCCAACGCCACGCTGACGGTGATACCGGAGTGCGGCCACATTCCGCAGCTGGAACGTCCGGACGCTTTCTTCGATAGCGTGCTGGGCTTTCTTCATGACTAGAGCGATAGGAGAGTCCGCCAATGACCACCGTGAACACCAACCTGCTGGACGCCTTCAACCGGCACATCAACGCTGAGTTCTATTCGTCCTACCTGTACCTGTCGATGTCCACCTACTGCGACTCGATTGACCTGCCGGGGTTCGCCCACTGGATGCGGGTGCAGAGCGAGGAAGAGTACACCCACGCGATGAAGTTCATCGACTACCTGGAAGACCGGGACAGCCGAGTTAGCCTGCTGCCAATCGAGCAGCCGCCCATCGAGTTCGACTCGGTGGAGGACGTGATGCGGCAGACGCTGGCTCACGAGCAGCACGTTACCGGCCTGATCAACGAGCTGTACGGCGCCGCCGCGAGCGCGGGGGACTACGCCACGCAGATTATGCTGCAGTGGTTCGTAACCGAGCAGATTGAAGAGGAAAAGACGGCGCGGGACGTCATCGCCGCCCTGGACATGGTGAAGGGCCGCAGCGACGCGCTGCTGCTGCTGGATCGGGAAATGGGCGCGCGGCCGGCTGCTTCTCCCATTGCCACCGATACCTCGACCGCCGCCTGAGGAGACTGCCGTGACCCTCAATGAATTCATCACCGACGCGCTGGACAAGGAAAACGGCTTTCTGCTTGAGGCGCTGGACGGCCTGACGCCCGAGGAAACGGCCTGGCAGCCGGCGCCCGACGCCAACTCCATCGGCTGGATACTGTGGCACATGGTGCGGGTGGAGGATATGTGGATTCAGTTCTTCGCCCAGTTCAAGCCGGAGCTTTGGGAAAGCGAGGGCTGGCATGAAAAGTTCGGGCTGCCCACCCGGGACAACGGCTTTGGACACACCGCCGAGCAGGTCAACAACTTCCCCTCGCTGGATTTGGGCGAGTTTCTGCGCTACCGGGCCGCGGTGCGCGAGGCCACGCTGGCCTATCTGAGCACGCTGACGCCGGAGGAAATGGAAACCGTGCCGCGGGAGCGTCGTCCGGAGATGTCGCTGGGGGCGATATTCCGGCAGATAATCGGCGAGATGTACCAGCACGTGGGGCACATCGCCTACTTGCGGGGGCTGCAGGGGAAGTAGGGCGCTCTGCTGTGCGCCGGGGCTAACGCAGCCGGCGCAGTCCTTCTTCCAGGGCGACCCAGGGGAGCAGGGCGCACTTGATGCGCACGGGGTACTGGCGCACGACTTCCAGGGCTTCAAGCTCTCCCAGTTCGGCAAGGGCTACCGGGGGCAGAGGTTTGCCCTGCATGAGGTCGCGGAACAGCTGGGACAGGTCGGCGGCTTCTTCCACAGTTCGGCCATGCACTCGGTCGGCGAGGAGGGAAGCGGACGCCTGTGTGATGCTGCATCCTTCGGCAACGGCGCTGACTCCCGCGATCACCGGTGGGCTGCCGGGAGGCCCGTCGAGCTTCAGTTGCAGGGTGGCGCGGTCGCCGCAAAAGGGGTTGAACTCTTCGGTCTCCGCGTCGGGGTACGCCAGGCGGGCACGGTGCCGGGGGCTGCGGTAATGCTCCATGATGACGTCGCCATAGAGCGCTTCGGGGTTTTCACGCAATGATGCCATGGCGGGGACTTACTCAGTAGTCGCCACGCCCTCGCCGTCCATAGCGGCTTTCAGGGTGTGCCAGGGGAGGATGGCGCACTTGATGCGGGTGGGATAGGCGATGACGCCGGCCAGCATTTCGAGATCGCCCAGCAGGTCGTAGTCCAGTTCGGCATCCGGCACGGTGAGCATCCGGTGAAACTCGTCGAACATGGCCCTCGCTTCTTCGGGCGTTCCTCCCTTGATCGCCTGAGTGAGCAGGGAGGCAGAGGCGCGACTGATGGCGCAGCCGTGGCCTTGAAAGCAAGCGTCTTCCACTTTGCCTTCGCAGCAGCGCAATTGCAGGGAAATCTGGTCGCCGCACAGCGGGTTGAATCCGTCGGCCTGGTGGGTGGCGTCCTCCAGGTTGCGGAAGTTGCGGGGCCGGCGATTGTGTTCCAGCAGAATCTCCTGGTAAAGGTCGCTCAGGTCGGATGCCATCAGCCGAATACCTCAATTACCCGGTCAATGGCTTTGACCAGGGCGTCAATGTCATCGGTAGTGTTGTAGAAGGCCAGGGAAGCGCGCACGGTGGCCGGGACGCCGTAGCGGGCCATCACCGGTTGGGCGCAGTGGTGTCCGGTGCGCACGGCGATGCCCTCAGCGTCCAGGATGGTGCCGATGTCGTGGGGGTGCGCCGATTCCATGTGGAAGGACAGGATGCCGCCCTTGTCCTCAGCGGTGCCGATGAGCCGAACGCCCTGGATACCGTCGAGCTTTTCGGTTCCATAGCGCAGCAGGGCCTGTTCGTAAGCGGCGATGCGCTCCATACCGATGCTCTCCAGGTACTCAATGGCGGCGCCCAGGCCGATGGCGCCGGCGATGTCGGGGGTGCCGGCTTCAAACTTGTGGGGCAGGGTGTTGTAGATCGTTTCCTCGAAGGTAACGGAGCGAATCATCTCGCCGCCGGACTGGTAGGGAGGCATATCGTTGAGCAGGTCGGAGCGGCCCCAAAGGGCGCCGATGCCGGTGGGGCCGTAGAGCTTATGGCCGGAGAAGGTGAGGAAGTCGGCGCCCAAGGCCTGCACGTCCACCGGTATGTGGGGCACGGACTGGGCGGCGTCCACCAGGACCGGAATGCCCCGGGCGTGGGCCAGTTCCGCCATGGCCGCCACCGGGTTCACCGTGCCCAGGGCGTTGGATTGATGCACCACGGATACCAGCCGAGTGCGGTCGTTGAGCAGGCTCTCGTACTCATCCAGCAGCAGCTCGCCGTCGTCGTTGAAGGGAACGACGCGCAGCTTGATACCGATTTCCTGGCGCAGTATCTGCCAGGGCACGATGTTGGAGTGGTGCTCCATGCCGGTGATGATGACCTCATCGCCGGCCTTGAAGTACTTGCGTCCGTAGCTGTGGGCCACCAGGTTCAGCCCTTCAGTGGTGCCGCGGACGTAGATGACTTCGTTCTCGTCCGGGGCGTTGATGAACCGGCGCACCGCTTCGCGTCCCGCCTCGTAGTCGTCGGTGGCGCGTTGGCTGAGGGTGTGGACGCCGCGATGGACGTTGGCGTTGTTGTTCAGGTAGTAGTTGCTGATGGCGTCGATGACGGCGCGGGGCTTCTGCGTGGTGGCCGCGTTGTCCAGATAGACCAGCGGCTTGCCGTTGATCTGCTGATCCAGGATGGGGAAATCCTGCCGGATGCGGCGCGGGTCAATAACGTCAAGCCCAGGGGCCTGGCCGGCGCCATCGCGTCCCGAGATACCCGGAGTGTTGGTGGCGGTGGTCACTAGCGGCCTCCGATGGTCAGCGAAAGGTCGGCGTCGGGAATGGCACTCTCGAATTGGTCGTTGAGGTATTCCCGCAGCGGCTCCAGTGCCACGGTGTCGATGATTTCGCTGGCAAAGGCGTGAATCAGGATGCGGCTGGCCGTGGGCAGGTCGAGGCCCCGGCTGCGCATATAGAAGACGGTGTCGGCGTCGATGTGGCCGGCGGTGGCGCCGTGGCCGCACTTCACGTCATCGGCGTAGATGAGCAGGCTGGGCTTGCTGTCCACCTCGGCGAGTTCCGACAGCAACAGGTTCTTGTCGGTCTGCTGGGCGTCGGTCTTCTGGGCGTCCTTGCGGACGGTAACGTTGCCGCCGAAGACGGCGCGGGACTGCCCGTCCAGGATCCCCTTGTAGAACAGCCGGCTGGTGCCGTAGGGTTCGGCGTGGTCGATGTTGATGTAGTTGTCGATGTGCTGGCTGCCCTTGGTGAGGTACAGGCCGTTGAGGGTGCACTGGGCGCCGGTTCCGGCCAGTTTGACGCCGAAGTCGTTGCGGCCCAGGGCTGCGCCGCGGGCGATGGCCACTGACGAAAACGCCGAGTCCCTGTGCTGCAAAACGCGGCTGACGCCGACGTGGTAGGCGTCCATACCCTCGAAGAGCAGACGGTAGTGCTCCACGCTGGCCCCTTCGGCGACGGATGCCTCGGTTACGGCGTTGGTGAGGTAGCGGGTATCCTCGGGGCCGGCGAAGGTTTCAATCACGGTGACGCGGGAGTTGGCGGCCGCGTTAATCAGAGTGCGGGGGTAAGTGGCCCTGGGCTGGCCGCCGCCGGTGGTGAGATAGACGATGTTGACCACGCCGGCGGCGGCGTCAGGCGGCACGGAGATGAACACGCCGTCGCGAAGGAAAGCGGTGTTGAGGGCGGTAAAGCCGTCATCCTCGGGCGGGGCCAGGCTGCCCAGCAGTGTGTCGTCCATTGCGCCGATGGCATTCGACAAAGGCGCGACGGTCAGTCCGTCGGATGCGCCGACGGTGAAGCCATCGGACAGGGCCGGAGTGAATACGCCGTCCAACAGCACCAGGGTACGCCAGTCGTTGTGGCGGGGCGCGACGGCTTGCACGTCAGCCATGGTCAGGCCGGGGTCGGCGGCGCGCAGCTCCGTTGCCGATGCGAAGGCTTCCCGGGCGATGGGGCCGGCGTTGGTGTACTTCCAGGATTCGTTGCCGCGGCGGGCGGTGGGCAGGCCCAAGCGCACGAAGGCATCCCAACCACGCTGCCGCAGACGGCTCAACGCCGGTGGCCCGGCGTCGGGCTGCGCGGCGTAGGCGGCGGCGTAGTGAGGGTAGGCTTCGGTAGCGGGCGCGGAAGCAGTGGTGGTCATTCTGCCCCCTCCGCTTCTTCACGCACCCAATCGTAGCCCTGGGCTTCCAACTGCTCGGCCAGTTCCGGACCGCCGCTGCGGACGATGCGTCCGTCCACCAGGACGTGCACCTGGTCGGGCGTGATGTAGTTGAGGATGCGCTGGTAATGGGTAACGACCACGGTGGCATTGTCGGGCCGGCGCAGGCGGTTCACGCCATCGGCAACGATGCGCAGGGCGTCGATGTCTAGGCCGGAGTCGGTTTCGTCCAGCAGGGAGAGGGTGGGTTCCAGCAGAGCCATCTGCAGCACTTCGTTGCGCTTCTTCTCGCCACCGGAGAAACCCTCGTTGACGGAACGGCGGACCAGCTCCGGGTCGATTTCCACCTCGGCGACTTTGGCCCGCAGCAGGCGGTCAAACTCGCGGGCGCCCATTTCTTCCTCGCCCTCGTGGATGCGCCTGGCGTCCACGGCGGCCTTGAGGAATTGCCAGGCGCGGACGCCGGGCAGCTCAACTGGGTACTGGAAGGCCAGGAACACGCCTTCGCGAGCGCGGTCTTCCGGCTCCATGTCCAGCAGGTCCATACCGCGATAAGCGGCTGCGCCGTTGGTTACGGTGTATTCGGGGCGGCCGGCCAGGGTGTTGGCCAGGGTGCTCTTGCCGGAACCGTTGGGGCCCATGATGGCGTGCACCTCGCCCGGTCGGACAGTGAGGTTCACGCCGCGCAGGATTTCCTGCTCGTCGATGGACACGTGGAGGTCGCGCACTTCCAGGATGGGATCGGTAGTGGTGGTCATTGCGTAGTGGATGTCCTTTCTCTTGCCTGGTGTGGTGTTTTCACCCTCACGCCAGCCCTCTCCCGTCGAGGGAGAAGAGGGGACACGGAGGGATACAAAGGTTGCTAGCCGACGGTTCCTTCGAGGCTGACCTTGAGGAGCTGGGAGGCTTCCATGGCGAACTCGAAGGGGAGTTCCTGGAAGATGCCGCGGCAGAAGCCGTTGATAATCATAAAGTGGGCGTCCTCGACGCCGATGCCCCGCTGTTGCAGATAAAAGAGCTGGTCGTCGGAGACCTTGGACGTGGTGGCCTCGTGCTCCATTTGGGCCGTGGGGTTCTTGACCTCGATGTAGGGCACGGTGTGGGCGCCGCACTGGTCGCCCACCAGCAGGGAATCGCACTGGGTGAAGTTCTTGGCGCCGTTGGCCGAGGGGTTGATTTTCACCAGGCCCCGGTAGGTCTGCTGGCCCTGTCCGGCGGAGATGCCCTTGGCGACAATGGTGCTGCGGGTGTTCTTGCCGACGTGAATCATCTTGGTGCCGGTGTCGGCCTGCTGCCAGTTGTTGACCAGGGCCACCGAGTAGAACTCGCCGACGGAGTTGTCGCCCTGCAGGATGACGCTGGGGTACTTCCAGGTGATGGCGGAGCCGGTTTCGACCTGAGTCCAGGAAATCTTGGAGTCGGCACCGGCGCACTTGCCGCGCTTGGTGACGAAGTTGTACACCCCGCCCTGGCCGTCCTTGTCGCCGGGATACCAGTTCTGGAGCGTGCTGTACTTGATTTCGGCGCCCTTCAGGGCCACCAGCTCGACCACGGCAGCGTGGAGCTGGGTGGACTTGCGCATGGGCGCGGTACAGCCTTCCAGGTAGCTAACATAGGCGCCCTCGTCGGCGACGATGAGCGTGCGCTCGAACTGGCCGCTGTCGGCCTGGTTGATGCGGAAGTAGGTCATCAACTCGATGGGGCAACGCACTCCCGGCGGGATATAGGCAAAGGAGCCGTCGGAGAAGACCGCGGAGTTCAGGGTGGCGTAGAAGTTATCGGCGTAGGGAACCACCGAGCCGAGGTACTTCTGCACCAGGTCGGGGTGGTTCTGGATGGCCTCGCTCATGGAGCAGAAGATGACCCCGGCCTTCTCCAGCTGCTCCTGGTAGGTGGTGGCGACGGACACGCTGTCCAGCACGGCGTCAACGGCGACGCCGGCCAGGCGGGCCTGCTCTTCCAGGGGGATGCCAAGCTTGTTGAAGGCTTCCAGCACCTCAGGGTCAACCTCGTCCAGGCTCTTGGGGCCGTCGTCGGCCGACTTGGGCGCGGCGTAGTAGTGGATGTCCTGGAAGTCGATGGGCGGGTACTCTACGTTGGCCCACTTGGGTTCAGCGTAGTTCTGCCGAGACCAGAAGCGAAATGCCCTCAGGCGCCATTCCAGCATCCATTCCGGCTCGTTTTTCTTGGCCGAAATCAGCCTCACCACATCCTCGTTGAGGCCCTTGGGAAAGGCTTCCTCTTCGATGTCGATGGTGAAGCCCCATTTGTAATCGGAGTTGAGCTCCTCGGACGTGGTGTCCCGGGAGATAACCCGCTGGCCCTGGGTAGTGGTCATTGGTAGGACATCCTCCTCACCGCGGCGAAACAGCGGCGACGCCGGCAGTCGGTTTGGCAATTCCCGACCATTAAGGTCAACAATTATCGTAGAGCAGACAGCCGTTTCTGTCAACGGGATATGCTAACATGACAGCCCAGCCGCACACCCCCCGGCCACCGGCGACGCTGCCCTACAGAATGCCCGTGAACCTTACATCCAGAGCGGGCTATGCCCCGTTGGTCGTCATCCTGGTCACTTTGTTGGGACTGGTTGCCTGCGGGGGAGATGACACGCCGGACAGGGACGCGACAGTGCTCCTCACCATCCCGCCGGCGGCCACAGCGCCGGCCGGGTCCGACGCAACGCAGACCCCGGCAAATCCGGAGCAACCTACCGACAGCCCCGCGATGACCCCGGCAAAGCCGGTACCACCTACGTACACTCCTGCCCCCAGGCCGACGAAGAGGTCTGCAGCCACGCCAACCCCGGTCTTGCCCCACCCTGAATACGACGTTTCCGTGCCGTTCTCCGAACTCATCAAGCCCCACTTCTTCGCCCAGGACGCCGGCGGAGATCTGGTTGCGGCCCGCGGCGAACCGACGCTGGTTCTGAATCACCAGGGCAGCATCAAAATAGAGCTGGATGATGGCGGCACTGCGAAGTATCTGGACCTGCTGGCCCTGGAGTCGGAGCGAATCGGGGAGCACCCGGCGCACAAGATTTTCCGGCTGGAGGCCATGGGCGTGGCGGTGGCGCCGGAGGTGTACCGGAAGATTCAGCCAGACCAGTTCGACAATGATTTGTTCCATCGGCTGGACTTTGAGTACCAGCGCGGGCTGGAAACCCGCGGAATTATCGCCGAGCTGTTCCACGATGGCACGTTCCTGGTTATCACTGCCGGCACACCTCCCAAGTGGGAAAGCGACCGGGAAGGAATCGCGGAACCAACGCATTTTCACGTGCATCCACGGGCGTTGAGCGCTGCAACTTCCGAATTGGCCCGGGAGTACGAGTCGGAAATTCTGAATCTGCCCTATGAAGATCAGAGATATCCGCCGCCGGCCCTGGCGCGGAAGCAGTGCGACCTGTACCAGGAGAGCCTCAACTACGGGCCATACCGGGAGCTGCTGCACTCGGTGGGGTTCAGCTTCACCATCGGCGACGAATCCGGAGAGACAACGGGAGAGGCGACGCCCTTCGGCCAGCGGCTTGAATCCCTGATACGGCGGGGCTCGGGCGAAGACACCCGGTATTTTGGCATGGGTCGCCAGTGGCTGGGGCATCTGCTGCGGCAGATGGGGGCATCCTGGTTTGGCGAGTGCGACACGGCCAGCGGGGTCAGAAGCTACCGACTGGCGGGTGAATCGGAAGAAGGCTACTACCTGACCATCCGCCGCTCGCTGGAACCGGACAAGAAGCAGCGGTACAAGATCATCCAGCTAGCGGAGGATGGCGCCGGGGAAGAGGTCTATACCTCGCCGGGCATCATGTTGATGGCGCTGCCGGCGCCCTGGGATGGCCGCCAGTGGATAGTCAGCTCCGAGGGCTGGCCGGCGCCTGAGGGCGGACAGATCTCGGATCCCCGGTGGCAGTCGGTCTATATCGTCAACACCGAAAATCCCGAAGAGTACGAACTGGTGGAGTACCCCATTTCCCAATTCCCCAACGCGCCGGAAGCCGGCCTTTACGGCGCTTCGGCGGTGGTGAGCCCTGACGGTCGCTATCTCAACAACACGCTGTACGGATTCAAGGACGAAGGCGGCGGGTTGTGGGTTGCGGCGCTGGAGGCAGGATTCCACTCTGACCCGAATCGTTTCGTCCGGGTGGTGGAATGGGACCATATGCTCAGCTGGATGTCGCTGGCCGCCGGCGATGACGCATCATACCCGGGGGAATCCCGTCCCATCTTCGTTACCGGCAAAGAAGTTGCCGACGACTTTGCCATGACGGCCAACGTCATCGTGTTGAAAGGGCAGGGACTGGAAACTATTATAGAGAGCAAAAAGCGCCTGTTGCAGATGGTGGGGTGGAACCCGGTGCCCTTCGCGGTGCAGACCCTGGCCGGCGGTCGGGTCAGGGTAGCCGTCGAAACCCACCTGAACTACGAAAGCTCACTGCTGCCCCGGGCCAAAGGCGTCTATCTGCTGGACGTTGACACGGGCCGCGAGAACTAACAATATGCGGCAGCGACCACACGGAGAATAACGATGCCCGCCACTCCCATTTTCTGCGACGCCCATACCCATCTGGACCAGTACGAGCACTACGATCCGGCCGAGCTGCCGGGCATCCTGCAGCGTTCCCACGAGGCCGGGGTGGGTTACATCGTGCTGGCCGGCACGACCATAGAATCCACGGAGCGTTGCATCGCGCTGGCCGACGAGCATCCGATGTTTTACGCCGGCGTGGGTATCCATCCGATGCACGCCTACGAGC
The DNA here is from genome assembly GCA_965243255.1 of Dehalococcoidia bacterium. GTDB lineage: Bacteria > Chloroflexota > Dehalococcoidia > Lucifugimonadales > UBA3495 > Bin87. The sequence goes on from CBDEUH010000004.1 coordinate 1,272,259, forward strand.
GGGTGGACGACGACGCCTACTCGCGGCTGGAAGAGCTGGCGCGGGACAACAAGCGGGTGGTGTGCATCTCGGAGGTTGGGCTGGACTTTCTGCCCGAATCTCCAAGCCACGAGGTGCAAGACCAGGTGTTTCGCCAGCACATACACCTGGCCAAGAGCCTGGGGCTGCCCATCATCTTTCACTCGCGGGAGTCGCACCCGGCGGTGTTCAAGGTGCTGCGGGAGGAGAACGCCGGGCAGGTGGGCGGCGCGATGCACTACTTCCAGGGGGACGCCGAAACGGCGCGGGCGGCCATTGAGTGCGGCTTTTACATCTCGCTGGCCCGTCCGCTGACCCGGCTGCCGGAGCTGCGAGAGGTGGCGCGCAACGTGCCGCTGGAGCACATCGTGCTGGAAACCGACGCCTACCCGCAGCCGTTCAAGAAGCACCGCCACAACTGGACGGAACCCCGGCACCTGGCCGACGTCGCGCAGTGCCTGGCCACCGCCAAGGGCATTTCGGTGGAGGAAGTGGCGGAGGTAACCACGGCCAACCTGAGCAACCTGCTGCGCCTGGAAGCGCCCCGCCTCCCCGGCGCCGTCAATACCACAGGAGAATAGCTGCACCATGACCACGCAACACGAACACCCGCCGCATCACGAAGCGCCGGAGCAGATTGTGCCGCAGAGCCTGAACGACTACCTGGAGGTGATGACCAAAGCCGTTTTCCAGAGCGGCATGTCCTGGAAGGTGGTCAACAGCAAGTGGCCGGGCTTTCGGGCCGGGTTCCAGGGGTTCGACGTGGCCGCCGTGGCCGCCATGGACGAATCGGCCATCGACACGCTGGCTACCGACACGGCCATCATCCGCAACCGGCGCAAGATAGCCGCCACCGTGCACAACGCCCAACGCCTCATCGAGCTGGAAGAGGAGTACGACGGCGACATCCGCAACTATCTGCGCTCCCACGGCGACTTTTACGAAGCGCTCAAGGACGTGCGCAAGCAGTTCAAGTACATGGGCGACACCGGCACGTACTACTGGCTTTACGTGCTGGGCGAGGAAGTGCCCGACTACGGCGAGTTTTGCAACCGGGGGAAGTGAGTTGTGGTAATATTTTCCCCACGAATCACCGGAGAGGTTGACGTTATGACTACCCCCACGACCTGCCAGCTTGCTCTGAAAGAATGGGCCATTACCGTGCAGGCCCTGGCCGACGGCGACCAGATTATGATGCTGCGCAAGGGCGGCATTCACGAGGAGAGCAAGGATTTCCGGGTGGTGCATCCCGAGTTCCTGCTCTACCCCACCTACCTGCACCAGCGGGAGGACCTACTGAAAGACAGTCATCAACCCACGCTGCGCCGTCTGCTGGCCGACGACCCCAACGACAGCGACGCGGTAACCTTCTCCCACTGGGCCCGCGTCCACGAACTGTTGGAGATCGACCGGCTGGACAAGGTAACCAGCCTGGCGCCGCATCACATCTGGACGGACACCTACGCCGAGTCGCGGCTGCACTGGAAGGCCATGGTGCCGCTGACGGTGATGCTGTTGCGGGTTTATCGCATGGAAACGCCCACCACTGTGCCGTTCATCCCCGAATACGGCGGCTGCAAGTCGTGGGTGGACGTGATTCCCACGGTGCGGCTGGGCGACGCGGTTCCGGTAGTCGATGATGCCCGTTTCGCCGCAATGGTTGACGCCGTTCACGAGAGCCTGGGGCTAGTTCCCGCCTAACCGTACCTGACGGCTTCCCTCCCCTCCCTCCCTTGGCCGGCTCCCTGAAAATTGCGGCTGTCCTGGCGGCATCAGAGCCGCCGCTTTACGATTTTCTGTTCGACTTGGTGGTTGACCCGGACTGCGGCAGTTTGGCGGCCGGGTGCTGCATGTGTCCCGAGGACGGCTGTTTCCATTACGCCCGGGTCGAGCTGGACGCCCACGCCAATCAATGGGCCGCCGACGAACAGCTGGACTGGTCGCAACGGGCGGCATTGATCCTGAGCATCTACAACCTGCCGTGGCAGGACGATGAGATCGTGTTTTATTGGGGTTAGGCTGTGGCGGTAGCCTGGCAGGCGGCGCTCTCGTTGACCGGTTGATGACACCTGCCCATTGCGTCGGCCGGCACCCGTCTTTACCATTTAAACTACCTGCTCCCCCGACTTGAACCCGCCACCCATACCGCGCTAACCATCACGACGCCGCACTCTCGAATCCTCTCACTACCTCCCATGGCCAGCACAAATCGCCTACCAAAATCGTCCCAATCCGCTCCTATTCGCTACCATTGTCCGCCCCAACGCCCTACTCAGTTGAGAGGAAACGAGAGGATATGAGAGGGAAATCGCAATTTTGGCAATCCTCCTCGCTGGCAACAAACGGGGTACCCGCCAGTGACAGCAGGCCGTTGACAGCCCCCGGCCGGGTCCGCTAAACCATAGGCAGCTTGATGCGCAGGGGGTGAGCGCGATGGGACTGGACGTTGGAGTGGTAACGATCGACTACCTGGAACGGCCGGGTCAGCCAATGTACGGTTTCCTGCAAGCGCTGATGACTGACCCGGATGCGGGAAGCGAATTTGACCCGTTTGACTATGAAGGCAGTTGGGGTGATGGCTAGGAAGGCAACGCCTTTTGTGAGTTTGAGCGGGATGTGTTGCTCAGGCGCGCCGATGGTTGGGCCATGCATAAGAATCTGGACGCCAATGAGCGGGCTTTGTTGTTACAATGGATTGACGGTTTGCCCTACCGTGGCGATACGATCATGCTTCACTTGGGGATATAGCCATGACCAGCCGGCGACAAGCGGCGCAAGACCGCTACGACCACATCCTGCCGGTCATTGAGAAGACTGCAAGCGGATACTACTGATTGAATCACACTTTGGAAAGAAGGTGGCAATTGGCTCTCAACGTCGGCTGTCCCTTGGCAAACCTACCACCATGATAACCACCACCCAACGCCCACTGTCTCCGGACGCCATCGCCGGCCTCGCTTCCGTTGCCGAGGTGTGCGAGGTGCTGCGCGCCTGGGGTTACCCGGACTTGGCCGAGCGGTTGGCTTACTTCGCCTCCGACGCAGACCTGGACGACGGTGATGTGCCACTTACCTTAGAGAGCGCTTTGGGGTTTCTGGCGTTTTTCGGGGCAGTGGAGTCGGAAGGTGAGATTGGCCTCACCTGCTCGCAAGAGGGCTGGCTCTGCGCCGATTGGCGTTTCCCGGATCACCGTATAGTTGCCATTTGGTTCATCGATTTGGAACGAGTTGACTATGCTGCGCGCAAAGCGGATGGGCGTTTTGCCGACCTTGATCAAAAGGGATCAGTTAGCAGTCGCGAACAAACTACCAAGCGGCTGGTAGATACGAAGAAATGGTTCACATGGTTCAAGGAGCGAACAGTCGTCGTGAGCTCGAATCTGAAGACCACGTAGCCCGCTACTGCAGACCACGATACATCCGAGAGGACGGCACGGTCGCCCCCTCAGCATTCCATATTCGCCCTGGAGAGGAATTCTTATCCACCAACTGGTTAGAGTTTTTTCACGATTCGGAGCGTTCCGTTCAAATCTCCGGCGTGCATCAAGCTCTTGCCAGCAAGGGCTTCCGCGTCAGTGGCAGTGGGGCTTTTGTCGTGCTGAACGTAGGAGACTCGGTTATGTTTACCCGTGATAACCTGAACGTAGCGATTCAGTTTTTCGCATTGGGCGAGCCGCACGACCCGTCTCACGCCGGCATATTCGGCTATACTGCGGAAAACAGCGCAAACATTGCAGCTATGCTTGCCCAATCACTCGAGCCTGAGCAGTTCTATTCTGCACGCTAACCTACTTCCTCAATCAAGGACGACACCCTTATGAAGTACCGACAGTTGCCCCGCACTGACCTTTTGCTTTCCGAAGTTGGGTTTGGCGTTTGGACCGTGGCCACCAACTGGTGGGGGCGCATCCCGGAGGAGACCCGGCGCCAGCTGCTGGAGGAGGCCCTGGAGTTGGGCATCAACTTCTTCGATACCGCCGATACCTACGGCGACGGCTACGGCGAGGAGATTCTGGCCAAGTTCATGAGCCACCGCCGCCACGACATGATTATCGCCACCAAGTTCGGCTACGACATCTACGACCAGACCACGCCGCGGGTCGGCCACCAGGAGCGTCCGCAGAAGTTTGAGCCGGAGTTCATCCGTTTTGCCTGCGAGCAGTCGCTGCGCCGGCTGAACACCGACTACATCGACCTGTACCAGCTGCACAACCCGCGTATCGCGGCCATCGAGGACGACGACGTGTTTGAGACGCTGGAGGCGCTGAAGCACGAGGGGAAGATACGCTACTACGGCTCGGCCCTCGGCCCGGACATCGGCTGGTTTGAGGAGGGGCAGGCCAGCATGGAGGAGCGGCACGTAGATAGCTGCCAGATTATCTACAGCATCCTGGAGCAGGACCCGGCCAAAGACTTCTTTCCCATCGCCGAGAAGGAGCAGGTGGGGCTGCTGTCCCGGGTGCCCCACGCCTCGGAGGCGCTGACCGGACGCTACGACGCGCCGCCGGAGTTCGACGAGAACGACCACCGTTCGTATCGCCGGCACCAGTGGCTGAGCGAAGCGCTGGTCAAGGTGGAGCAGGTCAAGTTCCTGGCCGGCGAGGAGGCCGGTCGCAGCATGAGCCAGGCGGCCATCCAGTTCGTGCTGCACCAGCCCACCATCACTAGCGTGCTGCCCAACTTCACGACGCTGGAGGAGCTGAAAGAGTACTCCGAGGCCGTGGAGACGCCGCCCTTGTCGGAGGGCGACCAGTCCATTATTGACGACCTGTGGGTCAACAACTTCTACGTTGAGCCGGTGGAGCCGGAGTTCCGGGAGATTTAGCCGTCGTTTGCGGCTGCTGCGGGGCGGGTGCTATACTCCCGGAAGGGCGTGGCCGGCGCGGTTTCATCCCCGGCGGCGTCCCGGAGGGAATCTTATGATGCAAAATGCGGTGGTCCAGCAGCTCCGTCAGGGCGGCGTGCGGGTGACGCCCCAGCGACTGGCCATCGCCGAGGCGGTGCTCAACTCCAGCGACCACCCCACCGTGCAGCAGATTCACGAGCGGGTGCAGCAGCACTTCCCGTCGATGACGCTGGCCACGGTGTATTCCACGCTGGGGGTGCTGTCCAAAAGCGGGCTGATCCAGGAGTTGCCCTTCGCCAAGCAGTCGAGGTACGAGAGCAACGTATTGCCGCATGTCAACCTGGTCTGCGTCGGGTGCGGCAACATCACCGACGCGGACGACGGCAGCGCGATTATCGTTCGCCTGCGGGAGCAGGTGGCCAGCGAAACCGGCTTTCAGGCGATGTGGCAGCGCATCGACTTCCACGGCTGGTGTCCGGCCTGCACCGCCGCCGGCCAGCCGGAAACGGCCAGCGCAGCCGACTGATCGTCAGCCCATGATTACGGGCGTGGTAGGCGTAACGCTCTGGACGGACAACCTGGAGGTTATGCTCCGGTTCTACCGGGACACGCTGCGCCTGCGGTTGCATTCCTTTCACGAAGACGAGGGGTTTGCCGCCTTTGAACTGGGCGACGTGCGGTTCAACGTGGGCCGGCACGGCGGCGTCAGTGGGCCGTCCCGGGACCCGCTGCGGGTGATGCCGCACCTGGGCGTCAGCGACATCCACGGTGAGCATCGGCGTTTAGCCGGCGAGGGCGTGGAGTTCATCCGCGTGCCGGAGCAGGAGCATTGGGGCGGATGGGTCGCAACGCTGAAAGACCCGGACGGCAACGTGCTGCAACTGTTGCAGTTCCCGGAGTAACGCTCAGTCGGCGGCCTGCTCCTGCGTGGCCTCCGGGGTGTAGTGAGGGCGCACCAGCTCGTACACGTCGTCGGTGTGGCAGTACATATTGCCGGCCAGGCGTCCGGTGGGGCGCAGGAGTTCGTGGTTGATGCGGAGCCCGTTGGGGCCTTCGTAAAGGATGTCGTCGCGCACGTGCATCCGGACGATTTCGCCGATGACCAGGCCGTGGGCGTGGGGCTGCTCGCCAATGTTGACCACCTGGGTCAGGCGACACTCCATGTTGACCGGCGACTCCAGGACGCGGGGCGCCTTGACCATTGCGCTGGGCGCTTCGGTCAATCCGGCGATGTCGAACTCGGAGACGTCGGACGGGTACTCGGCGGCGGTGGCGTTCATGGCGGCGGCGATGTCGTCCACGACGACGTTGACCACGTACTCGCCGGTTTCCTCCACGTTGGTAAGGGTGTCCTTGCGCTTGTCATCCCAGCCGGGAGCGCGGCGGGACGAGGAGAAAATCAGCGTAGGCGGGTTGTAGGCCATGGCGTTGAAGAAGCTGTACGGCGCCAGGTTCACCACGCCCTCGGTGGAGATGGTGGAAACGAAGGCGATGGGGCGCGGCACCACCACGCCGGTGAGAATCATGTTGAAGCGGTCAAAGTTCCGGGGGTCAATCAGCATTTGGGATGGCTCCTGTGGCTTGGGCGTCACCAGTCCGCCGCGAGTTGCAGGAGATTATACCCTGTAACTTCCGTGGCGTGGCTAAATTGCCGTTGCCGCCGGATTTGGGTACAATCGCCGCCATGATTGACGGGGCGTTACAGGGACTGAAAGTGCTGGACCTGAGCGAGGACATCGCCGGGTCTTTTTGCGCCAGGCTGCTGGCCGACTACGGGGCCGACGTGCTCAAGGTGGAGCCGCCCGGCGGGTCGGCGATGCGCCGGGTTGGGCCGTTCTATCACGACGACCCGCACCCGGAGAAAAGCCTTTTCTTCCTGATCCTGAACCTGAACAAGAAGGGCGTTACCCTGAACCTGCAATCGGCATCGGGCCGAAGGCTACTGCGGGATCTAGCCGGCCACGTTGACCTGATTGTGGAGAGCTACCGGCCGGGCTACCTGGAGGACCTGGGCATCGGTTACGAAGACCTGGCGGCGACCAATCCCAAGTTGGTGATGACCTCCATCACTCCCTTCGGGCAGACGGGGCCGTACAGCCAGTACGCCGGCCAGGAAATCGTTTCCTACGCCATGGGTATGGTCATGGGCATCAGCGGGGTGCAGGGTCGCCCGCCGCTGAAGCACGGCGGGTTCCAGGCGCAGTACCAGGGCGGGCTGTTCGGGGCCGGCGCGACGGCGATGGCGCTGTTCGCCCAGGACCGGCACGGCGTGGGGCAGCACGTTGACGTGTCCATCACCGAGTGCGTGGCGTCCACGATGATGGCGACGCAGACGATTTATCCGTTCATCGGCGGCGTGCAGATACGGCGGGCCGACGGCACAATGTGGGAAAACCCGATGCCCTGCAAGGACGGCTGGATCATCGTGCAGGCTGGCGGCGGCGCGACGTGGGATGACATCGCCGACTTCTTCCGGGCGCCGGAGCTGCTGGAGCCGCGCTTTGCCGACCGGGCGCAGCGGGTTCGAAATGGGCCGGCCATGGACCAGGTGGTGCTGGATGCCATCAAGGACCGGGAGAAGTGGGAGCTGTTCCCCAAGGCCGCCGAAAAGCGGATGCTGTTCGGGCTGGTGCAGACGCCCAGCGAGTTGGCCGATTGCCCGCAGCTGGAATCGCGGGAGTTTTACCGGGAGACGGAGCATCCGGTAATCGGCAAGGTGAAGGTGCCGGCCGAACTGTTCCGGATGTCGCCACACGGATACCAGTTGCGGATGGCCGCTCCCACGTTGGGGCAGCACAACCAGGAAGTGTATGGTGAGGGACTGGGCTACAGCCTGCAAGAGCTGTCCGTGATGCGGCAGACCGACGTAATCTGAAACGGAGCCGTTGAGCTATGAGCACGCTGCCGCTGGAAGGCATCCGGGTCCTGGATTCCACCTACGTATTCGCGCTGCCCTACACCGGCGGTCAGCTGGCCGACCTGGGCGCGGAGGTCATCAAGATTGAGGGGCCAGGCCGTCCGGACATCACGCGGGGCGGTGGTCTCTACGGAACCTTTCCCGACAACGAACCCGGCGAAGACTGGTGGAACCGTCCATCGACCTACCAACTGCTGAACCGGGGCAAGCGTTCGCTGGTGCTGGATATGTCCCGGGAAGAAGGTCGCGAGATTTTCCGGGAGCTGGTGATGGTCAGTGACGTGGTGATGGAGAACTTCACGCCGCGGGTGATGCGACGGTGGGGCCTGGACTACCCCAACCTGCGCAAGCTGCGTCCGGACGTCATCATGGTGTCCAACACCGGCTACGGGCACGGGGACGGGCCGTATTCGTCGTATCCGGCCCAGGCCACCACGCAGGAAGGCACCCACGGGCACTGCTGGATTACCGGCTATCCGGGGGACGAGCCGTCCAAGGCCGGCCGGTCTTTCGTCGATTTCCTGTCCACCTGGAGCGCGATGTTCGCCATCGGCTCGGCGCTACGCTACCGAAACCGCACCGGCAAGGGGCAGTGGGTGGACATAGGGATGTACCAGGCGGGAGTGATGTTCCTGTCGGAATACCTGATGGACGCCATGGTCAACGGACGAGAGGGCGAACGCATCGGCAACCGGCATCCGTACCGGGCGCCGCAGGGAGCCTACCCGGCGGCCGGCGATGACCAGTGGATTACGCTGTCGGTGGCAGACGATGCGCAGTGGCAAACCCTGTGCCGGCTGATGGGGCGGGATGACCTGGCCGGCGATGGGGGTCTGCTAACGCTGGGCGGCCGTCAGCAGCGCCACGACGAGATTGACGCGTCAATCGGCGAATGGACTTGCCAGCAGGACAAGTACGACCTGATGCACGCGCTGCAAGGGGTCGGCATTGCATCCGGGCCGGTGTTGAGCGGCAAGGAAGTGCACTTCGACCCGCACTATCGCAGCCGCAACTTCCTGGAGCGGGTGGAATACCCAGCGGAACGGGGCATGGGCACGCGGATCATCATGGGCCGCCCCTACCAGCTGTCGAAGACTCCGCTGGCGGTGCGGGGGCCGGCGCCCAAGTTCGGGCAGGACAACGTGGACCTGCTGGAGGCGCTGCTGGGCAAACCGGCCGAGCAGGTGGCGCGTTGGGCCCATGACACGGTGATAACCGACGTGCCCGTTGACGGCGAGCCGTCGCCGGCCCTGGACCCGCAGGAGTTGGTTGAGCGGAAGCAGTTGGCCGAGTGGGACCCGGACTATCGGCTGCGGCTGGGGATTTGACGATTGGGCCGTCGGGGGCTACGCTGACAATAGGCGTGGGCCCGTAGCTCAGTGGTAGAGCGTCCGACTCATAATCGGCAGGTCACAGGTTCGAACCCTGTCGGGCCCACTTTACAAGGCGCTGACGTGCTGTTCTGTGTCACCCGAGACGGGGATGTGTGGTTATGATTGAATGGCTTGGCATCAGCCATCTTTTTGAGCTATCACGGACGGAAGCGATTGCGGGCTTTTTCACCCCGCTGGCGGTTTTCGCCGCGTTTTTCCTGGCGCAGTTGATTCTGCCGGGAAGGCGGGTTACCGGCTACGTCATCAATCCGGAGACCGGCGAGCCGCGCAACTATCGGCTGAACGGCATCCTGGTGTTTGCCATCGCGGTGATTGTGTGGGCCTTCGAGTTGACCGGAATGCCCCGGGACTGGTTCTATCGCTCCTCGATATATGCGGTGGCCGGCGGGACGGTCTTTTGCATTGTCTTCTCCATCTTCGCAATGCTGGGCCGCTCCCAGGGGGAGACCAAGAATCCCTTCATCGCGTTCTGGGATGGCCGCGCGCTGGAGCTAACCCTGTTCAAGGAGCGCTTCGACGTCAAGATGTACCTGTATGTCGTGGGCGGGACGATGTTGTCCATCAACGCCCTATCCGGCGTGGCGTACCACTACGGACGCTTCGGCGAGGACTTCAATCCAGGCGTTTTTCTGTATGCGGCGTTTTTCGCCTTTTACGTCCTGGACTACTTCATCTTCGAGCGCGTGCAGCTTTACACCTACGACTTGATCCACGAGCACCTGGGGATGAAGCTGATATGGGGCGGCCTGGTGATTTACGGATGGCTATACATCCTTCCCTTGTGGGGTATGGCCGCTTATCCGAATCCCGGATTCTCGACGGGATGGACTTACGTCTGGCTCATCGGGTCGGCGGCGACGTTCCTGTTCGGGTGGAGCATTTCCCGCGGCGCGAACATGCAGAAATACACGTTCAAGCGCTGGCCCGACCGCAAGTTTCTCGGGATCATCGAACCCAAGTACATTGAGGCCGGCAGCCGCAAGATTCTGTACAACGGTTTCTGGGGCCCGGCGCGGCATTTCAACTACATGGGCGAGGGATTCTTCTGCCTTTCTGTCGCGCTGGCGTTCGGCTACTTTGCCAATCCCTGGGCCTGGACCTACTTTGTCTTCATCGTATCGCTGTTCACGTGGCGGCAGCGAGTTGACGAGAAGAACTGCGCCGAGAAGTACGGGGCCGAGAAGTGGGCGGAGTATCGGGCGCGGGTGAAGTACCGGATTTTCCCCGGCATTTATTAGCCTGCGTCGGCCAGGCTCGGGCTTGGCCCAGGCTACGGGTGAAGATCGGGTTGCCGCTCTTCACCCGGTCACGTAGCCATTTTTCAAGTCCCACTGGGATGCGTCCTTGCGGCGATCCTGGGGCTGGCCGTAACCGCCGCGCCATGCTTGTCACAATGGCTCCGCGCCGCAATTTTCTCACCGCCTTCACAGGTTGACTTGACACGAGCCGTATCAATGTTATAGAATAACCCATATCAAACCTATGGAAGTTGCTCGCCAATAACAGAGCCTGCGAAAGTTGGTAATACCGAACAACAGGATCGTATGGAGGTCCAAAATGAACATACAGGCAAGAAGCATCATCCGTAGACGGGGAATCCTTCTGTCGTTGGCTGCGTTGGGGGTCGCCGCCGGACTGCTCTGGTTCAGTATGCTGAACGGCGTCGGCGCCGCCTCCGCGGACGGCGGCTCCAATAGCGGGCCTCAAGTGGGTCGGGCAACCCAGCAGTACGGCGATCAACCGCCCATCAACGCTTGCGTACTGCCCATATGGATCCCTTGCCCAGATCCCCGCGGGTAGTTTGCTGGTAGTCGGACGGAAAATCAACCGATACCGTGAAGGACGTTGAACAACCCGTTTCCCCGCTGGGCATAGCGCCCGGCGGGGATTTTATTGTGGTGGTGGCAGAGGAAGAGCGGGAGGCAGGTCGTCAACGAGTCACGTAGCCATTTTTCAAGTCCCACTGGGATGCGTCCTTGCGGCGATCCCGGGGCTGGCCGTAACCGCCGCCGGAGGAGAGGCAGATGATGTGGTCGCCAGGGTTGACGAAGACGCCGACTTCCTTGGAGCCGAGGACGCGATCGGTTCCGTTGGAGACTATCTTGTAGTGGTGGGGCAGGCCATCGGCGGCGCCGAACAGGCCGAAGGGCGGCACGACGATGCCGTCGCCGGCGGTGTTGAGCAGCGCGGGGCCATCGCCTTCATACACCAGGTCGCATACCGCGCCCAGGCCGCCGCGCCATTCGCCTACTCCCCCGGAGTCGGGACGCAGTTCATGGCGCTCGATGAAGAAGGGGAACCGCTCCTCCGTTACCTCGATACTGGGTGACCGGATGCCCCCGGCCACGTTGACTTCGCCGACGTTGGACCAACCGTCGAACCCTTCCGACGCGCCGCCGCCGCCCCGGGCGAGGAAGAAGTGCCAGATGAATTGGCGCCCAGTGCGGGGGTCGTGGCCGGTGATGGCGTAGCGCAGGCGGCGGGAGAATCCGGCGGACACGGCAGCGGGGATGGCCGGAGCCAACGCCTTGAATACCGCCTCCACCACTTCCTCGGCGCAGTGGTTGGTGCTCATGCAGACCGGGGCCGGCGGGTTGGCGTTGACGACCAGGCCGCGCGGGGCGACTATCCGCACGGGGCGCATGGAGCCCTCGTTGCGAGCCACGTCCATGGGCGCAAGGTACATGATGGCCGCGTGGGCCAGGGAGCGAGTGTTGGCATAGGCGCTGTTGATGAAGCCTTCGACCTGGGGACTGGATTCGCTGAGGTCGATGGTCATGGAGTCGCCAGCAATGGTTACCGTCGCCCGAATGGGCACCAGCTTGCTATCAAACCCGTCGTCGTCCACCAGGGACTCGCCGCGATAGACACCGTCGGGCCAGCCGGAGATGAACCGGCGGACCTGCCGTTCGGTGGCGGCCAGAATCTCGGCCACCACGGCCATCAGGCGGTCGGGGCCGTAGTCGGCGAGGAGGGATTGGATGCGCTGGGCGGCCAGCATGACCGAGCCAATCTGCGCGTTGAGGTCGCCGAGGAAGTTCTCCGACTGCCGGACGTTGGCGGACATCATTTGCAGCAGGTCGTAGCGGGGGACGCCCCGGTCATAGAGCTTGACCGGCGGTATGCGCAGGCCCTCCTGGAATATCTCATTGGCGCCGGGGTTGTAACCGCCGTGGGTGCCACCGCCCACATCGCTATGGTGGGCGCGGTTCACACCATAGAACAGCAGCCGTCCTTCGTAGAAAACGGGCCGAATGATGGTGATGTCGGGCAGATGGCTGCCGCCGAAGTAGGGGTCGTTGAGGATGAACAGGTCGCCGTCGTTGATGTCGTCGCCGAAGTAGTCGCGCACGGCGGCCCCGGCCACGGGCAGCGCGCTGATGTGCACCGGGATGCCTTCGCCCTGGGCCACCAGTTGGCAATCGCCGTCCAGGATGCAGGTGGAGAAGTCGCGGCTGGAGTTGAGGATTTGGGACATGGCGGTGCGCAGCATGGCCTCGGTCATCTCCTGGGCGATGGACTCCAGGCGGTGCTCCACGACGGCCAGGGTGATGGGGTCGGCGTCGGCGCCGGCAGCGTTCGGCTGGTCGTTCTGCGCGACCTGGGCAGAGTCAAGACTGACGCGCAACTCCACGCCACCCATGGCATCGACGGTGGCGTGGTCGCCGGGCCAGACCAGGATGGTGGTGAATTCGGATTCAAGGATGGCGGGGCCGGCGATCTCGGCGCCGGCGGTCAAACAATCGGCGGCATAGGTCGGCGCATCTTGCCATTGACCCAGGTAGATGCGGCGGGAGCCGACGGGCGCAGCCGTACTCTCGTCACCGACCCGGTCAAGCTGGGCTATTCTGGGCAATCGGCCGACCGCTGCCACCCGCAGCGTAACCAGCCGTACCTCCTGGTCCTGCTGATTGTAGGAGTAGAGCTCCTGGTACCTGTCGTGGAAATTGGCCGTCAGGCCGGCGACGAATTCCGAGCGGGATAGTGTCGGGTCCGGCAGGGGCACGGTTACCTCGTAAATCTGGTCCAGGTAGCGCATATCAGCGGAGTAATTGATCTCCACCGCGTCGGACGAGACCCCCTGAGCCAGCAGCTTGTCCCTTCCCTGGGTCGCCAGTTCGTCCAGGACTGCCCGCAGTTCGTCCAGGCCCAGCCGGTCCAGGCTCACCGGATACGACCGGAAGAAGTCGTACTTGATGTCGGTGTTCAGCATCCCGTAAGCCGACAGCACCGGCGCCGAGGCGGGTATGTACACCTTCTCAACCTGCAGCTGCCGGGCAACCTCCGCAGCGTGGAGGCCCGAAGCGCCGCCGAATCCCATCATGGTGAATTCGCGCGGGTCAACTCCGCGCTGAACGGACATCAGCCTGATGCCCTCGGCGATGGAAGTGCAGACTACCTTGAACACGCCGAACGCAGACTCAACGTTGGAAAGACCCAGCGGTGCACCGACGTGCTCGGCCAGAGCCTGCTCTGCGGAGTCCTGTTCAAGGCTGGCCCTGCCACCAAGAAAGTTGGCGGCATCCAGGTAACCCAACACCAGGCTGGCGTCGGTTACGGTGGGATTGACGCCGCCCTTTCCGTAGCAGGCCGGGCCAGGTTCCGCGCCGGCGCTGTCCGGGCCGACGTGGAGGATGCCGCCGTCGTCCACCCGGGCGATGCTGCCGCCGCCGGCGCCCAGAGTATGGATGTCAATCATGGGAGCGGCAATCTTCCAGCCGGCCTCGAACTTTTCATTGGCGATGTGGGGAACGCCGTTCTCAATGAGAGAGATGTCGGTGCTGGTGCCGCCCATGTCGAAGGCAATAACCCTTGGTTCATCCAGCAATTGACCGATGTAAGCGGCGGCGCTGACGCCTCCCGCCGGACCGGACAGAATCGCCCGCACTGCCATTCGGCCGGAGTCTGCGATGGGAGCAACGCCGCCGTTGGACTGCATTATCAGCACGTCTTTCAACTGTGGGTAGGCTTCGAACCGCTGGCCCAAGTTGGCAAGGTAGCGGCTGAACACCGGGCCGACGTAGGAATTAATGACCGTGGTGCTCAGGCGGTCAAACTCCTTGATTTGCGGAATCACCTCATGGGACAGCGAGGTGTACATTTCGGGAAAGCGCTGGCGTATCAGCTCCCACGCCCGCCGCTCGTGGGACGGGTTCAGGTAGGAGAACAGGAAACAGACGGCCAAAGCCTCGGCTCCCTCACTGACGAGGTAGTCCAGGCTATCCACCAGCGCGTCCTCGTCCAGCGGCCGCTCCACCTTGCCGCTGGCGCGAATACGTTCGGGGACACCCACCCGGAGGTAGCGCGCCGCCAACGGTTCCACCGGCGTCATTCGCAGGTTGTACCGGTCCTCTTTCAGACCCTCCCGCATCTCCAGCAGGTCGCGGAAACCGTCGGTGGTAATGAGGCCCACCCTGGCGCCTTTGCGCTCCACCAGCGTGTTGGTAGCGACGGTGGAACCGTGGATGACCAGGTCGGTTTCGCTCAGCAACCGCTCCAACAACAGGCCATACGCGGCGGCGGCCTCCTGCAGCCCGGTCATGACGCCGATGGAAGGGTCGTCAGGAGTGGACTGGGTCTTGAAGAAACGGGGCTGCTCACTCTCGCCGGCTACGACGAAATCGGTAAAAGTGCCTCCAACGTCTATCCCAATCTTGTACACCTGGAACCTCCTGGCTTCTACGCAACGAGAGTCGCGGGCGGTGCGCTCCTCTCCGCGTTCATACTAGGCCCTGAGCGCCCTTCGCGCAACGGCGCCGACCCGAACCTGCTCTTGCATTCCGAGGGCATCGGGTTGTACTCTGCCGCCATAAGTCAGTCGGATACTTGGAGATTGCTTTGGCTACGGCACCCGTCAACCAGGCCGTTCGATACGAACCCGATGAAAGTCCTCCTCTGCTGTTGAGCGCCGGCCTCGGCGCGCAGATTGCCATTCTAATCGTCGCGCCGGTGGTCATCACCGTGGCGATAGTCTTCCGCATTGCCGAGCAGCCCACGGAGTACCTGGCCTGGGGCGCCTTCGCCGCGATGCTCATCAGCGGCCTTTCCACTGTGCTGCAAGCCGTGCGCGTGTGGCGCATTGGCGCCGGCCATGTCCTGATTATGGGAACCTCCGGAGCCTTCATCGCGGTTTGCGTGGGCGCGCTGATTAACGCCGGGCCGGCCACCATGGCCAGCCTGATTGTGGTTTCGTCGCTGTTCCAGTTCGCGTTGGCCGCACGCCTGGCCCTGCTGCGACGCATCTTCACGCCGGTAGTCTGCGGCACCGTGATAATGCTCATCGCGGCGACGGTAATGCCCATCGTGTTCGACATGATGATGGAAGTCCCGGAAGGCGCATCGGACATCGCAGCCCCGGTAGCGGCGCTGATTACCATAGTGGTAACCGCAGTGCTGATCCTGCGCGCGCCGCCGATCCTGCGGCTGTGGGCGCCGATCATCGGCATCGGCGTCGGCTGCGCGGCGGCGGGAGCCTTCGGGTTGTACGACACCCAGTACGTTCTGGACGCCGCCTGGGTGGGTATCCCGGTAGGTTCCTGGCCGGGCCTGGACGTTACCCCCGGCAAGGAGTTCTGGGCGCTGCTGCCGGCCTTTGTCATCGTTACCCTGGTTGGCGCCATTGAAACCATCGGCGACGGCGTGGCAATTCAACGAGTCTCCCGCCGGCAGGAGCAGGCCACCGACTTCCGCGTCGTGCAAGGGGCGCTGAACGCCGATGGCGTGGGCAATTTCTTCTCCGGCCTGGCCGGCACCCTGCCCAACACCACCTACTCGTCCAGCATATCCCTGGCCCAAGTTACCGGAGTCGCGGCCCGCCGGGTTGGCATTGTCATCGGCGTGGTTATCGCCGCGTTGGCGTTCTTCCCCAAAGTCGCTGCGGTGTTTATCGCGATTCCCGGCCCGGTGGCCGCCGCTCTGATAACCGTTGTCATCGGCATCCTCTTCGTCCAGGGTATGCGAATCATCCTTGACGACGGTTTGGATTTCCGCAAGGCCACCGTCGTCGGAACGGCCTTCTGGCTGGGCACGGGCTTCCAGAACCAGTGGATTTTCCCAGAACTCCTGGGCGATGGCTTCATCGGTGTCCTGCTGGGCAACGGCATGACCTCCGGGGCTATCGTCGCCATCCTGATGACACTGTTCATGGAGCTGACCCGGCCCCGACGCCGGCGGTTGCAGCTGGCCCTGGATTCCGAAGCTCAGCCCCGCGTTGACCAGCTGCTGCGCCGGTTCGCGTCGGCCAACCGCTGGGACGACGCCGCTGCCGCGCGTCTTACGGCGGCCGGTGAGGAAACGTTGGCGATCCTGCTGCAGGAGGAGGACGAGGTTACCGCCGGCCGCGCCCGCCGCCTGTCCGTTTCCGCCCGCATGGAAGATGGCGCGGCCGCGATGGAGTACATAACGGCGCTGGAAGGCGAAAACATGGAGGACCGGCTGTCGTACCTGGGCGACCTGCCGTCCATACCGGACGAGAACGAGGTGTCCTTCCGGCTGCTGCGTCACTACGCCTCCTCCGTGCGACACCAGAAGTATCACGGCGTTGACATCATCACGGTGTCGGTGGATGGGCCACGGGCATAGGGAGAATAGTTATGGCGCGACTGGAAGGCAAAGTGGCGTTAATCAGCGGCGGAGCGCGAGGGATGGGCGCATCCGAGGCTCGGCTCTTCGCTGCCGAGGGCGCCGCCGTGGTGATTGGCGACATCCTGGAAACTGAAGGGGAAGCCGTCGCAGATTCAATACGCGCGGATGGCGGGCAGTGCCACTACTGCAATCTGAACGTTACGCTGGAATCGGACTGGCAGGCGGCGGTATCGCAGACGGTGTCCCGGTTCGGCAAGCTGGACGTGCTGGTGAACAACGCCGGCATCGGCAGCAGTTCCTTCAAAATCCACGAAGAACCCGTTGACCTCTGGGAGCGCACCATTGACGTGAACCTCAAAGGCGTGTTCCTGGGAACCCGCACCGCGATACCCGTCATGCAAGCGGCCGGCGGCGGCTCCATCATCAACATATCGTCCCAGCTGGGAATCGTGGCCGCAGAGTACAGCGGGGCAGCCTACCAGACGGCCAAAGGCGGCGTCCGCATTTTCACCAAATCCGCCGCCTTGCAGTACGCCCCCGATGGCATCCGGGTCAACTCGGTGCATCCGGGACCGATAGTTACCGATATGACCCGGGCCCGGCGCAATGACCCGGACCGCCTGGCCATGATGCTGTCCCGCATCCCCATGGGCCGCTATGGAGAACCGGAAGAAGTCGCCAACGCCGTGCTCTACCTGGCCTCCGATGAGTCATCCTTCGTAACCGGCAGCGAGGTGGTGGTTGACGGCGGCTGGACAGCCCAATAGCCAGTCAGGGCTTGGCTACGCGGGAAAAACGCTCCAGCTGGGCGACGAACTGCTCCGCATTTTCGGCCCGAGGTTCCACCACCAGGTAGGTAAGGCCGGCGTCCGCGTAAGCTTCAAGGTCGACGGCGACTTGGTCGGGCGCGCCACGCAGCGGAGTTCGGGCATCGCCGGTAAATGGAGCATCGGTAATGTCCAGCCCTGCGCGCAGAGAGATTGCGTAACCGTCCATCGACAGCCCGGCACCGGCGCGCAATTCGGCAATTCGAGCGGCAACGCGGGCCACATCCTCCGGCGATTGACGGACGCCGTGCCAGCCGTCGCCCAGGGTGGCCGCGCGGCGCAGCGCCGGCGGGCTGATGCCGCCGGTCCAGATGGGCGGGTGCGGCTTCTGAACCGGACGGGGCGATATCGACACGCCGGAAACGTCGTAATGGGAGCCGGACAGATTGGGAGCGGACTGACTCCAGAAAGCCCGCAGGATGGCGATATGCTCGTCGGTTACGCCGCCCCGCGCGTCAAAATCGGCGCCCAGCGCGTCAAACTCCTCGGCCATCCAGCCCACGCCCGCGCCGACAATGAGCCGGCCGTTGGAGATGACGTCCAGCGTCGACAGCATTTTGGCGTTTAGCACGGGGTGGCGATAGGGCAGCACCAGGACGCTGAAGCCCAGGTGCACCCGCTGCGTAACCGCCGCCAGGTAGGACAGCGCGGTAAACGGTTCCAGTATCAGGTCGTCGGCAGCCAGTGGAAACCGGCCGTCGCTGCGGTAGGGGTACGCGGAACGCAGGTCCGTGGGGATGGCGATATGGTCGCTGAGGAAAACGCCCCGGTAGCCCAGCGCTTCGGCGCGCCGGGCCAGCCTGTCCAGAATCTCTATCTGGGCCATGGGGCCAACGTTGGGGAGGATTACTCCATACTGCATAAATGCACCTACGCGCTGCGGCCGTGCTTGACGGTAAGCGCGGTAATCGGGTAGATTGACGCTATTATTGCACTGATCCGGGCCAGGGAGGAACGACCGATGACGATAATGCAGGACCGACCGTCCGCCGCAATGGAAGAGGCGGTTCAGAACGGGTTCAACCTGTCGTGGCTGCAGCAGTTGAAGCAGCAGATTCCCGGCGCCGCCGAGGAGCTGGCCAACGATCCGACGCTGGCCGAACACGCGCCGGAATTGCTGGACGAATCTCCCAATCAGACCCAGCGCACCCGGGGCGCGCTGCCTCGAAGTGGCGTGCCGCAGTACTCCGCCTACACCTTCCGGGATAAGAGCGAGGTTTGGGGCTACAACCTGACCAAGCTGTACCAGGAAGCCGTTTCCCGGCAATGGTCGTCGGCTACCGATATTCCGTGGGACACCCTGCGGCCCCTGCCCGACGACGTTGAGGCGGCCCAGTGCCAGTTGGCAACCTTCTTCGCTCAGGTTGAGTTTGTCGCCGCCGACGTGCCGGGCCGGTTCATCGCCCAGATGTCGCCCGACTATCACGAAGTGCGAATGTTCCTGCTCACTCAGGTGATGGACGAATCGCGGCACATGGAAGTGTTCCGCAAGCGCGCCCTGGCCAACGGCGGCGGCCTGATGCGGATGATTGACTCGGTCAGCGACGTCACCGGCGGCAGCACCGACAACGCCCGCGAGTTCACCGAAATGTCCAGCCGCCTGCACATCGTCGGCGAGGGCAACGTGCTGACGCTCTTCCGCCTGGGCGAGCTGATGGCCTACAACGACGCCGAGAAGGCCATCTACCGCCGCGCCGCCCAGGACGAAGCCCGCCACGTCGCTTTCGGCGTGCTCCACGCCCGCTACATGAACGAATGCACTCCGGAGCGGCGGGAGGAAATCCACGCCTACCTGGACGAAGCCGAAGACCGCCAGGCCACCGGCAACGGCGGGGAGAATCCGGCGGCCCGCAGCGCCAACCTGACGGCCGAATCGCTGGCCATCCTGCTGGGCGGCGGCGCGAAAAAGGCTGACGAAGGGCAGAAAATCCTGGCGGCCATCCGCCAGCGACAGGTCAAGGAGTACTTCCAGCGGCTGAAGTCCTGCGGCTTCGACGACCGCATCGAAAACGGTCGCGTCAACCCGGCTCTGCTGGAGGCTTACAAGGCGGCGGCGTAACGTCTGCCCCACCGGATTTGTTTGCATCCGACTTCCTTCGCAAACCAACCTTTGCGCTGACGACGGCCCGCCGCACTGATACGACGGGCCGTTCCCATTACGGCGAGGCACTATGAGCACACATCACGATTCGCAGAACGGCGACGGCGACGCCGAACGTCTCTCCGCCCATGGCGAGACGGTCGAACCACAGGACGACAGCGACCCCACCGGACGCTACCGTTCATCGGCAGCGGGGCAAGTGCAGCAGAACGTGGCGGATGCCGACGGCAGCGTTTCAGCTACCGACGCCGAGGCGTCAGCGGACGCCGGGGCCCCAACAGAGCACGAGGCGGAACCCCCGCCAACGGAACGGTTTCCGTGGATGAAGGACACCCGACAGTGGGGCGTGCGCGCGCCGCTGACGCAGCACGGCCTTACGATAGAATCCATCGCTGTCGGCGTGTACGGCGAGATCCCCGACGAGAGCCGGGAAATGACCCGAATGCCCCGGGGTTCCGTTTCCACGCCGGGAATGCCGCGCCTGGACAATTACTCGGTGAACCGCAAGGACGAGCTGTGGTCGGACAACGCCGCAACCCTTTACGAAGAAGCCATTCAGCGACGCTGGAACGCCATGCAGGATATTGACTGGGACAGCCTGCCCGAACATCCCCAGGACTTTGAACTGGCCTGGTGCCAGCTGTGCACCGAGCTGGGCCAGCACGCCACCGCCGAGATAGACACCATCGGGCAGTGGCTGCACCGGATGAACTACGCCTACATTGAGCCGAAGATGTTCCTGGCAACGCAGGAGTTCGACTCAGCGCGGCATTTTGAAGCGATGCGGCAACGCGCCCTGTGCAACGGAGGCGCCCTGGGCCTGGAATCGCCGGGGATGCTGAACCGGCGCATGGTGGAAACCCGGGCCGGCTGGCCGGAGGTCGCCGTGTCGATGTACATCGCCCGAGGTACGCTGACGCTGCTGATGTACCGCTTTGGCGCGCACTTCGCGTCCAATCCGGTTGACCGCAAAATCTTCAGCCTTTGCCTGCAGGACAAGGCCCGGCACATGGCCTACGGAATGGGGATGCTGAAACTCACGGTGGCCGTGAAGGGCGTTGACTTTGGCGTCTCCCTGCGGCGGATACTCGGTTCCATTGAGAAGGACATGGCGGGTGAACTGCGGGATACGGTGCTGTGGGAAGCGATGGCAATCATCGCCGGCGGCTCGGTGCAGGGCATGAACGAGGGCATGGCAGCGGTGGCGCGACTGCGCTCGGATTACGTGCGCCAGTACGCAGCGCGCCTGCGCTACGTCGGCATCGACAAGCAGGAAAACACCCTGCATCCCGACCTGGCGGCAGTGTTGCAGTGATTCGTTGCTGATCTCATCCGTCAGTCTGCTCCCCGATGACGTTACCGCCTTCATCCGGCTCGCGGTGCTATGCATTGTTGCCGCCGCCGCCGCGCTCTGGGTTAACGGATGGTTCCAGGCAGTAGCGGCCACCGTATTTGGCGACCCGGCGCCGCGCGCCCAGGGCCGGCTGTTCGGCAATCCCCTGCGGCACCTGGACCCGGTGGGCATGGCGCTGGCCGCGGTAACCGGCCTGGGCTGGGGCCGCCAGCTGCCGGGAGAACCAGGACGGCAGGGGCGGTGGCCGTCCATCGCCGTCGCGGCGGCGGGACCGCTGGGGAACCTAAGCGTAGCCTTCCTGCTGTCGGTTCCGGTTAAGGCGGGCTGGCTGGCCTGGGCAATACCGTCGCCGGATAGCTTGACCCTGGTAATGACCGGGGGACTGCGGTCGGGAATCTCCGACATCCTCGGCCTGTTGATAATCTACAACCTGCTGCAGGCCGTCTTCCAGGTATTGCCGCTGTCGCCGCTGGCCGGGTATCGGGCGCTAGCCGTGTTGCTGCCGTCGGGAGGGGCGGAAACGCACCGCAGGTTTCAGCGATTCGCGCCGATTCTGTTGGTGGCGTTGATTGCATCCGACTACGTGCTGCGGCCCGGCATACTGTGGGCAACGGTGCTGCCGGCGGCCCAGTGGCTGACGGGGTTGGCCACCGGGTTCTGAATCCATCAGGAGGTGGGGCCGAAACGCTCGGTGCGGATGACGGCTTCGGGAACGCCGATGGCCAGGAGCGCGTCGGCGGCAGTCTCGACAAACCCGGTGGGGCCGCAAACGTAGCACAGGGGATGCGCCAGGTCGCCGGCCTCGGCAAGTTGACCCAGCTCGGCGATGCACTCTTCCAGCATTGCAGCATCAACCCGGCGGTCATAG
Organism: Dehalococcoidia bacterium; assembly: GCA_965243255.1. Lineage (GTDB taxonomy): Bacteria > Chloroflexota > Dehalococcoidia > Lucifugimonadales > UBA3495 > Bin87. The sequence continues at coordinate 1,294,167 of CBDEUH010000004.1, forward strand.
CCAATCCAGCTGGGAGGCTGCCGACGGGTCAATGAACATTGCACTGCCACATAAGGGCTGCGGCGGCTGATGTCGTACAGGAACTTCCGGTAGATGATGTCTTCCGGCGAGCGCGCGGAGTAGAGCAGCAGGGCTGGCAGCTGGGGCGCAAGGGCTTCCCGGTGGGCCAGGATTGAACGAATGGGTACGATGCCGGAGCCGCCGGCCAGCAGCAGCAGCGGGCCGCCCATTTCGGGCCTCCAGGTGAAGGGGCCTCCGATGGGGCCGCGGACTTCCAGCGCGTCGCCCGGCTGCACCACCTCGTGGAAGTATGGGGATACCTCGCCGTCGGGAATCAGCTCAACCGTAATGTCGATGTGGTCAAGTGCGTCCGACGGCGCCGATGCAACCGAGTAGGAACGCTGGGCCTGGTATCCGTCGTCAGCGGTGAGACGAACATCGTAGTGCTGTCCGGCCACGAATGGCCGCGGCTGGGCAAGGCGGAGGGTAAAGGTCTTGGCGCGGTACGTCTCGACGGTTACGAGCTCAACGGTGGCCGGCTGCCACGCGGACGGGGCCGGCAGGGCGAGGTCTAATCTCCCCAATAGCGCTGTTCCTTCCAGGGATCCCCGTACATGTGATAGCCGTACTGCTCCCAGAATCCGGGGCGGTCTTCCGGCATAAAGCGAATGCCCCGCAGCCACTTGGCGGATTTCCAGAAGTACAGGTGCGGCACCACCAGGCGCGCCGGGCCGCCGTGCTCGGGCGCGATGGGCTGGCCGTCAAACTCAAAGGCCACCATGCCACGCCCTTCCAGCACGTCCCAGGTGGGCAAGTTGGTGGTATAGCCCCCGTAGGAGAACGCCATCAGGTAAGGAGCCGGGTCGGTAACGCCGGCGGCGGACAGCAGGTCGTCGATGGTTACGCCCTTCCACGTGGTATCCAGCTTGCTCCACTTGGTAACGCAGTGGATGTCGGTATGGATTTCGGTTTCCGGCAGGCCGCGAAAGTCTTGCCAGTTCCATTCGGCCAGAGGCTGCCCGTCGGCGCCGGCCAAGGCGAAAGTCCACTCGTCGAGCGCTATGCGCTGGGTGGGGCCGGCGGTGAGCACCGGGAACCCGCGCTCCAGGTACTGGCCGGGCGGGATGGGACGGGGCGGGGTTTCCCGGCGACGCCCGAAAAATCCTCTGGTTACCATGGGGGAAATGCTCCTCAACGTCCGTAGTTGAATCGGTTTATCGATGGTACCGAAAGCCCGGAATGATGTCAAAACTGCCAGCGGTGTTTCGTGTTTGTAGAATCCCCTGCCATTGGCTACAATCTCCGAGATAATCAACGCCCGTCCCAAAGGAGCAACCCGATGCCCGGCAGCCTGATTACCGACGAAATAAAAGCCCTCATCGGGCTGGAATCCGAACCGGAGCGCAATCGCTTTCCCATCAGTGCGGAGATGGCCTACGACGTGGCCGACGCCATTGAGGACTACAACCCGCTGTACGTTGACCCTGACTATGCGGAACGCAGTCGTTTCGGCTGTTTGCTGTGTCCGCCCCTGGCCGCCTGGAAAGACATTGCGCCGCCCATCGGCTACTTTGGCGCGGGACAGGAATGGCACTTTGAGGTGCCACTGCCCTTCAACAGCTACGGCCTGAACGGCGGCAGCGACTGGCAGTTCCTGGCGCCGGCGCGGGTGGGCAGCTGGGTCAGCCGGCAGTTTCGCATCCTGGACATTTTCGAGAAGCAGGGACGCTCCGGGCCGCTGGTGTTCATCGTGCGCGAGGAGACGCAGACCGACCAGCACGGCGCGGAACTCAGCCGGGCCCGCCGGGTCAGCATCCACCGCGCGCTGCCGGCGGGCGATCAGCCAACCGACGTGGCGCAGGTCGCCGCCGACCTCACCACCGTGGCCGTCGCGCCGCCCAATCCGGAGGTCATTCTGCCCAAGCCGGAACCGGCGGCCGGCGCGCAGCGTCACTTCGAGGACGTGTCCGTGGGGGACGACCTGCCTGCCGTGGTGAAGGGACCGATGACGACGACGCACCTGATACGGTGGGCCGCCGCCAACGGCAACTACGCCCGGATTCACTGGGACTTGCCCTTTGCCCAGCTGACCCAAGGATTGCCCAACGTGGTAGTGAACGGGTCGCTGAAAAATCAGTACCTGGGCCAGTTGCTGCTGGACTTTGCCGGCGAAGAGGGCTGGTTTAAACGGTTCTACGTGGAACACCGGGGCATGGACTTTCCCGGCGACACCCTCACCGCGTCGGGCATGGTTACCGACAAGCGGGAGGAAGGCGATTACGGGTACGTGGACTGCGCCGTCGGGCTGCGAAACGACCGGGGCAATCAAACGGCGTCAGGCACCGCGACCATCGTGCTGCCCAAGCGCGGGCAAGCGCTGCCCGTGGCCTGGGAGGCGGAAGCGTGGTAGCGCCGCGCTCTCCCCAGTTGCTGCCGCTCAACGGGGTCAGGGTAGTAGAGCTGGGCGGGCACGTGTCCGCCCCGTTTTGCGCCCGACTGCTGGCGGACTACGGCGCGGACGTCATCAAGGTGGAGCCGCCGGGGATTGGCGACGACGCCCGTCGGATGGGGCCCTTCGTGGGCGACGACCCGCATTCGGACAAGAGCATCCCCTTCCTGTACCTGAACACCAACAAACGAGGCGTATCGCTGGACCCGGCGACGGCGGCCGGCGGCCGGCTGCTGGCGGAGCTGCTGGAATCCGCCGACGTTCTGGTGGAGAATTACCCGCCGGAGGAAAAGCCGGCGCCGATGCTGGAGACGGAATACCTCTCCAAACGCTACCCGACGCTGATTGTTGCGTCCATCACCCCTTGGGGACAGACCGGGCCTTACCGGAACTTTGCGGCGACCGACATCGTCACCACGGCGTTCAGCGGGCTGATGTATCACTCCGGCGACTCGGACCGTGAACCGCTGCGCAACGCGCTGAACCAGTCCTTTTACGTGGCCGGCATCAACGGGGCGGTGGCCACGGCGGCGGCGTTGTTCCAGCGGATGGCCAACGGCATGGGCCAGACCATCGACGTGTCCACCGTGGAATGCCTGGCGTCCCACCTGGTGCAGGCGGTGCCGTATTACAGCTATATGGGCGCCATCAAGGGCCGGCGTCCGGTGCGCGGGTCGGGGTTTGAGGAACTGATGCCAGCCAGGGATGGTTATGTAATACCATCGGTACAGGGTTCGCAGCCCTGGAGCACGGTGGCCGAACTGATTGGCGAGCCGGGGCTGCATGACGAGCGTTTCGCCTACGGCTCGGGGCGCATCGAATACGGCGAGGAGATTTACGACTTGCTGGTGAAGGGGCTGGCGCAGTGGGACCGAAAGGCGCTGCACCAGGCGTCGGGCGAGCGTCGGCTGGTGTTCGGGATGGCGCAGGACGCGGGGGACTTGCACGACTGCCCACATCTGCGGGAGCGGGAGTTCTTCCGGACGGTGACCCATCCGGTGGCCGGCGAGGCGGATTACCCGGGCATGGGGCCGCGTCTGTCGGGCATGGAGTACGAGGTAACACGCGCCGCGCCGCTACTCGGTCAGCACAACCGAGAAATCTACGGCGAAGAGTTGGGCCGTGCCGCCGAAGAGTTGGCACAACTGCGGGCGCTGGGGGCGATATGACGATGGCAAACGCTGGCCTGCCCCTGGCGGGCATCCGGGTGCTTGACCTGAGCCGGGTGTTTGCCATGCCCTACTGCGGAGCGTACCTGGCCGACCTGGGCGCCGAGGTCATCAAGGTGGAGACGCACCACAATGCCTTTGTGGACACCACCCGCACGCTGAACGGGCCGTATCCCGACAACGAACCGGGCCAACTGTACTACGAACGGGGCGGCACCTATCACACGCTGAATCGGGGCAAACTGAGCGTAACGCTGGATTTGCGCTCGGAGGACGCGCTGGAGGTGCTGCGGCGGCTGGTGTCGGTTTCCGACGTGATGCTGGAAAACTTCACGCCCCGCGTGATGCGCCGGTTCGGGCTGGACTATCCCAACCTGAAAGCCGTCAAGCCTGACCTGATTATGGTGTCCAACACCGGCTACGGGCACTCCGGGCCGTGGACGAACTTCGGGGCGATGGCGACAGCGTTGGAGCCGACCCACGGCACCGCAGCGTTCACCGGCTATCTGGACGTTGACGCTGACGGCAACACATCGCCGGGCACGGTCCCCAACAAGATTGCCAACTCCTACACCGACTTTCTGGCCAGCTGGACGGCGCAGCTGGCGGTGTTGGTGTCCCTGATACACCGGGCTCGCACCGGACGGGGCATGTGGATTGACCTGGCGATGTACCAGGTGGGCACGTCGTTCATGGGCGAGGGTCTGCTGGATTTCGCCTTCAACGGACGGCGGGATCGCCGGATGGGCAACCGGCACGAAACACTGTCACCCCATGGCTGCTATCCGTGCCTGGGCAATGACCAGTGGGCGGTCATCGCGGCGCGCGACGATGAGGACTGGCTGGCTTTGTGCGGAGTGTTGGGGATGCCAGCGCTGGCCGGCGACGCACGGTTTGCCGACCCCATCACCCGGCATCGCAACCAGGACGCGCTGGATGCCATCATATCCGGCTGGACTGCCGACAAGAGCAAGTACGAAGTGATGGACCTGCTGCAGGCCGCCGGCGTTCCCGCCGGCCCGGTTCTGGACGGGCGGGATATGCTGAATGATCCCCACTTCCGTGACCGTGGCTATTTTGAATCGGTGGATCATGACGCGACCACCGGGTTGGGTCGGCAGGAGTACGTGAGCCGGGGCTGGCGAATGTCGGGCAGCGACGTGCGCATCCGCAAGTCGGCCCCGCTGCTGGGCGAGGACAACCGCTACGTGCTGTCCCAGGTGCTGGGGCTGAGCGACGGCGAAATCTCGGAGCTGGAAGCCACTGAAGCCGTGGGTTCAACCCTGGCCGGCGCGCAGGTTCCCTCCGCCGTGCCCCTGGCCCGCCAGGTGGAGCTGGGCTGGACGGTGGACTACGACGAGGAGTACCGAAATCCACCGGCGGCAGATTGACGCTGTGGGCCGGGGCGGGTATCGTTGGCGGCAGTCAGAGTGGCGGACGGGGACTGAACATTAGCCTTGAACGCCCCGGCGCGGAGGTATTTTCCTATGGCTGTCCAGCGCAAGCAGTACCAGGTGATCCGCGAGCCCAACGTGATGGTGCCCATGCGCGACGGCACGCGTCTCGCCACCGACGTGGTGCGCCCCGACGGTCCCGGACGCTTCCCGGTACTGATAAACCGCGGGCCTTACGGCAAGGACAGCTACCTGGATAACCCCGACCATTCCATCTGGTTCTTTCCCCGCAACGGCTACGTGCTGCTGAGCCAGGACGTGCGGGGGCGCTTCGACTCGGAGGGCGAGTACAACCCGTTGTTCCAGGAGGCACTGGACGGCTACGACACCGTGGAGTGGGCGGCGCGGCAACCCTGGTCCAGCGGGCGCGTCGCCACCACCGGCCAGAGCTATCTGGGCGCGACGCAGTACACTCTGGCCGGCAAGCGTCCCCTGCCGCCGCAATTGCAGACCATGGCCGTGGTGTCCGCATCGTCGGATTTTCACCAGTCGTGGGTCTATCACACTGGCGGCGCGATGGAATGGGGTTGGATGGTGCCCTACGCCATCTTGAAAGGACGCAACACGCTGGCACGGACCGGCCGTGATGACCTGTTGGCCAAAATGGACGAGTACGTTATCGAGCCGGGCAACTTCGGCCAGCCGCTGTCGGACGAATGGTATCGCCACCTGCCCCTGCGGGACTGGATTGACCGCCTGAAAGAGGCGGCGCCCTACTTCCACGAATACTTTGACGAAGAGCGGGACGGCCCGTACTGGTGGGGCCTGAACCTGATGCGGCAGGCCGGCAACGTCAAGATACCCATGTTTCACATCAGCGCGTGGTATGACATCTTCCTGGAAGGAGCGCTGAACGCCTTTCAAACCATCCAGAAGCACGGCGGCAACGAACTGGCCCGGCGCAATCAGAAACTGCTGATTGGCCCCTGGGCCCACCTGCGTCCGTTCACCGAGCCAACCACCGGCGGCGCGGGCAACATCGACTTCGGCTCCGAGGCGGCAATCGAGCTCCACGACTACCTCCTGCGGTGGTACGACTATTGGCTGAAGGGCGAGGAAACGGGCATCACCGACGACCCGCCGGTGCGCCTGTTCGTGATGGGCGAAAACCGCTGGCGGGACGAAAACGAATGGCCGCTGGCACGCACCCAGTACACCCGGTGGTATTTCCATTCCGACGGCAACGCCAACACCCGCGCCGGTACCGGCAGCTTGTCCACCATACCGCCGGAACCCAACGAACCCGCCGACCAGTTCACCTACGATCCGTCGAACCCGGTTCCCACGCTGGGCGGCAACACGCTGATGATTGATTACGGCGTGTTTGACCACGGAGTTGCCGAAGACCGGCCGGACGTGCTGTCCTTCACCTCTGCGCCGTTGGAATCCGACCTGGAAGTAACCGGCCCCATCTCGGTGACCCTGTACGCCGCCACCACCGCGGTGGACACGGACTTCACCGCCAAGCTGGTGGACGTGCGGCCCGACGGCTTTGCCCAGAACTTGCAAGATGGCATCGTCCGCGCCCGCTACCGTACCTCGGCGCGAGAGCCGTCCTTCGTAACGCCCGGAGAGGTGTATCGCTACACCATCGACCTGTGGGCCACCAGCCACGTGATCAAGGCCGGCCATCGCATCCGGGTGGACGTATCCAGCAGCAACTTCCCTCGCTTTGACCGCAACCCCAACACCGGCGCCGCTCTGGGCGTGGACTCCCGGTTGGAAACGGCCCGTCAAACAGTGCACCACTCGGCCCTCTACCCGTCCCACATTACGCTGCCGGTTATCCCGCGTTAGCCGGCCGCGGCACAGATTTCATCCGCCCGGTTGGCGTGAGGAGACTTCAACATGGAACTGAGTAATCTGGTGTACGATCGGCCCGATTTGGGCAAGTTTCGGGTCCATCGCTCCAGCATGACCTCCAAGGAGATCTACGAACTGGAGGGGCGGCGGATTTTCGACAAGTGTTGGCTCTACCTAGGTCACGAGTCCGAAGTGCCCAATCCGGGCGATTACGTTCGCCGCGTCGTCGCCGAGCGGGCGCTGTTCTTCGCCCGCAACCGGGACGGCCAGTTGCAGGTTTTCCACAACACCTGTCCCCACCGGGGCGCACTCATCTGCCGCACCGACCGAGGCAACGCTCAGGTATTCCAATGCTTCTACCACGCCTGGAGCTTCAACACCTCCGGCGAGCTCATCGGTATGCCGGACATCGACGGCTACGGCCCCGACTTTGACCGCGCTGAAATGGGCCTGCGTTCTCCTCGCTTTGACAGCTACAAGGGGTTCATATTCGTCTGCTTTGACGAGGAAACCGAATCATTGGTTGATTACCTGGCTGGCGCGGCGGAGTACCTCGACCTGGTGGCCGACCAGTCACCGGCAGGAATGCGGGTTATTCCCGGTTCCAACCGCTACACCATCAAGGCCAACTGGAAGCTGCTGGCGGAAAACAGCATCGATGCGTATCATGCCCTGCCCACGCACCAAACCTACTTCGACTACATGGCAAACGAGGCCGGCGGCAATATACCGTCCATCAGCAACCGGCGGGGCCTGGGCCGCGCCCTCGGCAACGGGCACGGCGTGATGGAGAACGACGCCATCTATGGCCGGCCCATCGCCATGTGGCATCCCTACTTTGGCGAAGAAGCCCGGGCCGAAATCCAGCGCATCAAGGACGACCTCATCGCCCGCCATGGGCAGAACAAGGCGCTGAGGATGTGTGAGAAAAGCCGGAACATGGTGATTTTCCCCAACCTGGTGATCAACGATATCATGGCCGTTACCATTCGGGCTTTCCAGCCCACGGGCCCGGACAGCATGGACGTAACCGCCTGGGAGATGGCGCCGGCCGACGAATCCGGAGACCTCCTAGGCCGCCGGCTGGATTCCTTCCTGACCTTCCTGGGGCCCGGCGGGTTCGCCACCCCGGACGATACGGAGGCGCTGGAATCCTGCCAACAAGGTTTCCGCTCGGGTGGTGTGGAATGGTCAGACCTTTCCCGTGGCTTCCACCGGAGCCCTCGAGGCGACGACGAATTGCAGATGCGTTCCTTCTGGCGTCGTTGGCAGTCGCTCATCGCCGAACTGCCGCACGTGGAGCAGTACGAGCGCGGCCTGGCTCCGGGCGAACTGCCCGAAGTGGCTCCCTCGCCCGAGCTGTCCGTGGCGGCTGACGACTAGCAACGGGTGACGATAAGGCAGGCCAGCATGGATATCGGCAACCTGGTGTACGACCGGCCAGACTTGGGCAAGTTCCAAGTGCACCGCTCGAGCATGACCTCTCCGGAGATTTACGAGCTGGAGATGCGCCACGTCTTTGACCGCTGCTGGCTCTACCTCGGTCACGAATCCGAAGTCCCCAGCCCCGGCGATTACGTCCGCCGCATTGTCGCTCAGCGCCCTCTTTTCTTCGCCCGCGACCGGGACGGCGAGTTGCGGGTCTTCCACAACACCTGTCCACACCGGGGGGCGCTGATTTGTCGGACCGACCGGGGTAACGCCTCGGTTTTCCAATGCTTCTACCACGCCTGGAGCTTCAACACCTCCGGCGAGTTGATTGGTATGCCCGACATCGACGGCTACGGCCCCGACTTCAACCGGGCTGATATGGGCCTTCGCTCTCCTCGCTTTGACAGCTACAAGGGGTTCATATTCGTCTGCTTTGACGAAGAAACCGAGTCACTGGTGGAATACCTGGCTGGCGCGGCGGAGTACCTGGACATGGTGACAGACCAATCCCCGTCGGGAATGCGGGTGATTCCGGGTTCCAATCACTACAGCATCAAGGCCAACTGGAAGCTGCTGGCAGAGAACAGCATCGACGGCTATCACCTAGTGCCTACTCACAAAACCTTTTTTGACTATATTGGCCACCGATCCAACGACGTCTTCAGCGATGGCAGCAGCTTCGGGCGCGCGCTCGGCAAGGGGCACAGCGTGATGGTTTCGGATGCGACCTATGGTCGTCCTATTGCCAAGTGGCATCCGTATTTCGGCGTGAACGCTCGGACCCAAATTGAGCAGATGCGAGATGACCTTACGGCCCGCTTCGGCCCGGATAAGGCAAATCAGATTACGGATACCAATCGACTTCTGCTCATCTTCCCGAACCTCATCGTCCAGGACGCAATGGCCATTACCGTCCGTGTTTTCTACCCTACCCACCCTGCTGGTCTCGATGTAAGCGCCTGGGAGATGGCTCCGACCGAAGAGCCAGAGACTATGCTGTACATACGCCTGCAGTCCTTTCTCAGCTTCTTCGGTCCCGGTGGATTCGCCACCCCCGACGATGTCGAGGCTTTGGAATCCTGCCAGCAGGGCTTCCGCTCTGGCGGTGTAGAATGGTCAGACCTCTCTCGGGGCATGACCCGCGCGCCTAGGGGCGATGATGAATTGCAAATGCGCTCATTCTGGCGTCGCTGGCACTCCCTAGTTTGCGGGCAGCCCTACCCTGAAAACTTCGAGCTTGGCCTCAAACCTGGCAGCGCCTCCGCCAAGTTGACCAGCGAGGCCTAATCAACATACCCACAAGAGCGCTCCACAATGACCTCAAAACTTACTCCCTCCATTCGTCCCGCCGTAACTGGATTGCCGGCCACCGCCGAATCGTTGCTGTTGCAGCACGAGGTGGAGCAGCTCCTCTACCAGGAAGCGCGTATCCTCGACGACTGGGACCTGGACGGATGGTTAACCCTGTACACACCAGACGCCCGGTACATAGTTCCCACCACGGACCTGCCTGACGCCAATCCGGAGACCGACCTGGTCTTCATTGACGACAATTATCGTCGCATGGTCGGACGGGTTGAACGGTTGAAGAGCCGCCACGCGCATCGGGAATACCCATGGTCGCGCACGCGCCGCTTCATCGGCAACGTGATAATAACGTCGGTTGACGGGGATGAAATCGAGGCCACTGCGTCGGTGGCGGTATGGCGGTTTCGCGCCGGCGAATCGGCGCCCTACATCGGCCGGTATGATGTGCGGTTGCGCCGGATTGACGGCCGATTGCGGTTCTGCTACAAGAGGGCGACCCTGGATCAGGAAGAATTGTCCGACCACGGCGCATTAAGCATCATTTTCTAGAGAGGGTTCACAATGACCACTAGCAACGATATTTTGAGCGCCGAACAACGGGAACTGCTGGCCGCCGCGCTGAATCGCATCGTGCCCGCGCAAGGGGAGATGCCCGCTGCCGGGGACCTAGGCATCGTGGAGTTCGTGGAGTCAGTGGCGGCGGGCAGCAGCCTCAAGCGGCGAAACCTGTTGAACGGGCTGTTGCGGATAGAATTGGCCGCGGCTGAGCGGGGCGGAGCCTTTGCGTCGCTGTCGGCGGACGCTCAAACCGAGGCGCTCCGTGCGGTGCAGCAGACAGACCCGGAATTTTTCCAAGAACTGGTTACCCAGACCTATCGTGGTTACTACACCAACGAAAGGGTGTTCGACCTGCTCAGCTATCGCGCCCCCAACCGGGAGGGTTACGACCCGATTCCCTTTGACGAATCGCTGCTGGAACCGGTGCGTCAGCGGGGCCAGGTGTGGGTTTCCACCAACGATTGAGCGTCCTCAGGCCGCCATGGGCAGCTCCAGTTGCGTCGGAGCCTCGGGGTCAATTTCCAGCCCGGGATTATGGCCGCCCAATTCTCCAAAGCCGGGCAGGGTAGCCGGCAGCAGCCCCTTGACCGAGGGCATTCTGGGCAGTTCCCAACGCAGGCGGGCATCTTGCACCAGGGCCAGCACGGCGTTGGTGTAATCCCGGGGCGCGTGCTCGCTGCCGTAGAGTCGGGCGTATCCCGGCGCCAAGTGGGGATAGGACTCCCGAATGAAGGGCATAAACCATTCCCGGCTGCCCGGCCTGAGGAAGAGCAGGTTTCCGGATAGGAACTGAGCGCGGTGGTGGGCAGCGGCGGCAACCAGGGCCTCGATGCTGGCGGCGCTGTCGGAAAGCCCGGGCAGCAGCGGTGCGGCCAGCACACCGGCGGGAATGCCGTGCTCCACCAGGTATTGCATCGTCTCCAGACGAGCAATAGGGTGCGGCGCGCCGGGCTCGGTTTGACGCCACACGGTTTCATCGACAGTGCCAACGCTGAACACGACCTGTACGCCAGCTACTTCGTTGAGGCGGCGCAGCACGTCAACGTCGCGGCGGACCAGGGTGCCCTTGGTAGTTATGGATGCCGGATTGCCGAATTCGGCCATCACTTCCAGAATCTGCCGGGTGAGACGGTACTGGGCCTCTGCCGGCTCGTAAGGGTCGGAGGCGGTTCCGATGACGACGGGCTCGCCACACCACTTGGGTCGGGCAAGCTCTTCGCGCAGTACGGCCGGGGCGTTGACCTTGGCGAAGATCTGACGCTCAAAGTCCACGCCGGCGTCCATTCCCCAGTATTGATGGGTGGAACGGGCGTAGCAGTATCGGCAGGCGTGGCGGCATCCCCGGTAGGGATTAATCGTCCAGCGGAAATGGTAATCCGGGGCGTTGACCCGATTGATAAGAGACTTGCAGCGAATTTCCGTGACCTGAGCGGCAACCATCGGTAAGACCTCCGCAAACGAATGTTCGTTCGACTCGCTCCCATTATAGCCCGTATGTTCGTCAGAGTCAATGTTCTGCTGATTGGGATTCTGCCTGCTTCTATAATACCATATATTGCAAATAGCGATAGTAAGTCGCGCGGGGGACGCGGGCGCCAGTGGCCGCTGGGCCGGCTATAATTGACCGAACCGAACGTCACAGGAGGACTCCTTTGATTCGCAGCATTGACGGCAAGACACCGCAGATTCACCCCAGCGCGTTTATCAGCGAGGCGGCCTACATCGTCGGCGACGTTGTTGTCGGCGAGGGCACCAGCGTCTGGCCAGGCGCAGTGATTCGCGGGGATTACGGGCGCATCATCATTGGCAAGAACTGCTCAATCCAGGACAATTGCGTGATTCACACGGATGACTACCTGGAAATGGGCGACAACGTGCTGATGACCCACGGCGCGGTAATACACGGCGGCTACGTGGGCAACAACGTGATGATCGGCGTCAACGCGGTATGCCTGGAGGACTGCCGGGTCGGCAACTACGTCCTGATCGGCGCGGGAGCCATTGTTACCGGCACGCCCATACCTGACGAGTCCCTGGTAATCGGAGTTCCGGGACGCATCCGCGACCTGCCACCCCAGCATCGCCAGCGGCTGGAGAACCCCACCGCGCGCTACCAGGAGAACGCCAAGCGGTTCATTGCTGCCGGGTTGGGCCTGCAGATCCCGGCAACCGAGGCCTGAGGTTCAAACGGAGCGGATGATGCGGGACCCTTAGGCCAAGCTGCCCTGATACTCGGAGCAACTTTCGCCGGTCAGCAGGTCTTTCTGAACCCGATCCTGGAGTTCCTTGCAGAAGCTCGTAGAGATGGTAGGAATCTCCATGAGCACCCTCCGGTCTTCTTTCAGGTTCAATTCCAGATAGATCCTATCATCGCCGGTGTATTCCAGCATGATGCGGATGGCCTGGCGCAGGCGGTAACGGTCTTCGTCCGGCTTATCCGTCTCGGTCATCTTGATGAGCACGCCGGCGTCCTGGCCGGAGCCATTGCCATTCCCATTGCCGTTCACCGTGGGCGTCGGACTCTGAGCAGGGGTTCTGCTGCCGTTGCGAGTAGCGTTTGAAGAACCCCGAGGGCCGGTTCGACCGTTGGAGCGCGTCGGCGGAGGGGCAACCGGCAGATCGGAGTCAGTTGTGGCCGGCTCATCGGGTAGTTGGTATTCCTGGGCTTCGTAGCAGGCGATGGAGAAATCGTCGCCGCGGATTTGGAGACGACCGGTTACTCGGGCCACCCGGCCCGGCTGCCAAACATGGGCGGTATTATCCAGTGAATCCGGCCAGACCATGGTTTCAACCTGACCGCCCAGCAGGGCCAGGTCAACGCGGAGAAACTTGCGGTTGTCCCTGGTGTAGCGCTCCGACACCCCTGATATATGACCGAGCAGGGTTACGGTGCTGCTCAGCATATCCTCGCTGAGTTGGTCAACGGAAATGTACGCATCGCCGGGGTTGACGGCGGCGAGTGCGCGCAATGGATTGTACGAGAGGGCTACTCCCAAGTATTCCTTTTCCAGCGTCGCCTTTTCCTGCTGAGTGTAGTCGGGCTGCCGGGTATCCAGCTCCAACAGGGTGCCGCCGGCGCCGCTGTCCAGTTCGTCGCCGAACATGCCGACCTGACCCGACAGACGGTTACGGGTTTCCTGCTGGGCCATGGCCCAGATGCGGTCGAGACTGGCGATGACGACGGCCCGGGGAGCCAGGGAGTCAAAGGCTCCCGCGCTGGCCAGGGCCTCCAGCGTCCTGCGGTTCAGTCCCGATACATCGACACGGCGGCAGAAATCGCTGACCGAAGCGTACGGCCCTCCGGCTTCCCGTTCCTTTACGATGGGCGTGATGGCGGCCTCGCCAACGGTCTTGATGGCGGCCAAGCCGATGCGCAGAGCATTTTCCGGCTTGCCTTCGGGTTTGTCCAGCGTGTAGTGGACACCGGAGCTGTTGACGTCTGGCAGGCGAATTTCAATGCCCATGCGCGTGCATTCGGTAATTGACGCCACATAACGGTCGCCGTGGTCGAGCCGACAATTGAGCACTGACGCCATGTATTCGACCGGATGGTGGGTTTTGAAGTATGCCGTCCAGTAAGAGATCAATCCGTAGCTGACGCTGTGGGCCTTGTTGAAGGCGTAGCCGGCGAAGGGTTCGATGAGATTGAAAATCTCAACCCCCATCTCCCTGGTGTAGCCCTGCTGAACGGCGCCGGAGACGAATCGCTCACGCTCTTCCGCCATCAGCTCGGGGATCTTCTTGCCCATGGCCTTGCGCACGGTGTCGGCCTCGCCAAGGCTGTAACCGGCAAAGTTTTGCAACACGTGCAGAACCTGGTCCTGATAGACGATTACACCATAGGTTTCGTCCAGCAGTTCCTTCATACTGGGGTGGGGGTAAGAGACCTTTTCCCGGCCGTGTTTAGAGCGAATGAATCGGTCAATGTGTTCCATGGGCCCGGGGCGATACAGGGCAATCATCGCGGCGATATCGCCCAGGTCGGAGGGTTTCAACTCCTTGATGTAGCGTTGCATTCCGGCGCTTTCCAGCTGGAACAGGTCGGAAGTGTTGCCGGTGCCAAGGAGTTCGTAGGTTTCCGGGTCGTCCAGCGAGAGGCGGCTGAGGTCGATGCGGATGCCGCGCTCTTCGTCCAACAGCTTGATGGTGCGGTCCAAGATGGTGAGATTGGTCAGACCGAGGAAGTCCATCTTGAGCAGGCCCAGCTTGGCTACAGGGTCCATGGAATACTGGGTCATCATCACTGGGCTGTTTTCGTCGCCACGGGCGGGCCGCTGCAAGGGCACCGTCTCGGTCAGGGGTTCGTCGGCGATGAGGACTCCGGCGGCGTGAGTGCTCACGTGGTGCACGATGCCTTCCAGGGCCTGGGCGTTATCCACCAGGCTCTGGATCGCGCCGTCGCTCTGGTAGCTATCCTGCAGTTCGGGATTGGCGGTTATTGCGTCGGACAGGGTGCGGGCTTTGAAGGGAACCATGCGGGCGATGCGGTCAACGTCGCCGTAGCTCATACCCAGACCGCGGCCTACGTCGCGGAGGGCCGCCTTGGGGCCCATGGTTCCGAAGGTGATGATTTGCGCCACCCGTTCACTGCCGTAGCGGTCAATTACGTAGCGCAGCACTTCATCCCGGCGGTCGTCCTGGAAGTCCATGTCGATGTCGGGCATTTCCTTGCGCTCAAAGTTCAGGAAACGCTCAAAGACCAGGTTGTAAGCGAGAGGGTCAATGTCAGTGATGCCGAGGCAATAGAGGACGACACTGGCGGCGGCGCTGCCCCGTACGCCGAACAGGATTTCCTGCCGGCGCACGAAGGATATGATGTCCCAAACCACCAGGAAGTAGTTGGCGAAACTGGTTTGCCGCACGACTTCCAGCTCGTATTCCATGCGGGCACGCGCGGCCTCGTTGTTGCGACCGTAGCGCTTATTGAAACCCTCCCAGCACAGCCGCTCCAGGTAGGCGTCGGCGTCCTCGCCGTTGGGCGTGGGATAGCGCGGCAGGTGCATCTGTCCAAAGCCGAGGGACACGTCGCATTGCTGGGCGATTTCGCCGGTGATATCAACGGCCTGGGGAAACTCCGGGAACAGCGCGGCCATCTCCTTCGGCGATTTGATGTAGTAGGAGGAATCCTCCATGCGCAGCCGTTTTTCGTCGTGAACGTTGGTGCCGGTCTGAATGCAGATGTACACGTCCTGGTATTGATGATCGGACTGGCGGACGTAGTGGGCGTCGTTGGTGACGAGCAGGGGGATGCCAGTTTCGCGGTTGAGGCGTATGAGGCCGTCGTTAATCCGGGGGAGCTGCTCGATGTGCTCGTGGTGCTGCAATTCCAGGAAGTAGTTTTCGCCGAAAAGCTCGCGATACCAGCCAACCTGCTGTTTGGCGGCGTCGTAACTGCCTTGAGCCAGCAGGATGGGAACCTCCGCCGACGGACAGCCGGACAGGCAAATCAGCCCTTCTCGATGCTCGTGCAGCAGCTCCTTGTCGATACGAGGGCGGTAGTGGAACCCCTCCAAGTTGGAGCGGGTCACCAGTTGGAGAAGGTTGCGGTAGCCGGTGTTGTTTTTGGCAATCACCACCAGGTGATTGGCGGTGCGCTCGTTGGGGGAGCGGTCGTGCCGGCTGCCATGGGCGACGTAGAGTTCGCAGCCGATGATGGGCTTGATGCCGGCGTCCTTGCACTCGGAGTAGAAATCGACCACGCCGTAGAGGGAGCCGTGGTCGGTGATACTCATGGCATCCATGCCCAGTTCCCGCGTGCGGCTGACCAGGTCGGGAATACGGCTGATGCCGTCCAGCATACTGTATTCGGTATGGGTGTGGAGGTGGGTGAACACAGCTAAGAAATCCTGAGAGACGTGATGTTATGTCGCCAATGCCGGCGGGTCAATAATAGCAGGCGGCATCACCATCTGCCAACGAAGACGGGGCCTTAAATCAACCGGCCCGCCAG
Organism: Dehalococcoidia bacterium; assembly: GCA_965243255.1. Taxonomy (GTDB): domain Bacteria; phylum Chloroflexota; class Dehalococcoidia; order Lucifugimonadales; family UBA3495; genus Bin87. The sequence goes on from CBDEUH010000004.1 coordinate 1,310,289, forward strand.
CATTTTCGACCGGCGGGCCACTGATTCTACAGAGCGTAAAGTCGCTATGCCGGAATCTCAATCTTCTCGGTTACGACCCGGGTAACGCCCCAGCCGGCCAGCCAGGCGGAATGGCGTCCATCGCCGCCGGCGACTACAACCACGATGTCGTCAGCCTGAGGCGCGATGGGCACCATGGTGTCGGGCTTACTGTCGTCAATCCAGGACGGGTAGTTGCGGTTGCCCCAATGGCCCAGCCCGGAGAGTTCTTCGATGGACATACGGGCGTTGGCGTATACGTACTCCCGCACGTCTTTCTTGCTCAGGCCGTCGGCGGCAATTTCGGCGGCGTGCTCCGGGCTGAGGACCAGGGTAACCTGAGCCCCGGTGCCAATCTGGTAATAATTGGAGAAACCAGTGGCCCGGGTCGCCTGCACCAGCGTGTTCAGCACCTCGATGCCCCGGGAAACGGTGGTCTCCATAATCGGGTAGAAGCCGCGGATGGCGTGCAGCGTAACCATGCTGTCTTCGGGGTCAAGGCCAAGCTCAACGTGGCGAGGCTCCCAAGGACTGCGGGCTTCGTTTTCGGCGAAACAGAAGGAGTAGCGGCCCGGCATTGCCAAAGTCGCTTTGTCCATATCGCCGACTATGAGGCCAGCCACGTTGCGGACGAAGAGGCGCAGGGCGCGGCCGATGGTAGCGTTGGAGCGGTATCCTGGGCCGAATGCGCCCGAATCGCCATTGATGCACAACCGCTCGGCAATAGGGCCGTTGACGATGACCACCGGCGCGGCGCCGCCTGTAGTCGCCTGGCAGCCGGCCAGATTGAAGGGTGCTTGCAGCGCGGCCTTGACACAGGCCACCACTACCGGGAAGTACTCCGGGCGGCAGCCGGCCATCACGGCGTTCACAGCAACCTTCTCGATGGTAACCTCGGAGTTGGAAGGCTGGGCCACGCCCAAGGACAGCGCAGGGTCTTCACCCCAGGGCCCTAGCATACGGCGCACGGCGTCCTCGGTGGCGGGAACGACGGGCATTCCATCGGTCCAGCCTTGCTCTTCGTAGTAGTCCTGGATGGCGTCGTAGGTGTCTGAAACCTCAAAGCGGCGGGAGCTGAGGGCGGGAGTGTTGGCAGTCATAAGCGTAACTCTACTTGTGGGAGGATAGCGTGGCAGCAACACCGAAGTGGTCGGATAACCGCCGGTCGCCGTCCAGATTGTCGATCGTTGTCAGGGCAGCAGCGGCCAAGTCACCACTGATGGCGATGTGGTCGATGGCGCGACGGCCTCGCAGTCCGAGTCCGGCGGTCGCTACGGTCAAGCCCGACGGAAGCGCGGCCTGCATAGTTTTCTGGAGTTTGGCGCGTACCGGCTGGGAGAGCGGAGGGTATGGTCGCCGGCGCTGACCGATTTGTTGGTTGAAATCGCCCAACACTATGAGGGACATCTGCGATTTGCTGGTCAGAAGGGACGACAACGCATCCAGGTACGACGAGTGGTCTTGCCAAGGTTTTTTGTTTTTGGCGCCAACGTTTACATTGGAGTTGTGCCATGGAATGCAGACGCCGATGACCATGACCTGGCCATCGGGGGGTTCCGTAACGCCGGCAACGAAGCGGCCGGAGGGCAGCGCCTCGCTTCCAAAGTCGTCGATATCTGACCACGGCTGTCTCGACCAGAGGAGAACCTTGCGCCGGTGAGTGGCTGCGCCTTTACCAGGGTCGGGCCTGGCCTGGATGATATGCCCGCCAAACCCCGAAAGGAGCCGGCAGTCCGTTTCGGTGAGGCAAATGATGTCGGGGGAGTGTTTCTCGATGCGGTGAAGAATGCCAGGGCTACGCTCCGAGTGGGGCGTAGCCCATTGTACGTTCCAGTTGACGACGCTCAGCGCCATTGCAGGCGACTAACCGCCGTTGGTGAGCATATCGGCGATTTGGCCGGCATACTCGTGCGCCATCTGGCGAACCTCAGGGATGGAGCGGGGAGCCAGCGGGCTGGGCAAGGCCAGTATCTGGACGGTGGGCATGCCCAGGGAGGAGGCGCGCGCATGGGCGGCCCTGGTGAAGCTCTCGGTGATGACGCTCACAGAAGGAACGCCGCGGCTCTCGGTAATTACTGTGTCGTGGAGACCCCACGCTGTGCAGCTTCCTCAATCTGCGATTCCGTGCACCACGGCGTCGCATTGGGCCACCAAGTCGTCGATGGTTTCGTCGGAGCAGGGCGCGCTGAAGCTGAACTTACGCAGGTACAACACCTTTTCGACGGCGTATTCTTCCTCCAGAATTACCTGCAACTCCTGTAGGAAATTATCGGAGTGGTACTTGCGGTTTTCCAGCAGGCCGATGGTCTTGCCGGCAAGGCCGGGCAAGCGGCCGGCGGCGTCCCGCTCGGCAGTCTTGTTCTCCGGACGGGGGTCCAGAATCTGGATCGTTGCGGTGGTCATTGCTTTCCTCCAATCATTTTCGCTGATGGATGGGACAACAGGATTCGGGTTAGCCGAGCATCTGGTAATGCTTGCCCTCGGTCTTGATGGCGGGGGCGATTACCATTTCGGTCTGGTGGAAATCACGAACGGTGTAGGCGCCGCACATTCCCATGGCGACGCGCAGGGCGCCGACCAAGTTCTGGGTGCCGTTGGTGACGCTGGACGGGCCGTGAAGCAGTTGGCGCAGGCTACCCTTGGTGCCTACGTTGATGCGCGTGCCGCGAGGCAGTTCCGGGTGGGCATTGGCCATGCCCCAGTTATAGCCGCGGCCCGGCGCTTCGGCAGCCTGGGCAAAGGGCGTCCCGAGCATGACGCCATCGGCGCCGCTGGCCATGGCCTTGCAGACGTCGCCGCCGGTGCGCAGGCCGCCGTCGGTGATGACGCTGACGTAGCGACCGGTGCGCTGGAAGTAATCCTCGCGGGCGGCGGCACACTCCAAAGTCGCCGAAACCTGGGGCACTCCGACTCCGGTTACTTCGCGGGTGGTGCAGGCCGCACCGGGGCCGACGCCGACCAGCACAGCGTCGATGCCGGTTTCCATCAACTCGCTAGCGACGTTGTAGCTGACGCAATTGCCAACGACCACGGGCACATTGAGGGATTCAATCAGTTCGGAGAAAATCAGGCCCCGGTAGCTGCTGGACACATGGCGTGCAGTGGTGACAGTGGACTGGACGATGATGATGTCGGCGCCGGCTTCCACGGCCAGGGGGCTGAACCGCTTGGTGGTCTGGGGAGTGAAAGCGATGGCGGCGACGGATCCGGCCTGCTTGATTTCCTGTACGCGTTCGCCGATGAGATGTTCTTTGACGGGTTCGCTGTACACTTCCTGCAGATATTCGGTTACTTCGCCCTGGTCCATGGAGATGATTTCTTCCAGGACAGAGTAAGGGTCTTCGTACCGGGAGTAGAGACCTTCGCCATTCAGCGCGCCGAGTCCGCCCATTTCGTGCATCAAGGCGGCAAAGCGCGGGGAAACGGAGCCGTCCATGGCTGAGGCGATGACGGGCGAGTCAAAAGAGTACTGCCCGATGCTCATTTGAGTCGAGGTCATCTCTGGGTTGATAGTAACTTCGCCGGGGACGATGGCAACTTCGTCAAACCCGTAAGACCTTTCCAATTCCTTGAGCAAACGCCTGGCCATTGTGTCACCTCAGTACTCGCCGGGGGCGCCGTTTCCCGACGCCCCCGGTAGTTGTTCCTTGCGGTTTGCCGAGTTCGGCCTTCCTCGCTAAGCCGGGGCAAGGGCGGCCATCTCTTCCTTTCGAACCTTGATACAGATTTTGCCGTCTTCGTCCAAATCGACTATCGCGGTATCGCCTTCGGCGATATTTCCGCCCAGCAGTTCGTCGGACAACAGGTCCTCAACTTCGTTCTGGATCAAGCGGCGCAGCGGGCGCGCTCCCAGCACTGGGTCGAATCCGCTGGCTCCGAGGTGCTCGCGAGCCGCCTCAGTCAGCTCGATGCTGATGCTGCGTTCCTTGAGTTCTTCGCGCACCATGTTCATCATCAGGTCAACGATCATATGAATTTCGTTCTGGCTGAGGGCATGGAATACGATGGTGGCATCCAGCCGGTTGAGGAACTCGGGGCGGAAGAAGCGTTTGACTTCTTCCATCACCTTGTCCTTCATCCGCTCGTAGGCTTGCTTGTCCGACTGGGCGTCGTCCGCTTTCACTGCGAACCCCATTGAGGTGTCGCGTTTGATGAGGTCGGAGCCCAAGTTGCTGGTCATCACGATGATGGAGTTGCGGAAGTCCACGCGACGGCCACGGGCGTCGGTGAGTTGGCCGGCGTCGAAGATTTGCAGCAGGATGTTGAAAATCTCCGGGTGGGCCTTTTCGATTTCGTCCAGCAGGATGGCGCAGTAGTTCTTCTTGCGCACGCCTTCGGTGAGCTGGCCGCCCTCGTCGTAGCCGACGTAGCCGGGAGGAGCGCCGATGAGCCGGGCGGTGGTGTGCCGCTCCTGGAACTCGGACATATCCAGCCGAATCATGTTGTCTTCGTGACCGAAGAGGAACTCGGCCATGGCGCGAACCAACTCGGTCTTGCCGACTCCGGTGGGGCCGAGGAACAGGAAGACGCCGATGGGATGCCGGGGGTCTTTCAGTCCGGCCCGGGCGCGTCGCACGGCCTTAGCGATGCCGACGATGGCTTCGTCCTGGCCGATGATGCGCTTGTGCAATTCCTCTTCCATGTGGAGCAGGCGCTCGGTTTCTTCCTGGGCCAGCCGGGTTACCGGGATGCCGGTCCACATGCTGACGACTTCGGCGATGTCTTCCTCGGTAACCTGGGTGCGTTCCTTGTTGCGGTCGGCTTGCCATTCCCGCTCCAAGTTGCCCACGTTTTCCGAAAGGTGCAGTTCCCGGTCGCGAAGCTCAGCGGCTACTTCGTACTGTTGCGAGGCGATGGCCTCTTCCTTCTCCTTGCGCACCCGCTCCAGGACTTCCATGGCCTCCTTCACTTCTTCAGGAGCATGGCTGCCCCGCAGACGGACACGGGAACCGGCTTCGTCCAACAGGTCGATAGCCTTGTCGGGCAGGAAGCGGTCGGGGATGTAGCGGGTGGACAGAGTGGCTGCCGCCTTGACCGCTTCGTCGGTAATTTCGACGTTGTGGTGGTCTTCGTACTGGCTCTTGACGCCCTGCAGGATGTCAACGGTCATTTCGGCGTCGGGTTCTTCGACACGGACGGGCTGCAGGCGGCGTTCCAGCGCAGGGTCTCGCTCCACGTACTTGCGGTAGTCATCCAAGGTGGTGGCGCCGATGCACTGAATTTCGCCGCGGGCCAGGGAAGGCTTGAGGATGTTGGAGGCGTCCACAGCGCCCTCGGCGGCGCCGGCGCCCACCAGGGTGTGGATTTCGTCAATGAACATGACGCAGTTGCCGGAGGTCTTGATCTCCTCGATAACCTTCTTGAGGCGTTCTTCAAACTCGCCGCGGTACTTGGTGCCGGCCACCAGTGCGCCCATGTCGAGGGTAACCAGACGCTTCCCTTGCAGGGTGTCGGGCACGTCGCCGCGGGAGATCTTCTGGGCCATGGCCTCTACGATGGCGGTCTTGCCGACGCCGGGCTCGCCCACCAGGACGGGGTTGTTCTTGGTGCGCCGGCTCAGAATCTGGATAATGCGCTCGATTTCGGTGTCGCGGCCCACGACCGGGTCCAGCTTGTCGCCGAGGGCGGCATTGGTCAGGTCAACGCCCAACTGGTCGAGCATGGGAGTCTTGGTGCTGGAGCGGGAGCTGCCGGAGCCGCTGCCGCCGGAGTTGCTAAGGATGCGATGGGTTTCGGCGCGGACCTTCTCGAGATTGACGCCCAGACTTTCCAGGACGCCGGCGGCGACGCCTTCACCCTCGCGGAGCAGGCCGATCAGGAGGTGTTCGGTGCCGATGTAGGTGTGATTCATGCGGCGGGCTTCGTCGACGGCCAGCTCAACGACCTTCTTGGCCCGGGGGGTGAGTCCGATTTCGCCCTGGGCCGGACGCTCGCCGCGACCGATGATGAACTCGACGGCGGTACGGACCTTGGTGAGGTCAACGGTGAGGCCGGACAGCACTCGAGCGGCTACGCCCTCGGTCTCCCGTACCAGCCCGAGCAGGATGTGCTCGGTGCCGATGTAGTTGTGGTTGAACCGTTGCGCTTCTTCCTGGGCGAGGGACAGAACCCGGCGCGCCCGTTCTGAAAACTTCTCGAATCTGCTGCCCATGAATCTCTCCTGGGTTGGGGTGGGTCATCCTGCGCAGGCAGGAAGCGTGGGCTGGTCAGGCCATTTTACCGCATTTGGATAAAAATAAAAGCGGCTACGCCACCGAAACGAATCTCGGTGCAGCCGCCTGGGAAAATCACGTACCCAATTGCGATTTGCCGGGCCCGCCAGCCGTTCCTTGGTGCGTCATCACGCCCGCCCCGATTTTTTGCCAAAGACTGATCGGAATAGCGGAGCGGCGGAGACCGCTCCACTGCCGTTATCGTGCCGACACTTTCCGGCGGTGACCTATTTTCCCACTCCGTCACCAGAGCAGTATCGTCGGCGCTGGGGCGTTTCACTTCCGTGTTCGGGATGGGAACGGGTGGGGCCACCCCGCTTGAACCACCAGAAAGTCAGCGGAGACATTATGCAACATTTCCCGTGGGTTGGCAAGGGCGGGCGAGGTGAAATTTGAGAGGAACGGCGGTGAGGATAGATTGGCGGTTGGTTCCGTAGCTTGGGGGTTTTCGTTGGGGTTGGCCTCCGGTGGGGGTTGTCAGAATCAGGATTCTTGGGATTTGGGGATTTTCAGGATTGGGGTGTTGGTTGAGGTTGCCTCCGGTGGTTGGTGGTTGGGTTGTAGCCTGCCTGAGGTCGGTTTCCGGAATTCACTTTGGTCGCCGTCAGTCCCACGGCCGGGGGGTTCTTACGCACTTCCACTTCCAGTGTTTGTGACGGCGATCTGTTATCCGCCAATGGCAGCTGTGGTCGCACCGTGCCACTTCCAGTGTCTATGACGGTAGTCGGTTCTCCGCCAATGGCAGCTGTGGCCGCACCGTTGCCACTTCCAGTGTCTATGACGGTAGTCGGTTCTCCGTCAATGGCAGCTGTGGCCGCACCGTTCGTGCGATTTAGGATTAGCTGACGGTTTTTGGCCGTTGACGACCGTTGTGATGATGACCTCGTTGGCAGGCTGGGTTGGTTGATTGGGTACACGTGCAAGGCCATTGTAGAACGTGCGTTCCGCCTTGTCAAGTGGCCAGGTGTCAGTGGGATGAGTAGCCCTATGCTATACTGAATTGCGAGGGATGAGGCGTTATCATCCTCGTTGCCTGGGCCGTTAGCTCAGTTGGTAGAGCACCGGACTTTTAATCCGGGTGTCGTGGGTTCGACCCCCACACGGCCCACCAGTTTGCCCGCGCCGGGAGAGTCGGCGCCGCCCACGAATCAATTGGAGACGGCACGATGCGCGTGATGGTGTTGGTGAAGGCTACGGTGGACAGCGAGGCAGGAGTAATGCCCTCGGAGGACCTGTTCCAAGCCATGGGAGACTTCAACGCGGCGCTGACCGAGGCGGGGATCATGCTGGCCGGGGAGGGACTGAAGCCGTCGTCGGAGGGCCGGCGGGTCAGGTTCGACGGCGCGGACCGGACGGTGGCGGACGGGCCGTTCCCGGCGGTGGACGAGCTGGTGGCCGGTTTCTGGCTGTGGGAAGTGAAGGACATGGAGGAGGCGTTGGAGTGGGTGAAGCGCTGTCCCAACCCGATGCCGGGGCCCAGCGAAATTGAGATTCGACCGCTGTACGAGATGGCAGACTTCGCCGATGCCATACCTGAAGAACTGCGGGACCGGGAAGACCGGCTGCGTCAGGAAATTGCTGACCGCTGATTGCGGCCGGCATTATTGCAGGATTCGTGGAGCCGGACTACCGCAGCACCGGCGTGGGCAGGGAGGTGCTGAACTTTGCCCTGGAACACGCGGCGGCCAACGGATGCGGCACCGTGGAACTGGGCACTCCGTATCACGGCGAGCGGCAGATTCAGTTCTACCAACGGGCCGGTTTTACCGAGGTGGGGGCGCGGCTGCGCTGGCGCAAGTAGGGCGTAGTGGGATTTGAGGCGGCTGCAAAGGGTTAATTGCGAATCACCATGACCGGCAATCCGGAGTGGGGAACGACAATATGGATCCTTCCGGCGCTGGTGTACTGCCGGTTGCGCCCTCTGGGCAATACCGATAAAGTGAGCGAAACCGAACCCAACCTACTGCCGGGCTTTCTGCCGGCGGTACTAATTGGAGGTATCACAATGGCCAGACTGGAAGGCAAGGTTGCGCTGATCAGCGGCGGCGCGCGGGGCCAGGGCGCCGTTGAGGCCCGTATGTTCGCCGAAGAAGGCGCCTCGGTCGTCATCGGCGACATTCTGGACGACGAGGGCCGGCAAACAGAGGCGCAGCTGCGGGAGCTGGGCTACGAGTGCACCTACGTGCACCTGGACGTTACCAACGAATCCGACTGGGATTCGGCGGTGCAGTCCGCGGTGAGCGCTTACGGCAAGCTGGACATACTGCTGAACAACGCGGGCATCCTCATCCGCAAGGGCATTGAAGACACCACCGCCGAGGATTGGGACCGCATCTTTGCCGTGAACGCCAAGGGGGTGTTCCTGGGCACCAAGGCGGCCATTCCGGCCATGCGGGAGAACGGCGGGGGTTCCATCATCAACATATCGTCCACCGCGGGTTTGGTCGGCAGCCCCAACGGGTCGGCCAGCTATACCGCCACCAAGGGAGCGGTGCGCCTGTTCACCAAGTCCACGGCCATCCAACACGCCAGTGAGGGGATACGGTGCAACTCCATCCACCCCGGCCCCATTGAGACCGACATGATCGCGGACACGCTGAACGACCCGGCCAACCTGGCATTGCGGATGCAGCGGCTGCCGCTGGGTCGGGTGGGGAAGCCCAGCGAAATCGCCTACGGCGCGATTTACCTGGCCTCGGACGAATCGTCCTTCGTTACCGGCTCGGAGCTGGTGATCGACGGGGGAACGACGGCGGCGTAAGGAGTCATTGCCATGCCCCCGGTAATTGATACGCACTGCCACGCCTCTCCATACTGGTTTGAGCCGGTGGAGATTCTGCTGGACGAGATGGAGCGGGCCGGCGTTGACCAAGCCGTGCTGACGCAGTTCTTCGGCGTCTTTGACAACGACTACCTGGTGGAAGCCGTTAAACGGTTCCCCGGACGCTTTGGCGTCATCGGCATCGTTGACCACACGCAGCCCGATGCTTTGGCCCGGGTGGCGGAACTGCACGATCAGGGCGTGGAGGGTCTGCGCTTTAACTGCTCCTGGCGCACTGCGGGGGACGACCCGCTGGCGCTGTGGCGCAAGTGCGCCGAGTTGGGAATGCGGGCCAGCGTAATGGGCACGGTGGAGCAGTACGCCGACCCGGAGTTTGAGGCCATCATCCAAGAACTGCCCAACCTGACGGTGATTATTGAGCACCTGGCCGGGGTGGGCGCGTTCTGGGGCCCGGGCCGGGCTGATAAGGAGCTTCCCATGGAGGCCTATGGGCAGGCGTTGGCGTTGTCCAAGTACCCCAACGTGTACGTGAAGGTGCCCGGCCTGGGCGAGTTCTGCCCGCGTCCGATACCCTTCCGCCAGCCGATACCCTTTGACGACATACCGCCGCTGATCGAGATGGCGGTGGAGGCGTTCGGAGGCGACCGGCTCATGTGGGGCAGCGACTTTCCGCCGTCGGCCAACCGGGAAGGGTATCGCAATGCGCTGCGCTTCCCCAAGGAGCTGATTGAATACCCCAGCGTTGAGGCGCGGGATATGGTGTTTGGCGGCACGGCGGCCAACCTCTGGGAATTTCGATAGGACAGGAGGTAAGAGTATGCCCCGGTTTGCAGTTGACTTGAACACAGCCGACGGAAGGGCGAAAGTAGGCGGGCAACCCTGGCGGGTGGCTCCCGGCCTGGTACCCGGCGAACCCAACGAAGGGTTGACGGCGCGGCTGTTGGCTACGTCGGCACGGCTGGCCGACTACGACGATTCAGCCTGGGACGTGTGCGACAACGTGCGGCAGAGCCTGTCGGAGGGGTTCACCTTCGCGTGGTATCGCATCGCGGTGACACTGCCGGAATCGATTGACGGCGTGAGCGTGGCCGGATACCGGGTCTGGTTTGAGACCAACTTTGACAACTACGGCGAGGTGTGGGTGAACGGCGAAATCGACCGGGCTTACGGCAGCATCGTCGGGCTGAACACGCCGCACCGGGTGGAGATTGCTGAAGTCGGAGAGCCGGGGGCGAGGTACGTCATCGCGTGCCTGTGCCTCAACGGGCCGCTGGCGGCGCCGCGCGGGGGCATCTTCATGCGCTTTGCGACGCTGGCGTTTGAGGCGACGGACAACTAACCCCGTCGGAGTTTCAATCACTCGGAGTTGCGAGACGAATAAGGGCGGGTATGAAACCCGCCCTTGGTGTTTGTCGGTTGCGGTTTGGCCGCTTACGACAGGTGCTTGGCGTAGAAGTCGAAGATGCGGGGCCAGGCGGCGTTGGAAGCTTCCACGGCGTAGCTGGTGCGGTCAACGGCGACGAAGCCGTGGCCGGCGTTGGGGTAGATTTCGTACTCCCAGGACTTGCCGGCAGCCTTGATGGCAGCATCGGTGGCCGCCACTTCCTCTACGGTGGGTCGGGCATCGTCAGCGCCGAAGATGCCCAGCATTGGGCAGGAGAGGTTGGCGACGAACTCGATGGGAGCGTGGGGCATGGCTGCCGTGGGGGGCTCGCTGTCGCGCGGGGTTACGCCGCCACCCCAGCAGTCAACGGCGGCGTCGATGCCGGACAGCTTGCAGGCGGCCAGGAAGACCTGGCGTCCGCCGGAGCAGAAGCCGATGATGCCGACCTTGCCGTTGTAGTTGGAGAGGTGGCGCAGGTAGCTGATGGCGCCGGCGGCGTCGCCCATGGTGCGTTCGTCGGGCATACCGCCCTTCTCGCGAATGCTGTTGCTGTTGGCGACGGGGTCGTCGTGGCCTTCGCGGTAGTGCAGGTTGGGCATGATGGCGATGTAGCCGTTGTGGGCGAACTTGCGGGCCATTTCCTTGCTGGCCTCGTCCCAGCCGGGCATGTGGTGGAACAGATGGACGGCAGGGAAAGGTCCGGGGCCCAAAGGCCGCGCCAGGTAAGCGTTGATGGGGTCGCCGTTGTGACCTTCCACCCAGATGTGTTCGGCCGTCATTCCTTGGTAAGCCATGTCTTGATTACCTCCGATGTGGTGGTTTGGTTGGCGCAATGGAAACGGTGGATTGTGTCCGACAAGGGACGTTGGCAGGTTACTATTGAGCGTGGCAGGTGTCAAACGGAGGCAGGAGGGATGCCGGATGTCAAGACGCTATAACAAGCCCGCCTGTGTCAGCAGGGCGTGGAGCATTCGGGCCATTTGACGTTGGTGATAGGGCGCGAAGGCTGCGAACTCGCGGAGGTTGCGGGCTGCCTCCTCGGTCGGGTTGAAACGGTCGCCCATCAGGTGGTAGTCGCCGGCCAGCTCGCGGTTCCAGATTCGCAACTCGTCGAGGGTGAGTTGGGGCTCGAACTGGAAGCCGTAGGAGAGGCCGAAGCGAAAGGCCATGGGGAAACGCACGTAGTTGCCATCGCGGCGCAGCATGGTTCCCTGCGCCAGCAGGGTGCCATCGGGGGGCACGGTGAACTGCTCGCCGTGGAGGGTTGGAACCAATGGAATCTTGATTTCGCCAAATGCTGGGTCGGCTGCGCCATCGGCGGTTATGTCAATCTTGCGCAGGCCGAACTGGTAGCCGCCGGTGGGAGCGACTGCGCCGCCCAGCGCGCGGGAGAGCAGTTGCGCGCCGAGGCAGATGCCGACGACAGGCGTTGGGGCTGCATTGCCCACATCGCCGGTGGCGGCGGTACGGAGATACGCCATCTCCTGGCGCAGCGCCGGGTAGTCGTCGTTGGCGGACATGGGGCCGCCGAGGGAGATTACCAGGGCAACGTCGGACAAGTCCGGCGCATCGAAGGTGGTAAAGTCGGGGGCGCCGGCGAATAGGGGAACGATGGTGAGCGCGAAGCCGGCATCCTGCAGGACGGAGGTGAAGTTGGCGCCGAGGGTTTCGACGGGGTGATGCTGGATGATGACGGCGTGCTTGGTCATCGTCGTTTGGGGTTAATTCGTGACAAGTCGGCGAGCACGAGGCGGTCGGTGGGGAAAGCAAGTGGTTCCGGTGGAGCGTCGGGCGGGAACCAGGCTACCTGGTCCAAATCGTCGGAGGCGTGGGGTTCGCCGCCGGTCTGCCTGGCGTAGAACCAGACGCCCACCGTGAGCGAGTTGGAGTTGTGGAAGTTGGAATGGACGGCGCAAACCTCGCCGATGGCCACTTCAAGGCCGGTTTCTTCCAGGAATTCGCGGCGGGCGGCATCGCGGATGTCCTCGCCCCATTCCACGTAGCCGCAGGGGATGCACCACTGGCCGACGTTGCCGCCGGCGGAACGGCGGCCCAGCAGGATGCGGCCCGTGTCATCCAGCAGCACCACGGCGACGCCGACGGCCGGGTTGCGGAAGTGGACGAATCCGCAGGCGGCGCAGGTGGGACGGGGAAGGCCGCCGCGAATCGTGGGGGTGAGAAGGCTGGCACAACGCGGGCAGTAGCGGTAGTCGGGGGCTAGGGATTGAGGCATTAGGCAGGAGTTAATGGATTTACATCAATGGACAGGATGGGCAAGATTTTCTGGATTCCCGCTTTCGCGGGAATGACAATGAGTAGGTGGAAAGGCGACGCGATTTACGTTGTCGCGTGGCCTCGGCGGAGGGCGCGGCCGGGCAGGGCGCGGGTGTTTTCGCCCTGATCGATGACCACCTGGCCGTTGACGATGACGTATTCGATGCCCACCGGGTATTGCTTGGGGTCTTCCTTGGTGGCCAGCGCCTTCACCGTGTCGGGGTTGAACACCACGACATCGGCCTTGAAGCCATCGCGCAGCAGGCCGCGGTCGGGGATGCCGAGGCGTTGGGCCGGGAAGGAGGTCATCTTGCGGATAGCCTCGGGCAAGCGGAGGTGCTGCTCGGCGCGGACGAACTCGGCCAGGACGATGGGGAAGCAGCCGTAGGTGCGCGGGTTGGGGTATTCGCCGAACAGGATGGCGTCGGAGGCGATCATGCCGTAGGGGTGGGAGACGAAGGCGTACAGAGTCTGGGCGTTGGTGCCCAGGCCGACGGTGCTGATGCCCAGGTTTTCGGAGAGGAGCAAATCGAACAGAGCGTCCGCCGGTTCCTGGCCGCGCATTTCGGCGATGTCGGTGATGAGGCGGCCGTCGTAGATGCGGTTTTCGGGACGGGTGAAGTTGGTAAGCCAGTTGTTGGCCAGGCGGCTGGGGGTGATTTCCCGTTTCATCCGGGCGCGGTCATCGGCGTCCTGCAGGGCGGCGATGAGGCGTTCCGGGCCGCCGTCCTTGGCCCAGTGGGGGATGCCGATGGTGGGCGTGGTGCCGGAGTAGGGGTAGGTGTAGCAGTCAAAGGTGCAGTCGATGCCCTCGGCGCGGGCGTCCTCCACCAGCTCCAGGTGTCCGAGGTGGCTGCCGACTCCCGACACCGACTGCCGGTAGTGGGTCAGGTGCACCGGGATGCCGCTGCGCCGTCCGATGTCCACGGCCTCGTGCCAGGGGGCGAGGTAGCCCTGGCTGAGCAGGCTGGCGCGGGTGTGGGTGTGGTAGTGGCCGCCCATTGACGCGGCGGTTTCGGAAAGGGCCACCAACTCGTCGGTGTCGGCGTAGGCGCCGGGCGGATAGTCCAGGCCGGTGGACAGGCCCCAGGCGCCTTCTTCCATTGCCTCGCGGACGACGGACTGCATATCGGCGATTTCGGCGGCGGTGGCCGGCCGCTGCTCCCAGCCGACGCTCCAGATGCGGACGGGCGAGTTGCCCAGGATGTAGGCCATGTTGATGGCGACCGTGCCGTCGTACTTGCCCAGCAGGTCGGCTACGGTGAGCCAGTCGGCCGGCATGGGCGGATAGCCGTTGAGCCCGGCGTCCAGCCAGATGTAGCGATGCAGCTCTTCCTGGGTCTTGAATGGCGCGTGGGAGATGCCGTCAATGCCGACCAGTTCCGTGGTAACACCCTGGCGCACCTTGGGGTCGTGATGGGGCTCGCCCAGGATGGTGAGGCCGGCGTGGGAATGGAGGTCGATGAAGCCAGGGCAGACGACGTGGCCGGTGGCGTCAATGACGCGGACGGCGTCCTGACGCAGGTGGGCGTCGTCGCCGCGGTGGATGGAGACGGTGTCGCCGGAGATGGCGACGGCGGCGTGAAAGCCGGGGCTGCCGGAGCCGTCGATTACCTGGCCGTTGGAGATGAGAAGGTCAATCATGGCGGCATGATAGCACAAGGGTCTTGCACGGGATTGGGATGAGCCTTCGACAGGCTCAGGCTGAGCGGGGGCAGGAGCGGTTGCGTAACGGGGTTTGCGTCCGTACACTGCCGACAATCAGGAAGCTACCAACGGAGGATAGTATGAGTGAACTGGATGCTCGCTACGAGCGGGGGCAGGAAACCCGGCGGATGTTTGGCGGCGGTCAAATTACTGGTGGTTCGTCGCCGGGGGCATGGGACATCGCGCCGGACCTGGAGCGCATCCTGGGCGAGGCGTTGTTCGGCACCATCTGGAAGCGGCCGGCGCTGACGCCGGCGCAAAGAGAGATGATTACGCTGTCCAGCCTGATAGTGCTGAACCGGGAAGTGCAGCTGCGCCGACACCTGGGCAACGCACTGAACATCGGGCTGACGCCGGAACAGGTCGTGGAGCTGATTATCCACGACACCTGGTACAGCGGCGCGCCGGGCGGCATCCAGGCCCTCACCATCTGCAAATCGGTGTTCGAGGAGCGGGGCATCGACTTCACGCCGGCCCGCATCCACGACGCCAACGAAGACCCGGACAGCCTGTTCCAGAGAGGCGATGAGTATCGCCGCAACTACATGGGCGGAGGCGGCAGCCGGCCGGCTCCACCGACGCAGGCGGAGGCAGAGCTGGGCCGCATCACCGGCGAATATTACTGGGGCGCGACGTGGACGCGGCCGGGCCTGGACCTGCCCAGCCGGTGCATCTGCACCATGACGTGCCTGGCGACGCTGGGGCGGGAAGGGCCGCTGCGCAGCCACATCCGGGGCGCGCTGAACATCGGCCTCACCCAGGACCAGATTATTGAGGTGTTCGGACACATGACGCTGTACTCGGGCATCCCGTTCGCGCGCGGGGCAATGGACATCGCCAACGAGATTTTTGCCAGCGGCTGACCTGTCCCAATACCGGGATGGATGAAGGGCCGGCTTCAATGGCAAATCCGGCCCTTCTTCAGTCGCAAATGGGGGTAGGCGTTCCCGGCGTGCGGACGCCGCCGTCGCGAACCAACAAGGTGGCCACCGTGGCCGCTATTGACAGGGCCAGCATCAGCAGGAAAGCGGGGTCGTAACTGCCCCAGATGTCGAAGGACAGGGCACCGACCAAAGCGCCCAAGCCGCCGCTGACCTGGTGAATGCCCGAGATGGTGCCACTGACTCGGCCCAACCGAGCCGAGCCGAATATGTTCCCGGAGAAGATAACCGTGAGCGGGGCGGTCATGAGGAAAGTGAACCCATACAGCAGCGCGTAAACCACCACCGCCGGGTGGGCATGAGTCCAGACCACGAGGGCAAAGATCCCGATGCGCATGACGAAACAGAGCAGCGTCGGGCGGCCCGGTCCCATGCGGTCGGCCAGGAATCCGGCGGTCAGGACGCCAAGCAGGCCCATCAGGCCCATGAGGGCCAGAAGATTGCCGGCCAGCACCGTGCCGATGCCAATGTCCAGGGAGAAGGCCACCACGTGGGTGGCCACGAAAAAGTCCTGGAAGCCGCAGATGGCGTAGATTCCCATCAACAGCCACAACTGTCCGGACGTCAACAGCCGTTGGGGTTCCGGCGGCGTCGTTTCGGCCACGGATGCTGCGGCCGTTGCGGGAGCGCTCTCCACATTTTTCGCTGGGGGAACCGATTCCGGTTGGAGGGATTGACGCGGCGCGGACCTGACGGCGAGCAGCACGATGGGGGCCAAGATCGCCAGATAGGCCACGCCCAACGCCGCATAGGAGGGCCGCCAGTCGAAGCGGGCCAGCGATTGGGCCAGCAGGCCGACTATCACCAGCTGCCCGGTGGCGTTGCCGGACACGGCTACGCCGTTGGCCGTGCCGCGCCGTTGCGGGAACCAACGCACTATCATCACGCTTACGATTGGGTTGGAGATGGCCGCGTTACCCAGGGCGAAGACCACTCCATATACCAGGAAGAACTGCCACGGCGCAGAAACCACGCTCATCAAGCCGATGCCGACCCCGCCCAGCACCACGCCAGCCCCGGTAATCCAGCGGAGGTCGTAGCGGTCGGCCAGACGACCGATAAAGGGCATGGCCAGGGCAGACACCAGCATATATTCGGTGATACCCAGGGACAGCACGGAACGGGTCCAACCCAGGTCGTCGGACATGGGCTTGAGCATAAGGGCAAGGGCAGAGCGTGACCCTCCGTTGAAGAAGAGGATCACGAACCCAGTAGCCAGAATAACCCAGTGGTAGTTAGTCCTGCGCATTGCAGAATCACCGCGCGACCCGAGGGTGAATTCGGCCTATACGATGTAGCCAACCTCGGCGCATCCGGGCAGCCAGCGTCGGCCGTCAGCCTCAAGCAGCTCCTCGCCGTGGGGCGGCCCGCTCATTCCGGGCAGATAACGATAGGGGGCCGGGGCGCCCGGCAGGTCCAGGCTGTCAATTATCGGGTCGATGATGCTCCAGGCCAGCTCGATCTCGTCGTTGCGAGTGAATAGTGCGGCGTCGCCGGCGATTACGTCCAGCAGGAGGCGCTCGTAGGCGTCGGGTATGTCGATGCCGGCGAAGTCGTCGTGATAGTGAAACTCCAGGTCAACGGTTTTCATTTCCAGCCCGGCGTCGGGCACTTTGGACTGGAATTCCAAGCGCATCCCTTCGTTGGGCTGGATGCAGATTGACAGGGTATTGCCGGGTATGGCCACATCTTCCGGCACCGGAAAGAGCATGTGGGGCGGGGAATGAAACTGTACCAGCATCTCCGTGCTCTTTCGCGCCAGGCCCTTGCCGGAGCGCAGGTAGAATGGCACACCCTGCCAGCGCCAGTTGTCGATGTACAGCCGCAGGGCTGCGTAGGTGGGGGTCTGCGAGCCCGGTCCGACGCCGGGTTCGAGATGGTAGCCGTCGTACTGGCCGATGACCAGGCTGCGATGCAGTTCCCGCAGCGACATCCGGCGCACGGAGCGCAAAATCTTCGCCTTCTCGTTGCGCAGCGCGTCCGCTTCGAAAGCATAGGGCGGGTCCATAGCGATGAGGGACAGCAGTTGGAGGAGGTGATTCTGGAACATGTCCCGCAGCACGCCGGCCTGGTCGTAGTACTCGCCACGCTCTCCCACCAGCACATCCTCAGCAACCGTAATCTGCACCTGATCGATGTAGTTACGGTTCCAGACCGGTTCAAATATGGCGTTGGCGAAGCGGAACACCAGCAGGTTCTGCACGGTCTCCTTGCCAAGGTAGTGGTCGATGCGATAGACCTGCTCTTCCCGAAAGACCTGATGCACCTGATCGTTCAGTCGCCGAGCCGTGGCGAGGTTAGAACCGAAAGGCTTTTCCACTACGATACGTCGCCAGCCGTTGCTTTCGTCGGTCAGGCCGGCAGCGGCCAGGGCGGCGATAGCCGGCTCGTACAACCCCGGAGCCAGCGCCAGATAGAAAAGGCAGTTGATTTTGGAATCAGGGTATTCGGCCAAGTCGGCCACCCTTCGGCCGGCCTCGGCCAGCGAAGCGGCATCGGTTACGTCCGCCGCGACGTAGCACAGGCGGGCGGCGAACTCATCCCATTCTGGCGCCGTAGCATCGCCGGCGCTGCTCTCCTGCAGCCAATGCCGGAACTCATCATCGGTCATCGCGTTGCGAGCAACACCGACGATGTTAATGTTGTCCGGCAGTCTTCCTTTGCGGTACAGGCTGAAAATCGCCGGACCCAACTTTTGATGGGCCAGGTTACCGCTGGCACCCAATATCACCAGAGCGGTGGAGTCGGAACCGGCCTCGTGGGCCAGATTGGGCCCGGCGGTTGTTGTCATTGAGAACCGGCCTCGCGGACGGCGTGGCCGCCGAACTGGTTACGCAGGGCCGCCAGCAGCCGGGCGCCGAAGGGTTCATCCTGACGAGAGCGGAACCGCTGGTACAGGGCGGCGGTGATGGTGGGCGTGGGCACGGCCAGCTCGACTGACTCGTTGACTGTCCAGCGGCCTTCACCGGAATCGTCAACGTAGGCTGACAGGCTCTCCAAGCCGGGGTCGGCCTCCAGGGCCAACACCGCCAAGTCCAGCAACCATGACCGCACCACGCTGCCGTGCTGCCAGGTTTGGGCGATGGCCGTGAGGTCAAGGTCAAACTCTCCCTGCTTGGCCTGCAACAGCTCAAAGCCCTCGGCATAGGCCTGCATCAGGGCGTACTCCACGCCGTTGTGGACCATCTTGGTGAAGTGTCCGGCCCCGGTGGGGCCGACGTGGCTGTAACCCTTGTCTTCGCCGGGGGCCAGAGTTTGAAAGATGGGTTCCAGCCGGGCGAAAGTAGCCGGGTCGCCGCCGACCATCAGGGAGTAGCCCTCAACCAGGCCCCAGACGCCGCCGCTGGTGCCGGCGTCCAGCAGATGAACACCGCAGGCCGCCAGGGTTTCGCCGCGACGCATGGTGTCCTTGTAGTTGGCGTTGCCGCCGTCAATTACGGCGTCGCCGGCGTCCAGGAGGCCGGCCAACTGGCCAATTACGGCGTCGGTGACGGCGCCGGCAGGGAGCATCACCCACACCGCGCGGGGCGAAGCCAAGCGGCTCACCAGGTCGGCCACTGAATCGGCAGCGGTTGCGCCGCCGGACGCTGACACACCCATCGCCTGAGCATCGCGGTCATAGACCACCACCCTGTGCCCGCCGTTCAGCAACCGTTGGGTCATGTTGGCGCCCATACGGCCCAAGCCAATCATTCCGATTTCCACGATGTATTTTCCTCTTTTAGAGCATGTCGGCCAGACGGCGAATCGCGTCGGCAGGGTTGCCGTCCAGCCGGAGTGATACGGCGCGACGGCCGAGATTGCGCAGCGCCTGCAAGTCGCCCAGCGCCTGGGCATCGGCCAGCGTTCCGAAACTGAAGGGCCAGCCGGGTATGTCCAGGTCGGCGGCGTGTTCCTGGGTCAGTTGCAGGAATATCCCGGAGTCGGGGCCGCCCTTGTGGAGCTGCCCGGTGGAATGGAGAAAACGGGGGCCATAGCCGGCCGTGGTGGCGATGCCGTGCTTGCCCATCACCCGGCGGCGCAGTTCGTAGATGGCGTCACCGATTCCGTCGGCGTCGGGCAGATAGGCCATTATCGCCAGATAGTCGCCGGGGGCGGATGCCGCCAGCAGGGCCAGCAGACGGCCGGCGTCATCTGAATGCGTGTCGGGCAGCCGGCCGGCGGCCTGGTAACCCTCCAGCACGCTGACGGTACGGTCTTTCGCGCCCTGCACGTCCGGCTGGTCGAAGGGATGTATCCCGAGAATGTGTCCGGCGATGGCCGTGGCATACTCCCAGCGGTAGAACTCGGCGCCCAGGTCGTAGGCGTCGGACAGTTCCAGGCGAACGGTGGGATGGCCGGCGGATTCCAGCCGCAGCATGGCCTGGTCGGCGTCCATGGCTTCCGGCGAACTATCGTCGGCCAGGCGCAGTTGGACGAAGAGACGATCCGGGCCGTAGGCATCATCTGATGCCAGTGGCTCGGCGGCCACGGGGATGATGCCGGTGCCGTTCTTGCCGGTACTTTCCGCCAGCAGTTGTTCTACCCACAGACCGAACCCGGCAATCTTGGGCGAGGCAACCAGGGTAAGCTTATCCCGGCCCTGCCTGGCCAGCGTACCGATAACCGTACCCAGCCACGCGCCGGGGTTGTCGGCGACGGGGCCGGCGGACAGGCAGCGCTGCTGCATCGCCGCCGCCGGTTCCAACAGACGCGGCAAGTCCACACCCGTCAACGCCGCGGGGACCAACCCGAAGTGGGAAAGGACGGAATAGCGCCCACCGATGTCGGGGTCATTGAGAAAAGCGCGACGGAAACCCTCAGACTGGGCCAGTCTTGCCAGCGCCGTATCAGGGTCGGTTACCGCGATGAAATTGTCGCCGGCGCGTTCCACTCCGACGCAACGCTCCACCAAATTACGGAAATGGGCGTAGAAGGTCAGCGGTTCCGTGGTGGTTCCCGACTTGGATGACAAGACGAAGATGGTACGGGCGGGGTCGATGGCTGCCGTCGCTGACGACACCCAAGCCGGCACGGTGCTGTCCAGAGTGAGCATCTGGGGGTAGTCGCCAGATACGGGGGAGCCGATGATTTGTCGGATCACTTCCGGCCCCAGGCTGCTGCCGCCCATTCCCAGGAGGGCCACGTATTGGTAGCCGGCCTGGCGTACTTCGGCGGCAAAATTGACCAGTTCGCCCGTTGTTCCCTGGCTGTCGGTCGGCAGGGTGAGCCATGCCAGCCGGTCGGCAATTTCCCGGGAGTCATCGCTCCACAGGGTGTGGTCGTGGGCTTTCAGCCGAGCCGGAACGCCGTTGCCGTCCAGCTGAGCAGCCATTCTGGACACCGACGGCAAATAGTCGCCAAGGTTATAACGGTCGGTTGTCATTGCAACTGCCTTGCCATTCTCGGCTCGCTGTATTGCGCCATTCTAGCATATCCATTAGAAGTATAATCACTGTCAAACTATGCCCCCAGTGAGCAAATCAAATGCCCAATGTGAATCGACCCACCGCCCCGAACAACCCTGCAGCCAGCGTGATCACCCTCGGCGAACTGGACGTGCATTGTCTGGACTGGGGCGGCACGGGCGAGCCGATGCTGGCGCTGCACGGCCTGGCATCCTCAGGGCATTGGTATCGTCGGCTGGTCCCCTGGCTGTCGGACAACTACCGCATCATAGCGCCGGACCAGAGGGGACACGGGGGGACTACGCAAGCTCCGTCGGGCTACGACTGGGAAACTCTCGCCGAGGACGCGGTGGGTCTGCTGGACCATTTCGGCATTGAGCGGGCCGCCGTGCTAGGACATTCCTGGGGCGGCCACGTAGCCAGCAACCTGGCGATGCGCTTCCCGGAGAGGGTGAGCCGGCTGGTGATGATTGACGGCGGCTTTCAGGATGGCGGATTGCTGCCCAACCCGACGTGGGAGGCGTTTCGGCAGCGGTTGGCGCCGCGCCTGGTGGCGGGGACTCGGGCCGAGTATCTGGCGCGGCTGGCGGAAAACCTGTCATTCTGCTGGGGCGACGACCTGGCCGACGTTGCGCTGACGATGGTGTATGAAGGGGCCGACGGCCAGATGCGGGACAATCTGCGCCCGGAGAATCATGCCCAGGTGCTGGCGACGATGTGGGCCGAGCCGCCATCGGTGGTGCTGCCGCAGGTGAAGGTTCCCACACTGGTGGTAGCGGCCGGGCCGCGGGCCGACCGGGTCAACTCCGAGTTCTCCAGGCAGCGGGAGATTATGGTGGCCGCCGCTGAAGCCGCACTGCCCAACGGGCAGGTCCACTGGATACCCGACACCATCCACGACATCGGCTATCACAAGCCGGGAGAATTGGCGGCGGCGATTCGGAATTTTTTGGCTGGCTAATCGGCAGCGGCCGGTGAGAGACCGTCGGCGCCGATCACCTCGCCGCCAACGGGGGCAACGTCGACGCTGGGGCCGGAAAGACCGTAGTTGATGGCATAGAGCTGGGCATACACGCCGCCGGCTTCCAACAATTCGTCGTGGCTGCCGACCTCGGCGACCCGGCCGCGGTCCAGCACCACGATCTTGTCGGCGTTGCGGATGGTTGACAGACGGTGGGCGATGACGATTGACGTGCGGCCTTTCAGGATGCGGTTGAGCGCCTGCTGAATCAGCAGCTCCGTTTGGGTATCGATGTTGGCCGTGGCTTCGTCCAGGACCAGGATACGGGGGTTGCCGACTATGGCGCGGGCAAAGCTGATGAGCTGCCGTTGCCCGATGCTCAGGTTAATGCCGCGCTCGGCCAGCTCGGAATCGTAGCCGTTCTCCATTTCCATGATGAAGTCGTGGGCGCCCACTGCCTGGGCCGCGGCGATAATCTGCTCATCGGAAACGTGGTCGTTCTGGTAGCAGATATTTTCGCGGACGGTGCCGGAGAAGAGGTAAGGCTCCTGCAGCACCATGCTCATCTGGTGCACGAGGGATTCCCGCTTCACGTCCCGCAGGTCGTAGCCGTCAACGGTGATACCGCCGCCGGTTACGTCCGCGGAGCGGTGCAGGAGGTTGACCAGGGTGCTCTTGCCGGCCCCGGTGGAGCCGACCAGCGCCACGTTTTCGCCGGCCTTGATGTGCAGGTTGACGTTGCGCAGCACCTCAACGCCGGGGACATAGTGGAAGTTGACGTCGTTGTAGCGAATTTCTCCCTGCACTTCGGGCAGCGTCACTGCATCGGGCTTGTCCAGAATGTCGGGTTCCAGGTCCAGCACCTCGAAGATGCGCACGCCGGCGGCCATGGCGCGTTGAAGCTGGCTGTATTGCATCGTAAGCTGGCGTATCGGCTCGAAGAAACGCTGGATCCAGAAGGCGAATGCCACCAAGGTGCCGACTTCCAGAGCGTCCCGTTGCAGGAGCCAGCCGCCGAACAGCACTACGCCGAGGCCGATGCCCAAGCCGATGAGCAACTCCACCAGCGGCTGCAGCATACCGGAGTAGCGAGCCGCTTCCAGGTTGGCGTCCAGGTATTCCTGGTTGAGCGTGCGGAAGTGGGCCATGTTCTCGTCCTGGCGGTTCAGGCTCTGGACGACACGGACACCGGTGATGTTCTGGTTATACTCGCCGTTGACCATGGCGATGGCGCGGCGGATGCGCATGAAGGAATGGCGGGCAAAGCGCTGCCAGTACATCATGATCACCGTGAGTACCGGCACAACGAACATACACACCAGCGCCAACTGCCAGTTCACGACCAGCATCAGCACGATGATGGCGCCCACCGTTACCAGCTCCGCCAGGGCCAGCGCAAGGAGCTCGAAAGTCTCCTGCAATTGCAGTATGTCCGACTGCATTCGGGACATGATGCGACCGATGGGAGTGCGGTGATAGAAAGCGTTGGACTGGTTTTGCAGGTGGCTGAACATGCCCGCCCGCAGGTCGTACAGGACGTGCTGGCCGGTGCGGGAAATAAAGATGAACTGCAGGCGGTTGGAAATGAAGTGGATCACCGTGATGACCATGAAGGCGGCGCCGATGATGTGGACGCGGTTGACGTTGCCTTCCGCGATGGCCCAGTCAATGCCATATTTGATGAGCAGCGGGATACCGGCGTTGACCGTGGCGTACACCAGCAGCGATGCCAAAGCAATCAGGGCGTAGGTGCGATAGGGCACGATGAAGGTCATAAACCGCATCACCACGCGGTTATCGTACACGCGGCCGACGACGTCTTCGTCGGTCAGGTTGTCATTGGTGGGGGCAAACATGCTGTCTGCGGAGGTGCCACGCATCCCCCGCATCATGCCGCCGCCCATGCCGCCGCCGCCGCGCATCATAGGGCAGCCCTCCCGTCGGCCATGGCCGGCACCGCTGCCTCCAGCAGGACTTCTTCCTGGGGGCGCAGCTGCAGTTCGTAGATGCTCTGGTAGATTCCGCCAGACCGGATCAGTTCCTCGTGGGAGCCACGCTCAACGATGTTGCCCCTGTCCAGTACCAGTATCTGGTCGGCTTCCCGCACTGTGCTCAGCCGGTGGGCGATGACGAAGGTCGTGCGGCCTTTCATCACTTCGACCATGGCCCGGTGAATCTGGCGTTCCGTTTCCACGTCAACGCTGGAGGTTGAGTCGTCGAGAATGAGAACCGGCGGGTCAATGAGGATGGTGCGCGCGATGGAGAGGCGCTGACGCTGGCCGCCGGAAAGGGTGGTGCCACGCTCGCCCACCCAGGTGTCGTAGCCGTTGGGCAGAGCCATAATCTGGTCGTGCAGCTGGGCAACCTTGGCGGCCCGTTCCACGTCAGCATCAGTGGCGCCGACCACTCCATAGGCGATGTTGTCCCGGATGCTGGCGCTGAACAGGTACACGTCCTGGTGAACGATACCCACGTTGTGGCGCAGGGACTGCAACGTAAAGTCCCGTATGTCTTCCCCGTCTATGGTTATCGTGCCGTCGGTGACGTCGTAGAAACGGGGCAGCAAGTTGACTACAGTGGTTTTGCCGCTGCCGGGAGCACCGAGAATCGCCGTTACCTGGCCGGGCTTGGCGTCCAGGTTGACCTCACGCAAGGCCGGCGAGCGGTCTTCATAGGCGAATCCCACCTTGTCAAAGCGAACGTGTCCCTCGGGGCGGCCCAGCTCTCTGGCGTCCGGCCGTTCGGACACCGGCGACCGGGTATCGAGGACGTTGAACAGTCGCTGTCCTGAGGACATGGCGCGGGAAAAGGTGTTGATAATCTGGGCCGAGGCGCGAATGGGGAAGGTCAGCTGATTCAGGTAGAGGAAGAACTTGGCCAGGTCGCCGGGGGTAAGGCTGCCGTCCACCACCTGCCAGCCGCCGAACCACAGCACCACGCCCAGAGCGAAGGTGAAGTACAGTGTCATCCAGGCGCTGTTGGTGCCCTGCATCCGTTCGGCGTCGAAATATTCAACGCGGAGTTCCTCGGCTTTGCGGTTGTACTTCCTCCGTTCAAAGTCCTCGGAAGCGAAGGCCTTGACGACGTGCATACCGGCCAAGTTTTCCTGGAGAACGGTAACCGACTGTCCCATCACCTCCTGCACGTGCAACCACTTTCGGCGCAAGGCTCGCATTACGATTGAAGAGCGCAGCACGATGGCCGGCACAAAAATCATGCTGACCAGGGCCAACTCCCAGTTGAGGAAAAACAGGATGCAGGGGATGGCCACGATGCGGACCACCACGTCCAACGACCGGATCATGCCCAGGTTCACAAACCGGCGCATGGCTTCCACGTCGGCGGTGGCCCGGGACATCAGATCGCCGGTGTGTTCCTTGTCGTGGAAGGCGAAGCTGACGTTCTGCAGCTTGTCATAGAGGAGGTTGCGGCAGTCGAAGGAAACTTTCTGCGACAGGGATTCGGTGGTGTAGGTGCGGGCAAAGTCGCAGAAACCGCGCCCCAAGCTGACCAGCAGGATGCCGACGCCGAAAAACACCAAGGCGGTGAGGGCGAAATCCTCTCGGTAGAACCGGCCCGTAGCCTCGTCCTGCCCGACCATGAGGTCGATGCCGCCGCCGAACAGCCACGGCAGGGCCAAAGAAAAGCCGATGGCGGCCAGCGCACTGATATACGCCAGGCTCAACCGCATCGGATAGTGAGCGGCCATGCCGATGATGCGCAGCAGAATGCCCATCAGCCGGCCGGCCTAATAGGAACAATTGATACCATAGGTCGCTCAATATACACCCGGCACGGGGCGGGGGGCAAGTTTTACGACGGGATTAAGTCCCTTTTTACAGTCGGGGCCTGGAAAATTACTCTCGTTCCATCCGCTCCGGCGCTGACATTCCCATCAGGGTCAAGGTGCGACGGAAGGCCACCTGGGCCGCCGCGACCAGCTTGAGGCGGGCCAGTGTAAGCTCGTTGTCTTCAGGGTTGGCGGAAATCACCCGGCAACTCTCGTAGAAATGGTGAAAAGCCGTGGCCAGCTCGGTGGCGTAGTGGGGCAGGTGGTGGGGCTCCAGATTCTCCGCAACCTGTTCTACCAGTTCCGGAAGCCGCAGCATGGTGCGAATCAGCTCCAGCTCGTGGGGATGAGTAAGCAAACTCACGTCGCCGGCGGCGAAATCGATGCCCCGCTCGGCGGCCAAATTGAGGATGCTGGCGTTGCGCGCGTGGGCGTACTGCACGTAATAGACCGGGTTCTCCGACGATTCCCGTGTCGCCAGTTCCAGGTCGAACTCCATCTGCGTGGATGCGGCCCGGGCCAGGAAGAAGTAGCGGCAGGCGTCCATGCCAACTTCGTCAACCAGTTCGCGCAGGGTGACGAAATCGCCGGTACGCTTGGAGGCGCGGACGGTTTCATCGCCGCGCTTGAGGGTAACCATCTGTGAGATGAGGATCGTGAGATTGTCCGGCTCGAGACCCAACCCCTGCATGGCGGCCTTCATGCGCATCACGTGCCCCTGGTGGTCAGCGCCCCAGATATCGATCACGCGATCAAAGCCGCGGCCCTCGAACTTGTTGTAATGATAGGCGATGTCGGAGGCGAAATAGGTATGTTCACCCGACGAGCGCACCACGACATTATCGCGTTCGTCGCCGAAAGTGGTAGAGAGGAACCACAGGGCGCCACTGTGTTCGGCGAGATGTCCGCCGTGGCGCAAGCGGGCAATCGCCCGGTCGTAGTCGCTCGCATCGGAGTCGGGGGTTAGGAACAGTGAGCGCTCGCTGAACCAGTTGTCGAAGGTTACGCCGATGGCATCCATGTCGTTGCGGATCAACGCGACCATTTTGTCGCGGGCCAGGTCGCCAATCTCGCGGACGGCGGTGGCTTCGGACGTGTCCAGGTAATGGTTGCCCTGCGACCGGATAATATCGGCAGCGATATCGGCGATGTATTCGCCCCGATAGCCGTTCTCGGGCATCTCGGCATCCTTACCCAGCGCCTGTCGATAGCGGGTCCAAACCGAGCGATAGAAGGCTTCCATCTGGGAGCCGCCATCGTTGACGTAATACTCGCGGGTTACGTCGTAGCCGGCGGCCTCCAGGGCATTGGCCAGCGCGCTGCCGAGGACGGCGCCACGGGTGTGTCCGACGTGCACCGGGCCGGTGGGGTTGACGCTGACGAACTCGACCATGACCTTGCGGCCGGCGCCGATGTCCAATGCGCCGAAGGAATCGCTGGCGGCGCGTACGGTTTCGACCTGCTGCTGCAACCACGCTTTGCTGAGCTTGAAGTTGATGAAACCAGGGGGAGCGGGCGAAACGTCGTCGATCTCCGGCCCGCTTTTGATGCGCTCTGCTATCAGCTGGGCGAGGTGCAGCGGGTTGGCGCGGGCGGCCCGAGCCAGGCGCAGGGGCAGGTTGGTGGCGAAGTCGCCATGTTCGGGATTGTTGGGGCGTTCAACTTCAATGCCCGGCGACGATCCCACGTCGATGACGCCGTCGGCCCTGGCCTGTTCCAGCGCGGCGGCCACGGCGGTTGCGATGGTGTCTTTAACTAGCATGGTTGACAGTTCCGGGATGAGGATTCATTCAGGGTAGAGAGTACATATTAGCACTACCCCACTAGCCTTCTGCAATCTGAAACGGGTAGCCCAGGGCACTGGCCGCCGCGATGTTGGCAGTCATGTATCCCTCGGCGCTGCGGGACATGCCGTTTTCGCCACGCATTTCGTTGCCTTTGGCCGCCAGGCCGGCGGCTTTATCGGCAATATCGGTTACGCCAAAGGCCAGGTGATATGGGCCGGGACCGAAGGTTTGCAGGTACTGCCCCATGGCCGATTCCGAATCCAAGGGTTCCGTGAATTCGACGTTGGTCTGGCCCACCCGGTAGATGGCATTCTTCATACCTCGCGCCGGATAGACCTCAATCTTCTCCGGCGTCAGCCCGAAGTTCTCCTCGATATAGGCGGCCATGGCGTCGGCGTTGTGGACAAGGATGCGGACGTGATGTATAAACTCGAACATCTTTCCTCCAAGAGCATGAATATGGGACGGCGGATCTTGCTGGTGGGCGGCGACGAATTCAGGCCCTCCGGCGCAAGCATGGATTATAGAATTCTGGAACTCACCGGCAAGGGCCGGCCTCGCGTCGCCATCATACCAACCGCCGCCGCATCCGAAAACCCGCAGCTGGCCGCTACCAACGGCATCCGGCATTTCGTCGGCCTAGGGGCGGACGCTTACAGCGTTGACGTCATCCGCAGGGCCGACGCCGAAAATCCCCGCATGGCGGGGCAAGTTAACAGCGCCGACGTCATCTACTTTACCGGCGGCAGCCCGGAGCATCTGCGTTCGGTGCTGGAGGATTCGGCGTTGCTGTCGGCGGTAACCGCCGCTGTTGACGAGGGCGCAATCTGGGCCGGTTCCAGCGCCGGAGCGATGGTGCTGGGGTCGGTGATGCGCCGCCCTTCGGCCGGATCGCCGGTGTCGCCGGGCCTGAACGTGGTGCCCAACGTGTTGGTGCTACCCCATCATGAGCGCAGTAATCCGGAGGCGGCGCTGGCGCAATTATCAGGGCCAGACTACGTTGGCCTCACCGTGCTGGGCATTGACGGGGCAAGCGGGCTGCTGCTGGAACCCGACGGCGCGACCGCGTTGGGGGCCAGCAACGTGACGGTCTATCGCACCGGAGGATGGAAGCGTTATGCCGGCGGGGACGTTGTGCCGGGATTGACCTCGGCGGGCGCTGAGATTTAGCCCCGGCGGGCGCGCAACTCCTCCCAAACGGCGTTGGGCGAGACGCCGGCCGAGGCCATGAGCGTCAGGGTGTGATACAGCAGGTCGGCGATTTCGCCGGGCAGGCTTTCGGCGTCGCCAGTGGCTGCTGCCAGGGCCGCCTCGCCGGCCTCCTCGATCACCTTTTGGGCTACCCGGCTGGTTCCCTCCGCCAAAAGGCGGGCGGTGTAGCTATCTTCGGGCATGGCACGCTGGCGGTCCCTGATGACGGCGAATAGCTCGTCCAGCACGCGCGGGCCACCATCGGATGCAGCGTATTGGTCGGGCAGGTCGTGCATACGGGTGAAAAAGCAGGTCGTTTCGCCGGTGTGGCAGGTGGGGCCGTCGGGTTCTACTTTGAGGAGGATGGTATCGGCATCGCAGTCCACGTACCACTCGCGCAGGTTCAAGTAGTTGCCGGACACCTCGCCCTTATGCCACAGGTCTTCCTGGCTGCGGCTGTAAAACCACACCTGGGTGCCTTCCACGGTGCGTTTCAGTGAGCCGGGGTTCATGTAGCCCAGCATCAGCACTTGGCCGGTGTTGATGTCCTGGGCAATGGCGGGGACAAGGCCCTTATCGTCCAGTTTCACTTCGGTCATGAGTTGCGCTCCTCAGATTCCATCGCCCAGGCGTTGCAAGACCTGGGGGAGTTCCAGCAGGTCGCGGATTTCGGCGTCGGGAGTGGGCAACGACGAGTTGAGCGGCTCGCCTTTGCGGTTAATCCAGACGGCGGCCATTCCTGCGCTGCGCGCGCCCAGGATGTCCTCAAACTGCTTGTCGCCGACGTACACGCAGCTGGCGGGCTCGGCTCCGAGCGAGTTGAGAGCCATAGCAAAGAGTCGGGATGCCGGCTTGTAGCACTGCCCTCCTTCTGAGGATACCACCGCGTCAAACTGCGCCGGGATCCGCGCCACCACCGGATGAAGGTACGAGTCGTCGGCGTTGGAGAGTACAGCCAGTCGTCGGTTCTTTCCGAGGATGGCCAGAGCTTCCGGCACATCGGGGAAAAGAGGACGGGTACCCAGCTCGTCAATGGCCCGTTGGGACGCCGCCATCCCGTCACCATCCAATTGCAGCTCGGAGAATGCGGCGGTGAATGCGTTGGCCCATCCATCCAGGTAGGAGATGAAGGGGGCGCCGGGCGCAATCCGCTGTTGTCGAAAACCGGCCGCTCCGTCATCCCAAGCCTGGCGCAGGGCCTCCGGCGTGGTATCCAGCCTCTGTTCGCCGATAATGTCAACAAAGGACTGGTGCCAGTGTTCCGGGCCGTCCTGCGCTATCGTGTTGAACATATCGAAGATTACGGTGGTGATAGCGCTCATTCATCCGCTCCTGATTGGTCTGTGTCAGATGCGCATTGGGACATCGCGGCCGGCCAGGTACTGCTTGGCCTGGGCGATGGAATAGGTCCCGAAGTGAAAGATGCTGGCGGCGAGCACGGCGTCCGCCTCTCCGTCGGCGAAGGCGTCGTAGAGATGCGCCAGGGTGCCGGCTCCGCCGCTGGCGATGACGGGAACGGGAACGGCGCGGGAGATAGCGCGGGTCAACGGCAGGTCGTAGCCATCCTGCTGTCCGTCCTCGTCCATGCTGGTGAGCAGAATCTCGCCGGAGCCGAGGGCGACGGTTCGCTGCGCCCACTTGACTGCGTCGAGGCCAGTGGGATTGCGGCCGCCGTGAGTGTACACCTGCCAGCCGGAGGTGTCGTCCAGGGCCAGGGTGTCGTCGTTGGCCTCGGGGCAGGTCTCGCCGGGGACAACGCGGCGGGCGTCGATGGCGGTGACGATGCACTGGCTGCCGAATTGGTCCGCGCCGTGGGCCACCAGTTCCGGGGTGTTGATGGCGGCGGTGTTCACAGAAACCTTGTCGGCGCCGGCGTTGAGCATCCGCCGCACGTCCTCGATGGAGCGGATGCCGCCGCCGACGGTGAGGGGGATGAACACCTGCTCGGAAACGGCACGCACCACGTCAACCATAGTGTCCCGGGAGTCGCTGCTGGCAGTGATGTCCAGAAAGACCAGCTCGTCGGCGCCTTCCAGGTCGTAGCGGGCCGCCAGCTCGGCCGGGTCGCCAGCGTCGCGCAGGTTGACGAAGCTGGTGCCCTTCACCACGCGGCCGGCGTCAACGTCGAGGCACGGTATAATTCGGCGAGTCAACACGGTGAGGGTACGGCACGCTCCGGCGAAGTCGGCGAACAGTATAGCACCTTGATCCGCCGAGGCCGGTCTTGCCCCGGCCCGCCGGCGGACATATCATGTCCTGCGAACCGCCTGACGACGGGCGGCTACATCAGGAGGTATCAAATGGCCCTCTCACTATCGGACAGCAACCGGATTATGGCGGCGGCAATCGCCAAAGCAGAAGAACTCAACATCAAAGTCAGCGTAGCCGTGGTGGACGCCGGCGGGAGACTGATCGGCCTGCAGCGCATGGACGGGGCAATCTGGGCATCGGCCTACGGCTGCCAGGGCAAAGCCGTGGCGTCGGCAGCCTTTGGGCGGGCCAGCGGCGAGATGCAGGACCGGGCTACCGCGCCAACGCCGGCGGGCATACGTGAGCGCTCGGGCGCCGAGATGATATTCGGCCAGGGCGCGGTGCCCATCATCGCCGACGGGGCGGTGGTTGGCGCCTGCGGCGTAGGCGGCGGCACGAGCCAGGAAGACGAGGACTGCGCCGCGGCGGGAGCGGCTTCACTGTAGCCTATCTCAAAGCGTCAGAGCCAGCACCGATGCTGGCGAACCGCTGCCGCCGACCAGGGGCAGCCGTCCTACAATGACGGTGGCCCCGGTGGGCGGCAATTGGTTCAGGTTGTTCAAGCATTCCAGGACCAACGCGGGGTGTGCCAATGCCATCCTACTGACCGACAGCGCGGTATCCATGCCGGCATCAACACCGTGGGTATCGATGCCCAGCCCGGCAACGTTGCGCAGTTCCAGCAGGAATCGGGCTGCGTCCGGGCCGAATCCGGGCGTGCGCATGCTGCCGTCGGCACCCGCGTTGATGAATTCCTGCGGGTTATCCCAATAGAGCTGCCAGGCGGTGAACAGCAGGACCAGGGAACTCGGTGGGACCGGGCCGTGGCGACGCTCCCATTGGGCAACATCGGCCGGGGTCAGCACGTAGTCGGGGTTTTCGGTTGCCGGGCCGGACACATCAATGACGATGGCGGGAACCACCAAGCTGTCGGCCGGCAGTTGGTCCGGGCCGGTGGATCCGTCGTAGAACGTGGTGGGGGACGCCAGATGGGTGCCGCTGTGCTCTCCCATGCTGAATCGGCGCAGAAAGTAGCCGTGGCTACCAGTGTCAGCCACCACGTCAAACTCTACCGGCGGGTCCCCGGGCCATAGGGGGATGCCCGGCCGGATGGGATGGCTCAAGTCCACCACCCGGCGATAGACGATGCGCTTTTCCTGATGGTCGGTCATTGCTCCGGTCGGGGTTACGCAGCGGCGGGCAGGTTGCCGGCGTCGGGATAAAGTGGCCGAGGCTCGGCAACAGGCATCAGGCGGCGCATTTCGTAGCGGTGCCGGTCAACCCATTCCATGGCCGCGCGAAAATCCCGGGCGGTACCCAACTCCGCAAGCTGGCCCAGCCGATTGCGTCCGTAGATAACATAGCAGAGGCCGGGAATCTCGCCGTGGATCAGGTAGCTGCGATAGTACACCCGGCGGCCCGAGTCCGGTATGACCGTCGTCCTCACGGCCGAGGTCGCGCCAACTATGCTACCGTTGTTGTTCAACATTGCCATCACTCCTACAGACCCATTACAGGGCATTTGTGCTGGCTATATGTTCTATGAAACAGATGGTCGGTGTCAACGGCTTTACGAGCAATTTATCGGATTTTTTGTTTCAAATCGGCTGCGTTTTCAGGGAAACGAAAAGGCCGGCTTGGCTGCCGGCCACAAACTTACCGATGCTCCGGCGCCCTATCCGCCCGCGACATCGCTGAGGAACGCGTCCACTGAAACCACCTGTTGGCTGGACGTCTGCATATCCCGCACGGCTACCGTACCGTCGCGCACCTCATCCTCTCCCAGGATCAGCGTCGCCGACACTCCCAGGGCGTTGGCCTGGCGCATTTGGCCGCGCAGGGCTCGGCCACCGTTGGCGAGAATGGCACCGACGCCGACGGCGCGCATCCGGTTGGCCAACCTAACTCCTTCGACCCGCGCATCTTCGCCGATGGTGGCAATCAGATACTGGGGCGAAGGTTCCTCGGGAACTTCGACCTCATCGCGTATCAGGTTCAGCGTCAGCCGTTCGATGCCGCTGCCGAAACCGATTCCCGGCGTGGCGCGGCCGCCCAGTTGCTCAATCAGGCCGTCGTAGCGTCCGCCGCCGCAGATGGTGGACTGGGCGCCCTCAACGGCCGGCTGGATCTCAAATACGGTGCGGGTGTAGTAATCCAGCCCGCGCACCAGGCGGTGGTCAACCCGGTTGTCGATGCCCATGGCGTTGAGGTAGGACTGCACCCGATTCCAGTGGCTCTCACAATCGCCGCAGAGACACTCCACCGACTTGGGGGCTTCCTCACCCAAGGCCCGGCAGGTTTCAACCTTGCAGTCCAGCAGGCGCAGCGGATTGCGTTCCAGGCGACTCTTGCAATCCTGGCACAGGTGGCTGCTCACTTTCTGGTAGTAGGACTTGAGGGCACTGATGTAATCCGGCCGACAGGCTGCATCGCCGATGCTGTTGGTCACCAGGGTAATGTCGGACAGGCCGATGTCGTGCATCAGCGTCCAGGCCAGTTCGATGACTTCGGCGTCCACGGAGGGGTCCGGGTCGCCGATGGCTTCCACGCCGAATTGGTGGTGCTGCCGAAAGCGGCCGGCCTGGGGGCGTTCGTAGCGGAACACGGGGCAGATGTAATACATCCGCACCGGCTGGGCCTGGTTCTGCATCCCGTGTTGCAGATAAGCTCGGCAAACGGGGGCGGTGCCTTCGGCCCGCAGTGTGAGCATGTCGCCGCCCCGATCCTCGAAGACGTACATCTCCTTTTCCACGATGTCCGTACCTTCACCCACGCCCCGGACGAACAATCCGGCATCCTCAAACATCGGGCTGTCAATGCGTCCGTAGCCAAAGCGGCGGGCCACGTCCATTGCCTTGCTTTCGATATAGCGCCAGTACTTCTGCTCCGCCGGCAAGCGGTCGGTAGTGCCCCGAGGGGCCTGAAAGGTAGGCATGGCCGTGATTAACGCTCCCGGAGTGATGCTGATGCACCAGTATAGCACCTGCCGAATTTGGGATGCTTTACGCCTTCCCCTCGGCCTGGAGCCGGGCTACCTCCTCGGGAGCCAGACCTCCGATTCCGCACAGCACTTCGGCGTTGTGCTGGCCCAGGGTGGGCGGCGGGTTGGCCGGAGTGTCCACGCAGCCGGTTAGCTGAACGGGAGTGTTGATGGTACGGAAGGGGCGGCCGTAGGTATCGCCGCTGTCCACAAACATATTGCGAGTTTCCAGGTGGGGGCAGGAGTCCAGGTCGGCGGCGTCCTGCACGATGCCCATGGAAAAGCCGCATTCCAGCAGATGCTGGTTAAGCTCGCGCTTTGGTATGTGCTGGGACCATTCCTCGATGGCCGGCACGATGTTGCTGAAGTAGAACGGGCCGGAAACGCCGCGGCCCAGATAGCGCGGGTCGTCGGCCAGTTCGGGGCGGCCAATCAGCTGCCACATCGCTCGCCACTTGTCGTCGGCGTTGCCGGCTCCGGCCAGCACTACGTAGCCGTCCGAGGCTCGCAGCGTCAGTTGCGCCGAGAACATATTCTCCCGGGCCGTGGTTGTTATCTGGCCGGTGGACTGGTACAGCGGCATACTGCTGGTGGTGTGGGCGACCATGCAGTCGTACATCGCCATGTCCACGTGCTGACCTTTGCCGGTCTTTCGTCGCGACTCCAGGGCCAGCATGACGCCCAGAGCCGTCCAGACGCCCGGCACGGAGTCGCCGACGTTATCGCCCACCATCTGGGGGCCGGATTCAGGGGCGCCGGTCATCACCATCCAGCCGCCCATTCCCTGGACGCAGGGGTTGTTGGCGGGCCAGTTGGAATAGGGGCCGCGCAACCCGTCGCTGTCGCCGTACCCGGTGATGCTGGCGTACACCAGCCCGGGGTTCATTTCGCTGAGGCGGTCGTAGCTATATCCGAGGCGGCCCATGGCTCCGGGGCCCCAGTTGTCGAGAAGGACGTCGGAGACGCGGAGCATATTTTCAAAGGCGCGCTTGGCGACGGGGTCGCGAAGGTCCAGGGAAATGCTCTTCTTGTTGCGATTGACGCCGAGGTAACGGGCGCTGACCTGGGATCCGTCGGGGCCGGCGACGAATGGCACGTTGCGGCGCGCCTGATCGCCGCTGCCGGGCCGTTCGATCTTGATAACCTCGGCGCCCATGTCGGCCAGGATCATGGCGCAGTAGGGGCCGGCAACGATGTGGGTGGCGTCGAGGACGCGCAGCCCTTCCAGCGGGAGCGGTTGCAATTCACGGTCCAGGCCTGTCTGAGTTGTCATCATCAGCTCCAGTAACGCTTGGGGGTAATTGGGTTCTCGCCAACTATACCGTCCGGCTTCCAACATTCAAAGGCCGCTTTCGGTCTGCTGGTTTCCGCCGCTGGCTGGCCGCCGTTCATTTGACATTTTCATGCAATACTGACAGAATTAACTGACAATACGCGGCCCGGTGGTGTAGCGGTTAACATACTGCCCTGTCAAGGCAGAGATCGGCGGTTCGAATCCGCTCCGGGTCGCCATTCATACCAGTTCAGCTTACCGATGGTGGGGGCGACTAGGAAGGTCGCCCCCGTTTTTATTGTTGCGTATGCTAAAATAGCACGCGCCCCCGTAGCTCAGTGGATAGAGTGCTGGCCTCCGGAGCCAGAGACCGGAGTTCGAGTCTCCGCGGGGGTACCACCTTAACCAACTGCTGCGCAGGAGCGTAGCTCAGTCTGGTCAGAGCGCTGGTCTCCATAACCGGTGTCGGGGGTCTAATCCTCCCGCTCCTGCCAATATCTCCCCAACAAACAGTTGCCAGATTCAAAAGAGGGTCTTAGGGCCCTCTATTCTTTTTGCCGAACCTCTTACCGGCGGATATTCAAGCAGGGGGCAAGGGAATGACCGGCGGCCCATCTCCCGGCATTCCAAATGCGGAGAAATGGTCGGGCGGGCTGGACACGGTCGGAGCATTGGCACGGAATCCTGATGGCCAAAGGTTGAGAGAAGAGTACCTGGCGCGGACGCTGGAATGGGATAATATGTACTTGGGAAGACAAGCTGAAAGTTAGCTGCCCTGCTACAAGCTGCGAAATTAGCGGCGTTTAGTTTCCGAAGCGTCGTTGCGCTCGGTAAAGTGATGGAGGAAGAGATGGCGTTAACAGGTTCACAGTTGTTGCCCAATCCCCGCGCCGCAGGAATATCGCTGATGGCCGGTGTAGTGGTAACCTTTTTTACTTCGGTGTTCACACCAGGTGGCTGGCTGATCAGCCCGGTGGACCAGACGGATTACGTCGAAACCCTGGAGGTGCTGGCAAAGTACCCCAGTCTTGCCCACGTGACGGCAATGTCAGCCGCCATTTCGATGCTCCTTTACGGCTACGGGCTTCTGGGCCTGCTGGGACTGCGTTCCATCGCCGGCAGCAAATCTTCTTCCCTCCTGCAGTATGGAGTCATCACCAGCCTTTTTGGCTGGGGAATCTTTCTAATCGCCATGGGAAAGCGCCATATGACGGTACACCTGATGCAGCGGAGCGTGGAATCGTCCGGGGACCCGATGTTGCAAAGCTTACTCTTCGATGCCGCCCTGAACGGCTACGCGGACATGGCAGGGCTCATACTCGCTTTCCTTTCCGTCTATCCCTTCGCTTCCATGATGGTAGGACTGGGACTGACCGCCCGATTCAAGTCGTTGAACATATACAAGATAGCCTCCATCGGCCTTTTTGTGATCGGGGCCGCGGGGTTTATCAACTTCGTTATCGCCCAGCACTTTCCCACTATCGCCCTTGACCTGGTGCTGGGGGTCAACAATGCACTGCTGTCCGTCGGAGCGCTCTGTCTATTCATTGTCGGGGTGGGTATGTACCGGCAGAGACAGGAACTGGTACAGAACGATGCCAGGACCTTAACCACCGAGGAAGAATGAGTCTGAACAAGGTAGTCTTGTTTGGAGCCACGGGCCAGACGGGGACGAATGTGTGGCGCCAGGCCGTGGCCCAGGGGCACAACGTTACGGCCTTGTCATCGGCACTGGGTGGGTGGATAATGTAAGTGTGAATTAGCGGTGGTGGCGGCGCGCCAGGGGGCCTTACTTCGGGCCCCCGGAAACACCGGGAGAGTGGGTTACCTTCACGGCGCAACCGGCTAAGCATCCCTCGTTAGTTTAGGGGGAGACCTCCCACCGGAAAGTTCACATTCCAGTACTCTTAGGGGTACTTTTATGCGGCCAGATGCTGCCAGCCGTTAACTTCAGTGGCCGTGCGTCGGGGTGTGGCCTAGCGGCAAGGCGCCTGCTTTGGGAGCAGGAGATCGGCAGTTCGAATCTGCCCACCCCGACCAATCCGTCACACCGGCCAGTCCTCGAGGGTCCACCCCATTTCCCAGAAGGCCTGCTCGTAGCGGGTGCAGGTTATGTAGGCCTCCTTCATAGCGGCGATCTCGGCAGGGCCGGCAGTTGAGGCTATCCGGTCGCAGATGGCGCGACATTCCTCGGCCACCGCCTGCTGTTCCGGGGCGGCGTACATCTCGATCCACTGAGCGTAGCCGGGATGGTCGGGCAGGCCCTGGTCGGCCAGGCGCTCGCCGACGCGCCAGTAGCCCCAGATGCAGGGCAGCGCGGCGGCCACCAGTTCCCCGAAACTGCCCTGGTGGGCCACCCGGAGCAGATAGCTGGTGTAGGAGTAGCAGGTCGGGGCGTGCCTGGTGGCGTCAAGCTCCGCTTCGGTGATGCCGAACTGGGCGCAGTAGGAGCGGTGGAGGTCCATCTCGGTGTTGAGGATGTAGTCCACCGACCGGGCGAACCAGGACATGGCCGGCAGGTCGGGGGCCTTGGCCGCCGCCATGGCCAGGCAGCGAGCGAAGTCAACGAGGTACACGTAATCCTGGGTGATGAAGTGCTTGAACCGGTCCAAAGGCAGCGTGCCATCGCCGATGCCTTGAACGAAAGGATGAAAGGCCATGGCCTCCCGCTGGGCTTCGGATTCCCGTTCGATATCGTCGCAGAATGCCATGGGTTCACCTCACGCGGTGTCGGGTTGGTTCTGGGCGGCGGAGAGTTCCGGGAAGTTAGTCAGCGGCAGGACTTTGCCAACGTCTTCCCAAGCATCCACCAACTGCCGTATGGAGTCGGGCACGGGGCGAGTGCCGCCGGTATCGGCGTAGAAGCCGACGTACACGGATTCAATGGTGGTCAGCGGCGGGTCGTCGGGGCCGCCGGCGTCGGGAAAGATGCCGACCAGCAACGTCAGGCTGGTGTTGCCGATGCGCGTTACGCGGGCGCGCAAGTCGAGCATTTCGTCAACGCGAACCGGGGCTTTGTATTCGATGGTAACCTTCACCACCGCACTGTCAAAATAGCCGTTGGCCGCGACGCGATAGATGCTGAATCCCAGGTTGCGGAAGTATTCGGCCTGCGCGACCTCGAGCCAGCCCAGATAGCTGCCGTTGAAGGCGATGCCCTGGGCGTCACACTCCTGCCAGCGTACACGGACGGGCGTGCTGAAGCGGAAATCGTGGCGCCGCAGGGTCATATCAGGCCTCGCCTCCGTCCCAGCCCAGGCCGGCCAGGTAGACCCGGTCGGAGTTAGTAAGGACGGCGGTTTCCAGGAGGTCGGGACGCAGACGATACGTGCGTTCCAAGGACTGGTGGCGACGCCAGCGTTGGATCTCGGCATGGTTGCCGGAGCGAAGAATCGCCGGCGTGTCCATCCCGAGGAACTCGGCGGGTCGGGTGTACAGGGGATGCTGCAGCAGGCCGGAGGTGATGCTGTCCTCGCGCACGTTTTCCTCGGAGCCGACCACATCGGGGACGAAGCGGGAAACGGCGTCGATGATGACCATGGCGGCCAACTCGCCGCCGGTGAGCACATAGTCGCCGATGGAGACCTCGTGGGTAATCAGGGCGGCACGGATGCGTTCGTCAACACCGGCATAGTGTCCGCAAATGATGATGGTAGCCGGCGCGGCAGCGAAGTCGTCCACCAGCCGTTGATCGAGCAAACGGCCCTGCGGGGAGGTCAGCACGATGGGCGTCTGCTCACGTTCGTGTGCTGGAATGGAGGCCAGGGCGGCGTCCACAGCGGCGAACACCGGCTCCGGCTTCATTACCATGCCGGGGCCGCCGCCAAACTGGTAATCGTCGGCGGTGCCATGGCGGTCGTCGGTGAACTGCCGGATGTCCACGGCTTCAATTGACACCAGCCCCCGCTCAACGGCGCGTCCAATGATGCTGAAATCGCTGAGGATGCGGAAAGCATCGGGAAAGAGCGTCAGGACGTGAAAGCGCATCGCTAGGCGGGCTGAAGTTCGCGGACGGGCAGCTGGTTCTTGTACGTCTCGCCGCCCTTCATGATCAGCGAGAGGCGCTGGCGGTCACGGAGGACGGATATGTTCTGCAACGGGTCGCCGTCCACCACCAGGATGTCAGCCAGCAGGCCCGGGGCGATAACGCCAACCTGGTTGCCCAGGCCGCAGCACTCGGCGGCATAGCCGGTGGCGGCCTGTATGGCCATCGAAGCACTCATGCCCTTCTCGACCATGAGCTCCAGCTCACGGGCGTTGTCGCCGTGGACGAAGCCGCCGGCGTCGGTGCCGGCGACGATGCGGACACCTTCCTTGATGGCGAGTTCCACGCTCCGAATGTGAATGTCCATCAGCGCCTGGGCGCGCACCCTGATGTGGGGCGCGCTGACGGTGCTGTGGAAGTCGTACACCTCGAAGGTAGGCGTGAAGAAGGTTCCCTGGTCGGCCATCATTTTGAGCATATCGGGGTCGGAGGCCAGGTAGCAGCCGTGCTCGATGGAGCCGGCGCCGGCTTTGATGGCGATGGGCAGTCCGGTGCCGCCGACGGCGTGGCACAGTGTGCTGCGGCCCAGGGCGGCGGCCTCATCCACCAGGGCTTTGGCCTCGTCCAGCGCATAGGCCTGGTCCAGGGGGCCGTTGCCGGGGCGACCGGAAGCGCCGCCGGTGGTGGCGAACTTGATCTGGTCGGCTCCACAGCGTACCAGCTCACGCACCTTGGCGCGGACGCCGTCAACGCCGTCGGCGACGCCATCGGGGGCCAGAGGGTCGTGAC
Source organism: Dehalococcoidia bacterium (assembly GCA_965243255.1). Taxonomy (GTDB): domain Bacteria; phylum Chloroflexota; class Dehalococcoidia; order Lucifugimonadales; family UBA3495; genus Bin87. The sequence continues at coordinate 1,350,000 of CBDEUH010000004.1, forward strand.
CCAGGATGGTCTTGCGGTGGCCGCTGCCGCTGACCTTGTCCTCAATGCCGCCGGTGGGGGACATTATGTTGATGGAGACGATGAGCCTGGGGCCCTTAATCAGGCCTTCTTCCACGGCCATCTTGAACCCGGCATCCAGGCCGCCGGCGTCGCGGACGGTGGTATAGCCGGCCATCAGTGTGTCCTCGATGACCTGGGCGGTACGTATGGTGAACAGGGAGTTCGGCTCGTCCATTCCCCAGCGGCCGGTGAGGCCGTAGCCGCCGGAAGCCAGGTGGTCATGCACGTCAATCAGGCCGGGCATGATGGTTTGCCCGGCGGCGTCCAGCACTTCGGCACCTTCGGGAATTGGCACCGATGCCCGCGGCCCGGCTTCAACGATGCGTTCACCGTCGATGAGCACGGCGGCGTCAGGCAGCGCCGGCGCACCCGTACCGTCAATCAGATTGCCACCAACTATTGCCAGCATAGCGATACCTCTCACTGAACCCGGTTGTTTCAGTGGCATTATATGCCAATGCGCCCGCCAGCGGTATGGTATGATTGGCCGCGGCAGAACCCCTGCCGTGATGGGAAGTTACATGAACCGTTTAGGTATCCTCACCATAAGCACTTCCGGAGCCGATGGTCAGCGGGTCGATCTAGGCGGCCCGGCCATCCGCGAAAAGCTGCCGCCACCGGATTACGAAGAAGTACGTTACGAAATCGTCTCCGACGATGCCGATACGATAGCCGACCGCCTTGCTGCCTGGGCCGATTCCGGCGAGGTTGACCTAATCGTTACCACCGGCGGCACGGGCATGGGTCGGCAGGACGTTACGCCGGAGGCGGCGCGCCGGGTCATGGATCGGGAAGTGCCGGGCATGGCGGAAACGATGCGGGCGCAAACGTTGCAGTTCACGCCCATGGCGATGCTGAGCCGCTCGGTGGTGGGCATCCGGGGATACACGCTGATTATTACGCTGCCCGGCAGTCCGCGGGGAGTGGGCGAGTGCCTGGACGTGCTGATACCGGTGCTGCCCCACGCGGTGGAACTGCTGCAACGGGAATCAGTGCAGGAACACCCACGCTAACCACAATTATCATTCACCGGAGACCGCCGCAATATGACCACCAATGCCAACACCAATGAAACCGCTCCCGTCTATTGGCCCCGGGTGAAGGAACTGCTAGACAGCATCATGGACCGCTGGATTGAGCGCCACGGTCGGCAGCCCTATCCCGGCATCCACGAGTATTGGTGGGAAACTCCGGAGGATCTAGCCAATTCGGTGCTCAACGGGTACCCGTCCATCGAGCCGGGCAAGCCGGGCGCGGAGACGCACCTGGTGCGTTCGCTGCGGCTGGGTTGCGGCACCTTTGGTCGGATGCCGTTGCGGGGGCCGTTTCTGTCGCGCTCCGAAGCCGCGGAGATCGCTGCCTGGATTGACGCGGGGATGCCGGTGGGGCCGGAAGCATAGGACGGCAAATTCAGCACCGGAAAAAACGTAGGGGCGAATGGTTATTCGCCCCTAACAATTGGTCAAGCGTCGGTTGCTTTACAGCAGGACCGGCTCCTTTTCCTTCTGATAGACCTGAATGCGGCCCCGGGTATGGTCGAGGATGGCAATCTGGCCTTCGGCGGTTACTCGGACGGCGCACGGATTGGCGAAAACCTTCTCGTACAAGCCGCCGTCGTGGGTGATGGCCATGGTGCGCTGGCGAATCATATCGGGGTTGGAGTTGAGCTTGCTCTTGCCCCAGCCCGAAATCTCGTGGTCGCCCTTGAGCTGAGCGCGGAACCTTCCGTCCGGCGCGAGAATCTGCACCCGGTCGTTCTCCCGGTCGCAGACATAGATGTCGCCATCGTTGTCAACGAAGACGGCGTTGGGCCGGTTGAACTGGCCGGGGCCGTCGCCGCTCATGCCGAAGCTGGCCTGCCAATCGCCACTCTGGGTGAAGACCTGGATCCGGTCGTTACGCCAGTCGGCCACGTAAACCAGGCCGTCATTGCCCAGGCAGATGCCCCAGGGCATATTCAACTGGCCGTTTCCGGAGCCCTGCTCGCCGAACTGGCTCTTGAAGGAGCCGTCCAGCCCGTAGCTCTGGAGGCGGTTGTTACGGCTGTCCACGACCCACATGGTGTTGCCGTCGATGGCGATGCCTGAGGGGCCGTTGAACTGGCCGGGGCCGTCGCCGGCCTCGCCCCAGTGGCGCAGGTACTCGCCATCACCGTCGAAGATAGTGATGCGGTTGAGCCATTCGTCGGCGACGTAAAGGTTGCCTTCGGCATCCAGGGCGCAGGCGGTGGGCCAGTACAGGTCGCCCGGCTCTTCGCCGAACTTGCTGAATTCGCCTACGAAATCCTCGTCCATGGTGACGATGGAGACGCGCACACCGTCGGGGCGATTTTCGTAGGAACGGTTGATCACGTAAACCTTGCCTTCGTCGTCAATAACCAGGTCCATAGGGTTGCGCAGGCCGGTTCCGTTGAACTCGTTGCGGCCGATGGAATGGCTATAGGTAAAGGCAGTGTCCACGAGACCGAAAAGATGGGTGCTCATAGACTTCCCTCGCTTTGATGTCAGTGGTCAGGCCACAGTCGGGCCGACATAAGCGCAGCCCGCTGTGGCCGATGTTCCGGTCAACCGGCTTACAGGAAGGGAACCTTCTCGAAAACGCCGCGGTTGATGGGGTTGGAGTCCAGACCCATCCAGTCTTCCAGGATGGTGGCGTAAACCTGGCGGAAGTCCATGTTGGACTTGAGGTTGCCGCCCTCTTCCTGCTGGCCGGGTTCCAGGGACGGATAGACGCCGTAGATGCCGCCCTTGACCTTTTCGCCGACCATGAAGGCTACGGAGCCGGCGCCGTGGTCGGTGCCGGAGCCGTTGTCGCCGACTCGGCGGCCGAACTCGGAGAACATGAACGTGATGACATTGTCGCTGGCGTCATGTTCGCGGAGGTCGGTGATGAAGGTGTCAACGTTGGCGGACACGTCGGTCCACAGGCGAGCGTGGTCGGACGCCTGGTTGGCGTGGGTGTCGAAGCCGTTGTAGGGGCTGGTGGTGAAGAGCACGCGGGTGCCCAAATCGGCCAGGTGAGTCTGGGCGATGTTCTTCATGTACTGGCCAACGGTGGTGGCGGAGTACTCCACGTTGGAGGTGTACTTCGGCGGCGCGGTGGCCAGGATGTCGGCGCCGATGCGGGCGTAGGTTCCGGTGGAGCGAAGGTAGTCGCTGACGAAGCCCTGGCCCACGGTGGGCGCGTAAATCTTGCTGAAGAGGTCCAGCGCTTCGGCGCGCTGGTCTTCGCCCTCGATGCCGGTCAACAGGCCGTAGGTTTCCAGGTTGCCCACGGAGGCAACCGGGACACCCTCCTTGGCCAAGGCGCGGGGAAGGCCGCGGCCGAAGTTGACGCCGGTGATTCCCTGGCCTTCAGCCTTGGGGTCCAGTTCATGGATGACCTGACCCAGCCAGCCCTCGGTGCCGATGGTGTCCGGCTCGCAGGTGTGCCAGATGTCCATGCTGCGGAAGTGGCTGTAGGAGGGGTTGGCATACCCGATGCCCAGGAAGATGGCCAGCTTGCCCTCGTCCCAGTACTTCTTCAGGGGGCCCATGGTGGGGTGCAGGCCGATTTCACCGTTGAGGTCCAGGACTGCCTCAGCGGGAACGCCGAGGGCCGGGCGATAATCGCGATAGTGGCCGTCATTGTAAGGGATGACAGTGTTCAGGCCGTCGTTCCCGCCGGAGAGGGAAAGAACCACCAGAACGTTGTCTTTGTTGGTAGAGACCATTTGCTAGTCCTCCGTTTGAATGCTTGATGCGGGGTTGCTTGGCCGGAAGGCGTGGCGTTAGCGCAAGGCATCCATTCCGGCCGGTGTGGTAGCTTTCCGATTACTCGAACTGGAACTCGGAGGTGGATGCGATAATCTGGAACATCTCACCGGAGCGACGGGCGAACTCGGCGCGCTCGGCGTCGGTGGAGTGGGAGAGGTTCCCGCTGCGGCCGGCGTGAGCGATGAGCTGGTCACGGGTGTCTTCGGTGAGGTTGTTGCAGCCAACGAGGTCGGCGCAGGTATCGACGAACTGCTCGGGAGACAGGTTGTCGCCCTGGGCCATGAGCTTGGAAATCATGCTCTGGACGCCAGGCAGCTCGGTGCGACCGAGGTAGTCGGCGGCGAAGTTGATGCGCTCCACCAGCGTGCCGGAGTCAATCCACTCGTGGCCGGTGTGCCAACCCTCGACGGTGGGCGGGTTCATCAGGTCCATGCCCATGTACTTGGGTTCCTGGCTGAGCTCGAACATACCGGGCTTGATCTCGTTGCGGTGGTCGCCAACCATGCGAAGGGTACCGGCGACCATTTCGGCCGGGTTCTTCACCTTGGCGTATTGCGAATTCTTGAAAGCCTCCGAGTTGAACAGGGTGTTCAACATCGCGGTGATGTCGTAGTTGGTGTCGAAGTAGGTCTGCTCCAACTCCGCCAAGAGGCTTTCGTCTTTGGGCGGGGTCTGGCGCCAGCTGGGTACGGGTACTTCGTCGGCGACGAAGAAGTTGTACAGGTGGCGGGAGATGAACCGGCCGGTAGCAGGGTTCTTGCAGATCATCCTCAGAATGTCATCGCCGTCCCAGTTGCCGGTCTCGCCCAGGAAGGTCTTTTCTGAGGCGTCGTGGTCGGCCGGGTCATATCGGAATTCCCAGGGGCTGCGGCCATAGGGGAACGGAGGGTAGGGCGGGGCGATGTTCCAGCCGGTAAATGCGTGGGCACAGGCCTTGACGTCATCCTCGCTGTAGTTGAACTCTTCGTTCATGCCGACGCCCATGGAGAACAGTTCCAGCAGTTCGCGGCCATAGTTCTCGTTGATGGCTACCTTGTGGCTCTCGGTGTTGTCCAGGTAGTACATCATCGCGGGGCTGGTGGACAGAGCCAGCAGCAGCTCCTCGAAGTTGCCCATTCCCTTGTCGCGGAACATCTGGATCATCCGACCCATCTCTTCGCCGGAGTCAATCTTGGAGTGGCCAGCGCAGAAAATCATGTGCCAGAAGAGGGCCATCTTTTCCCGGAGCTGGTACTCGGTGTTGACCATCCGGTACATCCAGTTCTGGATGTTGATTTCGATGGCGCCGGGGTGGTTGTAGGTGGGGTGGTAGCGCAGCATCAGGTCGTCTTCGACGCCGGAAGACACGCCCGGATTCAAGAGCTCCTCCACCATCGTGTCGTAACCCTTCGCAGCAGCGGCTTCAATCTCGTCGCGACTGGCGCTGAAGCCGGCCCGGCGCAGAAGGTGAGCCATCAATGCGATGTCGTTGCTTCCTGCCATTGGTTCCTCCTTTTTGTACTCCCGAACTTTGTAGTCCTGAGGGGGCAGTTTCAGATACCAAAAATATACCGCAAATTCTGACGTTTCCGCAATATCCAAGCCGTCGGAACGGGCCTCAAATTGCGAAACCGTTATCAGTTTATAATCGTATCGCCGGTAGCGGCCGCTGTCAATAACCCAAGCCGCCCCACAACCCGGTTCTACCGGGTGCGGCGCAGTCGGGGATCAAGGGTGTCGCGGAGCCAGTCACCGAAGAAGTTCATCGCCATGACGACAATGGTGATAGCCAGGCCGGGGAACAGGGCCAGCCACCAGATTTCAAAGATCTGGTCGCGGCCTTCGGATACCATGATGCCCCAGGCCGGGTCGCCCGGCGGCACGCCCACGCCCAGGAAGCTCAGCGAGGCTTCCAGCAGGATGGTTTGGCCCACCAGCAGGCTGATGACGATGAGCACGGTATTAATGACGTTGGGGAATATGTGACGCCACATTATTAACGGCGCGGAAACTCCGGCCACGATGGCCAAAGTAACAAAGTCTCGTTCCTTGATGCTGAGCACTTCGCCCCGGGCCTGGCGGGCGAAGCGCGCCCACACGGTTGCAGCCACCGCCACGATCACGTTCCCGATGCCGGCCCCGCCGGCGATGGCGACGATAATCAGCGCTAACAGCACCGTCGGGAACCCCAGTACGGCGTCAACCAGACGCATCAACACAATATCAATGCGTCCGCCGAAATAACCGGACATCACGCCGATGGCGCTGCCGACCACCGCTCCCGTGCCCAGGGCCACCAGGCTGATGAACACCGACGTGCGCGCCCCGTAAATCAACCGGCTCAAAATATCCTTGCCCGACTTGTCCGTGCCCAGCAGGAACTTAGACGTCTCAAAGGGTGGAACCTCCCGGTCCCGCTTGTTCAACTGTTCCGGGTCGTGGGGGGCCAGCAAGGGCGCGAAAACCGCCGCGACGATGAGCAGCACGAGAACGAAAATGGGAATCCAAGGCAGCCGCAGTTCACGCGCCTTTGACCACGCGCGAGCGGCTGCATTAGGCTGTGGCAGTGGGGTTGCCAGGTCTTGCGTCGCCAAGGTGATGGTCTCCTCAGACTGTGGTTCCCGCGCTCGGCCTAACCGAACCGGATGCGCGGGTCGACGTAAGCGTAAACGATGTCAACAATAGTGGACATCAGGATGTACAGGAAGCCCGAAGTCAGGATCGTCGCTTCGATAATCGGCACGTCCCGGGTCCGTATCCCTTCCAGCATGAGCAGGCCCAGTCCCGGCCACGAAAAAATGACCTCCACCACGATGGAACCGTTGAGCAGGCCGGCGAAACTGATGCCGCCGAAGGTCAACACCGGGATCACCGCGTTTTTCAGCGCGTGCTTGAAGATCACCAACTGCTCCGCGAGACCCTTGATGCGGGCGAATTTCACGTACTCGCTGTCTAGCACCTCCAACATGGCCGAGCGGGTCAGGCGCATGAAGCCCGCCATGGTGAACACGGCGATGGAGAATGCCGGAATGATGAAGTAACGGGGATCCAGTCCTTCCTTGCCGAAGGTCGGCAGCAGTCGGAACTCCACGGCAAATATCCACATCAGGATGATGGCCAGCCAGAACTGGGGCATCGACATGCCCAGAATGGCAAAGCCTTTGCCCAACCGATCCAGGAAGCTGTCCCGCCTAACCGCCGATAAGATCCCTAACGGTATGCCGATGACAATTGCAATGAACAGGGCGGACAGGGCCAACTGGATGGTGTTGGGAATCCGTTCCACAACCACGTCGAAGGCCGGCTGGCGCTTGTTGTACGACCGTCCGAAATCGCCCACGAACAGGCCGCCCAAGTAGTCGAAGTAGCGGATCACCACAGGCCGGTCCAAGCCCAGGTTCCTGCGGATGGCCTCGATCTCCGACGGCTTGGCGTCGCCGGGAGCCATGGCCAGAGCAGCGTCGCCGGTCAGGTCGGTGCCAAAGAAAACCGCCGCGCTGAGCACTACCAGCGTCGCGACTGCCTGAATGATTCGGAATAAGATGAAGCGTGCCAATGCGGTCGCCTCCCTCTCCTAACGTGTGAGTGGCGGGATTATATCAGAAAAAAGGGGAAGGCAAGCGTCTTCCGAATAATAAGAATCGGCGGGGGAAGGCTGCTGAGCCCGCCCCCGCCGAATGCGGTTCGGCTAATGCCGGAGTAGGCTAGTTAGCCCAGCGGATCGTCCACAGAGCGCTCGGGGAGGGACGCAGCGGGCGTGGCCGCCAGTCGTCGATGCGGGCGCTGATGGCGTAGGGCGCGTCCAGGTAGCCGGGCGCGAAGTCCCAGTGGCCTTCGTGGGCCTGGGACAGCGCCGCGAAGTAAGCGTCCTGCCGCGCTTCCTCGGTGGTAGCGGCCAGGGCGGCCTTTACCAACGGGTCGACCAGCGGGTCGTAGCTGATGTACGAACCTTCCGAGTCGCCGAAGCGTCCCACCAGCTTGGAGCCGGTGTCAAAGGAGTGCTCGTTGGAGCGAACCAGGTATTGACCCGGAATCTCGCCGCCGTACTGCCGGTCCTTAATCGCGGCTTCTTCACCGACGTTGACCTTGCAGTTGAGGCCCAGGTAGACGCTCCAGTCGTCGCAGACGAACTCGACGATTTGCAGCATCTTCGGCACGGTAGCGCCGGCTTCCCAGGTCCAGACGTTCCACTCATCGCCGCCGCCGGGCATGACCGGATCCTGCAGGTTGGTTACTGCGGGGAACGTTCCGCCGGCCGGGTTGGGCGCTTCAGGAACGTTGTAGCCGGCTTCCACGAACAGCTCGCGAGCCTTGGCCGGGTCGAAGGGGAACGGGTCAAGTTCGCCACCGGCCTTGTAACCCACGCCGGAAGGTGAGGAGGCCGCGGTGCCAGCGATGTGGAACACATCAGGGCCGCCCACCAGTTCCTGGATGGCTTCCTTGTCAATGGCATAGTCCAGAGCGTGGCGGACGCGCTTGTCGGAGCACATCAGCAGCGTGCCCTGGGCGTCGCCGACGTAGTGGCCGTGGTCGTCCTGTTCCCGGGTCACGTCGTGGCCGAGGGTCTGCGGAGCGTCAACGCTGCAGTTCCAAGCGTTGATCCAGATGACCGTGGACTCAGGGCCGAAACGGTACTGCAGGCCGGCGGCTTCCAGCTCGTCGCGGCTGTCCAGGTCGATGGGGGAGATGTCAGCCGAGCCGCTGAGCAGGGCCGCCTTGCGGGTGGCTGCCTCGGCGACCAGGTTGATCTCCAGCTCGTCGAAGGGGTACGGGCGCTTTTCCAGAATGAAGTGGTCGTCCCGCTTCTCATAGACAACTTGAGAGCCCGAAGTGAAGGATACGCGGTCGAAGGGACCGGACGAGCCGGGGTTCGGGTCGGCAATCAGGCCGTCGGAACGGGACTGGTCATCGGAGCCCAGGCTCATGAAGTGTGCCTGGGACATAATGGAGCCGCCCGTGCCGCCGCCAACTTCGCTGACATCGGAGAAGAAGTTAAGCGCCGGCTGTTTGAAGGTCATGGTCACTTCGTTGGGGCCGGTTACGCGGGCGTGGCCTTCCTTTTCGTTGGCGGTGTTGTCGCCTTCGTATGCGGCGTTTTCGCCGTCGGCATCAACTATGCGCCAGATGCGGATGCGGACTACGGAGCGGGCCGCATCGTCCCAGATGTAACGCAGATACCAGGCGGCGTCTTCCGCCGTCACCGGGTCTCCGTTATGGAACACGGCATCTTCGCGCAGGGTCCACGAGAGGCTCAGCCCGTCAGGGGAAACTGACCAGTCGGTGGCCAAGCCGTCATTGGTGTAGTTCAGCTGGTCGTCTGTGGTCATGAGATGCGAGTGCATCGGGAACTTCCAAACGTGCTTGTCGCCGCTCTCGTACTTCGGGTCCCACACCTCGTTACCGAAGGACTCGGTGAGCACGACCAAGCGTCGCCCTTCACCAGTTTCTGCTTCCATGGCCGGGGCCTGGGTCGGCAGCGGAGTGGCGGTTGCGCCGACTGGAGCGGCGCTGCCGGCGCTGCCGCTGTCGGTTGAGCCGGTGGTAGAGCCGGAATCGGCCGCCGGGGTCGTTTCTTCAGCCCCGGCACAGGCAACGCCTATGATGAGCGCAATTATGGCCGCCGGTATCAGCAGCTGATAAAAGCGCAGTCGCGGAATGCTTTTTAGTCTCATGCTTCTCTCCCTCCTTATGGATAGAGTGTTTGGGCGCGCCGATGGCGCCCGTTTCAGGGTGTCGGCATACTAACGACACGCCGCGCAGTTTGTCAATTATATTCAGCCTAATTGGAATCATTCAAAGAACTCCGGTTTGTTGACGCTTGCCGGCGGCGGGTGTTAACCTCGCGCCGCAGATACGGTTACATTCGGAGGGAATGACCATGAAAGCAGCAGTTTTGCGTGAGGTGAATCAGCCCGTAACAATAGAAGACGTTCAGGTGGATGCGCCGGCGCCTCGAGAAGTGTTGGTACGCACCGGCGCGTCGGGGGTTTGCCACAGCGACCTCCACTTTGTGGAGGGTCTGTACACCACGCCGATGCCCTGCATCCTGGGGCACGAGGCCGCCGGCACCGTGGAGGCCGTGGGGGACCAGGTCAGCTATGTGCGTCCAGGAGACTCGGTGATCATGTGCCTGTCCGTGTTCTGCGGCACCTGCGAATTCTGCACGAGGGGTCAGCCCTACCTCTGCGACCGGAGGGCGGTAACGCGAAGGCGGGACGACCCGCCCCGGCTACGCAAAGACGGGGAAGCCATCACCCAGTTCGCGCAGCTGGGTTCCTACGCCGCCGAGATGCTGGTGCATGAGAACGCGCTGGTGAAGGTGGACGACGATATTCCCTTCCCACAACTGGCGCTCATTGGCTGCGGCGCAACGACCGGGCTGGGCGCGGTGCTGAACACGGCGCGGGTTGAGGCCGGCAGCACGGTGGCGGTGGTCGGCTGCGGCGGTATCGGCATCCACTGCGTACAGGCGGCGGCGCTGGCCGGCGCTTTGCGCATCATCGCGGTGGACACCACCGAGGACAAGTTCGCGCTGGCCCGGGAGTTCGGCGCTACCGACGTAATAGACGCCACCTCCGGCAACGTGGCCGAGCGCATCATGGAACTAACCGGTGGCGGAGTGGACTATTCTTTTGAGGCCATCGGCCTGAAGCAGACGGCCGAAGACTGCTACAACATGCTCCGTCCGGGCGGCATGGCGACCATCATCGGCATGGTGCCGGAAGGCGTGAAGATTGAACTGGACGCGGGCAACTTCCTGCGGCGGGGCCGGGCCATCCAGGGCTGCACCATGGGCTCCAACCGTTTCCGCACCGATATGCCCCGGTACATCGAGTTCTACAAGCAGGGCCGGTTGAAGCTGGACGAACTGGTTACGCAGGAGCTGCCGCTGTCAGAGATCAACCGGGCCTTTGCGGACATGAAGGCCGGCAGCGTGCGCCGCAGCGTGATAACGGACTTTGAGGGGTAGAGCGCGCTCCGCCGGTGTTGGCACTAGTAGATGACGCCGGCGGCTTCCAACTCGGCAATCTCCTCGTCGGTGAGGCCCAGCAGTTCGCCGAAGACATAGGCGTTGTCCTCGCCGATGTTGCTGTACTTGCCGAAGGCGATGGGGGTGCGCGACAGCTTCGCCGGAATTGACCAGGAGACGCTTTCGCCCTCCACCCATTCGGTGGATTTGACGTCGCGCTCGGCCTCCCAATACTGGGTGTCCTGGTAGAAGTTGCGGGACTGCAGGTGGGCGCTGTCGTGGAGGTCCTGGCCCTGGGACACGATGGCGGCCGGTACGCCGGCGGCTTGCAGGTTGGCCATTAATGCCAGGGAGTCTTGCGGGCCAGTCCAGTCGGCGATGGCAGCGTCCAGGGCCTCCTGGTTGCGCTGGCGGCCAAGGCGGGTCTCGTATTCGGGAGCGGCGGCCCAGGTTGGGTCCCCCATGGCTTTGCGGAGCCGGCGCCACTGCTCATCATCGGCGACGGCGATGGCGATGTGACGATCTTCGCCCTGACAAGGATAGACGCCGTGGGGAGCGGCCCACGCGTCGCGGTTGCCCCGCCGCCGAGGGGCGCGTCCGTTCAGCTGGTAGTCCAACAGGGCCGGGCCACAGGTGGCGACGCCGGACTTAAAGATGGACGATTCCAGGGTGGCCGTCTTGCCCGTAAGGTTGCGGCGCATCAGTGCGGCGATTATGCCGGCCGGTTGGAACACGCCGGTGTGGTAATCAGAGTAGGAGGTGTTGACGACGCCGGGCGGCTCGTCGGGCAGCCCGGTCATTAGCGACACACCCGAAAGGTGCTGAACCAGGATGCCAAAGGACTTGTAGGTGTAGTAGGGGCCGTGTCCGCCCAGACCGGTTTGCCACATTATGATGGCGTCGGGTCGCTGGCGGCGGATTTCAGGAAAGTCGATGCCCCAGCGGTCCAGCACGTTGCGGCGGAAGTTGGTCATAAAGACGTCGCTGATGCGCACCATCTCCAGCATCAGGTCGCGGCCGGCGTCGGTGCGCACGTCCAGGGTGATGCGCCGCTTGCCCCGCTGGTATTCGGGTTGGCCGGCGCCCCGGGACCAGGCCGGGATGAAGGACATTTCGTCCAGCACCTTGTTGGTCTCCACCTTGATAACCTCGGCGCCCAGCGAGCCGAGGATGCGCCCGGTGAGGGGCAGAGCAACATAGGGGCCGAACTCAACGACGCGGATGCCGGTAAGGGCTGCGGGTGTAGTCGTTGGGGAATCGGTAGCGGCTACGGTCATCGGGTTACTCCAACACACTGGATATCCGCCTGGGCGGGAATAGCGGGAGACGTGAAGGCGGCTAGATTATGCCGTCGGCCTTGAGCGCGGACAGTTGGTCGGTGGTGAGGCCCAACTCGCCTTGAAAGACGGCGGCGTTGTCGGAACCCAGGGCCGGAGCCGGCCGGCGGCGAGCCTGCACTTCCTCGCTGTGGAAGATGCCCAGGGGATACTTGACCTTGCCGATGGCCGGGTCGTCATGCTCAATGTCGTACCAGAAGCCGGACTCGGCCAATTGGGGGTCGGCGAGGAGGTCGGCGATTTCGTTGACGGGGAGAAACACCAGGTTGCGGCGCTGGCCCTCGTGGAAAAGTTCCTGGACGGTGAAGTTTTCGGCGAACTCCAGGAACAGGGCGGTAATGATGTCCATGTGCTCGGCCCGGTCCTGGTTGCCGCCGCGGTAGGCTTCGTTCAGCGCCTCGTCGTTGCCGGTAACCTCGTGAATCCATTCGGCCAAGGCATCCCACTCCCGGGGCGTGATGACGCCGGCGGCGATCCAGCCGTCTTTGCAGGGATAGGCGCCCAGGGGGATGACCAGCGTGGAATTGGTGCCCACGCGGGTAACGTTCTGCCCCAGCTTGCGCCAGAGCAGGGCCGGGTGCGCATCGGTGTAGTAGGTAATGAGGGCTTCCTGGGAGGAAACGTCGATGTGTTGACCGGAGCCGTCGCCGAAGTCGCGGTGATAGAGAGCGGCCAGGATGCCCACGGCGGCGTATTGGGCGGCGGGATAGTGGCTGTGTTCGTTGCCCTGGCGCACCGGCGGTTCGTCGGGTTCGCCGGTAATCTGCATATAGCCGCTGGCGGCCATCACCACCAGATCGTCGCCCTGGTAGTCCGCCCACTCGCCGGTGCAGCCAAAGGGCGTAACGGAGGCCATAATCAGGCCGGGGTTGTCGGCGCGCAGGGCGTCAAAGCCGATGCCCCGGTCGTACAGATAGTGGCGGTCATAGCTCTCGATGATTACGTCGGCATCGGCGGCCAGCCGGCGGAACAGCGTGCGCCCGGACTCGTTTTCCAGGTCGAGGGTAATGGAGCGCTTGTTGGTGTTGTAGAACATGAAATCCAGGCTGCGCTCGGTGTCGGGAGCGTCGCTGGCATAGGGCCCCAGACTGCGGGACGGGTCGCCAGCGGGTGGTTCCACCTTGACCACATCGGCCCCGTAGTCAGCGAGCAGACGTCCGCAGAAGGCGGCCCGCCGGTCGGTTAGGTCCAGGATGCGGTAGGGTGGAACCAGGTTCTCGCCGGTGTAGTCGTCGAAGCGGGGCATAGGCAGCCTCTCCCTATTGATGTCCGAATGAACAGGAATGTATCGCCGGCCTTCCGGGATGTCAAAGCGGGGCAATCTGCCCGCAATTGGTGAACGTTATAATACGCGAACTGCACGTACGCATCCATTCAATACTTTGATGCCTGGAGATTCCCAATGTCCACCATGCACCCTACCGATATCAACGCTGCCCTGATTAACCTGATCCGCAAGCGCTCGCCGGCGTACTGGCAATCCACGACCATTGGGCTGACGCCGGGGCTGCGTCCCATCATGGCCTTACAGGACACACGGACGCTGCCGTTTGCTGAGTCGGAGCACAGGCCGTCGGTGCTGCTGCTGGCGGGCCTGCGAGGGGACACTACGGACACGCCCCGGGTGCTGACGGCGTTGGAACGATTTACGGGCACTGCGGCGGCGCAGGCGTCGGGGGTGGGGCTATCGGTGATCGTGGCGGCGAACCCGGACGCTTTGGCCGGCGGCGATTGGGAGGAAGCGGCGGCGCACAGGGTTGACCTCACCCACGGCTACCCGCCGCAGGATGGGTTTTACTTTGACGAATCGGCTCCGGAAAGTCGCTACCTGTGGCGGTGGATTTCCTACCAGGCTCCGGATTTAGTGGTAGAGGTTGCTCTGTCGGATGGCGATGATGACACCTCGCGGTGGGAGGCGAACGAGGCGGCGGCGGGCAGCGCCACGGCGGCGGCGGTGAACGCGGCGGTCATGGCCAACGATGATTCGCTGCTGGCGGCATTGGGGCGGCCGGCTGCGGACACGCCGGGGACGATACCGGGGCTGCGGCTGACCACTCACTGGAACGGCCTTACCGACGCGCTGCGGATGCTGTGGGCTGTGACGGGGAAGGACTCGGATGCCCCGGCGTCGCAGGGTCGGTTGGCGCTGGAGGCACGGCGGGACCGGACGGCGCTGGAGCTGGCTGGCATCCTGGCGGGGCAATACGGGCACGCGCTGGACCCGGTGAACTACACCCAGGGCGTGGGCATCAGTGGGCGGCTGCGACTGGCGGCGCTGGACAAGGGCACTGCAAGTCCGACCGCCGAGATTGCGGAACTGATTGCTCCCATAGCGGGCGACCCTCCGAAGTACCTGGAGGATGCGGGAGGAGCGGCGTTGACCGGCGTAATCTGGGCGGCCAGGCTGGCGGATTATACGGGCGACGAGGCGTACCGCAGGCTGTTCTTCTATGCTGCCGACCGCTTCGTGCCGCGTGGAGAGGGTGAGGCGCCGGCGCCGTGCGACCCGGATTTCCGGGTGGAGGATATGTTTTACATCGGCGCGATGCTGGGACGGGCCTATCGCATCTCGGGGGAAGGCAGGTACGCCGACATGATGGCCAGATTCCTCATCGATGGGGGCGACGTTCAGGATAGCAGCGGACTCTTCAAGCATGCCCGTTCCGCCCCCTATTTCTGGAGCCGGGGCAACGGGTTCGCAGCGCTGGGTTACGCCGAAGCATTGACCTACCTGCCGGAGGAGCATCCGGCGCGGCCGGAGCTGCTGCAGCGGCATCGCCGGCATCTGGACGCGCTGCTGCGCCGTCAGCAACCCTGGGGGACCTTCGGGGAGTTGGTGGACGTCCCGGGAGCGTGGGGCGAGCTGACCTCAACCTGCATGGTGGGCTACGCGCTGGCGCGCGGGCTGCGAATGGGATGGCTGTCGGATGGAGAGGAAGGAACGTACCAAGCCGGGTTGAATGCCTGCTGGCGGGCGGTAGCGGAGCGGATTGACGGCGATGGCGGAGTGGTGGACGGCTGCATCAGCACGGGTGTGATGCCGGATATGCGGGCTTACCTGAACCGCACGGCGGTGAGCGGGCACGACGACCGGACGGGCAGCATGGCGCTGTGGTTCGCCTGCGAGATGCACCAATACCTGACCGGGGCGGAGCGATGACGGGCCTCGCCGGATGACACAAACGGCCGGCGTGCTAGAATGCGCCATAACCCGGACCGGGCTGACCGGAGGCCGAAATGCTGACCAGACTGGAAGTCAACGGATTCAAGAATCTGGTGGATTTCTCACTGGATTTCGGGCCGTACACCTGCATCGCCGGGCCCAATGGTGTCGGGAAGTCCAACATCTTTGATGCGATCCGGTTCCTGTCCCTGCTGACGGAACACACCATCAACGATGCTGCTCTCCAGATACGCAACGCCGGCGAGGAGTCCGGAGACATCGCTGACCTGTTCTTCTACGACGATGGCGAGCGCGCTCAACGCATGGCGTTCGCGGCGGAGATGATAGTAGGTGGGGATGTGCGGGACGACTTTGGCCGGGAAGCGGAGGCTTCGTCGTCTTTCCTGCGATATGAGGTCGCCTTTCGCTACGAACCGCCATCGCCTGCCGGCGGCCTGTTGGGTGGTCTGGTATTGGAACGGGAGGAGCTGCGGCCCATCATTACCGGACAGGCGGCGCGACACCTGAAGTTTCCTCATACCAAGAGCAAGTTCCGCGACAGCGTGGTGTACAACAACCGCCACGCGCGCAGCGGGTTCATATCCTCCCAGGTTGACGCAGAGACAGAACAGACGGCCATAGTAGTACACCAGGACGGCGGCTCTCACGGGCGCGGAGGGCCGTCGCCGGCGGAAGGAGCAACGCGCACGATCATCGGAACTGAAAACACGGCGGCAACGCCCACGATATTGGCGGCACGCCAGGAAATGCAGAGCTGGCAGGTTCTGGCGTTGGATCCGGCAGCCATGCGGAGGCCTGACCGTTTCACGCAGGCTCCGGGCATCGCCGCCAACGGGGCGCACATCCCGGCGACGCTACAGCACCTGGCCAACAGCGCGCCGGAAAGCGATGGTAAGCCTGAGGATGTTTTTGGGGCGATAGCGATTCGCCTGTCGTCGCTGGTGCCGGTGCACATGGTTCGGGTGGTTCAGGATGACGTGCGGCAGTTGTTGTCGCTGGAGTTGGAGGAGTATTCGGGGGTGAAGCTGCGGGCCAATTCCATCTCGGACGGCACGCTGCGTTTTCTGGCGTTGGTGGCGATGTCCGAAGTGTTCTACGAAAGCGGAGTGTTCTGCATGGAAGAGCCGGAGAACGGCATCCATCCGGCCAAGCTGGCGGCCATGAACCGTCTGCTGCACGACATAGCTTTTGACCCCGATGAGGCCATTAGCATCCAGAATCCGCTGCGGCAGGTGATAGTAGCCACGCATTCTCCGTACTTCGTTCAGTTGCAGCACAAGGACAACCTGGTGCTGGCCAAGTCTCGCAGCATGCAAGCAGGAACCGAGGAACCGCCAAGGAACATATTGCAGTGTCAACCCTACGATGGCACCTGGCGCTGCTCCGACGAGGGCAGGGGGATGAACCTACTGTCGCTGCAATCGTATC
Source organism: Dehalococcoidia bacterium (assembly GCA_965243255.1). Lineage (GTDB taxonomy): Bacteria > Chloroflexota > Dehalococcoidia > Lucifugimonadales > UBA3495 > Bin87. Next base: position 1,366,713 of record CBDEUH010000004.1, read on the forward strand.
TGATGCCGCCGGAAGAGACGCAAATAGCTCTGCCCAGGGACTTCTGGCAGTCTTTATAGTGATTCCGCTGCGCGTCGCCGGGCCGGCCCAATATCCGGCAATCGCCCGTCATCTCTACTACAACCTCATCTGATGCACATTCTCATTGCTTATCTCTCCAGGCGGCTGCCGTTTTTCTACGGTTGGGTGGTGCTGGGGTCGGCCGGCAGCAGCATGTTCGTCCGCAACGCGGCCGGCAGCCTCACCTTTGCGGTGTTCGTGCCGCTGATCGCCGACGACACCGGTTGGAGTCGAGCGCTGATAGGCGGAGCGGCCGCGGTGGGTGGATTGCTGGCAACTGGAGCGTCTCCACCGGTGGGATGGGCCATCGACCGCTACGGAGCGCGGGTGGTGCTGGTGATGGGGCTGGTGGTCATCGGGCTGAGCACCATGGCAATGGCGTGGCTGTCGGTGCATATCGCCATCTTCTATTCGGCGCTGGCCGTGGGGCGGATCATGTTCAGCAGCCCGTTGAACGTGGGGCCGGCGACGGTGGTGGGACGCTGGTTCGTGCGGCAGCGGGGGCGGGCGACGGGGCTACTGTTCCTTTCGCACTCGGGCGGGATGGTGGTCTTTCCTTTAGTAGCGACGTGGGTCAGCGTGGCCTACGGGTGGGAAACGGCGTGGATCGTGCTGGGGCTGATGGTGTACGTCGTGGCGCTGGGGCCGGCGGCATTGCTGATTGCGCAGAGGCCGGAGGACGTGGGGCTGCTGCCGGATGGGGATAGCCCGGATGACGTGGCTGACCCGGCAGAGACCCCGGCAACGTCGGATGCGCAGCCGGCGGAGGGTGGTATTGAGTGGACGACGCGGCAGGCGATGCGGACGCCGGCCCTGTGGGTGCTGGCGCTGGGCACCGGGTTCTTGTTCCTGCTGCAATCGGGCACGAACACCTATCAGGCCGACCTGCTGCGTTCCAAGGGCATTGACCTGGCGCTGTCGCAGCTGAGCATCGTGGTCAACGCAGCCGGCACGGGGATCGGGAGCCTGCTGTGGGGGAGAGTTCTGGAGAGGGTGCGGGTATCGTACACGTATGCCATCGTCGCGCTGGTGATGGCAGTGGCGTGTGGACTATTCGCATACGGTGACACGGTAGCGTTGACGTTCCTGGCAGCCGGGCTGTTCGGTGTGGCGGTGGCTGGCATCCTGGTGGTGCCACCGGTGGCCTACGCCAACTTCTTCGGGCGGCAGTCGCTGGGGACGATACGGGGGGTTACGGAACCGTTCACCTCGCTGGGGCAGGCCATCGGAGCGGTGGCGTCGGGATTGGTTTATCAGTTCGCCGGCGGCTCCTATACCATCGCCTTCGTCGCCTACGCCGTAATGGGGGCGTTGACAGCGGCGGCGCTGCTGCTGGCCAGGCCGCCGCGACACCCGTCGGTGGGGGCGGCAACTCCGGCGGGGGAGCCGGCAGACGGCTAGGGATTCACGCGGCGCAGGAGGTAGGCGTCGGAGGCCATGATGGCGTCAACCTGGGCCGGGATGTCCTCGAAGGTGTCGAGGGCGGCGCGGATGAGGCGGCCGGACAGGTTGCCGCACTGATCGCTGCCGAGGAGCACGGCGAGTTGGGCGGCCCTCTCGATGGATGCGCCGCCGCCGGAGGTAACCTGCACTCCCTTCTCGTACATCTCCATATCGCCGGCGGCGAGGGCCATGTCGCGCACTTCCTCCCACATGCGGGTGTGGATGGAGCCGGGGCTGATGGCATTGACGGTGATGCCGGTGCCGGCCAGTTCAACGCTGAGGTTCTCGGTCAGGTTTACGATGGCGGTCTTGGCGGCGTCGTAGGAGGTATCGTTGGGGCCGCCGACTCCGGACATGTTGACGATGCGCCCGCTGCCCCGCTCCAGCATGGCGGGGATGGCGGCGCGGCAGCCGTAGAAGGTGCCCAGCACGTGGACGGAAATGGTGTGGGCCCAGCGTTCGGGGTCCAGCTGCCAGAGGGGGCCAATCTCCCCGGTGTTGCCGGCGTTGTTGACCAGCACGTCGATGACGCCGTAGCGTTGCAGGGTTTGGGCTACGGCGTTTTCCACCTGGGCGCGGTCGGTGACGTCGGTGAGGACGGTGATGACATGGGAACCGTATTGGTCGCGGATGCTATGGGCGGTTTCCTGCAGCTCGGCGTCGGTGCGGGCGGCCAGGGCCAGCTTTGCGCCCTGGGCGGCGTAGGCGCGGGCGATGGCCTGGCCGATGCCCCGTCCGCCGCCGGTGATGAGGGCCACCTTGCCGTCTAATCGTTTCGGGTTCTCCATACTCACTTCCTGCGCTGGGATGGTGTGATAGCGGTGGTACAATTCGGCCACATACTACACGACGGGAGCATCCCAATGACGAACGCATTACAACCGGACACGGCCGCAGAGACGGCCACGGTGTCGTTCACCAGCATGGCGGCCGGCACGCGAGAGGACTACGAGCTGCTGGAGCGGCTGGAGGCCGAGTTTGCCGCCGGCACCGCCGACCGGGTGCTGGAGCAGCTGCGCAGCCTGTCCGGCTCGCTGGGCGGCTACCGGATTGACCGGCTAGAACACTCGCTGCAGGCCGCCACCCGGGCCTACCGGGACGACGCCGACGAGGAGACGGTGGTGGCCGTGTTGCTGCACGACATCGGGGACTTGCTGTCGCCGCACAACCACAGCGAGCTGGCGGCGGCAGTGCTACGGCCATACGTATCCGAGCGGACTTACTGGATCGTGCGGCAGCACGGGCTGTTCCAGAGCTACTACTACGCTCACCATTTCGGGGAAGACCGCAACGCGCGGGACAAGTACATCGACCATCCGTGGTACCAGGACGCGGTGGACTTTTGCCATCGGTGGGACCAATCGTCCTTTGACCCGGAGTACGAGTCGCTGCCGGTGGAGTTCTTCGAGCCGATGGTGCGGCGGATATTCGCGCGGGAACCGTTCAGCGCGGGGAGGGAGTAACCATGAGTTTGGAAGGGAAAGTAGCGTTGATTACCGGGGCCGGGGGGATGCGGGGCGTGGGACGGGCCACGGCGTTGAAACTGGCTTCGCTGGGGGCGGACGTGGCGATTACGGACGTGCACCGGCCGGCGGAGGACCTGCCGCCGCAGGAGGTGCGGGCGGAGTGGCAGTCCATCGACAGCGTGGCCGAGGAAGTGCGCAGCCTGGGACGGCGGGCGTTGCCGCTCTACGCCGACCTGTCGAACGGCGATGAGATCGAGGGACTGGTGGCCGAGGCGGTGAACCACTACGGGCGGCTGGACATCATGGTGAACAACGCCCGGGCCATCATCGGGCGGGACAAGGTTCCGGTTACGGAGCTGGAGGAAGAGGTGTGGCAGCACTTTCTGAACATCAACACCACGGCGGTGTTCCTGTGCACCAAGCACGCCGGCCGGGAGATGGTGCGGCTGGGGAACGGCGGCCGGGTGGTGAACATCGCCAGCAACGCGGGCAAGCAGGCCAGCGCGGACGGAGCGGCGTATTCGGCCAGCAAGTTTGCGGTAATCGGGCTGACGCAGGCGTCGGCCATGGACCTGGCGCGCCACGGCATCACGGTGAACGCGGTGTGTCCGGGGCCGATCAACACGGATCGGATGAGTTACTGGGAACGAGCGCAGGCGGCGGAGCGGGGCATTACGCAGGAAGAGTTCCGGGCGCAGGTAGTGGCGTCATCCGCGGAGCGCACGCCCCTGGGTCGCATCGCTGAGCCGGAGGACGTGGCGAACCTGGTGGCCTTTCTGGCCGGGCCGGACGCCGAGCTGATAACCGGGCAGTCGTACAACGTGAACGGCGGGATTCTGTTTCACTAGGGGAGAGTGCTATGCGGGTAGATTAGTGGGTGGCTCCTGGTCAGGTGATGGTGGTGGTTGGTTTTGGGGCCGGGTCGGTGAGGTTCAGGGCGTCGGCGCTACGGTCAGAGAGCGGGTGCTGCGGTTTGATGTCCTAGATTTGCGCGTGCTAACTGCGGTGGTGATGAGGGATACCACGCCTCAGCGCCGACCTCCCCCGCCAGCAGCGGGTACGGGACCCGCAAGGGGGAAAGGGAGAATCCGCGGTTCTCGCGCGGCGGTGTTGTGACTCCCGCCGTGCCAACTGCACTTAGCCGGGTAAGCGTTGACCGACCGTAGCACAGCAGCGTGCATGATTTCCGACTTTGGTTGACCGTTTTGACCTGAACCTCGTGTGACCCTGGGTTGGAATAGCCTGGAATAGAAAAGGGTGACGTCATTGGTCGGGCGGTGGGCCTTGTACTTCGGCTGTTGGCCTGACGTGGGGTACAGTGTAGGGAACGGATGTACTATACGTCAAGAGGGTAGGTGTCAGTAAAATGGGGCGGGTTTTGAACCCGCCCCAAGGTTTGGCGTGAGTGGCCTGGGTTGGCCGCTTATTCGGCGGCCGGAGCGCCGGCGACGGGGAGGCGCCGGGTCTGGGCAGCCTCGGCCACGGGCACGGTTACGTTGAGTACACCGTGTTCCAAGGATACCGCCGCGGCGTCCAGGTCGAGGTCGCTGGGCAGGCGGATGGCGCGGGAGAAGCTGCCGGAGCGTCGCTCGCGCATGAGGTACTCCTCGTTCTCGTGGGTGACTTCGGTCTGGCGGGAGGCCTTGACGGACAGCACCCGGTCGGGGCTTATGGAGACGTCAACATCCTCGGCGGCGAAGCCGGGGAGAGAGGCGGCGACGGTGAGGGCCTTTTCGTCCCGGCGGACGTCCATGGGGATGGACCAGGCGTCGGTGGGCCGGTCGTTGTCGCTGTCCATGGGGACGCCCCAGCGGTAGCCGGGCCAGAAGGGACTGGACATGATGCGGTTGAAGCGGCGCATTTCGCGGAAGGGGTCGAATCGCTGCAGGGTGGTCATAGTGGTTCCTCCGAGATTACCGGCGCTGGGCCGGAGTCGCCGGTATGGTATGGTCCGGCTGACATTGACTACTTTACAAAGTTGATTGTTGTTTGTCAAGTCTTACTTCAATAAGCCATCAGGTTATTGACCACAACGCCATTGCGATGTATGATAGATACCATACCAAATCATCGGGATTGAGAACGGGCATGGCTGACTATTATGACATCCTAGGCGTAGGGCGGACTGCCGAGGAGAAGGAGATTCGGCAGGCGTATCGCCGGCTGGCGCGGCAGCATCATCCGGACGTGAATCCGGGGGACGAGGCGGCGGCGGAGCGGTTCAAGGACATCAACGCGGCCTACGAGGTGCTGTCGGACGCCGACAAGCGGGCGAAGTATGACCGCTACGGAGACCAGTGGCAGCACGCCGAGCACTTTGAGCAGCAGGGCGGGCCGGAGTTCTCGCAGTTTTTCCGCGGGGGCGACGGGCGCAGCGGCGGATTTACGTTCACCGGCGGCGGCGGTTCGCTATCCGACCTACTGGGCGGGTTAGGCGGATTCATGAACATGGGAGGGATGGGCGAAAGGATGCGGCGTCCGCCGGCGGAGGTGGCAGCGGAGGTTACGCTGGAGGAAGCGGACGCCGGCACGACGCGGCTGGTGAACCTGCCGGACGGACGGCGGCTGGAAGTGAAGATTCCGGCCGGCATCGGGGACGGGGGCCGGGTACACATCTCGGCGGGGAGCGAGTCCGGCGGGGAGTTCAACCTGGTGGTAACGGTGCTGCCGCATGGGAGCTTTGAGCGAGACGGGGCCGATCTGCATACCACGGTGGAGGTGCCGCTGCTGGATGCCGTGCTGGGCGGGACGGCGAAGGTGAAGACGCTGCGGGGTCAGATTGAGCTGACGCTGCCGCCGTCCACGCAGAACGGGCGTCGGTTCCGGCTGGCCGGGCAGGGCATGGCGCGGTTGAACGACGCCGCGGGCCGGGGGAACCTGTACGCCACCGTAAGCGTGAAGCTGCCGTCGGAGCTGACCCCGGAGCAACAGGCGCTGTTTGAGCAACTGCGGACTTTGGAGACGGAAAGAGAGCTTTTGAGGAAGGAGTAATTTGCCATGACGCCGAACGACGATTTCACGACCGAACCCTGCTTCGTCATCAGCGTCGCGGCGCGGATGGTGGGGTTGCACGCCCAGACGCTGCGGTACTACGAGCGGGTGGGCCTGGTGATGCCGTCCCGCTCCGGGGGCCGTCAGCGGCTGTACTCCATGGCCGACGTGGACCGGTTGCGACGGATCAAGACCTTTACCGACGAAATGGGAGTGAACCTGGCCGGGGCCGAGGTGGCTCTGAAACTGGTGGACCGGATACGGGAGCTGGAAGGACAGGTGGAGGTTTTGACCAAGGAAGTTGCACGGCTGAGGGCCAACGGACGGGCCGGAGCCGCCCGTCCGGCCAACAATAACAGTAGATGAGGTGAGCGATATGGTTATGACTGCTGATAAATTCACGAGGCAGGCGCAAGAAGCGTTGCAACGCTCCCAGGAGCTGGTGCGCCACTACCGACACAGCCAGTGGGACGTGGAGCACGTGCTGCTGGCGCTGGTGGCTCTGGAAGACGGTCTGCCGGAGCAGATTCTGAAGGAGTTGGGCGTTGAGCCGGACGTGGTGAAGAGCCGGCTGCATCAGGGTCTGGAAGGGGCGCCGAAGATGGTGTCGGACGCGCAGCAGATTTTCATCACGCCGCGGCTGCAGCGGATGTTGCAGGTGGCGAACGAAGAGGCTGAGCGCTTGAAGGACCGGTTCATCAGCGTGGAGCACCTGCTGGTGGCGGCGGCCCGGGAGAGCTCCGGGGATTCGGCGCGGCTGTTCCAGGAGCTGGGCATCAGCCAGGAGATGGTGTATCAGGCGATGCAGAAGCTGCGGGGAACGCACCGGGTGGACGACCAGAACGCCGAGCAACTCTACCGTTCGCTGGAGAAGTACAGCGTTGACCTGACGGAACTGGCGCGCATCGGCAAGCTGGACCCAGTGGTAGGCCGGGAGCAGGAAATCCGGCAGGTGATGCAGACGTTGACCCGGCGCACGAAGAACAACCCGGTGCTGATCGGGGAGGCCGGCGTGGGCAAGACGGCCATCGCGGAGGGATTGGCCAGCAAAATCATCTGCGACGACGTGCCGGACTCGCTGCACAACAAGCGGGTGATGGCGCTGGACATGGGCCGGCTGGTGGCCGGGGCCAAGTTCCGGGGCGAGTTTGAGGAACGGCTGAAGTCGGTGATCGACGAGGTTACGTCGTCCAACGGCGAGGTCATCGTGTTTCTGGACGAGATGCACACGCTGGTGGGGGCCGGCGCCGGCGAGGGCGGGCTGGACGCCAGCAACATGCTGAAGCCGGCATTGGCGCGGGGCGAATTGCAGGCCATCGGCTCGACGACGCTGGACGAGTACCGCAAGCACATTGAGCGGGACCCGGCGCTGGCGCGTCGGTTCCAGCCGGTGTACGTGGAGGAACCGGACGCGGATCAAGCGCTGGCGATCCTGCAGGCGTTGAAACCTCGCTACGAGGCGCATCACAAGGTAACGCTAACCGAGGAGGCTTTGGAGGCGGCGGTACGGCTCAGCGACCGGTACATCACCGACCGGAAGCTGCCGGACAAGGCGATTGACTTCATAGACGAAGCCGGGAGCAAGGTGCGGATCGACGCCGGTATGCTGCCGCCGCAGGTGCAGGAGATGGAGAACCGTCGCCGGGAACTGCTGGACCTGGAAGAGCGGGCCAACCAGATGTCGGACTACGAGCGGTCGGCGCAGCACCGCACGGAGCGGCTACGTCTTGAGGAGCAGCTGAACGCGGAGCACCGGCGGATCGAGCACGACTCCGGGCCCGACCTGGTGGTGAACGAGAAGGACATCGCCGAGCTGGTGTCCAACTGGACGGGCATCCCGGTGGGTCAGCTGATGGAAGGCGAGGCGGAACGTCTGCTGCGGATGGAAGAGCATCTGCATCGGCGGGTCATCGGGCAGGACGAAGCGGTGAACGCGGTGGCGGACACGATAAGGCGGGCGCGTTCGGGGTTGAACGACCCCAAGCGTCCCTTCGGGAGCTTCATCTTCCTGGGGCCGACCGGGGTGGGCAAGACGGAGTTGAGCCGGGCGCTGGCCGAGTTTCTGTTCAACGACGAGGACAGCATGGTGCGGCTGGATATGTCGGAGTACGGCGAGCGGCACACGGTATCGCGTCTCATCGGCGCGCCGCCGGGTTACGTGGGTTACGACGACGCCGGGCAGCTGACGGAGGCGGTACGGCGGCGACCGCACCGGGTCATCCTATTCGACGAGATTGAGAAAGCGCATCCGGACGTGTTCAACCTGCTGTTGCAAATCCTGGAGGACGGCCGGCTGACGGACGGACAGGGACGGACGGTGGACTTCCGCAACACGGTCATCATCATGACCAGCAACCTGGGCACGGGGGACTTGTCGCAGCGTCCCTTCGGCCTGAACCCGGGCGCGGACCGGGAGCAGGAGGCCGGCAAGGTTACGCCGGAGCTGGAGCGTTCGGTCCAGGAGGCGCTGCGCCGGGCCTTCCGGCCGGAGCTGCTGAACCGCATCGACGAGACCATCGTGTTCCATCCGCTGAGCCGGGCGCAAATCGGCCAGATCGTTGGCCTGATGGCGGGCGAGGTGCAGAAGCGGTTGGCGGAACGGGAGATCACCTGCGAGCTGACCGAGGCGGGCTGCGAGTGGCTGGTTCAGGAAGGGTTCAACCTGACCTACGGGGCGCGTCCTTTGCGGCGGGCGATACAGCGGCACCTGGAGAATCAGCTATCCCGGGGCGTGCTGTCGGGCGAGTTCAAGGAGGGCGACCACGTGGTTGCGGACGTGAACGCTGGCGGCGACGGGTTGGAGCTGACGGTAGGCGCAACCGGCGAGACAGCGCCGGCCGACAAGGAGTTGGCCGGCGTGGGCTAAACCGAGACTGAAGGGGCGGGAGAATCTTCCGCCCCTTTGCTTATGTGAGGTCTCTGCTCCGCGGCGGCGTCAGTTGAGGACGAGGACGGCGGCGGCGAGGATTACCCAGGCGGCGATGGCGATGAGCAAGGGAGCGTCGCGGAGCATCAGCAGCTCGGGGGATTCGGCGTCGCCGCTGTGATTGAGCAGGTAGAGATAGCGGAAGAGGCCGAAAATCACCAGGGGGACGGTGAGGAGCATGGTGTTGTTGGCGGGCAGATTGTCGGCCTCCACGGCGTAGAGGGTGTAGCTGACCAGGGCGGCGGTGGCGGACAGGATGAGCAGCTGACCGCCCAGGGGCGGGCCGTAGTATTGCAGGGTGGAGCGTTGAGCGTCGGGGTCGGCGCCGGCGAGGCGGGCCTCGGCGTAGCGCCGTCCGATGACGATGAAGAGGGCGCCGGCGGCGGTTACGGCGTAGAGCCAGGGGGATGGGGTCGCGCCGACGGCAACGGCACCGGCGACGGCGCGGAGGACGTAGCCTCCGGCGACGATCATGACGTCAACCAGGGCGACCCGCTTGAGTCCGAAGGAATAACCGACGTTGACCAGCAGATAGACCGCGCCAATGAGGGCCAATGGGACCAGGGGCGGCGTTGATATGAAGTAGAGGGCGACCATCCCGGCGACGGCGAGGAGGAACTGGGCGACGGCGGCCAAGGGGACGGGGAGCAATCCCGACGCGATGGGGCGGCTGCGCTTGATGGGATGCTGGCGGTCGGCATTGCGGTCGGCGAGGTCGTTGATGATATAGACGGCGGAGGACAGGGCGCAGAAGGCCACGAACAATATCGCCAGGTTAGGCGCGTATTGCAGCAGGGTCGCGGGGTCCGACGGCGTCCAGACGAGATCGACGGCGAAGAGCAAAGGCAGGAACACCAGCAGGTTTTTCACCCACTGGCGGGGCCGCATGGTCTTGAGCAGGGCGACGGGCAGGCTCACGGGTTAGCTGCCGGGTCGGCCGCATTGGTGGACATCAGGCAGACCTGGGCGGCCAGGTAGCCGGCGCCGAAGCCGTTGTCGATGTTGACCACGCCGACGCCGGGGGCGCAGGAGTTGAGCATCCCCAGCAGGGCGGCCAGGCCCTGAAAGCTGGCGCCGTAGCCGACGGAGGTGGGCACGGCGATGACGGGGGCGGAAACCAGGCCGGAGACCACGCTGGCCAGGGCCGCCTCCATGCCGGCGACGACGATGATGACGCGGGCTTGCTGGAGTCGCTGGCGTTGGGCCAGGAGGCGATGGAGGCCGGCGACGCCAACGTCGTTGACGCGGCCGGCGCAGCAGCGCATGAGCTCGGCGGTTACGGCGGCCTCCTCGGCGACGGGGAGGTCGGCGGTGCCGGCGGTAACAATCAGGAGGCCGGCGTCCACCAGAGGGGGCGGATGGTCGGCGGGGACGACGATGCAGCGGGCCAGTTGGCGGTACTCGGCAGACGGGACGGCGGCGACGACGGCGTCGTAGGCATCGGCGGAGGCGCGGGTTACCAGGACGGGATGGCCGCGGCCGGTCAGGGCGGGCACGATGCCGGCGATTTGGTCAACGGTTTTGCCCTCGCCGAGGACGACTTCGGGCCAGCCGGTGCGGAGTGGGCGGTGATGGTCCAGGCGGGCATAGCCCAAGTCCTGATAGGGCAGGTCGCGCAGGGCAGCGGCAGCGGCGGCTACGTCCATACTGCCGTCGCGCACCTGTTCCAGCAGGGTCAGCAGAGCCACAGAGTCCACGACTAACCTGCCTCGACGGTGGGTGCGGCGGCGACGGCGGTTTGGGTCTTCATCAGGCGATAGAGGCCGCCGAGGGTGCTCATGCCGGCGACGTAGGCGGAGAAGACGGCGACGGCGATCCAAGTGAGGATGATATAGCGGTGGTCGTCGAGCCAGGCAAAGGTGAGGACGAGGGCGATTACGGCGAGAATGAGGGCGGAGGCGGCGCCGACGACGCAGCCGAAGACGGTGGCGGCGAGCAGCGGAGTCCGATCTCCTACGTCCACGGAGCGGATGCCGTAGTATGCGCCGATGAACGGGCCGAAGGGCGCCAGCAGCACCTGGGCGATGGGAATCACCGTGCAGATCAGCATCACGGCGAGGGTGGTGAGCAGTCCTCTGGTCATTTCACGGGACAGTATAGACGATAGGAAGGGACGGCGCATTTGATTGGGTGGCGGCGGTATATCGGGAGTCGGCGGTATAATGTCGGCCTTTACTACTGGTGACGATGACTATGGAGGAACCATGGCGCAAGGGGAGCAACCGGCGGCGATCGGGCAGGATGGGCCTTTTGCCGAGTTGCTGGGCATCCGGCCCGGCGAGTCCGCCGACGGGGTGGGCACGGCGTTTATGACGGTGGCGGACAAGCATCGTCAAGGGGCCGGGGTGGTGCAGGGGGGCCTCCTGGTTACGCTGGCGGATTACGCGTTTTTCCGAGCCTGCCGGTCGGTGTTGAAGGAGGGTGAGCACGCGGTAACCATTGAGTTGAAGCTGAACTTCATCGCGCCGGCGCGGGACGGAGAGTTGACAGCGCGCAGCAGCATCAAGAGCCGGGGCGGGCGGATCATCGTTGGGGACATGGAGATATTTGGCGAGGAGGGGCAGCTGATTGCCACGGGCATCGGGACGTATATGACGGTGTACGACCGAAGGGTTAGGGAGAATCAAGGGTAGGCGGTTCGCATCGCGGTCAGTCCCTCCTGGAGGCCGGGGTGTGGCGAGTCCAGCCGGCGCATAGTTGCCTCGCAATGCAGGCCCAGGCGGTCCGGGGAATCGCTATCGCCAGCACTTGACGCCTCCGAATCGGTGGGGATTACCAATCGCTCGTCCAGGTCGAAAACGCGGGCGATGGAGAGGGCGAAGTCGTACATGCTGACCCAATCGGCGCCGGCGACGTGGAGGATGCCGGTGAGGTTGCGGTCGGCTATTTTTGCGATGGCGTCGGCCAGATGATCCACGTAAACCGGAGTGCGGTACACGTCGGGAGAGGCCGGCCGGGGTTGCCCTTGGCGCAGGGATTCAACGAGCAGGGGCGCGTAGTTGCGCTGGCCGGGTTGGGGCCAACCGTACACGATGCTGGTGCGCAGGATAGACCAACCGGTTGTGAGTTTGGCGACTTCCTGCTCGGCTTGCCACTTGGTGCGGCCGTATTGGGTGACCGGGTTGGGCGGTTCGTGTTCGCGATACAGGCCGCGTTGGCCGTCGAAAACGTACTCGGTGGAGACGAAGAGCAGCCGGGCGTCGTAGAGTTCACACAGGCGGGCGATGCGAGAAGTAGCGGCGACGTTGACGGCGGTGGCGCGTTCCGGCTCGCGCTCGGCGGTCATAACGTCGGCCAGGGCAGCGAGGTGGATTACGAACTCAGGGTGGGCCTGTTGGAATATGCGCTCCAAGCCATCGAGATCGTCCAGGTCCATCTGATGCCAGGCGTTGCCGTCGGATGCCGGGGGGCGCGAGCGGTAGGTGGCCGTTAGGTCGTGGGCCGGGGTTGCGTTGAGGCGGCGGACGAGGTGACGGCCGATGAATCCGCTGGCTCCGATGACGAGGATACGCACGGTGTAATCCTGATGTTGTAGATTCCCGCCTTCGCGGGAATGACGGGGCAAGCTGCAATGACGGGGTAAGGCAGTATCAGGCGGGAAGGATTTACGACGGTTAGCTGGCGAGGAGTTCCTTGAGTTGGGCGTCGATGAAGGCGGTGTCGGCGGGATTGCGTCCGGGGCCGCCGCCGGTGTGTCCCCAGATGGTGGGGATGACGCGGAGTTGGGCGTTGGGCATCAGGGAAACCTCGATTTCGTTGTCCTCGGGCGGGAAGTACTGGTCGGTTTGGGAAGGCATTACAAAAGCGCGGGCCTTGATGGATGCCAGGGCTTTCTTGAAGTCGCCGGCGTAGAGGGGGTTGTCGCTGATGTCGCCGGCCTGCCAGGTGGCGACCATGGCCAGTATGTTGTTGGCGTCCTGCTGCAGGTAGCGACCTTCCCAGGCGGTGATGAGGTAGTCCTCCAGAGAGGAAAAGCCCAGGTCGAGGTACACCTTTTCACGGTAGAAAGCCTGGGACGGGGCCCAGCCGGCATAGACGCGGGCCATGGCGCGCAGACCCTGGTCGGGCGGAGCGTCGTACCATCCGTTGTTCCAGGCGTCGTCGGCGCAGAGGGCAGCTTTGACGCCCTCCAGGAAAACGAAGTTGTGCCGGGCGGTGCGGGCCGAGCCGCACCAGGGGGCGATGCGCTCCACCATATCGGGGAACAGGGCGCCCCAATGGAAAGCCTGCTGCGCGCCCATGGAGAACCCGCAGACCAGGGCGATGCGCTGGATGCCGAACACCTCGGTAACCAGGCGATGCTGGCACAGGATGTTGTCGTAGTAGGTGATTTTGGGGAAGCGGGCGCGGTCGTAGGGCGCAGGGGTGTTGCTGGGCGACGACGACAGGCCGTTGCCGAAGAGGTTGGGGGCGATTATGAAGTAGCGGGACGGGTCGAGGGCCATGCCGGGGCCGATCATGGGCTCGTTGGCCGGGTGCTGGGAGCCGAAGAAGGTGGGGAAGACGATGGCGTTGTCCCGGGCGGCGTTCAGCTCGCCGTAGGTGCGGTAGGCGAGGCGGGCGTCGCGCAAGCGCAGGCCGCACTGGAGGTCAACATCGCCCAGCTGGAATATGCTGTGGTCGGTCATATCCGGAACTCCTCACGTCGGCATGAAGTTGAACATCTGGGCCGACGTGCTGTTGGTCAGTTTATCAGCCGGGGGCGGGGCGGCAACCAGTACGGACGAGGGTGGCGGAATTTGTGGACGCCGGGGCGCTGATGTATAGTGCGGCCGTCATGGAGCGAAGGACTAAGGGAGCACGAGTTTGTGGGAAGTTACTGAAAGCGCGTTGGAATCGATAGCCATCGGCGCCGGCATCCTGGGAACGGGAGGGGGCGGCAATCCCTACATCGGGCAGCTGCGCGCTCGGCAGGTCATCCGGGAGAAGGGCCCGGTAACCGTGCTGTCTCCCGAAGATCTGCCCGAGGATGCGCGGGTGGTGTGCGTGGGCGGCATCGGCGCGCCCACGGTGGGCATCGAAAAGATTCGGGATTATCAGTCCTATCACGCGCTGCGGGCCATTGAGGACTACACGGGGGAGAGGGCCACGGCGTTGATATCCAACGAAATCGGAGGGAGCAACTCGGTGGAGCCGCTGATACCGGCGGCCATGACGGGCCTGCCGGTGGTGGACGCCGACGGGATGGGTCGAGCTTTTCCCGAGTTCCAGATGAAAACCTTCTTCGTGTACGGCGTACCCTGCTGCCCGATGGCGGTGGCCGATGAAAAGGGCAACAGCGTGGTGATACGGGACACCATCAACCCGCGATGGGCAGAACGGCTGGCCCGTTCGATAACGGTGCAGATGGGTTGCGTGGCGTGCTACGCGGTGGCGCCGATGTCTGCCGGGCAGGTGCGGCGGACCGCCGTGCCCGACAGCCTGACGCTGGCACGGAACCTGGGGGACGCCGTGAAGCAAGCAAGGGGTGAAGGACGAAATCCGCTGTCCGCCATCCTGGAGGTTTGCCCCGGCAAGGAGATGTTCGGCGGGAAGGTGGTGGACGTGGACCGTCGCACCACCGCCGGGTTCGCCCGGGGCACGTTGGCGATTGACGGGTTGGGTGGCTGGGCCGGCCAGCGGATGGAGATCGAGTTTCAGAACGAGAACCTGGTTGCCCGGAAGGATGGCGAAATCGTCTGCATGGTGCCGGACCTAATCTGCGCGGTGGCCACCGAGCTGGGGGAACCGGTAACCACCGAGATGATGCGCTACGGCCTGAGGGTTACCATCCTGGGGTTCCCGGCGCCGGCGCTGTGGACATCCGACGAAGGGCTGGCAGTGGCCGGGCCGCGAGCCTTCGGGTACGACGTTGACTACGTCCCTTTGGCGTTAGAGGGCTGACGGTGTAAGGAGACCGACCGTGTTCGTGGGCATTGACGTGGGAGGCACCAATACGGACGCCGTGCTGATGGACGGCGGGAAGTTGGTGAATGCGGTCAAGCTGCCCACCACCGGCGACGTAACTTCGGGCATCATCAATGCGCTGTCGGCCCTGCTGACGGGGCTGCCAGCCGGCGCCAGGGTGGACGCGGTGATGGTGGGAACCACGCACTTCACCAACGCTTTGCTGGAGCGGCGCAACCTCAGCCCCACGGCGGTGGTGCGACTGGCGCTGCCGGCCACGCAGCTCTTGCCGCCGGCGGTGGACTGGCCGGCGGAGCTGGAGACGGCGTTGGGCGGCCATACGTATATGGTAGGCGGCGGGCACGAGTTCGACGGGCGGGAGATCGCGCCGCTGGACCGGGGCAGATTGCGGCGGGTGGCGGCGGATATGCGGCGCAGGGGAGTGCAGGCGGTGGCCGTGTCGGGGGTGTTTTCGCCGGTGAATACGGCTCACGAAACGGAGGCGGCGGCGATTATCGGGGAAGAAGCGCCGGAGATCCGGGTTTGCCTGTCCCACGAGAACGGGCGGATGGGGCTGCTGGAGCGGGAGAACGCGGCGGCGCTGAACGCGGCCCTGGGGCGACTGGCTGAGGAAGTCATCGGGAGCATCAAGGGCGCGCTGGAGGCGCTGGGCGTTGACGCGCCGCTGTATGTGAGCCAGAACGACGGGACGCTGATGGACGCCGAGTTTGCGGCGCGCTTTCCGGCTTTCGCCATATCATCCGGTCCCACAAACAGCATGCGGGGCGCGGCCTGGCTGTCGGGCGTGCGGGACGGCATCGTAGTGGACGTGGGGGGCACGTCAACGGACGTGGGCGCGCTGGTCAACGGGTTTCCCCGGGAGGCGGCGGTGGCGGTGGAGCTGGCCGGCGTCCGCACCAATTTCCGAATGCCGGACATGGTGTCGATACCCTTGGGCGGCGGCACCGTGGTGCGCGCGGAGCCTTTCGGCATGGGGCCGGAGAGCGTGGGTTACCGGCTGACTGAGGAAGCGCTGGTTTTCGGCGGCAACACGCTCACCGCCACCGACTTGGCCGCCGCGGACGGGCGGGCCATGGTGGGCAACCCGCGACTGGCGGAGGGGCTGGACTCGTCGCTGGTGCGCCGGGGGATGGCGGAGATAGCAAGCCGGGTGGAAACCGCCATCGACCAGGTTAAGCTCACGTATGAAGACGTACCGGTGATTCTGGTTGGCGGCGGCAGCATTCTGTTGGATGACGCGCTGAGCGGAGCGTCGCAGGCGCTGCGGCCGGAGCACGCCGGGATGGCCAACGCCATCGGGGCGGCCATCGCGCAGGTAGGCGGGCAGGTGGAACGGGTGTATTCCCTGGAAGACGTGAGCCGGGAAGAGGCCGTAGCCGACTGTTGCGCGGCGGCCAGGGCGCGGGCCGCCGCCGCCGGAGCCGAGCCGTCATCAATCGAGGTGGTGGATATTGACGAGGTGCCATTGACCTACGTACCGAGCAACGCCACCCGGGTTCGGGTGAAGGCCGTGGGCAATCTGGCTCAGGGGCCTCGCCCACGGTGAAGATGGCCGTCGGGGACGAAGGGCGATATGGGTTGGCAGAGGGCGTCGGAATTGGGTATAATCGGTTGAACGGAGGTATCGTTTTGCGCATACCGATGCGAGTTGACTACGGAGTTCGGGCACTGGTGGAGTTGGCCATGCGCTATGGCGACGGGCCGGTGCAGACGGCGGCGATAGCGTACCGGCAGGGCATTCCCGAGCCCTACCTGGAGCGGCTGATGTCGGCGCTGAACAAGAGCGGGTTCGTGCACAGCCGTCGTGGGCCACAGGGCGGGCATCTGCTGGCGCGGGCGCCGGGGCAGGTGAACCTGTACGAAGTGATGCAAGAGCTGGACGGGAACTCCTCGCCGTTGGACTGCCTGACGCTGCCGACGGACTGCATGTTTGCCGACTGCTGCGCGCAAAAGGAGATTTGGCAGACGGTGGAAGAGTCGATACAGCAGGTGCTGGAGGGGACGACGCTGGCGCACCTGGCCGAGCGGCAGTCTGCGCTGATTGAGTCAGCCGACCGAAGGAGCGCCAACTGGGAGCCGTTGCCAGACCCGGTGCCGGCGGCGAGCGTGGGTCGTCAATCTTGACAGAAAGGGCGGCCCGGCGATAGACTGACTCGCGAAATGCTGCCTACGCAACTGCCACGTTTCGCCTGCGCCTGTCCCAGCACATAGGGGGCAGGCTCAATGCAATTTTGCGCCGCGCCTGCGCCCAGCGAAAGCCGCCGCCTGACGGTTTGAGGGCGCGGGTTTTTGCTGTGCGTCAAGCTCCCTGAGAATAAGACCTCAAACGTCACGGCAGCGCCGGAAAACATCCACACGGAGGGAACCAAAATGGTCCAACCCTTACGGTTGACGCCCGATCAGGTCAAACGCTACAGCCGCCACATCATTATGCAGGACGTGGGCAGCGCCGGGCAGCGGAAGATGATGGAGTCCAGCGCGCTGATTATCGGCGCCGGTGGCCTGGGTTCGCCCTCGGCGGTGTACCTGGCGTTGGCGGGAGTGGGCAAGCTGGGCATCGTAGATTTTGACGTGGTGGAACTTTCGAACCTGCAACGGCAGATCCTGCACCATACGCCGGACGTGGGCCGGCCCAAGGTGCAGTCGGCCCTGGACAACATCAAGTCGTACAACCCCGAAGTGGACGTGGTGCTGCATGAGGAATGGCTGACGTCGGAAAACGCGTTTGACATCATCGAGCAGTACGACATCGTAATCAACGGGGCGGACAACTTTGCGACGCGCTACCTGGTTAACGACGCGTGCTACCTGCTGAACAAGCCGCTGATCGACGGGAGCATCCTGATCTTCGACGGGCAGGCCACGGTGTTCCTGCCGGGGCAGGGCTGCTATCGCTGCCTGTTCCCGGCGCCGCCGCCTCCGGGGCTGGTTCCGAACTGCGCTGAGGCCGGGGTGCTGGGCGCGCTGACCGGGCTGGTGGGTTCCATCCAGGCGACCGAGGCGCTGAAGCACATATTGGGCATTGGGGAGAGCCTGTCCTCGCGGCTGCTGGTGATCGACGCGCTGAGTATGCAGTTCCGGGAGGTCAAGCTGCGCCGCAATCCGGGGTGCCCGCTGTGCGGAGACAACCCGACGGTGAAGGAACTCATCGACTACGAGGTGTTCTGCGGAGCAGTCGAGGCGCCTGAGCCGCTGGCCGTGGCTGCCGGGGCGGTGTAATGCTCACCAAGGGGACATACAAGGGGCTGCTGGCCACCATCGGGAACACGCCGCTGGTTGAGTTGCCGAATCTCAGCCCTAACCCCAACGTCCGGCTGTACGCCAAGCTGGAGGGTCAGAATCCCACCGGGAGTGTGAAGGACCGCATCGCGCTGAAAATGATTGAGCGGGCGGAGGCGGACGGCGAGATCACCCCCAGCCGGACCATCCTGGAACCGACGTCGGGGAACACCGGCATTTCGCTGGCGATGATCGGTCGGTTGAAGGGGTACAAGGTGAAGGTGGTGATGCCGGAGAACGTGTCGGTGGAGCGCACCCATCTGCTGGAAGCATACGGGGCGGAAATTATCTACTCGGACGGGACGCTGGGCACCAACGGCAGCGTGGTGATGGCGCAGGAAATAGTGGAGCAGAACCCGCACGACTACCTGATGCCCTACCAGTACGGGAACGAGGGGAACCCGGAAGCCCACTATGAAGGGACCGGACAGGAAATCGTGGAGGACCTGCCGGACGTTGACGTATTCGTGGCGGGGCTGGGCACCGGGGGCACGTTGATGGGCAACGCGCGGCGTCTGAAGGAGCACAGCAGCGACATCAAGATCATCGCGGTGGCGCCGGAGCCGGACGACTTCATCTCGGGACTGCGGCGGCTGGAGGACGGGTTCATTCCGCCGATACTGGATATCAATCTGCTGGACAACCGGCTTCTGGTGAACAGTTTCGACTCGTTCTACATGACCAAGGAGCTGATGGACAAGGAAGGGATATTCGCGGGGATATCGTCCGGGTCGGTAATCGCCGGGGCGCTGAAGCATGCGGAGCGGATGGAGAGCGGCAACGTGGTGTGTCTGCTGGCCGACGGAGGGTGGAAGTACCTGAGCAGTCAGCTGTGGACACGGGACTACGAAACGCTGGCGAAAGAGGCACAGGGTAAAATCTGGTGGTAGTCCGGGAGGCGGTTTTGTCTTGCCCTGTATGTCAGCCGATGCTATAATGCCGACAGACAAACGCCCTGTTGCCTGGTGAGTGGGTACTGTACCTGATTCATCGGCAGCGAGAGGTTCAAGGATTCAGAAGGCGGGGCGTGCACCCGCCTTATTTCTGCAAACTTGAATCGGGGACCAATACAACTCGGACCGCGGCCAGCCAGCGGAGGACAGCGATGAAAAGCGATTTCATGATGGCGTTGAACCAGCTATCCGCTGAACGGGGGCTGCGCAAGGAGTTGGTGCTGAACAAGGTGGAAGTCGCGTTGGCGACGGCATTCCGACGGGACAGCGTGGCCGGCGCGAAGAATCTTTCGGTGAAGCTGAATCCAAATACCGGGGACATCAGCATTTTCCCGTTGCGCACGGTAGTGGCGGAAGTGGAAGACCCGGAGACGGAGATAGCGCTGGCGGAGGCTTTGAGGATCGAGCCGAACGCCGAGATAGACAGCGAGATTCCCGAATCGGAGGAAGTGTCCTACGACACCAGCCGCATCTCAGCGCAAACGGCGCGCCAGGTGCTGATGCAGGGTCTGCGGGAGGCGGAACGGGAAAAGACCTTTGAGGAATACTCGGGCTACCGGGGCGAGATCATCAGCGGCAGCGTGGAGAGCATTGAGAAGGGCCCCACGGTGTACATCAACCTGAACCCTCACCAGGCGCAGAGCCAGAACCGGACCCGCGGCGTGATGCGGCCCGACAACCAGGTAGGGAACGAACGCTATCGCAAGGGGCAGAGCCTGAAGGTGCTGCTGGTTGAAGTGCAGCAGACGACCCGTGGGCCGGAGGTGGTGGTCAGCCGCACGCATCGGGACCTGCTGCGCCGGCTGATGGAGGCGGAAGTTCCGGAAATCAGCAACGGCACGGTGGAGATAAGGGCGATTGCCCGGGACCCGGGCATCCGCAGCAAGGTAGCGGTGGCGTCGCACCAGGAGGGAGTGGACCCGGTTGGGTCGTGCATCGGGTTGCGGGGGAACCGCATCCAGAGCATCGTGAACGAGTTGCAGGGCGAGAAGATTGACGTCATCGAGTGGAACTCGGACCCCAGGGAACTAATCAGCCGGGCGTTGAGTCCCGCTGACGTGAATCGCGTCGAACTGGTGCCGGACGAGCAAACGGCCTACGTGGTGGTTCCAGAGAGCCAGATGTCGCTGGCCATCGGCAGGGACGGGCAGAACGCCAAGCTGGCGGCCCGACTGACCGGGTGGCGGCTGGACATCAAGAACGTGGACCAATGGCTGGCGCTGCACGCGGCCCGAGCCGCCGAAGAGGCCGCTCGTTTGGCCGCCGAGCAGGCCGCGGCGGCCGCAAGGGCCGAGGCGGAGGCGCAACAAGCCGAAGCGGAGCGTGAAGAGGAAATCCTGTCGGTGGCGGAGGCTGCGGAAGCGGCCATCGCCGAGACCGGCCTGGGCATTGAGGCCGGGGAAGAAGTGGCCGAAACCGGGGAGCCGGAAGCAGCGACGGAATTGGTTGAGGCGGCCGCCGAGAGCCCGGCAACGACCGTTGAGGAAAGCGACGTGGGTGTCGCCGTGGAAGCGCCGGAGACCGCTGAGCCGGATTACGACGAAGAGGCGCTGTTCGCCCAGTTGTTGGCCGAAGAGCAAGCCGCCGCCGCTGCCGCGCTGGAGGCGGCAGAGGCTGAACCGGAGGCCGAGTCGGTAGGCTTGAGCGTCGAAGCACTGGATAATCTGACCATTGAGGACGTTATCGACGAAGACGCCGAGGAAGGTGACGAAGTTGATGATGAACTCGACGACGAGGTGCTGGACGAGGAAATGAGGGACCTGCTGGCGGGTTTGCCGGACCTGTCGCCGGACGCTGGCAAGATCCGGTTCGCGGAAGACATCGTTGGCGACTTCAGGGGGAACTCGGGGCGACGCCGACGAGGTGGCGGCAACCGTCGCGGAGGCAACGTTCCGGGGGCGGGAGGCCGCGGTCCCGGTCCTCGCCGGCGATAAAGGGCTCCCTCGGAAACCTGGCATTGAGGCACGGCATCCAATCTTCTGGAACAGGTACAGGCATTCCCAGAACGCGACACATACCGGAACGCAGCTGCATCGCCTGCGGCCATAAGGGGCCGAAGGATGAGTTGGTGCGGGTTGTACGGACTCCGGAAGGGTCGGTGCGACCGGATCCCGCCGGCCGCAGCAACGGGCGGGGAGCCTACCTGTGCCGAAAGGCCGGGTGTTGGGAGAAAGGTCTAGCCCGGCGGGCACTGGAACGCAGCTTGCGCGGGCCGGTGGCCGAAGACGACCTTGAAGGGCTGAAAACTTACTTTATAGAAACGGTAGCGACCGGGGGACGATAGCTTCCGGGACGCCACAGCATCAGGCGGGAGGTGTGACTCATGACAACGCAACAACGCACTGCGGGCCCGAGGCGGCCGCGACGCAGCGAGCAGCGACGCAGCACACCCCGCGTTTTGACGCTGCCGGAAACGCTGACGGTAAAGGAGTTGGCCGAGCTGCTGGACCAGTCGGCGGTGGACGTCATCAAGCAGCTGATGCGACACGGCATCATGGTGGCGGTGAACCAGGTAATCGATCACCAGGTGGCCACGGTGGCGGCCGCGGCGTACAGCGTGCGAACCCGGCTGGCGGAACAGGCGGAGGACACCTCGGCAATCAATGTCGGCGAAAACAACGACCAGGACGAAATGCTGGAGAGCCGGCCGCCGGTGATTACCATCCTGGGACACGTTGATCACGGCAAGACGAGCCTGCTGGACTACATTCGGGAAACTTCGGTGGTGGAAAAGGAAGCGGGCGGCATCACGCAGCATATTGGAGCCTACCAGATCAACCGGGACGGAAGCCCGATAACCTTTCTGGATACGCCGGGGCACGCCGCCTTCAGCGCCATCCGCTCGCGTGGGGCGCGGGTTACCGACATCGCCGTGCTGGTAGTGGCGGCGGACGACGGCATAATGCCGCAGACCGACGAGGCGATCAATCACGCCAAAGCCGCCGAGGTGCCCATCGTGGTGGCCATCAACAAGATGGACCTGCCCGGGGCACAGCCGGATGTGGTGAAGCGGCAGCTGAGCGAGCGGAACCTGCTGGTGGAAGAGTGGGGCGGAGACATCATTGCCGTGCCGGTTTCCGCGCAGACGGGCGACGGAGTTGACGACCTGCTGGAAAACCTGACGGTGCTTTCGGAGGTGATGGAACTGAAGGCGAACCCCAACCGGGACGCAGCCGGGGTGGTGGTGGAGGCAACGTTGGACCGGAGGCGCGGGCCGACGGCTACGGTGCTGGTGCAAACGGGCACGCTGCGGATTAGCGACCACATTGTCGCCGGAGGCGCGTGGGGCCGGGTGCGGGCCATCACCGACGAGCGGGGCGAGGCGATGACGGAAATCAAGCCCGGCTCGCCCGGCGTGGTGATTGGCCTGAACAACACGCCGGAAGCCGGCGACATTCTGAAAGTTACGGCGAACGAGCGGTCGGCGCGGCAGACGGCCACCCGGCACGGCCAACGGGTCAGCACGGGCAACCTGGACACTGTTTTGACGCTGGACAGCGTGGTGAAGCAGATTGACGCCGGCGACGTGAAAGAGCTGGTGCTGGTGGTAAAGGCGGACGTGCAGGGCAGCGTTGAGGCGGTAGTGAGCTCGGTGGAGGAGATGTCGGAAGGGGATGTGAAGGCGCGGGTCATCCACTCGGGTTCGGGGTCGGTAAGCGATTCTGACGTGCAGCTGGCGTCGGCGTCGGGGGGCATCATACTGGCGTTCAACGTGGGTTTTGAAATCGGCGCTGAGCGGACGGCGGAGCGACTGGGGGTTGAGGTACGCAACTACCAGATCATCTACCGGCTGTTGGAAGACGTGGAGCAGGCGCTGCACGGGATGCTGGAGCCTGAGTTCGAGGAGGTTGTAGTGGGACGGGCCGAAGTACGTGAGATTTTCGCCGGGCGGCGGGGCGTACGCATCGCCGGCTGCCGGGTGCTGGACGGGCGGATCACCCGTCAGGGCTCGGTGAGGGTGATGCGCGAGGATGAGATGATGGTGGAAACGGACATCGAGAGCTTGCGTCACTTCCGGGACGAAGTGAACCAGGCAACGGCCGGCACCGAGTGCGGCATCGTGCTGGATTCGTTCAACGAATATGAGGAAGGCGACGTGATCGTGGCCTACCGCATGGAACGGGTGAATTAACCGGCAGCGACGGTTGAGGCACAGAAACAGATGGCGGACCGGCGTCGCATTGAACGCGTGAACGGGTTGCTGCGCGAGGAGATCTCCAACCTGATTGCCTCGCAGGTGAACGATCCGCGTCTGAAGGGAATCATCACCATAACCCGGGTGCAGACGGCGTCGGACCTGCGGAATGCGCGAGTGTACGTTAGCGTGATGGGCGACGAGTCCATCCGTGAGGAGGCGCTGGCCGGTATCCAGTCGTCGGCATCGTATCTGCGGCGGGAGCTGCGGGAGCGCTTGGCGTTGCGCTACGTGCCGTTTTTGCGTTTCATGCTGGACGACGCCATGCTGGAAGCGGACCGGTTGATGCACATCATCGACAACCTGGACAACGCCGGCGTCAGTGGCTCCGGAGCGTCGGCGCAAGGCAGTTGAAGCCATGTCAGGCGGCCAACAGGGTTCGCCGGCGGTGAACGGATTCCTCAACCTGTACAAGCCGGTGGGAATCACTTCGATGGAAGCGCTGCGGCGGGTGAAGCGCATTACCGGGCAACGCAAAAGGGTGGGGCACGCCGGCACCATTGACCCGCTGGCGGAGGGCGTATTGCCCATCTGTTTCGGCCAGGCCACCCGGCTGATGGAGCAGGTGGTGTCGGGATGGAAGCGTTACCGAATGACGATGCGACTGGGAGCGGTGAGCACCACCTACGACGCGGAGGGCGACATCGCTGAGGTTGGCAATCCGGAAGGTTTGACGGGTGAGGAAATTGCGGCGGCGCTGGCGGGGTTTGTGGGCAAGATTGAGCAGGTGCCTCCGATGTACAGCGCGATCAAGGTGGACGGCCGGCGGCTCTACGAGCTGGCTCGGTCGGGCAAGGAAGTACAGCGCGCGCCACGGCAGGTTGAGGTCAGCGCCATCAGCATTGACGAAATCGCGCTGCCGTACCTGGGGCTGACGGTTGACTGCGGAAAGGGAACGTACCTGCGTTCCATCGCCCACGACCTGGGTGAGGCATTGGGCTGCGGCGGGTACGTTACGCAGCTGAGTCGGCTGTCCTGCGGGCGGTTCGAGGCGGAAGGCAGCCTTACGCTGGAATCGCTGGCGGAGGCGGCAGCCGGGGATGGCGAGGGATGGCAGCAGCACCTGCACCCGGTGGACTGGGCGCTACAAGAGCTGGCGCCGATGGTCGTGACAGAAGACGAGGAATGGGCGCTGGGTCATGGGCAGGGCATCAGCGGGGCAGGGTGGGACGGCGCGCAGTGCGAAGGTGAGCAAAGGCGAGCGTACAGCCGGGGCGGGGTGTTCCTGGCGATACTGGAGTACCGGCCCGACAATGGCCTGTGGCAGCCGACACGGGTATTCCGGGCCACAGCGCCGTCGCCGTACGCGCCGGAGCTACCGAACTGAGATGTCGGCAACCGCAACTTCGTGCCAGAGGTGCGGCCGGCCTTTGGGCCGCCGGGGGAGCTACACCTTTCGGCCGCGGGGCAAGACGGAGGGCACCACCAAGTGCCTGCGGTGCGCGCTGAGGCATGGGCCGATGCTGAGGCGGTCACTGATTGCCGGTGTGGTGGTCGGCACGGCGTTGACCGCTCTGAACCAGGGCGACAGCATCATATCCGGGCAGATTGGGGGAGCGCTGGCGTGGAAAATTCCCCTGACCTATTGTGTGCCGTTCCTGGTGGCGACCTACGGCGCGCTGTCCAACAGCCGGAATTAGGCATCAAGAAAGGGGCGAGTGGTTGCTCGCCCCTATCGCTGTGGCAGCAGGTGTGCAGAGGGTCAGAACTGGCGGAGGACTTCAACCACGCGGCCACGCACTTCGACGTTGCCCATGTCGGCGTAGATGGGGTCCATGGTGCTGTTGGCCGGCTGGAGGCGGACGCGGTCGCCCTCACGATAGAACTTTTTGAGGGTGGCTTCTTCCTCCTGCTTGAGCCAGGCCACCACCATGTCGCCGTTGCGGGCGGTGTTGGTGGGAGTGATTACCACGACATCGCCGTCATCGATGAGGGCGTCGATCATGGAGGTTCCCTTGACGGACAGGGCGAAGAGGGTGCCGTGCTTCTTTTTGAGCTCGGGGCGGACTTCGACGATGTCGAACTCGGCAGCGCCGGCGTCGCCTTCGGACGACAGGGCGGGGATGGGTTCGCCGGCGGCGATGCTGCCGACAATCTGGACGCGAGCAGCGCCGTTGGTGACGGGGAGGCCGGTTTCATCCAGAAGTTCGATGCCGCGGGCGATTTCGGAGCGGCGCTTGAGATAGCCATCGCGCTCCAGGAGGCGGAGGTTGTAGTCCACCACGGAGGTGCTGCTGATTTCGCAGCCGCGCTGGATATCGCGCACCGTGGGGGGCATTCCGTTTTCTTCCAGGAACCGCTCGATAAATTCGAGCATACGCTTCTGTCGTGGTCGCAACTGTTTATTCGACGGCATAGTGGACTACCTCCTCACCGGGTTGGACGGTGATAATGCAACGTTTGTTTGGCACGGATATGCTACCTTACCACGGGAGGGTTGTCAACACCACAAAGTCAGGGGCTTTCGATTCACCTTCAGGCCAGCCTTCTCCCGTAGAAGGAGAGGGGAGTTTCGGCCGGAAGGGAGGGAGGCGCTGGGCGACGACAGACGCGGGAAAGGGGCTGGGGCGAACTAATCTGCTTTGGCGCGATTGAGGGCGGCGGCCAGGCGACCCTTGCGCCGGGAGGCGTTGTTCTTGTGCAGCACGCCCTTGCGAACGGCGATGTCGAGCAGGCTCATGGCCTTGCGAACGGCGTCCTCGGAGTCGGGGGAGCCGGCGTCCAGGGCCCGGCGGGCTTGTCCGATGGCGGTACGGGTGGTGCGGCGTACGCTCAAATTGCGGGCGTAGCGCTTAACAGATTGTCGGTGGGCCTTTTGAGCAGGCAAGGGGAACGCTCCTAGGAGATGTGATTTCGGCAACAGATGGTATCAAAGCGGGGACGAATTGTCATCCGTCGGTTGACAATTTCGGCGGTGTTGCGGACAATTAGCATGGACAAACCTGTGCGAAAATTGCGATGTCGGGACGAATAATCCCGTCATCGTTTTGCGGAAAGCGTGTATCGAGACCAATAGGCCGGAGGATTCCAGCAATGCCTGAAAAGCAGCTAATTTTTGACGAAGCCGCGCGACAAAGCCTGATGAGCGGCGTGGACCAACTGGGGCGCGTAGTAGCCCTTACCCTGGGCCCCAGCGGGCGGAACGTCATCCTGGGCCGGGTCTGGACTCTGCCGGTGGTCTGCAGCGACGGCGTCACCATCGCCAAGGAAGTTGAGCTGCCCGACCCCTATGAGAACATGGGCGCGCAGGTCGTGAAGGAGGCTGCCGCCAAGACCAACGACGTAGTAGGCGACGGGACCACCACCTCGGTGGTGCTGGCCCGGTCCATCATTCAGGGCGGCTTTATGAACGTTGCCGCCGGGGCCAACCCGCTGGCGCTGAAGTCGGGCATCGACAAGGCCGTTGACGCGGTCAGCCAGCAAATCACCGCGCAGGCGGTGGCGGTGGAAAGCCGGGAGCAGGTGGCGCGGGTGGCTGCGCTGTCCGCCCACGAGGAAGCCATTGCCGAACTCATCGCGGACGCGATGGACAAGGTGGGACGCGAGGGGATCATCACGGTGGAAGAAAGCCGGGGCTTGACCGATGAGCTGGACGTGGTAGAGGGGATGCGGCTGGACCGGGGCTATCTGTCGCCTCACTTCATCACCGACCCGGACCGAATGGAAACCTCGCTGGACGAACCGCTCTTTCTGCTCACGGACCAGAAACTTTCCGCAGCGGCGGACGTAGTGCCCACGCTGGAAGCGGTGGCCCAGAGCGCCCGGCGCCCGCTGGTCATCATCGCTGAGGACGTGGAAGGCGAGGCGCTGGCGACGCTGGTAGTCAACAAGCTGCGGGGCACCGTGAGCAGCCTGGCCGTGAAGGCGCCCGGCTTCGGAGAGCGACGCAAGGCGCTGCTGGAGGACCTGGCCATCATGACCGGCGGCACGGTCATTACCACGGACGCGGGTATGCGCTTGGAAGACGTAGCCCTGGAGCACCTGGGTTCCGCCCGGCGGCTGGTGGCGACCAAGGACGAGACCACCATTGTTGAGGGCCGGGGGAGCGACGACCAGCTCACCGACCGGGTGGCGGAGCTGCGCGTACAGATTGAAGACACCACCTCGGACTACGACCGGGAGAAGCTGCAGGAACGGCTGGCCAACCTGGCCGGGGGCGTCGCAGTAATCAGAGTGGGCGCGGCCACGGAGCCGGAGCTCAACGAGCGCAAGAGCCGCACCGAGGACGCGCTGGCGTCCACGCGCGCCGCCGTTGAGGAGGGCGTGATACCCGGCGGCGGGGTTTCGCTGCTGAGGGCGCAGGCCATGCTGGACGGCGTGATGAACAGCACTTCGGGGGACGAAGCGGTAGGCGTCAAGCTGGTGCATGACGCGCTGGAAGCCCCGCTGAACACCATCGCGCGGAACGCCGGGTACAAGGGCGAGGTGGTGGTGGAGAACGTTCGCCACGGCGAAGGGGACTACGGCTTCGACGCTGACCGGGGGGACTACACGGGGATGGTTGACCGGGGCATCATTGACCCGGCCAAGGTAACGCGATCGGCGCTGCGCAACGCCGGCTCGGTGGCGGGTATGCTGCTGACCACGCAGGCCATCATCACGGAGATTCCCAGGTACGAACCCCTGCCGGCCGACATCCAGGACTTCATGCACGACTAAAGGCACCCGAAACAATCAGCGGCCCGCCGTGTTGCCGATGAGCGTCGGCACGGGCGGGCTGACTGCCGGCCAGGGACATGAGCGCCTCTGATATTGCCCATCCAGGAGTCTTGAACCGGGATGCCATCGCCGGGCTGATTGGCGGCAACCCGCCGCTGGTGTCCGACTACATCGACCTGGGGCGGCAGCTGCAGCCCAACGGGTTTGACCTGACGCTGCGCTCGGTGGCGAACTATCACGGCGAGGCTACGCCCGGCAGTATGGGAGTCGGCGACGCCGACCGCACGTTGCCCAGTACGGTTGAAGAACCATTTGATGGCGGCGGGTGGGTTTCGCTGATGCCGGGGCCTTACCTGATCACATTCAACGAAATCGTCAACATTCCCCGGCATCTGATGGCGTTGGGGCGTCCCCGTTCCAGTCTGCTGCGCTCCGGGGTGGCCATCCATACCGCCGTGTGGGATGGCGGCTATTCGGGGCGTTCCCAGGCGCTGCTGACGGTTCACCATCCGGCGGGGTTCCGGGTGGAGCGGAACGCGCGAGTTGCGCAGTTGGTATTCCTTTCCTTGGCGGCGCCGGACCCGGAGGGATACGTCGGACGTTACCGGAACGAGAATCTGTGAAAGCCGCGGCTGACAATCCCGACCATCGGGCCGCTTTGCGTGGGCTGGTGAACCGGCTGGCTGGCGAGGTCGGTTTTGACCTGGTGGCCGTTGCCGGCCCCGCTGAGTTTGCCGAGGAGCGGAGCATCGCCCTGGAACGCATTGACGAGGGGATGATGGACGGGCTGCCGTGGTTCACCAAATCGCGAGTGCAGCGGGGGACCGACCCGGAGGAACTGCTGCCTGGGGCGCGTTCCATCATCTGCCTGGGCCTCAACTACTATCCCGACTCAGAGGACGGCGAAACGGCAGGGGCCGGCCGGGTTGCCCGTTACGCCCGGGGACGGGATTACCACCGCTTGATGAAACGACGTATGCGGAGGCTGGTGACGGCGTTGGCAGAGCATCCGATGGTGCAAGACGGGGGAACGGACGTAAGCGCCCGCTGGTTCGTGGACGATGGGCCGATGCTGGACCGGGCGGCCGCCGTGCGCGCCGGGCTGGGCTGGTTCGGCAAGAACGGCAACGTACTGAACTCGACGTTTGGCTCCTGGCTGCTGCTGGGGCAGATTATCACCGACCTGGCGCTGACACCAGACGCTCCGCTGTTGAAGAGTTGTGGCCAATGTACCCGCTGCATGCCGGCCTGCCCCACCGACGCTATCGTCGCGCCGTACGTGGTGGACAACCGGCGGTGCATCAGCTACCTCACCATTGAGCACAGGGGGGCGATACCCCACGAGCTGCGGGCGGGCATGCGCAACTGGGTGTTCGGCTGCGACATTTGCCAGGAGGTCTGCCCGGTGAATCGCAAGGCCAAGGCCTCGGACGACCCCAACTTCGGGCGGCGAGACCTGACGGCGGTGGACTTGATTGAACTGCTGGAAATGACCGAGGATGAGTTTCGGGCGCGGTTCGCCGGCACGCCCATGATGCGGGCCAAGTGGGCCGGGATGCAGCGGAACGCCTGCGTGGCCCTGGGTAACGTGGGGGATACATCAGCCGTACCCGCTTTGGGTCGGGCAGTGTCCACATCCATGGGGCTGGCCCCGCTGGTACGGCAGCATGCCGCGTGGGCCTTGGGGCGAATCGGCGGGCCGGAGGCGCGAGCGGCTCTTGAATCGGCGGAGGCGACGGAGCAGGACGAGACGGCGCTATCCGAGATAGGGCAAGCCCTGGCCCGGTGGGAGAGCGGCTAGTCGGAGTCTTGCTTTGGCTGGTCGGCGGGGGCGCGTCGTTTGCGGGGCCGGCCCTGATTGCGGCGGTTCCGGCCACCGGGACGGGATTTGCCGGCCGGTGAGGCGGGAGGCTCTGAATCGGATTCCGCGGGCAATGGGCCGGGCTGGGGTTCGGCCGATTGGCGGGCGGGGGCTTTTGATGGGACGGGAGCTATAGATTGGACGGGAGCTACGAGTTGACGGGTGGGGGCTTCCCGGCTTCGCGGTCCGTTGGGCTGGACCGGGGCGCGGTCGGGATTGCGTTCGGCGGCGCGGCGTCGGCGTTCCCGGAGAGCTTTGACGCGCTCCTCTTCGGCGGCGAGTTCGGCATCGATTTGCCGGATGGCTTTCTCCCGTCCGTCCCGCAGTTTGAGCATCTCGCTTTCGAGGAGGAAGAAATCGCCCTTGGACAGCAGGTGCAAGTTGCCCTGGAAAGCCAGGTACCAGTCTTCGGGGGGCCATTTCCGCAGGTATTCCAGGCGGTAGGCGATGAGGCCGGCTTTGATGTACTGTTTCTGTTCGAGGACAATGTCGGGCTTGATGCCGATGCGCCAGGGCAACGAAGCGCGACCCTCCTTCACCCAGGGACCGGAATTCACTTCTTCATATCCCTTAGTCACCGTGGCGGTAGCGGTGAAGGCGCGAGCGCCATTAACGTAATAGATGATGCGGTCGCCGGGCTCAACGCGTTGCACCTTACGACGATATTCGGCTTTGAGGCCCTGCTGCGTAAAGCCCAGGTCACGGGCAATGTCGAAGTTCCGCTCGCTGCAATTAATCATCCAGAAGTTATGCGGCATAGCTCTAATCCGGTGGGATGAAGGGCGCATCCGTAAAATTAGGTCATTTTAGCACAGGAAAGAGCAGCGGGGCCGCCGGGGCAATTGCCGCCGGGCGGGTAATGTTGTACCATCATCGGCGCTGTTTTGGCGTAACCGGCATCAGTTTGACGGGCCGAACGAGATGCCAAACCGGGAGTGAACATATGGCCAGCACCGCACAACGGGAACGCGACATCGCCATCGTGGGAGTCGCCGAGTCAGACGTAATGGGCACGGTGCCCGACAAATCCTCGCTACAGCACCATGCGGAGGCGGCGTACAACGCCTTGGAGGATGCCGGGCTGTCCCTGGGCGACGTGAACGGCCTGATGACCGCGGGGTTCAGCACGCTGGTCACCGCTGAGTACTTCGGGCTGGAGCCCTCTTTCACGGACAACACTTCCGTGGGCGGTTCTTCCTTTGTCATCCACGTGGCCCACGCCGCTGCGGCCATCCGGGCCGGCTACTGCGACACGGTGCTGATTACCCACGGGCAGGCGGGACGCTCCACGCGCGCGCCGGTGCCGCCAGACCGGAACCTGCCGGTGGCGCAGTACGAGACGCCCTACGGGATGATTGGTCAGCCCATCAACTACGCCATGGCCTGCACCCGCTATATGCACGAGTATGGGGAAGAACGGACCCGGCAGGCGCTGGCGGAAATCGCCGTTTCCACCCGCAAGTGGGCCAACCTGAATCCGGTGGCGTATATGCACGAAACGCCGATGTCCTTTGACGACTACCACAATTCGCGCTGGGTGGCCTGGCCCTTTCACCTGTTCGACTGCTGCCTGGTTACCGACTCGGGGGCGGCCATCATCGTAACGACGGCGGAGAAGGCGCAGAATTGCAAGAAGGAGCCGGTGTGGGTGCTGGGCGCGGCCGAAGGGCACGACCATAACCTCATCAGCTTTATGCCGAACCATACGTCCACCTGGTCGCGGGAGACCGGGCCGCGTGCGCTGGAACGGGCGGGCCTGACCCACGCCGACATCGACCACACGATGATTTACGACTCGTTCACCTATACCACGCTGGTTACCCTGGAGGGACTGGGGTTCTGCGGGCCGGGTGAAGGGCCGGACTTCGTAGCCGACCAGCGCACCGCGCCCGGCGGGGACTTCGCGCTGAACACCAACGGCGGCGGCCTGTCCTACTCTCACCCCGGCATGTACGGCAGCTTCCTGCTGGTGGAGGCGGTACGGCAGCTGCGAGGCGAGTGCGACGAGCGCCAGGTGTATCGCAAGGGGTCGTCGGACCAGCCGGCCGCCACGAGCATCGTGAACGGCACGGGCGGTTCGCTGTCTTCAACCGGAACGGTGGTGCTGGCGACGGGTTAGTCCGTAAAATGGACACGGTAATCATCGGCCTGCCCCAATCGGGCAAAACCACGCTGTTCAACGCGCTGACCCTGGGCAAGTCGGACGCCAGCGGCGCCTCGGGGTCGGCAACCGAGATGCACCTGGGCGTGGTGAAGGTTCCCGATTCGCGCCTGGAGAGGCTGGCGGCGGTGTATCACCCGCGCAAAGTGGTGCCGGCGGAAATCCGGTACACCGACCTGCCGGGGCCGGAGTCGATGGCGAAGTCGCAGGGCATCGGCGGTCGTTACCGCAATATATTGCAATCGGCCACGGCCTTTCTGGTGGTGGTGCGCGCCTTCAACAGCGATTCGGTTCCGCATCCCACCGGGGAAGTGAATCCGGCGAAGGATCTGGAAACCATGCTCAGCGAGCTGGCTTTCGCCGACCTGGAAGTGCTGGAACGGGCGTCAACGCGGCTGGCCGACCAGATGAACAAGACCAAGCCGGCAGATCGACCGATGGCGATTCGGCACAGGGACGCGGTGGAAAAAGCCAGGGCAGGGCTGGAGCGCGGCATACCGGTGCGGCTGCAAGCCTTCACCGATTCCGAGCGGGCCGTACTGGTGAACTACCAACTGCTGACCGACAAGAACGTTATCACAGTTTTCAACACCGACGAGGACGGCGAGGCCATCCGCATTGCGGACCTTGACGTTGACGCCGACCTGGTGCGCGGGGTCGGCGAGGTGAGCATCAGCGCGCGCATTGAGGCCGAACTGGCGATGATGGACGCGGACGAGGCGGCGGAGTTTCGCGTAGACCTGGAACTGGGCGAATCGGCGACGTCGCAGGTGATTCGGGCCAGCTACGATACGCTGGGGCTGGTTTCCTTCCTGACCGTGGGTGACGATGAAGTGCGCGCCTGGAGCGTGCCGGGGGGCGTTCCGGCGGTGGATGCGGCCGGCGTCATCCATACCGACTTCACCAGGGGGTTCATCCGCGCGGAGGTTATCGCTTACGACGACTTTTCCGCCTGCGGCAGCATGGCCCAGGGACGGAAGGAAGGGCTGCTGCGTTCGGAGGGGAAGACCTATCCGGTGCGGGACGGCGACATCATCAACTTCCTGGTCAATACCTGATGCTGGACATCCGCCTGTACCGCCCCAGAGACTATGAAGCCGTGCGGGAGCTTTTTTCCCACGCGCAGGACGACTTCGTCCAGAGCTATTTGCACTCGGAAGAGGCGCGGGAGGATTTCAACGACTATGTTGAGGGGGCGCTGACCCGGGACCTGGCGGACATCCAGCGCAGCTACCTGGAGCATCCGGGCAGCAACTTCTGGGTGGCGGAGCAGGACGGTGAAACGGTGGGCTGCATCGGCGCGTATCAGCGGGGGCACGAAGACGTGGAAATCCGACGGCTGGCCGTGCATCGCGACGCCCGGCGGCATGGCATAGCGTCTCAACTGCTGGACCATGCCGAAGCCTTCGCTCGGGACGTTGGCTACGCGCGCACCATTGCCTGGACGTATAACCACATGCCGGGAGCCATCGCGTTCCTGCGGGGCCGGGGTTACCATCTGGAGGAGGAGCACGCTTTTCCCCACACCAGCCTCACGCTGTACCTGTACGGGCTGGAATTGTAGCCCCGCAAGCAGGAAACCCAGTCCCGGAGGGCGCCGGGAATCGTAATCAATTTGACAAAATCGGGCATTGGCGGTAGCATAGATAACGATTAACAAGCGTGAAATTTGCTGGAACCCTTATCCAGACAGGCGGAGGGAACGGCCCTGTGAAGCCTGGCAACCAATCTCGCTCACCCAGTGAGATCAGGTGCTAATTCCGGCGTCCCGCACCTAGCGTCGCGTTGCGACAGGAAGGTGGCGGTATGACGAAAGATGAGGGGAGTACTGTACCGATGGGCTCTCCCGGCGTGGGTGGGCCTTTATTTTTTGCCCTATGAGCGAAATCCGACCTATCAACTGGACTGGAAGCAGCCTCCAGTTGCTTGACCAGACGCTGCTGCCGCACGAGCAGACAACGGTCAACATCACCGACTATCGCAACGCCGCCGCTGCCATCACAGAGATGCGCGTGCGCGGCGCCCCGGCGATCGGCGTTACCGCCGCCTACGCCATGGTGCTGGCCGCCGCCGAGTTGCAATCGCGGGAGCGCGACCACTTCATCGGCGCGCTGCGACAGGCCGGCGCACACGTGGCGGAGGCTCGACCCACTGCCGTGAACCTGGGCTGGGCCGTGCGCCGGATGCTGCGGGTGGCCGAGGCAGAGCCAGACCCCGGCAGCATCCTGCCACGCCTGGAAGCCGAGGCCCGGCGCATCCAAGAAGAGGACGAAAGCATCAACCGTCGCATCGGTGAACACGGCCGGGGGCTGATGCCGCCGGACGGGCAGGGCGTGCTGACCCACTGCAATACGGGCGCGCTGGCAACGTCGGCCTTCGGCACGGCGCTGGGGGTCATCCGGGCCGGCTGGGAGGCCGGCGGACGGTTCAAGGTTTATAACACCGAGACCCGGCCCTGGCTGCAGGGGGCACGGCTCACGTCCTGGGAGTTTCAGCAGCTGGGCATACCGGCCACGCTGATCGCCGATTCGGCAGCCGGAGTGCTGATGCGACAGGGCGACGTGTCGTGCGTGATTACCGGCGCCGACCGGGTCGCCGCCAACGGGGACACCGCCAACAAGATCGGCACCTACACGCTGGCCGTGCTGGCGCAGGAAAACGGCATACCCTTCTACATCGCCGCGCCCACCAGCACCGTTGACCTGGCCATCGCCCACGGCGACGACATCGCCATCGAGGAACGCCCGCAGCATGAAGTTACGGGGTATGGCGGCACACCAACGGCACCCGAGGGCACGCCGGCTTACAATCCGGCTTTCGACGTTACGCCGCACCGTTACATCGCGGGCATTGTCACCGAGACGATGGTCTGCCGCCCGCCCTATACCGAATCGCTGCGGCAAGCGGTAGATGCCGCGTGACCCATCCCATCCCCTGGATTCCCGCTTGCGCGGGAATGACGGGAGAAGGGGCGGGAATGACGACCAAAGTGACTAACAGAAGTACCGATGACCATTGACTCACAAACTCGCCGCCGCATCGCCCGCACCGGCCTGACTGCTCACGACCCGGCGCAGGCCAGCCCCGGCTATACCCTCTACGCGCCGATGTCCGGCAAGGGGGAAGTTTATCTGCTGGACTGCAACGGCGAGGTAGCCCATCAGTGGCAGCTGCCCTATCCGCCGGGGTTGTACGGCTATCTGCTGCCCAACGGCAACCTGTTCTACGGCGGGAAGGTGCGGGACGATGGCGGCTGGGACGTCTTTGAGGCGATGAAGCGGTTCAAGGGCGGCGTGATGCTGGAAGTGGACTGGGACGGCAACATCGTCTGGGAGCATCGGGACCGATACCATCACCACGACGCCCGGCGGACGGCATCGGGCGGCTGCCTGTACATGACGGTGGAGCGGATGGACGACGGGCAAGCCGCGCAGGTTCGGGGCGGGCAGCCCGGCAGCGACGCCGGCGGTATGTGGGCTGACGTGCTCGTGGAGGTGGACGCCGACGGCAACCGGGTGTGGGAGTGGCATGCCGCCGAGCATCTTGATCCGAGCCGGCACGTGATCACCTTCAACGACCTGCGGGACGAGTGGAGCCACGGCAACACCGTCGTGCCGCTGGCGGATGATCGGGTGATGTTCAGCTTCCGCAACATCTCCACCGTGGGAATCATCGACAGGGGCAGCGGCAACATCGTGTGGCAGGTTGGGGACGACGTGTTGGCGCAGCAGCATGACCCGTCAATGCTGGACAACGGGAACGTGCTGATTTACGACAACGGGTCCCACAGCCGGCACAATCCGATGCCGGCGTCGCGGGTCATCGAGATGAACCCGCCCAGCAACGAAATCGTCTGGGAGTACCGGGACAATCCGCCCTTCAACTTCTTCAGCGCGTACATATCCGGGGCGCGGCGGCTGCGCAACGGCAACACGCTGATAACCGAGGGACACTTCGGGCGGATCTTCCAGGTAACGCCGTCGGGTGAGGTGGTGTGGGAATACATCAACCCGCATTTCGCGCCCAACGAGCAGGGGTACGTGGTCAACAGCGTTTTTCGGGCGACCCACTACCTGCCGGATGAGATACCGCAACTGAACTGAATTCATCAACGTTTACCAAGGAACCACCACCAATGCTCGACCATCCTCAAGCGGAAATCGCCATCATCGGCGGCAGCGGCCTCTACGAGATACAGGGGTTCGCCGAGACCGCCGTGGTGGACGTCGATACGCCTTACGGGAAACCCAGCGACGTGATCACGGTGGGCGAACTGCTGGACGTGCCGGTGGCCTTCCTGCCCCGGCATGGTCGGGGACACCGGGTCAGCCCGACGGAGCTACCCTTCCGCGCGAATATCTACGCGCTGAAAACGCTGGGGGTGAAACGGATCGTGTCGGTCAGCGCGGTGGGGAGCCTGCAGGCCGAGTTGGAGCCGCAGCACATGGTGGTGCCCGACCAGCTCATTGACCGCACCCGTGGACTGAGGCCGAGCACATTTTTCGAGGATGGCGTGGTGGCGCACATATCCTTTGCGGAACCTTTCTGCCCGGACATGAGCCGGGTGCTGGCCGAGGGCAGCCAGGGCCAGGGCATCCCGACACATCTGGGGGCAACGCTGGTGGTGATGGAAGGGCCGGCCTTCTCCACCAAGGCGGAGTCGGAAATGTATCGCGCCTGGGGCGGTCACCTCATCGGCATGACGGCGCTGCCCGAGGCCAAGCTGGCCCGTGAGGCGGAAATCTGCTACGCGACCATGGCCTGGGTCACCGACTACGATTGCTGGCACCCGGACCACGATGCGGTTACGGTGGAGATGGTGGTGGAGAATCTCATCGCCAACGTGGCCAACAGCCGCATCATTCTGCGCCACATCATGCCGACGCTGGCGGGGCTGGGCCCGTGCGAATGCCACACGGCCCTGGCCAACGCCATCATCACCGACCGAAACCAGATACCCGCCGAAGTGCGGCGGAGGCTATATCCCATCGCCGGGACACATCTGGACCCGGCGCCCAGCCCCTAGGTTCCTGCTTTTGCAGGAATGACGGTCAAAAGGCAAGAATGACCATCAGGGAGCGGGATGACCGACAGGAAGTACGAATAACGTTCTGAAAGCAAGGAGGTAAAGGAATGCCACGACAGAATCCAGGGGAACCCTACTACCGGGTTGACTCTCCCGAAGCGCTACAAATCCTCAACGCCGACCCCGACGGCACAGTGGTCATTGACGTGCGGCGGGATGACGAGTGGGTCACCGGCCACGCCAGCGGCGCCATTCACATCAACGTTGACGAGTTCATGGACCGGGTTGACGAGCTGCCCGACGGCAAGAAGCTGTTGTTCATCTGCGCTGCCGGCGTGCGCAGCGGCGTGGCCTGCGAGTATGCCTCCGCCCTGGGGATTGACTCGGAGCTGCTGTACAACATTGACGACGGAACGCCGGCCTGGATTGCCGCCGGCAACCCGACATCCTACGGAGAAGACCCGTAACTGACCCGGCATCCACAAGACTTCAAAGCCGCCGTGTTTAACGGTACGGGCAACCGAGGCACTTTCATCGAGCGATTGCTGGAGGTGCTCGCAGTATCCCGGGCGGCGCAGTAACCATACAAAAGCAAAAGGAAACGAGAGGTACAACGATTTGACTGTTCAAAATACCAAAGGCGACGTGAAAGACCTTTCCCTGGCCCAGGCCGGCGTTGACCGGATTCAGTGGGCGGCACGGGAGATGCCCGTCGTCAACCTGATTACGGAGCGGTTCCAGAAGGAGCGGCCCCTGGAAGGCGTCAAGATGGCGGCGTGCCTGCACGTTACCACCGAGACGGCCAACCTGGCCATCGCGCTGAAAGCCGGCGGCGCCGACCTGGTGGTGTGCGCCAGCAACCCGCTGAGCACGCAGGACGAAACCGCCGCCGCGCTGGTGCAGGAGTACGGCATTCCCACCTACGCAATCAAGGGCGAGGACAACGAGACCTACTACCAGCACATCAACGCGGCCCTGGACCACGCGCCCAACGTTACGATGGACGACGGCGCCGACCTGGTGGGCATCCTGCACAAGGAACGCAGCGACCTGCTGGGCAACGTCATCGCCGGCACCGAGGAGACAACCACGGGCGTGGTGCGGCTCACCGCCATGGCCGCCGACGGGCAGCTGAAATATCCGATCATCGCGGTGAACGAGGCCGAAACCAAGCACTTCTTCGACAACCGCTACGGCACCGGCCAGAGCACGCTGGACGGGATCACCCGGGCCACTAACATCCTGTGGGCCGGCCGTCGGGTGGTGGTTGGCGGCTACGGCTGGTGCGGCCGGGGCGTCGCCTCCCGGGCCCGGGGCATGGGCGCGCACGTCATCGTTACCGAGGTCAACCCGGTGCGGGCGCTGGAGGCCGTGATGGACGGTTTCCAGGTGATGCCCGGCGTGGAGGCCGCCAAGGTTGGCGAGGTGTTCATCACCGTGTCCGGCGGCTGGCACGTCATCGGCAAGGAACACCTGGACGTGATGCCGGACGGGGCCATTATCTGCAACAGCGGCCACTTCAACGTGGAGATCGACATACCGGCACTGGAAGCCATGTCGGTGGGACACCGGGAAGTGCGGCCCTTCGTTGAGGAATACGCCACCACCGACGGGCGACGCCTGTACCTGCTGGGCGAGGGCCGGCTCATCAACCTGGCCGCCGCCGAGGGGCATCCGTCGGCAGTGATGGACATGAGCTTCGCCAACCAGGCGTTGAGCGCCGAGTACCTGGTGCAGCGGCACAAGGAGCTGTCCAACGGCGTCCACGTGGTGCCGCGGGAAATCGACGCTGAGGTGGGTCGTCTCAAGCTGGAAACCATGGGCATCAGCATCGACACGCTGTCTGCCGAGCAGACCGCCTACAACGAAAGCTGGGAAGAAGGAACCTAAGGAGGAAACGAACCAATGCCAATCCAATTCATGACCTCGCCCAAGTACCTACTCACGTCGGAGTCGGTTACGGAAGGGCACCCCGACAAAGTATGCGACCAGATATCCGACGCCGTGCTGGACGCCGCCTTTACGGTTGACCCCATGAGCCGGGTGGCCTGTGAAACCGTGGCCGGCAAGAACCTGGTCATGGTTACCGGCGAAATCACCACGAAGGCCGACCTGGACTTTGACGCCATCACTCGCAAGACGCTGCTGGAAATCGGCTACACCGACCTCAAGTACGGCATTGACGGCCACTCCTGCGGTATCATACGCAACGCCAGCCAGCAGTCGCCGGACATCAACGCCGGCGTGAGCACCGCGCTGGAAGCTCGCAGCAATGGCGCGAATGCCGCGGACGCCCGCCGGGCCACCGGCGCCGGCGACCAGGGCATGATGGTCGGTTTCGCCTGCAACGAGACCGAGGGTCTGATGCCCATTACCGTTGACCTGTCCCACCGGCTGGTGGAACGTCTGGCCGCCGTGCGCAAGGACGGCACGCTACCCTACCTGGGTCCCGACGGAAAGTCGCAGATTACGGTGGAGTACCGCTACGGCAAGCCACATCGTGTGGACGCTGTCGTGGTCAGCAGCCAGCACGACGACACTGCAGACCGTGAAGCCTTCACCGCCAAGATCCGCGCCGACGTGGAGGAACACGTCATCAGGCCCATAGTCCCCGCGCATCTGCTGGACGAAAACACCAAGATCTTCGTCAACCCCAGCGGCTGGTTCGTGGTGGGCGGCCCCCAGGGCGACACCGGCCTGACCGGACGCAAGATCCTGGTGGACACCTACGGCGGTATCGCCCGACACGGCGGCGGCGCGTTCTCAGGCAAGGACCCGACCAAGGTTGACCGCTCCGGCGCCTACGCGGCCCGCTACGTGGCCAAGAACCTGGTGGCCGCCGGTTTCGCCGACCGTTTGGAGGTGCTGGTCTCCTACGCCATTGGCGTGGCGGAGCCCACTTCCGTCGCCATCGAGACCTTTGACACCAACCACATCGACAACGAGAAAATCGAAGAGCTGGTGCGGGAGCACTTCGACCTGCGCCCCGGCGCCATCATCGAAGACCTGGACCTGCGTCGCCCGATTTATCGGAAGACGGCGGCCTACGGGCACTTTGGGCGCACCGACATTGACCTGCCCTGGGAGCGCACCGACAAGGCCGAGCTGCTGAAGCAGGCCGCCGGAACGCTGACGGAAGCCGCAGGTAACTAGCGCGGTCATCGCCATCAACGATCCCTTGAGTGCGCTCCTGGCCGCGCGGCCGGGGGCGCGCTGTTGTTGAAGGTTTCGATAATCGCGAAACGCTGCAATCCGGTGTCTCCGGTTCATTCTTGCTGGCGCGGTAGAATTGCCCCAATGCCAAACAAGGCAATTTGGAGCGCGAAGCATGGAGCGGGTAGTGCCAATCCGGCGGTTTGTTTCCTGGGTGATTGACAGCCTGCTGTTTTTTGCCGCGGGAAGCGCTGTGTTGTACGTGATACACCGGCTTGACCGGCTGGCGGGAATCAGTGGGCCCGACTCAGTAAGCATTGACCTGCACGAGCTGCTGGTGGTGCAGGCGCCGTTATCGCTCCTGATTACCTACGCGGCGTGGCTTTTCATCATTCTAAGATTTGGGCCGCCGGGGCGTCGGTTGACGTTTACCGAGGTACGCTGTCGTCGGGGCGGGGCCGCCGGGCCGCCCAGAAAGGCGTTTCGTTCCGTAGTCAAAGTGCTGCTGCATATCTCGCTGGTCGGCCTCATTATCGACGCGCTGTTCATCATGCGGGACCGGAGGGAGCGGCGTTCCATCCCCGACATTCTGGCGGGCACGGTTATCGTACCGCGGCGGCGGTGAGTGGGAGTGGCCCCCGGCCCTTTGCTCTCGCAGGAGGGGCAGAAATTGTCGCGTGCTAGAATTAACCCATGACAACCCCGATCAAATTTGGCACAGACGGCTGGCGCGGCATCATTGCCGACGACTTCACTTTTGCCAACGTGGCTCGCTGCTCCCAGGGGCTGGCGGACTACATCCGCATTGAAGGATCCTCCGACCGGGGGCTGGTAATCGGATACGACACGCGCTTTGCCTCCCGGGAGTTTGCCGAAACGGTGGCGTCGGTTATATCGGGCAACGGCATCGGCGCGTACCTGTGCCGGGAACCGGCCCCGACGCCGGTGGTCAGCCACCAAGTGGTGCAGCAGTCTGCGGCCGGGGGCGTGGTTATCACGTCCAGCCACAACCCGGCGGCCTGGAGCGGATTCAAGTTCAAGTCTGCCCAGGGGGGCAGCGCCAGCCAGGCGGTAACGGACACGCTGGAACTGTGCATTGAATCCGCCGGCGCTCCGAAAAAGCTGCCGCTGGACGACGGACGCGCCGCCAGCCTGGTGCAGGACGTTGACCCGGGGCCGGCGTACCGAAAGGCAATCGCCGGACTGGTGAGCCTGGAGACCATCCGCAAGGCCGGGCTGACGGTGCTGGTGGACGCCATGCACGGCGCCGGCGCCGGCTACATCGGCAGCTTCCTGGACGGGGACGCTACGTCGGTTCTGGAGTTGCGGGGCGAACCCAACCCGGCCTTTCCCGGCATGGCCCAGCCGGAACCCATCGCCCACAATTTGACGGAACTTTGCCGTCGCGTGCCGGCCGACGGAGCATCGGCGGGCCTGGCGCTGGACGGCGACGCCGACCGCATCGGGCTGGTGGACGAAAGGGGACGTTTCGTCAGCACGCTGGAGGTATTCTCCCTGCTGGCCCTGTACCTGCTGGAACGGGGCGACCGGGGCGCGTTGGTGAAAGGCGTAACAGCGTCGGTGATGCTGAACAGGTTGGGGGAGCGGTACGGCGTAGCGGTTGCGGAGATGCCGGTCGGTTTCAAGAACATCAGCCCCCGGTTCATCGCCGACGACGCCATCCTGGGGGGCGAGGAGAGCGGTGGCTACGCCTTTCGGGGACACATACCGGAGCGGGACGGCATCCTCAGCGGGTT
This sequence comes from Dehalococcoidia bacterium, assembly GCA_965243255.1. GTDB lineage: Bacteria > Chloroflexota > Dehalococcoidia > Lucifugimonadales > UBA3495 > Bin87. The sequence continues at coordinate 1,408,550 of CBDEUH010000004.1, forward strand.
GTATCTGCTGGAGTACATGGCGGTCAGCGGCCTTACGGCGTCAGGCATGGTGGGCCATCTCTTCGACACCGTGGGCGAGCACCACTACCAGCGGCGGGACGTGAGTTTTGACCCGGCGGCGCGGGATGCGATCATGGGGCGGCTGGCCGGTTCTCCCATAACGGAGCTGGCCGGGATGACGGTGCGCGGCGTGGACGAAATCGACGGCCGGCGCTGGATGCTGGATACCGGATGGGTGGCCGCGCGCTTTTCCGGGACCGAACCGCTGCTGCGCATATACTGCGAGGCTGACAGCTCCGACAACGTAACCCTCCTGCTGGATGAGATGCAAAAGCACCTTGGTGTTTGAAAGGGAACCGAAAAGCGCGACCCAGCGTATCAAATAGGAGGCTTCATCATGGTATATGCCAGCCCGATCCGCCGGATGTTCGCCGACATCCTGGACACCGTGCTGTTCTTCCTCACTCTCATCATCGGCTACATCATCTGGTGGCTGATTGTGCTGGGGCGGGGCCAAACGCCGGGGAAGCAGTTGCTGGGCATCCAGGCCGTCAAGCGGAACGGATACCAGTCCGGATGGGGAAATACCTTTGTCCGGGAGGTCGTTAAGGGCGTAGCCCACGCCTTCGTCATCGGGTTCTTCGCCGACCTGATCCTGCTACTGCTGGACGACGATGAGCACCGTTCGCTGTCCGACCGGGTGGCCAACACGGTGATTGTGCATCGCTGAACCACCCTGAGCACCAGCCAGAGACGCATCTAAGATGAGCCTCGCCGTCCTTGGAGGAGGTGAGCAAATGACTACTTCGGCCGATTCAGGCAACACTGCGCCCGGCGCGTTGGAACGGATCGGGGCCCATCGCGGCATCATCATCGCGGTGGGCATCGCCGCCGTGGCCTATGCCATCGCCATCGTTGGGGCACTGTTTGCGCGCAATGCAACGGGGATTGACGGCGTGAACCGTTTCGTTGAGCTGCTGTCAGGGTCCTCGGGGTCGGGCATCAGCAACGTGGGCATCAAGTTGGGATTCGCCTATGCGGTGGGCGCGGCCTCCGCGGTGAACCCCTGCGGTTTCGCCATGCTGCCGGCATACCTGGGGCTGTACGTCAGCGGCGGCAACCGGGAGCAGGAAGGACGCAATCCCGCGCTGCTGGTGGCCCGGGCCATTATGGTCGGGCTGTCGGTGTCGGTAGGGTTTGTGGCGCTGTTCGGAGCCGTGGGGCTGATACTGGGGTTAGGGTCGCAGGCGGTGGTGGTTACTGCGCTGCCCTACGTGGGGCTGGCCGTGGGCGTGCTGCTAATCGGCGCCGGAGCGTTTATGGCTGGCGGCGGGAAAATCTACACCAGCCTGGCACAGCGGGCCGCCGCACGCGTCGGCGATCCGGGGCAGCTGAACATACCCGGCTACATACTGTTCGGAGTCAGCTATGGTCTGGCTTCCCTGAGCTGCACGCTACCGCTGTTTCTGGCGGTTTTGGGAGTGGGAGCCGGGCTGTCGTCGGGATGGCTGGAGACGTTGGGGCAGTTCGTGCTGTACGCGGGAGGTATGGGCAGCGTCATCATGATTTTGACGCTGGGGATGGCAGTGGCCCGCTCGGTGCTGATCCGCTGGATGCGGGCGGCGCTGCCCTACGTCTCGGTGGTGGGAGCGTGGCTGATGGTGGTAGCCGGCACCTACATCGTGTTCTACTGGCTGACGCTGGGGGACCTGCTGTAGCCGTTACCGCTTGGTGTACTGGGGAGCGCGGCGGGCGCGCTTGAGTCCGTACTTCTTGCTTTCCTTGACCCGGGCGTCGCGGGTAACGAATCCGGCGCGGCGCAGGCTGGGCTTGAGGTTAGGGTCGGAAACGACCAGAGCGCGGGCGATGCCGTGGCGGATGGCCTCGGCCTGAGCGTTGACGCCGCCGCCCTTGACTTCCGCCTGCACCCGGAACCGTCCCGTGGTGCCGGAAACTGCGAAGGCCTCGCGGATGGTGGACTGCCAGGGCAGCCAGTTGAAGTATTCCTCCATGGGCTTGTCGTTGACAATGATGGCGGTGCCATCGTCCGGAAAGAGGCGGACTTTGGCGATGGCGGACTTGCGTCGGCCCGTTCCGTAGAAATACTGCTGCTGCTGCTGCGGTTCGGCTTGCAACGTCATTGAAAACCTGCCTGTGGGTTAGGTGTACGGGTACGCAGAGGGTTGGACTATTCGGCGGCGCCGACCTGGGCTTCGTGAGGGTGCTGGTCGCCGGCATAGACCCGCAGGCGGCGCAGCATCTGGCGACCCTGCTTGTTGGAGGGCAGCATTCCCTTGACGGCCAGATAGACCACTCGCTGGGGCCGCTGTTCCATCATGTCCCGCATGAGGAAGGACTTTAGGTTGCCCACGTAGCCGCTGTGCCGGTAGTACATTTTCTGCATCAGCTTGCGACCGGTTACGCGCACCTTGTCGGCGTTGATGACGACGACGTGGCATCCGCTAATGACGTGAGGCGTGTAGGTGGGTTGGTCTTTCCCCTGGAGGGCGACGGCAACCTGGCGGGCCAGGCGGCCCAGGCTGATGCCGGTGGCGTCGATGACGCGCCACTGGTCGGGCGTGTCGCCGGGCTTGGCGAAATAGGTGCTAGTGCGTTTCATGGTAGTTGGCAACCTTCAGCAGGTGGTCGTATTGGGGGTAGTGCACCGACCGGAGGCAGAGGCCATGGGCCGGAAGGGTGGCGATTTGTCGTTGATTTGGCGTGCGTCCGGCCAGGGCCTCGGCCATGGCGTGTATTGGTAATCTTCCTTTGCCGATTTCGACCAGAACAGCGTTGGCGCGCCGGATTTGGTGGCGCAGAAACCCGTTGGCGGCACAATCGATGGTAATGACGTCCGAGGTGTCGGAACGGCGGTTTACGTCCCACCGATGGACCAGGCGCACGGCAGTCCGGTCAACGGGGTGGCCGGTGGCGATTTGGCGAAAATCCCTGATACCGAGCAAGGTGTTCGCAGCCCGCTGCATCGCCGCCGCATCCAGTGGAGTTGGCTCCAGGTAGTGAGTACGGCGGACCAAGGGCGACTCGATAGCGCGGTTCAGGATGCTGTACCGGTATTCGCGGCGAACGGCGCTGCGTCGGGAGTGGAACTCCGCCGGCACGTCGTGGGCGGCGAGAACGCGTATGGCATCGGGCAGATAGTGGTTGAGAGCAGCCTGGAAAACGGACGGAGGGCGCCTGCTTTCGGTGGAGAAGTCCACCACCTGGCCACAGGCGTGGGCGCCGGAATCGGTACGGCTGGCTCCGCGAATCCTGGTTGGCGTGCCGGTGAACCTGGCGATGGCAGTTTCCAATTCACCCTGGATGGAGGATGCGTTGGTCTGTAGCTGAAAGCCGGCGTAGTCGGTTCCTTCGTAGGCTACCACCAGCGCGATGCGCCGGACATCATGGTCTGCGGTGCGTTCGGATGTCATTGTCGTGGTTTCGCGATGGCAATTCCTCGTCGGCAGGGGAAAGGTCGGGTCAAGGTCGTTCTAGACCAACTCGATAACGGCCATGTAGGCGCCGTCGCCCTGTCGGGGGCCGAGCTTGACGATGCGGGTGTAACCGCCGGGTCGCTCGGCGTAGCGAGGACCGAGTTCGTCGAAAACCTTGGCCACGGCCTTCTTGTTGGGCAGCCGGCTCAGGGCCACGCGGCGGTTGTGCAGGGTGCCCTTCTTGCCGTGGGTGATGATTTTTTCGGTCATCACCCGGGTTTCCTTGGCTTTGGCCAGCGTGGTGGTGATGCGCTCGTGCTGAATCAGGTCGGCGGTTAGGCCGCGGAGGAGGGCCTTGCGGTGGTCCTTATACCGGCTGAGCTTGCGGCCGGTGACGCGATGGGAAGCCATGATCACTCTCCGTCATCATCATAGTCTAGGTCATCGTCCGGCTCGAAGATGAGGGAACCGGCCGAAAGAATGCCGGGATCGGCGATGAAGTCCAGGTCATCGACCGCCTCGACAGTTCTTGAGGAGGTGACTCCGAGTTCGGCCAGTTTGCCCTGGAGTTCTTCAAGGGACTTCTGGCCGAAGTTGCGGATGTTCAGCAGCTCGTCCGAGCTTAATTCGAGAACCTGCCCGACGCGGTCGAGCTTGGCGCGCTTGAGGCAGTTGAGAGTGCGGGAGGACAAGTCCAGCCGCTCGATGGGCATCAGATACACTTCCGAAGCCACGGACAGGTTGGAGGTGTCCAGTGCGGAATCGGCCGGTCGGCTGAGCTGGTTGAACATATAGAAATGCTGTACCAGGTTTTCCGAAGCTTCCTGAATGGCCGAGAGGGGCGTAACGGCACCATCGGTCCAGACCTGTAGCACCAACCGCTCCCAGTCGGTCTGCTGACCTACCATCATGCGCTCGACGGAGTACTCGACCTTGCGGACAGGGTTGTAGATGGCGTCCACCGGGAGCACTCCCACGGGAAGGCCGGACATGCTGTCGCCCTGGGCGACCTGCTGGTAACCCTTGCCGGACTCCACGTTGAACTCGATGGAGAGGGAAACGTCGGGGTTGTCCAGGGTGGCCAGGTGCAATTCGGGGTTGACAATCTGAAAGTCGCTGGCGGTGGAAATATCGCCGGCGCAAACACGGCCTTCGCCGGTGACGTCGAGGCGCATCTTGCCCGGACGCTTGGCCAGGGCATGGATACGAATGCGCTTGACGCTGAGGAGCAGGTCCATGACCTCCTCCTTGACGCCGGGGATGACGGTGTACTCGTGGGGCACGTCTTCGATTTTGACCCACGTAACGGCGGTACCCTGGATGGAGCTGAGCAGCAGCCGGCGCAGGGGATTGCCCACGGTGGTGGCAAAGCCGCGCTCCAGAGGCTCCAGGGCGACGGAGGCGTAGGTGTCCGTGCTCTCAATAACCCGGATGGCCGGGGTAGGAGCTTCGGGTTCCGGTTCCCGCAGGGACGGGAGAATCTGGGGGTTCAGCATTCAGTCGCTACCTCGAGTAGTACTCGACGATGAGGCGGGAGTTTATGGTTTCGGGCAGCTCGTTGTCCGGCGGCATGGAAACCACCTGGCCTTCCATGTTGGTCAGGTCCAGGGTGAGCCAACTGGGCAGGGTTCGGCGGGGCAGCCCGTCGGTTCGGTCGGCAAAGAACTCACGTTTTTTGGAGCTTTCAGTCCAGGAAATGGTCTGTCCGGGCTTGACCAGGAAAGAAGGGATGTCGGTCTTGCGTCCGTTGACGGCAAAGTGGCCGTGCTGGACCATTTGGCGGGCCTGCTTGCGCGAGTCGGCGAATCCGAAGTGGTAGATGACGTTGTCCAGGCGGCGCTCCAGGGTGCGCAGCAGGTTATTGCCGGAAATGCCGGGGGCGTTGAAGGCGTCGGTCATGTACTTGCGGAACTGGCTTTCCATGATGCCGTACATCTGGCGCGCCTTCTGTTTTTCGCGGAGGTGTACGCCGTAGTCAGAGACCCGGCGGCGACGATTGCCGCCTCCGCCTGGCGGAATGTGGCGGCGCTCAATGGCGCAGCGCGGCGAGAAGCAGCGGTCGCCCTTGAGGAATAGCTTTTCCCCGGCGCGCCGGCACAGGCGGCAAGAAGGTCCGGTATATCTACCCATATCAGTTTGTCCGTTGGTGGTGTGGTCGGTGTTGGTGGCAATCGGCGGTTCCGATACGAGCAGAACCACCGGGCGGCGGGTCAGGGGTGGGATTTACACCCGGCGCCGCTTGGGCGGACGCACGCCGTTGTGGGGGATGGGAGTAACGTCCCGGATGCTGGTTACGTTGAGGCCGGCAGCCTGCAAGGCGCGAATGGCCGGCTCCCGTCCGGAGCCGGGGCCCTTGATATAGACGTCGATGTTGCGCATACCCATGTCAACGCCGCGACGGGCGGCCAGCTCGGCGGCGCGCTGGGCAGCAAAGGCAGTGCCTTTCCTGGAGCCGCGGAAGCCGGCAGTGCCGGAGCTGGTGGAAGCCACCACGTTGCCATCGGGGTCGGTGAGGCTGACCAGCGTGTTGTTGAAGGTGGAGTAGATGTAAGCGCGGCCCTGGGGAATGGAGCGGCGCTCGCGGCGTCGGGTGCGTGGACGGGGCATTGATTGCTACCTCTCTGAGCTGCAGGCTATTTCTTACCGCCGGTGCGGCGACCGCGTCCGGCAACGGTGCGGCGGGCGCCCTTGCGGGAGCGGGCGTTGGTGCGGGTACGCTGGCCGTGGACGGGCAGGTTGCGGCGATGGCGGAGGCCCCGGTAGCTGCCGATGTCGATCAGGCGGCGGATGTTTTCGTTGTTCTCCCGCCGGAGGTCGCCCTCGGTGATGTAGTCCCGGTCCACGATGGCGCGGATTCGGTCCAATTCGTCTTCGGACAGCTCGCTCATGCGAGGGGGCATATCGGTGTCGAGGTTGGCCTTGCCAACGATTTCCATGGCCTTGGTGGGGCCGATGCCGAAGATGCTGCGTAGCGCGATGTGGGCGCGCTTGCGATCCGGCACGTCAACCTGAGCGATGCGAACCATAATGATGCTCCTGTTTTGCCTAGCCCTGGCGCTGGGCGTGCTTGCTGTTGACGCAGATGATGCGTACGCGACCCTTGCGGCGGATAATCCGGCAGCGGTCGCAACGGGGTTTTACGGATGCCGAAACTTTCATGTTTTCTCCCGGCTGGCTACTTGAAACGATAGGTGATGCGGCCGCGGCTGAGGTCATAGGGGGAAAGTTCCACCAGCACCCGGTCGCCGGGCAGCACGCGGATGAAGTGCATCCGAATTTTGCCGGAGATGTGGGCCAGGACCTGGTGGTCGTTGGGCAGCTCCACCCGGAACATTCCGTTGGGGAGAGCCTCGGTAACCTGAGCTTCGACTTCTATCGCTTCTTTTTTAGCCATAAATCATCCTGCTTTCGCCGGGCCATCCGGGTTGGCCGATGGCCGGCGGTGAGTGGTAAGTCAGTCGTGAACGGAGAGAATCTTCGGGCCGTCTTCGGTGATGGCGAGGGTATGCTCGAAATGGGAGGACAAAGCCCCATCGGCGGTTACCACCGTCCAAGCGTCATCCAGCACCTTGGTGTCATCAGTGCCCAGGTTGAGCATCGGCTCGATGCAGATGCACATGCCAGCGCGGAGCAACACGCCCTTGCCCGGTTCCCCGTAGTTGGAAATGTGGGGGTCTTCGTGAAGGTAGCGCCCGATGCCGTGGCCGCCGTAGCCGCGAACGAGACCGTAGCCACGCTCCAGGGCATAGGCTTCGACGGCGGCGCCGATGTCGCCGACGCGATTGCCCGGCTGGGCGGCAGCGATGCCGGCATACAGGCTGGCTTCGGTGTCGTCCATCAGCCGCTGGGCCGCGGGGTCAACTTCACCCACGCCCACCGAGATGGCAGCGTCTCCGATGAAGCCGTCAATGATGGCGCCCACGTCCATTTTGATGATGTCGCCCTCTTTCAGGACCCGCTTGCCCGGAATCCCGTGCACGATTTCCTCATTCACCGAGGCGCAGATGGTACCCGGGAAGCCCTGGTAGCCGAGGAAGGCCGGCACGGCTCCGTGGCTGCGGATGTTCTTCTCGGCAATGCGGTTCAACTCGCCAGTGGTGATGCCGGGCTCTACCGACCGCTTGAGCAACGATAAAGTGTCGCCGACGATACCGCCGGCGCGCGCCATGGCTTCCAGTTCACGACGGGACTTGATTGTGATCCCGCCGCTGTACGACGACGGGGCGTTGGAAGCAGTTTTCCGCTTTTTCTGATTATTCACCATTCTAATTATACCTCAACCGTCAACCCCAGGGCGTGGAGGAGGGATTCGTTGACCGATTCAACGGCCCCTTCGCCGGCCACGTCAGTGAGCAGGCCACGCTCCCGGTAGTAGTCTAACACCGGCGCCGTCTCCCGGTGGTACACCACCAGGCGATTAGCGACGGCTTCCGGTGTGTCGTCGTCGCGTTGGTAAATGTCGCAGTCGTCGGGGGAGATATCGCAGCCGGATGGCGGAGCCCCCGTAACCGGGTCGCGGGCGAATGGCTTCTGACAGAACCGACAGATGTAGCGATTGCTGAGGCGGCGGATAAGTTCGTCATCGGCGACGGCGATGTGAACCACCCGATCAATGGCAGCGCCGGCACCGGCCAGGGAATCTTCAAGGGCTCGGGCCTGGCTGGTATTGCGGGGGAAACCGTCCAGCATGAATCCCCGGCCGTCGGGCAACTGGCCGATGCGGTCCAGCACCATGCCGATGGTAACCTCATCGGGCACCAGTTCGCCGCGGTTCATAAAGCCTCGGGCCAACTCACCCAATTCGGTGCCGTTGGTCAGGTGGTGACGGAACAGGTCGCCCGAGCTGACGTGCTCGACACCCAACCGTTCCTTGAGCAGCTGGGCCTGGGTACCCTTGCCAGCGCCGGGAGGGCCGAAGAGGACGAGCCTGAGGCTGCTGGCTGCAGTGGGGAGGCTCATCTGAGGAATCCTTCGTAATTGCGCATCATCAACTGGGCTTCCAGCTGACGCAGGGTGTCCAGGCCGACGCCCACCATGATGAGCAGGCTGGTGCTGCTGAGGGCAACCGCCTCAAAGCCGGTAGCCAGGGAAGCCAGGTAAGGAACGATGGCAATGAAACCGAGGAACAGCGCGCCGCCCAGGGTGAGGCGAACGATAACCCGGTTCAGGTAGTCCTGGGTGGGCCGGCCGGGTCGAATACCCAGCACGAAACCGCCGTTGCGCTGAAGGTTCTCGGCGATGTTCTGCTGCTGGAATACAACCAGTGTGTAAAAGAACGTAAAGGCCACCACCAGGAAGAAGGCGAGCACCCAGTAGAACGGGCCGGCCGGGCTGAGCGCGGTCTGGAGGTTACCCGCCAGATTGCCGACGAATCCGCCGGTGGCGCTCAGGTACTGGGCCACCGTGCCGGGGAGAATCACTATGGAGAAGGCAAAGATCAGGGGAATCATGCCGGCGGAGTTGATGCGCAGGGGTATGTAGGTGGAACCGGATTGCCGGTACATCTGCCCGCCCCGAAAGATGCTGCGTCCGTATTGCACCGGGATGCGCCGGTGGGCTTCGTTGAAGACGACAATCAGGGCGATGATGAGGAGGCCAATGAGGGCGAAAAAGAAGACTCCCAGGTAGTCTTGCGTGCTGAAGAAACCGGATGCCAGCAGGCCAGGGAAACCGACCACGATGCCGGCGAAGATAATCAGCGAAATGCCGTTGCCTATCCCCCGCTCGGTGATCAATTCGCCCAGCCAGACCAGGAACATGGTCCCGGCGGTCAGCGAAAGAACTGCGGCCATCGTCGGCAGGAAGGCGTCTCCGGTAAAGCCGACGTTGGTCAGCACGTTGGCCTGCTGCAGCAGCACCAGTTGGGCGAAGGCCTGGGCGATGGCGATGGGCACGGTTCCCCAGTGGGTGATGCGGTTCATCTTGATGCGACCGGCCTCACCCTCCCGGGACATATTCTGCAGCTGGGGTATCACGGGAGTGAGCAGCTGCATGATGATGGAGGCCGTGATGTACGGGAACACACCCAGGGCGACGATGCTCATCCGGCTGAGGGCGCCGCCGGAAAAGAGGTCCAGGAAGCCCAGCAGCTGGTTATTGCGGAACAGGTCGTCCAGGGCGCCGGCGTCGAGGCCCGGAATGGGAATGTGGGCCACCAGCCGGTAGAGGGCCAGCATACCCAGAGTGAACAGGATTTTGGCGCGCAGGTCGGGTACGCTGAACGAGTCGATTGCCGCCTGCACCAGCCGGGGCCATCGACCGCCGCCCTGTACCTCTGACTGAATCATGGCCGCTGCGCCTCACGCTCCAGACGGGGGAGCTGGGCTAGATTTCCTCGACGGTGCCGCCGACCGCTTCAATCTTGGCGCGGGCGGATGCGGTGAACTTGTGGGCGACCACGGTGAGGGGGTGCCACACCTCGCCCTCGCCAACCACCTTGATGGGACGGTTGACGCGCCTGATGATGCCCAGTCCGCGCAGCAGTTCCGGGGTTACCCGGGTGTTGGCTTCGAAGCGTTCATGCAGGGTGTCGAGATTAACCAGGGCGTAGTAGGTCTTGTAGCGGTTGTTGAATCCCCGCTTCATGGGCAGACCCTTGATGAGGGGGAGCTGGCCGCCCTCAAATCCGGGTCGCAGGCGCCAGCCCGAGCGGGACTTCTGACCCTTCATGCCGCGTCCGGCGTAGCTGCCGCCACCGGCGGCGTCGCCCCGTCCGACGCGCTTGCGACGGCGGCGCGCGCCCTTGGGCGGCGAAATGTCGTGCTCCATCATGATTGCCAATCAGCTCCAGAAACTGCCCGGCGGTTGAACTTCCGGCGCCGGGGTTATTCGACGGGTTCCACTACGATGAGGTGCTGAACCTTTTTCACCATGCCCATAATGGTAGGGCTGTCGTCATGCACCACGGAGTGGTTGAGCCGTTTGAGGCCCAGGGATTGGACGATACGACGCTGGTACGACGGTCGTCCGATGCAACTCTTCTTCCAGGTAATTTTGATCTGCGCCATTTTTCTTTCGTACCTGCGCGGTGCGGTGGTGGTTAGCCAGTGGTGTCTTCGGCGTCAGCGGGCGGTTCGGCAACGGCTTCGGCTGGCGGCTCCGCTTCCGCTGGTGCGTCCGGAGTTTCGACCTCAGCGACGGCGACGTCCGGGGACTCTGCCGCCGGGGCTGCGGCCGGTTCCGGTTGGGGAGCGGGGGCAGCGGACTCCTCCGCAGGCGGCGCGGCGGCCGGCGCTTCGGCAGCGGGTTCTTCGGCCGGCGCTGCAGGAGCGGGCGCTTCGGCAGTCGGCTCGGGAGCGGGCGCTGTGTCCGCTTGGGGGGCAGCCTCAGCCGCCGCTTCGGGTTCGGGTTCCGGCTTGTTCAGTCCCAGACGGTTGGCGCGCTCGGTTTCCGGGTCGCGCAGCAGGCTGAGGGCCTCCATGGTTGCCTGGACGATGTTGATGGGGTTGCGGGAGCCCAGGGACTTGCCGACCACGTCCTGCACGCCGCCCAATTCCAGCATCGCCCGCATTGCGCCGGCGGCGATGATGCCGGTGCCCAGGGGGGCCGGCTTGATGATAACGATAGACGCGCCCTTGCGCACCGAAATCTCGTGGGGGATGGTGCTGCCTTTGATAGGGATATTCACGGTGCTGCGTCGCGCCACTGCGGTGCCCTTGCGCACTGCGTCGGGAATGGCCAGGGCCTTGCCCATGCCGGCGCCGACGCGACCCTGGCCGTCGCCCACGACCACCAGGGCGTTGAAGCGAAGGCGGCGACCGCCTTTGACCACCTTGGCGATGCGGCGGGTATGTACGACCCGCTCGCTGAAACCGCCGCTGTCCTCTTCGCGCTGACGCTGCTCTCGGTCGCCACGGCCGCGGCCACGGCCGCCACCGCCGCGACGGTCGCGTTCGCCGCCGCCTCGTTCGCCTCGATCACCTCTACGGGATGCCTGGGATACCATCAGAAAACAAGCCCTCCTTCACGGGCTGCGTCGGCCAGGGCTTTCACCCGGCCGTGGAACCGGTAGCCGCCGCGGTCAAAGACAACGGTATTGACGCCGGCGGCGATGGCGCGCTCGGCCACCAGTTTGCCGACCGCCTCTGACGCCGCCGTTTTGGGGGTGGACTCGGCAGATGCAATCTCCTGGCTGGACGCGTAGGCCAGGGTGTGACCCCGGGAGTCGTCGATCACCTGGGCGTAGATGCTCTTCAGGCTGCGAAAGACGCACAGCCGGGGGCGTTGGGGCGTCCCATGGACCTTGTTCCTCACCCGGCGATGCCGGACAACGCGTAGCTTTCGGGAGTCTTTATCGCGCGGCATTTTCAGATAACTCTCAAATCCAGATGCTTGGTTGTGCTGGTTAGACGGCGCGCCGTGCGGCGGCCTTGCCGGGCTTGAGCCGGAGCACCTCGCCCTGATAGCGGATGCCTTTCTCTTTGTAGGCGTTGGGCGGACGCACCCGGCGCACCTTGGCCGCAAGTTGGCCGACCTTCTGCTTGTCAACGCCGCTGACGTGCACCCGGTTGTTGCCTTCCACCTGCATGGTCAGCCCTGCTTCGGGGAAAACGTCCACGGTGTGGCTGTAACCGACGCTGAGGGTAATGCCCTCGCCGTTTTGCTGCACACGATAGCCGACGCCCATCAACTCCAGGGTCTTGCTGTACCCGTCGGTAACCCCGGTGACGGCGTTGGCGATGAGGGAGCGGGTCAGGCCGTGGAGGGAATGGTGGAACTTGCGCTCGGTGAGCCGCTCGACGATGATTTGGTCATCCTCGACCTTCACGCTGACCTCCGGGTGGTACTTCTGGGTCAGAGTGCCCTGGGGGCCGGTGAGGGTGATGCCGCCGTAAAACACCTCGGCGGTTACGCCGGAAGGGATGGGAATGGGTTGGCGACCGATGCGCGACAGGGGGCGTTCGGTGGGCGGCGTGCGTTCGGTGACGCCGACGCTGACCAGGTTTTCGTTACCAGACATAGCAGACCAATTCTCCTCCGATGCCCTTTCGCCAGGCTTGGTAACCGGTCATCATTCCCTGGGACGTGGAGATGATGGCGACGCCCAGGCCGCCGTACACCCGGGGAATCTCACCGCGGCCCACGTGAACCCGCAGGCCGGGCTTGCTGACGCGCTTCAAGCCACGGATGGCGTTTTGGTCGTCATCGCGGTAGGTGAGGTGCAGGCGCATGGTTGGGAACTTGCGGTTCCGCGCCAAGTCCCAATCGCGGATGTAGCCCTGTTCCTTCAAGATGTCGGCAATGGCGGTCTTGACTTTGGATTGGGGCACCAAAACCGTGCGATGGCGGGCGTGAATGGCGTTGCGAATGCGGGTCAGCATATCGGCAACCGGGTCGTTAATGGGCATTGCGACAAATCTCCATGAATGGATGCCGGTGGCCTGGAGCCTAAAGGCTGGCCTTGCGAACTCCGGGGAGCAGCCCGTCGAGGGCCATCTCGCGGAAGGAAATACGCGACAACCCGAAGTGGCGGATGTAACCTCGCGGCCGGCCCGTCGCGCCATCCCGGTTGCGGATGCGGTTGGGATTGGCGTCAGGAGGCAGCAGAGCCAGCTTCTGGCGCGCTTCGAAGCGCTCGCGCATGGACTTGGACAAATCGCGAGCTTCGGCCAGCAACTCGGCTCGCCGGACAGCGTACCTGGCGACGGTTCGCTTGCGTCGCTCGTTCTTCACGATGGAGGATTTCTTGGCCAAAACTGTCTTCTCCGTTGGCTGGGGTCGGGCCGGCGGGCCTACTGGCGGATGAAGGGCATGCCGAAGTGCTCCAGCAGGCGGGTTGCCTCGGCGTCGTTGGGAGCGCTGGTGGTTATGGTAACCTGCAGGCCGCGCAGCCGGTCGATGCTGTTGTAGTCGATTTCGGGGAACACGATCTGCTCGCGCAGTCCCAGCGAGAAGTTGCCGCGCCCGTCGAATCCCCGGCGGGATATGCCGCGGAAGTCGCGGATGCGGGGCAGCGCGGTGATGATAAGCCGCTCCAGGAAATAATACATCCGGTCGCCGCGCAGGGTAACGGCGGTGCCGATGGGGTTGCCCTCACGGACTTTGAAGCCGGCGATGGACCGACGGGCCCGGGTGATGATGGGCTTCTGGCCGGATATGGTGGTCAGGTCCCTGACGGCGCTCTCCATGGCCCGCCCGTTGGTGAGGGCTTCGCCCAGGCCGATGTTCAGGTTGATCTTGGTTACCCGGGGCACCTGCATGGGGCTGGAGTAGCTGAACTCCGACACCATCGCCGGGACAATCTCGTCGCGAAACCGGAGCTTGAAAGCGGGAGGCGGCAATTCCGCGGTTCGTTCCTGTTGGTCAGTGGCCATGATAATCACTCGTCCCGGTTGCGGAACTGCGAGCTGGGTTCGGTGTAGTTGCTCTGGATGAGCTTGACGTTGGAGATGTGGATGGAGGCTTCCTGCTGAACTCTTCCGCCCTGGCGGATTCCGGGACGGGGCTTGTAGTGTTTGACCACCATGTTGACGCCTTCAACGATAACCCGGTTCTTTTCGGGCACCATCTGCAGGATGCGGCCGGTTTTGCCCTTGTCCTTGCCGGCGATGACCAGAACGTCGTCGCCGCGCCGGATCTTCGCCTTCGCCATCACACCACCTCCGGCGCCAGCGAGACGATGCGCATAAAGCCCTTGTCGCGGAGTTCGCGGGCCACCGGGCCGAAGATGCGAGTGCCCCGGGGCAGTTGGTTGTCGTTAATCAGCACGGCGGCGTTGTCATCGAACTTGATGTAGGTGCCGTCCGGGCGCTGGAGCGGGGCGGCCTGGCGGACTACCACGGCCTTGACCACGGTACCTTTGCGGACGGGGGAATTGGGCACGGCCTCCCGGACGGTGCAGACGATGATATCGCCTACCGAGGCGTACTTGCGCCGGCTGGAGCCGGGGATGTTGATCAGCCGGATGCGCCGCGCGCCGCTGTTGTCGGCAACGTGGAGCCGGGTGTAACTCTGTATCATTTACGCATCCTCGTCATTATCGGCGGCAACGCCGTTTTCGGTGTGGGCATCAGCCGTAGCGCCGGAGTCTTCTTCGGCGGCGGTCGGCTCAATCTCCACGTCGGTTTCCAGGTCGATGGGCCGAACGTCGGCGACTTCGCGGCGGGACAGAATTTCCAGCAGGCGCCAGTGCTTGGTGCGAGAGATCGGGCGCGTCTCCTGAATGCGCACGGTGTCCCCAATCTCGCATTGCCCATCCGGGTCGTGGACGTAGAAGCGGGTAACGCGACGCATCTGCTTGCGATAGACGCGGTGTCGCTGCTTCCAGACCAATTCCACCACGGCGGTCTTGTCCATCCGGGTGCCCACGACGGAGCCCACCCGAATCTTTCGCATCGTTTTGGCCATTGCTTAGTGTCCCTTGCGGTTATGAAGCCTGGTAGGATTCCCGCTCACGCAGGCAGGTCAACATCCTGGCGATGTCCCGGCGGGTTTTGCGGGGCTGGTTGGTATCGGTGAGTTGGTTGGTGGCTTCGCGGAAGCGAAGGTTCATCAGTTCCTGGTAGGACTTGTCCAGCTCGTCGCGAATCTGGTCGTCGGTCAACGCCCGGATTTCGTACATCTTCATGGGGTTATCCTCCCGAACCGGACAGCAGGGAGTTGACCCGGTCGCGGTACACGACCTTGGTGGGAATGGGCAGCTTGTGCGCGGCGCGCTCCAGAGCTTCGGCAGCCTGGTTGATGGGCACGCCGCCGACTTCGAACATGATGCGGCCGGGCTTGACCACCGCGACCCAATGGTCGTTGGCGGCCTTGCCGCCGCCCATGCGCACTTCGGCAGGCTTCTTGGAAACCGGCTTGTCGGGGAAGATGCGAATCCAGGTCTTGCCGCCGCGCTGCAGGTGTCGGGTGATGGCGATACGGGCGGATTCAATCTGCCGGGCGGTAATCCACTCGGGACTCATCGCCTTCAGGCCGATCTCGCCGAATTCGACGGTATTGCCGGTGCTGGCGGCGCCCCGGCGCTTGCCCCGTCCCATCTTTCGGTATTTGGTCCTCTTGGGTTGCAACATGGTGTAAATCTCCGTGGCAGGGGCTATTGGTCCAGCTCGATTCCCATTTCGCCGTCGTCGTCCTGGCTGGTGACGCGGAACTCGATGCTATCCAGTTCGCCGTCTTCCTCTGCGGCGGCGGGCATAATCTGGCCCTTGTAAATCCACACCTTGATGCCGATGCGGCCCATGGCGGTGTGCGCCTCGGCCAGGGCGTAGTCGATATCGGCCCGCAGGGTGTGCAGGGGGACCTGGCCCATCATCAGCTTTTCGGTGCGGGCGATTTCGGCGCCGGAAATGCGGCCCTTGGTAATGATCTTGATGCCTTCGGCGCCGGCCTGCATGGTGCGCAACGCGGCCTGGCGCATGGCCCGCCGGTAAGCGACGCGCCGGCTGAGCTGGTCGGCGATGTTTCGGCCCACCAGGAAGGGGTCGAGTTCGGGCTGCTCGATTTCAACGATGTTCAGGCGGAGCTGGCCGCTGGTCATGGTCTCCAGGCGGGTGCGCAGACCCTTCACCCGGTCGCCGTCGCGCCCGATGAGAATGCCGGGCCGGGCCGAGTGAATGTTGATGATGGTTTCCTGGGCGGTGCGGTCAATCTCGATGCGCGCGATTCCCGCGTCGGAGAAGGCGGCGTATTCGTCGTGGATCGTGTCGCGCAGGGACAGGTCGCGCAGGACGCCGTCCCGGTACTGGGCGCCGTTGTTGGCGTACCAATGGGTTTTCCAGTCCTTGATAATCCCCAGTCGGAACCCCAGGGGGTGGGTTTTGTGGCCCATCAGGTCAGCCCTCCTGTATCTCGTCCACTTCGATGATGATGTGGCTGGAACGGCGGGTAACCCGACCGATGCGGCCCCGGGCCCGGGCGCGGAAGCGCTTGAGCGGGCGGGCCTGGTCTGCGGAAATGCGCGTGATACGCAGCTCGTTCCGGTTCATAAACAGATTGTTCTCGGCGTTGGAAGCCGCCGATTGTACCACCTTGGCCACCGAGCGGGCCCAGGGAGAAGTCATCAGGCCCAGCTGGTCCAGGGCGTCGTTGACGGTCATCCCCCGGACGGCGTCCATGATGGGCTTGAGGCGCTTGGGGGACGCGCCCACCTGCTTGGCTACTGCACGTACTGCCGGCATCAGGTCACCTCACCCTGCTGGAACGCTCGGAGCGGGCGACGTGTCCGCGATACGTGCGAGTGGGCGCAAATTCGCCCAGGCGGTGGCCCACCATGTTCTCGGTGACGAACACCGGCACGTGGCGGCGCCCGTCGTGCACGCCGAAATTCAGCCCGACCATCTCGGGCATTATCATCGAATCGCGGGACCAGGTGCGGATGACGGTGGCTTCGCCGGATTCGCGAACCTGGTTGACCTTTTTCAGCAGCTTGGGATGGACGTAGGGCCCTTTTTTGACTGAACGTGACATAGCTTGATGACTGCCTGGCGCGCCGCAGCAAAGGGCGCGGTGTGATGCTGATGCTTACCGCCGCCAGCGACGTCCGCGGACGATGAACCGGCTGGAGGTCTTCTTCTTGTTGCGGGTCTTGTGGCCCAGGGTCGGCTTGCCCCAGGGGGACTTGGGGCCGGGCATTCCGATGGGGGAACGGCCTTCGCCGCCGCCGTGGGGGTGGTCAACCGGGTTCTTGGCGACGCCGCGCACGTGGGGACGACGGCCAAGGTGCCGCTTGGCGCCGGCCTTGCCCAGGCTTTCGTTCTTGTGGTCGGGGTTGGACAACTGCCCCACGCTGGCCCGGCAGTTCAGCAGGATGCGCCGCATCTCGCCGGAGGGCAACCGGATGAGGACGTAATCGCCTTCGCGCGACAGCACCTGCGCTCCGGTGCCGGCACCGCGCACCAGCTGCCCGCCACGTCCGGGAGTCAGCTCCAGGTTGTGCACCACCGTGCCCGTGGGTATGTTGCGCAGGGGCAGGGTGTTGCCGGGGCTGATTTCGGCGTCGGGGCCGGATTCCACCTTGTCGCCCACCGACAGGTTCACCGGCGCCAGGATGTAAGCCTTCTCGCCGTCGGCGTAGTGGAGCAGGGCGATGCGGGTGGTCCGGTTGGGGTCGTACTCGATGCTCTTGACGGTGGCCGGCACGCCGTCCTTGCGACGTTTGAAGTCGATGCGCCGGTACATCCGCTTGGATCCGCCGCCCCGGTGGTAGGCGGTGATGCGGCCCCGGTTGTTCCGTCCGCCACGCTTCTGCAACGGTTCCAACAGCGACTTTTCCGGCTTCCTGGTGGTTATCTCCTCAAAGGAGGGACGCACCGCGTTGCGCGTGCCGGGCGTGATGGGTCGAAGGTTCTTCAACGGCATGATTACAGCCCCTCGATCAGGTCGATACGGTCGCCGGGCTGGAGCGTAACCACGGCCTTCTTGACGTCCGGCTGCTTCTTGAAGCGGGGGCCGTAACGCTTGCGCTTGCCCCGGTTGAAGGTGATGTTGACGCTGACCACCTTCACGCCGAAATTCTGCTCCACGGCCTGCTTCACCAGGGTCTTGTTGGCACGGGGAGCAATTTGGAAGGTGTACTGGCCATCTTCGTGGAGCAGCGTGCTCTTTTCCGTGATGGTGGGCCTGAGCAGCACCTCGCTGATATTCATTCCTGGGCCTCCTCACTGGCTGCCGCTTCCGCCGCCTGACGGGCCCGGAACCGAGGCTTGGTGCACAGTTCGGCCATCCGGCGGATGCCATCCACGGTAACGAGCACGGTCTCGCGCTTGAGAACGTCGTTGGCGTTCACCAGGTCCGACGGCAAAGTCCAAACCTGCTTGAGATTGCCGCCGGCGCGGGCCACGTTCTGCTGGGCCTCTCCGGACACGACCAACACCGAGCCGGTGATGCGCAGGACTTCCAGCAACTGCTTCATGGACTTGGTGCGTCCGTCCAGACTGTCCAGCGAGTCGATGCAGACCAGGCGTCCGTTTCGGATTTTCTCGGACAGCACGCACTGCAAGGCCTTGCGGCGCATGGCCCGGGGCAGCGCCTTGCGATAGTCGCGGGGCTTGGGGCCGAATACGATGCCGCCGTGCCGCCACTGGGGCGAGCGGATGCTGCCCTGCCGGGCGCGCCCGGTGTGCTTTTGAATCCAGGGCTTGCGACCGCCGCCGGAAACTTCGGCCCGGGTGCGCGTTGAGTGGGTGCCCTGCCGCTGGTTGAGCTGGTAGATCACCATGGCCTGGTGCACCAGCGTTTGATTCATGGGCACGTCAAAGATGCCATCGTCAATGCTGATGGTGTCGATGGCGTCGCCGCTGGCGTTGACTACGGGGAGTTCCATTATGCTTGCGCCTTGCTCTTGCCTGTCTTGCGAATGGTTACCGGGCTGTTGGGGCCGCCGGGGATGCCGCCTTTGACCATCAGCAGGTTGCGCTCCACGTCAACGCGGACCACCTCCAGCCCCTTGCTGGTAACGCGGCGATTGCCCATGTGTCCGGCCATTTTCAGCCCCTTGAAGACCTTGCCCGGCGTGGTGCCGCCGCCGATGGAGCCGGGAGCGCGGGGCCGGTCGGACTGGCCGTGGGTGCGAGGGCCGCCGCCGAATCCGTGCCGCTTCATCGTGCCGGCAAAGCCACGGCCTTTCGACTTCCCGCTCACGTCCACGATTTCGCCGGGTTCGAAGATGTCCACCGAAACCAGTTGCCCGACTTCGTACTCGCCGATGTCGTCGGTGGCGACCTCCTGCAGGCGACGTCCGATCTGGCTGCCCTTGAGGTGGCCGGCTTCAGGCTTGTTGGGTCGGCGGACCCGACCGAAGCCCAACTGCACGGACTCGTAACCGTCGTTCTCCACGGTGCGAATTTGGGTAACGGCGCAGGGGCCGGCCTCGATGATGGTGACGGGCACCACCTGCCCGGCGTCGTTGAACACCTGGGTCATGCCAATTTTCTTGCCTAAGAATGCCTTCAGCATTTTCTTTGCCTGTCTCTTCGTGCCTCAGTCTCACCGTCGCGAGCGCCCGTGTTTGCGTGGCGTGGTTCGTCCAATCGACGGAGGCCTGGGGTTTCAATTCAGATGAAACGGCGGCAGTGGCCTGTGCCTGCCGCCAAAGGAACTAAGATTTTACGACGGGATTGGTTTTTATTCAAGCCCGGCCAGACCGTCTGCGCCGGGAATCCGGCGCGGGCGCCTAGAGCTTGATGGAAATATCCACCCCCGCCGGCATATTGAGTCGGGTCAGCGCGTCGATGGTCTTGCTGGTGGGTTCCATGATGTCGAGCAGCCTCTTGTGGGTGCGGATTTCAAAGTGCTCGCGGGAGTCCTTGTCAACGTGAGGGCCGCGAATCACGCAGAAGCGCCGGATCTGGGTGGGCAAGGGCACCGGCCCGGCCACCCTGGCTCCGGTGAGTTCGGCCGTTTCCACAATCTGGGCGCTGGACTGGTCCAGCATCTTGTGGTCAAAGGCCTTGAGGATTATCCGCATTTGCTGCCTGGCTACCATGATTCAGTCTTCAACGCTCCCTGATTTAGCCGTCAGATGTTTGTGATGTTCCGCAGCAGGTTTTCAGACACCGGCTGGTAGTGCCTGAACTCCATGGTGTATGAAGCCCGGCCGCGGGTCAATGAACGCAGCGCCGTGGTATAGGCAAAGGTTTCTCCCAGCGGAATCATGGCGCTCACGGTCTGGAGGTCTTCCACCCCCTCAATGCTGCGAATCTGGGCGCGGCGACCGCCCAGGTCGCTGAGCACTTCGCTGAGAAATTCGCCGGGCGTCACTATCTCCATCTCGAAGATGGGTTCCTGGAGTACCGGCGCAGCCCGTCGGGTTCCGTCGCGCAGGGCAATCATCGCCGCCGAGCGGAAGGCCATCTCGGAGGAGTCCACCGTGTGATAGCTACCATCTACCAGCGTTACCTTCAAGTCCACGAGAGGGAAGCCAGCCAACGGGCCGTTGTCCAGGCCTTGCTTTACGCCGGATTCCACCGCGGGGATGAACTGGCGGGGAATCACGCCGCCGGTGATGCCGTCAACGAACTCGTTGCCGGCGCCACGCTCCTGCGGTTCCATTTCTAGCCAGACGTGCCCAAATTGGCCGTGCCCGCCGGTTTGACGCACGAAACGGCCCTCCACCCGGATGGGCTTAGTGATGGTTTCGCGGTAGGCCACCCGAGGTTGTCCCACGCGGGCTTCCACGTCGAACTCCCGGCGCATCCGGTCAACCAGGACTTCCAGGTGCAGTTCGCCCATGCCGGAGATGATGGTCTGTCCGGTTTCGTCGTTGTAACGGACGACGAAGGTGGGGTCTTCCTCTGAGAGCTTACGCATGGCCTCGCCCAACTTGTCCTGGTCGGCGCGGGTGGCCGGCTCAATGGCCACGGAAACGACCGGTTCGGGGAAGTGGGGCGGTTCCAGGATGACGGGCTTGTGGTCGCTGCAGATGGTGTCGCCGGTAAAGGTGTCCTTGAGGCCGACGGCGGCGCAGATGTTGCCGGCGGTTATCGCCTCCAACTCTTCGCGGTGGTTGGCGTGCATCCGCAGCAGCCGACCCATGCGTTCGCGGTTGCCCCGGGTAACGTTGCGCACCGCCGCGCCGGCTTCCACTCGGCCCGAGTAAATGCGCAGGAACACCAAGCGGCCGACGTAAGGGTCAACGACGACCTTGAAAGCCAGCGCCGACAGGGGTTCGCTGTCCACCGGCTCGCGGAGTTCCACGTCCTCGGTGCCGGGAACGATGCCCTCCACCGCCGGCACGTCCAGGGGCGAGGGCAGATAGCCGATGATGGCGTCCAGCAGGGGGTCGATGCCCTTGCCCCGCATCGCGCTGCCGCAGAGCACGGGGACGAGCTGCCGGTTGATGGTGGCGCTGCGGAGAGCCGAGCGCAGGTCTTCGGCGCAGATGTCTTCGCCTTCGAGATACTTGATGAGCAGGGCCTCGTCGGTTTCGACGATTTTTTCAATCATCTCCTGGCGGTAGTCGTGGAAAGCCTTCTCGTATTCCGTGGGCACGGGGATGAGTTCGGGCGGCTCGGCCACGTCGTCGCGGCCATCGGAATACATAATGGCCTGGCCTTCGATGAGATCGACCACGCCACGAAATTCGTCCTCGGCCCCCAAGGGTATCTGTACCGCCACCGGGTTGCCTTTCAGCCGTCGCCGCACGGACTCGATGGTGCGTTCGTAGGATGCCCCCACCCGGTCCATCTTGTTGACGAAGCAGATGCGGGGTACGTTGTAGGTGTCGGCCTGCCGCCAGACGGTTTCGGACTGGGGCTGCACCCCGGCCACGGCGTCCAGGACGACGATGCCGCCGTCGAGCACCCGAAGGCTGCGTTCCACTTCCGCCGTAAAGTCAACGTGGCCGGGGGTGTCAATGATGTTGACCTGGTGGTCCTGCCAGTAGGCCGTGGTGGCGGCGGCAGTAATGGTGATGCCCCGTTCTTTCTCCTGGGGCATCCAGTCCATCGCGGTGGTGCCTTCATCAACGCCGCCAACCTTGCGGATGCGTCCGGTGAGGTAGAGCACGCGCTCGGTGACGGTGGTCTTGCCGGCGTCGATGTGGGCGATGAAGCCGATATTGCGGATTTTGTTGGCCGGCGTCTGTACGACAGTCATGGGTAACCTGTGATTCTTCTATCCAGTACGTTGTGGTTGACCGTCGCCGGGTTTAGCGGCGGTAGTGAACGAAAGCCCGGTTGGCTTCGGCCATGCGATGGAGCTCGTCCTTGCGGCGCACGGCGGAACCTTCACCGCGGGCGGCGTCCATGAATTCATTGGCCAGGCCGCGGGCCATCCGCATACCGTTGCGGCCACGGGCGCCGCGAATAATCCAGCGCATGGCCAGGGCTTCGCTGCGGTTGGGGCGCAGTTCTACCGGCACCTGATAGGTTGCACCGCCCACGCGGCGTGGGCGGACTTCCACCAGCGGAGTCGCGTTGCGCATGGCCGTGGTGAAAACAACCATGGGGTCTTGGCTGGCGTCCTGCCGAACCAGCTCCAGAGCGTCATACACGACGCGCTGGGCGGTGGACTTCTTGCCTTTGATCATGACCCGGTTGATGAACTTGGCCAGTTCCAGGTTGTTGTACCGTGGGTCCGGCTTGATGACCCTGGGTTCGGCGCGGCGTCTTCGCGACATGTCCTGCTTTCCTTCTCTGTCTTGCCTCTTTTAGAGTAAGCCACCCCCCGCTGAGGGGGGTGCCGGTAGTTGGTCTGTGCTGGCGGGACGCTAGCCGCCCTGGCGGGTTCCGTACTTGCTGCGTCCCTGGCGGCGTCCGCCGACGCCTTCGGTGTCCAGGTTGCTGCGTACCACGTGGTAGCGTACTCCCGGCAGGTCTTTCACTCGACCGCCGCGGATGAGCACTACGGAGTGTTCCTGCAGGTTGTGTCCCTCGCCGCCAATGTAGGCGGTAACTTCCACGCCGTTGGTGAGGCGCACCCGGCAAATCTTGCGCAGGGCCGAATTGGGCTTCTTGGGCGTCATCGTCCGCACCTGGATGCAGACGCCCCGGCGCTGCGGGCAACCGGGTCCCCAACGGGTGCGGTTGCGCAGCGAGTTCTGGACCCAATGGAGGGCCGGCGCCTTGGTGCCCTTGCGCACCGGCTTGCGCCCCTTGCGTACCAATTGATTGACAGTAGGCATATTTAATCCTTCACGCCGCGCCGACTGAGAATCCGGCGCAGCGACGATAGATATTATCCGCACTCACCGCTTTGTGTCAACCGCAGAGCCGGGATCGCTGCGCACGTTTGACGGGTATCGCCATTGACCCGTCGCGGGGGCTGTGGCATAATTCGTGCGGCGTATAATCATTATGCCGATAAGCCATAATTGCGGGGCACGGAGCCTCGCACCCGCCCAAAGGAAGGTTGCCCGCCATGTGGACCGGCGACGACTTGCAGCGGCTGGTCAAACGGGAACTGAGCGACTACCGACTCATCGTCGTTTCCAACCGCCAGCCCTACGTGTTCAATGTTGACGAACTGGGAAATCTAAGGGGACAAATGCCCCCCGGCGGCTTGACCGCCGCGATTGACCCCCTGATGCGCGCCTGCGGCGGCACCTGGATCGCGCAGAGCGGCGGCGAGGACGACCGGGCCGCCATGGACCAGGAAGGGCGCATCCCGGTTCCCACCGAGACCCCCGCCTACCACATGCGTCTCCTCAACCTCAGCGATGAGGAGAACAACGGCTACTACTACGGCTTTTCCAACGAGGGCCTGTGGCCGCTGTGCCACATCGCCTACACCGAGCCGCTGTTTGACTCCGAACATTACGGCTTCTACCAGTCAGTCAACCGGCGCTTTGCCGACCTGGTCCTGGACGAAATTGACGACGACCCGGCCATCGTGCTGATCCAGGACTACCACCTGGCCCTGCTGCCCCGCTACATCCGGGAAATCAACCAGGACGTCATCATCGGACAGTTCTGGCATATCCCGTGGCCCAACCCCGACATCCTTCGCATCTGCCCGTGGCAGGAGGAAATTCTGGACGGAATGCTGGCCAACGACCTATTGGGTTTCCACCTTTCCGGCCACTGCCAGAACTTCATCGACTGCGTTGACGCCAACCTGGACGCCCAGGTGGACCCGGACTACGGCCTGGTGGACTATCGGGGCGAGACTACCCTGGTTCGCCCCTTTCCCATCAGCATCGACTACCACAGCATTGACGCCGAGGCCCGCACCCCGGAAGTGGAGGCCGAGATGGCCCGCCTGTCCGCCGAGCTGGGACTCAATAGGGGTCGAATTCTGGGGCTGGGCATTGACCGGCAGGACTATACCAAGGGCATTCCACATCGCCTGCGGGCCGTGGAACGGCTGCTGGAAAAGTGGCCCGAGTACCGGGGGCGTTTGGTTTTCCTACAGGCCGGCGCCACCAGCCGGACCAACATCGACTCCTATATGCAGCTGACCGTGGATATTGAGTCCATCGTCAACCGCATCAACGAGCGCTTCGGCTACGACGGGTGGCAGCCGGTGCTGTACTGGCCCACGTCTCTGCCGTCGCCGACCTTCTCCGCCCTGCGTCGGCTGGCCAGATTCTGCGCCGAGAGCAGCCTCCACGACGGCATGAACCTGGTGGCCAAGGAGTACGTGGCGTCCCGGGTTGACGAAGACGGGGTGCTGATCCTGAGCGCCTTCGCCGGGGCCGCCCAGGAATTGACCGGCTCGTTGATAATCAATCCCTATGCCACCGAGCAGTTCGCCGACGCCATCCACCAGGCCCTGAACATGAGCGACATGGAACGGCGGATGCGGATGCGCCAGATGCGGAACACGGTACAGGAAAACAACATCTATAAGTGGGCCGGCCGCATCATGATGCACCTGATGCAGGCCAGCACGCCGGACCATTCCCGGCTGACCGCCGCCATCGCCTCCACCGCCTGACTCCCCGCTGCCGATGCCTCCGCGCGCAGATTGGCGCAGCCTGCCGCCCCGCATCGCCAATCAACCCGCCGTGCTGCTGCTGCTGGACTTTGACGGCACGCTATCCGACATCGTGGCCCGTCCGGAGGACGCCACGCTCCGATCCGGCAATTCCGAGCTGCTGGAGGCGCTGAGCCGCGAGCCCGGATATACCGTCGGCATCATCAGCGGCCGAGGGATTGACGACGTGTCGCAGCGCGTCGGTGTGGAGGGCCTGGTGTACGCCGGCAACCACGGCCTGGAAATACGGGGATCCGGCCTGCAATACCGGCATCCGGCGGCAGCGGCAGCGATACCCGTCCTCGCCCGGGCTGCCGACCGACTCGCCGCCGCCCTGGCCGATATTCCTGGCGCGCAGGTGGAAAACAAGACGCTGACGCTGACGGTCCACTATCGCCGCACCCCGGAAGAACGCCATGAGCGGGTGGCGGCCATTTTCCGGGAGGTAACAGGCCATCTGGTGGCCCAGGGAATCTGCCGGGTCACCGGTGCAAAATCGGCGCTGGAACTGCGGCCGGCGCTGGATTGGCATAAGGGGCGCGCGCTGGAGGTGATCCGCCGCCGCTTGGCCCCGGGGGCCTTTCCCATCTACATCGGCGACGACGCCACGGATGAAGACGCTTTCCGGGCGGCGCAGTCCGCCGGCGGCGCGGGGGTTTTTGTCGGCCCGCCGGATGCCGCTTCATCTGCCGAGTATGGATTGGACGACCCTTCCCGGGTAACCGACGCGCTGATGGAGCTGGCGGGAGTTGTGCTATTATAGCGACGGCCGCCACCGGGTTAGCGAGCCATTTTGCTTATTGGGGTCTCGCCCTCTGTTCAGATGATTAACGCGATTTTCTTCGACTTCTACAACACCCTGGTCAGGTTCTGGCCGCCTTTGCCTCAAATTCAACACGCCGCGTGTCAGAACCTGGGGATCCGAGTACCACCTGAGCGCCTGGCGCGGGGGTACGCCATCGCCGACCTGTATTTCAACGAGGAAAACCATCGTCTCCCCCTGGGGGACCGGGACGCCGGCGACCGGGACGCCTTCTTTGCCCGCTACGAGCAAATCATCCTCGAAGAGTCCGGCGTCTCCGTTTCCCTGCGCATGGCCAAGCAAATTTGGGACATGGCCATCGCCGTGCCCAAGGAGCTGGTGGAGTTCGAAGAGACCCGCCCGGTTCTGGCCGAACTCAAAGGCCGCGGCTACCGCCTGGCGGTGCTGACCAACCTGCGGCGGGATATGGACGAACTGACCCAGCAGCTGGGCATCAGCGAATACCTGGAGTTCTGCATCACGGGCCGGGAGGTGGGCGAAAAACCCACGACCGCCATCTTTGAAGCCGGACTGCAGCGCATGGCCGTGCCGCCGCACCAGGCGATGCACGTCGGCGACCAGCCCCGTTCCGACGTGCAGGGCGCGCGGGACGCCGGCCTGTATCCGGTGCTGATTGACCGGGGCGGCTTCCATGCCGACGTCGGCGGATGCGATCACATCAACAGTCTGGAAGGACTATATCCCGTACTGGACCGCCTGCAAACCTGCTGAAAATTTTGAGGTGTTTGCCATGACCGCTACCCAGCCACCCGCGCACAGCCACCCCGACGACTCTAATCCGGTGCACGTCATCGTCTGGTACGACTATATTTGACCCTGGTGCTACGTCGGCCTGGAACGCGTCGACAAACTGGCGGAAGAGTACGACTTCACCGTAGAAGGCCGGGCCTACCTGCTGCGTCCCGACACCCCGCAGGAGGGACGCGTCCGGGAGCCACGGCCGGGCGAAAGCGACGACGAGTTGGCCGACCCGCTGCGGACCCAGGCCAGGGAAGCCAACATCGTGATGCGTCCGCCCCGCTACACTCCCAACAGCCTCTACTCGCTGCAGGCCACCGAGTACGCGCAGGAGCAGGGCAAGTTCCTGGAGTATCACCACGCCGCCTACGAAGCCTACTGGGACCGGCGGGCCGACCTGGGAGACCCCTCGGTGCTGGCTGACATCGGCACGTCGGTGGGGCTGGACGGCGCGGAACTGAAGGAGCGCGTCGAGTCCGGCCACTACGCCCAGCGGGTTATCGACCAGTACCAGGAAGCCCTGGGCTACGGCATCCGCGGCATCCCCACCTTTGTGTTCGACAACCTGCTGTTCACCGGGGCCCAGCCCTACGAGGTTTTCCAGCGGGTGATGGACAAGGCCCTGGAGAACCGCGCCAACGGGCAGCAATGACGTTGCCGGCGTCGGGAGGGTTCAGGGACGGCGGCGGCGTTGCCCGCCACCCTGCCCTGTGCTAGACTGGCGACGGCAAAATTCGCCTTGTACCGAATTTCACAAAGCAACGGACTGCACAATGGACGACGCCACCCGCTTGCTGATCAGCGACGCCGTCAACAACCAGCTCCAATCCACCGTAACCGTCCTCTCCTCCCTGCTGGCCGTGGAGGACGCTATCGGTTACATCCCCAGAGAGGCTGTTGAAGCCGTCGCCCTGCGCATGGATGCTACCGTCAACGACGTGTGGGCCGTTGCCACTTTCTACCCCAACTTCCGCTTTGAGCCGCCCACCGAGCACCGCATAGAGGTCTGTTGGGGGCCCTCCTGCCACGTGATGGGCGCGACCCAGATCATCGCGGCCGCACAGGATGCCCTCAACCTGCCCGACGAAGGCGACACGCCGGACGGTAAGGCCACGCTGCGCTACAACACCTGCCTGGGGGCCTGCGCCCACGCCCCGGTAATGGCCATCGACCACCATCTGGCCGGCCGCATCACTCCCGAATCGGCCCGCGCCAGAATCGCTACGGCGTTGGAATCCGGCGCCGCTCACTGATCGAGTTGACCACCGCCGTGAGTACGCAAACCGCCGCCGACTTCGACGCCATTCTGGCCGAGGCGCAACGACGCTGGCAGACGCTGACCGCCGGCGACCGCCCGTGGATTCGCATCGGGACCGGGCTGGCCGGCGAGGCTGCGGGCGGGTTTGAGGTAGTGGCGGCAGTGAATGCCGTTCTGGCCGAGCGGCAACTTTCGGCCAACGTGTCGGAAGTGGGCACTTTGGGCCTATGCTTCGCCGAGCCGCTGCTGGACGTTCAGACTCCCGGCGGCCCGCGGATTTTCTACCAGAACGTTACACCTCAAATCGCCCAGCGCATCGTCAGCCAGCACGTGGCCGGCGGGGAGCCGGTTGCCGAGCACGTCCTCGGCTACCTGGGGGAAGCGGGCTCCGCTCCCGACGGCATTCCCAGCCTCAACGACCATCCGATGCTGGCGCAGCAGCAGCGCATTGCTTTGCGCAACGCCGGCCACATCGATCCCTCCGACCTCCACCAATACATCGCCAATGGCGGTTACGCGGCGCTGAACAAGGCGCTCACCGCCATGACTCCCGACGAGGCGCGCCAGGAAGTGGTTACCTCCGGCCTGCGCGGGCGCGGCGGCGCGGCCTTCCCGGCCGGCGTCAAGTGGGGTTTCCTGGCCGGCAATCCCGACCCGAACAAGTACATTCTCTGCAACTGCGAGGAGGGCGACCCCGGCGCGTTCAACGACCGGGGCATTTTGGAGAGCGACCCGGCCACCGTGGTTGAGGGCATCACCATTGCCGGCTACGCCTGCAACGCCAACCGGGGCTACATCTTCATCCGCCACGGCCACAACCAGCCCATTGACCGCACCCGCGCCGTCATCGAACAGGCGTATGAACTGGGCCTGCTGGGCGAGAACGTCCTGGGCAGCGGATTTTCCTTTGATGTGGAAGTGGCGCTGACCGGCGACTCCTACGTTTCCGGTGAAGAAACGGCCTTGATGGAAGCCATCGAAGGCAAACGCTCCATGCCCCGCTACCGGCCGCCCTTCCCGGCGCAGGTCGGGGTTTTCGGGAAGCCCTCCAACATCAACAACGTCAAGACCCTGGCCTACGTGCCGGAAATCGTCGCCCGGGGCGGCGAATGGTTCGCCGGCATCGGCACCCGGCCGGATCCGGATAACCGCATCAACGGCAGCAGCGGAACCGCCATCCTCTGCCTGTCCGGCGACATCACCTACACCGGCCTGATTGAGGTTCCCCTGGGCATGACGCTGCGGCAGGTGCTGTTCGACATGGCCGGCGGCGTGCCCAACGGCAAACGGATGAAGCTGCTGCAAACCGGCGGGCCACTGGGCGGCGTTCTGTCGGCCAGCGACGCCAACCTGGACCTGGCCCTCGACTTTGACGTATTCCGAGCGGCCGGCGCCATCCTGGGCTCCGGCGGGATCATCGTGTGCGACGAGGATACCTGCGCCGTTGATCTCACCCGCAATTTGATTGCCTTCTGCCAGTACGAGTCCTGCGGGAAGTGCTTCCCCTGCCGGATGGGGATGAGCCACCTGCTGGAAGTGCTGGAGCGAATCAGCAACCTGCAGGGCACCGAGGAAGACCTGGCCCTGATGCGAAACATCGGCGAGAACATGCAGGCCGGCTCCCTGTGCGGGCACGGCCAACTGGGGTTCAACCCCGTTTCATCCGCCCTGCGTTACTTCGGCGACGAGTTTGAGGCCCACATCCGCGAAAAGAGGCACACGGGAGACTGCCCGGAGCTGCTGATTTCGCCGCGTCTGACCCGCCGCTAACCCAGTCCGTCACACCGGAACCCGCCAGGAGCCGCTATGCCTGACGACATCACCATCTCCATTGACGGGGTGGAAATTAAGACTCAACCGGGCAAGATGGTGCTTGAAGCCGCCATTGATGCCGGCGTGTACGTTCCCTACCTGTGCTATCACTCCGGCATGAAGCCCTACGCCGCCTGCCGGATGTGCGTGGTGGTCGCGGAAAACGAACGGGGCCGGGTGCCGGGCTTCCCCGCCGCTTGCACCCTGGCTGCCACCGACGGCATGGTCGTGTGGAGCGAGACCCCGGACGTCAACGAGCTGCGCCGCTCAGTAATGCAGATGCTGATTGCCGAGCATCCCAACGGGTGCCTCACCTGCCACCGGGTGGATATTTGCGGGCCGTCCGACGTTTGCCTGCGCCACGTTTCGGTGAACGACCGCTGCGTTACCTGTCCGAAGAACGAGCGCTGCGAATTCAAGGACACGGTGCGTTACCTGGGCATGGAGCTGGAATCGCCCATGACCTATATGTACCGGGACATTCCCCTGGAAGTCAGCGACCCCTTTTACGACCGGGACTATAACCTGTGCATCACCTGTGGCCGCTGCGTCCGCGCCTGCGAGGAAGTGCGGGGCGACAACGCCATCTGCTTCACCGAGCGTTCAGGCAATGCGCTGGTCGGCACCTCCTTCGGAACGTCGCTGCTGGAATCCGGCTGCGAGTTCTGCGGCGCCTGCATTGACGTTTGCCCGGTGGGCGCGCTCACCGAACGGGAAAACAAGTGGGAAAAGGCCGCCAGCGTCCAGCGCACCATCTGCACCCACTGCCCGGTGGGCTGCCAGATGAACCTGGAAATCAACGACCAGGGGCGCGTCATCCGGGCCATCCCGGAGTTCAACTCTCCCGCCAACCGGGGCCAGGCCTGCTACAAGGGCAAGTTCGGCATGGGCCACCTCACCAGCGGGCAGCGCCTCCGCCGTCCCATGATTCGCCGCAACGGCGTCCTGGAACCGGCCACGTGGGACGAAGCCCTGGATCTGATTGCCGACAAGCTCCGGCCCCACCAGTCGGGCGAAGGTTTTGGACTGGTTACCGCTGCCGACAGCACCAACGAGGAGTTTTACCTGGCCCAGAAGTTCGCTCACATCGGGATGAAGACCCACAACCTGGACCATTCCGGCAACGTGCAGCCCGATTTGAGCCGGGGCCTAGAAGACGTGCTGGGCTACCCTGGCGCCACCAATTCAATCTGGGACCTGAAGAACTCGGACTGCATCCTGGTTTTCAACACCAACCTCACCGAGAGTCACAACGTGGTGGGCGTTCCCATCAAACAGGCTGCCCAGGCCGGCGTGCCGCTGATCGTTATCGACAGCCGGGAAGTGGAACTGACTCGATACGCCAAGCTGTGGCTGCGGCCCGTGCCGGGCGCCGAACTGGTGCTGCTCGGCGCCATCCTGAAGGTGGTGTTGGAAGAAGACCTGATAGACGCCCAGTGGCTGGCCAAGCACGTTGAGGATTACGCCACATTGGCCTACGAACTGGAGCGCATCGACGACGCGGCCATCGCCGCCACCGGCGTGGCCCACGCTGACATCGTCGAGGCCGCCCGGTTGTACGCCGCCCCTGGCAACTCGGCAATCGTGTACGGCCTGGACAACGTGCCCGCCGAAATCACCCGCGATTGCGTGATTGCCCTGTGCGACCTGGCCCTGCTGACCCACAACGTCGGCCAGCCGGCCGGGGGGCTCTTCCCCATGCGCCAGGGGGCCAACACCCAGGGCGCGACGGACATCGGGTGCATTCCCAATCGGCTGCCCGGCGGCGGTCCCCTCTTTGACGACGACAACCGCGCCCGCGTTGAAAACTTCTGGGGCGTTACCCTGCCGCCTCCCGAGCACAGCATGGGCGTAGAGGGAATGTTGGCGGCGGCCACCAACGGCGACATCCAGTCCATGATGGTCATCGGCGACAGTCCCAACTTCACCAACGGGCTGCTGGGAGAAGCGCTATCGGCGCTGGAACGATTGGACTTTCTGGCCGTGATGGACACGTTCCTGACTCCCACCGCCCAGATTGCCGACGTTGTACTGCCGCGGGTAACCTTCGGGGAGAAGGACGGCACGTTCACCAACCTGGAGCGTCGCATTCAGCGGGTTCGCCCCGCCGTTTCCGTCAAGAACAACGACGCGCGGCCGGAGGGCTGGGTATTCGCGCAATTGTCGCAGCGACTGGGAATCGACGGCATCAGTTACGACGACCCATCGGAGTTGATGGATGAAATCGCGGCCATCACCGTCAATTACGGCGGCGTAAGCTACCAGCGCCTGGCCCGCGAATCGGTTCTGGTGATGCAGACCGGCGTGGAAGCACCGCGGCCCACGCAGCTTCTTTACACCTCGCGGGAAGAGCGCGGCATCCAGTGGCCCTGCCCGGGCGATGACAGCCCGTCGGCGCCGGTGCTCTACTCCGACGGTTTCCCCTACGGCAAAGCCGAACCCGTCGCGCCACGCTTCCGACCGGCCGAATGGCCCGCCGATTCCGAGTTCCCGGCCCTGCTGGCTCCCGGCCGGGTGCTGCTGCAACGGGAACGCGACACCGCCATCGAAGCTGGCGACCTGAACCGCATCGTCCGGGATGAGCTGGTGCAGCTGAACCCGAGCGACGCCGCCGCCTGGAACGTCGCTGACGGCGAGCCGGTGGCCGTTGACACCGCCGGCAACCGCATCACCGGCGTGGCGGCGCTAGACGACGCCATCCCTTCGGGCGTGGTTGCCATCACTACGCTGTTCGGCGAACTGGCCATCGAGCTGCAGACGTCTGAGGACATCAACCCCATGGCGCGAGTGCCCGGGTTGATCGTGGAACCCTGCCGTGTGGCATCGCTAAACTCGTAACGAAATCAGCAACACCTGCGTAACATTTCCGCCGTACCATGGTCGGGGTTCACCCAGACCGCATACGGAGCAAAAATGACCACTCTGCGAACGCCAGCCACGCACCGCGACCGAACCGTCAATCTGCCCCGGGCCCGCCTGGTCGAGCGGGTTGACTATACCGACGACCTGATGGTGATCAAGTTGGAACCCCAGGGGTTCGACTTCACCTTCAAACCCGGGCAGTACTGCACGCTGGGGCTGGACGGGATCGAACGGGCGTACTCCATCGCGTCGGCGCCCCACGAGCCGTTGCTGGAGATTTTTGTCGAGCTGGTGCCGGACGGGGAGCTGACCCCCCGGATGTGGCGAATGGAAGTCGGCGATACCATGTCGATCCGTCCTGGAGCCAAGGGCATTTTCTTGTTGGACGCGTTGGCGACCCAGCACCTGATGCTGGGCACGGTTACCGGCGTAGCTCCCTTCGTCAGCATGGTGCGCGACCATCTCCACCACGGGCGGGCCGGCCACCACTTCTACATCCTGGAGGGCGCGTCCTACCTGGATGAGTTCGTCTATGACCGGGAGCTGTCCGGCCTGTCCGCCGCTCACCCGAACATCATTACCTTCGTGCCCTCCGTGAGCCGGCCGGCGGAAGCGCGCAACGCCGCCTGGACCGGGGAAACCGGTCGCCTGAACAATATCGTCGCCAAATACCTGGAGGAGTTCCCCCTCAACCGGGACGACACGCTGATCTACGGCTGCGGGCATCCGGGGATGATTGAAGCCAGCCGGGAAATCGTTACCGCCCAGGGCTGGCGCTGGGACGAAGAACGTTTCTGGAAGGAGTAACGCCCGGCGGCATTTCGCCCGGATGGGGTAAAATCACCCCATGACCACCGCCAACGCCCGGCTGACCCCCGTCCGGCGTCAGTACCTCACCATCAAGCACTCCTACCCGGACGCCATTCTGCTGTTCCGGATGGGCGACTTCTACGAGTGCTTCGACGACGACGCCCACAAGCTTGCCCAGGCGCTGGAAATCGCCCTCACTTCCCGGAGTATGGGCAAGGACACGCGCATCCCCATGGCCGGGGTGCCGGCCGTGTCGCTGGACAGCAACCTGGCCCGCCTCGTCAAGCAGGGGCACAAGGTGGCCATCTGCGAGCAGCTCAGCGACCCGGAGGTGTCCAGGGGCATCGTCGAGCGCGGGGTGGTCCGGGTGGTTACGCCCGGAACCGTCCTGGAATCCGCCCTGCTGGACCAGGACGCCAACAACTACCTGGCCGCCGTCTGCATCCAGGATGCCCAGGCCGGCCTGGCCTACGTTGACGTTACCACCGGCGAATTCGCCACGGCGGAGATTTCCGCCGAGCAACTGCCCCTTGAACTGGCCCGACTGCAACCCTCCGAGATACTGATTCCACCCGGCGAGGAGCTGCCGGATTTTGCCGGCGCCGGCAGGGCCGATGCCACCCTGACCACCCTGGACGCCGGCGCCTTCAACCCGGACCTGGCCCGCCGCGCCCTGCTGGATTACTACAGCGTGCTGTCGCTGGAAGCATATGGCCTGGAGTCGCACGGCGTGGGCTCCCGGCCGCTGGCGGTGCGCGCCGCCGGCGCCATCGTCGATTACCTGCGCTACACCTGGCAGGGCGAGCGTCCGCCGCTGGCGGCCCCGTCGGTCTATCAAACCGACGCCTACATGACCCTTGACCCGCAGACCCGGCGCAACCTGGAACTCTTCGAGGCCGGCCGCTGGGACAGCCGCGACTGGTCGCTGCTGGCCGCCCTGGACGAAACCCGCACCGCCATGGGCGCGCGCCTGCTGCGTCGCTGGCTGGGGCGGCCTCTATTGGACTTGGAGCGACTGGAGCGCCGCCTGGACGCCGTGCAGTTTTTCGTCGATAACGCTTTCCGGCGCGACGACTCCGCCGCCGCTCTGTCCCAAATCTCCGACCTGGAACGCATCCTGACCCGCATCCAGGCCCAAACGGCGGCGCCGCGGGACTTGCTGGCGCTGCGGCAAAGCCTGGCCGCCGCCGAAGAACTGGGCGCGGCCCTGGCCGGGGATGACGCCGCCGCCGTCGCCTGGCTGGCCGGCGCATTGCGGCCTTTGCCCGACGTCGCCGGCCTCATCGACCACGCCATCGCGCCCGAACCGTCGGCACAGCCGGGCGACGGCGGCGTGATACGGGAGGGATTCTCGCCGGAACTGGACCGCATCCGAACCCTGGCCCGGGACACCCGCGGCTTCATTGCCGAGCTGGAAGCCCGGGAGCGCGAACGCACCGGAATCCGCAGCCTCAAGGTCGGGTTCAACCAGGTCTTCGGCTACTACATAGAGGTCAGCCGGGCCAACCTCGACGCGGTGCCCGAGGACTACCAGCGACGCCAGACCCTGACCGGCGGCGAGCGCTACGTTACGCCGGAGCTGAAGGAATACGAGAGCCAGGCGCTGGACGCCCGGGAACGCCTGGAGGAACTGGAGCGCACTCTGTACCGTCAGGTTTGCCGGCAGATTGCCGACCACGGCGATAGCATCTCCCGCCTGGCTGCTGCCGTGGCACGGGCCGACGTGTTCACCGGGCTGGCCGGCATCGCCGTGCGCCACGGTTACGTGCGGCCCACGCTCGACGAGGGCAACGCCATCAGCATCGCCGACGGCCGTCATCCCGTGGTGGAGCGCGTCCTGGGCGCCGGCGCATTCGTCCCCAACGACGCCGCCCTGGACTCCGACGACGCCCAGATTATGCTCATTACCGGGCCCAACATGGCCGGCAAGTCCACCTTCATCCGACAGGTAGCCATTATCGTGCTGATGGCCCAGGTGGGCAGTTTCGTGCCGGCGACGGCGGCTACCATCGGGCTGGTTGACCGCATCTTCACCCGTGTGGGGTTGCAGGACGACCTGGCCACCGGGCAGTCCACCTTCATGGTGGAGATGGTGGAAACCGCCGCCATTCTCAACCAGGCCACCTGGCGCTCGCTGGTCATCCTGGACGAAATCGGTCGGGGCACCAGCACCTACGACGGGCTGTCCATCGCCCGCGCCGTGGTGGAGCACCTGCACAACAATCCCCAGGTCAGCTGCAAGACGCTGTTCGCCACCCACTACCACGAACTCACCGACCTGGCGGCCACGCTGCCGGGAGTACGCAACTACCGGGTTGCGGTGTCCGAGGAGGACGGTCAAATCGCCTTCCTGCATCGCATCGTCTCCGGCGGCGCCGACCGATCCTACGGCGTCCACGTGGCCATGCTGGCCGGTATGCCGCCCTCCGTGGTCAACCGAGCGCAGGAACTGCTCACCGAGCTGGAACGCGGCGAGGGAGCCGGCCGTGGGAAAAAACGCAGCGCTGGCCCCTCTCCACAACTGGCTCTCCCCCTGTTCGCGCCAGACGACAATGGTCTCAGCGACACACTGCAAGAGCTGGACATCGCCAACCTTACGCCCCTGGAGGCCATCAACAAGCTGTATGAACTTCAGGAACGCGCTCGGCAACCGTGAGGCGCGGGTAAATCCTGCCTTTTAACAGAAATTTTACCTCTATCGCCTGTATTGTTAGGATGGCAAGGTATAGAATACCGAAAACCGCCACGCAACGGCGCAGTTCGAACGGCCAGCCCGGTGGGAGGAAAATATGAGCAACACGGCTATGATTTACTGGTGGCCCCGTTGAAGCAGCTGTCGTAAAGTGCGGGAGTTGCTCGTGCAAAACGGCCTGTCGGTGGACGAGCGGGACTATTTCAAAGAACCTTTCACCGAGGGCGAACTCCGCGAGTTGATTGCCGAGGTGGGGGAGCCGGGCGTCAGCGCCATGTTCGCCAGCCGCAGCCCGTCGCTGAAGAAGATGGGCCTGGACCCGGCCGAACTCTCCGACGAGCGCAAGGTGTCGCTGATGTTGGAGGAACCCCGGCTGGTTCGCCGCCCCATCGTTCGGTTGGGAGACCGGTTGATCATCGGCGCCAGCGTCAAGGCAATGACCCAGGCCCTGGAGGGCTGACCGATCACCCGCTACAAACCGGAACAGCGAATACCGCCATGAAGATCTTCTTTGACGTTGACTACACCATCCTGGGATTGGACGACACCCTGCGCCCCGGCACCGTCGAAACCTTTCAGAAGCTGCTGGACGACGGCCACGAAATATACATCTGGTCGGGCATGGGCGAACGATGGGAAGTCATCGAAAAGCACGACTTGCAGCGGTTCGTCAGCGGAGTGTATGAAAAACCCACCCATCACTTTCACGAACGGCTGGAGGAGTTGAAAGTTCCCCACGAGCCGGAGTTCGTCATCGACGACTACCCCGAAATCGTGGCCGCCTTCGGTGGCGTCTGGGTGCCGCCCTACTTCTTCTCCCGCAGCGTTGACCATGAGATGGACCGCATCTATCGCATCATCTGCGACTTCTCCCAAACCGGCTCCTCCGAAGACCGCCAGTACCGGGCCAAAGGCACCAAGATACCCCTGTTCTAGCCGGCCGCGTCATTCGCGGGCATCTGCTCACAACCACGTCGGTCACCCATGCCCATCCAGCAACTGCCTCCGCACGTTGCCGCCCAGATCGCCGCCGGGGAGGTGGTGGAGCGGCCGGCCTCGGTAGTCAAAGAACTGGTCGAAAACTCCCTGGACGCCGGCGCAACCCGCGTCGCCGTGTCGGTGCGCGAGGGCGGCGTCGCCGAAATTCGCATTACCGACGACGGTTGCGGCATAGCGTCAAACGAGCTGGAACTGGCCTTCCGCCATCACGCCACCAGCAAGCTGGCCACCGCCGCCGACCTGGAAACCGTGGCCACCCTGGGCTTTCGGGGCGAGGCTTTGCCCAGCATCGCCGCGGTGGCCCGGGTCGTCTGCACCACCAGGAACGCCGACGCCGGGGCCGGCGCGCGCATCGAGTTTCGCTATGGCGACCTGCTGGGGAAGCAAGCCGCCGGCTGCCCGGTGGGGACCACTATTGAAATCGTCGAATTGTTTGGCAACCTACCGGCCCGTCGCCGCTTCCTCCGTTCCGCCGCCGCCGAGACCGCCCGCATCCAGGAGGTGGTAACTCGCTACGCTTTGGCCTATCCGGAGGTGCGCTTCAGCCTGACCGCCGACGGCCGGGAGCAGGTCAACACCGCCGGCAGCGGCCGCTTGCAGGATGTCATTCTATCGCTGTACGGCGGCGACGTGGCCGCCCGTATGCTCCCGGTGTGCGCCGACTACGGCGGTGTCGCCGTCAGCGGTTACGCTAGCGCCCCGGACCTGAGCCGGCATAACCGCTCCAACATCACCCTGCTGGTCAACCGCCGCTGGGTGTATCACCGCTCCGTCATCTACGCCATCGAACAGGCTTACCAGAGGACGCTGCCGGACCGCCGCTTTCCTCTAGCGGTAATCAACGTGGATCTGCCTGCCGCCGAGGTCGATGTCAACTCCCATCCCACCAAGCGCGAGGTAAGGTTTCGCAACGAGAACCGTATCTTCTCAGCGGTGCAGCGGGCGGTTCATGATGCGCTGGTCGCCCACGCTCCGGTACGGGAGGCCGCTCGTTCCTTCACTCCTTTGGCGACGCCGTCGCCCGATGTGCGGCCAGCATGGCCGGCGCCGGCCCCACCGGAACCGGCCGGCAACCCACTCGGGCCGGCAGCCGACAGCCCAGCCCTGCCGGCTACCGGGCTGGCCTCGCTGAGTGGTTCCTTGCGGGACGTGATCGCCGGGCTGCGCGTGGTCGGGCAAA
This sequence comes from Dehalococcoidia bacterium, assembly GCA_965243255.1. Taxonomy (GTDB): domain Bacteria; phylum Chloroflexota; class Dehalococcoidia; order Lucifugimonadales; family UBA3495; genus Bin87. Next base: position 1,446,512 of record CBDEUH010000004.1, read on the forward strand.
TTCACCAGACCTACGTCGTTGCCGAGGGCAGGGAGGGTATGTACCTGGTTGACCAGCACGCCGCCCACGAACGCATCGTGTACGACCGGATTCGCGCCCGGCAGCAGGAGCGGGTGGCGCAGCCGTTGTTGGCGCCCGTGCCCGCCGAGTTGACCACGGCGCAGACTGCGACCCTGGAAGAGTACACCGAACTGCTGGCCGGCTATGGCTTTCAGCTGGAACCCTTCGGCGGCGAGGCCTGGCTGGTGCGGGCGGTGCCGGCGACCCTGGCCTCCGCCAGAAATCCCGACCCGGCCCTGGCGCTGATCAACCTGCTGGATGCCGTCGCCGTGGAGCAGGTGGTCATGGAACGGGAGGACGCCCTGGCCGCCACCATCGCCTGCCACGGCGCAGTGCGGGCCGGCCACACTCTAACTCACCAGGAGATGGACGCCTTGCTGCGGCAGCTGGAGACCACCGAAAACCCCCACTACTGCCCCCACGGGCGGCCCACGGTGATTCACTTCACCGAGTACCAGCTCGAGCGCGAATTCGGCCGGCGTTAGGCGCCGTATTAACGTCGTAGGGGCAACGCTGGTGGTTGCCCCTGCTCACTTCTTGTCGTTGCCGTTGCCCTACCGCCTCGGGTCCGTCCGCGGGTCCCGCGCCGGGTGAAAAATGGAACCGGGTCCGGGAAACTCGCTGGCCGCCTCGGCCGTATTATTGCGGCGCAGGAAAGGCAGCATCCCGCCCACTACGGCAGCGCCGGCAATTCCGATTCCCAACACGCCCAGGAAGCGGCGGCGGGATGTTCCGGTTCGAGCATTCTCATTCTGTTCGGGCACGTTTCATCAACTCCGGGGCGGTTTTCAAGCACAAAATCCTATCAGCCGCTATCCCCGGTGTCAACAACAACCCAACCGCCGCCACCCAAAAATTGCGCCGCCATTCCCCTTGACAAATAGACGAACATCAGTTCATAATGACCCCATCGCTAGCGAAACCATCGGTAACCACAGCCTGCAACGAGGTAAATCAGAACCATCACGGTTCCGGTCGTCAACGGCCACAACCGTCAGCAAATCCTAATCACGCACGCCGGTGCGGTCACTGCTGCCATTGACGGATAACAGATCCCCGTCACAAACACTGGAAGTGACAACGGTGCGGCCACAGCTGCCATTGGCGGATAACAGATGACCGTCATAGACACCGGAAGTGGCAACGGCGCGATACCACTGCGGCCATTGGCGGAGAACTGACTGCCGTCACAAAAACACCTATGTGGAAGTGCGTAACCAACCCCCGGCCGTGGGGCTGACAACGACCACCTTACCTCTCGCAGGCTGCCCAACCTACCGAAAACCGAAATCCCCGATCCAACCCAAAGGAGCCAGCCAAAATGAACCCAACGCCGCATCTGCTATCATTACCCCCACCTTACCTCTAGGAGCCAGCCCCCGATGCAGGAAAACAAAGTCAAGCGCGCCCTGCGCGAAAACCGCCTTGCCCTGGGCACCTACGTATCCTTCGCCGACCCGCAAATTGTCGAGATTATCGGCCTGGCCGGCTACGATGCCGCCTTCATCGACATGGAGCACACCACCTTCGACCTCGGTCTAATCACCCAGATGATTACCGCCGCCGACCTGGTGGGCGTAACCTCGATGATCCGCATTCCGGGCAACGACGAGAACCTGATTCTGCGCCTGCTGGACGCCGGCGCCAACGGCATCATCATTCCCCACATCGACGGGCTGGAGGGAGCCAAACGCGCCGTTGACGCGGTGCGCTACGCTCCCCTGGGCCATCGCGGAGGAGCCGGCGGAACCAGAGCCGCCCGTTTCGCCACCGTCAGCTGGGACGAACACACCCGCACCTCCAACGAGAACATCATCCTCTCGGTGATGACCGAGGACGAAAAGGGCATCGCCGAAATCGGCCAGATTGCCCAGCTGCCCGGCATCGACCTGGTATCCATTGGCCCCACCGACTTCTCCGAGTACATGGGCATCCGCGACCCGCAGAGCCCGGTCATCCGCGCCCGCCTGGAAGAACTGGCGGCCGAGGTGAAAGCCGCCGGCGGAGCCAAGCTGTCCATCCCGATGAACCATCCGGCATATCCGCTGTCCGCCAAGGAGTTGCAGGCGCTGGGCGTAGGCTACACCCATGTCGCGCCGCCGCCGCCGGCCCTGCTGCTTCGCTCTCTGCAACAGCGCATCACCGACATCCGGGCCGAGCTTGGTTAGTCCTGGCCCGCCTACTTGCTCATGCCAATCGCCCGAGTCATGGTTCGCCGCGTCACCGGGTCATCGGTATTGTCGTCGCTCCAGCGCTATCAACTCAATCCTGGGAACCCGCGAATCCGGCAAATCCTGATTCTGACGATTGCTTTGCTCGCAGTAACCGCCTGCGACAGCCCCGCTGTAGAGTCGCCGGCCTTTACGTCTTTCCCGACGGCGACCGCAACCGTCGCGCCCACTGCGACCGCAACCCAATCGCCGGCGCTACCCACAGCCACGCCTACAGCTACTCCAGCGCCGGCCGATACGCCAACCTCGCCACCGACGGCAACCCCGGCTCCCACGCCGCTGCCCGACGGCCCGCTGGTGCACATCGGCAGCACGGTTTATCTGGTTGACTTGGCGACAACGCCCGAGGAACGGGCGCAGGGATTGTCGGATCGGCCATCGCTGAACGCCGACACGGGTATGCTGTTCGTGTACGACGAAGACGGCCCGCGTGTGTTCTGGATGCCCCGGATGAACTTCCCCCTGGACATGGTGTGGATACGGGCCGACTGCTCGGTCGCCGGCGTCACCGCTGACGTGCCCCATCCCGATCCGGCGACCCCGCTGAGCGACCTGCCCAGGTACCCGTCCAACGAACCGGCGCGCTTCGTCCTGGAAATCAACGCCGGACAAGCCGCGCTCAACAACATCACTCCCGGCTCCCCGGTAAAATTCGGCGGCGACATCGCCGGCAAATGGGGCTGCTGAATCAAAAAGGAACCAAGCCGAATGCAAATCCTCGTCTCAGGCTCTCTGGCCATCGACCGCATCATGACCTTCCCCGGCCGCTTCGGGGACCACATCGTCCCCGAACGGGTCCACCAGATCAACCTCAGCTTCACCGTGGACGGTTTCAACGCCTATTTCGGCGGCACGGCCGGCAACATCGCCTACTCGCTGGCAATGCTGGGCCAGACGCCGCGCCTCATCGCCGCCATCGGGAATGATTACCGGGACTACTTTACCCGGCTGGCCGAAAACGGGATTCCCACCGACGACATCCGCATCGTGGACGAGGAGGCCACCGCTTCGGCCTTCATCGTCACCGACCTGTCGGACAACCAGATTACCGGGTTCAACCCCGGCGCGATGAAACAGCCGGCGGGCTTTGACTTCGGCCAGGTCAATCCGGGCGAGGCCATCAACATCGTCAGCCCGGGCAACCTCACCGACATGGCGAACTTCACCGCTGACGCCACCAAGGCCGGCATCTACACCATCTTCGACCCCGGGCAGTCGCTGCCGGCCTGGGACGCCGAGGGGTTGACCAACTGCATCCGCAACAGCGACCTGCTCATCGCCAACGACTATGAGATGGCCCTCATCACAGAGCGCACCGGCATCGACGAACCGGGCCTGCTGGAACTGACCGATGCGCTGGTAACCACCCTGGGCGAGCAGGGCACCCGCATCACCACCGCCGACGGGGATGTCCATGTGCCCTGCGTTCCCACGGGCAACGTAGTTGACCCCACCGGGGCCGGCGACGCCTTCCGGGGCGGCTTCATTCTGGGATTGCTACGCAAGGAAGGACTGGAGCGTGCCGCGCAAATCGGGTCGGCCTGCGCTCACTTCGTCATCCAGCAGCCTGGGACGCAGGAATATCGCTATACCGTTGACCAGCTGGAGGACGTACTGACACGGGCTTATGGGGCGTAGGAGTTTGCCAGCCACCGCCCGGCGAATCTACAATGCCAATACCACAATCGGAGGGAACGATTATGAGGCTATTGGTAATTTCAGGCGGACGCCACCCATATGAAGAATCGACGCCCATTTTGGAGTCATTCCTCACTGGCGCCGGCCACGACGTCACCGTTACCGAGGACGCATCGCCCTTGGCCGACGCGGAGGTCATGGCCGGTTACGACGTGCTGGTCTTCAACACGCGTCGGGAGAACGTGCCGGACTTCGGAGACTGGACCCTTTCCGAAGCGCAGATGGACGGCCTGAAAGGTTACGTCAGCGGCGGCAAGGGATTCGTCTGCATTCACATCGCCACCTGCGTCGCGGCGCAGTGGCCCGAGTATCACGACATCACCGGCGGGGGCTGGATTTCCGGCACAAGCTACCATCCTCCATACGGGCAGTTCACGGTCAACGTGAGCGACGCCAGCCATCCGGGAGCCGCCGGAGTCGCCGACTTCTCCACCAACGACGAGCTGTACATGAATCTGGCGATAAAGGACGGTAACGACGTCTTCATCACCGGCACCGCCGAGGGCGGCACCTGGCCCTGGGGACCCAGCCGGAGCCCGACGTTCATGCCCGGCGGCACTTATCCTCTGGGCTGGACGCGAACGTATGGCGACGGCAACGTGTACGTGCTGCTCCTGGGACACGACGGCCAGAGCTTTGAGACGCCGGAGTTCCAGCGTCTCGTGCTCAACGGCGTTGAGTGGGCGGCGCATTGACGAACCCGCCGGGCTGCGCTAGGCTTGCCGTGCTTAACCCGGCCAGCCCGGCGGACAACTCATCTGGGAGCATTCCTGTATGACTCAACAAGCCCCTCCTCCCGCGCTGACGCCTGAGGTGCAGGCCATGATCGGCGTCAGCGGCGACATCGTCGAATCCTGGGGCGTGGTGGACGCGGAATATATGCGTCGCTTTACCCAGGCCCTGATGGACCCGGACCCGCGCTACTGGGATGACGACTTTGCCAGGTCAACCCGGTACGGCGAGTTGACCGCCCCGCCGATTATGGTGAGCTACCTGGCCAGCCGCATCCGGCCCGACCAGGACGACCCCATCACGGCGGCGTTCGAGGAGAACCCGGAATCCGACGGCATCGGGTCGGTGGAGCGGCCCGGCGAGTTGCCGCCGGTGCCGACCAACCTGGTGCGGGTGCTCAACGCCGGCAACGAACTGGAGGTGTACGCCTATCCCAGCATCGGCGACACCATCTTTTTCCAGAACCGCTACTCCGACATCCGGGAGCGGCTGGGCCGAGACGGGACGCCGTTCCTGATTATCACGCGGGAAACGCGCTATTGGAACCAGGACGACGTTACCCTGTGCATCACCCGCGCCTCAACCATACGGCGCTAACTTTTGGAACGTCATTCCGGCTTGCGCCGGCAGCCAGGAGTATTGACCATGACCACCCTGCTTGACGACCTCCTCAACATGGAACCGGAGGCAATCTGGCTGCGCAACGAGCGGCCGGACGCCGACGGTCTGCGCGATAAAGAGCAGATTTACTACGAGGACGTGAACGAGGGCGACGAACTGCCCAAGTACATCTACAAGCCGACGCCGACGCACCTGTTCCGGTGGAGCGCGGCCATCGAGAACTTTCACCGGATTCACTACGATCTGGATTTCGGACTGAACCACGACCGGAACCCCAGCATCCTGGTGCATGGCTCGTGGAAGCAGAGCGTGGTGCCCCAGTACCTGAAAGACTGGACGCTGCCCAATGGCTGGCCGTGGAAGGCGCGCTTTGAGCACCGGGCCATGCTGGTGCCCGGCGACGTGCTGATTATGTGGGGCCGGGTAACCAGCAAGTACGAGAAGGAGCGGATGGGGTTTATTGAGCTGGAAATCGGCATGAAAACCCAGGACGGCATCGAGAGCATGCCGGGCACGGCTACGGTGGTTTTGCCGCTGCGCGACGGGCCGCCGATTCCCTACCCCTTCGTTCCGCCGGCCGACTAACCTCTCCCGTCATTCCGGCGCAGTCTGGAATCCATAGCTACGGAGATTGACGCAATGGCACGATTCATCGCCGTCCACAACGTACCGGGCATTACGGAAGCGGACTTCCGGGACAAGCTCGACGCAGTGCGCAAGTGGCGTCCCGACCGGCGCACCACTATCGTGAAGGTGTACGGAGACCTGGAAAACGGACGGCTCATCTCGGAGTGCGAGGCCGTTGAGCAGTCGCATTTTGAAGACTGGCTGAGCATGGTGGGCTGGCCGGCCGAGTCCATCAATAAGGTGGACATCATCTGCCAGGTGGGCAGCTTCTGGAAGCTGTAACCGATGCCAGTCTTAGGGGCGGATGATTATTTGTCCCTACTTCAGGAACCAACCGGGGCCGGGCGTTGGCCCGTCGCCTTCGTAAACGCTCTGTCCATACGCAGCGACGGCGGCGCCGGATGCCAACGTTACGGAAGATGCGAACAGCCAGACCAGAATGACAAGCACCGAAGCCAGTGGGCCGTAGAGTAGGTGCGACGGGGCGATGTAAGCGAGAACGAGGGACACGCCGTAGTTGACCAGTTGCAGGGCCATCGCTGCAAAGGACGCCCCCAGCAGCGCCCATCGCCAGCCAACCCGGCGTTCGGGCACGTAGCGGTAAACTATCAGGAAGGCAATGCCGGACAGCAGGCCGGCGATTGCGTTAACCCACCCCGACACAATGGCGGTGGTCAGCGTATCGGCCCAGCCGGTTAGCTCCAGCTCCTGCAATGCCAGGGGCGCGAGGTTGTGGGACATCAGGTAGGTCAGCACGCTGGATATGAGCAGCACCAGCGCGGTGCCGCTCATCAGCAAGAACTGGCGAGTCTTGCCTACGATACCCACCTGCATCGGCGCGATGCCCCACATGCGGTTGACCACTACGCCCACTGCGCCGAAGAGTTTGAACGAACCCCAAGCCAGTCCCAGCAGGGCGAACAGTCCAGTGATGCCGACCACGGTAGCGTCCCGGGCGGTAAGCAGGTTCCCCAAGTCAACGCTGGGCGGCAGGATGGCCGAAGAAAAAGAGGCCAACCAGTCCCGGCTTCGTTCCTCGCCCAGGGCCAGGGCGAGGATCTGCAGGATCGCCACCGTAACCGGAACCAGGGCAACCATTCCGTAATAGGCAATGCCCGCGACCAACTGTTGCGCGTCATTGCGGGTTACTTCGGCCAGCGTGGCCAGCAGCACGCGGACGGGACGGAACCGCAGGGCTGCGTTCTCCAGCCGAGCGTTCAACCGCAACAGCCAGGATATGCCGCTGATACAGCCGACTACTTTGACTAGAATCCGCTCCGAAATCATCGTATGCGACGAGGGCGAAACGCTTGGTCTGGACGGACGGGCCAGCGCAGCCAGACTCTGCCGATAATTGCGGAGCGATGCACCGGGCCGTAGCGTCGGCTGTCGCTGCTGTCGGCCCGGTTGTCTCCCATCAGGAAGTACTCGTCATCGTCGCACATGCTGGCCGCAAACTGCGAACATCTGGACGCAGCACCAACAAAGTACGGCTCGCATAACGGGACATCGTTAACCGTGACTCCGCCGTCGGCGTGGGCGATGAACTCACCGGGCAGCCCGACTACGCGCTTTACCCAGATAACACCATTCGATGCCGGCGAACGCGTTATCACTATTGTTCCTCGAGGAAAAGGCCGATCGTTCACCGACCGGGGGATAACATGGAGCCAATCTCCGTTCAGCAGCTGGGGAGCCATACTCTCATCGCTCACACGAAAGTGGGAACGAAACAGGAAGGCCGGAGTTCCGGCGAACAGTTTGAGCGCCACGTTGACCATATCGCAGTCGCGCCGTCAGCCAGCCGTGGTTTCCCAATGAGGGTAGGAGCCCAGGATTTTGAACACATCGGCGAACTCCTGAAGGCCCTGCAGAGCGGCGGCTACTTCCGGCTCTTCCCGATGGCCGTCGCAGTCGATCAAGAAAATGTACCGGCCCAGTTCCTGTTTGGTAGGGCGGCTCTCAATCTTGACCAGGTTGATGTTGCGCTCGGCAAATTCGCCGATGGCGCGGTAAAGGCTGCCCGGGCGGTCCACGGCAAAGGCGAAGCAAATTGAGGTTCGGTCATACCCGGTGGGCGGATGGTCGTCGTGGGCGAGGGCGACGAAACGGGTCTGGTTCGCCGGGTTGTCCTGGATGCTGCGTGTCAGCACCTGGACGTCATAGATTTCGGTGGCGCGTTGAGGGCAGATGGCTGCTGCCGGTGAACGGCTGCCCAGCATATCAACGACGGCCGCCACGGTGCTCAAGGAGGCTTCGCGAGCCACGGTGGGGAAATGGGCGCCCAAATAGGCACGGCACTGGGCCAAAGCCTGAGGGTGGGAATAGATCACCTCAACGGACTCTGCTGAAACGCCGGGCGGAGCTACGAGGTAATGGTCGATGGGGATGACTACTTCGTTTCTGATGGACAGGCCGGATTGGGCGATCAGGAGATCCAGGGTGAACGTAACCGAACCTTCCAGGCTGTTTTCGATGGGGACGACGCCGGAGTCCAGCTCGTCGGAAGCGACGGCATCACCCACGGCGCTGATGGTGGGGTAAGGTTGCAACTCGGCATCGGGCGAGTAGAGCAAGGCCGCCTGCTCGGTGTAAGTTCCGGGCGGGCCCAGGTAACCGATTCGGTCAGTCATAAGATTTCACCACCGGCGCGCAAGGGCTGCGCTTACCTCTCGAAGGTTCGTGCTACTTCCTCGTGGCTGCCCACGACGATAAGGATGTCCCCGTCTCCGATGACCTCGTCGGCGCCGGGATTTATGATGTACTCGTGGCCCCGCTGGAGCACCGTAACGAACGGCCGATGGCTATTGTCGCCGGCCAGGCCGATGTCCTGCAGGCTACGCCCGCGCATAGGCTCCGGCGGCCGCAGTTTGTGAATGCCGTGATGCTCGGTAATGCTGATAAAGTCGATGGAGTTGGGGCTCAAGTCTAGCCTGGCCGCCCGAGTTGCCGCGTCTTCCTCCGGAAAGATGACCTTATCTGCGCCCACCCGGTGCAGGATTTCGGCGTGCCTGGTATCCATGGCGCGGGCGATGACGAAGGGGAGCCCCATGCTTTTGAGCAGCATGGTGGTGATGATGCTGGACTGGACCTGACTGCCCAGAGCCACGACGGCTACGTCCATGTCGGCCACGCCCAGGTCGCGCAGGGCGGTTTCGCTGGTGGCATCTGCTTCCACTGCGTAAGTAACTCTACCCAGCATGGCCTGCACCTTCTGGTCGTCCTGGTCGATGGCCAGCACTTCGTGCTCACTCTGGAACAGAGTGGTGGCCAACTTGGCCCCAAAACGGCCCAATCCGATAACGCAAACTTGATTTGACATGACAACTACCCAATTCTAACGGGTTCTTCGGGATAACGGTAGGAAGCCTCGTCGCGAGGGGCTAACAGCATCACCAGGGTCAGCGGTCCGATCCGTCCGGCCAGCATAGTAACCATGAAGATTACGGAGCCGGCCAAGCTCAGGTCCGCCGCAGCGCCGGCCGACATTCCGTTGGTTCCGAAAGCGGAGACGGCCTCAAACATCAGCTTTTCGAAATTTATGCCTGGGTCAGTATAGGTCAATATCGGCACTACGACGCCGAGGTATGCCACGCCAAGCAGGGCGATCATAAGGGCCCGGGCCACCAGCGTGGCGCCGATTTCGCGGCGGAATATCTCAGTTCGACGGTGTCGCAGGGCCGCCGAACGGGCTGCCGCCAGCAGCACGGCCACCGTGTTCACCTTGATGCCCCCCGCTACCGAAGCAGTGGAGCCACCGATGAACATTAAGCCTCCGTACACCAGGAGGGTAAAGTCTCTCGTCGCACTCCAGTCCAGTCCGGCAAAGCCGGCCGTGCGCCCGCTGACGCCGTGGAAGATGGACGAACCTATTTTGCCTTGAACGGAGTAACTGGCCAGGACGCCGTTCCATTCGGCGAAAAGGAAGGCGCCGGCGCTGAAAGCATAGAGGGAAAGGGTGAGAATTAGAACCAGCTTGGTGTCCAGGGTGAATCGGGAGAAATTGAACAGAAACAGCCCGTTGAGACGATTGCGGGAGAGGCTGGGTCGCCAGTTGCGCCGCAAATCCACCATCAGCGGCCAGCCCAACGCGCCCAGGATTATCATGGGGGTGATTGCGCCGGTCAGATAGGGATGGGCGCCCAGGGTATCCAGATTGTTGCCGGTGGCCGCGTTGGGCAGAATGGAAAAGCCGGCGTTGTTGAAAGCGGACACCGACAGAAAGAGAGACTGCCAAACCGTCTGCGGCAGGGAAAAGTCGCCGACCATCCGCATTTCGTAGAAGATTATGGCGGCGCCGACAATGTAGCCGAGCACAAAGGCCAGCACTATATTGCGGGCAACACGGGCTACGCTGGAAGTGTGACCGGAGCCGACTGTATCCCGATACACTTCTTCTTCCAGGACCGTGGTGCGCCGGCCAAAAAAGACCAGCACGGTAGCCGCGGTCATGAACTCCAGCCCACCCAGCAGCATAAGGAAGAATATGACAACCTGGCCGAATAACGACCAGAAGGTCTGCGTGTCAACCAGGGTAAGGCCGGTGACGGTGGAGGCGGAAATAGCCGTGAAGAATGCCACCTGCAGGCTGGCACCCTGCCCATCGGCGGCAGCGAAGGGCAGATAGAGCAGCCCCCCTCCGGCGACGTTCAGCGTCAAAAAGATGCCAAGGAGAATGGCCGGCGCCGACGACCAACGCCGGGGCGGGATGCGCCGGCGGACTGACACGCGCACCGGTTCTGCCCGGCGCGGCTGTGCCATCGAAACGGCCGGCTCGGCGTCACCGTCGGTCTGAGCGTTCACAGCGCTATTATCAGCGCAGGGGAAAATATGTCAATCCTGTGCTATATTGACTGGTAAGGAAATCATTGAGCGAGCATTAAGGGGATACGTTTCGATGACGAGTACAGCCCAGCGTCAAGTTGAGCCTCGTTACGACGCGGTTGGCATCGACCGCAAGTGGCAGGAAAGGTGGGAAAGTGACGGCATTTACCGAGTGAATGACGCCGACCCCCGCCCCAAATGGTTCGAGATGACGATGTATCCCTACCCGTCGGGGGATTTGCACATCGGCCATTGGTATGCCATGGCACCCTCAGACGCCCACGCCCGGTTCCGCCGGATGCAGGGTTACAATGTGCTCCACCCCATCGGGTTTGACGCCTTCGGTCTGCCGGCGGAAAACGCGGCCATCTCCCGGGGCATTCACCCCTACGAATGGACCATGTCCAACGTGGAAAATATGCGCCGTCAACTGCGGTCGCTGGGCGCGATTTACGATTGGAATCGGGAGGTGGTTTGCTGTCTGCCCGAGTACTATCGCTGGAATCAGTGGTTCTTCATCAAGCTGTACGAGAAGGGGCTGGCCTACCGCGCCAAAGCGCCAGTGGTCTGGTGCCCTTCGTGCCAGACGGTGCTGGCCAACGAACAGGTGCTCAACGGCGTCTGTGAGCGCTGCGACACTCCCATCACCCGCCGCGACTTTGAGCAGTGGTTCTACCGCATCACGGACTATGCCGATGAGTTGCTGAATTTCGAGACCCTGCAGGACTGGCCCGAGAAAATCCTGACGATGCAGCGCAACTGGATTGGGCGCAGCGACGGCGTGGAAATCGGCTTTGACATATCCGACTACAGCCTGGAAGAGCGGGAGATTCGCACCTTTACCACGCGGATTGACACCATATTCGGCGTGACGTTCCTGGTGCTGGCTCCGGAGCATCCGCTGGTTTCCCAGCTGACTGCCGACAGCCGGCGCGCGGAAGTTGAGGCATACGTGGACCAAGCTCGGTCCGCGTCGGAGATTGACCGCCTTTCCACCGAGCGGGAAAAGACCGGCGTGTTCATTGGGGCCTACGCCCGCAACCGGCTCAACAACGAGCGGGTTCCCATCTACGTGGCCGATTACGTGTTGACCACCTACGGCACCGGGGCGGTCATGGGGGTTCCCGCCCACGACTCCCGCGACTTCGCCTTTGCCCTCAAGTATCGACTGCCCATTCGCACGGTTATCGCTCCCATAGAGTGGGACGGCTCCGAGCTCACCGATGCCTACGTGGGGCCGGGCTTTATGACCAACTCCGGCGCCTACGACGGCATGACCGACACGGAGGGCATGGAAGCCATCGGCGACGATGTGGAAAGCCGCCGCTGGGGCCACCGAGCGACGACCTACCGGCTGCGAGACTGGCTGATTTCCCGGCAACGGTACTGGGGAACGCCGATACCCATGGTGTACTGCGAACGCTGCGGCGTGCAGCCCGTTCCAGAGTCGGAGCTGCCGGTGCTGCTGCCGGAGGACGCCGAGTTTCGGCCCACCGGCGAATCACCGCTGGCGATCAACGAATCATTCGTCAATACGACCTGCCCCAAGTGCGGCGGGCCGGGCCGGCGTGAAACCGACACCATGGACACCTTCATGGATTCGTCCTGGTATATGCTCCGCTACTGCACGCCACAGTATGAAGGCGGCCCCTATGAGCCGGACGTTGCCGCCCAATGGATGCCGGTGCAGCAGTACACGGGCGGCGCGGAGCACGCCGTGATGCACCTGCTCTACAGCCGCTTCTTCATCAAGTCTCTGCGGGATATGGGGATCCTGGACATTGACGAGCCATTCCTGCGTCTGTTCAACCAGGGAGTCATACTGGGTTCCGACCACGAGAAGATGAGCAAGAGCCGCGGCAACGTGGTCAATCCGGACGACGTGGTCGGGCAGGTGGGCGCGGACGCGGTACGTTGCTTTCTCATGTTCATCGGCCCCTGGGACCAGGGCGGCCCGTGGAGCGACGAAGGCATCAACGGCGTGGTGCGCTGGCTCAACCGGGTCTGGAACCTGGCGGAGAACGACGCCGGACAGCTGGACACCCACCCGACGGACGCCTCGGCGGTAAGGGAAACGCAGCGCATCCTGCACCAGACCATCCGCAAGTGCTACGACGACCTGGACAAGTTCAAGTTCAACACGGCCATCGCCTCTCTGATGGAGCTGGTCAATCACCTGAGCCGGATTTGGAACGACCAATCCGTAGATTCGAACACATGGCGGGAGTGCGTAGAGAAATTCCTGCTGATGTTGGCGCCCATTGCGCCCCACGTGGCGGAAGAGCTATGGGAAAATACCGGCCATGCCTACAGCGTCCACCAGCAAGCCTTCCCCGCCTGGGACGACGAACTGGCCGCCGAGGAAGAGATAACGCTGGTGGTGCAGGTTAACGGCCGGGTGCGCGACCGTATCGCGGTATCCGCCGGCGTTGACGACGCGCTGGCCAAAGAGCTGGCCCTGGCCAGCGAACGGGTGCAAGCTCACGTCAATGGCAAGGACTTGCGAAACGTGGTGTACGTACCGGGTCGGCTGGTTAACGTGGTAGTCGGCTAAATGACCCTGGTTGAAAAATACGCCCTGCTCCCGGAGGAAATCGACCGTCAAAGCCTGGCGATGGTGGATGAGAGTCTGAAGGGCTACACCGAGGCGGCGCGGCTCTCCGCAGCGGAGCGATACGTGCTGCACCGCATCGTGCGAGCCGAGGGCGACCCGGACATCGCCGGAGACGTGAGGTTCAGCCAAGGGGCGGTAAACGCGGCCCTGGATTCGCTGCGGAACACGCGACAGGTGATAACCGACGTGCGCATGGTGCAGGTGGGCATATCCCGGGCCGCGCTGACCCGACGGGCGGTAGGCACAGCCTGCCTGATTGACGCGCCGGAGGTTGCCGAGCGAGCCCTTCGTGAAGGAACTACCCGCAGCGTCGCCGCCGTCCGGGAACTAGCGCCACAGATGGATGACGCCGTCGTTGCCATCGGCAACGCGCCAACGGCCCTGCTGGCCCTGCTGGACTTGATTGACTCGAAACAGGTTGCACCCGCGGCCGTTATCGGGATGCCGGTAGGCTTCGTGGCCTGCCCGGAGTCGAAAGCGGAACTTGCCGCGCGGGACGTGCCGCACATTACTATTCTGGGACGACGCGGCGGGAGTTCTGCCGCTGCCGCCACCGTGAACGCCCTGTTAGACCTGCTGGAGGGTTCCCCTGATGACTGCCAATAGCGTCTCTAACGAAACCAATGGCAGCCCGGGAGGTTGGGGCGTGGTGCTGCTGTGCCACGGCAGCAAGCGCGGGGCCAGCCGGGATGAATGTTCCTGCGCCTGGGCCGCCGACGGGCCGCGCTTTCCGGCGTGGTGCCTGGGCTGCCCCAACACGCCGGTGGGATTGCGGGAAGCCGGCCACCGACTGGCCGAATCGTTGGGCGAAGACGCCGAGCAGGTCATCGTGTCATGCCTGGAGTTCCTGCCGCCTCATCCGCCGGAAGCCGTGTCAATCCTGGCCCGGGCCGGCCTGAAGCGAGTGGTCGTGGCCCCTTATTTGTTGGGCAATGGGAAGCACGCCACATTGGAAATGGACGAAGTGCTGGAGGACATCGCCGCCGAATCTCCGGGGGTTGAGGTCAGATTGGCCCAGGGACTGGGGGCCGACGCGCGCATCGCCGACCTGGTGCGCGACCGCATCGCCGCCCTGCCGGAGGATATGGCTCAATCGCAGGACGGGCGACCAGTAGGCATCCTGTTGGTCAAGGCTGGCACGCAAACCCGCTACGACGATTGCCTCTGGCTGAAGGAACTGGGCGGCTGGATTGAGCGGGACCTAGGAGAGCAGTACGCCGTGTCCGTTGCCCAGTCCCACTATGGAGAGCCGACCATGGAAGCCGCTGCCGCCGAGCTAGTTGAGCGGCGCGGCGTCGGCAGCATCATCTGCGCGCCCTACCTGTTTTTCCCCGGGTTGATTTTGCAACGCAATGTACTGGGCACCATGGGCCGGCTGCAAGAAACTTACCCGGACATCCCCATGTCGGTCGCGCCGCCCCTGGGGGTGGATGACCGCCTGGTTCAGGTGGCCAGCGATCGGGTGCGGGCGGCTCAGACTGCATCGTAGCCGTCACGCCGGGTAGCTGAACATCACACCAAGCGACTGTGCCGGATATGGGTTACAATCGTAACCAGTCGAGACTGCATGACCATGGATGAATGATTCAGGGTATGTTGACCAAGCCCGAACACAACGCCGACGACGCAGAACGCCCGGAAAGCGACTATTCCCGTCCTACCAAGCGCGACCCGCGTGGGATGCGAACCGGCTACACCACCGGCACCACCGCGGCTGCCGCTGCCAAGGCAGCGGTAATCCTGATGCTGTCCGGCAACGCTCCCGAGCAAGTGTCGGTGCCTCTGCCCGGAGGACGAGGGCACGCCACGCTGAATGTTCATGACAGCTGGCCCATGGTCCCCGAGGAGGGGGTTCGCTGCTCGGTGGTCAAGGACGGCGGCGACGACCCGGACGTTACGCACGGCGCCGAGATTATCGTCGGCGTGTGGCGGTTGCCCGACGGCATCAAGGGACTACACATCACCGGCGGCCCCGGCGTAGGCACCGTCACCCGACCGGGCACGGGCATCGAAGTAGGCGAGCCGGCGGTGACCCGAGTACCCCGCCGCATGATGGCCGACGCGGTAGCCGAGGGCCTGGTGGAGTGCGGATGGCCGCCGGAGACGGGTGTGCGGGCGCGAATCTCGGTGCCGAACGGCGAGGAAATCGCCAAGCAGACCACCAACGCGCGGCTGGGCGTCCTGGGCGGCATCAGCATCCTGGGCAGCACGGGCATCGTGCAGCCGTTCAGCACGGCGGCGTGGCGGGCCAGCGTGCATCTGGCCATTGACGTTGCCGCGACCAACGGCCTGGAGCACCTGGTGCTCTCCACGGGGACCCGCAGCGAGCAGTACACTCGTCAACTGCTGGATTTGCCCGATATGGCCTACGTTGAAGCCGGCATATTTTCCGGCCCGTCAATGAAGCGGTGCGTCAACAAGGGCATCAAGCGGGTCGCCCACGTGGGGATGGTAGGAAAGTTTTCGAAGATGGCCATGGGGTATTTCGTCACGCACGTGGCCGGCAACCAGGTGGACACCGGATTTCTCGCCGAACTGGCCGCGCAATGCGGAGCGTCGCCGGAACTGCAGGAAGAGATGCGAAACGCAGCCAGCGGCCGCCACTTTCAGGAACTGGCCCAGGAACACGACGTGATGGAAGTGTTCCCGCTGATGTGCCAACTGGTCTGCCAGCAGGCGGAGAAGTACCTGGGGCAGGACTCTGACACAGACCCGAGCGACGCCATCATCGTTGACGCATTGTGTTTTGACTTTGAAGGCAACCTGCTGGGCGCGGCCAGCACGTCCGCCGACGGCATCCCGATGCGCGACCCGGCAACCGTGGCAACCAATGCTGCAAGCTAGCCAAACCGAAACGCTAGCTTCGCCCATTGCAGAGGGCCAGGGACTCGAGCGTACACACGGCTTGGGCTTGCCTGACGACGCCTTCGAGCAGCGGCGCCCCGTGCGGGGCCAGATCACCAAGTCGGAAGTACGAGCGGTGAGCCTGTACGCACTAGGTCTGCGTTCCGACAGCGTCGTCTGGGATATTGGGGCGGGCACCGGTTCCATAGCCGTTGAAGCGGCGCAGATTGCCTATTCCGGCAGAATTTTTGCCATCGACAAGGACACCAACAGCGTTGGGCTGTTGGAGAACAACGTAGCGAAGTACGGAGGCGGCCGGGTTTCCGTGGTAATCGGCGCTGCTCCTGATATTCTGCGCGACTTGCCCGACCCCGATTCGGTATTTGTGGGCGGGGGCGGAGCGGCTACGCCCGCCATCATCGAAACGGTGGTGAAACGGCTACGCCCCGGCGGGCGAATGGTGGCCAACTTTGCGGTGGTGGAACGGGCCAGCGCAACGCACCGTGCCCTTAAGGAGGCGGCAATGTCGCCTGAGATGACTATGATAACGGCAGCCCGGGGCCGGGAGCTGCCGGATGGAGCATTACGATTGGAAGCGATGAACCCGGTATTCGTGGTATGGGGGCAGAAATGACCAGTACCCCCCGACTCGGCCGTCTCTACGGTGTCGGCGTTGGCCCGGGAGACCCGGAACTGCTGACCGTGAAGGCGCAGCGGGTACTGCAGTCGGTGCCCGTGATCTGGGTTCCGCAGGCCGGTGTGAGCGCGGAGAGCTATGCTTATAGCATCGTCAAGGGCATCATCGACGAAACCCACCAGGAGGTGGTTAGGGCCAAGTTCCCGACCAACGACGAAGATGCTGCGGGGGAAGTCTGGCGCAAGGCCGCCCGCGACCTGGCGGTGCGACTGGAGGCAGGGCAGGACGTGGCCTTCATCACCGAAGGCGATCCGATGTTGTACAGCACCTTTGCCTACGTGCTGGAAACCATCCAAGAGGAATACCCACAGCTGCCGGTTGAGGTAGTGCCGGGCGTATCGTCGGTGATGGCAGCGGCGGCATCGGCGGCGGCGCCCCTGGTGCATCACGGCCAGCGACTGGCGATATTGCCGGCGGTGTACGGCATCGACGACCTGCGGGAAGCCATATCACTGTACGACACCATAGTCCTGATGAAAGTGAACCGGACGCTGCTGGACGCCCTAGCCAACCTAGAGCGCCTGGGCCTGGCCGGCCGCACCATCTACGTTAGGCGGGCCACCACCGAGCGGGAGCGGGTGGTACGCAACATCCAGGAACTATCTACTGAAGACCTAGATTACTTCTCGCTGCTGATTATCCGGCGCTAGCTCGGCGCACACATCGGAGGAACTAAATGGCCAACCAAGGCAAGGTCTATATCATCGGCGCCGGTCCCGGCGACCCGGAGTTGCTGACGCTCAAAGCCAAGCGGATTATCGACGAGGCGGACGTGATCATCTACGCCGACTCGCTGGTTCCTGCTGAAATCGCCGGGTTTGCCAAGCCGGGCGCGGCAGTATATGGCAGCAAGGATATGGCTCTGCCCGAAATTATGGACGTTACCCTGCAGGCCGTTTCAGAAGGCAAAACCGTCGCCCGCATCCAGAGCGGCGACCCGTCGCTGTACGGCGCAACGCTGGAACAGATGCGTATCCTGGAAAGGCGGCAAGTGGATTACGAAATCATCCCCGGCGTCAGCGCCATTTTTGCCGCCGCTGCGGTTCTCAAGGCCGAGCTTACCGTCCCCGAAGTGTCGCAGACCGTGATTATGACCCGGGCCGAGGGCCGTGTGCCAATGCCTGAGGGTGAAGCCCTGGTTGACCTGGCCCGCCACGGCAGCACCCTGGCGATTTTCCTCAGCGTAACGCGGATGTTCCGCATCGCCAACCAGTTGCAGGAGGCCGGGTATTCTGCGGACACCCCGGTGGCGGTGGCCTATCGGGTGGGCTGGCCGGATGAGCAAATCATCCGCGGCACTCTGGCCGACATCGCAGAGAAAGTCAGGGACGCCAAAATCACCTTGCAAGCCCTCATCATCGTCGGCAAAGCGGTTGACCCTGAGCTGCTCAATCCCGATTCTGCGGAGCGAGTGGCGGTATCCCACCTGTACTCAGACGATTACACCCATCTGTACCGCCGAGCCGGACAGGGTACCCATGCCGACGCGGACCGTGCAGACTTATACGCAGCCGGGGGTTACGAAGTCCAGCCGGAACCGGCAACGCCGGCGTCAACTGGCAACGACTAATCGGGGCGCGGGATGGCTAACGACAGCGCCGGCAAGACGGCTATCGTCGCCGTATCCCGGCCCGGCGCCACTCTCGCTCGCCGGCTGGCGTCGAACTTGCCCGACGCCGAACTGCACCTGGAACGACGGTTAGCCGAGGACGCCGACAGCGACATTTGTCTCTACGACCTGCCGTTGCGTCCGGTGTTGCAGAACCTGTTTGTCAACCGGGATGCGCTGGTAGTGTTCCTGCCCGTTGGCGCAGCCGTGCGCCTGTTGGCCCCGGTGTTCGCGGGTAAGAAACGGGATCCGGCGGTGGTATGCGTTGACGACGCGGGACGATATGCCATCAGCGTGCTATCGGGCCATGCGGGCGGCGCCGACGAACTGAGCCGCCGGGTGGCCGACGCCCTGGGCGGACAGCCCATCATCACATCGGCATCTGACGCGCTGAATGTAACCGCCATTGACCTGGTGGGCCGCCAATCGGGCTGGCGCATCGAGGCGTCGCCCGGCGACTTGACCCGCGCGGCGGCAGCGGTAGTGAACGCTGGGCCTGTTGCGCTGTGGCTTGACCCGGCAACCGGGACCGGCTGGCCTGACGATTCACCTCTTTCCGAGGGCATAGTCATCGTGGATAGCCTGGACGATGCTACCGTCGGAGGTTATGCAGCCATACTGGCGGTGTCGGACCGTTTGGTTTTGCGGGACAGCGATCATCCGAAAGTGATTTACCGACCTCCGACACTGGTGGCCGGAGTAGGCTGTCGTCGCGGCGTGGATGCGGCGCACCTGCAAGATTTGTTGGCCAACACCCTTCAGGAACACGGGCTCGCCGGGCAGAGCATCGCCAAGATCGCCACCGCTGACCTCAAAGCCGACGAGCCCGGCATCATCGCGTTGGCCGATTCGCTGGGAGTTCAGTTGGAGATTTACGCCGCTGCCGAGCTGAACGCCGCCGCCAGCAGGGAGCCGGCAGACCCGGCGAGCGGGCTGAGCCGCCCAACGGCTTCGGCGGCCCAAGACCTGCTGGGCGTCTTTGGCGTGGCGGAACCGGCGGCGATGCTGGCGGCCGGCACGTCCGGGGTCATTGTTCCTCGAACCAAGTCCGACCGTGCTACCATAGCCGTCGCACGCGTTCCGGCGCGGCTGCAAGGCGAAGCGGTGCCAGCGCCGAACGTGCAGGAATGACTATGAACAAAGGCAAACTTTACCTGGTCGGCATCGGGCCTGGCGACACCGGGCATCTAACCCCGGCCGCAGCCGCTGCCATCGCCGAAAGCGACGACCTGGTGGGCTATCATTATTACATCGAGCAAGTGGCGCAGGAAGCGACGAGCAAGACGCTCCATAGCATGGAATTGGGGCAGGAGTTGGAGCGGGCCGCCTTGGCAGTTGACCTCGCCTACGCCGGCAAAACCGTGGCGGTAGTATCTTCCGGGGACGCCGGAATCTACGGCATGGCCGGTCCGGTGTTCCGCGTACTTACGGACCGACAGTGGGACGGCCTTGGCCCGGCGGTGGAAACGGTGCCGGGCGTCTCCGCGTTGCAGTCGGCGGCTGCGCTGCTGGGTTCGCCCCTGATGCAGGATTTCTGCGCGATCAGCCTGAGCAACCTGCTGACGCCCTGGGAGCAAATTCGCCGACGGCTGGAGGCTGCCGCCGCCGGGGATTTCGTAACCGTGCTGTACAACCCGAGGAGCCGACGCCGGGTCACCCAACTGGACGAGGCCCGCCGGGTTTTCCTGGAACATCGACCCTCAGCAACTCCCGTTGGCATCGTGCGACACGCCTTCCGGTCGGAGCAGGCGGTGTCGCTATCGGTCCTCTCGGAACTGGACGGTGAGCAACTAGGGATTGACATGTTCACCACCGTCGTCATTGGCAATTCCAACACCTACGTTCACAGCGGCCGCATGGTTACCCCGCGCGGCTACGAAGCCAAGCAGTAAGTCCCCACAGGAGGAACATCGTGCCAGCAATACGCCCCAACCCGGTGAAAGAGAAGCTACAACGTGGAGAGCCGGCAACCTGCATTTCCGGGCTGATGACCAGCGAGATTATCGATTTTCTCGGCCCCATCGGGTTCGACTCGGTGTGGATGGAGTGTGAGCACGGGCCGGTGGATTGGGAGACGTTGGGAGATATGACCCGGGCCTGCGACCTGTGGAACATGGCCTCAATCACCCGTTGCAACGCCAACGACGCCGGACTGATCACCCGCACCCTGGACCGGGGTTCCATGGGAGTGGTGCTGCCGCACGTCAACACGCGGGAAGAGGCGGAAGCCGCCGCCGGGGCCGCCAAGTTCGCGCCCCTGGGCTACCGGGGAATGTTCGGCGGCCGCCAGTCTTTCGGCGTGTCCGATTATGTGCACCGGGCCAATGAGCAGACCATGGTCATTGTGCTCATTGAAGAAGTAGCCGCGCTCGACAACCTGGAAGAAATCCTCAAAGTGGACAGCATTGACGTGTTCTTCGTCGCGCCCACCGACCTGGCACAGACGATGGGGCACATCGGGAACGTGGGCCATCCTGAGGTTCAGGGGGCGATTGACGATGCCATCGCTCGCATCATTGACGCGGGACGGACCGCCGGCACGCTGGTCAACGACGACAATGTGGCGTCATACGTAGAAAAGGGCGCCAGGTTCCTGATGACTTCGTGGAACGCCTGGGTAGCCCGGGGGGCCGGTGAGTTTCTGGGGCGGGTGCCGTGATAAAGTCCATTTCCACTGACTTGCGGAGAGACACCTGATGAATCGAACCGATATATCGCCCTATTATGGTACAAACGTCCCCACTCGAAATAGCCTGACTTATCTAGGCCGATGGCGTCGGCTGGGAGCGACTCTGATTGAACTAGCCGTATGGATTGCCATTCACGTCTTTCTGGGCACCGTGAGTTTCGGGTTGCTATCGCTGCCACTCGCCATCGCCAACATCGCCTATCTCGCCTTCTTCTGGTGGTATTTCGGCGGCAGTATAGGACACCTGGTCGTTGGCGCTCGCGTGGTTAACCTCCGCAACGGAGGGCCTCTGAGCCTTGGTCAGGCCATCGGCCGGGCAGTCGTCTTTATACTGGACATTTTGATCATTCCATTTTTCATCAACTGTGGGATGGTGCTGTTCCGAGCTGACCGACGCCACCTTTACGACCTGATGGTTGGGACAGTGGTTGTTTATGACCACCGCGCCAGCGGCGACCGCTGGACACGTATCGCGCCTCAGTGAGGGTCTACTAGTGCACGGACCAGTCAGTTATTCCGAACCCGGCCCTGCTCAACGCCGGGGGGGCCAGAGTTCGGGCTCTGCTTCGGAGGCTGCAAACCCGGCCGCTCGCTTGTTCGCGAGGGTGATTAATGGCGCGCTGCTGTTCTTGCTCTCCTGCGTTTTCTGGCTGGCAACGTTCATCGCTATTGGCGTGATAGTGATAGGCGATGAGGTACGTTATCTGTGGCCAATCCTGAGCGAATTGAAGGTTAGCGATGCGCCCGACGCCGGCAACGTCATAGAAGACGCGCTATCCGATTACTGGGCAACATATTCGGTGGGGGCGGCCACCACAGATGTTGCCACCGCTTTGCTGGCTCCATTGGGAGCGGCGTTGCTGGCCTTCGTCCTGCGCCTGCTGTATTTGACGCTTATGGTACGCTTTGCCGGGGGCGACTTCGGACACTTGCTACTGGGGCTGCGCGTTGTGAATTACCGAAACGGCGGTCGTCCATCTTTCGGCCAAGCGCTGGGCCGGGCCCTGCTGAAGCAGCTGGATGGACTAATCTTCCCTTGGCTGGTTAATGGCGTGATGGTGCTGGTCGCCCCTGAGCGACGACATTTATACGACCTTGCCGCTAACACCATGGTAGTATCCGGCAAGCAGGCTGTGAGAGTGTCTATTGAGCCCGGGCCGTCAGAGACTTTCGACACCCCTCAACTGCCGGGAAACAGAGCGATACCGTTGCCGCCTTCTAGCAATTGACGGTGAGGTATCGTTACTGAGTGGAGCTGGCGATGGCTTGCGGGCCGCGCTCGCCGCCGTGGTCAACGTCCCAGTCCCACAGGTCGGCGTGGAAGCCGGAAAGGTTGTCGGCGAGGGTTTTGATGAAGTTGCGCACGCCTCGCCCGTGAAACTTGCCTTTCAGGGTACAGACGCCGATGTTGGCCGATGGGAAAATGTGGTCAAGGCGAACCACGGCCAGCCGGTCATGGTCCTCCGGATGCAGCGTGAAGTCGCTGACGATGGCGATGCCCATGCCGATGGCGACGTAGCGTTTAATCATCTCGGTGTTGTCCATTTCCAGAACCACATCATAGTTGATACTGCCCTGGCGCAGCTTTTGTTCAACGCGGCGGCGGCTCAAACTTTCCGGGCTGTTCAGAATCAGCGGGAACCTGGCCATATCTTCAATGGCAATGGGGTCTCGCTGCAGCAGCTCGTGGCTGGGTTCGGTAATCAGCACCACGTTGTAGTCGAACAGCTGGGAAAATTCCAGCGACACGTCGTCGGTGGGGGGCGCCGAGCACAGGGCCAGGTCCACTTCGCCAGACTTGACCAGCTGGATCAGGTTGGCATATGACCGGGCGACCAGGCGCATCCTTACGTCGGGATAGCGAGAGCGGAACTGCCGGATAGGGCGAGGCAGGTGGTAGGATACGATGTCCGGGTAGGCGCCGACCACGAATGAGCCGCGGCCTTCGGAGTAATCCATCTGCGTTTTGAGGGTATCAATGGACTCCACGATGGGCGTTACCAGTTCGTAGAAAAGAGAACCTTCGGAGGTCAGCTGAATCGGGCGCTTGATGCGGTCGAACAAGGTGATGCCGAACTCGCCCTCCAACTTGCGCAGGTGGGTAGTTACTGTTGGCTGGCCCAACTCCAACTTGCGCGCCGCCTTGGACACGCTGCGCAGCCGGGCGACGTGGTAAAAGCTGATGATCTCTCGCAGTTCCATTGGCCATCACCTTAGCGAAGCAGAATTCTACGATCAGAGTGGCGATATGACGATATACTATATCAAAATTGCGGATAATGCAACGCGGCTTTGCAATCGAAAAGGCGTTGCGGGGCCGGTGGTTGCATTCGGAGTTGCGGACAGGATATTGCTTTCGGCAATAGGAATATAGGGCCCGTATGCCTTGACAAAATATCGTGGCAAACCGCAGAATACGGCCATAACAGCGGGCCACCCACGGGTGGCGTCGGTTGGGGAACCGGCGTCCAATCTGCCGCGATTTTTCGCCCGTATGCCGAGGTATCCTGATGGCATTCGTGATTACACAGCCGTGCGAGGGAGTCAAAGACGCCTCCTGCGTTGAAGTTTGCCCCGTGGATTGCATCCATACCGACGACGATGCGCCGATGTACTACATCAATCCCGACGACTGTATCGACTGCGCCTATTGCGTAGCGGTGTGCCCGGTTTCGGCGATATTCGACGAATTCACCGTACCGGCCGAGATGCGCGAGTACGTCCGCACCAACCGGCTCTACTTCTCCTAACCCTCCGGGTCGGCCCCGCAATGGCCAGATTCCTCACCGACGCCGACGTTGACGGGTGCGTTAGCCTTGACCACGTGTTGCCGGCGATCGAGGGGATGCTGGCCAACTACGGGAATGGATTAGCGGCCAACCTTACCCGTCGCCGCATTGCCGGCCCCGGCGGATACCTGGCAGTAATGGGCGGGGCACTGCTTCACGACGGCTTTTTTGGCATCAAGACCTTTACCCACACCGAAAACGGTTATTCGTTCCAGGTCAGCCTCTACGACGCAGACACCGGCCGCATGCTCCTCTACACCCAGGCCAACCGTCTGGGGCAGTTGCGCACCGGAGCGACTACCGGCACGGCCGTCAAGCATCTGGCGAACCCTGACGGCATGCGCCTGGGCATCATCGGCACGGGCAACCAGGCAGGCGACCAGCTGCGGGCCGCCGTGAAGGTGCGGGATATAGCGGAAATTTACGCCTACAGCCGCAATCCGGCAAACCGGCAGGCATTTGCCGACCGCATGACTGCCGAACTGGGCATTCCGGTGACGGCGGCTGGCAGCAACCGGGACGCCGTTGCCGGCTGCGACGTTGTAATCGCCATTGCGTCGGCCGAAACCCCGGTTGTCCTGGGCGAGTGGCTCTCTGCGGGGACGACGGTGATCGGAGCGGGGCCAACCAGCCTGCGCCACCAGGAAGTGGACGCCGCCACGCTGGTCAGGGCGAACCTGCGCTTTGTGGACTCGCTGGAACAGGCTCCATTAGAGTGCGGGGACATCAGCTCGGCCGTTGACCGGGGACTGGTCCAGTGGAGCCAGTTTAATGAGCTGCGCCACGTGGTGGCCGGAGCCATGGCGGGCCGTACAACCGACGGCGATGTGGTCTATTGCAAGCTGATGGGGACCGGCCTGGCCGACGTGGCCGCGGCCAAAGTGGTTTGGGAACGGGCCGAGGCGCTGGGCGTCGGGCTGGAAATCGACTGGTAGCTCAGCGCCCCACCAACTGGCTGGCTCCCTAACGGGGGGCAGCGAGGTACTCGTCGGTGGTCAGGACGTTATAGTTGTCCAAGCCACTGAGCATGCTTTCCATGGCTGCCCGGGCAGTGTCCAGGGAGGTGAAACAAGGTATGCGCCGCTCCACGGCGGCCCGGCGGATGAAGAAACCGTCTCGCATCACCGAGGAATCGCCGGACAGGGTGTTCACCACCGCGCCTACGGTGCCGTCGTTGATGACGTCCAGAACGTCGGGCGAACCCTCGCCGATGCGCTTGGTGATGGTGGTAACGGGCAGACCCATGGCCGTAATCATCGCCGCGGTGCCCTCGGTGGCATACAACCGGCAGCTGGCGGCGGCCAGCCCGCGGACGAGGGGCAGCGAGTCGGCCTTGCCCTGGTCGGATATGCTCAGCAGCACCCCCATGCCGGGTGAAAGGCTGATGCTGGCCGCCTGCAACGCTTTCGTCAAGGCTCCGGTGAAGTCCCAGTCAATTCCCATAACTTCGCCGGTGGACTTCATCTCCGGCCCCATGTACCAGTCCACGCCCACCAGCTTGGACATCGAAAAGACCGGGGCCTTGATTCCAACCAGCCGCTGGCGGGGCCAGAGGCCGCCCTGGTAACCCAGTTCCTCCAGCTTGTCGTCCAGCATCACCCGAGTCGCCAGGTTGGCCACGGGCACGCCGGTAACCTTGGATATGAACGGGATGGTGCGACTGCCTCGTGGGTTCACTTCCAGCACGTACACGGTGGTGGGGTCTTCTCCATCCACAGGCTGGACGCTGGGGCTGCGGTAAGCGCTGCCGCCCTGCAAAACGAACTGGATATTCATGAGGCCGCGCACACCCAGGGCCAGGCCGATGCGGGTGGTGTAATCGACCAGCGTATCAACTTCGGCTTCGGTGAGGTTGAGGCCGGGGTAGATGGCCATGGAGTCGCCGCTGTGCACACCGGCCCGCTCCACGTGTTCCATAATGCCGGGGATCAGCACTCGCTCGCCGTCGCAGATGGCGTCCACCTCACACTCCCGGCCTTCCATGTAGTGGTCAACCAGCACCTCGCGCTCGGGGGTAACCTCGGTGGCGATGGTCAGGTAGCGGATGAGTTCGGTGGCGTTGCGCACGATTTCCATAGCTCGCCCGCCGAGGACATAGCTGGGCCGCACCACTACCGGATACCCGATGCGCTGGGCTACGGTTAGTGCCTGGTCCACCGAATGGACGGTGGCTCCCGGAGGCTGCGGGATGCCGAGTTCGACCAGGAAGCGTTCGAACTTCTGCCGATCGCTGGCGACGTCGATGGCCTCCGCGCTGGAGCCAAGGATAGGCAAGCCGGCGGCGGCCAGCGCCTGGGAGAGGTTAATGGCCGTTTGGCCGCCGAACTGCACCAGGCTTGGCGGCGGGTTATCGTCCACCGTTTCGTTGTCAATAATGTCGCGGACGGCCTCTTCGTCCAGCGGCTCGAAGTAAAGGCGGTCGCTGGTGTCAAAGTCGGTGGAGACGGTTTCGGGGTTGGAGTTGACCATGATGCTGGCCACACCGGCCTGTGACAACGCCCAGGC
The DNA here is from genome assembly GCA_965243255.1 of Dehalococcoidia bacterium. Taxonomy (GTDB): domain Bacteria; phylum Chloroflexota; class Dehalococcoidia; order Lucifugimonadales; family UBA3495; genus Bin87. The sequence goes on from CBDEUH010000004.1 coordinate 1,473,052, forward strand.
GGCATGGACGCTGCAATAGTCAAACTCGATGCCCTGGCCGATGCGAATGGGGCCGCTGCCAATGACCACGGCCTTGCGCCCCGCCAGCGGCGGAGCCTCGTTTTCGCTGTCGTATGCGTTTTCATATGCACTGTAATAGTACGGCGTGGCGGCTTCAAACTCGGCGGCGCAGGTATCGACCATCTTGTACACCGGTTTGATGCCGCGCTGCTGGCGCATCTGCCGCACCTGCTCCGGCAGCAGGTCGGACAGCGTGGCGATCTCAACGTCGGGAAAACCCAGCCGCTTGGACGCCAATAGCATGGCGGGCGTCAGCGGGTTGCCCAGCAGGCGGCGTTCTTGGTCAACTATGCGCTCCAGGGCAGCGATAAACCAGGGGTCTATGCTAGTGTGAGCTACCAGGGCATCGCGGGTGGTTCCCCGGCGCAAGGCAGCGGTCAATGCCCAAAGACGCAGGTCATTGGGGTGCAACGGCAGCGAGTCCATCAAATGTTGATGCCCCCGGGAGGCGTCCAAATCGCGCCATTCCCGCGCTTCCCACAGCAGGGACGAGTTGGGTTGTTCCAAAGCACGGGTGGCCTTTTGCAGCGCAGCTTCAAAGCTACGGTCGATAGCCATTACCTCGCCCGTCGCCTTCATCTGGGTAGTTACCTGGCGGTCGCCGTTGGGGAACTTGTCAAAGGGCCAGCGAGGGATTTTGACGACGCAGTAGTCCAGGGCCGGCTCAAAGGCTGCGCCGGTGCTGCCGGTAACGGCGTTAGCGATTTCGTCCAGGCGTTTGCCCACGGCGATTTTGGCGGACACCCGGGCGATGGGGTATCCGGTGGCCTTGCTAGCCAGAGCGGAGGAGCGGCTGACCCGCGGGTTGACCTCGATGACGTAATATTCGGAGTCGGCACGCCAGTCGCCGGGACGATTGCGCAAGGCGTCGGGATGGGGTCGCAGGGCCAGCTGGATATTGCAACCGCCCTCAATGCCCAGGCCGCGAATGATTTTCAGGCTGGCGCTGCGCAGCATCTGGTACTCTTTGTCGGTCAGCGTCTGGCTGGGAGCGACCACGATGCTGTCCCCGGTGTGGGCGCCCATGGGGTCGAAGTTCTCCATGTTGCAGACGGTGATGCAGTTGTCGGCGCCGTCCCGAATCACCTCGTACTCAACTTCTTTCCAGCCGACCAGGGAACGCTCCAGGAGCACCTGGCTAATTGGGCTGGCGGCGAGGCCGCTTTCCACGATGGTCAGGAATTCCTCCTCGGTTTCGGCGATGCCGCCGCCGGTGCCGCCCAGGGTATATGCCGGCCGCACCACCAGAGGCAGGCCGGTTTCAGCCTTGTAAGCCTGCGCCTCGTCCATGTTGGACACCGTGCGATTAGGTGGCATCGGCTCGCCGATATCGGTGAGGAACTGGCGGAAGAAATCCCGGTCCTCCGCCTTGCGAATGGTGTCCAGCGGGGTGCCCAGGAGCCGCACGTTGTAGCGTTCCAGCACGCCGGCGTCCGCCAAAGCGACGGCGAGATTGAGGCCGGTTTGTCCTCCCAGGGTGGGGAGTACACCATCAGGGCCTTCGGTGGCGATGATGCGTTCCAGAACGGGAACGGTGAGGGGCTCGATATAAACCCGGTCGGCAACATCCCGATCGGTCATAATGGTAGCCGGGTTGGAGTTGACCAGAATGACGGAGACGCCCTCCTCGCGGAGGGCCTTGCAGGCCTGCGTGCCGGCGTAGTCGAACTCGGCGGCCTGGCCTATCACGATTGGGCCGGAACCGATAACCAGCACTTTGCGGGGTTTTTGGGGTGTGTCGCTCAACATATAACGTCGCTGTCGCCAATCAGGGCATTGAACTATGACGATTTGCCCACGGGTGCCGCATCGTCAACCATCTGGAGGAAACGGTCGAAGAGATACTCGTTGTCCCGCGGGCCCGGCGAGGCTTCCGAATGGTATTGGATGGTAAAGAGGGGCAGTTCCCGGTGCCGGAGTCCCTCCACCGTATTGTCGTTCAGATTGATTTGCGAAACCTCCAACCCGGGGGGCAGGTTGTCGGGATCAACGGCATAGCCGTGATTCTGGGCGGTGATGTGCACGCGTCCGGTTTCCAGGTCTTTCACCGGATGGTTGCCGCCCCGATGTCCGAACTTCAGCTTGTAGGTGCGCGCGCCCAGGGCACGGGCTGCGATCTGATGGCCCAGGCAGATGCCCATGATCGGGACCCGGCCAATCAACTGCCTGACGTTGGCCACGATGCCGTCCAGCAGTTCCGGGTCGCCGGGGCCGGGGGACAGCAGCAGTCCGTCCGGCCGCATTCCCAGCATAACGTCGGAGGGTGTGCTGGCCGGCACGGCGATAACCTCGCAGCCCCGGCTTTGCAACAAACGGAGGATGTTGTACTTGAGGCCGACGTCGGTAACCAGGATGCGGCGCACGCCCGGAGGAGGCGGCGCACTTGGGTAGCCTGTGGACTCGGCGCCGTCCCAAGCGTAACCATCCGGGGTGGTTACGTTGCTCACCAAATCCAGGTCCTCATAGCGTGGCAAGTCGCCAAGCCGACGGCGGGCCGATTCCGGGTCTTCGGAGGTCAGCAGGCCCATCATCACGCCACGGGTGCGCAGGCGGCGGGTGAGGGCGCGGGTGTCGATGCCGCTAATGCCAGGGATGTCGTACTCACGGAGGAAGGCGTCCAGGGTCATGTCGCAGGAGGCGTGGCTGGGCAGGTCGCAGTGCTGGCGAACGATGAGAGCAGCGGCCTGGATCCGTCGGGATTCGAAATCGGCGCGGTTGATGCCGTAGTTGCCCACCAGCGGGTAGGTCAGCGCAACCATCTGCCCGGCATAGGACGGGTCGGTGAGCACTTCCTGGTAGCCGGTCATGGTGGTGTTGAACACGACCTCACCCCAGCCATCCCGCTGCGCTCCGAATGACTCTCCGGTGAACACCGTGCCGTCCTCAAGAACCAGATGCACCGTCCGACTCACAGCTCTCCTCCGATATTGAGCATCCCCGGTTCCTGGAAGACTATCCGGCCGCCGACCAGCGTGGCGGCGACCCGGCCTCGCAGCTCCACGCCGTTCAGCGGGGTATTGCGGCCCATAGACACAAAGTCGTTCACGTCCACCGTCCAGAGGGCGTCGGGGTCGAATAACACGATGTCGGCGGGAGTTCCCGGCGTCAGACCGGCGTACTCGGCGAAACCGTCGCCCAGCACCCGGGCCGGGCCCATCGTCATTCGTTCCACCATATCCGACAGGCTGATGGAGCCGTCATGCACTGTGGCGAGCACGGTACCCAGGGCGGTCTCCAGAACGCTGATACCGAAAGCGGCATCCTGGTAGGTACATTCTTTGCTGACCCGGTCGTGGGGCGCGTGGTCGGTGGCGACGCAATCGATGGTGCCGTCGGCCAGCCCGGCGATGCAGGCTGCCACGTCGAGCTCACTGCGCAGCGGCGGGTACACCTTGGTCTGGGTGTCGTAGGCTGCCGGCCCGGCGGATACCACCGGAGTGCACCGGAGTCCCAGCGCCCATTGGTCGGTGAGCAGAAGGTGATGGGGACAGACTTCGGCCGTTACCGGGAGGCCACGGGCTTTGGCCTGCCGTACCATGGCCACGCTGCCAGCGGAGCTGAGATGCGCCAGATGCAGCCGGCCGCCGGTAAGCTCGGCCAATCCAATATCCCGGGCGACCATCGACTCCTCGGCGACGGCCGGGATGCCGGCGAGACCCAGGCGGCTGCTGACCCAACCCTCGGCCATGACGCCGCCGCAACAGAGCGCATTCTCCTGGCAATGGTTGGTGATGGGCGCGCCCAGGCCGCGACTGTACGTCAGCGCCAGGCGCATCAAGCCGGCGTCATAGACCGGGTCGCCGTCGTCGCTGAAGGCCACCACTCCCGCATCGATGAGTTCCTCCATATCGGCCAGCTCACGCCCGGCGCGGTCTTTGCTAACGCATCCGATAACTTTCACACGGGCGGGAGTCGCAGCGCCTCGGCTCAAAACGTAGTCAACCATCGCGCCGTTATCGATGGATGGGTCGGTGTTGGGCATAGCGCATATGGTGGTGAATCCGCCGCGCACCGCTGCTGCCGCTCCGGTGGCGATGGTTTCCTTGTACTCAAACCCCGGCTCTCGCAGGTGGGTGTGGATGTCAATAAATCCGGGGCAGACAACCATGCGGTCGGCCCGGATAACCTGCACGTCGCCGTCCAGCGATTCGGCGGGTATCGAGGGGTCAACGGCCTTGATTACTCCGTCGGCAATGAGCACGTCAGTGACAGCATCCAGGCCATTGGCCGGATCGATGACTCTTCCGCCAGAGATCAGCGTTTGCCCGATGTGCGCTTTGGCGGCCACGGCTCAGTCCTCAACCACGGTGGCGCCGGCCAGCTGGTAAAGCAGGGCCATGCGAATCGCCACCCCGTTGGTAACCTGCTCTTCGATCAGGGAGCGTTCGCCATGAGCCAGGCGGCTGCTCACTTCAATACCTTCGTTCATGGGGCCCGGGTGCATCAGGAGAGCGTCGGGGTTGGCGCGGGCCATGCGCTCATCGTTGACCTGCCAGCGGCGGATATACTCGCGCACGCTGGGGAAAAAGCCGCGCTGCTGGCGCTCGGTTTGCAGGCGCAAGGCCATCACCAGATCGGCGCCCTCGATGGCGGCGTCAAGGTCGGGTTGTACCGTAACAGTAGCCAGTGGATTGGGTACGCCGTTGGCGCCGGTTCCGGTTCCCCAGCCCTGGGGCACGAAGGGATCGGGCATCAGCGTGGGCGGGCCGCACAGGACCACGCTGGCGCCAAGTCCGGCAAATCCCCATACTGCGGAGCGGGCAACCCGACTGTGCAGCACATCGCCGACGATCACCACCTTGCGGCCGGCGATGCCGCCGAGATGAGCTCGGGCGGTATAGAGGTCAAGCAATCCCTGCGTAGGGTGGGCGTGGGCTCCGTCGCCAGCGTTGATGACGGCGACGTTGGCAAGGTTGCGGGCCAGGAAATGGGGGCCTCCGGCATGGGGATGGCGGATGACGATGACATCGACACCCATGGCCTGCAGGGTCAGCCCGGTGTTCAGCAGCGATTCGCCTTTCTCAACGCTGCTGGCGCTGGCGGTCATGTTGATTACGTCGGCGCTGAGAATCTTGCCGGCTTCTTCAAAGGAGATGCGGGTGCGGGTGCTGGCCTCGTAGAACAGGGTTATCACCACACGGCCGCGCAGGGCGGGAACCTTCTTGACGTCGCGTTCGAGAACGCCGCGCATGGCGTCGGCGTTGTCCAACGTCGCCGTGAGTTCATCAGCGGTGAAATCGTCGAGGTCAAGCACGTGGCGTCGCCGGTCCTGAACCGGCGGGGAATCTGCCTGGAGGATTCGGGAGTCGCCGGTGGCTGCAACAACCATCAGAGGCCCCCTCGCTCCAGAATGGAAACGTCGTCGATACCATCGGTTTCACAGAAACGAACGCGGACCAACTCCATCTGCCGGGTGGGGATGTTCTTGCCGACAAAATCGGCGCGGATGGGCAACTCCCGATGGCCGCGGTCAACCAGGGCCGCCACCTGGATGCGCAGGGGACGTCCCAAGTCGCTGATAGCGTCCATGGCGGCGCGCACCGTGCGGCCGGTGTAGAGCACATCATCGACCAGCACCACGGTGCGGCCGGTAACGTCGGCGGGCATCGTGGTGGGGCGAATGCGCATACGCGGGCGTTCGGACAGGTCGTCGCGGTAGAGGTTGATGTCCAGGCGGCCGACGGGAACGGCTGCGTTCTCGGAGTCCTGGATGTGTCGGGCGAGACGCTGGGCCAGGGGGACGCCGCGGGTGCGGATGCCGGCCAGCAGCAGCTCATCGGCGCCGTGGTTGCGCTCCAGAATCTCGTGGAACATTCGGGTTACGGCGCGCCGGATTTCGTCGGCGTCCATAATGCGCCGCCCGGCCATGGAAGACTCGTCGGCGGCGCTGCCCGGGCGAGCGCTGATTTCGCTGGATGCGGCTATAGAAAAACCCCTGCTGCGCCGGTGGTCAGCCGGAGGGCAGGGTTGCGCTACACCGACGGATTCGGGGTTACCATTCCATCCCGATCCGGCGTGGGGCCACGCTTTGCCAGCCTCTCCGGACTGCCTTAAAAGCGGCGTGCTATGTTGCGGTTGATATGTTAACACGGGATGGCGGATTTGGGAATAGGCCGGTTACCGAATCCGTAAGTATGTTGCGGAATGCGTAACACGGTCAGCCGGCCACGCGCTTGCGGCGGTTGGTGATGTAATCCACCAGCACGTATTCGCCCAGGTTTTCGCTGCTGCTGTAGAAGGCCCGGCCCCGGTTGATGCGGGTCATGCGGTCGACGAAATTGACCAGCTGGTAGCTGTTTTCCAGCATGAAGGTGTTGATGACGATACCTTCCTGGGTGCAGCGGCGCACCTCCTTCAGCGTTTCCAGCTCGGTGCGGTAGCTGGGCGGGTAGGCGAAATAGGCCTGATCGCCCTCCAGGTGAGCGGTGGGTTCGCCGTCGGTGATAACCAGAATCTGACGGGTGCCGCCCTTTTCGCGGGAGAGCAGCTTGCGGGAGAGCATCAGGGCGTGGTGAAGGTTGGTGCCGGAGACCCAGTTGTTCCAGGTCAGGCCGGCCAGGTCTTCTTCCTCCAGCTCGCGGGCGTAGTCGGAGAAGCCCACCACGTGCAGGGTATCGCGAGGGTACTGCTGGCGTATCAGGGCGAACAGCGCCAGGGTAACCTTTTTGGCGGCGGCCCAGTTGTTGAACAGGCCCATGGAACGGCTCTGGTCGAGGAGGACGATGGTGGCGGCGCGGGTCATGTGCTCGTTGCGGTAGATTTCAAAGTCGTCGGGGCGGAGCTGGACGGGAACCTGGGGGCCACCCCGGACGATGGCGTTCTTGACGGTGGTTTGCAGGTCGAGCTGGAGGGGGTCGCCGAACTCGTAGGTCTTGGTGTCGCCGAGCAGGTCGCCACCGGCGCCGCGGGTGTCCAGTTCGTGGTTGCCGATGCGGTCTTTCTTGAGCTGCTGGAAGACCTCGCGCATGGCCTTTTGGCCGATGCGGCGGATACCCCGGGCGGTGAGGGAGAGGTCGTCGTCGCCGGTGATGTAGCCGGCGTCCTTGAGCATCTGGCGCAGGCGGTCCATTTCTTCCCAGGCGCGGCGGGCCTCTTCGCCCAGGAGTTCGGCCAGCTGCTCCGGGTCAACGTCGTCGAGGTTGCCGGTGCGCATGGCCTGCTGGAGGGACTGTTCCAGCTGGTCCAGGGACTGCATCTGCTGCATGGCCTCCATGGCCTGTTCCAGAGTCATGCTGTCGTCGCCGAGGAAGGGATACTGGCGGGCCAGGTCGTCGGGGGGCATCAGGGATTGCATGAGGGCGGAGAACTCGGCCATCTCATCCATCAGGCGGGGGTCCATGGCGGACTGCATGGCGTCTTCCAGTTCGCGGCGGGCGTCGGGGGAGAGGCTGTCCATGAGGGACTGCATCTGCGCCATCTGCTGCTGGATGCGTTCCATGAGTTCGTCGAGGCTTTGGGGCGGGTCGTCGCCGAACATTGGCCCCCACTTCTGCATGAAGCCTTCGAAGTTGGGGTCGCGGCCCTCCATGCGGTCGCGGAGCATCTGGTTGAGGTCGCGCATCATTTCGCGCATGGCCTCCATCTGCTCCGGGGTCATGTTCTGCATCTGCTCCTGCATCTGCTGGGACACGTTTTGGGCCATCTGGCCTTTGAGCAGATCCAGGAGTTCCTGGAACTGCTGCTGGGCGTCGGGGTCCATGAAGTCGTAGTCCATGAGGCCCTGAATCTGGCCGCCGATGCTGTCGGGGAGGTCGTCGAGCTTGTCGAGGTTGCGCTGGGCGCGTTCGTGGAGGAGGCGGTTGAGGGCGCGCTGCTGCTCTTTGCCGGCCATGTCTTCGGGTTCGGGCTGGCCGTCGGCTTCGTCGAGGCGGCGCTGGATGCCCTGGCGTTCGGTACGGAGGATGTTGTCCAGGCGTTCTTTGAGGTCGTCAACGACGGAGTCGAGGTTGCTCTGCTGCAGCTGCTGGCGGCGCTGGTTTTTGAGCTGCTCGACGAGCTGGCGCAGGTTGGGCATCTGGGAGCCGTCGCGGTTCTGCATGCCGTTGCGGAAGAGGTCGCGCAGGGCGCGGGAGAGGTCGCCGTGCTGGAGCAGGTCGTCGGAGAGGGCGTCCATGAGTTCACTGGCATCGACGTCGAAGATCTGCTGGGTGCCATCCCACTGGGAGTAGCGGTAGCGTTGGTACAGCATAGGGGACCTACCTCCGGCCGGGCCGGCGCGCGTGGCGAGGGCGATGGGCGGATGATAACACAGTCGTTGGGGTGGGGATTTTGGTTTCTGGTTGGTTGGCCTCCGGTGGGTTGTCAGAATCAGGATTTGGGGGATTTGAGGATTTTCGGGATTGGGGTTTTCGTTGGGGGTTGCCTCCGGTGGTTGGTGGTTGGTAGCCTGCCTGAGGTCGGTTTCCGGAATTCACTTTGGTCGCCGTCAGTCCCACGGCCGGGGGGTTCTTACGCACTTCCACTTCCAGTGTTTGTGACGGCAATCTGTTTTCCGTCAATGGCAGCTGTGGTCGCACCGTGCCACTTCCAGTGTCTATGACGGTAGTCGGTTCTCCGCCAATGGCAGCTGTGGCCGCACCGTTACCACTTCCAGTGTCTATGACGGTAGTCGGTTCTCCGTCAATGGCAGCTGTGGCCGCACCGTTCGTGCGATTTAGGATTAGCTGACTGTTTTTGGCCGTTGACGACCGTTGTGATGTTGACCTCGTTGGCAGGCTGGGTTGGGATACCGTTTTTGCTAGCAGTGAGAACATGATAGAACGCACGTTCCCCACTTGTCAAGCGGTGGATGTCAGTGAGCTTGAGTTTGCGGGGACGGGAATAGGTGACGGGTTGGGGGAGTTGGGGCGCGGGGGCGGGTGGTAGAATTGGCGAAAGCGCTGCCATTTTAGGATTTTGACATGATTGACGCCGCTTCCCAAACGTTTCTCGACCGGGCCCTGGCCGACGGCCACGCCGAGATAGCCGGCGAGGGCCGTGGTGAGCGGATTTACTACCATGCCGCCGGGCACTCGGAGCGGTGGGCCGACCCGGAGGAACAAGTCCGCGCCAGGCTGTGGGCGGAACTGATTTACAAGTACGAATACGACCCGGAGCGAATCGGCTTTGAGGTGATTGTGCCGCGGCGCACGCCGGGGGACCGGGCCGACCTGGTGATTTACGAGGATGACGAAAAGAAAATGCCGTACTTCGTCATCGAGTGCAAACAGGGTGGTAATTTGTCCGACGCCGCCTTTAACCAGGCCATCGAGCAGGCTTGTGGCAACAACGCCAGCCTGGGTTCGCTCTACTGCGGCGCGGTGGATGGCAACCGTCGCCGCCTGCTGCGCTTTGACAAGTACCCGCGGGGCGAGCGAGAGCGCAACCACATGACCGACTTTCCGGTGCGCTACGGCGCCCCGCCGCCCTGGCGTTTTTACAAGAACGCAAACGGCAAGGACTTGCCGGCCGTGCCCCGGGAGGAACTGCGGGCGGCGATTCGCAAGTGTCATCAAACGCTGTGGGAGGGCGGACGGCGCAGCCCGATCGCCGCTTTTGGGGAGTTCTCCAAGCTGGTGTTCATCAAGCACCGGGATGAGAAAGACCTGGAGCGACTGGATGGTGAACCTTACGCCTTTCAGCGGCGGGACGGAGAGACTGCCGAGCAACTGGCCACTCGGGTCGATGCGTTGTACGACAGGGAGCAGCGGCTGGAGCCGGACGTGTTCACCGACCGCATCGCCGTAGAGCCGCCCATCCTGGCGCAGTGCGTGGAGCATCTGGAAGCCATTTCGCTGGACCGTACGGAACTGGACACCAAGGGGGTAGCCTTTGAGGAGTTCATGGGCAGCTTCTTCAAAGGGGACTTCGGGCAGTACTTCACGCCGCGGGAGTTGATTGCCTTCTGCGTAGCCGTGCTGGACCCCAAGCGCACCGACCTGGTGCTGGATCCGGCCTGCGGCTCCGGGGGCTTTCTGCTGTACGCGTTGGATCACGTGCGCCGGCAGGCTGACCAACGCTTTACACCGGACAGCGTCCAGCATTTTCAATACTGGCACGACTTCGCCCAGCACAACCTGCACGGCCTGGAAATCAACGACGAGCTGGCGAGGGTCGCCAAGATGAACATGATCATCCACGACGACGGGCATACCAACATCGTGGGCCATGACGCGATGGACTTCCCGGCAAACATCGTCGCCAAGAACGCCGGCCTGACTGCCGACAAGTTCGACCTGGTGCTGACCAACCCGCCCTTCGGCGCGGTTATCCGCCGCACCGAAAAGGGCGACGGTTACCTGGAACAGTTCCAATTGATGCGCTACCTGGGGAAGGATTACCCGCTGCATACCGAAATGACGGGCGCGGGCGACGAAACCGATACTGGACGAAGACCGAGGGAAGCGCGGCCGCGGGCCAGCATCAAGACGGAAATCGCGTTCCTGGAGCGGATTCACACGTTCCTCAAGCCGGGAACGGGCAAGGCCGCCGTGGTGCTGCCGGACGGTATCTTGACCAACTCGTCATTGCAGGGCGTGCGCCACTGGCTGCTGCATCACTTCCAGCTGCTGGGCGTGGTCAGCCTGCCGCAGTTCGCGTTCAGCCACTACGACGCCGGGGTGAAGGCCAGCATCGTTTTTTTGCGCAAGCTGGCCAATGGAGAAACGGTGTCGGATGACGCGCCGATTTTCATGGCGATGGCCGAGAACATCGGCTACGACGCCACCGGCCGCAAGACTTTTGCGGTGTCGGTTGAGGAGGAAAGCCCCAAAGTCAGCAAGGTGGAGCGGCACCGCTGCGACCTGTTCGACTACCGGGTCAGCTACGAGTGGAGCAGCGCCGGCGGGGTGGGCGAGTGGAGCGAACGGCGGCGGGAGGTGATACCGCATACGGGTCTGGTGGGGCAGTGGGAAGAGTTTAGCCGGGACCCGACACCTTTTTTCGTGTAGGCCCCGCTGCCATCGCATTTGCGCTGAAGCGGGGCGACGCCAAAGGTCGGCTGGATACCTGGTTCAACCATCCACGATACACGCTGCTCAATGCCAGGTTGGACGCTGCGCCGATTCCGACGCCGGCGTTGGACGGATTGCTGGAGTCCATTGCCGGCGGCGCTACGCCGAGCCGCAGCGACGACTCGCTGTACGCCGAGGACGGAGTGCGGTTCTTCCGAATCCTCAACGTTGACGACGGTGAAATCGTTGAACGGGATTTGAAGCACGTAACGGAGGCCGTTCACAACGGGCTGTTGGAACGCTCGCAGTTGGCGGCCGGCGACGTGCTGATGACCATTACCGGGCGCGTTGGCTCGGCGGCAGTAGTGGGCGAGGAGCATCTGCCGGCCAACATCAACCAGCACGTCGCCAGACTGCGCATCGACCGGGAACGTTGCCGGCCGCAGTTTCTCAGCGAGTGGCTGAACTGCCCGGCTGGGTTGGAGCTTTCCAATCGCTACGTGTCGGGCGGGACACGGGCTGCATTGGACTACGGGGCTATCCGCAGTCTCCGAGCGCCGCTGCCTTCGCTGGTGGTACAGGATGATTTAGTGGAGGCGATGGACGCGGCGCGAGCGGAGCGCAAGGCAAAGCTGGCGCAGGCGGACGCGCTGCTGGCGGGGATTGACGATTTTCTGCTGGACGCGTTGGGGATTGAGGCGCCGGTTGAGGATGGGCGGCGGGTGTTTGCGGTCAACCTTGCCCGATTGAGCGGGCAGGAGCGTCTCAATTCGGAGTACTACCATCCGGAGAGAATGCAAGCTTTACAGCAGTTGGAACGGGTCGCCGACAGTATGACGGTTGCGCCGCTGGCCGATGTGGTCAGCTTTGAGCGCGAGCAACTCAAAACGCCCGGTGACAACTATTTGAGCCTAGCCCACGTCCAAAGCCAAACCGGGGAACTTACCGACGCGACGGATACGGCGTCGGGGAACTGCTTCACCTTTCAGGCCGACGACGTGCTGTTTGCCCGGCTACGGCCTTATCTGAACAAAGTGTACTGCGCCGAGATGGGTGGCTGTTGCTCAACGGAGTTTCACGTGCTGCGGGTCAAGGATGGCAAGACGCTGCTGCCGGAATATCTGGCCGCGATACTGCGCAGCCGCCTGGTGTTGTCGCAAACCGTGCACATGATGACGGGCAACACGCACCCGCGTCTTACCAACGACGACGTGGCGAACCTAACGGTTCCGATACCGTCGCCGGAGGTGCAGGCAAGGGTCGCTGATGAGATAGTGCGGCGGCGGGATGGGGCGCGGAGGCTACGTCGGGAGGCGGAAGCGGGGTGGGAGGCGGCGAAGGGGTGGTTTGAGGGGGAGTTGTTGGGGTGACTCCTGTTCAGCTTTTTCGCTTCGCCTTGCGTAGCACGTCGCTTATGCTGGTGAGGGTGGTAGCAGTCTTGGCTTCAGCTACGATTTCCATTGCTTTATCCCAGCCACCTTTTGCCTCGACCTCTTTGAGTAGCTGCACTCCCTTGATTGTTAGTTCGCGCGGATAGCCACGGCTATCGTCTGTTGACGTGATTAGTCGTTCCTGCTTCATCCAATCCACATGAGCCAGAAAGATTGCAGTGTCCATCTCGCCAATCCAAGATTTCGGATCGGTAGTTTCCGGGATTTGAGGTCTCGGTGGAATCTGTAGCGGATCCCGTCTGCTAATGTTCTGGAAATCTACCTTCGACGGATCTATTCGCTTTGACGGCGGTGGTGGCGGCGGCAGTCCGGTGTCCTCGTCCAACGCTGTGAAAGGGCTCGGGACAACAGAGCGTTTGTATTCTTCCATGGCCTTCAAAATGTTGAAACCTGTTTCAGGGTTGTACTCCATGGTTCCTCCTTGCTGTATAGGGCTCACTCGGGCAAATTGATGATACGATTGTAAGTTCTATTGTAACATGGCTTGGGCGGTTAAACTACTTGGGCGCCCAGGATTTGGGTGATGTGGTTTAGGGCCCAGCGGTGGGCGTCGGGGTCGAAGGAGGCTACGCAGTCGGTGGGGATTTCTACGGCGTAGTCGCGGTTGCGGGCGTCGGAGGCGGTGTGCATCACGCAGATGTCGGTGCAGACGCCGCAGATGATGATCTTGTCAGGGTTCAGGGCGGCGAGGCGGTCTGACAGATCGGTGTTGAAGAAGCCGCTGTACCGATTCTTGGGGATGACGTTATCCGGAGCGACCCACTGGGCCAGTTCGGGGATGACCTCGGGCTCGTCGGTGCCGATGACGCAGTGGACCGGGAACATCTGGAACTCCAGGTCGTCGGGCAGGTGGTGGTCGGAGACGAACAGGACGGCGGAACCGGCGGCGGACTCCCGGCGCAGCAGTTCGCGCACGGGGTCGATGATGCGGCGGGCATCGTCGCCGCAGTAGAGGTTGTGGCCCGGCTCGAGGAAGCCGCGCACCATGTCAACTACCAGGACTACGTTGGGCATTTGGGGTGACCTCCGGTGTGGACTGCGGTCCGGGTTGGCTGATAGTATAAGCCCAATGTTAAATTGGGAGTCAAACATGGCCGGATACGTGATAATTGACGTTGAGGTAACGGACCCGGAGCTGCACGCAGAGTTTCGCCAGCAGGTTGACATCGCGATGCCAGCTTACGGCGGGAAGCACGTGGTGAGGGGCGGGCAGCCGGAGGTGCTGGAAGGAAGCTGGAATCCCTCTTCGTTGGTGATAATGGAGTTTGTCAGCGCGGAGCGGGCCAAGGAATTCATCAACTCGCCGGAATTCACCGGCTTGCAGGAGATGCGCGCCAGGTGCACCGGCAACCGCAACGTGGTGGTGGTGGCCGGCGTGTAGAGTCCGACGCTGCGCTATGGCATGGAGGCTACGCGACATCGTTACGGCATAAGCGAAAGGCCGCCGCCGTTGACGGCGCTGGGCCTGAGCACGCAAAGCGCGCTGCTGAATGTGCCGCCGATGGTGCTCTTTCCGGCGTTGGCGGTGCAAATCGCCGGCGGGGGTTCGGCGCTGGCGGACTGGCTGGTTTTCGTTTCGTTGGCGGGGGCCGGCGTGACGATGATATTGCAGACCGTGCGGGTCGGCATTGTGGGCAGCGGATGCCATCTGAGCGCCTGCCCGTCGGCGGCGGCGATACCGTTCTGCGCGCTGGCGTTGGTGGAGGGCGGGCCCAAGACGCTGGCGGCGCTGGTGCTGTTTTCGGGGTTGTTTGCGCTGGGGATAGGTCTGCGTCTGGCGGTGCTGCGGCGCATCTTCAGTCCCACGGTTACGGGGACTATTTCCATCCTGGTGGTCATTACCGTCATCTCGGTGGCGCTGGAGAAGGCGGGGGACATACCGGCGGGACGTCTGAACACGGCCGGGCTGGTGTGCGGCGGGATTACGCTAATCAGCACGCTGGTCTTCCTGCTGAGAAAGCCCGGCTTCTGGCGCACCTGGGGGACGCTGTTCGGGTTGGCGTTGGGATGCGTCGCCGGCGCCGGGCTGGGCATCCTCGACGTGGAGGCTTTGAGGCAGGCGTTGTGGTTCGGCGTGCCGCTGGCGGGGTGGGAAGGTCCCGGGTACGCCTTTGGAGGCGCATTCTGGACGCTGGCGCCGGCTTTTCTGTTCATATCGGCGCTGACGGTGGTGCAGACGAATTCGCTGTCATTCGTAGCGTACCGGGTGTCGCAGCCCGGCGACCGCTCGGTGGACTTCCGCTCGGTGCAAGGGGGCGTGGTTGGGAACTGCGTGGGCAACGTGTTGGCGGGTCTGGCGGGCGCGATGCCGGTAATGAGCACGCCCCGGGCAAGCATGTTCGTGCAGCAGACGGGGTGCGCTTCAAGGGACGTTGGCATCCTGGTGGGCGTTTTGCTCATTGGGCTGGCCTTCTTTCCCAAAGCGTGGGCGCTGCTGCTGGTCATTCCGTTGCCGGTGATGGCGGCATACCTGGTAGTGGTGCTGGCGCCGATGTTTGTTGAGGGGATGAAGGCCATCGTCCAGAGTGAGCCGGACTACTCCAGGAGCTTGATAGTGGGAACTTCGCTGGCCGTGGGGATGGCGTTCCAGTATGAGCTGGTCAGCCTGCCCATCGGGCCACTGTGGCAATCGACATTGTCGAAGGCCATCATCGCCGGGGGAGTCTCGGTGATCCTGCTGACTTTGGCGCTGGAGATGATGGGGCCGCGCCGTCGCAGGCTGCGCTTGCCGCTGAGTCTGGGCGAATTGCCGCGGATCAACGAGTTTGTTGAGGAGCTGGCGGCGCGCAACGGGTGGAACGAGGGGACGGCGGACCGGCTGCGGGCGGTTGCCGAGGAGACGCTGCTGGTGCTTTTGGACCGGGAGGAATCCGACCGGCAGCGGCAGTTGCGCATCACTGCCGTGAGGTCGGGACGGGGCGCTGAATTGGAGTTTATCACCGGGCCGGGCGACGGCGGGAACCTGGAGGACCGGATCTCGTTGCTGGGCGAGCCGCCGCCGGAGATTGAGGGGATGCTGTCGGCGGACGATATGCCGATGCGGATGCTGCGGCACCTGGCGACTTCGGTGAGCCACCGGCAGTATCACGATACGGACGTGATTACCGTGCAGGTGGCGGTGGAGTAGGTTTATCTGCCGGCAGGGTCGAAGGGGCGGCCGTCCACCAGCACTTCCTTGATGACGGCGTTGCCGGAGGAACTGAGGGACACGACCACCTTGACGTCGGATGCGTTTTCGACCAGGTGGCCCGTGCCCTCCGGGACGAAGAAGGTGCCGATGTTGAAGTCCAGCCGGCCGCGGTCGTTCACGGTGCCGCGAATAAAGACCTCGTTGGAGTCGGGGCGGCTGGTGTCGTGCCAGTCAGCGCACCAGACTTGTCCGCACTGGCGCAGGACGACGTACACGACGAGGCCGCGATCTTCCAACCAGGGCGGCACCTCGGCGATTTCGTAGTCGAGGATGGCGTAATCGCCCTGCAGGAGGGAGCGGGGGTCAACGGGAACGGTTTGCAGGGTGACTTCGCGGCCTTCCGTCAAGGCGACCTGGCGCACGCTGGCGAACACCACCAGGCCGATGACCTGGGCGGCCACCACTGCGAAGAACAGCAGCATCAGCCGGCGGCTCATGGGGCCGCTCCCTCGCGGCGGATGCGGCCCACCAGACGGCGGCGCAGGTATTCCAGGCCGAAGCCGCCGGCGAGCAGGATGACGCCGGCGACGATGAAGGCCACCGACTGCCCCAACAGGCCCAACCCGAATTCGAAGTAGCGGGTGAACAGGGTTATGGCGAAGATGGGCACGGCCAGGTTGACGAGCCAGGCCCGGTTCCAGCGGTAGCCGGCGGCAATCATTGCCAGCACGCCGGCCAGCATCACCAGGTTGAACAGCCACCAGAACCATTGGCTGCCGAAGGCCAGGCCGAGCCACATGGCGGCGGCGATGAGGCCCATGGCGACGACGGCGCCGGCCTCCCACCAAATCTGTCCGGGGTGTCGTCCGGCAGTTTTCCAGGCGGCAACGGTTAGCATGGCGGCGATGGCGAGGACCGAGACGGCGACCACTGCCCAGTATTCAACGGCCACCGCGCTGAATGAAAGTTCACCTCTCCCAATATCCCACCACACCTCGTCGAAGCTCAAGAAGTAGATTCCGACGGCGACCACCAGCAGACCGGAGATGTCGCAGAGGCGGGCGAACCGGCGGGTGTCGGCAAAGCGCGCCTGCATCCGGCCGGCTGCGAACAGGAACGCCCCCAAGGGGAGCAGGCCCGGCAGCAACAGGATGGTCTCTTCGGAACCTATTTCCGGCACCCATTCCTGGGCCCGGAAACACGCCGCGGCCAGGAACAGGATGATGGACAAGCCCAGTACTGCCTTCGAGCGAGTGATGTAGGCCAGGGGAACTACGCCCAAGAACCAGAACGGGACCAGGTTGGGGTGATTCACCGGCACGTGGTAGGTCTGGGCCACCAGGTGGATGGAGGCGCCGTAGGCGATGGCGCCCAACAGAATCACCGCCGTGCCAATGCGGGAGTAGCCGAATCGGTAGGACAGCAGCCAGCCGGCGAGGTAAATGGCGGGGGTACCTACGACCATCAAGGCCAGCTTGGCAAAGGTCGAGATTTCGGACCAGTTGGCCGCGATGAAAACGATGATGCCCAGCCCGACGAGGACGGCGCCCATGATGGCGATGACGCTGACCACCCGGTTGCCGATGGCGCTATCGCCGGCGGGTTGCGCAGGCTCTACACTTTCCTCGGTGGAGTAGCGTTGCAGGATGGCGGCGGCCTGCTCATCGGTGATGAGTCCGGCGGCCTGCCATTGGCCGACTTCGTCCTGAAGCCGGCTGATGAAAGGGTCAGGGGCCATCAGTCGGCGGCGCCGTCCGAGGTCGCATAGGTGGCGTCGCGGTCCAGCATTTCGGTGAGGCCCATAAGCTCGAAGGCGTCGGTGAGGGGCGTCATCTGGCCGGTGAGGTGCTCGGTGGTGCCGTGGGCTTTGAGCTCGGTCATCACCTTGCCGACAGTGTAGGCCACGGACATGAACGCGCTGCCGGGGAAAATCACCATCTTGAATCCCAGCCGCTCCAGCTCCGACACGTTGAGCAGGGGCGACTTGCCAGATTCCACGAAGTTGTAGAGCAGGGGGACGCTGGTGCGGGCCACGACCTTGGCGGCTTCTTCGGCGGAGCGGATGGCCTCGACGAACAGGGCGTCGGCGCCGGCCTGGGTGAAGGCGTCGCAGCGGCGCATGGTGTCGTCCCAGCCGGTTACGGCCAGGGCGTCGGTGCGGACGATGATGGTGAAATCGTCGTCGGTGCGGGCGTCCACGGCGGCGCGGATTTTCTGCACCATCTCGTCGATGGGCACCACACGCTTGTCGTCCAGGTGGCCGCAGCGTTTGGGGAACTGCTGGTCCTCGATGTGGACGGCGGCGACGCCGGTGCGCTCGTACTCGCGGATGGTGCGGCGGACGTTTATGGTGCCGCCGTAGCCGGTATCGGCGTCGGCGATGACCGGGACGTCCACGGCGCCGGAGATGGCGGCAGCGTTGGTCAGCATCTCGGTGGCGGTGGCGAGGGCGAGGTCGGGATAGCCGATGCGGGCTACGGAGGTGCCGGCCCCGGTCATGTACACCGCGGGGAATCCGGTGCGCTGGATAATGGCTGCGGTGAGGCAGTCGTAGGCGCCGGGAGCGGTGATGATTCCCGGCTCGCTCAGCAACTGGCGGAATTGTTTGGTAGCGCGCATAGTGCAGTTCTCCGTCTAGGCAGTCATGCCGCCGTCGATGGTCAGCGTCTGCCCGGTGATGTAGCCGGCCTCCGGGCTGGCCAGATAGAGCACCGCGGAAGCCACGTCGCCGGCTGCGCCGAACCGTCCGGCCGGCACACGGGACAGCACCTGACTGCGCTGTTCATCGTTGAGCTCGCCGGTCATCCCGCCGCTGCCGCCAATCTCGATGAAGCCGGGGGCCACTGCGTTGACGGTGATGTTGCGACTGGCGACTTCCCGGGCGATGGCCTTGGTCATACCAATCTGGCCGGCCTTGGAGGCGGCATAGTTGGCCTGACCGGGGTTGCCGGAGAGACCAACGACCGACGAGATGTTGACCACGCGCCCGTAGCGCTGGCGAACCATCAGCGGGATGGCGAACCGGGTGGGCAGGAAAGTGCCGCGCAGGTTCACGGTCAGGACCTCGTCCCAATCCTCGGCGGTCATGCGCATCACCAGGCGGTCGCGGTTGATACCGGCGTTGTTGACCAGGATGTCGAGGCGGCCCAGCCGGTCGGCGGTGGTCTTGACCACGGCCTCGGCGGAGTTTTCGTCGGACACGTCGCCGGGGACGCGCAGCGCCTCGCCGCCGGCGGCCCTGATTTCGTCAATCACCACGTCGGCCGCGTCGGCGTTGCTGCGGTAGTTGATGCCCACCGACGCTCCGGCGGCGGCGAGAGCCTTGGCGATGGAGGCTCCGATGCCCCGGGAGGACCCGGTTACCAGGGCAACCTGTCCGCTCAAATCAATGGTGTACATAGCAGCGCCTTATTTATCGCGTGTTCCGACTTGGGCACGGGTTTCCGCTCCGGCGGTTTGCAGTTCGGACAGCTCCTGGCGGAAGCCTTCCACCAGCTCGACGCGCCGGCACATCAAGCCGGTGTTGATGGCCCCGGCGATACCGTCGGCCGTGGAGGAGCCGTGTCCGATCATCACCAGGCCGTCCACGCCGAACAGCGGTCCGCCCATGGTGCGGGGGAGGTTCATGTTGGTCCAAAGGGCGCCGGCAATCTGACGGAGTTGGTCTTCCGGCAAGAACTCGGCCAACTGGCGGCTCAGGTAGGGGGCCAGAGCCGTGCCCAGGCCCTCGGCAAACTTGATCAGGATGTTTCCGATGAAGCCGTCGCAAACTATGACGTCGGCCTTGTCGGTGAAAAAGTCCATCCCCTCGACATTGCCCACGAAGTTCAGGTGGCTGTCCCGGAGCAGCGCGTGGCTTTCCTGCACCTGGCGGTTGCCCTTGGCGGATTCTTCGCCCACGCTCAACAGGGCGACCCGGGGGTTTTCGATGCCCAGTTGCAGGCGGGAAAAGACGACGCCCAGGGCGGCGAAGCTAAGCAGCAGCGACGGGCGGCAATCCACGTTGCTGCCCAGGTCAACGAC
The DNA here is from genome assembly GCA_965243255.1 of Dehalococcoidia bacterium. GTDB lineage: Bacteria > Chloroflexota > Dehalococcoidia > Lucifugimonadales > UBA3495 > Bin87. Next base: position 1,492,647 of record CBDEUH010000004.1, read on the forward strand.
GGTGGTGTTGGGCGCCAGGCCGAGGAAGTTGCCTCCGATGCAGGGGCGCTCCAGTCCTTCCAGCAACCCCAGGGTCATGGCTGCCGTTACCATGGTCGCACCGGTGGAGCCGACGGAAACGGCCAGATCCGCCTCGCCGGCCTTGAGCAGCCCCATGGTGGTGGCGATTGAAGAACGGGGCTTGCGCCGCAGGGCGGATATGGGATGCTCGTCGTCGTCAATCTTGCCTTCGGAGGGCACAACGGCAATGGCCGGCCCGGGCGTGGCCGGGTGTTTGGACAGTTCGGCGTTGACCGCTTCCGCATCGCCCACCAGGGTTATGTCCAGCTGGGGGTGCGCGGCCAAGGCGGCCAGCGCGCCGGGAACGGTTGCCGGCGGGCCGAAGTCACCGCCCATGGCATCCAGCGCAATGCGTACCCTTGCCGTGCTGCCGTTGCTGCTCATCCCTGCGATACCTCTGCTTGTGTGGGGCGGGCCAGCAAGGTGGCCGTCCCGGTAATGATCCGTTCACCGGTTGCTGCGTTACGCACTTCGATGTTGCAGGTTGCCACCGTTCCGCCGTCGTCCGCTTCGCTTTTGGCGACGATGCCCGTGGATTCCAGCGTGTCGCCGGGGTACGCCGCGCCGCGGAACCGAACGCGCAGACTGCCGGCGGCCGGCCAGTCGGCTCCGTAGGCGTGGGTCATCATCTCGGAGACCAAGGCGAGGGTGAGCATACCGTGGGCAATGACGCCGCCGAATCGCGTGGTGGCGGCGAAAGCGTCGTCGTAGTGTATCGGGTTGTTGTCGCCCGAGGCGGCCCGGTAGGCATTGATGGACTCGCGGGTGATGACGCGCCGCACGCTAGGCAAGGCGTCGCCGACCGCGAGGGGACGGGTGATAGTCGTTGGGCTAACGGTTGCCATTGGCGTTGGCGTCTCCATCGTCTGCCGCCGCTGGGAGCAGCACCGTGGTTTTACCCCGCTGGAGTTCCTGGCCGGCGGTGGAGTCGGTGATGCAGTAATTCACGGTGAGGAAGCGCAATCCGGCTCTTTCGCGAGGGGGTTCCAGCCGGGCCGTCGCCAGTGCTTCACAGCCGAGGGAGGCGGGATGCACGGTTTCCACGTCTTGCAGGCTGTGGATTGCGCCATCGGGCAACGACAGGCGTTCCAGGAGGAGGCCGACGACCCGGGCGGTGAGCATCAGCGGCGGCGGGGTTCCGGCTTCCAGGTACACGGGCGACGGGTCGCCGACGGCATCCAGATACTCCCGCATTCCGTCGGCGGTGATTTTCCAGCGGCCCAAGTCAATCGCAGCGTCTAGCACGTTCTATCCTGACTCGCACTTGACATATTCAGTCGTGCGCTTCGGTACACTATACACCATCGGGACGGGCGCTCAGGGTAAGCCCAGGCCGAAGTCCTCCATAGCCATATCCGACAGATATTCACCGATGGCCAGGGAGGACGTCGCGCCGGGCGAGGGGGCGTTGAGGACGTGCAGTGCCTTCTGGCCGCGCAGGATGTGAAAGTCGTCGAGGATGGCGCCGGAGGACGCTACGGCCTGGGCCCGCACGCCGCTGCCGCCGGGTTCCAGGTCGGACGCCTGGATCTCCGGTATCAGCTTTTGCAGGTCGCCCACGAACACGGACTTGCGGTAGGAGCGGTGCATTTCCTGCATACCGGTGCGCCAGTGGCGGGCCGTCATCTTCCAGAAGCCGGGGAAGGTGAGGGCGCCGGCAGTCTCGCCGAGGCTAATGTTGCTCTTGCGGTAGCCCTCCCGCGCCCAGGCCAGGACGGCGTTGGGGCCGGCCTCGACGTAGCCGTGGATGTTGCGGGTGTAGTGCACTCCCAGGAAGGGAAAGCGCGGGTCGGGCACCGGATAGATGAGCCCCTTGACCAGGTGATGGCTGGATTCGGCCAGCTGGTAATACTCGCCGCGGAAGGGGATGATGCGGACGTCGGTGTCCTCTCCCATCATCCGGGCCAACCGGTCGGCGTAGAGGCCGGCGCAGTTGATGACGTGTTTGGCCTGGAGCGCGCCGCGTTCGGTTTCCAGGGCGGTTTCACCGGAGGTCTGCCGGGCCTGCTTCACCGCCGCTCCGGTGAAAATATCGCCGCCGGCGGACTGGAACTTGCCGGCGTAGGCGTTGGCGACACGGACGTAGTCCACGATGCCGGTATGGGGCGCCCACAAGGCGCGCACGCCCTGGGTGTGTGGTTCAATCTCCGCCAAGCGTTCCGGCTCCACGATTTGCAGGTCGGGGACGCCGTTGGCGACGCCGCGCTCGTAGAGGTCTTGCAGGCGGCCCAGCTCGCTGTCGTGGGTGGCTACGATTACCTTGCCGCACGGGTCATACTCAATCTCGTTCTCGTCGCAGAAGGCGATCAGGCGGTCTTTGCCGCCGACGCAGAAACGGGCCTTCCAGGAACCGGGGCGGTAGTAGATGCCGGAGTGAATGACGCCGCTGTTGTGTCCGGTCTGGTGCTGGGCCAGCAGGTCTTCCTTCTCGATGACAGCCACGTTCAAATCGGACGACCGTTCCAGCAACTGCATGGCCGTGGAGAGGCCGATGATGCCGCCGCCCACGATAGCCACGTCATAGAGGCGCGATTCCACCGAGGTAGTGTTGCCGTTGGTTGCCATGGTTACCCCCGAATCCGGTCCGTCCGTTTCACGGGCCCGACCTGCTCATGGCCGGCATTATACACGCAGCGTCCCGGCGACGGCGTTGCGCCGCGGGCCGGCCGCCGGTATCCTTGCCGCACAATGACGGACCAAATAGCCGACTATACTCGGCAAATCGCCCAATTCGCCGCCGAGATTGCTCAGGGTGGCGAGCCCTTGCCGGCCGCCGTCGCCGACGTCTGCCGGGATATGATGCTCAACGCCGCCGCCGCCGCGCTGGCCGGCGCCGCCCATCCCGAAGCCATCGCGCTGGCGCGGGTGGTTCGCGCCATGGGCGGGAATGGGCGCAGCACCATCATCGGGATGGGCCAGCGCACTTCGCCGGTGTACGCCGCGCTGGTCAACGGAATGCTGATTCGCCTGCTGGACTACGACGACAACCTGGCGGACGATCCTTTGGGCAATGGGCCGGCGGCCAATCCCACCGCTGCGGTGTTTCCGGCAGTGATGGCGCTGGGGGAGATGCACGGTTTTTCCGGCCACTCCGTGCTTAACGCATTCGCCGTCGGCTGCGAGGTAATCGCTCGTCTGTCCAGCGAGGCGGATGCGGCGACGGCGGCCGGCTCCATGGGCGCGGCTACCGCGGCCGCAATGCTGCTGACGCCGGACGCCGAGTCCATAGCCAGCGCAGTGGGGCTGGCGGCGTCGGCTGGCAATGCCGACGTGGGTTACTCCTCGGCCGGCGCCGCGGCTTTGACCGGTGGCAACGCGGCGATGCACGGGGTGATGGCCGCGCTGATGGCGTCGGAGGAGATCGTTGGAGCGGTGGGCGATTTGTCTCACCAGTCCGGCGCTGGGACGAGTCCGCTGGCCGGTCTGGGGCGCGACTGGCGTCTGACCGACCCCGGCGTAACCGTCCGAATGTATCCCTGCCATCCCGCCAGCCACGGCGTGATTGACGCCATCCTGGGGCTGTCGCAGCTACATCGGTTCAGGTCCGGCGACGTTGCGGCCGCGCACGTGGGGGTTACTGCGGAGACGCTGGAGCAACTGCCTAACGTCATTCCCGTTGACGGTTGGCAGGCCAGGACCAGCATCGGGTTCATTGCCGCCGCAACGCTGTGCCATGGGCAGCCGCTAATCAACTTTTTCTCCGACGCGGCCGTCCGAGACGAGGGAGTGCGGGCGATGATGGAGCGGGTGTCCGTGGAGGCGACGCTGTCCGGCTCGGCGATGTCCGTGCATCCGGCGGAAGTAGCCGTAACCCTCAACGACGGGCGGACGCTGCGGCACCGGGTTGACCACGCGCGGGGTACGCCGGCCATGCCCCTTGACGCCGAAGAGCTGGAGGCCAAGTTCCTCTACTGCACTCGGTACATCCTGCCCGAAGACCACATCGAGGAAGCAATCGGCAGCTTTCGCGACATCGCTGAAATTGAAAACGTAACCGGAATGGTATCAGTACTGGGAGGATAGCAACATGAAAGGCATCCGAGCCTACGAAGTCGGCGGGCCAGACGTCCTGAAATACGAGGATATGCCCGAACCGCTTGCCGGCCCCGGCGAAGCGGTGGTGTCCATCCGCAACATCGGCGTGAACTACACTGACGTGTCCAGCCGGAAGGGGACCAACCCGCCGGCGGCGTTTCCCTGGACGCCGGGGCGGGAAGCGTCGGGCGTGGTCACCGCCGTGGGGGACGGGGTAACCGAGGTGGCCGTGGGGGACCGGGTGGCCTACGCCATGCACACGGGCTCCTACGCCGAGGAGCAGGCGGTCCCGGCGTGGCTGCTGGTTCGCATCCCGGACGACATGGACTTTGAGACCGGCGCGGCGACCCTGCTCCAGTGCATGACGGCCCACTTCCTGGTGCATGACATCATCCCGCTGCAGGCCGGACAGCGGGCGCTGGTCCACGCCGGCGCCGGTGGGATGGGTCTGCTGCTGATACAGATGCTCAAGCGCCGCGGGCTGCACGTGTACACCACGGTGTCCACCGACGAGAAGGCGGCGCTGGCGCGCGATGCCGGGGCCGACGACGTCATCTTGTACACGCAGCAGGACTTTGAGGAGGAAATCCGGCGGATGACGGACGGCGAGGGCGTGAAAATCATTTACGATGCCGTGGGGGCGACGACCTTTGAGAACGGGCTGCGCATCCTGGGGCGGCGCGGGTGCATGGCGCTGTACGGACAGGCCGGCGGCCCGGTGGGGATGGTGGACTCCGGGATGCTGCGGAACGGGTCGCTGTTCCTGACCCGGCCGACCCTGGGCGACTACACGGCGACGAGGCCCGAGCTGCTGCAACGCGCCCAAGAATGCCTGTCCTGGGTGCAGTCGGGCGAAGTAAAGCTGAACGTGAACCTGAACCTGCCGCTATCCGAGGCTGCGGAGGCGCACCGCCGGTTGGAGGGCCGGGAGACGACGGGGAAGATACTGTTGACGCCGTAGCGACACACCCAAACTCCGCCTTTAGTCACCGACCAGGATATTGCAGCGATGCTAATACGCGTTCACACTGGCGACCTCGTTTCGCCAATCGAATCGCTGGAGACCTACCTGCGGGAGGGCGGTGTTTCCATCATTCAGGCTGCGTTTGAGCATACTTATTTCGTTGACCCTGAGGCGGTCAGGGCCAAGACGCCTTTTTTCCCAAACCGGGCCCGATACAGTCGTCGACACTACCCAGGGTTAGTCAAGGGGAAACGAACCGTATGGCCGGAGGATGGACGAGAAATTCGCTTGGACGACAACCAGTACGCCCAGAATGCCTGGGTACAGTACACGGGGAGAAAGATAGAACGGCGCTCGGGATACGGCCTGCGCCACATCTGGGGGAATACTCACAACCCTAATGCTTTCACGGCAGGCTGGAATTTCTGCTACATGCCCTTCTGGGCTGGCATGTTGACGGAAGAGCAGCACCAACATCGAGAACTGACTCAAGCTATCCAACAAGCTTCGTGGGAACTTTACTTTCGAGATGATCCGGTCTGTCAGCCACCCGATTTCGTCAAGAGTCAAGGCAAGGATTTGGATACTATCCTGCACGCGCAACCACTGCTGATTCTGGCCCGGGAAACACCGGCAATCTCAAGGAGCGCGCGACAAACTACGGGAAGGGGTGCAGCACTTGCCATTACCCTCGATCCACCATCGCCAGATGCTTTCAAGGCTGCTTTGCTGCGCACGAGAAAAGCGTGGATTGAGATCACTTACCAAGACGGAAGCAAAAAGGTACGCCCTTGGAACGCTTACCGGATTTCATCCTCGTCCAATATCATCGGCAACCTAAGAAGCCGACCTGAATTTCGGGCTGACGCATGGCGACGCAATGGCATTGCCAGCGTGCAGGTGAGTATAGAGCGACCACAAGCCTAATGGAGCCGAACTGCATCGTATGCGGATTGACGCACCCGGCGCGCCACCATATACTGAATTTGCAAAAATCTGAATAGCCCAAAGGCTGTGAAGGGGAATAGTAGCCGCCCAGCGAGGCCCAGAGAGCCGGAGTAGCTGCGAACCGGCGCCAGGCGCAGGCGTTGAATGGGCCCCGGAGCTGCCCGCTGAACCGTCGGCGCTATGGCCGGCAGAGTAGGTGGGGACGCCTGGACTGCGTTAACGTCCGTACCAATACCAACCGCAAACGCAGGGTGGCATAGCGGCATCGCGCCCGTCCCTAACCGGGGGCGGGTTTTTGCTTGCCTGTCATCCTCAACGCAACGTACTGAGAGATATGTACCAACCAACGTTAGAAGAAGTCCGTGGGCTGGCCGGGCAGGGCAACCTCTGCCCGGTGTACCGCACCATCAACGCCGACCTGGAAACTCCCGTATCGGCCTACCTGAAAGTGGCACGTGAGCCGTACTCGTTCCTGCTGGAATCGGTGGCCGGGGGCGAGCGCATCGGGCGCTACAGTTTCATCGGCACCGAACCCTACCGCGTGTTCAGCACCGGCGCCGACCAGCCCTCAGGCTCCGTTGACCCGCTGACGCTGGTGCAGCAGGAAATGGACACGTTCAAACTGATTCCGGTTGATGGGCTGCCACCCTTCCACGGCGGGGGCGTGGGCTACATCGCTTACGACGCGGTGCACTACTTCGAGCCGCGGGTGCCCATGCTGGACGCCGACCCCCAGGGGCTGCCGGAATCGGTCTTCATGTTCACCGATACCATCCTGGTGTTCGATCACCTGCGGCACGACATCAAGGTGGTCAGCCACGTTCGGCTGGACACGGGCGACGTTGAAGAGGCCTACAATGCAGCCGTCGCCCAGATAGAACGGATGGTGGACCGACTGGCCAGGCCGTTACAAATGCGGGCCGAGCTGATGGACCCGCCCGGTATGCCGGGCGGCAGTGAAGCCGTCTCCAATTTTACCGTTGCGGAATACGAGGCGGTGATTGAGAAGTGCATCGAGTACATCTACGCCGGGGACATCATCCAGGTGGTGAACTCCCAGCGCTTCAGCCGGAAGACGGACGCCCATCCCTTCCAGGTGTACCGCGCTCTGCGGGGCAACAACCCGTCGCCCTATATGTACTACCTGGACCTCAACGGCTTCCAGATTGTAGGGGCTGCCATCGAGACCGTAGCCACGGTTCACGACGGCATTGTCAATACGCATCCCATCGCCGGGACCCGTCCCCGGGGCCAGACGGCGGCAGAGGACAACGCCCTGGAAGAGGAGCTGAAGGGCAGCGAAAAGCAGCAGGCCGAGCACATCATGCTGCTAGACCTGGGGCGCAACGACATCGGCAGGGTCAGCGTCCCCGGTACCGTGCAGGTAACGCAGTACATGGAGGTTGAGCGGTTTTCCCACGTGATGCACCTGGTGTCCCACGTGGAGGGAGAGCTGCGACCCGATATGACCACCTACGACGCGCTGCGGGCCTGTTTCCCGGCCGGCACGGTGTCGGGCGCTCCGAAAATCCGGGCCATGGAAATCATCGCCGAGGTTGAGCAGGAACGCCGGGGGCCCTACGGCGGCGCGGTGGCCTACTTCAGCTACAACGGGAACATGGACACCGCCCTGGTGCTGCGCACGGGCATCTTCAAGGACGGCGTGATGTACGTCCAGGCCGGGGGCGGCGTGGTCGCCGACAGCGTGGCCGAGGACGAATACATGGAAACCCGGCACAAGTCCGGCGCCATGATGCGGGCCATCGACACCGCCGAGGGCGTAGTTTAGGAGGGCAGAATGCTCAAATCATTTTTCCACACCGGCTTCATCGTCAAGGACCTGGAGGCCGCCATCAACTTCTATTCCGACGTGCTGGGGCTCACCCTGACCATGCGCACGGAACGGACGGGTGAGTTCCCCACCACGCTGCTGGGGTATCCCGACACACACATCAGGGGCGCGTTCTTCGACATGGGCGACGGGCACCAGCTGGAGCTCATCCAGTACATCAACCCGGAGGGCGGCTACGCCGACTTCGACAAGAACGACGTGCGGGCCGCGCACCTGGCCTTTTTCGTTGAGGACATCGACGCCTTCTACGAGAATACCCGCAACCGGGGCCTGTCCTATCCCACGCCGCCGGTGCCGATGTACGACGATAGCGGGAACCTGGTCCGCAAGGCGTCCTATTGCCAGGACCCGGATGGCAACTGGCTGGAGCTGGTGGAGCTGTACTGATGATTCTCCTCATTGACAACTACGACAGCTTCACATGGAACCTTTACCAGTACCTCTGCGAGCTGGGGGCCGAGGTGGAGGTAATCCGCAACGACAAGACCACCGTTGAGGACATTGAGGCGATGCAGCCCGAGGGCATCGTGGTGTCGCCGGGCCCCTGCTCGCCACGGGAGGCCGGCATATCCAACGACGTGATCCGGCACTTCGGGCCGAAGCTGCCCGTCCTGGGGGTCTGCCTGGGGCACCAGTGCATCGGGGACGCTTACGGGGCGACCGTGGACCGGGCCGGCGAAATCCGACACGGCAAGACTTCTGCCATCCACCACGACGGCAAGGGTGTCTTTGAGGGGCTGCCCAATCCCTTCGAGGCCATCAGGTACCACAGCCTGGTCATCTACCCGGAGACCGTGCCGGACTTCCTAGAGGTAACCGCCTGGACCGACAACGGTTTGATCATGGGCGTCCGCCACAAGGAGTTGCCGGTGGAGGGCGTGCAGTTTCACCCCGAATCCATCATGACCGCCGTGGGCCACGACCTGCTGCGCAACTACCTGCAGCAGGTGGAGGAGTTTCACGGCGGCGGTGGTTAATCGAATCCGGCCAAGTCGGGCGCGTTACTGAAAAGTCCGCAAATTCGCCGCTGCCGGCTGGGTCGGGCCGGTTGCGGCCTCTGCTATATTCGGTGAATATTCAACAATCTCAAGGAGATTCCCCAATGCACAAACGCCACATCCTGCGCGCCCTGATTGTCGTTATCGCCTGTTCCGCCCTGCTGGCCGGCGCGCTGGCCTGCGGAAACAGCGACGAAGAGAAAGAGGACGAACTGGCTCGAGTCGAAGGCATCGCCACCAAGAACCTGGTAGAGCTGGAAGTGATTCAGGCTCGCTTGACGCAGATGGAAGAGGCGGATGCCAACAAGGCCCTTTCCGACCGCGTTGCGGCCTTGGAAGCGGAAAACCAGAAACTGACGCACCGTATCGCGGTGCTGGAAGGGATAACCAGCATGGCCGGCGCGGGCATGGCCGCCCCGGCAATGACCGAGGCCGCTCCTTCGGGCCTGGGGGCCGCTTACGACGCCGCCTCCGAGGAGGACCGGATACTGGTCCGGGAATTCCTGGAGTGTTCCATGACAGCCAGCGGCGTGGACGCCACGACGATTGCCGCCATGCTACCTGAGTCGGAAAAGATGACCTGGCGGGATATTGAAGCCGGGGACTCGTCCATCGAACAAATCCAGATCTTGCGCAACGTGGTGTGTCCCAGGTAACCGACGGGAGGCCCGACTATGCCCACCATCGCCGAATACGTCGCCAACTACTCTGCCAACCTGCACTACCGGGACCTGCCCGCCGACACCGTGCATCTGCTCAAGCGGATGACGATTGACACCATCGGGTGCGCCATCGGGGGCTACACTTCGGAACCGGCGAAGATCGCCCGTGACCTGGCCGGGGACGTAACCGGGCATCGGCGGCCGGTAACCGTGATCGGCAACGGCCTGACCAGCAGCCCGGAGCTGGCCACCTTCGCCAACGGGGTGATGATTCGGTACCTGGACTTCAACGACGGGTACACCACGCTGGAATCCGGCCATCCCAGCGACAGCATCGCCGCCACCCTGGCCGGGGCGGAACTGGCCGGCGCCGGCGGCCGGCGATTCATCGCCGCGACCGCGGTGGCCTACGAGGCCTTCTGCCGCTTCGGCGACGCCTTCAACATCAGGGCGATGGGATTCGACCACGTTACCAACGGGGCCATCGCCAGCTCGGTGGGCGCGGCGAGGGCCATGGGTTTGTCCGTCGCCCAGACCGAGCAGGCGTTGAGCCTGGGGGCCACTCCCAACGTGGCCCTGGGCCAAACCCGCGTGGGCGAGCTGTCGCACTGGAAGGGGTGCGCTTACGCCAACGCCAGCCGCAACGGGGTGTTCGCCGCTCTGCTGGCCCAGCGCGGCCTCACCGGCCCGACTCCAGTTTTCGAGGGGGAGCTGGGTTTCTTCTCGGCCGTTACCAAAGAACCCTACGAACTGGAACCCTTCGGCGGCGACCAGGGGCAGCCGTTCAAGGTCCACGAGTGCAACATCAAGCACTTCGCCCTGGGCCTGTACTCGCAGACCGTGGTTGAAGCCGCTCTCGTCGCCCGTCAGCAGGTGCCCGGCTTCAACGAGGCCAACGTTGCCGACGTGCACATCCGCACGCTGCAGAAGGCCATCGACATCATGGCCGGCGACGAGGAAAAGTACCATCCCACCACCCGGGAAAGCGCCGACCACAGTATGCCCTACGCGACGGCCATTGCCCTGAAGCACAACACGCTGAACCAGAGCCACTTCTCGGACGAACACATCAACGACCCGGCCATCGCAACGCTAATCGGGCACACCCGCATTGAGGCGTCGGATGAAGCCGCCCGCCGGTTCCCGGACGCCATGCTGTGCAACCTGGACCTGCGGATGAACGACGGGCAAACCTACAGCGCCGAAGTAGGCCACTTCCGCGGCCACCACATGAACCCGATGACTGACGCCGAGGTGGAGGACAAGTTCCGCGGCCTGTGCGAAGACCTGCTGACGCCGGAGCAGACCGAGGAACTGTTGGGTCGGCTCTGGCGCCTGGAAGAAGAGGACGATATCGGCGCGCTGCTGCGGCTGACGCGGATCTAGGTTACGCTCCGATGCGCGTACCGTCGGGGTACGTGTAACCTACGCGTTCGCTGTAGGCGCCGGCAGCCGGGAAGATCTGGCGGTACAACCCGCGGGCCCGCTGCTTGACCACCGCGCCGGCGGCGTCCTTGGTGGGCGTTGGCTTGGCGTTCTGGTCCTGGTAGAACTGGGACTGCAGGGGGCTGTCGTCTTCCATCTCCCAGATGCACAGGTAGCGCATGACGTTGTTGGCCTGCCCGTCGTCGGGGTCGAGCATGAACCGGCGGGCGCTGATGTAGCCGGGGATGGACATACGCTCCGGCAGGTGCTCTTCGTTGTACCACTTGTTGAAGACGGCGTCGTCGGCCTCGTCAACCTCCATCATCACCACCAACACGGTGGTACCCACCTGCTGCGTGCTGACCTTGCTGCCGTTGGTGCTGGTCATAAATCCTCCCGCCTGGAAATCTCGTCAGGCTCACAAGCGCCGGTAAATTTGCACTCGGTGTCGGTAGCAGTCGGCCACGAACACCAGGCCGTCGTCGCTGACGGCAACCGCCGTTGGACGGTAGAAGCGGCGCTTGAGTTCGATGTTCTGCGTCGCCAGGTTCAGTTTTTCCTCGATGTCCGGGTTGGCGTTCAGGAAGGTGCGAGCCCACCGGGACGTGCCGGAGTGTCCGATGAGGGTGTCGATCACCTTGCCGCCGGCGTCCAGCACCTGCACCCGGTCGTTCTGCCAGTCGCAGACGTAAATGCGTCCGTTGGCGTCCACGGTCAGGCCGTTGGGACGGGCAAAGCCATCACCGCCATCCCGGCCGTCGAACTCGGTGATGTAGCCGCCGGCGGAATCAAATTTCTGGACCCGGTTGTTGCGCCAGTCGGCGACGTACACATCGCCGGCGGAGTCAACCGCCACGCCCCAGGGCATATTGAACTGGCCCGGGCCATCGCCGGCCTCGCCCCAGGTGGCGAGGAAGGTGCCGTCGGTGGCGAATCGCTGCATCCGGTTGTTGAGGGAATCGGTAACCAGCAGGGCGCCGTCGGGCGCAAAGGCCAGCCCAGACGGACGGTTGAGCTGGCCAGGGCCATCGCCCAACTCGCCCCAGCAGCGCAGGAACTCGCCCTCCAACGTGAACACGCTGATGCGGTGGATGTTCTCGTCGGAGAGGTAAAGGTTGCCGTCTGGGCCGAAGGCGATGGCGGTAATCCAGATGAACTGGCCCGGCGCTTCGCCCCAGCCGTTGAACTCGCCCACGTATTGACCGTCAAAGGTGCAGCGGGTGACGCGCACTCCCTCCTGCTGGTTGGGGTTGGCCCGGCTGGCAACGTGCAGCAGGCCGTCGGGTCCCAAGGCTACGGACACCGGGCCGCTGAATCCCGGGCCGCTGGCGGAGAGGAGGCCGATAACGTCGTGGTACTGGTGCTGCCCGGTGACGGACAGCGGGTGTTCAACAACGGTGGTCATGATTGTAATTCCTTAGGCTACTGGTATGAGCGCGCTGCGTTTGGCTGGTGAAATGCGCGCCCTTCCCTCAGCCTGTAGCCAACGATTTGCGAACCCGTTCAAATCGTTAATGATGGCGTCGTCTGCGTTGAGCACAAAGAATGTACGCGATGTTCCCCGCCTGCAACGGAATGTGTAATTGCAATTCGGAAGTACCGCTATCCAATGCCGTATCTCTTCGTCAGCTGTCTTCCCTTGACCTCTGTGACTGCCAATATGATGGTAAATGACTGTTGGGCGACCGTTAGCCGCAAGTCCTTCAGCTTCGTAGAGAGGCAATCTTTGCCATGTGAAATCAATCCCTTGATCAACTTGGCAAAGGCTATTGTCCGGGTCGATAAACACCATGCCGCAGTCTGCCAGCTTTTCTTGAACCCGCTCATACCAGCCATGCCGCCATGGTATACGCTGCTCACCGGGTGGGGTTCTAAGGCGTTCATCAGCGAACACGGCTCCAGGAAGAACATCCCGCTTTTGGATTCTTGCCACTGATCGTCGTCCCCCACCGTGTACAATCTCCCTCAATGTGTTGAACAGGGGAGGATCTACGTCTCTCCACATCCGTTGATTGCCAAGGTAATGAATGTGATTGCCGCCTGCACCTTGGATGTTGGGATGCAGATACCAAGCAATGCCAAGATGCCTGTTTCCCACCACTGCGCGAAGCAGCGCGTACTTGGCATAATCCCCAATATCGCCTACGAATTGGTTTTGCATCATCCGCTCGCGTCAAACAACGTTTGTAGCAGGTCGATGGCCTCCATTACTCCCGCTACCGACCGCTCCACTTCATCGTCGAAGAGGTCATCTTCGTAAAAATGCTGGTGCAGGCTTCTGGCAGCTAGGAACGCCTGTCTGAGTTGTGTCGCAGTGGCTGCGTCAGCATCAGCGACCAGAGCATTCAGCGACTGGGCAACGCTGACCAAGTTGTTGTGGGTTGATACCCCAATTCCGTGCCCAGCGCTGATGCCTTTGATCGTCTGGGCGTAGGCCCCCCAGGACTTTTCGGCGGCTTGCAGGTAATCGCCCTCACTCAGGCACCTCTGTGCCACACTCCGGTAGTGGGCCAAGTTATTGCCGTAGGTGGCGTTCTTTTGCACCGCCTCGGCGGATTCCAGCTCGTAACGCCGCCGGCCGTCACGCAAACCGTGGAGGATTGCGCCTTTAACCTGCTCCGAAGTGAAAACCGGCGCTGTCATAAACCTGCCTTCATCCTGTTCATCTATGCGCAAGAAGCTTGGCCCCTAAGCGAACTGGTACTCGCGGGTGGAGCCGATCATGCGCAGGGCGTTGAGGATGACCGTTTCGGCGTCGGCGCCGTTTTCCAGGAGCTCGGCCGCCTGGGATACGAGGGCGGCGTGGTTGTCGTCGCGGAGGACGACGCAGCCCAGCAGCTCAAGGCAGCCGCCCACGATGGCGCCGGCGTCCAGGTCTGAACTCTGGGCCAGCAGGGCATCCACGATGTTCCGCACGCCATGATGGGCCGGGTTGCCCAGCTCGTCGGCGACGAAGTTGATGCGCTCGACCATGCTGCCGCTGTCAATCCACTCCTTGCCGGTGTGCCAGCCCTCCACCGACGGCGGGTTGAGCAGGTCCTGGTTCATGTACCGGCATTCCAGGGCGGTGTCCATGACGCCCACCCGCGGGAACTTCAGGTCGCCCACCAGGTGGAGCGTGCCGACCACGACCTCGGCGGGGCTTTTCACCCGAGCGAAGCGTGCCTCTTCCGACTTGAAGAAATCCGACGTGAACAAGACGCCCAGCATGGAGCGGATGTCGTAGCCGGAACGGAAGTACTCGGCTTCCAGCAGGGCGATGGCGTCCGGGTCGGCCGGCGGGGTGTTCTGCCAGGCGGGCACCTGGACGTCGTCGGCGACGAAGAAGTTGTACATGTGCCGGCTGACGAACCGGGCGGTGGATGGCTGTCGGCAAATTATCTCGATGATGTCGTCGCCGTTGAAGTTGCCGGTTTCGCCCTGGAAGGTCTTGATGCCGTCGTCGTGGTCGTCGGGGTCGTAGCGGAACAGCCAGGGGGTCTTGCCGAAGGGGATGCTGGCGACGTTATCGTCGTCGATGGTCCAGCCGGTGAAGGCGCGGGCCGCTTCCTGCACATCGTCCTCGGTGTAGTTTTCTGCGCCGTCCATACCCACGCCCATGCTGAACAGCTCCAGCAGTTCGCGGCCCCAGTTTTCGTTGATGGCGTCCTTGTGGTTGAAGTTGTTGTCCAGCCAGAAAATCATCGCCGGATCGCGGGCCAACTGCTCGAGCAGGGTGCGGAAGCTGCCGAGGCCGTACTGCCGCAACATATCGATCTGGTTGAGCATGGTCTTTTCGTGGAGCACCTTGGCCAGTCCGGTGGCGAAGACGCCGTGCCAGAACAGGGCGACCTTTTCCTGCAACGGTCTGGTGGCGGCGTTGCCGTTCATGCGGTACACCGTTTCGGTGAGGGCGCCCTCAATGTTGCGGCTCTCCTTCCAGTCGATGTAGTAACGCTCGATAATGTCCTCGTCCAGGCCCGGCTGGGCTTCGGGATGGAGGAGCCAATCGACGGTGGCGTCGTATCCCCGGCTGCAGTACCGGTCAAGTTCGGCCGGCGTGGCTCCGAAGCCGGCGCGTCGCATCAGGTGGGCCATCAGAGCGCGCTGGGGGTGTTGGGGATTGGTCGTCGTTGGGTTGGTGGTTTCGGCGCTAACGGTACTCATTGGAAACAGCCTCGGAACAGCGCGGCAGCGCGAAATTGAGCGAACAATACCGGACGAGTTTGCCCGCAGCGCAATGATACCACAGCGTTCACCCGGCATTGACAACGGTTTGACGGCGGCGCAGTATATCGTCGCCTCCGTCCCTGCCGCTTTCGCGGGCTGGGACGCGCTTCAATACGCCGTCCCGGTTGTTACGAGAGTACGCTCATTTTCGGCATCAGACTTCCCCGGCTGCGCACCCTGGACTCGTGGTTCGCCTATCGCGACTTTCGCCTGCTGTGGTTCGCCAACTTTTTCGCATTTACCGCTCAATGGCTGCAGTTGTTGAGCATCGGCTGGCTGGTGAAAGAACTGTCGGAGGGGCTGGCAATCGGCGGGCTGCTGGTGGTGTCGGCCAGCGCGATCAACACGCTGCCCGGCCTGGTGGTAAACCCGTTGACCGGCGTACTGGGGGACCGGCTGGACCGCCGCAAGCTGGTCATCGGCGTGCAAGCCGTGGCGAGCCTGCTGGCCCTGGGCTTCGCGTTCCTGGTCGCCAGCGATTACATCCGGCCGTGGCACGCCTACGCCTACGTGCTGATTTCGGGGAGTTGCCTGGCCATCACCCAGCCGATGCAGCAGGTGCTGATTTCCAACACCGTGCCCCGGGAGGCGATGGTCAACGCCTATGCCATCAACACCTTGACCGTAACCGGCACGCGCATCTTCGGGCCCTTCGTCGGGGGCATTCTCATCGCCAGCATCGGGTTCTTCTGGAACTTCGCGCTGGAGGCTGCGCTGTACCTGGGCGTGGTGTTGATGCTGATTCCCATGCGAACCCGCTACGTAGCTGAGGCGCCGACCGGCCTGAGCACCCGGTTCACGCCCATCGCCGACATCCGCGACGGACTGCTGCATCTCTGGCGTCAGCAGAAGGAAGTGCTGGAAATAGCGCTGATTTCGGTGATTCCCAACACCATTTTGCATCCGTTGTGGTTCCTGCTGCCGCTGTTCACTGTGGAGGTGTTGCAGGCCCACGCTGACATGGGCGGCTACCTGCTGGCAATCACCGGCGTGGGCGGGCTGATATCCACGCTGTGCATTGCCACCTGGGGGTTTCCGTTCCGGCGGGGCCGCATCTTGATCGCCACCTGCATCCTGGGTTCGCTCAGCACAATGCTGTTTTCGCAAAGCTCGTGGCTGTGGGCCGCCTTTACCGTGCTGGCGGTGATGTCATTCTTCCAGGCGTACTTCCGCACCACAGCCGGCACGCTGGTGCTGACCATAGTGCCAGACCGGTTTCGGGCCCGCACCATGGCACTGCTGGCGTACGAGCGGTCCTTCCTCATCGGCGTCAGCGTGCTGGTGGGCATCCTGGCGGACTTCACCTCGGCAGCCATGGCCATCCTGGCCATCGGGGCCGTGGGGCTGAGCATGTCGCTGGGCTGCCTGGCCACGCTGGGCCGGGTCCGGGCGCTGCGGTAGGGTGAAACGCTTTGCGATTGCCCCGCCTGCACACGTTGGACGCCTGGCTGGCCTACCGCAACTATCGCCTGCTATGGTGCGGCAACTTTTTTGCCAACAGCGCCCAATGGCTGCAGTTGTTGAGCGTGGGCTGGCTGGTTCGCGAGCTGGCCGGCGGGTCCGCCGTCGCGGGGCTGCTGGTGGTAACCGTGGGCGGAATCAACACGCTGCCGGGGCTGATAGTGGGCCCCTGGGGCGGGGTGCTCAGCGACCGCTTCGACCGGCGCAAGCTGGTCATCACCTTCCAGCTGATTATGGCGGCCCTGGCGTTGAGCTTCGCGCTGCTGGTGCTTTCGGACCGGGTTACCATCTGGCAGGCTTATTTGTACGTCATCCTGGCGGGTGTATGCCACTCGGCTTCCCAGCCCATGCGGCAGGCCCTAATTGCGGCCACGGTGCCCCGGGAGATGCTGGGCAACGCGCTGGCGACCAACGTGCTGACCATCACCGGCACCCGAATCTTCGGCCCCTTCATCGGCGGCATCCTGATTTTCACCCTGGGGTTCTTCTGGAACTTCACCTTGGAGGCGGCCCTGTACCTGGCCAATGTGATGATGCTGTGGCCCATGCGCACGCCGTACTACCGGCCGGGCGACGCCCGCCAGCGTGGCAACGCGCTGGCCAACATGGTGGAGGGCCTGCGTTACATCTGGAGCGGCGAGCGCGCCATCTTTCAGATGATACTGCTATCGGTAATCCCCAACATCATCCTCCATCCGGCCTGGTTCCTGTTTCCGGTCTTCACCACCGACGTGCTGATGCGCGAGGCCGACGTGGGGGGCTACCTGCTGGCGGTTACCGGAGTGGGCGGATTTCTGGCCGCGCTGTTCATGGCATCCTTCGGCTTCGTATTCGACAAGGGGAAGGTGGTGCTGGGCGCGGCGGTAACCAGTTCCATTACCTGCCTGCTGTTCGCCTATTCGCACTGGATGGCGCTGGCCTTCGTGGTGATCGCGGCGATGGCCTTCAGCCAGGCGGTCTTCCGCACCACCCGGGGCACGCTGATTCAGACCCTGGCACCCGACCGGCTGCGGGGGCGACTGACCAGTTTGCAAAGCTTTGACCGGGGCTTCCTGGTGGTGGCCAGCCTGGGCGTGGGCGCACTGTCCGACGCAACGTCGCCGGTGACGGCCATCGCCATCGTGGGCGCGGTGGGCCTGGCGCTGGCGCTGGTCTGCTGCGTTGCGTTGGGACGAGTGCGGCGGCTGCCCTGAGCGCGAGCCGTCGCGGTTCAGGCCAAAGCGCAATCCGCTGTGATGGAGTATGATAGTAAGTCGCCGCTCTAATTATCGCCGCTAGTAATTAGCCTATCCAATCGACTTTGATCCAACGCATCACATCCAGCCGGGGCTTCAAATGGTGGAACTTCTGGACCATCGCCACCGGCACCTTCTTTTCCGTCGTTGACCATGGCAGCGTACTCATTGCACTGCCCGGCATCGAATCGCATTTCGACGCCACGCTGGAATCCGTCCAGTGGGTAGTAATTGCCTACGCCCTGGTTATCAGCGTTCTCCTCCTGCCCATGGGCCGCCTGGGCGACGTTATCGGACGCCGCCGGGTGTACATACTGGGCACTGCCCTGTTCGTAATCGCTTCTCTCGGAGCAACCTTCGCCCCATCGCTGGAAATCTTGATCACCATGCGGGTGTTCAAGGGCATTGGCGCCGGGATGGTCCAGGGCTGCGGCATGGGCATGATGCTGGCCTCTTTTCCGGATTCAGAACGGGGCAAGGCGCTAGGCACTCACCTGAGCGTCGTCGGTCTGGGGGCTATCGCCGGCCCGGCGCTGGGCGGTTTCCTGGTGGCCTGGTTCGGGTGGCAGGCCGTCTTCTTCGTCAACGTTCCGGCCGGCTGCCTGGTGCTGGCGCTATCGTGGCTGCTGCTGGAACGCGGCGCCGGAGCCGGGGACTACCGACGAGGACGTAACGACGCATTTGACTGGACGGGCGCCGCCGTGTCCGGCGTTATCCTGCTGGTATTGCTGCTGGTGGTGGGCAACGGCAACGGGTTGGGCTGGCGGTCGGCGCCGGTAATGGTTGGCGGGTCGGCGGTTGTGCTGCTGACGGCGGTGTTCATCTGGTGGGAGCTGCGGGTGCGAGCGCCGATGCTGGACCTGCGCCTGTTCGCCAACCGCATCTTTGGCATCGGGGCCGCCGCCGCGTGGCTATCCTTCTTTGGCTCTTCGGCCGCCCGTTTCATGATGCCCTTCTACCTGCAACGGGTGCTGGGCTACCAACCGGAGCAGGTCGGCCTGATGATGATACCGGCTGCGCTGTGCATGGTCATCCTGGGGCCGTTGAGTGGCCGGCTCTCCGACCGGATTGGGTGGCAGGCTTTGACGGTGGGCGGGCTGGCGCTGACGGCGGCCGGCGCGTTTGTGCTGGCCTTTGCCCTGCAGGAACGCTCGCCGGTGTGGTTTGTAATCGCCACGATGATGATGCAAAGCTCCGGCACCGGCCTGTTCAACTCGCCCAACAGCAGCAGCATCATCAGCGTGGTTGACCGCAGCCGGTACGGGGTGGTGTCCGCGCTGACCCAGCTGATCCGCAATTCGGCCAACGTGGTCAGCGTGGCAGTGGCTACGACCATAGTCGTGTCCACCATGGCCACCTACGGGGTGGAGCCCAAGCTGGAAGCGGTGAACCCGGAAGTTGCGACAGCCTTCGTAGCCGGCCTGCGCTGGGCATTTATGGCGATGGGGTGCGCCCTGGCCACCGGCGTGGCGATTTGCATCTACCGCGCCATCGGCAGCCGGCGGCCGGCTGAACCTCCAGCAGTCAATCCCATGCCCGAACCTGCCACCACCACCGGGGGCAACGGAAACGACTGAACGGGCCGGAGGAATCAGGAGAAGCGGGGCATCACCTCTTTGGCGAACAGTTCCATGGACTTCAGCTGCTTGCCCTGCTCCAGGCCACCGAAGGCGAAGTTGCAGCCGAAGTAGCGAACCCCGGCATCGTGCAGCGCCTGGATTTTCGCCGCGCACTGGTCCGGCGTCCCGATGAATGCCCGATGCTCGGCCAGGTATTCGTAGGTGGGCGGGAGCGAGGTGCGTCGGCGGAGGTAATCGGCCATGGGCTGGTACACCTCACTGCCCACGGCGAACTCCCGGCGCCAGGTGTTGAGGTCCAGGGTCCAGTTCAGGGCGGCGCGGGCCTCCTGGTGGGCCTGCTCCTCGGTCTCGGCGACGTAGAAATAGCGGAAGAAGGGGACGTCCGCCGCGCTAACGTTGTGCCCGGACGCGGCGGACATCTGCAAGAACCGCTGCATCAGGTCAACGGCGTCGTCGGTATTCAGCACCACTCCAACGATAAGGCGTCGCCCGGTTGACGCAACGAAATCCAGGGACTCAGGGCTGCGGGTGGCTGCCACGTACACCGGCGGATGGGGCGTCTGCAAGGGCGTGGGGACCAAATTGGCGTGCTTGACCGTGTGGTATTTGCCCTCATAGCTATAGTCGCGGCAAGTCCACAGGGCCTCCACCATTTCGATGGTTTCACGATAGCGGGCCTGGCTCTCCTCGTGGTCGATACCGAAGTTGACGTATTCGGAGGACGCGGCGCCGCGTCCGAAACCAACGTCCAGCCGTCCGTCGCTGAGGACGTCCAGGGTGGCCGTGTCCTCGGCCAGGCGCACGGGATGGTGCAGGGGCGGGATGAGCACCGCAGTGCCCAGACGGATGCGCTGGGTGCGGGCGGCGATGTTGCTGGCGATGATGAGGGACGACGCCCCGAGGCCGTACCTGGTGAAGTGGTGCTCGGCCAGCCAGATGGCCTTGAATCCCAGCTCTTCCCCGGCGGTGGCCTGCTCGGTCAGATCCGAATACAGGCCACGGGGCGTATATTCTTCTGGCCAGGGCATATGGGAGAAAAGAGCAAAATCCATTTTGCGTTCCTTGCTGTCTGGTATCATTAATGAGCCTCAAGTTGGCACTGGGGCCAACATCGCTGCCGGTTGAATGGTAGCACGTTCCGAGCCAACCTGCCGGGAGAGATTTTGAGCTTTCTGACGGAACTGGCGCTGCGGCGCAAGCCGGTCACCATCATGGTGATGGTTCTGCTGCTGGCCGCCGGCCTATATTCCTACGACCGGCTGTCCCAGGAGCTTTTCCCCGAGATCAGCTTCGGCACGGTCTTTGTCATCACCGGCTACCAGCAGGACCCCAACACCGTCGCCGACGAAGTCACCAAGCCCATTGAGGACAGCATCCTGGGCATGGCCCACCTGCGGGAAGTTACCTCAATATCCACCTCCAACCAGTCCCAAGTGGTGGCGAATTTTGAAACCGACGCCGATATTGAAGATATCGAGCAGGAAATCCGCACTGAGGTCAGCGCACTCGATCTGCCCGATGTTGATTGGGGGCCCATCGTCATCCGGTTCACGTCCGACATATTCCCGGTGATGTATCTCAGCGTCTCGGGAGAAAGGGACATTCCCTCGTTGCAGCGGGTGGTGGACGACCAGATCGTTCCCCGGCTGGAAGGGGTGGATGGCGTGTACAACGTAGAGGTGCGTGGCGGCATCAACGAACGGGTGTCCATTATCGTTGACCCTGAACTGCTGGCCCAACACGATCTCACCATTCAGCACATTATCAGCTCGGTATCGGCCAACGCGGCCGACATCAGCGCCGGTTCAATCAACCACGACGACAAGTCCGTCGTCCTGCGCACCTACTTTGGCTATACCGACCTGGATACCATCCGCAACATCCCGGTGGGTTACACGCGAAGCCCCGGCCCGCCCACGGGCGATACTGCCGGCACACCGGTGCCGCTATCCGCCGTCGCCACCGTTGCCATCGACACTCCTGAGGCTGACACCGTCGTTCGCACCAACGACAACCCCAGCATATCCCTGAGAGTGCTGCGCTTGCCGGAAGCCAATACCATTGAAATCACCACCGAGATTCTGGAGCTAATCGAGGAACTGCCGCTGCCGCCGGACGTCAACCTGGAGGTGATTTACAACGACGGGCCGGAGCTGGAAAAGCAGTTGTCAAACGTCGCCAACCAGGGTGTCCAGGGCTTTGGGATCGCGGTGCTGGCGATATTCCTGTTCCTGTTGCAGATTCGTCCCACCGCGGTCGCGGGCATACTGCATACGCTGCGGCCCACGGCCATCATCGCCATATCCATCCCGATGAGCATAATGATCACCCTGCTGGTGATGGCGGTCTTTGACTGGGCGATAAACTTTATGAGCCTGGCGGGCCTGGCCATTTCGGTGGGCCGCATCGTTGACGACAGCATTGTCGTGCTGGAGAACACCTACCGGCACGTGCAAGCCGGGGAGGCCCGCTCTACTGCCGCCCTGCGGGGCGCGCGGGAAGTGGGCCCAGCGATTATTGCATCGACCCTGACCACCGTTGCCGTCTTTCTGCCGCTGGGGTTCATACCCGGCATTGTCGGTCAGTTTTTCCTGCCCTTCGCTCAAACGGTGTGCGTATCCCTGGTGGCTTCAACGCTGGTGGCTTTGACCGCCGTGCCAGTCCTTGGCTCGCTGCTGCTGCGGGAGAACGACATGGCCAGCGAAGGCGACGGTGCGGAAAGGGGCGACACCTGGCTGCAGCGCATTTACACGCCGCCATTGCTCTGGGCCCTGCGCCGTCGCTTCATCGTAGTGGGGGCTTGCATCGTTGTGGTAGCCGCCAGCCTGTCGCTCATCGCGGTGCTGCCCATCACGCTCTTTTCGGAAGGAGAGACCATCTCGGTGCGCATTGACGTTACGATGCCCGAAAACACCGACGCGTCCACCATGTTCCGGCAGGTGCGAGAAATTGAGCAAGTTCTTGCCGGCTTCGTGTCCCAGGGGGACATTGAAACGTACCAGGTAACCATGGGCACGCTCAGCGATGAATTTGGGCCCAGCACGGCAGAAACCGGTTATGACGTGGCCGGCTTTTTGATTCCGGTTACCCCCGATACGCCGTCGGACTTTCCGGAACAGCTGCGCGCCGAACTGCCCCAGGGGGAAAACGCTCGCATCCAACTGTTCGTTGACCGGGGCGGCCCGCCGCAGGCCGACCTGGAGGTAACCGTCAGGGGCGAGGAGTTCACCGATGTGCAGGCGGCAACTCAGAGCCTGGTTCAACGAATTGGGAATGTTGCCGGCGTGACCAACCTGAAGACCAACATCAGCGATACCT
This sequence comes from Dehalococcoidia bacterium, assembly GCA_965243255.1. Lineage (GTDB taxonomy): Bacteria > Chloroflexota > Dehalococcoidia > Lucifugimonadales > UBA3495 > Bin87. The sequence goes on from CBDEUH010000004.1 coordinate 1,515,394, forward strand.
CGGAGGAGCTGACTTTTACCGTTGACCCGGCCGCCGCCGCCCGCTACGGCCTCACCACCCAGGCCGTTGCCGGCCAGGTTCGCGCCTGGGTGTATGGGGCCGACGTGGGCGAGGTTAACCTGATGGGCGACTCTTACGACATCATCGTGCGGGGACGCAGCGAAAGCGTGGACGAAATAACGGAACTGCAGCAGCTGCCCATTGGCGGGATAGTGGGCAACGCCGAACTGGGTAGCATCAGCGAAGTCAAAGCCTCGCTGGGGCCGTCGGTAATCACCCACTACGACGGCGACCGCTCGGCCACCATCACCGGGGAGTTTCAGGGTCGAGACCGGCAGGCCATCGCCGCCCGGGTGAACGACGTCATCGCCGAGACGGAGATTCCCACGGGAGTCAACGCTGAGCAGGGGGGATTCGCCAGCGATATTGAGGAACAGTTCCAGAGCGTGTACATCGCCATGGCCATCGGGGTATCGCTGGTCTATCTGGTAATGGTTGCCAGCATGGGTTCGCTGCGGGACCCGTTCATCGTGGTGCTGAATATGCCCCTGGCCGTGGTTGGCGCTCTGGTGGCCCTGGTCATCACAGACCGCACTCTGAGCCTGCCCGCCCTGATGGGGTTCCTGTTCCTCATCGGAATCGTGGTTACCAACGCCATCGTGCTGCTGACCTTCGTCGGGCAATTGCGCGGGCAAGGCTACAACGCTTTCGACGCGGTGGTGGAGGCCGGCCGCACCCGGCTGCGTCCAATCCTGATGACCGCTTTCACCACGATACTGGCAATCTTTCCACTGGCGTTCAGCGACGACAGCGGACTGGTTGGCGCGGAGCTGGCAACCGTAGTTATCGGCGGACTGGTCAGTTCGACGTTTTTGACGCTGGTTGCCGTGCCCGTTACCTACATGCTGCTGCACGAAACAATACCCAGCCTGCCGGGTCGCATCACCCGGTTGATTACCCGCCAGCCGGCTGCGCAACCGACTGCAGCAGCCGACTGAACGGTCCGACTTTCACTACTTCGCGAGGCTGTTAATTGAACACTATGCCCTTTCGCTCACTGCCGTTGCTCGCTCATCCGAGACGGTTTATTTCAGTGCTGGTGCCGGCAATCGTCATTCCGACGCTGCTGGCTTGCGGGGGCGCCTCCGACGCCGCTGACACCAATGGCGGGCGCGGCGCAGGGGCGTCCGACGGCGCGGTAACCAGCGACGAGTTTCGCGTTCGCAGCGAGCTGCGCTTCGACATCAGCGAGGACCTGGCGTTCGAGATACCAGGGGAGGTGGGCTCAGTCAACGTGGCCGTGGGGGATTCGGTGTCTGCCGGGGATGTTCTGGCTACGCTGGACGAAACGACCATGACCAACCTGGAGCAGGTCGTCTCGCAACTGGAACTGGAGCTGAAAGCGGCGCAGGATGCCCTGGACGCCGTGCTGGGCCTGCAATCCGGTGACGACCTGGTGAAAGACCGGGCGGAGGACGAGCTGGCCAGAGCCGAGAGCGGGTTGAAGCAAGCCCAGGTTAATCTGGACCAGGCCGAGGAGAGGCTGGCCGATTTCCAATTCGACCACGACCTGAGCCTGGGGAGGGCGCGCCAGGCCCGGGCGGCGGCAGTAGCTGCGTTAGACCTGGCCGAGGAAAGATTGTCCGATTTTGCTGACGGTCATAGCGAGCGGTTCGCCAATGCTCTGCGAGTCCGTTCCAAAGCCAAGGTGGACCTGGAAAATGCCGAGGACGCGCTGGCCGACTATCTCCCCGATTACAATCAGGGCGTTATCGAACTGCGAAACGAGATATCCGAAACCGAGCAGATGCTGGACAAAGCTCGGGAAGATTTGATTGACATTGACGCCGACCACGCCGATGAGTTGAGTGACGCTAAAGTCGCGCTGGCCACGGCAGAAGGGGAGCTGACAAAGGCGCGGGAGGCGTACACCGCCTTCTCCGTACAGGCCATTGATGGAACGTTCTTGAACCTGGAAGAAGGTGAAGTTTTCGACGTAGTCCAGCTCAATGCCCTGCGCGCTGCAGTGGAGGCCGGCGAGCGGGACGTGGCAGAGTGGGAGGAGGAGATTGAAGAACTGGAAGCCGGCCCCAAGGAACTCGACCTGGCCCCACTCCGCGATAACATCAGCGTACTGGAAGAAAGGTTGGCCAGTTTGAAACGGGACCAAGACGACCTGCTAGACGGCCCCGACCAGGACCAGATCAGGCTGCTGGAAGCCATAGTGCAAAGCGCCCGGGAGGGCTTGCGGACGGCCGAGCGCGACCTGGCCGAAGCTGAGGCCGGCGTTGACCGGCTGGAACTGGCCCGCCTGGAGGCTATTGTTGAGAGTCGTCGCCTGGACCTGGACTCCGCGCAGAAACAGTTGGAGAAACTGGAAGAAGGCCCGGACCAAATCGTACTGGACAGTCTCAGAACCGCAGTTGATGCGGCGCAGCAGGCGGTAGATACCGCCCGGACGTTCCGGGACGACCTGGCTGGCGGACCCGATGAAATAAACATCGAGCAGGCTCAATTCCGCATCGACACAGCGGCTCTGAACTACGCCGAAGCGCAGGAAGACCTGGGCGACGCCGTGCTGCGCGCGCCTTTCGACGGCGTGGTCAGGGTGGTTACCATCGCCTCCGGCGACGTGATCAAGGTGGATGCCCGGGTCATCCAGCTGGTTAATCCGGAGTATGTATCGGTTGAGGGGTTGGTCGAAACCAACTACATCGAGCGCATCAAGGTCGGGACACGGGCCACCGTTACCCTGGCTGCCGTCCGCGACGTTGTCTTTGACGCGCAGGTCAGCGAAGTCAGCGACGAGGCTCGCACGGAGCGGGGCGTAATCAGCTTTCCGGTGGTTTTCAGCGTAACCGTGCCCGACGGAATGTCGATTCCGCCGAATCCCGGCCTGGTTACCACGACGGTGCTGCCCTAACCGGCCAATCCCGCTTCCCGCAGCGTCCGCTGCGCCGTGGCTCCGATATCCGCCGGCGTCGGTATGATGACCGCGCCGGCCGTTTCCAGGGCGCGGGTTTTGGCTTCGGCAGTGGCGCTCTCGCCGGTGATGATGGCGCCGGCGTGTCCCATGCGCTTGCCTGATGGGGCGGTAGCGCCGACAATCAGCGAGCAGATGGGCTTAGTGAACTCTGACGAGCCGATGTACTCTGCGGCTTCCTGCTCCATGGTGCCGCCGATTTCGCCGATGAACACCACCATGTCGGTGTCCGGGTCGTCGTTGTACAGGCCCAGGACGTCCACGAAACTGGTGCCGATGATCGGGTCGCCGCCGATGCCCACGCAGGAGGACTGGCCGATGCCCAGGTCGGTCAGTTGGCCCACTGCCTCATAAGTCAGGGTGCCACTGCGGGAAACCACTCCGACGCGGCCCGGCGCGTGGATGCTGCCCGGCATGATGCCGACCTTGCAGCGCGCTCCCGGGTTTATCATTCCCGGACAGTTCGGCCCAATGAGCCGGACTCCCTGGGCGTGCACGTAGCGATACAGCCCAACCATATCGTGGACCGGAATGCCCTCGGTGATACAGGCAATCAGCGGGATGCCGGCATCCACGGACTCTGCAATAGCGTCGCCGGCGAAGGGCGGAGGTACGAAAATCAGCGACACATTGGCCTGAGTCGTCGCCACGGCCTCGCCCACCGAGTCGAAAACGGGGACGGTGTCGTCGAAGGTCTGGCCGCCTCGGCCCGGAGTTACGCCGGCCACCACCTGCGTGCCGTAGGCTTTGCAGGCGCGGGCGTGAAAACTTCCCTCCCGCCCGGTTATGCCCTGCACCAGAATCCGGGATTGCTCATTCAGCAGGATTCCCATGGCGTTACGCGCTCCGCACCTACGATCCCGGCGCGAGGGCCGCCGCCGCTTCGGTCAGCGTGTCCGTGAAGGTTACGTCGAGGCCCGACTGGGCCAAGATAGCCTTGCCTTCTTCCAAGTTGGTGCCAAGCATCCGCACTACCAGCGGCTGCGTCGCCTGCCGCTCCTCATAGGCCATCACGATGCCCCGGGCCGCGATGTCGCAGCGCAGGATGCCGCCGAAGATGTTGACCAGCACCCGGTCAACCTTGGGGTCGGACAGGATGATGCCCACGGCAGTGGCAACCTTTTCTTCCGAGGCGCCGCCGCCCACGTCCAGGAAGTTGGCGGGAGCCGCGCCGGCCGCGTTGGCCACGTCCAGGGTAGCCATGGCGAGCCCGGCGCCGTTCACCAGGCAACCAACGCTACCATCCAGGCTGACGTAGGCGATGTCGTCGTCGGCAGCCCTGGCCTCCAAGGGGTCTTCCTGGCTGCGGTCGCGCAATTGGTGGAGCTGAGAGTGGCGGAACAGGGCGTCGTCTTCAACGTCCATCTTGGCGTCCAGAGCCACGACGCCGCCGTCTCCGGTCGCGATGAGGGGGTTGACTTCGACCAGGGTGCAGTCATTATCGGTGAAAACCCGGTACAGCGCGCTGAGAATATCGGCGCCCTGTCGCGCCGCCGCGCCGGTCAGGCCCAGTCGGGCCGCCACCCGCCGACATTGGTAGGGCATCAGTCCCAGGCCCGGTTCAACCGCTTCCGTGATGATGGCATCGGGGTTGTCGGCGGCAACTTCCTCGATGGACATTCCACCGGCAGCGCTGGCGATGAGCACCGGGCCCCGGTGATTTCGGTCGATGGCAAGCGCAACGTACATCTCCCGGTCGATGTCGGCCAACTCTTCTATCAGCACGGTGTCCACGGGCACGCCGTCGGAATCCGTCTGGTGCGTTACCAGCCGGGAGCCGAGCAGTGCGGCCGCAAAATCGCGTCCCTCTTCGGGGGAGCCAACTACCTTGACGCCACCGGCCAGACCCCGCCCTCCGGCGTGAACCTGCGCCTTGACGACACCTCTGCCTCCGAACGATGCCAGGGCGTCCGCCGCTTCCTCAGGAGTCCGAGCCACTATCCCGTTGGGAACCGGAATGCCTTGATCGGCAAAAATGGCTTTGGCTTGGTATTCGTGCAACTTCATCGCCGGAGTATTTTGCCCTACGCCGCCCCTTCCGTCAACGCACCGGCGCCGGCGGCGTCCGGCGGCTGTGCTATATTTATCGGGTGTTTTCACCGATTTCGAAAACCACGGCAACACTGGTCGTTATCGCTATGCTTGCTGTGCTGGCGGGATGCACGCCGTCGCCGGCCAATCCTTCGCCGAAGGCCGACCATGTGACCACCGTTGAGGCGCTGCTGCCAACCGCCGCGCCCACGGAACCGACAACTGCCACGGCGATGGCCGAACCGACGGCCACGCCCATCGACACTCCCGCCCCTCCAACCTACACCCCCCGTCCGCGGCCCACGTACACGCCGCGTCCGGCGCCGACGCGGGAAGGCGATGGGGAGCGAACCGCGGCCCCCTCTTTCCAGGCGGAACTGCTGGACGGAACGGAAATTACGCTTTCGGAGACCTTCGGCACGCCGACGCTGCTGGCGTTCTGGGCGCCCTGGTGACCACACTGTGCGCGGGAGTTTCCCGCCCTGGAGGAGCTGTATCGTGAAGAGTTGCGCGATGCCGGCGTGAATGTCATCGGGGTGTCTCAGTTCAATACCACCAGTGCGGATACGATAGCGTTCGTGGAGCGCAACGAGCTCACCTTCCCCAACTTCTACGACCCTGACGCAGGGGTGGCGATTGCCTATCAGATTCGGGGCGTGCCCAGCTACGTGTTTTTGGATAAAGAGGGTCGTATCGCCCATCGCAGCACCGGCGCGCGGGGCGTGCAGCTGATTGAGTCGGTACTGAACGAATTGGCAGCGGAATAATCCGAACTTGTGCTATAATCGTCAACGCTTTTACCAATTCAGGAGATTGCAACTTGCGCCACTACGAACTCGTAACCATTCTCAGCCCGATGCTCAACCAGGAGGACGCGTCGGCGACCTGGGATGAAATCAAGTCCTTTATCACCGGACGCGACGGCGAGATAACCGCCGAGCAGACCTGGGGAACCCGCCGGTTGGCCTATCCCATACGCAAGGGAAACTACAACTTCCTGGAAGGTTCCTACTACCTGAGCTCCTTCACCTCGGAGAACGCGTTCAACCGGGAGCTGGAGAACTACCTGCGCCTGCATGACAACGTGCTGCGCTCCCTGGTGATACGCTGCGACGGCCCGCTGGCCGACCGGCCGGCCCCCGGCCCGCTGACCGCGCCGTCCCGCTACATCCCGCCCGGACGGGGACGCCGTAACGACGGCGGTGGACCGATACCGGAAGCGGCGGGCGGCTTCGGCGATAGAGGGCCAGCCCGTACTCCAGACGCCGCGCCGCCGGCCCCGGCCGCCGCGCCCGTTGACGCATCCGCAAGCGAACCTACGCCGGAGGCTCCGGCAGTGGCAGAAGCTGCGCCCGCGCCCGAACCTGCCGCCGTTGCGCCGGTGACGGAACCCGAAGTCGAGGCTCCTGCCGCTACGGAAACGCCGGAGGCCACCATGGAAACGGCTGCTGAGGCTGCACCGGCTCCTGCCGAAGAATCCGCCAGCGAACCCGAAGCGTAGGTTATCGTGAACAAGATAATCATCATCGGCAACCTGGGCCGGGATCCGGAGATGCGGTATTCCGCCTCGGGGAATCCGATGACGTCGTTCAGCATCGCCAGCAACCGCAGCTATACGACAGCGGCCGGCGAGCGCAGGGAGGAGACCGAGTGGTTCAATTGCACTGCCTTTGGACGCCTGGCGGACACCTGCAACCAGTACCTTACCAGGGGCCAGCAGGTCTATATTGAGGGCCGGCTGCGTTCACGCCAGTACGACCGTCGGGATGGAACTCCCGGTTTTTCGTTGGACGTTACCATCACCGAGATGCAGATGCTGGGCCGACGTGGGGAAGATGGCGGTTATGACGACCAGCGCGGCGGCTACGGCGGCCAACAGGACAGTGGCTATGGCAGCCAGCAAGGCGGCGGTTACGGCGACTATGGCGCCGGCAACTCCGGCGACCCGATGACCGACGTTGACGACCTGCCCTTCTGAACAGTAACGAACTCATTCACCCGCCCGGAGGAACCGTTCAATGACTACCCCAGCCGCTCCGTCCTCTCCCACACCGGCCGACTCGCCCCAGGGTGCGCCTCCCGCAGCTACGCCGGGCGCCGGCGCTGGCGCCGACGGCCCCGGTCAGCGGCCGGCATTCGGAGGCCCTGGCGGGCGTCCTCCCGGAGGGCCCGGTGGACGACCCGGCGGTCCCGGCGGACGACCCCCGGGACGAGGTGGGCCGCGCGGAGGCGGACGAGGCGGCCGGCGCTACGGCCCGCGTCGGCGGGTCTGCGCCTTCACCGTTGAAGGCGTAACCCCGGACTACAAGGACGTGGACCGCCTGCGACGGTACATCTCGGAGCAGGGCAAGATTGAGCCGACGCGAAAAACGGGCACCTCGGCCAAGAACCAGCGGCTGCTGGCGCAAGCCATCAAGCGCGCCCGGTACCTGGCTCTGCTGCCCTATGCGCCGGAACACAGCATCAACATCGGTATGCGCTCCGGCCGCTAGCCGGCCATCTGAAAATGCTGAACTTGCCGCTGCCCTGGAAACGCGGCGCCGAGACCGTGGCTGAAGAACCGCCGGAACCCGCCGGACGGACGCCGGCGCGCCGGCGTGGCGGGCGGAACCGCCGCATGGGGACAACTGACGAGTCCGCCGCCAACGCTGCCAGGGCCCGCCGCTCCGCAGAACGCCGCCGCCAGCGCATCGCCATCATCGTAGGGGCCGTTCTCATCCTGATCATCGTCGGCGTGGTAATGGCCGGCGTTTACCGGGCCTACATCCTGCCGCCGCGGGTGATGGCCGGCGAGGTGCGGGGTGTTCGGTTCTCCATGGGCGACCTGGTGGAGCGCATTAGGGTGCTGCAGGGGATTGACCGCTACCAGGGCGGCCAGGTTGACCTGAGCACCATCCCGTTCCAGTTGCTCACCGACTTGCTTCACGCTGAGATATTGCGTCAAGCCGCGCCTGGCCTGGGCATCAACGTGACCGACGAGCAGATTGAGGAGGCCATCCGCAGCAGTTTCCGCCCGGAACCGCAGCCGGGACAGGAAGTGGACGATTCGCAACTGGACGCCGAGTACCAGAATGCGTACACCGGCTTTCTGACGCAGGTGAACCTCAGTGACGACGGCTACCGGCGCATCGTGGAGGAGCAGTTGCAGCAGCGAGAACTGTTTGCCCGTATGCTGGCCTCCCTGCCCGAAGAAGCCCCCCAGGTGGAACTGCAGGCCATCCCCGTAGGCATAGATTCCTCCGCCGCGCCCGAGGCGGTGAAAGAGCGGCTGGAACTGGGAGAGCCCTTCGCTGATGTGGCCCGGGAATTGTCGGGCAGGGACGGATACATCGGCTGGGTCCCCCAGGGGGCCTTCCCTGAATTCGACCGCTATCTGTTCGGCGAAGAGCGAGTTGACGAGAGCGGCCAAACGGTCAGCCGGCCGGCGTTGCTGGAGCCGGGCGACATTTCCGACCCGATCTACGTGGAGCAAACCATATTCCTGATTCAGCCAATTGGCGCCGTTGAAACCCGGGAGATCGAACCGGCAATGCAGTTTCAAATGGCCGGCGCCCGGGTGGATGAGTGGAAGGACGACCAATTGGCCCAGGGGTCGGATGCCGGCTGGGTGAAAATCAACTTTGACAGCAACCGCTACGCCTGGGTAACCGAGCAGGTGAGGTTGACGCGGCCGCGGGTTACGCCGGAGCCGCAGCGACAGGGTGGCGGAGGTTTGCTGCCATGACCGGCGAGAGTGGTGAGGCAATCAACATCGGCTTGATGGGCCTGGGCACCGTGGGCGGCGGAGTGGCCGGCGCGCTGCTGGAACACGCTGCCGACATCAAGCTCAAGACGGGGCGAACGGTATGCCTCCGCCGAGCGTTGGTGCGGGATATTGCCCGGCCCCGTACTCCCTCTTTGCCGTCGGGAACGCTGACCAGCAACCCGGAGGACATTCTGGCCGACCCGGACGTTCACATCGTGGTCGAGGTGATGGGGGGCGATTCACCCGCCGGCGAGTACCTGGAACGGGCCCTGGCCGCCGGCAAACACGTGGTTACGGCGAACAAGGAAGTGATGTCCCGTCGTGGGCCGGCTCTGCTGGAGTTGGCCCAGTCCCGGCACGTCAACCTGCTTTTTGAGGCATCAGCCGGCGGTGGCATTCCCATCGTCGGCTGCTTGATGTCCCAGCTCCTGGCCAACGACATCCGCTCCATACGTTCCATCATCAACGGGACTACCAACTACATACTGACCCGGATGGCCCGGGAGCAGACTCCCTTCGCCGACGCTTTGGCCGAAGCCCAGGCCCGAGGCTACGCCGAGGCAGACCCGACCAACGACATCGACGGCATCGACGCCGCCTACAAACTGTCGGTACTGGGCAGCCTGGCCTTTCACCGTCCCATCCCGCACAGCGCAATTTACACCGAGGGTATCAGCCGGCTGGCGCCGGAGGATTTCCGCTACGCCGCCGAGCTGGGCTACGCTATCAAATCCCTGGCCATCGCCACCGCTGAATCCGGTGGAGCAGTGCGCGCTCGGGTCCATCCGGCGCTGGTGCCTGACGACCACCTGCTAGCCAAGGTTGACGGCGTGTATAATGCAGTTGAGGTTACCGGTGACTTGTGCGGGCAAATCATACTGCACGGGCAGGGAGCCGGCCGGGAAGCCACCACCAGCGCGGTGATGGGCGACGTGCTCAACATCGTACGGAGCATAGACAGCTCCGAAGGGCCACCGCCGCTTCCAATTTCCAACGGGCCGGCGGAGGGAAGCCAGGTTGCAGTGCATCCCATTGACGAGTTGTCCAGCGCCTATTACATGCGGCTGACCTGCGCCGACCAGGCCGGAGTGCTGGCGCAGATTGCCCGCATTCTGGGGGAGGGCAACATTTCCATCGCCACGGTCATTCAAAAGGACACCGACCCCGGCAGCGGCACAGCGCAGTTGGTCGTGACCACCTATCCGTCACGGGAGGCGAACGTGCAGACGGCGCTGGCTGCCGTGGCCCAGCTGGGGGTCGTGCTGAGCGTGAACAACCTGATTCGCATTGAAGAGTGATGGGCATCGGCGTTTTACAACGGTATCGCGAACTGCTGCCGGTCAACGAAGAGACCCCCATCTTTTCCATGGGGGAGGGCGATACGCCGCTGGTGCGTTCGCGCAACCTGGGTCCACGCCTGGGCTGCGACCTGTTCTTCAAGCTGGAGGGGTGCAACCCCACGGGTTCGTTCAAGGACCGGGGCATGGTGGTCGCCATCGCCAAGGCCATGGAGGAGAACTGCTTGGGGGTGATGTGCGCTTCCACCGGCAACACCAGCGCGTCGGCGGCGGCCTACTCGGCCTACTGCGGGCTGACCTGCTGGGTGCTGATTCCCAAAGGCGAGGTGGCGTTGGGCAAACTGGCCCAGGCCATGGCATACGGCGCGCGCATCTTGCTGGTGGACGGCAATTTCGACGCAGCCCTGGCCCTGGTGCGTCAGTTCACTGAGACCAACCCCATTACGCTGGTGAACTCGGTGAACCAGCACCGCATCGAGGGGCAAAAAACGGCTTCCTTTGAGATTTCCGACGTGCTGGGCAACGCGCCGGATTACCTGTTCATACCGGTGGGCAACGCCGGCAACATCACCGCCTATTGGCGGGGGTTCGTCGAATACCACCAGCTGGGCCGGAACGACGCGCTGCCCCGGATGATGGGGTTCCAGGCGGAAGGGGCGGCTCCCATCGTGCGCGGTGAGCCGGTGCCTTATCCCCAAACTATCGCTTCGGCCATTCGCATCGGAAACCCGGCCAGTTGGAAATCTGCGGAGCGAGCGCGAGACCAGTCGGGCGGCGTCATTGATGCCGTGAGCGACGACGAGATTTTGGAGGCGTATCGCCTGCTGGCGTCTCACGAAGGAATTTTCGGAGAGCCGGCCTCGGCCGCCTCCGTGGCGGGGCTGCTGAAGATGCAGCAGAACGGGTTGAAACTGGACGGCAAGCGCGTGGTCTGCATCATCACCGGCACGGGCCTGAAAGACCCGGACATGGCGGTCAGCAGCGCGCAGGCGCATACGGTGGAAGTGCAGCCCAACCTGGAGGCCATCGAGTCCGCCATTCTCACCGGTATCGGGGAGGCCTAACGTAAGCGTTGCGCTCCAAGCATGAACCGTGCCCCAGAAATTAACCAGGCCGCTATCGAAATAGCGATTGGAACCGTGCTCAAGTACGTCGATGAGGACAGCGGGCGTGAGGGGCTATGGCGCACGCCGGAGCGGGTGGCCGAGATGTACAGCGAGCTGTTTGCCGGCGTGGGGAAGGACCCGGCGGACGAAATAGACGCCGTATTTTCCGAAGACGTAAGCCAAGACCCGGTGCTGGTCCGTGATCTGACCTTCTATTCGATGTGCGAGCATCACCTGCTCCCCTTCTTTGGGCAGGCCAGCCTGGTGTACATACCAGATCGGCACATCGCCGGCATCAGCAAAATCGCCCGGGCGCTGGACACGGCGGCCCGGCGGCTCCAGGTGCAGGAACGGTTGACGGCGCAACTGGCAGACGCCGTGCTGCTGCGGGTGAAGCCCATCGCGCTGGCCTGCCGAATCGAAGCCGAGCACCTCTGTATGTCCATGCGGGGTGTGCAAAAGCCCGGCCATCGGGTGGTTACTACCGCGGTGCGCCAGTGCAGCGAGACCGGAGGCTACACCGGCCGCGATCTGCTGGCAATGCTGCCGGAGTGAGGGTGTTGCCGATGCCTGGGCCCCATACCCCGATGCCGCTTACGTCCTTCGACCAGATTCGGCCCCAGTGGCAGGAACTCCTGGGACGCTCCTCGGTGAACAACCTCTACATCACCCCGGTATGGCAGGAGTTGTGGTGGGGACTGTTCCGGGACGGGCGATCCCTGGCCGGTTTTTACTTGACCGACGCCGCCGGGGACATTACGGCCATCGCCCCATTGTCGCGGGCCGGCGACGACTATTCCCTGGTGGGGAACAGCGACACCTTTGACTACAACGACTTCGTCGTTGCGGCCGGCGCCGAGGCAGTTTTCTACCCCACGCTGCTGGATACCATCACCGATAACGGCGGCCGTCGGCTGGAGCTGAATTCCATCGGAGAGGACTCCCCGACGCTGGCCATGCTGCCGGAGGTGGCTCGCGCCCGCGGCTACCAGGTAGAAGTGGCGGAGGAGGACGTCGCGCCCCGTATCGCCCTGGCCGACACCTGGGATGAATACCTGTCCGGGTTGAGCAAGAAGGACCGTCACGAACTGCGTCGCAAGCTGCGCCGGCTGGATGGCCACGGCAACTGGCGGTGGTATTGCGTTTCCGAACCAGGCGAAGTGGCCGAGAGAATGGAAACCTTCTTTGACCTGATGCGCCGGAGCGACCAGGCCAAAGCGGAGTTCTTGACCGACGAGCGCGAGGACTTCTTTCGTCGAGTGATGGCAGCCACCGCCGCGGAAGGTCTGCTGCGGCTGTTCTTCATGGAGGTGGATGAAAAGCCAGTGGCGTCGTCGCTGTGTTTTGACTACGACAACGTGCGTATGCTGTACAACAGCGGGCACGACCCGGAATATCGCTACTACAGCGTGGGGCTGCTGCTGCACTCGCTGTGTTTACGGGATGCCCTGGAACGGGGTTATCGCCACTTTGATTTTCTGCGCGGCAACGAGTCCTACAAGTATCGCCTGGGCGGCAGCGACCATCATTTGTACCGCATCAGCCTGGAGCGGCCCGGGGATGGTGGATAACCATGCTTCGAGACAGCGCCCGGCGCGTCGCTATGCTGACTTATCACGCCTCCCCGCTGGCTGCGCCCGGTCAGGGCAAGGCCGGAGGCATGAACGTGCACGTGCGGGAACTGGCCCGGGCCATGGCGGCCCAGGGGGTGGCCGTTGATATCTTCACCCGTCAACACGACGACCTGGAATTGGATGGGCCGCCCATCGCCGATAACGTCAACGTGGTGCATCTTCCCGCCGGGCCGCTCGATGCGCCCCTGGCACAGCAATTTGAGCATCTGGATGAATTTGTCGCCGGGATGTTGGAACACCAGCGCCGGGAAGGCGTGCAATACCGGGCGGTGCATTCCCATTACTGGCTGAGCGCCCTGGCCGGTCGCCGGCTGGCGGCGGCTGTGGGCGCGCCCCATGTCGTGACCTTTCACACCCTTTCCCGCATCAAGATGCAGTCTCGCTCGGGTGAGTGGGAGCCGCCGGTTCGCCAGGAGTCCGAGAGCAAAATCATCGCCGACGCCGACTGCATCGTCGCGTTCAGCGCTCACGAACGGGACGCCATGGTGCGGCTGTACGACGGGAACCCGTCGCGCATACGCCTGGTGCCATGCGGAGTTGACCTGGCGCGCTTTCGTCCCCTGGGACGTGCCGAGGCGCGCAATGAACTGGGGCTGAACGGTCACAAAGTCCTGCTGTACGTGGGCCGTATCGAAGCGCTGAAGGGCGTGGACTTGCTGATTCACACCGCCGCGCATCTGCCCACCGGTGACGTTCAGGTGCTGGTGGTGGGGTCAGACGCGGATGGCAGCGGGGAAATCGCCCGGCTGAAGCGGATGGCGGAGGACCTCAATGTTGGGCAGGCCATCGAGTTCGTGGGACGGGTGCCTCAAGAGCAGTTGGCCTGGTATTACTCGGCCGCCGACGTCTGCGTGGTGCCGTCGTTCTACGAGAGCTTCGGCCTGGCCGCGCTGGAGAGCATGGCCTGCGGCACTCCGGTGGTGGCGTCCCGGGTCGGAGGGCTGCCCACCGTGGTGCAGCACGGGCGAACCGGATACCTCAAGTCCTGGCGGTGCCCGGAGGCTTTTGCCAACTCCCTGGAGATGATACTGGTCAACGACAGCCTGCGGGACAGCATGGGCAAGGCGGCGAGACGAAGGGCCGAAGGACTGAGCTGGGAGGAAGTGGCCGGCCGGCTGTTTGACATCTACGAAGAACTGACACCGGGGAACGGGGGGCAGGACAAAGCATAATGCGTGGAATGTTCCGCCGGCGGTTGGGAGGCGGTGAGCCACCTCCAGATCTGCACGACAGGATTTTGCGAACCGAGCGGGCGCCGAGCCACGTCATCGCCGGCGCGGTGGGGCACGTTCAGCGGCGGCTGGTGGCGGGCGTCCTGGTGTTCCTGCCGATATTCGTTACGTATTTCGTGGTGGATTTCTTCTACGGCATCGTTGATTCGCTGCTGGACCCCTTCATTCGTCAGCTGGGCATCCCCCACGGTCCGGGCGTGGACATCGCCGATATTGGGGAAATCATCATCATCATCATCATCTTGTACTGTATGGGTCTGCTCATCGGGTGGGCGGTAACCCGTCTTCTGATTGACCGAGTGCATGACACCATTGGGCGAGTGCCGATCATCGGGCCGGTGTACAACACCACCCGACACGGCATCGATTTTCTCTCCGATACACAGACTTACAACTACCGTGGCGTTGTCCTCCTGGAATTTCCACGGCTGGGCGTGCTGTCCATGGGCCTGATTACGTCGAACCTGGGCAAGATAGATGGGGTAGAGGAATACCTGTCGGTGTATGTTCCAACTACGCCGGTGCCTTCGTCGGGCTACCTGGTGGTGGTGCCGTCCGACCAAGTTACGCCGACCGATATCTCGGTGGACGAGGCGATGCGGATGATCATTTCGGGCGGCATTCTGGCCGGCGACATTTTCAAGGAACGCGCCATTCGCCTGGATTCGTCGTCCTGGCCCGGTCGGGAGTGGGTGGTAGGCAAGTACGCCAGAGCCGCAACAGCCGAGCGGGACAGCGATAGCGGCCTATTTGCGGAGCGCGAGCAGGCGCCAACCCACGAAACGCAGGACTAGCGCAGCCGTTTTTCCAATCGCTTCAACGGCTCTTGAATCATCAATTTTACGTTTAACGCAGGAGGAAGCTCCCATGGAATTCACCCCGGAACGCGCCCTGGTGGTTACCCCCCATCCCGATGATGCCGAGATGTGGGCCGGTGGGGCTATCGCCAAATGGGTGCGCGCCGGCGCGGAAGTCCACTTCGTGCTTTGCACCGACGGGAGCAAAGGGTCCGACGACCCGGAGGTCAACTCAACGGAGCTGGCTGCCATCCGCAGCCGGGAACAACTGGCTTCGGCCGAAATTCTCGGCATAACCAACGTGGTGATGCTGGGACATTCCGACGGAGAACTGGAAGACACCGCCGATTTCCGTAAAGACCTGGTGCGCCAGATTCGGCTGGTAAAACCCGACGTTGTGCTGACCGCCGAACCTTACCGCCGCAATATGCAGTGGCACCGCGACTATCGTATCGCCGGGCAGGTGGCGCTGGACGCGGTTTTTCCCTACGCGCGGGACCACTTGCACTTTGGCGATTTGTTCACCAACGAAGGGATCGAACCCCACAAGACCGCGGCCATCTGGTTCTGGGGCTCCGAAAGTCCCAATATCTTTGTGGATATCGAGGGCAACTTCGACACCAAGGTTGAAGCGGTGCTGGCGCACCGGTCCCAAACCGGCGACCGCACCGACGATGAAATGCGGGCGTTCATCCGTGCCCATGCCGAAGCGGAGGCGAAGACGGGCAACTCATCAGGGGAAGAGGACGTCAGCGGCCTGACCCTGGCCGAGGCATTCCGGCGGGTTACCTTCCGAACCTAGTCGCTCAGAACAGGTGGCAGGCGACCTCATGCACCGGACTCAGTTGCCTCAGTACGGGGTCGTCCACCGAACAGCGCTCCATCACCATCGGGCAACGGGGATGGAAGTGGCACCCCGAGGGCGGATTCAGCGGCGACGGCACTTCACCGGATATCACCATCTCTTCCCGCTCGATATCGGGATGGGAGGGCAGTGAGGCGGCAATCAGCGCCTTGGTGTAGGGATGGCTGGGGTTGGCGAACAGTTCCCTGGTCGGCGCCTGTTCTACCATTCGCCCCAGGTACATCACGCCAACCTGGTGGCTCATATATCGCACTGTGGCCAGGTTGTGGGCAATCAACAGGTAGCTGACTCCGTATTGGTCCTGGAGCTGGCGCAGCAGGTTCATGATCTGGGCGCGGATGGAGACGTCCAGCGCGGAAACGGGTTCGTCCAAGACAATGAGCTTGGGACGCAGGGACAGGGCCCGGGCGATGGCGATACGCTGGCGCTGGCCGCCGCTGAACTCGTGGGGGTAATACTCGCCCTGGGCCTGGCGCAGTCCCACGTCGTTGAGCAGAGTCTCCAGATGCTCCCGGGCTTCGTTCTTGCCCATGGGCTGATTGGTCAGCAGCGGCTCCAGGATAATGGAACCGACGCGCATCCGGGGATTGAGTGAACTCCACGGGTCCTGGAAAACGGCCTGAACCGAAGCGCGGTATTCCCGCCGCTCGGAGCCGCTGAACTGGCTGGCATCCTTGCCGTTGAAACGCATCACGCCCTGGGTGGGGGTTTCAACCTGCAGCACCATGCGGGCCGTGGTTGTTTTGCCGCAGCCGGACTCGCCGACCAGGCTGTAGGTTTCGCCCTCCCGTATCTGGAGGGAGATGCCGTCAACGGCCTTGACCTCTCCAACCAATCGGCGCAGCAGAACGCCGCGGGTAATGGGGAAATACTTGGTGATATTGTCCAGCTCTACGATAGCTGAGCCATTGCCATTGCTGGCAGCGACGGCAGCATCGGTAACCGCCTGAGTCATCAGCGAGCCTCCTGATTAGCGAATTCGGGGGCCAGGCGCCAACAGGTGGCCATATGCCTGTCTCCGGCAGCCACCGCCGGCGGGAACTCGTCATGGCACTTGTCAAACACGTAGGGGCACCGGTCAGCAAAGGAACAGCCGGGAGGCAGGTTATCCAGGGCCGGCGGCTGCCCTTCAATGGAGTAGAGGAAGTCGATGTCCTCGTCCACGTTGGGCACCGAGCGCATCAACGCTTCGGTGTATGGGTGCTGGGGATTGTTGAACAGCTCACGCACGTCGGCGATTTCAGCCACACGTCCGGCGTACATCACGGCCACCCGGTCGCACATCTTGGCAACGATGCCAAAGTCGTGGGTGATGAAGATGATGGCCATGCCGGTATCCTGCTGCAGTTCCTTCAACAGGGCCAGGTACTGGTACTGGATAGTGGCGTCCAGAGACGTGGTGGCCTCGTCGGCGATGAGGACGTTGGGCGCGCCAGCCATGGCGATGGCGCCGACAACCCGCTGACGCATTCCCCCGGACATCTGGTGAGGAAAGTTGGTGAAACGGGAATCGGGCGCGGGGATCTTCACCTTGGATAGCAGCTCAATGGCTCGCTCTTTAAGGCTGGTGCTCCTCTGGTCATCGTCGTTTTGACGGAGGGTTTCAATGACCTGGTTGCCAACGGTGTACACCGGGTTCAACGAGGTCATTGGGTCCTGCAAAATCATGCAAATTTCTTTGCCGCGGATCTGGCGCATCTCGGCGGGGGACTTTTCCAGCAGGTTCTCGCCTCTGTAGAGAATCTGGGAACCTTCCTCAATGCGTCCGGCCGGCTGGGGCACCAGACCCATGATGGAAAGCGAGGTCATACTCTTTCCGGAGCCGGACTCACCGACCACGCCCAGGGTTTCGCCAGGAAACAGCTCGAAGTTCACGCCGTCCACAGCTTTGACCACGCCGGTGCGGGTGTGAAAGTAAGTGCGCAGGTCTTTGACTTCCAGGATCGGTTCAGTAGCGGCAGTGACCATAATCCCCCCCAATGGTGTCGGTAGCGTAACGTAAAGCGAGCGGAGTAGCAAGGGCGACAATCTAAAAATTTGTCCAAAATTGGCCGGCATTTGCCAAAGCAAGCTCCGGGGCGCTTCCAATACTATCAGGTTGCCATCCCGACGCGTGCGGGAAAGCTTGACGGCAACTAACTTAACGGGGGCATGGCAATGAATCTCAATCCCTTGAATGGCAGCGTCAAACGCACCGCCATCGCCCTGTTCACCGCAACCCTGCTGCTGACCACGATGCTGGCGGCCATGGGAACCGGTCCTGATGAACCCAGGGCGTCCAGCCTGAACAATGACTGGGAGATATACGAAGGGCACGTATATGCCAACAACCAGGCGGCCCCGGCCGGCATTTCAGTGATAGCCTGCCTGGGCGGCTGCGACGTGGGATACGCCACCCCTCCGGCGGTGACCGGATGGGACGGCATTTACCGGGTGAAAGTTGCCCCCGGCCAGTCGCCGCCGGATGGCCGGATGGTAACCTTCTGGCTGGTGAGCGGCAGCGAGCGGGTAGAGTCTGCCCAGGACGTGCTCTTCCGGGGCGATGGTGAGACCAGGGTGCTGGACCTCAACTTTGAAAAGCTTCCCCCTGAGCCGGTTCCGGTCAACGTCATTCCGATCAACGACACCACGGGCTCGCAAGTTACCAGCGTAGCTACCCAACTGAGTGTTCCGTCGGCTGAGCAGGCGAGTTTGAAGCCGGCCGAATCGCCGCAGACCTACGTGAACAGCGTGCGCTATGCGGGCACACCGCTGCTGCCCGGCTTCGTGATACTGCTGGGGCTGCTGCTGGCCGCAATCGGCGCATCCCTCCTGGTGTACCGCCGTCGGGTTACCTGGTAATCAAGACAGCGATTTATTCCAACGCAAGGCGGGGGCGAGCGTTGACTCGCCCCCGCCGCGTTTTGGGATATCTGGCAGGTCGGCGGATGAACATCAACCGGGGTTTTACCCCTTGCCCAGGCCATTGGCACATCCGTACCATGTTAGCCGCTTAACCCATTCCAGTCGCCCTTTTCCCTGTGCCGCGCTGCTGAAATG
Source organism: Dehalococcoidia bacterium (assembly GCA_965243255.1). Classification (GTDB taxonomy): domain Bacteria; phylum Chloroflexota; class Dehalococcoidia; order Lucifugimonadales; family UBA3495; genus Bin87. The sequence goes on from CBDEUH010000004.1 coordinate 1,534,124, forward strand.
AACCTTTCCTGGGAAGCCGACCGCAACCGCCTGTTGGGCCAACTGGCTACAGCCATGGGCGACAGCCCGGTTTTGCAGGCGATGCGCAGCGTGCCGCGCGAGCTGTTCGTCCCTACGGAACTCCGGCATCTGGCCTATCGCAATACGGCCCTGGCCATCGGCCACGGTCAGACCATTTCACAACCCACGATGGTGCTCCGCATGACCCTGGCGCTGTCACTGCGCGGCGATGAGCAGGTGCTTGAAGTTGGGGCCGGCTCCGGCTACCAGGCCGCTATCCTGGGAAAGTTGTTGCCCTTTGGCCGCGTCGTAGCCGTTGAACGCATTCCCGAGCTGGTCCGAACCGCCCGGCGCAACCTGGCAGCCTGCCGCATCTCCAACGTAACCGTCCGATGCGCGACCGACGTGCTCGGCGCGCCCGAAGCCGGACCCTTTGACTGCATCCTGGTGTCCGCCGCCGCGCCAGCGGTGCCCGATTCCCTTACTGCCCAGCTCAAACCCCGGGGTCGGTTGGTAATCCCGGTGGGCAGCCTGGGACGGCAGGTGCTGACCCTGGTGCGTGTCCTGGACAACCAGCCGGTCATCCGGCAGCTCACCCAGTGCCAATTCGTCCCGCTGGTCGGACCGGAAGCCTGGCCGGCCGGCGGCAAGCCGCCGGGCGCCTGATTATGGCATAATGCCACTATGTCATCCGACAACATCATTCTGGTAGGCTTCATGGCCACCGGCAAGAGCCACGTCGGGCGCATCATTGCCCGCACCTCCGGCCGGCGCATGGCCGACCTGGATGAGGAAATCGTCCGCCGGGCCCGCAAGCCGATCCATCGCATCTTCAGCGAAGACGGCGAGGCTGTTTTTCGGGCCATGGAACGCCATGCTGCCTTCACCCTGTGCGAAGGCGGCAACAAGGTCATCGCCGCCGGCGGCGGAGCCTTCGCCCAGGAACTCACTCGTCAAGTGCTGCTGGAAAGCGGAACGGTGTTTTGCCTCACCGCCCAGCCTGAAACCATCCACTACCGCATCACCCGAGGCAGTCCCAACGCCGCCGTGCGCCCGATGCTGGCCGGCGGCGACCCGCTGGACCGCATCCGCGAGCTCCTGGACGAGCGGGCTCCCGCCTACGCGTACGCTCACCACGCCGTGGCCACCGACGAGCGCACGCCGGAGCAGGTGGCCGAAGTAATTCTGAATATCTACCACCACGGGGCAGAGGGCCAACGCCAAACCCCCGTCCAGCAACCCGGAGGAACCCGATGACCAACCCCGACCTCGCCGCAACCGTTCACCACGCCGGCGGCAGCTATCCCGTCATTGCCGGCTGGGGCGTTATTGACCGCCTGGGCGAGCACATCAACGAGCTTGGCCTGGGCAGCACCGCCTACATCATCACCGACGAAAACGTGATGCGCCCCTACGGACGCAACGCCCAATGGGCGTTGCAGCGCGCCGGCATCGCGGCCCACTGTTTCGTCATTCCAGCCGGTGAAACCAGCAAGTCCTTCCAGCAGGCCCAGGAGATCTATGAGTGGCTGGTCAGCCTGAAAGCGGAACGGGGCCAGCCCATCATTGCCATCGGCGGCGGCGTCTCCGGCGACCTGGGGGGATTCATCGCCAGCACCTTCCTGCGCGGTGTGCCCTTCGTCCAGGTGCCCACCAGCATGGCCGCCATGGTGGACGCATCCATCGGGGGCAAGGTTGCCGTGAACCTGCCCCAGGCCAAGAACATGGTCGGCGCGTTCTACCAGCCCCGGGCTGTCCTGGCGGACGTGCAGGCCCTCTCCACCCTGGGGAAGCGGGAGCTGGCAGAGGGCTGGGCTGAGGCCATCAAGCACGGCCTTATCCTGGACCCGTCGTTGGTGGACGTGTTCGAGGAACACGCCGAGGCCCTCATGGAAATAGAACCCGAAATCTCCACCGAGGTCATCCGCAGGAGCATGGCCATCAAGGCCGACGTCGTCAGCCAGGACGAGCGCGAGACCCTGGACATCCGCATCCTGCTCAACTACGGACACACCATTGGCCACGCCCTGGAAGCGTCCACCGAGTACGGACGGTTCATGCACGGCGAGGGGGTGTCCGTGGGCATGATGGGCGCCGGTCGCATCGCCCGCGAGATGGGCATGATTGGCGACGACATCCTGGAGCGCCAGCGCGTCCTGCTCCAGCGGTTCAGCCTGCCCATTACGGCCAGGGGCGTGGACCTCGACGGGATCAGGGCCGCAATGTCCCTGGACAAGAAAACGGTCGGCGGCACCAACCGCTGGGTGCTGTTGGAAGACGTGGGCCGGGCCATTGTACGCCGCGACATCCCCACGGAGGTTGTGGACGACACCTTGACCTGGCTAACCGCCTGAGCCGGCCGGAGATCCCTGCCCTTCCATCACTCGCCCTGCCCGCCGGATCCGACGCAGCTGCGCCAGCCGGCGGCCGCGCCTGGCCTGCACCACAACCGCCAGGCCCAGCAGGGCCAGTATGGTCAGGGCCACCATCCCGGATACCCCCAGCAGCAGCAGTTGCCCCACCAGGGCCAGGGTGTCAGACCCTATCGCGCGGGCCAGTTGCCCCAAACCCACCGCTATTCCCGCGTTCAGCACCGTCAAGCCGAACAGCCCCAGGATGCGCGCCGCATTGACGAACCGGGTCGCCAACGCGCCCATCTGCGTACCCACAGACGCCGCCGCAAACATGATGACGGCAATCACCGGGTCCACGTTTCCACTCAGCGAATACAGGAAGGCGCCCAAGGTCCCGGTGATGATTATCTGAAACAGGTCGGTGCCGATTGCCACCGCCGGCGGTATGCCCAGCCCATACACCAGGAAGGGCATCAGCAGGAACCCGCCGCCAGCCCCCAGCAGCGCGGCGATGAATCCAATAAACAGACCGGCCAACATCGGCACCAGCACCGACATCTCAGCGATGCCGGCGTTGGCAAACGCGGGGCGCAGGTTGATCTCCCCTACTCTCGGAAGGGACAACTTGCTCGGGCCCAACCGCACGGCTTGAAACCAGCCCGGCAGGCCACCGCTGAGCCTGGGACCGGGACTGTAGCGCAGCCGCCGCAGCCAGTTCCCCACCATTAGCGAACCCAGGCTCAGCAGCAGGACGAAATAAACCGCGCCGATCACCGGCCCCGCGATGCCGGCCTCGGCCAGGGCGGCGTTGACCCGCTCTCCGGCGAAAACGCCGGGTATGGTACCGGATACAATCAGCAGCGCCAGGCGGAGGTCAACGTTCCCCAACCTCCGGTGTCGCAGGGTGCTGGTAATGGCAGTTCCCATCACCATCAGCAGGCCGGTGCCCACGGCGTAGATGGTAGGCACGCCCAGCACCAGCAGCCCGCCGGTGATGAGAAAACCGCCGCCGACTCCAAAGAAGCCGGTCATGGTGCCAACGACAACGCCCAACAACGCCAGCAGCAATGGCGAAACCGTAGCGTCCGCTATGGGAAAGTACACGTCAGCCCCGCTGCCCGTCCCGGCCAAGGTTCAATAAACGAGCCGCCAGGGAGATGCCCCGGCCGACCAGGTCCCAGAACACGTAGAGGAGCACTGCCGTAACCGCCATGGCTGCGATGACCGTCACGGCCCACAAGACGGTTCGGTCGCTCAACGCCAGCAGAAACTCGGAAAATACTTCCGGCATCGTCCGTTCCAAATGAGGCGCGCTGTTAGAGAAAAGGAACCACGGCGCGGCAACCTCGTTGCGTTGGCAGGATGACGCTAGTACATTGACCCTATGGAGAGCTCACCAATCGGTTTTCAATTGACGGCCACCGACGGCCCGGCCCGGCGCGGGCAGATTACCACGCCCCACGGTTCGGCGCAAACGCCCATGTTCATGCCCGTGGCCACCCAGGCTACAGTCAAGGGCCTTACTTTCGACGAGGTCGGCAGCCTCGGCGCCGAAACCGTCCTGAGCAACGCCTACCACCTCTACCTGCGTCCCGGCGTTGAACGAGTGGCGGGGGCTGGCGGATTGCATCGCTTCATGGGCTGGGACGGGCCCATCCTCACCGACAGCGGCGGATACCAGGCTTTCAGCATGGGCTCCCTGCGCCGCATCAGCGACGACGGCATTGCCTTCCAGTCCCACATCGACGGCAGCCGGCACTTCTTCACGCCAGAGTCCGCCATCCTCAACCAGCACGGCATCGGCGCCGACATAATTATGTGCTTTGACCAGTGCGTGTTTTCCGCCGGCGAGCCGGCCGCCGTTCGGGAGGCTATGGAGCGAACCCATCGCTGGGCGCAGGTCTGCTATGACACTCACGCCGACAGTCCCAACGCATCGGATCAAGCGCTGTTCGGTATCGTACAGGGCGGCACGATGCCCGAGCTGCGGGCCGAGTCCACCCAATTCGTCACCGAGATTCCCTTTGACGGCTATGCCATCGGCGGGCTGGCCGTTGGGGAAACCAAAGCCGAAATGCACGCCGTTACCGGACAGGTCTCCGCCGCGCTGCCCGCCGACAAGCCCCGCTACCTGATGGGCGTCGGTTCCCCGGAGGACCTGGTCAACTCGGTGGCCCTGGGCGTGGATATGTTCGACTGCGTACTGCCCACCAGGGTCGCTCGCAACGGCTCGCTGTTCACACGCGCCGGACGGGTCAACATCGCCAACAGCCGCTACGCCGAGCAGGACACGCCGCTGGACGACGCCTGCGACTGCTACGCCTGCCGCAACTACTCCGCAGCCTATCTCAGGCACCTGTTCAAGGCCGGGGAAATGCTCGGCCCGCGGCTGGCGTCAATCCACAACCTGCGCTTCGTGCTCCGTCTGATGGCAGAGATGCGCGACGCCATCAGCGCCGGGCGGTTTGGTGAGTATCGCGCCAACTTCCTGGCTACGTACCAGCCGACCGACGAAAATCGGCGGCAATCCCAAAAGCACCGCTGGGTGGAGGAGAGGGGGATCTGACGAATACGCTACTCGCGCCCGTGCCCCTGCAATGCCGCCACGATGTCGGGGATAACTGCGTCCACCCGGCTCTCAATCGCCGGCGGGTCCAGCGCCGCCACGGGGTGCTGCAGGTACACGGACCCCGCGTAGTCCGGCCGGCCCAGCGAGACGATGTGCTGCTCGGCGGCCGAGCAAAAGGCCTGGGTGTGGACGACCACCGTCCGAACGCCTCGGTCTTCCAGTTCCACTGCATCGCGCAAACTGCGCGCCACGCAGCTTCCTCAATCCCCCACGGCCGTAACCACAAAGTCGCACTCGGCCAGTTCATCGATAATCTCCGGGGCGGCCGGCGCCGAGAATACCCACTTGGAACGAACTACCGAGGCGGTCATCCCGTAGCCGTCGGCCAGCCGCTGACGGATGGCGTCAAGGATTACGTCGGCGTTCCCCTTCCGGTTGTCCAGAAAGCCGCCGGTCAGTCCGTCGAGGGTTTCCAGGGGCGTGGCCGCCCGGCGTTCCGGCTCTTCCTGGCGGTCGGTGGGGTCAATCAATCCCAACTCAGCGATGCGTGTTTCCAAGTCAACCATTATGTCCATCCTTCAGCAATGTCAGCTAGGTAACGGGAGCCGAGGTGATGCGCGAACCCCAACCGGGGATATAGACCGAATGACGGCCCGGCCCGCCGGCCACCATGATGTGGATATCCTCGGGACGGCGCACTACCGGCACCATGGCGTCGTCATTGCTTCGGTCAATCCAACGTGGCCACAGGGTATTGCGATGTGTGTGCCGTCCGTGAATGCCGCCCAGCTTGAGCAGCGACAAAGGCTGCCGCGCCAGTTCGTACAGGTATGAACGGACGTCGTTTTTGCTCCACCCGGCGCTGGCGATAATGTCGGCATGCTCCGGCCCCAAAACCAGCAGGACGTCGCCCATGACGTTGATGTTGTTGCAGCCGGGGATCGCCATGGACACGGCGAAAGTGGTCAGCAAATCCTGGGGATTGTCAGCGCCGTGATTGTTCAGGTTGTGGGGCGCTTCCGCCGGATGCACCGTAACCACGGATTCGTCAGCCCGGTATCCATGCTCTACGTGGTAAGGCTGCCATGGATTGGCCGCTTCGTTTTCGGCGATGCAGTAGGTGTACTTTCCGGGATGGCCAAAGGTTGCCCGGTCTTCGTCGCCGGGCAGCGCGCCGCCCAGGTTGGTGAGAGCCAGCTTGACCGCACGGCCGATGGTGGCGTTGGCCCGGTTGCCCTGCCCGAAACAGTTGCCGCTGGAGTTCATTTCCAGTTCGCCGGCAATCGGGCCGTTCACCACCACCAGAGGCGTGGCAATATGCGTTGAACATTGCACTGAGGCCAGGTTGAACCGGGGCAGCAGCAGCGCCTGGATAGCCGCGATTACCACGGGGAAATATGCCGGCAGGCAACCGGACATGACTGCGTTGGCCGCCAGCTTCTCCACCGTGGCGCGTCCTCCGCGCGGGGGAATCTCGCCGACCACTTCCAGCGCCGACCGTCCCGACTTCTCTACAAACTGCCGCACGCGTTCGGCGGTAGGCGGCACGATGGGGAGACCATCCGTCCAACCGGCCTCGTGCGCCAAGGCCAGGGCCTGGTCGTATCGGTCCGTTCCAGCAACAACCATGCGCTCTACCCCGCCAACTCCTGGAGGTGTGGGGTGAACACACGTTTGAACTCCAAAGCCCGGTCCACCATCCAGGCCCGCAAACCGTCCAGGTCTTCGGGGTTATCGTCAATGGTGCCGGACCTTTCCGACGAAATCCGGTAGTTCTCCCGCAAGTGCCGGTCCCAGTGCAAAGACTCAGCCAGGTCCGATTCAATGCTGCCCTTTCGCTCCAGCAGATAATTGAACCATTGGTCGTTCTTGTCGGGGTTGCCGGTGGCGATGTACAGTTCCACGAAGAAGCTTTTCCTTGACCCCTGGAAGCTGAAGTTCCACGTGGCTCCTGGGAAGTCCGAATTGCATACCATCCAGTTTTGCGTCCGGTTGGCCCAGTTTCCAGAAAAGCCATGCCGTTCCAACGCGATCCCCAAAGTTGGCCAATAAGCCAGGTAGCGGCTTCTCCGGCCCCTGATGTTTCGGCGACCTTCGCTGTGGCTGACACCGCCGATGAGTTTGTACCAGTCGTTGGGCATAGCTACCGCCTTGAAATGGGGCGCCGGGCGAGACTGGTCTATCCGCCATGCTTCAACCACCACGCCGAAGAACTGCGTGTCTTCATCGGTTCTCTGATTCAACCAGTCCAAAGTCTGCCGATGTTCGTCGCGGAATTCACGGGTAACCCACACTACTGCGTAGGCATCGTAGCCAGCAGCGTAGGTTAACAATTTTCCCAGATGGTCGTTATTGGTGGTGTCCAGTTGGTTTTCGATGATGACCGGGCGGTCGCCTCCTCGGTCGTAAGCCAGAATATCCAGGGAGAACGAACCCACCGCTGCCTCCGCTGTGCGGAGTTCTAAATCCAGGCCCAACGCCTCGCCCAGACGGTCCAGGTTCTGCGCCAGCCACGGCGTGAAGTCCTGGGCCTCATCAGGCCAAACTTCCCGCAGGTCAGCCCGCTCAATGTTGCCCAAATCCGCCATAATCTGCTACCTCACATGCCGATGTCCGTTTCCGCACTCGTCATTCTCTAGTAAACCTTGTACTCCTCCAACACTGCCGCGTCCAGGTGCAAGCCCATGCCGGGCTCTGTGGGCGCTATGATTTCGCCGCTGTCCCACTGGGGCAGAACGCTATTCAGCTGGTAGTACACCGGGTCCCGCTCTTCCTCAAACACTTCCACGAACAGGCCGTGGGAGTGGGCCGGCAACAACTGCACCGCCAGTTGGGGTTCCTCGTGGTGCGCCATCCGCACGCCCCGCATCTGGGCAGCGCCGGCCACCCGACGCCACTCGGATATGCCGCCGCAGATGGCGGCGTCGATGTTCAAAATGTCCACGGCCTCGGTGTCCATCAGCCGCTGACCTCCCCACGAACTGCTTTCACCCTGGCCGGCGGCCACGGGAATTCCCGTCCGCAGGCGCACCTGACGCATATCGTTGTCGGCGTCCTGCCAGCGGCACGGTTCCTCCAGCCAGGCCAGTCCCATCTCTTTGGCCGGCCCGGCGAACTCCAAAGCCTCGTCCAGCGTCCAGGCCTGGTTGGCGTCGCACACGATGATGAAGTCGTCGCCCAGGGTGTCGCGGATGGCGCGGACCCGCAGCAGGTCGTCGGCCACTGCGACACCGCCCACCTTGAGTTTCACTCCGCCGATGCCACGCTCCCGCTGGTGCAACAGGTCCTCGACCATGTAGGCTGTATCCCGCCCCTGCACGTAATAGGCGAAGCGCACCACCGGCGACCGCTCGGCGTACCCACCCAGCAATGTCCGCACCGGAACGCCCAACGCCTTGCCGGCGATGTCCCAAAGGGCGATATCGATGGCGGCGATGGCACGCATGGCAATCGCCTTGTTGCCGACGTGGGGCGTCAGGGCAAACATTTTCTGCCAGCACCGCTCAATGGCCACGGGGTCTTCGCCGATAACCGCCTCGGCCATAGGGCCCACCACCAGGTCTTTCAGCAGTTGGTAGCCGGTGCGCTCGTCGCCGGAGTATATCTCGCTGGCCAGGCCCTCGTCGGTATGCACGCGGACGACAATGGTGCAGCGAGATTCGATCTGATAGACGCTGCCGCTGAATCTGGTGCTCAATGGGATGCGAACGATGTCCGCCTCCACGCCGGTGATACGCATGGTCGAGTCTCCTACGATGGCGGGATTGGGGTGCAATTATATCCGCAATGGTACAATAAACCTACGATCCAGATAACGATCCTGCACTGCCGGAGGCGAGGCTATGAACACTCTGAAGACCTTCTTCCTGCTGATGGTGCTGACGGGAATGCTCCTGCTGATAGGCGGCGCCATCGGTGGCCAAGCTGGCATCATCATTGCCGTCTTCTTCGCCCTGGCGATGAACTTCGGCGCATATTGGTTCAGCGACAAAATCGCCCTCGGCATGGCACACGCCAAGCCCGTTACCCAGGAGGACGACCCGCAACTCTACGAACTGGTTGCGGAGCAGGCCCGCCTGGCGAATATGCCCATGCCCAAGGTGTACGAAATCGACGACCCGTCGCCCAACGCCTTTGCCACCGGGCGGAACCCGCAGAACGCCGCCGTGGCCGTTACCTCCGGCATACGTCGCATCCTCACCCGCGATGAGCTGGCCGGTGTAATGGCTCACGAGATGGCCCACGTGGGCAACCGGGACACATTGATTATGACCGTTGTCGCCACGATTGCCGGCGCAATCTCGATGTTGGCGTTCATGGCGCAGTTCGCCGCCATCTTCGGGAGTTTCGGCGGGCATAGCGACGATGACGAGGGCGGCGGCAACAACATCATCGGGCTACTGATCATAGCCATCGTGATGCCCCTCGCTGCGACCATCATCCGCCTGGCCATCTCCCGCGCCCGCGAATACCAGGCCGACCAGACCGGGGCTCACAACTGTGGCGACCCGGACGCCCTGGCCCGCGCTTTGGAAAAGCTGGAAATGGGTGCTGAATTGCGACCCATGAAAGTCAACGAGGCCGCCTCCCATCTGTTTATCGTGAACCCGCTGAGCGGCAAGTCCATGGCGCGCCTCTTCTCAACGCATCCGCCCACGGAGGAGCGCATCCGCCGCCTGCGGTCAATGACCGTCCGGCCCAACTTCGACGCCGTTGAAGGGTCGAACTTTGACGTCCCCGGCGGCGATGTCCCGAACTACGAGATACCCGACAGCAACGACCGGCCAAACTTCTAGAAAGTCGCGATGGGACCCACCCGGCGGCCGGTAAAGTTACGCAGGCGGGTTCTACACCACCGCGGCCTCAGCCGAGACACGCCCCAACAAACTGAGGATACCCGCGCACAAAGTCTTCAGCGTCGGCTGGCCGCCGTCCTTCCAACTGCAGCCGGCGCACGGCGAGGAGTCCTTCGCCCGTGCCCACGACGATCGGCGCTTCCCCGGTCAGGGTTGCCACAGTGCCGGCCTCTCCGCCGCCAGGGAAGGGATGCACGTCCAGAAGCTTGACCTCCTTTCCACTCCAGAGGGTATGCAGCCCCGGCCAAGGTGAGTAGGCCCGCTGGCGCCGGGCCAGTTCCTCGGCGGAAAGGGCCCAGTCGGCGAATCCGTCGGCTCGTTCCAGTTTGCTGGTATAGGTAGCGAGGTTGCCATCCTGTTCGAGCGCCGACAGGGAGCCGCCCATCCACTTGGGCAGCGTTTCCGACAGCAGAGCGGCGCCATCAGTGAACAGCGTCTCGGTCAACTCCGCCGCGTCCATCTCTGGGCCAACCGTGCGCTCGCGCTGGGTGATGATCGGCCCGGTGTCCATACCTTCGTCCAGCAGCATCACCGTAACGCCGGTAACTTTGTCGTCGGCGAGAATCGCTCCGGCGACCGGCGAGGGACCGCGATAACGGGGCAACAGTGACGGGTGAAGGTTCAGGCAGCCGAAGGGAGGAATCGCCAGCGCGTCCGCAGGCAGCAGCCGGCCGTATGCGGCCACCACGATAACGTCCGGCCTGTATGATGCCAGCCGCCCTACTGCGTCGGAGTTTCGCAAGGTAGCCGGCTGCTCAACCGGAATGTCCAGCTCCAGGGCGCGCTGCTTTACCGGCGTGGCCTCAAAAACCTGCCCGCGTCCCCGTCGTCGGTCCGGCGGGGTGTAAGCGGCCACCACTTCCACTGACGGATCCGCCCACAACGCGTCCAGCGTCGGTATTACGAAAGCGGGGGTGCCCATAAAGACAACCCGCCAGGGTGGAGGTTTCGCTGGCGACCCTGGGGAGTTCCGCTGAAAATGGCTTGACAATGCCGTCCCTTGCCTGATAGATTCGTTTCAACCGCTTGTGCGGAACTTTGAGAAAGGAGGTGATGGCTAATGGAACACAGTTTAACATGCTGGGGCGATGGTAGGCACCAGTCTGGACACGACGGGGTGAGCACCGCTTAGCGTCAACGCTTTTTCAAACACGGTAATTAGCCCGTTAGTCGGGCCCAGACCAGTGTCTACCGTCGCCCCAAGGTTTTGGGAGCATCGGGCGACAAGCCAAAGGTCCAGTCTGGGCCCGATACTCATTTAAGCGAGTCGGGGTTTGGGTCTGCCCCGTTCGGACAGCCCATTTCGCAAACCTTGGCCCGGATTCCACCTGCAGATTGACAAAATCGGCCCAAAACCCTAAATTGATAGTATCAGAATCGTAATTTACCGGACGGAGATGAAATGCTACGGATTCGCCTGCGGAGAGTAGGAAAGAAAGGCCGCCCCTACTACCGGATCGTCGTCACCGAAAAACGCAATCCTCGCGACGGCGCTTACATTGACGGCATCGGCCACTACGACCCCATGGCGGACCCGCCGGCAGTAACCCTTGATGAAGAACGGGCAGTTGACTGGCTGCGCAAGGGCGCTCAGCCATCCGATCCGGTACGCCGCATCTTCGATTTCAACGGCATTTTCGACAAGGTACACGCCGATGAAAGAGCTGATTGAGTTCATCGCCCAGTCGCTCACGTCTAACCCCGAAGCGGTTCGGGTTACCGAGTCCGACGAAGGCGATCAGATTGTAATTCGCTTGGAAGTAGCCCCGGAAGACAAGGGGAAGGTCATCGGGCGTCAGGGCCGGGTGGCCCAAGCGATGCGGGTTCTACTCAGGGTCGCTGCCGTCAAGGACGGCACCCGGGCAGTCCTGGAGATTGTCTGAGCGTCAGCGCTCCCGGCGTTACCGCAGGCCGGTTGGTGGCCGGGCCAGGTTCATCAACGCCGCCACCACGGACGACCCAAAACCTCCCGAGGGGAGTGTTGTAGTAGGCCGCGTGATTCGAGCCCACGGGCTAGACGGCTCCCTCAGAATTCAGCCTTATTCCGACAATCCCAGCCGGTTCCGATCCGGCAGTTCGCTGACCCTGGCCGGCGAATCAAGAACCGTTGATTCTTACCGACCACTGCCTGACGGGTACGCCATCCTGGGACTGGAAGGTTTGAACGACGGCGTCTCCGCCCGCAAGTTCACCGGCGAATGGCTGTACGCTGCCACCGGCGCCGAGTCTGAACTGCAGCCGGGGGAGTATTACCACTACCAACTGGTCGGGCTGACGGTGGTCAGCGACCAGGGTGAGAGCCTGGGACGGGTTGAAGAGGTGCTGGTTACCGGCAGCAACGACGTGTACGTGGTCAAGTCGGAATCCGGCGGCGAACTGCTCCTTCCCGCCATCTCACAGGTGGTCAAGGAGATTGACCTGTCATCTCAAAGGATACTGGTACACCTGCTGGATGGCCTGCGCTGAAAAGCCCTAATCGTCCGCGGCGACAACCGCGCGAGGCTCAGCGTGAGCGTGCAGGTGCTGCCCTTCTTCGTGGAATTCGTGGTCTTCGCAGGCGACCCAACGGGAGCCATCAGCGAACCATTCCTTCTTCCAGATAGGCACAATGGTCTTGATGCGGTTCACCGCGTCGTGGCATGCGGCAAAGGCTTCCGCCCGGTGTGGCGAGGCTACGGCCACCACCAGGCTGATGTGCCCGACGTCCACTCGGCCGGTGCGGTGGGCAATGGCAATGTCCTCGATACCGTAGTCGGCGCGCAGGCTGGCCCGAACTTCGTGCAGCTTCTTGACTGCCATCACGTCGTAGGCTTCGTATTCCAGCCGGGTGACGGTTTTACCACCGAAGTTGTCGCGAGTGGTGCCGAGGAAAGTAACCACCGCGCCGTTGCCGTCGCCGCGTACCGAATCGGTTACGGCCACTGGATCCAGGGGGTCTTCGGTAAGAACTATCATCGTCAGGGACCTCCGCTAACCTTGTCCTCCACTGACGGGAGGTATCAGGCAGACCTCGTCGCCGGGCTGCAGCGACAGGTCATCGTCAGCATACTCGGCGTTCACCGCCACCACAATCCGCACTTCGGGCGGCGCGAGATGGGGATAGTCGCCGCGTACTGCGGTCGTCAAATCCCCCACGGTGGCCCCTGGTGGCAACTCCACGGAAACCACAGAGGAGCCGGCCCGTTCCCGGTACAGCGCGAATAGTCGTACATCAAAGTGCATGGCGATTGGGATTATGGGCGGGAGACGGCGGCGATGTCAACGGGTGAAGCAACCCTAAGCATAGGGGCTGGCTATTCTACTTTCAGTATGCTATGGCTAGTGTATCATTCCAGCCAGCCCTCACCGCCACCCGACTGCATCCAGGAGCCACCCCTATGCTAGACCGAGAGCGCCTTACCCGAACCCTTCTCGACCTCATCAAAATCGACAGCCCCACCGGCGAGGAGGACGCTATTGACGCCCACCTTTCCAGCCGTCTGGCCAACCTGGGGGCAACCGTCCGTCACGACGACTATGGCAACCTGGTCGCCACCCTGCCCGGCAGCAACGGCAGCGCCGGTGAAACTCCCGTTATGCTCTCGGCGCACATGGACACTGTGGACCCGGGCCGGGGCATCAAACCTACGCTGGACGCCGATGGCGAGGTCCTGCGTTCCGATGGGACTACAATTCTGGGCGGCGACTGCAAAGCCGGCCTGGCCATCGCGCTGGAAGGTTTGACCTCCGCCATTGAGGACGGCGGTCCGCGTCGCTCCGTTCAGGTGGTGTTCTCCCGGGCCGAGGAAGGCGGACTCAACGGGGCGCGCAACCTGGATTTCTCGCTGATTAATGCAAAGAGCGGTATGGTGTTCGACGGCGAGGGGCCGGTCAGCCGCATCTGTGTCAGCGCGCCGGCCCAGAACATCGTTCAATGCCACGTTACCGGCGTTGCCGCCCACGCCGGCCTGGAACCGGAGAATGGCACTTCCGCCCTGCTGGTCGCCGCCAACATTCTGACTCGCCTGCCCCTGGGCCGAATTGACGACGAAACCACCAGCAACATCGGGGTGCTCACCGGCGGCCTGAAGCGCAACATTGTGCCGGAGTCGGCCTATATGGACGGCGAGTTGCGCTCCAGGAACCAGGCCAAGCTGGAGAACTACACCGACGAAATCCGCCGCGCCTTCGACCAGGTCGCCGCCCTCTATCCCCAGGCGACAATCGACCTGAATATCTGGAACCAATACCAGGCCTATCAGGTTGGCGATGGGCACCCGGCCCTTGACGACATCGCGAAAGCCGTTACTGCCGTTGGCCTGACGCCATCAATGGAAACGACCGGCGGCGGTTCCGACGCCAACGTCTTCTTCGAGCACGGCATCGCCGCCATGGTTGTAGGCATTGGCGTCCGTGACTTTCACACCACCCGCGAAACCGCCCGCATCAGCGAAATAATGGACGGGGCACGCGTTTGCCAGGCGTATCTCAGCGCTTAGAGGGCTTGACCTGTGGGTCCCTGCGCTTGACAGCCATACCGCAGTTCGTTACATTCTGCCCTGTTGGAATAAATCGCCCCGTTCGACCACGGCGCGCCGCGCTGACCTCCTATCCTCACCGCTCGGCAGTCTAACCCAATGGGCATCGCACCAACAGGTTCAGTAGAAGCTCGTCACTCCAGTCTGCGGGCAAAGGGTGGCTCGGCAGAGGCCGGGCCGGTTTTGCCGCCTATGTTTGACCGCTATCGCGAGCATCTGGAGGCTGCACTGGGTGAGGGCGTGCCTGCGTTACAGTCGCATCCCGTCAACGTTCTGCTGCGCTACCACCTAGGCTGGTCAGACCAGAGCGGTGTTCCTTCCCCTACCCCAGCATCTCAGGGAAAGGCCCTTCGTCCTACCCTGTGTATGTTTGCCTGCGAAGCCCTTCAGGGCGAACCGGCTCATGCTGCGCCAGCCGCCGCGGCGCTGGAGCTGATTCACAACTTCTCCCTGGTGCACGACGACATCCAGGACCAAGGTTTGGAACGACGACACCAGCCCACGGTGTGGGCCTCGTGGGGAACTCCCCGCGCTCTCGTGGCCGGCGACGCCATGCAATCCCTGGGTGATCTGGCCATTCTGAATTGTGACGACGCTGTTGCCTCTGACACCATCGTTCGAATCTCCCAGTTGCTGACCCAAAGCTACGTTGAGATGATTGAGGGGCAGTGCCGCGACTTGCAGTTCGAGCAGCGGGAAACTATTGGAACCGATGAATACCTGGACATGATTGCCCTGAAGACCGGCGCTCTTATCCGCAGCAGCCTGGTCATCGGCGCCACTGTTGCCACCCACGAAGCCGACACCATTGATGGCGTCGCCAGATTCGGACGCGCCATCGGGCGGCTGTTCCAAATACGCGACGACTACCTGGGCATCTGGGGAGACGAGGCCATTACCGGCAAATCCTCCGACAGCGACATCGTGCAGCGCAAAAAGAGCTATCCCATCGTGTATGCCTTCCAACAGGCCGATGGCGCCAACCGGACCGAGCTGCTCAGACTCTACGGCCAGGAGACCCTGGACGAAAGCAATGTTGAACGCGTTCTCGACATTCTGGAGGACATCGGTGCCGCTGCCCAGACCGACTACCTCACCGAGGTAACTGCCCAGGAAGCTCGCGCCGCCCTTTCCACCTTGGAATTACCTCCCTGGGCTGCCGAAGACGCTGGACAGTTAATTGACTTCATGGCCTACCGGCTGTTCTGACATTACCGGCCACGCTTATATTGTTCGGAGACTATCGCCATGGTTCAGACTCATACCGATCCCCCGACTGCCATCGAGACGGGCCAGAAACCGACTGCCAAGCGCCCCATGGAACTGGGCCTGCGCATGGGTTGGTACATCCTGAAAAACCGGCTCCGAGGCCGCAAGCGCTTTCCGTTGGTAACGATGCTCGAACCGCTAGAAATGTGCAACCTGGCCTGCATCGGCTGCGGCCGCATCCGGGAATACCGCGGAGTGCTGGACAAGATGATGCCAGTGGACGAAGCGCTGGCCGCCGTCTACAACTCCGGCGCGCCCATCGTCTCCATCGCCGGCGGCGAGCCTACCATTCACCCCCACATCGACGAAATCATTAATACCCTGGTGGAGCAAAAATACTTCGTATATTGCTGCACCAACGCCCTGCTGCTGCCCCGGATGCTGGACAAAATCCCGCCTTCCAAGTACTTCTGCTGGGTCATCCACATGGACGGGATGGAGGACAAGCACGACGAATCGGTAGCCCGAGCCGGCGTTTTCAAGCGCGCCACCGACGGCATTCGCATGGCCATCGACCGGGGTTATCGCGTGTGCACCAACACCACCGTGTTCCGCAACAGCGACGTTGAAGACCTGCGCGAGATGTTCCGGTACGTCAGCGACTTGGGCGTGGAAGGTTCCATGATTTCGCCGGGCTACGATTTCGAGGACGCACCGGACCAGGACCTGTTCCTCACCCGCCAGGAATCGCGCAACGTTTTTCGGAACTTGCTGGATCCCACCCGGATGGAAGGGATGCGGTTCTACAACAACCCGCTCTACCTCAACTTCCTGCGGGGCGACCGGGAGTACCAATGCACGGCCTGGTCCAACCCCACTTACACTGTCATGGGCTGGCGCAAACCTTGTTATCCCCTGGCCGACGAGCATACTGAAGACTTCAACGATCTTTACGAACCTGAACTCTGGGATGAAAAGTACGGGGTTGGCCGCGACCCCCGCTGCAACAACTGCATGATGCACTGCGGGTTTGAATCGGCCACGATATTCAACGCCATCGGCAAACCCCGGGAATGGGTCACGTTCATCAAGTCCGGCGCGGCCCATAAAGGCGGTATCAGCGTGGGGTAACGTTCCTATGCTTGCCATAGCAGCGCCCATGGCGACCGAACTGGCCGGCATCCGCCGGGCCATCCGCGACCCTGAGAGTCGTGGACTGTGTCTTTACGTCTCCGGAATTGGCAAGAAGGCAACGATTGTCAGTATTGACGGCATTTTGCAAACCCGCCCAAATGCCTTAATACTGGTCGGCTTCTGTGGCGGCGCCAATCCGGACCTGCGGACGGGCGACCTGCACATCGCCTCGTCTTTCTGCCACTATGACGAAGACAACTCCGTCAACGCTGATGCCGAACTATCGTCGGCAATGCTCGCCAGCGCTGGCCATCTTGGTGTCAACGTCGCCAGCGGGCTGTCGGTAACCGTTGGCAACATCGCCGGCCCATCGGCGAAGGCGGAGCTGCATCACTCCGACGGAGTCGCATCCGTCAATATGGAAGACTACTGGGCTGCATCCGCGGCCGCGGCCGCCGGCATGCGCTTCGCGTCGGTTCGCGCGGTGCTGGACACCGCGGGCCAGTCTCTGCCCGAGCACCTTACGGCCAAAGACGTGAGTACGGCCCGCGTAGCCGTGGATGCCGTCTTGCGACCCGGTCGGCTGCCCGCACTCTTGAAACTAGCCATGCAGTCTCGTTTTGCACGGCGCAACTTGACCCGGTGCATCCTGGAGACAATTGACTCGCTGACCGTGGCGCAGCCGGTACTGACTGAGGTGCCCGGATGACCGTTCTGGTAACCGGCGCTACCGGATTCATCGGCGGCAATCTGGCGCGCGCCCTGACCGCCCGGGGTGATGAAGTGCGCGCGCTGGTTCGACCGGGGGCAAACGACTTGGCCATCCGGGACATTGGCGTGGCACAGGTTACCGGAGACCTGCTCGATGCGGACTCACTGCGCCGCGCCATCTCCGATTGCAATGCTGTGTACCACTGCGCGGCCAATTACGCTCTCTGGGCTTCCAACCCTTCCCAGATTTACCGGGCCAACGTTGACGGCACCAGAAACCTGCTGGAGGCGGCTCGCCATGCCGGTGTGCGCCGCGTGGTGTTTACCAGTTCGGTATCCACCATTGGCCTGCCCGCAACCGGCGCGGGGCTTCCCGACGGGAATCTGGGCGCCGAGGAGATGCCGCCCAATCCGTCCCACCTTGTTGGGCACTATAAGCAATCCAAGTTTCAGGCTGAGCAACTGGCGCTGGCAGCCAATGATGATGGCCTGGAAGTTGTGGTTGTAAATCCCTGCGCTCCGGTGGGCAAGTGGGACGTTAAGCCCACGCCGACGGGGCGCATCCCCCTGGACTTTGCCCGGGGACGCATTCCGGGATATTTGAACACGGGTATGAACCTGGTGGACGTTGCCGATGTCGCCCAGGGCCATATCCTCGCGATGGACCGCGGCCGGCCCGGCGAGCGCTATATTCTGGGGCACCGTAATTTAACCTTGAGCGAAGTGTTCGGAATGCTCGCCGCTATCACTGGCCGGCGAGTTCCGCGGGTGCGCTTCCCCTTCTGGTTCATAACCGGCCTGGCCTACTGCGACCAATGGGTTGAGAGCGGACTATTGCGCCGCCACCCCACCATCCCGGTCGAGGGCGTCAAAATCGCCAGACACCCCATGTACGTGAGCAGCAAGAAAGCCGTTGACCAGTTGGGACTGCCCCAGAGTCCGGTAGAAACCGCGCTGGAAAAAGCCGTCCGCTGGTTCAGCGACCACGGCTATCTGCGAAGCCACCGCTGAATCAGACCTGGTGCCCAATCGAGATAATGCTGCGTTCAGAGGAAATACGGCGCAATGGGAAATCGCCCGCCGGCCCGCCTTCTCAGGCTGCGGTTGACGCCGCCATCTCTAAGCTGCACGGCTACTTCCGGGGCATTCAAAGCGATCTGGGTTATTGGTGGGGTGAGCTGGAATCTAACAACACGATGGAAGCGGAGTACGTCATGCTCTCTCGCTTCCTGGGCCATCGCAATCAGGAGCGGGAAAGTCATATCGTCAAATATCTGCTCAGCAAGCAGATTGCCGACGGGTCGTGGTCCGTGTATTACGGCGCGCCCGGCGACCTGTCCACCACTGTTGAATGTTACTTCGCACTGAAACTATGCGGTGAAGACCCCGACTCCGAGCCCATGCGCCGGGCCAGAGAGTTCATCTTGGAGCAGGGGGGCCTGCCCCGGGTTCGTGTGTTCACCCGCATCTGGCTGGCGCTTTTCGGGCAATGGGACTGGGAAGGGACTCCGCGTTTGCCGACCGAAATGATGCTTTTGCCCGATTGGGCGCCGCTCAGCATTTACCGTTTCGCCAGCTGGGCCCGCGGCTGCATCGTACCCTTGTCGATTGTGCTGTCTAAGCGTCCGGTGCGGCCGATCCCGCCTGAACACGCCATCGATGAACTGCTGCCCAACGGCCGAGCCGGCACAGACTATTCGCTGCCCAAGCCGCCCGGCTTCAATCTGCCCCGGCTGATGCATATCATCGACGAAACTCTGGGCAGAATCTACTACCGCCTCAAACGCAACCCCCTGAACAAGGCCGCGGAGAGGAAGGCAATTCGCTGGATCGTGGAACACCAGGAGGACGATGGCAGTTGGGGCGGCATTCAGCCTCCCTGGGTGTACAGTCTGATTGCGCTCAGCATCTGTGGATTCGCCAACGACCATCCGGCAATCAAACGGGGTTTCGACGGACTCGACGGCTTCGCCATCCAGAAGGGCGACCACTGGACAATCCAGGGCTGCATTTCCCCCGTTTGGGATACCTGTTTGGTAGTGCAGGCCCTGGCCGAGAGCGGCGTTGCTACCGACGATCCCATGCTGGCGTCCGCCACCCGCTGGCTGGTGGAAAAGCAGATTCTGGTCGGAGGAGACTGGCAGGTGCAGGCGCCGCAACTCCAGCCCGGGGGATGGGCGTTTGAGTTTCACAACAACTGCTACCCCGACATTGACGACACCGCCGAGGTGGTGCTGGCCCTTCGCCTGGGGGAACTGCCCGACGCTGAAGACCGTCTGCGCCAACAGGCCATTGACCGCGCTTTGGACTGGATAACGGGAATGCAGAATAGCGATGGCGGATGGGCCTCCTTCGACAAGAACAACAATCATGCCTACGTAACCGCTCTGACCTTCAGCGATTTCGGAGAAGTCCTGGACCCATCCAGCGCCGACGTCACCGCCCACGTGCTGGAAATGTACGGCAAGCTGGGCTACAAGACCGACAGCGAATCCCTGCAATCCGCCTACCGCTACCTCCGTTTTGAGCAGGAAGACAACGGCAGTTGGTTCGGGCGTTGGGGCGTGAACTACGTCTATGGCCTGGGCGCAGTTCTACCGGCGCTGGAAGCCATCGGCGAGGACATGAAGCAGCCCTACGTGCGCCGCGCCGTCCAATGGCTGCTGGACCATCAGAATGACGACGGAGGCTGGGGAGAGTCCTGCGCTTCCTACGTTGACATCGAGCAGCACGGCGTCGGCCCGAGCACCGCCTCGCAAACGGCATGGGCTCTCATGGCTCTCGTAGCCGCTGGCGACGGCGACCATCCCGCCACCCATCGCGGCGTGGAGTATCTGCTGAGAACCCAGCAGCCCGATGGCGCCTGGGACGAACCCTACTTCACCGGCACCGGGTTCCCTGGCTACATCAAGGGCGAAAGGGTAAGCCGGATGCCCAAGCCCGGCGAACGCGGCTTTCAGGGCATGGAATTATCTGCCGGGTTTATGATAAATTACCACCTGTACCGTAACACTTGGCCCTTGTTGGCCTTGGCCCGCTACCGTAATCGGATTGACACCGAATCCCAGCCATGTAGTCGAAGTGCCACTTATGAAAGTCAAGAATTTCTCCCTCAAAGTCGATACCAAAGACGCCCCGCAGTTGATTGACATCACCGACTGGGTGAAAGGGTGTGTGGCCGAGTCCAAGGTCAGCAACGGCCTCGTTCTGGTGTACTCGCGTCATACTACGGCGGCGGTGAAAATCAATGAGAATGAACCGTTGCTGATTGAGGACATGGCCGAGTTCCTCGAGCGCATCGCCCCCCGCGACGCGTATTACCGCCACAATGACTTCTCCATCCGCACGGTGAACATGACCGAGGACGAGTCGCCGAACGGCCATGCCCATCTCCAGCACCTGATGCTGGGCTGCAGTGAGACCATCCCGCTGATTGATGGCAAAATACCGTTCGGCCAGTGGCAGAGCATCTTTTTCATCGAGCTGGACCATCCACGACCCCGGGAAGTGATGGTGCAAATCGTCGGGGATTAGCACGGCCAGTCCAATAAACCCGGGTGCATCATGTCCACTACTCTTGATACCGGGCCATCGGCTGCGACCGCACCCACCGCTGCGACAGGCTCGTCAAGCGCTTCGCTGGACGACGCCTATCGTTACTGCGCCGACCTGGCTCGCAGTCATTACGAGAACTTCAACGTGGGCGGCTGGATAACGCCTAGGGAGAAACTGCCCCACGTCCACGCGATCTACGCCTGGTGCCGGATGGTGGACGATTTGGGCGACGAGGTTATGCCGGAGCACGCCGGTGAACCCGCCGCGACCGATGGGCGCCCCGACTACGCAACTACGCAACATCGCTTGGAACGGCTCGACTGGTGGCAATCGGAACTGGAATCCGCCTACACCGGGCAACCATCCCATCCCATCGCCGTGGCCGTCCAGAACACGGCCAGCGTATTCGATATTCCCCGCGAGCCCTTCCTTCGCCTGATTGAGGCTAACCGCATGGACCAGGGTTCCGGCCGGTTTGCCACGCTGGACGATGTGATGGACTATTGCACTTACTCCGCCAACCCGGTGGGCCACCTCTTTCTGTATCTGTTCGGATACTCGGACGCGGAACGCCAACGGCTGGCGGACTGCACCTGCACGGCCTTGCAGTTGACCAATTTCTGGCAGGATGTGGCCCGCGATTACCGGGACCGGGGACGCATCTATTTGCCCGCGGCGGACTTAGCCAGGTTCGGCGTAACCGAGGAAACCATCGCTTCGGGGGAGGCTGACGACGCTTTTCGGGCGCTCCTGCGCTATGAATGTGACATCGCTATGGACTTGTTCCGTCGGGGTGCGCCGCTGGTAGCGTCACTGGAAGGTCCAGCACGCCTGCCGGTAGCCCTGTTCACTCGTGGCGGCGTGGCAGTGCTGGAGTCCATCCGCAAGCAAAATTATGACGTACTCAGCAACCGGCCGGCGCTGTCCAAGGGTCGTAAGGCCTGGCTGCTGGGTTCAGCCTGGCTATTGAATAAGCTGGGCCTTGGCTATGGCCTGCCCGCCGGGTGAGGACCAATGACTACGCCCGCGCCAGCCGCATCGCCGCCACCGCCCGAGGTGCTGGCCGCTGCCTATGAAGAGTGCCGGCGGGTTACGCGCCGGGAAGCCCGCAACTTCTACTTTGCATTCTTGACCCTGCCGGCGCCGCAGCGCCGGGCCATCTACGTGGCCTACACGTTTTGCCGCTACTGCGATGATTCGGTTGACGCCGAAGGGACCTACGAGGAGAAACTGGCGAGGGTCAATAGTCTGCGCCAAATGCTGGCCGAAGCCTACCTGGGGCAAGCCACACAGCCTCTCTTTATCGGCCTTAATGATGTCGCCACTACCTACGACATTCCCCAGGAATACTTCCAGGAAGTGTTGAATGGGGTTAAGTCTGACCTGGTGAAGACCCGCTATGCCGACTTCGACGAACTGCGGCGATACTGCTATCAGGTCGCCTCGGTCGTGGGCCTAATCTGCATCCACATATTTGGCTACCGGGGGGGCGAGGCGGCTCGCCAGCATGCCATTGACCTTGGGCTGGCGATGCAGATTACCAACATCTGCCGCGACGTGCGCGAGGATTGGGAGTTTGGGCGGATCTATCTACCGCAGGATGAAATGGCTCGTTTCGGCGTTGCCGAGGCCGATATCGCTGCCGGCGTAGTTACTGATTCGATGGCCAGCCTGCTTCGCTTTCAAATCGAACGGGCGCGGGGCTTCTTCGCCAGTGGCAGGCTCTTGCTCCCTTACCTGCCGGCCCGTTCCCGCGCCTGCCCGGCAGCCCTCGGTCTGATTTACGGCGGCGTGCTGAATCGGATTGAACGGGCCGGGTACGATGTATTCAGCCAGCGCGTTGGGTTGAGCAAAGCCGCCAAACTGCGCCTGATGGCCCGGGCATGGCTCACCGGCCCGTTGCTGAAGTGAGCGACTCCATCGCCCGCGCGTCTCGTTCCGCGCTGGTCATTGGCGGCGGGTTGGCGGGCATCGTCGCCGCTGCCCAGCTGGCTGAATCTGGCTACGAAGTTACGCTGCTGGAAGCCCGCGCCACATTGGGCGGGCGCGTCTTTTCCTTCCAGGACCCTCAAAGCGGCCGCGCCCTCGACAACGGGCAGCACGTTATCGTTGGCGCCTGCGGGACCCTTCTATCGTTTCTGGAGCGTATTGGCGCTCGGCACCTTTGGGAGTTGCAACCTCGCCTGGAAGTTGCCGTGTACGACCGTCCCGGCCGGCGGGGCCGATTGTACGGAGCGCCGGCGCCCTCACCATGGCACCTGCTGCCGGCATTTCTGACCTATCCACACTTGAACCTGAAGGACAAAGCAACCGCCGTGCGGGGATTGCTGGCGGCGATGTTCACCAGGCGGCAACACCCTCATCTGGAAGACATGACCTTCTACCAATGGTTGCGTGCCAAAAGTCAGTCGGAACGTACTATCTCCAATCTCTGGAACGTGCTGGTCGAGGGCACGCTCAACGATAACGTGCGCGACGTCAGCGCGGCCATGGGGCTGATGATTGTGCAAGACGGCTTGCTGGGTGGGCATAACGCCGCCAACGTCGGGTATCCCACCGTTCCGCTGAGTGATGCCCTGGCGCGGCCGGCGCAGCGTTACCTGGAAAGCCTGGGGGTCAAGGTCGTCACGGGGTGTCCTGTTCGCAGCATCGACCTCGGAGGCGGGGAAACCGTCCGGCACGTCACCATCAATGACGGCAATACCATGCAGGCCGACGCTTACGTCAGCGCGGTTCCTTTCTGGGTGCTACCCTCTCTGCTGCCGCCGTCATTGACCGGCAGCCCCACCTGCACCAAGCTGTCGGCGCTGCAGGCCTCGCCAATCGTCAACGTTCATCTACGCTATGACGCGCCGGTGATGGCAGGGGATTTCTGCTACTTTGTGAACAGCCCGCTGCAATGGGTTTTCAACAGTTCCCGCATCTTTGGGGACGATGATGCCGGCGTTGAACAGTCCCTGTCAGTATCAATCAGCGCGGCCTGGGAATACATTGATATGGAACGGGAGGCGCTGGCCAACCTCATAACCGATGAGATGCGTCGAACGTTCCCCAAAGCTCTCGACGCCGCCTTGCTTGATGCCGTAGTAGTCAAGCAGCGCAACGCAACCTTCCGCTGCATCCCAGGAGCCAACCGCCTTCGCCCCGGCCCGCACACTGAGTCGCCGAACCTGTTCCTGGCCGGCGAGTGGACCGACACCGGCTGGCCTTCCACTATGGAGAGCGCGGTCATCAGCGGCTATAATGCGGCTGACGCGGTTATGTCGTCAGTTGGTCATGGCAATCAGGCGCTGGAGCAGCAACTTGTCAGATGAATGGGCTGAACAACGCAGGGAATTGACCGAAGCCACCCGCGAAATGTACCGGCGGGGATTGGTCGGCGCTTATTCGGGCAACACCAGCCTGAGGCTTTCCGGCGTCGGGGACCAGGGGCTGCTGCTGGTTACGCCTACGCACCATCCCTACTACCGCCTGGAGCCGGAAGAGCTGGTCGTCGTCAACCTGGACGGCGAACCCGTGTTTCCAGGCGGAATGCGTCCCTCGTCGGAGACCCGGGTGCACCTGGAGATATACCGTAATCGCGAAGACGTGAAGGCCGTGGTGCATACCCACTCCATATACGCGTCGGTGACGGCGGTGATTGGCCGGGACATTCCACCGCTGATTGACGAAATGCTGCTTACCATTGGCGGTCCGGTCAAGGTGAGCGAGTATGCTTTTCCCGGGACGCAGGAACTGGCTGAGCAAGCCTGGGCCGCCCTGGGAGACCGCAATGCCGCCCTGCTGCGCAACCATGGCGTTGTAGGCGTCGGCCCCGACATCTGGGAAGCTCTGGAAGTCTGCGATCTGGTTGAGCGACTGGCGCAAATTTTCGTCCTGGCGCGCAACTTCGGTCCCCGTGCTGCCGTGACCCTGCCGGAGGATGCCATCACCGCCGAAATGGAGATGTTTCGACGATGACCACCTCCAACCGGACGTCGCAAGTGCTTCCCAAGGTGGTGGCCGTTGTCGGTTCCTCATCCACTTTCGGCGCTCTGCTGTTGGCCCATCTGGAATCGGAATGGCCGGACTGCCATTTCGTCACTATTGACACCCAGCCGCTGCGCTGGCCGGTCAAGCGAGTGTCCGCCTACCGGATGGACCGGAGAGACGGGGGCGAAATTCTGCACATTGACGACATACCGGAGGTGATGCAGGCAAGAGCGTGGGACATGATTCTAGATACACGGCGGCCCACCATGGCCGACATATCGGACGTTCTGGATCTGGAGGACGTTGATTCGCTGGTTCACGTTGGCAGCCACTACGATGGGGCTGACCAGGAACAGTTTCTCAACAATGCCTCCTACTGGACTCGTATGTGCCGAGTGGCCGGTGTGCGCCAGATCGTTTATCTATCCGACATCCGGGTGTACGGAATCAATCGAGGCAACTCCATCCCACTAACCGAACGTTCCTCGCCAAATCCGGAGCAGCGACATCGCCTTCTGCTTGAGGCTGAGCCCGACCCAGACCAGTTTGAGGAACCGACGGTTGCGGCGGAGGAAATGAGCATTGCCGTGTTACGCGCCGCTATGACGGTTGGTCCAAGCGGTTCCAGTCCGGTGGCGGATGAATTGCTCTTTCCTTCCGTCTCCGCCTCAAAACGTAAGCGAAAAATCCCTTTCCAGTTTCTGCATCAGCAGGACCTGGTTCGCGCCACGCAGCTTGCCATCTTGCGGCGACTCAACGGCGTCTATAACGTGGCCAGCAACGGAATCGTTGGCCCCGGCGATGTGATCGAGCTGTGCCGCACGCCCGGCTCATCGGGCCTGCCCAACTCCCGCAGGATGCGCGGCATCAGCGGGGGCGGACTTGCCGGGCACCCGTTAATCGTAACTTCCACCAAGTTCCGCCAAGCCACGGGAGCGCAGTTCAAGTACACGTCCAAGCAGGCCATTCGTGCCTACTGCCACTCGTACCTGCAGGGAATGGGGTCTCACAATGGCGTCTGATGTCAGCCAACTCCTCCTGCCGGTAATTCTGGATACCGACCCGGGCGTTGACGACGCCATAGCGATACTCATGGCTTTGGCTTCCCGGGAGTTCAACGTCATTGGTTTGACCACTACGGCCGGCAACGTTCCCCTGGCGCGGGCCACGCGGAACGCCCTGGCAATTTTGGAACACGTTGGGCGCCCCGACATCCCGGTGTACAAGGGCGCAGCGCGTCCGGTTCGCGGTCGCTATGCCTACGCGCGCCAGGTGCATTCCGCCTCCGGCTTGACCCGGAGGCTGCCCGACCCGGCCATCGCTCCGTTACAAACGCCGGCCGTATCCTTTCTGGCCCAATCCCTGCTGGACAACCCCGGAGAGATAACTGTCATCGCGCTGGGCCCTTTGACCAACCTGGCTCGCCTGTGGAGGCGGCACCCGGCGGCTCTGCGCGCCGCCAAGCAGATTGTTGTAATGGGTGGCGCCGTCAACGTGCCCGGTAACGTTTCTCCCCACGCCGAGTTCAACTTTTACAGCGACCCCACCGCGGCCAGAGTGGTCATAGAGTCAGGCATCCCGTTGACCCTGATTGACCTGGCCGCGTGCCGGCAAGTCTATCTGACCGACGACCAAGCTCCGACGACGCCCGCCAACGAGCCCTTTGGCAAGCTGGCGTCGGAGCTGTTGACCGGGTGGTTCCGCAAGGACGCAACGCGCCAACAATTCCATCTATACGACCCGCTGACCATTCTCGCGGCAACGCATCCTCAAGTAGTGCGCTTGCAATCGGTGGCGATGACGGTAGTCGATTCCGACACCACCGACGACCCGACACTCTGGGGAAAATGCCAGGTTACCGACGCCAGCAACGGCCCGATTTCCATAGCCACGCGGGACGGCGTGGACAGCCGGGCCGCGCTGGCCGCGATTAACGAGTTGCTGCAATGGAAGTAACAAAGGATTACAGGTATGCCTGACGCTCACAATGTTCTGATAGTGGTGTTCGACGGATTACAGCCTTCGCAGATTACGCCGGAGCTGATGCCCAATCTGGCCGAATTCGCCGACGCCGGCGTTACCTTCGCCAATCATCACCCGGTGTTTCCCACCGTAACCCGGGTGAACGTGTCCAGCATAGTTACCGGCTGTCTGCCCGGCCGGCATGGGCTGGCGGGAAATACGTTCCTCTGCCGCGATTTTGACCCACACCGCGTAATTCCCGCCATGGAACCGACCCTCCAGGCCATCGCCGACGCAACCGGCAAGGCTCTGCTGGTTCCTACGCTGGCCGACGTTCTGGGGCAGCATGGATTGGAATACGTCGCCATCGGTACCGGAACCAGCGGCAACGCCTACCAGCAAAACCCGAATGCAGAGTCGGCAGGGGGCGCAACGATTCACCCTGACTTCACGTTGCCGCGCCCGCTCTACGCGGAGCTGGAAGCCCGATTCGGGGCCTGGCCGCCGCAGGACTTGCCCAATTCTGCCCGATTGACCCATGCCTGTCGCATCATGACCGAGTACATACTGCCCGAACGCAATCCTGCCGTGGCGCTGCTCTGGTCATCTGAGCCAGACAAAATTCAGCACGAGGACGGCGTTGGCACGGGCCGAGCTAACCAGGCCCTGGGTGACGCCGACGCGGATTTTGGAAAGCTGATGACGTGGTTGGAACAAAACGGCCGGCTGGACACTACGGATGTATTCATTGCGTCCGATCACGGTTATTCCACCATCAGCGAAACTGTCCCGGTGGAAGCGGTGCTGAGAGACGCCGGCTTTCCGGACATTGACCAAAAGGGCGGTGTGGCCGTCGCGGCAAACGGCGGGTCGGCGCTGTTTTACGTCAACAACTGCGACCCGGACACGGCGGCGCGGCTGGCGGGATGGCTGACGATGCAGCGTTGGTGCGGCCCGCTGTTCGCATCCGAGCGAGTTGGGGAACCTGACGGCACCCTGCCCGCATCTATCATCGGATGCGACGGGCCGCGCTCGCCCGATCTGGTTATGTCATTCCCCTGGAACAGCGACGCCAATGGAGCCGGCTATAAGGGTCACGCCCCGGCCACCGGAGGCGCTCCCGGGCAGGGGCAGCACGGCAGCATGAGCCGGCACGAACTCCGCAACGTCGGGCTGGCGCGCGGCCCGTCCCTGCGCACCAAAACCGTGATTGATAGCCCAACCGGCAACGTTGACCTGGGGCCGACCATTCTGCGCCTGCTGGGAATCACCGGGTACGAGAGTGCGATGGATGGCAGGGCGCTCACAGAGGCCCTGTGCGACGAAGCCGGCTCCGTCCTTGATGTGCGTACTGAGACACATGAAGCCCAGACCGGGGGCTACCGGCAGCAGGTGCAGATCAGCGACGTGGGCGGAGCGCGCTATGTTGACTGGGGCAACCGGATGTGAGCCGTAGGCTGGCGGAGGGAGTGGGATTCGAACCCACGAGGGTATTAGCCCTGCCGGTTTTCAAGACCGGTGCATTCGTCCACTCTGCCATCCCTCCGCGGTGGGAAAGGGCCAGCGTTTACAGTATAGCAGGGCGCTGGCCGCCTACACCCGACGGAGGAGCTCTGACTCCAGCCGCTCGGCATCGAAGACTTCGGAGGTCGACGCGACCTTGAGGTCGCCCTCTCGCACCATGCGTTCGGCTTCGCTTTCTTCCATCATTTCAGGCAGAGCCTCTTCGCGTTCCCGTTGGCGGATGACGTCGCGGTTGTGGTCAGCGAAGAGCCGGCGCATGGCCACCACCACCGAGTCGGTGGATGACAGATACTCGGGCATGTCGTATTGGGTGTACTTCTCGGCGTCGTAGTCCTGGTTGCGGAAGTTGAAGTTGAGCTCCCAATTGCGATAGGGCCAGGTGGCGCCCTTCACCAGCCGCCGGAAGAATCCGGGCCGGGTTTCGTAGCGCTCCACGTTGAGGTACACCATGCGGGTCAGGTTGTCTTCAACGGGCACGGGCCAGCGGGTGCTGCGGAAGTAGCGGTGATTGCCGCCGGTGCGGGACATTCCGGGCAGGCGGGTACCGTTCCACTCGTTGACGTCGGGCGTTTCGGCGGCGGCGCCACGGCGATAGTAGGGGTCCTGTCCCCGGCGCCGGGCCTTCCAGTCGAAGAACCAGGTCCAGGCCAGACGCCAGCGGTGCAGGGGCCAGACGCCATCAACGCCTGGATAGTACATCTGGTAGGGAATTTTGCCATCCTCGTCGTAGTAGTACTGTTCCACGGAGGATTTGCCGCTGCCGGGCCGATAGTGGACGTTCTTGTTGTTGACCAGGTTGGTGCGATACCCCAGCGGCGTGCGGGGCCGGCCACCAACGCGGCTGCCCAGGATGCGCAGGGCGTTGCGATGCACCATGAAGGCGTTGTGCGCGTCCATGGTGTTCTCCAGCACCAGCACCCAATTGCAGTCGAACATACAGAAGGACGGGCGGCAGATGTTGTGTTCCTCGAACATCTCCGGTGGGATGTCCTCCTCGGGAGCGACTGGCTCGCCCTCGCCCATCCAGACGAAGACCAGGCCCTTGAGGGTTACGGTGGGGAACTTGCGGGCCTTCATACCGGGCGCGCCGACCATCATGGACTCCGGGCCTTCGGTGAGGAAAGCCACGCAGTTGCCGTCGCCGTCGAAGGTGGCCCCGTGGTATGGGCAGGTCAAGAATCCCTCGAAGTAGCAGCGGCCCATGGAAAGATAGACGGCGCGGTGGGGGCACCAGTCCAACAGGGCCTGCACTTCGCCTGCCTTGTCCTTGAAGAAAACCACATCCGTGCCCAGCATTCGCAACATGGTGGGCTTGTTCTTCTTCACGTCCTTGGCCGGCAGGGCGGGATACCAGTACTCGCGGAAGCCCGTGGGAGGCATACGACTGCGCCGGTCCCGGGAGTTGTCGGGCGTCTTGAACGGAGGCGTGGAGTCGAAGCCCTGGGTGCCTCGCCGCATCTCCTTGTAACCGCCGGGGTAGCCGGAAAGCGGTTTGAGCAAAAGGCGTTTGAGTCCCATAATCGTTGCTCCCGTCATATTGGGCGGTGGATTCCGTCCATATTAGCAGAGGGGTCAAGGGACGGAGTCACAATCTTGCGGGAAGCGGGCCGCTAGAATGGGTAGGGCTGACCTCCGCCGACCGCGAGCACCTGCCCGGTGATGTAGGAGGCGTCGTGCGAGGCCAGGAAAGCGATGGCGGCGGCCTGTTCGTCGGCTTCGCCGCGCCGACCCATCGGTATTTCGGAGTTGCGGGTCGCCGACCGGTATTCCTCCTGATCGGCCCGCTCGCTGGCCGGCAACTCCGGCGGGGCCACGGCGATACCGTGGTCGCGGGGGGTGATACGGTCGTCGGCCGCGGTGCCGCTGGGCGCGATGCAGTTCACCCGGATGCCCAGATGGGCTACCTCCCGGGCGAGCGAGGCGGTCAAGCCAATCTGGCCAGCTTTGGCCGCGGCGTAGGGCACTCGGAACCGTCCGGTGACGGCGTGGGTGGCGATGTTGACAATGGAACCGGAACCCTGCTCGATCATGTAGGGCAGCGCCGCCCGGCAACACCACATAGCCGTCCAGAAGCTGCGGTCGATCTCCGCCTGAATCTGCTCCGGGGTGTAGTACTGGAAGGACTGGAACCAGATGGTGCCGCCGGCGATGTTGGCCAGGACATCCACCCTGCCGTAGGCGTCGTGCGCCCGGGCCATCAGGGCCTCGGCGTTTTCCCAGCGGGAGAGGTCGCCGAGGGCAATCTCGCAGGAGCCGCCAAATTCACGAATGGCCGCCTGCACCCGTTCCGAGGACTCAGCCACCATATCGCCAATGACGACGGATGCTCCTTCCTGGGCCAAGCGGCGGGCCGTCGCCGCGCCGATGCCCTGTCCGCCGCCGGTGACGACGGCGACCTGTCCCTCAAACCGGCGGGCGCCGGCGGCCCTGGTATCCAAAATTCCAGAAGTCATAGCTAATGGGGCCTTTGGCGGCGGAGTTGACATCAATACGGAGTAGCGTCGGCGCTGGAGAAGAACCTCTTGTCCGAGTCGGGATCGGGTATGCCCAGCAAGCCGTTGGTGTAGAGGCGGCAAGCGCGCAGCCACAGCACCAGGATAGCGTTGTTGACGTACATCTGGGGCAGTTCCCGGCCGTGCTCATGACGGGCGTAGGCGCGGATGCCGGCTTCAAAGAACCGCTCCAGAAAGGGCGTGGGTTCGTTGTCCAGGGCGCAGGCTTCCAGAATCTCGGCGGGGGCGTCGCAACAGAGCATTTCCGGCGTGGACTCGGCCAGCTGGATGTAATCGGGTTCCTGAGCGTGGGTAATCATCGATGCAGCCACGTGAGACAAGGTGCAGGGGCGAATGATCATCCGCCCCTGTTTGAGGGAACGCCCCTCGTCCTAACCCTCTTCCATGGTGGAAAAGGTAGTTTCCAGATGCCCGGTTACAGGTTCATCTGGGGAACCATGTAGCCATCCATCTTGTTGTAGATTTGCAGGCGGCTGCGCTGGGCGTCCAGCACCACCAGGCGGCCACGGTCCTCGTCAAAGTACAGGTCCGTGGGCAGGGCGAACCGCCACTCGGACTCGGTGGTGGGAACCTCCCGCCGGCGCTTGAGATAGTCGGCGTTGGCGACCACGGTCATGTCCGCCCACTTGCTCAGCCACTGGGCATCGCCGATGAGGGAGATGATGAAGTTGCCTTCCCGGTCGAAGACGTGAACCTTGCCCGGGTGCATACCGTTGTCGCTCCAGTCGGCCACGTACACGTCGCCCTGGGGGTCAATGGTTATCTGGACGGGCAGGTGCATCTGGCCGCGCTTGGTGCCGGGCTCTCCGAATTGCATCAGCCACTGGCCGTCGGCGGTGAACTTCTGCACCCGGTGGTTGCGGTGGTCGGCCACGTACACCGAGCCGTCGCTATGATCCACGGTGATGCCCCACGGGGAGTTGAACTGGCCGTTGCCGTCGCCCAGGCCGCCCCAGCCGGTGATGAACTCACCGTCGGCAGTGAACTTGCGGACTTCGTGGCTGCGGCCATCGGTGCAGTAGAGGTTGCCATCGGCGTCAACGGCGAGGCTGGAGGTTGCGTGCTCCTTGCCGTCGTCGTTGGGAACGGTGGCCCATCGCTTGACGAAGGCGCCGTCCTTCTCGAATTCGGAAACCTGGTTCATCCATTCGTCGGCGACGTAGATGTGACCATTGGGAGCCAGCACCATGCCGGAGGGCCAGATGAACTCGCCATCCCGGTCGCCGTACTTGCCGAACTCGCCGGTGAATTCTTCGTCGCCCTCCTTTTCGCCCAGGTCAATGATGCTGACCCTGGCGCCATAGGCGAGCTTGTTCCACGGGACGTTGGAGATGCCTTCGATGCCCCGGTTCAACACGTACACCGTGTTGCCTTCATAGGCCATGGCAGTGGGCTGGCTGAAGCCCATACCAGAAGCGGCGCCGCGACCCACCGAGTGGCTGTAGTCAAACACTCGGCCCTTTGCAATTTGAGTAAGCATAGTTTTACCTGCTTGCTGCTTGTGTGTCCTTTCAAAACTGCGGGGCCAGCAGATTTTTACCCACTGGCCCCGGCCAATTCTGTCTGTCGGCGTGTCCCGAAGACCGGAACCGTCGCCCGTTTAGACGAACGCGACCTTCTCGAACTGCCCGCCCACGATGGGCTTGGCGTCCAGGCCCATCCAGTCTTCCAAGATGGTGGAGTACACGCCGCGGAAGTCGGTGTTGGGAACCAGGTCGCCCTGCTCCAGGTTTTCAGGCCGGGAGGACGGGTACTCGCCGTACTCGCCGCCCTTGATGGCGTCGCCCATCACGAAGACCAAGCCGGCGGCGCCGTGGTCGGTGCCGCTGCCGTTGTCGTGGACACGGCGGCCAAACTCGGAGAACATCATCAGGATGACGTTGTCGCTGGCGTCGTTCTCCCGCAGGTCGTCGAAGAAGCTGGCGACGGCGGCGGAAACGTCCTTCCACAGTCCGTCGTGCATCCCAACCTGGTTGGAGTGGCTGTCAAAGCTGCCGTGGTCGCAGTAGAGGACGCGGCTGCCGAGGTTAGCCTGGTGCACCTGGGAGATGCCCTTGAGCTTGCGAGCGATGGGGGTGTCCGGGTACTCAACAGTGCTGCTGTAGCGGCCCGGAGCGACGTTCAGGATGTCGGCGGCCTTGAGGCTGTCCAGACCGGTCTGGCCCAGGTAGTCCATGACGAAGCCGCTGCCGATGGTGGGGGAGTACAGGCGGGTGAAGCGGTTGATAATCTTGTCCCGCTGCATCTCCTCCTGGATGCTGGTGAGCATCCCGAAGTTGTCGAGGTCGTCCACGCAGGCGACGGGAACGCCGGGGAGGGCCAGGGCGCGGGGCAGGCTCGGCCCGAAGCTGACGGCGGTTACCACGTTGTCCTTGTTGGGGTCAATGTCCCTGGTGGCGCGGCCCAGCCAGCCCTCGGTGCCCAGCTTGTCCGGCTCACAGGTGTGCCAGATGTCCATGCTGCGGAAGTGAGAGCGCGGGCTGTTGGCATAGCCGACGCCGTGGATGATGGCCATGTCGCCGGAGTCCCAGAAGCGCTTCAGGGGAGCGACTTCGGGATGGAAGCCAATGTGCTCGTTCAGCTTGACGATGCGGTCATCGGCGACGCCCACCACCGGGCGGTTATCCCGGTAGAGTGGGTCGGCGTGGGGAATAACGGTGTTCATGTAATCGTTGCCGCCGGTGAGCTGCAAGATTACCAGAACCGGGTCTTTCTTGGTTGCGGTCATTTCTGCTTGCTCCTGTGAATGTGGGCCGTCAATGAAGACGGGGCAGAGCATCGCTGCGGATGGTCGTGGCAACGATCTACCGCAGCGGTTGCGTCAGGCGTACTGGTAATCGCGCAGAGAGACGATCAACTGCAGCATTTCGGAGATGCGCTCCGAGGAGGATGCTACGTCGCTGTCGGTGCCCCAGGAGAGGTTGCCCTCATTCTGGGCGTGAGAGACCAACTCCTGGCGGGTGGCGTCGTCAACTTCCAGCGGGCCCATCAGGTCGAGGCAGTTGTCTACCATG
This sequence comes from Dehalococcoidia bacterium, assembly GCA_965243255.1. Classification (GTDB taxonomy): domain Bacteria; phylum Chloroflexota; class Dehalococcoidia; order Lucifugimonadales; family UBA3495; genus Bin87. The sequence goes on from CBDEUH010000004.1 coordinate 1,568,014, forward strand.
GCCTGGGGGGTAAGGTCGCCCTGGGCCTGCATCCGGCCAATCATGGAGCGAATGCCGGGGCGGCTCACGTCGCTGACCATATCGGCGGTGAAGTTGATGCGGCGCATCAGAGATCCGCTGTTGATCCACTCCACGCCGGTGTGCCAACCTTCCACGCTGGGGGGATTGAGCAGGTCCTGACCCATGTAGGTGGGCTGGCGGGCCATTTCTCCCAGGCCGGGGCCAGGGAACTCGAAGCCGCCGACCAGCCGCAGGGTGCCTACCACCACTTCGGCGGGGCTCTTCAAGCGGGCGTAGCGGGCGTTCTTGAAGAAGTCGCTGTTGAACAGGACGCGCAGCACGGCGGTAAGGTTTCCGCCGGAGTCCACGAAAGCGTCGGCCAGCATATCGATGGCGTCCTCATCCACCGGGGGAATCACCTGCCAGGCAGGAACCTGGGCTTCGTCGGCGACGAAGAAGTTGTACAAGTGGCGGGCGATGAAGGTGGCGGTGGCCGGGTGCTCGCAGATGATGTTGATGATGTCATCACCGTTGAAGTTTCCGGTTTCACCGAGGAAGGTCTTTTCGCTGTCGTCGTGGTCTTCGGGCAGGTACTGGAACTGCCAGTCGTGGCGGCCAATGGGACCGCGGGGCAGTTTCGGCTCGAAAGTCCAGCCGGTGAAGGCCCGGGAGGCCTCGCGCACGTCAACCTCGGTATAAGTTCCGACGCCCATGCTGAACAGCTCCAGTAACTCCCGGCCCCAGTTTTCGTTCACTGCGTCGGCGTGGTTCTCGAAGTTGTCCAGCCAGTAAATCATGGCCGGATTCCTGGCGACTTCGAGGAGCAGTTCCTTGTAGTCGCCCATGCCCTTTTCGCGGAAGAGGGCAACCATGCGGGTGATTTCGTCGTAGTGGTCAACCTTGGAAACGCCGGTGGCGAAGACCTGGTGCCAGAAAAGGGCCATCTTCTCTTCCAACGGGCGCTTGGTGTTGATCATGAAGTGCAGCCATTCCGCCGAACCCATGCCCTGGATGGTGCCGGGGCGCCACGTCCAAGGTTGATACCGGACGAGCTCGTAGCGGTCGATAGCCGGCTGGCTTTCGGGGTTGAGCAGCTCCTCAACGGTAGCCTCGTACCCTTTGGCAGCCCGTTCTTCCAGCTCATCGCGGGTTGCCCCAAAGCCGGCGCGGCGCATCAGGTGGGCCATCAAGGCAATGTCCTGAGATGCCATCACTTCGCCTCCTGCAAAATGTGTTCAGAATTTGGCCTATTATCTGCTATGCTGATACTGCTGTCAACGATACGGCAGCCGGGGTAGTGTCTCAGTTTGAATTTGCCAAACTTGGCCGGGGACTATAAGACCCGCGTTTAGTCGGACGAGGCCGAACCCGGTCGGTAATCTCGACCAGCCAGTCGAAATCATACACCCGGTCGGCCAAACCCGCTGCCATGGCCGGCGTAGTCCGATAGCCATTGTTCGCTCGGTTCAGCGTCCCGTGGGGGCGGCAAAAGTTGTAGTGAACCATGCAGAGCGCGAGCATGTGCGCGTGGTTCTCCAGCTTCTTGGAAAAGGCGTTGGTGAGCCTAGTGAACCTTCGGTTACCCATGCGAAGGGTCAGATTGTGCCGTTCGACGTAAGACGTGCTGATGTAATCCGGATCGGGTTCGCCGGACACGCCTCTTCTTACTGCTCCTACGCACTCGACGGGTGAGTACCGTCGCTGGTCTTCCGGTGGCGCCTCACCGTAAATTTTCACGAGCTGGGCGTAGTCCACATCATCGCCGAATGCTCCCTCGACGGCCTCCAAATAGGAGTGCAAGCCATCAGTTGTTAGCTGAGGACGGCTCACCACGCGGGAACGCAGGTCGTCCATCATCATGGCGGCAGAGTGTCCGTCCCGGCCGAGAGTAACGAGCCAGCCGATGATGAGTTTCGTATCGGCGTCTAATGCCGTCCAGGTCCAGACGTCGCCGGCCCAATCCGGCGCCGCGATTGCGTCATCGACGTTCTTGCGCTTCGCGTAGCAGAAAGACCAGATTTCGTCGCACTGAATGCGGCTTGCCCGGACCTTCCTCACTGTAACATCATGGAAGCGGGCACAGGCTCGTCCTGCGTCGATCATGAGCTTGGTAACAGTGTTGATGGACGCGTCCGCAATGCGGGACGAAGCCCGCATGGAATTGCCCTCGACAAGCAGGTTCAGTATCTGCTTTTGCTTCGCTACGGAGATTCGATTGACCATGCTGACAGCATAGGGATTTCACCTTAATATGTCAAGCATATGCTCAGTTTAAAACCTCCAACATAAACTCTGCGTTATGGCCTCTTATCTGCTACACGACCGTCTGTTGTATGCGATCATCCTGGGGATCAGGCACGCATACTCGGCCATTATAATAAGCCCAACGCTGAACTATTTCGTGTCGCCAGGGAAGAGGAAATACACCTTTCCTCAATACTTTTGGGCGCAGAATTTCGTTGTAAAGAAATTCCGTAGGGAGCGCGAAGGTCCGGGTAAAATCCAAGTAAAGATCTGGCAGCTCTTTCAGTTCAGAAGAGAGAAGATCAGGGTCCAATTGAATTATGTCCGACACCTTCGTAAGGAGATAGCGCTCGTACCGTTTTTCCTTTATTCGTTTCAATATGCCCAGTTCGACGCCTTGGCCTAAGCTTATCTCATCTTCCGTAAAAAGTGGGCAGCAGAAAATATGATTCAATTGGCGAGCGAGCCTACGTGCTTCGCGCTCTTGATCTGCCTCCTCTTTCCGACCACGTGCCTGATAATCCCGTACTAGATCACAGTCCGTCGACATTATGATGGTGAGAGGATGAACGTTGTAGTCAACCCGGACTCCATCAGGTGCATTCAGGTCGGGTGGCTGGAACACAAGCTCCGGCTCTCTGACGTCAGATAGGACTTCTCCCTGACGTAAGCAGTCGGGACGGTTGGATGAAACCGAAGCAACCACGGCTACGAGTCTATCAGTGATAGACCGGGTCGCGGTTTTGTTTCTCCCACTGAGGCGAAGACTGATTCAGTCTTAGGCGGTTCCTCAGGGTAGCTGAGGCGTAGAGCAATTTTGTTCGTGTGGTAACGAAGAAGCTCCATTGCTGAATCGTAATTTTCGTCCACTCCACCGACTGGCATAAGACAGGCAGCCATGCACGTGAAGAAGCGCTTCTGCATTTCTTCTTCACTGAAGGCTCCTGTAACGCCAAGTTCTAGGGTCCATAGTCCCGACCCAAAAACTTTGGTTGAGCGAAGTTCTCGAGCCTCCGGGTGCTGTTCATCCCAGTGCTCCCCTGAGCTTTTCAGTAGTTGCCCATCTGAAAAGATTGCTCGCCCACCAGTGGAACCTGTCCGCGGCTGCGAAAGCTTCATTGGAACTACCCCCTTTTTCTGTGCAAAAATCGGCGTCTAGCATATAGACGTCCAGATTGTCTTGGCTTGCGGGCAACAATCCGTAGCGAATCACAACTATGCCATCTTCGACATCTGGAATTCTTAATGTAAGTTGAGCTTCAGAGCTAAGGAGCTCATTTTCGTCCAGGTTAGGATGCCCGATTAGGCCACGGAAAGCAGGGTCTAGCAACTCGGACCAAGGGGTTTCTCCCATGCCGTACTTCGTTTTGTCTATGACATCTCGATAACGTAGCCCTACGCGAGTGTAGAAGGCAGGTTCATAGCATTCCTCGAGCATACTCACACATCGTTCAATTGAGGGCTTGAACATTGCCCACTGCTCGTATTGGCGTTCTATGATCGATATTGAACCGTGTGTCAATACAACGGATCTTGATCCGTCGCTGGTTGAAAACCAATGTTCGGTCATGTCAGCAAAAGGAGACCCAGGGAGTAAGCCCATAGCCTTTTGAATATTTATGAAGGCTTCAGGTAACTCTGGCCTTGCTTCCCGATACACTGGATAATCGCCTCGAATTTTATTTTGGAAACGAAACGGGCTCGTCGAGCTGATTTCCAAAATCGGGGAAAAATCGAACTGACAGACTACCTCGTCAAGAGGGTTATTGTGATAGACCTCACGGTCCGTTATTGGGAAAGGCATGATTTTTCCACACAGGAGGACATTGCCCTGCTGTGTCTCTTCTTATCCTGCTAAGCAGCTACCTGCTTCCCCCAACGAGCTTTCGCGGCCTTCTTTGCGATCTTTGAGCGCCGCCTGGGGCTCAGGGCTTTAGCTCTGGCCGGGCCGCCTTTCTTGCCAGCCCTGCTTCTCTCCGCTCGGTACTCCTTCTCTGGCTCAGGCGTTTCCTTGATCTGCCCGGTCGCTATCTTCGTGACCATCACGGCTGCGCCGACCACATCGGCCGGCCGTTTCTGTCCTTGAGGACCAGTAGGCATCAGGAGACCTCCTCATCTGCCCGGCCGGTGAAGAAAAATCGCCGGTCGGGTGGTTGGCTAATGCAAATATATCGGGTTCCCGGCCGGCTGTCAAAGCCCGTTTATGAAACGTAGGGCTGTGCTAGAATCGGGTTATGACGACGCCTAATTTTGCCGAGCGGACCATCTGGACCGGGGATAACCTGGACATCCTGCGGGGGTTGAACTCGGACTGCGTTGACCTGATTTACCTGGACCCGCCGTTCAACTCCAACCGGAACTACGCGGCGCCGGTGGGTTCGGCGGCGGCCGGGGCGGCGTTCAAGGACACCTGGACGCTGTCGGATTTGGACGTGGCGTGGATGGGGCTGATTGCCGACGAGCAGCCGGCGATGTACCAGGTATTGCAGACGGCGGGGCTGACGCACGGGAAGGGGATGCAGTCGTACCTGTGCATGATGGCCGTCCGGCTGCTGGAGATGCGACGGGTGCTGAAGGAAACGGGGAGCATCTACCTGCACTGCGACCCGACGGCCAGCCACTACCTGAAGATGCTGATGGACAGCATTTATGGGCAAGGGAATTTTCGCAACGAGATAGTTTGGAAGCGCACCTCCGGAAGGTCAGACGCTAAGGGTTACGGTAGGGTCCATGACACTATCCTTTTCTATTGCAATGGGGAAAACCACACTTGGAATACACAATGGCTTCCCCACGATGAAGGGTACGTAAATCGTGCCTACCGACAAGAAGACGACAGAGGCCGCTGGCGGTCAGCTGATCTGACCGCCAGCGGCCTCCGATTTGGTGAATCCGGGGAAGCCTGGCGTGGTATTGATCCCGGCGGCGTTGGCAATCATTGGCGTACACCAACACAAGGCGGTATGAATGATTACATCATTGAGCACAATCTGATACCCGGTTGGCCTGATCGGTTTCCCGGAGTTCACAGCCGGTTAGACGCGTTAGACGCCGCAGGGTTAATTCATTGGCCTGAACGTGGCAATGGAATGCCCAGCCTCAAACGCTATCTTGCCTCAACAAAAGGCACGGCGGTCGAGGACATATTCACAGATGTCAATCGCCTTGAAGCGCAGTCAAAAGAGCGCGTCGGTTACCCGACGCAGAAACCGCTGGCGTTGCTGGAGCGCATCATCCGGGCCAGCAGCAATGAGGGCGACGTGGTGCTGGACCCGTTCTGCGGGTGCGCCACCGCCTGCGTCGCCGCCGAGAACCTGGGGCGGCGTTGGATTGGCATTGACATATCGCCCAAGGCCGTCGAACTGGTGAATATGCGGTTGCAGCAGACCATGGGGGAGCTGTTTCACAACCGCTTGGTCACGGCGCGGACGGATATTCCCCGACGTACGGACATCGACGCACCCATACCGTACCGGCAGAACAAGCACGTCCTCTTCGGCCAACAGGAAGGACGCTGCAACGGTTGCCGGTCGGCGTTTGAGTTTCGTCACCTGGAAGTTGACCACATCATTCCGCAGTCGGCCGGCGGCACGGACCACATCGACAATCTGCAACTGCTGTGCACGCACTGCAACCGGGTGAAGGGGGATCGTCCGCAGGAATACCTGGTGGCGCGGTTGCGGGAGATGGGGATGGCGGCGTGAGCCAGTCTTGGTTTCATCCGATTCGTATCGGGCTTTTGCTACTGCCGTGGCGCGGCCGTCTTCTGCCTGCTTTCTGAGTTGGTCAGGCTCGGCGACGAGGGTTAGGGTCTGTTTACAAAGCAGAGCATCAGTTGGCGGGTATGTCCTCGCGTGAAGGCAGCGATGCAAAAACAACCAATGCTGCCAAGTTGACAACAGGCACCAAGATTAGTAATCCCCAAGCTTCATCCCTGCCTGCATTAGTAGCACGGGCCATCGTCCAGACCACCGATAAGGCAAGGGCCGGAAATCCGAAGCACATCCCAATGAGAATCAGAAAGGCGTTAGCCGCTGGTGCAGGGAAAAATTGCTCCGCGAAAGATAGGCTAATCCCGAGCAAGAGTCCAACTGCGAGCAGTATTAGCCACCGCTTGATGAACCTACTCCGGCTCATCGTTGAGCGCGCTTTTTGTCGCGTTTTTTCCATGGGGAACCTCCCTCTGCGAGTGGATAGGGCTACTTGCGACAGTGAGCCGGTTCCAGCCATGCGAATGGCGCAAGCCCCGCAGAGAGAGGCATGATGCCTCTATCCGTGAATGGACTTGCGCCGTCTATGTAATGAGCGCTCGTAAGAACGCCGTTCAGTCGCCGACGGAGACGACTCACTGTCGCGTCGGCGATGCTATCATGTTGAAAGCCCGGATTCAAACCGGGCGTTTGGATTCCCAGGAGGTTGCGTATGGCTTACTTGGTCTATGAGAATCGAGTGGTGAACAAAGCGATCATCCATGATGCCGCTTGTTCTCACGTCAAGAAGAATGGGGGAGTTAGCCTACTGGACCCCCCGACTGGCTGGTACTACGAGGGATTCAAAACAGCCGAAGCCGCCATCGAAAAAGCTCGGTCAACAGGACGTCCATTCCGGCAGTGCGGATTTTGCCGACGGGCAAATTCAAACTGAGACACTACCGCAGCCGGAACCATGCTCTACCGCCCCGAACAGGTCAAACACGGCGCCTACGCTACTGAACCGCCCTCGTTCGCGCGGATGGTGCTGCTGGCTTTGGCGTTGTTCGCCCTGGCGATTCCCATCGTAGGGCCGCTGGACGATCACCACTTTGCCGAGCGTTCTCATACTCACCAGCACCTCTATATGGACGGGCGTCCGGCTGAGCACGTGCACCTGTTGGAGTCCGGCCGGCTGCACCGGCACGCCGGCCAGATCGATATGCCGGCCTATGGCAGGGAATGGCTACAGCCCGACGGCGTGGCCTATTTCACCGATACTACCGCCAGCCTGATGGTAGCAGTGCTGAACGCCCCGCTGCACAAGGCGCCCGAAGCGCTACGTCCGGCGTCGCCGGGGGCCGGGAAGTCCAATCCTCTGACGCCCTTTGCGGCTCGGCGCCCGCCGCCGGAGGGACATAGCGTAGCGCCGCCGCTGCCGCCGCCGATCGCGTAAATCCTCACGCTACCCGTCTCACCACAACGAGCATGGAGGATTTTCGTGATGCGTTTGAATCACGCAATACCGAGCCGGCCGGCGCTCTGGCTGGCGCTATCACTCTGCGTAATCGCCCTGCCACTTCTGCTGGCGTGCGGCACTACGGCGCCGACCCATGGCGATGGAGCGCCCATCGTCATGGATATTTCCCAACGTTCCACCACGCTGACCCGTGAAGACCTGCAGGTGAAGCAAGGCGACACGGTCAGCCTCAGATTTACGGCGGACGAGTCCGGCGAGGTGCACCTGCACGGATACGACCTGACGTCCCCGGTCTCTCCGGAGCAGCCCGGCACCCTCAATTTCGAGGCGAGCACGGCCGGCGCTTTCGCCATCAATTTCCACGTGTTTGGCGGAGACCCGCCCCATTCCGACACAAAGACGGTGGTGTCGAACACGCCGGTCAGCGTTGCCATCAGCGCAGAACCGGACGCCGACGGCGGAGTGGACGTGTTAATTGACACTGATGGGTTCCAGTTCGCCCCGGATTCAGTTGACCAGGGCCATACGCCGGGCGCGGGCCACGCCCACATCTACGTGGACGGCGTGAAACTGGGACGGGTTTTTGAGCCGGACTACCACATTGACCAGCTGCCGCCCGGCAAACGTGAAATACGGGTTACGCTGAACACCAACGACCACAGCGACCTGGTGTATGACGGGGCGAAGGTGGAGGCTACGACCACGGTTACCGTTCCCGACGTGGGGCAGGGGCACGGGGAGAACGGCACCGGCTCAGAGGGGCACACTGATCACGACCACGGCAGCAGCGGGGAACAGGAAATTGTTGCCGAAGTGCACCTGGGGAACTTGGAAGTGTACCCATAGCGCGGACACAACCGGAAAAACCGTAGGGGCGAATGGTTATTCGCCCCTACTTTGCTATAGCACTGGCCTAGCGCATTAGCGCTGTTCGATGGGCACGTATTCCCGGTCCATGGGGCCGATGTAGTGCAGCCGGGGGCGGAGCAGGATGTTGTTCTCGTACTGTTCGATGCACTGTGCCGACCAGCCGGGTACGCGGCCCAGCGCGAAGATGGGGATGAACAGGTCGGACTCGATGCCCAGCAGGTGGTAGATGGAACCGGCGTAGAAGTCAACGTTGACGTAGATGCCCCGGTCGCGGTAGGGAGCCATCACGTCCTCGGACAGGTGGGTAAGGATCTGGAACCAGCGGGGGTCGCCGCGCTTTTCGCCCAGGGCCTGGGAGCGTTCCCGCAGGTGGCGGGCGCGGGGGTCTTCGGCCTTATACACGCGGTGGCCAAAGCCCATGATGCGCTCGCGGTTGTCCAGCTTGTTGCGGGCGTATTCCTCGGCGTTCTCGGGGTTGCCGATTTCCATGGACATCTTCATCACTTCTTCGGCGGCGCCGCCGTGGGCCGGGCCCTTCAGGGTGCCCACCGCGCCGGAAACGGCGGCGTGCAGCGTCGAGTTGGTGGATGCTGCCACCCGGGCGGCGAAGGAAGATGCGTTGACGCCGTGTTCGGCGTGGAGGATAAAGTCCACGTCCATCAAGGAAATGGTCTCTTCGTCCGGCACCTCGTTGAAGAGCATGTAGAGGAAGTTACCGGCGTGGTTCAGGTCTGGGTTGGGGGCGACGGGCTCCAGGCCGTTGCGGATGCGATGATGGGCGGTGACGATGGTGGGGGCCTGAGCGGTGAGCCGCAAGGCTTTGCGGACGTTGGCCTCTCTGGAGTTGTCTTCGGATTCGTCGTCAAAGGCTGCCAGCCCAATCATGGCGGTTTGCAGCACGTCCATGGGGTGGGCGGACTTGACGGCGTCGATGACGGTGATGATCTCGTTGGGAATGCGGCGGTTGGCCCGGAGGAAGTCGTCAATCTCGGCCAACTGGGCGCGGTTGGGCAGTTCACCGTACATCACCAGGTAGATGATTTCTTCAAAGGTGGACTTCTCCGCCAGGTCGTGGATGTCGTAGCCACGATACAGCAGCTTTCCGATGTCGCCGTCGATGAAGCTGGACTCGGTGGTGTCCATATAGACGTTCATCAAACCGCGATGCAATTCGGGCTGATCGGCCATCTGTGTCCTCCTTGGGCGAGGGACGTACCCCGCTACCGACCGGAGTTTTACGCTTGTTCCGGCGGCTGATTATGCTAGCATCGGGCGCGCCGGGGTGTCAACCGAAAACCTGGCAGACGGCGCAGCGGGGAGGGGCTGTGAAAAGGGATTGAGGGTTGATGAATTGTTCGGGTTGGGGGATTGAGCGCAGAGGCGCAACCGAATACACTTACCCAACCAGAAGGAGGCCATCCGATGTTCTTGATGCGTTTTACCGAACGGGCTTACGTCAACTACACCGAGGAGGACGTGCGCAACTCGCCCAATGAGGCGGTGCGGCTCACCTTCTCCAACTCCAACTTTGACCCGCAGGAGGGGCACTACCTGTACAACATGTACCTGGACGAGTACGAGTACTCAGAGGAGGTGGGCTTCGACGGGCTGATGCTGAACGAGCATCACAACACGCCGACCTGCCTGGGCGCCACCATGAACCTGGAGGCGGCCATCCTGGCCCGGGTGACCAAGAAGCCGAAGATCGTGTTGCTGGGCAATCCGCTGCCCATCTTCGACAACCCCATACGCCTGGCCGAAGAACTGGCCGAGATTGACATGATTTCCGGCGGGCGGCTGGTGTCCGGCTTCGTGCGCGGCACCGGCGTGGAGAGCCTGGCCACCAACACCAACCCGCTGCACAACCGCGCCCGGTTCGAGGAAGCTCACGACCTGGTAATCAAGACGTGGACGACGCCGGGGCCGTTCCGCTGGGAGGGAGACCACTACCACTTCCGCGTGGTCAACCCCTTCCAGACTCCGATGCAGAAGCCGCACCCGCCGGTCTGGATTCCTGGCACCGGCAGCCCGGAGACCCTCATCTGGTGCGCCGAGCGGAACTATCCGTACATCTTCCTGGAAACCGACCCCCAGGGCACCCAGGACATGAAGGCCATCTACGCCGAGGCCGCCCGGGAGCACGGGTATGAGCCGGGGCCGGAGAACTTCGGCTACCTGGTGCGCATCCACGTGCAGGACACGGACGAGAAAGCCTACGACGTGGGCAAGGGGTACATGGTGGGCAACATCGGCGTGGGTCGCATCCCGCTCCCCCGGGACTACGCGTCGCCGGTGGGCTATGGCAGCCGCAGCGACGACCCCCGGTTTTTGCGATTGCGGGAGCAGATTCGCAGCGACCCATTCCGGGTAGGCGGGCTGGACGGCGCGCAGTACGATTCCATCCTGGACTCCAAGCGCTGGATTATCGGCAGCCCCGACACGGTCATCAGCCAACTGCGCGAGGTGCTGAGTTTCATGCGTCCCGGCATCCTGGCGGTGTGGACCAACGACGGCTCCATCAGCCACGAGGACACCATGCGCTGCCTGGAGTTGATGGGGCAGGAGGTCTTGCCCGCGCTGCGTGAAATCGGCGAGGAGCTGGAACTGACCGACCCCTTCCAGAAGGAAGGCGTAATGCCCGGCCTCACCGCCATCTAACCGACTAACTCCCAAGGAGCAATCGTACCAATGCCAAACTTCACCGAGGAAACCATCTCCGTAGCCGGCAGCAACCTGCAGGTCTATAAGGGCGGCTCGGGCGATCCGCTGCTGGTGCTGCACGGCGCCGGCGGCAACGCCGGCCCGCGCCGCTACGCCCAGGCGTTGGCGGAAAAGTTCACCGTCTATCTGCCCTCCCATCCCGGCTACGGCAAGAGCGAGCGTCCGAGCTGGGTTGAGAGCATGCAGGACCTGGCCTGCTTCTACACCTGGTACCAGGAGCAGGAGGGCCTGGAGAACGCACGGGCAATCGGCTTCTCCATGGGCGGCTGGCTGGCCGCCGAGATGCTGTCCATGACCGGCCACGCGTTCAGCAAGGTGATGCTGGTGGGCGCCGCCGGCATCAAGCCCAACGACGGCGAAATCACCGACATTTTCATCATCAGCCCCCAGCAAGTGCGTGAACTGGTCTATCACGACCCCGCACAGGTGCCGGAGTGGGACGAACTGTTTGGCTCAGACCCCACGCCGGAGCAGGCGCAGCAGGCGGAGGGCGACCGGGAAATGGCCATCCGGCTCACCTGGCGGCCCTACATGCACAACCCGCGCCTGCCGTCCAAGCTGGGGCGGGTCAGCATCCCGACGCATATCGTGTGGGGGGAGAACGACAACCTGGTGCCGGTGGAATGCGCCGGGCTGTACCAACAGGCTCTTGCCGGATCGCAGGTAACGGTGATCCCCAACTGCGGGCACTCCCCGCAAATCGAAAGGCCCGACGAATTCGTGCAGGCGGCGCTGGCGTTTTTATAGGGCGGTGTCGGTCTGGAATGGAGGCAAGATCATGGACGTTTTCTACTTCACCGAGATGCCCTACGCCGAGTTCCCGGAGGCGGAGGCGGAGAAGTTTCCGTCCATGCGCCTCACGTTCCCCAACACGTACTTCGACGCCGACACGGCCAGCGGCCTGATGAACCGCTACCTGGACGAGTACCAGTACGCCGAGGAGATGGGCTTCGACGGCCTGATGATCAACGAGCACCACAATACACCGTCGTGCATGGACGTGGAGGTGAACATCACCGGGGGCATCCTGGCGCGCATCACCAAGCGGGCGAAGATCCTGATGCTGGGGAATATGCTGCCCACGTCGGACAACCCGGTGCGGCTGGCCGAGGAAATCGCCCTGCTGGACGTGATTTCCGGCGGGCGCATCATCTCCGGGTTCGTGCGGGGCATTGGGATTGAATCGTGGGCCAACAACACCAATCCCATCCACAACCGGGAAAGGTTCGAGGAGTGCCACGACCTGGTGGTAAAAACCTGGACGACGCCGGGGCCGTTCCGGTGGGAAGGCAACCATTATCATTACCGAGCGGTCAACCCGTGGATGCTGCCGATGCAGAAGCCGCACCCGCCGGTGTGGGTGCCGGGCACGGGCAGCCCGGAGACGGTGGAGTGGACGGCGCGCCATCGGTACACCTACGCCGCCTTCCTGACGCCGCTGGAGGTGGCGAAGAACCTGTTCGCCCGCTACCGGGAGTACGCCGCCGAAGACGGCTGGGAACCGGGGCCGGAGAAGTTCGCCTTCATGATTTGCTGCCATGTCAACGACACCGACGAAAAGGCGCAGGAGTCGGGCAAGGCGTTCCTGTGGCGGATGAACTATCCGCTGCGCGGCCCCCGGGAATACTGGTCGCCGCCGGGGTACACGTCCCGGGCCGGCGCGCAGGCGGTGGCGGCGCGACGTCCGACACCGCTGCACGAACTCTCCTACGAGGAGTTACAGGAACGGTACCACCTGGTGGTGGGCAGCCCGGAAACCGTAATCAAAAAGCTGCGCCACATCCGGGACGAGTTGGGCGTCGGTTCACTGCTGCTGGAAGCGCAGGGCGGGCGGCTGTCTCACGCCGATACCATGCGCTCCATCGAGCTGTTCGGCAAAGAGGTGATACCGGCGCTGAAGTGATTGCCGGCCGGCGAATAAGGCGAATGGCATTGACAGTTATTGCGCCAAGCAATACTCTGTATCCAATTATGCAATGATGTTGATTTTGAGGAGGTGAACCCATGGCGGCAAACGCATACGTACTCGTCAACATCGAACCGGCCATGACCCGGGAGGTCGTTGACCGGCTCAACGGCATCAGCGGCGCGGCGGTGCGGGAAGTGCTGGGCCCCTACGACGCCGTAGTGGAGTTGGAGGCCGGCACGGTGGAGGACATTACCGAGATAATGCGGCACCGCATCCGACCCATCAAGGGCGTTACAAACACGGTTACCTGCCTGTGGTTCACCAACAACGTCTAGAACGGGCAGGATTTAGAAGGGGCGAGATTTAAAAGGGGCAATCGATGCCCAGCTCCCCACAGGTGTCGTGGAACCAGTCCACCACCTCCTGGTGCAGGGGGACGCCCTCCACGCGACGGATTTCTTCCATCTCCGCTTCCGGCTGACCGGCCACCATGACCCGCTCCTCGCCGGGCGCCGGCCGGGTGTTCTTCATCATCCGCAGCCATTCGTCCATCTGGTCCTTGAAGTGGTCGGGGTCGTCGAAGCCGGCGACGTTATAGGCGGCGACGTAGTGGCCGAAGTTGGGCCGACCCGGCACGGCGCCGTAGCCGAACCCGGTGAGGACGCCGGCCAGGATGTCCACCATGCAGGACAAGCCGTAGCCTTTGTGGGACCCCAGCTCCCGCGTGCTGCCCAAGGTCAGCAGGGTGTAGTTGGCCGGCGCGTCGGCCTCTTCCATGATGGGGTTGCCTTCGGCATCGGCCAGCCAGCCGGGTTCCAGCTTGACGCCCAGGCGGCGAGCGATGCCGACCTTGTTGCCGGCCACGGTGCTGGTGGCCGCGTCGAACACGAAGGGGGCCTCGTTGCGCGACGGGACGGCGATGGCGATGGGGTTGGTGCCCAGCCGCGGCTCGGCGCCGAAAGTGGGCACGACGGACGGCGGGCAGCTGGTCATGCACACGCCAATCATGTCGTGCTCCAGGGCCATCATGGCGTGATATGACGCCATCCCCAGGTGCCGAGCGTTGCCGACGGTAACCATGCCCACGCCGACCTCGGACGCCTTGCGGATGGCGATGTCCATGGCCTTGGGCGTGGTGATGATGCCCAGGCCCCGGTCGGAGTCTATGCTGGCGGTGCCGGGCGTTTCGCGGACTATCTGCAGATTGGGCGTCGGGTTGATCTGCCCGCTGGTGTAGCCGCTGACGTAACTGCGCAGCATATTGGAAACGCCGTGGGAGTCCACGCCGCGCAGGTCGGCCAGCACCAGCACGTCCGCCCCCAGCTGAGCGTCTTCCGGGGGCACGCCCATTTTCTCGAAGACGGCGGCGACGGTGGATTTGAGGTCATCCCCCGGAACCATCGTAGCCTCGTCCAGACTCACTCGAAACTTGGGCAGCACGGCGCACCTCCTGGGTTCACTGATCGAACAAAATTTGCGGCCCGCAGTATAGCACCCGACGGCGCGTGACGGTTTGCCTAATCAAGGGCCCGATGGCACAATGGGCCTACCTTGAATCGCAAGGCGGATTGAGCATGACCACTAATCAAGCACTGGACTTTCTGGCTCGCCTGGGCGCGCAGCCGGCTGTAGCTTTCCACGAAAACGGCGTCGCCACTGCCGTACGGGGCGTCCTTACCGAAATCGGCGTCAGTTGGCGAACGGATAACTTCGGCAACATCATCGCGCGCGTCGCCGGCACGGACGCTGACGGCGTGCCACCCATCGCTTTTATGGCCCACATGGACCATCCCGGTTTCGAGATTGTGGGGCGGGACGGCGACTATCTCATCGGCAAAGCGTCAGGCGGCATACCCGCTGGAGCCTTTGCCCCCGGCGTGCCTTTGCAGGTGATTCTGCCGGCCGGCCGACGCATCGCCGCCGAGACCGTCGGGCCGCACGGCGAAGAGCGGGAGCGACAGGCTTCGATTCGTCTGACCGGCGCACCCGCGGAGGATATTCCCTTACCGTCGCCGGCCGTTTTTGACCTGCCCGATTTCAGCATCGAGGACGACCACATTGTCATGCGGGCCGCCGACGACCTGGCCGGCTGCGGTGGCATTCTGTCGGCGTTGGCGTCGCTGGGCGATGACCCGCCGGACGGCGACGTGTACGGTGTGTTCACCCGCGCCGAAGAAGTCGGCCTGGTGGGGGCTCGGCTGCTGGCCGAGGCGCGCACGCTGCCGATGGATACGCTGGTAGTGTCGCTGGAGTCGTCGCGGACGCTGCCCGGCGCGGAAATCGGCAGTGGCCCGGTCATCCGGGTGGGCGACGCTGGCAGCACTTTCAATAACGACGCCGAGGCCGCGCTGATTCGCGCCCGTGAGACGCTGTCCGCCGGCAGTTCGGATTTCCGCTGCCAGCGCCAATTGATGAGCGGCGGGGTCTGCGAGGCCAGCGCGTTCAACGCCTGGGGCTATCGCTCTACCGGCATGGCCTTCCCGCTGGGTAACTACCACAACGGCGCGGTGGACGGTTCCATCGCCGCCGAGTACATCCACCGGGACGACTACCTGAACGGCGCGGCGCTGATCACCGAGGCGGCTCGCCAGGTATCAACGCGTTGGGACACCGCTTTCAGCCGCCGCATCCGGCAGGTGCCCGACTCGATGCGCGCCCGGCTGGGCGGCTAGTCGGCCCTTTGCTACAATGCAACCGGGATTTTGACGTTCACAGGAAGCACAGCCACAGGAGGCGCAGCAATATGCCAGTTCATCACCAGGCGCAAGGAGCGGGCGACGTAACCGTCCACAAGATTCCCGACATGGGCAATCTCAGCAACAACGGTTATATCGTCATCTGTCCGGAGACCAACCAGGCCGTTTGCATCGACACGCCGGACGAGCCGGAGAAGATGATTAACGAGGTGCGCGAGAGCGGCGTTGAGGTCCAGGCCATTCTCATCACCCACGGCCACGGCGACCACCTGGCCGGCTATACCGAAATCACCGGCACCATCGGAGCGCCGGCCGCCATCGGCACCGACGACTCGCACCTGCCGCCCAGCCCGCCGCAGCGTCTGCTCAACGACGGCGACACTGTAGAGTTCGGGAATCGCGTCATCCGCTGCATCAGTACGCCGGGGCATACCGACGGCTCGACCTGCTACCAGATAGGCGATTTCCTGTTCTCCGGCGATACCCTGTTTCCCGGCGGGCCGGGACGCACGCGCAGCCCTGAAGCCCTTCAGCAGGTACTCAACAGCATCAGCGGCAAGCTGTTGACCCTGCCCGCTGACACCTACGTGTATCCCGGGCACGGCCCCGACAACACCACCATCGGGGAGGCCAAGCGGCGATACGACGTCTTCATGTCCAAGTCACACCCGGCCGACCTGCAGGGCGACGTGGATTGGCTGAATACCTAGATGTATAGACGCACAGTCCTGGACAACGGGCTGCGGGTGTTGACAGCGGAAATGCCGCACACCCGCAGCGTGTCAATGTTCATCGTTGTTGGAGCCGGCTCCCGCTACGAACCTGCCGAGAAAGCCGGCCTGTCTCATTTTTTGGAGCACCTGCCCTTCAAGGGCACCCGCAGTTGGCCCACCGCCCTGGCTATCTCCGAAGCCGTGGAAGGCGTCGGCGGCATTATGAACGCCGCCACCGACCGGGAGATGACCTCGTTCTGGTGCAAGGTGGCCAGCGTTCACGCTGATCGCGCCTTGCCGGTGGTGCTGGAACTGATCCTCCATCCGCTGCTCGACCCTGTGGAAATGGAGAAGGAGCGGGAGGTCATCCAGGATGAGTTGCGGATGACCAACGACTACCCGGCACACGTCTGCGACCTGATGATAGACCGGGCGATGTGGCCCGATCAGGCCATGGGCCGGGACGTGGGCGGATCGGCGGAAACCGTCGCCGGCATCAGCCTGGACGACGTGCGCCACTACATGGAGCAACAGTACCGGCCCAACAACACCGTGGTTGGCATGGCCGGCGCCATCACCCACGCCGACTCCCTGGCGCTGATTGACGCCGCTACCCGGCACTGGCAGCCCGGCGCGCTGCTGGACTGGGAGCCGGCAGTTCCGCCGTCGGCCAATTCCGCCACTGTCTTGATGGAACGCCGCGATACCGAGGAAACCAGCGTTTGCATGGGCCTGCCGGGTTTCGCCCTGGCAGATGAAGACCGGTACATCGCAACGGTGCTCAATGGAGTGCTGGGCGACGGGATGAGCAGCCGGTTGTTTCAAAGCCTGCGGGAGAACCGCGGTTTGACCTACGATTGCCACAGCTCCATCAGCAGCTACCGAGACTGCGGCGCGTTGGTGGTGTCCTGCGGTACCGAGCCGGCGCGGGCGATTGAGGCGGTGGCGGCGACGCGGGAAGAAATGGCGACCCTGCTGCAGCCGGCTCCAGAGTCCGAAATTCACAAGGCGCGGGAATACATCAAGGGTCGGTTGCTGATGCGGATGGAAGACTCCCGCTCGGTGGCATCCTGGCTGGCTTCGCAGGAGCTCCTGATGGGCGAAATTACCACGCCCGATGAGACCTCGGCCCGGCTTGACCAGGTAACGCCGGCCGACGTGGTTCGCACGGCGGAGCGCCTCCTCCAAGGCAATGAGTTCCGCCTGGCCGTGGTCGGCCCCCACGACGACGCCACAGGATTTGAAAAAGCTTTGAGGAGATAGAGCCATGCCCGCCACGCGCTACAACAAGGCAATCCAGCTGCTTGAAGAAGGCAAGCCGGTCTTCGGCACCGGGCTCATCTGGAACGGCAACCTGGACGAGATGACCTACTTCGCCGATTCGGATTACGACCTGGTGATGATCGAAATGGAGCACGAAGGGTTGTCCTTCAACAACCTGCGCACCTCGCTCCAGTTCCTGCTCAACCGCAAGCGGGTGGCCGGCGCCGACAGCCTCCAGGCCGACCCGACGCCCGTGGTACGCATCCCGCCCAACACGCGGGAGCAGAACCAGTGGGTCATCAAACAGGCCCTGGACACCGGCGTGTACGGCCTCATCCTGCCTCACCTGGATACGGTGGAGGGTGCGATGTCGGCGGTGCGGGCTGCGCGCTATCCCCAGGTTCCCGGCGTGGCCGACTTCGAGCCGCAGGGCGAACGGGGCTGGTGGCAGCGCATCGCCCCGCGCTACTGGGGTCTCACACCCTCGGAGTACTACGACGCCGCCGATATCTGGCCCCTGGACCCGGACGGCAACCTGCTGTTGATGGGCATAGTGGAGGAACCCACCGGCGTGCAGAACCTGCCGGACATCCTGCGACAGGTCAAGGGCATCGGCGCAATCTGGGCCGGCCCTGGCGATATGTCCGTCGCTCTGGGACACAAGGGCAACGCCAACCACCCCGAAGTGCAGGAGATGCTGCTGCGCATCCTGGGCATCTGCAAGGATGCCGGAGTGCCCTGTGCGGTCGGGTGCACTGCCGCAGAAATCCCGATGCGCCTGGAGCAGGGCTTCAGCATCCTCATCACCGCGCCCACCCGCTCTGCGGAGGGAGTAGCGGAGGGCCGCCGCCTGGCGGGGCGGTAGCAGGCTCGGTGGTTCGACAGGCTCACCACGAACTGGTTACGCGGTAGTGGGGGCGGGTTGGTGACCCGCCCCCAAAGATTTTGCGCTAGTTGCCCCCGCGAACTGGGGCCGTGGGCGCCGCCAGGTAATCGAACAGCGGCGAGTCCGACGACAGGATGATAGTATCCTGCCCCTTGATAATCCGCTGGTAGGCTTCCAGGCTGCGCAGGAAGGCGAACAGCTCGGGGTCCCGATTCAGGGCGCCGGCCAGGAGGCTGATGGCTTCCGCCTCACCTTCACCACGGATCCGGTTGGACTGCTGCTGCGCCTCGGCCAGGATAATGTCGCGATCCCGGTCCGTGGCCGCGCGAATCTTGCGGTCTTCCTCTTCACCTTCGGCACGGAAGCCGGCGGCGATACGGTTACGCTCGGCCCGCATCCTGGTGTAAATCGACGCGGTAACGGCTTCGGGGAAGTCAGCGCGCTTGATGCGAACGTCAATCATTCTGACGCCGAAGTCCTCCCGTTGCGTGGTATCCGCGTTGTCTCCGGTAATTCGCTGAACCTCTAACAGCACTTCATCAAGAATCTCGGTACGAGTCTCCTGGCCTTCAACCAGAGGCAGACCTTCGTCGTCAACCACCGGCGCGCCGAATTCGTCAACCAGCGGCTTGGCGCCGATGATGTCGGTGCGGTCGCGCAGGGCTACCCGGTCACGCAGGGTGGAGGTTACGATGTCGCCGAGACGGCTGCGGGCGTTGCTTTCGGTTTGCAGGGTCTTGCGGAACTGCACCGGGTCGGTGATGCGGTATCGGGCGTAGATGTCGATCACCAGGTTTTCCTTGTCCTGGTCGGGCATGGAGACGGGCGGCGCGTCAATGCGCAGCACACGTTTGTCCAGCCGTACCACGGTATCGACAAAGGGCACTTTCACGTCCAGGCCCGGGGCCAGACGGGTTTTCACCACCTCGCCGAAGCGGAGGATGATGACCTGCTCGGTAACGTCAACCACGTACAGCGACTGGCGCAGCAGCACCAAGCCTACGATGATGACGATGGCAATGATGATTAGATTTCGCATTGGAGGATTCTCCGGACTGTTGGGACGGTCAAATTTTCAACCTGCATGACTTCTCGCAACCGGAAAGGCTACGGGCTGGGGCCAATGGGGGCCGGTATGATGTTGCCGTCCTGTCCCAGAACCAGCACTGATTCGGATTCGGGGTCAACAATAATTTTGGACACGTTGGGCAGGAACTGTTCCAGAGCTTCCAGGTAGAGCCGCTGGCGGGTCACTTGCGGAGAGCTTTCGTACTCGTCGAGCACGGCCTCGAAGCGCTGGGCTTCACCTTCGGCGGTTTCGATTCGGGCCTGCCGGAACGCCTCGGCGTCCTCAATGATGCGCTGAGCGTCACCCCTGGCCCGCGGAATCACGTCGGCTTCGTAGGCCAATGCCTGGTTGATGCGGGTTTCCCGCTCCTGGCGGCCTCGCAGCACGTCGTCAAAGGCGTCGCGCACTTCTTCAGGCGCCTTCACGTCCTGCAGCTGCACCGAAATCACCTCGATGCCGGAGCGGTAGCTGTCCATAATCGCTTGCAAGCGCTCGCGGGTGTCGGTTTCCACCAGCTCACGACCGCGCACCAGCACGTCGTCGATGGAGCGCTGGCCGACCACCAGACGCAGGGCGGCTTCGGCGCCGTCCTTCAACGTTCGTCCGTCGGGCTGTCCTTCCGGTATCAAGCGAGTGGGTTCGCCCGGGTCGTCAACGTTGAACAGGAAATCATTCAGGTTGCTGATGCGATATTGCACCACCATCTGCACGTCAACGATGTTGAGGTCGCCGGAAATCATCAGCGCCTCTTCCAGGAAGGGGGTGTTCACAGCGGCGTCGTTGGAACGGAACCCCAGCTCCATGCGGCGGGTTTCCGTAACCAGCACCACGTCCTTCTTGCCCACCGGCGAGGGCCACCACCAGTGCAAACCTTCCTCGGCCACCGGGTCACCCTGAACGGCGCCGAATAGACGCAGGGCAGCGTTTTCACCGGGGCTGATGGTGTACACCCCGGTAGCCGCCCAGATGATGATGATCAGAGCGATTACCGCCGCGATGATGATGCCCAGGTTCCCGCCGCCGAAGCGGCCGCCGCTACCGCCAAAAAGTCCGCGGACACGACCGAGTATCTGGTCAAAGTCGAATTCGGGCTGCCGAGGTGGCTGTTGCTGCCCGCCGCCGGGTGAAAACATGAATGCGTTCCTCTCGTTGGGGTGAATGGACGGTCGAAATCTCGGACCGTTATTGCGGGTGTTGCCGAACTGCGGACGCCCAGGGGAGCATAATGCTACCCTTTTTGTAATCTGCAGCCGCAACAGTATAACACCATCACTGCGGCGATGGTTTATAATCCCGACCGGGAATCCATTGCCACTCACAGGAAGATGCTGCTATGAGTACGCCGATACAACTTTTGTCAAACGATGCCGGCACGCGCAGCCAGCCCCAGGGCATTACGGTGAAAACAGGTAAGGATATGGCCCGCGTTCAGGTTACCTGCCCCCACCAGAGTGGCCTGATTTACGTCGTGCCCGGCGAGCGCAGTTGGGTTTGCACCGACGAATTGCGTCCGGCGCACGCCCTGGCCGGATTCTTTCGCGAGGTAGTCGCGTTGAAAGACCCGCGGGTGGAGAACCTGCTGCACGAGTGGGGCCTTTACTACCGCAGCTTGCCCCTGGAATCGGACACCGACGACACCGAAAATTAGGGGCGGGATTCAAACCCGCCCCATGGTCGCGAAACGTAGCCGTTCCAGCCGGTCAGCCGTCGCCGGGCGCGCCGCCCGGTATCGGGTCGCTGGTTTCGGAGATAGCGAAGGACGGCGCCGGATTGGGCAGCGGGTCGCCCTGGTTGGCCGGAGGAGCCGGCGGCGCGTAGGGTGACTGGGGAGCCGGCGTGGGCATAGCCGGTTCCGGTTCCAGACCGGGCAGGTCGTCGTTGAACAGCTGAGTCAAGGCGTCGCCGGATATGGCCTCGTGCTCAATCAGATACTCGGCAACCTGCACCAGCTTGGGCTTGTAATCGATCAGCACTTCCTGCGCCTGGCGGTAAGCGCTGTGGATGAGGTGCCTAACTTCAACGTCAATCTCTTCGGCAATCTTGTCGCCGTAGTCGCGTTCCTCGTTCAGCTCCCGACCCAGGAAGACCAGTTCCTCACGCTTGCCAAAAGTGCGCGGCCCCAGGCTGGGCGACATGCCGTAGCGCTTTACCATGCCCAGCGCGGTCTTGGTGGCCCGCTCAATGTCGTTGCTGGCCCCGGTGGTAACCTCGTCAAAAATCAGTTCTTCGGCAACGCGCCCGCCCATCATCACGGCGAGCATGTCCTGGAACTGGTTCTTGGTCCAAAGGTAGCGGTCTTCCTCAGGCAACAAGGTGGTGTGGCCGCCCATGTTGCCGCGGGACACGATGCTGATTTTATGCACCCGGTCGGCGTGGGGAAGATGCCAGGCCACCAGCGCGTGCCCGGCCTCGTGGTAGGCGGTCATTTCCTTCTCGCGCTGGTTGATGACCCGGCTCTTGCGCTCCGGCCCGGCGATAACCCGCTCGATGGCTTCCTCAAAGTCCTGCATAAAGATGCTGGACTGGTTCTTGCGTGCGGCCAGCAGGGCGGCTTCGTTCACCAGGTTGGAGAGGTCGGCGCCGCTGAAACCGGGAGTCTCCCGGGCCAGCACGTCAATCTTGATTTCCTTGGCCAGGGGTTTGCCGGCGACGTGCACGTCCAGGATCGCGGCGCGACCGGTTACGTCGGGCAAGTCAAGGGTGACCCGACGGTCGAAGCGCCCGGGGCGCAGCAGGGCCGGGTCCAGGATGTCGGGCCGGTTGGTGGCGGCGATGACGATGATGTTGGTGTTGGTCTCAAAGCCGTCCATTTCCACCAGGATCTGGTTCAGCGTCTGCTCGCGTTCGTCGTGGCCGCCGCCCAGTCCGGCGCCGCGATGGCGTCCCACGGCGTCGATTTCGTCAACGAACATGATGCACGGGGCGTTGCGCTTGGCCTGCTCGAAAAGGTCGCGCACGCGCGCCGCGCCCACGCCGACAAACATCTCGACGAACTCGCTGCCGGAGATATGGAAGAAGGGCACGCCGGCTTCGCCGGCCACGGCCCGAGCCAGCAGGGTCTTGCCCGTGCCTGGCGGCCCCACCAGCAGCACGCCCTTGGGGATACGCGCGCCCAGTTGCAGGAACCGCTCCGGATACTTGAGAAAGTCAACCACTTCCTCAAGCTCGGCCTTGGCCTCGTCAACGCCGGCCACGTCGCTGAAGGTTACCGACGGGCGGTTGAAGGGCATCATCCGGGCCCGGCTGCGGCCGAAGCTCATGGTCTGGTTGTTGGAGCCCTGGGCCTGCCGCATCATCAGCAGGATCAGCCCGCCGAAGAATATCAGGGGCAGGAAGTTCAGTAGAATCCCGAACACGCTGCCGAAGCCGCTGGAGCCTTTGTACTCCACGTCCGGCGAGGTCGGCCCCGACAGGGCGCCGTGGTCCGAAAGCAGTTGGATGAGGTCGGTGTTCTTCCCAATGCGGCTGGTGTACTTCACCATCTCGCCGCCGGCCCCGGTGGTCGGGATGACGGTCAGCTTCTCACCATCCACGATAATCTGCTTGATTTGCCCGCTGCGGGACTGGTCGAGCACCTGCTTCAGGGACATTTGCTCGCTGCTCCCGAAGCTGGGAATCAACGTATAGAAAATTACGATGACTCCGATGATAATCAGGAGGTAAATCAGGCTGTTGCGAACCCAGCGATTATTGGTCATAGCTCCCCTGCATGGTGGGTGTTTCGGCTGCGTGGCCGCTGCGCAGCGTGCCGGCCGGGAGTTCAGGTACTATATTACCGGCGACCCGCCAAAATTGCAAAACGGCTACTGCGGACTTAAGAGGATTCAACATGACATACGAGCGACTACCCCGGGTGTATCTCTTCGGCACTGGCGGCACCATTTCCTTCTTTGCCGAATCCCGCACCGACTTCGCCAACTACAGCTACAGCGGACGGCAGTTGACCATTGACGAAATGCTGGCCCGGGTCCCCGAGGCCAACGCCCTGGCCGAGGTCATACCCGAGCAGGTCATCAACGTGGGCAGCACCGAAGTGTACCCGCACCATTGGCTCACCCTGGCCCAGCGCATCAACGCCCAACTGTCCGACGATCCCGACGCCGCCGGCGTCGCCGTAACCCATGGCACGGCGACACTGGAAGAGACGGCCTACTTTCTGAACCTCGCCGTGGGCGACCGGCGTCCCGTCGTGGTTACCGGCGCCATGCGTCCGCCCTCGGCCATGGGAACCGACGCCGACAACAACCTGTTGGACGCCGTGCGCGTGGCCGCCGCTCCCCAATCGGCCGGACGGGGCGCGCTGGTCGTGCTCAACAACGAAATCCAGGCCGCCCGGGACGTTACCAAGACCGATTCCTACCGGGTGGAAACCTTCCAGTCCGGCCATCTGGGGTTCCTGGGCTACGCCGATTCTGACGGGCAGGTGGTGTACTACCGCCGGCCGGAACGACGCCATACCGCTGACTCCGAGTTTGACGTATCCGGCGTAGATGCGTTGCCCCGGGTTGACATCGCCTATGCGTATGCCGGCGCCGGCGGCACGGCGATTGACGCCCTCGTTGCCGACGGCGTGGGCGGTATCGTGGCGGCGGGCCTGGGCAGCGGCGGCTCGCCATCGACCTTCATGGCGGCACTGCAGCGCGCCGTTGCCACCGGCGTGCCCGTGGTGATTGCTACCCACGTCGGCACGGGCCGGGTGGTGCAAACCCGGCGTTTCGTTGAGGAGGGCTACCTGGTCGCCGACAACCTGCACCCCAAGAAGGCCCGCATCCTGCTGATGCTGGCCCTGACGCAGACCGCCGACCACGGCGAATTGCAGCGGATATTGCTGGAATACTGAAGCGCTCAAACGATTTGACACCGGCATCGAATGTTGGTATCGTTCCATCGTTAACAATCGAATCCACCAAGTACCCGCCGGTGGCGTGTTAGTGCCCGTTTGCATACGGCGCCGAACGCGCTGAAAAGGAAATCCGGTGAGAATCCGGTGCGGTCCCGCCACTGTAATTGGCGAGACGCCCTCCCGTTAGCGTCCAAAGGGATGCCAACGTAAGCCACTGTCCGCTGCCCAGCGGATGGGAAGGCGGAGGAGCGTCGCTATCAGCCATCAGCCAGGAGGCCTGCCAGCGGGTATGTTCCAGCTGCACTTCGTGGAACGAGTGGGCGGATCAGGCCGGCCTTAACGTAGAATCGTTGCCACCGGTTACCAACCCCCACCCGATTGCGAAAGTGCAATCGGGTTTTTTGTTAACCCGCGGATTGACTTCTCCTGCGCTGCTCCGGCGGGTCGGTATCCTCCTCCGCCGTCCCTCCGGGGCGCGCATTCGTAAAGCGCGTCCGAAAGCGTCGGCATTCCCGGCGGCTGTTATAATTCGCCCAAGCGAGGTGTTACCAATGGCCGAAACAACCCACTCCACTCTCCGAACCATCCTGGAAGAATGTCGCGACGGCGCTGGCGGCATCGGTTTCAACGAGGTGGTGGTGATGCTGGAAAGCACCGCCGCCTCCGCCGAGGTCTATATGGACTTCGACGATCTGCGCTTCACACCCGACGGCCGCATCGTCACCCTGATGGTGCCCGGCGGCACTCACATGCACCTGGACATGTCCAAGATCCGGGAAGCCGAGTTCGTCCACACCACCAACGACCAGGGGCTGCCTTCCTACCAGCTGTGGATGCGCGACGGCGACGGCAACCCGGCCATGCGAATCTACCTGCGCAAGTCCGACGACGACGCCACCAACCCCCACCGGCACAGCTTCTTTATGTCCTTGCTGGACAAGTACCCTGAAAAAATCGCGCTGGCCGCCGGTGAATTCGGTGCCTCCGGAGAACACCCATAGCATGACGTCCGCCGTCGTAATCGCCGGCGTTCGCTCCGGCGTGGGCAAGACCACCATCGCCAGCGGCGTGATGGGCGCGCTGGCCCGGCGTGGGTTGCGCGTGCAGCCCTTCAAGGCCGGCCCGGACTACATCGACCCGACCTATCACACCATCGCCTGCGGCGTACCATCCCGCAACCTGGACACCTGGCTGCTGCCGCACCCGGTAGTAACCGAGCTGTTCCACCGCGCCGCCGGCGCTGCCGACATCGCCGTGGTTGAGGGCGTGATGGGCGTCTTCGACGGGCATTCGTCGCTGGACGAGGACGGCTCCACCGCCGAGCTGGCCAAGCTGCTGGACGCTCCGGTGATTCTCATCGCCGACGCCGGCAAGGTCGCCCGCAGCGTCGCCGCCGAGGTGCTCGGCTACCAGCAGTTCGACCCCAACCTGCGCATCGCCGGCGTAATCCTCAATGGCGTCGGCAGCGAGCGGCACCTGGAGTTCTGCCAGCCCCAGATTGAAGCCACCACCGGGCTGCCCGTCGTCGGCTGGCTGCCCCGCCGGGACGACCTGGTGCAGCCGGAGCGACACCTGGGCCTGATTCCCACCGTCGAGGGCACCGTCGTGAATCAGTGGTACGAGGCCCTCAACACCCAGATCGAGCAGACCGTTGACCTGGACGCCATCATTCAGATCGCCGCAACCGCCGGCGGGCCCGCCGCCACGTCGCCGCAAGCGTTTCCCGATAAGGCGCAGACTGCCCGCACGGCCATCGCTGTGGCGCAGGACCGGGCGTTTTCCTTCTACTACCAGGACTCGCTGGACTTGCTGTCCGCCTGGGGCGCAGAGATTATACCCTTCTCCCCCCTGGACGACGATGCCCTGCCGGATGGCGTGGGCGGCGTGTACCTGGGCGGCGGCTTCCCGGAACTGTTCGCCGCCGAGCTGGCTCAAAACGACGGGATGCTGCGTTCCATGCGCGCCACGATTCAGCGAGGTCTACCGGTGTACGGCGAGTGCGGCGGCCTGATGTATCTGGGCGACAGCCTTTCGGACCTGGACGGACGGCAGTTCAACATGGTCGGCGCGATACCGGTGGTGTCCTCAATGGAGGGTCGCCGGCTGCATTTGGGCTATCGAGAAGTGGAAGCCTGCGCCGCCGGCCCTTTGCTGCGCGCCGGCGAGCAGGTACGCGGCCACGAGTTCCACTGGTCGGTGCTGCAAGAACCGCCCAGCGAGGAATCGGCAGCATATCGGGTGGTTAACCAATCGGGAAGGCCCGAGGGTTTTCGGAAGGGCAGCGTGTGGGCATCCTACGTACACGTGCACCTGGGCAGCCGGCCCGGTCTCGCCCGGCGATTTGTCGATACTTGCGCCGCCGCTGCCAGCAATTGATCCCCTCTCACAAGGAGATTTCGGATGACATCGCAAGAAACTCGCCACGGGCCGCAGTCCGTGCGCGGCCCCCGCATCAACAAGGGGTTAGTCATCGTCAACACCGGCAACGGCAAGGGCAAGACCACCGCCGCCATGGGCGTGCTGATGCGCGCCTGGGGCCGGGACATGAAGGTGATCATGCTCCAGTTCATCAAGCACACCACGGCCAACTTCGGCGAGCAGCGGGCCGCCCAGAAAATGGGCGTCGCCGTCCGCGCCATGGGCGACGGCTTCACCTGGCGCTCCCAGGACCTGGAAGCCAGCGCCGACCTGGCCCGCGCCCTGTGGGAGGACGCCAAGGAGGTCATCGCCTCCGGTGAGCACGACCTGGTCATCCTGGACGAGTTCACGTACCCCATGCACTACGGCTGGCTGCCCGTTGAAGACGTAGTAGAAGCCCTCAGGGCCAGGCCGGAGATGCAGCACGTCATCATCACCGGACGCCACGCCCCGGAGGCATTGGTGGAGTACGCCGACCTGGTAACCGAAATGAACGTAGTCAAACATCCCTACGACGCCGGCATCAAGGCCCAGCCGGGAATCGAGTTCTGACATGACAATCTCCACGCTGGTTGACCAGACCATAGCCTCCATCGGCCCCCTGGACGCGGGCGCGGTTGCCGCCGCCGAGGCCCGCCAGGGTGTCCTCACCAAGCCCCCCGGCAGCCTGGGCCGGCTGGAATCCTTGTCAATTCAGCTGGCCGGCATCTTCGGCCAGCCGATACCGCAGGTTACGGGCAAGGCGGTCATCGTGGTGGCCGGCGACCACGGCGTGGCCTCCGAGGGCGTGTCAGCGTATCCGTCCGAGGTTACGCCGCAGATGGTGTTCAACTTCCTGGCCGGCGGCGCGGCGATCAACGCCCTGGCCCGCCACGCCGGGGCCGACATCACCGTAATCGACGCTGGCGTCGCCGTTGACCTTGAACCGCAGCCCGGCCTCACCATCGCCAAGGTGGGTTACGGAGCCGGCAACATTGCCGCCGGCCCCGCCATGAGTCGGGCCGACGCCATCCGCTGCCTGGAAATCGGCATCGCCGCCGCCAACGAGCGAGCCGACGCTGGCGCCAATCTAATTGCCGGCGGCGACATGGGCATCGGCAACACCACTCCCTCGGCCGCCATCACTTCGGCCATTACCGGGGCGGATGTGGCCGACGTGACCGGACGCGGCACCGGCGTTGACGACGACGCGCTGGTCGCCAAAATCGCCACCATCCGCCGCGCCCTGGAAGTCAACCAACCCGACGGCAGCGACGGGCTGGACGTGCTGACCAAGGTTGGTGGCTACGAAATCGGAGTGCTGGCCGGCGTGATGCTGGGCGCCGCAGCCCGCAACTGCGCCGTCATCGTGGATGGATACATCAGCGGAGCCGCCGCGCTGATTGCCTGGCGCATCTGCCCAGCAGTTGCGGAGCGCATGATTGCGGCCCATCGCTCGGTGGAGCCGGGGCACAACGTGGGTTTGGGGGCCATGGGCCTGACGCCGCTGGTGGATATGAACATGCGGCTAGGCGAGGGCACCGGCGCCGCACTGGCGATGCACATCGTGGAAGCGGCGGCGAAATGCCTGGCCGAGATGGCCACCTTCGCCGAGGCCGGCGTATCCGACCGGGACGACGGATAGTTACGCTGGTGCGCTATGTCTTCGCCCCGCTGCTGGTGGCGCTGTCGTTTCTGACGCTGCTGCCCGTCGGCGTGCGTGAGCCAACCGACGCCGAAATATCCCGCTCCCGGGGCTGGTATCCCTTGGTCGGCCTGCTGTACGGGTTGCTGCTGGTGGGCGTGCTGACGTTGTGGCAAGCGCTAACAGACTCGCGTATCCCGCCTTTCACTTTGCTGACGACAGCCTTGTTGGTGGTAATTCCGGCGGTGGTGAACCGGTTTCTGCATCTGGACGGGCTGATGGACTTTTGCGACGGGATGTGGGGCGGGCGCAGTACGGAAAGGCGGCTGGAGATTATGCGCGATTCCCGCGTCGGTTCCTTTGGCGTGGCCGGATGCTTCTGCGTGTTGCTGATTAAATTTTCGGCCCTGTCAACCTTGACGCTGACGGGATGGTTGGCGGGCTGCCTGTTGCTCTACCCGATGGTATCCCGTTGGACGATGACCTTGTTGCTAACTTTTTTCCCCTACGGCAGGCAGAAAGGTATCGGCAGCGCTTTTGAATCGACCAAACGACCGTGGCTCGCCACCGGGTTGGCCCTGTTGACCGTTGCCGCTGCTGCGTGGCTATTTATGGGTCCGGCCGGAGTCGTTACGCTGATCGTAACATCGCTGTCGGCCGTGCTGCTGGGCTGGTGGTCTGCGCGGAGGCTGGGCGGCGGCTTGACAGGAGACTGCTATGGAGCGACCAATGAAATCATGGAAGCGCTGGCGCTGGTCGTAATGCTGATGCTGCTGCTGCGACCCGACGTGGCAGTAATCACCGGTTACGGCGGCGGGATATTGTCCGGCGGTCCATGGGAGATAAGAGCGGGATGGTTCAGCTATTCGGCGTCCTGAATACATTGCCCATCCCCCTCGACGCGGTGGCCTTACTGCTGGCCCTGCTGCTGGACTTGACGCTGGGCGAGCCGCCCAATCGTCTGCATCCCACGGTGTGGATGGGCAAGACGGTGTCCCTGGCCGAGCGCATCGCCCCCGGAGAGCAGTCGCCGCCGATGTGGCAGTTGGTATTCGGCGCCGGGATGGCCCTGCTGATACCGACGTTCTGGGGCGCGCTGGCCTGGGCGGTTACTTTCGGACTGCTGCAATTGCATCCGCTGGCGTACCTGGTGGTGGTGGCCGTACTGTTGAAAACCACGTTCTCGGTGCGGATGCTGCATCGCGTCGCCGCCAGCATCGGGCGCACTCTGTCGTCGGGCGACCTGGCCCAGGCACGGCGGGAGATGTCGGCGCTGGTCAGCCGGGATACCTCACAGCTGACCGCCGGGCAGATGGCCGCCGGCGCTATTGAATCGGTGGCCGAGAACATCTCCGACAGCATCGTGGGCCCGCTGCTGGCCTTTGCGCTGTTCGGCCTGCCCGGCGCCGCCGCCTACCGGGCCATCAACACGCTGGACAGCATGGTCGGCTATCGGGGTCGCTACGAATACCTGGGCAAGGCGTCGGCGCGGCTGGATGACCTGATTAATTTGATACCGGCACGGTTGGCCGCGCTGCTGCTGTGGCTGGCCACGGTTGCCCTGCCGGGGGTGTCCGCAGGGCGGGCCTGCCGCATTATGATGGCGCACCGGAAGCGAACCGAGTCGCCCAACGCCGGCTGGACCATGGCGGCCATGGCCGGCGGCTTGGGGGTAACGCTGGAAAAAGTCGGACACTACCGCCTGGGCGACCCGGCCCCCGAGCCGGCAGTCCATCACATCGCACGGGCGAACCGCGTCCTGTACGCCACCACCGCGCTGGCCTTCGCCGTCGCCATCGGCATCATCTGGCTGCGATGGACGCTCTGGCCGTAGTGTAAAATGCCAAACCATACCACTGACCGCGCAGTACCACGCATTCCTCTATCACCGCTATGCCGCCCGCCTCAGCAAATGCCACCTCGCCAGCTCGACCCGTTCACGGGGGCATCAAGCCGGCCGAGCTGCGCGCCTTGGGTCTGCGCCCCGAAGACTGCCTGGACTTCTCCGCCAGCGTCAGCCCGCTGGGACCGCCGGACGGTGTGGCGGAAGCCATGGCCGGAGTTGACCTTTCCGCCTACCCCGACCCGCACTGTCTTGCGCTGACCGAAGCCATCTCCACGCACCATCGGCAGGACGGCGTCGCTATCGAGAACGTCATCGTCGGCAACGGCTCCACCGAAATCATCCACCTGCTGACCCGAGCGTGGATTGCATCGCCGCCGTCCGGATGCTCATCCTCCGCCCTGCTGCTCACGCCAACCTACGGGGAGTATGACGGCGCCGTGCGCATCTCCGGCGGCGAGGTGCATACGCTGACGGCAGACCGAACTGATAGCGGGTTCAGCTGGGACATCGCTGCAGCCAAGAGCGAAATCGGCGCACGGCGGCCAGCGCTGGTGTTCGTCTGCAACCCGAATAATCCCACGGGGGCGCTGCTGGCCGCCGGGCAGCTTCACCAACTGGCCGACGCCGCCGCAAGCGTGGGCAGCCTGCTGGTGGTCGATGAGGCTTACATCAATCTTGCCGAACGCCACGCCGAGGCCGACGTAATAGCGCTGGCCGCCCGCCACCCGTCGGTGATTGCCCTGCGCTCAATGACGAAGGACTACGCGCTCACCGCCTTGCGGCTGGGCTATGCCGTCGGCAGCGCGCCGGTCATCGCCAGGCTGGCGGCGCTGCAGCCCGATTGGAGCGTCAACGGGTTGGCCCAGGCCGCCGGAGAGGTGGCCCTTGCCGACGTAGAGTATCTGCCCCGGGCACGGGCTGCCGTCGCTGAGTCGCTGCGCTGCGTAGTGGATGGCCTGGATGCGCTGGGCATCCGTTGCTATCCCGCGGCGGCCAACTTCGTGCTGGCGCAGGTGGGCGACGCCGGGGTCTTGCGGGACAAGCTGGCCCGGCGCGGGCTGTTTGTGCGAGATTGCGCATCTTTTGGATTGCCGGATTGCATCCGCATCGGCCTGCGTCACGCCGAAGATTGCCAGCGCCTGATCGACGCCATTGCCGAATTAGGGAAACACAACGCCACAAAGTAGGGGAGCAGAATGGGCATCATCTACATCAGCCGCCACGGCGAAACCGAGTGGAACGTTGCCGGCCGGATTCAGGGGCACACCGACGTGTCATTATCCGAACGCGGCCGAGAGCAGGCCCGGATGCTGGGGCGGCGCCTGTCCTCCGTGCGCATCGACGCCGCATATTCGTCGGACCTGTCCCGCGCCGCCGAAACGGCCCGCGTTGCCCTGGGCGAGCGCGATGTTCCCATAACCTTCACCGAGGAGTTGCGGGAATACAACAAGGGTGTGTTCGAGGGTCTGACCGAGGACGAGTACCGCGAGAAGTACCCCGAACTCTACGAGCCTTCGATGGTCAACGACCTGGACTTCGCGCCCCCCGGCGGCGAAACCATCCGCGAAACCAGTACACGCCTGGCCGGCATCGTGCAACGGGTGAAGGACGCTCACCTGGACGAGAGCGCGCTCATCGTCGGGCATGGCGGCAGCCTGCGGGCCGGCATCGTTTCCCTGCTTGACCTGCCCCTGGAGGCCAACTGGAAGTTCGCCATGTCCAACTGCTCGCTGACGGTCATCTACACCTTTCCCGACAACGCCGTGATGCACCTCTACAACGACACCTCCCACATCGCCGGCGTGGTGCGGGCGTGGGAGCGGTAACCACTCGGCTTCTCACAATGCCGAGGCTTCTAACAGAAAGCGGAAAGTGCGCCGCATATGTGCTAATATGCAGGGGTGGAGGAGTGGAGCTGAAGGATGACTACGACCACGGGTGAACCGACGGTATCGCCGGCTGACCTATCCGAGCGTCTGGCCCGGCTGGAAGGTGCCTATGAGCACCTGGCGACGAAAGCCGACTTGGCCGAACTGCGGATTGAGATGGCCCGAATGGAAACCCGGTTGCTGCTCCGGCTGGGCAGCCTAGTCGTCGTCGCCATCGCCGCGGCTACCGCCATTACCCGGTTCGTCAGCTGACCGAACCCCAGTTTAAGGCGCGCCTACAAATCAACGGGTCGATTGGTTTATCCGCGCCTTGAGGTCTTCAATGTTCTCCAGGTTCCCCCACGGTGCCTGAGCGCGTAGCTCGCTGATTGTCATGCCGGAGTGTTCAGCAATATCATCCAACGGGATTTTCCACAGGATTCCCTGGCGGGCTAAGTAGATTCCTACGGAATCGAGGCCGTACTCGTCTTTTGCGTCGAGCAGAGCGTAGGCGATGACCTGTCTGACAAATTTAGTAGCTGATGACGGCCTCGTCACGCACTTGACATCGATCAGACACCTTTCATCTATTATGTCGGCATCAGCTCCGCCTATCCAACGGCTTGCGCTGAACGTCGGTCCGAACACTGGATTTGACAGATTGAGTTTTCGTTGTGCGGTTTCCAGTAAAGCTTGAAGGTCTCCCATTAGTCTTTCCAGGAGTTCACCTCCGCCCGATTCAAGCGCATCCCAAGCTTCTTTCCCTCGGCCACTCCTAAATTCTATGTCCGCCACAGCTGCATATATGCTTCGCTTGTCAAGATCGTCGTTCGATAGTCCTTCCTGCACTGCGACGTATTTCGTTGGGCTCATCCGACTTTCATATACTCCCCGTTCAACCTCCTCAAGAGGATATGCGAGCGAGTGTGCGCCGACTTTCACAACGTCGTCGCTGTAATGCGGTTCATATTCGTATCGCAGCCTGCGATCGAACGCCGTCCCCATAAACGATTCCCATCCTTTAGGGGCCTTCGTTACAAGGTAAAGTCCTTTTGGCAGCTGCAGAGACTTTACATAGCTAGCCAAGCGGGGAAACGCGTCGTTCATGTAGTAATGCGCGCACCCTCCTCGCTGTAGTTCCCGAGTAAGCGACAATCTGCGGCGAAGGTCAAATGAGCATTCCTGCGGAGGACACTGAAGGCACGGATCGGTTCTTGGGATTTCGGGCACCGTAGGCATTGGAACTTATTCCCCAGTTAGGTCGCTGACGCGATGGCGTGGTCGAGGATGTCCGCCGCCAGGTCCATCTGGGCTTCAGTGGTGGTGAACGGCGGCACGAAACGCAGCACCGACCCCTGCCGCCGGATGCTTACTATCAGCCCGTCTTCCAGCAGCTGCCGGCCGATTTGCCGACCCTGAGCGTAGGCGGGTTCCCGGGTCTCCCGGTCGGTTACGAACTCGATGCCCTGGAGCAGGCCCCGCCCGCGCACGTCGCCAATCAACTCGTGCCTTTCCTGCAATCGCAGCAGGTGCGCCTGCCAGTAGTCGCCGATTCGCCGGGCCACGTCAACCAGGTTCTCCTCCAAGATGATGTCCAGGCTGGCGATGGCGGCATGGCAGGTCAGCGGGTCGTTGGAGTGGGAGTGCGCCACCACCAGGCCGGTTTCCACCGCCTTCTCCTCGATTTCATCGGTGGTGATGGTCGCGCTGATGGCGATGCCGCCGCCGAAGTGCTTGGAGATGGTGAAAATGTCCGGCACGACGCCCTCCTGCTCAGAGGCCCACATCGTGCCCAGCTTGGCCAGCCCGGTTTGCGCTTCGTCCAGAATCAGCAGCATCCCCCGTCGCTCGCAGCGCAGCTTCAACTCCTGCAGCCATCCCGCAGGCGGCTCGATCACGCCGCCGGCGCTGAACAGCGGCTCGGTGATGACGCCGGCCATCTGCCCGTCGGACTGTGCGTCCAGTAACTCAAAACTGGTGTCCAGGCAGGTGTAATCGCAGGCCGGCCGTTCTTTGCAGAAGGCGCAGCGGTAGCGGTAGGGAGCGATGATGGGATAGTTGCCCGGGGCATAGGGGCCGTAGCCCTGGCGCCAGCCCGCAAAGGTAACGGCCCGGGCGGCGTCGCTCATGCCGTGAAAGCTGACCACCGGGCTGGCCACTTCGTAGCCGCCGGTGTAGCGCCGGGCGATGGCCATGGCCGCCTCGTTGGAATCGCTGCCGGAGCCGAGGAACATACTGCGGTTGAGGCCTTCCGGCGTGATTTCGGCCAGCCGGGCGGCCAGGATAATCTCCTGGTCGTTAAGTATCGTCATGTGGCTGTGGATGATCGACTCGGCGCTCTCCTGCAACGCCTGCACAATCCGGGGATGGTTATGCCCTAGGGCGGCGCACATCTGGCCGGAGTTGAAATCCAGGTACTCCTTGCCGTTAACGTCGCGCACCACGGAGCCGCGGCCCCACACGAAAATCGGGCCGGTTACTCCGCTGCGGTCCATCCGGCTGCGGAAGCTGTACTTCCGGGCCAGGTCAAGCAGTTCTTCTTCCGAATGCGTATCCGGCATAACGGGCCTCCCGATGTTCTGATGCGGGCCATTCTAGGGTGGCTCCCGCCACTGTCAACCCCGGCTGCTCCCGGCAGCGGCAGGATGGCCTGGTTGCTATCTAGGTAGTGATGTCTATTGATACGTTTTATATCAACTCCAATGATATAATGGAAGTACCGGGCAACCAAACTACAGCCCGGTCCCAGCAAGGGGGAAACCATGAGGCATCAGAATCGGAACCGAATCATTCCGTTGACGCTGTTATTGTTGGCCGCTACGGCGCTGCTCATGAGCGCGGCGGCCTGCCGCAGCGGCGCTGACGCTACACCCGCACCGGAGTTCGCTCTGCCCACTGCGTTGCCCAGCCCGGAAGCCGTACCCGCCCCCGGCGCCGGCAGCGAGGCCACCGCCTCTCGAACCTCGGATTACTGGACCGGCCCCACCACCTGGGAGCCCGAGGACGTGAGCAGCCTGGAACGGGTAACCCAGGAACTGGTCGCGCCGCCGTTCCTGCCCGAACACCAGCAGGTGAACACCGGCGAGCCCAGGGTTGTGGAAGTCCACATGGTGGTGGAGGAAAAGGAAATTGAGGTTGCCCCCGGCGCGTTCATCTGGGCCTTTACCTTCAACGGCTCCGTCCCCGGCCCCATCATCGTGGTGCACGAGGGCGACTACGTAGAGCTGACCCTGGTGAACCCGTCGAGCAGCGAGTTGCTCCACAACATCGACTTCCACGCCTCGGTCGGCGCGCTGGGCGGCGGCTCCCTGACCCAGGTGGGGCCAGGACAGGAGGTCGTGCTGCGTTTCCGGGCCGTCAAGCCCGGCGTGTTCGTGTACCACTGCGCCCCCGGCGGCACCATGGTGCCCTGGCACGTAACCCACGGCATGAACGGCGCCATCATGGTTCTGCCCAAAGACGGGCTGAGAGACCCGGCCGGCAACCCGGTACCCTACGACCGCGCCTACTACATCGGCGAACAGGATTACTACCTGCCCCGGGACGCCCACGGTGACTTCAAGCGCTACGACAGTCCGGCAGCGTCCCTGGTTGACGACCTGGAGGCAATGCAGACGCTGATGCCCACGCACATCGTGTTCAACGGCGTAACCGGCGCGCTACAGGGCGACGGGCAGCTGACGGCCAACGTCGGCGAAAATGTCCTGATCGTCCACGCCCAGGCCAACCGCCAGTCCTATCCCCACCTCATCGGCGGCCACGGCGACTACGTATGGGAGCGCGGCGGTTTCAACGACCCGCCCGAGCTGGACCTGGAAACCTGGATCATCGCCGCAGGGTCCGCCGCGGCCTCCATCCACACCATCCGCCAGCCGGGAACCTACGTGTATCTGTCCCACAACCTGATTGAAGCCTTTGCCTGCGATGCCAAGGCAATCCTGGTGGCCGAAGGCGAATGGAACGACGACCTGATGGAGCAGGTCAAGCCGCCGACCAACATCCAGTAGCCAGCGATCACTCTCACTCCGGGAGCGCGGTTGCATTGCGGCTGCGCTCCTTGTTATGTATAAAGCCAATCAAACCACGTCGGCCCACCAGATTGCCAGGCCGGGAGGCTTCCGCGATGACCACACCCAAATACACCTACACCTACGACCACATCCACGTCCGCACCAAGGACCCGGAGGGCATGGCCGGCTTTTTCGAGACCATGTTCGGCGCGAAAGTGCTCCGCCTCATCCAGAGCGACGGCGTGCCCCGCGTTGACCTGGATATCAACGGCCTGGCCATCTTCATCGCCTCGGTGCCGCCGGAAGAGCACCTTGACCTGAGCCCGCGCGACCCCCACCTGGGCCTGGACCACTTCGGTTTCCGCGTGGACGACATCGACGGCGCCGTGGAAGACCTGCGCGGCAAGGGCGCCGAGATTTACACCGAGCCGCGCACCATCCGGCCCGGCGTCCGCATTGCCTTCGTTCGCGGCCCCGACGACGTGCGCATCGAACTGCTGCAACGGGACGGGTCAGGTCTGATGGAAGAATAGGCTATGCCCGACGGCCCCGTGGAGCCGTAAATCATCGCAGCCGGTAGGTCGCCGCCGTCTCCGCAACGCGCCCATCCTGGCGCAGCTTTTCCAGGTGGGTCCGCACGTTCCTGCCGGCAGCCTCCCGCAGCGACTTGCGCAGGTTCCGCGGATACACGGCGGTTACGATCTCATCCACCGTACCGGCGCCGCCGGCCACCGCCGCCACTACCTGCTCCTCCCGGCCCTGGCGGTGGGCTATCTGCTGCAGGATGCGCTGTTCGCCCCGCAGGATGGTGTTGCCGTGGCCCGGACATACCACTTGGGGCCGGGTTTTCGCCATTCGGTTCAGCGAGTTCATATACAGTTTCAGGTTGCGCACGCTGGACGACGAGTTGCCCAGCAGGTTGTCGCCGCTAAAGAGCACCCGGTCGGGGCGGAGAAAGTAACAAACGTGGTCTTCTTCGTGTCCCGGCGTGAATAGAGGCCGCAGCCTGGCGCCGCCTCCGGTCTCGATGGTCTCCCGCGCGCCCAGCGCCGACACCGAATCGCCGCCCAGAATGTGCTGCAAGCGGGGTGCCAGCTTGGGATGGCAGCGCACCGGGCAGTCAAACGCTTCCTGCAGCCGGTCCAGCCCGCCGATGTGGTCGCCGTGCCCGTGGGTAATCAGGATGGCGTCGATGGCAGGTTCCCCCAGCTCCGTCCAGTATTCCAGGATTTGCCGCCGCCAAGCCCGGTACGGCTCGCCCGAGTCGATCATCACCATACGGCCGTTGGGGTCGCCAACGAAGTAAATCTGCGTGCCGCCCGGGTGCATCGCGCCGTAGGCGTTGGGGTCTTCGGAGATGTGCGTGCTGTACACCAGCTCGGTAATCTGCATGGCGATGCCTTACCACTCTTTGCCGCGAATGTACCGGAACGCCGCCACGGCGGCCGTCGCGCCGTCGCCGGCCGACGCCACCAGCTGCGCCGCCGACTGCTGCCGGATGTCGCCGGCGGCGTACAGCCCCGCCTGCGGCGTGTCCATGTTCAGCCCCACCGGAATGTGTCCGGCGTTGTCCAGCGGCACCAGGTCGGCCACCGAAGCCGAGTTGGGGTCAAGGCCCACGTAGATGAACAGCCCGCTCACCGGCTCCACCGTTTCGCCGTCAGCGCTGCGGACTTTCACGCCGGAAACGGTATCCTCGCCCACGATCTCGACCACTTCCGTATTGTAGCGAACTTCAATCTTGGGTTCGGCGGCGATGCGGTCCTGCAAAACCTGCTGCGCGCCCAAGGCGTCGCCGCGCACGAACAGCACGACGCGCTCGGTGTACTCGGTCAGGGTCAGGGCCTCGTCCGCTGCCGAGTCGCCGCCGCCCACCACGGCAACGGTCTGGCCCATGTACAGCGGCCCGTCGCAGGTAGCGCAGTGTGAGACGCCGCGGCCGTCGAATTCCACCTCGCCGGGGATGCCCAGCGAGCGCAGCGAGGAGCCGGCGGCCATGATGACGGCCTTGCTGCGGTAGCTGCCGCCCATGTCGCCGTTGACGAGGAAATAATCGCCGTCGGTTGACACGCCGACCACCGTGTCCATCAGCACTTCCACGCCGGCGTTCATCGCCTGCTCCTGGGTCGCCGGGCCCAGCTCGTAGCCGGCGATGCCCTGGGGAAAGCCGGGGTAGTTCTCAATCTTCTCCAGGTTGATGATCTGGGCGCCGGCCATCATCTGCTCCACGATGGCGGTGTTCAGGCCGTAGCGGGCGCCGTAAATGCCGGCGGTGAGGCCGGCCATGCCGCCGCCGATGATCAGCAGGTCAAATTCTTGTTGGGGCACTGGTGTTACCTCGCATCACGATGTTCGCGGCGATTGTATCACCATTCACCCGCCGTCGGTTAGGGCCAGGTCGGCGTGCTAGTCCTCTGCAGCATCTCCCGGACTTCCAGGCCCGACGGTGTATCCGGCGGTTGCAGCCGTGCTGCCTGGGCCCTGCTGTCCAGCTTCGCCTCTACCCTGGCCACTCTTTCCTGCGCCAACCGGCAGTATTCCTCCGACAGGTCGATGCCAACGTACTGCCGGCCTTCCAGGAGGGCGGCCACCGCCGTGGTGCCGCTGCCGATGAACGGGTCCAGCACGATGTCCGCCGTCGTTGCCGCAATCGCCCGCTGCGCCAGCTCCACCGGAAACGGCGCCGGATGCGGGTTGCCTCTATCCTGCCGCACGCGCCAAACGTCGCCGATGCCGCCGGCCTTGGACGCCAGCCGGAACTCCGGCTTGGCAATCAGGTAAATCACCTCGTAGGTGGGCAGGAAGTAGCCGGGGTTGTGATTGAAACCGCCCGAACGCTGCCAGATGATGATTTGCCGCACCGGGAAGCCCTCGACAATGTCGGCCCGGTCTTGCAGCAACCCCTTCTGAACCCGCCACTTGTGATTGTAGAAAATCGCGCCGTCGGGCGTCAGCACCCGCAGCATCTCCCGCAGGCACTCCCGCTGCCACTCCACGTAGTCGTCGTGGGGCATTGCGTCGGAGTGGCCGGCGTAGCCCTGCATCAGGGCGGCCCGGGACCACTTGCCGCCGTTGCCGTTCTTCATGCCGTTGCCGCTGCTGTTCAGCAGGTTATAGGGCGGCGACGTTACCACCAGGTTCACCGACGCGTCCGGCATCCGGGCCAGCTGCGTCAGGCAATCCCCCTGTAGAATCTGATTGAGCCAGTTGTGCATGAGATTGGCGCTTTTCCAAAAACTTCGCTAACTTTTAGCGCCCTATTGAACCGCAAACCCGGCTGGCCGTGCATAGCGGTGCATCCGCAACTTTTGCCCAATCCGCCGTTGCGCCCCGCCAGTTGCGCCCCTACAATGGCGGCGTCAGCATCCGCTCCCACATCGCCCGGCCACCGCTCCGGGCAGCACCAGGAGGCGCACCATGCCCATTGAAAAGCTATCCCCCGCCCTGGACGCCATCATCGACGGCGACGCGCCCATCGAGGAACACGGTTCCGGGTACGGCGGCGCAGAAGGCCCGGCGGAAGGGCCCCTGTGGTGGAGCGACGGCGGCTACCTGCTGTTCAGCGACATCCACAACAACCGCCGGATGCGCTACACCCCCGGCAGCGGCGTCACAGTGGAGGCCGAGCCGGTCAACCGCCACAACGGCCTGACCCGCGACCTGCAAGGTCGGCTCATCGCCGCCGAGCACGACGGCCGCCGCGTCAGCCGCCTGGAGCACGACGGCTCCACCACCGTCCTGGCCAACCAGTTCCAGGGTCGCCAGCTCAACCGTCCCAACGACGTGGTGGTCAAGTCCGACGGCAGCATCTACTTCACCGACCCCTGGACTTTCCGCCGCCCCCGGGAGCAGTGGGAGCAGACCATCTCCGGCGTCTTCCGCCTCTCCGCCGATCTGGGCACCCTGACCCTGCTGGTGGGCGATTTCGTCGTCCCCAACGGCCTGGCTTTCTCTCCCGACGAGAGCATTCTCTACATTAACGACTCGCGCAAGGGCATCATCCGCGCCTTTGACGTGCAGGACGACGGCAGCCTGTCCCTGGCCTCCGACCGCCTCTTTGCCGACATGCGAGGCGACCGCGAGGGCGTGCCCGACGGCATGAAGGTGGACGTTGAGGGCAACGTCTATTGCGGCGGAGAGGGCGGCCTGCACATCCTCAACGCCGGCGGCGAACGGCTGGGCATCGTGGTGCACGGCCAGTCCGCCACCACCAACCTCTGCTTCGGCGGCGCCGACTGGAAGACGATGTACTTCACCAGCCGCAACACCGTCGGCAGCTTTCCCGTAAAAATCGCCGGCATCCCCGTGCCGGCGTCCCGCTAACACCCCTCACCCACCAGGGAGAGGGGACAACCGACAACAGGAGGTAACATCATGCGCGTAGTACGCATCGCCAACGTCGAACACGTACCCCTGGGCCCCGCCGAGCCGGTTCCCGGCTGGACCGGCGGCGAAGTCCACCGCACCCGCCAGCCCATCATCCCGGAGGGCGAAAGCGACTTCTTCAACGCCAGCGTCGTCAACTTCCAGACGGGAGCGCAGACCGGCTGGCATCGCCACAGCAGCGACCAGATTCTGGTCATCACCGTGGGCAACGGCATCGTCGCCACCGAGACCGAGGAGCATCACGTGGGCGTCGGCGACGTGGTGCAGGTCAAGGCCGGTGAGAATCACTGGCACGGCGCCACCGCCAACGGCTACATGGGCCACATCACCATCACCACCAGCGACAGCACCGCCAGCCGGTAGCGCCGACGTAGGGGCGGATACCCGTCATTCCCGCGCAGGCGGGAATCCACGTCCCCCGCCCCTACGCACGAGGATGCAACCATGGACCTGATTGACGAAATCCTGGACAACGTGAAGACCATCGCCGTGGTCGGCCTCTCCGACAACCCGGCCCGGGACAGCCACGGAGTCTCCGCCTATATGCAGTC
Source organism: Dehalococcoidia bacterium (assembly GCA_965243255.1). Taxonomy (GTDB): domain Bacteria; phylum Chloroflexota; class Dehalococcoidia; order Lucifugimonadales; family UBA3495; genus Bin87. Next base: position 1,609,100 of record CBDEUH010000004.1, read on the forward strand.
CCAGGGCTACCGCATCATTCCGGTGAACCCGGCCCTGAACGGCGCGACGGTACTGGGCGAGCAGTCCTATGACGACCTGCAATCCGCCTGCGCTGCCGCCGGCGAGCAGGGCGTCGCCATCGACTTGGTGGACGTTTTCCGCCGCAGCGAGTTCGCCGGCGCGGTCACCGACGACGCCATCGCCATCGGCGCCCGTTACGTCTGGATGCAGGACGGGGTAGTTGACCAGCCGGCAGCCCAGCGAGCGCAGACCGCCGGCCTGGGCGTCATCATGGACGACTGCATCCTGCGCCAACACAAGCGGCGGCGCTCCTGACCCCTATTCCCCCAGCAATCCCTGCGGCCTTGGACTCCGCCATAGCCGCAGCGGCAGCGGCGGCGTTTTCCCGGATTACTGAGGGCCTGACCCATCATCCGCGATGCCATTGAGCGGCAACACGATCGGATGGCCGGCGCCGCGCGGCTCCACATCGTCGATTTCGGCAGCGGCGCCCTGGCAATGCAGTTCGGATTGACCCTGGCCGTGCTGGACGCGTCGGAACGCGGTTTCCGGGTTCCTGAAGTCGGCGTTTCCCTTTTTGAACCCAACGACGCGATGCTGCGCATGGGCCTGAATGTATGGCAACGGTTCCTGCGCATCATGCACTATGATGGCGATGCTGACATCCCCACGTTGACCTCTTCCGTCCAAATCGGGGCCACCATGATACGCTCCGCGCGAATCACCAAGACCTCCGACATCAGCCTCCCCACGGACTCCCACCGTTGGTTGGTTGCCATGCACGCCTACTACGCCGACGACCGGGAAAACATCAAACGCGACCTGGAGGCAATTCACCGGGCAGCCAAGCCTGATCTCGGTTTTCTGACTTACCACTACGCCAGCCTCGACGGTATTCGCTACGTGTCGCCTTTTGCCAAACCGGGCAGTCCGGGCCCAATACCGCCGCTCCCGTTGTCCGGCGAACTAACCGAGGTCAACTCCTGGCGCAGTTCTCTGTCCCGGGCTCTGGGGTACCACGACGAAACCCGGTTAACCCGGCCAACTGAATGGGACCCGGTTCGGGGGCGGAGAGATAACCGAGCCATCCTCTACGCCTAGTCCCCTCCATCCTCGCCATCCGCGTAAAGATAAAATCCCTGACCCTGAAGCGCTTGACAATTGCCCGAACATCAGTTCATAATGGCCTTGTGCACATCCAAACCTGCCCCGTGCTCGATACGGGGTCCATCCATCCACAGCCTGCCAACGAGGTCAACATCACAACGGTCGTCAACGGCCAAAAACAGTCAGCTAATCCTAAATCGCACGAACGGTGCGGCCACAGCTGCCATTGACGGAGAACCGACTACCGTCATAGACACTGGAAGTGGCAACGGTGCGGCCACAGCTGCCATTGGCGGAGAACCGACTACCGTCATAGACACTGGAAGTGGCACGGTGCGACCACAGCTGCCATTGACGGATAACAGATTGCCGTCACAAACACTGGAAGTGGAAGTGCGTAAGAACCCCCCGGCCGTGGGACTGGCGGCGACCAAAGTGAATTCCGGAAACCGACCTCAGGCAGGCTACAACCCAACCACCAACCACCGGAGGCCAACCCCAAATCCCGAAAATCCTGATTCTGACAACCCACCGGAGGCCATCCCCAACGAAAACCGCTAATCCCGTCAACCCCCATAACTGCTTGCCCCGTACTCCATACGGGGAGCGGAAATCCTGATTCCGACGACTGCTGCGCGCCAGGCTATTCTTCTTGACACGGCAACTCCCGGCGGGTACTATTCGGGCATCAGCCCGGAACCGTCGTGCGGCTGTGCTGTCATGTGGCCGTTCGCTACGGTTTCCGCCGTCAACCGACCCGTTTCGTAACCGAAACCGTCATCGACACCGCAGGAGGTACTTCTTATGCCCACCAACCAGGAAATTGCCCAGATGGCGCACCTGATGCGTCGGGCCGGCTTCGGCGCCACCTACGCCGAGCTGGAACAGCGCGCCGCCAATGGCTACGAAGCCACTGTCGAAGAACTGCTCAACCCCACCGCCCAGCCCGACCTGGAGATGGACATCCTCGAGCGCCACTTCGTCGATTGGAAAGAGATGAACGCCCTGGAAGTTAACCAGGCCTATCTCACCTATCGGATGATCAACACCGAGCGCCCCTTGCAGGAGAAGATGTCCCTCTTCTGGCACGGCATCCTCTGCACCGGCAACTCCAAGTGCGAGCACGGCCGGCAGATTCAGTTGCAGTTGGACATGTTCCGCGAGCTGGGCATGGGCAACTTTGAAGCCCTGCTCAAGGGCCTGGCCCGCGACCCGGCCATGGTCTTCTACCTGGACAACTGCATGAGCCACAAGGGCGCCATCAATGAGAACTGGGGCCGCGAGTTGCTGGAACTCTTCGCCATGGGCGTCGGCATGGACGGCCACGCCAACTACAGCGAGGACGACGTCAAGGAAGCCGCCCGCGCCTTCACCGGGTGGACCATCACCAACGCCATCCCGCGTTACCCCTACGGCCGTTATGAGTCCGGCTTCATCTACAATCCCTACGACCACGACGAAGAGGACAAGACCTTCCTCGGCGAGACGGGCAACTTCAACGGCGACGACATCGTTGAAATCATCTGCCGCCAGCCCTCCGCCGCACGGTTCGTTTCCCGCCACCTCTACAACTTCTTCGTGGCCGACGAGGTGCAGGTGCCGGCCTGGCAGAACACGCCGCCGCGGGACCCCGAGGCCATCGCCCTGCTGGAGCAGACCTACTTCGACTCCGGGTACAACCTGACCGCCATGCTGCGCGTTCTGTTCAACTCCGACTTCTTCAAGAACGCCCGCTTCGAGAAGGTTAAGAGCCCCACCGAAGTGGTCATCGGAACCATGCGCCTGGTGCAGGACTTCACCACCCCCAAGCTGGGCCTGCAGCCCCTGGCCAACACCATCCGCTACATGGGTCAGGACCTGATGAACCCGCCCACCGTGGAAGGCTGGCACACCGGCGCCGAGTGGATTGACTCCGGCACCCTGGTGGAGCGCATCAACTTCGCCGCCGACCAGGTTGGCAACACCAGCCTGCCCGGCGTCCGCGATATCGTGTCCCGCCTGAACAACGAGCAGGTGACCAGCCCGGACGCCATCGTTGACCGCTGCCTGGAGTTGGTCGGCTCCTACGAACTTTCGCCGGAAACCCGCGATCAACTGATTGCCTATACCAGCGGCAGCGGCACTCCCGCCCCCGGCACGCCGGAATACTCTGAGGCCATCGCCCAGACTCTCCAGCTCATCGTCAGCACGCAGGAGTACCAGTTCGCTTAGCCGATCTCGGAAAGCTACACCGGCAGGAACGCTGCGATCTTCGTTCCTGCCTTCTCCACCGATTCACAAGGAGAACCAAAATGACTGCTACCAAGAAAGATCCGGTGCTGGTAGTCCTCCAGCTTTCCGGCGGCAACGACGCCCTGAACACCCTGGTGCCTCACGGCGATCCGCTCTATTACGACAATCGCCCCTCCGTGCGCGTACCGGAAGGCCAGGCGCTGGACCTCAACGGTTACGTCGGCCTCAACCCCAACATGGGCCCCATGAAGCGGCTCTACGATGAGGGCAAAATGGCCATCATCCAGGGCGTTGGCTATGCCAACCCCAACCGCAGCCACTTCCGCAGCATGGACATCTGGCACACCTGCGAGCCCGACAAGCAGGGCACCGAGGGCTGGCTGGGCCGCGCCATCCGGGAGATTGATCCCAACAAGGAAAACGTGCTGACCGGCGTGAACTTCGGCCGCGGCCTGCCCCGGGCGTTGGCCGCTCCGGGCGTGCCCGTGGCGTCCGTCGGCAACCTGGCCACCTACGGCGTGCTCACCGGCATCGAGGCCGACGAGCAGCGCACCGAGGCCCTGGACATCTTCTCCAAGATGTACTCCCCCACCATCGGGCGCAGCTCCGTCGTGGACTACCTGTCCCAGACGGGCATGGATGCGCTGAAAGGCGCCGACATTCTCAGCACCGCGCCCGAAATGTACAGCTCCTCCGTGGAGTACGGCGACGACGTGGTCGCCCAGTACATGAAGAACATCGCCCAGGTGCACCTGGCCGGGTTCGGCACCCGCATCCTGTACACCACGGCGCCCTACAACAGCTTCGACACCCACGCCGGCGAGCTGGCGGCCCACGCCAAGCTCTGGCAGAACACCTCCAACGCGGTCGGCGACTTCATGGATGACCTGCGGGAACACGACGCCAGCGACAACGTAACCCTGCTGGTCTTCACCGAGTTCGGCCGCCGCGTCCACGACAACGGCTCCGGCACCGACCACGGCAGCGGCGGCGTTGCCTTCGTCATCGGTGAGAACGTGAAGGGCGGCCTGTACGGCGAGTACCCCTCCCTGGAAGAGGACAAGCTCCTGGAAGGCGACCTCCACTTCAACAACGACTTCCGCAGCATCTACACCGACCTGCTGGAGAACTGGATGGGGATGGATGCCCAACCGCTGGTTAACGGCCAGTTCGAGAAGTTCAACTTCATCTAGCCCATGGCCAATACGGGGGGCGAGCTGCGGTTCGCCCCCGCCAACCTGTCCGCCTCGCCATCCGTGCCAACGGAGGAACCCTTATGACCACTACCATTGAAAGCACGGCATTGCCGACCATCGGCATTTCCCTGCAATACACCCACACCATCGGCAGAGCCGAGTTCTCCGGGCCTGGCTTCCGCAATCCCACCGCCATGGCTCGCGCCGAAGACGACGTGATGTACGTCGCCAACCGCTCCTATGACTACCGTCCCGACGGCAAGCGCATCACCATGTGCACCGTGGGCGAAGAGTTCATCAGCGAGTTCGCCAAGGGAGTCTTCGAGCAGGGCGACGGCGAACCGGTGGCCACCGACGGCGCCATCATCTGGCCCACCGCCATCACCGTGGGCCCCAATGGCAACGTCTATCTGGCCGACGAGTACCTGGACCGCATCAGCATCTACTCCCCGGAAGGCGAGTACCTCACCAAGTGGGAGCGCTCCGGTGACGGCGACGGCCAGTGGAACAAGCCCAGCGGTCTCGTCTTCGGCAAGGACGGCGTGCTGTACCTGGTGGACTGCAACAATCACCGGATTCAGATGCTCAGCGCCGACGGCGAATATATCGGTCAGTGGGGTGAGCTCGGTTCCGGTCCCGGACAGTTCAATATGCCCTTCGGCATTGAAACCGACGCGGCCGGCAACGTGTACGTCGCCGACTGGCGCAACGACCGCATCCAGAAGTTCACCGCCGACGGAAAGTTCCTGATGGCTTTCGGCGAGACCGGCGACGGCCCCGGCCAGTTCAACCGGCCCACCGACGTGGCCGTGGACAGGGACGGCGCCATCTATGTCGCCGACTGGAACAACGACCGGATGCAGGCTTTCCATCCTGACGGCTCCTTTGCCGGCATGACCTACGGCGAAGCCACCATCTCCCAGTGGGGCATCGGCAAGCTGGAAGCGAATCCCGAAATGTGGGAAGAGCGCAAGATTGCCCAGGGGCTGGACCGGGAAAAGCTGTTCTGGGGGCCCATTGCCGTCGAGTGCGATAACGAGGGGCGCATCTTCGTGGTTGAAACTGCCCGCTCGCGCATCCAGGTCTTCCAGAAGCAAACCCCGCTGTTCTACGGGGTCAACGAACGGGTTGCCGGTGGCGGCGGTCGCCTCTAGGCCCGTTGGCGTTCATCTCAGGTAGGGGCGGATTGTTATTCGCCCCTACTGTTTATGACGCTGGGGAACACGCCCATTCCGCACAGCATCAATGATTTTCACGGATGCTATACTGTACTAGGAAACTTGCCAAAGCGGACGGAACGATTTGACTACTCAGGAACATCTGGTATCCCGGCTCAAGCCGCTGGGAATCCGCCTGACTCCTCAGCGCCTCGCCATTGCCGAGGTGGTGGTCAATTCCGCCGACCATCCCACGGTCCGCGAAATCTTTGAGAGGGTGAGGGATTTCTTCCCCTACGTAACCTTGGCAACGGTTTACTCCACGTTGGGCCTGCTGGAGCAGGCTGGCATCGTTCGCGAGCTTCCTTTCCAGAAACTCTCTCGCTACGACGCCAACCTGTCCCCTCACGCCAACCTCGTTTGCCTCGGCTGCGGCTCCATAGTGGACGCCGACGTGGGACAGGAACGGGTGGCCGAGCTGGAGCGCTCCATCAGCCAGACCAGCGAGTTCCGTATCTCATCCCAGCGGGTAGATTTCTACGGCTACTGCGACGGTTGCGCCAGAAACGCATGACCCGCTATCTCGTCAGCTAGTGTGAACCGCCGAGACCACCGGGTGCGCCGGCGCGGCGGGCGGCAACCAGTCACCCCCGGGGCTTGCCGTTGGCTTACCTGTCCCGATTGAGCCTTACCAACTACCGCAATTTCCGGCAGGTTGACCTCGAACTGCCAGCGGGAGTATCGGTGTTCTACGGCGCCAACGCCCAGGGCAAAACCGCCCTGCTGGAGGCCGCCTACACCCTGGCGGTGGGACGTTCTTTCCGGGCAGAACGTGAGCGACAGGTAGTTAGCCTCGACGCTGCCCCCAGCGGCCAGGCCGCGTACATCACCGGCGCCGCCGAGCGGGACCAGCAAGCGTTCACGGTGGTGGTCGGCTACCAGCCTGTCGCCGCTGAGACGGCCCGCCCGCCCGATGACGATGGAAGCAACACGGCGCCGTCAGTATCCAAACAGATCCGAGTCAACCGGCGGCCCAGCACCGCCGCCGGTCTCCTGGGGCGTGTTGGCGCAGTCCTTTTCGTCGTCGATGACCTAAATCTGGTTCTCGGCTCTCCGTCCCACCGACGCCGTTACCTGGATGTGCTTATCTCACAATGCCATCGGCCGTATCTAGACGCGCTGCAACGTTACCAGGCTGCGCTGCGAAACCGGAACGGCCTGCTCCGTCGCCAGCGCACCGCTCCCGTCGCTCCCGATGAAATGGAGTATTGGGACACGCAACTGGTACAGGCCGGCGCGGCAGTGGCAGCCGACCGCGCCGCCGCTATTGAGCGTTTGGCGGATTTTGCGGGCAGTCATTACGTGGAACTCGCCGAGCCGGACCAGGCGCTAACCATCGCCTATCGACCCAACGTGCCGCCGCAGGACTCAGCTGCTGCCACCGAAGCTCTCTTTCGGCAAATGTTGCAGCGGAATGCAACGCGAGAGCGCGCCACCGCGGTTACCGCCGCCGGTCCTCATCGGGATGATTTCGCCATCTTCGCCGACGGTCTGGACGCCCACGCTTTTGCCTCCCGGGGCGAAGCCCGCACCATCGCGCTATCCCTGCGCCTGGCCGAAGCCGACTACCTGGCCGAGGCACGGGACGACGACCCCATCATTATGCTGGACGATGTCTTCTCCGAAATGGACGCACAGCGACGCCAGAGGGTACTGCGCAAAGCCGCCGCTTACCGACAAACTCTCATCACCACCACCGACCCGGAAGCAGTGCGGTCCGTCCTGGGCAACGGGGCGACCTACTTTCACGTTTCAAACGGAGTCGTATCGCCGCCGGAGTCTTGAACCGCCACGCAGCGTATCTCCGATTCTTCCTGATAAAATTGTGTCATGGACTCCATTAACGCTGCTGTTGACATCCTGGCGGCATCCGAGTACGCCATCGCGCTCACCGGCGCCGGACTATCTGCCGAGAGCGGCATTCCGACCTTCCGCGGCCCGGATGGTCTGTGGACGACATATGGACAACCTTCCAACCTGTCGTATCGCGCGTTTTCACAGGACCCGCAAGGGTGGTGGGAACGCCGCCTGGACGACGAGGTTACGCCAGGCAACCCGACCTACGACCTAAAGGACGCGGTGGACAAGGCCGTGCCTAATCCGGGCCATATTGCCGTGGCCGATCTGGAAGACATGGGCGTCATCAAGTCAGTCATCACGCAGAACGTGGACGGTCTGCACACTCGGGCCGGCAACCGGAACGTCCTGGAAATTCACGGCAACCGTAGTTACCTGCGCTGCCTGGGCTGCGGGCATCGTCAACCCAGGGCCCCTTACATCATCACCGACTTGCCGCCAATCTGCGCCGACTGCGGCGGGGTCATCAAGCTGGATACCGTAATGTTCGGCGAGCCCATCCCGCCGGCGACGCTGGAAGCCTGCTTCGCCGAAGTGCAGCGCTGCGACGCCATGCTGTTGGTCGGGACGTCCGGAGCCGTCAATCCGGCCGCTCAATTCCCGCTGCTGGCTAGAGAGCGCGGCGCGCAAATCATCGAGGTGAACCCGGTTCCAACACAACTTACGCCCGCTGCCCACGTCGTAGTGAGCGGGCCGGCGGGAGAGCTGATGCCCCAAATTACCCTGACCCTGCGTACTCAAAAGGCACGGCAAATTTGAGATGAGCGAAATAGCCCAAAACTGGTGGCAGGCCATCTCCAATTGGGCCGCCGGAACCACCGTAACCTGGATTGACCTGCTAGTCAGCGTCATAGTACTGGCAGCGGCCGCTGTCGTTGCCTTGGCGTTCAGCCGGCTGTTTTCCAGGTTGCTGCTGCGGGTGGCCCGCTTCTCCGCCGGCGACCTGGACGACACCATAATTGCAGCCGGTCGCGGCCCGATAACCGCTTTCATCATCCTGGCCGGGGCGTACCTGGCCATAACCGTCCCGCTGACCCTCGCGCCGGCCGTCCACGACGTAGTCAACAGGGTTGCCTCGCTGGCCGCCATCTTCATCGGCGCCTATATGATCAACGCCATCGGGTCAGCGGTCCTGAGATGGCTTGAAGCGCACCTGGAAAGCAGTGATGCCGCCAACACCGGCGGATGGGCGTTGCCGCTGGCGCGCCGCGGAATGGTTGTCGTGGTATTCGCCATGTCGGCCATGGTGTCCCTGGACATACTGGGCATCAACATCAGTCCACTCATCGCCGGCCTGGGCATCGGCGGGCTGGCCATCGCCCTGGCCCTCCAGCCCACGCTGAGCAACCTGTTCGCCGGCACCTACGTCATCACCGAGGGCGTCGTCAACGAAGGCGATTACATCGAGATGGAAAACGGCATCACCGGGTACGTGGTGGACGTGAGCTGGCGCAGCACCCGCCTCCGCACCTGGACCAACAACCTGGTAGTGATACCAAACTCACGCTTCGCCGAGACCATCATCACCAACTACGACCAGCCCCAAGAGCACGTCAACGTTTTCTTGACTTGCGGCGTTGCCTACGAAAGCGACCTGCAGCACGTGGAAGCCGTCAGCATGGAAGTGATGCACCAAGTGGAACGGGAACACCCTGGGGTGGTGAAGGACTACGGAGTCTATTTCGGGTACGATACTTTCGGTGAGAGCAACGTGGATTTCTGGCTCTTCATGCAGGCCAACAGCCGCCTGGCCAGCTTTGAAGTTCGCACCGCACTCATCAAACTACTGCACGCCCGCCTGACCGACGAGGGTATCACCATCAACTACCCGGTGAGGACGCTGCACTTCCCGGACGGCTGGACACCCGACGGCCAACCGTCGGCGGGGATGCAGACGGCCCGCCGCCGCTCCAGCCGGGCGCAACCGCAAGGCCCGTTGCCGGCCGATGCTCCCGGCGGCGGAGGTGACGGACCTGACGTTTAGGCTGCTGCGAAGCGTTACCGAGACAACCCGTAGGCCGTCGCCTGTAGCCTGGCGTCGCCGGTGGCGTTCAGACGCTGAGAGATGCGGTCAATCAGCGCGCCCACGGCGGTTTCGCCCCAGAACCAGCGATGGATCTCCGGCTCGCTGTCGTTGGGACGTTGGGCCATGCGCGCCTCGTAGCAGAACGCCTTGAGGTCGTCGGCGCAGTAGCGGGCGAACTGGGGCAGGGAAACGTCGGCCGGCCGCTCGTCCATGTCGGCACCGTCGCTCTCGGCGTAGGATTCCAGGAAACGGATGATGCCCCGGAAGCGTCGCTGGGGTATGCCGGTGATGCCCACGGCGGTGCGGCCCCGCTGTTCCTGCCAACGTTCATAGTAGCCGCGAAAGGCGGTGATTTCACCGGCGGCGTCGAGGGTCCTGGCGGCGCTGCCGTTGCCGTTTGACGCGGCAGCCACCTCGGACGCTTGGGGCATACCGATGGGCCCCGCCTCTTCAGGGTAATCGACCAGCACCGGGCCGGCGTCCGCCTCCAGGGTTGCCAGCATGGCGGCAATCACCTGGTGCTGGAAGTCCGGGTCGTCGGGTTTGCCCAGGGCGTAGCCGAAGTAGAATGGCACCCACAGCGCTCGAGGCGGACGTACCCGCTGGGCATGTTCCCGAACCAATGCGACGGCGACCGTGGTCAACCCGGCAGCCTCAAAGACCCTGGCCAACACGCTCACGGCGTGGGTGCACAAGGGTCAAGTGGGGGTCAGCAGGACCAGGTCGACGCCTTCGTCTTTGAGGCGCTGGGCGACCTCCGGGCCGGTTTGCTCGGCGACGACGGTACAATCGCGCAAGGCACCCATGAACGAGTAATTGTTGGGTGCAACGCTGCCGATTACACCCCGTTCGGCTAATTCCTGCAGCCGGTCAATAGGGTAGGTAACGTTGATGTCCCGGTAAATTGCGGTGCGGTCAAAGCCGATGCTGAAGTGGCTCTGTACGATGTCGGCGACGTTGGCGTCGCTGGGCAGCACGCGGTAGGTGGATTCGCCGCCGGGATGGTCACTGTTGAAGGGCTTGTCATCGCGCAGGTGCAGGCCCGCGGTGGTGACTATGGCTACCGTGCTTTCCGACAGCGGTTTGTCCAGGGGCGTCCAGGGCGTGCCGTCGGCCTCCATGCAGGGGAAGAATTCCAGCATCCGGCGCTGGACTTCGGACAGAATTTCGAGGCGTGGCATTACCGGTCTCCTAGTCGAACATGATTGCGCCGCGACCGATCTCGCCGTTATCCAGGTCGGCGTAAGCTTCGTTGATCTGGTCCAAAGAGTAGTGGCGCACTACCAGGTCGTCCAGGTTCAGCTTGCCGGAGCGGTACATATCCACCATCACCGGCATATCGGTGCGGGAGCGGGCGGAGCCATAGTACGAGCCGCGCAGGGTTTTCTCGTTGCGCACCAAGTCCACGGCGTTGATGGCGGCTTCCTGACCCCAGGGGGCGATGCCGACCACGGTGACAACGCCACGCTTGGCAGCCATGTCGTAGGCCGCCTTGGTGGTATCGGCGCCGCCGAAGACTTCAAAGGTGTAGTCGGCGCCGCGCCCGCCGGTAAGGTCCTTAACCTGCTGTACCGGGTCCAGGTCGGCAGCGTTGACGGTGTGGGTCGCTCCAAAGCGCATAGCGAACTCGAGCTGCGCCTCGCGGATGTCCACGGCGATGATCTGCGCCGCATTGGCCAGGGCCGCGCCCATGATGACGTTCAGCCCGACGCCGCCGCAGCCGATGACGGCCACGGTGCTGCCGGCCCTGATTTCCGCGCTATACAGCGCCGCGCCTACGCCGGTGGTTACCGAGCAACCAATCATGGCGGCCTTGTCCATGGGGAGAGAGTCGGTGATGGGCACTACGCCGGTTTCGGGAATCACGGCGTACTCGGCGAAGCAGGCCACTTTGCCCATATGGTGGATGTCTCTGCCGGCGGAGTGGAGACGCGTGGTGCCGTCCAGCAGGTTGGCCCCGGTGGCGGCGTGGAGGTCACACAGGTTGCTGTGGCCCTCCAGGCAGGACCGGCAGCGTCCGCACGCCGGCACGAAGGACAGGATGACCTGGTCGCCCTCGCTGGCGAGGGTAACGCCGGGGCCAGTCTGCACCACCGTTCCGGCGCCTTCGTGTCCCAGCACCACCGGGATGGCAATGGGAGCGTCGCCGTGCATAAAGTGGCGGTCGCTGCGGCAAATGCCGGCCGCCCCTACCTTCACCAGCACTTCGCCGGCTTTGGGTTCGTCCAGGTCAACCTCGCAAATGTCCAAGGGTTGACCCACTTCCCACAATACAGCAGCTTTAACCTTCAAAACGTGTCCCTCCTGACGGACGTTGCGCAGCAGGCCGAGAACCATGGCGCACGTCAAAGTCGTCGGCTCATTGTAAATTACCCGGCCCAATCCCGCCATAGCCGGCAGTGTGGCAACACAAGGGGCGGCGGAATGTTCCCGCCGCCCCTGACGTAGAGCCGTGCCTGTGTGTGCTGGCTATACCTGCCGCTGCTTGGGGTCCAGCCGGTCGCGCAGCCAGTCGCCCAGCAGGTTCATGCACAGCACTACCAGCATAATCGCCAAGCCGGGGAACAGCGAGACCCACCAGCCCTGGGCCGATGCAATCAACACGCGACCATCGGCCACCATGAGACCCCATGCCGGCTGTGGGGGCGGGATGCCGACGGCCAGGAAGCTCAACGTGGCTTCCAGTACGATTACGAATCCCACGTTGAGCGTGGCCAGCACGATGACGCTGTTGAACACGTTGGGGAACACATGGCGGAACATGATGCGGCGGTGGCTGGAGCCGGCGACCTGTGCCCGGGAGATAAAGTCCTGCACTCGCACCGCCAGGGTTTCGCCTCGCACCAGTCGGGCATAGCGCGACCACATTAGCAGCACCAGCACGACAATCACGTTCAGGATGCTCGGCTGCGTGGCGGCCACTATCACCAACGCCAGCAGGATAATCGGTATCGAGAGGGATATGTCCACCAGCCTCATTACCAGGGCATCCACCCAACCACCCCAATAGCCGGCGATGATGCCCAGAGAAGTACCCAGCAACCCGGCGATGAAGATGGCGACGGCGGCGATGGTTACCGATACGCGGGCGCCGTGCATAATTCGGGACAGGATGTCGCGGCCCACCCGGTCGGTGCCCAACAGGTGGTTGGTGTCGCCACCCTCCATCCAGAAGGGCGGCTGCAACCGGGCCGACAGGCTGCCGGTGGTAGCGGAGTGAGGAGCGATGATATCGGAAAAGATGGCGGGAATGACCAGCACCAACAGGAGCAGCACGATGGGGAACAGCGGGTAACGCCGCGCTTCTCCCCAGAAGCGTACCAAAATACCAGGCCTAGCCGATGACTCGGCCGCCGATTCTTCTACTGCCGATGGAGTGGCAACACGGTTCTCCGTTGCCATAGAGGCATTCTCCTAATCGAAGCGGATCCGGGGGTCAACGTAGGCGTAGGCAATGTCCACCAGCAGGTTGGCCACGATATAGACCATGCAGAAGGTTATCACCACCGCCTGGACTACCGGAAAGTCCTTGGTGTTCGCTGCGTCCACTGCCAGTCGGCCCACGCCGGGCCAGGCAAACACAAATTCGATGGACACAGAGCCCACCATCAGGGATCCGATAATCAGCGCGAAGTACGTGAACGGCGCGATGGCCGCGTTGCGCAGGCAGTGTTTCCAGATTACCTTCCACTCCACAACGCCCTTGATGCGAGCCAGCTTCACGTATTCGGAATCCAGTACGTCCAGCATCGATGAACGCACCAGGCGCATCAGGGCCGCTACCTGGAACCAGCCGATGGCGATGGCGGGCAGAACGTACGACAGCACTCCCTCTTCCTTGCCGGATACCGGGAACCATCCCAACTGGGCGGCGAATACCCACATCAGCATCAGGCCCAGCCAGAAGGCCGGCAGCGACTGTCCGAACAGGGCAATCGCCTTGCCCACATAATCAAAGGGAGTGTCTTTCTTCACCGCCGATAATACGCCAATGGGTACGGCGATTGCCGTGGCAACCACGACGGCCACGCCGGCCAGCGCTGCTGTGTTGGGCAGTCGCTCCAGAACCAGGCTCATGGCGGTGCGACCGCGCACGCGCAGGGATTCGCCGAAGTCTCCGGTCAGCGCGTTGCCCAGGAAGGTGAAATATTGGACATAGAGGGGGCGGTCCAAACCCCATTCCGCCCGCAGCCGTTCGGCGTCCTGTACGGTTGCCTCCAAGGGCAGCAAGACGTCCAACGGATCGCCGGCAATGCGAGCCAGTGAAAAGACGATAACCGTCAAAATCAGCAGGGTCAGAACGGACTGAGCGACCCGCATCAGGATGTAACGTTGCACAGTTCGCTACCTTACAGGGCTTCCCGCCAGGTCATGCCACCAAAGCCGGGATGCGTCTTATTCCATCGATAGGTTGTTTGCCAGCCGATGTAGAGGCGGGTTACGTCCCGCCTCTACCAATTGGCTCTTGCCTCTTGCCCAGACTACTGAGCGGGAGTGATGTACTCGGTGTGGGTGAAGGAGGCGTTGATGTTGCCCGGCCACGCCATTTCGCCGATCTCGGCGGGGTTGACCACGATCTGGGCGGGCAGCCACACGATCGGCACTTCCGAATACAGGTCAAACTTCAGGTCTCCCAGGTCGGAGAGAGCCTTGGCTTTGACCTCCGGGTCAACACTCTGAGTGGCCTTGTCGTACAACACGTCGGTCATTGGGTCAACCGAGGTGCGCCAGAAACCTGCGTCGCCGCTGCGGTTGTAGAAGCGCAGGGTGATGTCGGCCGGGCGGTAAGTGCCGCGGGTAGCCGCCAGCGTACCGTGGGTCTTGCCGGGACGGTAGTACTTGGCCCGGTAGTCAGACCACTTGAGGGGCTGCGTGGTTACGTTGATGCCGATGGCGGTCAGGTAGGAGAAAGCAGCCTCGCCCATGGGAATCATCTCGGGAACCCCGGGCAGTTCCGTGAGCAGTAGCGTTAGTTCGTAGCCCGCGTATCCCGATTCTTCCAGCAGCTCGCGCGCCTTGTCCGGGTCGTAGCCGTACTTTTCGTCAAACTCTTCGGTCCAGCGGGGGTTGTAGCCAGGCAGAGCCGGGTGGTAGCCCCAAACGGTGTGCTGCCGACCAATGCCGCCGAACAACTCGGTGTTGATTTCTTCCCGGTTGATGGCCCGGTTGATGGCCTCGCGAACCATCGGGTTCAGGTGCGGCTCTCCCTCCTGGTAGAAGCAGTCCTCAAAGCCTTCCTGCTTACAGGGCCCGGCTTCCTCAGGGTTGTACACACCGCCGATAATGAAGGCCACCTGGATGGAGGGTAGTTCGCTTTGCAGGACAGCCAGATTCTGGCCCTGCGCGTCAGTGTGCAGCTCGCGACTGATTTCACCAATCTGAACCTGCCCGGTGGTCAACTGGGCCAACCGGGTGGTTTCTTCGGGAATCAGCACATACTCCATTTCCTCGAAGAAAGGCGACCGGCGGTAGTGGTCGGCGTTGCGGGAGTACAGCAGGTTGACGTCGATGGTGCGCTCCACGAACTGCCAGGGACCCACGCCGGTGGGGTTTTCGTAAGCCTCGATGCCACCGTCGTCATACTGGGCCTTGGAGTACATAAACAGGTTGCCCTGCTGAGCGCCAGCGAAGAAGTCCATCAGGGAGTTGGGGGTCTTCAAATTGAACTGGACGGTATTGTCATCCAGGGCAACGATGTTGGAGAGCAGTTCCGCCTCGTTATCGCCGAAGAGCCCCCGGAATAGTCCGGTGTCGGTGGCGATGGCGTCTTCACGGATGATCAGCGCCGCGCTGTGAGGCACGTCGTTGGCTGTGAAGAGCGTTCCATCGTGAAAGTTCACGTCGTCCCGCAGATGGAACGTCCACTGAGTGCCGTCCTCGTTGGCTTCCCATTCGGTGGCCAGGCCGGGCACTAGCGAACCGTCAAAGCGGTCTGTATGAACCAGGGGGTCGGTGAAGGGACGCACCTGGGTGTTAGCCGAGGTGGTAGTACCCAGCCAACTGCCCACCAGCTGCTGCACCGGCGGGATGGTCGCAATACGCAGCCGGCCACCCAGCGCGGCAGTCTCCTGCGCCGCCGTGGGCGTGTTGGTCGGACTGGGGGTTGCCGTTGCGATTACAGGGGTGGGAACCGGAGTGGCCGGAGCCGCTGGGGCTTGAGTGGCCGCCGGAGCCGAGCCGGCAGTTCCCTGTTGCTCACCCTGCTGGGTGGTTTGTCCGGCAGACGGAGCCGATGGCTCGTCAGCGGCCCCGCCGCAGGCAACGCCGATGGTCAGCAAAAGAGCTGCCGCAATTACGGTGATTATCGTAGGCTTAACCAATTTGGTTCCTCCGATGTCGTAGCATTTGTGCCGCCTTGGTTGGAGCCGAGGCGACAAAGTTCGCCCAGTATATTACCCGCACCCTTGCAGGTCAATTCCTTAATCTAGCCTCTCTCCAGAGGCGCCAGGGAGACCAGGAGGCGCTTCAGTCCTACTTCGCCGCCAAAGTTCACCGTGGCCTGCTCGGTGTCCCCGGTTCCCTGCACTTCCTGCACTACGCCCTCTCCAAATACGGAATGGCGCACGATTTCACCCACTGTCAGCGGGACGCGCTGCGGGTTTTTCGGGCCCGCTGAGCGGCTGGAATCCCATTCGGTGAGTCGCTCGTCGATGTTGCCGCGCAGCCGACCACGGGTTGCGTCCCCGCCAGTCCCGGCGCCGTCGCCCAGGCGGGTGCGCGATTCCCGGCGGCGGGTGGCGTATTCGCCGCCGATGACTGCGTGCTCGTTGCGGTTGGAACGTCCCGGCGTCAAGCCATGCTCGCCTGACTGAGAACCCGGGCGTCGTTCCGACGCCGGTGAAGTCAGCACGTTCTCGGGCACGTCCTCCAGGAATCGCGAGGGCAGGGAAACCCCGCCGGAGGATGGATAACGTCGCCGGAAGGCCCGCAGGAGGTACAGCCGCTCTTTGGCCCGCGTCATTCCCACGTAGCACAGGCGGCGTTCTTCTTCGGTTTCCCGCGCCGTATCCATGGAGCGGCTGTGGGGCAGCAGCCCTTCTTCCATACCGGCCATCATCACGACGGGAAACTCCAGCCCCTTGGCCTGGTGCAGCGTAATCAACGTCAGCGCATCGTCGGATTGCTCGTAACTGTCAACGTCGGACACCAGCGATACGCGTTCCAGGAAAGCGCCCAGGCCATCGACGGAGCCGTCGCCGGACGGCCCATAGTCTTCCGCCAGGCCGCGCAACTCCAGGATGTTCTCCCAGCGCTCTTCGCTGTCGTCCTGCGCGTGGATGTGCCGGGCCAGCCCGCTCATGTCCAGCGCCCGGTCCAGCAGGTCGGCAACCCCGAGTTCCCGCGCCGCCTCGCCCAGCCGTTCCAGCGTAATCGACAGGTCTGCGATGGAGCGCGCCGCTCGCGTAGTAACCTGGACGGGATAGGGTCGGTTTTCCGTTCGGGCTGCCGCCATCTCCCGCATCGCGGCCCGCGCAGTAATGCCCGACCTGGCGGCGAACCCGGTCAACTGCTGCACCGTCTTGGCGCCGATGCCACGGGGCGGTGTGTTGATTATGCGCTGCAGGCTCACCTCATCGTCGGGATTGTAAATCACCCGCAGGTAGCACATGGCATCCTTGATTTCCTTGCGGTGATAAAACCTTACCCCGCCCACCAGGCGGTAGGGGATGCCTTGCCGCATACACTGGTCTTCAAAGGCCCGGCTCTGGGCGTTGATGCGGTACATAATGGCGCAGTCGCCAGACCGGTATTCCTGCGACCGGGCCAGCCGGGTAACTTCGTCCACTGCCCAGGCCGCTTCGTCCTCTTCACTGAATGCCTCGTGCAGGGTAATGGGTTGTCCCACCTGGTTGTTGGTGAACAGGGGACGCTCGATGCGCTCCGTGTTGACGGAAATGACGGCGGCGGCCGCGTTGAGGATGTTCTGCGTTGAGCGGTAGTTTTCGCCCAGGCCGATAACCGTGGCGTTGGGAAAGTCGCTCTGGAAACTGAGAATGTTGCGGATGTCGGCATTGCGCCAGGAGTAGATGCTCTGGTCGGGGTCGCCAACAACGCAGAGGTTCTGATGGGCGCCGGTGAGCAACCTGGCCAACCGGTACTGGGCCACGTTGGTGTCC
Organism: Dehalococcoidia bacterium; assembly: GCA_965243255.1. Taxonomy (GTDB): domain Bacteria; phylum Chloroflexota; class Dehalococcoidia; order Lucifugimonadales; family UBA3495; genus Bin87. The sequence continues at coordinate 1,626,853 of CBDEUH010000004.1, forward strand.
TGGAACTCGTCAATCAGGAGGTGCCGGTAGCGGTCATGGTACTGGGCCTGCACTTCCGGAATGTTTTCAAGCAGTTGCGTTGTCCGCATCAGCAGGTCGTCGAAATCCAGGGCGTTCTGCCGCGTCAGCGCCTCTTCGTAGTAGTGGTACACCCGCGCGCACACGTCAACCCAGTGAGCGCCATACTCGTCGTCCGCGTCGTAAGCCGTCGCCGCCAATTGCCGAGAGTCCAGCAGGCTGCTTTTCGCCGCCGAGATGCGGGACAGCAAGGCCCGCGGGTTGTAGCTTCGGGAGTCTATGTCGGCCAGCTGCATGGCCGACTTGACGGCGTCAACCTGGTCGTCCTGGTCGTAAATCGTAAAGTTACGGTCAAGGCCAACCCGTTCGCCGTGCCGTCGCAGAATGCGCGCGCAAACCGCGTGGAAGGTTCCCATGGTTACGGCCTGGCTGGGACCCATCATCAGGCGGTCGAGCCGTTCCCGCATCTCCCGGGCCGCCTTGTTGGTAAAAGTTACGGCCAGGATGCGCCACGGCGCGACGTCGCACACGGTCACCAGATAGGCGATGCGGTGGGTAATCACGCGGGTTTTGCCCGAGCCTGGGCCGGCAACAATCAGCAGCGGCCCCTGGGTGCAGAGCACGGCCTGCTGCTGTGGCTCGTTCAGCCCCTGCAGAATGGCCGGCGAACGTTCAGGGGACGCAGTACCAGAGATTGCAGCAATCTCAATTTCCGTCAACTCGGCATTGTTCCAGTAGGGCGAGGACGCCGGTTCTGCCCAGTAGGGAGCCGATGCCGGGGGACCGGAATTGCCGGGCGGATGTTCGGAAAGCTGGGGCTGCAAGGACATAACGCGGCGATTATAGCACGCACGACCCTGCCGCCCCCCGGCCGCAATCTGCTACAATAGCAGGCGAACCCATGCGGAGAGGTGGCCGAGTGGTTGAAGGCGCCGGTCTCGAAAACCGGTATGCGTCTCTGGCGCATCGCGGGTTCGAATCCCGCTCTCTCCGCCATTTTGCCAAGTAACCGGTCTGTGCTGTGCGATGGCCATTTCGCGCTTGATTGCGGAACGAAATGGCCGTTTTGCCGTCCTTTAATCTTTGGCCAGGAGCCGCGCTAATGCCCGAGGCTAACGCCCCGACACCCGAATACACCATGGGCTACAGCCCGGAATTTCTGCAACTGCTGGACCGCCGCAACGCTCAGGCCAACGCCGCGCACCTGCTGCCGCATTTGGAAAGCGGGTTCAGCCTGCTTGACTTCGGCTGCGGGCCCGGCACCATCACGGTGGGCTTGGCTGATGCGGTGCGACCCGGGGAAGTCCACGGCATAGACATGGAGGAATCGCAGGTTGAGCTGGCTCGCGCCGCCGCCGCCGGCGGACACGACAACATCACTTTCCACGTGGGGAACGTGTACGAACTGCCCTTTGAGGACGGCTACTTTGACGCGGCGCACTGCCACGCCGTCCTGATGCACGTTCCCGACACCCAGCGGGCGTTGCGGGAAGTACAGCGGGTGCTGAAGCCCGGCGGCATCATCGCCAGCCGGGAGATGATTGCCTCCAGTTCCTTCAGCGAGCCAATGGGCGAAACTACCCCGGAAGCGTGGAGCACGTTCATCAAGCTGCTGGCCGCCAACGGAGGCCATCCCGAAATGGGGAAGGAATTGAAAGCTCACCTGCTGCGGGCCGGGTTCGCCGACATCCGCGCCGACGCGTCCTTTGACTTTTTCGGCTCCGCCGCCGACGTGGCATTCTTGCACGCTTTCATCTGCGACTGGTTCTTTATGCCCAGAGTGGTTGAGGCGGCCACGCAGTACGGGCTGGCGACACACGAGCAGTTTGAGCGGTGGCGCGTCGAGATGGACCAGTGGAAGGACGAACCGGGCGCGGTGGGCGGCCTCGCGTTCGGAGAGGTCATTGGCGTCAAACCCCATCGATAGCGCCCAATGCTCTCCGCATCCAACATCAGCAAAGCCTACGCCGACCGTGTCCTGTTCGGCGATTTGAACTTCTCCATTACGGCTGGCGACCGCATCGCGTTGATTGGCGCGAACGGGTCGGGCAAAACCACGCTGCTGGACATCCTGGCCGGGGAAACCCTGGCGGATACCGGAACCGTATCGGGACAACGCAATGTCTCGGTGGGCTATCTCAAGCAGGAACCCGCGGCCTTCGCCGGACGTTCGCTGCTGGACGAAGTGCTGCAAGCAAATGCGGAGGTCATCGCCCTCTCAAGACGCATAGCCGACGAGCGCAGTGTTCTGGCCTCGGAAACGGACCCGGCGAGACAGCGTGAACTGATGGCAACGCTCGCCGAACTTGACCGGGAGTTGGAGGGCGCCGGCGGAGTCGGCCGGGAGTATGAGGCCAAAGCGATTCTGTCCGGGCTGGGATTCAAGGCAACAGATTCCTCCCGCGATATGAGCGAGTTCAGCGGCGGCTGGATTATGCGGGCCGAGTTGGCCCGGCTGCTGTTTCGCAATCCGGACGTGCTGCTGCTGGACGAACCGACCAACCATCTGGACCTGGAAGCCAATCTCTGGTTCGAGAAGTATCTTGCCGCCTTTGCCGGTGGTGTGATCATCACCTCTCACGACCGTGCCTTTTTGAATCAGGTGGCCACCCGGGTGCTGGCCATTGAACCGGATGGGGTTGTGCATCACCGGGGCAACTATGACGACTACCTGGTGGCCAGGGAGCGCGCCCTGGAAATCAAGGAGGCTGCCGCGGCGCGACAGGAACGGGAGATGCGGCGGCAGATGCGTTTCGTCGAGCGGTTTCGCTATAAGGCGACCAAGGCGAGGCAGGTGCAAAGCCGGCTGAAGCAGCTGGAAAAGATTGAGATTATCGAGCTGCCAAGAGCCACCAGGAAAGTCCGCTATTCGTTCCCAGAACCAGCCCGCAGCGGCGCCGAAGTCATCGCCCTCTCCGACGTCAGCAAGGCATACGGCGACAATACAGTTTATGGCGGCTTGAATCTGGCGCTGGAACGAGGAGACCGCGTTGCCCTGGTTGGGCCCAACGGAGCGGGCAAGTCAACGCTGTTGAAACTGCTGGCCGGCGTGCTGCCGATTGACTCCGGCGAGCGGAAGACCGGCCACAACGTACAGACGGCCTACTACGCTCAGCACGTGCTGGACCTGCTCAATCCGGCCAACACGCCCATTGAGGAACTGCAGGAGGCCGCGCCGGCGGAATCGGAGCAGAACCTGCGCAACACGCTGGGCGGTTTCCTGTTCAGCGGCGACGACATTTTGAAACCGATTTCGGTGCTGTCGGGCGGCGAAAAGGCAAGGGTGGCGCTGGCAAAAATGCTGATGCAGCCGAGCAATTTCCTGCTCATGGACGAGCCCACCAACCACCTGGACATCGCATCCCGGGAAATTCTGGCCGATGCCCTGGGAGACTACCGAGGCACAATTTGCCTGATTACCCACGACCGCACCTTGATTCGGCAGGTAGCCAACAAAATCATTGAAATCGACGGCGGACGGCCGCGGGTACTTCCCGGCGATTATGACAACTATCTGTACCGTAAGCAGCAGGAAGCCAGCGTGAAAACTGTGACGGCTTCCGCCAACGGCAGCGAGCCCGACGACTCCACCAAAGTAAAGGCGGCCCGGCGTTCACGTCGCCGGCCGCTCACGGTAGAAGAGGAACAGAAGCGTGCTCTAAACAGCCGGGCCCGCAAGCTTGCTGTACGCATCGACGAGATTGGCGCTGCCATCGCCGAGCGGGAATCGCTCACTTCGGAATTGGAAACGATGTTCACCGACCCGGAGCAGTTCGACGACCGGGCGCAACTGGAAGCGTCCGGTAAGCAGTACCGCATGATTAAGGAAGAAGAGCAGACGCTATGGGACGAATGGGAGCGGCTATCGCTGGAAGCCGAGGATATTGACCGACAACTGGCCGAGATTAAGGCCAGCTGAGACGCCGGCTTCAGGTTATGACTTCTCTCTCCACCAGGTCAGCCATCTGGCCCTCGGACAGGCCCAGCAGGTCGCCGTAGATTTCCCGGTTGTGCTCGCCATAGTGCGGTATAGGCCCGGCCGTGGTAGGGGTCTTGGAGAACTTGATGATGGTAGGACCGGGCACCAGGACTTTCTGCCCCGGCGGTTCGTGGGCGTCGGCTTCCATCATCACCTCACGCTCCCACATATGGCTATCGGCCAGCACTTCGGGGATGGACTTGACCACGCCCACCGGGATGTCGGCCGCGACCAGGGCTTCTTCCACCTCCTTGACGGTGCGCTCCTCGCACCACATCCGCAGCAGCTCCATACGGATCTGGGCCATGCCGGTGGCAAACATGGGCGCGGCAAATTCGGGATCCTTGGCCAGCTCGTCGTAGTCCATGACCTTGAGCATCCGCTCCCACATTCCGGCGCGGGCCGCCCCGGTGGTTACCCAGCCGTCGGTGCACTTGAGGAAGGTGCCCACCCGCACGAAGTCGTTGGTATCGGTTTCGTAGCACATAGCCAGGGCGACTTCTTCCAGGGTTATGCCGCCGTCGAGCATGGCCACTTCCAGCCACTGGCCTTCACCGGTGCGGTCGCGATGGCGGAGGGCGCCCAGGATTCCGATAACGGCGTGCAGCGCGGCGGTGCGGTCCATCACCGGGCCGTTGCCCATTATTGGTTCTCCGAAGCCCCGGCCCGTCTGGTCGCCGAAGCCGCTCATGGCCTGGATGATGGGATCAAAGCACTGGCGATCGCGATAGGGGCCGTACTGTCCGAACCCTGAAACCGAAGCCAGGATGATGCCGGGGTTGACCTTGCGCATCGCCTCGTAGCCGAATCCCATCTGCTCCATGGTTCCGGGACGGAAGTTTTCCAGTACCACGTCGGAAACTTCCAGTAGTCGGAAGAACAGTTCCTTGCCTTCAGCGTGGCGGGTGTTCAGAGTAACGCTCTTTTTGCCCCGGTTGTAGGCGGCGAACTGAACGCTCATTTTGCCGACGAAGGGGCCGGAATCCCGCAGGTCAGCGCCCTTGCGCCATTCCAGCTTGATGACCTCTGCGCCCATGTCCCGCAGGATCAGGCCTCCGCGCGGGGCCGCCTGCCAGCGGGCCAGTTCCAGAATCCGCACGCCGTCCAGTGTCGCCGCTGCGCCGTTGGCTGCCATAAAGTTCCTCCCGTGTATCGACGTTGCCCGCGCTATTGTACTCGTACTGAACGCCGCGGCAAAGTTGGCGTTGCTCAGCGGGTTAGTGCGATGTACACTCACGTTGACGCTGGCCACCTACGGGAGGTGCTACAAATGCCGGTATCCAATGAAACTCTGAAGCGAATTATCGCGGAGTACGGCGGGTTCGAGCTGTCGGACGCGGAGTTGGAACTGGTCAGGCCCGAGTTGGACAACTACCTGACCGAGTTGCAAAACCTGCGAGACCTGGACCTGTCGGACGTGATGTCATCGCGCCTGCTGCGGGCTGCGGAAGGAGACGAAGCCGATGCCTGATTCCGAACTACTCAAGCTGACCATCTCCGAAATCGCGCCTCTGATCCAGTCGCGGGAGGTGTCTCCGGTGGATTTGACCGAGGCGGCGCTTTCGGAAGCCGAGCGGCGCCAGCCAACGCTGAACTCCTTCATCACCATAATGCGGGACGAAGCGCTAGCACAGGCCGAGGCCGCGGAGGAATCGCTGTCTCGGGGCGAGTATCTAGGCCCACTGCACGGCGTTCCCATCGGCATCAAGGACAACATCGCCACCGCCGGCATCACCACCACCGTGGGGACGAAGGTGTTGAGGGACAATGTTCCCGATGAAGACGCCGAGGTGGTGCGTCGCTGCCAGGCGGCCGGCGCAATCATCATCGGCAAAGAGAACCTGGAAGAATTTGCCGCCGGCGCAACGTCGAACAACCCGCACTACGGAGCAGTGCACAATCCCTGGGGTCTTGACCACGTACCCGGCGGTTCCAGTGGAGGCGGCGGCGCCAACGTGGCCGCCGGCGTGACCTTTGCGTCGCTGGGCACGGACCTGGGCGGCTCGGTACGATTGCCGGGCGCGTTCTGCGGTGTGGTTGGGCTGAAGCAGACCTTTGGTCGGGTAAGCCAACGGGGGCTGCTGGTTACCAGCTTCAACGGCGATCACATCGGGCCGATGACCCGCTCGGTGCGGGACAGCGCGCTGGTGCTGCAGGTAATCGCCGGCTACGACCCGCTGGATCCCAGCACCGTGCCCGTCCCGATGGACGACTATGCCCTGGTCATGGAGCGCGGGGTTCGGGGCTTGACCATGGGAATCCCCAGCAATCACTACTTTGACCTGCTGGACCCTGAGGTAGAAGCAGCGGTGCGCCGGGCCATCGCCGCGCTGGAGGAATTGGGCGTCGCCAGCCGCGAGGTCAGCCTGCCCAGCATGGAGTACGTTGGGGCGCTGCGCTTTTCGGCCATGGCCGACAGCGTAGTTACCCACGAGCCTTACATCGCGTCCAAGCGTGAGGACTACAGCCCGGACACGCTGTACCGCACGCTGGCCGGGCAATTCGTGCTGGGGCGGGATTACTCCAAAGCGATGAAGGTACAGCGCATTATCAAGGAAGAGCACGCTCGCGTGTTGCAGGATGTGGACTTCCTGGTTACGCCGACCACCCCGATGCCGGCACCGCGCATTGACGCGGAGACTGTCGTGGTGGACGGGCAGCCGCAGAAGGTGCGCGGGCCCGGTTCGGGCCACGTCTCCCGCAACACCAGCCCGATGAACGCCACCGGATTCCCGGCAATCACAGTGCCCTGCGGGTTCAGCGAAGCTGGGCTGCCCATCGGGTTGCAGTTTATCGGCCGGCCGTGGGAAGAGGGGAATATGTTCCGCATTGCCCACGCATACGAGGGAGTTTCGCCCAGCCGGGGCGTTTGGCCGGATCTAGGGTGATACCGCACCATTTCCGCCCATGCTTTGACAGGTTCAGGATGAGCGGGATGAATAAAGGGGGCGACTGGTCAGTCGCCCCTACGTGGTTGGTGATTGCGGCGCGGGTCAGCCGGCCGCCACCCAATCGGCGACGCGTTCGGCAACCATGATGACGGTGGGGTGGATGCCGCCGGAGCGGGGGATGCGGGGCATAACCGAGGCGTCAACAACCCACAGGTTCTGCACGCCGCGGACGCGGCAGTACTGGTCAACTACGGCCATGTCGTCGCCGTCGGGGCCCATGCGGCAGGTGCCGGAGACGTGGCGGGCTGTGCCAACGTTCTGACGGCCCCAGAGGTCCAGGGCGTCGTCATCGTTCAGGATTTGGTCGGTGGGATTGATGCGGAAGTCGTAGACATCCTTGAAGGCATCCGATTCCAACAGCCGGGCCCCTTTGCGCAGGCCATCGCGGACGCGCCGGGCGTCGTTGGGATGCCGCAGGTACTGATAGTTGAACTCCGGCTGCACGTCGGGATCGGAGGACGCCAGCCGCACGAAGCCGGAACCATCGGGCAGGCCGAGGGTGCAGGAGATGCGCGCGGATCGTTCGGCCGGCACGTCGCCGGTGTTGTAGCGGGTGCGCACGCCGGCTACCTTCTCTTCCCGCTCGTCAACGACGGTGTTGGAGCGCAACACCATGTCGTTGGTGTAGCTGGAACCGTCGGCGGTGTAATGGAGGCTGAAGTGGGGCGCGTCGTGGTCGCCGGTTAGGGTCTTATCGTCTTTCACCTTGTAAGTGATGTGAACGCTGAGGTGGTTCCACAGACCATGACCCACGCCGGGGCTATCGTGGACTACCGGTATCGCAAACTGCTGCAGGTGGTCTTTGGGGCCGACGCCGGAAAGCATCAGCAGCTGGGGCGAGCGGATGGCGCCGGAACTGAGGACGACCCGGTCGGCGGACACGGTGAAAACCTCGCCGCCGCTTTCGGCCTCCACGCCGACGGCCTTCCTGTCCTCGAACAGCACGCGGCGGACGTACACGTTGCCGCGGACCGTCAGGTTGAGGCGGTGGCGCATGGGATTGAGGTGGGTCATGGCGGCGCTCATACGGACGCCGCCGAGGTTGTTGGTGGGCGAAACGCCGACGCCGGTGGGGTTGGGGCCGTTGGTGTCGGACACCGTGCCGTAGCCTTCGCCCAGGCAGGCGTCATAGAAGGCTTTTTGGATGTCGGCCCAGGTACCCGACTGGCGGCGGCGCACCGGCATGGGGCCGTTGGCGCCGTGGTAGTCGTCCTGGATGTCCATGTCATGCTCCATCTTGCGATAGAAGGGGAGCACTTTGTCGTAAGACCACTGATCGTTGCCCATGGCGGCCCAAGTATCGAAGTCCTCGGGAAAACCGCGCTGCATGGCCTGTCCGTTGATGGAGGAACCGCCGCCGATGACCTTGCCCTGGGCGACGTGAATCTCGCCCTGCTCTTCGGTGGGAGTGCCGCGGAGGGCCCAATTGTGGATGGAATCCTGGGCCTCGGCGTAGCGAGTGCCGCCGAACTTGACGTCGTCGGGCAGGGTTTCTGGATCGGGATAGTCGTTGCCCGCCTCCAGCAGGATCACGGAGGTATTGGCGTCCTCGGCAAGTCGCGCGGCCAGGGTAGAGCCGGCAGCGCCGCCGCCGACAACGATAACGTCGTACTTCATGGTGCCTCCTTAGGCATCGAACATCGCGGGAAAGACGGAGAAAGGATAACGCAGAGTTTATACCATACGGGAGTCGCTGGCGACGGCTCAGCCCAGAGCGGTCACGCAGCGGGCCGGGTTGGATTCCAACAGCACCCGGTCGCGGTGGCCGGTGTGAATGTAGTCGGCGAGCAACTTGCCGGCCATGGGGCCACGCCCGAACCCGGAGGATGCCAAGCCGCTGACGACGTAAAGATTATCCACCTGGGGGATACTGCCGATAATGGGCTTTCCGTCCAGAGAGAATGGCATCAGCCCCGACCATGAGCGTTTGATGGGCAACTCACCCAGGAAGGGCAGGATTTCTACCACGTGCTTTATGTTGACGTCGATGCCGTCGGCGTCCACGGTGCGGTCATAGCCAAGGGCCTGCCGATCTCCACCGAAGATGACCTCGCCGTCCTGGGTTTGGCGACCGTAAAGGTGCCGGGTAACGCGTTCGTCGCCGACGTGGGTTAGTTCCGGCGGCTGGCCGGGGGAGATCTCCGGGTTGCCAGCCCAGTAGGAGTAAGACTCCGCAGCGGATATTGAGTGAAACACTCGTGGGGGTAAGGGCTCAGTGGCCCACATCTGCCCGCGCACCGGAACCACGGGTATCCAAACTCCGAGCATTTCACCCAGCGGGCCACACCAGGCCCCGGCCGCCAGCGCCAGACGCTCGGCGCGGAAGGCGTCTCCCGAGCAATCTACAATGAAAGTTCCGTCGGGGGTGCGAGTGATACCGATAACCGCTTTGCCGGTGACGACATCCGCACCATGCTGCTGGGCCGCGTCCGCGAGAGCGCGGGTTGCTTTTGAGGGGTCGGCCTGGGCTCGCAACGGGAAGTGTATGGCGCCGGCCAATCGGGGGTTCAAGTTCGGCTCGATGCTGCGGGCTTGGCCGACGGTGAGCAGCTCCGCCGTATAGCCGCGGGAACGCAGGGCAGATATGCGATTCCTGGCGTATTCGTACTCTTCCGCCGACTGGACGGCCTGCAGGCCACCGGATTGCCGAAACTCGATGCCGTAGCCGAGGTCCAGTTGCAGACTGCGAAAGATCTCCAGGCTTCCCATGGTAAGGTGGGATTCCAAATCGGGAGCGTTGCCCCAACCGAGGGCTCCGATGCCGCCCGCGTTGACTCCCGACGATTCGGATGCGATAGCGCCGCGCTCAAGCAAGGTAACCCGGCGACCGTGCTGCGCCAGGTGGAAGGCAGTGGAAGCTCCGGCAATACCGCCTCCGATAACGACGACTTCCGATTCAAACATCGCAGACCAGTATGTCCCGCTGCCGGCGGTTGGAGCACCAAGAAGTGGAGGAATGGAGCCGATGAAGGGAGACGATAATATCATTAAAGCAGGGCATTATTGAGTACCGTAGAGTGAGATTTCCTACTCAAATCTCGATCAGCGGTGCGGAATGGTGATGTAGGGTGCTGGGAATTTGTCCGGCAAAGATGTTCGAGCGATTCTGCGCCGGTTTTTCGACAATGGCCTGAATCCGGGTACGGTTGGTCGACACCCTTGGCACAGGAGCGAAAGCGGATTGACAAGCACCGAAGACCGGCAATAAGCTCCAACCACTTTTTTCGGACCCTGCTGGTCGGCCGATATGGAGAATGCCGGTTTATAATCGGTGAAATCCCAGAACGTCCTATCCTCAGAGGAATCGGTTGAATCTGGGAAATCCTGCGTTGGAAGACGAAGCATTTAAGGAGAACCCATGAAATATGACGTTGTTATCGTCGGTGGGGGAGCGGCTGGATCGGTGTTGGCCTCCAGATTGGCTGAGAACGCGAATACCTCCGTTTTGTTGCTGGAAGCCGGCCGAGATTACCCTGACCCAGACTATCTCCCGGACGAGATAAAGTTCGGCTACACAAGTTATGCCGAATCCCCAGAATCGGAGCACAACTGGGCCCTGCGGGGAACGATCACCGAGGAGCAGGGGGAGATCCACGTAGCGCAGGGCAAGGTGATCGGCGGCGGGTCGTCCATCAACGGCCAGGCAATGCAAAGGGGGTTACCCGAGGATTTCGACTCCTGGTCTGCCATGGGCAATGATGAATGGTCCTACGACAAGGTACTGCCCTACTTCAGGAGATCTGAACACGACCTCGACATTCGTGATGATTTTCATGGAACCGACGGACCTATGCCGGTCAGGCGTCGTCAAACCGGGGCCTTGTCAGGCATCCAGAGGGCCTTCCACGCAGCCTGTTTGGAGGCGGGTTACGGGATAGTCGAGGATACCAATGGCCCGAACCCCGCGGGCATTGGCGTGTGGCCCTCGAATAACCTGGACGGCTGGAGGATGAGCGCTGCTATCACTCACCTGAATCCCATGCGCCACCGGTTGAACCTTACGGTGAGGGGAGAAGTTCTCGTCAGGAAGGTATTGATCGAGGATCGAAAGGTCGTCGGTGTCGAAGCAGAAAGCGGAGGCGAAATTTTCAACGTTGAAGCGGACCGGGTTGTGTTGAGCGCCGGAGCTCTCAAGTCGCCCCACCTGCTGATGCTGTCGGGAATCGGCCCCAAAGACCAACTTGAGCAATTTGGGATACCTCTCGTTCACGAGCTTCCCGGAGTGGGACAGAACCTGTTCAACCACCTGAGCGCCCAGATCACCTTTAAAGTCAAAGACGGAGTTACCCTGACTTCCGATCTCGATGCGGCGCGCTTCTGTTTGCACTACACCTCCCAGGGGTCCGGCGAAGTCAATGATATGTTGCTGAGGACCACCCCGATGGTTGACGAACGGCCGGAGCGCGTCCCCGGTTTACGGACCAAGTTCCTCAATGATGACGTTCCCGCGGACCGGGTTGCGCGAATCTCGTGCACGCTCGGACTACCCGACGGGGCAGGCTACGTCAGGCTGGCGTCTGCCGATCCAACAGTGCAGCCAGAGTTCAACTACCGCTACCTTCAGCATCCAAACGACATCCGTCGGGTGAGGGAAGGCATCAGAATGGCCATCGGATTCCTTGAAACCGATGCGTATAAAGACGTGGCAGATTATCGGCTCCATCCAACGGATGAGATCATGGCCGACGACAACGCTCTGGACGTCTATATCCGCCAAACCGTTGGAACAGCCAGGCATGTGTCGGGCACCTGCAAGATGGGCCCGGATTCAGACCCAATGGCAGTTGTAGATCAATACTGCAACGTCAAGGGAGTAACGGGGTTGTCGGTGGTCGATGCATCGGTGATGCCGCGGGTTACAAGGTCAGGTGGCAGCCATGCAACGGTTGTCATGATCGGGGAACGCGCCGCCGACCTGATTGCGTCGGCATAACCCCGCCTGGCCGCTGCCTGAAATCTATGGTCTAAGCCGGGTCGAGGACCCCGGCTCTGGCGAAAGAAGAATGTGCTACGCCCCGGACGGCTTTGCATTACCCCGGGGCGTATTGCCATTAGGCCAATCGGGAACAAAATCACGCCCTGGAGGGACCAGGGCGTGATTGCCGTCTAGTGGTGTGGAGTAAGGCCTGATGCTGGACGTTGTGGGGAATTTGTCCAACAAAACGGGCCAAAATCGGTTGAAACCCTGCTTATTGATACCGGGCTAGGTACGGTGACTGCCCCCATTAAGAGAGTGGAGCCGATGAAGGGACTCGAACCCTTGACCTGCGGTTTACGAAACCGCTGCTCTTCCGGCTGAGCTACATCGGCGCCCGTATATTGTACGACGGAAATCGGCGGTTTCTCAACATCTGCATTTGCCCTACAATGCGCTAAAATACCAGCGGCAAACCCGATACAGGAGGCAACCTGAACCATGTTCGTGCGCATTTACACCGGAGACGACGGCCAGACTCACTTTGAGGACCTGGACCTTCCCGCCGATCGGGCCATTCACAGTGGAATGCAGGTTACGCCGGGCGTCAACTTCCGCCGGTTTGAGCCGGGCTACTTTTCCGACTGGCACACCGCTCCGCGCCGGCAGTACGTCATCACCCTGTCTGGCGAGATGGAAATCGGCATCGGCGACGGCACCAAGCGTCGATTCGGGGCCGGCGACGTCCTGATGGCGGACGACCTAACCGGGCAGGGGCATACTACGGCGGTGGTGGGCGACCAGCCGCGAGTGTCCGTTACCATTCCCATTACCCTGTGGTCGCCGTGGCTGCCGGCAGAGGGGTAGGAGCGTCCTTCTACAAGCTCGGGATGAGCGGACCGGGGTGAGCTAGGCCGGAGCGTTGGCGCGGATAATCTCCATGGCCGAGGCGCCGGCGGCCTCGCCGGCGACGCGGGGAGCAATAATCGGCAGGGTTATCCCGGCCTCCCGATATTCCGCCAACCGGTCACGCCGGGCACCCGGGTCGGATGGCAGCGACATACGGTCAATCAGTCCCGGCGGTACCAGCCGTTCCGCCCTGGGGAGGTTGCCCTCACGCCAGGCCAGGCGCACCAGTTCCACTTCGTCGGCAAAGCCCGCCTCCGCCATCAGCCGGCGGTAGCGGGGGAACCGTCCGGCGTAAGTGGCCGCCACACGGCGCATCCCGCCGTCTCCGGCGCCGGGCGACGCGACGGACAGCAGGGTAGCCAATTCCACTTCGGAGGGATCCACTCCGGCGCGCGCTGCGCCAATGGCTGCGTGGTGGGCAGCTGTGCGGGCGTGTTCCGGGGTGCACCAGGTGAGCAGGATGCCCTGGCTGATTTCCCCGGCGATTTCGAGCATCCTGGGGAACACCGCCGCCAGGTAGATAGGCAACTCAGGTCGTAGAACAGGGAAGTGCAGGTCAAAGGTGTCAATGCTGATGACCTCGCCCCGGTAATGCACCAGGTTGCCGTCGCGCAGCAGGCGACGCACGATTTCCACCGTGTCCCGGACTCTCGGAATCGGGGCGGAAAATTCGAGGCCATGCTCCGGCTCCACCTGCACCTTGTGGCTGCTGCCCAGGCCGAGGATGAAACGGCCCTGGGAGTAGTGGTCAACGCAGGCGGCAGCCATGGCGATGGTGGGCGCGCTGCGGACGAAAACGCTGCTGATGCTGGTGCCAAGCTTGATGGAAGAGGTGGCCATGGCGCAGGCGGTGAGGATAGCAAACTGGTCGCCGCCGTGTCCCTCGGCAACCCACGCCGATTCGTAGCCCAGCTCCTCGGCCAACTGCACGCACTGGACGATTTCGGGCGGGGACATTCCGCCGCCGGTGAAGGCTACGCCGATTCTTTCCACCGTATCCTCCGGTTCAGCTTAATAGTCGCCCGTGGGTTTCCCAGGTCAGCAGCACCGTCCGCGCCTGGCTGAGCCAACGGGGCGTCAGGCCGTGGTCCGTGCGCTGGAAAAACCGCTCCAAGTTTGCGGATACTGATTGCCGGGTTGCGTCATCATCGCTGTCCAGCCAGCGCATGGCCAACGCAATCGCGTCCGCATCAGACAGATTCCGCTCGGCGTCGGTGAGCCACCAGGGTTCATCGGGCAGGGGACGGATTTCTGGCAGGAGGCCCATTTCCCACAGGACGGCGGCCAACTCCGGCAGTCCCGGCCATGGAGGTGGTCGATCTCCACGTACAACTTCCCGCAGGTCGGAAGCCATGTCTCCGGGCGTGGGGCTCCAGACGGTAATCATCACGCGACGGGCCGCTGCGTTGTGCAGCTTGGCAACGAAAGGCACGATGTCGCGGACGAAATACGTAACGTCGGAAAGGTGAACCACGTCGCCAGTTTCGTCCGAATCCATCCACCAATCGGAGGTGATGCGCGCGTTGGTGATTCCGGCCTGGTCGCGGGCGGCGATGAATTGTTCCCGCATCCCATCCGATGGTTCGATCAGCACCACCTCTTTGACACAATCTGCCAGAGCGAGGGAAATTCGGCCGGCCCCACCGCCCACATCCAGCAGCACGTCCGACGGCTCCAGGTAATCGATCAACCGCGACAGGTTGGCATCCCGGGGCCGCCTGGGATCCAGCCGGAACATCTCGGCCATCTCCGCCCAGTGATCCCCGGGCTTACGATGATCCACAAAATGGTCGGCTGCCACCACGGCATCATACACCGCTGCGTATCGGCCGGCGGCGGACGTCATGGCGTCAGAATCACCTTTCCCCTGGTGCCCCGAGAGGCCAGGTGTTGGTGGGCGCTGCCGGCTTCTGACATGGGCAAGATGCGGTCAACGATGAGCTTGAGCCGGCCGTCCATAATCATCGGAACCAGGTCCTGCATCGCGCCCTGATGGTCCAGGGAGCCGATGGGAGAGCGGCCCATGCTGAACCCGACAACGGTGCGGTTCAGCGTGGTGATGTCAGCGGCGGACAGATTGGCTGGCTGGCCGCTGGCGTTGCCGTAGCTGACCAGCCGTCCGTAGGAGGCCACGCAGCGCACCGACTTTTCCAGCACCGGACCGCCGACGCATTCCAGCACCAGGGCAACGCCGCGCCCGTCGGTCAAGGACTTCACCTCGTCTTCAAAGTCAACCTCAGTGTAGTTGATGGTGATGTCGGCGCCGAGGGAGCGGCACAAATCCAGCTTGTCCTCGGTGGACGCCGTGGCTATCACCCGCGCACCCCATTCTTTGGCGAGCTGGATGGCGACGGTGCCCACGCCGGAGGCTCCGGCCTGGACCAGCACGGTGTCGCCGGGCTGCATTGCGCCCCGGGACTTGAGCAGGTGGTAGGAAGTGAGGAAGGTGATGGGCATACCGCCGGCGTGAACCGGGTCAATGCCGTCGGGGTAGGGGAAGACGAAATTGTGGTTGACGGCGACGTACTCGGCCTGGCCCTGAGGGCCCATGGCCATCACCCTCTGGCCGATGGCAAGCCGGCCGTCGGTTACGTCGGAACCGAGCGCGGTGACGGTGCCAGCGGCTTCCAGGCCCAGAGTAGCCGGCAGGTCGGGGCCGGGGTAGTTGCCCTGGCGTCGCATGATGTCGGCGTAGTTGACGCCGGCGGCGTCCACCTTGATGAGGACCTGGTGGGGGCTGGGAGTGGGTTCCGGGGCGTCTTTCCACTGCAGGACGCCAACGTCGCCGTATTCCTCAATTCGTAGCGCTTTCATTGTGTATCTCCGTTCAAGGGATTTATGCAGCCGGGCCGCGCAGGTTGCCGGCCGTGAGGACGTCGGGGTTGATTACCCGGACGGGTTCGCCAGACGCGAAGGCGCGGATGTCTTCCACGACGCCGGCGTAGAAGGCACGGTAGCCGTCATCCGTTACGTAGCCGACGTGGGGAGTGATGAGGGTGTTATCCAGCGTCAAAAAGGGATGACCGGCGGGCAGGGGTTCCACGTCGAAGGTATCCAGGGCCGCGCCGGCGATGGAGTTGCGTTGCAGGGCGTCCACCAGGGCGGCTTCGTCAACGATGGGGCCGCGGGAGATGTTGACCAGGACGGCGGACGGCTTCATCAGTCCGATTTCGTGGGCGCCGACCAGCCCGCGGGTGCGGTCGCTGAGCTGGACATGAACGGATACCACGTCTCCCTGGGCAAAGAGGGTGTCTTTATCCACCAGGGTTGCGCTGCACTCGGCCGCGCGTTCGGCGGTCAGGTTCTGGCTCCAGGCGATGACGCGCATGTCGAAGGCGTTGCCGACGCGGGCCACCAGGGAGCCGATGTGTCCCAGGCCGAGGAGGGCCAGGGTTTTGCCCTGCAGGCTGGCGCCGACGTGGATCCCCCACTTGCCCTGTTCGCGGGTGGCGCGGTCTTCTTGGGGTATTTGGCGCAGGATGCCGAGAATCAGGCCCCAGGTCAGTTCCGTCGGCCCTTCGCCGGCGCCGGGGGAGCCGCAGACGGTGATGCCCAGGTCGGTGGCGGCGTTGAGGTCGAAGGAGGCGTTGCGCCCTCCGGTGGTGATGAGGCAGCGCAATGAGGGCAGGCGTTCCAGGAGGGAGCGTGGAAACGGCGTGCGTTCGCGCATCCCCATGATGATGTCGAAGTCGGCGAGGCGGGCGGCCAGGGCGTCCTCGTCGGTGAGATGGTCGCTGAAAAAGGTTACGTCGGTGCCGGCCGGCAGGCTGCTCCAGTCGGCCAGATCGGCGGCGACGCCTTGGTAGTCGTCAAGGATGGCTACTTTCATGCAAATGACTTCCTCAATAGTTCCTAGATTCCCGCCTACGCGGGAATGACGGGTAAGGAGCGGGTTGAATGACGGGTAAGGAGCGGGTTGAATGACGGATAGGGAGCAGGTTATTTGAAGGCGGGAATTACTTTTTCGCAGAGGAGGCGGATGTTGCGCACCACCGTGTCGTGGGGAATCAGGCCGCCGGCGTTGAGTTCGGCGACGACGCCGTCGAGGCCCAACTCCTCGCGCAGTTCGGCAAACCGGTCAACCAAACCCTCGGGAGTGCCGAAGGCCACCTTGGTTTGCAGGATGTCGTCGTAGCTGAGGGCGGCAAGGCGGGAGGCGCGCTGGTCGCGCAGTTCGGTCTGCTCGATACCGGCGGAACCGGAGTCGGCGGCGTAGAGGCGGCCCATGCGTCCGAAGTAGTTCTGGATGCTCTCGAAGGGCTCTTCGATGGCGGATTTTTCGGTGAGGCCCAGGTACACAGGGACGCGCAGGGACACGTCGCCGTTGCCATCGTGGCCGGCGGCGCGCCAGGCTTTGCGGTATTCCTTGAGGTTGTCGCGCAACTCGGGCACGTCCATACCGCGCAGGCCGACGAAGATAGGGTAGCCGTCGGCGCCGGCGCGGGGGAAGGTTTCGGCGGTGGTGGCGGCCATGCGGAAGGGCGGATGCGGCTTCTGGTAGGGCAGGGGCGCGACAGTGGCGTTGCTGACCTGGTGATACTTGCCGTCGTAGGAAAAGGGCTGGCCCTGCCACGCCTGCATGATGATGTCCAGGGCCTCGCGGAAACGGTCGCGGCTTTCGGCGTAGGGCACGCCGTAGATGTCGTAGGAGCGGGCGAAGCCGCTGCGCCCGATGCCGAAGTCGAAGCGCCCTTCGCTGATCTGGTCAACGGTGGCGACTTCCTCGGCGATGCGCAGGGGGTTGTTCAGGGGGAGGACGTACACGGCCATGCCGATGCGCAGGCGCCGGGTGCGGGTGGCGATGCTGCTGGCGATGGTGATGGGCGAGGACAGCACGGAGCGGTCGGGCGTGAAGTGCATTTCGGCCAGCCAGGCGCCGTCGAGTCCGCAGGCTTCGGCGGTGTCAACCAGCTCGAAGCCTTCGGAGAAAGCCTCGGCCTGGGAGCCGCCGGGCCGGGTTTCGAACTGCATAAACATACCGAAGTGCATCGTTCACGCTCCTGGAACCGCCGCTGAGTGCCCCTGCTGCCGTCGGTTCCGCAATTGCGCCAGTAAAGCACAGGGGTAAAAGGGGGTCAAGTTGGGGTTGTGGGGACGCCGGTGAGGGGCGTAGCGATGTGGCCGTTCGGGTTTGAGGTTCGTGGTATCGGCTTCATTTTGGTTGGCTCCTTCGGATTGGGATTCGGTTTTCGGTAGGTTGGGCAGCCTGCGAGAGGTAAGGTGGTCGTTGTCAGCCCCACGGCCGGGGGTTGGTTACGCACTTCCACATAGGTGTTTTCGTACGAGCATGTAGTTAGCCGCACTGGCCGCAGTGGTATCGCGCCGTTGCCACTTCCGGTGTCTATGACGGTCATCTGTTATCCGCCAATGGCAGCTGTGGCCGCACCGTTGTCACTTCCAGTGTTTGTGACGGCGATCTGTTATCCGTCAATGGCAGCAGTGACCGCACCGGCGTGCGTTGTTAGGATTTGCTGACGGTTGTGGCCGTTGACGACCGGAACCGTGATGGTTCTTGATTTACCTCGTTGCAGGCTGTGGGTTACCGATGATTCACGCGTGTAGGGATATTATGAACGAATGTTCGGTCAATTGTCAATAGGCCGGCGTCGGTGATGTTGAGGGCGGTTTTGAGGACCCGGGGTTGTCGCCCCCCGGGTGATGTAGGCTCGCGGTTGTGTCGGAACCGGCGGAGGTTTTGAAGGTGCAGTGGGCCGGCATATCGCCGCTTGCTTCAGTTAAAGCGTATAATAGGCGACGCGCCGGGCGGCGGGGCCGCGGTCCGGCAGGCAACGCAAACACACTGACAGGGAGCGGATGAGTCATGCCCAGCAACGCCGAATACATCGCCATTGAGCAGAAATACTACGCGCAGACGGTGCGCCGCCGGCCGGTGGTCATCGTCCGGGGCGAAGGCTCCCGAGTGTGGGACGCCGACGGCAAGGAGTACATCGACTTTGTGGCCGGCTGGGCCGTGGACAACCTGGGGCACTGCCCTCCGGTGGTGGTAGACGCCATCGCGCAGCAGGCGGCGACGCTGATCCAGACGTCCAACCAGTTCTACACGCTGCCGCAACTGGACATCGCCGAGATGCTGATCGAGAACTCGTGCATGGACCGGGTGTTTTTCTGCAACAGCGGCGCGGAGGCAGTGGAGGGCGCGCTGAAGCTGGCCCGTCGCTACGGCAAGCTGCACAAGAACGGGGCCTATGAAGTCATCACCGCGTTCAACTCCTTCCACGGGCGGACGATGAACGCCGTGGCCGCCACCGGGCAGCCGCACTACCACGAACTGTTTGAGCCCATCCCGGAAGGGTTCACCTACGTTGACTTCAACGACGTGGAAGCGGTGATGAACGCCACCACGGAGAACACGGTGGCCGTGATGGTGGAGCCGGTGCAGGGCGAAGGCGGCGTCAACATTCCCGATTCCGACTACTTTGTTCGCCTGCGCCAGTGGTGCGATGAGAACGACATCCTGCTGATTTTGGACGAGGTGCAGACGGGCATGGGCCGGTTGGGCAGCCTGTTCGGCCACCAGGAATACGACGTAGAGCCGGACGTGATGATACTGGCCAAGGGCCTGGGCTACGGCGTGCCCATCGGCGCTTTTTTGTCGAAGGAATCGGCGATGGCGCTGACCTACGGCGACCACGGCAGCACCTTCGGGGGCAACGCGCTGACGACCGCCGCCGCTGCCGCCGGCACGCGCTACCTGTTGGACAACGACGTGCTGGGCAACGTGAGGCGGATGGAAGTGGTGCTGAACGACCAGCTCAACGGGCTGAAGGCGAAGTACGGTTTCGTAGAGGAAATCCGCTGCAAGGGTCTGCTGGCCGCCGTGCAGTTCGACAGCGACATCATGCCGCAGGTGATGGACGCTGCCGAAGCTGCGGGGGTGCTGCTCAACGGCGTCCGTCCCAACGCGGTGCGCATCATGCCGGCGCTGAACATCACCGAAGCGGAGATTGGCGAAGGCGTCGGCCGGCTGGACGCGGCGCTGGGGAGCCTGTAGGAGCAGCTAGCCCTGTCGCCGTCGCTGGGTGCGCGAGGGCAGGCCGTAGATGTCGATGAAGCCTTTGGCCGCCGTGTGGTCGAACTCGTCGGCGCGGTCGTAGGTGGCAAGGCCGTAGTCGTAGAGCGGGCGGTCGGCGGCGCGGCCCACCACCACGCAGGCGCCTTTATGCAGGCGCAGGCGGACGTTGCCGGTTACGTGGCGCTGGGTGCTGTCCACGTAAGCGTCCAAGTCGTGCCGGTGGGCGGTGTACCAGAGGCCGTTATAGACCAGCTCGGCGTACTCCTGGGCGATTCGTTCCTTGAAGCGACTCTGCTCGCGGGAGAGGGTCATGGTCTCCAGGGCGCGATGGGCGGCGTGGAGCAGGACGGCAGCGGGTGATTCGTACACCTCGCGGCTCTTGATGCCGACCAGTCGGTTTTCCAGGTGGTCAATGCGGCCGATGCCGTGGGCGCCGGCCAAGCCGTTGAGATGGCTAATGAGGGCGACGCCGGCCATGGTTTCGCCGTCAACCGACGTGGGGATGCCTTCCTCGAAGCGTATTTCCACGTAGGCGGGCTCGTCGGGCGCGGAGGCCGGGCTGGTGGTCCACTCGTAGGCGTCTTCGGGGGGTTCGTTCCAGGGGTCTTCCAGCTCGCCGGCCTCGGCGCTGCGGCCCCAGAGGTTTTCGTCGGTGCTGTACTTGTTGTTGGACGGAGCGATGGGGAGGTTGCGCTGGCGGGCGTACTCCACCTCGTCCTCTCGGTTCATGCCCCATTCCCGGATGGGGGCGATGAGCTCCACGCCGGGGGCCAGGGTGGATACACCCACCTCGATACGCACCTGGTCGTTGCCCTTGCCGGTGCAGCCGTGGGCCACGGCGTCGGCGTTGTGCTCACGGGCCACGTCGGCCAAGTAGCGGGCGATGAGGGGACGGCCCAACGCAGTAGCCAGCGGATACTGTCCCTCGTAAATCGCCCCGGCGCGGAGAGCGGGCCAGAGAAACTCGTTGACCAGGGTCTCCCGGCCATCCACGGTAACCGCCTCCGACGCACCGACGGCATAGGCACGCTGGCGGATGGTTTCCAGATCCACCATGCCCAGGTCGATAGTACAGGTGATTACCTCGGCGTCGTACTGGTCCTGCAACCAGGGCACGGCTACGGAGGTATCGAGGCCGCCGGAGTAAGCGAGGACGATTTTCTTGCTGGCCATTGGCGGTTGACTCCTTTGTCAATAACGATGCTGGCCGTCTATTCTACCAGCCGTTCCAGTGCACGATGTCTTCCAGCGACTCCCGATGGGCCGGGCGGAAACGGTCGCCGATGGTGTAGGCCATGGGGATCAGGCCGGCCTGCATCACCCGGCGGTAGGGGATGCCCAGAACCTCGGCGGCCTCCTCTTCCCGCATCAGGTGGATGCACGTGAAGACGGAGCCGAGGCCGCGGGCGCGGGCGGCCAGCATCAGGCTCCAAGCCGCCGGCATAATGGTTCCCCACTGGGCGCTCTGCACCAGCGCCGGGGCCGAATCGGTGCGCCCGGCGATGCAGGGGATTACCATTACCGGGGCGCGGTGCAGGTTGTCGGCCAGGTACTGGGCCGAATCGCCCACCCTTTCCTGCACGGCGGCGCGGATTGGGTCCTGGTATTGGAGGTTAGTGGCCGCGGTAGGGGACTGGGTGTACTGCTGCCAACCCTGGCGGTACAGCTCGGCCAGCGCCAGCCGCTTGTCGGCATCGGTAACGACCATGAAGTGCCAGTTCTGCCGGTTGCTGGCGGTGGGAGCCTGCTGGGCCACGGCGAGGCATTCTTGGATAACCTCATCGGGCACGGGACGGTCGAAATCCAGCCGCTTGCGGACGGCGCGGGTGGTAGTAAGCAGTTCATCGGGCGGCAGGTTGTGAACAACGGGCATGGCGATTGGCTCCTACTCGATGATGGGAGGATAAATCATATCACCTGCTTTGCACCGGTAGCCGTGGATGATTAAATCCCCTGGATTCCCGCCTTCGCGGGAATGACGGTTTTAGCTGGGCGGATGGGGGGCGTTGTGCCAAAGGGCGTGAAAAAGTGGTAACCTTGCGGCAAGGGCTGGAACCTGAAACTGCCATACCTTTTTGAGGGAACGCTACGTTATGACTATCGCCACCCGCATGAGCCGCCTGGGAACCGAATCTGCCTTCGAGGTGCTGGCCAAAGCCCGCGCTCTGGAAGCGCAAGGCAGGGAAATCATTCACCTGGAAATCGGAGAACCCGATTTTGAGACTCCCGAGCACATCGTCCAGGCCGGCATCAAGGCTCTGCAGGATGGCTACACGCACTACGGTCCAACGCCGGGGCTGCCGGAGTTGCGCCAGGCGGTGGCTCGCAACAGCCGGGAAGTGCGCGGGATCGACACCGACTGGGAGCAGGTGGTGGTTACGCCGGGGGCCAAGCCGATAATGTTCTACGTGCTGCTGGCCCTGGCCGAAGCCGGCGCCGAGGTTATCTACCCCAACCCCGGCTTCCCCATATACGAGTCGATGATTGAGTTCAGCGGTGCCAAAGCGGTGCCGATGCAGCTGCTGGAAGACCGGGCTTATCATCCCGACCTGAGCAAGCTGCCCGGGATGGTGAACGAAAATACGCGGCTGCTCATCATAAATTCGCCGGAGAATCCGTGCGGTTCCGCACTGACGGGAGAGGAGCTGGAGACCATAGCGGACGTGGTGCGCAGCCATCCCGACATGTACGTGATGTCCGATGAAATCTACAAGGACATCCTGTACTCCGGCGAGCACCACAGCATCGCCGCGCTGCCCGGCATGGCCGACCGCACCATCATCCTGGACGGTTTCTCCAAGAGCTACGCCATGACCGGCTGGCGGCTGGGCTACGGCATAATGCCCGATGAGCTGGTGCCCCACGTGTCTCGCCTGGCGACCAACAGCGTGTCGTGCGCGGCGTCGTTCAGCCAGATGGCCGGCGTGGCGGCGTTGGACGGGCCGCAGGACGCGGTGCAGGAGATGGCCGCGGAGTTCGGGCGGAGGCGGCGACTCATCGCCGACGGGTTGCAGTCCATCCCCGGCATCAACTGCCCCGAACCGGAGGGAGCGTTCTACGCTTTTCCCAGCATCAAGGACACCGGGCTCACCAGCGCCGAATTTGAAGACCGGGCCATGCAGGAGGCGGGCGTCGCGCTGCTGTCCGGATCGGCCTTTGGCGAGTTCGGCGAGGGGTATGTGCGGCTGTCCTACGCCAACAGCCAGGAAAACATCAGCAAGGCGCTGGAAAGTCTGGACGCAATGGTGCGCGGACTGTAACCTTACTCGACGCTACCGAATATCACGCTCGCCACGACGCAAGGCTCCGAGCCGTCGGGCAGGAGGTTTTAACATGGCAGGTCAGAAATTTACGTCCTGGGTACACGGCTCTGCGATGACCGGGGAGTACCTCAATCGCATCACGTCGGTGCGGCACTGCGGGCCCTTCGTGCGCATTGAGGGTAACGAGGGGCAGAACACCTGGGTGCATTTTGCCATCCCTACGCCCACCGTGCAGAACGGCAGTCGCACCAAGGCCGAGTCGGTGGCCGTGTCCTTCCGGGCCCGCTCTCACGCCAACGTGGCCGAGGTGCTGGTGTACGACGGTGAGAAAATCATCGCCGAGCACCTGGGCATGGCGATGAAGGGCGACAACCTGGATGCCAGTTTCGAGATACCCGGCACCCCCGAGGTTGACCGGGGCATCAACGTGGTCGTGGGCGTTACCTTTGATCAGGGCGCGCCTGACGTCCGCTCAATGCAGGTGGAAATCGTCGGCGTCGGCGTGGACTTTGAGGGGTAGGGACTACACCCCTTCGACGATCATCACGTTGGAGACGGTGGACTGGATGCGGAGTTCCTTCGGCCCGGCGTAGTCGTCGGAGTAATACCACTCCTTCGCCTTCTCCAGGCTGTCGAACTCCAGCACCACCGTCCGACGCTCCGGTTGGTCGCCTTCGACGACCGAAACCTGGCCGCCGCGGACGAGGTAGCGTCCGCCGTGCTTTTCGATGGTTGCCGGCACCTGGCCCCGGTACACCTCGAACTGCTCCGGGTCGGTGACCTCAATGGTGGCTATGATGTAACCGGCCATGTCGCTCCTTTCCTTTACGACTGCGTCAGTTCCCGGATGGTTTCGGTCAGCGCCGGCAGCACCCGCTCCCAATCGCCTACCACGCCGTAGCGGGCGTCCTTGAAGATGTTGGCGTCGGCGTCCTTGTTGATGGCCACGATGGCCTTGGAGCCACTGCAGCCGGCCATGTGCTGGCTGGCGCCGGAGATGGCGACGGTGATGTACAGGTCGGGGGTGATGGTCTTGCCGGTCAGCCCCACCTGGTAGTTGGCCGGAACCCAGCCGGAGTCCACAGCGGCCCGGGACGCACCGACGGCGCCGCCAAGCAGGGTGGCCAACTCCTCCAGCTGGGTGAAGGGTTCGGGGCCGCCCAGGCCGCGCCCGCCAGAGACGACGATGCGGGCGTCTTCCAGCTTGATGCCCTCGGCCTCTTCCTTCACCACGTCGATGACGCGGGTTTTGGCCGCGGCGGGATCGATTTCCACCGGGAACGCCACCACCTGGCCGCTGCGAGACGGGTCGGCGTCCAGGGGTTCGTAGGTCTTGGGGCGGATGGCGGCGATCTGCGGAGTCTGGTTGCAGCTGACAACGGCCACGGCGCTGCCGCCGTACACCGGACGGTTGGCCAGCAGCCGGCCGGTACCGGCGTCGGCGGACACTTCCAGGCAGTCCTGGGCCAGACCGACGCCCAGGCGGAAGGCCAATCTGGGGGCCAGTTCCCGGCCCTCGTTGTTGCGGGCAACCAGGATGATACCGGGGTTGACTTCGCCGGCCAGGGTCTGCATCGCCGAGAGGTAGAGGTCAGGGTGGTAGTCGGCCAGGGCCGGATTGGTTACGGCGTAGGCCTTATCTGCGCCGTGGGCGATGGCCTGCTGCGGCGCATTGGCCGGGTCGGCGCCGATGACTCCGATGGCGAGTTCCTGGCCCAGAGTGTCGGCCAGGCTGCGGCCGGCGGCCAGCAGTTCCTGAGCGGTGGCGGCGAGTTCACCCTGGGGCGCATCGCCGAAAACTAGAATCCCGGTAGCGTCGGCCATTGCAGTAAGTCTCCGTATCAGTGTGTCCGAATCCTGGGCGGGTTAAATGAACCGGTCTTCGCGCAGTTTCAGCGCCAATTGGCGGGCGGCGTCGGCGTCATCGTCGCCCTCGATAATCTCGCACTCCTGGTCTCTCACGGGCACAAACAGGTCGTGGAGCGTCAGGCGCGGTTCCAGCTGGCCTTCGTCCAGGTCAAGGTCGCCGGTGGTCCAAACGGTGGGGCGCTTGCGGGTGGCCGCCATGATGCCGCGCAGCGTGGGATAGCGGGGCTGGCCCAGTTCGTTGCTGACGGTAACCAGGGCCGGCAGGTCGGCTTCGACGACTTCATAGCCGTCGGGAGCCAATCGCTCGACCACCACCTTGCTGTCCTGCACGTCCACCTTTTTGCCCAGGGTAATGCAGGCCATCCCCAGCGTTTCGGCAACGCCCAGGGGCACCTGCGCGTTATCCCAGTCCGATGCCTGGCGGCCGCAGATGATAAGGTCAAACCCGCCCAACTTGTTGATGGCGGCACTGAGCAGCTGGACGGTGAAGAAGGAATCGACGGAGTTGGCGAAGGCGTCATCCTGCAGGAGCACCAGTTCGTCAGCCCCCATGGACAGCGGCTTTTTCATCACATCCAGAGCGAAGGAAGTACCGGAGGAAATGACGGTGATATTCGCCCCCTGTTCATCCTTGATTTGCAGTGCGGCTTCAACTGCGTTTTCGTCGAAACCGTTGACCACCGGCGGTATATTGGCCGGCGGGACGACCTCGCGGGCGTTGGGGTCGATACGGAAGGCGGCGGCCGGCATTTCAGGGTCAACGACCTGCTTGGCCAACACGCAAATGTTCACGGACATGGGTAAGCTGCTCCCGTCGAAAATCGTAAAAGGTGCTCTGTGAAAGTTATCACTAGCCCATTGCAGTGTCAAACTGCGGCGGCCTTGCCAACATTTACATTAGCGATGACATTTATTTGCGGCTTGTGGTAATCTTGGCGTACGCCACAAAGAACCGGAGTGAGGAAAACCCTATGTGCGCTATGGTAAAGAACCGCAATGGACTGACGGTCACCACAGCCTCGCCGGCTGCTGCCGACCTGTACCAGGAAGGGGTGGACCTGGTGCTTTCGCAGAATTATGGGCCCGAAGAGAAAATTCGGGCGGCGATTGAAGCCGACGACGGCTTTGCCATGGCCAACGTAGCGCTGGCCTACGTTCTGCACCTCCAGATGAACGTCCCGGCGGCCCGGGAGGCCGCTGAGCGCGGCGTTGAACTCTCGGCCGGTCTTTCGCGGGAAGAACGGCAGTTGGCGCAGATCATGCACTGCTTCACCCACGGCAAGGGACGCGAGGCCATCAAACTCATCCACGAGCACATGGAGGATTTCCCCACCGACACTTTGGCCATGCGCGTCGCTCAGCGACTCTACATGCTCGGCTGCTTTGGCGCCGGCGTGCCCGACTTTCCCAGCCACCTGATGGCGATGATGCGCAAAGTGGCCCCGGCCAACGGCGATGAGTGGTCGTTCCTGGGTCAGTATGCCTTCGCCCACCACGAGACCAACCAGCCGGAAAAGGCGATGGAGTTGGCGTTGCGCTCGCTGGAGGGCAACCCGCAGAACGCAGTGGCCAGCCACTCTGTAACCCACTCTTACTTTGAACAGGGCGACGCGGCCAACGGCGGGGCATGGCTCGCTGACTGGCTGGACAGGTTTGACCGCCGGGCGGCATACAACGTCCATCTTTCCTGGCACCTGGCTCTCTTTGAACTGGCGCAGGGCCGATACCGGGAGACCCTTGACCTGTACGAAACACACATCCGGCCTGGGGTCCAGGCGCGGAACTTGTCCAACCTGCAGGACGCCGCGTCGCTGATGTGGCGGCTGCAAATCTATTCGGGTGAACAACCCGGCAAGCCGTGGGACGAGGTTCGGGACATGGCTATGCCGGCCGCGACCGGCCCCGGAGCGGCATTCCGGGACTGCCATGCCGCCCTGGCCTTCGCCGGCGCCGGCGATGCCGACGCCACGCAGCAGCTGGTTGACCGCCTCACCGCCCAGGGCGAAAAGGGCGATGACCTCTCTCGTGAGATGACCCTGCCCATCGCGTTGGGCGCCGCCGCGTTCGCTTCCGGCGATTACGATACCGCCGCCGACCTGATGGGGCCGACCTACCCGATGCTGGCCCGCATCGGAGGCAGCCACGCCCAGCGAGAAGTCTTTGAGGATACCCTGCTGGAAACCTACATTCGCGCTGGCCGTTACGATGAAGCCAAGGCGATGCTGGACGAAAGGCTGTCCCGGCGCTCGTCGGTACGGGATACGTACTGGCTGGGCCGGCTGGAAGCCGAGGCAGTGCGGGGCAACCCGGAGGCTTCGCGGGAGCTGTTGGTTCGGGCGCGGGCCGCCTGGGCGCCTACCGCCGACGAAAGGGCCGCTGAGCTGCAACGTTTGGCTACATCCGTGGATTGCGGCTAATCGGGTAAAGGTTCCGGAAGCCGGTCGAGCAGGCTTTCCAGACCGAGAGACTGACAAAGCTCGTCAAGTTCGGGCTGGCGGCCGCCGGCCCAACGCAGTTGCTCCGGCTCGGTTTCCGGCAGGGGCACGTCCAGCCGCAGCGTTGCTAAACGGCGGTAGAGGAGAGCGTCATCTCGTTGCTCGGCCAGGGATTTGGCAAGGCCCTGGGCTCCGCGCACCTGGATATCCCAGTCCCCGGCGTCCGTGGGGATCTGGTCAAGGCTGCCGTAGCGGGTAAGGATGGCGGCGGTGGAACGGGCGCCCCAGCGGGGGATGCCGGGTATGCCGTCGGCGGCGTCGCCCACCAGCGCCAGGTAGTCGGGGATGGCAGGCGGAGGGACGCCGAACTTTTCGATTACGCCGGCTTCGTCGATCACTTCTGCCTTGCGCCGGTCCAGCATAACGACGCGCTGGGCGGACACCACCTGGGCCAAATCCTTGTCCGGGGAGCACATCAGAACCTGATCAACTGCCGGGAACTGGGCAAAGTGGACTGCGGCGGCGGCGATGGCGTCGTCGGCCTCGAACTCCTGCATCGGCCAGACGGTCAGCCCGAGAGCGGACGTGATCCGCTCCGCCAGGGGGAACTGCGCCAGCAGGTCCGGCTCCACGCCGTCGCCAGTTTTGTAGCCGTCAAACAGGTCGTTGCGGAAAGAGCGAATGACGGAGTCGAAAGCGATGCCGACGTGGGTAACTTCGGGCTGATTGAGGAGGGCGATGAGAGATTGCGCCAGCCCGTGGGTTGCCTTAACGTCCTGCCCGTCGGGAGCAGTACGGCCGGGGCGAGGGGAGTAATGGGCGCGGAATAACTCGTAAGTGCCGTCAACCAGGTGAATTTTCATCGGGGATGATGTGAACTGCCCTACGCGATCAGTCCAGGTAGCGGTAACCGGGCAGGGTGAGGAACTCGATGAAATCGTCGGACAGGACGATTTCGTCCAGCAGTTCCACCGCCTTGTCCAGCGCGCCGGCATTATCCTGGCCACGCTGCTCCACCAGAGCGGCGGCCTCCTGGGCGCGGGTCTGGCGATACAGCTCGGCGGTGATGGGCCGACCATCGTTCAAGGACGCGCCGTGCCTGACCCATTGCCAGAGCTGGGAGCGGGAAATCTCCGCCGTTGCGGCGTCTTCCATCAAACCGTAGATGGCGACGGCGCCGTTGCCGCGGGTCCAGGCGTCGATGTACTGCAAGGCGACGCTGATGTTGTTGCGGAGGCCGGCCTCGGTGATTTCGCCCTCAGGAACGGCTAGCAAATCGTCGGGAGCGATGCGGACTTCGGGGATGACGGAGAGCTGGTTGTCGGTGGCGAACGCCGACTGGAAAACGTCGAGCACCGGCGGGACCAGGCCGGGGTGGGCGACCCACGCGCCGTCAAAGCCCTGGTCGGCCTCGCGCTGCTTGTCGGAACGCACCTGGGCGAAGGCGGCTTCGTTGGCCGCCTCGTCGTCGCGACGGGGGATGAACGCGGACATTCCGCCCAAGGCGTGGGCGCCGCGACGGTGGCAGGTGTTGACCAGCAGATGGGCCGCCGAGGTCAGGAAGTGCGTCGCCATGGTTACCTGGGCGCGGTCGGGAAAGACCATGTCGGCGCGGTTGTTGAACACCTTGATGACGCTGAAGATGTAATCCCAACGTCCCAGGTTCAGGCCGGCCGGCCTTTCCCGGAACTCGTACAGGATTTCTTCCATCTCGAAGGCGGCGAGGATGTGCTCGATGAGCACGGTAGGGCTGATGGTTCCCGCGGGTATGTTCAGGCGTTCCTCGGCGTACTTGAACGCGTCGTTCCAGAGGCGGGCTTCCAGGTACGACTGGAGCTTGGGCAGGTAGTAGTAGGGGCCGGTGTCGTGGCTGTTTTGGGCCACGTGATTGTGGTAGATGGTCAAGCCGAAGTCGAAGAAGCTGCCGGCGACGGGTTCGCCATCCACGAGCAGGTGGCGTTCCATCAAGTGGAGACCGCGGGGGCGCACGCAAAGGGTGGCAGTCTCGTCGTTCAGTTGATACTGGCGTCCGTCGGCGGCATGGTCGCTGATGGTGCGGCGGTAGGCGTCGCGAACGTTGAGCTGACCGTCCAGAGTGGGAAGCCAGGCGGGTGAGTGGGCATCCTCGAAGTCGGTCATATAGACTTGGGCGCCGCAGTTGAGCGCGTTGATGACCATGCGCCGGCTGGACGAGGGGCCGGTGATTTCCACGCGGCGGTTGGTGAGGTCGGCCGGGGCCGGCTGCACGCGCCAGTCGCCTTCGCGGACGCCGCGGGTTTCCGTCAGGAAGTCGGGCGTCGCGCCGGCGTCAATCTCAGCCTGGCGACGCGAGCGGGCCGTCATCAGGCGGCGTCGGGTGGTCTCGAAGTTGCGGTGCAGTTCGGCGACGAAGGCCAGCGCGTCGTCGGTAACTACTTCAGCGTACTGCGCGGGAACCGGGCCAAGAATCTGGATGCTGTCAGATGGCATAGTTATACGTCCTGCTAGTGATTACTGGTCTGCCGGCAGGCCCAGCTCAACCAGTCGTTGCCGGCCGACCTGGTCGAGAGACAAACCGGAGGCCAAGCCTTCGCGGTACTTCCGCTCCAGTTCGCGTAGCTGATAGGCCACCGGCCTCATTCCCTCGCCACGCTGGGCCGCGACTTCCGCCAGGGTTTCGTAGGCCTGGTCCAGAGACCAGTAGAAGGAAAAGAGCCACGAGAGTTCCCGCTGGTTGGTGGGGGATGGTATGTCGGCGATGTCCAGGATGGTGTTGACCACCTTGGTGTAGCGGAGGATGCCGGCTTTGTCCTGCTGGTCGCGGCCGTAGTAGCGCCGGTGCATCAGTTCGTGGACGCGGTTGGCGTAATCACCCTCGCCGTAGATGTTGACGGGCAGCCACTCGCGCAGGTCCACCACCTCGTTGCCGTCGGAGTCCAGCACGCCGACGGCCACCTCGGAGCGCAGCACGCCGTCGTACTCGAACTTGACCGCGTTGCGGAGCAGGGCTTCCTGCAGCAGCATGGTCAACTCGCGGGGGATTTTCACGTAGCGGGAGCCGGAGGCCTCTTCGTTGCTGTCGGCGCCCACGCCGCCCGTATTGAAGGCGTAGTACTGCTGGGGCATTCCGCCCCAGGCCAGTTGCTGCAGCACGTGGTACAACAGATTGGCGTTTTCATCTTCAAGGCCGATGATGAAGGGGTCGGAGAAGTATTCAACGTAAGGCCGGCCGATGGCGCCGATGGCCGCGCCCATCTGCACGGCCTCGCCGTACATCAGCACGCGAATGTACTGCTCCAGGCTGAGGCGGCGCAGGGGCGGGATCACGGTGTTCTGGCGCATGACCTCTTGCCAGAAGACCCGGTCGGTGCTGTCCATGGGGACGTGCACGGAGTCGGTGAGGCGGCCGCCGGTGATTTTGGAAATCAGGCCGGCCGCGCCCTTGCGCTGCAGGAGGCCACGGCGGGACAGTATCATCCGCATATTGCGGACCGGGTTCTCCAGATAGTTGGGCTCCTGGCTTTCGACGTGGACGGGGACGTTTTCCAGGGTCTCGTCGGGGGTGGTAACTCCCGGAGCGCCGCGCAGCACGTCGTAGGTAATCGGGTCGTCCTCGCGGGTGAGGCCGAAGGGCACGGCGTAGAAGTTGTTTTCAGTACCGTCGATGCCGTAGGTGATGAGGGCGCTGCTGCCACCCTGGCGGCTGGCGATGGGGGAGTCCAGGGGCTGGAGCAGCACGATGTCGTCATTCATGGGATAGACCCCTTCTTCGGGGTCATGGGGCAGGTTAAGGATGCCGGCCAGTTCGCTGTCGGCCAGCTCGACCATGATGGTCAAGGTGCTCTTGCCGTGGAGGGACGGGCCGACGGTTACCAGGGCGGTATTGGCAACGTTGCCGGTGAGGGTGCGGGTGCGGGCCATGCTGAGAGCCGCCTGGACTGCCAGACCGTTCTTCTCCTTGACCTGGTGCATGGCGATGGACAGGGGGCCCATCTTGTGCTCGCCCACGTAGTCGAAGCCGAAGTGCAGGGAGAGGCCGCGGGTGGGGGCCTTGAACACCAGTTGGGTGATGCCGGCGTCGCGGAGTTGGGTCTTGAGAGCCTCGTCCAGGCCGAGGTCGTCCATCCAGTGGGGGACCGACACCTCGAGGATGTCGGGGGGTTCCGGCCACTGTTCCTGAGGAAGCTCGAAGGTGAGGCGGCGCCACATATAAGGAGCCTGCATGTAGCGGGTGCCGAAAAGCAGCTGGCGGGCGTGGTAGGAGCGACCGGGCGCGTCGCAGATCTGGCGGTCGGTCTGGACAATGTCCTCGCCGGACGAAAAGGCGGCTTCCATCGTGTCGCAAACCTGGTGAAAGACCTGGGTGAAGAGGCGCTGATTGTCTTCGGAGAAGGCCAGGGCGTCGCGGTTGCGGGTGAAACCTTCGATGAAATACTGGGTCAGGTCGGGGCGGCGTACGACACCGAGTTGGCTGAAAAAGGCGAGGCCGCCGTTGTCCAGGCGGAACACGGTTTCGGGCCAGACCTTGCTGGAGGCGCGGCCGGCGGCGTTGGCCTCAACCGCCTCGGCTTCCAGGTCGCGAGCCTGGGCCAGCAACTCGGCCTGGCGGGGAGCCGGCAGGTCCTGAAAGACGGGCATTTTGCCGACGATCCACTCTTCCGAGGGATTGTAGAGGGGACTATCGGCGCGTTGACCCTGCCGGGCGATGGCGCAGAGGCGGGTCAGGGCGGCTTCGAACTCGGGCACGATGTTGGGACCGGCCAGGGGCGACTTGCCATCGGGCCGGTCGGTGGAGCTCGCGGTGGGGCTGGTCAAGGCGTATCTCCGAAGGGGATAATTTTA
Source organism: Dehalococcoidia bacterium (assembly GCA_965243255.1). Classification (GTDB taxonomy): domain Bacteria; phylum Chloroflexota; class Dehalococcoidia; order Lucifugimonadales; family UBA3495; genus Bin87. The sequence goes on from CBDEUH010000004.1 coordinate 1,659,046, forward strand.
AGGAAGAGAGAGGCACGGTTATGCTACCCCCAACCGCCCCGGCTGTCAAAATGACGGGGTTGCCGGAATGGGGATTTCGGGGGTGGTGGTGGGGTTAGGGGCCGGTGCCTTCGAACATTGGCAACTGGCGGATTTGGACGTCGGGGGAGAAGTGCTTGCTGAGGATGCGGCCGGCTTCCTGGTATGAGGAGCCGACTCTGGGGCCGTACCACCGGTCCGGCGGCTCCAGCATCTGCTCAAAGGCGAGGGTGCACACGGTTTGTCCCGGGCCCACCATGAAAGGGACATCGTGGGCGCGAACTTCCAGAACGGGCTGGATACCTCCCAACCGGCCGTTTTCGCCATAGCCGAATCCAGGGTCGAAGAAGCCGGCGTAATGAGTCCGGAGCTCGCCTTTGGCAGTTTCGTAAGCGGTCATCTCGGCGGCCAGCTGTGGGGGTATGCTCACGCTCTCTATTGAGGACACCAGGTAGAATTCTTCGGGCTCCAAAATCAGGCTGTGGCCCCGGTCTGCGAAAACAGGTTCCCAGAAATCGCGGGGCGGGTAGCAATTGGTCAGCGAGAGGTCGAGAAGGCTGCTGTTCCTTTTGGCCCGGTAACCCACGAACCCCGACACGGCCAGCAAGTTGACGCTGAATCCCATTGAGTTACTGTCGTCAATCTCGGAGGATTGGGCGGGCTGCCGATCTTTGGTGAACAGAATGGGATCCCGCTCGTGCACGCGCCGCAGGTGTCCCGACTCACAGACGGGGCTGCCTTTGAACAGGCGAATCTGGTTCAAAGACAGACCCGTCTTCACCTTTACGGTGAATGACCTGGAGAACACCTCCAGGAACATACGGCCGTGATAGCCATCGGCGATGTCGTCGAAGCGTGGGCTGGCGTCGGTGATGACACGGGTGAAGATATCCAGCCGGCCGGTGGAGCTTTTGGGGTTGGTCTTGCCACGAATCCCGGGAGGCAGCTTGAGGCCCTCGATGAGAGGGATCAGATAGGCGCGGTTCTTTTCGAGAATCGCGCCATCGCGCAGGTCCATGTCCGCGATGGCAAGATCGGCCAACTTGTCCTGGACCGGGCCGGCGTAGGGCAGGAAACTGCTCTGCAAGACGTAGGCCGTTTCGCCCAGCCTCAGGTCGAGGCTAGCGGGCTGGTAATTTTGATCGGGGATCGTATATTGGCTGACGATAACCCCATCCTGAACGGCTTGCCTAAGCCATTTGGTCGGCAGGATACCCCCCCTATCGATTTCGTTGATGTCCTGGAGCATATAGCGGTTATTCGGGGGTTACGAGGGACTCGGCCTCCTCGCCGTTGAGGACGCGGAGGATGTTGCCGTAGGCGAAGTGGGCGGCGCGCAGAGCGGTTTCCTGGCTTTGGCCGGCCATGTGGGGAGTGATGATGACGTTGTCCAGGTCGAACAGGGGGTTTTCGGCCGGGGTTGGTTCCACTTCGAGAACGTCCAGGCCGGCGCCGGCGATTTTGCCTTCGGTGAGGGCACGGTAGAGCGCGGGTTCGTCCACCACGGGGCCGCGGCAGAGGTTGATGAAGAAGGCGGTTGACTTCATCAGATCGAACTCGCGGTCGGACATCATGCCGCGGGTGCGACGGGTCAACGGGACGTGGAGGCTGACAATATCGGAGGTCGACAGAAGTTCGTCGAAACCAACGGGCTCGGCCTTGACCGCCTGCTGCACGTCTTCGGGGATGTCCTCAATGTCGTAGAAGATGGTGCGGGTGTCGAAGCCGGTGAGCCGCTTGGCGACCTGGCGGCCGATGCGTCCCATACCGATGATGCCCACCGTCTTGTCGGTTACCTCGGAGAGGTCGGTCTGGTAGAGGTCGCCCCGCCACTGGCGCTGCCTGGTGGTGGTGTCCCACTGGGCCATCAGGTTGCGGCTGATGCCAATCATCAGGGCAAGGGTTTGCTCGGAAACGGAGATGGCGTTGGCGCCGCCGTTGTTGGCCACGGGGATGCCCATTTCGAGGATGGTCTCGAGGTCCATGCGGTCGTAGCCGGCGCTGAGGGTCTGGATGAGCTTGACGTTGGGGCATTCGCGGAGCACCTCGGTGGTTACTTCGCTGGAGATGATGGCGTCGGCGTCGCGGCACAGTTGGATTTGTTCGGCGGCGGGCAGCGTGCGATCCACGACGGTAACTTCCACATTATCGGGGGCGTTATCGAGCATGACGTCGGCGCGGGCGCCGACACCGGTGAAATAGGCTACTTTCCAAGAGGGCATTGTTGTTATCTCCTTTGGGATCTGCTTAGTGCTTACAGCGGGCCGCCCCAGCCGAGGGACAGCCACTGTGCCGGGGCCAGTCGTTCGCCGGTGGGGTCAACGACCAGGTTGAAAATCTCCCGGGTGGATGCGCCGAGGAGATAGTTGTCATCCGGGCCGAAGATGACCGGGCAAGGGCGCTCTTCGCCGTCAATGCTGAATCGGGCGAAGCCATAGCCGTAACGCACCCGGCTGCCGTTAGCGAGGATGAAGCCGAGTTCTTCGCGCGGCTCGATGCGAAGCTGGGTCATCAGAGTCGCCGGCAGCATTGAGTGGGCCGCTCCGGTATCCACAACGGGCTGCACCGGCGCCAAGTCGCCGCCATCCAGATGGCCGACGCCTATATCCACCTTGAACATTGACATATCAAAACACCTGTTGCTTGCGGTCAAGGCCATTGTACCATCAGAGCCCGTTAGGCGGCTGGCAGGCTGCCGTTCACGCTGTTATGATGATGACGCTTTCAGCGTATCCAAATCGATTGAGGAACCAGCAACCGATATGACCCAACCATCCAACGCGGGCGCCAATCAGGAATCCGGCCTAGCCCCCGGCCTCATCGGCCGGCAGGAGGTACTGGTAAGCGAGGACAACGCTGCGCCCCACGTCAAGAAAATCAGCACGCCGTCCATGATTCAGGCCATGGAACAGGCTTCGCAACTGGCGGTGCTGGAGTACCTGCCGGAGGAGCAGTCCACGGTGGGGTTTGAGGTCAACATCCGCCACGTGGCCGGGGCCGACATCGGCGCTACCGTGGTGGCCGTGGCCGAACTGGAACGGGTGGACGGGCGCTGGCTCTACTTCAAAGTGGAAGCCCTGGAAGGCGACCGCACCATCGGCGTGGGGACCCATCGCCGGGCCATCATCACGCTGCCGCCCGGCGCCGAAAGCCGGGGCGGCCCAACGACCGCCACATCCACGTAGGGCAACTGACAAAAGGAGCATCAGGCAATGGAACCCATCATCCACAACGTCAAGGATTTCCCGGCCGGCGCGGTCGCGCGTCTGATCAGCACGGACGACAACCCGAACCTGGTAACGCTGGCCTACTCGGTGATTGAGCCGGGCGGGACCAGCTCGCACCACATCCACGAGTGGGAGCACGAGGTGTACATCATCGAAGGCAGCGGCACGCTGGTGGCCGACGGAAAGGAGTACCCGGTGAAGGCCGGAGACGCCATGTTCATTCCGCCGATGGTGGACCACGTAACCCGCAACGACGGCGGGCAGGGGGACATCCGACGTATTGAAATCAACCCGCTGTCGGCCTCGGCCGGCAACGCGCGGCCCGGCGGGTCTGAGCCCGGAGCCGGCACGCCGCCGGTGATTCGCAACCACGCCGACCTGAACGCCGAGACGGGCCACACCATGCTGGGCGGTCGGGACGGCTGCCCCAACTACCTGATGCTGTACAACGGCTATATGCAGCCGGGCGCGGTGAGCCATCCGGAAACCGGGGGCCACAATCACACCTGGGACCACACGGTGTTTGTCCTGGAAGGCACGGGCACGCTGACGGTGTCCGGCAAGGATTACACGGTGACGGCCGGGGACGCCGTGCTGGTGCCGCCGAATGAGCATCACCAGTGGAAGAACGAGACCGACGCGCCGATGCTGCGGGTAACGTTCAACGACATCGTGTCCGAGGGGCACGGCTAACCCACTGATGGCGGGTTCCACCACCATCGCCAGCGTCCGCGCCCGGGAGGTACTGGACTCCCGGGGCAACCCCACCGTTGAGGTGGACGTTACGCTGGACGGCGGCGCGATGGGTCGTGCTATTGTGCCGTCCGGGGCGTCCACGGGACGACACGAGGCCATCGAGCTGCGGGACGGCGACCCAGCCCGCTACGACGGCAAGGGTGTGCTGCGGGCGGTGGCGGGCGTCAACACCATTCTCGCACCGGCCGTTTGTGGTTCGCTGGACGCTGCGGACCAGCCGGCGCTGGATGAGTTTCTGCGGGAGCTGGACGGCACGTCCAACAAGGCCAACCTGGGGGCCAACGCCATCCTGGGCGTATCGCTGGCGGCGGCTCACGCTGCCGCCGCCGCCGGGGAACAGCCATTGTACCGTTACCTGGGAGGGCCGGACGCCACGACGCTGCCGATGCCCATGGTCAACATCATCAGCGGGGGACGCCACGCTGAGGCCGGGCTGGACATGCAGGACTTCCTGGCGATACCCATCGGGGCGGAGACTTTCAGCGACGCGCTGCGGATGGTGGTGGACGTGTACCGGGCGGTGGGTGGCATCCTCTCGCAGATGGGGCCCTACGGCTACGGTGGGGCTGACGAGGGCGGCTATGGCCCGCCGCTGCCCTGCCACGAGGACGCGCTGGGCATCCTCTACGATGCGACGCGGATGGCCGGATACCGTTCGGCACGGGACGGGGACATAGCCATCGGCATGGACGTGGCCGCATCGGAGTTCGTGGGCGGCGACGGGAGTTATGCACTGCGGGCCGAGGGGCGGTCTTTTACGTCCCGGGAATTGGCTGATTTGCTGGCCCACTGGTGCGACACCTATCCCATCATCTCCATTGAGGACGGGCTGGCCGAGGACGATTGGGACGGGTGGGAATACCTGACGCAGCGGCTGGGCGCGTCGGCTCAACTCATCGGCGACGACGTGTTCACCACCAACCCGCAGCGATTGGCCCAGGGCGCCGACGCCGGGATCGCCAACGCGGTGCTGGTCAAGCCCAACCAGATCGGCACGCTGACGGAGACGCTGGAAACCGTGCGGCTGGCGCAGGAACGAGGCTATCTGCCGGTCATCTCCGCCCGCTCCGGCGAAACGGAGGACACCACCATCGCCGACCTGGCGGTAGCGACCGGGGCCGGACAGATAAAGATCGGCTCCATCACGCGCTCGGAGCGGCTGGCCAAGTACAATCGGCTGCTGCGGATTGAGGAGGAGCTGGGCGAGCGGGGCCGGTTCGCCGGGCGGGACGTGTTCGCCAGGTTTATCTAGTCATGACCGTCTTGACCGGCACGGGCATGGCGATCCTGGCGGAGCAGGCAGAACGGCTGGGCTTGCATCTGTCCGGCCGGCAGCTGGAGCAGTTCGCCGAGTACACCCGGATGCTGGCGGCCGGCAACGCGCGGGCCAACCTGACTGCCATCACCGACCCGGCGGAGGTGCAGGTGCGCCACTACCTGGATTCGCTGACCGCTGTGCTGGGGCTGCCTGAATGGCCCGACGGCATTCGCGTGGTTGACATTGGCGCCGGGGCGGGATTGCCCGGCGTTGCATTGAAAATCGCCTTTCCGGGCATCCGGCTGACGCTGGCGGAGTCGGTGGGCAAGAAGACGGCGTTTCTGGGGGAACTGGTGGAAGGGCTGGGTCTTGACGATGTTGAGATCCTCACCGTGCGCGCCGAGGAACTGGGCCGAACCCAGGGCTACCGGGGGCAGTTTGACGTGGCTTTGGCGAGGGGCGTGGCGGCGTTGCCGGCGCTGATTGAGTACGCGCTGCCGCTGTGCAAGGGACGCGGGCATCTGCTGGCCTGGAAGGGCAGCGACGGGCCAGCGGAGGCCAAGGCGTCGGCCAACGCGCTGGCGGAACTGGGCGGTGAGATGGCCGGGATGCACTCGGTCAACGCGCTGTCGCCGCCGCTGCCGGCGGACCGCTGGATAGTGTCGGTGGAAAAGGTGAGACGCACGCCCGGGCGATATCCCCGTCGCATCGGCGTGCCGGCCAAGCAGCCGCTGTGAGGAGGAAACACGATGCCCCGGGCCGCTTTCATCTACGACGACGCGATGAGCCAGCACGTGCTGCGGGCGGACCATCCGATGCGTCCCGTCCGGCTGCGGCACACCTACGAACTGCTGGACGCCTACGGAGCGTTTGAGGGCGGGGAGTCGTTGCTGGTTACGCCGAGTCTGGCGGACGAGGCCAGCGTGGGCGCGTTTCACTCGCGGGATTACATAGCCGCCGTGCGCACATTCAGCCTGGGGTTGACCGGATTCCAGCCGCAGCGGTTTGGATTCGCCCAGGGCGGGGACAATCCGACGTATCCGGGGATGTACGAGGCGGCGATGCTGAGCTCGGGGGCCACGCTGACCGCAGCGCGGATGGTCGCCGACGGCGAGGTTGCAGCAGCCTTCAACATCAGCGGCGGGCTGCATCATGCGGCGGCGCGCAACGCCAGCGGGTTCTGCGTGTTCAACGATCCGGTAATCGCCATCAAGTACCTGCTGGGGCGCGGGCTGCGGGTGGCCTACGTGGACATCGACGCGCACCACGGAGACGGGGTGCAGGATGCCTTCTACGGCGAGCCGCGGGTGCTGACCATATCGGTCCACGAATCGGGGAGGTATCTGTTCCCCGGCACCGGGTTTGCCGGCGAAACGGGCAGCGGGGAGGGCGCCGGCTATGCGGTCAACCTGCCGCTGTATCCCTACACGGACGACGAGACGTACCTGGACGCGTTTGAGGCGGTGGTGCCGCCGCTGTTGCAAGCGTTCAATCCCGATGTGCTGTTGACGCAGTTGGGCATTGACTCCTACCACACCGACCCGCTGACGCATCTGCAGGTTACGAGCCGGGGGTTCGTCGCCGCTGTGGAAAGGCTGGGCGGGCTGGGCTATCCGTGGCTGGCCACGGGCGGCGGCGGGTATGACATCGGCGCGGTGGCCCGCTGCTGGACGCTGGCTTACGGCGTGATGTGCGGCGCCGAGTGGCCCGACCGCATCCCGACGCCGGCGGTGGAGCGGCTGGGGCGCACTGCTCTAAGGGATACGGAGATTCCTGAGATACCGGAGCATATCCGGGCCGACGCGCGGGCGCTGGCGGCGGAGAGCGTCGCTGCAATCAAGGACGCGGTGTTTCCGGTTCACGGGTTGAGGGCGTAGCCCTGACGGCCCGGCGGCACGCAGCGTACCGCCGTGGTGATAAAGCCGCTGTGGGCCACCATGCGGTGGGCCGGGCGGACGCTGCGTCGGGTTACGTTCCAGCCGCGCAGCATGGTTTCGGCGGTTTCGATGCGGGCGAACCGGCCGTCGTCCTGGAGGGCCAGGGCCAGTTCGTGCACCTGGAGAACGGTGGGCAGAAAAGAGAGCAGGATGCCGCCGGTGTGCAGGGCGTTGGCGGCAGCGTTGAGGGCGCGCCAGGGTTCGGGCAGGTCAAGAATCACCCGGTCAACGTGGGACTCGGCGATGCCGTCGGCGATGTCGCCGATTATCACCTGCCACCGGGAGGTGTCAGGGATGACGGACTGGACGTTGGATTTGGCTTTGGCGACGACTTCGCCGTTGATTTCGTAGGAGCAGACCCGTCCGGTGGGGCCGACGGCGCGCAAGAGTCCGGTGGTGAGCGCGCCGGAGCCGAGGCCGGCTTCCACGACGGTAGCGCCGGGGAAGATGTCGGCCATGGAGACGATGTTGCCCAGGTCTTTGGCATAGATGACCTGGGGGCCGCGGGGCATCAGGCGCACGTAGTCGCCCAGGGTGGGCCGGATGCCCAGGAGCACGTGGCCCAGGTTGGTGGTGTACCAGCCACCGACGGGCTGTCCGATAACGTCGTCAAGGGGGATGTATCCCAGGTGGCAGTGGAACTCCTGGCCGGCGGTGAGAGTTTGCAGGTAGGCCCGGCCCTTGCGGTCGAGGAACAGGGCCAGTTCGCCGGCGTGGAATGGGCTCACGCTGGCCTCGTCCTGAGCCTCATTGTGGCCGATGGGGTTGCTGTCGTCGGCGTCGTGCATTGCTGTATTATACCGGGCGTCATGATGGAACGTTTATTCACGCTGGAAGAGGCCAACGAGCTGGTGCCGTGGCTGGAAGAGCGGTTCGATGCCATGTCGCCGCTGCGGGCTGAACTGGTAGAGCGTCAGGATACGCTGTTGTCGCTGCTGCGTAGGCGGCGCAGCAACGGTCATTCCAGCAGCGAGGAGGAGATAGCGGCGGCTGAAGGCGAAGTAACCCGGCTGACCCGGCGATTGCAGGATGCGGTGAAGGAGATAACGGACCGGGGCATAGAGGTGCGGGACATCGGGCGGGGGCTGGTGGATTTCCCGTCCAACCGGGAGGGCGAGATCGTGTATCTGTGCTGGCAGCGGGGCGAGGCCCGGATTGAATGGTGGCACCCGACGAATACGGGGTTCGCCGGGCGGAGGCGGCTGTGATGCGCTGGAGGGCGTGTGGGAAGGGACTTTACCGGCCTCGAATCTGGGCCAGGGCGGCGCGGATTTCGTCGGCGTGGACGGCGTAGAAGGTGCCAACCACGGTGCCGCCGGCCTCGGCTTCGCGGGCTGCGGCCCGCACCATGCCGATCACGTCGCCCTGGGCGTTGAGGACCGGGCCGCCGCTGTCGCCGGGGTCGATGGCGGCGTCCATCTCCAGGTTGCGTCCGTAGCTGTCGGGGCCGAAGTTGGTTATCTGGGAAAGGATGCCGGCGTTGGCCTTGGGCGACCCCACCGTCCCTTCGCGCTTGACGCCGCTGCCGGAGTAGCCCAGGGCCAGCAGCGGCCGGGCGATGTCGTCGATGCTGGCGTCGCCCAGCGGCAGAGGGCTAGCGAAGGGCGCCAACTGGGTCTGGTCCGCATCGTAGTGGAGCAGGGCTACGTCCCGCCGTTCGTCCAATCCGACGACTGCCGCGTTGATTACCGGCGCGGACGCCTGGCGCACCAGCACCTGCTCGCGTCCCTCCACCACATGGGCTGCCGTGACGATATAGCCCGGCTCCAGCAGCCAGCCGGCGCCGTGCTGCCGGTTGGTGGGGTCGATGTAGAACACCGACGGGCGGGCTTGGTGGTAGAGGCGGTTGAGGTCCGCAGCGGCAGAGGACGCTACGGCGGTGGCTACGGCCTGCTCTGCCCGAGCATCCAGTTGAGTGGAGGTGGGCGCGCAGGCTGCAATCGCCAGCGCTGCCACCACCGCCAACGCCCGAATCATGGGGAGCGGGAGCTTCAGATGAACCGGGCCTGGGCGCGGGCCTCGTCCGCGTAGTCGATATAGACGGTGATGACCTCGCTGAAGAAGTCCACGGCCTCGACGCCCTGCTCGCGCTGGCCCACGCCGGAGGCTTTGAGGCCGCCGAAGGGCAGATGAACCTCGCCGCCCAGCGTGGGGGCGTTGACGTGAACCATGCCGGCGTCCACGGTGTTGATGTAGCGGAAGGCGCGGGGGATGTCGCGGGTGTACACCGAGGAGGACAGGCCGAACTTGACGCTGTTGGAAATCTCCACGGCGTGCTCCAGGTCGCGGGCGCGGAACACGGTGAGGACCGGGCCGAAAATCTCCTCGCGGGCGATGCGCATACCAGGGGTTACGTCGGTGAAGATGGTGGGTTCCACGTACCAGCCCTCATCGTAGATGCCGCCGGCCAGGGTGCGGCCACCGAAGGCCACTGTCGCGCCCTCATCGCGGCCCACGGCGATGTAGTCGCTGACGGTGCGCTGCTGGGACTCGCTGGACAGGGGGCTGACGTCGATGCCGTCCTCAATGCCGTCGCCGATGGTGAGCTTCGAGGTACGCTCGATGAGCTCGGCCATGAACTGGTCGTACACGCCATCCTCGACGATGACGCGGCTGGTAGCGGTGCAGCGCTGGCCGGTGGAGCCGAAGGCGCCCTGCACGATGCCGCCCAGGGCTTTGTCCAGGTCGGCGTCGGCCAGCAGGATGACGGCGTTCTTGCCGCCCATCTCGGCCTGCACCTTCTTGAGCAGGGATGCGCCGCGAGTGTAGAGGTCGGTGCCGATTTCGGTGCTGCCGGTGAAGGATATGCCGGCTACGTCGGGCGACTCCACCAGGGCGTTGCCGACGCTGCCGCCGGGGCCGGTAATCAGGTTGAGCACGCCGGGCGGCACGCCGGCCTCCTCGAAGACCTCGGTGAGCTTGACGGCGCACAGGGGCGTGCTGGACGCCGGCTTGAAGATGATGGCGTTGCCACAGATCAGCGCGGGCGCCATCTTCCAGGCGGGGATGGCGATGGGAAAGTTCCACGGGGTGATGATGCCCACCACTCCCAGGGGACGGCGCACGGTGTAAGCGACGGTGTTGGGCAGCTCGGACGGCGTGGTGTAGCCGAACATCCGGCGGCCTTCGCCGGCGGCGTACTCCATGATGTTCATGGCCCGCTTGACCTCGCCGCGGGCGTCAGGCAGGGGTTTGCCCTCCTCCTCGGTGATGGTGCGGGCGATTTCCTCGGCGCGGCGTTCCATTATCTCCAGCGCCTTGAACAGCACCTGGGCGCGAACGGGGGCCGGAGTGTCGGCCCAGCCGGGGGCGGCATCGGCAGCGGCGGCAACGGCGCGCAGCGTGTCCTCCGGGTTGGACAGCTGGAAGTGTCCCAGCAGCCGGTCCTTGTGAGCGGGGTTATAGACGGAGTAGGTGCGCCCGGAGTCGGAGGGCGTCCATTCTCCGTTGACGAAGTTGTTATGAGTCTGCACGGCGTTGGTAGTAGTCATGGCAGTTTGAGCGCTCCTGAAAGCGATGGCGTGCGTCCGCATCGGGGCGGAGTGTGCGTGAACCGCAGAATACTACCGGAGGGGGCGGCCGGCAAGTTGGGAATCGTCAGAATCAGGATTGTCTGGATTAGGGGATTAGCAGGATGGAGAGGGGTTGGTAGGGAGGAAAAAGGCGATTTCCCGCTCATTTCCTCTCATTTTCTCTCGTTTGAGTAGGGCTTGGGGCGGGTTTGTGGATGTGAATAGGGGCGGATTGGGAGGGTTTTTTGGACGTTTTGAGCAGGCTTTGGGGGTTGGTGAGAGGATTTGAGAGGGCGGTGTTTGGACGTGGGCATAGCTGGTTCGTGGCCTGGGTGGCGGGTTGGATTCAGCGCGTTGATTAACATGGTAGCGATGGACTGAGGGTTGGGGCAAGGGGGAAGTGTCACTGTGGAGGCCTGTAGCCGGGACAACCGTATCTTGTCATTAGTGCTTGAACCCGAAGGTGGTGGTGAGTACTATGTTGCTACGGCTCGTCCTGCCAGCCGCCGAGAACAGCGGCGTTATCAGGAAGGTATCGGATGGACGCTAATAAACAGCCCGCAAAAGACCCTATTCCTCAATTTGCCACCAGGGAAGAAGAGGCGGCATTTTGGGATACCCATGATTTTACCGACTATTGGGACGAACTCGAGCCCATCAGCATCACAGTTAGTCCAGATTTGGAGTCGGTGTTCCAAATACCCCTGGACGGCAAATCGCTGACGCAGCTACGCCAACTGGCAAACGCCAGGGGTGTAGATGCCGAAACGTTGGCGCGGGCATGGATAGTGGGGCCGCTGCAGGGTGATACATGAATGAGCGAGCGAAGGGAATCCTCTAGATAGCGCCGAGCTGCGGGTGTCAAAATGAATCACGATGTGCCAAACAACTATCAAGAAACTGATAGACACGATCTCCTACCATTGGCATATCGCCTCGCGCGCTTGGGTAATCCAGAAGAGGCGATCCGCGCTCTGGAAATCGCAGTTAGTGATCCTGAGTCTGATAATGTCGAATTGCGGCATATAGCACGATTGCTGAACCGGCTAGAGGCAGGGAAAGAGCAAACGACAGGACTCCTAGTCAAACTAGCTAATCATCCAAGGGCACGAACTTACCAGAAAGGTGATTTCGCAAACAAATTGGCCGATTTAGGGGCAGTGGACGAAGCTGCATCCGTGTACCGCTCACTTAGCAGCGATCCGCTCGCCACATCCGAGGATAAAATTGTAGCAGCCAAAGCTCTTGCCGGCCTGGGCAAAATCGAGGAAGCGGCCACGATTCTGGTGAACTCAGCCAACGACGCAACTGCCTTCTATCATGACAGGATAGCATCGGCGAAGGCTCTGGTCTCCATCATCAGTATGGATGAAGTAAAACCGATTATGGTCGCTCTCGCTGGTAACCAGACGGCCTATGGCTATGATCTCGACACAGCAGCCAAAGCACTTGCTTTTGTCGGTAGCCTGGACATCGCTACAGCTAAACTTCAGGCCATTATTGCTGACATTGACGTTGATGCCAAAACCAAACTGCGAGCCGCGAAGACCCTGCGCAGCTTTGGCGAAATGACAGAATCTATGTCAACGTTGGTTCACATAGCAGGTGATAATTCAGTTCACGGCCACGTCAGACTCGAAGCTGCTCAAACTCTTCATGCATTCGATAGAACTGCGGATGCGATAGCCGCATTCAACGATGTGGCTAACGACGGAGAGGTTGACAATGATGCCCCGGTCTCAGCATCGAAGGTCCTTTATGATATGGGCAATACTGATGAGGCGGTAGCCGGATTAATCAGATTGGCCAAGAGCACAAATGCCAATAGATACCCTCGTATGCTGGCGGCGAAGACTCTCGTCGAGTACGGTAAAACCGAAGAAGCCATACCAGCCCTCATATCAATCGTTGATGTCCCTGAGACCAGATATTCAGCACAGCACAGGGCCGCCCAGATTTTGCTGAACTTGGGAGAAATGGAGATAGCCGAAGCCGCTATGCTTGCGCTGGTCAATAATCGCAGAGCCAAAATCGATATTCGTGAGCGCGCTGCAAGAGACTTAGCTGTCATAGGGAGAGTTGAGGAAGCGGTCCAAGCATTCATCCCGATAGCGCACAATACTAGATACGCAGGCAGCACCAAAGCAGGTGCCGCCATCTTGCTCGCAGATCTCGGCAAACGCGATGAAGCGATATCGGCTTTAACTTCTATTGTCGCAAACGCTGCTACCAAGGGCAGCGGTATATGCGGAGCCGCCAAAACCCTTGTAAATTTCGGCGAAAAAGACATAGCAGTGAACGCCTTGGTCCGCCTAGCTAACGCAAAGGAATTGACGGATGACTGCTCTCATCGCAACGATGCAGCATCTTTACTGGCTGAGTTAGGCATGGTTCACGAAGCTACCCGAGCGATGAAGGCCATCGCTGACGACCCTTTGGTCCGCGATTACCATAGGGGATTGGCGAGAAGAAACCTCGAACGCTTACAAAGGGCTAGGTGATTGCGTACATCTTTGGAATGCGCCTATACAATTCCCAGCACCACGTTATCGATCAGGCGGACTGAGCCCAGGCGGGCTGCTGTGGCTACCATTACCGGCTGGGCGTCGTTTGCTGCTTTTAGCGGGGCCATGGTGGTTGCATCTACTATGCTGATGTAATCTACTGCGGAGAGCTGGGGTTCGGATTGCAGGATGGAGAGGGCGGCGGCTTGCAGCAGGTTGGCGTCGCGTTCGCCGGCTTGCCAGAGGGATTCGGCGGCCTGCAGTGCCCGGTACACTACGGGGGCGGCGGCGCGCTGTTCCGGCGTCAGGTAGGCGTTGCGGCTGCTCAGGGCCAGGCCGTCGGGCTCGCGGATGGTGGGCATGGTCACTACCTGGACGCCCAGGTTGAGGTCATCGTTCATCTTGCGGATGACGGCCACCTGCTGACCGTCCTTCTGGCCGAAGTAGGCGCGGTCGGGTCGGGTGATGGTGAACAGCTTGGCGACGACGGTGGCGACGCCGCGAAAGTGGCCGGGCCGGGCCTCGCCTTCCATTCCCTCGGCCACTGCGCCGGGTTCAATCCAGGTGTCGAAGTCGTCGGGATAGACTTCGGAGGGCGGCGGGGCAAACACCAAATCCGTGCCCTGGGCCGACAGCAGTTCCAGGTCGCGTTCGAAGCTGCGGGGGTAGGTGGAAAAGTCCTCGTTGGCGCCGAACTGGGTCGGATTGACGAATATGGAGGCCGCCATGGTGACGTTGTCGGCCCTCGCCTGGCGGGTGAGGGACAGATGGCCTTCGTGGAGCGCGCCCATGGTCGGCACCAGGCCGAGGGGGCGAGGCGCAGCCTGGCAGGCGACGGTCATTTCGGCGCAGGTGGTGATGACTTGCATGGTGTTTACGGATTCTTGATTCCGGCGGAATGAAGGGGGGTGACGGTTGGGAATTACGGTAGTAATTATCGGGAATGACGGAAATAGTTATTCCGGCGGGAACAGTTCGTCGATTTCCCGCTGCATCCGCTGGGCGTCGGTTTCCGCCAACGATGCCGCGCCGGTCGGCGCGCCGGCAATAGCCATATCTGCATAGAACGACTCGTCGTAATCGCGGGGCCGGACTACCACCGGCATGGGCACGGCGTGGCCGAAGACCAGCGCCTGCTGCTTGCCGTCAAGCCGGGACAGCACACCTCGGAGCTGGCCTGCGTCGCGCGCGCCCATCAGTACGGCGTTCATGTCCCGGTCGTCGTTGAGAGCGCAGGAGAGGCGGGTTCCCAGCTGGCTCATCACCTCGGAGTCGATGCCGCTGGGCCGCTGGTCAACAATCATCAGCGTTACGTTGTACTTGCGCAGTTCGCGGGCGATGGAGCCGAAAATGGTCTGCGAGGCCACTTCTGGCGTCAGGAACTTGTGGGCTTCTTCGATGAATATGACCAGCGGGCGCGGCTCGTCGCCCTGTCCGCCGTCGGCCAGTTCCTTGCGCCGCACCCAGGTCTCGTGGATGCGGCGGGTGAGCAGGTTGCTCACCAGCACGTAGGCCGCCGTGTTCCGCCCGTACTGACCGAACTCCAGCACCACGTGGTTGCCGTGCTGCAGGTTTTCGATGATGCCGCCGGCGCTGGCGCTGCCCTGGCCCTGGTCGGCCAGGAACCCGAAGCGGCTCCACGCCGACAGCCGGCGATGGAGGGTCTGCAATGCCGCCAGGTTCACGCCGATCTCGTTGGCCAACTCGCCCACGTCGGCGCCGCTCAAGGCCAGGAACGCGCGCAGCCACTGGCCGCTGCCGTAGTGCCGTTCCAGGTTCCACGCCGTGGCCGCCGCCACCTCGGACAGGTTCAGCAAGTCGCGCAGCACTTCGATGTCGGCCGGCTCAATTTCGTCGTAGCCGATGCGCACGATGCCGTCGGGCGTGATGCCCCGGCGCCGGCTGCTGGCCTCGTCCAGGGTGAAGGTAACCACGCGGCTGGGGAACAGCTGCTTGAGTCCCTTGACCTGACCGCGGCGGTCGTTGTCCTGTCCCTGCCAGCCGTATTCGCTCTCCATGTCGAATACAAGCGACACGGCGTCGCCATCCTTGACCAGGCCGGCCAGCAGCATCCGGGCCAGGAAGGTCTTGCCGGACCCGGACGCGCCGAATACACCCACGGAGCGCTTCGCCAGCTCTTCCAGGTCCAAGCGCACGGAGGCCGCATCCATTCCCTGGGGAGAGCCCAGGGCAAAGGCCATCTCCTGCTGGGCGCTGAACACCGCGTCGATATCCGCCTGGGATGCGGCGTACACCGGGGCGAAGTGCTCGGGTATGGTTTTGGCGGCCTCCGACGCGGCCATCGCGCCGCCCTCGGTTGGGGCGGTCATGCTGGGCATCACCGACAGCTGGCCGTAGGCCATGGTGCCGGCCATCACGTCCGCCATCAGGCCATCGGCGTTTTCGTCAACACCGCCGACGGGTGGGAAATGACGCAGGCTGTCGTTGACCGCGCGCAGTTCCAGGTCGGTAACCACGCCGAAGTAACGCTGGCGTCGTCCTCGTATCGTGACGAAGGAGCCCACGGCGATGTCCTCCACCGACGCGGCGGCGTCCAGCCGCACGTCCAGCCCGCGGGACAGGGAACCGCCGACCACCACGCCGAGACGGCGCAAACCGCCGGAAGCGTATCCGTCGCCGATGCCGTTGGCCAGCGTCATATCGCCATCTCCCGCAACACTGCCTGCAGCCGCTGGGGTTCGTTGGAGAGCTCGGCGGCGAGGGTTCGGCCGGCGCGCAGCAGGAAGGCCCGGCCGTCGGAGGCCGCGCCGGACGCCAGACGCAGGAAGCCGGCCAACGCTGAATCCCCGCCGGGTGAGCGGTCGGCCAGCAGCAGGCGCAGGCAGCCGAGCTCGGCGGCGAAGTCGGCCGTTTCGCTGGCGTCGCAAGCGAACACAAAGGCGTGCAGGTTGGGCGGCTGCGCCGGGAGGCCCTGCCGGACGGACAAACCGTTGCGATATCCCACTATGGTGGCGGTGAACCTGGTGGTCAGCATGGCCGACAGCTGGGGATTGGCAGCGTAGATTTCATCCTCGGACTCCAAGCCGGCCCCTCGGGGCGCCAGTGGACGGCTGGGGTCCAGCGGCTCGTTGCGGATTTCACGAACCACGGCGTACACCGGCGGCGACCCGATACGCAGCAGCGACCCCAGCGGCGGCGCAGAGTGCAACTGGTAGCACTGCGCCTCCACCCGCTCGGTCTGCGAAACGGTCACCTCGCCGACCCGTCGCCCTGCCTGCGTGTCCATCATCTCGTCCAACCCGCACCGGTCAAGTTGCGCTGCTGATTGTAGCACGCAGGGGAACGGCGGGGCCTCTGCTTGCTAGGGACGGAGGACGGTGCTACAATCAATATCCGTCGCCGTGTCCAGGCGACGTTACCGTTCCCCTGTAGCTCAGCGGTAGAGCGGGCGGCTGTTAACCGCTAGGTCGTAGGTTCGAATCCTACCAGGGGAGCCATTTTCCAACCACCCGGCTGTTTTGGGCCGGGTTTTTCTTATTAATTCCGCGTTAAGCGTCTCCAATCTCATTACCCGTCGGTTCGGGACTATGATACGATTGTTGGTTGAGGGCCGGGTCAAGTCCATCGCCTTCAGGAGAGATTTCATGCGCATGTCTATAGTCAGGTTGATTACCCTTGCGGGGCTGATTGCCCTGCTTCCCTTGATTATTGTCGCCTGCGGCGGAGGCGATGGTGACGGGACTGCATCGCAGACTGAGCAGTCCGGCGCGACTGCCGAAACCGGGGCGGGCGGCGGTGACACGTCGGCCGAGCCGTTCCGCATCGGCGTGATGGAATCCCTGACCGGCCCCGGCGAAACCTACGGCAACGTAGCCCTGCAAGCCAAGCAGTTGGCCATGGACGAAATCAACGCTGCCGGCGGCATCAACGGGAGGATGCTGGAACTGGTTGCCGAAGACTCAAAGTGTTCGGCGCAGGATGCCATCACCGCCTATAACAAGCTCACCGACGTGGACGGGGTGAAGATAATCCTGGGCACCTCCTGCAGCGGCGCGATGCTGGGGGCAGCGCCCCTGGCCGAGGCCGACGGCGTGATTCTATTCTCAGGACTGGCCACCAACCCGGACATCGCCGACGCCGGCGACTACATCTTCCGCACATCCATGAACGACCTGCAGCTGGGGATCGACACGGGCGAAGTGATCTGGGCCGACGGACATCGAAGCCTGGCCACCATCACCGAGACCACGGACTACGCTGAAGGCGTGCGTCGCACCACCGCCGAACACTTCGTTTCCCTGGGCGGCGAGATAGTGGCCGAAGAACGCTACGCCTCTGACATAACGGACTTCCGCAGCCAGATCACCAAGATGATCGGAGCCAACCCGGACGCCATTCACATCGCCTCCCAGTCCGAGTTTTCCGGCGGCACGATCGTGAAGCAGATTCGGGAACTGGGCTACGCCGGGCCGCTCTACTCCGAGATCGTGCCGGTGGGCGCCACTGCGCTGGAAGTGGCCGGAGACGCCGCCACGGGCCTCAAGGCGATCACCGCCGAGCTGGACCCGAATAACCCCAAGGCCGTGGAGGTTTTGGCCAACTTCCGCGCCCGATACGACTACATCACGTTGCCCTGGTACCTGGGCTCCGCCTACGACGACGTGTACATCGCCGCCGAGTGCCTGAAGCAGACGAACGACGACCAGGACGCGGACGGTTTCCGCGACTGCATGTACGGCATCACCTGGAACGGGGCCATTGGAGAAGGGTACAGTTTTGACGCCAAGGGCGAAGTTGTGGGCCTGTCCAACGCGGTGGTGGTGGTTCTGCCCCTGGCGGAGCGCACCGACGACAACCAGGGCTACCGCATCCTGGGGCAGGCCGGCAGCGATGCTGCCGTCGGCGTCGCGCCCATCGCCGCCATGGCCGGGTCGGACGAACCGTTCCGCATCGGCGCGATGGATGCACTGACCGGAGTTGGCGAGTCCTATGGCAACCCGATTGTTCAGGCCAAGCAAATGGCGGTGGAGGAAATCAACGCCGCCGGGGGCATCAACGGCCGTATGCTGGAACTGATTGCCGAAGACTCCAAGTGCAACGCCCAGGACGCCATCACCGCCTACAACAAGCTGACGGATGTTGACGGCATCAAGATCATCCTGGGGACGACCTGCAGCGGCGCGATGCTGGGGGCCGCGCCCCTGGCCGAAGGCGAGGGCGTCATCATGCTCTCCGCCTCGGCCACCAGCCCCGACATCATGGGCGCGGGCGACTACATCTTCCGCACCGCCATCAACGATGACCAACTGGGCGTTGATACCGGCAACACGATCCACGTTGACGGACACCATGACCTGGCGACCATCACCGAGTCCACGGACTACGCCGAGGGCGCGCGGCGCACCACGGTGGCTCGCTTCGAGGAACTGGGCGGGCACGTGGTGGCATCCGAGAGCTATGCCAGCGACATCACCGATTTCCGCACTCAGCTCACCAAGCTGATCAACGCGGAACCGGACGCCGTGTACCTGGCTTCTCAGGGCGAGTTCTCCGGCGGAACGATCATCAAACAGTTGCGCGAGCTGGGATTCGAGGGCCCCATTTACACCGAGTCGGTGAACACCGGGCCCGAAGCGCTCAGCATCGCCGGCGAGGCCGCCACCGGGATGAAGGCCATAATTCCCCTTGGCCTCACCAACCGGGGCGAGCAGTTCCTCAAGGACTTCGAGGCGCACTTCGGACACGTGGCCACCCAGCCCTGGTTCCAGGCTTCGGCGTATGACGACGTGTACCTGGCCGCCGCCTGTCTCGCCCAAACGGGCGACGACCAGGACGCGGACGGTTTCCGGGACTGCATGTACGACATCACCTTCAGCGGAGCCATCGGCGACGGCTATAGCTTCGACGAGTATGGTGAGGTGGTCGGGCTGGGCAACGCGGTCGTCCAGATCCTGCCGCTGGCCGAGCGTACCGACGACAACCTGGGTTACGTTTCGCTGGGCCAGGCGCCCACGCCCTGATCACGGCGCTGGCAGCCGAAGGCGGGGCCGGTCGTTGATGGCGACCGGCCCCTTTTGGTAATATGCGCGCGGTTATGATCGGCTACCGGCTGCCGTGAGGATACAATCTTGTCCAGTCAGCGCGAAACCGCACGTGGATTCCCCGCCCGTTTCAACATCCCCGGCACCCGTGTGTTGGCCCTGGTCTTGACCACGGCCGTAATTGCCTACCTGGCGTGGAAAATCGGGCAGTCGCCGCCTCAGGCCCTGCAATTCGCCTTCAACGGCATTGCCGTGGGCGCGGTGTACGCGCTGCTGGCCATGGGCTTCACCCTGGTGTACAGCACCGTGTGGTTCTTCGATCTCTATTACGGGGCGGCGGCGGCCCTGGGCGCATACGGGGTGTTCTACCTGCGTACTGCCACATCGCTGGGCAGCCGCGCTGACGTCAACAACGTATATGTCAACGCCGTGTTCGCCGCTGTAGTTGGCGGTGTTGTCGCCTGGGTTCTCTATGCTTTGCTGTATCCGCGGCTGCGCGGCCGATATTCTCCGAACACGGTTGGCGTGGCCATTGGCCTGCTGGGAGGGGGAGCCGGAGCGTACACCGGCATAGTCCTCGCATTCCCTGAGCATCTCCACCTGACCTTGAGCCCCGCCATCGGCGCTACGGTAGCGGTGGCGGCCATCGTTGTCCCGTTCTGGGCGGTCCAGACCTTCGTCCCCAACATTCGCCTTTCGCGTATTGCCGCCATCGCCGGGCTGCCCGCCGCCGCCGTCGGCGCATGGTGCGGCTCCCTTACCGCCGGCGCTCCCGGAGCGGGTCTCTACCTGAGCTGGGCCGTGTCGTGTCTGCTGGCCGGATGCGTGGGCCTCGCCCTGTATCGCGGCCTTTATATGTACATGCGCGAGCGGGCGCGTTCGCCGCTGATCATGCTGGTGGCGTCGTTGGGCATCCTGCTGGCCGTTGCTGCGTTCATCGTCATCGTTTTCGAGGCCGCGCCCCGTCCGTTGCCAACTGCATTCGGCAGCGAGACGTGGAAGATTGCGGGCGCGCGCATCAAGGGATTCAACATCTTCGCCATCGGCGTAGCCCTGGCCGGTTTCGCCATCCTGTGGCTGCTGCTGAAGCAGACCTCGTTCGGACGCGCCGTCAGGGCCATCGGCGACGACGAAGAGGTCTCCAAGGTGGTGGGCATCAATACCACCGTAATCATAGCCGGGGTCTTTTTCATCGGCGCGATGTACGCCGCCCTGGCCGGCATCATCACCGGGCACGACACCGCGGTGCAGCCGCGCATGGGGCTACTGCTGTTGCTCAAGGGCTGGATCGCCTCGGTGGTTGGGGGCATCGGCAACCTGTACGGAGCAATCGTCGGCGGGTTCGTCCTGGGGGTTGTCGAGCAATTCGGCATCTGGGACCTGGCCGGGGAATGGAAAGACGCCATCGCATTTATCCTGCTCATCCTCTTCCTATCTTTCTGGCCCCAGGGCCTGCTGCCCCGGAGATGACGCCGTGCCCTTTGACACCCAGCGCATAGGAGAAGTGGCCGAGCTGATTCGCAACCCAGGCGAGTTGGTCCGCTCGGTCCGTCGAAACATCGAATTTTGGGCCAGCCTGCTCATCATCGGCTGGGCCATCGCCTTCATGTTCTGGCAAGGGGCCGGCTTTGCGGTCATCATCGGCACCGTCTTCGCAATCTGGGCGATCCTGTCGGTCAGCCTCAATTTGGTGGTGGGATTCACCGGTCTGCTCTCCGTAGGGCACATCGGGTTCTTTGGAATCGGCGCCTATACCATGGCCATCCTGACCTCGGATCCGGCCTACGAACAGCTCCGCACCGAGGCCATACCGACCTTCGGCTGGCCTTTCTTTGCGGTGCTCCCCATATGCGCGCTGCTCGCCGGTCTGGCCGCCGTCCTGGTGGGCGTGGTGTTCAATCGCTTTCGCGACGACATATTCGTGCTGGCGTCCTTCGGCTTCGCCATTATCGCCTTCAACGTCTTTCTGAACTTGAGGCCCGTCACCCGGGGCGCGTTCGGCATCCATGAAATAGCGCGGCCCCAAGTGGCGGGGTGGGTATTCGATGGCGAGTTGGAGTTCCTGCTGCTGTGCCTGGTATTTCTTGGCGTGGTGATGTTGATTTCGTGGTTCATTGTGTCCTCGTCATTCGGGCGGGTGCTGACCGCCATCCGTGAGGACGAGCAGGCCATCGAGGTGTTTGGCTACCAGGCCACCCACTACAAGCTGGCGGTTTGGGTCATTTCCGCCATGATGGCCGGCATAGCCGGGGGCTTGTTCAGCAGCTGGACCACCTTCATTGACCCCAATTCCTTCATCCTGCTGGAGTCGGTGCTGCTGGTGTCCATCGTAATTCTCGGGGGGCTGGCAACCATCTGGGGTTCCCTGCTGGGGGCGATGGCCTTCGTCCTGCTGGAAGAGGGGATGCGATTCATTCCGTACCTGCCCACCGAGTACATCGGCCAGGCGCGGCAGGTCGTTCTGGGCATCCTGTTGGTGCTGCTGATGTTGTTCCGGCCGCAGGGCCTGGTTGGGAGGTATCGATTGTGACATCATCGCGCGGCGACCAAATCGACTACGCTTTGCAAACCGAGGCCATCTCCAAGCACTTCGGCGCGGTGCGGGCCGTTGACGAGCTGACGTTGTCCATCCCGCGGCAGGGGACCACCAGCATTGTCGGGCCCAACGGATCGGGCAAGTCCACGCTGGTGAACCTGCTGAGCGGGGTGCTGCCGCTGGACGGCGGCGTGGTCATCATCGACGGGTCTGGCCTGCGGGTGGTGAAAGCTCACGAGACGCCCGACCACGGCCTGACCCGCA
Source organism: Dehalococcoidia bacterium (assembly GCA_965243255.1). Classification (GTDB taxonomy): domain Bacteria; phylum Chloroflexota; class Dehalococcoidia; order Lucifugimonadales; family UBA3495; genus Bin87. The sequence continues at coordinate 1,681,060 of CBDEUH010000004.1, forward strand.
CCTTCCAGGAAGTGCGCCTATTCGATCAGATAACGGTGTGGGACAACATCATGGTCGTGCTGACCGAGCGGCGTTTGTTCCCGGCACTATTCGAGCGCGCCCGGCCGTCCACACGGCAGAAGGCCCGGGACATCCTGGAGCAGGTCGGCATGTGGGACAAGCGGGACTCGTTGGCCCAGGACTTGTCTTACGGGCAGCGCAAGCTGGTGGAAATCGGCCGGGCTTTGGCGATGAACGTCAACACCTATCTCATGGACGAGCCTTTTGCAGGGCTCTTTCCCCAGATGATTGAGCGGGTTAAGGCGATAATGAAGCAGATGCGGGCAGACGGGCACACCATCGTCTTCATATCCCACAACATGGAAATAGTGCGCGAACTCTCCGACCGCATCATCGTCCTGGACAGCGGCACCCTACTGGCCGCCGGAGAGGTGGAACCGGTGTTGAACAGCGAAGAAGTCATTGAGGCGTACCTGGGCGCATAACTCCAGCCGGCCATGACCACCACCCAACATAACCCCGACAATCCGCCGCTCCTGGAGTTGGTCAACGTATCGGTGTCCTACGGCGCCGTGCACGCTCTGGACGACGTCTCCATGGGGATTCACCAGGGCGAGATGGTCGCCGTCATGGGGCCCAACGGCGCGGGCAAGTCCACCGTGCTGAAGGCCGTAATGGGTCTGGCTCCGGTGGTAGCGGGGACGGTCTATTGGCGGCAGCAGCCCCTGGCGGCCGAGACGCACGAAATCGTGAAGGAGGGCATCGCTTTCGTGCCCCAGGGTCGCCGGGTCTTCACCCACCTGTCCATCGCCGAGAACCTGGAGATGGGGTGCATTTATCTGAACGACCGGGCCGAAAAGGCCCGTCGGCTGGATTCCGTTATGGAGCTGTTCCCCATCCTCTACGAAAAGCGGGGCGATTTGGCCAGCCAAATGTCCGGCGGTCAGCAGCAGATGCTGGCCCTAGGCCGGGGGCTGATGGCCTCGCCCGAGCTACTGCTGCTGGACGAACCCACGCTGGGCCTGGCTCCCATCATCGTGAGGGAGGTATTCCAGAAAGTGGCCGAAATCAGCGACCGGCTCAACACCACCATCGTCGTCGTCGAGCACAACATCAAGGGCGTCTTGGACATTGTTGATCGGGCCTACGTGCTGGACAAAGGGGCCGTGGTGCACAACGGCACGCCCCAGTCCATCCGTGACACCGACATCCTCACGCAGGTGTTCCTGGGCAGCGCGTGAGGGCGGTCACGACGCCACAAGAAAAGCGCCACGGCAATTCCACCGTGGCGCTTCTGTTGCCGATGGTTGCGGGGTGATCAGAGTTCGCCGGCAAACATGGCGGTCTGCTTGGTGAACACCTGCACCCGGTGGCGGGCGCACTCCAGCACGAAGACGTGGCCGTCGTCGTCCACCTCCACGGCGATGGGGCCCTGGAAAGCGCCTTCCCGCTCGGCGAGGTTCAGGGCGCGGTCCCGAGCCTGGACGATGGTCGGGTCGAGGTACACGCGCTCGGCGCCCCACTTGGAGAGGCCGGCCTGCCCGCGCATGGTGGTGATGTAACCTCCATCGGCGCGGAAGACCTGGACCCGGTCGTTCTTGTAGTCGGTGACGAAGATGTGACCATCTTTGTCCACGGCCACGCCAGTGGGCCGGTTGAACTGGCCTTCGCCATCGCCGGGCTCGCCGAACTTCATCAGGAACGTGCCGTCGGGGGCGAACTTCTGGATGCGGTCGTTCCGCCAGTCCGCCACGTAAACGTCGCCGTTGTGGTCAATTTCAATGCCCCAGGGCAGGTTGAACTGACCGTCGCCGTCGCCGAGGCCGCCCCAGCCGAATTGGTACTTGCCGTCCCTGGTGAACACCGAAACGCGGTGGTTCCGGCTCTCGACCATGTACAGGTTGTCGTTCTTGTCGAAGGCCAACCCGGCCGGGCCGTTGATTTCGCCGGGGGCGTCGCCGGGGATGCCCCACATGCCGATCCAGTTGCCATGCTCCTGGTCGTAGATGGAGACCCGGTTCAGCCACTCGTCGGACACGTAGGCCATCCCGTTGCTGTCCAGAGCCACGGAAGTGGGCCACATGAACGCGCCGTTGGGCGTGGTCTCATCGGCGTCTTCGGGTGGAATTTTCTGCCCGAATTCGGCGACGACTTCCTCTTCCTCGGGATGGAACACGGTAACCCGCTTGCAGGGGAAGAAGGCCGGGGTTTCGGTGCCCCGGCTCAGCACGTACAGCAGGTCGTTCTCGTCGCGAGTAATCGCCACGGGATTGAAGAAGCCGTTGCCGCTGCGCACTTCCTGCCGCCCGATGGTGTGGCTGTACTGGAAGGTTACCGGCGCAATGTCAATCTGCGTAACCATTTTCCTCACCTTTGTGGCCGGTAGCCGGCGGCTACTTGATGAAGTCGAACTGCTCGAACTCGCCCTGGAGGACTGCCTTGTCGTCCAGGCCCAGCCACTTGTCCAGGATGGTGGCGTAGGTGCTGCGGAAGTCGTTGTTCCACTGCAGGTCGCCCTCGTCCAGCTTGTCCGGTTCCAGCGAGGGGTACTCGCCGTAGAGGCCGCCCTTGACGGCGTCGCCCATGACGAAGGCAACGCTGCCCGAGCCGTGGTCGGTGCCGGAGCCGTTCTCCTGCACGCGGCGCCCGAACTCGGTGAAGAGCAGTATCACGACTTCCTGGTTGGCGTCGTGTTCTTTCAGGTCCTGGTACAGGTCGTTGGTGGCGCGGGAAACCTCGCCCCACAGCTTGGCGAAGGAGGTGGGCTGGTTGGCGTGGGTGTCAAAGGCGCCGGGGTTCAGGCCGGTGTAGAGCACGCGGGTGCCGAAGCCGGCGCTGTGCACCTGGGCGACGTTCTTGACCCACTGGGAGAACATATCTCCGCCGTACTCGATGCTGGAGGAATAAATCTCGGGGGCCGTCCGCAGAATGTCGGCGCCCTTGAGGGCGTCCAGACCGGTCTGGGACAGGTACTCGTTGATGGGGCCGGAGCCGACCATGGGGGAGTACATGCGGGAGAAGATGTCGAGAGCGTCGGCGCGCTGGTCTTCGCCGTCAATGCCGGTGAGCACGCCGTAGGTCTCCAGGTTGCCCACGGAAGCGACGGACACGCCGGGAGCGGCCAGGGCGCGGGGGAGGCCACGACCGAAGTTCACGGCGGTCAGGACGTTTTCCTTGTTGGGGTCAAGGTCCTGGATGGCGCGGCCCAGCCAGCCCTCGGTGGACATCTTGGTGGGCTCGGCGGTGTGCCAGATGTCCATGGAGCGGAAGTGGGAGCGGATGGGATTGGGATAGCCGATGCCCTGGATGACGGCAACCTTGCCCTCATCGTAGAGGTCCTTGATGGGGGCCATGGCCGGGTGGAAGCCCACCTTGTTGTCAATGGCCAGGACTTCCTCCGGCTCCACCTTCAGATGGGGGCGGTAGTCTTTGTACAGCGGGTCGCTGTAGGGAATGATGGTGTTCAGCGCGTCGTAAGCGCCGGACATTTGCAGTACCACCAGCACCGGGTCTTTTTTCGTTGCCGTCACGATTCTTTCCTCCAGTTTTGAGCCGTCATTCCGGCTTTTGCCGGAATCGAGTGTTGCGCAAAGGTTAGGCGTAGATATATTCCTTGGTGGCGACGAACATTTGCAACAGTTCGCTGACGCGGTCGGCGAATGCGGCGGTGTCCGTGTGCAGTGTGCCGTATTTGGCCATGCCGGCCGCCAGCATTTGCCGCGTTTCTTCGGCCAGTTCGTAGTGGCCCAGCAGGCGGCAGGTCTCGTCAACCATGTCTTCCGGGGCAATCACGGGGCCGCGGTCAGCCAATTGCTCCACGATGCCCTTGACGCCGGGCTGGTTCACGTCGCCTACGAAGTCGGCGGTGAAGTTGATGCGGTGCACCAGGGTGCCGCCGTCAATCCACTCGCGGCCGGTATGCCAACCTTCCACCGAGGGCGGGTTGAAAATTTCCTGGCCCATGTGCTTCATCTCATCGAAGATGAACTCGAAGCCGGGCTTGGGTTCAGTCCAGTCGCCCACCAGGCGCAGGGTGCCGATGACGGTTTCAATCGGGCTCTTGACCCGCTGGAACCGGGCGTTCTTGAAGGCGTCGGAGTGGAAGAGAAGGCGGAGCATGGACTTGATGTTGTAGCCGGAGCGGAAGTACTCGTCCTCCAGCATCTTGATGGTGTCCAGGTCCCGGGGCGGCGTTTCCATCCAGGCCGGCACCTGGGCTTCGTCGGCGACGAAGTAGCTGTACAGGTGGCGGGAGATGAAGCGAGCCGTGGCCGGCTGCTTGGCGATGATGTCAACGATGTCCTCGCCGTTGAAGTTGCCGGTTTCACCCAGGAAGGTCTTGTCTTCCTCGTCGTGGTCGTCCGGGTTATAGACGAACTTGGCGGCGTAGCGTCCGTAGGGCTGGCCGGGCACGTTATTGGCGATGGTCCAGCCGGTGAAGGCGCGGGCGCATTCTTTAACGTCGTCTTCGGTGTAGTTGAACTCGCCGTCCATGCCGACGCCCATGGAGAACAGTTCCAGGAGTTCCCGTCCGTAGTTCTCGTTGATGGCGCCCTTGTGGCTCAGGCAGTTGTCCAGGAAGAAAATCATGGCCGGGTCTTTGGAAATTTCCAGCAGCAGGTCGCGGAAACTGCCCATGCCGTACTGACGGAACATCTCGATTTCGTCGTAGGACGTGGGGTAGCTCTGGGTCTTGCTGTCGGCGGTACAGAGGATGCCGTGCCAGAACAGGCACATTTTCTCTTCCAGTTGGTTCCTGGAATTGATGAAGCGGAAGGCGACGTATTCGGGGAGTCCCCGGGTATGGTGGCTCCACTCGATGAAGCACCGCTCGGCGACGTCCAGGTCCATCCCGTGGTCATTGACCTCCGGGTTCAGCAGCTCCTCGACGGTCGCCTCGTAGCCCTTGGCCGCGCGAGCTTCCAGCTCAGCGTACTGGGCTCCAAAGCCGGCCCGACGCATCAGGTGGGCCATCAGTGGGATGTCATGGTTCTCATTTGCCATCAAAAAAGACCTCCTCGACTTGAACTAACAAATCGCCAGCATCATCCTACCATAAGGCGCATCAACCCTCAACCTCTATAATAACGGCCAGTATCCTAAATCGCGGAGTCGTTTTATGCCCGCCGACCTGGTCGCCATCGCCGAAAGCCTGGTTCCTGAAATACGGGCCAACCTAGACCGCATTGACGCCGAATGTCAACTGCCTCCTGAGCTGGCCGCCAAGATGGCCCGGCATAGCCTCTTCGGGCTGTACGTTCCCAAAGCCCTGGGCGGCCCGGAGCTGGACCCGCTGACCGCCTTCCGCGTGGTGGAGACCATCGGTCGGGCCGACGGGTCCGCCGGCTGGTGCGTTTTCAACGGCACGGCCCTCACTGCCGCCGTCGCTCGGCTGACCCCAGAGGCAGCGTTGGAGATCTTCGGCGACCCGCCGGAAATCCTGGGGTCAGGCTCCGCGCGGCCAGAAGGGACCGCCACCGTGGCGGAGGGCGGGTACATCATCAACGGACGCTGGAACTATCTCAGCGGCATTGACCATTCCAACACGCTGTTCCTGAACTGCCGCCTGCTGGACACCGACGGGAAGCCGATGGTCAACGACGACGGCAGTCCGCAGATGCGCGTTGCCGTCGTACCCGTAGCATCGGGAACCGTCATCGACAACTGGACGACGCTGGGGATGCGCGGCACCGCCAGCAACGACTGTGAATATGCCAACGTGTTCGTGCCGGCCCATCACACCTACTCACGGGGCGATGCGGCCTACTACGACGGGCCTCTCTACAATCCGCCGCAGAACTCCCTTCTGCTCAGCTGGACAATGGGCGCCGCCAACGCGTTGGGCATGGCCCGGGGAGCTCTGGACGCCTTTCACGACCTGGCCACCGGCGCCGGCACCACCAACTCACCAACCCTGCTGCGCGACCGCGCCTACGTCCAGATTGCCGTGGGCGAATGCGAGGCCATCCACGACGCAGCCCGCACCTTCGCCATGGACGCGGTGGGCGCGATGTGGGAGGCGCAGGTGAAAGGGCTGCCCGACCTGGCTGAACGGGCGCTGCGGACGCGGCTGGCCGTCACTCACGCCATCCGTCGCTCGGTGGACGTGGTGGACCAGCTGTTCAACGTGGCCGGCACCAACGCCATCCACCGGGCCACCGGGATCGAGCGGTTTTTCCGCGACCTGCACGTTGGCGGCCAGCACATTTCCGGCCTGCCCAACAACTATGAGTACGCCGGGCAGGTGATGCTGGGAGCAAAGGTTACACCTTCGCTCTATACGTGAAGGTTATGCCGGGAAAATCTTCCGATAGATCCCCGGCGAGCCTTCGCCGTGGACCATGTGCGGGCGCACCTCGTGGGTCCACACCGGTGTTTCTATGCGGCTCCAGTTCTGCCACGGCTCGCTTTGGGCCACGGCCAGCGACTCCATTTCGTGGACGGTGCAGTACTTGGGCTCGCCCATCATCGCCTGGAAACGGCGGGCCCGGATGTAACCCGGAATGTTCAGGGCCATCGGGAGACGCTCGTTGTTGTAGGCATGATTCCACGCCTCTTCCAGGTGCTCCGGGATAGACATCCGGCCGACCAGGAGCAGGGGCGACATACCGGCCTGCGCCGTCTCCTCGGACAGCTCGGCGGGGTGCACGCGCTGATACAGGTTGCGGATGTACTCGGTGCCGATGACGCTGGGCGACATCCGCTGAGACCATTCGGTGGGCTCGCGCAGCCACTTCTGCCATCCCTCTGAGTGCCAGGCCTGGTAGGACTCTAACTCATACACTGCCAGGTACTTCGGGCTACCCTGCACCGCCTGGTAGCGGGCCGCGTCCAGCACGCCCGGAATGGACAGGCGTTCCGGGATGTGCTCCTCGTTGTACCAGCGGTTGTACTCCTCGTCGTGCTCCGGGGCCACGTCGCTGTACACCAGCAGCAGCCCGTCGCCTTTCTTGTTCGCCGCCATTAATCCCCCGTTTCCGGTGTCAAATTGCACTGGGGGGAGTATATCACGCCGGCTATTGACATCCGGCGGCATTCTGCTATTATTCGTTATCGCAAATCACTGCAATAACGGTGAATGGCGTATGTCTGGACACGAGTCGGCCATCTCGCGCCTTCGGTCCGAAGGTTACCGCATGACGCCCCAGCGCCTCTCGGTGCTGGACATCGTTGCCGGCCGGCCCGGCCACGTTGGAGCTGATGAGGTATGGAACCTGGCAAAGGAGCAACACCCTTACGTTGACCTAGCCACCATCTACCGCACGTTGCAGCTGCTCAAGCGCGTCGGCGTCGTGACCGAGGTGATCATCGGAAACAAGCTGCACTTCGAACTGGCCGATCACCACACTCGCCACAACCACATGGTCTGCTCGGAGTGCGACGGCGTGCAAACCCTCACACCCGACTACCTGGCCGAGTTCAGCCAGCGCCTGGAGCAGGAATTCGGGTTCACGCCCGACCTGGACAACATCACCATTGGCGGGCTGTGCTCCAGCTGTCAGCCTCCGGGCTGACCGGCAGACCCCGACCAACCTACCTTGCACTGAACTACATACCGCTTTTTTCGCCCTTAAGGAGGGCAAATGGTGTTTATTACAAAATCTTGCATTACTATCTTGCTCATTTTGGTGGCCGTGGCTGCCATCGCCTGCGCCGGTCAGGAGCCGGCGACCGCGCCGGCCCCGGACCAATCAGCATCGGGCCAGCTCAACGTGGCAGCCACCGTTTCGCCGATCACCAGCATCGTGGAGAACATCGGCGGAACCCGCATCAGCCTGCAGGGCGTCGTGCCGGAGGGCGTCAACTCCCACACCTTTGAGCCGGCGCCCTCGGTGGCGGTCACGCTCGCCGGCGCGGACCTGATTTTCCTCAACGGCCTTTTCTTGGAGGAACCCACGCTGGAGATGGCCAAGGCCAACCTGAAGCCTGGCGCCTCCATCGTCAGCCTGGGCGAGCAGACCATCACCCGTGACCAGTGGCAGTTCGACTTCTCCTTCCCCGAGGAGGGCGGGCATCCCAATCCTCACCTGTGGCCCGACCCCATCCTGGCGCTGCGTTACGCGGAGATTGTCCGGGATAACCTGGTCGCCAGGGACGCGGCCAACGCGGATTACTACCGCGCCAACTATGACGCCTTCGCCGGGCGCATCGCTACAGTGGACGAAGCCGTCAAGACGATGATTCCCACCATCCCGGTGGAAAACCGCAAACTGCTTACTTACCATGACTCCTGGGCGTACTTCGCCGACCGCTACGGCCTCACCGTCATCGGCGCGGTGCAGCCCTCTGACTTCTCCGAGCCGTCGGCCCGGGACGTCGCCAACCTCATCACCCAGATCAGCGAAGAGGGCATCCCTGCCGTGTTCGGCTCCGAGGTCTTCCCCAGCGACGTGATGCAGACCATCGCCGCCGAGTCTGGAGCCGAATATATCGACGAACTCTCCGACGACGACCTGCCCGGCGCACCCGGCGACCCCGACCACAGCTATTTGGGTCTGGAAGTCACCAACTTGCGCATTATGATTCCGGCCCTCGGCGGAGACGCGTCGGCGTTGGACAACGTGGACATATCGCCGGTCTTTGACGGCGAGTCCAATGCCGTTTATCCTCAATAGCCATGCTGCACCCACCTGAACTAGCCCACCTCCACCGGCCCGACCCCAACGCGCGCCCGGTGGTGGAGTTGCAGGGCGTAACCGCCGGCTACAACGGCTCGCGCGTCCTGCAGGATGTTGACCTGCGGGTAATGCCCGGCGATTTTGTGGGGCTGCTCGGGCCCAGCGGTTCCGGCAAGACCACTCTGCTGCGGACGATTCTAGGCGCGGTGCCGACGCAGGCCGGGCAAGTGCGGGTGCACGACAAACCCGTCAGCAGCCGCCGCAACCGGGCCGGCTACGTGCCCCAGCTGGAAACCATCGACTGGAACTTTCCGGTTACCGTGGAAGAAGCGGTGATGATGGGACGCACCATGTCCAACGCCCTGTTCCCCTGGTTTCGCAAGCAGGAGCGGGAACTGGCCTACGACATGATGGAACGGTTGGGAATCGCCAGCCTGGCCAAACGGCATATCCGCCAGTTGTCGGGCGGGCAGCAACAGCGGGTCTTCCTGGCCCGCGCGTTGGTAAGCAGCCCGGAACTGCTGCTGCTGGACGAACCCACCTCCGGCGTGGATGTGAAAACCCGGGACGACGTGATGCACCTGCTCCACGACCTCAATCACGCCGGCGTTACCATCATCCTCACCACTCATGAGATTAACGCCGTCGCCGTCCATCTGCCCCGCATCGTGTGCCTCAACGGTTCCATCGTTGCCGACGGCCCGCCGCACCGGGTGATTGCGCCGCACATCCTGCGGGAGGTGTACGGAGCCGAGATGCCCGTCATCCAGTACCAGGGGATGACCATGGTGGCCGAAAGCGCCCACTTCTGGATTGACCGCAACGGCGACGCCGCTGAGCCTTTGGCTACCGTCCCGGACGACAGCCACCGCCAGCCGGTAATCCCCCACGTTCACACCGCGCCCGACAACGTTCCCGCTCACCATCACCACCGGGACGAGAACGACTGAATGCTTCTCGAACCCTTTGAATTCGGCTTCTTCGTGCGCGCAATCGTCGCCGCCTGCCTGGTGGGGGGACTGTGCGGGCTGATGGGCGTCTATATCGTCCTGCGCGGCATGTCCTATATCGGGCACGGATTGTCCCACGCCATCTTCGGCGGCGCGGTGGTCAGCTGGATTATGTCCATCAACTTCTTTGTGGGCGCCACACTCTGGGGGTTTTTGTCGGCATTGCTCATCGCCTGGACCACTCGCAAGAACCCCATCGGCTCGGACGCCGCCATTGGCATCATCACCACGGCCAGTTTCGCCCTGGGCATTGCCATAATCAGCCGCTCCCAAAGCTTTACCCGCGACTTCGAGGCTTCGCTGTGGGGGAGCGTGCTGGGTGTGGACAATGAGGAAGTCATCGCCATCGCCGTAGTGGCCGCCATCGTCGCCATCGTTTTCTTTGTAGCCTACAAACTCTTCCTATTCGCCACGTTTGATCCGGACGTGGCCCGGTTTTACGGGGTGCCCACGGCCTGGGTGGACACGCTGTTCTCGCTGCTGTTGGCGGGAACCATCGTGGTATCCATGCAGGTGTTGGGAGTAACCATGATTGCCGCCGCGGTGGTCATACCGCCCATCGTGGCCCGGCTGCTGACCGACAGCTTTCGCAAGATGGCACTGCTATCAACGGGAATCGGCGTAATCTGCGCCGTGATGGGTATCTACATCAGCTACTTCGTTGATGTATCATCGGGGGCCAGCGTAGTACTGCTTTCGGCGACGTTATTCGTCGCAGTCCTGGCCTGGTCAAAAATCCGCAGCCGCTGGCCCGGAAGCGCAAAGTCCGTAGCCAGCCTTGCCCAACTGCCCCGCGAATCCGGTGGCGCCATCGACTAGCATTCACCTCACGGCCACAGGAGGAAACTATGGCTCACGCGCACCATCATCACGCTGCCCCGGACGTAACCGAGGGCCGCACCGGGTTCCGAAGGGGCGCCGCCTTCGTAGTTGGCGGCCTGTCCAGCGGGCACGGCGTTTTCCATTCCATCCAACAGAGCTTCATCGTGGTGCTGCCTGAAGTACGCAACGTGCTTTTGGGCGGCGACACTCTCGCTGGCAACCTTGCGGTTACCAGCATCCAAACTACCCGTGAAATTGCCTCAGGCGTGGTGGCGCTGCCCGGCGGCGTTTTGACCGACGCACTGCGCCGTTACTGGGGCTGGGTAATGGCAGTCTGCATGGCCCTGTTCGGCGTCGGCTGGCTCCTGATGTCCGCCGCCGGCTGGCAAGTACCCGGCTCAACCTGGGTCGCTGGCAGCGAGCCGGCAGCCGCGTCCACGGCGCTGAATCCGGTGGGATATACGCTGCTGCTAATCGGCATGGCGGTGGTAGCCATCGCCGCCTCGGTTTGGCACCTGCCGGCCATGGCGGCGCTGTCGTCCCACTTCACCCACCGAAGGGGCACTGTGCTGACATTCCACGGCGTGGGCGGCAACATCGGCGACGTGATTGGCCCCGTACTCACCGGCATCCTGCTGTTGTCCCTGGCCTGGCAGTCCATTATCACCATCTACGCCGCGGTGCCCATCTTCCTGACGTTCCTAGTGTTCTGGGCTTTCCGGGACATCGGACAGCGGGCGCAGGCTGCGGTGGAGGAAAAGGCCGTCAGCACCATGCAGACCCAGATTGCCGAAACCAAATTGCTGGTTCGCAATCCTCGCGTTTGGGGCATAACCGTGGTGGCCGGTCTGCGGGGCATGGCCTACATTGGATTCATTACCGTCCTGCCACTCTACCTGACCGACGTGTTGGGGTTGAAGACGGAAGGTGGGGCAAAAGGTTTTGAAAACTTCTTTTCAGACTTCCTCAGCAGTACCGGCTTACGGGGCCTGCTCATCGGCCTGCTGGTGTTCGTCGGCATTTTCGCCAGCCCCGTAATGGGGTACCTGTCCGACCGATTCGGGCGCAAGATTGTGCTGGTGCCGGGGATGGTATTCCTTGCCGTCGTGACCGCCCTGATGGCGCCATTCGGCACCAACCTGGCGTTGATGACCGTCCTGCTGGCGGCCCTGGGCCTGTTCCTCTACAGCGATCAGCCCATCCTGACGGCAGCGGCGATGGACATCGTGCGCGAGGGGACGGCGGCCACCACGCTGGGGCTGCTGTCAACCTCCCGGTTCATCCTCAGCGCCGCGTCGCCCATCATCGCTGGCTGGCTGTACACTCAGGAAGCGTCGTACCTGTTCTACTACACCGCCGCGCTGTACGTGGTCGCCGCCATAATTCTGGCCATGATTCGCCTACCTCAACTGGCTCCCGCTGATGACCATCACGGTCATCATGATGACCACGACGGGCACGGCCACGACGACCATGGGCATGGACACGGCGGGCACGACGACCATGGGCATAACGACCACGGTCACCGCCATGACTAGACCCCGACCGGAGGGTTAGCAATAAAGTAGGGGCGACCCATGGGTCGCCCCTACGGCGTACTGGTTGCGTAGCGGGCTAGGCTTCGTTCTGCGTGGTCTGGCTGCCCTTCACGGTGATGGTGATGTGGGACATGGCGGTCTCGCGGGAGCCGTGCCAGTGGTCTTCGCCGGCCGGGATGATGGCGACGTCGCCCTCGGTTACCGATACTTCCTCATCCCGGGTGGCGACGATGCCGGTGCCCTCGGTGACGATGAGAATCTGGTCGCCGCTGTGGGTATGGAACTTGTTGCGCACGCCGGCGCCGAAGTGGACGATGCCAAAGTTGAAGTTGTTGCTGTCGTCGGGGTCCAGAATCGCCTGACGCCCCACCGGGCCGGTGAACAGTGGGGCCGTGCCCTCGGTGCGCTCGACTGCCGACATCTTTACGATTTTCATGGGTACAGTTAGCCTCCAGGTTGTTTGCGGGTCTGGGATTACTCGGTCAATGATACCCCGCGCCGCTTATGCCGTCCAGAGCGAGTTGACCCGACAGGGGGCCATCGCTTGCGCCCATGGCGGCATGGATGTTGCCGATTTGACAAGCTCCGGTTTGGTAGTTAGCTTGCGCAGGAATAGTGAGGAGGCAACATGACCACAACGATTTACGACGCTGAGCGCCGCGACATTTCCATCGCCGTGGGCGGCGACGCCATGATTACCCGCCGGATGCGCGCCTTCCAGGAGCCCCGCTTCCTCAAGCTGGTGGACATCCTGCGGGCTGCCGACGTGTCTTTGGTCAACCTGGAGATGCTGTTCCACGACTATGAGAGCACCTGGCAGTGGAGCCGCAACACCTACACCCGCTCCGACCCGCGCAACCTGGACGAATTGAAGTGGATGGGCATTGACGCGGTTACCACCGCCAACAACCACTCCTTCGACTTTTCCGAGGGCGGCTTTCTGACCACCCTGGAACACTGCACGGAGGTTGACCTGCCTCACGCCGGCGGCGGCCGGAACCTGGACGAGGCCAGGTCTCCCGCCTACGTGGATTCGGCACGGGGCCGGGTGGCGGTGATGAGCGCGACCAGCACCTTCAGCGACACCTCCAGGGCCGGCGCCGGGCGCCCCGACTTCGCCGGCCGGCCGGGGGTCAACGCCCTGCGCCACGACATTACCCATCACGTGCAACAGGACGTATTCGACGCGCTGCGCAAGGCCAACCTGGAGCTGGGCTACGAGGAGGAGCACGCCTTCCTCCGCCACTTCGGGTTCCGGGGCGACGAAAAGGAGCTGGACGCGGACGCCGAGATTGACTTCCTGGAGCACAAGTTTGTCCTCGACGAAACCTTCGCCGTGCGCACCGCGCTGAACGAGGAGGACCGTCTGGGCATCGGCAACTGGATTCGGGGCGCGCAGACGCAGTCGGACTGGCAGGTGTACGGAGTCCACTGCCACGAGAGCGGACCCGAGGGCGACTTCCACGGTCATTCCCGGCTGTCGCCGCCGCACTTCCTGGTGGACTTCGCCCACTGGGCCATCGACCAGGGCTGCGCCGCATTCGTGGGCCACGGCCCACACTTCCTGCGGGGTATCGAGATTTACAAGAACCGCCCCATCTTCTACAGCCTGGGCAACTTCATATTCCAGAATGAGAGCGTGCTGTGGCTGCCGCACGAGGCTTACCGCCGCTTCGGTCTGGACTTCAACAGTACCCCCGGCGACTACCTGGATACCCGCTCCGGCAGCGGCAGCCGCGCCTTCGCCGCCGACCCGGTGTTCTGGCAGAGCGTGGTGGCCGTGTGCAACTATGCCGGCGGCGACCTTAAGGAGGTAATCCTGCATCCGATCGACATGGGCTTTGGCCGGCCTATTCCACAGCGGGGCCGGCCGGTGCTGGCGGAGGAACCCATTGCGCGGCAAACCCTGCAGTGGCTGCAGGAAGTTTCCCGTCCCTTCGGCACCGAAATAACCATCGAAGAGGCGAAGGGCGACGTGGTCGGCGTGATACGAGTCTAGGGTAGCAAACGGGCCGGCGTTCGTTGACACTGCCGATGCCGGCCCGTACACTGCAACGCCGATTGTCCCCGCGCCCGCGTCTGGGCGTCCCTCTGCCCGCAGGAGGTATCCCGATGAGTTTTGACCTGTATGAAAAGGGAACGAAAGTCGAAGCCGTCGCCGACTTCGAGGTTCGCGAAGTCATGGCCTCCCCGGTCGGTTCTTCCGTCCGCAGCATCTCCACCGGCGACCTGGGAGAAGTCCGGGAAAAGCGGACCATTGGCCCCGCCACCTGGCTCATCGTCTATTTTGACAGCGTCAAACGCCAAATCAATATCGACGATACCAACATCGGCAACATCAAGCCCGCCGACTGATTCATCCGTTCCGCGGAGAACCCCGCTATGTCCAGCGACGCTATCGCCCAGGTCAACACTCTGGCCTTCGATATATTCGGCACCGTGCTGGACCTGGACGGCAGCCTGTCCGGCCCGGCCGGTCGCTTCCTGCAGGAGCACGGCTCAACAGTAACAGGCGAGGCCTTCTGGCTGACCTGGCGCGGACGCCAGCGCATCGAGCAATACCAGGACAACCTCTTCATGCTGGGGCACAGCGGCTACCGGGAAACCTGTCGCCGATCCTTCATCTACTGCCTGCGGATGCACGGCGTGTCCTTCGATTACGCCGACGTAGCCGACTTTATGCGGGTGTACGACGACATCCGGCCGTTTGAAGACGCCGTAGCTGGACTGCGGCGCCTGGCCGACAGCGGGCGCTTCCGCCTGGTCGCCCTGTCGAACGGGGAGCAGTCCTACCTGGAACAGCTAGTTGACCACAACATTGGCGTCCCCTTCAACGATGTCATTTCCGTGGAAAAGGCCGGCGCGTTCAAGCCCCACCCTGCGGTGTATCGCACCGCGGCGCGCATCCTGGGCAAAGCGCCCGGCGAGATTATGATGGTCGCCGCTCATTCCTTCGACATCACGGGCGCCCGGGCCTGCGGCTACCGGGGAGCTTACGTGAACCGCTACAACCTGCCCAACGAGGAATCGCCATACCTCCCTGATTTTGAGGTAGCCGACTTCAACCAGCTGGCCGACCGGCTGCTTTCATCTGGGGACGGCGCGTAGCAACCATGGCCGCCGTGGCCGCTGCTGGCCGGCTCCGCGCCTTTTCCGCTCTACGCCACCGGGATTTCCGGTGGTTCTTTCTGAACGTCGGCGTGCAGTCATTCGGCCAGGGCATCCAGTTCCTTGGCATCGGCTGGCTGATACTGGACCTGAGCGGAGAGAAAACCGCGCTGGGGCTGGCGGTCAGCATCTTCGGCGTATCCAATCTTTTTTTCACCTTCGCCGGCGGGGTTATCGCCGACCGGGTTGACCGCAAGCTGTTCCTGATTACATGCGTCCTTGGCAACAGCGTGGTTACTCTCACCCTGGCCTTCCTCGCGCTGTCCGGCCATGCCCAGATGTGGCACGTGTACACCGTGGTTTTCATCCTGGGCGGCCTAATGGCAGTGCAGATGCCGGCCCGTTTCGCGCTGGCCGCGGACCTGGTGCCCCGAGAGGACATGATGAACGCCGTCGCGCTGCACACGTCCGTAGGCCAGATTGGCAACATGCTGGGCCCATTGGTCGGCGGCTGGGCCATTGACCACATCGATACCTGGGCCGCCATCATGATTAACGGCTCCAGCTACCTGGTGGGCATCGGGTTCCTGCTGATGGTTTCCAAACCGACCACAAATACCCGGCGCAACTCCTCGCCGGTGAATGACCTCATCAGCGGCTTCTCCCACGCGCTGCGCACGCCGATGGCAGCAGTGCTGATAATCATGTCAGCCTCCTTCGGATTTTTCGGCATGGCCTATATGCAGGTAGTTCCAGGCTTCACGCAGGAATTTCTCAAGCTGAACGGCTTTCAGACCGGGATGTTCATGATGTGTCGCGGTGGCGGCGCATTCTTGGGTTCAATGGTAGTGGCCAGCTGGGGCGACAGCAAGAACAAGGGTCGGCTGATGTACCTGGAAGTCACCCTCTGCTGCGTGGCTCTCATCGCCATGTCCTGGTCGCAGTGGTTCTGGGCGGCCTGCGTGCTGGTGGCCCTGGTCGGTTCCACCAGCATCGGCGGTTTCTGGCCGGTGTCCAGCTCCCTGATGCAGCTGACCACGGCGCCGGAGATGCGGGGGCGGATGATGGCAATGATGCAGCTGGCCCCGGTGTTCCACTTCCTGGGCGCCTGGCCGCTGACCTGGCTGGCCCAGCTCTACGGCTGGTCGGCGGCGATTACCAGCGGGGCGGTGGTATTGCTGGTCATATCCGTAGCCGGGTGGCTCTACCGGCCGATGGTGCGGCGGATGAACGAAATCTAACGTGCCGCCGGCCGACGGCGCGAATCCGGCGTATCCTTGCCCGCCGGCGTCAACTATCGTATATTAACGCACAACAGGCGCCCATCTTATTCGACAAGGAGCAGCAACATGGTTAAACCCAAGCAAGTCGGCCACCTCGTAATCAACGTCTCCGACGTTGCGGCATCCACCAAGTTTTACACCGAAATCCTGGGGTTCGAGATAGCGGTATCGCGGCCGACGGCGACGTTCCTGACGTGCGGCGAGATTCACCACGACCTGGCCCTGTTCCAGGCCTCCGAAGACTCCCCGGCCACCCGCAAGGGCAACATCGGCCTCAACCACTTCGCCGTGCAGGTTGAAGACTTCGACTCCCTGCGTGACCTCTACCACACCCTGCTGGAACACGACGTGAAGGTGGACCGCACCACCGACCACGGGATGACCGGCAGCGTCTATTTTGAAGACCCCGACGGGAACGGCATTGAGTTCTACTACGACAAGTTCGACAGCGCGGCCGACGGCCTGGCCGAAATGCGTCGGGAGGGTCGGGAAAACACCGTCCTGGTCATCGACTAACCTTGACGACCCCAAGAAGGTATTGTAGGGGCGAATGGTCATTCGCCCCTACGTCTTTTTACGCCGTGCTTGGGATTTGGCTCTTCAACGGGCCGAGGAGCCATTCTCTTCGCCGGGCGGGTCCAGTTGGCCGAGGATGTCCGCAAGGGCGCCTTCGATGTTGGGCGAAAGTTCGATGGGCTCCTCAAAGGCCAGGAAACTGTGGTCTCGGCGCACTCGCTCGATGTAACGACGCGCTTCATCGTTCCGCTCCGCAACCCGTTCCAGCGACTCCTGCAGTCGGGTGGCCTCCTCTTCGTAGCGAGGCCGCAGGTCGGACAGGTCGATGTCCAGCGTGTACAAAGCCCGCAGCCGGCGCATGATGTCGTAAAAGGCGCGGTGATCGGTAGTGATGCCCAGTTGGCCGCCACTGCTCCCGCTGAAGGGAAACATCGGCGCCATCGCGCCGACCCGCACCATCTCCACGTCGGGATGGTCGTAGTGGGCGAGGCTGACCATGGCCATGCCGACGGTGGGCCCCTGCCGCTGCTGGGAGCCGTAGCTGGAGAAGAGCATACCGTGCTGCCGCATCTCGTCGGCCATGGACGCCTTGCTGTACACGCAGGAAATCCGGCGCTCTTCGTCGGGCGGAGCCGGGCCGTTGTAGCCTTCCACGGCGGCCACCTTGGGATTGCCCAGGGCGGTTACCGCCTCGAAGAAAGCCTGCCCGTACAGGTCAATGCGATACCAGGGCTCAATGCCCAAGAAAATTACCAGCCCGTCGCCGGCGTCCCAGAACCCGTTGTCCCACTGCATGGGACGGCTGGGCAGGCCGTCGTCGAAAGCCGCCCGGGGGCGATAGAGGTCGTGGGTGCCGGCAACCTGGAAGGGGAAACACATCCGCGAGATTTCGTCCGTCATGCGCCCGATGCGCCGCGCCGACAGCTTGTCAATCAGCCAGCGCGGCATCCCGCTGGATATGTTTCCGCCGTCAGACCACTGACGACGCCAGCCGGCGATAACTACCCGCGTTTCGGGTATTTCGTCCAACGCAATCAGTGGTTCCGCCATAGCAGTTCAATCCTCCCGCGCGGCCCGACTAAATCAGCTGGGCCGGGGTAAAGATTCCGTCCATGTCCGCCTCGGTGGCGGGGGTCTGCGCCGGCTGGCCGAGATTGGTATCCATGAACCAGTACACCTGCTTGAGGTGGTGGGTGCTGTGGCTCAGGATGATGTTGAGCAGTTCCAGGACGGTTACCTCGCCGCCGTAGTGGGCCGGCACCACCCGGTCAAAGCCCTCGGTGTCGCCGCTATGCAGGAAGGCGACGAGAGCATCAGCGACGCCGCAGGCGTAATCGGCGATTTCCTGGGGCTTCTGCAGGTGCGCCAAGCTCTCCCGGCAGGCCCGCATATCATCGGAGCTCATGGAGCCCCGCGTCCGGCTGGTGTAGGCCAGCTCCGGGAACGAGACGATGTGCACGAGCGTATCGCGGAGCATTTCGGGCCGCCACTGTACCGGCTGCGCCAGCTGGTCTTCGCTCAGCTCCAGCGTCGCGCGGACGGCAGCTTCCAGGATCAGGCGGTATTTGTCCGCCAGCCAGGCCGTCTTGCCCGACAGGTCGATGGGGGCGTCCTCCAGGCCCAGGGCCGGAATCAGCTTCTTGGGGTAGTACCCAATGATGACCTCGGTGCCGTCGATGATGGTGACGGGGGCCGACAGGACGCCGCGGGCTTTCAGGTCTTCCCGGGCTGCGTCGTCGGTCAGCAGGTCGTGGTGTTCATACTGAACACCGTTGGACGCCAGGAACTCCTCCAGCGTCCGGCAGCTGAATCAACCAGGGTTGGTGTAAACGTGAACTTCTCTCGTTGCGGTAGTCATGGTTCCATCTTCCCCTTGTCAGTTTCGGGTTTTATTGGCCGGAGCGGAGCCAGTCGGCTTTACGCTCGGCGATCATTATTGTGGTGCAGTTGGTGTTGGCGCGGATGCAGTCCGGCATCACCGACGCATCGGCCACGTGGAGGTTTTCCAGTCCGTACACCCGGCAATGCTGGTCAACCACCGCCATGGGGTCGTCGGCAGTGCCAATCTTGCAGGTGCCGGAGATGTGCTGCGACGTGCTCACGGTGCGCTTCAGCCAGTCGTTCAGCGCCTTGTCGCTTTCCAGGTCGGCGGGCAGCGGGTCCAGCAGTTCGTCGGCGACGTCCCGGTAGTGCTCGCTGTCCAGCAGGTTCACGCAAAGGCGGACGGCCTCACGCATCCGGGAGAGGTCGAACTCCTCCTGGAAGTAGTTGTAGTTCAGCGACACCTGCTCGTGGGGGTCGGTGCTGGCCAGTTGCAGGTGGCCCGAACCCACCGCCAGTTCCAGGATGCAGGTGAATCGGATGCCCTCGGCTTCCAGCGGGTCGCCGGCAATGGGCGACGAGAAGGACGATTGCATGATCTGGATGTCGTTGCGCAGGTGGCTGCCGCTGGCGGTATAGCGCAGGGCGACCTGGGAACGGGGGGCCGACGGGTCCAGCGGGAAGTCGTCCCTAACCTTGACCGGAACGCGGATGTTGGGATGGTCGCGCAGGTTCTGGCCCACGCCGGGCAGTTCATGCACCACCGGAATGCCCATCTCCCGCAGGTGCTCCGCGGGGCCAACGCCGGAGAGCATCAGCAGTTGGGGCGAGCCGATGGACCCCGAACTCAGGATGATGTCATCCCCTTCAACGGTGAACACGTCGCCGCCGCTCTCCACCTCGACGCCTACGGCCTTTTTGCCCTCAAAGACAATGCGCCGGCAGGTTACGTTGGGCCGGATGGTGAGGTTCAGCCGGTGCCGCGCCTCGCGCAGGTAGGTGATGGATGTGCTCATCCGCACGCCGTTGGGGTTGTTCATGGGAATGGGGCCGACGCCGCCGGATTCAGGATGGTTCATGTCCGGGTCGTCGGGATAACCGGCCGAGCGGCAGGCGTTCCAGAAAGCCACCTGCGCCGGCAGCCAATCTTCCCGACGGTGGCGGCGCACCGGAATCGGCCCGCTGTTGCCGTGAAAGTCGTCGGTGATGTCGGTGTCGGTTTCCAGCTTGCGGAAGTAGGGCAGGCAGTCGGTGAACTTCCACTCGTCGTTGCCCAGGGCCGCCCAGGCGTCGTAGTCCTCGGGCACGCCGCGCAGCAGCACCTGCCCGTTGATGGCCGACGAGCCACCCACCACCTTGCCCCGGGGCACGGGCATGGGGTTGGCCTGTCCCGGATTGTTGGCCCAGAAGGTCCAGTTGTGCGGCGCGTTCACCGCGGAAGCGGTCTGGTCGTAGCCGTATTTCAGGTCGTCGGGGTACAGTTCAAAATCGGGGTAGTCCGGGCCGGCTTCCAGAACGAGGACGGAGCGCTGGGGGTCTTCGGACAATCGGGCCGCCATGGTGCAGCCGGCCGAGCCAGCGCCAATAATGATTACGTCGTACTTCATTGGCTGAGTCTCCTGATGATCAGTTACAGAATCTCACTATGCCGGATTATCGCCCGTAACGGCGTCGCTGGCAAGGGGCGACGGTCAACCTGGTCGGAGTGATAAAATGCTTGGCACCATATCCCATGGCACGGAGCACTTGCATGAGTTTGTCACCCGAAACCCGCGCCCTCAAAATCGCCTCTTACGGCGCCGCTTACGAAGCCCTCATTGATGGACTCAAAGCGTTCCCCGCCGAAATGTGGGACTTCCGCGACGAGTGCGGCTGCTGGAGCGTCCGCGAACACATCGTCCACATCGCGGATAGCGAAGTCAACAGCTACATCCGCTGTCGCCGCTTCATCGCCGAGCCGGGTGAGCCGCTAATGGCCTACGACGAAAACGGCTGGGCCGACGCCCTGGGCTACGAAAAGCGCGACCCTGCGGAGGCAATCGAACTGTTCCGTCTGCTCCGTCAGCAAACCTATGCGCTCATCAAGTCCCTGCCCGAATCCGCCTGGGCCAGCACCTGCTACCATCCCGAGAACGGGGACATGACGCTGGACGATTGGCTGGCCGTGTACGAAGCCCACATTCCGGAACACCTGCAATACATGCAGGAAAACTACGAAGCCTGGCGCGCCGCTTCCTGATTCGCCAACCCGTTCCATTTACGTTATACTGCCGCCAATACCGCCACAACGAGGAGATTAGCCATGCAGTTCGGCCTGCTTTACGAATGTCAGCGTCCCTTCCAGGGCACTGAAATCGATTGGAACGCCCTTTACAAAGAAACCCTGGAACAGTGCGAGCTGGCCGACCAAATGGGGTTTGACAACCTCTGGTTCGTCGAGCACCACTTCCTCACCGGCTTCTCCGGCTCGCCCTCCCAGGACGCCATGTTCGGCGCCCTCAGCCGCATCACCAAGAACATCCGCATCGGCTACGGCGTCTGCATCCTGCCCTATCACCATCCCGTGCGCGTCGCCGAGCGAGTCGCTTTGCTGGACCAGCTCACCGACGGTCGAGTCGAGGTGGGCACGGGGCGCTCCAACGCCTACGAGCAGACCGGCCTGGGCATCGACCCCCGGGACACTCGCAGCCTGTGGAGCGAATCCATCAGCATGCTGCCCAAAATCTGGACCTCCGACGAGTACGAGTACGAGGGCGAGCACTGGAGCGTGCCCAAGCGTCGCGTCCTGCCCAAGCCCTTCCAGCAGCCGCACCCGCGCCTGTACCTGGCCTGCACTTCCGAGGACAGCTTCCGCCTGGCCGCGCAGAAGGGCATCGGTGTGCTTTCCTCCGCATCCTACGCAGTGGAAGTGCTGAAGGAGAAAGTGCAGATTTACCGCGACGCTCTGAAAGACTGCGAACCCGTTGGCGAATTCGTCACCGAGTTCTGGGGCAACAACGTTCACGGCTTCTGCGACGACGATGACGACTACGCCAAGGAGCTGGCCGCCGAGTCCATGAAGACCTTCTTCGGACCGGACAAGCCCTACATCGCCGGCCGCATTGGAGCCTACGAGGAACTCCTGGAAGCCTGGGGCGGCGTGCCTGACCACCTGACCGCGGACTTCAGCCGCTGGCTCCGCCAGTCGGACGAGGAGCACCAGCAGCTGGCCGAAGAGGTCGGGCTGTCCCTGGACGCCGGTCCTGGCGCCGCCCGCGCCGCCATCGCCCAGCTGGACGGCAAGACCCTGTCCGACCGGGGCGTCATCATCGCCGGCAACCCCGAGTCCTGCATCAAGACCTGCCAGATGTACGAAGACATCGGCGTGGACCAGGTCATGCTGATCATGCAGACTGAGACCATCCCCCACGAGAAGGTGATGAAGTCCATCGAGAAGTTCGGCAAGGAAGTCATCCCAGCCTTCCGCAACGGCAACGGCGCCAAGTAACTGCTGAACACCGCTCGGACTCCCGTAGGGGCGAATAGTTATTCGCCCCTACTTTTGGTTAACGAACCATGGCATCCCAACCACCCGTCAAGTTCAACGTCCGCATCAACCAGTACCGCTATGGGTACGGGGACCTGCAGCGGGTATGGCTGGAGGCCGACCGCCTGGGCTATTACTCGGCCAGCCTGTTTGACCTGCTCAACACCGACGCGCTGGAATGCTGGACGACGCTGACCGCCCTGTTGGCTCAGACGCAGCGCATCCGCGCCGTCCCCATGGTGCTGGCCAACCCGTACCGGCACCCGGCGCTGCTGGCCAAGATGGCCGCCACCCTGGACGTCATAAGCGCCGGGCGCATTACGCTGGGCATCGGGGCCGGCGGCAGCGGCAGCGACACCCGCGCCAGTGGGCTGCCCTGGGCGTCAACTCGCCAACGGTGCGAGATGCTTGAGGAATCGGTGGGTATCATCCGCCGGCTGTGGACGGAACCCTCGGTTGATTTCGACGGACGGTTTTACAGCGTAGCCGGCGCTGCCATCCAGCCCAAACCGGTGCAGCAGCCGGCGCCGCCCATCCTGGTTGGCGGCCACGGCCCGCGCTACGTTCTGCCCGTCATCGGGCGCTGCGCGGACATCGCCAACGTCGGCAACAATGACACCGTGGACGATCATCGCCGGTACCAGGGCATCGTCCACGCCGCCGCCGAAATTGCTGGCCGCGACCCGTCCGCCGTCGAGTGGACGCACAACGCCGATTGCGTCATCGCGCCGACGCAACGGGAGTACGACGGACTGGTCGCCCGGCTGGCCGAGCAGTCGGGAATGACCGTCGCCGAATACCGGACGCGACGGCTGCAAAATACCCTCTCGGGCACACCGGAGCAGGTGGCAGAGCGCATCAACGAGTACGTGGAGTTCGGCATCCGCTACTTCTTCGTAGTTTTTCCCGACCCGGCGTCGTCGGAGACGTTGGGGCTGTTCGCGGACGAGGTGATGGCGAAGTTCAACAACTGATCGCTGGCTCCTCAACGCGCTGCGAGGGCGATAATCTTGGTTGACCCAGAATCAGGTACAAGCCGGCGCCAATCAGGCTCGCTATGGCGGCTGCCACTGCAATCGGCAGATAAGCGCCGGTCAAATCGATGAGGTAACCGGAACCGGGCAGCACCGCCGCCGGTGTTATCGAACCGATAAACATCGCGGTCACCATGATCATCCCGAAACTCCGCCGGCCGAAATAGATGCCTACCGCGGCAATCTCCAGCGCGGGCCCAATCCCCGAAGCGACTCCCAGTAACACGCCAGATTCCAGCAAAGCCGGCCCGGATCCCGATAACAACAGAGCTACTCCAACGGATTGCACGATGGCCGCCCCTGCCAGCACAAATCTGACCCGAAAGCGATAGCTCAGCAAACCTCCTACCAAGATGCCAATCGTCGACGTTACATCCCCAAACGAATGTAACTTTTCAATAGCCTCCAACGATCCGTTACCCTGATCCGCGACCGTCCACGCATAAACCGAGCCTATCGAGGCTGCAGTACCCACGCAGGCGCCGGCCACCGCAAGGATCCAAAACTGCCGCGTCCGTACCGCTTCCCGCCATGAGTAGTTCGGTACGCTCTCCGCTGGGGCCGGCACCGACCCATCAGGGTGTTCTCCCCAATCCTCGGGGCGGTCGCGTAGGGCCCGAACTAACGGCAACGCCGCCGCCAATATTGCCGCGCCGCACACCACTGTCAGCAACCGCCAGTCCACGACCAGCAACAGCTGGGACAGCAACGGGCGTACGGCGACCCCTACAATTGCCGCTCCGAAAAGCATCAATGCCAACGCCAGCGCCAGCCGTTCACGGAACCAATTGTTCAGCGCCGTTACCGCCGGAACATAGGCGCCTATCATCCCGAGGGCGCCCAGGCCGGCGATTGCTACTTCCAGAATGAGCGTAGTAGGAATCACCGCCAACAGCGCGACCAACCCCACCAACGGCAACCCAATCTGCGCCATCCGCCTCGGTCCCAGCCGGTCGGCACCCCACCCGGCAAACCACAGGGATGCCAGCCCGCCAAGCGCATAAGCCGCAATGACCAATGGGATCCAGGGCGGCCCGATGCCTTCACCTTGGTAGGCCCGGCTGCCCCATACCGGTCCAATCAATCCATCGCCGATTTCGCGACCCACCAGGATGATGAGGAATCCGATGACGACCAGCCGCCACCCGTAGAACACTCCACCGGTGCTATGGCTGCGGGTCAACTCCGACAGCCACCTCATCACTCCCGGCCGGCCGTATCCCTCGACCGGTTCCATCACCCGCAATCCTCGTTCAATCTGACGCTCCCGCTCCCCGGGACACCAGTCGCCGCACGTCCGCCTGCCGTCGCTGGGTCGCCGACAACCGAGGGTTCCCCAACAGCAGGAACATGAACGAGCCAACCGCGCTGACGATTGCGATGGTGGCGAAGGGGAGGGTGTACGTGCCCGTGACGCTATCCCGCATCCACGCGATATACGGCACCACCACTATGAACATGATGTTCATGGGTATCATGGAGATACCCGTAATTCGCGCAAAGCTGATTCGCCCGAAATACACGCCCCGTATCGACGTCGTTAGTGGCGTCCTTCCGCCGAATCCGATCCCCATCAGGATGGCGAACAGGAAAAACAGCGGCAGCGTCTCAGCGAAGAGCAGCACTGCGATGGCGATGGACTGGAGGAAGGAAAAGGCGAAAATCGCAATGCGTATCGGTATCCGGTCGCCGACCATCCCGCCGATCACCATGAACGCAGTGGATACCGCCGTCTGCACCGAAATCACCAACCCCACTTGGACCAGATCAAACCCTCGCTCCACCATCACCAGGCCCAGGTAAGTCATCACACTGATGATGATGATGGACGAACTGGCGTGTCCCATGGTGATGAGCCAGAACGTCCGCGTCCTGACGGCTTCCTGCCAGGTATATTCCGGCGCGGTCGCACCACCATTGGCTGACCGTTGCGGCCCCGAATCCGCAACTGTCGCCGGGTCTATGCCGTCGGGATGCTGGTCGTAGTCCTCCGGCCGGTTGCGCACCAGCCAGGCCAGTGGCAAAGCGGCCACCAGCGCTACCGCTCCCACGACCAGCGCCGTATTCTGCCAGCCCAGGCGGCCCGGTATTTCGGCGGCGGCCTGCGCGTCCCAGCCCATCATCCAGGCCATCAACGGAACGATTATCACGCCGCCAAGGCCGAACCCCAGCATTGGTACTGACATCGCCGTGGAACGCCTCCGGCGGAACCAGTTATTCAATGCGGCGTTGGCCGGCAGCCAGGAACCCAACCCGGCGCCGAGGCTGATTACGATGAAGGATACATAGAACATCCACAGGTTAGCCGTGCGGCCAAACAGCAGGAACCCCAACCCGAAAATCACCAGGCCGATGACAACCATCCGGCGCGGGCCCAGCTTGTCCACTCCCCAGCCGGCAATGGGACCCATCACCGTCCCCTCAACCCGCGTCAGGGTGAAAGCCCAGGACAACTGGGTGGTGGTCCACCCGAAGTGTCCCTGCAGAACCGGCATCCACAGCGACAGGGCCTGAAACAGCGGCACCGTACCGATGACCATGATGACAGCGCCGATGACCGCCAGCCACCACCCGTAGAACATCCCCCGTACCAGACGCACAGGGTGAGCCAGCTCACGCGCTTGCAACAACTACCTGCTCTCTCGGAAGGGAAGGAACGACGCCAGCAGGGAACCTCTGGTTATTCGTACAAGTGGCAGGCGGTGGTGTGCCCCGGCGTGTATTCCGTCAACACCGGCACGTCCGATGAGCACCGCTCCAGTACGAAGGGGCAGCGGGGATGGAAGGCGCAGCCGCCCGGCGGGTTCAGCGGGGACGGCACTTCTCCGGTCAGCACAATCTCTTCACGCTGCTGCCTGGGATGGGCCGGCAACGAGGCCGAGATCAGCGCCTTGGTGTACGGGTGCTGCGGGTCGGTGAATAGCTCTATCGGCGGCGCCTCTTCCACGATCTTGCCCAGGTACATCACCCCAACCATGTGGCTCATGTAGCGAACCGTGGCCAGGTTGTGGGCGATGAGCAGGTAGCTCAGTTCGTAGCTGGCTTGCAGCTCTTTCAGCAGGTTCAAAATCTGCGCCCGGATTGACACGTCCAGCGCCGACACCGGCTCATCCAGCACGATCAGCTTGGGACGGGTCGATAGGGCCCGGGCGATGGCGATGCGCTGACGCTGCCCGCCGCTGAACTCATGAGGATAACGCTCGGCGTGGAAGGGGTGCAGTCCTACCACTTGCAGCAGTTCCTGCACCTGCGACTGCACGGCGGAGCGACTCAGTTTCTGGTGGGTAATCAGCGGTTCCGAGATAATCTGGTCAACCCGCATCCGAGGATTGAGCGAACTCCACGGGTCTTGAAACACCGCCTGCACCGATGAACGGAAGTTGCGGCGTTCGGCTCCCGAAAACTGGTGCATGGGCCGGCTGTCGAAGTAAATGCTGCCCTCGGTGGGCCGGTCCGCCATCAGCAGCATCCGGCTGGTGGTGGTCTTTCCGCAGCCCGACTCTCCCACCAGGCTGTAGGTCTGGCCGGGCAAGATGTTCATGGATATGCCGTCCACCGCCTTGACGGTGCCCGTCCGTTTCCGAAGCAGATTGCCACGATACACCGGGAAGTGGCGTCGGATTCCCTCCATCCGCACCAGAGCATCGTCGCGGGCCGTGGGTGTCCCCTCCGTTGCTACGGCAGTTGCAGCCATCTTATTCAGACCTCCAGCAGCTTGAAGTATGTCCCGGCGCCACCGTGAACTCGTCCGGGTATTCCCGGCATCTCTCCCAAGCGTGGGGGCAGCGCGGCGCGAAGGAGCACCCCTCCGGCAGCGCGTCCAGCGACGGCGGCTGTCCCTCGATGGACGGCAGCGTATCGACGTCGGTATCCAGGTCGGGCACCGACTGCAGCAGCGCTTCGGTGTAAGGATGAGCCGGATTGTCGAACATGTCCTCCACGTCAGACTGCTCCACGATGCGCCCCGCGTACATCACCGCCACCCGGTCGCACATTCTGGCCACAATCCCGAAGTCGTGGGTGATGAAGATGATGGCCGCTCCGGTCTCTGCCTGGATGTCCTTCAGCAGCCTCAGGTACTGCAGCTGGATGGTGGCGTCGAGGGAGGTTGTCGGTTCGTCGGCAATCAGCAGGTTGGGCGCGCGGGCAATAGAAATCGCGCCGACCACTCGCTGGCGCATCCCGCCGCTCATCTGGTGGGGGAAGTTGGCCAATCGCTCCTCGGCAGCAGGAATCCGCACGTTGGCCAGCAGCTCCGCCGCCCGCTGGCGCAGAGAACGCTTTGGCTCGTCGTATTCCAGCCGCAGCGTTTCTACCAGTTGGTCGCCCACGGTGAAAACCGGGTTCAGCGAGGTCAGCGGGTCCTGCATGACCATGCAGATGCCCGACCCTCGGATTTCCCGCATCTCGCCCCGGCTCTTTTCCAGCAGGTTTTCGCCCAGGTAGCTGATGGAACCGCCCACAATGCGACCGGGATGGGGCACCATTCCCAGGATCGACCACGCCGTCATACTCTTTCCAGAGCCGGATTCTCCCACAATGCCCAGCGTTTCGCCCCGCCGGAGCTCGAAGTTGATCCCGTCCACCGCCTTCACCACGCCGGTACGGGTGAAGAAATGGGTCTGCAAGTCCTGCACCTGCAAGATAACGTCGTTAGTCATTAGGCTCCTGTTGTTGGCCACACGGCAGCCGCTGCTGCGCCTGCGTAGGGCAGTGTGCTGCTCCGGTTGAGAGGACAGCAAACGGCTACCTCTCCGGAAGCGTCCGACGCATGGCGTCTGTAGCGACTAACGCGCCCGTCGCAGCTTGGGGTCGAGGTAATCCCGGAGCCAGTCGCCGAAGAAATTGAACGCCAGCACCACGACGGTTATCGCGACGCCAGGGAATAGCGACAGCCACCAGACATCGAGGATGACCTCCTGTCCTTCGGCCACCATTATACCCCAAGCCGGCGCACCCGGAGACAATCCCAAACCCAGAAAACTCAGCGCCGCTTCCAGCAGGATAATTTGCCCCACCATCAGGCTGGTAACCACCATCAGCGTGTTGGCCACGTTGGGGAAGATGTGCCGCCACAGGATTACCGGAGCCTTGACGCCCGTAATCCGCGCCAGCGTAACGAAGTCATACCCCTTGACCGTGAGGACGTCCCCCCGAATCATTCGGGCGAAACGGGCCCAGACCGTCAACAGCACCGCCAAGATAATAGCCACCGGCCCGGGGTCCATGATTACGACGACCACCAGCGCCAGGAGAATGGTGGGAAACCCCAGCGCGGCGTCGGTAATCCGCATCAATAGCGCATCGGTCCAGCCGCCCCAATACCCGGACACCAGACCGATCACCGTGCCGATGATGGCCCCCAGCGCCAACGCGATGACGCTGATTTGCGCCGTGGTCCGCGCCCCATAGATCAGCCGGCTCAGCATATCCCGCCCCAGCACGTCGGTACCCAGCAGGTGCTCGCTGGATTCAAAGGGCGCCAGCTTGCTGTTGATGACGTTGAGGCTGGTCGGATCGTGGGGAGCCAGCCAGTGCGCGAAGGCGGCGCAGACGAGCATCACCAGCAGCACCGCTATAGGCAGCCAAGGCAGCCGCTTTTCGGCGATGCGTTGTCGCCAGCTCTGTCGTGGCTGGGCGGGTTCCAGGACCAGGTCGGTGGTTGCCATGCCGTGCGCTCCTGCCTAGTCCCGGCTAGTTCCTGATTCTGGGGTCGGCGTACACGTAGAGAATGTCCACGATCAGCGCCGTCAGGATGTAGAAGAAGGCCGACGCCATCACCGCCGCCTGTACCACCGGGAAGTTCCGCTGCAGCACGCCATCCAGCATCAACCGGCCCAGGCCCGGCCAGGCAAACACCTGCTCCACCACGATGGCCCCGTTCAGGAGGCCGGCGAGGCTGATGCCGCTGAAGGTCAGAATGGGGATGAGAGCGTTGCGCAACGCATGCTTCCACACGACCATCCCGTCCTTCAACCCCTTGATGCGGGCGAAACGAACGTAGTCGCTGTCCAACACTTCAAGCATACTGGAGCGGCCCAGCCGCATGATGCCGGCCATGATTGACCAGGCCAGCACGAAAGACGGCAGGATAAAGTTCTCGGGACCCTCCCGCCCATAGGTCGGCAGCACCTTGAGGATGGCCCCGAACAGCAGGATGAGCATGATGGCCACCCAGAACTGGGGGGCCGCCATGCCCAGCACGGCGAATAGTTTGCCCGCCTTGTCAAACACCGAATCGCGTTTCACCGCCGACAGGATGCCCAGGGGAACGCCGATTACAATGGCCAGCGCCATTCCGGCCAGGGCCAGTTGCAAGGTCGCCGGCAACCGTTCCAGCAGCAGGTCGCGGGTTGGCCGGCGGTCCCGAATGGAAAGGCCGAAGTCTCCCTGCACCGCGCCGCGCAGGAAGATGAAGTATTGCTCCGACAGGGACTTGTCCAGCCCGAGTTGCTTGCGCACCCGCTCATAATCGGTCTTGCTGGACGCTTCCGGCGGCAGCAGCACCAACGCCGGGTCTCCAGTCAACCGAGTCGCCAGGAACACCAGCAGACTGATGACCAACAGGGTGAAGATGCCCTGGATGACTCGTATCGCAATGAACTGCCACATTGTGCTTGATCAGCATTCCGCCGGTTGTTCGTCATTCCCAACGGTTTTTGGGATTCCCGCCTAAGCGGGAATCCCAGGCCGGCTAGTTCAGCTTCATCGTCCAAATGGCGGTCTGGTAAGCCACCACGGGCCAGGGTTCCCACTCAGCGATGCGGGGGCCGACGCCCCAGGGCAGGTTCACGTAGCCGGTGCCGAACTCGTAGTGTTCTTCCCGGAGAATCTTGTAGGCTTCGTTGAAGGCTTCCTGGCGGAGGGCAGGGTCAACCACCGACAAGACATCCTTGGCAATGGTGATCAGATCGTCGCGTCGGCCGCCCAAGTGGGCGCCGCCATCGGGATTGCCGTAGATTGCGTTGGTGATGCTGCCGCCGTCCCACCGGGTTTCGTTGGCCCGGACGATCACCTTGCCGTCCAACTGCCGGTCGAACCAACGCTCACGGACCGTGGCCGCCTCGCCGACTATCACGTCAACGTCAATGCCCAGGTTCTTCTCCCACATATCGGCGATCAGCTGGGCCTGCTCAGGAAGGAACGGCACGTCGCCAGCCTTCCAGGTGTGAATTTCCAGCGTGCCAAAGCCGTCTCCGTCCGGGTAACCGGCATCGACCATCAGCTGTTGCGCCAATTCGGGGTCGTACGGGAAGGGATCAAGCTCCTCGCTGTAGCCCAGGGCGTTGGGCGTTACCCAGTTCCAGCCCTTGGAGACCGCCGCCTGGGGGCCGTAGAGCTGGTTGATGATGAGGTCCTTGTCGATGGCGTAGTCCAGGGCCTGCCGAACTTCCTTCTTGTGGCAGGGGAATTGCTCTTCCCAGCAGCCGGGCAGCAGGATCCAGATGTAGGAAGATTCCTGCGACCAAATCATGCGGCCGCCGCCATCTTCGACCTGGTCCTTGACGGCCAGGTTGGCTTCCACCACGTCGGCGTCCCCGGCGCGGAGAGCGGCGACGCGGGTGGAGACTTCAGGCACCAGGCGCATGTCCAGGGTTTGGAAGGACGGGCCGCGCTCCGGCAGGAAGTAATCTTCGAAGCGTTCCAGCAGAATCTGCTCGCTGATGACGTGCTTTTCCAGCCGGAAGGGGCCGGCGCCGACGGGGTCATCGTTGTAACCATCCTGTCCCTGGCTCTCAAAGTGGTTCTTGGGGAGGAGCACACCGGCGATCCCGAAGCTGAGGTCGGAGATGAAGAAGGGGAAGAACGCCTTGGGGGAGACGTGAGTCACCCGCAGCGTGTTGGGTCCCGTAGCCTCGATGCTAGCGGTATCGGCCGCCTCGGCCTGGACACTGGGGCTGATGGATTCGGTGACGGCTTCGGGGCCGAAGGTGAAATCCATGGTGAACATGGCGTCGTCGATGGTCAACGGATCGCCATTGTGGAAAACAATGCCATCCCGCAACGTCAGATCCCAGGAGTGGCCGTCCTCGGACACGGCCCAGTCGGTGAGCACGCCGGGGACCATTTCCAAGTTTTCATTGCCGTTAATCCAGAAGGCGTGCATCTGGCGGCCATAGGTGGCGGTTTCGCCCACGCCGTCGCGGGGTGTGAACAGCTCGGTGGCCCACACCGCGTTCATCAACGTAACCTTGCCGCCGGTTTCTTCCGTCATGGCGGCGGCCGGAGCTTCGGTGGCTTGCGCCGCAGCGGCCGGCACGGCAGTGGCCTCAGGGGCAGCCGGCGCCGACGTATCAGCCGCAGGAGCCGCGGTATCTGCCTCTTCTCCAGGGCTGCCACAAGCCCCAGCAACAAACAGCAGCAGAATGACCGTCACAATCAGCAGTGTTTTGGCGCTGAACTTCCAATGCAACATAGTGGATTCCTCCAAACTAGCGGCGTGTGAAGGCGTATTCATCAACCGAACTGCGGCTGCATGGGCGGGACATTAGCATAACGCTAATACGGCGTCAACATTCGTCATAGTATGCGAAAAGGCGCAAGGCGCCCGTCAATGAATAAGCGTAGAGGCGACGTGATGCGTCGCCTCTACAAGTGCTATTGATGCCATCCGGCAGCTAACCGGCGCGGCGCAGGCGTGGGTCCAGGTAGTCGCGCAGCCAGTCGCCGAAGAAGTTGAACGCCATCACGACAACGGTAATCAGGATGCCGGGGAAGAGGGCAATCCACCAGGCCTGGGTGAGGAACTCCCGTCCCTCGGCCACCAGGATGCCCCAGGCCGGGTCTCCCGGCCGCAGGCCCAGGCCGAGGAAGCTCAGGGACGCCTCCAGCAGAATCACCTGGCCAACGCTGACGCTGGTAAGCACCATCAGGGTATTGATGACATTGGGGAACAGGTGCCGCCAGACAATCATTCCGGACGATACGCCGTAGATTTGGGCCAGCACTACGAAATCCCGGTCGCGAATGGCCAACACCTCGCCGCGAATCATGCGGGCGAACCGGGCCCATTGCGTGGCGGCAATGGCAATCATCACGTTCCAGACGCCGGTGCCCAAGTAGGTGACGATCAGCAGGGCCACCAGGATGGACGGGAAGCCCAGCACGGCATCAGTGATGCGCATTAGCACCGAATCGACCCACCGTCCCGAATAGCCGGACACAAGACCCACCACGGTTCCGGCCAGGATGGCCACCACCATTGAAGGCGCGGTTACCTGGAGCATGGTGCGCGCGCCATAGATGAGGCGGCTCAGCATATCCTTGCCCAACCGGTCGGTGCCGAGAACGTGGTCGGCGCTCTGGAAGGGCGGCTGCAGCTTGTTGATTACGTCGTTCTCACGCGGGTCGTGGGGCGCAACCAGGTTGGCAAAGACGGCGCAGAAGAGAATGACGCCCAGGATTGCAATAGGAATCCACGGCAAGCGGGCTTCCTGGATGCGCCGGCGCAAACTGGCCGGCGTTCGGTCGTCAGCAACCAGAATGGCGTTATCTGATGCCATTCCGCCCCCCTTTAGTCGGGCCTAACGCGGGGGTCCGCGTAGCCGTACAGGATGTCAACGATGAGAGCAGTGAGGATGTAGGCGGCGCCGGATACCATGATCGCTCCTTCCACCTGCGGGAAATTATTGGAGAGCACACCCTCCAGGAGCATCAAGCCGACGCCCGGCCAGGCGAACACCACTTCGACCACCACCGAGCCGTTGAGCAGGCCGGCCAAGCTGATGCCGCCGAAGGTGATGACTGGGATGAGAGCATTGCGGGCGGCGTGCTTCCAGATGACCACCCGGTCGCTCATACCCTTAACCTGGGCGAACTTCACGTAGTCGCTGTCCAGGACTTCCAGCATGGCGGAGCGGGCCAGGCGCATTATGGCGGCGATGATCGCCAGGGCCAGGACGAAAGCCGGCAGGATGAGGTGGTGAATCATATTGGGTATCTGCGACCAGGAGGGGAACCATCCGGTCGTATCGCCGCGGCCATAGGCCGGTAACCAGCCCCAATAGCCGGCGAATAGGATGATGAGCATGATGGCGACCCAGAACTGCGGGGCGGCCATCCCGAAGATGGCGAAGGTCTTGCAGACTTTGTCCAGAATGGTGTCGCGCTTGACTGCCGATAAGATGCCTAAGGGGACGCCGATGACAATGGCAAGCACCATGCCGGCCAGGGCCAGATGAACGGTCGCCGGGATGCGTTCCAGGAGAATGTCACGCACCGGGCGGCGCGCGGTGAAGGAGTTGCCAAAATCGAGCTGCACAGCCTTGTAGAGAAAGTTGGCATACTGGACGATAAAGGGTTTGTCCAGGCCGTATGCCTTCTTCTGGGCTTCGTACACCGCCTCGTCGTGGTCGTTGGAGATGGGGAGCAGGAAGCGGGCGGGGTCGCCGGTCAGGTGGACGCTGCCGAAAACGACGAAGCTCAGCGCCACCAGGGTGACGAAGCCTTCCATCAAGCGACGGGCGATATAAACGGTCATCTGAGCAAACCCGGTAGAGGGTGATTATCTAACAGAGAGTATAGCGTTAAACAACGGCTAGCGGAGTAACGGTAGGGGCGGGTTTATCACCCGCCCCTGGAATTGCGGTCGTTACCTGGAGGAAGCCGGGCTACTTGAGCTTCAGCGTCCAGATGGCGGTAACGTAGGGCACCAGGCTCCAAGGCTCGTAGGAGGCCACGTCGGAGCCAAGACCCCAGGGGACATTGGTGTTGAAGCCGTCGCCCCAGTAGGCTTGGTCCTGCAAGTAATCGTACATTTCGTTGTACGATGCGGCCCGGGTGGCGGAGTTGAGGTCGGAGAGACCCTTCTCCACAACGGGGGTCGTGGTGCTGGCCCAGGGCTCGTTCTCGTAGTTGTCCACGGCACGCCAGGCGATGGCCGGGTTCAGGAAACCGCCCTGGGTGATGGAGGTGCCGTCGTAGCGGCCCTCGTTGGTGCGAACCAGGACGTCGCCGGGGAACTCCCGGTTGTTCCACTGCTGGCGGGTCGCGGCGGCGTCGCCGACCACTACTTCAACCTCCCAGCCGAGTTCATCCCAGAAGTCCTTGTAGAGCTGGGCCAGGTCGGGCAGCAGGGGCAGGTCGCCGGCTTCCCAGGTGTACACCTTGAAGGAAATCTGCTCGCCGTTGGCGTCGGTGCCGTCGCTGCCGTCGGCGCCGCCGTAGCCGATGGACATGAGCAACTCTTTGGCCTTGGCAACGTCGTAAGGACGGGGGCGCAGGTTCTCGCCCCAGCCCAGGGAGTTGGGCGTGACGTGGGACCAGCTGTCCATGTTCACCGATTCCGGACTGTAGAGACCGGTGGCGATCTCATCCTTGTTGATGGCGTGCTCGGCGGCCTGGCGGGCTTCAACCGGGAAGCACCAGAGGGACTCGTCCCAGCAGTCCACATACACCACCCAGTTGTAGGAGGATTCCTTCTGCCAGGCGATGCTGGCGCCGTCGATACCCTCGATGTCGCCAATCATGTTGATGTTGGCTTCAATCAGCTGGGCGTCGCCGCTGCGCAGGGCAGCCAGGCGGGCGGCCGGCTCGGGGACCAGTTCCATAGTCAGGGTGTCGAAGGTTACGCTGCGGTCTTCGGAGTAACCGTTGGCAGTAGTCCAGAAGAAGTCGTCGAACTTCTCGAAGGAATAGCGCTGCTCGTGGATGGTTTCGTCCATATTGACCATCATGGAGCCGATGCCGATGGGGTCGTCCTCATAGCCCTCGAAGCCGGTGGCGCCGGCGCGGGACCGCATCGCCGCTTCGGGAACGATCATGGCACTGGCGCCCTGGGCGTTCTCGGACCAGTTGAAGGCAAAGTCCAGGCGGACGGTGTTGAAAACGACCTGAACCTGGTCGTCGCCAGGCCCCTTGAGGACCTGGTCAACGCGCTCGGCGAAGGCTACGTCACGCGGCTCGTAGTAGGCGGCGGCCAGGAGACTGGCGGCCTCTTCACCCATCCGACTGTCCAGATTGAAGAAGACATCATCACGGGTGATGACGCTGCCGTCGTGGGCCATGATGTTGCCGTCGTTGATGGTAAAGGTCCAGGTGAGGCCGTCTTCGCTGACGGACCATTCCTTGGCAACGGCCGGGGTCAGCACACTGCCGCCGCCGCCGCCAACCATGGCCACCTGGAAAATGCGCTGGAATTTGAGGTCTTCGCCTTCGGTGAGCAAGGGGTCGAACTTGCCGTTGCCGATGTTGGTAACCAGCAGGTTCACGTGGCCGCCGCTGGATTCGGCCATCATGGCCTCACCAGCGGCCTCGGGCATTGCGGTAGGAGCCGTCGAGGCGGCGCCACTGTCGCCGGAACTCGGGGCTGGTTCGTCGGACGCGCCGCCACAGGCTACCGCGCCGATCAGCCCCGCGGCCAGGGCCAAAGCCAGCAGGAGCCGGACGCTAACAAAACGTTTCAATCCCATTATCTGGACTCTCCTCCATCGAGTGATTCACGTTGGCCCATGCCGGCACTCACGGCAGGTCAACTTGTTACGGATAGCGCAAGATTAAACATGGGGTATCGCCATTTTGTCAAGGGCGACTTACGAAAGAGTGCCACAAGAACAGCGAATTACGGCCACAGATTGCGATATAATGCCTAGCCATGTTCACACCAACCAAGCTGTTCTATATCATTGGCGCCGCTCTGTGCGGGAGCGCAGCCGGCGGTTACGTGGCCTGGGCGATCTACGCTCGTTTCGCGCGCATCGCCGAGCTGAACGACCGGGCGATAGTGGAGCCGCACGTGCTGGTGGTGCTGTGCGTGGCCGGCGGCTTGCTGGCTTTTCCGCTGGGAGCGGCCGCCGGGCTGATTGTCATCGCGCTGGCCAGTCGGGTTTTCGAATATCTGCGCCGAGGCAGCGGCAGCGGTGGCGGATCGGACGGGAAATCCTGGGTGACCCGGCGTCAATAATCAGGCAATCAAAAGCAAGAAACTGCAAGGAGTTGAACGATGCCCCAATTCGTGCGCGTGTACACCGGAGACGACGGACAGTCCCGACTGGAACACTACGACCCTCCATTTGAGGATTTCCTGGACACGGAAGGAGCCTACGGAAGAGGCACGCCCCTGGAAGCCACCACGGGCATGACCATCCGCATCTCGCCGTCCGACTACTTCCTGGACTTTCACTGCGCCCCCCGGCGGCAGTACACAGTTACGCTGGCCGGGCAGGCCGAGATCGGTCTGAGCGACGGCACCACGCACCGGGTAGGCCCCGGCGACGTGCTGCTGGCCGAAGACATGACCGGCCAGGGACACACCACTCGCGTGGTTGGTGGCGAGGAAAGGGTGTACCTGGTGATTCCTCTGGCCGACTAAGTTCCGGCTGAGCACGATGGAGATTCCGCTCCGGCGCTAAAATGCCGGAGCGGTTCGTTTATGGAAAGCAGGGAGGCGAAATTTCCGGGCCGGGTGTACTACGGCTGGTGGGTGCTGCTGACCGCCGGCGGCATGGGTTTCCTGGGCTTCGGCGCGTTGATACCCGGGTTCCTGGTGTTTGCGCTGCCGATTCGGGGAGAACTGGATATCAGCTCGGCGCAGTTCGCATTCGTAGTAGGAGCCGCCTGGGCCGTGGGCAACGTAGCATCGCTGGCTGCCGGATGGCTGGCCGACCGCTACGGAGGGCGTCGGCTGATATTGGTCGGCGGACTGCTGTGCTGCATGGGGTTCGGCGCGGTGGCCGGAGTGCAAGCGTACTGGCAATTGTTGTTGCTGTACTCCGGCGTGGCGGCCATCGGGCGCGGCATCGGCGTCGTCCCCAATCTGATGACGGTGGTGAACCAGTGGTTCGTGCGCCGCAAGGCGTTGACCATGACGTTGCTGAACACGGCATTCGCCGGCGGCGCGGCGATAATGGTGCCGCTGCTCGCTTACTGCGAAGGGCAGTTCGGATGGCGCGCGGTGATCCTGTGGACCGGCGGGTTCGTAGCGGTGCTGACAGCGCTGGCAACGCTGGTGATACGGAGCCGGCCGGAGGATATCGGGCTGCTGCCGGACGGCGTTAGGCCGGCTGAGGATAGCGCGGGACGGGCGCCGGGCCGCCGGATCGAACCGACCTACTCGGAATCGGATTACACCCTGCGCCGGGCGGTGGCGACCCCGGCCTTCTGGCTGATGACGGCGGCGGTTACGTTGCGCATCGCGGCGGCGGACGCGCTGGTAATCAACCAGATTCCAATGCTGGTCTGGAAGGGAATACCTGAAGAGCAGGCGGCCTATTACCTGTCGGCGACCTTTCTGACGATAATCCCCCTGCGCTTCGGCATGGGGTTGGCGGCAATGGTGGTGCCCTCCCGTTGGCTGCTGCTGGGCGGCATGACCGCTGGCGCGGTGGGAACGGCGACGTTCATCGCGTGGTCAGGCTACCCGGCGGCGGCGATGTTCGTGGCGTCCATCGCGGCCACGGAGGGGATTGCCACCCTGGGCTGGCTGGCGGTGAGCGAGTACTTTGGGCGCCGGAGTTTCGGTTCGCTGGTGGGGATTATGACCGTCAGCTTCGGGGCCGGCTCCCTGGCCGCTCCGGTGGCGGCCGGCTGGGTGTTCGACCAGACGGGCGACTACGGCCCGGCATTGATAGCAGCAACGGCCTTGCAGCTGGGATCGGGGGTTTGCTACTTGCTGGCGCGCCGGCCGGCGGTCAGTCCAGCGTGAAACCTTCGTAGCCGTTGGCTGCAACCTCGGCTCGCTTGGCGCGCATCACCGGGGCGGTGTCGGGCGCGGTGAGCAGCACGCGCGCCTTGCCGGGGATGTTGGCGCCGACGAACCAGGAATCTGCCTGGGTGCGCAGTATATTCTCGCCGCCCTCTCTCATGTGCTGAACCCAGTCCTCCTCGGCCTGCTTGGTGGGCTGGATGCGGGAATGGCCGCTGTCGCGGACGTAGGCGATGGTGTCGGTTACCCACTCCACCAGCGGCTCCGCCGATCGCGGGAAGTTGCCCACGGAGGCGGCGTTGATGGTGAAAAGGTTGGGGTAGCCGTGGCTGGACATTCCCATGAAGGTGCGCGGGCCGTTGGCGAACTTATCCTTGAGCGCCTCGCCGCCGATACCCTCGATGTGAATCAGGTTGAGGGGGCCGGTTACGGCGTCGTAGCCAGTGGCGAAGATGAGGACGTCGAACTCGAAGCCCTCACCGCCGG
This sequence comes from Dehalococcoidia bacterium, assembly GCA_965243255.1. Classification (GTDB taxonomy): domain Bacteria; phylum Chloroflexota; class Dehalococcoidia; order Lucifugimonadales; family UBA3495; genus Bin87. The sequence goes on from CBDEUH010000004.1 coordinate 1,719,463, forward strand.
TGAGCTGTAGGCCGCGCGGGGTGATGCGCGCGATGGGGTCCTGGCGCACGTCAACCAGGCGGACGTTCTCCTGGTTATAGACCTCGTAGTAGCCGCTCTCGCAGGGCAGGCGCTTGGAGCCAAACATGTGGTTCTTGGGCACCAGCATCTCGGCGACCTCGGGGTCGTGGACGCGCTCGCGGATCTTGTTGCGGACGAATTCGGCGTAGTCCTCGTTGGCCTCGCCGGGCATCATCACGTCGTAGAAGCCGGCCAGCCACTTCTTGAAGCCCGGTTCGGCCCATAGTCGTTCGTACTGTTCCATTCGCTCTTCGGGCGAGACTTCCAATGCAGAACGGGGATCGAACATGTGCATGAAGGACCCGGGGGTTGCCAAGCACTGGGCAAATATCTCTGGGTAGTGGGCCTTGATGTACGCCTGGGTTTCATCGTCGATGGCCGAGTTGCGCAGGGGTACGCAGAAATTGGGGGTGCGCTGGAACACCGTCAGGTGGCCAACGTCCTTGGCGATTTCGGGAATGAGCTGCACGGCGGTGGCACCGGTGCCGATGACGCCGACGCGCTTGCCGACCATGTCGATGCCCTCTTTGGGCCAGCGGTTGGTGTGCGTCCAGACGCCCTCGTAGGATTCCAGGCCCTCGAAGTCGGGGACGTAGCGGGCGGAGAGGATGCCGATGGCGGTGATGACGTACTGGGAGCGCGCCCGGTAGCCATCGTCGGTAGTGGCGGTCCAGCGATTGACGCCCTCGTCGTACACCAAGGAAGCGACGCGGGACTCGAAGCGTATGTGGCGTCGCAAGTCGAACTTGTCGGCCACGTAGTTGAGATAGCGTTCGTTTTCGGGCTGGGCCGAATAGTGCTCCTTCCATTCCCATTCCTGGAGCAGTTCGTCGGAAAAGGAATAGCCGTAGGTGTAGCTTTCGGAGTCAAAGCGCGCGCCCGGATAGCGGTTCCAGTACCAGGTGCCGCCGACGCCGTCGCCTTCCTCGAATGACATGGCGGTGAATCCCAGGTTCCGAAGCCGATACAGAGAGTAGAGGCCGGTTACACCGGCGCCGATGACGATAACGTCAACTTCCTCAATGCCGTCGGCGGATTGCGTAGCAGCGGCGGATGATTCCTGCGCAGAAATGACCATACGATGCTCCTCCCGCCCCGTGTTCTGCGGGGCAACAACGAAAACGACCGCAGTGATTATACACGGTACGCCGCCGTGATGGTATATTCGCCGCCATGGGCTTTACTCTCACTGCTGGCGGCGCGGTACCGTACCTGGTCGAGCGTGGACTGCTTACGCCCACGGCAGCCCGGACGGCAACCGCCGAGCTTCTGGGCGGTGGGGTTTCCAACGTAGTCGTCCGCGTCCAGCCCACCGACGACCACAGCAACGAAGGGCTGGTGCTCAAGCAGTCGCTGCCCAAGCTGCGCGTTGAAGAGGACTGGTTCGCCGACCGGGAACGGATTTACCGTGAACGGGCCGGAATCGACTGGCTGGCCAACGCTTTGCCCAACGGCGCCATCCCACAGATAGTGGATGAAGACCGGGACAACTTCCTCTTCGTAATGACTGCCGGCCCCGGCAGCGGCGTGAACTGGAAAGACGCCCTGCTGGCCGGCGATGTTGACGTTGCAGTAGCCGGGAAGGTAGGTAACCTTTTGGGGGTGATGCACCGCTCGTCCTGCTGTGCCGGCCAAAGCGTTCCGGCGGAGTTGCTGCCCTTCACGGATTTGGATTGCTTCGTGCAGCTGCGCATCGACCCCTATCACCGGGCCACCGCGACGGCTCACCCCGACCTGGCCGGCGCCATCGAGGAACAGGCCCAGCGGATGCTCGCGCCCCGGGATGGGCGGCGCACGCTGGTGCACGGCGATTACAGCCCCAAGAACGTCATCGTCAACGGCAGCGGGCCGGCGGCGCAGGTGTTTCTCCTCGACTTTGAGGTGGTGCATCTGGGCAATCCGGTGTTTGACCTGGCCTTTATGCTCAATCACTTCACGCTGAAGGCCATCCACCAGCCTGAACTGGCCGCAAGGTACAACGCTGCCGCGGGCAGTTTCTGGGACGCGTATCTCGCCGCCGCCGGCGACATCACCGGAGAGCCGAGCCGGCTGGAGAGCGACACGGTGGCGCAGATGGGCGCGCTGCTGCTGGCCCGCATCGACGGCAAATCCCCCGTGGAATACATCACCGACCAGGCGCCAAGGAACCACGCCAGATTGCTGGCCTCCGGCATTTTGCGAGGCGAAGCGACGTCGCTGAAACAGGTTCACCGGCAGCTGGGAGCGCGGAGCTGATTTACCTGGGCCAAGCTGGGATGAGAGTAGGCTGCGGATGACACTGCTGGCGGCGGCGTAGTACACTTGGCGACGGTACGCCGGACTCCCCGGCGCCACGACTCCAACACGGGAGATGAGAGTTTGCCGCAAGAATTGAACGGCGGGTTGGACGGGAACGGTCTCCGGGTGGCGGTGGTAGCAGCCCGCTTCAACCACGTCATCACCAAGAATCTGATGGAGGGCGCGCTGGACACGCTGGCCCAGTACGGCGTGCGTGACGGGGACATCGCCACCGCCTGGGTGCCCGGCTCCTTCGAGCTCCCCGTGGTCGCCAAGACGTTGGCAGAGTCAGGGCGGTACGACGCGGTGATTTGCCTGGGCGCAGTCATCCGCGGGGAGACCAGCCATTACGACATGGTGTGCAACCAGGCGGCGGCCGGAATCGCCGCGGTGGCTCGGGAAACGGGCGTGCCGACCATGTTCGGCGTGTTGACTACGGAAGACCTGGAGCAGGCCATCAACCGCTCCGGTGGCAAGGTAGGCAACCTGGGTTCCGACTGCGCGGTGGGCGCCATCTCATCGGCGCGGCTGGTGCAGGCCATTAAGACGGGGTGATCGGACTATGAAAAGCAACGTGGAGTTCAACCCCAGCTATTCGCTGCTGACCATAGAGCTGGAGCCTGGTGAGTCCATCAAGGCGGAGACCGGGGCGATGGTGGCCCAGGCCGGCGTGGGGATGAAAACCGGCATGGGTGGCGGCGGTCTATTTGGCGGGATACGTCGAATGATAGGCGGCGAGTCCTTCTTTCTGAACACCTTTACCGGAGAGGGATACGGCGGCTGGGTGAGCCTGGCCCCGCCGTCCCCGGGAGACCTGGGTTCCTTTGATCTGGAACCGGGCAAGAATCTCTTTATCCAGGGCAGCTCTTTTCTGGCCTGCACCGAGAACGTGCAGACTGACACGCAGTTTCAGGGGTTCCGGGGTTTTTTCAGCGGGGAAAGCCTGTTTTTCATCCGGGCCTATGCCGAGGGCGGGATGGGCACGGTGTTTTACAACTCCTACGGCGCAATCAAGCAGGTTGCAGTGACGCCGGATCAGGAACTGGTGGTGGACACCGGGCACCTGGTAGCGTTCACCGACGACGTGGAGTATTCCATCGGCAAGGTGGGCGGCATCGGGTCGCTGATCGCCGGGGGCGAGGGCCTGGTGATGAAGTTCCGGGGCAACGGGCAGGTGTGGGTCCAGACGCGCAACCTGGCTTCGCTGGCGGACAAACTGACGCCGTTCCTTCCCAAAGGCGGCAGGAACTAGGGCGGGGAGGAAATGCAGACCATGGAGTTTGGCGTTACGATTCCCAATAACTGGGGGATTGAGAACCCGCAGGAGGTCATTGAGTTCGGGCCGCTGGCGGAAGAGCTGGGCTACGATTCGGTTTGGGTGATGGACCACCTGTTCAACAACGGCTACATCCGCGAGCGGCTGGACGACAAGCCCTACTATCACCCCATGGCAACGCTTTCGCACATTTCGGCGTTGACCTCGCGGATTCGGCTGGGCACCTCGGTGCTGGTGCTGCCGTATCACAATCCGGTGGAACTGGCCAAGTACGCGGCGACCCTGGACCAGATGTCCGGCGGGCGGGTCGTGCTGGGCATCGGCGTGGGCGCGATGACGCCGGAGTTTGAGGCGTTGGGAATCCCCCTGAACCAACGGGGTTCGCTGACCAACGAGTCCATGGCCATTATGCGGGAACTGTGGGCCAACGACGACCCCAGTTACACCAGCAGCCGGTGGGAGTTCAGCGATTTGAAGTTTTCCCCGAAACCCGCGCAGCAGATGTCCGGCGCGCCGGGCATACCTCTGTGGGTCGGCGGCAACAGCCCGGGCGCGCTGCGACGGGCCGGCCGCCGGGGCGACGGCTGGCATCCTTCGGGCGTGAGCGCCGAAGAGTTCGCCATCGGCCGGCGACAGGTGCGCGAACTGGCCGAGTCGGCGGGACGGAACCCGGACGAACTGGTGATGTCGGTGCGGGTTGAGGTAGAGGCCCACGGCGCGCCATCCAGCCAGCGGGCGGCCGATCGGGCCCGGTTGCCCGGCAACGATGCGGCGGGAATGACAGCCGGCATCTCCGCTTACCGCGACGCCGGAGCGGAGCACATCGCCCTGGCCCTGAATACCGGCGACGTTAGCCGCATCCGAGAGTTGATGCACGTGCTGGCCGAGGACGTGATTCCCCAGTTCCGCTAGGGCTGCCGGGGACGCAGGTCGTCCAGGTCCTCGATGAGGTGGGCCATCGTTTCGGGGTCGGCCTCACTCCGTTGCGGGCCGTAGAAATAGCGCTGGAAACTGCCGACGATGCGGGAGACGGGCGGGTCGGGGAGCGCCTGGTTGGCATCCCGTCGGTGTTCCTGGGGAGTTTGCCAGGACCGGCGCGGGAAGCCCACCGTGTGAGCTATCTCCAGCATCCGGTGATATACCTCCCGGGGATTAGTTGGGGGAGGACGGCGGCGGCGCAGGTTACCCGCCCAATTCATCCACCCGGCCAACGCGTCGGCCACGTCCTGGCCGGCTCCCTGCAAGGTGAAGGTGGATTCTCGCATCTCTCCCTCGGCGTAGTTGCCGCCCACCAGACGGCGGCGGCGGAACATACGGTACAGCGCCCAGCCGGCCACCGACACCGCAACGATAAACGCCAACCACTTGATGAGAGTGAGTATTACGTTGGGCGGGCCGCCAGACTCGACCTCCCGCAGGCTTTCGTGAAACTCCTGGATTTGGAGACGGGCCATCTCCAGTCCGCTGAGGTCTCCACCGCCGAACAGGGATGACACCCAGTTGCCGATAGCCACCAGGCCGGCGGCGATCAAGCCAAGCAGCAACAAGAAGGGACGCAGCGTCCACAGGCCCAGGAACGCGACGCCGCGCACGATGGCCCGGGCCGCGTCATCCAGGCCGCCGACACCGGCCGCGCCGAGGATGAGGGCAAGGCACAACACCGCGCCGACGCTGGCCAGGATGGCAAGCATCCACCCCTGGTTCATGCGACCAACGCCACCCTCGGCAGCAAAGCGGCAGAGGGCCAGGCCCACCAGGCCGATGGCAAAGTACAGCGTCAGCACCGGCAGGCTGATGATCCGGGCTTCGATCAGCGGGTCGGCGGCGACGGCGAAGATAACGATGACAACACCGCGGACAAAGGCGTTGCGAACCACGTCCAGCGTTACGTCGTCCCGGGCGATGGTGGTGCCGCGCCACCACAACAGCAGCATAAATGCCGAGGCCATCGCCAGGGCGGCGATAGCTTGCAGGTCGCCGGACCATACCAGCGCGATGGGGAACCAGCCGGCGCCCATGCTCAGCCCGGCCAGAACCAGCACGGAAAAGGCGCTGAGCAACAGGCCGATAACGCCGCGCAGGTTCAGGGAAAATCGAATGGTTTGAACGTACCAGGACAGCAGGAACGCCCAGCCCACGGCAAGCATGGCAATGGCCAGCGGGACGGCGGCCTCGGGCAGCCGGGTTGCGTTGGCTACCAGCCGGCTGGCCAGGTAGAGGGCAAACCCCTCCAGGAAGAGGGCGATGCAAGTAATCAGCGCGGCACGGCCCAGGGCAGTCATAGAGCAGGCTCCGACTCGAGCTCCGACGTCCTCGGCGCGTCCTGGGGTTCATCCGACCAGTCTTCTCGCCACAGCTCGTCCAATTCGGAAAGGGCGGCGCCGGCCAGGAACAGGGGTATGTCCGGCGGAAGCTCCGCGGCCATGGCGCGGGGTTCGCCGTCGCCGGCGTAGAACACAATCACGCGATGGCCCCGGCGGCGAATCTCCTCGGCTTCGTGGATTACGCCACGGGACAGCAGCGCCGTCACCAGCACCACCGTCGCTCCTGACGCCAGGGTTTCGGTTTCCGCCCTCAGGACTGCGGACAGTTCAGCGACCCAGAACGGGCCGGCCATGGCCAAAGACTCCAGGGTGGCCTCCAGCTGGAGACTGCCTGAGCCAGGCGGGACGGACATCCACTTGCTGGAATACGACGCCACGGCGTTGCTGACCAGCCCGAAGGTATAGTCTTCACGCTGGGCGTACTCCGCGATGGACGCGGCAACGGTTACGGCGCGCTCGAACAGGCGACGGTTGCTACCCTGCCAGGCGGCGTCGCCGGTGCGGGCGTTGAGGGCAATCAGCATATAGCGGGTGGCGGCCGGCTCAAAGATGCGGGATTCCAGCTTGCCGTGGCGAGCGGTGGCTTTCCAGTCAATGCGTTTGAGCGGGTCGGACGGGAGATAATCGCGCAGTCCGACGAAACGGCTGGGGTCGTCCTGGATCAGGCGGCGTCCCCGGCTGACTCCCAGCGGACGCTCCCACAGGTTCATCATGCGGCGCAGGTCCACGATGCGGGGATACACGAGTAGATAGTCAACGGCGGTTACATACTCTTCAGCGGCGGTGATACCGAACATGTCGCCGCTGCGCAGACGGGCCGGGCCGATGCGGTGGTAACCCCGGGCCTGACAACGAATCCGATAGCGCCACGTTACGCGCTGGTAGGGAAGTAACGAAGTTGTGATGCGGTGGTCCAGCTCGGCCTCGGCTCCTACGCCGCGGCGATAGGTGCCGCCGGTGTGCAGTCCCAACGGAAAAGCGTCGGATATATCCAGCCAAATCATCGGCAGGAGTTTGTCGTTATCCACGGTGATGTGATAGTCCAACACGTCGCCGATGAAGGCGCGGCGGCGTTCCAGGCGCCGGGAATAGGTGAGACGGCGAAAGGCGAAGCGGGGCCAGTATTTGCCGGTGGTCCAGACCAACAGCACCAGCACTCCGACAACGATAAGCAGCGGCAGGCTGGCAAGCAGCCCGGCCGCGATGAGAATAGCGGCGGCGATGGCCCACAGGTCGCTGGTCATAGGGGCAGGATAACCCATTTGGTGGCCACCGGGCACCCATCCGGTAATTCGGGCTATGGTATGCTCATGGCATGAGCAACCCGGTTGTTGACAAGTTGGTGGGTCGGCTGGCCGGTCTGCTGGAATGGCACGGATTGGGTGCGGCGGCGTTGACGCCCCGGCCCCGGGGCGGAAGGCTCCAGGGCGAGGACGCAGCCGAAGTGATCGCATTGCTGGACGACCTGGCTACCGCCGACCCTGACCTGGCGTCCGGGGTCAGCACTCGCAGCCTGATATTCGGCAACGGATGCTTCGCCATTGGCCGCTATGCCGAAGCGCGGGCGGTGTACCAATCGTTGGCCGACGCGCTGCCCGGCGATTTTGCGGTGCACTTCAATCTGGGAGTAACCTGCCTGCGCCTGCGGCAGCCGGAAGCGGCGATACGCGCGCTGACTGCCGCGCTGGAACTGGACGCCTTTTCTCCACCGGCCTACTACCAGCGGGGCAACGCCCGGGACGACTTAGGAGACGCGGCCGGCGCCCTGGAGGACTATGCGACTGCCATCGGATTGCAGCCTGACTTTCTGCAGGCCCATTACAATCGGGGAATCGTTCTGAACACCATGGGCAGATACGCCGAGGCGGTTACGGCTTTCGACGAAGTGGTGGCCCTACGCCCGGACATCTCCAACGCCTACCTGAATCGTGGCGTCGCCCGGGATGAACTTGGTGATACCGATGGAGCCATTAGCGACTATGAACAGGCTTTGAACTGCAATCCGGAAAACGCCGATGCTCGCTTCAACCGGGCCCGAGTGTATTACCGGCTGGGACGCTACCGGGAGGCGGTGGCGGATTACACGGCGGCCATCGCCCTGCGCCCCGATGACGTGGAAGCCATCAACAACCGGGGCTTGGCCTACGACGCGCTGGGCCAGTACGAAGAGGCCATCGCGGACTACGATGACGCGCTGCGGCGGCGGCCCGACTTTGCGGAAGTGTTGAGCAATCGGGGCGCCGCTCAAGAGAGCCTGGGCGACCTCGACGCGGCTTTGGACGACTATCTGGCGGCGCAAACGGCTGCCGGCGGACTCGACTTCGCCGCCGCCTTTTACAACGCAGCACGGCTGTATGCCGACCAGGGAGACATCGAGCTATGCGCGGAGCAACTGGCCGAGGCAATACGGCTGCAGCCGTCGCTGCACGACGAGGCTGAATCGGATGAAACGCTGGGGTGGGTCCTGGACCTGTCGCGAATGCGCGACGAGCAGCGGGGGAGCTAGTCGCCCAAGCCGGTGGTTCGTCGTGACCCGCTTTCCTCGTCATCTTGGGGAATTACCTGGCGCAGGATGGCATCCTCGCTGAGGCCGGCCGCCTCGTTGAGCACTTCTCTCGTGTCCTCAATCAGCAGGTCGGGGTCAATGACGGAAGGCTCGGTTTCGGGCCTGTGGTCGGCGTGGGTGAGGATGTTGTGACCGATTACCACCAGGGCCAGCGCGGTCAGACCCAGCAATACCTCCAGCCCCCGGTGGTTGATGAGCTGATTCAACGCCAGCATCACGCCGTAGCCAAGGAAAATGCCGATGGATGAGCGGAACACCGAGCGTCGAAACAGCAGGACAAAAACGATGCCAACGACAATCCCAATCAGGATGAACCAATTCAGATAGGCCAGTGATACGCCGACCAGCACCACCATTCCATCGCCGCCCTTGAAGCCAGTGAAGATGCTCTTCCAGTGTCCGGCGATGGCGGCGGCCCCGGCGACTAAGCCCAACAGCTCGTGAGAACCCAGCATCCAGGCCACGTACACGGCAGCGGCGCCCTTGAGGACGTCGCAAGCGAACACCATCATCCCCCGATAGCGTCCAACGTGCCAGAAAACGTTGGCGGTGCCGGCACGCCGACTGCCCGTCGCGAAGATGTCCACGCCTTTCAAGCGCGCCACCAGATAGGCGAAGGGAATGCTGCCCAGCAGATAGCCGACCAGGGCCGCGGCCAGAACGCGGGGGAGCAGGACAATCAGGTCGTCAAACAGCATGGATCCTCAATCGATGGGTGGGCAGGGTTATTTATCATAGCACGGGCGTCTTGCGTCCTACGTAGTGCCAGTAACCGATTTGCCCTCGCCAAGTTTGGCGCTGCCCAGCCGCTGCTGCATCACGCGAATGGCCTCCGGGTTGTTGTCAATCAGCGTGAAGTTGCGGCCTTCGCGGTGGGCGGCTTCGCCCAGGGTGCCGCTGCCGGCGAAGAAGTCCAGCACGTGGTCGCCGGGGTTGGAGTGGACGCGTACGATGCGACTGATGATGTGCAGCGGCTTCTGGGTGGCGTAGCCCGTCTTTTCTTTGCCGGTTACGATGGTGCGCCACCAAACGTCGGTGGGCGTTTTGCCACGGGCCGCCTTTTCCGGCCCCACCAGGCCCGGCGCCAGATACGGGATGCGGTCGATGGCGTCGTAGTTGAAGGTGTAGTTGTCCGGGTCTTTGGCGTACCAGAGGATATTGTCGTGCTTGGCCGGCCAGCGGGTCCTGGGCCGGCCGCCGTAGTCGTAGGCCCAGATGATTTCGTTGACGAAGGAATCCCGCCCGAAGATTTGGTCCAGCATCACCTTGCAGTAATGAACTTCCCGGTAATCGACGTGGAAGAAGAGGCTGCCGTGGCCGTCCAGCACTCGGTAGGCTTCCTCCATGCGGGGGCGAAGGAAGCCGATGTAATCGTCGAAATCGTCGGCGTAGCGGCTGCTGCCGACCACCTGCGTCCGGTAGCGGCGGCCCTGAAAGCCGGTGCGGTCGCCGTCGGCGTCGGGCGTAACCCTGATGCGGGTGCGGGACTGGGCCTTGCCGGTGTTGAAGGGCGGGTCAACGTAAATCAGTTGGAACGCGCCGTCGCACAGCGTGGGCAGGACATCCAGGTTGTCGCCGAGTATAATTTCGCCCATTGTGTGCCTCCGGAGCGGTGGCATTATACAGGTGATTGACATGACTCAAAACGACCATCCGGCTGGTCCGCTGACCGGCGTGAAAGTGTTGGACTTGACGCAGATTATGGCCGGGCCGATGTGCACCTTGCTGCTGGCCGATATGGGCGCCAACGTCATCAAGATTGAGCGCCCCGGCACCGGCGACGACACCCGGCGCATGGGACACCGCTTGACCGGTGACATTTCCGGCGGCTTTCTGGCCCTCAACCGCAACAAGCGCAGCATCGCCCTGGACCTGCGGGCAGAAGCCGGCAAGGCGGTGTTCAAGCGGATGGCCGCAACCGCGGACATTGTGGTGGAAAACTTCCGGCCGGGTGTGATGGATCGCCTGGGGTTGGGGTATGAGACATTGTCGGGAATCAATCCGGCGCTGGTGTACGCCAGCATCTCCGGATTCGGCGGCACCGGCCCCTATCGCAACCGGGGCGGGTTTGACCTGGTGGCGCAGGGCATGAGCGGGCTGATGTCCATAACTGGCTTCCCGGACAGCCCGCCGGCCAAGGTGGGGGTGCCCATTACCGACATCGGCGCGGGCAGCTTCACCGCCTTCGGCATCCTGGCCGCCTACATTCACGCCCAGCGCACCGGGCAGGGCCAACAGGTGGACGGCTCGCTGATGGAAGCCGGCATCGCCTACACCATTTGGGAGTCGTCGGAGTACTTCGCCACCGGGGAGATTCCCGGCCCGCTGGGGTCGGCGCATCGAGTCAACGCGCCCTACCAGGCCCTGCGCACCAGCGACGGTTACATCAACATCGGGGCGGCGTCGCAGCCGACGTGGGAACAGTTCTGCCGGGCCATCGGGCAGGAGGCGCTGATCGAGGACCCTCGATACCTTGAACCCAACGACCGCAAGGCCCGTGAAGGGGAACTGGCCGAGCTGCTGGAGGGCATCCTGGCGGAGCACACCACCGATTACTGGATGGAGCAGCTGGAGTCGGCCGGCGTGGTGGCCGGGCCGATATACGACATGGCCCAGGTGTACGCCGACGAGCAGGTGCTGGCCCGCAGTATGAAGGTAACGCTGCCAGACGACGAGCTGGGCGATCTGCAAAACATCGGGGTGCCCGTGAAACTGTCGGCCACGCCGGGACGAATACGCCACCGGGGGCCGGCGCTGGGCCAGCACACCCGCGAGGTTCTATTGGAGCACGGTTACGCCACAGCCGAGGTTGAGGAGTTGATTGCGGCCGGCGTGGTCAGAGACTAACGCCTGCGGGAGCGCTTCAACGGCAGTTACATCTCCCGCCAGACCGTCCCCTCGGTCATGGCCAGGAACTGATTCACCAGCGACGGGTTGGAGATGATCAGCCCCGGCGAAAACAGATTAGCCTCTTGCAGCGTGGCGCGGTCGAGCACCAGGGCGCCGGCCTCTTTGGCCAGCAGGATGCCCGACGCGATGTCCCAGGCCGAAAGGCTGTGGTGGCAGTACAGGTCGATGCGGCCGGCAGCGGTGTAGGCGATGCTCATGGCGCTGGAACCCATCAGCCGATACCCCGACGCCTGGGGCCAGATGCCGGCCATCAAGTCTATCAGGTGCTTGGCCCTCCCGAAATCATATCCCAGGTCGAAACCGACCAGAGCATCGCTGATGCTTTCCCGGTCGGATACCTGGATAGGCTGGCCATTCAGGGAAGCGCCCCCGCCCTTTTGCGCGGCAAACAGCTCGTCGCGCACGGGGTCGTAGGTTACGCCGGCCATCACGTCATCGCCCATTGCGATGGCTACCACCACGCAGAAATGGGGAATGCCCTCGGCGAAGTTGCGCGTCCCGTCGATGGGGTCAACGACCCAGGTATAGGGCGAGGCGCCGGCGACGGGGGCGGACTCTTCGGACAGCACGCCGAAGTCGGGGTATTCGTCCCTGACGTAGTCCAGAATCAGCCGCTCGGATGCCAGGTCGGCGTCGGTAACCACGTTGGCCCGGCCTTTGAGGCTGACCTCCAGATCCGTGCGGAATCGGGCCAGCACCAGATCGCCGGCCCGCCGAGCGGCAGTTTCGCAGACCGACAACGCAGATTGACCGGAGCGCGACGGGGGCAGTTCGACGGGGGTGGCAGCTGCCGACATTAGGGGGCCTCCTGTGCTGGTGGCTGGTAGCCGCCGCAGTCTAACACGGTTGGGAGGACGGAAGGAGTAGGCTATACTACCGCCGTGAGTACGCAGGGAAATCGGCCGCTGGTCGGCGTGGGCGTGGTGTTCGTGCGACGGGGGCGGGTGTTTCTGGCGCAGCGGCAGGGTTCCCACGGCGAGGCCACCTGGGGGTCGGCCGGCGGGCACCTGGAGTTTGGCGAGACCCTGGAAGAGTGCGCCCACCGGGAAGCAATGGAGGAGCTGGGCGTAAGGGTCGGGGAGCTGCGGGCGCTTTGTCTCAGCAACATTGTCGCCTACGGCCGGCATTACGTGGACGTGGAGTTTCTGGGCGACATCGGGGAGCAGGAACCCGTCCCCACCGCCGCCGACGGTTCCTTTGGAAAATTTGGCTGGTTCGCGCTGGACGAACCGCCACAACCCCTTTTCGAGCCGATGCGTCTCGCCATCGCCAGCCTGCGATCCGGGCAGTGGTACTACCCCTGAGACGGCCATGACAGCCCCTGCGAATCCCCGACCGATTTTCAAAAAAGTCGCCAAAACCTGACGTCGGCGGCGTAGCGAATGGGCTTGCGTTATGGTAAAATAGTGGAGACGCTGCCAGTAGAAATATGTGTGCGGCGCAATACCAGTCAACAATACCGGGCTGGCTTGTTTTGATGTCTGGAAAGATGGGAGCAGCGAAGCGATATGGTTGAAGCATTAACAATCCCGTCGGCTGAAGAATCGGCGGAATATACTTCCGACAATATCCAGGTGCTCAAAGGATTGGAAGCGGTCAGGGTGCGGCCGGGAATGTACATCGGCAGCACCGGAGTTGACGGCCTCCATCATCTCATCAAGGAACTGCTGGACAACGCCGTGGATGAGGCGCTGGCCGGCCACTGCGACCGCATAGAGCTGCACATTGGCAGCGACGGCGCGGTGAGCGTGTCCGACAACGGCCGAGGCATTCCCGTTGACCTTCATCCGGACACCGGCGTCTCCGGCCTGGAAACGGTGATGACCACCCTGCACGCCGGCGGCAAGTTCGACGGCAGCGCATACAAGGTTTCCGGCGGCCTGCACGGCGTCGGCGCCTCCGTAGTCAACGCCCTGGCCTCCGAGCTGCACGCCGAGGTGTGCCGCGGCGGGGTCCGCTACACCCAGGACTACTCCAGGGGCATCCCCACCACCGAACTGGTGCAGCACCAGCGCGTGAGGCGACAGGGCACCAGGGTAACCTACTACGCCGATCCCGATATTTTCCCCGAGATTACCTATGACTTCGGCCGGCTGGTGGCCCAGCTGCGTCAGACGGCATACCTGAACAAGGGGCTGGAAATCTGCCTGCTCAGCGAGTTCCACGAAAAGGAACGCAACGGCGACATCGAACGCTGCTTCTACTTCGACACGGGCGTGGCCAGCATGGTGCGCAACATCAACCGCAAGCGCAACGTGGTGATGCCCGACCCCTTCTACTACCAGCGCAACGCCGAGGACGCCGACGTTGAGGTGGCTTTCCAGTACCACCACACCGACGGCCACGACAACCTGGCTGCCGACGAACGCACCTTCGCCAACTGCATCCTCACCCCGGAGGGCGGCACGCACCTGACCGGTTTCCGCTCCGCGCTGACCCGCGCCCTCAACGACTACGCAAGCAAGCAGAACTTCTTCAAAGACCCCAAGGACTCGTTCAGCGGAGAGGACACCCGCGGCGGCCTGGTCGCCGTGGTCAGCGTGAAGCTGGGCGACCCCCAATTTGAGGGGCAGACCAAGAACAAACTGAGCAATCCGGAAGTCCGCAGCCGAGTGGAGGCCGCCACCGCCGAAGGGCTGACGCGCTTCCTGGAAGAGAATCCCACAGCAGCCAAGGGCGTGCTGGACAAGGTTCAGACCAACCACGCCGCCCGGGAAGCCGCCCGTCGCGCCCGGGACCTGGTGCTTCGCAAGAACGCCCTGGACGGCACGTCCCTGCCCGGCAAGCTGGCCGACTGCTCCGAGCGCGACCCGGCCAAGTCGGAGCTGTACATCGTGGAGGGCGAATCGGCCGGCGGGTCCGCCAAGATGGGCCGCGACCGCCAGTTCCAGGCCATTCTGCCGCTGAAGGGCAAGATCCTCAACGTGGAGCGGTTCCTGGACAAGGTGGAACGTATCCTCAGCCACGAGGAAATCCGCGCGCTGATCTCTGCGGTGGGCACCGGTGAAGGCGAGGCTTTTGACATCTCAAAGCTGCGTTATCATCGCATCATCATAATGACCGACGCCGACGTGGACGGTTCCCACATCCGCACGCTCATCCTCACCTACTTCTACCGGCGGATGCGGCCGCTGATTGAGCAGGGCTATCTGTACATCGCGCAGCCGCCGTTGTACCGGGTGCAGCGGGCACGCAACATCGCCTACGCCTACTCGGAAGAGGAGAAGGAAGCGCTGATCAAGCGAATGTCCACCGCTCGTTCGGAGCCGTCGGTGCAGCGTTACAAGGGCCTGGGCGAGATGAACGCCGACCAGCTGTGGGAAACCACCATGGACCCGGCGGCGCGCAAGATGCTCCAGGTAACCATCAACGACCTCGACGACGAGGACGGCATCGCCGACACCGACGAGATTTTCGCCATGCTCATGGGTGAGCAGGTTGCTCCGCGCAAGAACTTCATCCAGAACAACGCTACGGCAGTGCAGAATCTGGACGTGTAATGACCGCGGAACCTAGCCCTCGGGGTCAACAGGCCTAAAAGCCCACCGCCTGCCCGTCGCCGCGGGGGTCGGAGGCGCCGGTGAGCACGCCGCGACGCCGGTCCCGGGCAATCAGCTGCACCACGCCGTGGTAGGAACCCAGCGGGCTCTGCACCACGTTGTGGCCCATGCGCTGCAAGTCGCGCACGGTGTCGTCGGGCATACCAACTTCCACCCGCAGCTCGCCGGGCCGGTTGATGGTGGACGGATCGGTGCCGGGGAAGCTGTGCCAGCGCGGAGACTCCACCGCGTCCTGAGGCTGCAACCCGCCGTCAATCAGCTTGGTCAGCATCTGGACGCCGCATTGAGGCTGGAAGTCGCCGCCGGGCGTGCCGCCGACGATGGCCACTTCACCGTCCACGGTGGTGAGGTAGCAGTTCAGCGTGTGCATGGTGCGCTTGCCCGGCGCGATGACGTTGGGATGGTCGGCCTCAAGGCTGAAGCCGCGGCCGCCGCGGTTGTTGAACAGCACGCCGGTACCCGGCGCAACCACGCCGGAGCCGAACCCGTTGGACAGGCTGTGAATCCAGCTGACGGCGTTGCCGGCTCCGTCGGCGACGCAGAAGTAGGTGGTGTCGCCGCTGCCGTTGATGGGAACCAGCGGGCGAACTTCCGCGCCGGCCTGGAAGGGGTGAATCTGCTCCCGGCGCATATCAGCGTACTCGGCAGACAGCAGGCCGTCCAGGGGCCAATCGACAAATTTGGGGTCGCCGGCCAGGCGGTTGCGGTCGGAGTAGGCGATTTTCTTGGCTTCCACCTGCAGGTGAATGGAGTCGGCGGAGTTGGGCGTCATCGAGCTGAGGTCGTGGCCGCTGACGATGTTGAGCATTTCCAGCAGCAGGAAACCCTGGGACGGCGGCCGGGTCTGATAGACGGTGTGCTGCCGGTAGGTGGAGGTGATGGGCTCGCCGACGTCGGCGTGATGGCCGGCGAAGTCGGCTTCGGTGAAGAGGCCGCCATCCACGGTGGCCTGGTTGAGACCGGCCACCAGCTGAGTCGTCAGGTCGCTGCGGTAGAAGGCGTCGGCGCCGTCTGCGGCCACGCGGCGGATGGTGTTGGCCAGGTCGCGGTTGACCAGCACCTCGCCTTCACGGGGCGGGCGTCCGCCGTTGGCCAGGTAGATGTCGGCGGTGGCGCTGAAGCGGGCCAGCAGCTCGGCGTTGCCGGCGAACACCCGGGCGATGCGGGCCGGCACCGGGAACCCCTTTTCGGCGTAGCCGATGGCCGGCGCCAACAGGTCGGCAAAGGGCATGGTGCAGAAGCCGCGGTGCATGGCTTCCCAGGCCGCCGCTTCGCCGGGCACGGACACGGAGTGCGGGCCTTGTATCGGCATCAGGGCCAGGCCCTGGTTGCGGTAGTAGTCGGCCTCGGCGCCGGAGCCGGCGACCCCGCTGCTGTTGATGTTGGTAACCTTGCCGGAGGCGGCATCGTAGGCCAGGATAAAAGAGTCGCCGCCCAGGCCGCACATGGGGACGATGGTGACGGTTTCCACCGCAGCCACGGCCAACGCGGCGTCAAAGGCGGTGCCGCCATCCTGCAGCACGCGGAGGCCGGCCGCCGCCGCCAACGGCGAATCCGAGCAGACCATACCGTTCTGACCGTGCACGGCGCTGCGCGTGAGGTGGGTGATGGACATGGCGGGGCCTCCTGGATGAGGGATTCCTTTTCGTTTGACAGCGGTGATACTGTACCACGCCGGACAAGTTGGCAATATCCCGCCGGATGGAAGACAGGGTTGAAAGCGCCTTGAGTATTGGGTATATTCTGGTAGCCCGGCGAGCATTCCCGTTGACTACTCCACCGCCGCCGGAGGTCTTCGTTGCGCAACCGTTTGCGCCTCAACGCCATCGCCGCGCTGACGCTAGTCGTCACGGTGGCCGCATTGGTACCGCAGCCAGCAGAGACCGCTGGCGACCCCGCCTGTCCCAGTTCGTGGCCGTCGGAAGCTCAAGGCGGAAGCGTGGTGGACTATGGGCACGGCGTCATTGAATACTCGGACTTCTATACCGATTCAAGCGATGAGCGATGGTTCGTCATCCGCAGCTCCGACAGCAACGGCTACACGATAGTCCGGGCCTACCCGGCCAGCGCTGACGGCGACGGCTACGTTGAGGGCGCTTCCCACGAGACTTGCTACCTGCTGGTGCGCCGACCCGGCGACGGGGAGGACGCCGCGAAGCCCCAGCAGATTACTTTCCTCATTGACAACGAGGAGCCCACGGGCGGAACGAGCCTGCATTGCAGTCAACTGGACTACTCCATCGGCCGGCCGGGTGGAACCCTCACCTATGCCACCACCGAGGGACCGCAGACTTTCAACCTTGCCCTTGCCAATGATGCCCCATCAGTTGGCTTTTTGTCCTACCTCTTTGAGGGGCTGACTACGATATCGCCGTGCACCGGCCAGGTGGAGCCGTCGCTGGCGCAGTGGTGGCAGAGCTCAGGGAACGGATTGACCTGGACGTTCCACCTGCGACGGGATGTGCTATGGCACGACGGAAGGCCCTTCACCGCCCACGATGTCGTGTTCACCTTTGACCGCATCATCAAAAACTACGACCCAGGCGCGCGCGCCTTGTTCCCAGGTATCAGGGTTGTAGCGCTGGACGACTACCGGGTCCGGTTTGTACTGTCCGGGCCATCGCCGACCTTCCTGCGGAACATGGGCACTGCAATCTATCCCAGGCACATCCTGGAGCCTTACGTGAGCGCCGGAACCTTCTCCGAGACTTGGGATGTCAACACCAACCCGTCGGAAGTGATTGGCACCGGGCCTTTCACCATCCAGACCTACGTTCCGGGCGTCAGCCTGACGCTGGTGCGCAACCCGAACTATTGGCTCAAGGACGATGAGGGCAATTCCCTACCCTATCTGGACGGTATCCGCTTCATTTTCGTGAGCAGCTTTGCTGCCGAGCTGGCTCGGTTCCGAGCCGGCCAAACTGACGTGCACGGGGTGCTGGCCGAAGAGTTCGGGGCGCTGAAGCCGCTGGAGGAAGCGGAGGACTTCACCATTTACGAGCGGGGCCCCGGTTTCGGAACGTCTTTCCTGGCCTTTAACATGAACCCCGGCCAAAACGCCGCCGGAGAGGATTACGTAGCCCCGGAGCGGTTGCGGTGGTTCACCACCAAGGAGTTCCGCCAGGCCGTGGCCTATAGCATGGACAAGGCCCGGATTATCGATGAAGTGCAGCACGGCCGGGGCGAGCCGCAGTGGGCTTCCATCAGCCCGGCGGCCGGGGAATTCCACAATCCCAACGTGCGCCGGTATGAGTACGACCTTGACCGCGCCAACGCCCTACTGGACGGGCTGGGCTGGACCGACAGGGACAACGACGGAATCCGGGAAGACGGCTCCGGAAACAAGATCTCGTTTACCCTGGCCACCCCAGCCGCCTGCAGCACTTGCGAACAAATGGGAACGATTATTCACGACGATATGGAAGACATCGGTCTAGAGGTGGACCACCAACAAATCGAATTTCGCCGTCTTGTGCCGCAACTCACCGCGACCTACGATTGGCACTCGGTGATAATTGGCCTCGGCGGTGGGCCGGACCCCGGTGGGGGTTTCGACGTGTGGCACAGCAGCGGGAGTCTGCACCTGTGGCACCCCAACCAGGTTCGGCCGGCGACCCAGTGGGAAGCGAGAATCGACGACCTGTACACCAGGGCCAGCACGGAGCTGAACCGGGCCAGGCGCATTGCTTACTACCACGAGGCCCAGGAAATTATCGCCGAATACCTGCCCGTCATCTACACCACCCAAGGCATTCGCACCACCGCGGTGCGCAACAACCTGGGCAACGTGCGGCCCACCCGCTTTGGCCTAATCGACTCCCGTTACGTGTATTTCAACGACCGGTAGTGCAGCAGGAGACCGGCCGACTGCACCTCAGATGGCGGGCGCATCTCCCCACCACACCACTCCTTTCCCTCCATCCACTCCATCCAGCAGCCGCCGGATCGACACATGGTCCGGCGGCACGGCCAAATCGGACGCAATCTCCGCCAGCGGAACCAGCGCGAAGGCCCGCTCGCGCAAGTGGGCGTGGGGTATCTGTAAATCCGGTTCTGCGCTGTTCACCACCTGGTCGCCATACAGCAGGATGTCCACGTCAATGACCCGCGGCCCCCAGCGGTAGGTTTCGGTGCGGCCCACGAGGGACTCCACCGCTTTGCCGGCGGCGAGCAAGTCAGTCGGCGACAGCGTGGTTTCGAATCCGGCAACCAGGTTGAGAAAGGCGGGCTGGTCGGTTACGCCCCAGGGTTCCGTTTCGTACACCGACGAGCAGGCCAGCAACCGCAGGCCCGACGTGGCGTCCAGCAGGGCCAGGGCTTCGGTTAGCGCGGCCAGCCGGTCGCCCACGTTGCTGCCCAGGCCCAGGTAGGTGATTACGGCTGCGGGTTCGGCCATCCGGCCGGCCTCCAGTCCCGCACGATGGCGTCGGTCATGCGGGCGACTCGCACCATCTCTTTCACGTCATGGACGCGCACGATGTCGGCCCCGCCAGCGATGCTCAGGGCCACGGCGGCGGCGGTGCCTTCCAGCCGCTGCTCGGCCGGCAGGTTCAAGACCCGCCCGATGGTGGACTTGCGGGACACGCCCAGCAGCAGGGGGTATCCCAACGCGCGCAGTTCCGGCAGTCGGCGCAGCAGTTCCAGGTTATGGTCGGCGGTCTTGCCAAAGCCGATGCCGGGGTCAAGGATGACGTTGCGGTCGGGAATGCCGGCGGCCTGGGCGATGCCGGCGATGCGGCGCAGGCCGGCGATAACGTCGGGCACCAGGTCGTCGTACACAGCCTCACGCTGGTTGTGCATCAGGATGGCCGGGACGCCGGCGGCGGCGATTACCCGCGCCATCGCGCCGTCGGCCAGCAGGCCCCAAACGTCGTTGACCATGGCGGCTCCGGCGGCAATGGCCCGCCGCGCCACCGGCGCCTTGTAGGTATCCACGCTGACCGGGATGTTGACCGCCGCGCAGATCGCCTCCAGGGCGGGCAGCAAGCGGGCCGCCTCGGCTTCGGCTGGTATGGGCACGCTGCCGGGGCGGGTGGACTCCGCGCCCACGTCGATGATGTCGGCGCCGTCGGCCTCCATGCGTCGGGCCAGGGCGACAGCGGCGGCGTCGTCGCCGGCCAGACCGTCGCCAGAAAAGGAGTCGGGGGTCAGGTTGACGATGCCCATGACATACGTCCGGCGGCCCCACATGAGGGGTTCGCCGTTGGCAACGGTCAGGGTTGGAGTTTCGGATGCAGTTGGCATAAGCGCAGGTGTTATTATACCGGCCAATCGCATTGCCGTCGGAGGCCCCATTGTCCACGCGCAACGAAACATCCACCGAATCGCCCGCAGAATCATCGGCCGAAGCGTCCGCCGACCCCAACCTGGAGCGGCTGCTGGAGCTGGAAGCGCAGGCCGCGCTGGGGGGCGGGCAGGGTCGCATCGACCAGCAGCACCAACGGGGGAAGAAAACCGCCCGGGAGCGGTTGGAGCTGCTGATGGATCCGGGCAGCTTCCAGGAAATCGACCGTTTCGTCACCCACCGCACCACCGACTTCGGACTGGACGGTCGCACCTTCCTGGGGGACGCGGTAGTTACCGGCTACGGCAACGTGGACGGACGGCAGGTGTTCGCCTACGCCCAGGACTTCACGGTGTTCGGCGGCTCGCTGTCCGAGGTGGTGGGACAGAAAATCTGCAAGGTGATGGACCTGGCCGCCAAGACGGGCTGCCCGATGATCGGCATCTGCGACTCGGGCGGCGCGCGCATCCAGGAAGGGGCGCTGAGCCTGGCGGCCTACGGCGACATCTTCCTGCGCAACACCATGTACTCCGGCGTGGTTCCGCAGATATCGGTGATTATGGGGCCGTCGGCCGGGGGCGCGGTGTATTCGCCGGCCATCACCGATTTCATCTTCATGGTGCGGGGCACCGGCCAGATGTACATCACCGGGCCGGACGTGGTGCGGGCCGTAACCGGCGAGGAAGTTACCCACGACCAGCTGGGCGGCGCCGACGCTCATGCCTCCCGCAGCGGCGTGGCGCACTTCGTGCACGACTCCGAGGAGGACTGCCTGGAGGAACTGCGCCGGCTGATTTCGTTCCTGCCGCTGAACAACCTGGACGACCCGCCCGGCTACCGCACCGCCGACCCGGCCGGCCGCTCCGACGAGGCTCTGCGCGCCATCGTCCCGCCGGAACCCAACCGCCCCTACGACATCCGGGAAATCATCTACCACATCGTTGACGACGAGGACTTCATGGAGGTGCAGGCCGGCTATGCGCCCAACGTGGTGGTAGGTTTCGGGAGGATGGCGGGTCGGACGGTGGGACTGGTGGGCAACCAGCCGGCGTTCCTGGCCGGCGTCCTGGATATCAACGCCTCGGCCAAGGCCGCCCGTTTCGTGCGCTTCTGCGACTGCTTCAACGTGCCCCTGATAACGCTGGTGGACGTGCCGGGGTTCATGCCGGGCACCGAGCAGGAGTACGGCGGCATCATCCGGCACGGGGCCAAGCTGATCTACGCCTACGCCGAGGCCACGGTGCCCAAGGTGGCGCTGATTACCCGCAAGGCCTACGGCGGGGCGTACATCGTGATGAGCAGCAAGCACCTGCGCTCCGACGTCAACCTGGCCTGGCCCAGCGCCGAAATCGCCGTCATGGGGCCGGACGGCGCGGTGAACATCATCTACCGGGAGGAGATCCGCAGCGCCGACGACCCGGACGCCCGGCGGGCCGAACTCATCGCCGACTACCAGGAACGCTTCACCAACCCCTACGTGGCCGCCAACCGGGGCTACCTGGACGACGTGATCGACCCGGCGGCGACGCGGCCGACCATCATCCGCGCCCTGGCGATGCTGCAGAACAAGCGGGACACGCTGCCGGCCAAAAAGCACGGCAACATCCCGCTATAATGACGGCGTAAACAGCCCATCCGACCCGGAGCTAGAAATAATGGAGTTCGGCGTCTTCTACCAAATCCCCTGCGGCGAGAACCAGACCCCCGCCGGCCGTTATGCCGACGCGATGGCCCAGGTGCAGCTGGCCGACGAGCTGGGCTACGATATGGCCTGGCTGGCCGAGCTGCACTTCGCCCGCCGTTTCTCGGTGATGCCGGCGCCGCTGCTGATGGCGTCGGCGCTTTCGCAGACCACGGAGCGGATCATGCTGGGCACGGCGGTGAACCTGCTGCCGCTGCATCACCCGCTGCGCATTGCCGAAGAGGTGGCGACGCTGGACGTGTTGTCGGGCGGGCGGGCCGTTTTCGGCATCGGACGCGGCTCCAACCCGAACCACTATCGCGGCTACGGCATCCCCATCGAGGAGCGCAACGATCGCTTCGCGGAGGGTCTGGACCTGGCGTTGCGCGCCTGGACGGAGGACGAGCTGAACTATGACGGGCAGTTTTACCAGGCGGCGAACATCCGGCTGGAACCCAAGCCCATCCAGCAGCCCCATCCGCCGGTGTACGTGGCTTCCAACGGCGCCGACACCTTCCCGCTGGTGGGCAAGCTGGGCCACAGCATCCTGGTTACGCCGCTGATTATCACCGTGGACGGGGTGAGCAACGGGCTGGCGACCTACCGGGAGACGCTGGCGGAGCACGGCCACGACCCGGCCGCCGTCAAGGTGGTGGTCAACGTGCCGGTGTACGTGGGCGAGACGGCGCAGGCGGCGCGGGCCGGCTTTGCCCCCACCGTCAACAACTACCTGGACACCCTGCGCAGTATGCAGAACAACTCCCGTGGTTCGGGCCGCGCTTTCCAGATTGACTACGACGACATCTGCAACGAGCTGGGCGCGGTGGGGACGCCCCAGCAGGTCATTGAACGCCTGCAACGGTTCCAGGAGCTGTACCGCCCCCAGGAGTTCATGTGCTGGTTCAACATCGGCGGGATGCTGAGCAACGAAGAGGTGGCCCGCTCCATGCGCCTCTTTGCCGAAGAGGTGATGCCGCACTTTCAGGATGGGCAATGACCTCCAAGCAAAACTCCGGCGGCCTCTTTGAGCACGGACAGGAGCAGTACGCCCGGGACACAGCCCCGCTGGCCGAGCGGATGCGCCCGGCGTCCTTCGACGAATTCGTGGGGCAGGAGCACATCCTGGGCGAAGACAAGGTGCTGCGACGTTCCATCGCCGCCGACCGGGTGCCGTCCATCCTGTTCTGGGGGCCGCCCGGCTCGGGCAAGACGACGCTGGCCAGGCTGATCGCCACGGTAACCCGCGCCCACTTCGAGCCGGTGTCGGCGGTGTCCGCCGGCGTCGCCGACCTGCGGAAAGCGATAGCCGGGGCGCAGGAGCGGCGTTCGTTCTACCAGCAGCCCACCATCCTGTTCGTGGACGAGATTCACCGCTTCAACAAGGCGCAGCAGGACGTCATCCTGCCCCACGTGGAGGACGGCACCGTTACCTTCATCGGCGCCACCACCGAAAACCCGTCCTTCGAGGTCAACGCGCCGCTGCTATCCCGCTGCCGGGTGTTCACGCTGTACGCCCTGGACGCCGAGGCCGTCACCGGCATCGTGCGGCGCGCCCTGGCCGACGACCGGCGAGGACTGGGTATGCTGACGCCGGAGCTGGAGCCGGACGCTCTCGCCCACCTGGTCAACATCGCCAACGGCGACGCCCGGGTCGCGCTGAACGCCCTGGAGATGGCCACGGTGGCCGGCGAACCGGGTGCCGATGGCATCCGGCGGATTACCGCAGCCGCCATTTCCGACGCCCTGCAACGGCGCACTCCCCAGTACGACAAGGCCGGCGACAGCCACTACGACACCATATCGGCGTTCATCAAGTCGGTGCGCGGCTCGTCGCCGGATGGCGCGCTGTACTGGCTGGCCCGGATGCTGGAGGCCGGCGAAGATCCCCTGTTCATCGCCCGGCGGCTGGTGATACTGGCCGCCGAGGACATCGGGCTGGCGAATCCAGGAGCGTTGCCGGTGGCGGTGGCGGCGCAGCAGGCGGTGCACTTCATCGGGCTGCCGGAGGGACGGATACCGCTGGCCGAGGCGACGGTCTATCTGGCCACGTCGCCGAAGAGCAACGCGGCCTACCTGGCCCTGGAACGCGCCTTGGACGACGTGCGCGGCCAGCCGCAACAGCCGGTGCCGCTGCACCTGCGCAACGCCGTAACCGGCCTGATGCGTGGCATGGGCTACGGTTCCGGCTACAAGTACAGCCACGACTACGAGGGCCACTTCGAGGCCCAGGAGTATCTGCCGCCGGAACTGTCCGGGCGTCGCTACTACGAGCCCTCCGATCAGGGTTCGGAGGCGGCCATCGCCGAGCGTCTGCGACGCTGGTGGGGCGAGGGTTCTTCAACCGGCTCAAAGTGAGCCGGCGCTTTTAGTCAGGGCGACGTATAAACCTGCACCAACTGCGCGACGGTGTGGTTGGGACGCAACCCGCGATCCACCACGGCGCGAACCTGCCAGCCCACGAAGGTGTGCTGGGCCAGCACCGAAGGCATCAGGCGCTCGGGCACCGGCAAGTGGAAGGCCCAGTCGGTTCGCTGGCCGGCGGACAGGGGCGCCGGACGCTGGAGGACATGCCGACTCTCCACCACTCTCGCCTGCTTGCTTCCGGAACGCTCCCAGCGGACCAACTCCACCCGCAGCTCCCGGGCCTTGAGCTCGGCGTGTGATTCCACGGAGAGCGCTCCGGCAAAGGCTCCGCCGTTGACCGCCAGGCCCGATTCCAAGGACAGGTCGAGGCTGACGTTGCGGAAATGGCGGGCGGCGCATGGCTTTTCGGGCAGACGCTCGCCGCCGATGTACGCCGGCTCCGGGCGCGTAAATACGACCAGCTCCTGGTTGCTTTCGCCGGCCCGGCCGCGGGCGAGGTTGCCCAGCAATCCGTAGCCGCCGGGAGGGTGGTCCACCCTGGCCAGGATCGACGCAGACAGTTGCCAGGTGATTTCCGCGTACCTGCCCTTGACCGTAGGGGGCGCCGGCGCCGGCAATCTGAGCTGCGCGGCGTACTCATAGACGCCGCCACCCTCCAACGGGGCATCTTCAACAAACACGTGGTCAACATGGTCGGGCGGCCCGGCGCGAGAACGGCCGCGCCGCCCGGCCTGCATCATCTGGGGCACGGCGTCCCGGGCGGAATCGATGCGCAGGACCTCGTTCTGGGACAGCCGGAGCAGGCCCGCCGTCGCCACAAAGGAAGTGTGGGGCTTGATCGTAACCTCGGCGTCGATTACGTCGCCGGCGTACAGCGGACGCGGCCCTACCCGGATGGCGACGTCGGCGGCGGGCGATGCGGAACGCCGGAGCATCGACACACCTTCGCCATAGTCTGGGTCAGGCGGCCCGGATTGCCGCGATGGCTTCATCCGCCGTTACAATATCGGCCTGCCGGTTCAGGATGCGGTTGATGAGAAAGTCGTGCACGTCCGGCTCGCTGTCGGCGCAGCAATCCTCCACGATGTACAGGCGATAGTCCCGGTCAGCGGCGTAGCGGGTGGTGGACAGCACCACGCCGCTGGTGGCGTAGCCCAGCAGGATGATGGTGTCGATGTTGTTGCCGGTCAACGCCACGTCCAGCCCGGTGCCGAACAGTGCGTTGACCCGATGTTTGCCGACCACCACCTCGCCCTCCAGGGGGCGCACGTCGGGATGTATCACGTCCAGCGGGTCGAACACCGCTGGCTGTCCCGACGCCTTCCGCGCGCTGAAGGTCTTGTTGCGCTCGCTGATTTCGGGATAGCCGGGCCGGAACACCGTGGCGCAGTAGCACACCATCAGGCCGGCTGCCCGGGCCGCCTCCTGCAGGCCGACGGTTCTGGCTACCACGCCCCGCTCCACGGCGTGGGGCAGGTTGCCCATGGCGTCGGCGTAAAAGTCGGCGATGAGCAGCGCGGTGGTGTCGCGGTTGATGGTGAACTCTGCCATAACGAACCCCTAGCGGGACGCCGCCAGCCGACGCACGGTGCCGTTCACCCGGGACAGAGCCTCTTCCACGTCGGCAGAAGAGACCTGGCGGTGGGTTACCATCCGCAGCGACTGCTCCCGGCTGTGGCTCACCAGCACGCCGTCCTCACGCAGCGCGGCGATGACCTCCCGGGCCTCGCCGACTTTATCCCGGTCAACCTCAAAAATTACGATGTTGGTCTGGATGCTCTCCGGGTCAACGGTCAGGCCGTCAATGTTGGCCAGGCCGGCGGCCAGCCGGCGGGCGTTGGCGTGGTCGTCGGCGAGACGTTCCACCATGGTGTCCAGTGCAACCAGGCCAGCGGCGGCCAGGACGCCGGCCTGGCGCATCCCGCCGCCCACCATCTTGCGCCACTTGCGCGCCCGGGTGATGAACTCCTGGGAGCCGCACAGCACCGAACCCACCGGGCAGGACAACGCCTTGGACAGGCAGAAACTCACGTCGTCCACATCCTTTGTCAGCTCGGCGGCCGGCACTTCCAGGGCGACGGCGGCGTTGAAGATGCGCGCGCCATCAAGATGCACGGCGGCGCCGGCGGCATGAGCGACGCCAACCACGTCTTTGGTGTCCTGGGGCGTCATCACCCCGCCGCTGCAACGGTTATGCGTGTTTTCCAGGCACACCAGCGTGGTGGCCGGCACGTGGATGTTGGAGGCGTCCCGGATGGCGGCGGCCACGTCCTGGGCGGCGATGCGTCCGTTCTCGTCGTTGGGCACCAGGCGGACCTGGGCGCCGGACAGCGCCGTCGGGCCGCCCGATTCGTTCCAAAACATGTGGGCTTCCTGCCCCATGATCATCTCATCGCCGCGACTGCACCAGGCCAGGGCCGAAATGAGGTTGCTCATGGTGCCGCTGGCGGTGAGCAGGCCGGCCTCTTGTCCCATCATCTCCGCGGCCCGTTCCTGCAACGCGTTGATGGTCGGGTCCTCGCCGAACACGTCATCCCCCACTTCCGCTGCCGCCATGGCTCGACGCATTTCGTCGGTAGGATGGGTAATGGTATCGCTGCGCAGGTCGATGGGGTTCATGGGGCCTCCGGAGTGTGCGGGCATCGGCATCGCCGTAGTTGCCGGCCATTCTAGCACCAACCTCCTGCCGGCACTACCGCAATCCTGCCAATCCCCAAATCCCAAGAATCCTGATTCTGACAATGACAACCACCCTTTGACAACTGCCCGAACATCAGTTCATAATGGCCCTACACGTGTACCCAACCATCCATCCCCAGCCTGCCAACGAGGTCATCATCACTGCGGTCGTCAACGGCCAAAAACAGTCAGCTAATCCTAAATCGCACGAACGGTGCGGCCACAGCTGCCATTGACGGAGAACCGACTACCGTCATAGACACTGGAAGTGGCAACGGTGCGGCCACAGCTGCCATTGACGGAGAACCGACTACCGTCATAGACACTGGAAGTGGCACGGTGCGACCACAGCTGCCATTGACGGATAACAGATCGCCGTCACAAACACTGGAAGTGGAAGTGCGTAAGAACCCCCCGGCCGTGGGACTGACAACGACCAAAGTGAATTCCGGAAACCGACCTCAGGCAGGCTACCAACCACCAACCACCGGAGGCAACCCCAACCAACACCCCAATCCTGAAAATCCCCAAATCCCCCAAATCCTGATTCTGACAACCCCCACCGGAGGCCAACCCCAACGAACACCGAACCGACTAACCCCGACATTGAGCGAGCGCCGAAACCTGCTATCATAATTGGCGGATTCGGCCAATACGCCATCGCACGGAGGCGACGTTATGCGTCAGAGCGCGGTCAGCTTCATCACCAAGGGTCTCACCTTTGAGGGCATCATCGCCCTGCCCGACGGCGAGGGGCCTTTCCCCGGCGTCGTCATGTGCCATCCCCATCCCCTGATGGGCGGCAACATGGACAACAACGTCGTCGTCGCCGTTACCTTCGGCCTGGCCGACGCCGGCATCGCCTCACTGCGCTTCAACTTCCGCGGCGTCGGGAACAGCCAGGGCGAGCACGCCAAAGGCGAAAAGGAACACCAGGAAGCGCTGATGGGCATGGACTTCCTGGGCGCGCTGCCAGATGTGGACGACGACCGCATCGGCCTGGGCGGTTATTCCTTCAGCACCCGGGTGATCTGCGCCCACAAGCAGCTCTACAAGAAGCCCAAGGCCATCGCCCTGGTGGCTCCCTCCATCGACGCCATCACGGGCAGCCCGCTGCAATCCGACAAAACCCCGCGCCTGATTATCACCGGCGACCGCGACCGACTGGTCAGCGCCGACGGCGTGGAGGAACAGCTTGCCCGTTTCAATCCGCCGGCCGACTACCACGTCGTCGCCGGCGCCGACCACTTCTGGGTGGGCCAGGAGCGCGAGATGGCCGACACCGTGGTGCAGTTCTTCCTCAGGCACCTGGCTACTCCCTGAACCATGTCCGGATTCCCCCAGGGCCGCATCCCGATTTACCGTGACTGGACCCTGCTCCAACTGGCGGCCCTCACGCTGGCGCTGGACCAGCTGACCAAGTTTGTCGTCCGCCAAACCCTGGAATGGCGTTACTCCTGGCCAGCGGACGGGTTCTTTCGCTTCACCCATGTGCAGAACACCGGCAGCGCCTTCGGACTGTTCCAGGGCAATAACCTGCCGCTGCTCATCGTTTCGCTGGTGGGCATCGTGGTGCTGGCCTACATCTACTACAGCCAGCGACAGCCCACCCGCCTGCTGCGCGTCAGCATCGCCCTGATGCTGGGCGGCGCATTCGGCAACCTCATCGACCGCATTCACCAGGGACACGTAACGGACTTCATCGACGTTGGCCCCTGGCCCGTGTTCAACCTGGCTGACTCCGCCATCGTCGTCGGGCTATTCGTGATGGGCTGGCTGCTGGTGACGCGGCGGGAAAAGGAGAGCGGCGATGGACGGCCAGCGCTATGAGTTCATAGCGGGGGACGGTGGCGCCAGGCTGGATGCGTGGCTGGCTGGCCAGCCCGAGCTGGCGGAGGACGGACTCTCCCGCAGCCGGCTCCAGGCGCTGGCCGCCGAAGGCAACGTAACCGTCAACGGAGAGGCGGCCCGACCAGCCCAGCGCATACGCTCGGGAGACGTCGTGATCGTCTCGGTGCCGCCGGCCCGGTCGCCAAGTGATTTGATTCCCCAGGACATTCCCCTGTCCATCATCTACGAAGACAGCCATCTCGTGGTGGTGGACAAGCCGGCCGGCTTGCCGGTGCATCCCGGCCCCGGCCATCCCGACGGCACGTTGGTGAACGCCCTGCTGGCCCATTGTCCCGACATTCGCGGCATCGGCGGCGAATTGCGTCCGGGCATCGTTCACCGCCTGGACCGGGATACCTCCGGGCTGCTGGTGGTGGCCAAGAGCCAAAGGGCACACCAAAACCTCACCGAGCAGATGCAGCGTCGCGCGATGCTCAAGGAGTACCGGGCCGTCGCCGTGGGCCTGGTTACGCCGGAGTCTGGCGCGGTGGACGCTCCCATCGGCCGCGACCCGCGCCACCGTCAGCGCATGGCGATTTCCGTCGGCGGACGGGACGCGCGCACTCATTACGAAACGGTGGAGGAACTGCCCGACCACACTCTGTTGAGGCTGCGACTGGAAACGGGCCGCACCCACCAGATTCGCGTTCACCTGGCCTACCTGGGCTATCCTGTTCTGGGCGACGAGGTGTACGGAAAGGCCAGCGGACTGTTGCGCCGGCAATTTCTGCACGCAGCGCGGTTGGGGTTCAATCACCCGGCGACCGGGGAATGGTCGGAACACCAGGCCGAACTGCCGGAGGAGTTGCAGAGCGTTTTGGAGCAGCTGCAATCGGGCAGTGCGCTATAATCTATCACCGGACTGCAACGGCAGCGAATCCCTTCAGATCAAGCGACGGGAACATGAGCGTTAACGAAAACAACGGCGCCGGGGAAATCCCCACCGATTTTATCCGCAGCATCATCAACGAGGACCAGGCCGCCGGGGCTTACGATGGCCGCGTGGTAACCCGTTTTCCTCCCGAACCCAACGGCTATCTGCACATCGGACACGCCAAGTCCATCTGCCTCAACTTCGGCGTGGGCGAGCAGTACGGCGGCGCGCGCTGCCATATGCGCTTTGACGATACGAATCCCACGCGGGAGGATATCGAATATGTGGAATCCATCCTGGCCGATGTCCAGTGGCTGGGCTTCGATTGGGGCGAGCACCTGTACTACGCCTCCGACTACTT
Organism: Dehalococcoidia bacterium; assembly: GCA_965243255.1. Lineage (GTDB taxonomy): Bacteria > Chloroflexota > Dehalococcoidia > Lucifugimonadales > UBA3495 > Bin87. Next base: position 1,749,569 of record CBDEUH010000004.1, read on the forward strand.
TGAGCAGTTGTACCGGTACGCCGAGCAGCTGATTCTGGACGGCAACGCTTACGTGGACAGCCTAACCGCCGACGAAATGCGGGAGTACCGGGGTACCCTGACCGAGCCCGGACGGGAAAGTCCCTGGCGCAATCGCTCCACCGAGGAAAACCTGGACCTGTTCCGCAGAATGCGGGCCGGCGAGTTTCCGGACGGCGAGTACGTGCTGAGGGCCAGGATTGACATGGCCTCCCCCAACCTCAACATGCGCGACCCGGTGCTCTACCGCATCCGCCACGCCGAACACCACCGCACCGGCGACGACTGGTGCATCTATCCGATGTACGACTACGCACATTCGCTGTCCGATTCCATCGAGGGCATCACCCACTCCCTCTGCACGCTGGAGTTTGAAGACCACCGGCCGCTCTACGACTGGTGCCAGGAGGTGTTGGGAATCTACCGCAGCCGGCAAATTGAGTTCGCCCGCCTGAACCTCACCCACACCGTGATGAGCAAGCGGAGGCTCCGGCAACTGGTGGAGGAGGGCCACGTGAACGGCTGGGATGATCCGCGGATGCCCACCATCAGCGCACTGCGCCGGCGGGGCTACACGCCCGAATCCATCCGCGATATGTGCGAACGGGTCGGCGTAGCCCGGCGCAACACCGTAACCGAGCTGGCTCTGCTGGAGCACTGTCTGAGGGAAGACCTGAACCGTCGCGCGCCCCGGCGCATGACGGTGCTGAACCCCCTGAAGGTGGTCATCACCAACTATCCGGAGGGCGAAAGCGAAGATTTCCAGGCCATCAACAACCCCGAAGACGAAACCATGGGGACGCGCAGCGTGCCCTTCAGCCGGGAAATCTACATCGAGCGGGACGATTTCATGGAAGACCCGCCACGTCGGTTCTATCGCCTGGCCCCCGGCCGGGAGGTTCGGCTGCGCTACGCCTGCCTGATAACCTGCACCGACGTAGTGAAGGACGCCGACGGCAACGTGGTGGAGGTGCATTGCACCTACGACCCGGACAGTCGGGGCGGCAACGCTCCCGATGGACGACGGGTGCAGGGGACGATTCATTGGGTTTCGGCAGCCCACGCCGTGCCGCTGGAAGCGCGGCTGTACGACAACCTGTTCACTGAGGCCGACCCAGCCGGCAGCGACGCCGACTTCCTGGAGCTAATCAACCATGATTCGCTGGACGTGGTGACGGCCCTGGCCGAGCCGGCCCTGGCCTCGGCCGACGTTGGCGAGCGCTACCAGTTCGAGCGACTGGGCTACTTCTGCGCCGACGTAGATACCAAACCCGGCGCGCCGGTGTTCAACCGGACGACCACGTTGCGGGACACGTGGGCAAGGATAAGCGGGCGGCAGCAGTAAGGATATTCGAGGAGGACAACACTGTGTCGGATAACGTTCGGGTGCGCTATGCGCCCAGCCCTACGGGCAACCCGCACATCGGCAATATCCGCACCGCCATGTTCAACTGGCTGTTCGCCCGTCGCCATGATGGGCAGTTCGTGGTGCGGGTAGAGGACACCGACCAGGGCCGCATCACCGAAGGAGCGGTTGACCACATCCTCGACGGCCTGGAGTGGCTGGGCATCGACTGGGACGAAGGGCCCCGGGTCGGCGGCCCCTATGGCCCCTACTTTCAGTCCGAACGCTTGGAGCGTTATAACGCTGCCGCGGAGCAATTGGTGGCCTCCGGCAAGGCCTACCGCTGCTACTGCACGCCGGAGCGGGTGGCCGAGCTGCGCAAGGAGCAGGCCCGCAACAAGCAGCGGCAGGGTTATGACAGCCATTGCCGGTTCCTGACCGGCGAGGAGCGCGAGGAGAAAGAATCCCAGGGCCTCTCCTGGGTGGTGCGTTTCGCCATGCCCCAGACGGGGGTTACCTCGGTGGAAGACGTCATCCGGGGCCACGTGGAGTGGCAAAACGAGCTGACCGACGACTTTGTGCTGGTAAAGTCGGATGGATTCCCGACGTACCACATGGCGGTGGTGGTGGACGACCACGCCATGGACATCAGCCACGTGCTGCGGGCGGAGGAATGGCTGCCCAGCACGCCGCGTCACGTCCAGCTGTTCCGCGCGCTGGAATTGCCCATGCCACGGTTCGGCCACCTGCCCATGATTCTCGGATCGGATCGGGCCAAGCTTTCCAAGCGGCACGGCGCCACCTCGCTGATGGAATACCGGGACGACGGCTTTGTGCCGGAGGCTTTGATTAACTTCATGGCCCTGCTGGGCTGGTCCCTGGACGGCGAGACCGACATCATGACCGTGGATACCATCCAGGAGCACTTCACCCTGGAGCGAGTGGGCAAACCGGCAGCCATCTTCGACCTGGACAAGCTTCAGTGGATGAACGGGGTGTACCTACGGCAGATGGACGTCAGCGACCTGGTCGACCGTATCCTGCCGTTCCTGGAAAGGGCGTATCCGGCCGACCTGTTGCCCGTTGATCGGCAATACCTGCTGCGCATAACTCCGCTGGTCCAGGAACGGATCAAAACCCTGGCCGAGGCGCCGGAGATGCTGTCGTATTTCTTTGAGGACACCCTGGATTACGACGCGGCCAGCCTGGTGCAGCGCGGCATGGACTCGCCAAGTACGCTGGCAGCGTTGCAAAGAGCGGCCAACGACCTTGGCAAGGTCAATCCCGCCGACTTCGGCCACGAACATCTTGAGGCGCTGCTGAGGGCGACAGGCGGGGAACTTGAACTGTCGGGACGGCAGTTTTTCGGCGCGCTGCGAACTGCCATCACGGGCCGCACCGCTACTCCGCCACTGTTCGAGATGATGGAAGTGATGGGGCCGGAGCGCGTTACACAGCGGCTGGCGGCAGCGGCGGAACTACTGCAGGATTTATAACCCTCAGCTTGATGCTCTCCCGTCAAGGGGGAGGGGAGTCCGAGTTGTCCGGTATTGGCTGGCCGCAGTGAGGGCAGAGATTGCCGGCTGACGGGTGGGAGACTCTGACCAGGGCGGCGGCGTCTTCGGCGGCATCCACTTCCAGCAATCCCGCGCTGATAATGCCGGCGGGCAGGGCGAACAGGCCGATGCCCAGCACGGCGATGACAGCAGCCAGCAAGCGCCCGATAGGTGTGATGGGAACGGTGTCTCCGTAGCCCACCGTGGTCAGCGTTACGACGCTCCACCACATGGACGCCGGAATGCTGGAGAAGACTTCGGGCTGAGCCTGAGTCTCGGCAAAGTACATCAGGGTAGCCGCCACCACCAGAGCAACAATCAAGGCGACTACGATGGTGAGCAGTTGACCACCCTTCTGCCGCACCGTGAGGGCGAGGCGACGCGCTGCCGTGAAATAGCGGGCCAACTTGAGCGTGCGGGTCAGCAGGCGAACGGTGAGCAGGAAGGACAGGCTGGGGCCATCGCCGCCGACCAGCAGAATGACCACGGCGATGCCCGACGGCGCCAGGGCCGCCGCATCCACCAGGGCATGGGGCGAAACGACGTAGCGCCAGCGCCGCCGCCAGCCGGCGGTTTCCGGATCGGGGTCAGACTCCGGAGCCGTCCAGAATCTAAGGGCGTACTCGGCCAGGAAGATGCTGACGGTGCAGTACTCGACGATGTGGAACCAGAAGCCGTAGGACGATGCCAGTTGGGGGACTGTCCACAGCACCAACGCCACCGAATTGACGATGATGACAAGGACCAGGGCGGACTCGGCAAGAACGGCAGGGTTGGCGCGGAGCTGGCCGCCCATCCGAAATCCGGCGGAGACCGAGGGTTCCAGAACGGCGTACACTCGCTGGCGCAACCGGGAAGGCTGGCTGTGCAGGGAAGGTTCCGTCGTATTCATGCTGGATGGCCTGGGAAGGTGAGCGGCTGATTGTGATGGCGAAAGCCGTCCGAAATTTTAGCCAATTTTCAGAAAATAGCCAAAATGTGCAATTTTCTATATTGACTTCCAAAGCGCAAGGGGCGGTAAAGTGTGGGCGGCAAGACGATTTTGCAGATAACAGCGCTACGGTCCGCAGGCGCCTACCTGGCGCCCGGCGCTCCAATCATACATAGCAGACAGCAGTGATTGATAGAGGCTGTGAATCCGATTATAGGAAAGTTGGTTTAGGGGGAGACTGCGATGCTCGCTACTGGGGTAACGGTGATCAGCGACGGGGTGTTCAAGGTGGACGGAGGGGCCGTCTTCGGCCGTATGCCGAAGATGATGTGGGAGAACCTGGTCACCACCGACCGGAAGAATCGGCTGACGATGGGGCTGAACTGCATGCTGCTGCATATCAGCGGGCGCAACATCCTGGTGGATACCGGAGTTGGGCCCAAGGACACCGTGCGGGACAAGGAAATGTACGGCCTGGTGCCCAGCCGGCTGATGCGCAGCCTGAAAGGGCTGGGGCTGGGGCCGAAGGACATTGACGGCGTGGTGCTGTCTCACCTGCATTTTGGCCACGCTGGCGGGGCTACCCGCATGGACCGCCAGGGAGACATGGTGCCATCCTTTCCGAAAGCAACGTATTACGTGCAGCGGGCGGCCTGGGAAGACGCGCAAAATCCTTCCCCTCGCCACGCCGACATCTTCTGCTCGGACGAATTGACGCCAATCCACGAGCGCGGGCAGCTGGAGTTGCTGGACGGAGACACCGAGCTCCTCCCTGGGTTGAACCTGCTGGTTGCCGACGGGCATTGCAAGGGGCACCAGATTGCTGTATTCAGCCACGGCGGAGAACGGATCGTTTACCTGGGCGACCTGGCTCCGACTCCTTTCCATCTGGGGCTGACGGTGCTGTCGTCCTTTGACCACGAGCCGGAGGCCGTGATGGACCAGAAGAAGGACATCCTGGCCGACGCCGAAAAGCAGGGCTGGCTGATGGTATTCGCGCATGGGCACGAGACCAGGGCCGGTTACCTGGAACGCCGTCACGATATGACGTACCTGAGGCCGGTGGAAATCTAGTCCGTCCCCCCGCTCAACCCTGTCCCGCCAGGGGAGAGGCAGTCATTGGGGGTCCAGCGCAGCCAGCATGGCCTTGCCGTCCAGGCCGACCAAGCGGGCCGGCGTGATGGAGTTGGCGAGGTCGATATCGGTTTCCGCGGCTACGCGCACGTAGTTATCGGTGAGGCCGCTCCAGCGCATGGCGGCGGAGTTGGATACCGGCCGGGCAGTTTCCCATAAGACCGGGCGTGTCTGACCGGCCAGCCGGTTGCGATAGTCGGCGAACCCGGCCTCGGCAACAGCGGACATCTCGGCGGCCCGGCGGCGCTTCTCGGCGGCGTCAACCTGACCGGACAAGTAGTGCGCCGTGGTGCCGGGGCGTTGGGAGTATGGGAACACGTGCACATCGGCGAAGCACATTTCGGCCACCAGCGCCAGGCTCTCGCGGTGGGCGTCCGGGTCCTCGTTGGGGAAACCGACGATGACGTCGGTGGTAACGGCGGCGTTGGGGACACGCTCTCGAATCAGGCCAACGGCGCGGCGGTAATTGTCGCAATCGTAGCGGCGGCGCATGGCGCGCAAGGTAGCGTCGCAGCCGCTCTGCAAGGGCACGTGGAAATGGGGGCACAGGCGCGAGTCCTGCCAAAGTTCCAGTAAGGCGGGGCTGATTTCATGGGCCTGCAGCGAGGAGACGCGGAGTCGGGGCAGGTCGGTTTCGGCCAGGATGCGGGCCAGCAGCCGGGGCAGGTCAACGTCGTCAAGATCGAAGCCGTAGGTGCCCAGCTGGGTTCCGGTGAGGGCTACTTCCTTGAACCCATCGGCGACGTGGCGGTTGACGGCGGCGACCAGTTCATCGCCGGGGATGCTGCGCTCGCGGCCGCGCACTTTAGGCACGATGCAATAGGCGCAGACCTGGTCGCAGCCCTCCTGAATTTTGACCATGGCCCGGCTGCGGCGGAGGATGCCGGCGCTCTGAATGGCGACGCCCTCGACCTTGGCGTGATCAATTTCGGCAACCTTGCCCCGGCCCTCTGCCATCGAGGGAGAGGGGGGTGGAGCAGAATTGTTATTGCGCCGGGACAGTTCGGTGATGGCGAGGCCGGCCAGTTCGGGCTTCTCCTGATTGCCAACGACCAGGGAAACTTCGGGCATGCGGCGCAGTTCGTCGGCGGCGCGCTGCGGGTAGCAGCCGGCGGCGACCACCAGGGCGTCGGGGTTGGCGCGTCGGGCGGCGCGCAGGGCCTGGCGAGCCTTGGCGTCGGCAGTGGCGGTAACTGTGCAGGTGTTGACGATGATGATGTCGGCGTTGGCGTTGGCATCCACCAGGCGGTAGCCGGCCTGGGCGAACTGGCGGACCAGGACGGCGCTGTCGGCCTGGTTGAGCTTGCAGCCGTGGGTCTCGATGGCGACGGTTCCGGGCATGGCGACTTCACCTGCCGAAATCGGCGACGCTATCGTCGGGGTCGGCGGCAGGAACTGGATTGTCGCCGCCGGGGATGCAAGCCACCAGACGTTCGACAGCCTCGGTCAAGTCGTCCATGGCGAGGAAAAGATAGTCAACGCGGCTGCGGCGCTCGCGGACCCGCTCGGCGGCGTCGGACAGGGCGGAGAGATGGTCAAAGGCGTCGCGGATATAGCGGTCCCGTTCCTGCTCGCCCAGCCGTCGGAGAAAGTCGCGCAGTGCGTCGTCCGAGTCCGTTGGCTCGCCGTGCCACAGGGCGACGCCACGGGCGGCCGCGACCAGGCTGCCCCAGAGTAGTTCCTCGGACTGGCTCCACTGGCCGCGAGTCATGGCGGTCTGGGCGGAATCCAGCAGGCGCAGGGCCTGGCTGCGGTGGCGGGTTAGCCGGGCTTCCAGGGACGGCGAGGCAGCAGCGCGATGGGAGGTCATGGCACCTTGATTTTAGCACAGCGGGCCGGGCAGCCGTGTAGTACACTGCCGGGCAGCAAGAGCAACCTGGCACTGACCGGAGGAATACGCCGATGCCCACAGTCGCCCCCTTTCGCCACACCGCCTATCCGATACGGATACACGCCGGCGACGACGCCCTGTCTGACCTGAGGTCGGCAGTGCAGCGCACCGGAGCGCGCCGGCCGTTCGTGGTCTGCGGACAATCGATAGCCAACCGGACGAACCTGCTGGAGCGGGTTGCCGAGGCGTTGGGAGAGCCGCCCGTGGGGGTATTTGACGGCGTGCAGACCGGCTCGCCGGTGCCGGCGGTGCTGGAGGGCACGCGGATGGCCCGGGAAGCGGAGGCGGACTTGATCATAGCGGTGGGCGGCGGCAGCGCGGTGGTAACGGCCCGGGCCATCATCATTCTGCTGGCGGAGGAGGGGGAGCCGCGGGACCTGGCGACCAAGTACCCACCGGGGCAGCCGCCGGTAAGCCCGCGACTGATGCGGCCCAAGCTGCCCAACATCCTGGTGCTGACCACGCCGACCACGGCGGCGACGCGGGCCGGCACGGCGATGATCGACGGGGAAACGGGGCACCGGCTGGAGATGTTCGACCCCAAGACGCGGCCGGCGGCGGTAATCTGGGACACGGAGGCGTTGCTGACCGCGCCGGCGGACCTGTGCGTAAGCGCGTCCGGCTCGTTGTTCAGCGGAGTAATCAGCGCGCTGCAAGGGCCGTCGGTGAACGCGATGGCGGTGGCCGACCTGCTAGCGTCGCTGGGGCTGCTGGTGGAGAACCTGCCGGCGGTGCGGAAGAACGCGTCCAACGGGGCGGCGCGGGTGAACCTGTGTGTGGCCTCGTTCATGTACAACCGGGCGTGGGACACCGGGGGCGGCGGCTCGGCGCTGGGCGTGGTTACCGCGCTGGCCCACAGCCTGGATACGCGCTACCCGGATTGCAGCCACGGAGCGGCGTATTCCATCCTTACCGCGCCGGGGATGCGGTTCAACCGGGACAGCAACGTGGCCGGGCAGGCACGGGTGGCCGGTGCGCTGGGAGTTCGGGAGCCGGGGGCCGGCGAGGTCGAGGCGGCGCAGTCGGCGGCGGACGCGGTGGCCGGCTTTTTCGAGGCCATCGGGCTGCCGGTGAGCCTACGGGACGTGGGCGTGCCGGCGGAGGGCATCAGGGAAATTGCCGAGGATGCGATGACCGACTTCGGGCTGCACCGCAACGTGAGGCCGGTAACCGGCGTAGAGGAGCTGGAATCGGTGCTGCGGGAAGCGTGGTAGGGTAGTCGGAATCAGGATTTGTGGGAGTAGATGGAGGAGACGCTTACGCCACGCCGGGCAGTTGAGCTTTGCCGACTATATCTGACACGCTCGCAACCTCCCATTGGTCCAGCAGGGCTTCCAGCTCTGCCAGGATGCGGAAGGGCGCGTAGAGGTCGGCGAGGTTGGCGCTGCCGACCTGGACCGCGGACGCTCCGGCCAGCAGGTACTCGGCGGCATGGCGTCCGGTCATCACGCCGCCGACGCCGATAATGGGGACATCCACCGCCTGGGCGGCCTTGTGCACCAGGGCCATGGCGATGGGACGCAAGGCCGGGCCGGAGAGGCCGCCGTAGCCGGTTCCCAGGGTGGGTTTGCCGGTGTCAACGTCGATGTGGAGGGCGGGCACGGTGTTGGATATGGTGAGGGCGTCGGCGCCGGCGGAAACGGCGGCGTGGGCGATTTCGGCGATGTCGGGCACGTTGGGCGACAGCTTGGCCCACAGGGGGAGGTCGGTTTGGCGACGGACGCCGGCCACCGCCGCCTCGGTAAGGCGCGGGTGGTGGCTGAACATGGCGCCGTCGCCCACGTTGGGGCAGCTGAGGTTCAGCTCGATGGCGGAGAAGCCGGGGACGCCGACGGTGAAGGCTGTCATCTCGGCCCACTGTTCCGGGCTGTCGGCGGACATGCTCATCACGAAGTTGGCGTCGGTGTCGGCCCAGCGGGGGGCGAGGTCGGACATGGCGGCCTTGATGCCTGGGTTGGTCAAGCCTATGGAGTTGAGCAGGGTAGTCTCGCCGGCGGCCAGTCCCTCGCGGAAGGAGGCCGGGAACCAGCGGGGTTCGGGATTGCCCTCTCTCGGGTGGCGGGTGAAGGTCTTGGGCAGCACGGCGCCCAACGACGCCAGGGGCGCGTCGGCAGGGAGGCCGCGTCCATAGCCGTCATAGCCGAAGGTGCCGGACGCAATCATCACCGGGTTGGACAGGAGGCCGGCGTTGGGACGTTTGGGAGCCAGGTTAACGGTCAGGTCCATAGGGAGTTTAGACGTAGGGGCGAATTGTCATTCGCCCCTACCAGGTGTTGCCGTGGGTTGCAGGCGGGTTTACAGCGCCGGAATGTCCTCATCCTCGTCTTCGAAGGGGGAGAAGATGCGCGAGGCGGTAACCTCCACCTCCCGGTCGATTTCGGAATCGCTGTCGGTAAGGGACTGGGCACGGCGGACCAGCTCGTCCTCTTCTTCGGCGGTGCGAATCTGGTAGCCGGCGTTATCCAAGCCATCGCCGCCGCCGGTGAAGGCGGGCGCGGGCTGACCGGAGATAAGCTCTTCGTCGATAACGTCCTGAGGCATATCGAGAGCCGCCCGTTCCAGGGGGCCGCCGAAGCCTTCGCCAAACTCGCCATCGCCGGCAAGCCAGGCCGGGGCCAGCACGTCGTCGTCGAAGTCGTCGAAGCCATCGCTGAGAGCGAGGCTCTGCTCGGCAACGAGCAGGGATTCCAGCCGGGCGGGAATCAGGCGTCCGATGATGACGTTCTCCTTGAGCCCCCGGAGCCAGTCGCGGTCGCTGGCGACGGCGGCCATGGTGAGCACCTTGGTGGTCTCCTGGAAGGAGGCCTTGGACAGGAAGCTATCGGTGGTGAGGGCGGCCTTGGAGACGCCCAGGAGGAGGGTCTTGGCGGTGGCGGGTTCGCCGCCTTCGGCGAGGACATGGGCGTTCTGGTCCTGGAACCGGAACTTGTCCACCACGTCGCCGGGGATGAACTCGGTATCGCCGGCGGTTTCGACCTGGACGCGGCGTAGCATCTGGCGGAGGATAACCTCGATGTGCTTGTCGTGGATGCTGACGCCCTGGGAGCGGTACACTTCCTGGACTTCGTCAACCATGTAGTGCTGGAGACCTTCGAGGCCGCGGATGTCCAGCAGTTCGCGGAGGTCCAGGGGGCCTTCGACCAGAGCGTCGCCGGCCATGACCTGCTGGCCATCGTTGACCCTGAGGTTCATCTGGGAGCCGACGTCGTACACGCGGGACTCCTCTTCGCGCCAGACCACGGTTACGCTGTCGGTGTACACCTCCACTTCGCCCTGATAGTCGGAGCGAATTTCCTGCACGATGCCAGCGCCGGCCAGGGCGTTGCCGTCTTCGCCGGCCGCTTCGGAGCTGACCACCACGGCCAGGGGGTTGCCTTCGGCAATGGGTTCGCCGGGCTGGACCAGGCGGATGGCGCCCTCGGGCAGGCGGTACTCGTGGCGTTCCTCGTCGTCGTAGGTAACCCAGACGCGGCGGGAACCGTTGGCGTCTTCCTCGATGGCGACCACGCCGTCGATGTGGGTGAGGACGCCGGCGCCCTTGGGGGGACGCACTTCGAAAAGCTCCTGCACGCGGGGCAGGCCGGTGGTGATGTCGGAGCCGGCGATGCCGCCGGTGTGGAAGGTGCGCATGGTGAGCTGGGTGCCCGGTTCGCCGATGCTCTGGGCGGCGATGACGCCGACGGCCTGGCCGATTTCCACCAGTTCCCCGGTGGCGGGCAGCCGGCCGTAGCACATCTGGCAGATGCCGCGAGGGGTCTGGCAGGTGAGCGGCGAGCGGACGGGAATGCGGTCCACCCTGGCGCAGATAATCTGCTGGGCGGCTGCTTCGTCGATCATTTCGTTGCGGTCGATGATGATTTCACCGCTGCGGGGGTCGGCGATGACGTCGCCGGCCATGCGGCCCACGATGCGCTCGGCCAAGGTGCTGAGGTCGTCATCACCGGGGCGGGGCTGGACGTAGAAGGGCTCGGCGAATTCGCAATCGAATTCGCGAACGATGACCTCCTGGGATACGTCAACGAGGCGGCGGGTGAGATAGCCGCTGTCGGCGGTACGCAGAGCGGTGTCGGTGAGGCCCTTGCGGGCGCCGTGGGTGGAGATGAAGTACTCCAGGGCGGTGAGACCCTCGCGGAAGCTGGATTTGACGGGGCGTTCGATGATGCGGCCTTCGGGATCGCTCATCAGGCCGCGCATACCGGCCATCTGCTTGATCTGGGAGATGTTGCCCTTGGTGCCGGAGGCGGCCATGACGCCGACGCCGCCGTAGTTGGCCAGTTCGTCTTCGACCACGTCCTGCATGGCGTCGGAGGCCTCGGTCCAGGTTTGGATGACGCGTTCGTACTTCTCGTCCTCGGTCATCATACCCATCATGAAGTTGTCCTCGTGTTCGGCAACTTTGTGGGTAGCTTCTTCAAGGATGTCGTGCTTGCGTTCGGACACCTGGATGTCGTTGATAGCGATGGTGATGCCGGACTTGGTGGCGTAGTAGAAGCCCATTTCCTTGATGCGATCGAGGACGCGGGCCGTGTCCTCATTGGAAAGGCTGCGATGCAGTTCCGAAGTGAGGTCCTTGATGGCGCCGCGGTCCATGAGCCGGTTCTTGTAGGGCATGGAGTCGGGAAGGGCCTCGTTGAAGATGAGGCGTCCCATGGTGGTTTCGATCTTGCTGTCCTCTCCGGGGACGCAGAGGGCGGTAATGGGGGCGCGGAGGTCAATCTGCCCGTCGGAGTAGGCGATGCGGGCTTCGTCGATGTCGTAGAAGACCGCGCCGGCGCCGTTGGCGTCGGGGACTTCCTCGGTGAGGTAGTAGCATCCCATCACCATATCCAGGGTGGGCGCCACCAGGGGGTCACCGGAGGCCGGGGACAGCATGTTGTTGACGCTGAGCATGACCGTGCCGGTTTCGTTGACGGCCATGGCGGACAGCGGGACGTGGACGGCCATCTGGTCGCCGTCGAAGTCGGCGTTGAAGGCTGAGCAGACCAGTGGGTGGAGCTGGATGGCCTTGCCCTCGATGAGGACGGGCTTGAAGGCCTGGATGCCGAGACGGTGCAGGGTGGGCGCGCGGTTGAGCATGACCGGGCGGTCCTTGATGACGTCTTCGAGGATGTGCCAGACTTCGGGGGCGGAGCGTTCGACCATGCGCTTGGCGGCCTTGATGTTGGGGGCCAGGGCGCTGAGCACCAGGCGGTGCATGACGAAGGGTTTGAACAGTTCCAGGGCCATGATCTTGGGGAGGCCGCACTCATCCATTTTGAGTTCGGGGCCAACCACGATGACGGAGCGGCCGGAGTAGTCCACCCGCTTGCCCAGGAGGTTCTGGCGGAAGCGTCCCTGCTTGCCCTTGAGGAGGTCGCTGAGGGACTTGAGGGCGTGGTCGCGCTTGCCCTTGACGGCCTTGCCCTGGCGTCCGTTGTCGATGAGGGAGTCAACGGCTTCCTGAAGCATCCGCTTTTCGTTGCGAATCATCAGGCCGGGGGCGCGCATACTGGCGAACCGCTTGAGGCGGTGGTTGCGGGAGAGGACCCGGCGGTAGAGGTCGTTGAGGTCGCTGGTGGCGAAGCGTCCGCCGTCGAGCTGGACCATGGGGCGCAGTTCGGGGGGGAGGACGGGCAGGACGGTCATAATCATGTCCTGCATGCGGTTTTCGCTGCGGCGGAAGGTTTCGAGCAGGCGCATACGCTTGCCGGCCTTGACGCGGATTTGCGAGGAGGTGGCGCGCATTTCCAGGGCGGTGTAGTACCGTTCCTGGTCCAGGTCGGTATCCATCAGCTTGAGGAATTCGAGGACGGGTTCGGCGCCCATGTCGGCGTCGAAGGAGTCGCCCCAGAAGGGCTTGAGCCGGTCGTAGCGGCTGGTGGAGAGGATGGTGAGGCGGAGGCCGCCGGAGCCGCTGCGGGCGACGTAGAATTCGTCGGGGAGTTCCACGTCCTCGCGGGCGCGGGCCGGCAGTTTGAGGTCGTCCCAGAGCCAGTCCACATCGGAGCTACGGAGGCGCTGGGTCGGGTCCCAGCGGAGCCAGCGCATGGACTGAATGAGGTCAACCGCTTCTTTGCGGCGCTCGTTGAGGGCGCGCAGCAGGTAGCCGTCGATGGTGCCGATGAGGTCATTGAGCTTGGGCAGTTCTTCGCTCCAGGCCTTGATTTCCTTCTGTCGGCCATCGTCGTCAACGATGTCGGAGATGCCCTCGATGCGGCCTTCGAGGCGGCTGATGGCCTTCATGTCGTCGCTATCGGGGTGCAGGCGTTCCAGGAGCGCGGAGAAGGCGGGAACGTTCCAGCCCCGGCCTTCGGGGTTGTCTTCGCCGCGGCGGTTGTTCCAGGTGCGAACAGCGATTTCAATTTCGGTGAGGGAGGCGTGGATTTCCGACAGGTCGTCGGTCATGGACTGGCGGACGGCAGCGTCGTCGGTCTGGGGAGCGCCGACGACGAAAATGCCGTAGAGGTCCCTGATGGTGGGCAGGAGCACTTCCTCGTCAACGGCGACGATGTCGGCTGACATGCGGTCGGCGGCGTCGGCGACGTCGTCCTGGCGCTCTTCGGTGGGGTCGCCTTGCCAGGCGGCGAAAGCGGCGATGACGGCGGCGGCATTAGCGCTGAGCCGCTGCAGTCCGTCGGTGACGGGGGCTGCGCCGTGATAGAAGCGGGAGATGGCGGCGGCGACCGGGTTGCCGTCCACGGCGAGGGTTGACAGGCGCTCGGGGGATTCCAGGTCGGCTTCGGTGAGCACGTTGAGGCCGGCGGCCACGATGGCGGCGTGGGCGGCAACGCTGGTATCGACCAGGTCCTGAATGGACTGCAGTGCGGGGGCGAAGTCTTCGTCGGCGTCGGCTTGGGCGGAGGTGAGGCGGCCCAGGGCGACACGGGCGAAGGTAATCATGTCGCCCAGGCGGTCGGGGAGGGTGCCCAGGGCGGCGGAGGCCTCGGTGCGGCGGCTTTCCAGGTCCCAGTCGGCGATGCGGTTGGCCAGGCTCTGCAAGGCGTTGTCGGCGGTGGTAATGGCGCCGGCGCGAATCTGCTCGACCTCGCTGACGTGGCGGTCCATCTGCTCGCGCATCAGGTCAACGTCAACCTGGTTGATGACGTAGGCGGAGTAGTAGAGGACGCGGGTGAGGTCGGACAACTTGAGGTCAAGGCTGAGACTCATGACGCTGGGGGTGTTCTTGACGAACCAGATATTGGCCACCGGAGCAGCCAGGGCGATATGGCCCAGGCGCTGGCGGCGAACGTTGGAGCGGGTGACTTCAACGCCGCAGCGGTCGCAGACGACGCCCTTGTACTTTTGGCGCTTGTACTTGCCGCACTGACATTCCCAGTCCTTGGTGGGACCGAAGATCTTTTCGCAGAACAGTCCGTCCTTTTCGGGACGCTGCGTGCGGTAGTTGATGGTTTCGCCCTTCTGGACTTCTCCGGAGGACCAGCCGCGAATTTGTTCGGGCGAGGCGATGGAGATGCGAATGGCGTTGAAGTCGGAGGAGGTAGTGGCTTCGCGACTGTCGAGCATCCTGACCATGATTTAGTTCACCTCCGAAGCGAAGAGATAGTCGTCTTCGCCGGGCAGGCCCAGGCTGGCGTCTTCCTGCTCTTCCTCTTCCTCCAGGCGCACGTTCAGGCCCAGGCTTTGCAGCTCTTTGAGCAGGACGTTGAAGGATTCGGGGATGCCGGGCTGACTGATGGGGTTGCCCTTGACGATGGATTCGTAGGTATTGACGCGTCCGGTGACGTCGTCGGACTTGATGGTGAGAACCTCCTGCAGGTTGTGGGCGGCGGAGTAGGCCTCCAGGGCCCAGACTTCCATCTCGCCGAAACGCTGGCCGCCGAACTGGGCTTTGCCGCCCAGGGGCTGCTGGGTAATCATGGAGTAAGGCCCGGTGGAACGGGCGTGGATTTTGTCTTCAACCAGGTGAATGAGCTTGAGCATGTAGATGCTGCCCACGGCCACGGGCTGGTCGAAGGGTTCGCCGGAGCGTCCGTCGTAGAGCTGGAACTTGGCGAAGGTGGGCGGCGAAATCAGCTTTTGGCGGTGCACGTCCAGGGCGAGCTGGTGCATTTCGGCCATGGAGAGGCCATCGGGGTTTTCCCCGGCCACGTCGCGCAGCCACAGGTAGAGGCAGGCCTGGCGGGCCTTGCCGTGCTGGTTTTCGTCGTAGATGGCTTCGGGGTCGAAGCCCTGGTCGCGGAGCCAGGCGTACACCTTCTCCGGGTCGGGGTCGCCGGTGGCGTCAGCGTCGGGGCCCTCGGCGGCGGCTTTGGCCTGTTGACCGAACCACCAGCGGGCCAGGGAGTCTTCGATATTGTCGTCGTCGGCGCCCTCGAACACCGGGGTAAGGGCCTGGAAGTTGAGGTTGCGGGCGGCCCAACCCAGGTGGCTTTCCAGAACCTGGCCGAGGTTCATGCGGGAAGGCACGCCGATGGGATTGAGGATGATGTCAACGGGGGTGCCATCGGAGAGGAAGGGCATATCCTCTTCGGGGAGGATGCGGGATACCACGCCCTTGTTGCCGTGGCGACCGGCCATCTTGTCGCCCACCGAGATTTTGCGGGTCTGGGCGACCCAGACGCGTATGGCTTCGTTCACGTCGGGAGGCAGCTGGTCGGCGGGCTCGTCCTCATCGCGCTTGTCGCGGCTGAGGGCCTTGACGCCGATAACCTTGCCGCGCTGGCCGTGGGGCACGCGCAGGGAGGTATCCCGAACGTCCTTGGACTTTTCGCCGAAGATGGCGCGCAGCAGGCGTTCCTCGGCGGTCATTTCGGTTTCGCCCTTGGGGGTAACCTTGCCGACCAGGATGTCGCCGGGGCCGACGTCAGCGCCGATGCGGATGATGCCGCGCTCGTCCAGGTCGCGCAGGTTGCCCTCGCCGACGTTGGGGATGTCGCGGGTGATTTCCTCGTCGCCCAGCTTGGTGGAGCGGCTTTCGACCTCGTATTTTTCGATGTGGACGGAGGTGAACTGGTCATCCTTGACCAGGCGTTCGCTGATGATGATGGCGTCCTCGTAGTTGTAGCCCTCCCAGGACATAAAGGCAACGAGGACGTTCTGGCCCAGGGCCAGCTCGCCGCCGTCGGTGGAGGAACTGTCGGCCAGGGCGTCGCCCACGTTGACGTAATCGCCCTTCTGAACGACGGGACGCTGGTTGAGACAGGTGCCCTGGTTGGTGCGGGCGAACTTGATGAGGCGGTGGGAGTGTTCCCGACCGGAGTCGTCAACCACGACGATTTCGTGGCCGTCGGCGGAAGCCACCGAGCCCTGCACCCGGGCCAGGAGGACCTGGCCGCTATCGCGGGCGACGCGGCTTTCGATGCCGGTGCCGACGATGGGCGCCTGGGGCTGCAGGAGGGGAACGGCCTGCCGCTGCATGTTGCATCCCATGAGGGCGCGGTTGGCGTCGTCGTGTTCCAGGAATGGAATCAACGCTGCGGACACGCTCATAATCTGCAGCGGGGAAACGTCGGCGTATTCGACCGCGGCCGGCGAGGCCAGGCGGTAGTTGTCGCCCTCGCGGACTTCCACCAACTCATCGGTGAACTGGTAAAGGTCGTCGAAGTTGGAATTGGCCTGGGCGATGCGGAAACGCTCTTCCAGGTCGGCAGTAAGGTAGCGGACGCTGCCGGCGCGGGTGTCCACGAAGGGGGCCACCTCGATGACGGTGTCGGGAGACAGCCGGCCCAGCCGCCGGAGATGGTCGGCGGTGATGACTTCGCCGGCGGGAATGATGACCTCGCCCTTGCGGGTGGTAACGTTGGCGGTTACCTCGTGGCCCACGGGGTCGAAGTGTCCGGGGAAGCCGGGGGTACGGCAGTCGCCGAGCCAGAGGCGCTTGACCACGGGCCAGTAGGGGGTCTCGATGAAGCCGAGGCGGTCGATGCGGGCGTAGGCGGCCAGGCTGCTGAGCAGGCCGATGTTGGCGCCTTCCGGCGTTTCGATGGGACAGATGCGGCCATAGTGGGAGGCGTGGACGTCGCGGACGTCGAAGCCGGCCCGTTCGCGGGTGAGTCCGCCGCGACCGAGGGCCGACAGGCGGCGTTTGTGGGTCAATTCGGCGAGGGGGTTGGTCTGGTCCATGAACTGGGAGAGCTTGTCGCCGCCGAAAAATTCGCGGATGGCGCCGGTGACCGGGCGCACGTTGACCAGCTTGGCCGGCACGGCGTCCTCGGGCTTTTCGAGGCGGCCCACGCGGTCCTGGAACATGCGGTGCATCCGCAGCAGGCCGATACGAACCTGGTCGCGCATCAACTCGCCGGCCACGCGAACGCGCCGGTTGCCGAGGTGGTCGATGTTGTCCCGGGGGTCATCGTTGCCGATGTGCTGTTCAATCAGGCCGTGGAGGGTGTCGATGATGTCGTAGAGGTCCAGGACGCGCCTCTCGGGCAGCTGGATGCCGGGCAGGTTGAAGCGAACCTTGTGCATATTGCCGTTGGTGCCGGCGTTGACCTGGGTTACCACGCCGACGATGTAGGAGGCGCGGGCGCGCACGGGGGTGAGGCGCCAGGACTGCAACGGCCCCTGGCTGACCCGTTCGGCGTAGATCAGCTGGCCGGCTTCCACGATGCTCTCTTCGGAGAGGAAACGGTTTTTCAGGATGGCGACTTCGCCGGAGGAGTAGGCATCGTCGGAAACCACGCCGCCGGTTATGGGCTGGACGGCAATGGCCACCGGCTCGCTGAGCATATCGGTGACCTCGCTCTGCACGCCGACGGCCTTAACGCCGTCTTCCTCAAAGAAACAAGTGAGCAGGGCGCCGGTGTTGGCAGCGTCGGCGCTGCGGACGCTGAGGGCAACGGTTTCGTCGGAGGCGTCGGCGAACAGGTCCAGGGGTTCGATGCGGCGGTCTTCGCGGCGGGTGAGGTAACCGTAGGTAATCAGGGCGTCGGTGTCCCGGTCGGCCAGGATGCGCTGCTGCTGTCCGGAGGCGTCAAAAATCTCGGAGGGGGTAACGCCGTCGCCGGTGGCGGCGTACTGTTCGCGGACGAAGTTCAGGACGGTTTTCTGGGCTTCGGTGAGAATCTGGGCGCTGGAGCGGCCGAGGCGTTGGTCAACCTTGATGCGGCCCACCTCGCCCAGGTCGAAGCGGCGGCCGTCGTAGAAGTGGTTAAGGAGGAAGGTGCAGGCGGCATCCACCTGAACAGCGGGCTCGCCGGGGCGTAGCCACTTGTACAGGTTGCGCTGGGCCAGGCCGATGCGGTGGGCCTGGTCGTGGTTGAAGTCGCGGTCGGGGTGGACCCGGGCCCACAGGGAGCGCAGTTCTTCGTCCTTGGGGTTGTAGTCCCGGTCGGGGGTGGGTTCGATGCCGCCGACGAAGGGGCGGAAGTCGTGAACGGTGATGTCGTCAAAGAGGGAGCGCATTTCCTCGGGGCTGACGATGCCGAGGGCGAAGAGGAAGGTGGAAACGCCCATGCGGCGGCGGCGGTCAACGCTGACGGTGATGGTTTCGGGGAGGTTGCGGCGTCGGGCGTAGTATTGGGACCAGGTCTGCATTTCGATGCGGGCGCCGCGGCTGGCGGAGATACGGCCCTTGTAGTACCAGTTTTCGAGGATGCCGCTTTCGGGGCAGGCCGGGTCGTGGGAGAGCTCGCGCTCGTAATAGACGCCGGGGGCGCGCTGGAGCTGGCTGACCAGGACGCGTTCGGCGCCGTTGATGATGAAGGTGCCGGTATCGGTCATCATCGGCACGTCGCCGAAGAAGATGTCGGACTCGGTTATCTCGCCGGTTTCCTGGTCACGCAGCTGGGCCTTGACGTACAGGGGCTGAGAGAAGGTGATTTCCCGTTCGCGGCACTCTTCGGGCGAGAACTGGGGAGGGTCGAACCAGTGGTCGAGGAAATAGAGTTCGAAGCGCTCGGCGCGGCGGGAAGCCTCACCGTTGGCAAAGCGGCGGGTGATGCCGGCGACGATGGGCGAACAATCCCGGAAGGTATCGGCCAGGCCATTGGTCTTGAACCAGTCAAAGGACTCGATCTGGCTGCGGATGAGATTGGGGACATCGAGAACGTTGGCGATGCTGGAATCGGAGTACGTCTTGACGTCGCGGGCGGTCAACCCACGGTCGTTACGGCCTGAGCGTTTACGGGTTAGCACCATAGGATCGACACTCCTGGCGGGTTGGGAAGGTTGCTTGGGGGGCGGCCCGCCCCTCGTCAATACCCATAGACACGTTGATTCGGCCCGCCGGCAACGGCAAGCCGAATCAATGGTTGGTTAGAATAGAGGGCGCAGGCGAAAAATCAGGGGAATCGCGGCAACTGGCATACTGGTCATTAGAGTTTTGTCATGTTACCGGATGTCCATAAATTTGTCAACCGGGGCGCCGGGCGAAATCGGTGATTTTTGGCGGCTAGCCGCCGCCGGCGCGCACCTCCAGGCTGGGCTTGGTCATCTCTTCCGGGTCGAGCAAATCGTCCAACTCGGCCTCGGAGAGGGAGGTTTCGGCCCGGGCGACTTCCCGGATGGTCTGACCGGTTTCGGCGGCCTTCTTGGCGATGCCGGCCGCGGCGTCGTAGCCGATGGAGGGAGCCAAGGCGGTACCCAGCATGAGACCCTTTTCCACCATGGCCGGCCCCACATCGGTGGCGGTGATGCCAACGACGCACTGCTGGGCGAAGTTGCGGGCGGAAGCCGCCAGCAGCGAAACCGACTGCAGCAGGTTATAGGCGGCCAGGGGCATCATGGTGTTCAGCTCGAAGTAGCCGCCGGCGCCGGCCAGGGCCACAGCCGCATCGTTGCCTACCACGTGGGCCGATACCTGGATGACGGACTCGGAAATGACCGGGTTCACCTTGCCCGGCATGATGCTGCTGCCCGGCTGGACTTCGGGCACGTTGATCTCGCCGAGGCCGGCGCGGGGGCCGCAGCCGAGGAAGCGGATGTCGTTGGCAATCTTGTGGAGGCTGACGGCGACGGTCTTGAGCTGGCCGCTGGCTTCGACGATGCCGTCCAGAGCGGCCTGGGCCTGGAAGTGGTTGCCGGTTTCGCGGATGTTGACGCCGGTGAGCTCGTTGATGGTGGCGCAGGTGCGAGCCGACGATTCGGGGTGGGTGTTGACGCCGGTGCCCACGGCGGTGCCGCCCAGGGCAACCTCGGCCAGGGCAGCTTCGGCGCGGCGGACGCGGGCGACGCTGTACTCGGCCTGGCCAGCATAGCCGGCGAACTCCTGTCCCAGGCGCACGGGCGTGGCGTCCTGCAGGTGGGTGCGTCCGGTTTTGACGATGGGCCAGAACTCATCGGCCTTGGCCTGCAAGGCGGCGCGCAACTCCTCCAGCGCCGGTATCAGGTCTTCTTTCATACCCAGCAGGGCCGCCAGGTGGATGGCCGTGGGAATCACGTCGTTGGACGACTGGCCCAGGTTGACGTTGTCGTTGGGGTGAACCAGGCGGGAACCCAGGTCGCCGCCGAGAATCTGGGAGGCGCGGTTGGCGATGACCTCGTTGGCGTTGGTGTTGGTGGAGGTGCCGGAGCCGGTTTGGAAGATGTCGAGGACGAAGTGGGCGTCGTGCTGGCCGTCGGCGACTTCCTGGGCGGCCTGGACGATGGCGTTGCCGACGGATTCGTCCAGCACGCCCAGTGACATATTGGTGCGGGCGCAGGCCAGCTTGATGAGACCCAGAGCGCGGATGAACTGACGGGGGAAGCGCAGGTCGCTGATGGGGAAATTGAGCACGGCCCGCATGGTGGATGCGCCGTAAAGGGCATCGGCGGGAACCTGCATTTCGCCCATGGAGTCGCGTTCGATACGGGTGTTGGCAGTGGTCATCTTCTACTTGCCCTCCTTGATGAAGTCCGCCACGCGCTCGGCAATCATGATGGTGGTGGCGTTGGTGTTGGCGCGGATGACGTCGGGCATAACGGAGGCGTCAACGACGCGGAGGTTTTCCATGCCGTACACGCGGCAGTACTGGTCAACGACGGCGTCCAGGTCGGAGCCGGGGCCCATCTTGCAGGTGCCTGACGAATGGTGCTGGGTGTAGGCGTTGCGGAGCAGCCACTGGTCCAGGGCGGCGTCGGAGGCCAGATCCTCGTCGGTGGGGTTGATCCGCTCGGCCACGAACTCGCGGAAGCCGGGTTGCTCGGCGATTTCCAGGCCGAGGCGCACGGCGGCGCGCATTCGCTGGCGGTCAACCGGGTCGGAAAGGTAGTCGTAGAACAGATCGGGCTGCACGTGGGGGTCGGTGGACGCCAGGCGCAGCCGGCCGGCGGTGGCGGCGTTCTGCAAGGCGGCGCTGAAGCCGAAGTGGAAATCATCGGATTCGATGTTGACGCTGGCCGGACGGTGTTCGCTGGTCATCAGGATGGGAGCCAGCTGGATGTCGCCGCGGGTGCCGGTGCCTTCGGGGCTGTAGCGCAGGCCCACCTGAATGCTGGGGGCATCCAGGGCGGGCGGGTCGCCGACACCGCGGAAGAGGCTGAAGCAAGCGGGATGGTCGCGCAGGTTTTCGCCGACGCCGGGGAGTTCGTGAACCAGGGGGATGCCCATCTCGCGCAGGTGGTCGGCGGGCCCGACGCCGGAGAGGAGCAGGATTTGGGGCGAGGCGATGGCGCCGCCGCTGAGGATAATCTGGTCGCCGTAGGTTTCGAAGACATCGCCGCCGCTTTCGGCCTCGACGCCGACGGCCTTCTTGCCATCGAAGAGGATGCGGCGGGCGACCACGCTGCCGCGCACGGTGAGGTTGAGGCGATGGCGGGCCATGGAGAGGTAGGTGAGCGAGGTACTCATCCGCACGCCGTCGATGTTGTTCAGCGGGCGGGCGGCGATGCCGCTGGAGTCGGGATGGTTCTGGTCGGGGTCTTCGGGGAATCCCAGGGAGCGGCAGGTGTCGTAGAAGGCTTCGGCGACGGGGAGCCATTCCTCGCGC
Source organism: Dehalococcoidia bacterium (assembly GCA_965243255.1). Taxonomy (GTDB): domain Bacteria; phylum Chloroflexota; class Dehalococcoidia; order Lucifugimonadales; family UBA3495; genus Bin87. The sequence goes on from CBDEUH010000004.1 coordinate 1,771,290, forward strand.
TTGTAGCGTCGCACCGGGATGGGGCCGCTGTCGCCGTGAAAGTCGTCGCCGGAGAAGTCCAGGTCGTTTTCCAGGCGGCGGAAGTAGGGCAGCACTTTGGTGAAGGACCACTCGTCGTTGCCCCAGATGGCCCAGTTGTCGTAGTCCTCGGGCACGCCGCGGAAGAGCACCTGGCCATTGATGCTACTGGAGCCGCCCATGGCCTTGCCCCGGGGGATGATAATGGGCTCCTCCTGCTGGGGGGTGCCCCGGGCCAGGTAGCCCCAACTGTGGTCTCCGTAGGCGGAGCGCCAGACGTTGTTGCCCTCCTTGAGGTCAACGGGCAGGTGCTCGAACTCGGGGTAGTCGGGGCCGGCTTCCAGCAGGAGCACGGATACGTCGGGGTCTTCGGTGAGGCGCGAGGCCAGGGCGCAGCCGGCGGAACCACCGCCGACGATGATAAAGTCGTAGTTCATGGGATACCTCTGGGTTGGGGTTATAGTTCGCAGCAGTCGAGGATACAGTTGAAGAAGTCCATTGCGTCAATGCCGCCGAGGTCTTCGTCGTGCACGTCGGCCAGGTGTTTCATGATGCGTGGCGTGTTCATGGGGACCAACAGGGCCGTGGCGTTGACGCTGATTATGCCGATGATGCGGTAGTCCTGGAACCTGCCTCCCGCCTGGTCCTGGAGGCCGCAGCGCAAGCATCGGACGGTGATTTGCTCGTCGCGGGCATCGTAGATCAAGCGGAGGAGGGGCTGGCCGTTGAAACTGGCGTCGTACATCTGGCCGTTGCCGAACCGGTCCGGGCCGACGTATTCCGACTCGAAGGAATTGGTCCATTCCTCCGGGGGGAAGATGACGCGGTTGCTGACGTTGGGCATAATGCAAACCTGGCCGGCGCTGCGTTGCGGTACGGCAAGGATTGATTTTAGCGCATTGGCGCAAGGTCGTCATTGGGGTAGAATAAAATCGCCGCCGGCAAATCGAACGGCGGCACGAGGGTGCTCAGCATGACGGAACGGGAATACGCCGAGTGCGCGCGCAAGTTCCTGGTTGATTCGGACCGGGAGTTTGCCGCCGGCGAGCGTCAGCAGGCGTCGGAGAAGCTGTACGGGGCGGCCAGCGAAGCGCTGACGGCCATTGCGGTGCGACGGGGCTGGAAGCATCGCACGCACGGGGATATGAAGAATGCCAGCCAGCGGTTAGCGGAGGAGTGCGACGACCAGTTTCTGCTGGGCGGATTCGCGATCGCAGAGAAGTTTCACAAGAACTTCTTCCACGATGAGATGGAAGAATACGAAATAGCGATTGACCGTCCTGCGGTGCACGATTTCGTCAACCGCGTGCTGGCGCTGATGGAGGAATGAGGCGCGCCTTCGTCGGGATGGCGGTTCGGGGCTAATCGGTTGCGGTGGAACGGGGCAGGTGCGTTGAGCCGGAAAGGTAGCGGTCGATGCCCTGGGCAACATCGCGGCCTTCGGCGATGGCCCACACCACCAGGGACTGGCCGCGCACCATGTCGCCGCCGGCGAATATGCCGGGCACCGACGTCATCTTGTTCTCATCTACCTTGACGTTGCCGCGGCCGTCCAGTTCCACGTCCAGTTGCGCGAGCATGCCGTCGTGTTCGGGATGCACGAAGCCCATGGCCAGCAGCACCAGGTCGGCGTCAACGGTGAACTCGCTGCCGGACACCTCGGACATCTGGAAACGTCCGTTATCGGCCCGGGCCCAGTCCACTCGAACGGCGTGGAGCTTGCTGACCTGGCCGTCTTCACCGGACAGGGACTTGGTGAGGATGTTGTAATCGCGTACGCCGCCCTCTTCGTGGGCACCGGAGGAACGCAGGATCATGGGCCAGCGGGGCCAGGGGTTGTCGTCGGGGCGAGATTCGGGGGGTTCGGGCAGCAGCTCGAACTGGTGTACAATCTCGGCGCCCTGGCGGTGAGCGGTGCCCAGGCAGTCGGCGCCGGTATCGCCGCCACCGAGGATGATGACACGTTTGCCCTCGGCGGTGATCTGGCCGTCGACGGTTTCGCCGGCCAGGGTTCGGTTCTGCTGGGGCAGGTATTCCATGGCGAAGTGGACGCCATCAAGCTCGCGGCCGGGCACGTCAAGATCGCGGGCCTGGGTGGAGCCGCCGGTGAGGCATACGGCGTCGTACTCATCCAGCAGCTTTTCGGCCGGGTAATTGACTCCGACATTAACGCCGGTGCGAAACTCGATGCCCTCGGCTTCCATGATGGCGACGCGGCGGCGGACGACGGACTTCTCCAGCTTGAAGTCGGGGATACCCAGCATGAGCAGGCCGCCGATGTAGTCGGCACGTTCCAGGACGGTAACGGTATGGCCGGCGCGGTTAAGCTGCTGGGCGGCCGCCAGACCCGAGGGACCGCTGCCCACCACAGCGACGGTTTTGCCGGTGCGCGTTTGCGGCGGGGCGGGCTTGATCCAACCCTGTTCGTAGCCGCGGTCGCTGATTTCCTTCTCGATGTATTCGATGGTAACCGGGTCGGCGTTGATGCTGAGCACGCAGGATGCTTCGCAAGGGGCCGGGCAGATGCGGCCGGTGAACTCGGGGAAGTTGTTGGTGCTGAGCAGGACTTCCAGCGCCTGCTGCCAGTTGCCCAGGTACACCTGGTGGTTGAACTCCGGGATGACGTTGCCCAGGGGGCAACCCATGTGGCAGAAGGGGACGGCGCAATCCATGCAGCGACCGCCCTGCTCCGTCGCCTGCTGGTCAGACCAGCGGTGATAATACTCCCGATAGTCGCCGACGCGTTCGGACGGGGGGCGTCTTTCGGGCGAGTTGCGCCCAAACTCGATGAATCCGGTTACTTTGCCCATGGTCAGACCGTTACCAGCTCTGTCGCCTGCCGCTGGGCGCGTTCCTGCAGGACGCGGCGGTAGTCCCGGGGCATTACCTTGCGGAACTTGCCGATGCTGGCGGTCCAGTCGGCCAGGATGCGGCGGGCCGGGCCGCTGCCGGTGCGCTCCAGGTGTTCGTTCAGCAAGGCGTGCAGCAGGTCGATGTCCTCCTGCTCGGCGAGGTTTTCCAGGTCGGCCATGCCGTCGTTGAAGCGGATGTGAAAGTCGCCGTCGGGGTCATAGACGAAGGCGATGCCTCCGCTCATGCCGGCGGCGAAGTTCCGGCCGGCGCTGCCGATGACCGCGACGACGCCGCCGGTCATGTACTCGCAGCCGTGGTCGCCGACGCCCTCCACCACGGCCCGGGCGCCGCTATTGCGCACGGCGAACCGTTCGCCGGCCCGGCCGCGGATGAACACGTCGCCGCCGGTGGCTCCGTAGAGGGCCACGTTGCCGATGATGATATTGTCTTCGGGAACGAAGCCAGAGCCTTCGGGCGGCACGATGACGATGCGCCCGCCGCCGATGCCCTTGCCCATGTAGTCGTTGGTGTCGCCGGCCAGTCGCATGGAGACGCCCGGAGCCAGGAAGGCGCCGAAACTCTGGCCGGCCGAACCTTCCAGGTTGACGTTGATGGTTCCGTCGGGCAGTCCTTCCTCACCGTACTTGCGAGCAACCCTTCCGCTGAGCATTGCGCCGGCGGTGCGGTTTGAGTTCCGGATGGGCAGGCTGATGTCCACCGGGGGGCCGCCGTCGATGGCCGACCGGGCCTGGGCGATCAGCTGGTGGTCCAGGGCCTTGTGCAGGCCGTGGTCCTGTTCGATGCAGCAGTAGGTTTGCACGCGCTGGGCGCGGGGCGGAATGGTAAGCAGGCGGGAAAGGTCGATGCCGGCGGCTTTCCAGTGGTCAACGGCCTGGCGGGTTTCCAGCTTGTCCACCCGTCCCACCATCTCGGCGACGGTGGGGAAGCCCAGCTCCGCCATGATCTCGCGCAGTTCTTCGGCGACGAAGTAGAAGTAGTTGACCAGGTGGCCGGGCTGTCCGGCGAAACGCTTGCGCAGTTCCGGGTCCTGGGTGGCGATGCCCACCGAGCAGGTGTTCAGGTGACACTTGCGCAGCATGATGCAGCCGTTGACGATGAGGGCGGCGGTGGCCATGCCGAACTCTTCCGCGCCCAGGAGGGCGGCGATGGCGACGTCCCGGCCGGTTTTCAGCTGGCCGTCGGTTTGCACCACGATGCGGCTGCGCAGGTCGTTGGCGACCAGCACCTGCTGCGTTTCGGCGACGCCCAGTTCCCAGGGCAGGCCGGCGTGCTTAATGGACGACTCCGGCGATGCGCCGGTGCCGCCGTCGTGTCCGCTGATTAGCACCACGTCGCCGTGGCCCTTGGAGACGCCGGCGGCGATGGTGCCGACGCCGACCTCGGAAACCAGCTTGACGTGAATCCGGGCCTCGGGGTTGATGTTCTTCAGGTCGTGGATGAGCTGGGCCAGGTCTTCGATGGAGTAGATGTCGTGATGGGGCGGGGGTGATATCAATTCAACGCCGGGGGTGGTATGGCGCACCCAGCCGATGTACTCGTCAACCTTGTGGCCGGGGAGCTGTCCGCCCTCGCCGGGCTTGGAGCCCTGGGCCATCTTGATTTGCAGGTCGGTGGCGTTGACCAGGTAGTTGGGGGTAACGCCGAAGCGGCCCGAGGCCACCTGTTTGATGGCGCTGGAGCGGTTGTCGCCGTTATCGTCCAGGGTATAGCGGTGATAGTCCTCGCCGCCCTCGCCGGTGTTGCTGCGAGCGCCCAGGCGGTTCATGGCGATGGCCATGGTCTCGTGGGCCTCGCGGCTGATGGAACCCAGGGAGATTGCGCCGGTGGCAAACCGCTTGACGATCTCCACGGCCGGCTCGACCTCATCGATGGAGATGGGTTCGCCATCCTTGAACTCCAGCAGGCCGCGGAGGGTGGCCATCTTGCGGCTCTGGTCGTTGACTTCATCGGCGAACTGGCGATAAGCCTGCGGGTCGTTGGAGCGGGTGGCGTATTGGAGCTTGGCGATGGCCTCCGGGTTCCACTGGTGGAACTCGCCGTGGCGACGCCACTGGTACTGGCCGCCCATGTCCAGCTCCTGCATCCCCGGCAGGTAGGGGTCGTCGAAGGCGGTACGGTGGCGCTGGAGGGTTTCCTCCTCAACGATGTCCAGTCCGATGCCCTGGATGCGGGAAGGGGTGCGGGTGAAGTAGCGTTCGATCAGGTCGTCGTTGAGTCCGATGGCCTCGAAGATCTGGGCGCCGCGGTAGGACTGCACCGTGGAGATGCCCATCTTGGACATTACCTTCAGGATGCCCTTCTCGTTGGCCTTGACGAAGTTATAGACGGCGTAATCGGGTTTGGTGCCGTTGAGTTCGCCACGCTCGGCCAGGTCGCGGACGGATTCCAGGGCGAGGTAGGGGTTGATGCCGCCGGCCCCGTAGCCGATGAGGAGGCAGAAATGCTGCACTTCCCGGGGCTCTCCGGATTCCACCACCAGGCCGGCGCGGGTGCGGGTGCCCTCGCGGGTGAGGTGATGGTGGACGGCGCCGGTGGCCAGCAGGCTGGGGATGGGCGCAAGGTTGGCGTCCACGCCCCGGTCGGACAGGATGATGATGCTCTTGCCGTCTGCAATGGCCTGGGAGGCGGCGGCGCACAGGTCGTCGAGAGCATGCTGCATTGAACCGGCGCGAGCGTCGAACAGCGTGGACAGCGTTACGGAGGACAGGCCGGGCAAGTCCAGGGCGCGGATTTTAGCCATCTGCTCGTCGGTGACCAGCGGCGACTGCAAGCGCAGTTGGCGGCAGTGCTCGGCGGTCTCGTCGAACAGGTTCTGCTCGGTGCCGATGAAGGCGCTCAAGGACGTAACCAGCTCTTCACGGATGGCGTCGAGCGGGGGGTTGGAAACCTGGGCGAACAGCTGCTTGAAGTAGTCGAACAGGGAACGGTTCTGGTCGGACAGGACGGCCAGGGCGGCGTCGTTGCCCATGGAGCCGATGGCCTCGTAGCCGGCGGCGGCCATGGGGGTGGTCAGCATCCGCAGTTCTTCGATGGTGTAGCCGAAGGCGCGCTGCTGTTGGCGGAGGTTGTCGGTGCCGACGGGAGGCAGGGGTTCCGCTGCGGGCAGGTCGTCGCAGTCAACCTTGTGCTGGGCCAGCCACTGGCCGTAGGGTTGCCGGTTGGCGAGGGTGTGCTTGAGCTCTTCGTCGCCGATGATGCGGCCCTCGTCGAAGCTGACCAGGAACATCCGGCCCGGCTGCAGGCGTCCTTTTTCGCGGATGCTCTCCGGGGGCAGGTCCAGCACTCCGGTCTCCGAGGCCATCACGAGCTTGTCATCGTGGGTGACGGTGTAGCGGAAGGGACGCAGGCCGTTGCGGTCCAAGACGGCGCAGACGTCTTTGCCGTCGGTGGCGAGCATCATGGCGGGGCCGTCCCAGGGTTCCATCATGCCGGAGTGGTACTCGTAAAAGTCCTTCTTTTCCTGGGACATGGTTTCGTGCTGGTCCCAGGCTTCGGGAATCATCATCAGCATGGAGTGGGCCAGCTCGCGACCGGTCATCACCAGGAGTTCCAAAGCGCTGTCAAAGCTGGCGGTGTCGCTGGCCGTGGGGTCGCAGATGGGGGCCAGCTTGTGAATGTCGTCGCCGTAGAGGGGGGAGCTGAACTGCTGCTCGCGGGCGTGCATCCAGTTGATGTTGCCGCGAACGGTGTTGATTTCGCCGTTGTGGGCCAGGTAGCGATAGGGATGGGCCAGCTTCCAGTGTCCCAGGGTGTTGGTGCTGAAGCGGGAGTGCACCAAGGCGAAGGCGGACACCATGTCGGGGTCGTTCAGGTCGAGGTAAAAGCGGGCCAGCTGGTAGGACACCAACAATCCCTTGTACACCACGGTGTTGCAACTGAGGCTGCAGAGGTAGAAGAAGTCGGAGTCGTCTTCGCTGACGCCGGTTTCGGACAGGGTGTTGGAAATGACCTGGCGGGTAACGTAAAGCTTGCGTTCGAACGCGTCCCGGTCGGGGGTGTTGGCCGCGCCTTTGCCGACGAAGAACTGGCGGATGGTGGGGCAAACGGTACGGGCGTCGCGGCCAATCTGGCTGTGGTCCAGGGGCACTTCGCGCCAGCCCAGCAGGGTCAAGCCCTCCCGGGCGATGGTGCTTTCAATGTGAGAGGCGCAGGCGGCCACGGCGTTGGCGTCCTGGGGCAGGAAGGCCATGCCGACGCCGTATTCGCCCTCGGCCGGCAGCGTGATGCCAGCAGCGGCGGCAACCTTGCGGAAGAAAGCGTCGGGCATCTGCACCAGAATGCCGGCGCCGTCGCCGGTTTCAGGGTCGGAGCCGGATGCGCCGCGGTGTCCGAGGTTATCCAGCACCTGCAGGGAATCGGTGATGATGGAGTGTGTCTTATCACCCTTGATATTCGCCACCATGCCAACGCCGCAGGCGTCGTGCTCCTGCTCGGGCGCGTACAAGCCGCCGGACCGGGCCAGTTCTTTGAGCGAATTCATAGCAGTACCCTGCATCAAAAAATAAAGGGGAGACCGCCGGCAGCACACTGAGGAGTGTCCCGATGCTACTGGGGGGCTGCGGCGTAGCGGCTCCGCCGAAAATAGACTTGTGTAATATATCACAAACAACGGGGATTGCAAGGCAGCCCGCCGCCGGCCTATACTCCCCGAACAGTTAGGTGAAGCGCGCCGACATGACCACTGCCAACACACTCAATCCCACGGAAGTAGCCCGGCTGGCCGTTGACGTAGCCGCCGAAAAGCTGGCCACGGACATTGTGATGCTGGACCTGCGAGAGCTGGCATCATTCGCCGACTACTTCGTGGTAATGACCGCAGATTCGGTGCGGCAGATTGAAGCCCTGGAAGAGGACCTGGCCAACGCCATGAAGGAGGCCGGGGTGGCACGGCACCACCGGGAAGGCACGCCGGCGTCGGGGTGGGTGCTGCTGGACTTCGCCGACGTGCTGATCCACATTTTCGGGCCGGAGGAGCGGGACTTCTTCGGGCTGGAGCGGCTGTGGAGCCGGGCGCCGCAGGTGGTCAGAATTCTGTAATCCAGGGGTCGTTGCTGCGGGCGTACTCCAGCGCATCGCCGGACCCGAAGAACAGGCCGATTTCGCGCTCCGCAGATTCCGGGCTATCGGAACCGTGAACGATGTTGCGTCCGATGTCGATGCCCAGGTCGCCCCGGATGGTGCCCGGCGACGCTTCTCCCGGATTGGTGGCCCCCATGGTCTGACGGGCCAGGGCCACGGCGTTGTCGGCTTCCCAGATCATAGCCACGATGGGGCCGGAGGTGATGAACGAAACCAGGGACGGGAAGAAGGGGCGGCTGACGTGCTCGGCGTAGTGGCGGCCGGCCAACTCCTCATCCACCTGCATGAGGCGGATGGCCACCAGCTTCAGGCCGCGGCGTTCCAGGCGGGATATGACCTCTCCGATGACGCCGCGCTGCACGCCGTCGGGTTTGATTGCGACGAAGGTTCGTTCCATTGTTCTGAAAAACTCCTGTTAGTCTTGCGTGGGCGGCGCCGCTGAGCGGCCCTGCCGCACGGTGTCCCGGCGTTTGGGAGCGCCGATGGTGGGCATCCGGAGGTAGTAGGGTTGCAGCGTGGCCAGGTCGTCGGCACGGCCGTCGCGGAGGCGGCGGGCAGCCAGCTCGGCCAGGGCCCAAAGGCGGTCGGCCGGCGTCCAGGGGGCAATTGCGGCGGGGCGTGAGGCGTGGCTGCCAGCGTCGGCGTTTCGGATGGCGTCGCGGCGGGAATGGGCCGCCTCGCCGCAGTAAATCAATGCGCCGTCGGGCAGGGGAGGCTCGTCATCCAGCAGGGCGTCCGGGGAGTCTATGGCGTCCTCGCGGACGCGCTCCCCGTTGGGACGGAACCAGGCGGAGGCCACCTCGTTGCGCCCGGCGTCCAGCCAGGCGGCGACGATGCCGTCGGGCGTCAGATGGGGCATGGCCTCCAGCGCCAGGGTGTCGATGCCGATGATGGGATAGCCGGCCGCCATGGCGAATCCTTTGGCGGCGCTGACGCCGACGCGGAGAGCGCTGAAGGGCCCCGGCCCCAAAGCGACGGCGACGCCGGTCAGTTCGGCAACCGACAATTTGCGGGACGCCAGCACCTCGGCCACGGCCGGGAGCAACTGGGCGGTGTGGTTGGCGGTGGAATACCAGAGCCGGGCTTCCACTACCGCGCCGTCCGGGTCGGACAGGGCGACGCCGCCATGCCGGGATGAGGTGTCGATGGACAGCAGCATCAGGGGGCGGCCTCCGTGAGCTGCGCCACCAGGCCGGCGAAGCGTTGCGGGGCGTCGGCGATCACGATGCTGTGGCGAGCCGGGATTGATCCGTCGTCGCCGGGGAGGACCTCGCAGGCGGCGGGGTTGCCATCGGGAGCGTAGTCCAGGGCGATCCAGAGGGCATCATCCGGGAAGATGTCGCCGGCCCGGTCGGCCCATTCGACGATGAGCACGTCTTCGCCGGCGGAGATCACGTCTTCCAGTCCGAGGTCCCAAGCCTCGGCGGGATGGTCGATGCGGTAGAGGTCGGCGTGGTGCAGGGTGAGACGGCCGCGGTAGCGGGTGACCAGCACGAAGGTGGGGCTGCGGGCGTAGCCGTCAACGCCCAGGCCGCGGGCGATGCCCTGGGTGAGGCAGGTCTTGCCGGCGCCCAGGGGACCGGTGAGCAAATATACGTCGCCGGGGCCGGCGGCCCGGCCGATAATCTGGCCGAGGCGGCGGGTCTCGTCGGCGGTGTTGGTATGAATCGTTACGTTGCTGGGCATAGATGAACTGTCAGGGGGCGAAATGGTCCCAGCCGGCGCCGGCCCGAAGCCTGGGGGAGCCTTGCCCGTCGAGGACGACCACCGAACCGGGCTCGGCATCGCCGATCTCACCGACGACGGCGGCGCCGGGGGGCAGCCGGGTCATGGCGGCTTCCATTATATCTGGCGGGGCGGTGAACATCAGCACGTAATCCTCGCCGCCGTAGAGGGCCAGGTCGAGCCAGTCGTCGGGGAAGGCGGTTTTGAGGGCTGATAACGCCGGAACGTCGTTGGCGTAGATTTCGGCGGACACGCCGCTGGCGGCGCACAGCTTGCCCAGGTCGTCGGCCAGGCCGTCGCTGACGTCCATGGCGGAGCGGACGCCGGCGGCGGTCAGGGCTTGGCCGGTGGCGACGTGGGGAACGGGACGGCGGTGCTGCTGGACCAGCTCGGAGTCGTTGATACTATCGCCGGTGTCGGTCGCCAGCAGCTGGCGCAAGCCGCCGGCGGAGCTGCCCAGCGGGCCGGTAACGGCCACCAGGTGGCCCGGCTGAGCGGCGGTGCGCACCATGGGCGACCCGGAGCAGGCGCCGGTGAGGGCCACAGTGATGAAGGCAACCGGAGAGCGCACCATATCGCCGCCGATGATCTGGGCGCCGAACTGACGGCAGATTTCCATCATGCCGGCATACAGCTGCTCAACGGCGGCCACCGGAGTGTCGGGCGGCAGGCCCAGGGTGACCAGCGCCGCCTCCGGCTGGCCGCCCATGGCTGCCACATCGCTGATGTTGGAGGCGATGGCCTTCCAACCCAGGTCGCGCCAAGGGGTGGTTTCGGCGGTGAAGTGCACGCCGGCCACCATGGTGTCGGTGGTGTAGAGCTGGGTAAGGGGGCCGGCCGGGAAGGTGAGGGCGGCGGCATCGTCGCCGTTGGGGACGGTAAGGCGGTACGGGGCGGAGTCGGTGGCCGATTGGTCGGGCTGAGTCCACTGCCGGACCAGTTCAATCAGGCCGAACTCTCCCAGGTCGGAAATCCGCATGGGCAGACCGGTCTATCTGGGCAGGAGGAAGGGCTCGATGTTGGATTCGGCAATGCGAGCCAATTCCAGGGCGGACTGGGAAGTGGTCTTGCCGAACACGCCGATGACGACGGTTCGGACCACGGTGCGGCCGCTAACGAACCGAACCTCGCGGCCGTCGAGGATGGCGCTGGAACCGGAGAGGCCAAATTCCTTGCCGGCGGCGTAGTCGCCCAAATCGCCGCCGTCGGCGTCGGCGATGGAGAGTATGTTGACGCCGGCCACGGGCAGTTGCAGCTCGGCGATGATGGAGTCCATTTCTTCGTTGAGGGCGCGGCGGTCGTAGGCTTTCAGGGCGTCAACCTCGGCCCGGGCCTGGTCGGGAGTGTCGTAGAGGCTGGCCCAAGTTAGGGTGAAGTAGGAGCGGGTGCCGGCGACGCTGTACACGTTGAGCAGGCCGCCGCCCCAGGTGATACGGCGGTGGCCGGCGATGAATCCGTCGCCGCCGGCGGTAATCTCGCTTTCGCCGGGCACTTCCCGATAGACGCACTCGGCGGCGGGAACGCCCTCGCAGATGCCGGCCAGGGTTACGCTCTTGATTACGGGGCTGTCCTCGGCGGTTTCGGTGGCCAGGCCGGCGATGTCGTCCAGGGAGGGCAGCAGGCCGGACAGGTCGGCCGGGGTGAGGGTGTCGATGGGGGCCGGGGTTGGCGTGGGGGCCGGCGTGGGTGTCGGCATTGGAGTGGGCGTCGGGGTGCGGGTCGGCTCACCGGGGGCCAGGGTGGGCAGGGGGGTCGGCGTGGGGGTGGGGGTAGCAGTGGGCTCCGGGGTGGCCGTGGGCTGGGGGGTGGCCGTGGGCTGGGGCGTGGGGGTGGCCGTAGGTTCGGGAGTGGCGGTGGGAGCCGGGGTGTCGGTGGGAGGCGGAGGCGCGGCGGTGGGCGCCGAGGTAGCGACGGGGGGCGCCTGGGTTGGGGCGGGCGCGGGTTCGGAGGAAGTGCAGGCCAGCGCGAAGGCCGCGGCGAGAATCAGCAGGGCGGCGCAGACCAGGCTAGGTGAGGCAGGCATGGGGAACGTCCGGAATGGGTATGGATTAGGGTAGTGAATATACAAGAAAACCGGGCCTGATACAAAGGCCCGGAGTTTGGCGGCGGGTTAGCGGCTGAGTAGTGAAAGGAAGCAAGGAAAGTTTGAAGTGTTTCCGGCGAATAGCCGGGTTCAGCGGATTTTCTTGGGGAACCTGATCTCTTGGTGAGGGAGTCGGAGGACTCGACCATCGAACCTGAGCGTCAGGAACGTCCGCTGATTGACCTGGGAGTGAATCGGTTTGCGCCGTGAGGCGTTAGCCGATTGTAGGTCTCCCTGAAAAGGAGGTGATCCAGCCGCACCTTCCGGTACAGCTACCTTGTTACGACTTCGTCCCAGTTACCGAACCCGACCTCGGCGCCTGCCTCCCAAAAGGGTTAGCTCAGCGACTTCAATCGTTCTCGGCTTCCATGACGTGACGGGCGGTGTGTACAAGGCCCGGGAACGTATTCACCGCAGTATGCTGACCTGCGGTTACTAGCGATTCCGCGTTCATGCAGGCGAGTTTCAGCCTGCAATTCCAACTGGGGCCGGCTTTGTTGGGATTGGCTCCAGCTCGCGCTTTAGCAACCCATTGTACCGGCCATTGTAGCGTGTGTGTAGCCCTAGACATAAGGGCCATGATGACTTGACGTCGTCCCCACCTTCCTCCTCCTTGCGGGAGGCTGTCTCGCTAGAGAGAGTAACTAACGACGAGGGTTGCGCTCGTTGCGGGACTTAACCCAACACCTCACGGCACGAGCTGACGACAGCCATGCAGCACCTGTGATGGCTCCCCGAGTTACCCCGGGGTCGTTACCCTTTCGGGTTTCTACTACCAACATGTCAAGCCTAGGTAAGGTTCTTCGCTTAGCATCGAATTAAACCACACGCTCCACCGCTTGTGCGGGCCCCCGTCAATTCCTTTGAGTTTTAGCCTTGCGGCCGTAGTCCCCAGGCGGGATACTTAACGCGTTAGCTACGGCACGGAGGGGGTCAATACCCCCCATACCTAGTATCCATCGTTTAGGGCGTGGACTACCTGGGTATCTAATCCAGTTTGCTCCCCACGCTCTCGCGCCTCAGCGTCAGACACAGCCCAGTAAGCCGCTTTCGCCACTGGTATTCCTCCCGATATCTACGCATTCCACCGCTACACCGGGAATTCTGCTTACCTCTGCTGTCCTCTAGTCGAATAGTATCCCTTGACCTCTCCCAGTTGAGCCGGGAGCTTTCACAAGAGACTTATCCAACCGCCTACGCGCACTTTACGCCCAGTAAATCCGGGTAACGCTCGCCCCCTACGTATTACCGCGGCTGCTGGCACGTAGTTAGCCGGGGCTTATTCCCGAGGTACCGTCTTGTATCTTCCCTCGGAAAAGGGGTTTACAACCCGAAGGCCTTCGTCCCCCACGCGACGTCGCTGGGTCAGGCTTGCGCCCATTGCCCAAGATTCCCTGCTGCTGCCTCCCGTAGGAGTGGGGGCCGTTCTCAGTCCCCCTCTGGCTGGTCATCCTCTCAGACCAGCTACCCGTCATCGGCTTGGTGAGCCATTACCTCACCAACAACCTGATAGGACGCGAGCCCCTCCTCCGGCGACCGGAGCCTTTCATCTGCACCCCAAGGGATGCAGGTCGTATGCGGGATTATCCTCAGTTTCCCGAGGTTATACCCCACCGGAGGGCAGGTTACTCACGCGTTACTCAGCCGTCTGCCGCTTTATCATTGTGGCCGAAGCCACGATCACGCTCGACTTGCATGCATTAAGCGCGCCGCCAGCGTTCACCCTGAGCCAGGATCAAACTCTCTAAATTGAGAACCTTGTTTCCTTCCACTATTCAGCTGTTAAACTGCCCGCACCGCCGGAGGCGCACTGCCCTCGACGGCGGATGCGTTCGGTAACTCTACTCCATCCCAGGCCCCTTGTCAACACCGGCTTTAGCGGACCTTTGGGCAGGGGCGCCGGGGGAGGCGGCTTTGCCAGCCCGGGACTGTGGTGGTATCATGGGTAGCGGCGTGGCCGGGCTTTGCCGGCGGCGCGAATTATTCAGATGGGGACGCGTAGGTTCGACAGGAGCGTTTTCTGACGGATTGCAGGCCGAGGCTGCTGCTGCCCTCGCTAAAAACGGCGGCGAACAAGTAACTGGCGAACGTGAATTCGCTCTAGCCGCCTAAACGCGGCTACGTCTGCCACCAGTAGGCCCGGGAGCCGGGAAGCGGACGACTAATTATTCCGGGATGCTACCTCGGGGACGCCGATGACCGGGGCCACAGATTTTATCGGCTGGCTGCTTCTGAATCCCGTCGGCGGGAGTCCCCAGCAGCGAGACTAAAGCGCCGAACACGCTTGTAGCATATCCGATCAGGGGAGTTTCTGGACGGGGAGTGCGACTCTCCCCCGTCTCCACCATTTTATTTTTGATCCCCTCACACCCTGCAATCCGGTGATTTGACATGACCTCATCACGAAAACCCGTCGCCGTGGTCATCGGCGCGACGTCCAAGTGGCAGGCCGACGGACGCAACACGCACCTGGTACACGGCGGAGACATCGACGACAGCGACCTGCCCATCGGCGTGCGCTGGGGCGTGGGCGGCGCCATCTCCCAGAAGTTCGCGCAGGAGGGCTTTCTGACCGTGTTGACGACGCGCAGCACGGCCAACGCGGAGCCGCTGAACGCAGCCATCCGGGAACAGGGCGGCGACAGCATGATCGTGGAGCTGGACCTCTCCATCCCGGAGTCGATATCCGGGGCCTTTGCCCGCATCAGGGAGGAGGCTGGCGACCCGGACGTGCTGGTCTATAACGCGGGCTACCTGGAGGGGCGGGACCTGCCGCCGGAGATGGAGCTGCTGGAGCACATGCCCTACGAAATGTTTGAGACGGCCCAGCACATTTCCAGCAGCGGGCCGTTTTTGGTAGCGAAGGAAGTGCTGCCGGCCATGCGAGAGCGGGGCGAGGGCAGCATTCTGTTTTCCAACAACGCCGCCGGGTTGCGGGGACGGAAGCGCTACACCGGTCAATCGCTGTACTATCCGCGGGTGATGATGCGGACGCTGGCGCAGGCTTTGACCGAGGAATACTCCGAGCACGGGGTACACGTGGCCAACGTGGTGATTGACGGCACCATTGACTCGCCGGGCACCCGGGCCATGCCGCGGGCGCAGCAGCACCCGGAATTGATTATCAATCCGGTGAAGATCGCCGAGGCGTTCTACTACCTGCACACCCAGGACAGGTCCTGCTGGACGCACGAACTGCAGCTGACGCCCTACGCCAGCAAGCCGAGCTTTTAGCCGTCGCCGGGGTGGGCATGAATTTGAAGGAGTGAGCGTATGGACGTTGGAATGATGATGATTTTCACCAGCTACGGCTGGGAAGACGGCTCGGACGGGCAGATGTGGGAGGAGGAACTGCGCTTGGCCGAAATGGCCGCCGACAGCGGGTTTGATTGCCTCTGGTCTGCCGAGCACCATTTCAACGACTATTCCTTTGTGCCGGACAACCTCCAGGTGATGACCCACGTGGCGGCCAAGCATCCCGACATTGACGTGGGCACGGCGGCGGTGATACTGCCGTGGCACAATCCGCTGCGGGTGGCAGAGAACGCTGCCGTCCTGGACCTGCTGAGCAACGGCCGGCTGCGGCTGGGGTTCGGGCGGGGGCTGGCCCGGCGGGAATTCGCGACCTTCGGCATCAGCATGGACGAATCGCGGGAACGCTTTGACGAAGCGGCGCCGATGATTGTCAACGCGCTCAACACCGGCTTCATCGAGGGGGACGGCCCCCACTATCCGCAGGTCCGGACGGAAATCCGGCCGCGACCGCAGCACTCGTTTGACGGGCGCATCTATGCCGTGGCCGCCAGCGACGACTCGGTGCTCTCGGCGGCCAAGCTGGGGGCGCACATCATCATGTTCGCCGACCGGCCCTGGGATATGCGGATGCCGGGGATCGAGCGGGGCCGGGCGTTGCACCGGGAGTTTCACGGCACGGAGCCGCCGGCGCTGATGCTGACCGAGTTCGTGGTGTGCGGAACGGACCTGGAACAGTGCGAGGAAGAGGCCCGGCAGTACCAGGGCAAGTTCGTGGAGAGCAACTTCTATCACTACGAGTTTCTGGGGGACCACTTCGGCTCGGTTAAGGGCTACGACGCCTACCAGCAGAAGGCGGAAATCGCCCGGGCCGCCGGCCTGGAAGGAGCCGTGGAAGGCTTTATGAAGGCGGCCAGCTGGGGCACCCCGGACAAGATCCTGCGTGGTCTTGAGGAACGTAAGGAACTGCTGGGCGACTTCGAGCTGAACGTCGCCTTCCGGTTTGGCGGCACTCCGCCCCAGGTTGCGGAGCGCAGCCTGCAGCTATTCGCCAAAGAAGTGCTGCCCGTGTTGAAGTCCTGGTAGGCGCGGGGGCCGATTAAACCGGCAGCACCGGCTCCGTGCGCTCGGCTGGCAGCTCGACCTCGAAGGCGTTGAGGAAGAAGGCGGTTTGGGCGTAGTTGCCCATCAGCGCGGTGATTTCAACCAGGTGCTGGGCGCCGAACTGCTCCAGGGCGATCTGGAAGGTTGACGCCGAGATGCGGTGGTTGCGGTAGAACTCGTTGCAGTAGTTGACGATGGCCTGCTCGTCGTCGGCCATGGACGGCAGGGGTTGGCGGTCGCGCAAGGCGTCCACGAGGGCGTCGCTGACGCCTTCGCGGCGGGCGGCGGGAGCGTGGGCGTTCCAGATGTAGGGGCAGTCGAAGAACCGGGCGGTGGCCAGGATGGCCAGCTCCTGGATGCGCTTGGGGAAAGTGCTCTCGAAGCGTAGGTAGCCGGTGAGATGGCTGCGGCGTCGGGCCATTTCCGGGCTGTTGATGGCGATGGAGTAGGGGCCGCCGGTGATGGCGCCGCTGGTGTCGGCGGTAAGTTCGTCGAAGGCTTCCCGAAATTCCTCGGGGACCATGTCTCGGGTTACTACGGGTAGTCTGGCCATGATGCTCCTTTTGAATCAGTGGGTTGGGATGTGGATTGCGGCCGGGAGGCCGGTTTCAACGGACTCATAGGCCTTGAGGGCCAAAGTGAGGTCGGCGATACCGTCGTGGCCGTTCATCAGGGGTTGCCGGCTTTCCGCGATGCTGCGGTGGAACTCGGCGACGGTGGCGGCCAGGCCGGTGACGTCCTGCTCAAAGTTCATCACTGATTCGGCGTCGCCGTCAAGTAGGGTGAACTGGGGCCGGCCCAGCTGGAAGTGGGCCGAGGCCGTCGATCCGGAAATGGAAACCCACGACCGTTGAGTTACGGGAACCACGTTCCAGGAGTGATTGATGACGCCAACCACGCCTTCCGGGGTGGTTGCGACGATCACGACGCCGTCTTCCGCGTCCAGGCCGGGTTGGCCGGGGAGGACCTGCCGGGCGTAGATTTCGCAGGGTTGGCCGACGAGGTAGGCCAGGACGCTGAGCTTGTGGATGCCGCCGTCGATGAGCACACCGCCGCCGTTGAGCTCCCGGCGGTTGCGCCAGCCGGAAGGGCGAAAGGGGAACTGTTCCTGCAGTTGGATCAGACGGGGCTGGCCGAGCCGGCCCTGGGTCAGCAGGGTTTTGGCCTCCTGGACGGTGGGCATAAAGCGGTAGTTTTCGGCCACCATCAGGTTGACGCGGGCGGCTTCGGTCTCGCGCACCATGGCCTCGGCGTCGGACAGGGTCGCAGCGATGGGTTTTTCAACCAGGGCGTGTTTGCCGTTGCGGGCGGCCAGGGAGACGTGCTCACGGTGCAGGTGATGGGGCGTGCAGACGTACAGGGCGTCCACCCTGGGGTCGGCGGCGGCGGCGGAATAGCTGCCGAAAGCGTCCACGCCGTGGTAGCGGGCGGCGTATTCGCGGGCCCGGGCGAGGTCGCGACTGGCGAAATAGAGGTCGATATCGCCACGCAACTGGGCGATGGACTCAGCGAAGGTCCTGGCAAAGGCGCCGCAGCCCAGGACGCACAGACCGAAATTCAAATGAGCACCGCCATGGAGGAGAATCGCCGGACCCGGCGCGGGCCGGGAACACGGGGGCAGGGTAACCCGGAAACGGGAATAAAGCCAGCCGACCGGATTGGCCTGACAAGACCATGATAGAACAGGCGTGCGGCACGGTGCAAGGGGCGGGTGTCATCGGGAGGTACAAGATTCAGGGATTGGCGGGGTTGTCGGGCGGCGCATGGGCTATAATGCGGCCATGAGCGACATCTACCTGGACTACAACGCCACCACACCCATCGACCCGCAGGTTGCCGAGGCGATGCTGCCCTACGTGCACGGGCGGTTCGGCAATCCGTCCAGCGGGCACAGCTTCGGGCTGGCCGCGCGGCAGGGGGTTGATCTGGCCCGGCGGCAGGTGGCCGGTGTGCTGGGCTGCGCTGATGACGATCTGATCTTCACCGGCGGCGGCACCGAGGCCAACAATCACGCCATCAAGGGCGTGGCCGGGGCTTACCGGAGCCGGGGCAATCACATCATCACCTCGACGGTGGAGCATCCGGCGGTTACGGAGGTATGCGGCTACCTCGAGGGCCGGGGCTATCGCATCACCCATGTGCCGGTGGACGAGTACGGCATCGTTGATCCGCAGGACGTGGAGGAGGCCATCACGTCGGAGACCTTGCTGGTTACCATCATGCACGCCAACAACGAGGTGGGTTCCATCCAGCCCATCGCGGAGATTGCGGACATCGCACACCGCCGGGGGGTCCTGGTGCACAGCGACTGCGCGCAGTCCATCGGGAAAATTCCGGTGAAGGCGGACGACCTGGGCGTTGACTTGCTCTCGGTGGCCGGGCACAAGTTGTACGCGCCCAAGGGCATCGGAGCGCTGTACGTGAGGCCCGGCGTGGAACTGGAAAAGCTGATGCACGGGGCCAACCACGAACTGGACCGGCGGGCCGGCACCGAAAACGTGATCCACATGGCCGGGCTGGGGAAAGCCTGCGAGCTGATTGAACAGAACCTGACCGAATATGCGGGACACATGGTAGCGATGCGCGACCGGCTGGAGTGTGGGCTGCTGGAATCCGGTGAGGAGGCGCGGGTGAACGGGCACCCGGAAAAGCGGCTGCCCAACACGTGCAGCATCGGGTTTCGCGGGCTGGAGGCGGATGGTATACTGGCCGGTCTGCCCACGGTGGCTGCATCGGCTGGCGCGGCCTGCCACAGTGACCGGGTGGAAGTGTCGCACGTGCTGGCGGCGATGAACGTCCCCACCGAGCACGCCATGGGTACGCTGCGGCTTACGGTGGGACGGTTCACCACCCAGGACGAGATCGACCGGGCGGTGGCCGAGATAGTGAAAACAGTGGGGAACATGAGAAGGAAGGGAGAAACAACATGACCACGCAGACCAACCCAGGGGCGCTGGACTCCGGCACCCTGGCCGGCTTTCAGGACGGCTTTGCCGCCCAGCCCAACCACCAGCTGATGCAGAACGTCGTTACGCAGCACGACGTGAACGACGTGGCGCTGAACCGCAACATTGTGGCGGAGGCGGTCAACTCGTTTTCGACAGTGCTGGACGACTGGGGCGTTACCAACCAGGCTCGTTCCGGGCGCTGCTGGATGTTCGCCGGGCTGAACCTGTTCCGCTCCGAGACCCGGAACCTGCTGAACGTTAAGGAGTTTGAGTTCAGCCAGAGCTACGTGATGTTCTGGGACAAGATGGAACGGGCCAACTACATCCTGGAGGCCGTGATTGAGACGGCCGACCGGCCAGTGGACGACCGGGTGGTGGCGTGGCTGCTGCAACAGCCCCTGGGCGACGGCGGGCAGTGGGATATGTTCGTGAGCCTGGTGCGCAAGCACGGCGTGGTGCCCAAGACGGTGATGCCGGAAACGGAAAGCTCGGGCAACTCGATGCGGATGAACGCCGGCCTGAACTACCAGGTGCGGCAGGGTGCGCGGAACATCCGGCGCATTTACAGCGAAGAGGGCGGCCTGGACGCCATGCGGGCGGCCAAGCAGGAGAGTCTGAAAGCCATTTACCAAATCCTGTCCATCCACCTGGGGAACCCGCCGGACAACTTTGACTGGCAGTGGAAGGACAAGGACGGCGAGTTTCACCGTGAAGGCGCGATGACGCCGTTGGAGTTCGCGGAGAAGTACATCGCCACGCCGATGGAGGAGTACGTGTGCCTGGTTCACGACCCGCGGCAGTCCAGCCCGCCGGGGCGCACCTACACGGTGCAGTACCTGGGGAACGTGGTGGACGGGACCCGCATCAAGTACCTGAACGTGGACATTGAGCTGATGAAGGACATCGCCATGCGGATGCTGCAGGACGGTCAGCCCGTGTGGATGGGTTGCGACACCGGCAAGCAGATGCACCGGGACAAGGGACTGTGGGACGCCGAACTGTTCGACTACGGCAGCGTGTACAGCGCCGACTTTGAGATGGACAAGGCGGACCGGCTGGAGTACCACCAGACGGCGATGACCCATGCGATGCTGTTCACCGGCGTGGACGTGGTGGACGGGAAGCCTCGCCGCTGGCGGGTGGAAAACAGCTGGGACGACAAGGTGGGCGACAAGGGATTCTTCCTGATGAACGATTCCTGGTTCGCCGAGTACATGTTTGAGATCGCGGCGCCGAAGAGCTACCTGCCGGCCGAGCTGCAGGAGGCGCTGGACCTGGAGCCGATTGTGCTGCCGCCGTGGGACCCTATGGGGTCGCTGGCGACGGCCTAGCGGGGTGCATGCAGGGGCGGGTCTAAGACCCGCCCCTAAACTTATTGGGCGGTGGCCGGCCGGTCAGGCTTCGGCGTCGAACCAGGGCTTGGCGGCGGCTTCGTCCGGCCAGAGGAAGTCGAAACCGTTGCGGAGGGCGTTCTGGCGGTCGAGGTCTTCCCGGTCGCCGATGTGGTAGTAGGCGTCGGCCTCGAAGCCGGACTTGACCTCGGCCAGCAGATGCTTGGCGACGGTGAAGTCAACGCTGATGTCAAATTCCTCCCACATGGAGCGCTGGCTGCTGGGGGGTCGGTCGGAGCAGCTGCCGATGAGGAAGCCCTTGTCGCGGACGATGCGGACCATCTCCATGGTCAAGGGGCCGGGCGGGTCGCCCACCTCCAGGGTGCCGTCGATGTCAAAGCTGATGAGGATTGCCATACTGTTGCCTCGGTTGGGGTTGATGGGACGGAAGTTGGGGCGCCCACGGGGGACGCCCGGATTGGTTTCCGCAGTGTCTGGATTCCCGCCTTCGCGGGAATGACGGGGGTTATTGGCTAGCTGGGGGTGGCGCTCCAGACGGTGAAGTTGCCGCCCATGGGCATGGGGCCACCGGAGACGGCGATTTCGGGCTTGACGCCGGTGACGGAGCGGGCACCGGCCCGGCCCTGGATCTGCTGGATGCAGTCGGTGTGCATCCAGAAGCGGCTGCGTCCGCTGCCGATGTTGCCGCCGCTGGGCAGGACGGGGTTGGGGCCCTCGATGCTGATGTCGGTCTGGTAAAAGTCAAGGGCGTCGCCGCGCTGCATACCTCGGTAGCGCAGTCCCTCGATGTGGAACTGGTGGAACTGGGCGAAGCCGTCGTACATATTCTCGAAGGACAGGTCATCGGGGGAGATACCGGCGCTTTCGTAGATTTTGCGGCCGGTGGAATCGGTTTCGGCCTCAACCTCTTCGAGGGTGGGGACGATGCTGCGGGCGAGGCCGCGGCTGGAGGCGTGGCCGAGGATATAGACGGGCTTCTGGGCCATGTCCTGGGCCTTCTCGGCGGTGGTGAAGAGGTAGGCGGCCGAGGCCATGATGGGGATGTCGTTGTCGAACAGGTTGGCCGGCTTGGCAATCCAGCGGGAGTTGAGGTAGTCCTCCGGGGGGAGCTGCTCGGGGCGATGCTGGGCCCAGTACCCTTCGGGGAAGAGCAGGCCGTTGCGGCGGGAGTTTTCCATGAAGGGGGCCATCATGTCGTGGTGTTTGCCGTACTTGGTGCAGTACTGGGCGAACTGGAGGGCGGTGCCGTAGCAGCCGGGGGCGCCCCAGAGGGTGCGGCCGGGGCTGAGGGCGAAGGAGCCGGGAACCTCGTTGGCGGCGCTGATGCCGCCGTGGTTGTAGCGACCCTCCAGGTTGTGCCAGCCCTTGAGGACCAGGCAGGTGCTGGCGAGGCCATCGCCCACGGCCTGGGCGGCGACGGTGATGGCGGCGGACATGCAGCCGGGGGCGTACATGGTGAACTTGACGTTGGTCAGCTCGGGCATGTTCTTGAGGAGCCATTCGGCGCTGAGCTGGCCGATGCCGTCCAGGAGGTCGTCGGTGGGATTGAAGGCGTTGACCACGTCCATGGGGACGGGAGTGTCTGCGTCCCAGTGGGCGCCGGTGGTGGTTACGGGAACGAGGACAATGCCGTCAACCTGGCTGGGATCGACGCCGGCGTCTGCGATGGCCTGGCGGCAGGCCATGATGCTCTGAGCGCCGACGGAGGTTTCAGCCCGGCCGTCCCAGCGGCGGGCGGTGGGGGAGTGGCCGATGCCGACGGCGGCGACCTTGCCCCGGTGGGGCCAGACACCGAGGCCCTCGGTGGAGCGGTACATTGATTCTGGCGCCATTTGAGTGGTCATATCTCACTCCTTGGGTACGAATTGCGTACCGACGATGAGCAGTTTTCAGCGGGGGAGGGGTGGGAGGCGGGGGCGGCTATTCGACCAGCACCCACTCGGGAACCTTCTGGCCGTTGGCGGTCTCCTCGAAGATGACGCGGACGGCAGCGCCAACGGGCACCTCATCTGGGGGGACGCCCGGCAGGTGGGAGTACATCAGGATGCCGGGGTCTTCGTCGAGCATGATGGCGGCGAGGTTGAAGGGAAGGTCTTCTTTGAGGGACGCCACCGGGCAGTCGTAAACGACGCAGTAGTTGTAGATGGTGCCCCGTCCGCTGACTTCCTTCCAGACGACGCTTTCGCCCTCGCCGCAGATTTCACTGGCGGGACGGGGCGGGAAATACAGGCGGTCGCTGTTGGTGACAGACTGCACCACCAGACGGCCCTCGTTAGCGGCGTCGAAGAAAGGCTTGTTAAAATCGTCGGGCACGACACCTTGTTTGACCATGGTTTCCCCCAATTGATGTTGCCGAGGCCGGGCCGACAAATCCCGGCGTTGTCCGCCGGGAAGAGCGCCGGAATCGGATGATTTAGCAGGGCAAAGGTTATGCGGGAACGGCAGGCGTGTCAAGTTAGGAAACGACGGTTGCCCCATGCCCGGCGATGTGGCACCATTACGCTCGCAAAAATGAGGCACGGGAACAGGGACGCCAGGGAGAGGAACGCCGCCATGAGCCTGGACATTTTCGACGTAGCCGGACAGAAGGTGCTGCTGACGGGCGCCGGTCGCGGCATCGGCAAGGGGATTGCGCTGGCCTTCGCCCAGGCCGGGGCCGACGTGGCGGTTACTGGGCTGACACCCACAGGGGTCAACCAGGTGGCGGAGGAGGTGCGCGCGCTGGGTCGGGTGTGCCTGCCGCTGACCGGGGACGCGACGACAGGGGCGGACACCGACGCCATCGTAGAGCAGACCATTGCCGAGTTCGGCCACATCGACACGCTGGTGAACTGCGTGGGCGACGCCATCCGCAGGCCGGTGGTGCAGCTGCCGGGCAGCGACGTGCCCGGCATGACCGAGTCGGAGTGGCACAGCATCGTTGACATCAATCTGACGGAGGCGTTCCAGGGGTGCCGGGCCGTGGGGCCGCACTTGCTGGAGCGAGGCCGGGGCAGCGTCATCAACATCAGCGGGTGGGCGTCCTTCCGGGGGCGTCCCATGTCGGCCGCGTACGATGCGGCCAAGGCGGGGCTGATGCGGTTCACCGAGGTGGTCGCGCAGGAGTGGGCGCCCCACGGCATTCGCTGCAACGCCATCGCGCCGGGGACGTTTCCCGACCCGGAGCAGATGTCGGCGGAGGCGTTCGCCGCGCGGGACGCCGGGGCCGCAGAGACCATTCCGCTGGGGCGGGTCGGCCGGCTGATTGAGGTGGGCTACCTGGCGGTGTACCTGGCCTCGCCGGCGGCGGCGTACGTTACCGGGCAGACGTGGGCCATTGATGGCGGCGTCAGCATCAAACATCCGTAAGAGCGGGAGCAAAAGGATGCTGGGTTCCGGCTGGCGCGGGAATGACGAGACACGTGCGGGAGGTCCGCCATGACGATGCGATACGAACTGCTGGCGCACCGGATTCTGGAGCGGGCGGCGACGCAGTTTCCCAAGAAGCAAATCATCACCCGGGTGGGCGAGGGAACGCATCGGTACAGCTACGGGGATATGTTCACCCGCACGGCCCGGCTGGGCAACGCGCTGCGGGAGCTGGGCGTGGGGCCGGGGGACCGGGTGGGGACGTTTGCGTGGAACACCTACCGGCACCTGGAAGCATACTTCGCGCCGCCGACCATCGGGGCGGTGCTGCATACCATCAACATCCGCTTGGCTGCCGACGACATTGCGTACATCATCAATCACGCCGGGGACAAAGTGCTGCTGATCGACCCGGACCTGGCGCCGCTGATTGAAGCCATCGCCGACCGGCTGACCACGGTGCAGCATTTCGTCATCCTGGGGGAGCCGAAGGAGGTAACCACTACGCTGCCCGGCGCCGTGTGTTACGAGACGCTGCTGGCCGCAGCGTCGCCGGAGTACCGTCCGGCCGAGGTGGACGAGTACACGACCATGGGGCTGTGCTACACGTCGGCGACGACGGGGCTGCCCAAAGGGGTGGCCTATTCGCACCGGGCGGTGTATCTGCACTCGTTGACCTCGGCGATGACCGATATGTTCTCGCTGTCGGAGCGGGACCGGGTGATGGCGGTGGTGCCGATGTTCCACGCCAACTGCTGGGGGCTGCCCTATACGGCGACGCTGGTGGGGGCCGATCAGATTTTCCCGGGGGTGCGTCCGGACCCGCGGGCGATCTGCGAACTGGTGGAACGGGAGGGGGTAACGCTGAGCGCCGGCGTGCCCACCATCTGGATCGGGGTGCTGGACTACCTGGAACGGTCGGGGGTGGAGCATGACCTGTCCACGCTGCGGCAGGTGGTGAGCGGAGGATCGGCGCTGCCGGTGGCGGTGCTGCAGGCATACCGGGACCGGCTGGGCGTGGAGATGACCCACGCCTACGGGATGACCGAGGCGACGCCGCTGATATCGGTGAACCGTCGGCGCAGCTGGCTGGACGAGCTTTCGGCGGAGGAGCAGCTGGAGTTGTGCGCCAAGCAGGGGGTGGTTGCGCCGGGCATAGAGATGCGGCTGGTGGACGAGAACGGGAACGAAGCGGCGTGGGACGGCGAGCAGCGGGGGGAGTTGTGGTTCCGGGGGCCGTGGCTGGCCGGGGAGTACGTGAACGACGAACGCAGCGGGGAGACGTTCGTGGACGGCTGGTACCACAGCGGGGACATCGCCTCGATTGACCGCGACGGCTACATTCATATCGCCGACCGGGTGAGGGACATGGTGAAGAGCGGGGGCGAGTGGATATCGTCGGTGGATTTGGAGTCGGCGATAATGGCGCATCCGGACGTGCTGGAGGCGGCGGTAATCGCGGTGCCGCATCCGCAGTGGCAGGAGCGTCCGCTGGCCTGCGTGGTGGCGAGGGCGGAAGCGTCGGGGCCGTTGACCAAGGACAAGATACTGGAGTTCATCCAGCCCCGGTTCGCGCGGTGGTGGCTGCCCGACGACGTGGTGTTCATCGAAGAGATACCGAAGACCAGCGTGGGCAAGTTCGACAAGAAGGTATTGCGGGAGCGGTTTGAGCATCACCGCTGATAATCCGGACGGCGGCAGCGTCGCCATTGCCGCCGCCGGCATCCGCAAGGAGTACGGGGACCGGGCCGTGCTGCGGGGCGTTGACCTGACGGTAGGCTGGGGCGAGATAGCCGTGCTGTTCGGGGCCAACGGGGCGGGCAAGACGACGCTGCTGCGCATCCTGGCCGGGCTGACGCGGGCGGACGGCGGAGCGGTCCGGCTGGCGGGACGGCCGATGCATCGCCGGGGGAACCGGGCGCGCCGGCTGGTGGGGTTCGCCGGTCATCAGACGATGCTGTACAACGACCTGACGTGCCGGGAGAACCTGGCTTTTTACGCCCGGCTGTACGGCATCCGGAACGCGGGGCGGCGGATTGATGACGCGTTGGGTCAATTGCACCTGTCGGACCGGGCCAACCGGCGGGTGCGCACGCTGTCGCACGGGATGCAGAAGCGGCTGGCCATGGCGCGGGCGATATTGCACGAGCCGGAGGTGCTGCTGCTGGACGAGCCGGAATCGGGTCTGGACGGAGCGTCGGTGGAGACGCTGGGGGAGCTGCTGAGGGAGTGGGCGGCGTCGGGGCGGGCGGCGCTGCTGACGACGCACAGTATTGAGGTGGGGCTGGCCTGGGCGCATCGGGCGTTGACGCTGGAGGGTGGTCGGGTGAGCGGGGTTGCTCCCGCTGATCCTTCGACAGGCGCAGGATGAGCGGGAGTCGGACGGAGTGATAGAGAGCGGGGCGGTAATGGAACTGTTGCGGGGGACGCTGGCGATTGCGTGGAAGGACGTTCGGCTGGAGCTGCGCTCCCGGGACGTCATCACGTCGGCGCTGGTGTTCGGGCTGATCGTGGTGGTGGTGTTCAACTTCGGGTTGAACCGGGCGCCGGGGAGCTTGGCTCCGGTGGCGCCGGGTTTGTTGTGGGTGGCGTACGCATTCATTGGGGTGCTGGCGATGAACCGGGCCTTTACGCGGGAGCTGGAGCAGGGCGGGATGGACGGGCTGCTGCTGGCGCCGGTGAGCCGGGACGCGGTGTTCCTGGGCAAGATGCTGGGGAGCTTGATTTTCATGCTGGTGATTGAGGCGATACTGCTGCCGGTGTTCGCGGTGATGCTGGACCTGCCCACGCTGTCGCCGACGCTGGGTCTGGTGATACTGCTGGCCACGGTGGGGTTTGCGACGGTGGGGACGTTCTTCGCGGGGATTGCGGTGCAAACGCGTTCGCGGGAGATACTGCTGCCGGTGCTGTTCTTTCCGGTGATTGTGCCGGTGATCATCGCTGCGGTGGAGGCGTCGGCGCTGGTATTGCAGGGTGGGCCGATGACAGGGGTTTGGACGCGGTGGCTGCCGCTGCTGGTGGTATTCGACGCGCTGTTTCTGGTAATATGTCCGTGGATTTTCGGGTTCATTTTCGAGGGATAGCGTAGATTGGCGGCGATAGCAGGCCAACCGACGAGCAAGAGACCCAGGCGCGCGGCGATACGAGACGCGCGCTTTTGGCTGTTGCTGCTGGCCGCCGCGCTGACGCTGGTGGACGGCTACCTGATTTTTGTGGTCGCGCCGACTGACTGGGTCCAGGGACACGTGGGAAGGACGCTGTACGTCCATGTTCCGATATCGATCCTGTCGTTTTTGGGGTTCCTGCTGTGCGCCATCGCGGGCGTCGGCTACCTGATACGGCGCAGCGAGGGTTGGGATCGGCTGGCTCACGCTGCCGCCGAGGTGGGCGTGGTGTTTGTGACGCTGGCGCTGCTGACTGGCATCATCTGGGGGAAGCCCATCTGGAACGCGTGGTGGCAGTGGGATGCGAGGCTTACTACTACTCTCATTCTCTGGTTCATCTACGTGGCCTATTTGATGATACGGCAGTACGCGCCGACGCCGCAACAGGGCCGTGTCTGGTCGGCAGTGGTGGGCATCATTGGTTTCGTTGACGTGCCCATCGTGTACTTCTCGGTGAAGTGGTGGCGCACGTTGCATCCGGAGCAGGTGATCGGGCCGGCGGCGGCTGAGGGAAGCCTGGAGCCGATAGTGGCGCGCATCCTGATATTCTCGCTGGGGGCGATGCTGGCGCTGTTTGCCTATCTGCTGCTGGAGCGGATGGCGCTGCGAAAGACCGAGGACACGCTGGCGCAGTTGCGTCGAGAGGCGAATCTGGACCAGGCTTAGAAGGAAGCACGGAACAGTATGACGGACATACCATCGGACAACCTGCCGCATCTCTTTGCCGCCTTCGCCATTGTGTGGGTGGTGTTTTTCATCTACGCCGGGTATATGTCGTGGCGGCGGCGGTCGGTGCAGCAGGAGCTGGAGGAACTGCGGGAGTCGGGGGAGGATGAGGAAGGGCGGGTCCTTCGACAGGCTCAGGATGAGCGGGAGCAGTAGGGTACAGGATGAGCGGGAGCAGCAGGGTATAATGGGAAGACGAAGCCGGGCCCGTTGAGGACGTACCGAAGCCAATGCAGTCTGAGAACTACACCGACCAACCGGGGGAAACGATAGCCCCGTACCTGGAAGCCGATGCCGGCGAGGAGCGCTCCGGGTGGCGCAGCCATCGGGTGCGGCTGGGCATTCTGGCCGGCGTGATTGCGTTGGCGGTGGCGTATATGGTGTATGCGGCGTTTCCGGGGAACACGCTGTACTTCGTAACCGTGAGCGAGTTTGTGGAGGACCCCAGGCTGCACGACGGGCAGACGCTGCGGGTGGCCGGGGCGCTGTCGCCGGACAGCTTCCGGCGGGAGGACGGATCCGCGGTGTCGCGGTTCGCCCTGGGGGACAAGGAGCCGGACGTGCCGGGGATCGCGGCGGGCAGTCCGGAGATGGCGGCGAGCTATGTGGGGGTGCTGCCGGACCTGTTCTTCAACCCACACTCGGAGATCATCCTGGAAGGCAGCTACGACGGGGAGAGCGGCGTCTTCGTGACGGACAACATCCTGGTGAAGTGTCCGTCGAAGTACCAGTCGCTGCAGGCGGAGAATCCGGACGTGGTTCCGGGGGCGGCGGTTCCGCAAGGCGGGTATTGAGGTTAGGGCAGCTGGGATGCGAGGTGGGCGATTATGTTTGAGACGCCAACGACTATTGACAACGTAGGGAAACGTGGCCAAGCCGTGTACGACGAAAACATACGGCATTTGGTGGAGTCGGAGCATCACGGCCGGTTCATAGCGGTGGAGCCGGACAGCGGCGACTATGTGATTCGAGACCGAATTGTGGACGCCCAGCTTGACATGCAGGCCAAACGACCCAACACGTATTCGCACATCATTCGCATTGGCCACAAGGCCGCCATCATCAGGTGAGGGCTGTGGTTAGCGGAAGCATCAATCGGGCGGGACAGGCGATGTTGCCGCTAGCCGTGCAGGGTGTAGCGCGGCAACGATTCATCACGTTCAACTTCAACGTGGATACGGGATTCAACGGCGACTTGCAGTTGGCCGTTGCAGACATTGGCAGGCTGGAGTTGACTCCGGCAGGAATTGCCAATTCGCAATTGGCTGACGGGCAAATTGTTGAAGATAGAACGTACCCGGCGACAGTTCTGTGGTTGGGAACTCCTACGGCAGTGAACGTGATTGAGTCTGCAAATAACATCTCGCTAATTGGGACGGGGTTGCTTTGGGGGAGCGTGATGACTGTGGAGTGGGAGTTTGGCGGCAGCGTGACGGTTGAGCCGATTGCCTGAACCGGGATTGGGGGCGGCGGTTCCGCAGGGCGGGTATTGAGGTTAGGGCGGCTGGGATGCGAGGTGGGCGGCGTTTAGCGGGTCCAATCTTTGGAGCCAGGGAATGCGGTCGAGGTTCTGGTCGGCGGAGACGATGCGGTCGGTGCCGACGCGCTGCATGACGGCGGCGTGGAAGCAGTCCCGGGCGCTGACGCCGGCTTGCTGACCGACCATTTCGGCGGCGCGGAGGGCATCCTCCGGGTGGACGGATTCGATGCGCCCGCTCATCACGGCGGCGAAGCGGTGGAGCACCTGGTAGCCAAGCTGCCAACGATTGCGGGCACTGTAGTAGTGGATGAGTTCCTGCAAGACCTCGGCGCTGGTGAGGAAGCTTTCCGGGCGCTGGGCCGCCAGTCGCAGTATCCGCAGCGCGGGGTCTTTGAGAGGGTGGGCGGTTCCGGCAGCATAGATGGGAATGTTGGCATCAACGAAGTAGGGGCGGTTCATGGGCAGCCTCGAGGACTTCGCGGAGTTGCATCGGGTCCTCCGGCACTTCCAGGGACATGGCAGCCAGGTCCCCGACGGCCTGCAGCCTCTGCCGGCTGACGGCGTCGCGGTGGGCGTTTTCGATCAGAGTGCGGATTACCGCGGAGGCGGACATTCCACGGGAGGCGGCCAGCTGGCTCAGCTGTTCGCGGAGCTTGTCGTCCAGCCTGACCTCGAACCTGGTAGCCATCTCTTTACCCCTTCAACATACGTACAAATTGATACGGGTATAATGATACGGCATTGGTGAGAAACAGGAAAGCCCCCGGCGCGGCGGCGGGGGCCTGGGTTGCGGTGGTTTGGGTTGGGGGTTAGAAGGTGTAGGCGTCCATGAGCTGTTCGACGGTGCGCTCGCGGGCCTTGCCGCGGATGATGCCCATGTTGGCGTCTAGGGACTGGCGGGTCTCATCCTTGTAGATGATGCCGACGGGGAGGCCGCCGCGCTGGACCAGTTCCTGGGCCGCCTGCTTGCTGCTGGCGTCGTGGTCGTCGGGGATGTCCCACAGCGCGGGGGCGATGCCTTCCTTGGGGTTGCCCTTGATGAGCTGGTAGGTGTCGTTGTAGGTAACGCAGGGGGACTGGACGTGAATCATGGACATGCCGTCGTGGTTCATGCCTTCGTTGATGAGCTGGGCGAGCACGCGGGGCTGTCCGGAGAAGCCGGAGGCGATGAAGGAGACGCCCAGGGTGAGGTAGAGTTCCAGGGGGTCGAGGTCTTCTTCGATTTTGCCGAAGGGGGTGCTGCTGGTGATGGCGCCCATTTCGGTGGTAGGCGAGCTTTGGCCCTTGGTGAGGCCGTACACGCCGTTGTCCATGATGACGGCGGTGATGTTGAGGTTGCGGGCAGCCTGGGGGGCGATGTGCTCGCCGCCGATGCTGAGGAAGTCGCCATCGCCGGCGACGACCACGACGTTGAGCTCGGGACGGGCCATCTTGACGCCGAGGGCGACGGGGAGGGTGCGTCCGTGGATGCCGTGGATGCCGTAGGGCTGCTGGCCTTCGAGGAGGTGAACGAGGTTGCCGCTGCAGCCGATTCCGGCGACGACGACGTTGTTCTCGATGGGCAGGCCGGTTTCTTCCAGCCGGTTAATCATGGCGAATTCCAGGGCGCGACGCACGCCGAAGTCGCCGCAGCCGGGGCACCACTTGAAGTCGTATTCGGGGTTCTTCTTGCTCATACCCGCGCTGCCTCCGTGTGCTCAGACACAATATTTTTGACTTTGGACACCAGATCGCTGACCTTGAAGGGCAGGCCGGTGTATTGGGTGATTGCCTGGGCCCTGACGCCTTCGGAGCGCAGGATGCCGGCCCATTGGCCCTGGTAGTTGAGTTCCGGCACGATGACCAGATCCTTGCTGCGCAGTTCCTCCAGCAGGCGTGGGGGCAGCGGGTGGAGGAACATGGTGAAGTACCAGCCGACATCGACGCCCTGCTCGCGCAGTTCGTCGAAGGCTTCCCGGGCCGGGCCCTTGGAGCCGCCCCAGGACATGATGGCGATGCTGGCGGCGTTGTTTTCGGCTTCGTAGTTGTCCTCTTCCAGGAGCTTGAGCTTGCTGAAACGGCGCTCGGTCATCTGGATGTGGCGGCTGGGCAGGTGGGTGGTATCGCCCATTTCGTCGTGCTCGCTGCCGTTGGCGACGTAGGCGCCGGGGCCGCCGGGCAAGGGCATGGGAGACAACTCGTGGCCGGAATAGCGGTGGTAGCCGTTGCTGCCTTCGTAGGTGAGACGTTCCTCCACCGGGATTTTGTTCAGGTCGGGCCGGGGGATGTTCTGGACGCGTTCGGCCATGGACATTTCGCTCATGAGGATGACGGGCCCCTGGTAGCGTTCGGCCCAGTTGATGGCGTGGGCCGCCGCGACGAAACATTCTTCCACGGAACCGGGGGCGATGATGGGCATTCGGACGTCGCCGTGGGCGGGATACATACAGCCCATGAGGTCGGACTGCTCGGTCTTGGTGGGCAGGCCGGTGGCGGGGCCGCCGCGCTGGACATCGACGACGACGAGGGGGATTTCGGCCATCCAGGCCAGGCCGAGGCCCTCGCTCATGAGGGAGATACCGGGGCCGGCGGTGGCGGTCATGGATTTCTTGCCAGCGTAGCCGGCGCCGAGGATGGCGGTGATGGCCTCGATTTCGGAGGAAACCTGATAGGCGAACTTGTCCTCACCGACCAGGTTGCGCTCCATCCAGAGGAGGATGGTGGTGGCGGGCGAGATGGGATAGCCGGCGTAGAAGCGGAGGCCGGCGTGGGTGGCGCCGAGGGCGATGGCCTCGTTGCCCTTGAGCATCATCTGCTGGTAATCGGGCGGGTTGGGAGGGGCGAGGTCGCCGAGGACAAAGCCGCTTTCGGCGGCGTTCTGCCGTCCCAGCCGCATGGCTTCGATGTTGGATGAGATGATTTCGTCGTCGTTGTCGCGGCCGCGGCGGAAGCGGGCTTCGACGAAGTCTTCCAGGTACTGCTGGGGCATATGGACGAGTTGGGCGAGGGCGCCGATGACGACCATGTTAGCGGCCCGGTTATTGCCGGTGGAGCGGGCCAGGGTATCGATGGCGAGGCCGAAGGACCGGGGGTCGGTCATGGTGAAGTCGTCGGCGTTATAAATAATAACCCCGCCGTCGCGCACTTCTTCGGCGTGGGTTTCGTAGGCTTCTTCGTTGAAAGCGACCAGTACATCCACCTGGTCGCCGGAGCTCAGTACGGGCTCGGTGCGGATGCGGGCCTGGGTCCAAGTGGGGCCGCCGAGGATCTGTGAGGGGAAGGTGGCGTAGGTGAGGGCGTGGTAGCCGACCTGGGTGGAAGCCTGGGCCAGACCTTCCGCCGAGGTAACGACGCCCTGGCCACCTTCACCGGCGAACCGGACGACGAAGTCGTTCATTTGCATCTGAGGGTTCCTCCGAACCGGCATATCAGCATCCGGCAGGCTGCTCTGGAGCGAACCTCCGGGCCGTTTGGAATGGCGATTCAAGCACGATTGTGCGAGGGTGTTTAGCAGGGGGAATATAGCATTGCGGCCCCGAAGTTGTCAATTTATAACTGTGCCAAAGGTTGCTATAATCGGCTGCCATGCCGATTACCCTGGACGTTGTTATACCCTGCCTGAACGAGGAGCGGGCGCTGCCGGCGTGCATCAGACGGCTGCACGGATTCATGTCGGAGGCGATGGCGGCCTATGACTGGTCGATCACGGTGGCGGACAACGGATCGACGGACGGGACGCTGGAGGCGGCGGGGGCGATGGCGGCGGAGTTTCGGGAAGTGGGGTGCATTCGGCTGGAGCA
Source organism: Dehalococcoidia bacterium (assembly GCA_965243255.1). Classification (GTDB taxonomy): domain Bacteria; phylum Chloroflexota; class Dehalococcoidia; order Lucifugimonadales; family UBA3495; genus Bin87. The sequence goes on from CBDEUH010000004.1 coordinate 1,804,222, forward strand.
GCGGGGCCGGGGCCGGGCGTTGCGGCGGGCGTGGACGGAGAGCCGGGCGGACGTGGTGGCCTACATGGACGTTGACCTGTCCACGGATTTGGAGCACCTGCCGGCGCTGGTAGCGGCGGTGGCCGAGGAGGGCTATGACATCGCCACGGGTTCGCGGCTGCTGGGGGACTCGGAGGTGGTGGGACGGACGTTGAAGCGGGAGATAACGTCGCGGGGGTACAGCCTGCTGTTCCGGGGGATGTTCTTCACGTCGTTCCGGGACGCGCAATGCGGGTTCAAGGCGGCGGGCCGGCGGGCGGCGGACGAGCTGGCGCCGCTGGTGGAGGACAACGGTTGGTTCTTCGACTCGGAGTTGCTGATCCTGGCGGAGAAGTGCGGGTATCGCATCCGGGAGCTGCCGGTGCACTGGGAGGACGACCCGGACAGCCGGGTGCGCATCCTGCGGACGGCGTGGGAGGACGTGAAGGGGTTGCTGCGCCTGAAATTCGGCGGAGTGGGGCGAGCCCGGCGGGAGCTGGGCAATCGTGGGAACCGAGGTTTGCCGGGTTAGTGGACTGGCAGGATTTGGGGTCGGCCGGGCAGAGGGTCAGGGGCCGCGGATGCGTTTGAGGGCCTGGGCGGCGTTGAGGCGGTTGAGGTGTTGCCAGTTGGGGGAAATCCAGTGGATCCGGTTGATGTCGATGGGGACTTCCGGGTGCTCCACGTTCCAGCGCTCCACGTACTTGGTGTAGCGGGCGAAGTAGTCTGCCATCACGTCGGCTTGGGCTGCGCCGATGACGAATTGGCCTCCGGGGGCTTCCTGGGCCATTTCCACACGCTGCTCGTCATCCAGGAGGTTGCCCTTGCAGTCGTGGAGTCGGTCTTCGCAGACGCAGGGGTAGGGGCGGATATTCGCGTAGTACGTCGAGCTGTGGCGGGCGAATTCCTGGTCTTCGGCCTGGCGGCGCCTGGCCTCCCGCTCCGCCGGGTCCAGGTCCAGGTCGAAGTCGTCGTCTGGGGTCTCTTCCGGTTCGGGGACGTAGTCGAAGCCCCGCTGCAGCAGCTCTTTGGCCGCGGACAGCCGGTGGCAGGGTTTGAAGTCGGCGAACTCGCCCTGCATGGCGTCGATGAGGAAGCGGACGGCGACCCGGCCATCGTCGGTTTCCTCCCGGACGATGCGGGCCAGCTGGGCGCGTACATCGTTGGCCGCGTCCTGGGCTTCCCCCGCCTCCGCCCCTGGATTCCCGCCGGCGCGGGAATGACGGGATGCGGCGCGTTGGTCGGCCCGGGCCCGGTCAACGACGGCCTGGGCCTGGTCAAAGCCGAGTTTGACCAGGAGGCGGGCGGCATCGATGCGGTGGCAGGGGAGGAAGTCCGGGAGTTGGCCCTCCATGGCGGACAGCAGGAAGCGGACGATGCGGCGACCGTCCTGGGTTTCCTGGGCGATGACGTGGGCCAATGCGGACATATATTCTATTTTAGGATGGGTGACGGCGGGTGTCAACGGGGAGGTGTCATTGTCAGAATCAGGATTTTCGGGATTTGGGGATTGGCAGGATTGGGGGTGGGAGCATGGGATGATGGCCACCCAGCTCCTGGATGCCGGATCAAGTCCGGCATGACGGGTGTGGGTGGGTGGGTTTGCGTTGACCGATTGGCGATGGTGGGTTAGATTCAGGGCTGGCACGGGGAGGCAGAGCGTTATCCCGTGCGAGTTGCCGAAGGATGGAGGACGATCGCTATGCCGTTTTACGAAAGAGGCGCGACCCGCATTTATTACGAAGAGGTGGGATCGGGGTTTCCGCTGCTGATCATTCCGGGCGGAGGGCTGGTGAATTCCACGGTGGAGGGGCTGAGAACCTCGCATCCGTTCAATCCGCTGGAGACGTATGGGGGCGACTTCCGCTGCATTGCGTCGGACCTGCGGAACGCACCGAACGGGCAATCGACCGGGCCGCTGGAGATTGACCGGCCCTGGGACGCGTTCACCGACGATCAGATCGGGCTGATGGACCACCTGGGCATCGACAAGTTCGGGGTGATTGGCTTCTGCATCGCCGGGCCGATGATACTGAACCTGCTGAGCCGGGCCGGTGGGCGAGTGGTGGCGGCGGCGCTGATGCAGCCCAGCGGGTACCGTCCGGAGCTGCCGGATCTGTTCTATCAGAACAACATCACGGGCTGGGGGCCGCCGCTGTGCGAGCAGAGGTCGGACATCACCATGGAGATGGTGCACGACTTTTTGACGAACATGTACGTGAAGCGGGCGGATTTCGTGTTCACGGTGTCGCGGGAGTTCGTGAGCGGGCTGCAGACGCCGCTGCTGATCGCGCCCGACGACGTGCCGGCGCATCCGTACGCGCGGGCGATGGAGGTAGCCAACCTGGCGCCGAACTCGGAGGTAACCATCTATCCGTGGAAGGACACGCCGGAGCACACCGCCGAGGTGGTGGCGCACGGGCGTCGGTTCCTGAAGGCGCATACGCCGGCGGCGGTGGGGGCGGCGGACTGACGGGGGGTTATCGAGGCGCTTGCGGGCATCGGCGTGGGATGTGTATCATAGGTGTATGGCACGCACCAACGTTGATATAGACGACCAGGCTTGCGCCGAGGTAATGCGGCGTTATCGGCTCCCTACGAAGCGGGAGGCCATCAACTTCGCTCTGCGAACGCTGGCGGCCGAACCCGCTTCGGTGGATGAGGCGCGTTCGATGCGGGGCATCGGATGGGAGGGCGACCTGGACGGGATGCGCGCGACTCGCGCACCGTGATACTGATCGACACCTCGGCCTGGGTGGAATTTCGGAAGGGGAGACGGTACGGAAGTTGATGGACTGTCTCATCGGGGCGATAGCGATCCGGGCCGGGGTTCCCATCCTGCACAACGACGGGGATTACGACGTGCTGGCGCGCCACACCGAATTGCGAGTTTACGGGCGCTAGGGTTGTGGCCGCAGATCTGAAGGGTGTGCCGGCGGCGGTGGGGGCGGCGGACTGACGGGGGGTTATTGGTCGATGCGGCAGCTGATGATGTCGAGGCCGTAATACTTGCGGTGGTGGACGGACGAGGCGTAATGGCGCAGGATGCGCACCGATAGCTGGCGTTCATCTTCCAAAGCGTGCTGGTCGCCCAGGTAGGCGATCTGGTCTTCGATATTGCCCTGGATGGCGTCGTGGGCGGCGACCATGATTTCGAGGTCGGCGGCGGCGCCGTCCGGGCGGATTGAGGCGATGAGGCGACGCTGCTGATCTTCGGGGCCGTGGTTTTCTTCCTGGAGCAGGCTGAGCACGGCCTCTTCGCCGACCAGACGCAGGCGGTTTTTGCCGACTTCGGTCCAGGAATGGCGGTCGGCGAACTGGGCGAGGAAGTCGTCGATGGCGGGCAGTGAGGACTGGGACAGGTCGATGCGCAGCTTGCGGGCGCGGAGGGCCGGCAGTTCGGTGAACAGGGTCATCACGATGGCGACCAGGCCGCCAACGACGATGGTGTTGCCCACCAGGTGGCTGGATATGGTCCCTTCGACGAAGCCGCTGAGGACGCCGGCGGACAGGCCCAGGACGGTGGAGACGCCGGCGATGCCGGCCTTTTTGTGGTCGATGGGGCCGGTGAAGACGGACTTGGCCCCCTCGACGAAGAGGGCTCCGAAGATGACGATATAGACGGCGCCGACGACCTGGCTGGGAACGGCGGTGAGGATGGCGAGGAGCTTGGAAAAGGGCGCCACGGCGATGGTGAACAGCCCCAGGTAGAGGCCCACGCTCCTGGCGGCGACGCCGGTGAAGCTGATGTACACCACGGTGGTTACCCAGGGCGCGGCCACGGGCAGGGTGCCGAGGAGACCGGAGAGCAGGGTTCCGATTCCGTACACGTTGAGTCCGCCCTGGACCTTGCGGAAGTCGATGGCGGCGAGATTGCGGCGGGATGCGGCGTAAACGATGGAAAGGTCTCCGGCCACCTTCATAAAGGCGGTAAGTTTGACGAAGACGAAGACGGGAAGCAGGGTCCAGAAATCGGGGCCGAAGGTCAGGTCCAGTCCGGGCCACTGGAGATGGGGCAGGCTGAGCCAGGGCGCATCGAGGATGATGCCAACGTCGTAGAAGCCCAGGGGGACGGCGACCAGCAGGCCGACCATCACCATGCCGGGCAGGATCCACATGCGCCAGGCCGGGGAGTCTTTCATCAGGATGAAGGCGCCGGCGGCGAGGGCGGCGACTCCGGGGGCCAGGAAGAGGGCGGTTGAGGTGTCTTCGGGCTGAACGACGCCTCGGCTGATGATGAAGGGGACGGCGGAGATGGCCACCAGCATGACGATGACGCCGCTGACCGTTTGGGTGAAGATGCGACGCAGGGAGGCGAGGCGGAAGGTGAGAACGGTTTGGAGCAGGGTGGAGACGACGACGAGGGTGGCGAGGAGGCCGGGGCCGCCGGTATGGAGGGCCAGCACGGAGACGGCCAGGAAGGGCACGTTGAAGTTGCAGACGACGAGGCCGCCGGAGCCGAGATAGCGCAGCTGGATTGCCTGCAGGATCATGGCGACGCCGGAAGCGGCGAGGACGGTGAAGGTGGCCCAGGCGAGATAGGCGTCGGACTGGCCGGAGGCGCGGACGACGAGGCCCACCAGCATGACCAGTCCGATGGTGTTGGGAACGAAGATCTGCAATGCCGAGGTAATACTCAGCAGAGGCGGGCACTGATCATCCGGCTCGAAGCGAGGGCCATGTCGCGCCTGGGCATCCCTGGACATATTGCTGAATCACTCGTTGGAAAGGGCCGGCTGGTTGTGGTGAACCCCTGGCCGGCTGAGCCATGCTATCACACGTGTGAAAAAGATGTGAGTTATGATAGGATGATTTTCCTGAAATTGGGCAAGTCGTAGGAGGTCGCCTAGATGCGATATGAGCAGTACGTTAATACTCGGACGGGGTCGGCGGGGTTGATGAGCCAGGGGCTGCGGTCCGGGATCAGGGCATTGATTCTGACATTGATCATTGCGTCCTTGGCGGCGCTGGTGATTGCCTGCGGGGACGACCCGGCGCCGACGGCGGCGCCCACCGTTGCGGCGGCGCCGGCGGCAACGGCGACCACGGCGCCAACTGCAACGACAGCGCCGGCGGCCACTGCCATCCCGGCGCCGACGGCGGCACCGGGCCCGACGGCGGCGCCCACGGCTACGGCGACCCCGGTGGCTACGCCCACGGCGGTTCCGGCGCCGACGCCGACCACCGCGCCGGAGCCGGACGTTACGCCGGCGCCGACACCGACGCCCACGGCGGAACCGACGCCGGAGCCGGTGGCGTTGGACGACGAGGGGGTGACCCGGGCCTACGTGGAGCAGGCCATCGACTATTACCGGGAGAATGGACTGGAGGCCACGGTTGAGTTCTACAAGAGCGACGCCAGCATCGCAGACGGTCGGCATCTGACCCTGATCGACAAGGGCGAGAGCGTGCTGCTGGTGTACCGTCCGACGCCGACGCTGCAGGGGCAGTACATTGGGCCCGGTTCGCCGTACCCGGGGCTGGAGCAACTGGCGAGCCTGGCTACGGATGAGGGTTTCTGGGGGACGGCCCGAGGCATCAACCTGAACACCAGGCTGGAAGAGCCGCGGCGGATTTTGACCGTGCTATATGACGGGTACGTGTTCACCTCAAGCCATTCGGCGCTGATTGAAGACGTGGCCGCGTCCACGCAGGAGTACGTGGGCAAGGCGATTGCCAGGTACGACAGCGACGGGCTGGAGGCCGTCATCGGGCATTACAACAGCATGGACAGTCTGGACGGTCAGTTCTACCTGTTCCTGATCGGGGAGGATGACCTGTATCTGGCGCATCCCATCTTTTCGCACCTGATCGGTTCGGACATCAAGGACGTGGTGGGGTCAGACGGACAGGAGCTGGGGAAGGAGATAGCGGAGGCCGGCGAGGATGGCATCTGGGTGGAATACCTGTGGCCGCATCCGGTGTCGCGGAAGGAGCAGCAGAAGGTTACGTGGGCGGTGCGGCACGACGGGCTGATCTTCGCGTCGGGGTATTATGCCGGCGAACCGGAGACCGGGCCGCCGGCGTGGCGTGGCGCGGACCCCCGGGAGTACACGGAGGAGTACGTACACCGGGCCGTGGAGCGATACGAGCGGGACGGTTTGCAGTCGATGCTGAACTACTACAACAGCGTGGCCAGCTTTGAAGGGGAGTGGTATCTGTTCGCGACGGACGACGCCGACATCTATCACGTGCACCCGCTGGTGCCGGAGCTGATTGGAACGGACATCAAGGAGATAGTAGGGCCCGACGACTTCCGGTTGGGCGAGGCTCTGGCCAAGGCCACGGAGGAGGGCCTGTGGGTGGATTATTTGTGGCCGCATCCGGTGACGCTGAAGCAGGCTCCCAAGGCGGCTTACGCGGTGCGCCGGGACGGGATGCTTTTCGCTTCGGGATACTACGTACACATCGAGGATCCCGTGGCACGGACCAAGTCATACGTGCAGCGGGCCATCCACCACTACGAGGAAAACGGGCTGGAAGGGACGATTGACTATTACAACAACGAGGAAAGTTTCGACGTTCAGTGGCAGCTTTTGATGGCGGATGAAGACCTGACGCTGCTGCTGTCGCCGGTGGCGCAGCACCTGGTGGGGACCAACCTGCACCTGCTCTTCCGAAACATCAATCGGCAGGCCGCCAACGAGCTGGCCGGGGCTACCGAGGAGGGGGTCTGGATCACCTACATACGTCCGAACGTGAGGTCATCGGAGACGCTGTACGCGCACATGTGGGCGGTGCGGCACGACGGGTTTATATTCATGTCGCGCTACTTTGACGACCAGCCGGAGGATCCGGAGTAGCGGTAGGGGGGCGCTATCCTCCACCTTCCGGATTCCTCATTGGCTCCTAGCACAGCGCGGACTTGGCGGCGCTGGGGATTTTTGGTGGCAAGGCGGGGCCTACTGTTCCAATCGGGGCGGCGATGGAGCATAATAAATGGCTGGGGATACAGGATTCGAACCTGTGATACCTGATCCAGAGTCAGGCGTCTTACCACTAGACTAATCCCCAGCGCGGGTTTTGATTCTATCAAAGGAGAGTTTTGTGATGCAACTGGGAGCCATCTTTCCGCAGACTGAGATCGGGGCCGACCCGGCGGCCGTGAAGGACTTTGCCCAGGCCGCCGAGGCGCTGGGCTATGAGCATCTCTTGGTGTTCGACCACGTGCTGGGAGCGGACCATACGCAGCGGGCGGAGTGGAACCGTCCGTACAACAAGGACGATATGTTTCACGAGCCGTTTGTGATGTTCGGCTACCTGGCCGGGGTGACGGAGAGGATCGAGTTCTGCACGGGCATCATCATCCTGCCGCAGCGTCAGACGGCGCTGGTGGCGAAGCAGACGGCGGAGGTGGACGTGCTGACGGGCGGTCGGCTGCGGCTGGGCATCGGCGTGGGCTGGAACGACGTGGAGTATGAGGCGCTGGGGGAGAACTGGGAGAATCGGGGACGCCGCTCGGCCGAGCAGATTGAGGTGCTGCGGATGCTGTGGACGCAGGAAGTGGTGAACTACGAGGGGCGTTACCACAAAATCACCCACGCCGGCATCAATCCGCTGCCGGTGCAGCGACCGATTCCGGTGTGGCTGGGGGGCGGCGCGCCGCAGGTGGTGCGGCGACTGGCGCGGATGGGGGACGGATGGTTTCCGCAGTTTCAGCCGGACGCGGCCGGACGGGAACGACTGGACGAGATGCGGGAGCTGGCCCGGGGCTACGGACGGGACCCGTCGGCCATCGGCGTGGAGGGTCGGGTCGCGTTGATGGACAGCGACAACCCGGACGACTGGAACCGGCTGGCGGCGGCCTGGGACGAGGCGGGGGCGACGCACCTGTCGGTGAATACGATGCGGGCGGGGCTGAAGGGGCCGGACGAACACATTGAGGCGATCCGGCGGTTCAAGGAGGCGACTGGGTGACGGGGGTTTGGGCCGAGAAATCCGGGCCGTCTTGACACCTGAGGGGGATAGCGGGCAAAATCATCTTTACGGAAATCTCACACACATTCAATCCAAATGACCGGGAGGAATTCTCCATGCCGTCAACTGAAGAACGTCTCAGGAAGCTGATAGCCGACAACCTGGAAATCGACGGGAAGCCCATCAACGACGTGAACATGAGCAACAGCCTGCGGGACCTTGGGGTGTCGTCGGTGGACATTCTGGCCTTCGCCAGGGTGGTGCAGGCGGAGTTCGGCATCCAGTTCGGCGTGGAACAGTGCACCGAGCTGAAGAACCTGAACGAGGTGATCGCGTACGTGGACGCGAATAGTGGGTGAAGCTTCGGATTGAGGCTATGTTCCAGACTGGGCGAGGACAATAAACCTGGTGATATTGTCGGGTCGGTCCTGGATGCGGCGGGCGATAATCTCGGCCCTTCCCTCTGCGGCCCGTTGCGAGCAGATGGCTGCGGCCGGCTCTGCGCAGCGCTCCATGTCGTCCAGGGCCGCGGCGGTGCTTGCGGAGGTCGATTGCCTGGCCTGCGGCCAACAGCGCTCCAAGTAGCCCCGACACTCGAGGAGCGCCTGCGGATGGGAGAACACCACCCGCACCTCTGACGCGCTCACGCCGCACCGGGTTGCCAGGCAGTGGTCAGTGGGCAGGTCTATCGCGTCGAGTGTAACTGCTCCGGTCTGCTGGGCGAGCAGCTCCGCCGTGGCGGCTACCGGCCCGCCCAACGTGCTTTCGAACGGGACCACGCCCCGTTGGGCAAGGCCGGAGGATACCGCCTCAAACACCTCCGCGATGGATGTTAGCGGGAGCAGTTCAGCGTTGGCGTCGTAACGGGTGGCAGCTTCTTCGCTGAACGTCCCCGGCGGTCCCAAATAGGCAATTCGCATATTCTTCGCTCCAACCGTGCTTGAGGATGGAGTTCAAGATAGTTGGCAGCTTGCGCCGGAATGACGGGGGAGGCGCTATACCTTGCCCACCAGGTTTTTGAGGGCGGCGTAGGTTCGGGGGGCTGAGTCGTTGGGGTCGGCGGTGGTGAAGATGTTGGCAATGAAGTCGGTGGCGCCGGCGGCGGCGAATTGTTGGAGCTGGGTTTGTAGGGAGGCCTCGTTGCCGACTACGGCGACTTCGGAGGGGCCCTCCACGTCTTCAACGTCGAGGATGCGGCGGTAGTTGACCAGGCGTCCGTAGCGTTCGTAGGACTGGGCGGCGGCGCGGCGTCCGGCGGCTTCGTCGTCGCAGACGGTGGCGGGCAGTCCGACGCAGATGCGGGGTTCGGGTCGGCCGGCGGCCTCGGCGGCGGCGTTGATGCGGGGACGGACGTGGTCGCGGATGGCGCGGGGGCCGGCCATCCAGGTGATGGTGCCGTCGGCCTGCTGTCCGGCGAGGCGGAGCATCCGGGGCGCGAGGGCGGAAATGAGCACTGGACAGTTGGGACGGTCCAGCACGTCCAGCTCGGCGTTGACGTTGTAGAAGTCGCCGGAGAATTGGACGCGGCCCTGGTCGATGAGGGGGCGCAGGACGGAGAGGTATTCGCGGGTGTGCTGGGCCGGGCGGTCGTAGGAGAGGCCGAAGCTATCCTCGATGCCGGGGCGATGGGACGGGCCGATGCCGAGGAGGAAGCGTCCGCCGGCGGCAGTGGCGGTGGTCAGCGCCTGTTGCGCCAAGGCCATGGGGTGGCGGGGGTAGGTGGGCACGACGCCGACGCCCAGCTCGATGCGGGAGGTCTGGGTACCGGCCAGGGCGAGGACGGTGAGGGCGTCGTAGCCGCGGGCGGAGATGTGGGGGACCCAGAAGCTGTCGAATCCGTCGGCTTCGGCCTGCTTGATGCGGGCGATGAGTTCGTCCAGGCTGATGAGGTCGGCGGTGGATGCGCCGACGAAGACTCCGATACGCATTATGTTTTCTCCGCGGGTTGGGGTGTGATGTTGAGGATGGTGCGGGCGGCGGCTCGGGCGCCGTCGAGGTCAGCGACGAAGCGGTCGGGTGGGACTTTGGCCAGGATGTTGAGGGCGGTGAGGTTGCGTTCGACGGGGGAGCCGGTGAGGCCCATGACGATGGACTCGGTGTCTTCGTCGATGGCGATGTCGATCATCTGCTCGACGACCATGGCGGCGCTGTCGTCCATGTGGAGGGTTTCGGAGAAGTCGAAGATGACGACGTCGTGGTCGCTGATGTCGCTGCCGATGGTGTTGACCAGCTTGCTGGAAGAGGCGACGGAGAAACGGCCGCGCATCTTGATCTCACCGCAACGGGCAGCGAAGGGGTCGTTGGCGGCGGCGGCCTCCTCGGGCGATTCGTAGAGGAAGGTTTGGTCGAGGAGGGGGGTGGAGATAACGCTGTCGAGTTCCTGGCGTTCGAGTTGGCGGGCGGCGACCATGCCGGCGGCGATGAGGCCGATGGCGATGGCGGTTACGAGGTCGAGGAACACCGTCAAGGCCAGGGTGATGAGCATGACGACGAGGTGGTCGCGCTGGATGAGATGGGCGCGTTTGATGAGTCGCCAGTCGATGATGTCCCAGCCCACTTTCATCAGGATGCCGGCGAGGACGGCGCGGGGAATTTCGGCGGCGTATTGACCGACACCCAGCACCAGGGCCAGGAGGGCGGCGGCGCACACGACGCCGGAGATGGGGGTGCGTGAGCCGGAGCGGATATTGGTGACGGTGACCACCGTGTTGCCGGCGCCGGGCAAGCCGCCAATGAGGGCGGCGACGGTGTTGCCGATACCCTGGCCGACGAGCTCGCGGTTGGCGTTGTGGCTGGTGCGGGTGAGGGAGTCGGCGATGAGGGAGGTGAGCAGGCTGTCGATAGAGCCGAGGAGGGCGAGGACCAGGGCGGGAGTGAGGGAGCTGATGAGGAAGCCGGCGTCGAAGACGGGGATCCAGAGCTTGGGCAGGCCGGTGGGCACGTTGCCGATGACGGAGAGGTTGTTGAGCCAGAAGATGCCGATAATCGAGCCGACGATCATGGCAGCCAGGGGAGCCGGCAGGTAGCGGCGGGCCTGGGAAGGCCAGAGCGCGGCGACCAGCAGGGTGATGGAGGCGACGATGAGGGCGTGGACCTGGGCGTTGGAGATGGCGTCGGGGAGGGCGCGGATCTTATCCAGGACGCCGCCGGGCTCGATTTGGGCGCCGACGAAGGGCGCGACCTGGACGAGCATCACGATGACGCCGATGCCGGTCATGAAGCCGGAGATGACGGAGTAAGGGGTGTAGGCGACGAACCGTCCGATCCTGATTGCGCCGAGGACAATCTGGATGAGGCCGGCCAGCACGACGACGGTGAAGGCCCTGGCGAAATCGCCATCGGAGTGGACGGTTACGATGACGGCCATGGCGACGCTCATGGGGCCGGTGGGACCGGAAATCTGGGAGCGGGTGCCGCCGAAGACGGCGGCGAAGAAACCGACGGCGATGGCGCCATACATGCCGGCGATGGGGCCGAGACCGGAGGCGACGCCGAAGGCCAGGGCGACCGGCAACCCCACCACCGATGCCGTGAGACCACCGAAGAGGTCGCCGCGCAGCGCGGCGAGGGTATAGCGTGGTCTCATCGGGCAGCTATGCCGTCATTTGGGCAGCAGGGCGGCGACCCGGTCGAGGATGCGATGGCCGACCTCGTATTTGGTGAGCAGGGGGAGTCGCTCCACCTGGAGCTCGCGGTCGATGAGGACAACGCGGTTGGTGTCCACGCCGAAACCGCTGCCCTCCTCGGTGATGTCGTTGGCGACGATGAGGTCGAGGGACTTGCGGCGGACCTTGTCGGCGGCGTTGGCCTCGAGGTTTTCGCTCTCGGCGGAGAAGCCGACGCGGACGAAATCGCCGGTGGCGGTGGCCAGGATGTCGGTGGTCTGCTCCAGGTCGATGGACATTTCATCGGCGGCGGTCTTCTTGATCTTCTGCTGGGCGGCGACGGCGGGGCGGTAGTCGGCGACGGCAGCGGCCATGATGAGGGCGTCGGCGGTGGGGGTTTCGGCGAGGACGGCGTCGCACATTTCCTGGGCGGAGCGCACCGGGGCCATCTTGATGAGCGGAGGGTCGGGCAGCGCGGTGGGAGCGGCGACGAGAACGACCTGAGCGCCCCGGTCGCGGGCGGCTTCGGCGACGGCGTAGCCCATGCGGCCGGAGGAGTGGTTGGTGATGACGCGGACGGGGTCGATGGCCTCCTGGGTGCCGCCGGCGCTGACGATGACCTTGCGTCCGGCGAGGTCGCCGTTTTGGCCCAGGGCGGCGGCGATGTGGCCGAGGAGGTCGGCGGGTTCGACCAGGCGGCCCATACCGATGAGGCCGGAGGCGAGGCGTCCGGGGGCCGGGCCGGCCAGGAGGACGCCGCGACTACGGAGGCGGGCGACGTTTTCCCGGGTGGCGGGATGGTCGAACATGTTGGCGTCCATGGCCGGTGCGACGAGCAGGGGGGCCTCGGTGGCGACGACGGTGGTGGTGAGGGGGTCGTCGGCGAGTCCGGCGGCGAGCTTGGCGATGCAGTGGACGGTGGCCGGGGCGATGACGACGATGTCGGCCCAGCGGGCCAGGGCGACGTGTTCGACGCTGTGCTCGGAGTTGGCGTCGAAGGTGTCGGTGACGACGGGGCGATGGGTGAGGCTGCGGAAGGCCAGGGGGGTGACGAAGTGGGTGGCCCCGTAGCTGAGGATGGTTTCGACGTTGGCGCCGGCCTGGACCAGCTTGCTGGCGAGATCAAGGGCCTTGTAGCAGGCGATGCTGCCGGTAACTCCGAGGACGATGTTTTTTCCGGCCAGTGCAGATTGCATAGGGGTCACCTTTTATCCGGCGCCATTCATGCGGTAGATGAGGTCGAGGCCCACGAGGGTCAGTTCCTGGTTGATGTCGTCAAAGACGGGGGAGTGATCGGCGATGACGGTAACGAGGCCGCCGGTGCCGACGACCCTGGCATCGGAGCCGATTTCGGACTTGAACCGCTGGACCATGGTGGTAACCAGACCGGCGTAGCCGAGGACGAGGCCGGACTGCAGGGCGGCGGTGGTATTGCGTCCGACGGCTTCGGGCGGGGCGACCAGCTCGACGCGGCGGAGCAGGGAGGTGTTGTCGTAGAGGGCGTCGGCGGAGAGGTTGATGCCGGGGGCGATGGCGCCGCCCAGGTACTCACCGTGGCGGGAAACGGCGTCGAAAACGGTGGCGGTGCCCAGGTCAACGACGATGACGGGGGAGCCATAGAGCTTGACGGCGGCGACGGCGTCCACGATGCGGTCGGCGCCGACGTCGCGGGGGTTGTCGTAGCGGACGGGCATACCGAGGTCAACCTGGGAGTTGACCAGCAGGGGCGGGACGCCGAAGAAGCTACGGCAGACATCTTCGAAGAGGCCGGTGAGAGGTGGGACGACGGAGCAGATGCAGGCGGCGGTGATGTCGGCGGGGGAGATGCCGCGGAACTCGAGGAGGTTGCGGAGCAGGATGCCGTATTCGTCGGCGAGGCGGCGGGAGTCGGTGGCGATGCGAAGGGTGGTTACGAGGCGTTGGGTGGGGTTGGCGTCGTTGGGGTCGGCAGCGGCGGGCGGGCCGTTGAGTGGCTGGGGGTCGTGGAAGACGCCGAGGGTGACGGCGGTGTTGCCGATGTCGATGGTGAGCAGCATGTGAAAACCCGGCTAATAGTATAACTTTCCTATATTGCCGACTGCCAGCGTGGGGGTTAGCGGCGGTCGAAGCCGATTTGGACGATGCGGGGTTGGTCAACGCCGGCGACGCCGACGTACTGGAAGAGGGCGCCGTCGGCATCGCGGGGTTGGGCGTCCTGGACGATGACGGTTTCGCCGCCGAGGAGGAGGTTGGCGAAGGGCGCGGCCTGGGAGTCGGAGCCCGGGTCGGTGGGGAAAACGAAGCTGAGGCCGGGGACGTTGGTGAACTCGATATGTCCGTCTTCGTCGCTAATCCAGAATTCGTCGATGGTGGTGGAGTCGGCGATGCGGCCGAGGGCGACGTCGATTTCCTGGGGGGTCATGCCGGCGCGGAGGGCGGCGTCGATGTAGTAGGCAGTGAGGGTGGCTTGAGCGACCATGTGGTCGGTCTCGGGGATTGGGGCGGCGACGGGAGCATCGGCATCGTTGCCGTTAGCGCCGCAGGCGATGGCCAGCGCCAGGATGATGGAGAGGGCGGTAAAGAGTATGGCTCTGGGCATTAGTGGGTCTCCTTGGCCTCGGTATGGGGCCGACGTATGGGGCCTGTGTATGGCGGGTATTTTACACGATACGGTTAGAGGGGTGATTTGTGCTAGAATCGTGGCCGAAATCCCTTTTGGAGACATACTGATGGCCAATATGGAACTGGTCCAAATCGTGAAGCAGGGGCGGGACGCCGTGACAGCGTGGCGGGAGGAGAACCCCAATCAGCAAATGGACCTGAACGCGTGCTACATGAGCCATGCCCGGATTCCCATGGTGAACCTGCGGGGCGCGGATATGCGGGACGGCGACTTCATGGGGGCGATGGTGCGCCGGGCGGACCTGTCGAACAGCTATCTGAACGACGCGCACTTTTACCGGGCCGACCTGCGGGAGGTGAACCTGAGCCGGGCGATTGCGCCGGGGGCGAACCTGCGGGGGGCCGACCTGCGCAACGCCAACCTGGCCGGGATTAACCTGGACCGGGGGACGCTGTCGGAGGCGAACCTGTCGGGGGCGGATTTGACCAACGCCAACCTGGACCGGGCCAACCTGGACCGGACCAACCTGACCGGGGCGAACCTGACCGGGGCCAGCTTCAACGGGGCGAATCTGTCGCGCACCAACCTGTCGGGGGCCATTCTGAACGAGGCGGACTTTTACGAGGCGGTGCTGAACGACACGGTTACCGAAGAGGCGGACTTTCACAACTGCATCATCGGGTACACGGTGTTCCAAAACTGCGCCATGGACGCGGCGGTGGGCCTGGAGAGCGTGCGGCACGACGCGCCGAGCACCATTGGGCTGGACACCCTGCTGAGGTCACGGGGCATGTTGCCGGAGTCGTTCATCCTGGGTTCCGGGGTGCCGATTGGGGTATCGGGGATACAGGACTCGGTGTCGGACGCGCTGGTAACGACGCTGGAGGTGCACATTTCCTGCGCGAACGGGGACATTGAGTTTGCCCGGCAGCTGGAGGCCAACCTGCGGGCGCAGGGAGTGCGCAGCTGGGTGTTCGCCGAAGGGTTCCGGGGCAATCCGCTGGTGGACCGGCGGGCGACGTCCGGTGAGGAAGAAATCGAGAGGTGGATTCGGCATTACGACCGGCTGGTGGTGGTGTGCACGGCGGACGGGCTGGACAGCGAGACGGTGCGCAACGACATCACGGCGGCGCAGGAAGCGGAGCGAAGCGGGGACCAGTGGACGATGTACCTGGTGGACGCCGACGGCGTGATGGGCGCCGGGCGCAACCGGGCGGCGCGGCTGCTGAAGGAGGAGCACCGGGTGTTTGACCTGACCGGGCAGGATGGAGGGTCGGAGGAGTACCAGGCGGCGTTGGTGGACCTGATTGACAACTTGAGGCAGGAGCAGCCGGCCAGCGCGGCGAAGCCACCGCGGCAGGCGGCGGACCCGAGGACGCTGCAGCTGTAGGTTTGCGTCCTCACCCCGGCCCTCGCCCGCAAGGGGAAGAGGGAGACGGGTATTAAATGAGTACAGGGGCGGGAGTGATCCCGCCCCTGCGTTTGGTCTGTTCCGGAGAACCGACGGATTCGGTCGGCTACATGGTTTAGATGTAGTCTTCCTCTTCGTACATCATGTCGACATTATCGGTGCTCTGGCCGAGGCCGCGGGTGACGTCGTTGCGGAAGGCTTCCAGCATCGAATCGGTGATCTCGTTGCCGTTGGCGCGGGCGGCGTCCTTGAGCTGGTCGAAGGCCCACTCGGAGGTGTCGCCGTGGGGCATGTCGAAGAAGCCGGGCTCGAAGACGGGGAGTTCGCCGGGGCCGAAGTAGCCCTTGCCCTCGATGTTGTAACCTTCGAGGTCGTGGGTGCCCTTGCCGAGGACCTGACCGGTGGCAGCGTAGTGCTCCATGGTGGCCTTCATGCCGTACTTCTGGATGGGGCAGACCTTCATGCAGACGCCGCAACCGAGGTAGCGGGCCATGACGGGCCGGCAGCGCTTGAAGTAGAGCTTGTTCTTCTCGATGCCGCGCCACCAGATCTTGTCGCGCATGAGGGCGCGGCCGGGGCAGCGGTTGACGCAGACCTGGCAGACCTGACAGAAGGCGTGGATGCCGTAGTCCACCGGGCTGTCATAGGTGACGTTGGCGTCGGTGGTGATCATCATGATGCGGCAGCGGGAGCCGACGTGGGGGGTCAGCAGGTAGCCGCAGGCGCCGAGCTGTCCGAGGCCGGCGGCGACGAACATCGGGATGTAGGGGCCGGTGTTGTCGTTGGGGCTGTGGACCTGGGCGCGGTAGCCGAGGCTGCGGACGAAGTTGCCCAGTTCCAGGCCGGCCGCGCCTTCAGTGCGGTAGGTGCTGGAGTGGACGATTTCGGCGTCGATGCTGGGGATGGTCTGGGTAGGTTCGAAGTCCTGCTCGTAGGCCAAGCAGATGACGTGGGGGAAGCGGACCCAGTCCTTCTTGCTCTGATAGACGTAGCGGATGTCGAAGGCAGCGATGCCGACTTCGACGAAGCCGAGCTCGCGGGCCTTCTGCTTGATGGCCTCGGTGACGTCGTCGCCGGAGGATTCGGCGGTGGGTTCGAGGTCGCCGGTCAAGCGGGCAGCCATGACGAGGTTGCGATTGAGCTTGTCGTGTTCCTTGCGGATTTCGCGCATCTCGGCGTGCTGGTCGCGGAGGGTGTTGGCCCAGTCGCGGGAGGCTCGCTCGGTGATGTTCATGGTTTCGACGGGATACTCGCGGGAGTACCAGTCAACTTCGCGCTGGTTCATGGGGATGCCGGGAGTGGTTTCGAGCTCCTCGGGCACCGGGATGGTGACAGGCGCGTCGCCCAGATACTTGCCGGGACGCCGTACCTCATGACCGATGGTTAGCATATCCTCCTCCTTCTGATGGACTGCCTAGATAGGCCGAATTTGGAGAAAAGATACTGCCGCCCCAAGTAATTGTCAATACTTGGGCAGTGGAATCATCATATTCTATTGCATGATGATGATTATTTAGAGGCGGGAATAGGTGAGGAAAGGAAAAAGCCGGCGGGATTGCTCCCGCCGGCCCTTTTTGCCGGTTGGCGAGGTTGGGGGGCTACTAGATGTAGTCCTGGTCCTCGGCCATCATTGCGAGAACGTCGCCGCTCTGCAGGGCAATGGAGCGCTGGATCTGGACCTTGAGGTCTTCGATCATCGCATCGGGGATTTCGCCTTCGTTCTCAGCGGCGGCTTCCTTCATGGACTCGAAGGCCCACTCGTCGGAGTTGCCGTGAGGCATGTCGAAGAAGCCACGCTCGAAGACGGGGAGTTCGCCGGGGCCGAAGTAGCCCTTGCCTTCCAGGTTGTAGCCTTCGAGGTCGTGGGTGCCCTTGCCGAGGACCTGACCGGTGGCGGCGTAGTGCTCCATGACGTTCTTGAGGCCGTACTTCTGGATGGGGCAAACCTTCATGCAGACGCCGCAGCCGAGATAGCGGGCCATGACGGGGCGACAGCGCTTGAAGTAGAGCTTGTTCTTCTCGATACCGCGCCACCAGATCTTGTCGCGCATGAGGGCGCGGCCGGGGCAGCGGTTCACGCAGACCTGGCAAACCTGGCAGAAGGCGTGGATGCCGTAGTCGACGGGCGCGTCGTGGGTGACGTTGGCGTCGGTGGTGACCATCATCAGCCGCATCCGGTTGCCGGTGTGCGGGGACAGCAGGTATCCGCAGGCGCCCAGGGAGCCGAGACCGGCGGCCACGAACATGGGGATGACGGGGCCGGTGGCGTCGCTGGAGTGGACGACGTGGGCCTTGTAGCCCAGGGAGCGGATGAAGTTGCCCAGTTCCAGGCCGGCCGCAGCCTGAGTGCGGTAGGTGCTGGAGTGGACGATCTCAGCGTCGATGCTGGGGATGGTCTGGGTGGGCTCGAAGTCCTGCTCGTAGGCCAAGCAGATGGCGTGGGGCAGAACGGTGAAGCCGCGCTTGCTCTTGTAGTCGTAGCGGGGGTCGTAGGAGGTGATGCCCACTTCCAGGTAACCCAGCTGGCGCGCCTTGTCCTTGATGAGCTGAGAGACGTCCTCGCCGCTGGATTCAGCGGTGGGCTCCATCTCGGCGGTGGCGCGGGCGGCCATGATCAGGTTGGAGTTGAGCTTGTCGTGCTCCTTACGAATCTCCCGCATTTCGGCGTGGAGGTCGCGGAGGGTGTTGGCCCAGTCGCGGGAAGCGCGCTCGGTGATGTTCATGGTTTCCAGCGGATATTCGCGGGCGTACCAGTCAACTTCGCGGCCGGTCATGGGGATGCCGGGGACAGTTTCCAGTTCTTCGGGAACCGGAATCGTGATTTCGGCGTCGCCCCAGTGGCGTCCGGGTCGGCGCACCTCGTGCCCAATGGTAAGCATATCAGCCTCCTCAGTGGTTGGCTCTGCCGCAGGATTGCGGCGGTATTTGGGGCAATTTATACCCTATGCGGAACCTTTGTCAACAGCAATTTGCAAGTTCCCGGGGGAATTCCCGGTGAATTACGGATTTCGTCGCCGGAAAGGAGATTTATTCGCGAATGGCTCCGAATTTTGGACGGCAATCGGAACAGGCGGGGTTGGCGGGGAAAAGGTGGCGGGCAACCCCGGAAAGTCAGGAGCCGGTGCGGCGGGCGATCATGGCGTCGGCCAGGGGGCTGGCGCCGGACCTGACGGCGATGTTGACCAGGGAGGGGCGCCCGGAGTTGATGGCGCGCTCCACGGCCGGGGCCACGTCGTCGGGCTGTTCGACGAGCTCGGCGTGTCCGCCGATGCCGGCCACCACCTGGTCGTAGCGGACGCCGGGGCGGAGAGCGGTGCCAACGTCGCGTCCGAAGTAGGCCAGCTGGAAGGTGCGGTCGATGCCCCAGTTGCCGTCGTTGCCCATGATGCCGGTGATGTTGAGGTTGTGGCGGATGCAGGTGTCGTACTCCATGGAGTAGAAGCCGAAGGAGCCGTCGCCCATGAAGGCCAGCACCTTGCTGTCGGGGTAGGCCAGCTTGGCGGCCATGGCGTAGGGGATTGCGCCGCCCAGGTGGCTCAGGGGGCCGAGGCGCATGAAGTGTCCGGGCTTGCGGGCGGGCAGGTAGCAGCGGCCCCACTGGACGTAGTCGCCGCCGTCCAGCACGATGAAGGTGTCCTCGTCAACCAGGTGCTCGATGCGGGTGTACACGTCGAGGGGGTGCATGGGGGCCTGGCCGGTGGCGTTGCTGCGGAGGCTATCGAGCCAGGCGGTGTGTTCCTGCTTGAGTTGGTCGAGCCAGGGGCCGAGGCTGCGGTTGGGTTTGGCGGCGGCGGTGAGCTGGTCAACGATGGCGCCGAGGTCGCCGAGCAGGCCGACGGCGACGCCCCGGTTGCGTCCGATTTCGGCCGGGGAGGGGTCGGCCTGGATGAGCTTGGTGTCGGCATTGAAGATGCCGCCGTAGCGGTAGCGGTGGTCGAGACGCTTGCCCAGGAGCAGGACCACGTCGGCCTCGCGGAACTTGCGAGCGGTATGGTTCAGAGCGCCGTCGGCGTAGCCGAAGCAGAGGGGATGGAGGTCGTCGATGAGGCCGCGGGCCTGCTCGACGGTGAAGATGGGGGCGCCGGTGGCTTCGACCAGGGCTTCCAACTGGGCCGGTTCGACGGAGTAGCGGGCCGGGTTGCCGACGATGATGACGGGTCGCTGGGCGTTGGCGAGGAGGTTGGCGGCCTGCTCGATGAGGGTAGGGTCGCCCTGGGGACGGCCCATGTTGCGGTATTCCTGGGGCAGATACGGGGGCAGGTCTTCCTCGCTGATGGGGGCTTCCTGCAGGTCGATGGGCAGGGTGAGATGGACCGGGCCGGGGCGTCCGCTCATGGCGGTGCGGAAGGCGGTGGCGACGAATTCGGGGATGCGCTGCTTGTCGTGAATCAGCCAGGAGCCCTTGGAAACGGGGGCGGCCATGGCGACCTGGTCGATTTCCTGGAAGGTGGCCTGTCCCTTTTCGGGGAGTTCGGCGCAGCCGGCGACGAAGATGACGGGGCTTTCGGAGGTGTAGATGGCGGGCAGGCCGGAGATGGCGTTGGCGAAGCCGGGACCACCGGTGAACAAAGCGACGGCGGGCTGGCCGGTGATGCGGGCGTAGCCGTCGGCCATGTGCATGGCGGCGCCTTCGTGTCGGGTGTCGATGAACTCGATGCCCTCGTCGGCGGCGGCGTCCACCAGGGGTAGGATGGTATCGCCCACGATGGTGAAGACCTTTTGGACTCCTTCCTGTTTCAGGCAGCGGATAAAGAGGTGGCCCCCGTTCAGGTCCGGCATAGGTATGACTCCTGGTATGGCATGGGTAGCCCGCTGGGGGCGGGCGGGGTAATGGTATCACAGGCCCATGCTATAATCGGGCTACAATCGCTTCGCGGCGAGGGTTGCCTACTATGATCACTCCTGAAAAGAACGAAGACAAAGAGCCGACCGAACAGGGCGAAGACTCTGCCATCAAAAAGCTCTACGACGCGTTGCCCGATTTTTGGAAAGGGTACGTCGGGGTGGTGGACAGCAGCAAGGACCCGAATGCCGGTACTTACAAAACATCGGCCTCCAAATACGGCCAAGAATACAGCGACATGCTGTGGGAAGAGTACCAGCGGGACCAGGCCGAGGCCAAGCTTCGAAACGAACGCGAACGCAAGCGGCAGCAATGATGCTGACGGACACTGGGCCGCTGGTTGGCCTGATCAACGTCGCTGACCAGCATCATGCCCGATGCCTCGCAGCCTTACCCCCGGAGCCGCTACTTACCACCTGGCCTTGCTTCGCTGAGGCTATGCACCTGCTGTGGAGGGACGGCGGCCATCGCTATCGGGCTACGCTTTGGGATATGTACTTTGACGGGAGGTTGGTACTCCATGAACTGACGGCAGCGGAAACCGTGCGCATGGCCGCGCTGATGGAACAGTACCGGGACTTGCCGATGGATTTAGCGGACGCGTCACTGGTGGCGGTAGCGGAGAGCCTGGGTATGCGGCGGGTGTTCACGGTTGACCGGCAGTTTTTTGTGTATCGGCTGGGGGATGGCGGCGCGCTGACGGTTGTGCCGTAGATGGGCAAGCTGTACGTGGTGGGGACTCCCATCGGGAACCTGGAGGACATTACGGTGCGGGCGGCGCGGGTGTTGGCGTCGGCGGCACTGGTGGCGGCGGAGGATACGCGGGTTACGCGGCGGCTGCTGGCGCATCTGGAGGCCAGGCCGCGGGTGGTCAGTTGCAACGAGCACAACTGGCAACGGCGGCTGCCGTCGCTGCTGGAGGCGTTGGACATCGGCGACGTGGCGCTGGTTACCGACGCGGGGTCGCCGGCAATCAGCGATCCCGGCGCAGGTCTGGTGGCGGCGATTGCCGGGGCCGGGCATGAGGTGGTCAGCGTGCCGGGGGTTTCGGCGGTGGCGGCAGCGTTGTCGGTGGCCGGGTTTGCCGCCGACCGGTTCGTGTTCCTGGGGTTTCTGCCCCGGCGTGGGACGGAGCGCAGGGCTGCGTTGGAAGATGCGGCGAGCCTGGGGCAGACGCTGGTATTGTTCGAAGCGCCGCATCGCCTGAAGGCGACGCTGGCGGACATCGCCGAGACGCTGGGCGACCCGCCGCTGGCGGTGTGCCGGGAGCTGACCAAGCTGCACGAGGAGGTCTGGCGCGGCACGGCGTCAGGTGCGTTGGATTACTTTGCAGAGCCGAGAGGGGAGTTCACCATTGTGGTGGGGGCGGCGGCTGATGAGGGCGTGGATGCAGCGGCGACGGAGCCGGCCATCACGGTTGCGGCGGCGCGGGAGGCGTTGGCGCAGCGGCGGGCGGAGGGAATGCGCGGGCAGGCGGCGGTGGCGGAAGTGGTGGCGGCCACCGGGCTGTCGCGGCGGGTGGTGTATGGGTTATGGGTGGAGACGGGGGGTTAGATTCCGGCTTTCACCGGAATGACGGGACGATGCGGGAAAGGACTGGGGCGATGGGAGAGTTGCGGGACGGCGGCGCTAGGCGCAGACGACGACGGCTTCGCCGAGGCCCTCGATGGAGACGCGGCCCTCGGAGGCGAAGCCCAGGGGCGTGGGCGGGACCAGGCTGCCGGTGATGACGGTGTCGCCGGCCTTGAGGGGATGGTTGCGGGCGGACAGCTCGTTGGCCAGCCAGACCAGCGGCTCGAAGGGGTGGCCCATGACGTCGCGGCCGTAGCCCTCCCCCACCTGCTCGTGGTTGATTTTCATGACGCCGTGGCAGCCGACCAGGTCGAGGCTCTGCCAGTCGGTGACCGGGTCGCCGAGGACGACGCCGGCATTGAGGATGTTGACGGCGACGCTGAGCAGGGTGCGTTCTTCGGTGGTGAGGTCGTCGGGAGTGCGGATGTCCACAATCTCGAAGGCGGTGGCGACTTCGGCGACGGCGTCGGCGACGGTGTCGCGGGTGTAGGGCGCGCCGGAGGCGGGGAGGTCTTTGCCCAGGGTAACGCCGACTTCCAGCTCGATGCCCAGGTTGACGTACTCGGTGAAGTTGAGGACGACCGGGGAGCGCAGGATGGTCTTCTCGAAGACGCCGCCGAGCACCGGATGGTTGAGGCCGGCGCGTTCCTGCATAACGGGGGTGGTGTAGGCGAGCTTGTAGCCGGCCAGCGGCCCCCACAGGCTGGACAACATGCAGTGGAGTTCCAGCTGGATGGCATAGGCCTCGTCCAGGGTTTTGGGAAACAGGCGGTCGGGGAGCCGGTCGAAGGGTTGCACGGCCTGGTATTTTTCGAAAATCAACTCGGCGGCTTCGCGGGCCGGCGTGGTGGTTACCATGGTGGCCTCCTGGAGTACGGTTCGGCTGGGATTATAACCAGAGGGGCGGGTGTGTGAAACCCGCCCCTGGTTGATTGCCTTGCGATGGGCGTCCGGAAGCTAACGCGCCTCGCTGACCGCCTCGAAGCCGCAGTCGCGGTGGGTGCCGTCGCAGAAGGGCTTGTTGTCGGACTGTCCGCAGCGGCAGAAGGAGACCCACTGTCCTTCGGGGACGGCGTAGTTGTTGCCGTCCTGGTCAACAATTTCGATTTCTCCGATGACCCGCAGGGGGCCGTTGCCGCGAACTTCTACCTTGACGTCTGCCATTATGACGTTCCTCCTCAGGTTGGTTTGGTGAATGGCGGTTGCCCAGCCGACGGGGTTAGCGGCGCCGTCGGCAAGGCAAAGTGATTATTCACGAAAACGGGGCGTGGGTCAATTAGAGGTTGACCACCAGGTTGTCGGGGGCGCGGCAGAGGATGCCTTCCTGCTCTTCGTCGTAGGGGTTTTCCTCGATGTGGGGGGTGTTGGCCGGGACGAAGATGAAGTCGCCGGGGCCGGCTTCAATCCATTCCTCGAAGTTCTCGCCGAAATAGACGCGGACGTAGCCACGCAGGACGTAGGCGGCGGTTTCGGCTTCCAGGTGGGTGTGCGGCGGGCCCTTTTCGCGGGGGGCGGCGGTAACCTTGCCCATCCAGATCTTGGTGGTGTCGCCCTTGCCGGGGACGATGGCGGGCTGGCGGACCATGCCGGGGGTCTGGATGGTTTCGGAGGCGTCGCCGACGGTGTGGACGACGTAGGGTTTGAGGGTAGTTTGCGGTTGGGTGGTGGTCATGGTTGTTGCTCCTTTGGTTGATGGGGCGGGTTTGCTGCTGTCGGCGGGTTGGATGATAAGGTCGCGGCGGTTGGGATACAAGGGGGAGGAGATGAGGTGAGTGAGGGTCATGGGGCTGGCTCCGGTGCGCCCACCTTCAATTCGTTTATTACCTGTTTCAAATAAGGTTGAATGGCGTTCTTCAAGTCAACCAGATTGACGAACATCCACTCTCTGATTTTGTCAAGTGCTTCGGGCGGGTCGCCGATGGCGCCATTTCGTGACAAGAACACAGAGCACATGCGTTGCTTGTCACGTCTGTCCCATGTCAGTGTCCCGTTGATCTCACCCTCAATCTCGTTTCGAAGGCCGTGCAACGCGTCAAAAACTTGTTTGTTATATTCCCTATCCTCGGTCGCAATCCACAAATACGCCGACGCAGAGGGGCCACTCCAGAAACCCACGGCGTAGGTTATGCCATCGTATCCGGATGGAAACGCGTGGTCATTGGCAGCCAGTGCCGCGACCCGGTCTGTAATTCCCTCCTCTCTTAACCGGTCAATCAAAGGCTGAAAGAAATCACGGTATTTTTGTCCATTACTTCGGCGCCCGCTTACGGACGTATAGTCGAAATCGTTTGGGCCCGCAATGAGTTTGAGATATGGAGCATAGGCGTCTCCAATTCTCCAAGCGCTAACTTCGACAGCGTAAATTCGGACGCCATTTCGATTGAGCCATTTTACGGTGCGACGATGCCAATCTGTGAATCCGCTTGCAACCCAGATCAGGATATCCGAGTTGCTATGGGCTGCGTATCCAAGGATGCCAGCGCCATGGTCGTTGTCGGAGGTTTCCAGTTGGTTTTCGATAACCACCCCGGTTCCCGTGTCAACCTCTTTGGCCAAGATGTCAACGCGTCCTCCCTCGCCGGGTAACGTTGCTTCCGTGTCGACCAACTCTAACTGCAAGCCAACCGCCTCGCTGAGCACATCAAGATTTCTGGCCAACCAAGGGGTGAAGTTTAACGCTTCGTGCGGCCAAACGTTGCGAACGCCAACACGTTCGAATTTTCCCAGGTCTCTCGTGGCCATAGCCAGGCTTTATAACCTCGTCGCTCGTTAAAGTAGGGGCGAATGGTTGTTCGCCCCTACTATGGTATCACCGGAGTGTTACGGGTTGGTTAGGTGGCGTTTTGTTGCCAGAGGGCTTCGAGGACGGCGCCGGGGTTCATGGGGAGGTTGGTCAGGCGGACG
The DNA here is from genome assembly GCA_965243255.1 of Dehalococcoidia bacterium. GTDB lineage: Bacteria > Chloroflexota > Dehalococcoidia > Lucifugimonadales > UBA3495 > Bin87. The sequence goes on from CBDEUH010000004.1 coordinate 1,829,094, forward strand.
CCGGTGGCGTCGTGGATGGCGTTGGCGATGGCGGCCATGGGCGGGACGATGGGCACTTCGCCGACGCCGCGCACGCCGTAGGGATGGCCGGGGTTGGGCACCTCCACCACTACGGTGTCAATCATGGGCAGGTCCAGGGCCGTAGGCATCCGGTAGTCCAGGAAGCTGGAGTTCTGCATCTGGGCGTCGTCGTTGAAGTAGTACTCCTCGTTGAGGGCCCAGCCGATGCCCTGGACGGCGCCGCCCTGGATTTGTCCCTCCACGTAGGACGGGTGGATGGCGGTGCCGGCGTCCTGGATGGCGGTGTAGCGCAGGATGTCCACCTTGCCGGTGTCTTCGTCCACGGCCACGTCGGCGATGTGCAGGGCGTAGGCACCGCCGACGCCGGTGGGGGAGACGTTGGCGCGTCCGACGATGGGGCCGCCGGTGCCGTTGAGACGGGCGGCCAGCTGCTGGAAGGTGAAGCGCAGTTCCGGCTCGGACTTGTGCTGGATGACGCCGGCGTCGTACTCGACGTTTTCGGGGTCGATGTCCCAGATGCGGGCGGCGCGTTCAATCATCTGGCGTTTCACGTCCTGGGCGGCTTCGTAGGAGGCCCAGCCGGTCTTGAAGGCGACGCCGCTGCCGCCGGTCATGGAAGTCCAGCCGATGGAGTTGGTGTCGCCGACGGCGGGGGACACGTCTTCGGCGGCGATGCCGAGGACTTCGGCGACGTGCATGGCGGCGACGGCGCGGGAGCCGCCGATGTCGGGGGAACCCTCGACCAGGCTGACGGTGCCGTCGGCCAGGACGCTGGCGATGGCGCTGGCGGGGCCGGTGCCGTTGAACCAGAAGCCGCCGGCGACGCCGCGACCGACCTTTTTGCCCTCAGCTTCGGGGGAGCGATCGATGGGGGCGTTCCAGTGGTCGTGCTCGCGTCCGGCCTGGACGGTTTCCAGCCAGCCGATGCTGCCGAACTGGGGGCCGGTGACGCGGCGGTCGCCCGGCCTGGCGCCGTTGAGGGTGCGGAACTCGAGCTTGTCCATGCCGATGGCGTCGCAGATTTCGTCAACGACGGATTCGACGGCGAAGGCGGCGGCCGGGGAGCCGGGGGCGCGGTAGGCGGCCGTCTTGGGATGGTTGAGCACCACGTCAGCAGCCTCGACGCGGCCGTTTTCGATGTTGTAGCAGGAGAGGGCGCACTGGGCGCCGGGGTTGACCGGGGAGCCGGGGAAGGCGCCGGCCTCGTAATAGAGGGAGACGTCGGCGGCGGTGATTTTGCCGTCGTTGGTTACGCCCATCTTGACGCGGAGGTAGCCGCCGGAGGTGGGGCCGGTGCCCTCGAAGACCTCGGTGCGGGACATTTGAATCTTGACGGGGCGGCCGGTCTTGCGGGACAGGGCGGCGGCCACGGGTTCGAGGTACACCAGGGTCTTGCCGCCGAAGCCGCCGCCGATTTCCAGCTGGGTTACCAGGACCTTGGACACGGGGATGCCCAGGATGGTGGCGGTCTGATCGCGGACGTTGAAGTGGCCCTGGCTGCTGCACCAGAGATGGAGTGAACCGTCGGCGTTCCAGAGGGCGGTGGCGGCGTGGGGTTCGATGTAGCCCTGGTGGACGGCCTTGGTGCGGAACTCGCGCTCGATGACCACGTCGGCGGCGGCGAATCCGGCATCCAAGTCGCCGGTTTCGTAGAAGTAGCGGTTGGGGACGTTGCCGGTCTTGCCGGCGTCGTCCTCGGCCATGAGGCCGCCGGGGCGGACGTTGGGGTCGTTGAGGTTGGCGAGGCGTTCGTGAACCAGGGGGGCGTCGTCGCGCATGGCTTCGAGGACGTCCTGCACCGGGGTGAGCACTTCGTAGTCAACGTCGATGAGAGCGAGGGCGAGCTCGGCCTCGTGGGCGCTGTCGGCGGCAACGGCGGCGATGGCGTGGCCCTTGTAGAGGGCTTTTTCGGCGGCCAGGCAGTTGTTGCTGAGGAACTTGGGGTTAATCATGGCCCCTTCGCCCAGGTCGATGACCCGGCCGGCCGGCTGGGGGAAGTCGGCGGAGGTTACCACGGCGTGGATGCCGGGCATGGCCTGGGCCTTGCTGGTGTCGATGGACTTGATGCGGGCGTGAGCGTGGGGGCTACGCAGGACCTTGGCGTAGAGCATTCCGGGCAGGGTGATGTCGGCGCCGTACTGGGCCCGGCCGGTAACCTTGTCGGTACCGTCGTGGCGGATGGGACGGCTGCCGATAACGCGGTAGCCATTGGTAGCGGCGGACTGCTGGGTGGTAGTCATGGTTCGTCTCCCAAAGGTGTCGGATGGTACGGAAGCGGGGTGATGGCGGCATATTACCATTTATGGCAGGTAATGACAGGGGGCTGCGTTGCATTATGCAAACCTGCGCTATAATATCGCCCGCAGCAGCGAGGCCGGGGCGAAAAACCGGCTCCGGCGGAGGTAACACTGCATGGCGAAACCATTGGAAGGCATCAAGGTGCTGGACTTGACCCGCGCGCTGGCGGGGCCCTTCTGCGCGCTAATGCTGGGGGACTACGGCGCGGACGTGATCAAGATTGAGCGGCCCGGGGCCGGGGACGACACGCGGAAGTGGGGGCCGCCGTTCATCGGGGAAGAGTCGGCCTACTTCCTGTCGGTGAACCGGAACAAGCGGAGCCTTACGCTGAACCTGCGGGACGAGAAGGCGCAGCAGGTGTTTTTGAAGCTGGCGGCCGACGCGGACGTGATAGTGGAGAACTTCACGCCGGACGTGATGTCCAACTTCAACCTGGGCTACGAGGACATCAAGAAGGTCAATCCGGGGGTCATCTATTGCTCCATATCCGGGTTTGGGGCGACGGGGCCGTACCGGAATCGGCCGGCCTACGACCAGATCATGCAGGGCATCAGCGGGTTGATGAGCATTACCGGCGACCTGGGGGGCGACCCGCAGAAGGTGGGCATTGCGGTTGCGGACATCGGCGCCGGGATGTGGGCGGCCTTTGCCGTGATGACGGCCCTGTTCCATCGCAATTCGCAGAACGGCAGCGGGCAGGGGCAGCACATTGACCTGTCGATGCTGGACGCGCAGGTGGCCTGGATGACGTATCAGGCCGGGTACTACTTTGCAACGGGCGAGGCTCCGAAACGGCTGGGCGCGGCGCATCCGACGCTGGTGCCGTACCAGGCCTTCATGGGCAAGGACGGCAAGTACTTCAACGTGGCGGTGGGATCGGACGCGCTGTGGGATCGGTTCTGCGAGGGGATAGACCGGATGGATCTGCACGAGCACCCGGACTATGCGAGCAACGGCGTGCGGGTGAACAACCGGTCGAAGCTGGTGCCGCTGCTGCAAGAGTACTTCCTGAAAAAGGACGCGGACGACTGGGTGGCGGACCTGCAGGCGGCGAGAGTGCCGGCCGGGCCGATCAATGACCTGGCGGACGTGTTTGGCGACGCGCAGGTGCTGCACCGGGAGATGCTGCTGGAGATGCCGCATCCGACGCTGGGCAGCATCAAGCAGACGGGGCTGCCAATCAAGTTTTCGGAGACCCCGGGCGGGCTGGACCAGCCTCCGCCGCTGCTGGGGGAGCACAATCATCAGATCCTGACCGGGCTGGGGTATTCGGACGCCGACGTGGAGCAGATGGCCGCGTCGGGGGTCATCTAACGCCGGCTGTCGGAATCTGGAGGTAGGCCAGATGGACCTGGGATTGCAGGATACGGTGGCGCTGGTGGTGGACTCCCACCTGGGGCTGGCAACGGCGGCGGCGGCATCGCTGGCCAACGAAGGGGCGCTGCTATCCCTAACGGCCCCGGACAGCTACAGCATGCGGCACGTGGAGATTGAACTGGCGCGGTCGAACATTCCGCAGGAGCGGTTCCGGGCGGTGATCGCCGACCTGAACCGGACGCGGGACATACACCGGCTGGTGCGGGAGACGCTGCACCGTCAGAATGACATCGGCGTGCTGGTGAACACGGTGCAGGAGCTGGACGCCGCCTCGGCGGTGGAGCTGCAGGAAGAAAACATTGAGCCGGCGCTGGGGCGCAATTTCTTCGCGGCGGTGCAGCTGACGCGGGAAGTGGTGCCGCACATGAAGCGGCTGGGGATGGGCCGGATCATCAACTTGATCCCGTATTCGGCCATTGAAGTGTCGTCGGGGGGGACGCTGTCGTCGCTGAGCCTGGCGCCGCTGCTGGCGTACTTCAAGGGTCTGGCCTTTGAGCTGGCGTCGAGGAACATCACGGTGAACAACATCATCTACTTTGGCGTGGGGTGCGACGAGCCGGAAAACGGCAATCACGGTCCGGACGGGAATGGCGGCACGCAGAACGGCGCAGCATCCGATGATCTGCCGGAAAACGGGGCGAAGCGGCTCGCGGTGGGAGACGATTCTCCGATGCACCGGATGGCGGAGCCGCATGAAATCGGCGACGTGGTGGCGATGGTGGCATCGTCGCGGGCGTCGTACCTGACGGGGGCCAACATCATCCTGGACGGCGGGCGGCACCGGCAGTACTACGCCTGAAGCAGCCCGGACAGCACAGCGACACGGCGGGAGGAATCTCATGACCAGCCGGCAGATGATTGACGACGCGCAAGAATTCCTGGCCAGCGAAAACATACCCGCCTGGCTGATCTACGATTACCTGGGCTGCAACCCGATACTGGCGCAGGTGGCGCAGCCGTCGGGCCACGTTACCCGGCCGGTATTCCTGTACGTGCCGGCGGTGGGCGCGCCGCGTCTGCTGACCCATCACGTGGACGCGGGCAAGTTCGCGGACGGCGGGGTTGAAAGCGTGGTGTACCGCAATCGCGACAGCCTGGAGTCGGCGCTGGGGGATCTGCTGGCCGGTATGTCACGGGTGGCCATGGAGTATTCGCCGCGGAACGGTCTGCCCCGGGTATCGCGGGTGGACGCGGGCACGGTGGAGCTGGTGCAGAGCATGGGGCCGGAGGTGGTGTCCTCGGCGGACCTGATGCAGTATGCCACGCAGCGGTGGTCTGCGGAGCAGCTGGCCAGCCACCGGCGGGCCGGCGAGACGCTGGGCCGCATCGTGAACGAGGCATTCGTCCGCATCGGGCAGCGCCTGGGGGAGGGGGTTACGGAGTTTGAAATCGCCGAGTTCATCCGTCGGCGTTTCCGGGAAGAGGGGCTGACCACGGCGGACGGGCCCATTGTGTCCACCAACGCGCACTGCTCGGATCCGCACTACGAGCCGGCGGCGGAGGGGAGCAGCGTCATCGGGGCCGGCGACTGGGTGCTGATTGACCTGTGGGCGCGGGAGGACGCGCCGGATGGCGTGTACGCCGACATCACGTGGACGGCCTACGTGGGCGACGAGCCGCCGGAACGGAACCGGGAGATCTTTGACATCGTGGTGGGGGCGCGGGACGCCGCGTTGGAGTTCCTACAGGACGCGCACGGGGCGGGGGACGCGGTGCAGGGGTGGCAGGTTGACGACGTGGCCCGCCGCTACATCGCCGAGCGTGGCTATGGGGAATACTTCACCCACCGGCTGGGGCACAGCATCTACCAGACGGTGCACGGCGAGGGGGTCAACCTGGACAACTTTGAGACCCACGACACGCGGCGGGTCATCCCCGGCGTGGGCTTTTCCATTGAGCCGGGGATTTACCTGCCGGAGTTCGGCGTGCGCTCGGAGATTGACGCCTACGTGGGCGAGGACGGCCCCTACGCGTCGTCGCCGGTGCAGCGGGAGATAGTGCTGATCACTGGGAAGTAATCGTTCCGTTGAAGGCCAGTTCGAGGCGGATGGTGTCATCGACGCTGAGGACGACGGCGACGCGGGGTTTATCCATCCCGAAGTCGTCGAAGGTGAACTCGACGATGGCGAGGCCCTTCATGGTACCGGCCTGGGTGAAGACTCCCTGAACGTCCCAGATGACCTGCTCGGTGCGGTCCTTGATGGTCAGGTCGCCGGTGAGAGTGAAGGCCACCGGGAAGTTGGTGGTGGGCGGCCACTCCAGGTTGTCAACCGCGGTGGGCTGGAACACGACCTCGGGGTAGGTGTCGGTCTCCAACGTGCGGTTGCGGACGTAGCCATCGCGTCGGTTGCTGTCGGTGCGCAGGGTGGCGGCCTGCACGGCGAGGCGGCTTTGGTCGGCAATCACCGCGCCGTCGGCGTCAAAGGCGATGGCGCCGGCCACGTCGGTGGTCTCGCCCACTGCGACGAAGAAACCGGTGTTGGCCAGCTCTTCCTCGACGCGGTAGCGGGCGACGGTTCCCTCGCCCAAGGTGAAGAGGGTGGCTGCGGCGGGGGGCGCCGGCTCGGGGGTGGGAGGTTCGGCCGGGGCCTCCGTGGGAGGCGCGGCCGGGGGTTCGGTGGGGGTCGCTGGCGCCGGGGTGGCCGGCGGGGCGGGGGTGGCGGCGGGGGCAGCCGTTGCCGAGGGCGGGTTGGTGGCGGCCGGGGCCGGGGCTTCCGTGGCCGCAGCGGTGGCCGGGGGCTGAGGGGCCTGGGTAGCGGCCGGGATTGAGGTGGGTTCGGTTGGGGAGCCGCCGCAGGCGACGACGAAGACGGCAAGAGCCAGGGCAGCGAAGATAAGGGCGGGGGTGAAGCGGTGATCGATGGACATGCAGAGTCTCCCTGCGAAAAAGTTTGCGGGGATTAATTCTAACATTGCCCCGGCCCCGGCGCGGCGGTACAATCCGGCCAACAGCCTAATACCTGGGAGCAGTTGACCATGAAATTCGGCCTGGCTTACGAAATGCAGCGTCCCGAGCTGGACGACCACGCGGTGATTGAGGAAACCATCGAGCAGGTCTGCCTGGCGGACGAGATGGGGTTTGATTACGTGTGGTTTGTGGAGCACCACTTTCTGACGACGTTCAGTATGTCGCCGTGCCCGGAGGTCATCTTCGGCGCGCTGAGCAAGCTGACCAAGCGGATCCGGCTGGGGTTTGGCGTAATCATCCTGCCCTACCATCACCCGGTGCGGGTGGCCGAGCGGGTGGCCATGGTGGACCATCTGACCAACGGGCGGGTGGACATGGGGACGGGGCGGAGCGCGGCCTACGAGCAGACGGGGATGGGCATCGACCCGCGGGAAACCAGGGAGATGTGGGAAGAGTCGCTGAAGATGATCCCGCAAATCTGGGAATCGGATTACTTTGAGTGGGAGGGCCGGTACTGGAACGTGCCGCCGCGCCAGGTGCTGCCCAAGCCGTACCAGCAGCCGCACCCGCCCATCTGGGTAGCGGCTCTGCAGCCGGCGACCTACGAGCTGGCGGCGGAACGGGGCATCGGGGTGATGGCGCTGGGGGTCAGCGCGCCGTCGGTGCTGGAGCCGCACATCGCGGCGTACCGGGAGAACATCAAGAAGGCCAAGCCGGTGGGGCAGTTCGTCAACAACCAGTGGCTGAGTTCCATCTTCGGCCTGTGCGGCGCGGACAACGGGGCAACTCGCCAGCTGTGCGCCGACTCGCTGAAGACGTTCTTCGGGCCGGGGCGTCCCTACGTGCAGGACCAGAAGGACGTGTACGCGCGTCTGCTGGACCAGTGGGGCGGCATTCCGGAACACCTGCAGCAGAACTTCTCACGCTACATTGACGTGCCGGAGGAAGGCGCGGATGCCGAAGCCGGCGGCGTTGACCTGTCTGGGGGCACGGCGCTGGCGCAGAAGATCTGGGAGGAGTTCGACGCGGACACGCTGGCGGAGCGGGGCGTGATCGTGGCCGGCGACCCGGACAGCTGCATCAGGGCGGCCAAGCTGCACGAGGCGACCGGGGTTGACCAGCTACAGTTCCTGATGGCCACCGAGACCGTGGCTCACGACAAGGTGATGGAGTCCATCGAGATGTTCGGCAAGCACGTGTTTCCGGCGTTTAAGTAGGGTCGCCGGTAAGGTCGCTGACGCGGGGGGCGACCTCCTCGGCGATGAGGCGGAGACAGTCCAGCTCCCACTGGTGGTCGTCGGGGTCCTGGGTGATGCAGAGGAGGTGGCCGAAGCCGCCGACCTCGTCGTAGAGCTGGCGGATGCGCTGGGCGCACTCGTCGGGGTCGCCGACAATCCAGATGTTTTCCATCATGTAGTCGACGGTGAGGTCGTCGTCGCTCATGTTGGGGTCGATCTTGGTGGCCTGAATCAGGCCGGAACCCAGGCGGTTAGGCAGCTGGTGCTGGAGGTAGTTGCGGCCCAGGACGGCGTAGGCGCGCTCGCGGGCCTCCTCGGGGGTTTCGGCGACGAAAACGTCGCGGCCGATGCGCCAGTCGGCGCGGCTGGCTTCCCGGCCGGCTTCGGCGGCGGCGTCCTCAACGGTGGTCCAGTGGTCGCCCAGGTAGTGCGGGGCCAGGTTGCTGCTGCTCATGGGGATGTAGCCCTCGCGTCCGGCGACGCGGATGCTGCTGCTGCCGATGGAGGTGGCGGCGACGCCGATGGGGGGATGGGGCTGCTGGAGGGGCTTCATGTGGAGGCCGCGTTCCAGCACGGGGTCGAGCTCGGGCGCTTCGATGTCGAAGAACTCGCCGTGGTACTCGAACTTGCCCTCGGAGGCCCAGAGGCTGAGGACGATGTCCAGCACCTCGGCGGCGCGGCGGCGGACGTCGTCGCCCTGGCCGGGGTCCATGCCGAAAAGTTGCAGGTCGGTGGGGATGGCCCGGTGTCCGATGCCCCAGTAGAGTCGGCCGCGGGTGAGGTGGTCGAGCATGGCGATGCGGTGGGCCAGCTCGATGGGGTTGTGGATGGGCAGGAGGGTGACGCCGGTGGCGAGGCGGATGTTCTCGGTGAGGGCGGAGGCCTTGGCAATCAGCAGGTCGGGGAAGGGGGCGTTTTCCCAGCGCTCGGTGAGGTGCTCGCCAATCCAGGCTTCGTGAAAGCCGAGGCGGTCGGCGGCCTGGAGGAGGTCAAGGTCGCGGTCGTAGGAATCGGCGTAGGAACGGTGGGGTGGATGCAAGGGCATCATGAACAGGCCGAATTGCATGGGGGTACTCCTTTGGTCAACAGACAGCGGGGATGGCGATGCGGCAAGGGTAGGCTGGGCAAGCGTTGGTGTCAACGGCGTCGGACGTCGGAAATTTGATGACACCTGCAACGATGCGCCGGAGGCTGGGGCACGTTATAATTTCACCCGCAACCGAATCCATTGAGGACAGGTCATGACTACCTCATCTACCGCCACCGAGACGAACCTAGTCAAGTTCCAGAATCTGCTGTGCGAGCTGTTCCAGTTCGACTGCGCCAACCTGGACTTTGGCATCTACCGCATCATGAACCACAAGCGGGAGGTCATTAGGCAGTTCATTACAGAAAAGCTGCCGGCTGCCGTCGCTAGCGAACTGGATAGCGGCCCTCTTGCCGAGCAAGCCCGCGCCCAATCCGCCCTGGAGGAAGCCGCTCAGCGCGTTCGCGACAATATCGATCCTGACGCCATTGACGAGTTCGGCAGCCTTAACGAGCAATACCACGGTACGCAGGCCGGTCGCGACTACCTTGCGGCCCAAGCCAACGCCGCCGACGGCAGCCGCAGCCGGGAAGCGGTTGAAGCCGAAATTTACAATCACCTCTACACCTTCTTCAGCCGCTACTACGAAGAAGGCGACTTCATTTCCAAGCGGCGTTACTCCCGCAACGAACGCTACGCCATCCCCTACAACGGTGAGGAAGTCTATCTCCACTGGGCCAACAGCGACCAGTATTACGTCAAAACCGACGAGCACTTCCGCAACTACGACTGGACCGCCCCCAACGGCGTTGCCGTCCGTTTTCGACTGGACAACGCCGACGTGGAACAGAACAACGTCAAAGGGGACGACCGCCTATTCTTGCCGCTTTGCGACAAATCCCAATGGGACGCTGATTCGCAGACGATTACGATACCTTTTGAGTTCCGACCACTGAACGGCGCAGAAAAGCAGCAGTACGGTAAAGGGCGACAGAAGCAGCAAGAGAATATCATCGCTGGCGCCATCACTGAGATTCAGGAAAACCTGCCACAACATCCCGACGCACTGGCAGCACTGACCGGAGAAGAGCGGAGCAACGGTAACGGACCGGTCAGCCATTTGGAGCACCACCTATGGCGGTACGTCGCTCGCAACAACGCCGACTTCTTCATCCACAAGGATTTGTCCGGCTTCCTGAATCGGGAGCTGGACTTCTACCTGAAGAACGAGGTGTTAAACTTGGACAACATGACCATCGCCGGGCAGAACATGGCCGACGGCTGGTTTCAAACGCTGCGGCTGGTCAAGGAAGTCGGCGGCCAAGTCATCGGATTCCTGGCCCAGATTGAAAACTTCCAGAAGACACTGTACGAAAAGCGCAAGTTCGTCACCGAAACGCACTACTGCATCACCATGAACGACATTGGTGCCGATTTCTACCACGAAATCATCGCCAACGAAGGGCAGTGGAACGAATGGCAAGAACTGTTCGACGTTGACGGCACCGACCGCAGCAATGGCTTCTTGGAAGCGCACCCCACGCTAGTAATTGACACCAGACACTTTCGCGCCGACTTCACCAACCGCTTGCTGGAGTCCTTCAAAGATTTGGACAGCGTAACCGACGGACTGCTGGTGCGTGGCGAAAACTGGCAAGCCTTACGCCTCTTCGAAGAGAAATACGTGGGCAGAATCAGTTGCATCTACATTGATCCTCCTTATAACACTGAGACGTCAGAAATACTCTACAAAAATGGCTACAAGGACTCTACTTGGATAACCATGATGAAGGATCGTGTGCTTTTCAATAAGAGTTTCCTTGCTAGTGGAGGCTTCAACGTCGTTACGATCGACCACGTAGAGTTGCACAACTTGGCGATGATACTGGACCAGACCTTTGGTAAGGAGCAGCATGTAGGAACGGTCTCTATTCTCATCAATCCCAAAGGGCGGCAACACGAAAAATTCTTTTCCAAGTCCACCGAGTACATGATTGTTCACTGCAACGATTTGGGTGTTGCAAGGTTCAATCAAGTAGCGATCAGTTCAGAGAAAGCCCAAACTTTCACTCTTTCAGATGGGCAGAGGCGATACCGCCTCGACCCCTTCGCGAGGATTCGCAACAGCACAACGAGGGAGATAAAGCCTGAAGCCTATTATCCCATTTTTGTGAGTCCCGATTTAAGCGATCTTACGCTTGAAGAGTCCAAGGTGGGATATACGGCGGTGTATCCCGTTAATGACGAGGGCAAGGAGTTTTCTTGGAAAGTCGGTCCAGAGACCTTTTCCCAACGGTTGAAGCAGGGCGATTATGTTGCCAAACGCAACGCACAGGGGAAGTTGCAGATTTTCAACAAATACTACGAGAACCAAGTGCATCACAATCTGTGGCACGATAAGAAGTACTACCCGGAGTTCAATGGAACGCAGCTATTGAAAGCGCTTTTCGGAGAGTCTTGGTTTTCATACCCGAAATCGGTTTATGCCGTCTCCGACACGCTGAAGCTGATGGCTGAAGAGCATTCGTTTGTCCTCGACTACTTCGCCGGTTCCGGCACTACTGGCCATGCTGCCATCAACCTAAACCGTGAGGATGGCGGCCAACGCAAGTTCATCTTGGTGGAAATGGGCGAGTACTTTGACACGGTACTGCTGCCCCGCATCAAGAAAGTCACCTACTCCCCGGAATGGAAAGACGGCACACCCCAGAGGCAAGCGACCGCCGAGGAAGTCGAAAGATCGCCCCGCATCGTGAAGTACATTCTTCTTGAATCCTACGAGGACGCGCTGGATAGCATCGAGTTTGACCAAGTAGTCGTAGAAACTCAACAAAGTTTGACAGAGCCGGATGACGAGTACCTGCTCAAGTATATGCTGGGCTGGGAAACCAAGGACAGCGCAACGCTGCTCAACGTTGGCAAGCTGAGCAGCCCATTCGACTACCGGCTGCGGGCCCACGTTAACGGCGCAAAGCAGGAACGCGAGGTTGACCTGCCGGAGACGTTTAACTACCTGCTCGGTCTGAAAGTCCGGAGGCGACGCACCTTCGATGACGATGGACGGCGATACCTGGTGTACCGCGGTGAAACCCGCGCCAATCCGGGCCGAGCGGTAGCGGTTATCTGGCGCGCTACCGAGGGATGGGCAGAGGAGGACTTCGCCCGCGACCGTGATTTCGTCGCAGAGCACAATCTGGCCGGCGGCGCCGATACGGTGTACGTCAACGGTGATTCCTGCATCCCCGGCGCCAAGCCCATTGAGCCAATGTTCAAAGAGCGGATGTTTGCCGGCGTAGACGTCTGAAACCAGCGATTTATTGGAGGAGGCGCACTATGCCGCCCCAACAAGGCTATGCCCAACTGGAGCAGAAGCTGGCGTTACTGGCTTGGCTGCACAGCCGATTGGGCTACACAAAAACGACCAATCTACTGTCGGACCTGAAGCGGGCCGACGAGGGCTTTGACTCGGAAGACCGCAGCCACGTCTACGCCCGGTTGGCGTCTCAGGCCGAGCAGCTGCAAGGCGTGACGACGGGCGACTTGGAACGCTACGACGACAACATCCGCCAGCACCTGGACGCTATGAACGCTGGCCGGGCGGAAGCTATTACTTTGCGTTATTTCCAGTACCTGGCGGCGCTGTACACCGAAATTTACCTTGACCGCTACTGCAACCGTCGTGAAACCTTGCTGCGTTCGCTCAACGAATTCGTAACCCAGCATAACGACGGCCTAGTCACCAGTGAGCGCTGGGAATCTTTTGTCAAGGCCGACCTGGACAAACTGGCCTTTTGGATGGCTACGGGCAGCGGCAAGACCCTGTTACTGCACCTGAACTACCGCCAGTTTCTTCACTACAATCAGGAAACGTTGGACAACATCCTGCTCATCACACCCAACGAAGGACTGACCCAGCAGCACATTGAGGAATTGCAAGCCTCCAACATTTCGGCGGAACGGTTTGACCTCAATGATAGCGGCATTTTGCTCAATACAACCGGGACCGTAAAGGTTACCGAAATTACGAAGCTGGTAATGGAAAAACGCGGCGAAGGCGACAGCGTTCCGGTGGAGGCCTTCGAGGGCAACAACCTGATTTTCGTGGACGAGGGGCACAAAGGCTCGGGCGGGGAAGCATGGCGCAGCGTGCGCGACTACTTGGGCGAAACCGGCTTCACCTTTGAATACAGCGCGACTTTCGGGCAAGCACTGGCCGCAGCCAACAATGACGCACTGCTTGCCGAGTACGGCAAAGCCATTGCCTTTGACTATTCCTACCGTCACTTTTACAACGACGGCTACGGCAAGGATTTCAACATACTGAACCTGCAACAGGAAGTGGTAGCGGAACAGACAGATACATTGCTGCTGGCCAATCTGCTATCTTTCTACGAACAGCAGTTGGTCTTCGAGGATAAAGAAGACGCGTTCCGCCCTTACAACCTGTCTAGGCCACTGTGGACTTTTATTGGCGGCAGCGTCAACGCCGTATACCGAGAAAGTGGCCAGCCACGCAGCGACATTCTCACCGTAGTACGATTCCTACACCGCGTGTTGAGCGAACGGCACTGGGCCGTCCCTGCTATCGACCGGCTGCTAAATGGACAGTCGGGACTGACTGACGAGCAAGGATGGGACATTTTTGCCGACCGGTTTGACTACCTACGCAGCCTCGGTCTCGAAGCGGCTGGGGTATACCGGGACGCGCTGCAAGAGGTAATGCATACTGATAGCGGCGGCGGACTTGAGCTGCATGACCTACGCGGTAGCGATGGCGAACTGGGACTGAAAGCAGCCGGCGGCAGCGATTATTTCGGCGTTATCTATATCGGAGACACTCCCGCGTTTAAGCGATTGGCCGACGGCGCTGGCCTCGAAGTCACCGAGGACGCGTTGCATGGGTCCCTGTTCGACCGGATCAACGAGCAGGATTCAACGGTTGAGGTACTGGCCGGCTCCCGCAAATTCATCGAGGGATGGAACTCCTGGCGCGTGTCCAACATGGGCCTATTGAACATTGGACGTACCGAAGGTTCCCAAATAATCCAGTTGTTCGGCAGGGGCGTACGCCTACGGGGTCGGGATATGTCGCTGAAGCGTAGTTCGGCGTTCTCGGACGAGCAGCACCCACACCACATCAAGCTACTCGAAACCCTCAACATCTTCGCTCTTCGCGCCAACTACATGACTCAGTTTAAGGATTATCTGGAAAGCGAAGGCATTGATACGCAAGGCCCGCTGGAGCTCCCGTTGTTCATCCAGCCCAATCAGGATTTCCTAAACAAGGGATTAGTCATCCCACGCTTGGACGAAGGCAAGAGTTTCGCCGGCCAGGAAACTGTGCCGTTGCAGTTCGACCCCAATATCCGACCCGTGTCGGTAGTAATGTCGGCGACGGTTCAACAAATCAGTAGCGGGCAAGATGGCGTCGTTGAAACCGGCGCCAGCGCCGGGACAGAGAGAACAATTCCCTCAAAAAGCCTGGACCTGGTTGATTGGAGCGAAGTCTATCTCGCGCTGCTGGAGTACAAGAAGACCAAGGGGTTCAGCAACTTGCTGATACTGCAGGGAGCCTTGCGTGACATCCTGCAAGCCACACCAACGACATACCGTTTGGAAGCTGAGCAATCCGTGGTTGAACCTAAGAGTTACAGTGACCGGCGACGGCTACAGGAAGCGGTAACCAGCATCTTGCGACGATATGCTGACGCGCTCTACCGACGGCGACAAGCGCGTTGGGAATCGAACAACCTGACCTATCGCCGGCTTGATGACTCCGATGACAACTTCCGGTTCAACATCGCCGAAAACAGTGGCACTGGGCAGTACATCGTCAGAGTTCCTCGCGACCAACCGGACTTGGCGCAGGAAATTGAGCGTCTCGTCGCGGACTGCAATTCCCTCTACCAACAGGAACAAGGAGATTTGCCGCGCATCCATTTTGACCGACACCTGTACCAGCCTCTCCTGGTAGAAGCCGACGGTGTAACCTCGTCGCCGGCCGGTTTGCAAGAGAGCGAGCTCAAATTCGTAGTCGACCTGCGCGACTACTGCTCAAACTCGTCATATGCTCCGACAACGGGGACAGAGCTGTTTTTGCTGCGCAACCTGACGCGTGGCAAAGGCGTTGGCTTTTTTGAGAGCAGCGGTTTCTACCCCGATTTCATCCTTTGGGTGAAATCGAGCGAACAACAACGCATCGTGTTCGTAGAACCCCACGGGATGCTGAACGCGAAGGCATACTTTCACGACGACAAAGCCCAACTCCACGAACGCCTGCCGGAACTAGCGCAGCAGATTGCTACCCGCTCAGGCGACCTGGACGTACAACTGGACTCCTTCATCGTCTCGGCCACCCCATACGATGACCTGCAGGAGCGTTACGGTGAAGGCGATTGGAACAAAGCGGATTTCGCGGCTAAGCACATCCTATTTCAAGAACGCAGCGACACGTACGATTACGTGGCCCAAATCCTCCGGGGCTGAAAAGCGGCGTACGCAGTCTCTTCGTTCACCCGGTATAATCCAAACTAACCACTGGTTGCCCACCCTACAGGTAACTGAATATGCTTTTTTTCAAACGCAGGCCCAGCATTGCCGTTGTTGAGATGCACGGCACGATTGGCACGGCGATTCGGGAACCGGACTATACTCGCTTGTTTGAGCGGGTGCGGGAAAACCGGAAGGTGGGGGCGCTGGTGCTGGACATTGACTCGCCCGGGGGTTCGGCTACGGCCAGCGACATCCTGTACGAGAACGTGCGGCGGGTGGCCGAGCGCAAGCCGGTGGTGGCCTACGTGCGCGGACTGGGCGCGTCGGGCGGTTACTACATTGCCTGCGGCGCCAGCCAGATCATGGCGTCCCGCGCCGCGCTGGTGGGTTCCATCGGGGTGATTTACCTGCGGCCCATCCTGCAGCAGCTTTTCGGGAAGATGGGCGTTGAGTTCTCGGTGTTCAAGGGCGGGCGGCTGAAGGATATGTCGGGCTTCTGGCGGATGCCCACGGACGAGGAGTCGGAGAAGTTCCAGGGTCTGATCAGCGAGATGTACGACCTGTTCGTGTCGGTGGTGTCGGAGAGCCGCAAGCTGACGGACGAGCAGACGCGGGAGCTGGCCACGGGGGAGCTGTACACGGCGGCGCAGGCCCGGGAGTTGGGTTTGATCGATCGCACCGGCGGGATTGACGACGCCATCGCGGAGGCGATGCGGCTGAGCGGGGCGCGGCGGAGGATTCGCCATTACCGTCCGAAGCGTGCGTTCATGGCGCGGCTGGGGGTGCCGGGACGGGCCGGGGGTTCCTATCTGTCGGCGCTGGAGGGGATGGCCGGGATGATGGGCGGCGGGGTTTACTTCATCGAGCCGGGGATGATGGGCGGGTTCGTGTCGAGGGATCGTTAGCGATAATCGCTAGTTGGCGGACTTGGCTTCCTGCCAGAGGGCTTCTTTGTCGTCCAGGGGGAGGGCGGTGAAATCCTGGCCGCGTTGTGCGGCGAGGCGTTCCATGATCCGGTAGCGGTGTCGGAACTTGGCGTTGGTCTGGCGGAGGGCGTCCTCGGTCTGGATGCCGGACCAGCGGGCGACGTTGACCAGGGCGAAGAGCACGTCGCCGAACTCGTCCAGGCGTTCGGCGTCGGTGGCGGCGGCGCGAAACTCGGCGATTTCCTCCACCAGCTTGTCCAGCACGCCGTTGGCGTCGTCCCAGTCGAAGCCGAAGCGGGCGGCGCGGTCCTGAATCAGCTGGGCGGCGGCGAGGGCGGGCAGGGCGGCCGGGACGCTGTCCATGGCGGAGGGTTCGGGCTTGCCGGCCTGACGGCGTTCTTCGGCCTTGAGCTGCTCCCAGTTGCGTTCCACCTGCCGGGCGTCGGAGGCTTCAGCGTCGCCGAACACGTGGGGATGGCGGCGGATGAGCTTGCGGTTGATGGCGGTGAGGACGTCGGCGATGTCGAAGTGGCCGGCGGCCTGGGCGATGTCGGCGTGAAAGGCGATCTGGACCAGGATGTCGCCCAGCTCTTCGGCAAGCTCGGCAGGCTGGCCGGCGTCGATGGCCTCCAGGGTCTCGTAACATTCTTCCAGGAGGTTGCGCTTGAGGGACTGGTGGGTCTGCTCGGCGTCCCAGGGGCAACCGCCGGGGCCGCGCAGGCGGGCGACGATGTCGATGAGGGACTGGAATTCGCCGATGCGGGCTTCGGGTATGGGGGAATGAAGGTTGGTACTCATAGCGCGGGCAATATAACATAGTGGGCCGCTACGCTATTTTGTCGCGGCAAAGTCCGCCTGGATTGGAACCACAGACGTATGATTTCTCGAACCAACCTTGCCAGAGCGGCGGCCAACAAGTACCGGGGCGCCGCCATCCTGACCGTGCCCGCCGTGCTGCTGTTCCTGGTGGCCGGCTCGGTGGCGTGGGCGGTGAACGACCCCGGGCTGTACCGCAACGGATTTGAGCGGTACGACACGGCGGCGCGCTCCGGCATCACCGACGCCGACCTGATCGTCATCGGGGCCGAACTGCGCCGGTACTTCAACACCTCCGTCGAGCCGCTGTCGGTGCGGGCGCCGATTTACGGGGTCGAGCAGGACGTGTTCAACGGGCGGGAGGTGGCGCACATGTACGACGTGAAGCGGTTGGTGCGGGGGACGTACTGGGTAGCCGTCGGGTCGGCGCTGTGGATCCTGGCGACGCTGGCGGGCGGATTTGCGTTGCGGCGGCGGGAGTACGTCGGCTCGGCGGCGCGGCTGGCGCTGTGGGGCGGCGGCGTAACGCTGGCGGCGGTGGTTGGGGTCGGGCTGGCGTCGGTGGTGGCCTTCGAGGAGCTGTTCTTGCTGTTTCACCAGCTGAGCTTCGCCAACGACCTGTGGATCCTGGACCCGCGGACCGACTACCTGCTGATCATGTTTCCGGGGCCGTTCTGGTTCGACGCGACGATGCGGGTGGCGGTGACGGCGGTGCTGGGGGCGGTGCTACTGCTGTCCAGCGGGGTTGCCGTGTTATGCTATGAACGTTGGCAATCGAAAAGGCAGAGCGGAGATTGAGATGACGCGGCAGCTCTCCTTACCCGGCCCCTTTGACTTGGAGCTCAGCCTGACGATGGGGCAGGCGTTTCGCTGGCGTTCGCTGGGCGACGGCTGGTTTTCGGGTGTGCTGGGGGAGAACCTGGTACACATTCGGCAGACGGAGGACGGGGTTGAGTACCGGGTTGGGGGACCGGAGGGGGAGCGGGAGGCTGGTGATGCTGATGATGAACTGCTGCGCCGCTACTTCCGGGCGGACGACGACGTTGGGGCGATTTACGCGGACATCAGCGGGCGCGACCCCAAGCTGGCCACGATCATCGAGGAGTTCCCGGGGTTGCGCATCCTGCGGCAGGATCCGTGGGAGTGCACGGTGGCCTACCTATGCTCGGCGAACAACAACGTCAAGCGTATCGGCGCGATTGTGGAAAGGATAGCGTGTGAGTTCGGCCGCACGTTGGCGTTGGGCCCCGACGTGAGCGCCGTGTTTCCGACGCCGGATCAGATGCTTGCGGCCCGTGACCCCGTTGCGAAGCTTCACAAGATGCAATTGGGATTGTATCGAGACAAGAACATCGTCAAGGCGGCGCACCGCTTTGCGAACGGGGAATTGGATCCGGACCAGCTCAGGAGCGCGTCGTACCAGGATGTGCTGCCGGTGTTGATGGAGGGGGCGCGTAATAAGAGCAAGGCGAATGGCATCGGGCCCAAAGTTGCGGATTGCATCGCGTTGTTTTCGCTGGACCAACTGGATGCGTTCCCAGTGGACCTGTGGGTATGGCGGGCCATCACTGAGGCATATCCGGAATGGGGATTCCAGGAAAATACAAAGCCCAGCGATAAAAACCTCCGCGAGGTGTCTGAACAAGCCCGGCAGGTGTTCGGCGAATACGCCGGTTACGCCAATCAGTACCTGTTCTACTGGCGGCGGCGATATGGCGAAGAACCCTTGCCATTTGCCACACGTTGGAGAGGGAAACTACGCATCACGCCGCCGGCTGGCCGAGAGATTAATGACCAATATCTTGACGACCTGCGCTACGAGTACCTGAAAGCCAAATACCTGTCATGTTGATTGACAACAACGTGCTGCTCGATCTTGGACTCAACCGGAAGCCGGATTCCTTGATAACTGAGGAACTGCTCAATCGCATTGGGCAGTCGGCAACGACTGCGTTTGTATCTTGGCACTCCGTCGCTACGTGCCACTACATCATGGAGCGCGACATAGACCGGGCAACGGCCCGCGCTTTCGTTGAGCAACTAACCGCTTTACTTACCGTTGCACCGGTCGGCCACCAATCCCTTCTTTATGCCCTGACCCTGCCGATGAGCGACTTTGAGGACGCGATGCAGGTTGCCGCTGCCCGAGCCGCCGGGGCGCAGCACATCGTTACCCGCGACATCGGGGACTTTGGCAACTCGCCCATTCGTGCGGTTACGCCGGAGGAGGCGTTGCGGGAGCTGTTTTAGGGGGTGATTTCCGGACGCCGCCGGTGATGATGCGGAAGTGGGCGATAGTTTGGGCGTCGGCGAAGGCTTGCTGGGCGCGTCGGTAGAGGGGCTTGCTGCGGCGTTGCTGGGCATCGAGGAGGATGCCGACCACGGTGCCGCTGTGGGCGACGTTGATGCCGGCCGCGCTGTGTTCTGCGGCGAAATCGGCGGCGCGGGCTACCCATTGGGCCGAGGCCGGCGGATGTCCGGCCAGGGCGCTAATGGTCGCGCCGCGGCCCACCAGGTTGGCATCGCTGCGGCGGATGCCCTCGCGCACCAGGGCCAGGGCCTCGGCGGTGCGGTGGGCAATCTCCTGCCACTGCTGCGTGCGGTCGATGCGGTTGAACTCCAGGGTGTCCACGACGCCGCCGGGGTCGATGACGATTACTTCCATGGCCGGCGGAGGCCCCAGGGATTCGACAGCGCTGCCCCGGCGGTGGTCGAAGAGGGTGATGCCGGGAAACATCACGCCGTCGGTGGGCTCGACGGACAGGGCGATGCGGGCGATTGCCTGCGGGGGGAAAGCACGGCCGGCGGCGTGGCCCAGCGCGCCGATGGCGGCCGTGATGTCGGCGCTGCTGCTGCCCATGCCCTTACCGGGCGGAATGGGGTTGGCGATGGACACCTGGGCGGATAGGTTGGCGACGCCGAGCTGGGCGGTCAGTTCGTCAAGGGCGATGGAAACGGCCTGCCGGGTCTTGGGCAGATGATCGAGGCCGCGCACCGTGTGTCCGGAGGCGTCGCCGGCGCGCAGGGTGACGGTGGCGCGGGAAAACTGGTTGATGGGGCAGGTAACCAGAAAATCGGCGCCGTCGGCGATGCCCTGCACCAGTTCGCCGCAGGTTCCGGGGGCGAGGGCGGTGGCAGCGCCGATGGGTTCAGGCAAGGGGTTCACCTTGACCCGAGGCTTTCCCATCGCGGGATAGGGCTTTGATTGGGAGGGGGATGCCGGCCACCACCAGGGTTACGGCGTCGGCGTCGGCGGCGATGGTTTGGTTCACGGTGCCCAGGAGGTCCTGGAACTGACGGCCCAGGGATGAGGTGGCGACGAGGGAGTGTCCGACCTCGCTGCTGACGATGACGGCAAGGGAGTCCAGGTCGGCGACGAAGGAGGCGAAGCGCCGCACTGCGCCGACGACGCGGGCTTCCAGCTCGGCCGGGGGGGCGTTTTCGTGCTCGAACATCAGGTTGGACACCCAGCCGTCGAGGGAGTCGAGCAACAGGACGGGCGGGCGGGCCGCATCCAGCGGCAACCCTTGCAGCGCGCCCACGGGGTTCAGGGGGGCTTCCACGGTCTGCCATGCCGCTGGGCGCCGTTCCTGGTGGCGCCGGATACGATCCGACATTTCGTCGTCAACGGCGACGCCGGTGGCCAGGTAAAGCACCGGGCGGTCGGTGGCCGAGGCCAGTTGGGCGGTGACCTTTTCGGCGTGGGCGCTCTTGCCGGAGCGGATGCCGCCCAGAACCAGATGGAGGCTGCTCATAGCGCCGGGGAGAGGCCCGTCATGTCGTACACCAAGTCCATGCGCAGGCTGTGGCGGACCCAGTCGGCGAGGCGGTCGTACTCGCGGTCGCGGGCCACGTCAACGCCCTCGGGCAGGGTTACGCCCTTACGCCGGGCCAGTTCGCCGAGGACGGCGCGGCGGACGCCGGCGTTGTGGAACAGGCCGTGGATGTAGGTTCCCAGCACGCGGCCGGAGGCGTCCAGGGCGCCGTCGAGGGCGGTGGCTGGCGTTACGGGAGCGTCGGCGCGGTCGTTGACGGCGAAGGGGGGGATGAAACCCTCGCCGACGGTGCGGCCCATGTGAATTTCGTAGCCGACGACGTTCTCGCCGGACGCGCCGGAGAGCAGGCCGCCGGGGTTGCCGGCCTCGGCGCGCACGGTGGCCTGGACCCGGTGGGTCTCCTTGGTGCCGGCGAAGGTGGTTGACAGGGGCAGGAGGCCCAAGCCGTCGGCCTGGCCGATGGTGGATTCGATGCCGTCGGGGTCGTAGAGGGTTTCGCCGAGCATCTGGTAGCCGCCGCAGATGCCGATGACGGAGGAGCCGCCGGCGACGGTGTCGGCCAACGCGCGGGACAGCCCCTGCTCTTCCATCCAGAGCAGGTCGGGGATGGTGGTCTTGCTGCCGGGCAGGATTACCAGGTCGGGGCGGCCCAGGCGGTCGCCGTGCTGGACGTAGCGCAGGGCCACGCCAGGCTCGCGGGCCAGGGGGTCGAAGTCGTCGAAGTTGGAGATGTGGGGCACCTGGACCACGGCGACGTCGAGGACGGCGGCGGCGGAAGATGACGGCGGCGTGATTTCCAGGGCGACGGAGTCCTCTTCGGGGATGTGGATGTCGCGGAAGTGGTGGACGACGCCGACGACGGGCTTGCGGGTGCGTTTCTCCAGCCAGGTGAGGCCGTCGGTGAGCAGGGAGGCGTCGCCACGAAACTTGTTGATGATCATACCCTTGACCGCAGCCTTTTCCCTCCTGTTCAGCAGCGCCAGGGTGCCGACCAGGGAGGCGAAGACGCCGCCGCGGTCGATGTCGCCGCAGAGGAGCACGGGGGCGTCGGCATAGAGGGCGACGCGCATATTGACGATTTCGGTCTTCTTGAGGTTGATTTCGGCGGGGCTGCCGGCGCCTTCAATAACCACCACATCGTGCTCGCGGCGGAGGGTGTCCAGGGACTGGCTAACGGAGTCCCACAGGGTGGCTTTGAGGTCGAAGTAGTCGCGGGCGCGCGCCGAGGTCAGCGGGCGGCCCATGAGGACCACCTGGGCGTGGCTGTCGGCTTCGGGTTTGAGCAGGACGGGGTTCATCTCGGCGCGGGCTTCGACGCCGGCGGCTTCGGCCTGGACGGCCTGGGCGCGGCCGATTTCGGCGCCGTCGGGCGTTACGTAGGAGTTGTTGGACATATTCTGCGCTTTGAAGGGGGCGACGCGCAGTCCGTCCTGGCGCAGGATGCGGCACAGCGCGGACACGAGCACGCTCTTGCCGACGTGGGACGCGGTTCCCTGGACCATCAGGACGCGGCCCAGGGGGGCGGGCAATTCACTACCGACAACTGGCATAAGGACCTCCGCGGTAATGATACCCTATTCATTGACTGCCGGCGTTGCCTGGGGTATGGTAAATGCCGCTATGCGCTTACCTTAGAATCACCGCCAGGGAGTGTGCCAAGATGGCCGAACAAGACCTGCCCGTGTTCGTGTACGACGAAGTCGAAATCGGCGAAGAACTCGGCTCCTACGAATATCTGCTGACGCAGGAGATGGTTGACCTGTACCGCAAGGCGGTGGACGACCCGGACGCGGTGTTCCCCACCATAGCCGTCAAGCACGACGCCACCTCCCTGGCCCTGGCCTACGACGACCAGACGGGGGGCATCAACGCGGGCAACGAGATCGACCTGCACAATCCGCCGATTCCCGGCAAGAAGATACGGGTTACCGGGCGGGTGCACGACAAGTACGTGCGTCGGGAGAAGCCCTACCTGGTGATTGAGGCCACGGCGACGGACGAGGACGGCCGGCTCATTGAGAAAATGCGCACCTATCAAATCAAGAAACCCGAGGAGTTGGGCAAAAAATGGCATCCGCAAGGCTAGACAGCGAAACGCTGCCGGTAATTTCCAAGCACATCACGCAGGACGTGATCAACCAGTTCGAGTCGTGCGGCATCCTGAACCGGGCGAACATCCACAACGACCCGGAGCTGGCGGCCAAGCGGCTGGGCACGACCTACGCCATCGCGTCGGGTCGCATGAGCATCGCGTTTTGCACGGAGGCCATGCGCAAGTTCGTGGGGGCGGAGGACTTTCACCGCAGCGGCAACGTGAGCCTGAAGTTCTTGCGTCCGGTGAAGCACGGCGACACGGTGTCGGTGCACGGGCAGGTGAACAGCCGGCAGCCCCAGGACGACGGCAGCACGATGGTCGTGGTTGACGTGTACTGCGAGAACCAGGACGGCGACAAGACGGCGGTGGGGCAGGCGAGCGCGGTGGTTCGCTAGACGGGCTACGCCGGCGGGTATTCGATCAGGTTTGAGCGTGCGATGACTACCGTAGTTGAATACCACGCCGAAAGGAGTTGGCACTTCCTCGACCTGGTGGACGATGAGGTGGAACGGGGCGAGTTGGAGGAGGCCAGCAACAAGTTGTGGGGCGCGGCCGCTCATGCCATCAAGGCGGTGGCCGAGCGCCGGGGCTGGTTCCACGGCTCGCACAACGCGCTGGCGGATACCGTGATGCGCTTGATTGACGATGAAGGCGCCCCGGCAATTCTGTACACGTACTATTCATCGGCAAGCTCGTTTCATTCGCGATTTTACGGCTGGCCTCCCGGCGTTAATGAAATCCGGCACGGCAAGGGGGAAATGGCGAACTTCATCCGTATGCTGGAAGATTTGTAAGCGAGGGGGCGTCTCTTGCCGCCGAAGCGCATTGACCTGTTGAACGACCGCATTACAGGAGCAACCCGAATGACCATGACCCGTTCCGAGTTCGGCAAAGTTGAAGTGGACATCGTTTATTGCGTGCCTTGAGGCTACCACGGCCTCGCCACGTGGCTGGCGACCGAGTTCTGGCGTTCGCAAAACGCCGGCGACATTGCCATCAAACTGACGCCGGCGGACAAGGGCCGGCTGGAGATTTACCTGGACGGCGCGAAGATATTTGACCGCTTTGACGAGGAAGGGGACGAATACCCCGGCTACAGCAAGGTGAACGAACTGAAGATGGTCATTGCCGAGCGCGTCTTCGACGTTGAAGACGAGATGATGGCGGCCAACAACTGACGCCCACTCGGTCATTCCCGGGAAGGCGGTAATCTGGAACATCATGGCAAACAACGAACACGTGGAAATAGTGCGGGCCGGCAAAGTCGGCCTGGAATCCTGGCGGGCGGACAACCCGGAGGGGACGCTGGACCTGAGGGTCGCCGATTTGAGCGGCCTGGACCTGGCCGGGGCCGACCTGCGGGGGAGCGATCTGCGGGGGGCGAACCTGGCCGACGCGCGGCTGACCAGGGCCAACCTGTCACGCTGCGATCTGCGGGCTACCGACTTCACCGGGGCCGATCTCTATGGGGCGACGCTGGCGTCGGCGGAGATGGCGATGGCCATCCTGCGCAACGTCAACCTGTTCTGGGCGGACCTGAAGCAATCCAACATGCAGGAAAGCGTTTTGCAGTGGTCGCGGCTCAATCGGGCGTCGTTCCTGAATACGGACCTGACCGCCGCCGATTGCAGCCAGACCACGGCCATCGAGGTTGACCTGCGCTCGGCCAACCTGACTGACTCCAACTGGCAGGGGGCGAACATGAACGGGGCCGACGTGAGCCGGGCCGTGATGCAGGGGGCGGATTTCACCAACGCCAAAATCCGAGACTCCATGTGGATCATGACCGACCTGCGGGGGGCGAACTTCAACCAGGCCAGCCTGCATCGCTGCGACATGACCATGGGCAAGTGGGACGATACGACGCGGTTCCCGCCCGGCTTCGACCCCACCCACATCGAAAACCGGGTGGACGACTACTAATTCGGGCCATGGCCATCCTGCTGATAGCATCGCATGGGCCCGGCGCGGGCAAAACGGCAATCGCCGCCGGGCTGGCCAGGCTTATTGAGCGCAGCGGCGCATCGGTTGCGGTGTGCAAGCCGCTGTCACCGGCCGGCAGCGCCGATCCGGACGCCGGCTATTTTGCGGACGGGTTCGGCGGCAGCGCAGCGGTGGCGGAAGGCGACGACGGGGCGGCTTTGGATGACGCCGCGAATGCCGTGCGTTCCCTGTCGGGGCGGAGCGAGCACGTTTTGGTGGAAGTGGCCAACCCGGTGAGCGGGTCGGGCATCGCGTCATCGTTGACGGCCGGCCTGGCGGAACGGCTCTCGGCGCGGGTGATTGCTATTTTTGGATACGAGGCGCAGCTGTCCGCGGTGGCCGTATCCGGGGCAGTGGCCACCCTGGGCGACGGACTGGCCGGGGTGATCGTCAACCAGACGCCGCGCTACCGGGCCGGCGAAGTCGGGGCGATGCTGGCGGAGGTGGCCGCCGCCGGCATTCCGGTCGGCGCCGCGCTGCCGGAAGACCGCTCCATGCTCTCGCTAACGATGACGCAACTGGCGCAGCAACTGGGCGGACGGTGGGAGCTGGAACCATCGGACGGGGAAGCGTGGATTGACCGCTTTCTCATCGGCGGGAACATCATGGACTCGGGGGCCGGCTACTTCGGGCGGTACGCTCACCAGGCGGTGATCACGCGGGCGGAACGGCCGGACATCCAGATGGCCAGTTTGACGCAGGACACGCGGTGCCTGGTGCTGACCGGGGGCGCGCGGCCCACGGAGTACATCCGCGTGGAGGCATCGAAGCGGGATGTGCCGGTGCTGCTGGTGGACGGCGGGACGGTGGAGACTGCCGAGGCGGTGGGCAACCTGCTGGGCGCGGTGTTGCCCTATCACGCGCACAAGGCGTGGAGGATGGCCGACCTGCTGGCGGAGCGGATTGACCCAGCGGCAGTGTTGGCCGGCTAATCCTGCATTTCGAAGCGCTCGGATTCGGGCGGGCGGGCCCAGAGCTCATCGGCGCCGGCCATGGCCACCGCGCGTTCCGGGCTGGCGCGCCAGGCGTCGTAAATCTCGTTACTGTCCCAGGTTACCAGGGTGGAGATTTTGGTAGGGTCGGACAGGGAGATAAAGGTCTGCCGCGCGCCGAAGCCGGGGGCTTTGCTCTGGGCCAGGCCGTTGCCTTCCAGCACGGCTCTGGCCTCGGCGATTTTGTCCGCTTTGGCCCAGTGGTGAGTGAGTACGCCAACCATTGCCATGTTCAAGGTCTCCAGGGGTTATTGTGGGTGAGTGTGGTCATGGGTGGATTCGTCCGCGTCAGCGGTGGCGGGTCCACGGGAGATCGAGGCGAAACGTAAGGCCTTCCTGCCGCACGTGCAGCAGTTTGCCGAGGATGTAGGCCACCAGGGCGGCGGCGATGCTGAATACCGCGCCCATTTTTCCCGGTTCCTGGAAGGGAGAATCTCCGGGGAAGGCTTTGCCGGCTACGAAGAGGGCCACGGTCAGGCCCAGGCCGGCGATGACGCCGGTGATGACCAGGTGCCGGACGTCCATGCCGTCGGGCAGGGGGAAGCCGACTCGGGCGGCCAGCCACGAGAAGATCGTGACGCCGATGCCCTTGCCGACGATGAGGGACACCAGAACCATCATGGTGACGAGGCCGATACTGGAGAAGGCCACGCCGGCGTTGGCGAAGGCGAAGAAGAAGAGGCCGAAGTCCACGGGGAGTTTCAGGTGGTGCTCGAACTGCTCCAAAGCGCTGTGTCCCATGTGTTGGGCGTCGGTAGCATGGGGATGGGGCGCGGAAATGCCCTCGTGGGAATGGCCGTGTTCCGCCGATGCTGCGTCGTGGTGGTTGGTATGGGGCATGAAGGGGACGATGGGGGCCAGGGCCAGGGCGGGCTCGACGCCGGCGCCGGCCAGACCGACCCAGGAAAGGGAGCCACCGGTGAGGATGTACACGGGCCACCAGCGGACGCGCAGCCGGCGCAGAAGGTACACGACAGCCATGCCGCCGGCTACGAACAGCAGCCAGAGGGGTTCTACCGGATGGACCGGGTCGGGGTAAAAGACGGCGATGATGACGAGGCCGATGGCGTCGTCAACGACGGCGAGGAGGAGGAGAAAGTTCACCGCCGGGTGCAGGGGGCCGAAGACGACCCGGGCGACCAGCCAGGCCAGGGCGATGTCGGTGGCGGTGGGAATGGCCCAGCCGTTGGCGACGGCGCTGAAGTCGTCGCTGCCGCCGTAGAAGACCCAGGTCATGGCGAAATACATGGCCACGGGGCCGACCACGCCGCCCAGGGTGCCGACCAGGGGGTTGATGGCGCGGCGCAAGGGGTTGAGCACGCCGCCCGGCATTGTGGATTCGGCAATCTCCTTGGCGGCGATGCCAAAGAAGAGGCACATGAACATGCCGTTGATGATGAAGTGGATGGTCAGGTGGTGGCCGAAGACGGCGGCGGATTTGCCGACGGGATGGAAGTCCACCACTTCGTGGTACCAATGGCCGTTAACGTTGGCGGCAATCAGGCCCAGCACGACGCCGGCGATGAGCGGCAGGGAGAACTCCTGCAGCAGATTGACGACCCGTATCAGCGGGTGCACGTCTGGAACGTGGGCGTGGTGCATAAAGGGTAGGGAGGGCTGACCTAGTCCAAATTGGGGAGGATAATTTTACCACGCAGGGCCGGGGGCTAGACCGACTGCTGCCAGCAATCGGCGGCGACGGACACGGGGCCGTCGTACACGGAGCGGGCCTCGGCTTCCAGCGGGCGGGTATCCAGGTGGTAGGCGTTGTCGATGTGGGTGAGAGTGAGGGACCGGACGCCGGCCAGCTGGGCGATGCGGGCCGCCTCGGCTGCCGTGGAGTGGGCCGTGGCTTCGGCCCGGTGGCGTTCGGCCTCGACGCAGAGGGCTTCGTGAATCAGCAGGGTTGCGCCCTGGGCCAACTCGGCCAGGGAGGGACACCAGCGGGTATCGCCGGAGAAGACGATTGCGTGCCCGCCGGCTTCCACGCGCCAGGCCAGGGAGCCGCCGATGTGGTCAACCGGGGCGCATTTGGCGCGCACGTTGGGGGTGAGCTGGACCCATTGGCCGGGTTCGGCGGGCCGGAGATTGAACACCAGCCGTCCGTCCCGCCGGCGCACGCCATCTTCAGTCACGGTCAACCCTCGCTGGGGATAGGCCAACAAGGTGGCGATGTCGGCCATGGCGCGCTCCGACCCGTGTACCTGCATGGGCTGCTCGGCCGGGTTGCGCCGGCTGCGAATCATCTCGATGTGGGGCAGCCCCTCGCAGTGGTCGGGATGGCTGTGGCTGAGCAGGCAGTGATCATAGTCGGTGGGCGATATGCCGAGTTGCTCGCCGTGGCGCAGCACGGTGTTGCCCGAGGCGGCGTCGAGCAGTATCCGTTCACCGCTGGGGCAGTCCAGGACTATCGCGGTATGACCGCGCAGGGTACTGCCGCCGGAGCCGGTGCCGAGGTAGCTTATCGTGAATCCTGCCAACGCCAAATCATCCTCCTTACATCATCATGCCAACGTCACCCGCGAGTGGGGCAGTACAGCCGGGTTCACCAGGAACTCGGGCATCCGGCCCTGGAGTACATCCACGGTGGCCCGGGCCGTGCGCACCTCCAGTTCCAGGACGGACTGCTGGGAGAGAAAGGCGACGTGGGGTGTGATGATGACGTTGTGCAGTCCGAACATGGGATGGTCAGCCGGCGGCGCGGAGGACTCCATCACGTCCAGGCCGGCACCGGCGATGCTGCCGGATTGGAGGGCGTCCAGCAGGGCCGGCTCGTCCACGATGGGGCCGCGGGCGCAGTTGATCAGGTAGGCCGACGGTTTCATCAGGCCGAAGGCCCGGGGGCCAATCAGTCCGCGGGTCTCGTCGTTGAGCGGGGTGTGCACGGTAACGTAGTCGGCGGCGGCGAGCAGGTCGTCCAGTCCGGCGGCGTTGACGCCATCGGGCAGGTCGGAGTCGGCCGGCAGGTAGGGGTCGAAGGCGAGCACCGACAGTCCGAAGGCGCGGGCCTTGTCGGCAACGGCGCGGCCAATGCGTCCGAAACCGACGATGCCGATGGTCTGGCCCCGCAGGCGGGTCAGCGGATGGGGAGAGGGAGTGCCCTCCCAGCGGCCGGCCTTGGCGACGCCGTCGTAGAAATTCACCTGGCGGTTCCAGGTGAGGAGCAGGGCCATGACGTGGTCGCTGACCTCGTCAACGCAGTAGTCGGGGACGTAGGTAACGGGGATGCCCAGCTGGGTGGCGACGTCCACCGCGATGTTGTCCACGCCGACACCGTAGCGGCTGATGCAGCGGCAGCGTTGGGCGGCCCGCACCACCGCCGGAGTAACCTGGGCGAAGCAGGTCATAATGGCGTCGCAGTCGGCGGCGAGGGCGGCGAGGGTGGGTTCGGAGCCGTCGGGGGCTTCGATCAGCTGGACGTCGTGGCCGAGGGCGGCGGTTAGGACGTCGCGCTCGGGGGCGGTGGAAGGCCAGACGAAGTCGGTGATGAGGATGCGGGTGGGCATGGTGGTGGCCTGGAGCCGGTGGTTGGGGCGGGGAGAGTATAGCGGATAGCCCAGCGGGGCGAAACCGCGCCGCTCGACAGTTGCAAAAATCTGATTAGCCTGCTACTGTGGTAATAGTTCAAAAGTTCTAGGAGTGTTAACAGTGCGGAATACCGGGGCTAACCAATTTGGAGGTTCATGGACGGAAAACAAGCTGGCAATTCTCAGAGGATATTTAGATTCTTACACCACTGTCCTGAAGAACCAGCCCTTCGATCTTATCTACGTCGATGCTTTTGCTGGCAGCGGAACAGTGGATCGTAATCCGCCCGGAGCTGCTCAGCGATTGACCTTATTGTCAGAAGATGCGAGGGCTGACCTGCTAGCAGCAAACGTCTTGCAGGGCTCTGCTCGCGTTGCACTTGAGGTGACAGACAAACCATTTGACCATTTCATATTCGTCGAGCACGATAGCACGTTCGCTCGACAATTGCGGGATCTGAAGCTGGAGTTTTCCAACAGGGACATCCAAGTTGAGCAGGGGGACGCTAACCGTTTTTTACAACGGTGGTGCGAAAATCAAAATCGGCAATCCAGCATCCCCTGGCGAGACCAGCGGGCCGTCATCTTCCTTGACCCGTTTGCTACGGAAGTTGACTGGCAGACCGTTGCCTCTATTGCCGACACCCAATCAGTTGACTTGTGGATACTGTTCCCACTCAGTGCGTTGACCAGGCTATTGCCACGCGAACGCGAACCAAATGAGGCTTGGGCTATTACTTTGGACCGCGTGTACGGTGGCCCAGAATGGCGAGAATTGTACCAAACCAAAATCGTCAGCCTGCCCCTAATCGGGTTGGAACATACCCAAATGGTCAGGGGCGACCAGCAAGCTATCGTCGAAGTGTACTTGGACAAACTGCGTACCGTGTTTCCAGCGGTAGCACCATCACCCAAGTGGTTCTATAATTCCCGCAAATCACCTTTGTTCGCCTTTATGTTCGCGTCAGCCAACCAAGGCAACGGCGGAAATATCGCATTGAGAATCGCCAACCACTTGCTCAATAGGTGGTGAATCATGGCCGCTTCTAAAATTGAATGGACGGATGCTACCTGGAATCCGGTTACGGGGTGCAACAAGGTTAGCCCCGGCTGCAAGCGGTGTTATGCCGAGCGGATGGCCAAGCGGCTGAAGGCGACCGGGATGGCCAAGTACCGCAACGGGTTTGAGGTTACTCTGCATCCGGATACGCTGGACATCCCGTTGGGCTGGCGCAAACCTCGCTCCATTTTCGTCAACTCGATGAGCGACCTGTTTCACGTTGACGTGCCGGACGAGTTCGTGCGCGAGGTGTTCAGCGTAATGGAGCGCGCCGATTGGCATCGCTACCAGGTGCTTACCAAGCGGCCGGAGCGGGTGGCGGCGCTGAACGGGGAACTGCCCTGGCCGTCGCAGGTCTGGCTGGGCGTGAGTGTAGAGTCTGCCGACTACGTGCATCGCATTGACCTGCTGCGGGAAACGGGCGCGGCGGTGAAGTTCCTGTCGCTGGAGCCGTTGCTTGGGCCGCTTCCGGAATTGAACCTGCAAGGCATCGATTGGGTTATAGTGGGGGGCGAGTCCGGCCCCGGCGCGAGGCTGATGGAAGAAGCCTGGGCGTTGGATATTCGCGACCAGTGCCAAGCCGCCGGCGTGGCCTTCCACTTCAAGCAGTGGGGCGGCGTTTTCAAAAAGCGCAACGGTCGGGAGCTGGACGGCAGAACCTGGGACGAAATGCCGGCCATCGCTATGCCGGCGGCAGGAGTTGCCTGAATGTCGATTCGTTATGCTGTGAGTTTGCTGACGGACCCGGATTTTACGGCGCGGGCTTACCGGGCGCGGCAGCTAATCTGCGGGCAGTACGCCTGCTGGGCGGCCGAGATGCACATGGTGCATATGCCGCTGTCGGACTATTTTCCGCTGGACACGGAAGCTCATCCGGACGCCGAGGCGCAGCTGGCCGTGGAGTTGGAACGGCTGGCAGAACGCTATCGCCGGGTGTCGCCGCGCTTTCCGCTGTTCAACCGGGGGATATCGGTTACCCGACCGTCGGAGGCCGACGGCAACATCTGGCTGGACTTCTCGCCGGAGGTGGTCAACGAGTCGCTGTACCGATTGCAGTCGATGGCGGCGGACGTGCTGGATCGCATCCCGGCGGTTGGGGGGCAGCGACGGGCGTTCGGCGCGGAGTTTCCGCCGCAGATTCCGTTGTTGTCGCACGCCAGCCTGCCGGACTCGGTGTTTGACGGGGCGTTGGAGTTTGCCCGATCGGTAACGGACGAGCTGAAGGTATCGCAGATAACGCGGGCCTGGCGGCTGGCGCTGACGCGTTTTGAGTCCGGCGCCGCCGGGGATGACTGGTCGGGCGGGCGGTGGGCGACGGACCTGCAATGGCGGGCCGTGGGCAGCTACAGCCTCTAAGGCGGGAAGGCGGCGTCGAGGCGGTGGCGCTGCTGGGGGGTGAGGCTCCAGCCGGAGGCGGCGCAGTTCTCCTCGGTGCGGGGGACGCTGTTGGACTTGGGGATGGCGATGACGCCGGGCTGGTCGGCGACCCAGTTGAGGGCGACCTGGGCGGCGGTTTTGCCGGTTTCGTCGGCGAGGTCGGCAAGCACCTGACGGTCGCGGTCCATGCCCAGGGCGCGGCGGACACCCGAGGCGACTCCGCCGCCGCTGCCGGTCAGCGCGCCCTCGTGGAGGGGGGAATAGGCGATGACGACGATATCGTGCTGGCGGCAGTAGGGGATTACGTCGCGCTCGGCGCGGCGACGGCGCAGGTTGTAGAGAATCTGGTTGGACACGATGGGGCAGTTGGGCATGGCGGCCTGGGCCTGGGCCATATCCTGGACCGAAAAGTTGCTGACGCCGACGTAGTCCACCAGGCCGTCGTCAACGAGGCGCGCCATGGCCCGCATGGTTTCGGCGATGGGAACGCGGGGGTTGGGCCAGTGAATCTGGTAGAGATCGATCTTGTCGATGGCGAGGAGGCGGAGGCTCTGGTCGGCGGCGCGGAGGACGGCGTCGTAGCGCAGGTTGCTGCCGAGGACCTTGGTGGCGACGAAGACCTGGTCGCGGAGGCCGGCGATGGCTTCGCCCACGGCGTCCTCGGTGCGGTACATCTCGGCGGTATCGATGAGGTTGGCGCCCAACTGGATGCCGCGGCGCAGGGGTTCGGGTCCGCCGGTGTAGCGCCAGGTGCCGAGGCCGATTTCGGGAACCATCACTGAGGACGAACCCAGGGGTTTGCGTTCCATGGGTGTTGCTCCTGATATGCGGGGGCTAGGACCCGTCGCCGCTGCCGGCGGTCTGCGCGGCGGCCGCTTCGGCCATCTCGGCCTGCTCGATGGGGCTGGCGCGCATGAGGGAGGCGGGGACGATGGCCAGGATGGCGACGATGCCGGCGGCCCGGAAGAAACTCTGGAAGAGGTCGAGGCTGAGGGTGCTGATGACCTCCTGGCGCTGGGCGGCGGGCAGGGTGATGGTATCGTCGAAAATGGCGAGGAATTCGTTAACGCCCCAGGCGGACAGGGCGGCCATGCCCAGGGTCATGCCCAGCATTCGGGCGACGACGATCATGGAGGCCGACACGGCGCGGTAGTCCAGAGGCGCGGAGAGGATGGCCCGGTGCATCAGGGGCGCGATGACCAGTCCGAAGCCGACGCCGGCGATGACCATGTCCAGGGTGAGCCGGGGTTCGGCGATGTGAACCTCCCAGCCGCTGACGCGGAACATACCGATGGCGATCAGGGCGAGGCCGGGGATGGTAACCCAGCGGGCATCGACCCAGCGCAGCAGCAGGCCGCCGACCACCGAGAAGACGGGGATGGTGCCGGTCATGCGGAGGAGCCACAGGGCCGCGGTGAAGGAGTCCACCGGGCGCTCGGGTATGTCCATCACCGTGTTGGCCATAATGACCATCGAGGCCATGGCGACGATGAGGGATATTCCGACCAGCAGCTGGGAGGCGTTGGCCATCAGGAAAGCCCAGGCGCGGAAGAGGGTGCCGGACAGCAGGGGCTGGACGGTGCGGCGTTGCAGCAGCACCAGGGCGCCGGTGGTGACCAGGAATCCCACCAGCAGCCAGTAAGGGGTCCAGGATGAGAACCGGAAGAGTCCCTCGTGGGCGACGGCGAGGGAGAGCATGACCAGGGCCAGGGTGAGGACGATGGCGCCGCGATAGTCCATCTTGGCTTCGGCGTAGCGATGGTTGGGCAGGAAGAGCAGGGCGGTGGCGATGATGGCGGCCTGGGGCACGTTGAGCCAGAAGATGCCGCGCCAACTCCAAAATTCGATAATCAGGCCGCCGTAGGCCGGGCCGAGCATACTGCCGGCTTCGGCGGCGCCGGCGACGATACCCAGGGCGAGGCCGCGCTTTTCGGGCGAGACCAGGGCGGCGGCGATGGCCAGGCTGATGGGCACGGTGCCGCCACCGCCGATGGCCTGCACCACGCGGGCGACGACAATCTGGTCGAGGGTGTCGATATGGCCGTTGAGCCACTGCCACTCTCCGGACAGGGCCACCAGGATCGTACCGAGGCAGAAGACCAGCAGGGAGCACTGGTAGAGGCGGGTGTAGCCATAAACGTCGGCCAACCGGCCGATGAGGGGCATGGCGACGGTGTACCCCAGGAGGTAGGCGGTAACCACCCAGATGACGGCTTCGAGGCGGGCAATCTGGATTTTGAGGTCGGCCATGACGGCGGGCAGGGCCGTTACCACCACCGTCTGGTCCAGGGCGGTGATGAAGGTGCCCGTGGCGATGGCGGCGACCATCACCCAGGGCGGCAGCGAGTGCCTTTGCAGCCGTGCCAGCAGGTAAAAGCCCATTGCGTTTATCCGGCGGTCATATCGACCGGCCTACTGAAGGTTGCTCAGGTCGATGAAATCGGTGGGCGGCTCGACGCTGACGGAGCCGTTGACGTCGGAGAGGGTGATGACGCGCACGGTGTCGGGGTCGTCGAACTCGCCGACCGGGCCGGTGAGGCGCAGCTTCTGGATCAGTTTCTCTTCGGTATCGGTCCAGATCTCGATGTCCACGAACTGGCCGGGGACGCCCTTGAGGAGGAGCCATTCCATGACGGTGGCCGGAGCCCGGCCGGTGATGCGGTGGGTGTCCACGCCGTCCAGGGATTCCTGGCCGGCGAGTTGGGGATTCTCGACGGTTTCGAGCATATCGGCGACGATGTTGGCGATCTGATCGATGGGGACGGGCAGGTTGCTGAGGGGGCGCTTGGTCCAGACGCCGGACAGAGGGTCGGTGATGAAATAGCTGTCGGGAGTAACCAGCATATTCAGCTGGATGTAGGTGCCGGATTCCAGCTCGGCGTTGGGGCCGGCGACGAGGTAGGCGTCGATGGCGATGTCGGCGCCCTGGGTCAGGTTCCAGGCGCCCCGGGCCTCGGTGGCCTTGGCGTTGGCGGCGCTGACGAAGATGCTGCCGGTGTCGTGGGTAACGGCAAAGCGCATTGACTGCACGCCGCGGATGGTGGCTGCGGTTTCGGCCAACAGGGTCGCCGGGTCGGGCGGCGGCGTGGGGGTGGGCGTGGCCTGGTCGGCGGGTTGAGCGACGGGGGAAGCGGAATCCACGGCGGCGTCGGGTTCTGCGGAGCCTCCGCAGGCCAAGGCCGTGACCAGCAGGGCCATCGCCGCAATGGCGACAATCATCGGCAGGAAGCTTCGGCGAGGGACGATGAAGCGTAGGGATTGGAACATCACGTATCCTCCTGACCGGTTCGTTATTACCGCATGGGCGGGAATCCAGGGCAAGGATGGGGGAGCGGTACGGTCTATCGGGGCGACCAGACGGCGATGCCGCCGGGGGCGATGTCGATGGGTTCGGCGCCGTCGGCCAGTGGGACGACGTACACGCGGGGGCCGGCCGCGCCGCTGCCGTTGCGCCGTTCGGAGAGGTATTGCTGATTGCCGGCCACCACCAGGGCGGAGCCGTCGGGGGACCAGGGGGAATGGCTGCGGGCGTACTGGTCGAAGAAGGCGAGCATCAGGAAGGTCTCGCCGCTGGGAGAGAAGCGCAAGCCGGCCACGGGTTGACTGCCGTAGTCTTCAGCGCCCTGGGCCAGGCCGGTGGCGCGGACGATGCGCCATTCCATGTTCCTCTCCTCGGGGTTGAGGGCCACCCAGGAGAGGCGAGCGCCGTCGGGTTCCCAGAAGAAGCCGAGGACCCAATCATCCTCGCGCACGGTTTGCTCGGCGCTGCCGTCGGCGGCGACGATGCGCAGGCGGCGGTAGGCCGGGGAGCCGTCGGACTGACGGTCGGCGACGGCGATGGTCTGGCCGTCGGAGGACCAGAGGAAGGCGCAGGCGCCTTCAACTTCGGCGAGGCGCAGGGGAGGATAGTCGGCGTCATCGGGCCGGGCCAGCCAGATGGCCTCGCCGTCGCCGCCGGGGGCGGACCAGGCCAGTTGAGTGCCGTCGGGGGACCAGGCGGGGGTGCGAAAGGAGCGGGAGCGTCCGACGGGCTGCACCTGGAACTGAGCGCTGTCCGGGCTGAGCCGCAGGACGGCGACTTCCTCGCCGCTGTGCACGGCCAGGGATTGGCTATCCGGGGCCCAGTCGAAATAGAGGGGCGCGCCACGGACCACGGGCAGGGGGTCGGTTGGGGCAGCGTCGCCGTCGGTGGGGTTGGCGTCCACCACGAACAGGGTGAGGCCCTCGGGAGTGGCGGCGGTTACGCCGAGGCGCTGTCCGTCGGGAGACCATTGGACGTAGTGGGGCGTGCCGTCGGCGATGGTCAGGGGGGCGGAGTTGACGAAGACGGCGCCGCCGACGCCGGTGGATGATTCCAGGGACTGGACGCTCATCTCGGCGTTGCCGGGGGAGGAGCCGCTGATGAGGGAGACGGCGATGCGGTCGCCCTGGGGAGACCAGAGGGGCCAGCCGTAGAGGCGGTTTTCCGGGTGGGGCTGGGCGAGGATGCCGCCGAGACGACCGCCGCCATCGGCCACCTCGCCGCTGGTGAGCGTATTCCGGTCGCTGCCATCGGGGTTGACGGTGGCCAGCTGGCCGTCGGCGTTGATGTAGGCGATACGATTGATGACCATGTCAGCGGGGGCGGCGCCGGCTCCGCCGTCAGGCCTGCACGCCAGGGAAACCGCCAGGATAAAGACAGCAGCGGCGACGGCTGCCGGCAAGGGAATGTTCGGCGTGGGCATTTGGGCTACGGTAACACCCGGCGAAGGGTTTGGCAATGCGGCGGCTAAAGGCTCTCCCGGCGGAGGTTACGGCCGGCCAGCAGGGCGGAGACGGCGTTCCAGACGGCGTTGGCGACATCGGGTATGGAATGGTTGCCTTGGACGACGTGCCAGGCTGATGGGTCGGCGGCGGCCTGTTCCTGAAAGCCGCGGCGGACGGCGCTGTGGAATGCGATATCGGCATCCTCAAAGCGGTCGGCATCGGTGTCGAGGAGGCCGAAGGAGAGCTGGCGGCTTTGGACGCGGTTCAGGCCGATGGCGGGGTCGATGTCGAGCAGCAGGGTAAGGTCGGGATAGCGGCATCGGGTAGCGAAGTCGTTGAGCCACTGGATGCGCTGTAGGTCGAGGCCGCGTCCGTATCCCTGGTAGGCAACGGTGGAACCGGTAAAGCGGTCGGCGATGACGACGTTCCCGTCGGACAGTTCGGGGGCGATTCGCTGGGCCATCAGTTCGGCGCGGGCGGCCTCGAACATGAGGAGTTCGGCGGGCGGCGTGATGGGTTGGTCGGCGACCAGGTACTGGCGGAGGTAGTCGCCCAGGGGGGTGGAGCCGGGTTCGCGGAGCAGTACGGGGTAGTAGCCCTGTTGCTGCAGGGCGCTTTCCAGGATGGCGGCTTGAGTGGATTTGCCGGCGCCCTCGCCGCCTTCAAAGGCAATGAACAGGCCGGACATCAGGGGCGGTAGATGAGGACGCCGCGCTGGGGGTCGCGTCCCCGGCTGGTGGAGGCCAGGTTGAATTGCTCGGCGAGCATGTGCTGGAGGCGGCGGATGTAGGGGCGCTGGGGCTCCAGCTGGACACTGAACTCGCCGGACAGGACGCGTTGGGCGGCCTCTTCGGCCTCGGCGCGGGCGGCGGCCTCGGCTTCGGCGTTGGGTTCTTCATCGAGGCGACTCAGGGGCGGCGGCAACTCGATGCCCTGGTCACGGGCCAGGGTGGTCAGGAACTCGCTAACCTGGGGGACAGTGTTCTTGCGCAGGACGTACACGGGCACGCTGTTGTTTTCGGCGACGCGCACCAGCTGGCTGCCGCGACGGTAATGGTTCTTGGTGGTGAGCAGGACGTTGGAGCGGCGGAGTTCGCTGACGATTTCGGCGGTGGCGCCACGCTCGGCCAGGGCAGCTTCGACCTTGTCGCGGCTGACGCCGAAGAGGAAGATGCGGGCATCCAGGCGGGGGCCGGCGGCACCGGCGGCGTCGGGTTCGTCCTGGAAACCTTCGGGCGGGTACTGCTCGTAGGCGTCGGGTTCGCGTCCGCGGCGGGTCTTGCCCCGGCGGTTACGGATTTCGCTGGCGGCCCAGGGCGGGGGAGCGGATTCGTTCTGCCGGGTAGCGGCGGTGCGGGTAATCTGACCGTCGTCGTTCATGCGGCGGACTTCGGGGGCGACGGGGTAGCCGCGGAGCCACTGGTCAACGACCTGGGCCACGTCGTCGTGGACGGCGACCTCGTTGCGGTCCTGGATTTCGACGACCACGTCGAAGGTGGGGGGAGCCTTGCGCTCCAGGACGGTTTTCTGGGTGCCCCGGAAGCGGGCTTCCTGGTCGCCCAGGGTTACGGTCTGGACGCCGCCGATGAGGTCGGACAGGGTGGGGTTCATGATGAGGTTGTCGAGGGTGTTGCCGTGGGCGGTGGCGACGAGCTGGACGCCGCGCTCGGCGATGGTGCGGGCGGCGGCGGCCTCCTGGGTGGTGCCCATTTCGTCGATGATGATGACCTGGGGCATGTGGTTTTCCACGGCTTCGATCATGACGCCGTGCTGTTCGGTGGGAGCGGGCACCTGCATCCGGCGGGCATGGCCGATGGCGGGATGGGGGATGTCGCCATCGCCGGCGATTTCGTTGGAAGTGTCAACGATGATAACGCGCTTGCGGGCTTCGTCGGCCAGGGTGCGGGCGACCTCGCGGAGCATGGTGGTTTTGCCGACGCCGGGGCGGCCCAACAGGAGGATGTTCTTGCCGTCGTAGGCCAGGTCTTCGATCATCTTGATGGTGCCGAAGACGGCGCGTCCGACGCGGCAGGTGATGCCGACGACGCTGCCGTTGCGGTTGCGGATGGCGGAGATGCGATGGAGGGTGCGCTCCATGCCGGCGCGATTGTCGGCGCCGAAGTCGCCGATGCGGGACACGACGTACTCCAGGTCATCGCGTCCGACCAGTTCTTCATCGAGGAGGACGTCGCCGAAGGTGAAGCGGGCTTCGGGGGCGCGGCCGAGGTCAAGGACAACCTCCAGCAGGTCGTCGAGGTTTTCCTGCTGGCGCAGACCGTCCAGGACGCGGGGGGGCAGCACTTCCAGAAGCTGCTGAAGCTCATCCTGGGCGAGTTGTTCAACGGTTACCAACGATGATCTCCTATCTTTACATCGATGAACGGGATAGACGGGATATTGGGTTTTGGCAGGTCGGGTCAGCGGACGCGAGGGGCTTCAATCTGAGGTGCGTTTGAGTCAAAGGGCGGCCCGCCGGCCATGGCCAGGAAGTAGCGATGGATGCGGGCGTCGGCGGTGAGTTCGGGATGGAAGGAGGTGGCCAGGAGGCTGTCCTGTCGCACGGCGACGGGCCGGCCGTCGGAGAGGGCGGCCAGGACTTGGACATCCTCGCCGACACGGATGATGACGGGGGCGCGGATGAAGATGGCGTGATAGGGGTCGGGGCCGAGGCCGGCGACGGTGAGGTCCTGCTCGAAGGAATCGACCTGGCGTCCGAAGGCGTTGCGCTGGACGCCGACGTCCATGACGGCCAGGGGTATGGGGTCGGCTTCGGTGATTTCGGAGGCGAGCATAATCATGCCGGCGCAGGTGCCCCAGACGGCGCGGCCGGCCGCGGCCATGTCGGCGACGGGCTGGCGCAGGTCGTAGAGGGACATCAGGCGGCTAAGCGTAGTGCTTTCGCCGCCGGGGATGATGAGTCCGTCTAGCCCGTGCAAGTGGTCGGGCAGCCGCACCTCGGTAGCGACTGCTCCGATGCTGCGGAGCACGTGACAGTGTTCCGCAAAGTCTCCTTGTACTGCGAGAACGCCGATATTCAACTAGATGACCAGCGGGGCTAGATGCTGCGGGTGGCGAGGAGTTCCTCGGGGCTGAGTTCCCGGACGCTGCGGCCGACCATGGGCTCGCCCAGGTCCCGGGAAACGTCGGCCAGGATCTGGGGGTCGTTGTAGTGGGTAACGGCCTGGACGATGGCGTGTCCGCGGCTGGCCGGGTCGCCGGACTTGAAGATGCCGGAACCGACGAAGACGCCATCGGCGCCCAGCTGCATCATCAGGGCAGCATCGGCCGGGGTGGCGACACCGCCGGCGGCGAAGTTCACCACGGGCAGGCGGCCTTCCTCGCGGGTCTGCTGGAGCAGGTCGAGGCTGACGCGGAGGTCGCGGGCTTCGACGACCAGCTCATCGTCGGGCATGGTCTTGAGCTTGCGGATGGCGTCTTGAACCGCGCGCATGTGGCGGACGGCTTCGACGACGTCGCCGGTGCCGGCTTCGCCCTTGGTGCGGATCATGGCGGCGCCTTCGGAGATGCGGCGCAGGGCTTCGCCCAGGTCGCGGCAGCCGCAGACGAAGGGGACGGTGAAGTCGTGCTTCCAGACGTGGTGCATCTCGTCGGCCGGGGTGAGGACTTCGGACTCGTCAACGTAGTCAACGCCCATGGCCTGGAGTATCTGGGCTTCGACGAAGTGTCCGATGCGGCACTTGGCCATCACCGGGATGCTAACGGCGTCGATGATGTCGGCGATCATTGAGGGATCGCTCATGCGGGCGACGCCGCCGTCGGCGCGGATATCGGCCGGTACGCGCTCGAGGGCCATGACGGCAACAGCGCCGGCTTCCTGGGCGATGCTGGCCTGTTCTGGGGTAACCACGTCCATAATCACGCCGCCCTTGAGCATCTGGGCG
The DNA here is from genome assembly GCA_965243255.1 of Dehalococcoidia bacterium. Classification (GTDB taxonomy): domain Bacteria; phylum Chloroflexota; class Dehalococcoidia; order Lucifugimonadales; family UBA3495; genus Bin87. The sequence goes on from CBDEUH010000004.1 coordinate 1,869,655, forward strand.
TGGCCGGATTTAACGGTAAAAGTGCCGGTCAGGATCTCTGCAACCATTGCAAGCGCCTCCTAAGTGCTGGCGGGGATGCCGCCATTCCATTATAGCCATCGTTGCCGGGGTAATCAATCTTGGGCCGGGGGCCATCGGGCAAGGGATGGCGGGTTGTCGGTGACGGGGTTTTGCGGGACAGGGTCATCAGGGTCGGTGGATGACGACGATTGCGGTGGTAACGGTTTTGCCTTCGTGAACGGCGGTGGCCTCGATGCGGTTGGAGCCGGGCTGCAGGAGGATGACGGCCTGCCACAGGCCCCGCTGGTCGGAAGGCGCCGGGATGATGCCGTTGAGGGATACCCGGGCTCCCGGCAGAGCGGCGCCGCTGACGGACAGCACCGGGTCAACGATGACGGTGCGGTCCCGGGGCCGGCTGATGGTTACGAAAAGGTCGGGGGGTTCCTGGGCGTAGGTCAGCTGGAGCAGGCGGCGGGCCTCGCGGTCGGATGCGCCGTCGAAGCTGGTGATTTCGACGATGTTGGCGCCTTCGGCCAGGGGTATGGTGGCGCTGAAGTTTCCGTCGGCGTCGGCGCGGAGGTCAAGGCTTCGCTCCGGGTTCTCGAAGCTGTCGTAGGCAATTTTCAAGACGGACCAGGGGAGGGTGGCGCCGTGAATTTCAACCTCCGGAGGGCCGTGGATGACGTCCAGGTTGGCGGGCTGGTCAACGCGGAGGAAGAGACCGGTGGGGGTGGGCGCGGGAGTCGGCGGCGGCGTGGGAGGCGTCGGCGTCGGCGCCGGGGTGGGCGTGAGCGTGGGCGCCGGGGTCGGCGTGGGCGCTGGCGTGGGCGGCGGCTGGGTTGGGGCCGGGGTGGGGGTGGGCGTGGGCGCCGGGGTCGGCATGGGCGTTGGCGGCGGCAGCCGGGTGGGAGCGGGGGTTGGCGAAGGGTCGATGCGAGCGGTAATCAGGGGCCAATCGGGCGCTGCGGGCAGCGCGCGTCCCCATACGGCCAGAAACACCACGACCAGCAGGATGGCGAGGCTGGCTGCTAATATACTCTGGCGCAAAGTGTCAGGCTGCTCGGGGCGGGACGGCTGGGGATGGACTGGCCGTCCGACGTTTGAAGTGGGCGGCGGCGTCAGGCGTCGGGCGCGCCCACGGGGAGGGTGAGGGTGAAGGTAGTGCAGTGGTCGGGCTGGGGAGCGACCACGGAAGTTACGGAGAGTTCGCCGCCGTAGCGATGGGCCAGGGTGCGGCTGATGTAGAGGCCGAGGCCGGAGGAGGTTTTCTCCTCGCTGCGGCCCATTTCGGGTGTCCAGCCGCGGGTGAACAGGTGGCTGCGGTAGTGAGCGGGGATGCCGGGGCCATTGTCGGTAACGTCAACCCGGAAGGTTTCGGACCCGCGGGTGGCGGAAATCTCGATGTAGTCGCCGCCGTAGCGCAGGGCGTTGTCCACGAGGTTGGCGATGATGTGCTCCAGGGCGGCGGCGTCGGAATAGACCAGGCCGAACTCCTGGGGTTCGGACCACCAGGCGATATCCTTGCCCTGTTCCATGGCCTGGCCGGTGTAACGTTCGACGATGCGGCTGACCACGGCGGTGGGTTCCACGGGGTAGGATTCGGCGGGGGCTTCGGGGGTTTCCAGGTTAATCATGACCTGCATGTTGGCCATCATGAGGCGGAAGGAGGGGGCCTGTTCCTCGATTTCATCCAGGAGTTCGTGCACCACGATGGATACGTCCTCGCCGGTGGCGGCCAGGACGCCGCGCACCTCGCGGCACTTGCCCAGGATGCGACGCATGGGACGGCCCAAGTCGTGCTGGAAGGTTTCAAACTGCTGCTCGGTGAGGCGGCTCCAGTCGCCCACGTCCTGAAAACCGTTGGCATGACGGCGGCGCTGGCCGTCGGTTACGTAGGCTGCGACCGCTAGGGAGAGGCCGATGACCACGCCGGCGATGCCGATGTAGGCCAGGGGCTCCACGGGCCAGGGCTTGGGGAAAAGCCCGGTGATGGGGAAGAACAGGGAGACGACCATGGCGAGGAGTCCGGCCACGGCCACGGCGAAACCGGCGTAGGCCGGCCACGGATGAGCGCCGATGCGGCGGTGGGTAAGGGTTGCCATGCGCTGAGCGGCAATGCGACGTTGGGTAAGGGTTGCCATGCTGGGCGGTTACTCCCGGGGCGGCAGCAGCCGATAGCCCCGGTCGCGGACGCTGACGATGAAGTCGTTGGCGCCCAGGGGCTGTTCGAGGGCCCGCCCCATAGCGACCTTGATCTCGCGGATGCGGACGCGCAAGGAGGCACGGGTGTCGTCGCCTTCCAAGTAGCGCTCCAGGCGGTCGAAGGGAACCACGTTGCCGGGGCTGCGATACCAGGCCTGGGCCAGTTCGCGCAGGATTTCGAAGCGGCGGCCACGCACGTCGTTGACGGCGGCCAGCTGTCCGTCGGAGTACTTGATGAGGACGGCGCCGGCGTCGGCATCGAGGACGATGCGGCTGCCGATGGCGATGGTTTCGGGTTCGGCGCCGACGAGGCGACGGATGCGCAGGGCGACCTCTTCGGGGGAGGCCAGCTTGTCGATGAACTCGACGGGGGCTTCGACCTGCAAGGCGCTGCGGGCGACGGTGTCGCGCTCGACGCCGTGGCTGTACTGGGTGAACATCAGCACGGGGAGGTGGGGGCGGTCGGCGACGATGCGCTTGAGGAGGTCGAGGCCCTTGAAGTGGTCGTCGCGGTACTCGCCGAGGCGGACGTCGAGGATGACGCCGTCGGGCAGGCTCTCTTCGATCTCACCCAGGGCGGCCCAGAGCATATCGTCGGCGGAGCCATGGTCTTCCTTGCTGACGACGCGGGTGCTCCAGCCTTCATCTTCCAGGCGGCGGCAGACCGCCCGGACGATGGCGGAGGTCGCCTCGTCGTCAACAACGAGGATATTGCCGGAGCGTGGAGGCATCGCGAGGGTGGTCAGGCGTCTTTGGTGAGGTTGGTGAGGAATTCGGAGTTGGTGCGGGTGCGGGCCAGACGCTCGAGGACGCGCTTGGTGGCGTCGCCCATGTTGGCCTGGTCGCCGCCGGAGGCCAGGGTAACCATGCGGCGGAGCAGCCAGATTTGGGGCACGGTTTCGGCGTCGTAGAGCAGTTCCTCGCGGCGGGTGCCGCTGCGAACCACGTCGATGGCCGGGAAGTAACGCTGGTCGGCGAGGCGACGGTCCAGGTGGAGCTCCATGTTGCCGGTGCCCTTGAACTCTTCGTAGATGACCTCGTCCATGCGGCTGCCGGTGTCCAGCAGGCAGGTGGCGATGATGGTGAGGGAGCCGCCTTCCTCCAGGTTGCGGGCGGCGCCGATGAAACGCTTGGCCGGGTAGAGGGCCGCGGGGTCGATGCCGCCGGACAGGGTGCGGCCGGAAGTGGGCAGGGCCAGGTTGTAGGCCCGGGTGAGGCGGGTGATGCTGTCGAGCAGGATGACGACGTCGCGGCCGGTTTCGGTCATGCGCTTGGCGCGTTCGACGGCCAGTTCGGCGACGCGGCATTGTTCCTCGACGGACTCGTCGAAGGTGGAGGCGAAGACGTCGCCCTTGACGGCGCGGCGCATTTCGGTAACCTCTTCGGGTCGTTCGCCGATGAGGACGACCATGAGGATGACGTCGGGGTGGTTTTCCGTGATGGCGGCGGCAATCTGGCGGAGGACGGTGGTCTTGCCGGCCTTGGGGGGCGACACGACCAGGCCGCGCTGGCCCAATCCGATGGGAGCGAAGAGGTCGATCATACGGCAGGGCAGGCCGCCCTGGGGGTGTTCGAGCACCACATGGTCGTTGGGGAAGATGGGGGTGAGGGACTCGAAGACGCGGCGGTTGGCCGGGTTCTGCAGTTCCGGTTCCAGCAGGTTGATACTGGCAATCTCGGTGAGGCCGTAGTGGCGTTCGTTGTTCTTGGGCGGCCGCACCAGGCCGGTAACGGTGTCGCCGGTTTTGAGGTTGGAGCGGCGGATATGGTTTTGGCCCACGAAGACATCGCCGGCCACCGGGGGGTAGAGCATGGAGCGCAGCAGGCCGGTGCCGTTGGAGTCCATCACCTCCAGGACGCCGGTGGCGGAGAGCTGGTTGCGGTTGGCGGCGGCCTGGCGCACCCGGTGGAACAGGGAGTCGCGGTTGAGGCTGTCAAGGGAGCCGTCGCTGCGCAGTCCGACCTCGGGGGCGAGGTCGAGGAGCTGATCGCGGCTCAGGGTAACCAGGTCGGCGACATCCAGTAGGGGGCCGCCCCGGTCGCCGTTGGTGTAGGCCGGGGCGTCGTCGGGCAGTTCGTCCGAGGGATGGGGTGCAACTGCAATTGAGGAGTCGTCGCCAGGGGGTGTTGGGCGGCGGCGGCGGCGGGGCGCGGCGGTGGCCCCGGTGCGGGCGCGAACCATATCGTCAGCCTCCGGAAGCTTGCTGCCAGTCTCGCAGGAAACTTGCCAGACCGGCGTCGGTCAGTGGGTGTTTGATCATCTGCATGAGTACGTTGTAGGGGATGGTGGAGATGTGGGCGCCGGCCTGGGCGGCGGTAACGCAGTGTCGGGCGCCGCGGATGCTGGCGGCCATTACCATGGTCTCCACGTTCTGCTGGCGGTACACGTCGGCGATGTCGCGGACCAGGGCCATGCCATCCTGGCCGATGTCGTCGAGGCGGCCGACGAAGGGGCTGACCACGGTGCTGCCGGCGTTGGCGCCGAGCAGGGCCTGGTTGACGGTGAACACCAGGGTTTGGTTGATCTGGATGCCGTCGCGGGCGAGGACGCTGATGGCCTTGAAGCCCTCTTCGGTGCTGGGGATTTTGACCCAGGGGTTGGGGATCCACTCGGCGATGTCGCGGCCCTCGGCGATCATGCCGTCGGCATCGGTGCTGACGACTTCGACGGAGATGGGGCCGTCGATGATGTCGGCGATCTCCTGAACAGCGGCGCGGTAGCCGGCGGAGCCGCCGATGCCTTCTTTGGCGGCCAGGGAGGGGTTGGTGGTGATGCCGGAGATGACGCCCAGCTGGGCGCCCTGTCGGATTTCGTCGATGTTGGCGGTGTCCAGAAACAGTTTCATTGCTGTATTCCTCCTGGGCCGGCGGCTCGTTCCCTGGGTGGAGGAGCGCGGAGGCGCTGGAAGTATTCCGGATAAGCGGAACGCAGGAATGGGGCAGGGGCGTTACCCTAACCCCGGCCCTCTCTCGTGGAGGGAGAGGGGGATTTCGGTTAATGGGTAGAGAAGGACCACCAGCCGGGGCGGTTGAAGGGGAGCTGTTTGCCCTCGCGGACGGTCTTTTGGGCCTGTCCCATGAGCGCGCAGAAGAGCGGATGGGGACGGTTGGGGCGGGATTGAAACTCGGGATGGAACTGCACGCCGACCATGAAGGGGTGGTCGGGAATCTCGGCGGCCTCCACCAGTTCACCGTCGGGGGAGAGGCCGCTCATCACCATGCCGGAGGATTCCAGGGACTCGCGGTAGTTGTTGTTGACCTCGTAGCGGTGGCGGTGGCGTTCCATGATCAGGTCGGGGCCGTAAGCCTGGGCCATGCGGGTGTTGGACTGGGGAAGGCAGGGATACTGTCCGAGGCGCATGGTGCCGCCCAGGTCGGTGATGCTGCGCTGGCCGTGCATGATGTCGATGACGGGGTGCTCGCAGTCGGGGTCTAGCTCGGAGGAGTTGGCGCGTTTGAGGCCGGTAACGTCGCGGGCCCAGTCAATGACCATGACCTGCATACCCAGGCAGAGGCCGAGGTAGGGGACGCCCCTGTCGCGGGCGTAGCGGCTGGTATCGACCATGCCCTCCACGCCGCGGGGGCCGAATCCGCCGGGGACGACGATGCCGCAGACGTCGCTGAGGTGGGCATCGGGGCCGTCGCGCTCGACCGCCTCGGAGTGCACCCAGCGGACCTCGGCCTTGAGGCCGCAGGAGGCGGCGGCGTGGCGCAGGGCTTCGCGCACGGACATGTAGGAGTCAGGATATTCCACGTATTTGCCGACGATGGCGATGGGGACGGCCTGCTCGGCGGCGTTCATGCGGTGAACCAGGTCGTACCACTCGGCGAGCTCCAGCCGTCCGTCCAGGGCCAGGGACTGGGAGAGGAACCGACCCAATCCGAACTGTTCCATGATGAGGGGGACTTCGTACACGTTGCCGACGGTGGGCATGGGGAAGACGGCTTCGGATTCCACGTCGCAGAAGAGGGAAAGCTTTTCCTGGATGCTGCCGGTCATTTCGGTGTCGCTGCGGCAGATGAGGGCGTCGGGCTGGATGCCGATGCTGCGCAGCTCTTTTACGCTGTGCTGGGTGGGCTTGGTTTTGAGTTCTTCGGAGGCGGAGATGTAGGGCAGCAGGGTGAGGTGGATGTAGAAGACGTTGTTGCGTCCCACGGCGTTGCGCATCTGCCGGATGGCTTCGAGGAAGGGCAGGCCCTCGATGTCGCCCACGGTGCCGCCGACTTCGACGACGACCACGTCGGCGTTGGATTTCTGGGCCAGGCTGATCAAGCGGTCCTTGATTTCGTTGGTGAGATGGGGCACGGTCTGGATGGTGCCGCCGAGGAAGTCGCCGCGGCGTTCGCGGGTGATGAGTTCCAGGTAGGTTTGGCCGGCGGTTACGTTGCTGTCGCGGGTGAGTTCGACGTCGATGAAACGCTCGTAGTGGCCGAGGTCGAGGTCGGTTTCGCCGCCGTCCTTGGTGACGAAGACCTCGCCATGCTGGTAGGGGGACATGGTGCCCGGGTCAACGTTGAGGTAGGGGTCGAGCTTGATGACGGTAACGGAAAGCCCCTGGCTTTTGAGGATGCGCCCGATGGAGGCGACGCAGATGCCCTTGCCGATGGAGCTAACCACGCCCCCGGTCACGAAGATGTACTTAGTGGGCATAGAAATCAAACAAATGCGACGGCCTGAAGCGGCCCGGATAGCCGGGAATGGATGCCGTTGACAGTAAGGGGGACGATGTCATGTTACAACGGGGCGGCGCGGCGCGTCAAGCAGGTTGGAGGGTGTGGATTGGGGCTTTCGCGGGAGTGTCGGCAGCAGGGGCGGGAATGACGGAGATGGAGGGCGGGAGTTGCGTTAGAACGTGGTAAACTAGCCGCCACTATTATGCCTGGCGGGCCGGATTACAGGGCCGGCTGCGTGGCAACAGGTTGGTCTATGGTTCCCCCAGATGCTCTTTTTGGCGTGATTCCCGTTTGGGTCGGCGTGTACGCGCTGACCGCTATCATCTTTGCGGTGGCCGGCTACGCGGTCTATTACCGAGTCTTCCGGCTGGTGCTGCAGGGAACGGCCACCGCCCGGTTCGACCGTCCGCTGACGCGGCTGGTGGGCGCGGCGGCCATCGTGCTGGGACAGCGCAAGGTGCTGCAGCGGGTGGGGCGGACGGACCCGCGCTCGCGGCGCATCGACCTGGCCGGCATCGGCCACGCGACCATCTTCTGGGGGTTTCTGTCCTTCAGCCTGTCCTATCTGATTTTCATATTTGGCGGGTCGATATGGCATCCGCTGGGGGAGACCATCCTGACCAAGACCGGCGTGCTAGTGTACAGCATCTACCTGGAAGTTTTGGCGGTGCTGGTGCTGGCGGCGCTGGTGTGGGCGCTGGCGCGTCGCTGGATTGCGCAGCCGCATCGGCTGAGCTTTGACCTGACGCGCAAGGGCGAGTCGGTGGTCATCGTCGGGTTGACGGCCGGACTGATGATAGCCACGCTGCTGGTGCATTCCTTCTACGTGGCCGGCGAAGGGCACGGGCCGGAGTCGGACGTAATCATCGGCGGCGTCATCGGCGGCTGGTTCGCCGGCATGGGGCTGTCGGCCGGCGCGGCGGGCGCGCTGCAGGCGACGTTCTGGTGGATTCACCTGCTGATCATCCTGGGGTTCGGGCTGTACATTCCGTTCTCCAAGCACATCCACATGGTGGCCGCGCCGGTGAACGCCTTCTTCCGCAACCTGGAGCCGCGGGGTGGGCTGCAAATTCCGCTGATTGACTTGGAGAGCATGGATGAGGACGCGCGGTTCGGGGCGTCGCGGGTGCAGGACTTCACCTGGCGGCAGCTGCTGGACGGGTACGCCTGCGCGGTGTGCGGACGCTGCACCGACGCCTGCCCGGCCAACACCACGGGCAAGATTCTGTCGCCGATGCACATCGTGGAGAACCTGAAGGAGCACATGATTGCCATCGGCCACCAGGGGCCTCGGGACGCCACCCACGTGGAGCCGCTGCCGCTGATTGACGGGGCGATTCCGGAGCAGGCCATCTGGGACTGCGTGTCCTGCGGGGCGTGCATGGAGGAGTGTCCGGTGGTGGTGGAGCACGTGCCCACCATCATGGATATGCGCCGCAGCCTGGTGCTGGAGGAGTCGCGCATTCCCGAAACGGGGATGAACGCGCTGCTGAGCATGGAGCAGCGGGGGCATCCGTGGCGCGGCACGACGTTCGCCCGCACGGACTGGGCCGAGGGGCTGGACGTGCCGACCATTGCGGAAAAGCCCGACGCCGAGGTGCTGTTCTGGGTGGGCTGCACCGCCGCGTTGGAGCAGCGGAGCCAGGGCATCGCGCGCTCGATGGTCAAGGTGCTGAAGTCGGCCGGGGTGGACTTCGCCATCCTGGGCGAGGAAGAATCGTGCAGCGGCGACCCGGCGCGGCGGATGGGCAACGAGTACCTGTACCAGATGCTGGCGCAGCAGAACGTTGAGGTGATGAACAGCTACAACATCAAGACGGTGGTTACCATCTGTCCGCACTGTTTCAACACCATCCGCAACGAGTATCCGCAGTTCGGCGGGAACTACGAAGTGCTGCACTACAGTCAGTTTGTGGACGGGCTGATCAAGGAGGGGCGAGTCAAGCCGGTGAAGATGATGGACGTGTCGGTGGCGTACCACGACTCGTGCTTCCTGGGCCGGCACAACGGGGTGTACGACGAGCCGCGCAACGTGGCCAAGGCCATCCCCGGCCTGACGCTGCTGGAGATGACGCCGCACTGTCGGGAGCGCGGGTTCTGCTGCGGGGCCGGCGGCGGCCACATGTGGATTGAGGAGAGCCAGGGCGAGCGCATCAACCACGTGCGAACGGACCACTTCCTGGAAACGGGCGCGGACACCGTGGCGGTGTCGTGTCCGTTCTGCCTGCAGATGATGACCGAGGGGATACAGTCCAAAGGCGAGGCGGACGTGAAGGAGGCGCGGGACGTGCTGGAGATCCTGGCGGACAGCCTGGGCGACGACTGACGGCGGCGGGGAGCATACCGCCATGCTGCTGGAGATATTGGAACGGCGCTTTCTGTTTCAGCCCCGGCCGGTTTGCGAGGCGCGCCCCAGCGACCTGGGTCTGCACTATGAAGAGAGCTGGGCGGAAACGGGCGACGGCCGGCGTCTGCATTGCTGGTACATTCCGGGGGACGAACGGACGGATTTGACGTGGCTGTGGTTCGGCGGCGTCGGCGGCAACCTCAGCCTGCGGGTTGGGGAGTTCGGCGCGGTGCGGAAGCATACGGGCGCCAACATCTTCGGGTTCGATTACAGCGGGTTCGGGCACAGCTCGGGCAAGGCAACGGTGGGGAACACTGCCGTGGATGCGCGTACGGCCCTGGCGCATCTGCAAGGGCGGTATGGAGCGAGGCCGGAGGGCACGCTGTACCTGGGGGTATCGATGGGCGGGGCGGTGGCGCTGCGGCTGGCGGCGGAATCGACGGGGCCGGGCGGCGTGGCGCTGGTGGCTCCGTTTGCGTCGCTGCGGGACATGGCGCGGCGGAGGCATCCGGCGCTGACGCTGGGGGGATGGCTGGTGCGCAACCGGTACAACTCGTTGGCCCGGGTGGGGAGCATCGGGTGTCCGCTGCTGATCTTGCACGGGGCGGAGGACGACATCGTGCCGGCGGCACAGGCGCGGAAGCTGTACTCGGCGGCCGAGGAGCCGAAGGAGTACGCCGAGATCGCCGGCGTGGGGCACCTGGACATTGGGGACACGCCGGAGTTTTGGGAGGCGCTGCGCGGGTGGGTGGAGGCGATTGCAACGAGGGGTTAGACGCCGCTGATGAATTCGGCGGCGTAGTCGAGGACCTGCAGGTCGGGGCGGGTGGTTTCGATGAAGCGGACGACGTCGGACAGGATGGCGTCGGCGTGGTTGGCGTCGCTGCTGACGCAGGAGACCAGGAGGGTGAGGCTTTGCCAGGCGTTGCCATCGGCGCCGGCGTCCTGGGCGACGGAGACGTTGAACCGGCTGCGGATGCGCTGGGGCAGGCTGCGCGCCACCTGGCGCCGGTCTTTGAGGCTGCGGCTGTCGGGGATCCGCAAGGCGATGCGGGCGATTGCTACGTGCATGACGGTTTCGGAAGGAGTGATTGCTATTGACGACGGTAAATCTGCGGGATAGATTATATTCGCTATGGCAACTATTCTCAGCGACGCAGACGCTCCGCCGGAAACCTCGCTCTCTACAGTAGAGGTTCCTGAGGTAGTCATCGACCGATTGCCCCAGTACGTGCGAACCCTGACGCACCTTCTTGAAGAAGGGGTTGAGGTAACCAATTCCCAGCAGTTGGGCGAGCAATTACAGGTTACGCCGGCCCAGATTCGGAAGGACCTGTCGTACTTTGGCCGGTTTGGCAAGCAGGGGCGCGGCTACCGGGTGCGGCATCTGCTGACGGAGCTGAAGCAGATCCTGGGGTTGGATTCCGAATGGAACGTGGCGGTAATCGGGGTTGGCCGGCTGGGCAACGCCATTTTGAACTACCCGGGGTTCAACCCCGACGGGTTTCACCTGGTGGCGGCTTTTGACAACAACCCGAGGAACGTGAGCCAGGAAGTGGGCGGGGTGGTTGTGCAGCCGATGAGCGACCTGGCCGAGACGGTTACGACCCGGAACATCACCATCGCCATTGTGGCGGTGCCCAGCGCGGACACGCAATCGGTGGTGGACCTGCTGGTGGAGTGCGGCGTGCGGGCGATACTGAACTACGCGCCCATCAATGCCCAGGTGCCGGCCGGAGTGCGGGTGCGCAGCATCGACCCGGTGCTGGCGCTGCAGTCGATGACGTATTACCTGAACTATCCGGAGCCGCTGGTAAACGGGCTGCGAGCCGTGGATTAGGTTCTAGCCGAGGGGCTGGCGCTCTACCGGTGCGACCCGTCGATCAGGCTTTAGCCGAGGGGCTGGCGCGCCACCATGGAGCGATGGGGGGCGTTGCGGCGGCGGCGGGCGACGGTTACGCGAACCTGGGCCCGTCGCAATGAGGCCAGGGCCTGCTGGATGTCCGCTTCGGACTCGCGGTTGGCAACGCGCTGCTGGGCCCGCTCCATGGCCTCTTGCGCGCGGGCCTCGTCGATTTCGTCAACGTCTTCGGCGGCGTCGGCCAGGATGATCACCCGGTTGCCGAGGACTTCCATGTAGCCGCCGGAGAGGGCGAGGTAGGACTCTTCGCCGTCGGCGCGCACCATCAGTTCGCCGGGCTGGAGGACGGTGATCAGGGGGGCGTGATTGGGCAGGATGCCGAGCTGCCCTTCGATGCCGGGGGCGACGAGGGTATCGACCTGGCCGGAGAAGACCTCCCGCTCGGCGGTGATGATTTGCAGTTGCATGGGCATCGGGGGACTCCGGAAGGGGTTAGGCGGCCTGCATCTGCTGGGCTTTTTCGACGGCCTCTTCGATGGTGCCGACCATGTAGAAGGCCTGCTCGGGGAGGTCGTCGTGCTGGCCGTCCAGGATTTCGGCGAAGCCGCGGACGGTGTCGCGCAGGGCGACGTACTTGCCGGGCTGGTTGGTGAAGGTCTCGGCGACGAAGAAGGGTTGGGTCAAGAAGCGCTGAATCTTGCGGGCGCGGAAGACGGTTTGGCGGTCTTCGTCGGACAGCTCTTCGATGCCCAGGATGGCGATGATGTCCTGAAGGTCGCGGTAGCGCTGGAGCACCTGCTGGACGCCCCGGGCGACGCGGTAGTGCTCTTCGCCGACGATGCGGGGTTCCAGGATGCGGGCGAAGGAGGCCAGGGGATCGACGGCGGGATAGAGGGCCTGGGCGGCCAGTGCGCGCTCCAGGGACACCACGGCGTCCAGGTGGCCGAAGGTGGTGACGATGCCGGGGTCGGTGTAGTCGTCGGCGGGCACGTAGATGGCCTGGAAGGAGGTGATGCTGCCGCTCTTGGTGGAGGTGATGCGCTCCTGGAGGGCGCCCATCTCGGTGCTGAGGGTGGGCTGATAACCCACGGCGGAGGGCATTCGGCCCAGGAGGGCGGAGACTTCCATTCCGGCAAGGATGTAGCGATAGATGTTGTCGATGAACAGTAGGACGTCCTGGTTCTGCTCTTCGCGGAAGTACTCGGCCATGGTGAGGCCGGTGAGTCCGATGCGGGCGCGGACGCCGGGGGTTTCGTTCATCTGGCCGAAGACGAGGACGGTGCTGCCCAGCACGCCGGAGTCTTCCATTTCGTGCCAGAGGTCGTTGCCCTCGCGGGACCGCTCGCCGACGCCGGCGAAGACGGACACGCCGCTGTGGACGGCGCCGATGTTGCGGATGAGTTCCTGGATGATGACGGTCTTGCCGACGCCGGCGCCGCCGTAAGCGCCGACCTTGCCGCCCTTGGGGAAGGGGGTAATGAGGTCGAACACCTTGATGCCGGTTTCCAGAATCTCGACGTTGGGGTTCTGGTCGTCGAAGGCCGGAGGGTCCCGGTGAATGGGCCAGGACTGGGCGGCTTCCACGGGGCCGAGGTTGTCCAGGGGGGTGCCGGTAACGTCGAAGAGGCGTCCCAGGGTTTCGGGGCCGACGGGGACGGCGACCTTGTCGCCGGTGTCGGCAACTTCGGCGCCGCGGGCGAGGCCGTCGGTGGAGCCGAGGGCGAGGCAGCGGGCCCAGTGGTTGCCGATGTGCTGCTGGACTTCCAGCACGAGGCGCTCGCCGGCGTTGTCCACTTCAAGGGCGTCGAACAGATTGGGGAGTTGGTCGGCGGGGAACTCGACGTCCACCACCGTGCCGATAACTTGAGCAATCTTTCCGGGCATTTTGGTTCGTCCTCCGGATTGGTTGACGATGCAACTCTTTATTCCATTACCCTTCGAGGGCAATTTGGCCGCCCACCAGGTCGAGCAGCTCGTTGGTGATGCTGTCCTGGCGGAGTTTGTTCATTACCAGGGTGAGGTCGGAAGCCAGCTGGTTGGCGTTGTCGGTGGCGTTGCGCATGGCGACCATGCGGGCCGACTGTTCGCTGGCGATGCTTTCCAGGATGGCGTGATAGACCTGCATTTCGACGAACTGGGGCAGCAGGGCACTGAGCACCACGGCCGGGTTGGGCTCGTAGATGTAGCCGACGCGCTCGGCCGCTTCCAGGGCCGCCGGCTCGACGGGCAGGATGCGCTGGATCACGGGCTCCTGCTGGACGGTGGAGACGAAGCGCATGTAGGCCAGGTGGACTTCGTCGAACTCGCCGGCGGAGTAGCCGTCGATGACCAGGCGGGAGATGGCAGTGGTATCGGCCAGGGCCAGGCGGTCGCTGAGGTCGGTGAAGACGGCCTGCACGGTGTCGGTGTAGCGGACCATGAAGTCGCGGCCCTTGCGGCCCACGACGATGCTGCGCACGGTGGCATCGCTGTCCAGGATGAACTGGGCGACGCGTCGGTTGATGGTGGCGTGCATTCCGCCGGCGAGGCCGCGGTCGGGGGTGATGACCACCATGCCGACGTGGTTGACGGCGCGGACCTGCAGCAAGGGGTGCGCGGTGTCGTCGTCGCCGGCCGGCTGGGCGGCCAGGAGGGCGATGACCTCGTGGATTTTTTCGGCGTAGGGCCGGCCGTCGGTTACCGCCAGCTGGGCGCGGCGCATCTTGGACGCCGCGATGAGGGACATGGCGTTGGTTACCTTGCCGGTGTTTTCGACGCTGCGGATGCGTCGGCGTATGTCTCTAACGCTGGGCATAGAGCCTCAATGGTAGTGAATCAGGTGGTTAGCCGAAGGTGGGCTTGAAGTCGTTGATGGCGGTGGTGAGCTGCTCTTCCAGTTCGCCGGTGAGGTTTCCGGTTTCGGCGATGGTCTGGGGGATGGTGGGATGGGTTGCGTTGAGGTGTCGCAGCAGCTGTTCCTCGAAAGCGCCGACGCGCTCCAGGGGGATGTCTTCCATGAGGCCGGCGTTGACGGCGAAAAGGCTCATCACCTGGTCGGCGACGCTGAGGGGTTGATACTGGCCCTGCTTGAGGGCTTCGGTGGCGAGCTGACCCTGGGAGAGCTGGGCGCGGGTGGCGGCGTCGAGGTCGCCGGTGCCGAACTGGGCGAAGGTGGCGAGTTCGCGGTACTGGGCCAGGGTTTGGCGCAGGCCGCCGGCCACCCGGTTGTTGCGCATGGCGCGGGTTTGGGCGGCGCCGCCGACGCGGGACACGGAGAGACCGACGTTGACCGCCGGGCGGATGCCGACGTTGAACAGCTCCGGCTCCAGGTAGATCTGGCCGTCGGTGATGGAGATGACGTTGGTGGGAATGTAGGCGGACACGTCGCCGGCCTGGGTTTCGATGATGGGCAGCGCGGTGAGGGAACCGCCACCGTTTTCGTCGTCGAGGCGGGCGGCCCGCTCGAGCAGGCGGCTGTGGAGATAGAACACGTCGCCGGGGTAGGCTTCGCGGCCGGCGGGACGGCGGAGCAGGAGGGACATCTGGCGGTAGGCCCAGGCGTGCTTGGTGAGGTCGTCATAGACGATGAGCACGTCCTTGCCCTCTTCCATAAAGGCTTCGCCCATGGCGCAGCCGGCGTAGGGGGCGATGAACTGGAGGGGGGCGGAGTCGGCGGAACCGGCGTTGACGACGATGGTGTGGTCCATGGCGCCGTATTCTTCGAGGATGCCGACCACCTGGGCGACCTTGCCCTGTTTCTGGCCGATGGCGACGTAGATGCAGATGAGGTCGGTGCCCTTCTGGTTGATGATGGTGTCGATGGCGATGGCGGTCTTGCCGGTGGAGCGGTCGCCGATGATGAGTTCGCGCTGTCCGCGTCCGATGGGGATCATGGCGTCGATGGCCTTGATGCCGGTTTGGACGGGGGTGTCCACGGACTTGCGGACCACGACGTTGGGGGCGGTGCGTTCCACGGGCATGGTGCGGTCGGTGACCACGGGGCCCTTGCCGTCGAGGGGACGGCCCAGGGGGTCAACCACGCGTCCGACGAGGCCTTCGCCCACGGGCACGACGATAATCTGGCCGGTGGCGCGGACCCGGTCGCCTTCCTTGACGGCGTTGGGGTCGCCGAGGATGGCGGCGCCGACGATGTCGGACTCCAGGTTGAGGGCCAGGCCGAGGATGTCGTTGCCGAAGTCGAGAAGCTCATTGGAGCGGACGCTCTGCAGGCCCTGGATGGAGGCGATGCCGTCGCCGACCTGGACGACGGTGCCAACGTCCACGAGGGTGAGTTCGCCGCCGAACTCCTCGATTTGTCGCTTGATGAGAGATACTATCTCTTGTCCCCTGACTGCCATCGGCGAGTCTCCTTGTTTTGGTTAGTTGCGATGCCCGGCCGGGCCTGGGGCGTCGGCGGCATCGGGCATAATCAAGCCGCCTGGGCGCGGACGACCTGGCGCATACGCTCCAGGCCGGTGGCGGCGCTGCCGTCCAGCAGTTGGTCGCCGATCTGGACGATGAGGCCGCCGAGGATGGTTTCGTCAACGCGGGCGGTGATGACCACTTCGCGGCCGACGAGCTGGGCGACGAATTCGGAGATGCGTTCCAGCTCGGCGGGTTGCAGTGCGACGGCGGTGGTAACCTCGGCGCGCTGGCGGCCGAGGTGCTCGTCGAGCAGTTGGCCGTAGCCTTCCTGCACGTCGCGCATGGCGGCGACGCCGCCGCGATTGACCAGCAGGGCGACCAGGTTGCGGACCAGGGGATGCGTTTCGGAAAGCACCTGCTCGATGGCGGCGATTTTCCGCTCCTGGGGGACGTCGGCGTGGCTGAGGAACAAGGCGAACTCCTCGTCCTCAAGCACGTCGGCGGCCAGGCGCAGTTCCTGGTCCCATTGTTCGAGTTGTTGATTTTCCTGGGCCAACTCAAAGATGGCCTGGGCGTAGCGCTGCCCGGACAAACGACTTGCCACGGTTTGCAGCCTCCCTGTCCTGGGTTGGGATGGCGCGGAGGGAACGGATCAGTTGCGGCGTAGCGCCTGCTCTCCTTCCACCAGCACCTGGTCGATGAGTTCCTGATGAGTTTGCCGGTCAACGGAGCGCCGGATGATGCGTTCGGCGGCGGTGATGGCCAGGTCGCCGAAGGCGGCGCGCACCTCGTTGATGGCGGCGTCGCGCTCGCGGGCGATGTCAGCCTGGGCCCGCTGAGTGAACTCCTCGGCGGACTGACGGGCGCGGGCCATCTCCTCATCCCGGTAACGCTCGGCGGCTTCCCGGGCTTGGTCGAGCAGTCGCTGACCTTCCCGGCGGGCCTCGTTCAGTTCCTCCTCGATGGCGGAACGGGACGTGGCGGCCTCTTCCCGGGCGCGGTCGGCGGCGGCCAGGCTTTCGCGGATGCTCTCGACCCGGTTGTCCAGGGCGTTGAGCAGGGGGCGATAGGCCAGGGCACCGAGCAGGACCAGCAGGATGATGTAGTTGACCAGGTAGCTGATCAGAGAGGGCACATTCAAGCCCAGTTCAACCATGTTGCTACACCACGAAGAGCAGGATGACGGCGACGATGAGCGAGTAGATGCCCAGCGCCTCGGCGAACGCGATGGCGAGAATCATGTTGGTGGTGATGGAGCCGGCGGCTTCGGGGTTGCGCCCGATGGCGCCCATGGCTCCAGCGCCGAGGATGCCGATGCCAACGCCGGGGCCGATGACGCCGATGGCGATGGCGAGGCCGGCGGCCAGATACTTGGCGCCGACGTCGCCCAGGCCGCCCTGGGCTGCGACCGACAGGAAAGTCGTAATCATTGAGAGGTCAAGTGCCATTGTTGAAAATCCTCCGATTCAAAGGTGGCCTTGTTTTTTGGAGCGCCCCTGGGACGGCAGTACCGGCGCGGGGGTCGTGCACCCGTAGGTTATGGATGTGAGAGGCGTGGGGGTCAGTGCTCCTCGTGGCTGACGGCCACGGACAGGAACACCAGGGTAAGCCCGGCGAAGATGACCGACTGGATGAGGCCGACGAGCAGCTCCAATCCGAAGACGAACTGGGTGGCCACGAAGGGCACCAGGAAGGTAATCATAATCACCAGAATTTCGCCGGCGGTCATGTTGCCGAAGAGACGGAAGGTGAAGGAAACGATGCGCACCATTTCGGAGACCAGTTCCAGCAGGCCAACGAAGACGTTGATCAGGCCGGAGGGTCGGCCGCGCAGGATGTCGCCGAAGGCGAAGAACTTTTTGAGGTAGCCGAAGCCGTGGGCCCGGAATCCCCAGTATTCGACGAAGAGGAAGGATACCAGGGCCAGGGCCAGGGGCATATTGAGGTCGGTGCCGGCGGGGCGCACCAGGTGCGTGGCGAGTTTGAATTGGCCGAGCTCTTCACTGTAGGCGCCGTAGCCGACGGCCTGGTAGATGGGGATGAGGAAGATGGCGATCCAGGCGTTGAAGAGGACGAAGAAGAAGATGGTGGCGACCACGGGGAAGGCGCGGCGTCCCATCTCGGGGCCGAGGATGCTGGAGGCGAAGTTGAGGACCAACTCGAACAGCATCTCGACCAAAGCCTGCAAGCGGGATGGAACGAGCTTGGGTCGGCCGGCGCCTCCGATGAAGAACACCAGCATGATGACGCTGGTGAGCCAGGCGGAGAGCATGGTGTTGGTTACGGCGAACTGCATCAGGCCGAGGCCGTGATGCTCTTCCTTTTTGGCGTCGCCCTTGTCTTCGGTCTTCTTTTCGGCGACACGGTAGCCGACGGCGTCTTCGCGGACGGAGGCGGGGAACACGGGGTCAGGGGGGAGGTGGATGCCCGGCTGGGCCAGGAAGGAGTCGCCGATGCCGAACATACGCGAACCCACGGCGCCGACTACGAAGCCAACGATGAGGAGAACCGCCGATATTACGCCGAGCAGCAGCAGTACGCGCTTGGTGGTCACGAGTACCCGTTGCCTCCGTGGTCAGTATGCAGGGGATGGTCGGGGGTGGAGGATTGCCGGTTGCTGTCGGAGCCATAGATAGCGGGGAGCACCATGCGGTACACCCCGTAAAAGGCGATGATGCTGCCGAGCACGGTTCCGACCAGGGTTAAAAGTGCAACCTGGCCGGTAAGCCTGCCCAACCATACGCCTCCGACTATGCCCAGTACAATGCACGCAGCTACGTACCATCCCAGACCGGTGAGCCGCAGGGCGATGATCATCCAATGCGGCATTTCCGATTCCAAACGGCAGGCATATTAGCATCCGCTTTCTGGCGTGTCAATCGGCGATTTAGCAGAAACCGTAACGGGGGTTACGAAAAAGCCCCGCCGGGGCGGGTGGCGGGGTTAATTTTCGCGGGGAGGAAGCACGATCCCTACTTGCGTTCGAAGTCTTCCATGTCGAGTTCGTTGATGAGGTCGGTGAAGGCGGAGAGGCCCTGGAGTTCTTCCTCGGTAACTTCGGCGGGAGCGCCTTCGCCGGCTCCGTCGGCGGACAGGGGCTGGCCGGTGTCTTCGTCCATGGCGATGGCGGCCTTCTCCATGACCTGGTCGGAGACGTAGATGGGGACTTCGGCGCGGACGGCGACGGCCATGGCGTCGCTGGGGCGGGAGTCGATTTCGTGGAGGCGGTCGCCGACCTTGATGACGATGCGGGCGTAGAAGGTCTCGTTCTGGAGGTCGCTGACGAGGATGTGCTCGAAGGAACCGCCCACGGACTTGACCAGATCGACCAGGAGGTCGTGGGTTAGAGGTCGGGGCACGGTCATGCCCTGCATTTTGACGGCGATGGCTTCGGCCTCGGTGGGGCCGATCCAGATGAGCAGGAAGAGGCTGGTTTCCAGTTCTTTGAGGACCACCACCCGCTGGTAATTCATCTGGCTGATCCGGATGCTGTCGATTACCAGTTCACGCATCTCGCTGCATTGCTCCAATGACCGCGTCCGGTACAGATTTAACATTCGGCCGGCGGGCTGCCGGCCGTCACGGTTAAATTCTATACCCCACCGGCCTTTTGGTGTCAAGCAAGGCGGAGGCTCTGGCGGCGGGGCGGGTTACCGGGCCCGGATTCGCTGTTCGATGTCGTCGGGAGCGAAGTCGGCGGGGGAAGGTATGCCCGGCGTAGGGAGGGTGTCGGCGGCGGCCAGGGCGGAGCCGGCGAGAACGTCGATGCCCTTGCGGATGGAGCCGGTGGCGGCGGCGAGGTCGCGTTCCAGGTCGCGCAGGGTGCGCAGGGCGTAGGCGTCGGCCTGATTGCGTCGGCTATCGGCTTCCTGCTCGGCCTGGGCGACGATGCGGCGGGAGCGTTCCTCGGCGTCGCGCAGCACTTCTTCGGCCCGGCGTCCCAGCTCGTGGTCGCTGAGGCGGTTGCGGAATTCCTGTTCCAGGTGCTGGCGGGACTGGTTGGCCTCGGAGACGGCGGAGGAGATGATGTCTTCCTTGCGGGAGAGCATTTCCTCGGCGCGGCGCACTTCCTGGGGGATGGAGGTACGCAGCTGGGAGATCAGTTCGTTGAGCTTGTTCTTGTCCACCACGGCGTTGCCGCTGAGGGGAACGGACTTGCTGGAGCCAACCAGCAGTTCAATGCGGTCGATAATGTTGTTGATGTCGATGATGTCCTCCGTGGGCCGGCGGCAGGATTGCCCGGTGAGGGTTACCGCTGCGGCGCGCCTGTGGCGGGGAATTTTTCGGCCAGAGCGATGGCCACGTTGGGCGGAACCATGCCGGAGATGTCGCCGCCCAACTGAGCGACTTCCTTGAGGAGGCTGGAGCTGATGAAGGTGTGTTCCTGGTCGCTCATCAGGGAAACCATGTCCACTTCGGGTTCGAGCCGACGGTTCATGAAGAACATCTGGCATTCGTACTCGAAGTCGGGGCCGCTGCGCAGGCCGCGGATGATGGCGGCGGCGCCGCTGTCCCGGGCGGTCTGGACCACCAGGCCGCGGAAGGGACGCACCTCTACGTTGGGCATATCGGCCACGGCTTCGCGGAACAGGGCCACCCGCTCCTCGGTGTTGAACAACAGGCTTTTGGAGGGCGTGTCGTACACGGCGATAATGAGCCGGTCAAAGAGCCGGGCGGCGCGTCGGGCGACGTTGAGGTGCCCCATTGTTGCCGGGTCGAAGGTGCCCGGATAAAGAGCCGTTACCATACGGCAATTCTCCAGTTTTTCAGTTGTTGGCCGTCAGCGGCGGCGGTTGGTATTGATAGAACGCGATTGCGTTGTCACCGTAGCGCCGACGGTCGTATTGGCGCAGTTGGTCGATGCGGTCCGGCAGGGTGAGCCGGCTGCTGTGTCCGACTACCACGGTGGCGTCCCGGGCCAGGAGGCCCGAGTCGCCGAGCGACTGCAGGGTCGGCGTGGGGTCGCCCATGCGGTAGGGCGGGTCCAGCAGCGCCAGGCCGTAGGGTTGGGCCGGGTCGTCGGGGGGCAGAGCGGCCAGCCAGCGCAGGACATCGGCGCAGTGAATCCGTCCGGCGTGGGCGAACCCGGCGCGAGCGAGATTGTCCTGCAGGTCGCGGCTCTGGCGGCGGTTGCGTTCGACGAAATCGGCCCAGGCCGCGCCGCGGCTGAGCGCCTCGATGCCGAGGCTGCCGGTGCCGGCGAAGAGGTCCAGAACGCGGAGGTCGTCAACCTGCGATGATTCCAAGATGTTAAAGATGGCGGCGCGGACACGCTCGGTAGTGGGTCGGACTCCGGCCACGGTGGGGCCTTTGAGCCGGATACCGCGCGCTTCGCCGCCGGAAACGCGCATCGTATTGGAATTGCGTGGGGGCATTTTAGGGCCGGCAGGAAAGGTTTTGACGTTGGCGAGGGCTGCGGGTTTCAGGGGATTTTTGCATATGGGCATTATAGATAAGGGGCGGGGCGATTGTCCGCATTGCCGAACGGGTGCGGTCGTGGCAAACTCTTAGCACCAAGCAACGGACAGATCCGGCAATTCCCGGCAGCACCGCGAGGCTCACATGACACAGCAGCTCCCCCCGGAAGTACTGAACCTCATTGACTCCGCTCTCACCGAGGACCAGGCGTTCAACGACCCCACCACGCAAACGCTCATTCCGGACGAGGTGGTGGGCGACGGCATCCTGCGGGCCAAGGCCGTGGGCGTACTGGCCGGTGGCGAGGTGGCCCGGGCCGTGTTCCACCGGATTGACCCGAACCTGGACGTGAACCTGCTGCTGGAGGACGGCAGCGAGCTTACTCCGGGGACGGACATTGCCGGCGTGCGGGGTTCCGCCGCATCGATCCTGCGGGCGGAGCGGACGGCGCTGAACTTCATGCAGCGGATGAGCGGCATCGCCACCGCCACGAACCACTACGTGCGGGCGGTTGAAGGCACGGCGGCTCGCATCGTGGACACGCGCAAGACGGCGCCAGGGCATCGCTTCCTGGACAAGTACAGCGTGCGTATGGGCGGGGGGTACAATCACCGGCTGAACTTGGCCGACGGGATTCTGATCAAGGACAACCACCTGGCGGCGCGGGCCGCCCTGGAGGAGCCGCTGGCCGCCGTGGTGCGCCAGGCCATCGCCCGGGCATCTCACACCATCCGGGTGGAGGTGGAGGTGGAGTCGCTGGAGCAGGTTGCGGAGGCGGTGGACGCGGGGGCGCACATCATAATGCTGGACAACATGGCGGTGGACACGATGCGGGAGGCGGTGGCCATCATCGACGGGCGGGCGTCGGTGGAGGCATCCGGTGGCATCAACCTGGAGACGGTGCGGGCGGTGGCGGAAACGGGGGTGGACCTGATCAGCATCGGGGGGCTGACCCACTCCACCGACGCGCTGGACATATCGCTGGATTTGGAGTTTCCGGGGTAGGGGCGGGGCGGCTGGGAGCACAATCGCCACCGTCACTACCTCAGGATAATCAGCCGGCTGCGGGCTGAGACCGGGGACGGCGACATCCGCCGCTTGTTCAGCGCAGCGAGCGCGCTGCACGAGAACTTCTACGAAAACGAGATGGAGTACGCTGACGTGGCCGACGGTCTGAACGACGTGGCGGCTCTGCTGTCCAAGTTGGGCGCGCTGGCCGGCTGAAAGGGCGCACGGGCGCGCCCAGACAATCACCGGGATACCCCACGACTGTCACGCAGTTGCGTCGCCGCCGAGCCGTCCTTCGGGTTGAATAGCGGGGGCGTGGGGGGTATATTGCCAGCACCATATTCGCCGACCGGCAAGGAGCATGACCCGATGGCCCGCCTGAACGACGTTACCCGAGACCAGCTAGCCCCTGAACACCAGGAATTCTTTGACTCCATCGCCAGCAGCCGCGGCAGCGTGCGGGGTCCCTACGGAGTGCTGCTGCACAGTCCCGACCTGGCCGCTCGCGTCGCCCATACCGGCGCCTTCGTGCGCTTTGACCTGGACATTACCGAAGCGCAGCGGGAGATCATCATCTGCGCCACGGCCCGGGAAATCCGCCAGCAGTATGAGTTCTCGGCCCACGCGCGGCTGGCCCGGCAGGCCGGGGTGTCGGAGGACGTGGTGAGCGCCATCGCCACGGGCAAGGCGCCGGAGGGCATGAGCGGCATCGAGGCGTCGCTGGTGCAGTACGTGCAGGAGCTGGCCCGCGACCACAAGATCAGCGACGAAACCTTCAACACCGTCCGCGACCACTTCGGCACGGAGAAGACCGTGGGGATTACGGCCCTGATCGGCCACTATATGCTGGTGGGGCAGGTCCTGTCGGCCTTTGAGGTTGACCTGCCGGCCGGGGTGCAACCGGAAATCACCTAAAGGAGGCCATCATGTCTGCCGCTGCCGACGGTCTGATCTCCGCGCTGGAGAACAACTTCACCACCATTGACCTGGCTCTGCAGGACCTGAGCGACGAGGAGTTTCACCGCATCCCGGCGCCGGATTGCAATTCGGTGGCCTGGACGCTGTGGCACCTGTCGCGGGTGATGGACTCGTTCATCCACACCCGGCTGCGGGACCTGCCCCAGTTGTGGGACGCGAACAACTGGGAACAGCACTTCGGGATGCCGGCCAACGGCGAGAACCGGGGGCTGGGCTGGACGCACCAGATGGTGTGCGACTGGCAGCCGCCGTCCCGGGCGCTGCAGATGGACTACTTTGAGCAGGTGCGAACGGCGCTGCGGGAGTACCTGCCCGGCCTGACCGAGGCGCAGATGCGGCAGGCCAAGATCATTCCGCCGGTGTCGGAGCCGCGCACGGTGGCCGCCGCGCTGGGGCAGATGACCTGGGACTGCGTGTCCCACGGCGGACAGATCGCCTTCCTGCGGGGGATGTACAAGGGGATGGGCTGGCACCGGTAGCCGTCGCTACGCATTTCGGGGGCGGCCACGGTCGGCGCTGTCGAGCAGGATGGTAACCGGGCCGTCGTTTTCCAGTTTCACCTGCATGTAGGCCTGGAACTGGCCGGTGGCGACGGGGAGGCCGGTTTCGCGGAACATCCGGACGGCCTGCTGGTACAGGGCGTTGGCCGTGTCCGGGTCGGCGGCGCGGGTGAAGTCGGGGCGGCGTCCGCGGCGGGTGTCGGCGTAGAGGGTGAACTGGGACACCAGCAGCAGGCCGGCGGCCACGTCCAGGGCGGAATGGTTGAAGCGGCCCTGATCGTCGGCGAAGATGCGCAGGTTGGCCACCTTGTCCACCAGGTAGCGGGCGTCGGCCTCGTCGTCGCCGTCGGCCACGCCGAGGAGCACGACCAGGCCAGGGCCGATGCGTCCGGTCTCGGCGCCGTCAATCCAGACGGAGGCGGAGGTAACGCGCTGGACTAAGGCGCGCATTGTTGGGCTCCCTTACTCATAGAAAAGGCCGCACCCGAAAGCGCGGCCGGTTACGTTGGCCGTTGGGACGTGGAGATCAGGCCGAGTCGCTGCCGGCGGCGGCCGGGGCTGCGGAACCGGAGGACTCGCTGCCGGAGGCGGGGGCGGCCTCGGCTGGCTTGGAGTCGCCGCCGGAGGAGGAGCTGCCGTTGGCGGAGGGGGTGGACTCGGTGGAGGATTCCCGGCTCTCGGAGCTTTCGGCGGGACGCTTGGGCCGGCCGTAGTCGGTGGTGTAAAAGCCGCTGCCCTTATAGATCACGGGGACGGCGTGGAAGACCCGCTGGCCGGCGCCGCCGCAGATGGGACATTCGCCCTGGCCGGCCTCGCTGAATTTCTGGACCAGCTCGAACTCGTTGGCGCAGACGGTGCACTTGTAATCGTAGCGAGGCAAACCTGCCCTCCTTTCATGTCAGCCGATACGAATTGAAAGCACGGGAAAAGACCCGCCGGGGGGCGGGCGGATGGTGGCGACTCCCGGTGAGTTCCGAGAGGCGGCTTACCGTCGCTGCCGGCGGCGGCGGCGCGCGGCGCGCTGGGCGGCGAGGCGTTCCTTCTGGGCCTTGGAGCGGAAGAAGCGGCGGTCTTTCAACTCGCGCAGGATGCCGGCGTGCTGCACGGAGGCGCGGAACCGGTTGACCAGGCTCTCGGGGGGTTCTCCCTCTCGCGGGGTTACGTAAGCCATGTAGCTCTCCAATCAAAACGTCCGTTTGCGGTTGGTACGGTACGGGGCACAATATAGCACGGCGGTTGATATTGGGCAAATTATGGATTCCCGCCGGCGCGGGAATGACGGGGAGGTGCGGCGTCAGGATTCTTCGGCGACGATTTGTCCGTCGGCCATCTGGAGGCGGCGGTCGGCCATGCCGGCCAGCATGAGGTCGTGGGTGGCGGTTACGACGGTAACGCCGCGGCTGGCGCCGATGTCGCGCATGATGCCGCCGATGCTTTCGGCGGTAACGCTGTCCAGCTCGCCGGTGGGTTCGTCGGCGAAGAGGACGGAGGGGCCGGCCACCAGGGCGCGGGCGATGGCGACGCGCTGCTGCTCGCCGCCGGACAGCTCGTAGGGGCGGTGTCCGGAGCGGCCCAGCAGGCCCACCAGATCCAGGGATTCGTTGGCGCGGCGGCGACGTTCCCGCCAGGACATTCCGCCGATGTGCAGGGGGAGCTCCACGTTTTCGAAGGCGGACAGCAGGGGAATGAGGCCGAAGGACTGGAAGACGAAGCCGATGCGCTGGCGGCGCAGGCCGACCAGTTCGCGTTCGGGCAGGGCGGACAGCTCGCGGCCTTCAAACCAGACCTGGCCGGAGCTGGGCCGGTCGAGGCCGGCCAGCAGGTTGAGCAAGGTGGTTTTGCCGGAGCCGGAGCGTCCCACCAGGGCGACGAACTCGCCGGGGGAGATGCTGACGGTAACGTCGTTGACGGCCGTTACCGCGCTTTCACCGTCGCCGAACGCGCGCACCACCGATGCCGTGGCCAGGGCCGCGCTGGTATCGGTCATCGGGCAACCTCGCTATACACGCGGTTACGCACTGCGGGTTCCGTTGTCGCCGCGGGGGGCGGGTTCCCAGCGTTCGCGGCTGCGATGGGGCGCGGAGGCCGGGCGCAGGGTAATCTCGCCGCCGTCGTCGGTCATGCCGGAACTGGCGAGGCCGTCCCAGGTCCCGTGGAGGCTCTGGAAGCGTTCGACGTATTCCCGGGGCAGTTGCAGGCGTCCGGCCCGGTCAACCACCAGGTATTCTTCCTCGCGGCCGTCTTCGCCACGGTAGGAGGTGGTGAGGTAGGACTCGGAGCCGATGCGTCCGTCGCGGATGCGAACCACGCGGTCAACCCAGTGGGCGATGCCGGCGTAGTGGGTGACGATGACCACGGTTACGTTGAACTGGCGGTTGATGCGCTGGAGCATCCGGAAAACGTCCTCGGCCATGGCGGTGTCCAACTCGCCGGTGGGTTCGTCGGCCAGCAGCAGGGGCGGGTTGTTGGCCAGGGCGACGGCGATGGCGACGCGCTGCTGCTCGCCGCCGGAGAGCTCCGAGGGATAGCGGCGGGTTTTGTCGGACATCTGGAGAGCGTCCAGCAGTTCTTCGGCGCGCTGGCGACGCTGGCGTCGGCCGGCGCCGGCGATGGCCTGGGGGAGTTCGATGTTGTCGCGAACGTTGAGATAGGGAACGAGGTTGCGTCCGGTGGCCTGCCAGACGAAGCCGACTTCCTGGCGGCGGTAGGCGACCAGGTCGCGGTCGCTGATGTCCAGCAGGTCGCGGTCACCGACCCGGATGCGGCCGGCGGAGGGTCGCTCGAGTCCGGCCAGGATGTTGAGCAGGGTGGTCTTGCCGGAACCGCTGGCGCCGACGATGCCGACCAGCTCGCCGGCACGCACTTCCAGGTCAACGCCGCGCAGGGCGACGACTTCCAGGTCGGCCGGCTTGTAAATCTTGAAGAGGTCGTTGGCCTCGACGTAGGGAGGCGCAGCGTCGTCGGCGTCGGACTGGGGTTCCGGGGCGATAGCGGGGGACAAGTCGGGCGCGGGGGCGGCTCTTTCGGGGGCGGCTCCGTTGGCCGAGGGCGAGGGGCCTACGCCGTAAGGGGCCCGGGGTTCGGAGTCGGCTACCATGGTCGCGGCCGGGGGAGCAGCGGAGGGATCGGGGGCTGGCTCCGGGGACGGCTCAGGGGCCGCTTCCGGGGGGGCCGGCTGTTGGCGTCGTCCCGGCGGCATGAACTGGCGGGCGTACTCTTCGTTGACTGGCTGCTGTGGGGATTCAGACATTCGGTTTCAACTCAACAGGGTTCAGGCCGGCTTGTGGGCGGATACCTTGACGCTGGCGACGTTGAGGGGTACGTCGTTCTCGTCGAGGCGGAGGACTTCGTCGATGGTGGCGATGTCGGTGAAACCGGCGGCGGTCATGCGGGCCAGATAGGTGCCACGGTATTCGGCGCCGCCGACGCAGGCCGCCCAGGACTCGGCGTCGGTGAGGGTCGGGCCCTCCTCGGTGAGGGCGAGCATATCGGAGACGTGGAGGCGTCCGCCGGGGGTGAGCACCCGGTAGGCTTCCCGAAAGACGGCGTCCTTGTCGGGGGAGAGGCAGATGACGCAGTTGCTGATCACCACGTCCACGCTGGCGTCGGGCAGCGGGATGTCTTCGAGATGGCCCTTGATGAACTCGACATTGGTGAGGCCCATGCGGTCGCGGCTGGCGTTGGCCAGGGCGAGCATCTCCGGGGTCATGTCGAGGCCGAAGACGCGGCCAGACGCGCCGACCTGCTCGGCGGCGATGAAGCAGTCGATGCCGCCGCCGGAGCCGAGGTCGAGGACGGTTTCGCCGGGGCGCAGATCGGCCAGGGCGGTGGGGTTGCCGCAGCCGGCCGAGGCGGCCATGGCTTCGACGGGGAGGCCCTGCAACTGGGCTTCGTTGTACAGGGTCATGGCGCGTTCGGTATCGGCGGGGCCGCAGCAGGCTGCCGCGTCGGCGCTGGGGGCGCAATCGTCGCTGCCGCAGGAGCCGTGGCCGCAGTTCTCGGCGCCGCAGCCCTGGTCAGCCTCCGGGGTAACGTCGGTGAGCTGGATTACGCGCAGGGCTCGCTGGCCGTAGTGTTCCTGGACGGCCTGGCGAATCTGATCGGTGGAATCTTGCTCGGTGTTGGTCGGTGTGGTAGTCATCAGCGCCTCCCTTGCCGGCTGCTGCACGGATTACATTGCTATGCTACGACGGCGGCGGGTTAACGTCAAACGGGAGGTGATCATCCATCGGGTCGCAAGGCGGGTCGCAAGGCGGGACGTTGGGCGGCGCGTCAGGCGGGACGCTGGTAGGCTTGCACGGGTCGGCGCACCAGGGGGGTGAGCAGGACCACGGGGAGCATCAGCAGGAGGCCGATGCCGGCGTTGACGCCGATGGCCAGGGAGATGGTGAAAGCCTGGGCGATTGCGCCAATCTCGACGCTGCCGATGAGGTGTCCCAGGCCGTTGACCAGGCCCTGGGAACCCATGATGCGGCCGCGCATCTCGGCCGGCGAGGACAGGAGCAGGATGGTGCTCTGCATGGTGCTGAACCCGGCCTGGCCCACGCCGGCGCTGAAGAGGAGCAGGAAGGAAACGGCGAACCAGGGCGACCAGGCCACGGCGACCACCCCCACGCCCACGATGGCCGCTCCGAAGGCGTAGTAGCGTCCGTGGTAGGAGTAACGCTGGCGGGCGCCGATAATCAGCGCGCCCACCAATGCGCCGATGCCGTCAGCGGAGCCCAGCAGGCCGCCCAGGGCCGGGCCGACCTTGAGAACGTCGGTGGCGATTACGGGGATGAAGTACTGCAGGGGCAGCACCATGCCGTTCATCACCAGGGATATGGTCAGCACGCCCAGGCAGAACTTGTTGGCGAAGGAATGGGAGATGCCGCTGCGGATGCCGTCCCAGAACCGGGTGTCGCGGACCACCTGGGAGGCGTTGGCGGGCAGGCGCAGTTTGAGCATCAGCAGGGCGGCGGCCAGGTCGAGAACCACCAGCACGATGAAGGCGCCGGTGAAGCCGAAGAACTGAACCATCACGCCGCCGGCCAGGGGCCCCAGGATTTTGCCGCCGTTGTTGGTGATGGTCTCCAGGGACATGGCGTGGGCGATGCGCTCCTGTCCGGCCAGGTCGAAGAGGGCGGCCCGGCGGGTGGGGTCGTCGAGGACTTTGGCGGTGCCCTGGAACAGGACGGCAAGGAAGATGTGCCAGGGCTGCACCAGGTCCATGATCAGCAGGGCGAGGATGCAGGCGGCGATAACCAGGTAGCAGGCGTGGATGCCGGCCAGAATGCGCCAGCGGTCGAGCCGGTCGGCCAGCATACCGGCGACCAGGGAAAGCGGCGGCCGGGGGCCGTTGAGGAAGGTTGAAATCAACCCGACCTGGAAGGCCGAGTCGGTGAGATGGTAGATGAGATAGCCCAGCACAATGAGTTCCATGCGCCGGGAAATCTCGTGAACCCACCGGGCCGCCCACAGGTATTGGAAGTTACGGTTTTGGAGGACTTCCAGCGCCGGGACGTTGCGTATCTGGAGCAATGGGGATGTCTCCCTGCAGTGCTATAATCACGCCGAACGATAAGGACTACCTTGGCGGACTGACGGAAAGATAATGCGATTCGGCCATTTTTTCTACCCCATGAAGTTCGACGACTCCCGGGATGCCCAGGCGATTCAGGAGTGTTTGGACGAAGCGGTACTAGTGGAGAGCCTGGGTTTTGACGCCATCTGGCTGGCCGAGCACTACTTTACCGGGGAGTGCGTGTACGGCGACCCGCTGGTGTTCGCCAGCGCGGTGGCGATGAAAACCAGCCGGGTGCTGCTGGGGTTCGGCATCATCGAGCTGCCCCTGCACAACCCGGTGCGGGTGGCGATGCAGACGGCGCTGCTGGACAATTTGACGCAGGGTCGGCTGATCGTGGGCACGGCCAAGGGTTCCAACTACAACGCCTTTGAGTACGTGGGTTTCGGCACGGACCCGGCGCTGGGGGCGGCGCAGATGGAAGAGGCCGAGGAGCTGATGGTAAAGGCCTGGACTGCCGACAACGTGGAATTTTGCGGCGAACACTACCGGGTATCCTTTCCGTCGGTGCGTCCGCGCCCGTACCAGAAACCGCACCCGCCGCTGGCGCGGGCCTGCATCAACCGGGAGTCGATCATCGAGATGGCGCGCATCGGGCGGCCGATTCTGCTGCGGGGGAGGTCGGTGAACAGCACGGCGGCGGACATCGCGCTGTACCGGGACACCATGGCGGAATCGGGGTTCAGCGACGAGGCCATCGAGCGCAACCTGGACCAAATCTGGGTGTGGCGGGAGATGCACCTGGCCGAGACCGACGACCAGGCGATGGACGAGTTTCTGCCGGCGAACCTGCGGGCGTACTCGATAATGCAGGAGTACCGGGAACGGTGGAACCCGAAGGAGTTTCCGATGTCGTACCAGCCGCCGCCGGTGCAGCGGGAAGGGTACGGGGAACGGCCCGACGCGGACGCGGCGGAGAACCTGGTGGGAAGCCCGCGCCGAGTGGCCGAGCAACTGGAGCAGATGCGGGCGGGCGGCATTCGCAACCTGATGCTGACCAACCGGGGGTTGATGTCGGCGGAGGCTACGCAGCGTTCGCTGAGGCTGCTGGCGGAGCGGGTGATGCCGAAGTTTCGAGACGCTTGAACGGGTTAACCCCCCGTGCTAATCTGCCGACGATCATCCGCCTTAGGACGACTATTTTGGGACGACGATCCGATTTGGAGCGAAGCTTGCCATGAGAATTACCGGAGCAACGACCCGGGTGCTGCAAACGCCGGCCGACAATCCGCTGGTGGTCGGTATCGAGCAGCCCGGAACCAGGGAGTTCGTTACCCTGGAACTGCACACCGACGAGGGCATTGACGGCGTGGGGCTGACCTTTTTCGGCGGCCCGCTGGTGCACGCGCTGCGTCGGGCGGTGGACGACCTGGCGGGGCTGGCCGCCGGAGAAGACCCGATGAATCCCGAAGCGGTGTGGGGCAAGCTGATGGACGCCTGCGCTTCGGCCGGGCCGGAGGGGATCCTGTCGCTGGCGCTGGCCGCCGTGGACATGGCGGTGTGGGACATCAAGGGCAAGGCGCTGGACCAGACGGTTTGCAGCCTGTTGGGGGGCTACCGGGATCGGGCGCCGACCTACGCCAGCGGGGCGCTGATGCGGCCCATGGGCGTGGAATACCTGGCCGAGGCCGGGCCGCGCCTGGTGGAGCAGGGCTTTCGGCAGATGAAGACGCAGATGGGGGCGGAACCCACGGCGGCCCGGGAAGTGGCGCGGATCCGGACGCTGCGGGAGGGAATCGGGCCGGACATTGACCTGATGTGCGACATCAACCAGCTGTGGAACGTGAACCAGGCCATCCAGATTGGCAGCATGGTGGAGGAATACCACCTGTTCTGGCTGGAGGACGTGGTGGCCCGGGACGACTACCAGGGGCTGGCGCGGGTGGCCGATGCACTGGTTACGCCCATCGCCGCCGGGGAGTACGTGTACGGCATCCGGTCGTTCCGGCACCTGGTGGAGCAGCGCAGCATCGACATCGTGATGATTGACCTGCTGCGGGCCGGCGGCATTACGCCCTTCCGCAAGATCGCCGGCATGGCCGAGGCGTTCAACCTGCCGGTGGTGTCGCACCTGATACCGGAGGTGCAGACGCATACCATCGCCGCCATCCCCAACGGGCTGACGGTGGAGTACATGCCCTGGACGCTGCGGCTGTTTGACGAAACGCCGGACATCGTGGACGGCGACATCGTGGTGCCGGACCGTCCGGGACTGGGCTTGTCATTCAGCCAGGACGCGATCGCCCAATACCAAGTGGCGTAATTTACGGGAGGAAAAGACCAATGGCTACGTACCAACTGCGAATCTATACCATCAACCGGGGAATGATGGACTCCTGGTTGGGTTTGTTCAACGAGCACGTCCGGCCCCTGCACGACCGCCTGGGGATTCCGGTGGTGTCGAGCTACGTGAACGCGGACCGCACCGAGTTCATCTGGGTGCGCCGTTTCGACAGCGCGGAGGACATCGCCGAGAAAGAAGCGGCGTACTTCGCGTCGCCGGAGCGGACGGCATTGGCGGACCGGCCGACGAGCCACATCGCCAAGATGGAGGTGCGGGTGATGGACGGCGTGGAGGAGACGGCCGGGGTGGCGTGACCCCTACAGTTGCTTGACCATTTCGCGGTGGGGGATGTTCTCTTCGAGGAACATATCGCCGACCTCTGCGTAGCCGTGGGCGGCGTAGAAGGATTTGACGTATTCCTGGGCGTGGAGGGTGATCTGCCGGAAACCCAAGGCACGGGCCTGGTCTTCGAGGAAGGCGAGCACCTGTCCGCCGACGCCGGCGCGTCGCCAGGGGCGTTCCACGGCCATGCGGCCGACGTGGGGGCCCTTGCCGTCCACGTCGGGGAGCAGCCGGCCGGTGGCGATGACGACGCCCTGATGTAGCGCCACGGCGTGAAGGGTGTCCGGGGCGGAGTCGGCTTCGTCCACCTCGACGGCGGCGGGGATGCCCTGTTCGCCGACGAAGACGCGCATCCGCACGGCGACGGCGCCCTCCAGCTCGGCCGGGGTTTCGACGAGCTTGACGGTGATGTCGGGGTTGGGGCTATTGGTCGCCATCGTAGGCTCCTGCGGCGGCGGCGTGCCATTGGTCGTTGGCGGCGCTCCAGTTGGCCTCCCACTGGCGGCGCATTTCGGCCTCGGTGGCGCCGCCCCAATAGCCGGGGGACACCAGGGGGAGGGCCTGTTCGACCTTGACCAGGGCGACGGCGCGGACGCGCTGGGCGAGGCCATGGAGGGAGGCCGGGCCGTTACGCATCCGGTGGAGGGCTGCGGCGTGGACGTCGCCATCCCGGTGGAGCGTAGCCGTGCCCTTGAAACGGAAGCCGCGGCGGGCGAAGACGTTCACGGTGTTGATTTCGATGGCCGGATTGCTGGCCAGGTTGCGCATGGTGCCCGGCGACGCCAGATCGGTGAACAGGATGTGATCATCGTCCCAGACCATGACGGTGCCCTTGGGCGAGAGGTTGGGGGTGCCGTCGGGGGAAACGGTGGCGACGAAGATCAGTCGCTCTTCCGTCAAAGCGTGCTTCATGGCGTCGGTGAGAATACCCATGTTGTGCCGGCTCCTATAGCTGGGGTTGGCGATTGGGGAGGGTGATGAATCGCCCTGATTTGACATTGTACCTGCCATCTAGTTAGCATTGCAGCAATCGGACAAACTCCCCGGAGGATAGTATCAGGGGGGTTAGTTCCGGGAGGATTGTTCAGCGTTCCTTGTTTCGCCAGCAACAGGAGGCCAGCATTATGTTCGTGAGGCGCGACCTTACCGACACCGTTCCCACCCGCGAAGGCAATATGCATTTTGTGAAGCAGGGCGCCGGCTATCCGCTGGTGATGCTGCACCCGCTGGGCACGTCCACGTGGGCCTGGAGCACCGTCATCGACGCTTTCAGCCAGCACTATACCTGCTACGCATTCGACATGCTCGGCCACGGCAAGTCGGACAAGCCGACGCGGCATTTCAACATCCCCGACTACGCGCAGGCGCTGGACGACGCCTGCCAGATTTTGAACATCCACCGGGGGCACTACGTGGGCAATTCGGTGGGCGCGGTGCTGGCCACGGAGATGGCGGCGTCGTACCCCGACCGGCTGGACAAGCTGGTGCTGGTGGGGTCGCCGGTGTGGGATGCCCGCACGGCGCCGGAGCGAATCGCCGAGGCTTCGGCCGGCTACGACGCCGAGGGGATGCCGGTTCCCCGCACCATGGCGCAGGCCAAGGAGTCGACCACCTTTGCCGAACCCAGGCAAGAGTGGGTGGACGCGCAGAACGACACCCGCGCCCAGGCCGGGCCGTGGGTGAAGAAGCTTCACGAATCGCTGGCGTGGTATGACATCATGAACCGGCTGCCCCAGGTGAACGCCCGGGAGACGCTGGTGCTGTACGGCGAGGTTGACCGGCTGCGGGACGGTGAAGAGCTGCTGCACAACAACATCGTGCGGGCCCGCAAGCACATCATGCCGGGGGTGGGGCACATACCGCAGATTGAAGACCCGGAGGGCTTTGTGGATGCCGTGCTGGCCTTTCTGAAACCCGGTTCCTGAGCCGGCGGCGCCGTCGCGTCACTCCCAATTCCTGAACTGCGAACGGTGAACCAATCATGCCGAGCACATTCGTAAGAGCGCGCAGCCGAAGCAACCGGCTGCTCCGCACCACCAAGCGCAAGACGAACGGAACTGCGGCGTCGCTGGTGGTACTGGGCACCGGGACGGCCGGCGCGCGGCGGGCATTGTGGTTTCTGCAACGGATGTCTGAACTTTCCCAGCTGGGGAGGGTGCAGAGCGTGGTCTTTTACGACTGCAACGAGCTGACGGTTTCCTACGTGCAAAGGTTTCTGCGCCGGTTTTTGGGCAAGTCAAGGCATGGCAGCGGGATGCAGGTCTTGTTTCCGAGCTATGTACCGATGCCCAACGGTTTTATGCGCAACCCCAGGCGGTTTGAGGAATACGAGGGCCCGCTGGAGCGGGACATGGACAACATCGTGGGGCAGATCGGCGCGCAGTCCGAGAGCGCGGGGCGCTCGCCGGAGGTGTTCATTGAGTTCCTGGGGTTCTCGGGACACTCGGTGCCCAGCGGGCGGCTGCATCGCAAGCTGCGAGTAGCCTTTCCGGCCAGCGTGCTGCTACCGGTGCTGACGCTGCCGGAGGACCACTCCTCCCGGGAATGGACCAGGCGTTACATCTGGGAACAGTATGAAAGCCTGCTGGAAGGCTCCAACTGCCTGGTAACCGGGCTGTCGCTGGGGTCCTCGGGGGACGACGACATCAGGCTGGCGACCGGGCTGGCCGGGTTTGAGGCCGCGGAGATTGAGGACGAAGGGGGGACGACCAGCCAGCTGGCCGCCGCCTACGAGCGCCTGGTTCCATCGTCCGGGGGTTGGCTGGGCATGGCAACGGTGCGGCGGAAGATGCCGGTAACGCGGCAGTTTGAGTGGATGCGCTTTCCGCCCTGGTGGGAGGAATACGCCACGGTGAGTTCGGAAGAAGAGACGTCATCATCCATCGCCGAGGCCATCTGGTCCACGCTGGAGCCGTCGTCGCAGATGACGCCGGGGTTGCGAGAACCGTTCAACGCGCCGCAGGAGGTGGTGGTGTCGTTGCCGGTGCATCCGGACTCGCTGGAGCCGATGGCGGCGGACACTGCGGAAGCGCTGGAACGGGGCAACTTCTTTGGGCAGCTGCCCAACATAGACATTGCATTCAACACTGCTCGGTTCAGTGAAGGTTTGACGAGAGACCCGTATATGCACGTATCGCGACTGTATCCCATCCTGGGGGAACTGCCGCCGGTGATGGATATTCTGCATCCGGAGCGGGACCCGGAGCAACAGGCGCAGGGGCTGCCGCATGAAACGGGCTTTGGATCGTATTACCACATGGACGCCTTTGCGGCGTTGAGGCCACTGGCAGCGCCGGCGGCGGCAGACCCTCCCGATGAGGACTGGGAGCAGAATGTACGATATATTTAGCAAAAAATGGAAATTTTACTAAATAATTGTACTCGTAAGCAATTTGACGTGTTCTAACGGTATCCACTATAATGGCGGCGTGTCGTAGCGGGGGTCTTAGGCCCGTCGCTCTTTGTTAGATTGAAACTTGGCCCCGTTTGACTTGGTGTAGTCGAACTGACCAAACGCACAACTGCGCCATAATCGGGATAGTCTAAACAGAAAGGGGGTACAGTAACATGCCGCCTAAATTGCAAAATCGAACTTTCCACATTCGTCGCAACAATCCCCATCGTCTGGGGAGCCAACAGGACCAGTTGCGCGAGGGCGTGCCCCCTCCCATCGTATCGGTAGCCGTAGGCACCGCCGGATACAAGCGCAGTTGGAAGTGGGCCATGCGCATGGGCGAGGCCGGAGTGCTGGACCGGGTGCAGAGTCTGCTGATGTATGACTGCAACCAGGGCAGCATTGACGCCATTGACGCAGAAACCACGGCCATGCGGCGCAGCGGGCGCAACGCGAACCTTCCGGTCATATTGCCGGGATACCTGCCCAAGGTGGACGGCTTTCTGCGGGACCCCAACGCGTACAAGGACTTCTTCGGGTTGATTCACCGGGATATGGAGCGGATGGTTGACACCGTGGCCCGACGGGCCGAGGAGGTTGGATCGCCGCCACAGGTTATCCTGGAATGGCTGGGCTTTGGCGGCCACGCCAAGCTGGGCGGCGTCCTGCATCAGATGCTGCAGGACCGGTTCCCGGACGCGCTGTTCATGCCCATCATGCTGATGCCCAGGGAGCACGTTCTGGAAGAGAATATGCGCCGGGAAACCTGGGGCGCATACGAGGAGACCATGGGCCTGGCCCGTCCCGGCCCCAACGGAAAGAAGGGCGGCGCGCCTGCCCTGGTAACCGACAACCGCCTGTCCCGGGACTACGTACGGCTGGACAACAAGCTTGCCATCGGCCTGGCGTCGCTGGAGGCCGGAATGCGGGACCGCATTGACAGCGGCTCGCTGGCCGAGACGGTGGCCAGCTTTGGCGGGTACTCCAACGGCTGGTTCGGGATGCGGGTGATGAACCGGCGTCTGGACGTGGTGGACGTGCCCCAGCGCAGCCGCTGGTTTGGCCCGCTGCGTGGCCGGGAGCTGGTGGTGGTCAACGACGACGCCAAGCAACTGACGTGGGCCACGAAGAAGGCGATGTGGGACATCCTGGACCCCAACCGGCGGGACATGAACCTGGCCAACCACGACTTCGTGCATGGCGAGTCGGTGATGCGCATGGTCATCACGCTGCCCATTGAGACGGCCGGGCTGACCGAGATCGAGTCGGACGTTCGGGACCAGCTGGACCGGGAAGAGTTTGAGCTGGCCTATCCCAACCTGACCTGGTCCTTCGCTTCGGCGAACTTCCAGGAGAACGCTGACGACCGGCACATGCACATATCCCTGTTCTACCCGCTGCAGACGGAAAACATCTACAGCATCACGGATATCATGCACGACACCTACACGCCGGCGCACATGGCGGACGGGCTACAGCAAACGGGCTTTGGCACGGGCCACTTCATGGCGCCTGGCTCGCACGAGCTGGACACCCAGTACGGCTACGTCTCCCGGGGCGCGCAAATCCGCAACGAGCGGCGGCAGCAGGAGCGGGCCGCCGAGACGCAGACCAGGCCATACGGCAACGGGCACGAGAATGGCGCGGGCGGTTTCCGTCCATAGCCATCGGCCAGGCCAGGCAAAATTGATCGGGGCGACCTTGAGAGTCGCCCCGAATCTTTTTGCGTTGCCTTGAGTCGCCTCAGTTGGCGGCGGCCAGGGACTCTTTACGGGCTTTGTCCTTGAAGTGTGGAATGATGTACTTGCCGAAGAGTCGCAGGGATTCAATCACCTCTTCGTGAGTAACCGGTCCCACCTGGAAGAGGGGCATAATTTCGTCAACGCCCATGCGCTCATAGTCTTCGATGTACTTGATGCAGTCGTCGGGGTTGCCGATGCAGAAGCGGCCGCCGTCATCGATCAGGGAGCGGGAGCTGACCTCGTCGGCGCGGGCGGTGTCGGCGCGGACGGCCCGCTGGTAGTGCCACTGGTAATCGTCGGGCACGCGGGCCGGGTCGTAGCCCTGCCAGACGTAGGAGTCGCGGATGCGCTGCTGTTCGCGATACCAGTCGATGATGGTTTCGGCGCGCTGGAAGGCCTTTTCACGGTTCTCCATGCACAGGCCCACGGTGTTGCCGGCGACGCGGGGAAAGACGACCTTGGTGGCCGGCTCCGGGTTGGCAATGGCGTCACGATAGATCTGGATGAGGCCCTCGGCCCGCTCGAGGCCGACGCTGGTTTGGGCGAGGCAGCCCAGGCCCTGGCGGCCGACCTTCTCGGCCGTGAATTCCTGGCTCACAGCCTGCCAGATGGGCGGGTGTGGCTTTTGCACGGGCTTGGGAATAACTTCCCGAGGCGGAATGTCATAATGTTTTCCTGTAAAGGAGAAAGTCTCTTCAGTCCAGGCGCCGGGAATGATTTGAAGATACTCTTCAACCATTTCCGACACATCGGGGAGGTCGGCGCCGTAGGGCATCATCTGGTAGGGGTAGCCGGAGCGACCGATGCCCAGGTCAACCCGGCCGCCGGAGAGGACGTCGAGGGTGGCCAGGCGGGAGGCGACGTGCAGGGGATGATGCAGGGGGGCCAGCACGACGGCGATGCCCAGGCGCATATTGGTGGTGCGCTGGCTGAGGGCGGCCAGGGTAATGTCGGGGGCGCTGGAGTGGGACCACTCGGAACGGAAGTGGTGCTCCACGAACCAGACGGAGGTCATGCCCATTTCTTCGGCGAAGCAGACCTGCTCCATCATCTCGTGGAATTTGCGGGTTTCGCTGCGGTCGTCCCAGGGTTTGGGCACTTGAATTTGATAGAAAAGGCCGAGGTCCATACTGATACACTCCTACGGTCCTGGATGCTGTATTTATCTGGTGGCATTGTACCAGTTCAATTGACACTTTTGCCGCCGCCGCCGTAGAATTGGCCGACAATCGGAACGGCGTTGGCAACCGCGCCGTTCCGTCGCTACACCCCTTTACCCGGTACAAACAAGGAGACGCCAAGCCATGGCAACCAAAGCCTTTCTGCTGGTGGAAACCGCCGTAGGACGCACCCGCGACGTGGCCAACACGCTGCGGGAGCTGGACGGCATCGAGTCGGTGGACGTGGTAACCGGCCCCTACGACATCATCGCGGTGATCTCCGGCGACGATATGTCGGTGGTGGGCAACCTGGTTACCGAGAAGATTCACACCGTGGTGGGAGTGGTCCGCACGGTGACGTGTGTCGCCGTGGATGCTTGACGCCATGCGCCGATTCTGACGGCCCTGGATTCCGGCGTAGTCCGGGATGACGAAACAGGGGCCGGGATGCCAAGCCAGAGTAGGAGGCCCCGTGGAGTATCGCTTTACTCCTGACGACGACCAGTTCCGCGGCGAACTGCGCCAATTCATCCAGTCCGAGCTGCCCCCCGACTGGGAGGGCGGCGGCCGCTGGCCGGAGGAATACGACTGGGATTTCACCATGCACCTGCGGGGGCGGCTGGCCGAAAAGGGCTGGCTGACCATGCACTGGCCGGAGGAATACGGCGGGCAGGACGCGTCGCCGGTGCGCTCGGCCATCTACAACGAGGAGCTGGCGTATCTGCGGGCGCCGGGCCGGGATATTTTCGGCGTGCGGATGCTGGGGCCGACGCTGATGATTCACGGCAGCGAGGAGCAGAAGCAGGAGCATCTGCCGCCCATCGCGCGGGGGGAAATCCAGTGGTGCCAGGGGTACAGCGAGCCGGAGTCCGGCTCCGACCTGGCGTCGCTGAGCACGCGGGCGGTGCGGGACGGCGACGAGTACGTGATCAACGGGGCGAAAATCTGGACGACGCTGGCGCATCGGTCGAACTGGATAATGTGCCTGGCGCGCACGGACCCGGAGGCGCCGCGGCACCGGGGCATCAGCTTCATCCTGGTGGACATGAAATCGCCAGGCGTGGAGGTGCGTCCGGTGATCAACATGGCCGGCGGGCACGAGTTCAACCAGGTGATATTTGACAACGTGCGGGTGCCGGCCAGCAACGTGGTGGGCGAGGAGAACCGGGGCTGGTACGTGGCGGTTACGCTGCTGGACTTTGAGCGCTCGGGCATCGACTACTCGGCCATCGCGCGGCGGCTGCTGGACGACACGCGGGAGTATGCCGGCAAACTATCGAGGAGCGGCAGCAAAGTTACGCAGATTCCCTGGGTGCGCCACCTGCTGGCGGACCGCTACGTGGAGTGCGAAGTGGCGCGGCTGATGGCCTATAACGTGGCCTGGATGCAGGGGGAAGGACTGGTGCCCAACAAGGAAGCATCCATGAGCAAGGCTTTTGGCAGCGAAACGCTGCATCGCTCGGCCAATGCGGCGCTGGAAATTGCCGGAATGCCGGGGGCGCTGGCGCGGAACGAGGCGCGGGCGCCGCTGAAGGGGCGGCTGCCGGAGAACTGGATGATCAGCTTTTCGCACAAGATCGCCGGCGGCACGTCGGAGGTGCAGCGGGGCATTGTGGCCGGGCGGGGGCTGGGGCTTCCGCGGGGGTAGGCGTCCTTTGACGGGCTCAGGATGAGCGGGGTGGGTGGCCTTTGGTGGGCTCAAGATGAGCGGGGCGGGCCAGGGAGGCGAACACGGCGGCCTCCTCGGGGCTGAGGTCGCACATGGCGTAGCGGCAGCGGCGCAGCACCCGCAACACGGTTCGGGTGGTGATGGAAAAGCGCTCGGCGGCCTGGGTTATGGAAAGCCCCTCGCCGTGAATGACGGCGGCCATCCGCAGATCGTGGGCCATGCGCCGATACTTGATGAACCACTCCATATCGTCGAACTTGCAGCGAGACAGGGGACATTGGAAGCAGGAGACGGCCACCTCGCAGCCGGTGTCCTGGTAGATGTCGCTGCGGGGTTCTGCCATGCGGCGTTGGCGGGGCGGGATGGTATCGACAGCTAGCATGGTCATTCTCCGAAACTGACGTTCTAGAATTGGGGTATTATAGAACGAAGATTCGGTTGTCGTCAATCCCTCTGCCCGATGTGCTAACATCAGTGGCAAGGCGGTGTTGCGATGTTGCGATTTCTCTGGCCCCTGCTGCTGATGTTCGGCCCACAGCTGGCCCCGCGAGTCATCAAGTTCGTGCGGGCGGTGTGGCGTTTGCACAAGGACCGTCGGGTGAACATTCTGACCAAGCTGCTGGTGCCGCTGGCGCTGGTGTACGCGGTCTGGCCGTGGGACTTTATTCGGGACCACATTCCCTTTGGCCTGGGGCGGTACGATGACATCATCATCTTCGGGCTGGCGCTGTTCATATTCTGGAAGCTGTGCCCGCCGGCCGTGGTTCGGGAGCACATGGGGGAGCCGCCGCCGCCCCGGCCGGAAGACCGGGACCCGGACAGCGTGGTGGACGGTCAGGCCCGGCCCACTGACGATAGCGACTAAGGGCGCAGTAGTGAGCGCG
The DNA here is from genome assembly GCA_965243255.1 of Dehalococcoidia bacterium. Taxonomy (GTDB): domain Bacteria; phylum Chloroflexota; class Dehalococcoidia; order Lucifugimonadales; family UBA3495; genus Bin87. The sequence goes on from CBDEUH010000004.1 coordinate 1,910,025, forward strand.
GCGGACCATGCAGCAAGACGGCATCTCCCTGTACGTCCACGTCCCGTTCTGCCTGACCAAGTGCCCCTACTGCGATTTCAACACGTACCAGGGCATTGAAGGGCAGTTCGGCGATTTCCTGACGGCGGCAACCGGAGAGATTGGGGCCTGGGCGCGGGCATTGGGCCGGCCGGCGGTGAACAGCATCTTCCTGGGCGGCGGGACGCCATCCTACCTGCCGTCCGGGGACGTGGGCCGGATACTGTACGCCATCGCCGCAGGCTACGACGTTAGGGCCGAGGCCGAGATAACGGCGGAGTGCAACCCCAACGACCTGAGCGACGCCCGCTGCGCCGAGCTGCGCGCCGCCGGCATCAACCGGGTGAGCATCGGGGTGCAGAGCATGGACAACGGGCTACTGGCGATGCTGGGCCGTCGCCACGACGCCGACGAGGCCGTGGCCGCGCTGGACGCGTGCCGTCGGGCCGGTTTTGATAACGTGAACCTGGACCTGATGTACGGGCTGCCCCAGCAGACGCTGGCGCAGTGGCAGGACACGGTGGCGCGGACGCTGGCGCTGGAGCCGGAACACCTGTCGCTGTATTCGCTGACGCTGGAAGAGGGGACGCCGCTGCGCCGCTGGGTTGAGCAGGGCCGGCTACCGGAGCCGGACGCCGATTTGGCCGCCGATATGTACGACCACGCTCGCGCCGCCCTGGCCGACGCCGGCTATCACCACTACGAGATCAGCAACTGGTGCCGCGCCGGGCGGGAGTCGGAGCATAACCTGGCCTACTGGCGCAACCTGCAATGGCTGGGCGTTGGGCCGGGGGCGCATTCGTCGCTGGGCATCGACGAGGCCGGGGGCATCGTACGGTTCTGGACGGTGCGCTCGCCGCGGGATTATGCGGGCAAGGCGGCGGAGTGGGCGGCGACGGCCGGGCGGTGGGCGTCGGTGACGGCGGCGGGCATCGACGGCGTGCCGACGGTTGACGGGCTGGAGGTTATCGACGAAGCGACGGCAGCGGCGGAGACGATGTTCCTGGGGCTGCGCCTGCTGGACGGGATGGACGTTGCGGCGGCGTCGGAGAAGACAGGCATCGACCTGCTGGGCCGTTATCAAACCGAGCTGGCGGAGCTGACGGCGGAGGGGTTGCTGGTATGGGAAGGGGACGGCCGGCTGCGTCTGACGCAGGATGCCTACCTGGTGGCGAACCAGGTATTCACCCGGTTTTTGGTATGATGACCGGCGACCAACCCGATTGCGAACTCCCCACGGAGGTTATACATGGCGGTACAGCCCTACACCGTATCCGTTTCCGACGAGGCGCTGGAAGACCTCAAGCACCGGCTGGCTCACGCGCGCTGGCCCGACGAAATCCCCGGCGCCGAGTGGGATTACGGCTCGAACCTGGACTACATCAAGGAGCTGGTCGCCTACTGGCGGGACGGGTACGACTGGCGCAAGGCGGAGGCCGGCCTGAACGCGTTCGCCAACTTCTACACCACCATCGAGGGGCAGGGCATCCATTTCATCCACGAGAAGGGCAAGGGGCCCAACCCCATGCCCATCATCGTGACCCACGGCTGGCCCGGCTCCATCTATGAGATGCACAAGATCATTCCATTGCTGACCGACCCGGCCAGTCACGGCGGGGATGCCAACGACTCTTTTGACGTCATCGTGCCGTCGATGCCCGGGTACGGGTTCAGCGCGCAGACCCGGGAGCGGGGGATGAACACCCGCCGCATCGCCGAGCTGTGGGACAAGCTGATGGCCAACGAGCTGGGCTACCAGCGCTACGCGGCGCAGGGCGGCGACTGGGGCGCCGGGGTAACGGCGCGGCTGGGCTTCCATCATTCGGACCACGTGCTGGGTATACACACCACGTCGGTAACCCAGGCCATTCCCTACCAGGGGGCGAGCCTGCAGGGGTTGAGTATGCGGGAGCGGCTGGAGCAGGTCATCGGCACGCCCCAGGGGGGCTATCGCCGGGACTTCGCCGCCGGCCTGTCGGACGAGGAGCTGACGATGATTGACCAGCGGGTGGCCTGGGCCGCCGCCGAGGGCGGCTACGCTCACATCCAGGGCACCAAGCCGCAGACGCTGGCCTACGGACTGAACGACTCGCCGGTGGGGCTGTGCGCCTGGATCGTGGAAAAGTACCGCACCTGGAGCGATTGTAACGGGGACGTGGAAAGCGTGTACACCAAGGACGACCTGCTGACCACGGTGATGATTTACTGGACAACGCAGACCATCAACTCCAGCACGCGGCTGTACTACGAGAACGGCCGGACGCCGTGGTACTTCGGGCCGGAGGATCGCATCAACGTGCCCTGCGCCATCGCGGTGTTTCCCAAGGAGCTGTCCACGCCGCCGCGGGCCTGGGCGGAGCGAACTTACAACGTGCAGCGCTGGACCGAGATGGACAGCGGCGGCCACTTCGCCGCGCTGGAGAAGCCGGCGGAACTGGTGGCCGACATGCGGGAGTTCTTCCGCGGCCTGCGCTGATGCTGACAGCATGGCCCAAACCCGCTAACATAGCGGGCATCACCGGTAATGCACCATCACAAGGAGGAATCCGTTAGATGATTACCAAGTTTGGCAGCCTTTGGGCCGGCAACGTCGATATGGACAATCCGGGCTACCAGGGCACACCAGCCAACGACCGCTGGCTATCCGACGAGGAGCTGGCCGGCGGCGGCATCAAGAAGGCCGAAGAAATCGCAATCGCCATGGACCGCCTGGGTTACGATACCTTCTGGGCGGCGGAGCATCACTTCCAGCGTGAGGGCTACGAGGTCATTCCCAACTTGCTGATGCTGTGGGTGCACCTGGCCCACCTGACCAAGAACCTGCGCTACGGGTGCGGCTTCAACATCAACCCCATGTGGAACCCGCTGCGGCTGGCCGAGGACTACGCCACCGCCGACTGGCTGACCGACGGCCGGGTGCGCTTCGGCGTGGGCCGGGGCTACCACACCCGCGAGGTGGAGGCGTTCGGCTCGCCCATCATGGACCAGAACGCCAACCGCGAGCTGTTCGAGGAGCAGGTGGAGGTGATGTGGAAGGCGTTTAACCAGCGCAGTTTTTCCCATCACGGCAAGCACTACGACATTCCGCCCAACGTGCCCTATCGCGGCTACGACCTGGAAGAGATTACGCTGGTGCCACGCCCAAAGTACGACGTTGAGTGGTGGCAGCCGGTGGTGTCGGCCAGCGACCGGGCCATCAACTTCATGGCCAAGTGGGGCATCAAGGGCATCATCGGCGGCGGCGCGGCCACGGGCGGCGCCAGCGACGACGTCATCAAGCGCTGGCAGGCCATCCACGCCGAGCACGGCAAGGACTGGAAGCTGGGCGAGGGCCTCATCGTGGGCTACTCGGTGCAGATTGCCAACTCCGAGAAGGAGGCCATGGACCAAGCGCGCCTGTGGATGGAGGAACGGGTCAAGATGTTCGGGCCGTTGGGCTTCATCGCCGGGCTGACCCAGGAGCAGCTGGACGCGCTGAACGCCTTTGGACGTCCGGTTCCCCAGGGTTTGAAGATGCCTACGATTGAGGAGTCGGTGGCCGCCGGCCAGTACCTGGTTGGTCCGCCGGAGCGCATCGTCGAGCAGCTGATGGAGGTGCAGGAGCGCTATCCCGGCCTGGAGGAAATCAACATCGGCGTTACGAACATGGGAATGCCGACCAGCGCGTCCATGGAGCAGCTGGAGTGGTTCGCCAGCGACGTGATGCCGCACTTCACCAAGCAGGGCGCGGACAACTAACCAGCGTCCGGAGCGCATTCAGAGCCGGCGGTGTCCAGTCGCCGGCCTGATGGATGCCCGGTTCTATTGACGTTGGCCTTGCTCGCTGAATCCCGACCCCCCACCGCCGTAGTCGGCGCCACCACCTGGGGCGCTACGCTGAGCGTCCTGCTGGCCCGCGCCGGCGTTGGCGTCAGGCTGCTCTGCCGCACGCCTGACGAGGCGGACGCCCTGCGACAAGCGGGGGAGCACTCCCGGCGTTTGCCCGGCGTTCCCTTTCCGCCCAACCTTCTGACCGAGCATGACCCGGCGACCGCGCTGTGCGACACCCGGCTGATAATCGTCGCCGTACCCTCAGATCGCTTCCGGCAGAACGTCCGGCGCATTGCCGCGCACGTGCCGTCGGACGCCGTGGTGCTCAGCGTAACCAAGGGGCTGGAACTGCCGGGCGGGTTGCGGATGAGCCAGGTGCTGAGCGAGGAGCTGCCCAATCACTGGCCGGGACTGTTCGCCGTGCTGTCCGGCCCCAACCTGGCCGGGGAGATTATCGCGGGCAAGCCGGCGCTGACGGTGGCCGCCGCCGCGGATGAATCGACGCGGCAGCTGGTGCAGGACACGTTGATGTCGCCGGCCTTTCGGGTCTATACCAGCGACGACCTGGTGGGCGCCGAGCTGGGCGGATCGTTGAAGAACATCCTGGCGCTGGCGTCGGGGATCGCCGACGGGCTGGAAGTGGGCGACAACGCGAAGGCGGCGATGCTGACCCGCGGCCTGAGCGAAATCGGCCGGCTGGGCATCGCCGCCGGGGCGCAGCTGTTGACCTTCGCCGGGCTGGCCGGGCTGGGCGACGTGATGGCGACCTGCAGCAGTCCGTTGAGTCGCAACCGGCGGGTGGGCGAGGAGCTGGCCAGGGGGCGGAGGTTGCCGGAGATCCTGGCGGATATGGACGCCGTGGCCGAGGGGGTCAACACGACGATAGCCGCGCTGGAGATGGCCGAGCGGCTGGAAGTTGATATGCCCATCACCCGGCTGATGTCGCAGGTGTTGTTTGAGGGACTGCCGGCGGCCGAGTGCATCCCAGCGCTGATGGAGCGACCGCCGCGCTCGGAGTGGTAGCGGGTTAGCGCAGCTCCCGGGGCAGGGTGAAGGTGATGTCCTCCTCGGCGCCTTCCAGCAGCGTTACCTGGTCCGGCGTCAGCGCGTCGATCACGGCTTCGACCAGGACTTCGGGGGTTGACGCGCCGGAGGTGATGCCCACCCGACCGCAGCCGAGGAGCCAGTCGGGGTTGATTTCGTCGGGGCCGTTGATGAGGTAGGCCGGGGTGCCGTTGGCTTCGGCCACTTCGCGCAGGCGGTTACAGTTGGACGAGTTCTGCGCGCCGATGACCAGGACCACGTCCACCAGGCCGGCCATCTTCGTCACCGCGTCCTGGCGGTTGGTGGTGGCGTAGCAGATGTCATTGCGCACCAGAGCGTCGGGGAACCGCTCCTGGATGGCGCCGATGGCGGTGGCGGTATCGCCGACGGACAGGGTGGTTTGGGTGATGACGGCGACCTCGGTGTCGGCCGGCAGGTCCAGGTCGGCGCTGACGGCCTGCTCGGACAGGGGCGCGGAGTCGTTGATCAGGGTCATGGGGGCCTGGCCCATGGTGCCGCGGACTTCCTGGTGTCCCTGGTGTCCCACCAGCAGGACGCGTTTGCCCTCCCGGTGGTACTTTTTGGCCTCGTTGTGCACGCGGGTAACCAGGGGACAGACGGCGTCGATGACGCGCAAGTTGAGCTGCTCGGCGCGCTCGAAGTCCTCGGGGGGCGAGCCGTGGGCGGAGAAGACGACCAGGGAGCCGGCGGGCACCTCGTCAACCTCTTCCACGGTGATGGCGCCCTTGCGCTCCAGCTCGGCCACGACGTAGGGGTTGTGGACAATCTGGTGCTTGACATAGACGGGCGGGCCGAACCGCTGCAGGCATTCTTCCACCACGTCGATGGCGCGGACGACGCCGGCGCAGAAGCCGCGGGGGGAACTGAGGATTACTTCAACCATGTTGTCTCCTATGCCGTGTCCGGCTCCCAGCCCCAGGGTCGGGGGCCCCAGCCGGCCTCGAACACCTCGCCGCGCTTGACGGTGAGGACGGGAACCACGGCCTGCTCGGATTTCCGGCCGTTGCCCAGCACGTCGAAGACCTGCCAGTCGCCGTCCACGATGTCCAGCACGGACACGTCGGCCTGCTTGCCCACGGTGAGGCTGCCCAGGCGGTCCGCTTCAATGATGGCGCGGGCCGGGTTGATGGTGCACATCTCCACCACCCGGTCCAGGGTGAAGCCCATGGCCAGGAAGCGGGTCATCATCTCGGTCATGCTGTGGACGGTGCGGAGGCGGCCCGGCAGGGTGAGGTCGGTGCTGATGCAGTGGGGTTCGACGCCCTGGTCGAGGACGCGCTCGCCGATGTCGAAGCTGAAGTTGGCGCGTCCGTGGGCGGTGTCCAGCCAGACGCCGCGCTCGTGGGCCTCCCGGGCTTCGGGAACCAGCTTGCCGTCGGTGTCCAGGACGCCGCCGGGGTTGGCGGTGAAGAAGTGGGTGACGATGTCGCCGGGCTCCATGATGGGGAGCAGTTCGCGAATGACCTCGGCGGGGTAGCGCTTTTCGGTGTCGCCGATGTGCACCATCAGGGGGACGCCGGCCTCGCGGGCGGCGCGCTTGGCCATGCGGGGCATCTCCATGCCCATGATTTCCAGGGCGGGGGACACCATGCGGGCCTTGATGCCGCGGATGACGCCGTTGCTCTCCTCGACCACCTGGATCGTGCGCTCCAGGTCGATGCTGCTGGGGGAGAAGATGTCGGGCGTGGTGGCCAATCCGGTGCGGCAGATGTGCAGCAGGGGGAGAATCTCGGTGTGGTTGTTGGGGATGATGTGGGCCGGGAAGCCGCCGTAGGTGTCGCAGCCGCTGCTGCCGGCGTCCACCATGGTGGTAACGCCGGCGCGGACGCCGCCGAGGTCGGCGTTGACGCCGTTGCCGTTGACGCCCTCATAGACGTGGGTATGCAGGTCGATGAGGCCGGGGGTAACGTACTTGCCGGCGACTGCGACGACGCGGGTGGCATCGTCGGCGGGAATGTCGGCGGCGACGGCGGCGATTTTGCCGTCGGTGATGGCGACGTCCAGGGCGCCGTGGCGGCCTTCGGCAGGGTCGATCACGGTGCCGCCTTTGATGAGCAGGTCATAGGTAGCCATAGCCGGGTTCCCTCCGCTTTGTCCGGATACGGCAAGCCTAGTCAGCAGCAGCGGCGGTGTCAAGGCGGGGAGGGGGTTGCTGCACTGGCACGGCTGGGCGCTTTGCCCTATACTGCCGAGCATCAAGGGAACTTGGCAGCATCTTTGGCGCGGATTCACGCGGAGGTAAGATTCATGGCTCTCGGATTGCGCAGTTATCGTCCCCTGGTGGGCGGCGTTACCCACATGGTCAGCACCGGCCACTACCTGGCCACGGCGGCCGGCTACCGGATTCTGGAGCAGGGCGGCAACGCCATCGACGCCGGCGTGGCGGCCGGCATCGTCATCAACGTAACGCTGCCCCAGTACACCAGTTTCGCCGGCGTGGCGCCCATCATCGTCCACCACGCGGCCACGGGGGAGACCCGAGAGATCAGCGGGCTGGGACGCTGGCCGGCCGACGCGTCCATCGACTACTTCCAGCAGGAGCACGGCGGCGATATGCCCCACGGCGTGATGCGCACGGTTACGCCGGCCGCGCCCGACGCCTGGCTCACTACGCTATCCCGCTACGGCACGATGACCTTTGAGCAGGTGGTTACGCCGGCCCTGGAGATTGCCGAGGGCGGCTTCCCCATTCCGGCCACGCTGCACCGGGCGCTGGTGAGTAGCGGCGACAACATCATCCTGGACGAGGGCGACACCAGCCAGTGGACCAGCACGATGCAGATTTTCTATCCTGGCGGCAAGGCGCTGGGCCTCGGCGACCTGCTGGTGCAGACCGACCTGGGGCGCACCTTCCGGCGGATGATCCGCGCCGAGCAGTCGGTGAACGGCCAGGGGCGCGAGGCCGGCATCCGGGCCGCCCGGGACCTGTTCTACAAGGGTGACATCGCCGAGGAGATGGTTGCCTTCATCCGCAGCCAGGGCGGTTGGCTGTCGATGCAGGACCTGGCGGACTTCTCCGTGGGCGTGGACGCGCCGGCGATGATTGACTACAAGGGCATCGACGTGTACGCCTGCGGGCCGTGGTGCCAGGGGCCGATGAACCTGCACGCCCTGCGCATCCTAGAAGGCTGCGACCTGCAGGGCATGGGGCACAACTCGGCCGACTACATCCACACGGTGCTGGAGGCGCTGAAGCTGGCCTTCGCCGACCGCCACGCCTACTACGGCGACCCCGACTTCGTGGACGTGCCCATGGCGGGCCTGCTCTCCCGGGAGTACGCCGACGTGCGCCGGCGGGAGATTGACTCGCAGCGAGCCTGTCCGGAGATGCCCACCGCCGGCGACCCCTGGGCGCACCAGTCGGGCAGCGGTCGAGCGGCCCGGCAGCCCGAGGCGGTGGCTGGCCCGCTGTCCGCCGACACGTCGTACATCTGCGCCGTTGACCGGTGGGGCAACGCGTTCTCGGCCACGCCCAGCGACGGGTTCGGCGGCGCACCCATCGTGCCGGGCCTGGGCTTCATGGTATCGGCGCGGGGCGCGCAGAGCTGGCTGGACGCCGACCATCCCAGCAGCCTGGCTCCCGGCAAGCGTCCGCGCCTGACGCCCAATCCGGCGATGGCGTTCAAGGACGGCAAGCCCTGGCTGCCCTTCGGCACGCCGGGCGGCGACGTGCAGCCGCAGTCGATGGTACAGCTGTTCCTCAACGTGGCCGAGTTCGGCATGGACGTGCAGCAGGCCATCGAGGCGCCGCGGGCGTCCACCTGGAGCTTCCCCAACTCCTTCTGGCCCCACGCCTACCGGCCGGGGCTGGTGGGAGTGGAGGCGCGCATGGCGGCGTCGGTGGTGGACGAACTGCGCAAGCGGGGCCACGACGTGGACGTTTGGGACGAGTGGACGCCGCGGATGGGATCGCTGTGCGCCATCGAGGTTGACCATGAAAGGGGCGCGGTGTTCGGCGGGGCCGACCTGCGCCGCGACGGCTACGCCATGGGCCGGTAGGCCATTTAGCAGCAATGCCCACTCCGGATAACGTTGACCCCCGGACTCTAGGTGGAGGCGGCTTTCGCCAGGCCCTGGCCGAAGCCGCGCCTCCGCCGGGCAGCGAGACGGTCATCACCATCGGGGTGTTCGACGGCGTGCATCGCGGTCATCACCACCTGCTGCAGCGGATGTTCCAGTTGGCGGGGCCGGCGATGATTCCCACCGTGATCACCTTCAGCAACCACCCGGCCGAGGTGGTCAATCCGGACCGGGTGGTCAACAAAATCATCACGCCGGAAGAGAAGGTGGAGCTGCTGTACCAAGCCGGCGTGGGCAGCGTCATCTGCCTGGAGTTCACCAACGAGCTGGCCAACGTGGACGCCAACGAGTTCACCGACCTGCTGGTGAACTGCCTGAATATGCGGGGCATCGTAACCGGGCCGGACTTCGCCCTGGGACGCAACCGCAGCGGCAACCTGGAGTACCTGCACCGTCGCGGCTCGGCCCTGGGCTTCTGGGTGGAGACGGTGCCGCCGCTGGAACTGGAAGGATCTGCGGTACGGAGCCGGCGGGTGCGCAACGCCCTGGCCGACGGCAACGTGGACGGAGCCGAGTATCTGCTGGGCCGTCCCTACGCCACCGACGGCGTGGTGGTCCACGGGGCCAAGATGGGCCGTCAGCTGGGCTTTCCCACGGCCAACATCGTCCCGACGCCGAACTTCGTGATACCGGCGGACGGCGTGTACGCTACCTACGCCACCGTGCGGGGCGTGCGGCATCTGGCCGCCACCAGCATCGGCGTGCGGCCCACTTTCGGGCTGAGCCAGCGGCTGATTGAGGCGTACCTGCTGGACTTCTCGGACGATATTTACGACGAGAATCTGCGGTTGGAATTTGTGTCGCGGCTGCGGGGGCAGGAAACCTTCGACGGCATTGACGCGCTGATCACGCAGATGAACCGGGACGTGGACAACGCCCGCAGCATACTTGAAGAACACGACCGGCTGGACGGCGCTTAGCCGGCCGGGAACACGGCGAGGTTAACAGCGTGACCAGTCGAGTGGAAATACCGGAAGACCTTACCACCATCACCCGCCGGGGCGTCAGCCGCATCATCTCCGAGGAGGAGTTCACGGCGATGCTGCAGCGGGGGCGGCCGCTGCGCCTGAAGATGGGCTTTGACCCCAGCCGGCCCGACATTCACCTGGGCCACGTGGTGGGCCTGCGCAAGCTGCGCCAATTGCAGGACTTGGGCCACCAGGTCATCCTCATCGTGGGCGACTGGACGGCGCAGATTGGCGACCCCTCGGGCCGCTCGGCGACGCGCACCATGCTAACCCACGCCGAGGTGCTGGAAAACGCGGAATCATACATGCGTCAGTTCTTCAAGGTGGTTGACCAAGGGCGGACGCAGGTGGAGTGGCAGAGCCAGTGGTTCGGCAAGTTCACCCTGGCCAACGTCATCGAGCTGACCAGCCGGTTCACCATCAACCAGTTTCTGCACCGCGAGGACTTCGCCAACCGCTACTCGCAGAATCAGCCCATCGCGATCACCGAGATGCTGTATCCGTTGATGCAGGCTTACGACTCGGTGGAGATTAAGGCGGACGTGGAGTTCGGCGGGACTGACCAGATGTTCAACCTGCTGGTAGGCCGGGAGCTGCAGGGGATGATGGGGCAGACGCCGCAGCAGTGCTTCATGATGCCCATCCTGGTGGGCACCGACGGCGTGCAGAAGATGAGCAAGAGCCTGGGCAACTACGTGGCGCTGGAAGAGCCTCCGTCGGAGATGTACGGCAAGCTGATGTCGTTGCCGGACAGCCTGATAACGTCGTACTACGAATACCTGACCGACGTGCCGGACGCGGACATTGCCGAGATGTCTCAGGCCATGGCGTCGGAGTCGGGGAATCCGATGGACTTTAAGAAGGGGCTGGCGCGTCGCATCACCGCCACCTTCCACGACGCCGACGCCGCCCGCGCCGCCGAGTCGCACTTCGAGCAGGTGGTGCAGAGGCGGGACTTGCCGGAGGATATGCCGGAGTGCAGCCTGGCCGAGGTTGGCGGGTTACCCATCAACCGGCTGCTGGTGCAGTCGGGGCTGGCGTCCAGCAACGGCGAGGCGCGGCGGCTGATTGGCCAGGGAGCGGTGGAAGTGGTCCGGGCCGACGGGGAGCGGGTGAGCGTGGCGGCCGGCGAAGGGCCGGAGCTGCGGGCGGGGGACGTGGTGCGGGCGGGACGGCGGCGGTTTGTGCGAATTGTGGATTAGTACGTTGGTCAGACCTGCCCTTTGTTGACCAAACTCCCCGTTTGTATCAGTATGATGTTGGGTCACCAATACCGGGAGGCGGCACACCATGACTACTGCCAAGAAACTGCTTACGGCTGACGACCTGCTGGCGATGCCGGACGACGGTATGCGGCGCGAACTAATCAAGGGAGAGCTGTTTGAAATGCCGCCGGCAGGTGATGACCATGGTTTTGTTGGGGAAGAAATCTCCTGGCGCTTTGGTACACACATCAGGCAACACGGGCTTGGTCGGGGCCGAATGGCCGAAACGGGTTTTTGGATCGAGCGAGAGCCCGACACTGTGCGCGCCCCCGACTACGCATACATATCGTATGAACGGATGGCGCAAAGACCGGAGGCAAGGGGTTTCGCAGAGGTCATTCCGGACATGGTGGTTGAGGTGATTTCTCCCAGCGATGGCCCCCGCTACGTCAACGACAAAATACGTATGTGGCTGGATGCCGGCGTGCGTCTGGCTCTAGTGGTCTATCCTGCATTGCAGGAGATACACTCCCATCATGATGACGGCACGGTCCAGCGGTTTGGCATCGGCGATACGCTCACCTGCGAACCGGTGCTGCCCGGCTTTGCCTGCCCCGTTGCCGACATTTTCACCTACTGACGTTACTCGCCGGTCTCTGGATTCCCGCTTTCGCGGGAATGACGGGACAAGGCTGCAATTTAACAGGAGTTCTCCGTGGTTATCTCCAACAGTGATGATGAGATTCGGCGGCGCACTGAGGCGTGGCGGGAGCGCGCTGACGCGGCTCCGGGGCGCAAGTCGGCCTACAAGACGCTGAGCCAGATTCCCGTGGCGCCGCTGTACGGGCCGGGGGAGGTTGCCGACACCGACTACCTGCGGGACGTGGGGCTGCCCGGCGAGTATCCCTACCTGCGGGGCGTGCATCCGGCCGGCTATCGCTCGCGGCTGTGGACGATGCGGATGTTTGCCGGGTTCGGCGAGCCGGCGGAAACCAACGAGCGGTTCCGCTTCCTGCTGGACCAGGGCGAGACGGGCCTCAGCGTCGCCTTCGATATGCCCACGCTGTACGGCTACGACCACGACGACGAGCGGGCGCGGGGCGAGTTCGGCAAGTGCGGCGTCGCCGTGTCCTGCCTGGAGGATATGCAGACGGTCTTTGACGGCATACCGCTGGACCAGGTAACCACGTCCATGACCATCAACAGCCCGGCGGCCATCATTTGGGCGATGTACATCGCCGCCGCCGAGAGGCAGGGGGCGACGATGGCTTTGCTGGGCGGCACCCTGCAGAACGACATCCTGAAGGAGTACATCGCGCAGAACGAGTACATCTTCCCGCCGCATCCGTCAATGCGGCTGGTGGTGGATACGGTGGAGTTCGCCACGGACAATATGCCGCGGTTCAACCCTATCAGCATCAGCGGGTATCACATCCGCGAGGCCGGCAGCAACGCGGTGCAGGAGCTGGCGTTCACGCTGGCCGACGGGTTCGAGTACGTGCGGCACTGCGTGGAGCGGGGGATGGCGGTGGACGACTTTGCGCCGCGCCTGAGTTTCTTCTTCAACGTGCACAACGACTTCTTCGAGGAAATCGCCAAGTTCCGCTCGGCCCGGCGCATCTGGGCGCGGGAGATGCGGGAGACCTTTGGCGCGGAGAGCGAACGCTCGCGCTGGATGCGGTTTCACGCGCAGACGTCCGGGGCGTCGCTGACGGCGCAGCAGCCGGAGAACAACGTGGTGCGGGTATCGCTGCAAGCCCTGGCCGCGGTGCTGGGCGGGTGCCAGTCGCTGCACACCAACGGCAAGGACGAGGCGTGGGCGCTGCCCTCGGCGGAGGCTGCCCTGCAAGCCCTGCGCACGCAGCAGATCATCGCCCACGAGACCGGCGTAACCGACACCGTTGACCCCCTGGGCGGCAGCTACTTCCTGGAAGCGCTGACCAACCAGGTGGAGGGCCGCGCCTACGACTACTTCCAGCAGGTTGACAGGCGGGGCGGCGTGATACCGGCGCTGGAGTCGGGATTCTTCCAGAGCGAAATCGCCGACGCCGCCTACATCTACCAGCAGGAGGAAGACCGCCGGGAACGCATCACGGTGGGCGTCAATGATTACGTGGACGAGGACGAGAGCCTGAACATCCCCATCCTGCGAGTGGACGAGGCTGGCGAGCAGCGGCACATCGCGCATCTGAACGAGGTGCGGCGGCGGCGGGACGACCGGGAGGTGGCCGTACGGCTGCGCGCATTGGAGTCGGCGGCGCGTCGGTCGGGCAGCGAGGCGAACCTGATGTACCCGCTGATCGAGGCGGTGAAGGCGGAGGCCACGCTGGGGGAGATGATGGGGGTGTTCCGGGAGGTGTTCGGAGAGTACCAGCCGGCGTGGGGGTTCTGAGTACAGTATCGGAAGTATAGTGCTGCTAATTGTGACACACCCGTTAGTTGCGACGAAACTGAGCCCATGCTAAAATTAGCTATCTGGCGCGCAGGTGTCAGAGCGAGCTTTTATAGCACCAACGAATCACAGTCGTCAAGGCGACTTTGATGAGTTCTGCTATCATCGTCTCATCTCCATTATCGGAGCGCGGCACGACGGTTTTACTGTCGGAATTGGCATCGGAGTTTTCGAGTTAAACCCTGAAGTCAGCAAGTCATACGGGGGCAAGGGAGACTGGCCGCAAGTCGTCTGACCTAGCCCCCGTGGGATAAAGTCCCATGATGAACACTACGGCATGGTACGCTAGGAAGCCTTACCTGCACTTTGACTTTCCTCTCAGCGAGCGCAAGGCCGTTGAGTATGTCAGTGACCCAGAACGGGTTGGGCGGCATCCATTTTATCCGTTCCTTACCTATACGCTAACCACTCCGCGCATTAGAAAGTCGGCAGCCGGTAGCTCCAAACCGTTTGTTAAAGAACCCAAGGAGCGGCCCATAGCGTATCCAGCCCACAAAGATGGGTACATATTCGCTTACTACAAGACAAAACTGGAGGTTCCATACGAAGTATGGCTGAGGTCCAAAGGTCTGAATAATTCAGTGACGGCTTTCCGCCGTACTGGTGAGAACAATGTCACTTTAGCAAAAAAGGCATTTGGCTTCATTGCCGATAATCCCGGCTGTCAAATAATTGTAACTGACGTCGAATCGTTTTTCGATAACATCAATCACCAACAGCTGAAGTCGATTTGGGCTATGTTCCTAGATAGCGATTGGCTGCCAGAAGATCACTACGCCGTGTTCAAGGCCATCACCAAGTACAGCGTTGTAGAGCGACACAAAATCTACAACTTGTTCGGCATACGGATGTTCAGCAGTCGTAACCGAGGCAACCAACCGCTGCGGCTTTGCACACCGAAACAACTTCGTGAAAAAGTCCTGGCTAAAAATCTCGTCAAACCGAATCCAGGACTTCCTCAGGGTATGGGCATACCGCAGGGATCCCAGTTGAGCCCTCTGCTGTCCAATATGTACATGGCAGACCTGGATCTGGCCATGCACAAACTGGCGAATTCAGTAGGCGGTGCATATTGGAGGTACTGCGACGACATCCTAATGGTCATACCTGACGGGCATGGCATTAGCGATCCGACGGGAAAGCTAGACTTGGAGTTAAATCGCCTACTGCTGAAACGCAGTATCCCAAAAACGCAAACTATCAATCACGATGAGCTATTTGCGGAGCGCCAACTACAGTACCTGGGCTTTATGTTCAATGGCGTTGATGCAGTCATTCGCCCGTCATCAATCCATCGTTACCACCGCAAGTCGAAAAGGGCACTCCAAGCCGCCGTAATCCGCCGCGACCGCGAGAGCGAGCGTTCCGGCAATGCTGCACCGCTCCGCAAGAAAGCTTTGTACAATATGTACTCGGACCCACCGGTGCGCGGTAAGAAGATTAAAGCTCGCAAGAAGCGCCAGAAATTCAACGGCAACTTCATTGATTACATGGCCAAATGCGCTAGTGTGATGAACTCACAACGCATTGAACGGCAAAGGAAGAGAACGTTGCGCAGATTCAGGGCATCGCTCAAAAAGCGCGATTGACCATTAATCAGGGAGGGGCCCGTTAGTAACGGACCCCTCTAAGTATGTGCGGCTGGTTAGAGGCACTTGCTAAGCCGTAGCCGCTTCTTTGGCTTGTTTGGCGGTGTCGATGACACGCTGCTCGATATTCTGGGGGACCTGTTCGTAGTGGTCGAACTCGAAGCGGTAGGAGCCGCGGCCGCCGGTCATTGAGCGCAGGTCTTGCGAATAGCGCTGCACCTCGGCGTGGGGCACCTCGGCTTCGATGACGGTGTAGCGGGTTTCGGGGTTCATGCCCAGGATGCGACCCCGCTTGCTGTTCATGTCGCTGATGATGTCGCCGGTGTAGTTCTCCGGTACGGTTACGTACAGCCGCACGATGGGTTCCAGCAGGACGGGAGCCGCCTTCTGCATACCCTGGCGCAGGGCCTGGCTGCCGGCAATCTCAAAGGCGATGGGCTTGCCGTCCACCGGATGTGTGCTGCCGTCGTAGATGACGGCTTTCAGGTCCACCACCGGGAAGCCGGCCAGCACGCCCTCTTTCAGGGTGTTGACCACGCCCTTCTCCACGGCAGGTATCAGCTCGCGGGGGACGCGTCCGCCGACCACTTCGTTGCCGAACTCAAAGCCCTCGTCGCGGACGCGGGGCTCCAGGCGCAGCAGCACGTGGCCGTACTGGCCGCTGCCGCCGGTCTGCTTCTTGTGGCGGTACTCGGAGTTGGTAACCTGGGTGATGGTCTCGCGGTAGGGAACCACGGGCAGCTTGACGTTGAGGCTGGCGCCGAACTTGCGCTTGATGCGGTCCAGGGCCACCTCGATCTGCACTTCGCCCAGGCCGGTGAGCAGGCTTTCGCTGGTCTCCGGGTTGCGGGTGAACTGGAGGCTGGGGTCGTCTTCCACGATGCGGGCCAGGGAGGTGGACATCTTGTCCAGGTCGGCCTGGGTGGCCGGCATGACGGCCAGGGAGTAGAAGCCCTTGGGGAACTCGACGCCGGGCAGGGTAACCCGGTTGTCGCTGGCGCAGAGGGTGTCGCCGGTGAGGGTGGCGTTGAGCTTGCCGATGGCGCCGATGTCGCCGGCGACGACCTCGTTGACGTTGTCCTGGTTCTTGCCCTGGGGCAGGTAGAGCTGGCCGAGACGCTCGGACTCGCCCTTGTTGTTGTTATAGACCTCGCCGTTGGAGTGGGCGGTGCCGCGATAGACGCGGAACATGGAAAGTTTGCCCACGAAGGGGTCGGAGGTGGTTTTGAATACCAACGCGGCCAGGGGAGCGGCGGCATCGGAGGCGACGTCGGCGTCGCCGGAGGTGTCGGGCAGGTCGGCCGGCGAGGGCAGGAAGTCGCGCATCACCTGCACCAGTTCGTCAACGCCGATGTTCTGTGTGGCCGAGGACACCAGGATGGGCACCAGGTCGCCGTTGCGGACGGCCTCGCGGGCGCCGGCGGTTACCTCGGCGGCGGTGATTTCCTCGCCCTCCAAGTACTTGTCGGCCAGGGCGTCGTCGGACTCGGCCACGGCCTCGATGAGGCGTTCGCGAGCGGAGTCGAAATCGCCGATTACGCCGTCGGGGATGTCGGCCGGCGGGTCGATGACGCTGACGAGGCCGGTGAAGTCCTGGGCTTCGCCGATGGGCAGCTGGAAGGGAACGCACTGGTTGCCGAAGATGCTCTGGATTTCCTGCACGCCGCGCTCAAAGCTGGCGTTTTCCCGGTCCATCTTGTTGAGAAGGAAGGCGATGGGGAGGTTGTTGGCGCGGGCCATATCCCACGACCGCTCGGTGCCGACGTCAACGCCGGAGGGAGCGGCGATCAAGATGAGGGCGGACTCAACGACGCGCAGGGCCCCGATGGCCTCGCCGATGAACTCGTCGTAGCCGGGGGTGTCCAGCAGGTTGACCTTGTCGTCGCCGTCGGTGAAACGGAGCAGGCTGGTCTGGACGCTGGCGGAGCGTTTGGCTTCTTCCGGCTCGTAGTCGGAGACGGTGTTGCCGTCTTCAACCCGGCCAATACGGTTAATCACCTTGGCGTTGAACAGCATGGTTTCGGCAAGGGAGGTCTTGCCGGCGCCGCTGTGGGAGAGCAGCGCGACGTTGCGGATGGTACTGGCGGATACAGCCATGGCGATTACCTCGTTGGGTTCGTTGGTTGAAGGGATGTGATTTTCCGATTGTAGCGAATCTGTGCTGCCTGTTGCAACCGACCGTCCCCGGCGGGTACAATCGGGGGCCAGCGACCGGCAGCGAGCCGCTCCCTCAGCGGCTACCCCTCGGGGCCGGCCGCTCCTTTATTTAACCGGATAGCCGGGATCGGCAGGCAGGTCGGGTTGTCGGGCGGCGGTGGTGGCCAGTTGGTCGCAGCGTTCGTTGTCGGGGTTGCCGCTGTGCCCGCGCACCCAGTGGAACCGGGCGTCGTGCTGTTCCAGCAGGTTGAGCAGGCGTTCCCACAGGTCGGGATTGACGGCCGCCTCCCGCTTGTTGCGCATCCAGCCGTTCTGGCGCCATTTGGCGGCCCAGCCCTTGCTGACGGCATCGACGACGTAACGGGAATCGGAGTGCAGGGCAACGCGGCAGGGACGGCTGAGCGCCTCCAGCCCGACGATGGCGGCCAGCAGCTCCATGCGGTTGTTGGTGGTGAGCGCGTAGCCGCCGGACAGCTCCCTGCGGCGTCCGTTGTAGTACAGGATGACGCCGTAGCCGCCGGGGCCGGGGTTGCCCAGGCAGGCGCCGTCGGTGTGGATGGTTACTTCTGCAGCCACTGGACGCTAGCTGGCGGGATGCCGGGCGACCTGCTGCATGATGGTGCGGGTGAGGCCGACGCACTTGTCCCGGACTTTGGCGGTCCATTCGTCCTGGACGGCGGCCTGCCAGGGTTCGGAGTCGATAACCGAGGGACTTTCGATGCGGTACATGGCGGCGTATTTCTGGATGCCGTCGAGGTTGGTGGCCTCTACCCGGTAGCGTCGGGCGCTGACCACGCCGTCAACCTGGCACAGGCCGGGCAGGTGGACGGTGTCGTACAGGCGGTTGAATTCGTCCTCGACCTCGGCGGCTACGTCGGTCTGCACGATGAAGATGTAGCCGGCGTCGGCGGATGCGTCGCCGGCGTCGGCGATGCGCTTGAGCATGGTGTGGGTGCGGTTGGTGGCGTGGGGGCGGATTTTGGTGGCCCAGTCGCCCTTTTCGCCCTCAACGCGCCAGCCATCGGAGTAGGGCACGCCGGGCTCGTCGATGGCGTAGAGGGCGGCGTAGCGGGCGAACTTGGGGGCGTTGGTGGACTGGAGCCGGTAGCGGTTGCAGGAATGGACGCCGTCGGCCTGGCAGAGGTATTTGGCGTGCTCGGTGTCGTACACGCGGTTGAACTCGGCTTCCCAGTCGGTGGGGATGTCCATCTGAACGAAGTAGGCGTAGTCGGGCATAGTGGGGCCTCCGTGAGCGGTGTGTATCGGAGCGTCAGTCGCTGCGGGTGGTGGTGAGAATGTGGACGGCGAGGTCGCGGCGGACGTCGGCGGGGGTTTGGTTGAAGGTGTTGATGGCGGTTTCAACGCGATTGATGAGAGCGACGACATCCGTAGCATAGAATTCGCCGTGTGGGTTGTAGTCAGCAGAATGTCGCGCTTGCTGAACAGCGATAAATTCCCTCCCGAATTCGTGGATGGCCGTTGGGAACCGGTCTGACAGGCTGGACGGAGTGAGTTTGTTCCGGGTAGGACGATGGTCAGCGGCGCGATACACTTGCTGCCAGGCCCAGCGTTGTTGGTCGGCCGGAGATGCTCCCACTAAAGTATCGGCGTTGCTTGCCGCGAGCGTATGAAACATGGCGTAGTATGCACAACTTACAGCGCGACGCAGTTCGGTTTTGTTGGGCGCCGCTCCGCTGCCAGTGATGACCCCGTTAACCAACGCGCGGGCAAGATCGATAAGATCCGACGGATTCATTTGAGAATCCGCTCCTTGTTCGGCTCCCACTCCCATTTGGCGATAAAGTGAGGATGAAGGAGCATATCGATACCCAACTCATCCAGCAGCGGTTCAACGAACTGGTACAGGGTTATGGTACGGCGGTGGTCCATGTAGGCGTAGTCGCCCTCCCACACGATCCAGGCCTCCAGGTAGTCCTCGTCGTACCAGTCGTCGTAGCGCTGGCGGACTACGATGGGAGCGAAGTTGAGATGGGGCTGGAACCAGCCGTTGAGGGTTTCGCCGATGATGGCGGCCACCCGGTCGGTGGTATCGCTGGTAATCGCAGCCATGAGCGTTGTCCCTCCGACGTGCCTCGATGCTTGATATGGGATAGTCGCGCTGCTGGCGGTGAGCAGCGGCGTGGTAGTCGATGTGCTTACGGCTATTTTTACAGGGTTGGCGTGCAGGATGCAAACGAGGGATGCGGCGGCAGCGGAGCAGGTGGCGTCGCTGGAATAGCGGCGGGGCGAGTCGGGAATGGCAGCTGCGTGGCACGGGGATGTATGACGGCGGTGGTGGGGTGGTTGTTGTGCTATTATGCGGGTGGCGGCGCTGCTGCCGTCGGTTTGGCGTTTTGTGCCGCGTTGCGCTTAGCGTTTACGCCCAACTCAGGAGGTTATCATGGCTGGAAATTACACCATCAGCGTCGGCACCGTGGGCGGCGGCCTGTCGGTCAGCCCGGACGGGGGCGAATCCTGGAACCGCATCCGCAACCCGCTGCCCAGCGAGTGCAACATCCGCGCCCTGGCGGTTGACCCCAACCACCGGCATCGCATCTATGCCGGCTCCGACAACGGCCTGTTCCGCTCAGACGACAACGGCTTCACCTGGGAATACCTGGAGTCGCCCATGGACGACCTGCAAATCTGGTCGGTGGGCATAGACCCGGACGACTCGGAGACTGTGTTCGTAGGCACCCGCCCCAACGCGTTCCGCTCGCGCGATGGCGGCCAGAACTGGGAATCCCTGGATCTGGGCGTGCGGATGCCCTGTCCCATCGGCATTCCGCGCACCACCAACATCATCGTTGACCCGCGGGATACCCGCACGGTGTGGGCCGGCATCGAGGTGGACGGCGTGTACCGCAGCCTGGACGGCGGCGACAACTGGACGCGGCTGCCCGACCTGGGGCCCGACCCCTTCCACGGAGACATTCACGGCATGGCGCTCAAGCCCGGCCCAGACTCGGCCATCTACTGCACCACGCCTTTCGGCATCTCCACCAGCACCGACGAGGGCGAGAGCTGGGACCTGCACGAGTTCCCCCGCTTCCACGCCGAGGACACCCGTTCCTACTGCCGGGGCATGGTCATCAAGCCGGACAACCCCAGCGTGATGTTCGTGGGCAACGGCGACACCATCCCCGGCGTAACCGGGGCAATTCGCCGGACGCGGGACGCCGGGTCATCCTGGGACGCGCCGGAGCTTTCGGCCACGCCCAACTCGGTGGTGTATTGGTTCGCCGCCAGCCCGCACGTGTCCGACGTGATGGTGGCCGCCAGCATCTACGGGTACGTGTACGTCAGCGCGGACGGCGGCGACAGCTGGGACAAGCTGCAGAAGGAGTTTGGTGAAATCCGCTCGCTGGCGCTGACGCCCAACGACTAGATTGGAGGGCGTTGATGCCTAGCTTTGATTCCGACGGCGTACACATCTTTTACCAGTCCACCGGCCAGGGATTTCCGCTCATCTGGAGCCACGAGTTCGCCGGCTCCTACGAAAGCTGGGAGCAGCAGGTGCGCTATTTCAGCCACCGCTACCGGGTCATCACCTACAACGACCGGGGCTATCCGCCGTCGGACGTGCCCGATGACCCGGAGGCGTACTCGCAGGACGTTACCCTGGAGGACCTGCGGCGGCTGATGGACCACCTGGGACTGGAGCAGGCGTACATCGGGGGCCTGTCTATGGGCGGGAACGTGGCGTTGAACTTCGCGCTGCGCTATCCGGAACGGTGCCGGGCCATCATAGTGGCGTCGGCCGGGTCGGGCACGACGCACAACGAGGCGTTCCAATCCGGCGGCGAGGCCATGGCGGCGCGGCTGCTGGCCGAGGGGACGCCGGCGGTGATGAAAGACTACGGCAGCGGGCCGACGCGGGTGCAACTGCAGCGCAAGGACCCCCGGGGATACGAGGAGTTCATGCGCCTGCTCTTCGCACACAACGCCCGGGGCTCGGCGTACACCTTCCGCGGCGTCCAGCTGAAGCGCGCCACCATCGACCAGCTGATACCGCAGATGAACGCCTGCCAGGTGCCCACGCTGATTTTATTCGGCGACGAGGACGACCCCTGCGTGGAACCGTCGATAATGATGAAGCGGCACATCCCCCGCAGCGGGCTGGTCGCCCTGCCCCAGTGCGGCCACACCATCAACCTGGAGGAGCCGGCGCTGTTCAATCAGCTGGTGGCGGACTTTCTGACGGCGGTGGAGGCCGGCAAGTGGGCCGAGCATCCGCTGGGGGATACGCCGTACAGCACCGGCTCCCGGTAGTTCAGCGGCCCCCGCCGGGCGGGATGACTTCCCAGAACTGCTGCATCGCCTGGATGTGCTGGTCAACGGCGCTGAGGGGGCCGCGGCGGGCTTCGGCCATCACGTGGGTGCCGCCCAGGGACTGCCAGCCCTCCACCTCGGCCAGCCACTGGTCGGGAGACTTGCCGGGCATCCGGATGCGGCCGGCCAGGCCAACGTCCGAGGGCTGGCGGCCGGCCTCGGCGATGTAGGTCTGCATCTTGTCCAGCACGGAGCGGGCGGTGTCGTCGGGGGCGAAACTGGGGAACCAGCCGTCGCCCATGCGGGCGATGCGCCGCAGCACCACGTCGCGGGGCACCGGGCCGGCGGACCCTCCGGCGCCGAACCAGACGGGTATGGGTCGCTGGACGGGCAGGGGCTTGATGCCGGCGGCGCGCACGGTGTGCCAACGGCCGGCGAAGTCCACCACGTCCTGTGTCCACAGGGCGCGCATGAGGTCGATCTGTTCCTCGGAGCGGATGCCGCGGTTGGTGAAGTCCTCGCCCAGGGCCTCAAACTCCACGTGGTTCCAGCCCACGCCGATGCCCAGGGTGAGGCGGCCGCCGCTGAGCACGTCAATCTCGGCGGCCTGCTTGGCGACCAGGGCGGTTTGCCGCTGGGGCAGGATGAGGATGCCGGTGATGAGGCGAATGCGCTGGGTGATGGCGGCGATAAATGCCA
This sequence comes from Dehalococcoidia bacterium, assembly GCA_965243255.1. Classification (GTDB taxonomy): domain Bacteria; phylum Chloroflexota; class Dehalococcoidia; order Lucifugimonadales; family UBA3495; genus Bin87. The sequence continues at coordinate 1,932,340 of CBDEUH010000004.1, forward strand.
GGGTGGTCAGGGACTCGTGGATGACGCTGTGGTGGGTGTAGTAGTGGTCGCGGACGTGGGCGTGGTGGGCCGGGTCGGCGCCAAGGACGTGGTCGGCGATGAACAGGTAATCGAACTGCATCTCCTCGACGGCCTGGACGTAGTCGCGGATGGCCACGGGGTCGGGGCCGATTTCGGTTTGCGGGAAAATAGCGCCGATTTGCATCAAAACCTCCTGCGGTACTCGTCGCCGCAGTCGCCGATGATCTGGTAGAGGTCGCGGGAGTTGGCCAGCACGGACTGGATGGCTTCCAGGTCGGCGGCGTCCAGTTGGAAGCCGAAGGCCCGGGCGTTTTCAGCGATGTGCTCGGCTACGCCCAGGCGGGCGCCGATGATGACGCCGGCCACGGCCGACTGGTCCAGGACGTAGCGGACGGCGACGTTGGCGATGCTGACGCCGTGCTTGTCGGCGACGGCGCGCAACTCCGTCAGCAGCTGCTGGAAGAGGGGCCAGCCGCCCCAGGCGTCAATCATCTGCTTGTACTTGCGCAGGCTGGCGGTGTTCAGCGCGGCGTGGTAGGGCTCGGGTTGGCCCAGGTAGCGGTCGGAGAGGAGGCCGCCGCAGAGGACGCCGTAGGGGAGCAGCCAGACCCGCTGCTCTTCGCACACTGAGGTCATCTGCGCCTGGGGACGGCGGTCAATTAGGGAATACTGCACCTGGTTGGACACCACGCGGACGCCGTGGTCGGCGATGTCGCGCAGCCGCTGGGTGTCGAAGTTGGTCAGGGCCAGGCGGTGTATCTTGCCCTCGTCCCGCAGCTCGGCCAGCCGTTCCAGCGCGTCCAGATAACGCCGGTCCTGGTAGTCCCACCAGTGGAATTGCAGCAGGTCGAGACGCTGGACGTTCATGCGGCGCAGGGAGATGTCAACGTTGTTTTCGACGACCTGGCGGGTCATCGGGCCGGGTTGGGGCACCCACTTGGTGAAGGCCTGGATTTCGGAGAGGGCATCGGCGCCGCGAGCGTCGGCCAGTCTTCGGCGGAAGATGCCGATGAAATCCTCGGCGGGGCCGTAGTGATCGGCCAGGTCCCAGGTGGTAAAGCCGGCGTCGTGGTAGGCCAGCATGGCATCTACGGCGGCGGCGGAGTCGATGCGGCCATGGGCGCCCGAGACCTGCCACATACCGTTGAGGATGCGGCAGATGGGCAGGTTCTCAACGAACCGCAGACGGGCTTCGGTGGGGAGGGTCATGGTGGGACGATTGTAACATCCCGGCAGCGTGGACCGGCGGCCCGTGTGTTACGATGGCCCCGCCTTGGCATCTGCAACGAATCTTCTATCTGCAACTAATTTTCCATCTGGAACGAATCTTTCGCCCGCCGCCACAGGAGGCATCGCCATGACTACGCAGCAGCCCATCCGCATCGGACTCATCGGGGCCAACATTCACGTGGGCTGGTCGCCGCGGGCGCATCTGCCGGCGCTGGCGGCGCACCCCGACTTTGACCTGGCCGCCGTGTGCACCACCCGGCAGGAGTCGGCCGACGAAGCACGGGCCGCCTTCAACGCCGGCAGCGCCTGGGACGACTACAACCGGATGCTGGCCGACGCCGACATTGAAGCCGCGACCATCTCGCTGCGGGTGCCCAGCCACTACGAGCCGACCACCGCCGCGCTGCGGGCCGGCAAGCACACCTTCACCGAGTGGCCGCTGGGTCGCACCACGGCCGAGGCTATCGAGATGGCCGACCTGGCCCGGCAGCAGGGGGTCAAGACCGCCGTGGGGCTGCAGGCGCGGGCGAATCCGGCCATCACGCACCTGGGCAACCTGGTGGCCGACGGCTACGTGGGTCGGGTGATGACCTGCCACGTGCGGCTGATGCGGGAGGGCGTGCTGTCGCGGGACTCCGGGCGCACCTGGCAGCGGGACAACGAGCTGGGGGCGCACACCTTGACCATCGCCTGCGGCCATACCATCGACGCGCTGTGCAGCATCGTGGGCGAGTTCGCCGACGTGTCCACGGTGGTCAGCACCCAGGCCGCCACCTGGCACGAAACCGACACGGGAAAGGACTTGCCGGTTACGTCGCCGGACAACATCCTGGTCAGCGGCAGCCTGCAGAGCGGCGGCGTGGCGTCGGTACAGATCGGCAGCACGCCGTGGGCCGGCAGCGGCTACCGCATGGAAATCTACGGCGAAGAGGGGACGCTGGTGGCCGTGTCGGTGGACTCGCCCCAGCTGCAGCAGGTGAGCATCCGGGGCGCGCGGGGCGGCAGCAACGAACTGCAAGACCTGACGCCGGCGGAGGAGCTGCACCTGGCGCCGGAGATACCCGGAGGCGCGGCCTACAACGTGGGGCAGCTGTACAGCCGGTTTGCGGCATCAATACGGGGACAGGATGACGGCGACGCGCTGCCCGACTTTGACCACGCGGTAACGCTGCATCGCTTCATCGACGCCATCCGGCAGTCCAGCGACGAGGGGCAGCGGGTTGCGGTAGGGTAGGCCCGGTTGGGAATCAGGCGGTGGCCGGCACGACCTGATCGTCGTCGGCCACGGGGGCGCCGCCGTGGCGTTCGAGGTACTGCCGGCGCAGGGCCAGGCGATCGGCGACGGTGGCTTCCCAGTCCTCGCGCAGCACTTCCATCAGGATGAAGTCGTGGGACATGCGGCGGACGTGTCGCACGGGGTTGAAGCCGGAACGCTCGAAGCACTTCTGGGCCCGATGGTTCCACTCCAGGGTGTGCAGGTACGCGCGCTTGAGGCGCATATCGTCAAACATGTGCTGGAGGAGGGTTACCACGGCGTCGAAGCCGTAGCCGCCGCTCCAGTAGTCCCGGTCGCCGATGACGATGCCCAGCTCGGCGGCTTTGGCCAGACTGTCCAGGTCGTAGTACATACAGTTGCCGATGTACTTGCCGTCGGCGACCTCGATGCCGAAGTGGTGGGAGCCGGGCGTGGGCCAGCGGATCTGGTCCTCAAACATTTTGAGATACCGCTCGTACTTCATGGTGAGCGGGTAGGCGGCGTCGAGGCGGGCGATTTCGGGATCGCTGCGCCAGATGTAATCCTGTTCGGCGTCCTCCATCCGCTTGCCGCGCAGGGTAACGCGGACACCTTGCAACACCAGGTCGGGCTTATTGGTCATGGCTGGCCGTCCTGGCGATTAGCTTCAATCTGACTGTGAGCTTCGATTAGAGAGCGGGCCGCTTCCAGAACGTTGCGTTCGTTGTCGTATTCCAGCAGCTCCAGGGCCTGCTCGTAGCTGCGCCATTCCACCACGTCGAACTCGGCGTCATGGTCGGCGGTGCTGCCGCCACGGGGTTCCATGAGGAAGAAATAGACGGTCTTGTCGTAACGCACGCCGTCGTCGTGGCCGACGAAGAAGTAACGGATGCTGGTGATGGGAGCCAGCACGTTGACGTGGACGCCCGTTTCCTCCTGCACCTCGCGCCGGGCGGTTTCTTCCACGGTTTCGCCGGGTTCCGGCGTACCCTTGGGCAGGCGCCAGGTCAACGCAGCGTCTTCGCGCTGGTAGCCGGGCCGCAATCGGGCGCACAGCAGCGTTTCGACCAGGCCATGGGAGCGCCGAAAGACGAGGCCGCCGGCCGACACGACCTTGACGTTGGGGCCGGAACCGACACTAGGCCCGGAACCGGACGAAAAGGGTTCCGACGCCAGCCCAGCCTGGCCGATGGCGTGGCCATATTCAACGCCGGGGCTGGCAACTTCCGGGGCGTCGTCAGATGGGGAAACCAGATTATTCATAGAGGGACAGCAAATCGGTGGGTCGGGATGGAGTTATTGTATCGGCAGGGCCGGGAGCGGTCAAACGGACGGTCAGCCGCCGCCGATGGCCGGCACGAAGTGAATCTCAGCAGTTTCGCCGACCCGCTCCATCAGGCCCATGCGCGCGACTTCGCCATCCACGGCGACGGCCAGGTTGGAGCGGATGTCGCCGTCCTCAATCAGGCGGCCGGCGATGCCGGGGAACAGCTCGTCCAGTCCCTCGATAATCTGCCGCACGTTGCGACCCTCAACCTCAACCTCTTTCACGCCGCCGGTGGCGGCCTGCAGCATGGTGGGAACGAAAACCCTGGCCACATCGCACCTCCTGAGCCTGGACTGGGGTTATATCATACGGCAAAAGGGCCCGGCGCGTCAGGGCTGACAGGCGGCCAGCCCGGCCGCATCGTCGAAGATGCCGTTGGCGCGCTGCAGTTCACGTACGTAGCAGATTATGTGCTCAACATCAGCCTCGGCCACCGCGGGCATCGCCGGCATATTGCCGAACTGCCAGTGGTGGGATTGCACTCCGTTTTGCACCGCGTTGCGAAAGGCGAAGTCCTGGTGGTGGTTCGGCTCGTAGATTTTGTGAACCAGGGGCGGGCCGAGATTGGTGCCGGAAGCGTTGGCGCCGTGGCAGAGGGCGCAGTTGGCGTTGAACACGGTCTGGCCGGCCTGGGCCGGCTGGGACAGGGCCGGCACGATTACGGTGGAGGGGGCGGCGTCGCTGCTGCCAGCGGCGGGGCTGGCGTACTCAGGAGCATCGCCGCCGAAACAGGCGAGCAGGCCAAGCAGACCCAGGGCGGCGGCGAGGCAGATGGCATATCGGAGGCGTTGGCAAATCATAACTGGCGTCATTCGCGCACGATGGCGTACAACAACTGGTCCACGGTTACGCCGTTTTTGACGGCGCTTTTGCGCAGACGGCCTTCGCAGAGGTAGCCGGCTTTTTCCAGTACCCGGGCCGAAGCAGGGTTCCACTCGAAAACATAGGCGAACAGCCGGATCAGGTCAAGTTCGGTGAAGGCGTATTCGGTGAGGGCGCGCAGGGCCGCGGTGGCGATGCCCTGTCCCCAGTAGGGTTCGCCCAGCCAGTAGCCGATTTCTGCGGAATCGCGATGCACGTCGCCCTGCAGGCCCAGGCCGATACCGCCGATGGCCTCTTCGTCGTTGGCGATGGCGAAGTTGGTTTCGGGGCGCTGGCGGAGGGAGTGGCGAATCCAGGCGGTGGCGGCGGGCACGGTGTAGGGGTGAGCGTCGCGGAGGTTGCGCCAGACGTTGGGGTTGCCGGAATAGCGGGCGACCGCATCGGCATCAGCCGGCCGGTAGCTGCGGATGTGCCACTGGCCGATGTCGATGCGCATGAGTCAAAATCCTCAAAGCAAGCGGGGGCGATGGTGTATCGCCCCCTTTTTATACCCCGTGGCGTACATGGGCGGGAGGATTTAGCCGCCGTTCCAGTCGGCTTCGAGGACGCTGCCGGGCGTGATGGGGAGCGCAGTCATGCGCTTGCCGGTGGCCTGTTCGACAGCGTTGGCGATGGCGGCCAGCGGGGGCACGATGGGCACCTCGCCGACGCCGCGCACGCCGTAGGGATGGCCGGGGTTGGCGACTTCCACGATCACCGTGTCGATCATGGGCAGGTCCAGGGACGTGGGCATGCGGTAGTCCAGGAAGCTGGAGTTCATCATCTGGCCGTTGTCGCCGAAGTAGTATTCCTCGTTGAGCGCCCAGCCGATGCCCTGCACTGCGCCGCCCTGGATCTGACCCTCCACGTAGCTGGGGTGCACGGCCTTGCCGGCGTCCTGGATGGCGGTGTAGCGCAGGATTTCGGTCTTGCCGGTGTCCGGGTCAACCTCAACGTCCACCACGTGGACGCCGAAGGAGTTGCCCTCGCCGGTGGGGTCGAGGCTGGCGGTGCCGGTGATGCCGCCGCCAGTGGTGTAGAGCTGGCGGGCCAGGTCTTTGAAGGTGAAGCTCAGCTCCTCGGACTTGTGGCGGATGACGCCGGAGTCGTACTCAACCTCGTCGGCGGGCACTTCCCAGATGGACGCGGCGCGTTCCACCAGCTGCGTCTTGACGTCCTCGGCGGCCAGGATGGCGGCCCAGCCGGTGGCAAAGGTGGTGCGGCTGCCGCCGGTCACCATGGTGAAGCCGATGGAATCGGTGTCCACCACCTGGGGCTTGATGTCCTCGTAGGCGATGCCCAGGGTCTCGGCGGCCTGCTGGGCGATGGAGGCGCGGGAGCCGCCGATGTCCACGGAACCTTCGATCAGGTTCACGGTGCCGTCGGGGTTGACGGTGATGTTGACGCTGGAGTGGAAGCCCCGGTTCATCCAGAAGCCGGAGGCGATGCCACGCCCGCGGTTGGGGCCGGACAGGGGCGTGCGATAGTGGTCGTGGTTGCGGGCGGCTTCCAGGCACTCCACCAGGCCGATCTTCTGGAACACCGGCCCCTCGACCTTGCGGGAGCCTTCCTTGACGGCGTTGTTGAGGCGGAACTCCACCGGGTCAACGCCCAACTGCTGGCACAGCTCGTCCACCACCTGCTCGACGCCAAAGGCGGCCTGGGGCGAACCGGGCGCGCGGTAGGCGGCGGTCTTGGGCTTGTTGACCACAACGTCGTAGCCTTCCACGGCGCCGTTTTCCAGCTCGTAGCAGGCGAAGGCGCAGGTTGCGCCCTGCATCACCGGCGAGCCGGGGTAGGCGCCGGCCTCGAAGGCCAGCTCGATTTCGGCGGCGGTGATTTTGCCGGCGCGGCTGGCGCCCATCTTCACGCGCATCCAGCTGCCGGGAGCGGGGCCGCTGCCCTCGAAGACCTCGGTGCGGCCCATGAGCACCTTGACCGGCGCGCCCGCCTTGCGGGACAGCAGGGCGGCCACGGGTTCCAGGTAGAAGGACACCTTGCCGCCGAAGCCGCCGCCGATTTCCATGGGCGTTACGCGCACGTCGGACACGTCCACGCGCAGCACGTCGGCGGTGAGGTTGCGCACGACGAAGGCGCCCTGAGTGCTGCACCAGACGTTGATCTGTCCGTCGGCGCGCCAGTGTGCGGTGGCGTTGTGCGGCTCGATGTAGCCCTGGTGGACGGAGGCCGTGGTGAACTCGCGCTCGACGATGACGTCGGCAGCGGCGAAACCGGCGGCGTTGTCGCCCTTCTCAAACTTCATATAGGAGGCGACGTTGCTGGGCTTTTCGGAAACCTCGCCCATGGCGGAAGTGTGCACCAGGTCGTCGTGGAGCAGTGGCGCGCCGTCCTGCATGGCGGCCCGCACGTCGATGACGGGTTCCAGGACTTCGTAGTCAACGTCGATCAGCGCCAGGGCGGCCTCGGCGACGTGGGCGTTGTCGGCGGCGATGGCGGCGATGGCGTGTCCCCGGTAGAGCGCCTTGCTGCTGGCCAGGAAGTTGTCGCTGAGGAACTTGAAGCGGTTGTAGTCGTTGCCCAGCTCGTGCTTGCTCAGCGAGGCAAAGGGCAGGTCGGCGGCGGTTACGACGGCGCGGACGCCGGGGAGGGCCTCGGCCTTGCTGACATCAACGGACTTGATGCGGGCGTGGGCGTGAGGACTGCGCAGGACGCGTCCGTGGAGCAGGCCGGTCAGGTTCAGGTCGGCGCCGTACTGGGCGCGGCCGGTAACCTTGTCCACGCCGTCAGGTCGGACGGGGCGCTTGCCGACAACGTCGTACTCCACCTCGGAAAGCACTTGATTGGGTGTGGTCACTTTGGTTCACCTCGTGGCGGTATTCGTTGGGGGATTATAGCGCAAAGTCAGTATCCTTGACCGTGAACTCCAAACGGCCGGCGGTGCGGTCATACACCATGTGACAGCGGTCAATAATATCCCGGCCCAACAGGGAGTAGATTGTATTTATCGGGTCGCTGGGCCGCTCGCCGGGCTTCGCGATGTTCACATCCGTCTCAAAGCTGTGAATTTTCCTGGCATCACCGTCGACGAACTCTACAACAGCGGGTTCCAGAAAGTACGTCGCTCGGCCACCTACCCCTTGCGACACTATGCCGCGGAGCAGCAGATCGAAAGGAACGCCGGCGGGACGGCTATCCCGGGGGTGGATGCACGTTACGTCCGCCCCGGTATCTACCAGGAACGTTATATGCGTGGTCAGATTGAACTGGGGCAGCCGCAGGTAACCTTCGACGAATGGCCGGCCCATCAAACCGAATTCCCCGATGATCATACGATCATCGTCACAGGGTTCGCCTCAAGGAACTCGATAACGACGTTTTCGTGTCGGATTCCACCCTCGTCCAACGCGGCGAGAACTTCGTCCATGGTGGCCCTGATAATCAGCTTTTCGCCGGCGGTCATCGCTACCCACTGGTCAGGGTACTTCTCCGTCAGTGCTGCCATTTCGCGCCGCATCCGTGATGCCAATTGCCGGTATTGCAGCATTTGCTCCATCTGGGCAGTAGTCATTTCGGTTCCTCGATAGGCGGCAGCGGTGTCATTACGAGCCCCATCGTTAACATAGCATCAGGCTATACCGCCGTCAAAGTGCAGTATGCTGCGGCAATCGCTAGCAACCGTTCAGCGTTGCGACCTCGCTCAAAATATGAGGGGCAACCCTTGCGGGCTGCCCCTAACATTCGGCGTTTTTGCGACGGCGGAGGTTAGCCGGCTTGCATTCGCTCTCCGGCGTCGAGGACGGCGCGGACGATTTTGTCGTAGCCGGTGCAGCGGCACAGGTTGCCGGCCAGCCAGTGGCGGATGCGGGCCTCGTCGGCGTCGGGCTCCTCGTCCAGCAGGGCCTTGGCGGCCACGATGAAGCCGGGCGTGCAGATGCCGCACTGCAAAGCGGCATTCTCCAGGAACGCCTGCTGTATGGGGTGCAGCCCTTCGGCGGAGGCCACGCCTTCGATGGTGTTGACCTCGGCGCCCTGGGCCTCGACGCCCAGCACCAGGCAGGAGCAGACGATGCGGCCGTCCAGGTTGACGGTGCAGGCGCCGCAGTTGCCGTCGTTGCAGCCCTCTTTGGCGCCGGTCATGCCGACGACGTCGCGCAGGCATTCCAGCAGGCTTTGGCGAGGCTCACAGAGGAAGTCGGCCTGGTTGCCGTTGATGGTAGTGGTTACGTGGACAAGTCCGGGCATTATTATTCCTCCCCTCGGGCGCGCCGGATGGCAATGTTCAGGGTGCGGCGGGTCAGCACCGCCACCAGGTGATGACGCTGGCGGATGGTGCCGCGCATATCGGTGATGGGCGTGGCAGCTTCGCTGGCCAGGCGGCCAGCTTCTTCGATGGCCTCATCGGAGACGGCCTTGCCGGCCAGGCTATCGCCGGCGGCGGTGGCCAGGATGGGCGTGGGACCGACGGAGGCCAGGGCGATGCGGGCCGACTGGATGGTCTGGCCGGATGCGTCCAGCGTCACCGTGGACGAGACGCCGGCCACGGCGATGTCCATCTCGTTGCGTGGGATGAAGCGCAGGTAGGCGGTGCCGGAGTTGGCGGCCGGCGCCGGCAGCTGGATGGCCACCAGCAGTTCGCCGTTTTGCAGGGCGTTGCGGCCGGGGCCGGTGCAGAAGTCCTCGGTGGGCATGGTGCGCCAGCCGTTGGGGCCGTTGATGTGCGCTTCGCCGCCCAGGGTAATCACTGGGGGGATGCTGTCGCCGGACGGAGCGGCGTTGCACAGGTTGCCGCCGATGGAAGCGCGGCCCTGGATCTGGATGCTGCCGATGAGACTGGCGGCGTCAATCAGGCCGGGATAGGCGGCGGCGACGGCGGCGTCCTGGTAGATCTGATAGCAGGGAACCGCGGCGCCGAGTTGCAGACCGTTGTCGTCCAGCTTGATTCCGTTCAGTTCGGGAATCTTCTTCGTGTCCAACACGACGTCGGCTTCCCGGCGTCCGCCGCGCAGCTGGACCAGCAGGTCCGTGCCGCCGGCCAGGGGGTAAGCGCGGTCACCGTTGGCCGCCATGATGGACACGGCTTCACTCAGGGACGTGGGGGCTTGGTAGTCAATGGCTCGCATGGGCACCTCCTCCGGCGCAAGATTATAGCAACGAATAGCGGCCCTGTCAGCAGGACGGCGTTCCGCTGAAACCGGCCGGACACCCGGCGCAATTTTCACGCCGGCCGGCAGGGCCGACGCTTCACGGAACGGCGATTATCATACCCCCATACTGCCAGCGGCGCAAATGGGGAGCGACGGCATGGGCTAGGCCGCCAGCATCCCTTCCAGACGCTCTTTGACTCCGGGCCACTCGCTGTCGATGATGCTGTAATAGACCGAGTGCCGGTTCACGCCGTCGCGGGCGATGCGGTGGTTGCGCAGGACGCCCTCGCGGACGCCGCCGATGCGTTCGATGGCGCGCTGGGAGCGTTCGTTGCGGTGGTCGGTTTTCAGGCAGACCCGCAGCGCGCCCAGATCCTCGAAGGCGTGGCGCATCAGCAGGTACTTGCACTCGGTGTTCACCGCGGTGCGCTGGTAGGCAAGGCCGTACCAGGTCGATCCGATTTCCAGGACGCGGTTGGGGCGGTCGATGTCGATGTAGCCGGTGGAGCCGATGGCCCGCTCCTCGGCGCCGTGGATGACGGCGAACTGGACGCGCTCGCCGGACCGGTTGCGGGCGACGCAGGTATCGACCCATTCGCGCGCGTCGTCTAAACTGGCGAAGGGAGGAGTGGTTAGGTAGCGCCAGATGGATTCCTCCTGGCCGACGGCGTAGAGGTGGTGGGCGTGCTGGGGGCCGACGGGTTCCAGGCGGACGTGTTGGCCGACCAGTAATACGGGTTGGGGGTTCATACTGTCCACGCTCAGCTTCGCAGCCGAACTCTGCAATTTTCCATAGTACGGTTTGGCCGGTTCCACGCCATCGTCTTTGCACCAGGCCAGGTAGTCCTCAACGGAAATTTCGAACTCCTTGCGCAACTGCTTAACGTCGGTGGCCTCGAATACAGTGGAGAAGCCGGGGCGCGCGTTGACTACCGTCCCAACCAGCGCCTGCGTTGCGTTGTCGTAGGCTACCGCCGCCAGGTAGCCCTTGTATTCCATCATGCTTTCCATCATGGCCTGACTCCGATGTCATCGAGAAAGTTGGCGACGGCGCGAACTGCCGGCTGACCCAGGTTCGGACGGGGATGCGGACGATGGACAGTGGCGCTGACTCCGTCTTTCCTGAACCGAACCCGTGAGCCTGCTCCCTCCGTAATGTCAACGTCGAGCGCACGCATCAAGGATACCACCTCCGACCAGCGGATGTCCGACGGGGTTGGCCTGGCGAATATCCGCTCCAGCGTGCGCCGGTGTCTCGAAGGCAACGTAGCCATGGCAGCAGAAGCGGGCGGCTAGTTTCCGTCTCCGCTGCTGGCGGCCGGCTGGGGCGCGCGCGTCTCCGTGCCAATCCACCGCCGCTGGGACCGGGCCGGCGGATTCGGCCGCGTGGCGAACAGGAAGGCCACGGCACTGACCAGGTACAGCGGCGTGAAAACCGCCAGCACCCAGTAGTAATTTCCAACCGCGTCCCTGACCAGGCCCGAAACCCAGGGCGAGAAGAACATCCCCACGTTCATGAACAGGCTCATGAACCCCATCAGCGTAGCGAACCGCGCGCGTCCGTAGTAGTCGCTGAGCATCAGCCAGTTCACCGACGTGATCCCCTCCACAATGGCGATGCCAACCACGAACAGCAACATCCCGAAGATGCCCGGCCCGATCCAAAGGCCGCCCATGCCGATTGCCCCGATGGCCATCCCGATTGCCAGCAGCACGTTGCCCCGGAACTTGTCGGACGTAACGCCCAACACGAACCTCAGCGGTATCCCCAGAAAGAACATGGCTGCCACCCAGGCCGACGCCTCGTTGGCCGAGATGCCGCGCAGCTCCATGATGGGGAACACGTGCACCAGCATCCCGTTGGTCACCGACACCCGCAGGATCGCCCCCACCATGATCAGCCAGTAGGTGCGGGTCTTGATGGCTTCCATGAAGGAGAACCCTTCGCTGGCCGCGCTGGTCCGTCGTCCGCCGGAACCGCCCGAGGCCGCATCGTCCGGCACGTCGCCGTCCGGCAGCAACCCCATATCCTCAGGCCGGCTGCGGATGAAGAACGAGGCCGGAATGGTCATAACCAGGATAAAAACGCCGGTCCAGAGTATGGTATCCCGCCAACCGATCTGCTGGATGCCCAGATTCAGCAGGAGGACGACGAACGCGCCGCCGCCGGCGAAGGCCGTCATCAGCGTGGACATGGCCACCGACCGCCGGCGGATGAACCACTGGTTCACCGCGGCCATCAGGGTCTGACCGAAGCCGGCGCTCTTGCCCAGGGAAATGATGCCCGAGAACAGGACGAGCAGCTCCCAGTAGGAGTCGGCGCGCGATAGCAGGATGGTGCCGATTCCCACCATCAACCCGCCGCCCAGCACCATGGGCCGGGCCCCGAAACGGTCCACCGCCCAGCCGATGAGGGGCCCGCCGGCGCTGCCCTCCGCCCGGGCCAGGCTGAACACCAGCGACATCTGAGCCGACGTGAGTCCCAGGTCGGTCTGTATGGGCGTGAAGAAGCGCGGAAACCCCTGGGAAATCGAGCCGTTCCCGAACATCCCCACAAAAGAGGAAACGACGACCACCCACCATCCGTAGAAGATGCGAGGCCGTCGCACTGCTGCGTCGTCTGTCTGGTTCACCACAATTTAAGATTATAGGCACGGCGCGGCGACGGGGTCAAACGGCGGGCTGGGCCATGCTTGACATACCGTGCCGACTGCAATACCGTTGCCCAAATTGCAGTCAGGCGCACCACCGACCATGCAGGAGGTATCCCAATGGCCCAGATTGCCGGACTCGGCCACGTAGGCATCTACGCTACCGACTTGATGAAGATGCGCGATTTCTACAGCCGGGTGCTGGAGTTGAAGATCGCGGACGAAGACCTGGAAGAGCGCCGGATGGTTTTCATGAGTTCCGACCCCGTGGCCGAGCACCACGAGTTCGTGCTGATGGAAGGCCGGGTAACCTCGGACGACGCGAAGGTCATACAGCAGATATCCTTTGCCGTGCCGTCCATCCAGGATATGCGTGACTTCAAGGCGCGGATTGACGCCGAGAACCTGACCATCGACCGCATCGTGAGCCACGGCAACGCCTTCGGAATGTACTTCTTTGACCCGGAGGGCAACCGCATTGAGCTGTACTACAAGACGGGCTTTCCGGTTCCGCAGCCCCACGGCGACCCGCTGGACCTCTCCCGCAGCGACGAAGAGCTGCTGAACGAGGCCAAAGAGTTGCTGCACAGCAAGCGTTAATCGGCTGACGCCAGCTCGCGCCGCCGTTGTCGAGATTCCGGCAGCGGCGGCTTGTCATTTGCCGACATCCCCATGGCTGCCGCCCAACAATCCGACACGGCACGGGTGAATACTCCCGTCGCTTACCACGACCTGCCGCCGCGCTACCACCGCTGGAAGTGGCAGGTGCTGGTGGCGTTCTGCGTGTTCTACCTGTTCGTCTATACCGGGCGGTTCAACTTCTGGCCCACCTCGCCGCTGATCAAGGAAGACCTGCACCTGACCAACATTGAGATCGGCATCATCAATGCGATGCTGCTGTGGGGGTTCATGCTGGGCGACCTGGTGCACGGCCGGCTGTCCGAAGCCTACGGCCTGCGGCTGTGGGTGACGCTGGGCGCGATATTCACCACGGTGTTCAACTGGGCGGCGTCCTTCGGCACTTCGGCGGTAACCATTGCGATTCCCTGGGCGATGGCGGGGTTCGTCAACGCGGCCTGCTGGGCGCCGGGGATCAGCATGCTCAGCCAGTGGTGGCCGCGCCGGGAACGGGGCGTCGCCATGGGTTTTGTGGGCACGGTGTCCGGCGGGGCGATGCTATTGATGTGGTGGCTGAGCAGCTGGGTGGCCGCCGAATGGGGCTGGCGGGCCGCCTTCCGCTACCCGCCGCTGATCATCACGGTGCTGGGCATCGGGTTCTACCTGGCGACCCGGGACCGGCCCCGGGACGTGAACCTGCCGGAGTACATCGAGGAGGACCAAGTATCCGCCGCGCCGGAGGCGGTGAGCGACGAGGAGCTCAAGGGGTTCGGCCCCTACAAATTACTGCTGTCCAACGGACGGTTCCAGCTTGCCTGTCACGTCAAGGGGCTGGAGAACGTGGCGCGCTACGGCCTGACCACCTGGGTGCCGCTGTACTACTTTGAGGCCGGCGGGTTGGACATCACGCAGACGGTGCTGATTACGTTCCTGCTGCCGCTGGGCTATCTTATCGCGCCGCCGGTGGCCGGCGTCATCTCGGACAAGCTGCTGGGCAGCCGGCGCCGGCCGCTGGTGATTGCGTCCTGCTTCCTGTCCGCCGCCGCGTTGGTGGTCATCGCGATGGCGCCGCCGTCCAACGCCTGGCTGGGGGCGGGGCTGATGCTGTGGGGCGGCATCAGCATGGGAGTGTCGCTGATATCGGCCATATCCGTGGACCTGTCGGGGCGCAAGATGGCCGGCACCGGCGCCGGGGTGCTGGACGCTCACGGCTACCTGTACGCCGGGGCGCAGGCGATGGTGTTCAGCGTGCTGCTGGACGTAACGGGCAGCCCGTGGCCGATAGTGTTCCTGGTGATGGCGGCAACGCGCCTGATTTCCGCCGGGATGATCAGCCGCGTGCGGGTATGAACGGTGGTGGAGTCGAGATGCTGCGAGTTCTGGGACGAATCACCTATCGCAGCTACGTTATCGTCTTAATTGGCAGCGTGGCCCTCACTGCCATGCTGACCCTGTTCCGCCCGGCGACCACGGCGATACACACCGCCGCCTTTGCGGCCCAGGTGCTGCCCGTCCCGGTGAAGGTCCAGCCCTGGCTGGCCGCTGAGCCGGAACGTTTGAAGACCACCTACCGCCGGGACGACGGGGCTGACGCCGAGGCCGACATTTACGTGATTCCCGACGGCAGACAGCGAGCCGGCCTGCTGATATTCCTGGGGGCCAACGCGGCCGGCGCCGACGACCCGGACGTAATCAACCTGGGGCAGGCGCTGGCCCGGGCCGGGTTCGCCGTGATGTATTACTGGTCGCCGACCATGGGAGAGCGGGCCGAGGTTGACGTTGGGGAGATACCCAACATCGTGGCCGGGTTTGAGCATCTGCAACGTCAGGAATACGTGGACCGGCAGCGGGTGGGGCTGGCCGGCTTCTCGGTGGGAGCCTCCTTTGCGCTGGCAGCGGCGGCGGACCCGCGCATCGCCGACGACATCGCCTTCGTCAACGCCTTTGGCGGATACCATGACGCTGCCGACCTGCTGGCGCAGATTTCGGCGGGGCGCGCCATCGACGGGGCGACGGAAACGCCGTGGGAGGTTGACAAGCTGACGCGACGGGTGTTCGAAAACATGCTGACGCCGGAATCGGAATCCGAGGCGGCGCAGGGGCTGCTGGCCGGCGTGGGCAGCGTGGCGGAGGCGCGGGAGCTGTACGAGCAGCTGCCCGAGGATTTCAGGGCCGACGTGGACGCCATATCTCCGTCCAAGTACGTTGAGCAATGGAGCGGCGATACAGTGATGCGGGTGATGCACGACCGGGGCGACCCGCTGATTCCGGTGGGGGAGTCGCGGCGGCTGGTGGCCACGCTGCAGGAGCACAGGCCCGACGTGACGGTGTACTACACCGAAACCGACATCTTCCGCCACGTGCGTCCGGACGCCGAAACCGACTGGAAGTCCATGCTGCGGGGCGCGTGGCAGCTGTACCGGCACATGTACCACATCGTGGCGGTGGCGCGGCAGCCGTAGGCCCGGGCTCCCGTCCCCTGAGCTAGTAGCGCAGTAGGGTGGTTGGTATCAGTTGCCCCGACACGGGGTCAACGGCGAGGGCCGCTTCCTCCAGGGAGACTACGCCCAAGAGGCTGGGTTCGTCATCTTCTGCGAATATTACCGGCGTGGGGAACGTCAGGCCCTCCAATCGTATGATGGTGTGGGCTACGTCAACCGGAACGATTCGACCGTCGGCAGTGACGGAGGGCATAGACCTCTCGACCAGGACCCCCAGCCTTTGCAGCATCGTCCTGGGCACTGCCGTGTAGGTTGAGCCGGTATCGACAACGACCTCGATTTCCTCGAAATCCTGTCCCTGAGGGTCGCCGACTCCGATGGTCACATATACTGTTCCCATGGTGTATCTCCTATCCTGCCGGAATCTAGTTGCGGTTTTTGAGGCGTTCGAGCTGCTGGACGGTGCCGGGAAGTTTCCAGTCCACGTAGAGCAGGACGTGCTCCTTGATGGCCTCCTCGTGGACGCGGCAGGAGAAGCAGGCGCGGTCGATGCAGAGGCCGTGGCGGGGACGGAGCGCCTCCCGGAATCGGGCCAATTGGTCGGCCAATTCGGCGTCGATGGACTGGCCGCTGCGGGCCATTTCCAGCAGATCGTCCATCTGGCCGGCCAGTTGTTCCAGCAGTTCGTTGTAGCGTTGCAGGCCCTGCTCGACGAAGTTGCGCGGCTCGGTGGCCGTGAAGTAGGGAATCATCTGCATGTCAGGAACGTCGACCATGCTGCACCTGCGCCGTTGTGGATGGTGTCGCGGTTGGGTGGTTGAGGCTACTGTACCACAGGGGAAAGGTTATCGGCGGCGACGGCGGCGCTCATGGCGGCGATGGCGACTTCGATCTGGTCGGCGTCGGGCTGGCGGGTGGTGATGCGCTGCAGCCAGAGGCCGGGGGCCGACAGAATCCGGCCGAACCAGGAGCCGCGATGGGCCCCGGCGAAGCGGATGATTTCGTAGCTGACCGCCGCCACCAGGGGCACGGGCACGATGCGGGAGAGAATGCGCCAGTACAGTTCGGTTCCCAGCAGGGCGTCCAGGATGGCGAAGGCCGCTACCGACACGATGGCCACGGTAATCAGGAAGGCGGTGCCGCAGCGCGGGTGCGGCGTGGGATGGCGTTGCACGTTGTCCACGGTGAGCGGCTCGCCGGCCTCGTAGGTGTGCACCGCCATGTGCTCGGCGCCGTGATAGGCGTACACCCGGCGGATGTCCTTCATCAGTGAGATGCCGGCGACGTAGCCCACCAGTATGACCAGCCGGATGACGCCCTCAATCAGGTTGATAGCCAGCAGGGAGTGTACGAAGGGTTCTAGCAGTCGGGCCGCCAACAGGGGCAGCACCAGGAAGATACCGATTCCCAGCACCAGGGCGATGGCCATGGTGATGCCCATGGTCCAGTTGCTGACGGCGGTGTTGGATGGCGCGGTGTCGGCTTCACTCTGACCCTCTTCCGGCGAGGGAGAGGGCTGTTCTTCGGCGGCGATGATGGCGGAGCGTTGGAGGGACTTCATGCCCAGCCACAGGGTTTCGGCCAGGATCAGCACGCCGCGGACGAAGGGCACCCGGCGCATGGGACCGGAAAGACGGCTGCTGACCAGCTCGGTGGAGCAGAAGATGCCGCCGTCGGGACGGCGGACGGCCAGGCTGTAGTGGCGAACGCCGCGAATCATCACGCCCTCGATGACGGCCTGGCCGCCGTAGAGGGGGCGCGGCGCTTCCGCCGCGGCTGCCGAATTGCAGCTACACATCAAGCTTATGCCACGCTTCCCGGAAACCGGCCTCGGAAAAGGCTTCCGGCTGCAGCCATAGCGCGCCGCCGAACTCGTCGTCCAGGCGGTCGTCGCGAACGTCGGCGCGGGCGAGCAGGTAGGTTACCGGGACATCGTCCAGCACGTGGGTGGTGATGACCAGGCACTGCCAGTCCCAATCGAGGGTTTCGGGGTTATGGAAGCGGACGGCCTGGCTGGTTTCCTGGGAGTGGAACTTGAGGCGCACTTCCAGGTTGCGCTCGGGGATGCCGGCGATCACCTCGTCCTCGTTGGGGCTGCGGCGGGCGATGAAGCACTGCCAGCCGTACTCGGCCAGGCGTTGGGCGAGATAGATGCGGCCGTATTCCCGGACGGTCTTGGGGACGTAACGGGGCATGGTCTAATGCGTAAGGGCGACCCATGGGCCGCCCCTGCCGGAGGTTCTTGCCATCAGCCGAGGTGGGTTAGTCGTCGAGGTTGAAGCGACGGCTGAACCGCTCGATGCGGCCCTGGGTGTCAACGATGCGCTGCTCGCCGGTGTAGAAGGGATGGCAGCGTCCGCAGACCTCGACGCGCATGGCCTGCTTGGTGGCGCCGGTCTGGAAGATGTTGCCGCAGGAGCAGGTGATGGTGGCGTTGAAAAACTGGGGGTGAATTTCGGTTTTCATGGTGGGTTCCCTCAGGCCACGGCGGCCTTGGGCTGAGCGTCGGCGACCGGGTACACGCTGACCCGGCGCTTGCCACGGGCGGCCCATTCGAAGGTTACCAGGCCGTCAATCATGGCGAACAGGGTGTAGTCGCGGCCCATGCCCACGTTGGTTCCGGGGCGGATGCGGGTGCCACGCTGGCGGACGATGATGGAGCCGCCGGTTACGCGTTCGCCGCCGTAGCGCTTGACGCCCAGACGCTTGGGGTTGCTATCGCGGCCGTTGTTGGTGCTGCCGCCGGCTTTCTTGTGGGCCATGTTCTAGCCTCCGGTCTCGATGCTCTGGATCTGGATGCGGGTGTAGTTCTGACGGTGGCCCTTCTTCCGGCGATACCGGGTCTTGGCCTTGTACTTGTACACGATGATTTTGCGGTCTTTGTAGTGGGACTGCACCTCGGCGACGACCCGGGCGCCGGGGACGGTGGGGGCGCCGAAGCGCATTTGCCCGTCCCGGGAGACGGCCAGCACGTTGTCCAGCTCGGTGGTGGTTCCGGCGGCGGCGTCCAGCAACTCGACGTCGAGGACATCGCCCGGAGAAACGCGGTACTGCTTGCCGCCGGTTTTGACGATGGCGTAATCCATATTCTCAAACTCCCAAACGGCCTATCATTTTATGGCCGGGGGCCGGAAACTGTCAAGGCGCCGGGAGCCCGGGCGGTGGCGTTTCCCTTTGCAGGATGACCCATTGATCAGGGTTACTGGCCCAATTGGAGCTGGGAGACTGCGGGGGCGATGAGCCGGGGGCCATCGGAGGCGATCCGGTTGACCGACCTGGAAACGGGGCGAGTGGTGAGGTCTGGCCACTCTTTCGGGGCCAGCAGGAATTGGAGGATTGCCGGATCGGTTTCCGCAGCGAGCCAGGCGTCGTAATCGTCTTCCGTCAATATGACCGGCATACGGTTGTGGATGTATTCCATCAGCGAGTTGGGGGCGCAGGTGATCACGCAGGCGGCTTCATCGGGGCCGGCGCGGTAGATGCCGGCCAAGGCGAAGGGCTTTTCGTCGCGGCGGTGAATCCACAGCGGCATTCGAGCGTCGCCCTGGCCCTGCCATTCGTAGAAGCCGTTGACCGGCACCAGGCAGCGGCGGTTGGCGAAGGCCGTACGGAAGGCGGGGCGCTCGGTAAGGGTCTCGCTGCGGGCGTTGAACAGGGGGCGCGACGAACCGCCGCCGGCCTTCCGGGAGGGGAAGACGAAGCCCCAGCGCATGACGCCGCCGGTTCTGTGGTCACCCTCGGCCTTGATCACCAGGATGGGGGCCGTGGGGCCGACGTTCCAGGAGGGGCGGTAGTCGGCTTCGAGCCAGGCCGGGTTGAACCGGAACTGATCGGCCAGGTCGTCCAGCTCGGCGAATATGCTGAATCTGCCGCACATGAAACACCTCTAGATGAACGGAGGCATTTTACCGGAAGGGAGCGAGAGGGGAGAAAGCGGGTTGACGGGGCTGTTATCGGGTGTTATGATAAACAAAATCGCAATAAGTGATGATGCGAGAATCGGATACCGGGAGGAAAGCAACGATGGTTACTGTCATCAAACAACCAGTCGACGCGCAGATTGACCGACGATCCGGGT
Source organism: Dehalococcoidia bacterium (assembly GCA_965243255.1). Lineage (GTDB taxonomy): Bacteria > Chloroflexota > Dehalococcoidia > Lucifugimonadales > UBA3495 > Bin87. The sequence continues at coordinate 1,951,906 of CBDEUH010000004.1, forward strand.
TGCTTAGCGAGTGGGTGGAGCAGGACATGTCAGACATTCTGACGGAATACGGCGCCCGTGTCGAGGACGCGGCCACCGAGCGGGTGCGGCACATTCCGCCTCCGGCTTTGGCCTATGGCATCCCCATGGCCGGCGTGCGCTACTACACCTATCTGCCGGAGGGCTAACGGCATCATCAGCAGCAGGCCGCGAGCCGGAGGGCCGCGCGCCGGACAGATTGCGGGGACGACCGGGCGGTCGCCCCCGCTTTTTTGTGAACGGGGGAAGCAACCTACACCACGCCGTCGCTGCGGAGGCGGGCGATGGCCTCGAGCGGGTAGCCCAGCTGGGCGAGGACGTCGTCGGTGTGCTGGCCCAGGGCGGGCAGGTCGCCGGCGTGCAGGGGGGTGTGGCTGAAGGAGGCCAGGGGGCCGGCCATGCGGACGGTTCCCAGGTCCCGGTGCTGCGCGTCCACGGCCAGGTTGTTCTGCGTCACCTGGGGATGCTCGAACATCTCCTCGACGAAGCGAACCGGGCCGGCGGGCACACCGGCGGCGTCCAGCAGGGTCAGCCATTCGTCGTTGGTTTTGGCGCGGAAGATGGCTTCGGCGTCGGTCATCAGCTGGGCGCCGAAGTCGGCGGCCTCCTGGGAATGCTGGTCGTAGCCCTCATCGAAGCGGATGTCGTGGAGGCCGATCACGTCCAGGAGTTTCAGGCGGAGGGCGGCGTTGAGGCAGCCCACCACCAGCATCCCGTCGGCGGTCTGGTAGAAGCGGTAGTAGATGTTGCCGGGGGACTGGAAGTGCTGGGCCTGATACACCTCCAGCAGGTCGGGATAGGGCGTATCGGCGGCGCGCATGGCGTCCACGGACTCGCGAATCTGGCGGTGGGGTTCCAGGTCGAGGTCGTTGATGCGGACGAAGCGCATACCGAGCATGAAGAGGCTGGCGCCGAGGAGGGAGGCTTCCAGCTTCTGGCCGCGTCTTTGATCGCCGGCAGCTGGGTTGCCGGTAACGGGTTTGCCAGTGATGGGGTCCAGGTTGCGTTCCCGGGCGAAGAGGGCGCCGCAGACGGCCCAGGCCTGAGCCAGTCCGCAGGCGGAATCGACCAGGGGGCTGGCGACGATCTGCTCGGGGACGCCGTTGGCGACCTTGCCCTCGGCGGTGGCGATGCCGGACATGGCCTGGATGATGATGTCATAGCCGGGGCGGTAGGAATCGGGGCCGTCGTGTCCGAAGGCGGAACCCTCGCAGTAGATGATGGCCGGGTTGATGGCGGCCAGGGTTTCGTAGTCGATGCCCAGGCGGCCGGCCACGTCGGGGCGGTTGTTGGCGAGGATGACGTCGGCCTGCTCGGTGAGGCGGCGTACGATGTCGGCGGACTCGGGTTTGGTGAGGTCCAGGGTCATGGAGCGCTTGCCCCGGTTGTAGGCCATGAAGGGGCGGCCCTCGGTGGGCAGGACGGCCTGGGCGTAACGCCAGAGGTCGCCCCAGGGGGGTTCCACCTTGATGACGCGGGCGCCCATATCGGCCAGCAGCATGCCGGCGGTGGGCGTGGCGATCATGGTGGAGAACTCGACGACGTTGATGCCGTGCAGCGGGCCGGGCATGGGGTGGTTCCTGTTGGTTGGAGTTGGGGCCTATTTTACCCGACGGAGGCGGCGGCGGGACGTGGGTGAAGGGGCCCCGTATCAAGTACGGGGTGACGTTATTTTGGGATTGGCGGTTAGTTCCGTGATTTTGGTTTTCGTTGGGTTCCTCCGGTGGTTGGGTAGGTTGGGCAGCCTGCGAGAGGTAAGGTGGTCGTTGTCAGCCCCACGGCCGGGGGTTGGTTACGCACTTCCACATAGGTGTTTTCGTACGAGCATGTAGTTAGCCGCACTGGCCGCAGTGGTATCGCGCCGTTGCCACTTCCGGTGTCTATGACGGTCATCTGTTATCCGCCAATGGCAGCTGTGGCCGCACCGTTGTCACTTCCAGTGTTTGTGACGGGGATCTGTTATCCGTCAATGGCAGCTGTGACCGCACCGGCGTGCGTGATTAGGATTTGCTGACGGTTGTGGCCGTTGACGACCGGAACCGCGATGGTTCTTGATTTACCTCGTTGCAGGCTGTGGGGTACCGATGGTCTCGCTAGCGATGGGGCTATTATGAACTGATGTTCTGTGCGTTGTCAATAGGGGGTTGGCATCATTGTCAGAATCAGGATTTTTGGGATTCGAGGATTGGCAGGATTGGAGTTGTGGCCGCGGGTCGATTTTCAGGCGGCTAGGAATCTCCGCCTGCGCACGGGGTTACCTCCACCGCATCGGGCAGAAAGAGGACGTGCTGAGGAATCTCCGCCTGCGCACGGGGTTACCCCAGCCGTGCGAACCCGGCCGGGACGCGTCCCGGGAATCTCCGCCTGCGCACGGGGTTACCACTACCGAGCCACGCCAGGTTACGCCGTGAATAGGAATCTCCGCCTGCGCACGGGGTTACCCTGGTGCGCCCGGCGGTGCGGGTTGCGGCTGCGGGAATCTCCGCCTGCGCACGGGGTTACCCCTTGTGGCTTTCGACGGCATCCGTCAGGTAAAGCCCGGCAACCGGGGCGTCGCAAAGGGCGGCGTCTCGGCGAGGGTATGCGTGGCGGTGTTCTGCGCGTTACTGCCCTTGCGGGCGGACAACGCTTTGCCACGCGCACCGGGACCGCGGCTCTTGCGAGTTGCGGATATTCCGCCCGGCTCGAAGCCCAGCATAGCCAGGCCTCGATGCAAAACGTTGGTTGCGCCGACCAGGTCGGCATTGGCCGTATAGCCACAGGCAACGCAGACGAACTCTGATTGCGAGCGGCGCGAGGCCCCATCTATGACGCCACAAGCGGGGCAGGCGCGGGATGTGTTCTGTGGCGGAACGCGCACTACCAGCTTGCCGGCGCTTTCAGCCTTGTAAGCGAGCATTTGCACGAATCTACCCCAAGCCTGTTCTCCGATACTCCGGTTCAGGCCGGCTTTTGCGGACACGTTGCGGCCCGGCGTTTCCGCCGTTCCTTTGGCGCTGCGGCGCATATTGTCAATTTCCAGATCTTCAACGGCAATGAGGTCATACTCCTTCACCAGGGCCGTTGACGCCCGATGCTGCCGGTTGTTATCGCCATCAGTTACGAACTGCCATTGACGGGCGACGGCTCGCCGGGCTTTACGCCGGTTGTTGCTGCCGGGCCTGGTGCGTGACAGCCGCTGTTGCAGTAGTTCCAAGCGGGCTCGGTGGAGGCGCCGGCCCGGTTCAAAATGACCGTCGGACAGGGCAAACCGGAGGGTGATGCCGGCGTCCAAGCCCACGGGACGGCGTGGCGCGGTGGAAGGCGCTTTCGGAGCTTCGCCCAGGTTATAGACCAATTGCACCTGAACTCGGCGAGCCTTCCGAGTGATGCGGATGGTCAGGGGTTGGCAATCGGGTATTTCCCGCCGGACGTCGAACCGTATGGGCGGCAGTCCCTTGATAAAGATTTTGGCTTTGGATCCGAGAGGCACGTTGCGGCCCGGTGGTATGCAGCGGCGGTTTCTCGCGCGCAAGGTGCCTTCGAACTGCGGGAGGTTGGGGCTACGCCAATTCGCGCCGGGTTCCCTGATTTTGAGATAAGAGTCAGCGCCGGCATAGATTTCCAAAGTTCGCCAGCGGTCTCTACTTTTGTGGCGAGGGTAACCAGGCTTCCGCCCGTTTTTGATGCGGTTGAAGTATGCCGAGAACGCTTTGTCCAGACGTTCAATGACGGTCGCCACTTCCAGACGGCGGTTGATGCCGTCTGCGGCCTGGTCCATTTTCCTGATGGCAGTCAGGTGGTCGCTTTGGGATGACTTGTCGTCGATGCTGGCGATGGCGTCGTCCAGTGCCGGCCAGTTCCGGCGGTGGCGCCAGCGGGCCCAAGCGTACTGCTCTTTGAGACTTTCCTCCTCATTATCGCCGGGCCACAGGATGCGCCACAGGCGATAGGAGTTGCGCAGCTGGCCTTTCGCCAGCAATTTGCTCAGCTCGTCATATTCCTTGCGCTCGTTGGGATCGAGGTCCCGACGGATGCTGTCAGGGACGCCAGTGGGTTCCAGCTCAGCCACGGTACAGCCGTAGCCTTCGGCCCGGCGCCGACGCTGCGCTGGCCCCAGGCCGGTCAGGGACATCCCGCCGTAAGGACGTCGGGGTTCGGAATCTACGAACACCACGCGGGCATCGGGTTGAGGAATGGTTGGCTGTTCGCCGGCATCTCGGTTCTGCTTGACGGGAGCAGACTGACTTTTGCCACGCAAGGATGCGCCCAGGGCGGTGTAAGCGGTTTTGCGCGCGGTGAGGAAATCGTTGTATAGCCGCCGGCAGATATCAAGGGCCTCATCCAGGCGGTGGTGACCGCCCTTGGTGAGATCAGCGGCGAACGTGTATGTGCGCTGTATTTCCGTCATTTGGCAGCTACACTATCACCGCACGCTTCTGGCCGGCAACAGCGTGATTTCATCGTTCCAATCGGCACCTTGGGGTTGGGCTGGTAGGATTGTGTTAGAATGGGCGCAGTCGGAGGGTATCAATGACCGTTGGGGAACTGGCGACCTTGGGGACGGCAATCGCGATGGTGCTGGCAGCCATCGGGGCTGGCGTTGCTTTCGGCCGGCTGAGCCAGCGCGTCACCCAAGTGGAACACAGGGTTGACGAGCTGGGGAACGAACTGCGGAGTGAGATTGCGGCGGTGCGGAGCGAGATTGCGGAGCTGCGGAACGAGATGCGGGCGGGGTTTGCGGAGCTGCGGGCGCAGATAGAGGAGACCAACCGGAGGATCGAGGAGACGAACCGGATTCTGGTGGGGTTGGCGAATCATCGCCACGACACGGACGGCACAACGGTATTTACTATTCCGCAGCCGTAGCCGGCTGACTACGGGCTTGGCGGGAAGCGCAGTCGTCGCCCTGGGAAAGGGGGCGGCGATTTTTGTTTAGCGACACCTGGGGGTTGACGGACGGGGTGTTGAGGCGGCATTATGAACATACGTTCGTTTTAGCGCGAACGGAGTTTAGAAGGGCGCGGTGCGCCGTGAGGCTTTTGATGTTGAATTGTCGTCGATGCAAGTCGGAGCAGTTGTTGGAGCTGGTGCGTCTGGAAGGGGAGGACCACGCGGTGTATCGGTGCCGGGAATGCGGGTTTCTGTTCAGTCCGCCGGAGGTTGAGGGGCTGCCGCCGGGGGTTGCGCCGTTGCTTTCGCCAGAAGAGGCGGAAGAGGCGCAGCGGCAGATAGAGCGGGTGGCGGCGGTACGGCGTCGGCCGTCGGCGGGCCGGCGTCGGCGTTCGGCGGGCCGGTAGGTGGGCCGAAGAGAGACTGACGGAAGAGAAGGGATAGTTGATCCGGTGGGGTTTGCGGAGGAGGTGTTGGGAGTTACGTTGTGGAGCAAGCAGGAGGAGGTGCTGCGGTCGTTGATGGCGGAGCGTCGGGTGGCGGTGAAGTCGGGCAACGGGCTGGGCAAGGACTTTACGGCGGCGGTGGCGCTGCTGTGGTATCTGCACGGGCACGATCCGGGGATAGTATTGAGCACGGCGCCGACGTTTCGGCAGGTGCGGCACGTGCTGTGGCGTCAGATACGGACGCTGCATCGCCGGGCAGTGCAGGAGTTGGGAGGCCGGATGCTGGATACGCGGTGGGAGTTGGCGGAGGACCGCTACGCGCTGGGGCTGTCGGCGGACGAGGCGGAGCGGTTCCAGGGATTTCACAGCGAAAATATGCTGGTGGTGGTGGACGAAGCGGAGGGAATCGAGGATGAAATCTATGAGGCGATTGACTCGGTGATGACGTCGGATAACGTGAAGCTGCTGCTAATCGGGAATCCGACGCGTCCGTCGGGTCCGTTCTACCGGGCGTTTCACGATGAGAAGGGGATTTACAGGCCGATAACGATATCGGCGTTGGAGTCGCCCAACGTGGTGAATCGGAAGATAGAGATAGCCGGGTTGACGACGGCGGAGTGGGTAGAGGAGCGGCGGGCAATCTGGGGTGAGGCCAGCGACTTGTACCAGTCGCGGGTGCTGGGGGAGTTTCCGAGGCTTGGGGAGGACGTGTTGATAGCGATGGAGGACATTGATGAGGCGGTGTACGAGGGCGGGAAGGATGGTCTTCCCGACGCCGGGCCGGTGGTGATTGGGATGGACGTGGCGCGGTACGGGAGAAACCGAACGGTGCTGGTGGTACGGCGCGGCGACGTGGTGGAGGCAGTGCGGGTGTTCAGCGGGATCAACACGATGGCGGGCGTGGGGCAGGTGATTGCGGCACTGCGGGAATACGGGCCGGCGCTGGTGAACGTGGACGAGGTGGGCGTGGGAGCCGGCGTGGTGGACCGACTGAGGGAGCAGGGATACGCGGTGCGGGGGATGGTGGGCAGCGGGAAGCCGGTGCGGGACCTGACGTGCGCGAATCGGCGGGCGGAAGGCTACCGGATGCTGGAGCGGCGGTTCAGCGAGCGGAGGATACGGATACCCCGGGACGTGGAGCTGATAAAGGAGCTGTCCAGGCTGCGTTACCAGTACAACAGTCAGGGTCGGATGCTGATCGAGAGCAAGGGGAAGATGCGAAGCCGGGGTCTGGCGTCGCCGGACAAGGCCGACGCGCTGATGCTGGCGTTTCTGGATGACGGGCGAGACGGGTTTAGGCAAGGAGAATTGTAATATGACCAGAATTGGAAAGATGGTGCGGGCGTTTTCGGGGCGCGGTAAAGGGCGGGACGAAGGCGGCGTCGTGGTGAAGCGTGCCACTCAGGCGGCGGCGAACCGGCCGACTGGGGATGAATCGGCCGCCGGCATCGGGTCCGGAGGCGAGGGCTGGGCGCGCCCGGAGTACGGTCGGTACATGGCGACGTCGCCGTCGGTGTATGCGGCGGTGAAGCTGCGCGCGGAGGCGGTGACCCGGCCGCCGCTGCGGGTGTACCGGGTGGAGGGTGAGCGGCGGGTGCCGGTGGAGGCGTCGCATCCGGTGGCGCGGCTGCTGGAGCGGGTGAATCCGTGGTACACCCGGACGGACCTGTGGCGGGCCACGGAGATCTACCTGTGTCTGTGGGGTTCGGCGTTCTGGGCCATCGAGCGGTCTGCGGACGGCGAGCCGGAGCTGTGGCCGCTGCGTCCGGACCGGATGGCGGTGATACCGGACCGGCGGCGGCGGGTGCGGGGGTTCGTGTACCGGGACGCGCCGGGAGCGTTGCCCGGCGAGCAGGTGGCCTACACGCCCGACGAGGTGGTCTGGCTGCGCTACTTCAATCCGCTGGAGGAGCTGGCGGGACTGTCGCCGTTGGCGTCGGCCCGGCTGTCGGCGGACATGGGGCACGAGGGCCTGCACTTCAACCGGCACCTGCTGCGGAACTCGGCGCGGCCGGACTTTCTGCTGCTGACCAACCAGGAGATGAACGAGGCCGAGCTGGAGGACTTCTACGCCCGCTGGGAGCAGCGTTACCAGGGGCCGGAGAACGCGCGGCGTCCGGCGGTGGCCTCGGCGGTGCGGGACGTGAAGACGCTGGGGCTGTCGCACCGGGACATCGACTTCATCCAGGGGCTGCGCTGGAGCCTGGAAGAGGTGAGCCGGGCCTACGGCGTGCCCAAGCTGCTGCTGGGGGACTTTGAGCGGGCGACCTATGCCAACGTGCAGGCATCGGAGCGGATGTTCTGGCGCAACACGGTGGCGCCGGAGGTGAAGTTCCTGGAAGACCAGCTGAACCGGTCGCTGCTGCCCAAGCTGGGCTATCCGCAGCTGGCGGTGGAGTTCGACCTGTCGGCGATTGAGGCGTTGCAGGAGGACGAGAACAGCCGGGTGCAGCGGGAGACGGCGCTGCTGGACCGGGGCGTGCTGACCATCAACGAGGTGCGGCGGGAACGCAACCTGCCGGAGGTGCCCTGGGGCGACGGGCCGGCCGGCGAATAGACAGGGGGAAGGGGCTGGGTTATGCTGGGGCGACGCCCTCCGGCAGGCTCAGTATGAGCACTCGCGGGCCAGGATGAGCAAGCATGTTTGAGGTTATTGGCGGCATACTGGGGGGCGTTGGGCTGCTGTTCTTCGGGATGTGGCTGCTTTCGGAGAACCTGAAGACGCTGGTGGGGCCGCGGCTGCGGATGCTGGCGGCCCGTTTGGCCGACAATCGCTTTGCCGGCTTCGGCTGGGGGACGCTGGCCGGCGCGATTACCCAGAGCTCCCCGGCGGTTACCTTCATCACCATCAGCATGCTGCGGTCGGGGCTGATTTCGGCGCGGCAGGGCTATCCCATCGCGCTGGGCGCGCAGATGGGCGTGGGGCTGATTCTGTTCATCGTGACGGTGGACATCCGGCTGGCGGCGCTGTTCGCCATCGGCATTGGCGGCGTGGTCATCACGCGGCTGAACCGGGGCAACTACCGGGAGGCCGGGGCGATGCTGTTCGGCGTGGCCGCGGTGCTGTTCGGGCTGGTGCTGATCAAGGAGTCGGCGGCGCCGCTGGCGGATCAATCGTGGTTCCAGGCGGGGCTGGAGCTGTCGGCCGGCTCGATCATTCTGTCCTTCGTCCTGGGCGCGCTGTTGACGTTCATCGTGCAGGCGCTGGTGCCGGTGGTGGCCTTCGGCATCGGGCTGGCGGCGGCGGACCTGGTGGGCGTGGAACAGGTGTTGATGTACATCTACGGCTCCTACGTGGGGCTGGCGGTCAGCGTGATGGTGGTGTCCTACAGCTTGAGCGGGACGGCGCGGCAGCTGGGGATGTTCTGGGCGATCCAGGTCTTCTTCTCGGCGGCGATACTGGTGGCGCTGCTGTACGTTGAGGTGTCGCTGAATCTGCCGCTGGTGGTCGCGCTGGTAACCTGGCCGGACATTGGGCTGGGGCCGCAGATGGCGCTGGCGGTGATAATTTTCGGGATGCCGTCGCGGGTGGTGGTGCTGGCGGCGCCGGACTGGACGATGGGGCAGTTCGCGCGCATCTGGCCGGCCAGCGTGGAGGAACGGGAATCGCAACCGCACTACATTCACGACCAGGCCATGGACGACGCGGAGACGGCGCTGGACCTGACGCACCTGGAGCAGCGGCGGGTGCTGCGGATGTACTCGGGCTACCTGGAGTACGCCCGGGAGGGGCAGGCCACCGGCGCGATTCGGGATTGGGCGCGAGAGGTCAGCGCGCGGATTGACGAGTTTCTGGACGAGTTGGGTCGGCTGCGCCCCGGCGAAAGCAGCGAACGTCGGAACGCGGTATTGAGCCGGCAGAAGCTGATCACCTGGCTGGAGGAGCAGTTTTCGGCACTGCCGGAGGCGCTGCTGGGGCTGCCGGAGGACGACCTGGTGATGGACGGGTTCCGCATGAGCGTGGTGGAGGGCACGGACGCGGCGATGCTGATATTCCTGGACGCGCTGGAGGAGGACGACGCCGACGGCTGGGAGTTCGTGGAGCAGCTGATGGGCGACCGGCGCTCGCTGATGCAGGAGGTGCGGGCGCGCTACCTGGCGCTGACGCCGGACGAGGAGGCCGCGCAGCATCGGGCCATCGTGGAGGCGACCAACGCGGTGGAGAACATATTCTTCCTGCTGGCGCAGCTGACCCGGGACTTTCGGGAGGAGAGCATGGCCAAGGCCGGCGGTGCGGCGGGCGCAGGGTGATGGTTGGACAGGCTCGCCATGAGGAGGTTGCCGTAGGGGGCGGGTGTGGGCAAGGGAAGGTGTGAGCCTGGCGAGAAGGCCGGTTAGATGGGGAGCAGGCCTTCTTGGGGTTGAGTCCAGGGCGCGGCGTAAAGGGGCGCAATGAGAGGAGCGCGGGGTATGGGCAGTTCGCCGAAGGGAACGTCGATGACCACCGGGGCCTGCCGTTCCAGGGCTTCCGGGATGAGCCGTTGGAGGTCCGAGTGGCTATCGGCCCGCACGCCGACGGCGCCGAAAGATTCGGCCAGGGCGACGAAATCGGGGTTGTGGAGGTCGGTCTCGTAGGTTCCGCCGAAGAAATCGTTGAGGTCTCCGGCCACGTTGCCGTAGGAATCGTTCCGCCAGACGATGGTTACCACGTTGATGCCGTACTTTACGGCGGTGGACAGTTCGGAGGAATTGAACAGGAAACCGCCGTCGCCGGCCATGCAGATTACCGGGCGATCCGGCCGGGCCACCTTGACGCCCAGGGCGATGGGGAAAGCGCAGCCGAGATTGAATGAATAGCCGGAATCGATGTAGGTTTTGGGGTGGTGCACCTGATAGTGGGTGCGGGCGTAAAATCCCCACTGGGATACGTCCCAAACGACGAAGGCGTCCTCCGGTATCGCGCTCTGAACGTCCTCCAGGATTGGATACTGGGGTTCCTTGTCCCGGATGTCGTAGTAGGCGATGAGACGCCGGGCGGCGATTACCGCTTCGGCAGGCGAGGGTCGGTCGCCGGCGCCGGCCTCGACTAGATGGGGGAGCAGCGCTTCAATGGTCGCCCTGGCGTCGCCGTGCAAGGGGATGGTGTTGCTCTGAACTCTGGTGAGGTCGAAATCGTCGATGTTGATGTTGATGAGGGTGGACGCCTCGCCGGCCGGGTTGCCCAGCGCGAAGCGGGAGCCGATGCCAATAACGACATCGGCGGCTTGCATCACCCCGTGGAGTTGGTTCATCTCTTGCCGTTCGCCCCGGGGGCTGAGGCAGGCGCCGTAGGACAGGGGATGCCGGTCGGGGATGGTTCCCTTGCCGCCGGCGGAAGTAACGACGGGAATGTTGGTAATTTCGGCCAGTTGAACCAGGGCATCCTCGGCGTCGGAGCGGGCCACGCCGCCGCCGGCGAAGATGATGGGGAAGTGGGATTGGGCGATGATGCCGGCGGCCTCTCGAAGCTGTTCCGCGCTGGGCACAATCCGGGAAATGGGAGCCGGGTGGCGCAATTGGACTTCTTCGCGCTCCACGCCGGTTTCGGGCGGGAGTTCGATGAGTACGGGACGGGGGCGACCGGTGCGCATCTGCCGGAAGGCTTCAAACACGGCGTCGGGTACGTCGTGGGGTCGCATGGCGAGGCGTTGCCACTTGGTGACGGACTTCACAGCGCCGGCCTGGTCTGCTATTTCGTGGACGGCTCCGATGTTTCGTCCCATGGCGGCGCGAGGGACCTGCCCCGCAACCAGGAGCACCGGGGAGGAACGGGAGTAGGCGGTGGCCAGGCCGGAGGCGGCGTTGTAAAGACCGACGCCGGGGACTACCAGGGCCACGCCCGGCTTACCCGAGGCGCGGGCGTAGCCGTCGGCCATGTAGGTGGCGGCCTGCTCGTGGCGGGTGGCAATCATCCTGATGCCGGGGTGGTCGCGAAGACCGGCGACCATGCCGTAAATCTGGATGCCGGGGATGCCGAACACGACCTCGACACCCTCGGCAGACAAAGACGCTGCCAGAGCTTCGCCTCCGCTCATAACCGTCATTGGAAGATGCTCCGGATTGTCATATTCGGGCCCTCGCCGTGAAAACCGATGCAGCGGTATTAAATCTATATTAAGATATTAGGGTGAGGTGAGGAGGAGGTCAATAGGCGCAGGTCGGGGGTTGCCGTAGGGGTTGGGGTGTGGCACACTGGCGCTGAGTGAAGGCGGCGGGTTGTAGCTGCTTCGGTTCTGTTGTCGAGCGGGCGTAACTCAGTGGTAGAGTGTTTGCTTCCCAAGCAAAAAGTCGTGGGTTCGAATCCCATCGCCCGCTCCATTGCTTTGCGAGGTCCCCATGAGTTCCGGTTCCGCGTTGAAGGTTGTTTGCGTTCTCTATGACGACCCGGTTACGGGTACTCCCGCGAACTATGCCCGGGATGGAATACCGACGCTGAACAGTTATCCCGACGGGCAGACGCTGCCGTCGCCGTCGGGCATCGACTTTACGCCGGGGCATCTGCTGGGCTCGGTGTCCGGCGGCCTGGGGCTGGAGCCGTTCCTGACCGGACGGGGCCACCAGTACGTGGTTACGTCGGACAAGGACGGGCCGGACTCGGTGTTTGAGCGGGAATTGGTGGACGCCGACGTGGTCATCTCGCAGCCCTTTTGGCCGGCCTACCTGACGGAGGAGCGGATCGCCAAGGCGTCCAACCTGCGGCTGGCCATCACGGCCGGCATCGGGTCCGACCACGTGGACCTGCAGGCGGCCATCGACCGGAGCATCACGGTGGCGGAGGTAACCTGGTGCAACAGCATCAGCGTGGCCGAGCACGCGGTGATGCAGATGCTGGCGCTGGTGCGGGACTACATTCCACAGTACGGCTGGGTGGTGCGCGGCGGCTGGAACATCGCCGACGCCGTGTCGCGCTCCTACGACATTGAGGGGATGGACGTGGGGGTGGTGGCGGCGGGACGCATCGGGCTGGCGGTGCTGAAGCGGATGAAGCCCTTTGACGTGAACCTGCACTACACCGACCGGCACCGGCTGCCGGCCGAGGTGGAGGCCGAGCTGGGACTGACCTATCACGCCACGGTGGAGTCGCTGGTGAGCGTGTGCGACGTGGTGAGCATCCACTGTCCGCTGCATCCGGAGACCGAGGATATGTTCGACGACGAGCTGATCGGCCGGATGAAGCGGGGTTCGTACCTGGTGAACACGGCCCGGGGCAAGATCTGCAACCGGGACGCCATCGTGCGGGCGCTGGAGAGCGGGCAGCTGGCCGGCTACGCCGGGGACGTGTGGTTCCCGCAGCCGGCGCCCAACGACCATCCGTGGCGGGCGATGCCGGGCCACGCGATGACGCCGCACACGTCGGGCACGTCGCTATCGGCGCAGGCGCGCTACGCCGCCGGCGTGCGGGAGATCCTGGAGTGCTGGCTGGACGGCCGGCCCATCCGGGAGGAATACCTCATCGTGCAGGGCGGCGCGTTGGCCGGCACCGGGGCGCACTCGTACAGCGAGGGGGACGCCACGGGCGGCTCGGAGGAAGCGGCGCGGTTCACGGCGGGGTGATCACGACGGGGACCAGTTGTAGATTTTGGTGAGGGTGCCGCCCATCAGGGTGGCGCGGTCGGAGTTGGACAGGGTGTCGGTGAGGCGGAAGGCCTCCACGCCCTGCTCGTAGGTGAGCAGCTTGACGGCGCGGGTCCAGTCGGTGCCCCACAGGCAGCGGTCGAGGCCGTAGGCGTCGAAGATGCGATGCACCGGCTCCCAGATGTCGGGATAGGGGAAGCCGGCGTGGGACAGGGTGCCGGCGCCGGAAATCTTAATGGCCACGTTGTCCAGCTCGGCGCAGGACAGCACGTTGGGCAGGTCGGCGAAGGGTTCGGCCGGCGGCGGCGGGTCGAAGGGCTGCGCCAGGCCCAGGTGGTCGATGATGATCTGCGTGTCGGGGTTCTGCTGGGCCAGTTGACGCAGCAGAGGGAGCTTGCCGGCGGCCATGATGTTGACGGGTACGCCGGCCCGTCCACCGGCGGCCAGGATGGCATTCAGTCCCGGGTGGTCGGCCTCGTAGTCGTTGTTGGCCAGCATGATGCGGCAGCCCACCACGCCGGGGGTGGACGTCCATTGCTCCACGTCGGCGTCGATGGTGTCCGAGTTGGGGTCGAAGGGGCGCACCAGGCCGAACTTGGTGGGATGCTGGGCGTACACCTCCAGGGCGTAGCTGGCGTCGTAGCCGTAGATGGCGAAGGGCGAGATGAGTATGGCGCCGTCCACGCCGACGGCGTTCATGGCGGCCACCATGTCGTCGCCGGTAACTTCGTCGGGTCCGGTGAGGAAGCCGACCCAGGGGTGTTCGGGGGTGTTGCGCCGGTAGGCGTGAACCTGGCAGTCGATGGTGGGCATGGCGTTGCTCCTTGGGGTGCATCCTTCGACAAGGTAAGGACGAGCGGAAATAATGTGGGCTGTGGGGGTGATGATACCAGATGCCGGGTTGCGTTGGGGTAGGCCGGCGGCTATGATGATGCAGTTTTGAGTTCACCCGCCAGAAGGATTTTTGACGCTATGACTACTGCAACGCAGCCCTGGACTTCCAGCATCACCGAGGTGGCCGGCTCCAACGTGGAGGTGGTTACCGGCGGCTCCGGCCCGCCGCTGATTATCCTGCCCGACGAGCTGGGACACCCCGGCTGGCTGCGCTATCACGATGCGCTGGCGCGGAACCACACGCTGCACATTCCGTCGCTGCCTGGCATCGGCGGGTCGGACCAGCTGGACTGGTCGATGAAGATTCACGACCTGGCCATCTGGTACCTGGGCGCGCTGGACAAGCTGGGGCTGGAAGGGGCCGACCTGATGGGCTTTTCCTTCGGCGGCTGGCTGGCGGCGGAGCTGGCGACGATGTGTCCCCAGCAGTTCCGGAGGCTCATCCTGGTGGGCGCCGGCGGCATCCGGCCGCCCCAGGGCCACATCTACGACATCTTCGAGGTTACGCCGCCCATGTTCATCCGGGACTCGCTGCTGGACGCCGACGGGACGCCGGAGTACCGCACGGTTTGTCCAGCAGAGCCGGAGGAGGACATCCTGGAGCGGTGGGAGCTTGCCATGGAGACGACCTGCCGGGTGTCGTGGCGTCCGTACATGCACGACCCGGGGCTGGTGAACCAGGTGTACCGGCTGGAGCGGCTGCCGACGCTGCTGGTCTGGGGCGCGCAGGACCGCATCGTGCCGGTGTCGGCCGGCGAGGAGTACCAGCGTCGCATCCCCGGCAGCCGCCTGGAGGTCTTCGACCAGTGCGGCCACCACCCGGAGCTGGAGACGACGGAGCGGTTCGTGGAGGTTGTGGAGGGGTTTCTAGCCTAACCTCCCGGACCCCCGCGCTGGTAAATCCGCCGCTTTCTATTGGACGATTTATCCCGTCCATACCAGCCAATCTATTGTTAGCCATACCGACACACGGTACAATCAAGTTCATGATCCGTTCGTTTCGGCATCGAGGGTTGAGGCGGTTCTACGAGCGAGACGACCCCAGCAGGCTAGCAGCCGACCAATTGGACCGGATCGCTCTCGCCCTGGCAGACCTGGATGCCGCCGGCAGGCCGAGCGATCTTGACCTGCCGGGATACAGACTGCATCCACTCAGAGGGGATAGAAGGGGATCGTGGAGCATTTCGATTACCGGCAACTGGCGGATCACATTTAGGTTTGAAGCCGGCGATGTATATGACGTTGATCTCGTCGATTACCACTGATGAGGAGAGAGACCATGCCTATGAAGAACCCGCCCCATCCAGGTTCCAGCATCAGGGAGAACTGTCTTGATCCCATGGGCCTGAGCGTTACGAAGGCTGCGGAGCTTCTGGGAGTTGCCCGTCATACCCTTTCACGGCTATTGAACGGCCACGCGGCCATCTCGCCGGATATGGCCATCCGACTGGAGAAGGCCGGATGGTCCAGCGCAGACTTCTGGTTGAGCCGTCAGACTGCGTACGATCTGGCTCAGGCACGCAAGCAGGTTCGAGACGGCGACCGCGTCGCCATCCAAGCCGGGGAATAGCGTAGGCCGCCGTCAGCTCCAGCGATTGCCCGCCCAAATTATCGCAGAAACGCGTTATATCAGTGGGCCACCGGGCTGGGGGACCAGCTGCCGTAGCGGGGGTATTGGGAGCAGATGAACTCCAGGTAGGAGGGCTGCCCCTGGTCGTTGGCGGCCAGGGCGCGCTGGAAGGCAGGGATGACCTCGGACGGCTCGGTTACCCGCTCGGCGTAGAGTCCCAGCTCGGCCACGGCGCGAGACATGTTCACGTCCTCCGGCCCCATCACCTGATGCGTGTAGGGGTCGTGGCCGTCGCCCCAGAAGCCGGGGCCGTAGCCGGCGAACCCGCCGTTGGCGACGTGGGCGATGGTGATGCCCAGGTTCTGGCGCACGGGAACCTCCAGGTTGCCCAGCATGTAGCCCACGCCGGCGTCGCCGGTTACCGCCACCGACTGCCGCTCGGGGTAGGCCAGCTTGGCGGCCATGGCGCCGGCCAGTCCGAAGCCCAGCGTCGAGATGTTGCCCCAGCCCAGGAAGCCGCGGGGTATCAGCGTGTCATAGACGGTGCTGAGCTGGTCGCGGGTGTTGCCGGAGTCGTGGGTTACGAAGGAGTTGTAGGGGTCGAGGACTTTCATCATGTCGCCGAAGACGCGGTAGGGGTTGATAGGCGCGTCGCCGGAGGCCATGGCGTCCCGGTATTCGGCCAGGCCGGCGTCGCGGGCATTGCGCACCTCGGCGACGACGTTGCCGGCGGGACGGCCAGCGCCGTCGGTGCGGCGGGAGGCTTCGTCGGCCAGGGCCTGCAGGGTGAACCGGGCGTCGCCCAGGACGGCGTGGTGGGTGGGATAGATGCGGTTGAGGTGGAACTCGTCCAGGTTGCACTGGATGATGGTCTTGCCGGGGGCGTTGGGGATGCCGTGGGTGAAGCGGCCGGGGGAGAGGCTGCTGCCCACGGTGAGGATGACGTCGCTCTTGTTGAGGTAGGCGATGGGATGCTCGCCGCGCACGCCGACGAACAGCGGGTGGTTTTCGGGGAAGGCACCCTTGGCCTTGAGGGTGGTGATCACCGGCGCGTTGAGCAGCTCGGCCAGGGCGGTGAGCTCGGCGGAGGCGCCGGCGTAGATGACGCCCTCGCCGGCGTAAATCAGCGGGTTGGCGGCGTCCAGGAGCAGGTCGATGGCCCGGGCGACGTCGGACGGGTCGGGAGCGGACCTGTAGGCGCGGACGGGATGGTACGGGTCGGCGGTTTCGTCGTAGGTGGCGGCGGCGTTGGGCACGGCCAGGACGACGGGGCCGGGACGTCCGCTGCGCAGCATGGAGAAGGCGCGGCGCAGGAACTCCGGCGTGCGTTCGGGTCGGTCGATGTAGCCGAACCACTTGGTAACGGTCTTGAGGCTGGTGGTTACATCGAACTGGGTGTTCTCGGTGCTGCCGGCCGGGACGCCGTCGGTGATGCAGAGCATCGGCGAGTTGTCCTCGAAGGCCTGGGCCAGGCCGGGGTAGGAGTACTGCAATCCGGCGCCGTTGACGCCGCCCTGGACGGTGCAGACGCCGATGCGGTCGCCGCCGGTAACGCGTGAGTAGGCGTCGGCCAGGGCGACGGCGTAGCGGTCGTCGCGCATCATAATCATGGGCACGCCCTCGCGTCCCAGGGCGTTGTTGACGCGGCAGACGGGGAAGGTGGAGACCCACTGAACGCCCTCCTGCTTGAGGATGCGGGCGATGGCGGTGGCAACGTCGATGCTCATAGTTGGAAACCTCGTTTGGGGGTTGGATGCCGGGGATTGTACCACTGCGGGGTTTGGCCGGTGGATTTTGGTGACACTTGGCCATTGACGGGAGCGAGCCGGTGCTGGTTATCATCGGGGTAACGCCGCGCCGTACGCCTGAGCGAGAGCGGGGTAAGAATGTGCTAGACTGGCGGAAATGGATGATGGAGCAAGACGGATGGTTGGAAATGCGGTGGCTGCGCCGTCATGCGACGATGGCGCCTTTCGGAATTTTCATAGCGACGCTGCTGACGACCTTGTGGCTGGCGCATTGGCAGTGGCAAGGCCGCACCACTTGGGAATCGATGGCCGGGGAGGTGGACCTGGGAGCAGTGTTGTATACCATGGTCGCCGTCCTGGCGGAACGCGGAGTGAGGCTTATGTTTTGGGCACTGGATCAGAGACGAAAGTGGCGGGCCAGGTGGCGCGCCGAAGCACGGGCGGAGGGGTACGCTGAGGCCAAGCGCGAGTTCGACGCGCAGTTGGAACGGCTGGCGCAAGAAGCCAAAGATAAAGGCATCGAACTGGACGAACTGTTGCCCAGGAGAGACGCGGCATAACGGCCTGGGCGCTTTTGGCCGATGATTAGCGAGATTGGGGCGCACTCCAGCGATGGGCGGCCGCTGCTGCAGGTGGAGACGCCGCAGGAGTGGCGCGGCTGGCTGGAGCGCAACCACGACGGCTCGGGCGGCGTCTGGCTGGTGTCGTGGAAGCAGGCCATGGGCAAGCCCTCCGTTCCCTACGGCGACGCGGTGGACGAGGCGCTGTGCTTCGGGTGGATTGACTCCAGGGTCAACACGCTGGACGACGAGGTTGAGGAACTGGTGATACCGCCGGATTTGGCGGCGGAGAACCGCATGGCGAACCACCCAGCGGGGCGGGATGCGGGGCCGGAACGCAAGCCGGACTGACGCAGCGGCTATGCTAAACTGCCGCGAGCATTTAATGACTGGCAAGGATAACGGTGGTTACGCAACAGCAGGTTAATCAGAGCGAACCTAACGTCAATTTTGCCCTGGGCGGCCTGTTGCAGGGGATGATGCCCGGCTGCCTGGTCCGCTCGGAGAACACCCAACTCATCGTCGGGCATCCTGGCCTGAAGCTGGACAACCTGATTACCGCACCCGACCGCGCACCGGTGGCCCTTGAAGCGGAGTACGAGCCGGCGCACCAAGCGGAAGCGGAGGCCGCCGCACGACTTGGCTTGCCTGTGGTGGGCGCGGTGAACCCCGTTGCCGCCGCCGTTGCCTTGCGCTATCCCGACGCTCTGAAGTCCGTCGTTGACCTGCCCGCCGCGATCGTATCTGCCCGGCTGTCCTACTGCGTGCGGTACGACGACGGCAGCCGTTTTCCCGAATCGGGCTGGCTGCAAGGCTCCGCGGCAGACTTGGCCGACTTCATCCGGTTAGTGTCGGTGCCGCAGCACACGGTGAACGCAGCCGCCGAGACGCTGGAACAGGGAATCGAGCGGGCGGCTGCCATCCTGAACGACATGGCGCAACTGCGGCCCAACATCACGCCGATTGTTGCCCGGCTGATGGGCATGACCGACGTTCCGCAAACTCGCCGCATGGCCGGCGCCATCATCGCCAACGCTTTGGTCTTTCACCAGCGCATCGCCGGAATGTACCCGCAGGTTAAGCACCTGGGCCTGGTCTGTGGCCCCGGCGTCGCCAATCCGCAGGGCGAAACGCTAGCGGCCTGGACCGCCATCTTGAAAATCAACTACTGGCCGATTTTCGCCATCGCGAAAGACATCCTGGAGCAATTACCGGCCGGCTACGCCGCCCAGGTTTTGGCCGAACTGCGTGAAACCGCCGAGCAGATTGACGCCGCCGGCGTGAACAACGCCCACGACATCACCGGACGCATCTTCCAACGCCTCATCGCCGACCGTAAATACCTGGCCACGTTCTACACCCTGCCAGCATCGGCCGCGTTGCTAGCGCGGTTGGCAGTGAGCAAAATGGATAGCGTAGATTGGGCCGACGCCGACGCCATTGCCGACCTACGCATTGCTGACTTTGCCTGTGGTACCGGAGCGCTGCTCTCCGCCGTGTACGAGCAGATTGCCGGGCGGCACGAACGGGCCGGCGGCGACCCGGCCGGACTGCATCCGGCGATGATGGAGGAGGTTCTTTTCGGCTGCGACGTAATGCCGTCAGCGGCCCACATCACCAGCGCCACGCTGTCCGGAGCGCAGCCCAACGTCGGCTACGGCAAGTCCCGCATCTACACCATGCCCTACGGACGCCAGCAGGACGACAGCGTGCGCATCGGCTCCCTGGAACTGCTGCAATCGTCAACGGCGCTGACTCTGTTCAACACCAGTGATCCGGCCCAACGCACCGGCAGCGCCGGCGAGGAAACCGCGTCCCAAATCATCGCCGAGGTGCCGGACGGCGGCTTTGACTTGCTGATAATGAATCCGCCTTTTACCCGGGCGGGTTCCGATTGGGAAGGCAGCAGCCGAGATGAGGATTACGTCAAACAGTTCCGAGGGTTGGCTACCGATTTAGACACTCAGAAGGATATGGCCAAACGGTTGAGCCAATTTGCGAAAGGAACCTGCTATCACGGGTATGCCGGAATCGCATCAGCATTCGTCGCTATGGGAGACCGAAAACTTAAACCCGGAGGCGTGCTGGCGTTGATACTGCCTTTGTCGGCGGCGGCCGGCCTGTCGTGGCAAGCGTTTCGGCAGATGCTTACGGACAAGTATAACGACATTGATGTGTTGAGTATCGCCGCCAACGAAAAGGAGATGTCATTCTCTTCGGATACAGGCATGGCGGAGTGTCTGGTAATCGCCCGAAAGAACAGTGATGAGAAAGCGGCCCAGCGCATTCGTTTCGCGTCTCTGCGCAGCCGCCCGGCTGGTTTTGCTCAGGCTGCCGCCGTCGCCCGTAACGTCAACGTTACCGATGGCATACGGGGGATTGAGGACGGGCCATACGGCGGCGCCTATTTGAACATCGGAGACGATACGGCAGGCGAGATGCTTGCCGCTCCTCTGCCCGCAAACGGTGAGAATTGGGGCGGCGTCCGCCTGAGAGACTATTCTTTGGCCCAAACCGCGTATGCTCTTGCGCAATCCAAACTGTGGCTACCCGGGCAGGCTAGCGCGAACACACTGCCTGTCGTGCGATTGTCCGCAATCGGCAAGCGGGGTTGGCATGACATCAACATAGCCGGAGCAAAAGCGCCCTTTGCGAAAGTCGCGCCATCGCCTACGGCCACATACCCCTGCTTGTGGAACCACGACGCCAAACAAGAAACTCGGTTCGTTTGTGAGCCCGATTCGCAGTTGCAGGTTCGGCAGGGAATGGAAGGCAAAGCGGCGGAGGTATGGGCTACCGCCGGCCGCGCTCACATCAGCAGAGGTTTCCGCTTTAACTCACAACCGTTAGCAGTGGCGTTCACGGAGTCAGAAAGCATCGGTGGCCGAGCTTGGCCGAACGTGAAGTTTGATGATGCTCGTTTTGACTACGCATTTACTGTTTGGTTCAATGGTACGTTGGGTATGCTGATGTACTGGTGGCACGCCAACAAACAGGTCGCAGGTCGAGGCGATATGAGCGTCAGCGCAATCGAATCGCTGCCCGTGCCGGACTTGCGCACTTTGACCGACGCCCAGCTTGCCACGGCCCAAGCCATCTTCAACGAGTTCCGCGACAGGGAGTTGCAGCCGGCCTACCTGGCCGACGCCGACCCCAACCGCGCCCTGTTGGACCGCCGTGTCGTCTGCGACCTGCTGGGGTTTGATGAGGGCGTGTACCAGGCCGTGCGGCGCCTCGCGGCCAAGTGGTGCGCGGAGCCGTCGGTGCACGGGGGCAAGCGGCGGCCGAAGGGCGCGGGGTTGGTGGTGTAGGTTCCGATGCAATGATGAAAACAGTTAGAAGCGGACGAGAGTTCGCTGACACTTCCCCCTTGCGCCAACGCTTCAATCGCCCCTACCATTTAACCATCCAATCCTACAAATCCAACCCACCAATAATCCCACTGCCAGCGTCCCGACACCGCTCTCTCAAGTCCTCTCAAACGGCTCCCAAAACCGCCCAAATTGCCCTCAAAACTGCCCATTTCACCCCCATTTACTACCAAAAAACGCCACCATCCCCTACTTGAACAAGAGGAAATGAGAGGAAACGAGAGGGAAATCGAAAAATATCCGGCACCCGCCCTATCCTTGCCCCCATCCCAACCCCCTGCTACACTGGCGGGAATCGTTGAATCGTTTGGTTCGTGTACGTGCAAGGAGCCGCTGTTATGCTGATTGGCCATTTTACCGAGCAGCCCTGGCAGGATGAAAACTCCGGCCTGATGGGCACCCAGAGCACCGACCTGGGCATCTCCAACTCCCACTACAAGCCCGAAATCGGCGCCCAGCTCTACAACCGCTACCTGGACGAAAAGGTCTATGCCGAGCAGATGGGCTTCGACGCCGTGATGCTCAACGAGCACCACTCCACGCCCTTCTGCATGCAGGGCGTCACCAACGTGGGCGCGTCCATCCTGGCCCGCATCACCGAAAAGGTGAAGATCATCATTCTGGGCAACGTGCTCCCCATCTGGGACGACCCGCTGTGGCTGGCCGAGCAGCTGTCGATGATCGACATGATTTCCCACGGCCGGCTGGTGTCGGGGTTCGTGCGCGGCGGCGGCCGGGAGAGCTGGTCGCATAACTCGCCGCCCAACTTCAACCGGGAGCGGTTCGAGGAGGCCCACGACCTCATCATCAAGGCGTGGACGGAACCGGGCCCCTGGCGCTGGGAGGGCAAGCACTTCCACTACCGCTACGTCAACCCCTGGGCCAAGCCGCTGCAGGAGCCGCATCCGCAGATCTGGATCCCGTCCACCGTGTCCGTGGAGACGGTGAAGTGGTGCGCCGAGCATCGCTACCCGCTGGTGCTGCTGGCCACCCGGCTGGAGCCGACGCGCGAAGCCTTCCAGCTGTATCACGACACCGCCGCCGAGTGCGGGTACGAGTCGGGCACGCAGAACGTGGCCTACCTGTGGAAGGTGCACGTGGACGAGACCGAGGAACTGGCCGAGGAAGTGGGCCGCAAGTACCTGTCCGGCGTCAGCAACCCGTTCCTGGCCGGCAACGAGGGCGGCATCAACCCGGCCATTATGAACCTGCCGGGGCATACGTCGCGCACGTCGCGTCGGTTGTCCGCCGCCGCCTTCGGGCCGGCCGGACGCTTCGGCACCAACCGCCGGCCCTTCGAGGACCAGGTGGCGGACAGCACCATCATCACCGGCACGCCCAAGACGGTGATTCCCAAGATTCGCGAGGTGCTGGAGTACCTGCGGCCGGGTTCTGTGTTCTTCTGGGACGGCGACGGCGCCATGACCCACGAGGACCAGATGCGCAGCCTGCGCCTGATGGGCGAGGAAGTGATTCCCGCCGTGCGGGAGATGGGCAAGGAGCTGGAGCTGTACTCGCCCTTCGAGGTGGACGCCCGCACCAACCAGCCCATCGTGGACTCCGCCGTGGCTGCCGAGACGGCGATGGGCACCGCCGACTAGCGGCGACGCAACGCTGACGCAGCGCCCCCGGGGCCGCCCGGCTCCGGGGGTTTTTGTGTCGGCGCGGAATACTCAGCGATGCTCAGCGCCAGCGCCAGGCCCAGGGTGTTCCACGGGTGGTACATCGTCGCCTGCGGCTTCCTGAGCCAGGGGATGCGCGTCGGGTTGGGCGCGCAGACCTTCGGCTTCTTCTTCAAGCCGATGATCGAGGAGTTGGGCTGGAACCGCACGGTGATGACGGCGGCGCTGCTGGCTCGGGACCTGGTGCGGGCCACCACGTCGCCGGCCTTCGGGTACGCCGTGGACCGCTACGGGCCGCGGTTCCTGATGACGGGCAGCGCCATCGTGCTGGGAATCTCGCTGATGCTGCTGTCCCAGACCCGGGAGATCTGGCACTTTGTGCTGTTCTACGGGGTCATCGGCACCTTCGGCATACCGGGGCTGAGCTACAGCGTAATCAGCCCGACCATCGCCAAGTGGTTCATCCGGCACCGGGGCAAGGCGACGGGGATCGCCACCGCCGGGCTGAACGTGGGCGCGGTGCTGCTGACGCCGCTGATCCTGTTCCTCATCCAGACGCTGGGCTGGCGGACGGCGTGGTTCGTGCTGGGTTTCGTGCCGTGGATCATCGTGGTGCCGCCGTGCCTGCTCTGGCTGCGCCGTCAGCCGGAGGACATGGGGCTGCTGCCCGACGGGGATGTGCGCGCTGTTGAGTCTGAGACGGACGGGGTAGCCGAACCCGCCAACGACCGGGACGGGCCGGTTGACGAAGTGAGCTGGACGGTGAGGCAGGCGTTGCGCGCGCCGGCCTTCTGGCTGCTGGTCGCCTTCGAGGTGCTGTCGGGCATGTCCATGGGGGCACTGATCATCCACCGGATTCCGTACGTGACGGACCTGGGATTTTCCGACGTGGAGGCGGGCATATCCTTCGCGATTTACGGCGTCTGCGCGTTTGCGTCCAAGATGGCCTGGGGATTCCTGGCCGACCGCTACTCCATCTGGAAGCTGGCGATATTCGCCCTGATTGGCAGCGCGGTGAGCATCTTCGCCGGCGTAGGTTCGGCGACCATCTGGCAGATGTACGCCACGTTTGGGGTGATGTACGGCCTCACCGGGGGATCGCTGGTGGTGATCGGCCCGCTGCTGTGGGCGGCGCACTTCGGCCGGCGGCACCAGGGCGCCATCCGGGGAGTGATGAGTCCGTTCTACCTCATCGCCAGCGTGGGCGGGCCGTTGTTCGCGGCGTTTGTGTTCGACCAGGCGGGGAGCTACGACGCGGCGTGGCGGGTGTTCGCGGCGTACTTCCTGGTCAGCGCGGTACTGGTCTGGCTGGCCGGCCGGCTGCGGAGCGTGGGGGCGCCGGAGGCGTGATGGGCGGCTAGGCTGCCGCCGCCACCGCGTCAGCGATGGTGATATCCCCGGTGTACAGGGCGCGGCCGATGATGGCGGCCTCGGCGCCGGTGGGGACGAGGTTGGCGACGTGCTCCGCTGCGCCGACGCCGCCGGCGGAGAGGACGGCCAGGCCGCTGTCTTGCACCAGGGCCGCCGTCGCCGCGTAGTTGGGTTCCTCCAGGGTGCCGTCGCGGGAGATGTCGGTGTAGAGCAGGCGGATGACGCCCAGGTCGGCCATGCGGTGGGCCAGGTCGGTGGCGGTGATTGCCGAGGTTTCCGTCCAGCCGCGGATGGCGACCAGGCCGTCGCGGGCGTCCAGGGCCACTACCACCCGCTCGCTGCCGAAGCGGCGGCACAGCTCCTCTACCAGTTCGGGGTTGGACACGGCGGCGGTGCCCACCACCACGCGGGCGGCGCCGGCGTCGAACAGGCCGGCCGCCGTGTCCGCGCTGCGGACGCCTCCACCCACCTGCACCGGGATGGTCAGCCGCCGGGTGATGGCGGTGATGGCGGCCAGGTTGGCGGGGTTGCCGGAGTGGGCGCCGTCCAGGTCAACGATGTGCAGCCGCTGGCCGCCCTCGGCCTGCCAACGCTCGGCGACGGCCAGAGGGTCGTCGGAGAAGACGGTTTCCTGCTCGTAGTCGCCCTGGTAGAGCCGGACGCAGTTGCCGCCGCGCAGGTCGATGGCGGGGATGATTTCCATGCTAGCCGGCGGCGATTTGGCGGACGAAGTTGGCGTAGATGCGCAGGCCGTTGTCGCCGCTCTTCTCCGGATGGAACTGGGTCGCCACCACGTTATCCCGGGCGTAGATGCTGCAGAACTCGACGCCGTAGTCGGTGAGGCCGGCGACGTGGGCGCGCTCCTCAGGGTCGGCATAGTAGCTGTGGACGAAGTAGAAATGGCTGTCCTGGGCGATGCCGTCCCACAGGGGATGGTCGCGCTGGAACCGTACGGTGTTCCAGCCCATGTGGGGCACCTTGAGGCCGTCGGGCAGGCGGCGGACGCGTCCGGGGGCCAGGCCCAGGCAGTCGGCGTCGCCCTCATCGGTGGCGTCCAGCAGCAGTTGCAGGCCAAGACAGACGCCCAGGTAGGGCCGGCCGCCGGCGAAGTAGTCCAGCAGGGGCTGCACCAGTCCGCGGGCTTGCAGGGCGCGCATGGCCGAGGGGCCGGAACCCTGGCCGGGCACGATCAGGCCCGGCGCGGCGGCGACCTGGGTCGGGTCGGAGGTTACGATGGGGTTTGCGCCGGCTTTGGCCACAGCCCGGGCCACGCTGCGCAGGTTGCCCGATTCGTAGTCGATGATGACGACGTCGGGTTGGGCGGAAGCGGCCATGCGGGATTAGACGCGGTCGCCGGTGGCGCGCTCAATGGGGATGTCGCGGTCGTGGTAGCGGGCCAGCACGAAGAGCAGGTCGCCCAGGCGGTTCAGGTAGGCCAGGATGAGCGGGTTGGTGAGGCCGCCGGCTTCGGACAGCGTTACCACCCGTCGCTCCGCAGTGCGTATCACGGTGCGGGCGGAATCCATGGCCGACGACGAGGGGGTGCCGCCGGGCAGGATGAACACCTGGGGCATCTGGAAGTGGGTTTCCAGCTCGTCGATGGTCTCTTCCAGGTTGTCCACCATCTCCTCGGTGACGGGCTTGAAGTGCTGGTGGAACAGGTCGTACTTGTCGGGGTCGGTGGCCAGCTCGGCGGCGACGGTGAAGAGCTCGCGCTGGAGGTCGCGCAGGATGTTCTTGACCTTGTCGTCGTCGGTGAGGGCGCGGGCCAGGCCCATGAGGCTGACGGCTTCGTCGGTGATGCCGTAAGCCTCGGTATGGGGGTTGGCCTTGGAGACGCGCCCGCCGTAGAGGAGGCTGGTTTCGCCCTGGTCGCCGTACTTGGTATAGACCCGCTTGCGGCGCGATGATGCTGAGGATGACGACGATGTGCTCATGGCAGTTACTCCCGGCCCGGATTGCGAGGGTGTACTATTCTAGCATCCCGTCGGGGCGGCTATAACCCCTGCCCATGATAGAATAAAGGCCATCCAAGCTGCGGTCGGGGGCGCATCATGGTAACTCAAGCCCATTATAGGGTCAGCCGGGAGTTGCTGGCGCAAGGTCGGGAAGAACTGGCCTGTGGCGAAGTTCGCCAGGCGTCGGAAAAGGGCTGGGCCGCGGCTGTTCAGATGGTCAAGTCGGTAGCGGAACGGCGCGGTTGGGAACGTGAGAACGAAGCCGCTCTCTTCAATGCGGTCTCACACCTGGTATCTGAAACCGGTGACGACGATATCCGACGCCTATTCTCCGTTATCACTGCCACTTACATAGATTTCTATGGGTGGTATAGCGCTCAGGATGTTGCAGAGAACCTGGACGACGTGGAGCAGTTCCTGGATAAACTGGAACCGCTGGTGGCGCAAACCTGAAGCCGATCCCTGAGGCTAAACGATGACTTCTCAAACCTACCAGACTGCCAGCCGGGATTTACTGGCGCAAGGCCGGCACGAACTGGTAGGCGGAGACGTTCGCCAGGCTTCGGAGAAAGGCTGGGGCGCGGCAGCCCAGATGATCAAAGCCGTTGCGGAGCGACGTGGTTGGGAGCACAGAAACCACGCCGCCCTATTCGACAACATCTCGCATCTGGTTTCCGAAACCGGCGACGTTGAAATCAGGCGGCTGTTTCGCATTGCCAATGCTCTCCACGTGAACTTCTACGAAAACTGGGATAATACCGAAAACGTGGCCAGTGGCCTGGACGATATCGAGCGGTTCTTGGATAAGCTTGAACCCCTGGTGTCAGAGTAATAGAACCGTTATCACTGCCACGCTGTTGCTATAATGCCGTCCGCCATGTCCGACTGAACTGGAAAGAGGTGCGCTATGCCGCCGGAGATTCGCGCCGTTGGAATTGAGGGACTGCCCGAAGTGCGGGCCGGGGACGACCTGGCCGGCCAGATCATTGACGCCGCCGCCGCCCAGGGCACGCCCATCGAGGACGGCGACGTCGTGGTGGTTACCCAGAAAATCGTCAGCAAGGCCGAGGGACGGGTGATGACCATCGACCAAGTGGAGGCGTCGCCGCTGGCCGTGGCCATCACCGAGGGGCATCGCCGGGACCCGCGTCATACCGAGATGATCCTGCGGGAGAGCCGCCGCGTGGTGCGCATGGACCGGGGCGTCATCATCAGTGAGACCTATCACGGCTACATCTGCGCCAACGCCGGCATCGACGCCTCCAACATCCCCGGCGACAACGCCATCTGCCTGCTGCCCGTGGACCCGGACGCGTCGGCCCGAGGCATCCGCGACGCCATCCGGGAGCGGCTGGGCGTGGATGCCGCCGTGCTGGTGTCGGACACCTTCGGGCGGCCCTGGCGCAACGGCGCCGTCAACGTGTCCATCGGCGTGGCCGGATTCAACCCGGTGGTGAGCTACGTGGGCGAGTTCGACCCCCACGGCAACGAGCTGCACACCACGACCATCGCGGTGGCCGACGAGCTGGCGGCGACGGCGGAGCTGGTTACGGGCAAGCTGCTGGGAGTGCCGGTGGCGCTCATCAAGGGCTATCCCTACGAGCGCATGGAGGACGCCGACAGCCGGGCCATCGTGCGGGACCCGGACAAGGACCTGTTCCGGTAGTCGGCTACAAATTCAGCAGCTGACGCTGCAGCGTGGCAGGCTCGGCCGCGGCAGCCTCGGCGTCGGGTTCCGTCGCGTCCGTAAAGCCGGAGACGCCGACGCCCAGGAGACGGAAGGAGCGGCCGGGCGTCAGCTCGCGCTCGAGCAACGTCCAGGCGGTGGCGGCGATGGTGGCGGCGTCGTTGGTGGCCTGGGGCAGCGTGTTCTGGCGGGTGAAGGTGGTGAAGTCGGAGAGGCGCATCTTGACGGTTAAGGTGCGCCCGGCGATGCCCTTGCGGGCCAGGGAGTCGGCGACGCTGCCCGACAGACGTTCCACCACGGGCAGGATGTCGTCAACCGCGCTCAGGTCTTGCGGGAAGGTGGTCTCGCTGCTGATGGACTTGGCTTCCCGGCTGGTCTGCACCGGCTCGTCGTCGAATCCCCGGGCCCGGTCTCGGATGCTGACGCCGCGCTTGCCGAACCGCCGGCCGAACCAGTCGTCGGGCATGGCCGCCAGCTGGCCGATGGTGTGGACGCCGTCATCGCGCAGGCGGGCCGCCGACTTGGGGCCGACGCCCACCAGCTTGTCCACTGCCAGGGGCGCCAGGAACTCGGCCTCCTGGCCCACTGGGACCACCACCAGGCCGTCGGGTTTTTGCAGGTCGGAGGCAATCTTGGCGACGCACTTGCCCGTGCCCAGGCCCACCGAGATGGTCAGGCCGACCTCGCTGCGCACTCGGTCCTTGATGTCGATGGCGATGGCGATGGGCGATTTGCCGGCGGCGGGTTTGGTGATGTCCAGGTACGCCTCGTCCAGCGACACGGGCTGGATGATAGGCGTGATGCTGCGGAAAACGGCCATCACCTGGGCCGACACTTCCCGGTAGCGGTCGAAGCGGGGGCGCACGATGATGCCCTCGGGACAGTGGCGCACCGCGGTGGCCATGGGCATGGCCGAACGGACGCCGAAGGTGCGGGCCTCGTAGGACGCGGTGGCGACGACGCCGCGACCCTCGGGCCGGCCGCCGACCAGCACCGCCTTGCCGCGCAGCTCGGGGTTGTCCAGCTGCTCGACGGCGGCATAGAAGGCGTCCAGGTCGGCGTGAATGATGTGGCGAACCATCGGAAACACCGCACTGTGATACGGAAGTCGTCGGCTTGGTGCAATTGTACTATTTAATTCGGTATGAGCGCATCGGCCAGATGTCGCGTTTCGGGAGTTTGTCGGCGAGCCGGCCGTTCGCCCAATTGTTCCCTATGGGAATTGGCTGGGTATGCTATTATTCTTGCGAATTTCCGCGGAGAACCGACATGGCTAGTTTTCTCAGCAGCACCAACAAAATCTCGGCGGCGTTGGAAGACCTCATCAAACACGCCCAGGACGACATCATCCTCATCAGCCCTTATGTGAAGGTCAATCAGAAACTGCAAGATTTTATACGGGATGCGGACGGTCGAGGGGTAAAAATCATGTTGATCTATGGCAAGAGCGACATGAAGCCCGACGAGTGGAACTGGATCAAGGACCTAACGAACCGAGAAGTAGGGTTCGTTCGAAATCTTCACGCCAAGTGCTACATCAGCGAAAGCACGGCAATCATCTCGTCGATGAATCTGTACGACTTCTCTCAGCAAAACAACGATGAGATGGGGATACTGGTCCAAAGAGATGGAGACGCGGATCTTTATGATGAGATTCTTGATGAAGTTAACCGGTTGGGTAGATTAGCCGAACTTCAGGCGCTGGGAACCCCGAAGAGGCCTACAGCCTCAAAGCAATCCACGGTGCGAACCCGCACGCCGGTTCGTCGGGTAGCCGAGTCTTCTCTGGCGTACAAGGCGTCGGGCCGCTGCATCCGTTGCCGAGAGCCTATAGACATTGACCCCGACAAGCCGCTGTGCGGCCAGTGCTATCAGATCTGGGTGCGTTATGCCGACTATGATTACGCGGAAAGGTACTGCCATCGCTGCGGCAAAGAGAATGCTACTAGCATGGCGAAACCCTTGTGCGTTCCCTGTTTCAGGCAGGTGGACAAGTAGCCGTTTCCCCCGTTAGGGAATGCGCGATTGATTACCAGCGCGGCGGTAGCCCATACGGCTACTATAAACCTACTGTAAAGTTTTCCTTTACAGTGGTTACGGCTTACGTTAGCGCTGATTTTGCGTTGCGCCGGAGTGGTGTCGGCGTCAAAAGCGCTGCATCCGTTAAAGCTGCTGTAAATACACTAAAAAACTTTACAGTAATTACAGCTGGTTCAGACGAAGGGTTCGACTGTCCAGTAGGCGCGCGGGTCGGAAGGGGTATTGCCGACCCACCGAACCATCCCTCGGGATTCCAACTCCCGCAGAGCGCGCAAGGCTACCGGACGGGAGCGCTTGGATAAGCGCATCAGGTCGCCAGTGCTGCATCGCCCTGCCAGCGAAAGCTGACGTAAAACGACTCGGGCCAAGGGCGACAGCGCCGTCAATTCGCCGGGTCCGATTATCTCGCCCAGCAGAGTGACTGTCACCCCACCCGACGACTGCCGCACTGTCGGCCTTTGCCTGCCGCCGGATTCCATCACGGCCACCATACGGCGCAATCCTTCTCCCAGCTCCTGCCCATACGATAAGTCGGCCATCACTCGCGCGATCCGTGGGTTGCGGGCGAATCGCCTTACGTCGCCCAAATCGTCCACCGACGCAATACCCGGGAAACGGCCCGGACTGGATACTTCAAGTCGGTCATCGAATACCTCAAGCCGGATGTGGTCACCGAAGTTGCTGTAAGCCCGATGGATAACGGCGTTAACCAGAGCCTCCAGCCAAACTTCTTCCGGCACGATGTCAAGCCAGCCAAATCTCCCATCCGGCCCTAACGCCCTCCGCTTGGGCATCGCTTCACGCATTACTATTTGGGCGGTATCCACCTGGTGGGGCAGCGTGCCTTCGCAGCGAACGTCGCTGACCAGATTCTGTTCCGTGCCGGTACGACGCTCCCGACCGGAGTATTTCAGGACCCTGACATACGCTTGCGGATACGCCCTTTGCGGATTAGCGCCGAACAGCAGCATACCGGCGGTTGACAACTCTCCATTGGCGTTAATCAAGTCGCGCGCTTCCAGCAGACGTTGGGAGTTGGAATGGTCAACCGTATCCGCATAATCGGCAACGCTTTTCTCGTCCAGATCACTATGGCCGTAAGTCCGTGACGGCGTAACCTCAAAAGTAGTATCTCCGCGGTCATAGCGCAGTTCCATGCGTTGTTCAAATGATAACCGGCGGTCTTCATCTCCCACGCGCAGGAAAACCTCGTCGGAAACGGTGCTATGCACCTGAACGCCAGGGGGCACCGTAATCACAAGCAGGTGGTTGTTTGCGCCTTGGCGATTAACGCAATCCAACAGGGTTACGTCGTATCGAACGGGTGGCTGGGTGAAGTCCAGCCCGGCCTGTCGCCATCCGTTTTGAGCCGGATGATGGTCATCCACTCCCTCGCAGACGCCGTTATGCAGTCCGATGGCAATCGTGCCACCCTCAGCGTTGGCCATGGCAACCAGTGTTCTAGCTAGATCACGCGGGGCGACACGGCCACTTTTGCGCTCGAACCATTGACCTTCCGGTTCGTTGAGCAACCGCTCCGTGACCGCGTGAGGTGGCATAGCCAGTAGGCTTTCCATCGGTGGTAGCATACCCTATAACTATATCATACTGTTAATTATTTACAGTAAGCTTGGCGTTCCTGATTCGTGCGTTTTGAGCCATATCTGTCGTTTGCCCCGGCCGGCGTCAGCGGTTACACTGCCTGCGGCGCTCGTTGCGCGCTGGCCCGCCTCTGGCGGGTTGAATTATGGATCAGCATTGAGGCAGGTTCCAGTAGTGGCGACAGCAGACGGCACGGCAGCCCCGCCGGGGCAATCCGCTCCTGGCGGGGGTATGTACTACGGGTGGTGGATGGTAGCCATCACCTCGGTGATGTCCTTCTTTGCCAGCGGGATTTTCTTTCGTGGGTTCGGCGTGCTGGTGATTCCCATTCGGGACCAGTTGGGCATAACCCAGGCCCAGACCAACCTGATCTTCTCCATCGCCCGGGCCGAGGGCGGCCTGGAAGGGCCGGTCGCAGGCTGGCTGATCGACAAGTGGGGCAACCGCGCCGTGCTGGTGCCCTCGCTGCTCATCGCCGTAATCGGATACGCGGTCATGGCTTTCTGGCTGCCCGGCTTCTGGGGGTTCGCGCTCATCTACCTGGGCCTGGTGTCGCTGGGGAACAGCATGGCATTCCAGCACGCCTGCTTCGCGGGCCTGAACCAGTGGTTCCAGCGACGACGTTCCCTGGCAATCTCGATCCTGGCGGCGGTGTCCTCCCTGGGCGGGCTGGCGTTGATTCCCACCATGAACTTGCTCATCGACAAGTCCAGTTTGCGGTGGGGCCTGATCGCGTCGGGCGGGTTTTACGCGATTATTCTGCTGCCCCTGTGCATCTGGTTTCGCAACAAGCCCGAGGATATGGGCCTGCTGCCCGACGGAGCTACCCGACCGCCGACGGCGCGTACCGGCCGGGGCGCTGCCGCACCGCGAGAGACCCGCGACTACACAACGCGAGAAGCGCTGCGGACGCAAGCCTATTGGCTGCTGCTGCTGGGCGCGGGACTGCGGCAGACGGCCACGCTGGGCATACTGGTCAGCCTGTTCCCCATCCTGGTGGATGACAAGGGCATGAGCACGCAGATGGCGGCGAACCTGATCGGCGTCATGTCCTTCATCAACTTCGCATCCCGCCTGGCGTTGGGATACCTGGGCGACCGCGTTTCCAAGAAAGGCATCATGTTCTTCAGCCTGACGGTCGAGGGGATCGGATACCTTTTCCTCTGGCTGGGCGACTGGCAAACGGCCATCGGCATCACGCTGGTGCTGGGGTTCATACTGTGCGAGGGGATGATGGACGGCGCCGGCGTAATCGTGTGGGCGGCGTTGGGCGAATACTTTGGCCGAGACCGGTTCGCCACGCTGCGAGGGTACATCACCTTCGCCTACGCCTGGGCGCTGGTGGCGTCGCCGGTGTACGCCGGGTGGGTGGCCGACCGCTTTGGAACCTACGACTACGCCATCGTGCCGGGGGCCATCTGCGCCTTTGCGGCGGGGGCCTGCTTCCTGTTCATCAAGCGTCCGCCGGAGCTGACGACAGAGCCGCAACCGGGCGTATGACCCCGGCCCGTGCTACAATGCGAAAACCCCCGAACATCGGAGCAGGAAAATGTCCACCACCACCATTCTGGAACAGTACATTGCCAATCACCCCGGCTCCGCCGAACGCTATCGGGAGGCCGTCAGCATCTTTCCCGGCGGCGTTACCCACGACAATCGCTACGCCGAGCCGTTTCCGCTGTACATCACCCACGGGCAGGGGCCGCGCAAGTGGGACGTGGACGGCCACGAGTACATCGACTACGTTTCGGGACACGGGGCGCTGATCTTGGGGCACTCTCATCCGGCCATCGCCGACGCCGTGGCCGAGCAGATTCGCCGGGGCACTCACCTGGGCGCGTGCACCGACGAGGAAGTGCGCTGGGCCCGGGCGATTATGAACCTGATGCCGGCCATCGAACGAGTGCGCTTCCACAGCAGCGGCACCGAGGCCACGCTGATGGCCATGCGGCTGGCCCGGGCCTACACCGGGCGCAACAAGGTCATCAAGCTGCAGGACCACTTCCACGGCTGGCACGACTACGCCATGGCCGGCTCCGACCGTCCGGCGCCCGGCATCCCCGCCGAGTCCTGGGGCAGCATGGTCATCGTTCCCGCCGGCGATTTGGACGCCGCGGAGCAGGCCATGGAGCGCGACTCCGACATCGCCGCCATCATCCTGGAACCCACCGGCGCCCACTACGGCCAGCTGCCCTTTGACGTGCCGACCTACCTGGCCGGTCTGCGACAGCTGTGCGACCGCCACGGCGTGGTGCTGATCTTCGACGAAGTGGTTACCGGATTCCGCGCCTCATCCGGCGGGGCGCAGGTGCGCTACGGCGTCACGCCCGACCTCACCACCATGGCCAAGATCGTGGCGGGCGCGCTGCCCGGCGGCGCGGTGGGCGGCAAGGCCGACATCGTGGACATGATAGCCCAGCGGGGCGACCCCCAGTGGGACAACACCGAGCGGGTCTATCATCCCGGGACGTTCAACGGCAACCCGCTGTCCGCGGTGGCCGGCGCAACCTGCCTGGAGATGATTGCCGCCGAGCCCATCAACGCCCAGGCCGACGCCATGGCCGCCCGCCTGAAGGCCGGCCTGAACGAGGTTTTCACTCGCATGGAGGTCAGCGGCCACGCTTACGGCGTCGCGTCCATGATTCACTTCACGCTGGCCGACGGCGACTTCGACCGCGAGTTCGGCGCCGACGTGAACCGTCGCATCAAGGCGGCGGCGGCCACGGCGGCCGTAACCGGCATCAAGCGGGGCCTGCAGAACCACGGCGTTGACATCATGGGGCGGGACGCGTTCCTGGTGTCGGCGACTCACGGCGAGGCGGACATCGACGCCACGCTGGCGGCCTTCGAGGCCACGCTGGCGGAAGTGCGCGCGGAGGGGCTGGTGTAAGTGCCGCTGGCCGCCCAAACAGGAGACGAATCATGAAGGCTTTGACACTAATTGCTGCCGTCTTTGTGGGGCTTGCTGTTTTTGGCGCGACTTTCGGCGCAGTTTTTGAAGATGGCATTGACCGAGCGTTATTGGTAGCAGGCTTCGGGGCGGTGCTCGGGTTCGGCACTACCTTCTGGATCGTGCGTATATTCACGGATTAGTGATATGAAGAACCTGCTCATAGTGTGGTTACTCCTTCTGTTTGGCGGGTTGTGGCTCATGTTCATCGACATGATCTACCGAACTGTGTTGGAGATAAACGGGGTGCCGGCATTGTCCACGCTTGGAGCGGCGCTGTTTCTACTCGCCCTGTCGTCCATGTTGAACTGGCTCTTCAAAGAAGCGTGGGAAGAACGAACCCATCGCATTTCTTCGAGCCGTCGAGAAGAACCGGAAGAATGATATTCCGGAGGACTGCGGAGAGGTAACTATGGCAAGCTTTTGGGAAAAACTTATCGTTGACGGGGCGGAGATGGATATGTACGCCAGCGTGCCGTCCAGCAGCGCCGGATTCAGCGCGCCGTTCCCCGCGGTGCTGGTGGCGCAGCACGCCACCGGCGTTGACGCCTTCATCCAGGAGATCTGCGACCGGCTGGCCGCCGAGGGCTACGCCGCCGTCGCCCCCAACCTGTACCACCGCCACAGCGACGAGGCCATCGCCGCGTCTGCCAACGGCGGGCCGCGTCCCAGTCCCGGCGCGCTGCTCAGCGATCCCGACATCGTGGCCGACATGAACGCCGCGACGGACTGGCTGCGCAATCACGACGCCGTGCAGAGCGACCGCATCGGCGTAACCGGCTTCTGCATGGGCGGGCGGGTGGCCTGGCTGGCGGCGGCATCCAACCCGCACTTCAAGGCCGTGGTCCCTTACTACGGCGGCAACCTGATGGCCACCTGGGGCGCCGGCGAGACGCCGCCCTTCGATCTGGCCGACAACATCAACTGCCCGATGCTGTTCCACTTCGGGGAGATTGACGTCAACCCGTCGCAGGAGGATATGAAGAAACTGGACGCCGAGCTGTCCCGCCTGGGCAAGGCGCATCAGTTTCACACCTATGCCGGAGCCGACCACGCCTTTATGAATCCCGCCGGCGGACGCTACAACGAAGACGCCGCGGTAACGTCCTGGCCGCGCACGCTGGAGTTCTTCGCCCAGCACCTGAAGGGATAAGCTCACACCGACTGGTTTGCAGCGGAGCCCAGGTCAGAGAGGTCTTGAATATGCCGAGATACGACCAGTCGCATCCAGGCAATGCTGCTGGGCCGTGGTTCGTGGACACTCGCTGCATACGGTGCGACGCGGCCCGCAATTGGGCTCCCGGGTTGATTGGAATGGACGAGACGGGCCGCTCCGTAATCGTCAGCCAGCCAGCTGCCCCGGAGCAAAAGGCCGCCATGTGGCGCGCCGCCGCTGCTTGTCCCACCAAGTCAATCGGCAACCTTGAACAGCCCATTGAGCCGGCCGGCATATTTCCTCACCCTCTCACCGACGGCGTGTTCGCTTTGGGCAACAATGCGCTCTCATCCTTCGCGGCGCATTCTTTCCTGGTGACCCGTGCCGAAGGAAATTTGATGATTGACTCACCCCGGTTCACCCTGCGGTTAGCCGCTAGCGTCGATGACGTGGGTGGCGTCGCCCACGTGTTGCTTACTCACCGCGACGACGTTGCCGACTATGGCCGCTGGGCCGAGCGTTATGGCGCGCGGGTTTGGATTGGCGAGGCCGACGCCGACGCCGCTCCTCTGGCCACGGATTTGACCGCCGGCAACGAGCCTACCCCTATCGCCCCCGGTGTACTGTCCATTCCGGCTCCCGGACACACCAGAGGCCACGTGGCATACCACATCGACGACAGTCTGTTGTTCACCGGAGACACGTTGCACTGGAACCAGCGTCGCGCCGAGCTTGACGTTTTCCCGGATCAGACCTTTCACTCTTGGGAGGTTTTAGCAGATACCATGGATATGCTCGCTACCCTCAACGTGGAATGGGTATTCCCGGGACATGGTATGTGGCATCATACAGATACTGCGGAGTGGACTCGTCAGATGACCGCCCTCGGTCCGGCAATGCGACGCACAGGACAACGTGGCTGGGCACAGCGCCCCAACGCAACCTACAACTGGTATTGATCACACGACAGGAGGCAACACCATGGCCAGTTTCTGGGAAAAGCTTACCGTTGACGGCAGCGAGATGGATATGTACGCCAGCGTGCCGTCCAGTTCCGCCGGCTTCACCGCGCCCTATCCGGCGGTGGTGGTGGCGCAGCACGGCGGCGGCGTGGACGAGTTCATCCGCACCATCTGCGACCGGCTGGCCGCCGAGGGCTACGCCGCCGTCGCGCCCAACCTGTACCATCGCAACTCGGACGAGGTGATGAACGCCGACCCGCGTCCCCGTCCCTGGGACGTGCTCAGCGACCCGGACATCGTCGCCGACATCGACGCCACGGTGGATTGGCTGCGCAATCACGACGCCGTCAGCGACCGCATCGGCGTAACCGGCTTCTGCATGGGCGGACGCGTGGCCTGGCTGGCCGCGGCCAGCAATCCGCACTTCAACGCCGTGGCGCCCTACTACGGCGGGAACCTGCTGGTTACCTGGGGGGCCGGCGAAACTCCGCCCTTCGAGCTGGCCGGCAACATCGACTGCCCCATGCTGTTCCACTTCGGCGAGGTTGATGAGAACCCGTCGCAGGACGATATGCGCAAGTTTGACGAGGAGTTGAACCGGCTGGGCAAGCAGCACCAGTTCTACGTGTATCGGGACGCCGACCACGCCTTCATGGACTTCACCGGCCCGCGCTACCAACGCGAAGCCGCCGACCGCTCCTGGCCCCGCACGCTGGAGTTCTTCGCGGAGCATTTGAAGGCGTAGATATCAGTATCTGCCGTAAAGGGCTTTGAGCCTGACCCGTTGGTCAACTGTCGCGGGCAGCGTCCACCATGGCCCGCAGTAGGTCAACTGCTTGGGGTATTTCGCTGGCGATGAGCCGCCTGTCCAGGGGCGGGTGCTCACGGGCATAGACTGCTGCACCGCCGAACTCGGTCAAGTAGCGGTGGTTTTCGCCCGGCACGAGTTCGTTCGCGCCCAGGATTTGATTCTCCCTGAGCAGGTCCGTCAGGATCCGCAGGTTGTGGCCGTCGCGCCCGCCGACAGGGTAGGTGCGTCCATGGGCTGCCAGAACGCCTTTGTAGGCGAATTCGAGGGCATTTTGAGCCACGCGTCCGAACTGGAGGTCGTCGCCCATATCGATGATGCCGGCATCCCGAATGGCACTGATCCAGGTGGCGGCGCCAGTGGCGTCCGCAATCTTCTTATCGACGTCGTCCCAGTCAATGCGTTCGTCTTCATAGTCGGCTCCGGCTCCAACGCGTTGGTCGGGCATGATGGGGTATCCTTCCTTGGTGACGATGTTCGCCATGTGGTTTCTGAGGACGCGGCCTTTGGCGAATTCGGATTCCGTCATGCAGACGACGTCGATTCCGGAGGCTTCGGGCAGTTGGGTTTTCTGCACATCGCGAGCGTGCTGTCGCAAGTCTTCCAGCCAAGATTCCAGCTGAGGTTCTTCCGTAACGACCAGCACGTCGATGTCGGAGTCAAGGCGGTGGTCACCGCGGGCCCGTGAGCCGAACAGATACGTCTGCTCGGCGTTGGCCATCTCGTGGATTTGCCGGGCGATGCTGATTGCCTGAACGTCAGGATTTGGTGTCTTGCGCTTTTCCATAGCGGCTCTTCCGGTTTTGGCGCGTCCTGATCCCAATAATACCGGAAAGTCGGGGCGTCGGGGCTGGTCAGTCAAAGGGCGAGCGGCGGAAGCACCTGGGCGCAGTATAACGGCCAATAGCGTATAATGCCGCGTATCATCGCAACGCAGCTAAGGAGTATCACCCATGCCCCGAGTAGCCCTTGACCTGGAACAGAAGGACGACCTGGCCGTCATCAAGTCTGACGGCTGGCGCATTGCGCAGGGTCTGGAACCCGGCGAACCCAACCAGGGCCTGGTCGCCGAGATGCTGGGCAGCAACGCCCGCCTGCCCGACTACGACGATTCCGGCTGGGAAAGCGGCGCCGACTTCCAGCATCGCTATTCCGTCGGCTTCACCTTCGCCTGGTATCGCCTGCGCTTCACCATGCCCGAAACCGTCAAGGGGCAGGACGTGTCCACTTGCCGCGTGTGGTTCGAGACCAACGTGGACAACTACGGCGAGGTGTACATCGACGGCAAAATCGACCGCAACATCGGCGCGGTAACCGGCAACAACACCCCCAAGCGCGTGCTGCTGGAGGAGCCGGGCCAGCCGGGCCAGGAGCACGTCATCGCCGTGCTGGTAGCCAACGCGCCGCTGGGCGAGCCGGTGGGCGCAATCTTCATGCGCTACGCCACCCTGGCCTTCGAGACGGCGCCGCCGCGCTAGGCGACTTTACCCGTATCCTCGTACATCCGCCCAGGAGGCTCCGCTATGGCCACCCAATCCTTTGCCGGCACCGTGAACGCGCCGGACTTTCCCGCCAGCGTCGAATGGCTCAACACCGACCGCCCCTTGAGCATGGCCGACCTGCGCGGCAAGGTGGTGGTGATGGACTTCTGGACCTACTGTTGAATCAACTGCGTCCACGTCTTTCCGCAGTTGCGGAAAATGGAAGAGAAGTACGCGGACGAACTGGTGGTCATCGGAGTGCACTCGGCCAAGTTTCCCAACGAGAAGTACGCCGACAACGTGCTGCTGGCCGCCCAGCGCTACGAGCTGAAACATCCCATCGTCAACGACGCCGAGTTTGAGGTCTGGCGACAATACGCCTGTCGCGCCTGGCCCACGCTGATGTTCATCGACCCGGAGGGCAAGGTCATCGGCAAGCACGAGGGTGAGCTGCCCTTCGAGGCCTTTGACGACCTGCTGGGCCGGATGATTGCCGAGTTCGACGCCCAGGGGAAGATTGACCGCCGCAGCCTGGGCATCACCCCCGACGCGGTGGAGGATTCGGTCCTAGCTTTCCCCGGCAAGGTGCTGGCCGACGGCCCCGGGAATCGCCTGTTCATCGCCGACACCAACCACAACCGCATCGTCGTAACCGATTTGGACGGACAGACCCAGGCCATCATCGGCAGCGGCGCCGAGGACTTCGTGGACGGCGACTACGCTTCCGCCGCCTTCAACCATCCCCAGGGCATGGAGCTGGTGGGCGATACGCTGTACGTGGCCGACACGGAGAACCACGCCATCCGCCGGGTCAATCTCTCTGCCGCCACCGTGGACACCATCGCCGGCACCGGCCAGCAGGGTCACGACCGGCGCGCCGCCGGCCCGGGCCCGCAGATCGCATTGAGCAGCCCCTGGGACTTGGCGCATCACGACGGCACGCTGTACATCGCCATGGCCGGCACCCACCAGCTGTGGCGGCTGTCGTTGGCCGACGGCGTGGTGCAGCCCCACGCCGGCACCGGCGGGGAGAACATCGACAACGGCCCCCTGGCCCAGGCGACCCTGGCCCAGCCCAGCGGCATCGTGGTGGGCAGGGACCGGGGCGACGACGCCATCCTGTACTTCGCCGACTCGGAGACCAGCAGCATCCGCAGCGCCGGCATCGATCCGGTTACCGGGCGGGTGGCCACGCTGGTGGGCGTTGACCTGTTCGCCTTTGGCGACCGGGACGGCGTGGAGCACCACGTGCGGCTGCAGCATCCCATCGGCATCGAGTGGCACCAGGGCGAGCTGTACATCGCCGACACCTATAATCACAAGATCAAGAAGGCGCTGCCGCTGACCCGTTCGGTGCAGACGGCGCTGGGTTCCGGCGCCACGGGTCTGCACGACGGGGCCGGCAAGCTGGCGACCTTCAGCGAGCCCAGCGGGTTGAGCTTCGCCGTTTTTGAGAACGGACGCCCGCCGCTGCTCTACATCGCCGATACCAACAACCACGCCATCCGCGTCGCCGACTTTGAGGCCGACGAAGTGCGCACGCTGGAAATACAGGGAGTGAATTAATGACTGCCCCCGACAACTCCGAATACCACGTCAGCAACGACGACAGCATCACCCTCATGGCCAGCAAGATTGTTCGGGACGTGCTGGTTACCCGCCAGGAGCCCGTCCGCCGCGCCCAGCTGTGGCAGGCGGTGGAATTGGCCATGGGGGACCGCAAACCGGACGTTGACGGAGTGCTGAAGCGGGACTGGTTCAACAACCAGGGCACCGGCCCCGGGCGGTGGGAGCTGACCGACGAGGCCGAGGCCGGCGAATCCCCGTTCACCGGGACCGACGGGACGGTCAACCTGGCCCGGGTGGTGGACTATATGCGGCTCTGTCGCGGCGAGGTCCCTTACGTTGGCGACGTGAACGAGTTCGTCAAAATCTGCCACCCCAACACGGAACTGGACCCCGACCGGCTGCGGCAGGGCAACCGGGCGATTGGGTAGCGTCTAGTATCCGTCGTCGCTGCCGGCCAGGCTGACCGACAGCACCCGCTCCCGTCCGGCCAGGTCCGGCTCAACGGTGATTTCGGCGTCGGGGAACTGCTCGGATGCCAGGGCTTTGGCGTCGTCCATCTGCTCCGGGTCCATTTCCAGCAGGATGACGCCGTGGGGTTTCAGGCGGCTATCGCCGGTAACGGATGGCGCGGCGGCCTGGGCAATCAGGCGGCGAATCAGGTCCAGTCCGTCCGGCCCACCGTCCAGGGCGGCTGACGGCTCCCACTGGACTTCCGGCTGCAGCGTGGGGATGCGCGTGGTGGGCAGATAGGGCAGGTTGGCGGCGATCACGTCCACCGGCTCGGGCAAGGGTTCCAGCAGGTCGCCCTTGAGCAGGGTAACCCGGTCGGCCACGTTGTGCATCCGCACGTTGTACGCGGCCACGTCCAGCGTGGGGTCGTAGGCGTCGATGGCGTAGATGCGCGCCGCCGGCAGATGGATGGCCAGGTTCACGGCGATGGCACCGGTGCCTGTGCCCACGTCGGCGATGACCAGCTCCCGGCTTTCCATGCCCATCAGGGCCATGAACAGGGCGTGCTCCACCAGCGTTTCGGTTTCGGGACGGGGAATCAGCACGTCGGGGTTGACCAGCAGGTTGACGCCGTAGAACTCCCGGTAGTTGAGGATGTAGGCCAGGGGCTCCCGCGTCAGCCGGCGCTCGACGATGGCGGCCAGCTGGGCCTCCTGCTGGGCGGCAACCTGCGATTCCTGCTCGGCGAAGATGGCCTGGCGAGGCATCCGCATCACGTCCATCACCATCACCTCGGCCTCCAGCCGGGCGTCGGGGATGCCGGCCGATTCCAGGGTGCGGTGGGTTGCCTGGATGACGCTGCGCAGGTTGGGCATTACGCCGAGATGGCCGCCAGCTCCCGCTCCTGGTCGGCGGCGATGAGGCGGTCGATAATTTCGTTGAGGCCGCCGTCCATCAGGCGCTGCATCCCGTGGGTGGAAAGGCCGATGCGGTGGTCGGTGATGCGGTCCTGCGGGTAGTTGTAGGTGCGGATTTTCTCGCTGCGGTCGCCGCTGCCAATCTGCGCCTTGCGGTTGCTGGAAACCTCGGCCTGGTGGCGTTCCTGCTCGGCGGAGTAGAGGCGGCTGCGCAGGATGGTCATGGCCTTGGACTTGTTCTTGTACTGGGAGCGTTCGTCCTGGCAGACGACCATGATGCCGGTGGGTTCGTGGACGATGCGCACGGCGGTGGCGACCTTGTTCACGTTCTGCCCGCCGTGTCCGCCGGCGTGGAAGATGTCGATGCGCAGGTCGTCTTCCTTGATGTTGACCTCAACCTCGTCGGCCTGGGGCAGTACGGCGACGGTGGCGGTGGATGTGTGTATCCGGCCCTGGGCCTCGGTTTCCGGCACTCGCTGGACGCGATGCACGCCGGCCTCGAACTTCAGCCGGCTGAAGGCGTTGCGGCCATCCACGGAGAAGGCGATGCGGCTGAACCCGCCGAGGTCGGAGGGGTTGGAGTCCAGGATGTCCACGCTCCAGCCCTGTTCCTGGGAGTAGCGCTGGTACATCCGGTAGAGGTCGGATGCGAACAGCGAGGCTTCCTGCCCGCCGGCGGCGGCGTGGATTTCGACGATCACGTCGCGCTCGTCGTTGGGGTCCTTGGGGAGCAGGGCGATGCGCAGTCGCTGGGCCAGGTCGGCCAGACGGCGGTCAACGTCGTCCAGTTCCAACTGGGCCATCTCGACCAGTTCGGCGTCGCCGCCCTCGCCCACCAGGGCGCGCAGGTCGGCCTGTTCCTCCGACAGTTTGCGCCGCCGCACGTCGATGGCGACCAGGTCTTCCAGGCCGGAGCGTTCCCGGTTCAGTTCGCCCAGCCGAGCGTAGTCGGCGGCCACTTCCGGTTGCGCCATCTCCACTTCAATGGCCCGATAGCGTTCCACGATAGGTTGCAGCTTGTCGAAAATGTCAGCCATTGCCTAGCCTGCGCGCGCCTGGATTCAACTTGCCTACACAGTATATCCCACCGCCGGGAAAGGGGGCAAGGGATTGAAGGTAACAGAGGTAACAATATGTTAGTCTGTCGTCTATGCTTACATATTGCTGTCAGGCGTTCGCAAAGCGGGGCGGGATGGCGGCGGCGTTGGGCGGATTGCTGGCGCTGGGCTTGGTCGTCCTTGCCTGCACCGCGCCGGAGCCGTCGCCGGTTCCGACGGAGCCGCCGGCCGGACCAACCGTCGTGGTCGCAACGGCCACACCCTCGCCCACGCCGGACGCTACGCCCACTTCCAGGCCGGCGTCCACGGCCGCCGCGACGCCGACGGCTGCCGCGCCCACCGCCACGCCGGTTCCGCCGACCAATACGCCGGCTCCAACGTTCACGCCCAGGCCCAAACCCACCGCGACGGCGCGGCCCACGCCTACCCCTACGCCCCGTCCCACGTTTACGCCTCGCCCCACCAGCACGCCGACGCCGCCCAGCCCCATCGCCGGCCTGGATAACGCCGCCTGGTTGGAACAGAATAGACGAGCCATAGCCGATGAACTCAAAGGGCTGGCTTGGGTAGCCGATGGGGTTGACGACTATGAGCGCGACGCCGCGGAGCTGCTGATTGCGGCGGCGCGGTGGTATCCGGATACCTTCAGCGCGCTGGTGGAAAAGCCGTGGTCGCAGGACAGCATCACTCACCACGAGACCATCGCCATAGAATATCTCCGTTGGCTTTCGTGGTGGAGCACCGACCTGGCCGGCGCAATTCTGCAAAAGCCCAGGATGGCGGATGAAGTCAACCGGGACGAAGCGATGACAGTCCGGCACCTGTACTCGGTGGTATGGACGCAGGGAGACAATGTTCGACCGGATATTATCGCAAAGGCGTCTGAGATACTGGATATGCCTTTTCTGGATAGCCTCGAGGGCGCAGACGCGGCGGCGGTGCGCTCTTTGGCAAGACTGGAGGGCAACGACACCGCCGTTTTTCTGGAGATTATGAATCACCCCAGACTCAAGGACGGCATCACCGACGACGAGGCCAAAATCGTGGCCCTTTTGGCCGGCACCTATTCGTACCGTCCCGAATCGGTGGACGTGCTGCTGCGGGGAACCGGCGTGCGTTTGGAAGAGCGGGTCATCAACCTGCCCCTAGCCGGCGAGACGCTGTTGGCCGTCATCCGCATCCGGGACCAGGTTACGCCCAATATGGACTACCTGGAGCACGGCGTGCGCACCATCGAGGAGTTTATGGGCGAGCCCTTCCCCACCGGCTACGTCGCGCTGTACTTTGACGACGCCAACGTCCGCTCCGGCGGGGGCGCCGGCACCAATTTCGGCACGCACATCGCAATGTCGCTGGACTACGACGTGGAATACGGGCGGCTGTGGGACTATGCGCCCTCAACTATTGCCCACGAGGTGGCCCATTACTACTGGCGCGGCAACAGCCGGGACTGGCTGGATGAGGGGCCGGCGGTGTTCCTGGAGTCCATCAGCGAAAACGCGCGCATTGGCAAGCCGGTAGAGATCAGGTCCCGCCCCTGCGCTGCCGCCGATACCATCGCCGAGCTGGAAGGTTTGGCCGTTCTGCGGGAAACCTGGCGCGAGACGGTGGCGCAAAACTGGTTCCGCTGCAACTACTCGCTGGGGGAGCGGCTGTTCGTTGACCTCTATGAAGCCCTGGGCGAAGACGCCTTCCGTCCCGGCTTCCGCAGCCTGTGGCTGAAGTCCCAGGCCGAGGATTACAGCGATGATTGCCTCGGCACCGACCTGACCGTCTGCCACGTGGAAGCGGCCTTCAAGGCCGGCGCATCAGACGCCGTAGCCGCCCAGGTGGACGAGGTGCTGGACCGCTGGTACGGGCCCCGGGAATGACGGACGTTACGGTTTCTCTCCGTAGTGCAGGGCGACGCCGCCCAGGCCCAGGCGGCGGTAGCCGACGTTGACCAGGCCGGCCTGGCGGTACACCTCGGCCAGGCCCTCGGCGGTGAGGAAGTAGTCCACGCTGCTGGGCAGGTAGGTGTAGGCAGTACGATCTCCGGCCACCAGCTGGCCCAGCAGCGGCACCACCTGGTGGAAGTACACCCGACCCAACACGGCGCGGACGCCCGGAGGCATGGGCGTCAGTTCCAGCGTAGTTACCCGTCCCCCTGGCGACACCACCCGCGCCATCTCGGCGATGGCGGCCGGCACGTCGGCCATGTTGCGCAGGCTGAATCCGGCGGTGGCGCAGACGAAAGTGTCGTCCGCGAAGGGCAGGCGGAGCGCGTCGCCGATTACAAATGACGTGGCTGGG
This sequence comes from Dehalococcoidia bacterium, assembly GCA_965243255.1. GTDB lineage: Bacteria > Chloroflexota > Dehalococcoidia > Lucifugimonadales > UBA3495 > Bin87. The sequence continues at coordinate 1,996,862 of CBDEUH010000004.1, forward strand.
CTGGATTCCGGCTTCCGTCGGAATGACGATTGAGTGCGCAGGGATGATGGTATCTTGCCCCGGGCGATGGCCAGCATCTCCGCCAGCAGGTCAACGCCGACCACCCGGTCGATGCCGGGGCAGCGGGCCAACGCAAAGGCCAGGTCGCCGGTGCCGGTGGCAACGTCCAGCGCCGCGCCGTTCAGGCCGGCCGACGTGAACCGCGCCGTTTCGCGCTTCCAGCGATGATGCAGCCCGCCGGTCATCAGCGAGTTCATCAGGTCGTAGCGGGGCGAGATGCGGGCGAACATCTCGGCCACGTAGCGACGCTTGTCGTCGCCGCGCAGGTGCGCCATGGGGCTATGCTCCGGCGCGCCGATAGTGCAGCATCACCACGCCGTCATCGAAGGCCCGCGTAGCGACGAGTTCCAGCGCGGTATGCGGGGCATCGCCGCCGAACAGCGGGACGCCGCGCCCCAGGATGGTCGGCATCACGTGGAGCATATACTCGTCAATCAGCCCGTCCCGGCGGAACTGCTCGGCCAGGTTCGCGCCGCCCAGCAGCCAGACCATACCGTCGTATTGCGACGCAACGTCCCTGACGAAACCCGTGGGGTCGCTCTGCACAAACCGGACGTCGTGGGGGTTGTCCTCCGGCGGATTGGAGGTGAAGACGTAGATGGGCTTGCCCGTGAAGAGCCACTGGTCGAAGCCGATCGCCTGGTCGTAGGTGCGCCGTCCCATCACCAGCGCGACCACGCCGGCGTAGAACTCCGCGTAGCCGTAGTCGTCGGCGCCGCCCTCCGGAAGCCAGTCCACGCCGCCGTCAACGTCGGCAATGTAGCCGTCCAGGCTGGCAGCGACCTGGTAGATGATGGTGGGCATGGCCGGCGCGGAACCCGTCCCCTCACCGTTCCCGGTCATGGTACTGCATATCGTCCGGCAGGCGGTCGGCGATGCCCAGGGACACCAGGGCGCGCTGCGCCACGAACCGGACCACGCCGTCGATGTCCAGGGGCTTCAGGTAAAAGGGGGGCTCCGGCGGCAGGATGGTTGCGCCCAGGCGGGCCAGGGTCAGCATATTTTCCAGGTGGACGGCGTGCAGGGGCGTTTCCCGGGGGATGAGCGTCAACGGTCGGCGTTCTTTCAGCGTTACGTCGGCGGCCCGCAGCAGCAGGTTGGGGGTCAGCCCGTGGGCCAGCGACGCCACCGAGTTCATGCTGGCCGGCGCAATGACCATCCCCGCCGTGGGGAAGGTGCCGCTGGCGATGGGCGCGAACAGGTCGCTGATGGCGTACTGCCGGAAGTATGGCGATTCCACCCAGCGGGCCGCGGCGTCGTTGTACGATTCGTCCAGCTCCTCCTGCCACACCATACGGGCGGCGTTGGAGGCCACCGCGACGACGGGCCGCTCCAGCTCCAGCAGCGCGTCAATCAGCTCCCGGGCGATGGCGGCCCCGCTGGCGCCGGAGATGCCGACGATTACGGGCGGGTGGGACAAATTCACCACGGCAGGAATCCCTCAAAAGGCAGCGCCACCGCCAGGATCGTGAATCCCAGCAACTGCGTCGATATGTACTTGTTGAAGGCAAAGGCCTTGCCCACCATGGCCGGCTCCCCCGACCTGACCAGGGAGTTCTCATACACCAGGAGGATGACGGCGATGGCCCAGCCGATGAAGTAGAACACGTTCAGCTCCATCCAGATGCCCACGGCCAGCAACGCCGCCGCCGCCAGGGTGTGCAGGACCCGGGTGGTGCGGATCGCGCTGCGGACGCCGAAGCGGGAGGCGATGGACTTGATGCCGTTGGCCCGGTCGAAGTCGTAGTCCAGGGTGCCGTAGATGGTCTCAAAGCCGCCGGCCCACATCATCACGGCGAAGGTAATCAGCACCGGCTGCCAGTCCCACTCTCCGGTAACGCCAATCCAGGCGCCGGTGGGGGCGATGGACAGGGCGAACCCCAGCATCAGGCTGCACAGCCAGGTGTAATACTTGGCGAAGGAGTACAGCACCACGTAGGCCGCCGCCACCGGCGACAGCATCAGCGCCAGCGGGTTCAGCTGCCAGGCGGCGATGAAGAAAATCGCCGCGCCGCCCAGGGCCATGCCGCCCACTTCCAGCGGTTTCAGGATGCCGGCGGGTATGTGGCGGCCGGCCGTGCGCGGGTTGCGGGCGTCCTCCCGGGCGTTGATGATGCGGTTGGCCGACATCCCCAGGGTGCGCACGCCCAGGAAGGCCAGCGTAATCCAGACGAAAGCCTGCCAGCCCGGCCAGCCGCCGCCCAGGAAATGATGAGACGCCAACACCATCCCGATGTAGCCGAAGGGCATCGCAAACAGCGACTCCGACACGTTGATGGCGTTGAGATAGTGCGGCGCCCGGCCGGCAATCATCCGGAGCGAGCCGGGGCGCGTGCGAACGTTCTCCATACCTAGCTATGGTAGCACACCGACGCTGGCCGCCGGTCTTGCGACCTAGCGCAGGTTGGCCGGCGGGATGATGTCGCCCAGGCCCAGCTCTTCCCACCGCTGGGACACCCGCTGCCGGATCTCGTCGCTCATCTCGATGTCCGGCGGCCATTGGCGATGGTAGCCTTCCTGAGGCCCCTTGCGGGTGGCGTCGATGCCCACCTTGCTGCCGAACCGGGGCGTCGGCGACGCTACGTCCAGGTCGTCAATTGGGCCGTCCACGACGACCAGGTCGGTGCCGGGGTTGACGTTGTTCGCGACCCGCCAGGCCACTTCCGACGGGTTCTGCACGTCCACGAAGTCGTCCACCACCACGATGACCTTGGTCAGGCTGAGCAGGCCCAGCCCCCACAGGCCGTACATCACCTTGCGGGCGTGGCCGGGATACTCCTTCTTCATGGAGACCAGCACCAGGTTGTGGAAGATGCCCTCGGCCGGCATGTTCACGTCCACCACCTCCGGCAGGATCAGCCGGATCAGCGGCATAAACACCCGCTCGGTAACCTTGCCCATCCAGTAGTCTTCCGTGGGCGGACGGCCCACGAAGGTCGTCGGATAGATGGGGTTGCGGCGGCGGGTGATGGTGGTTACGTGGAACACCGGATACGGTTCGGCCAGGGAGTAATAGCCGGTGTGGTCGCCAAAGGGGCCCTCGATGCGTTCCTCGCCGGGGGTAACGTAGCCCTCCAGCACGATTTCGGCGTGGGCCGGCACCATCACATCAACGGACACCGCCGGCGTCAGCTCCACACCGGCGTCGCGGATGAAGCCGGCCAGGGTCATTTCGTCCACCTCGGGGGGCAGCGGCGCGGAGCCGGTCCAGATGGACGCGGGGTCGCCGCCCAGGGCCACGGCCACCTCCAGATTATCGCTGCTGGCCCGGTAGTGTCGCGCGCCTACCTTGTGGGTCTGCCAGTGCATGCCGGTGGTGTTGCGGTCGAACACCTGCATCCGGTAGATGCCGTAGTTCTGGGTGCCCGTCTCCGGGTCCTTGGTGATGACCAGCGGCAGGGTGATGTAGGGTCCGGCGTCCTCCGGCCAGCACTTGATGACGGGCAGGCTATAGAGATCAACGTCCTCGCCGGTAATCACCAGCTCCTGGCAGGGGGCGTTGCGCACGGTGCGGGGCTGATAGGCGCCGACGTGGGCCAGCCGACCCAGGGCCCGCAGCTTGTTCATCATCCCCTGGGGCGGGCCGCCCAGGGCCAGGTCGATCATGGATTCCAGGCGGGCGGCCAGGTCGTCGGCGTCGTCAACCTCCAGTGCCCAGTTCATGCGACGCTGGGCGCAGAACAGGTTGACGGCCACGGGCATATCGTGGCCGACCACGTTCTCGAAGAGCAGGGCCGGCCCGTCGGCCCGCAGCGTCCGATAGGCAATCTCGGTCAGCTCCAGCTCCGGATTGACCGGGGCGGAGACGCGCCGCAGGTCGCCCTTGCTTTCCAGAAAGGCGAGGAACTCCCGCAAGTCCTGATAAGGCATATTTAAACTCCCTCTCCCGCCAGGGGAGAGGGTTGGGTTGAGGGGAGTGTACGAGCCAGCTGAATCAGGTCAGCCGGACCGGTGCGGTGGGGTTAGGAGTTGCGCATCCGCGAGAAGCAGTCGCTGCAATAGACGGGCCGGTCGCCGCGGGGGCGGAAGGGCACGGTAGCGTCGATGCCGCACTGGCTGCAGGTGATGGGGAAAGATTCGCGCTGGCCGCCGCCGAAGCCGCCACCACCGCCGCCGTTGGACTGTCCGCGCCGGGCGTTCCGGCAGGACTGGCATCGCTTGGGGTAGTTGGTGAAGCCGCGGGAGGCATAGAACTCCTGCTCTCCCACGGTAAAAGGAAACTCGACGCCGCAATCGCCGCATACGAGCACCATGTCTGATAGTGCCACAATGTCCCTCCGTTTGGGTCTGTAATCACGATGCACGCTCTAGGGTCTGATTCGTCGGGCAGTGATTTCAATACCCAAGGAAGGCGGACCGGCGCAACCTACGTTCAGACTACTATACTGGCAACCGCCGATTCAAGCAACGACTTTCGCTGCGCTATCGGGGCAGTTAGGCTGGCTCGGCCACGAACACCGGAATCTTGCGCGACGTGCGGTTCTGGTATTCCTCGTAGGGCGGGAAGGCCGCCACCGCCAGGTCCCACAGCCGGGCCCGTTCTCCGTCGTCCTGAACCTCCCGCACCCGCATGGCGTACACCTGGGTCTCGTCGCGGATTTCCACGCTGTTTTCGGCCCGCAGGTTGTACACCCACACCGGGTTGCGGGGCGCGCCGCCCCGGGAGCCCACCAGCACGTAGTTGTCGCCGTCCTTCACCCGCATCAGGGGCGTCTTGCGGATGGCGCCGGTCTGGTTGCCTTTGTTGGTCACGATGATGACGGGCAGGCCGGTGTCTCGCAGGGTGGTGCCGGCGGTGCCGCCGCTGCCCTCGTAAAGCTCCACCTGCTCCCGGACCCAGTCGCTGGTTGAGGGTATGTATTCTGGCATGAGTTAGCACGCTCCTTCAGATTGCTAACGGACACCATATCACACCGCGATCAAACCCAAGCGCCGTCTTCGTGCCTGGCGCTGCCGTACACGCCCTGGAAGGAGCGGTCGGACAGAAGCCTAGGTAAGCGGATTCTGCCAGAGCAGACCCGGGAACCTCTGGAAATCCCTGGCGTTGTTGGTGTGTACCTCGGCTTCGTTTTCTATGGCCAGAGCCGCAATAGTAGCGTCGGCGACCAGTCTCGTGGTGGCTTCCGTAGTGTCAAGGATTTCTTCGAGAATATCCATATAGCGTGGAACGGGGTTGAGGGCTACGATGGGGCTACTGCCGAACCATTCCGCGACCACTCTGGTTGCCTGGACCGGAGTCCAGGGTCGCTCCACCACTCGGGGGTTTGCCATCTGTCTGACGAACCCGTTGGATATTTGCCACGGCATCCCTACCGTTTCCGTACCGTTGACCAATGCCGCCCACCACGCTGCCGCTTCCCGATGCAATTCGCTGCCGTCGTTGTAGGCGAATATCAGAAGGTCAAGGTCCGGCACGATCATGGAGCAAGCTTCTCCAGAAATTCCTCGTCTTCCAGATCGTGGATAACGTCCTTGAGGTTGCCGACGTCAACTCCAGGGGCCAGTCCGCTGTGATTGGGTACAACCTTGAACTCGGTTTTAGCTGCGGCCTGAGCCTGCTCGTCCAGACCCGCGGCATCCAACGTCTGGATATTCAGCTCCACCAGGACGCCTTCGGGAAGGTCAAGCGGCTCTAACGGCGTGAGCACCCCGTTGGTGAATCTGGCATTTATGGTCTTGGTCGCCATCGTCGTCCCTCCTGATACCGAGCATCCCTTTCCAGCCATTCTAGCACGGGCGCACCCGCCAACAACCTCCAACGGAGTAAACGGCGGAGGCGAGCGGCGGCCGCTACCGCCCATACGATTCAATGCAATCCGGCTTTCTAGGTAAGTCTTGGACCAAGGGCAGTTCGGTCAACTCTCTTCACTTTGAGCTACTTGACTGCCTCAAGCGCGTCAAATATTTGGTGGTACTGGGCCTCTCCCAACAGCCTCCCCTTTTCACTGCCAAGGTCGCCACCGGGTCGGAATAGTACGTAACAATCGAATGTATCGAGCAACTGGTTCTTTTCGTCGAAAGTTAAGGTACTCGCTCTACCCTCCAGCGTTCTGACGACTTGCTCATGAGTATGACCGAGGCTTACCCAGCGCAGTTGGTGTACGGCGTCTGGCCTGCTGGCTAGATCTGGCGGTGCATTAGATACGGATACCGCCTGTTGCACGGATAGTATTTTCTCTTGAAATGCTTCCACAATCTGCCTGATGTACTTGATTTGCTCGCGCCTTTCCACCTTGTGATTGATGTACTGCTTGCCGTAGGAGAAGGCAGCCAGGATTAAGCCGGCAGAAACGCCTGTGATGATGCCTATAATGATATTATCCATTATTGATGGGGCGTTCATATCAATTCTCCCGTGAAGCCTGAAGCAGGTGATCGGTGAACCACGGCAAGTTAGAATCAACACATTTATACTCAATGTTCTTGCCGCTGCCCATGTCTCCGTTGGAATTCTCTAATCGCATCTTCTGGCTTGCTATCCCGTCTAGCGGGAAAGGCGATTACCGGTCCATCACCCAGATCGATTTCGGTACTGACATAAAATCCCTCGAATCGGGAGAGCAGCCTTTCGGGCACCATAGCTACTTCCAGAGGCACTTGGCTTTGACGTGCCCATACAACGCCTGCATGACGTATCAGGTCCTCACTAACGTCAGGCTGGTTGCGGACCAATATGTCGTTAACCATCGCAATTGACAACGACGTTAGGCAAAGTGGCATATCGAGACCCGCTTCTGAAGGACCCTTAACGAAAGGGTGGTTTTTACTCAAATCGTTGAGTATGGCGGTGGCGTCGTTATGTACGTAAGCACTGCTTTCTTCATAAATTTGTAGCAGCGGAGTTAAATTTCCTTTCGGCTTGTCCGCATAGCCTAGTTCTTTAGCCCTGGCTGGGATACCCATCGTATTGTTCTGGCGAGTCCAGCCGACGTCTCGCCGAACTTCCCACCCTTCATATTTGTTGTTTAGTATCTTTATCTCGACACCATCGGGATCATGTAATTTGAGATAGCTCATCCTTGACCAATCTCGGAAACGCGTCGCTCTATCGTCCGTGCCTTCTTGCGCAATGAAATCCATGTTGACTTGGATTTCGAATATAGAGCGCCAAAGCATAAAAGCTGCCTCTGCGTGTCCTCTCTGGCAAAGATCCGCCACCGACCTCGATAAGTCGCACACCTTAGCGTGCATTGCCGTTAGAACTAGCTCGCACCATGAAATCTCTTGGTTTTCTTTAAGTAAGCGCTCTCGGGCATTTTGAATCACTATATCCGAACATTGCTCGCTTTCTTCAATCGCCAGGCGTAGCCAGTCGAGAGCCTTGCCCCATTCGGATTGAACGGCTCGCTCTGTTTCGTGTTGATCGAACTCCATACGAACATTAGGGTATCTAGGAACGCTGCGCACTGTCCAAGTCCAGAACGCTAGTCCAACGCCGAAGGCCAAAGCCGTCGACCCAATGATCAGCCGAACCCAGATACCCTGGGAAACGGTGGCGGCGATGTAACCCGCGGCCATACATAGCACCGCAGTCGTCATTGCCACACCAGTGCCTGCTATTAACCTGCGGTTTAGCCTCACGAATGAACGAATTTCTGGCCACATCTTCTTGCCGCTCCTTTAGTGCTAACAGTTACACGCTTCTCGCCCACCGTCTCCTCCACCCCCCACCAACGCCCGTAATCTCATCATACACCCCTCCAACGCCGCCGTCCTTCCCATCAACCCGCATACCTGATACACCTGCCGCTCCATCTCCCCATTAAACTCTGCCGTCTTTCCCCTCGAATCCACATCTATGTCGTTGTTCTTTCTGTACCAATTCTCCTACTCCGTCCCCCGCGTCTTTGCTCCTTTGCGTTAAAGCCCCTCATCCCACCGACACCCAGCCCTTGACAATTGGCAGAACGTCCGTTCATAATAACCTCATCGCTAGCGCAAATCGGTAATCCCAGCCTGCCAACGAGGTCAACTTCACTACGGTCGTCAACGGCCACCAACCAGTCAGCATCTCCAAATCGCAAGATTCCGACCAACGGAGCTTATTCCAGCGCGCTACCCACTGCGTCGTGTACGGCTAACTAAATGACCCGTGCGAATCTTAACGGTGGCTACCTCTGATCTGGACGCTCTCATTAGGCTAACCCACTCGGAGGGTATAAACCCCCTTGCGTACCACCCCCCGGTCGTGGGGCTGGCAACGACCACAGTGAATTCCGGAAACCGACCTCAGGCAGGCTACCCAACCAACACCATCCACCGGAGGCCAACCCCAACCAACACCTCAATCCTGACAATCCCAAAATCCCGTGAATCCTGATTCTGACGAAACCCGCTATAATGCTTGCAACCCAACGGAGGCCATAGCCAAATATGGACGGCAAGACCGCATTCGCCACCATTCTGCAACGGGAGGGCGTGGACGTTGTTTTCTGCTTCCCGAATAACATCCTCATCGACGCCTGCGCCGCCGCCGGCATCCGGCCCATCATCTCCCGCATGGAGCGCACCGCCGTCAACATGGCCGACGCCTACAGCCGGGTCAACAACGGCAGCAAGAACGGCGTCGTCCTGGTGCAGGGCGGGCCCGGCATCGAAAACGCCTTCTCCGGCGTCGCCCAGGCTTACGCCGACTCGTCGCCCCTGCTCATGGTGCCCAACCATCCGGGCACGCGGCGGCACGGGACGTCCTCGGACTTTGACGCCGCCCGCAACTACCAGGGCGTAACCAAGTGGGCCGACTCCGCCAACCACGCCGACCGCATCCCCGAGCTGATGCGCCGCGCCTACACGCAGCTGCGCACCGGCCGACCCTATCCCGTGCTGGTGGAGATGCCCAACGACGTGCTGGCCGCCGAAATCTCCGAGGAGCAGTTCCACTACCTGCCCCAGCGCAAGCGCCGCTCCGCCGGCGACCCTCGCGACGTTTCCCGCGTCGCCGAGCTGCTGGTCAACGCTCGCCGTCCGGTCATCTACGCCGGCCAGGGCGTGCTCTACGCCGAGGCCACGCCGGAGCTGGTGGAACTGGCCGAGCTGCTCAACGCGCCGACCATGACCACCACCCTGGGCAAGAGCGGCTTCCCCGAAAACCACCCGCTGGCTCTGGGCGCCGGCGGCAACACCGGCACCAAGATGGTCGGCGACTTTCTGGCCAAGAGCGACGTGGTGTTCGGCATCGGCACCAGCTTCCAGAAGACTTTGGCCTCGGCGCCGGTACCCGTGGGCAAGACCGTCATCCAGTCCACCATCGACGAGAAGGACCTCAACGGCGAGTATCCGCTGGAAGAGATAATCGTCGGCGACGCCAAGCTGGTGCTGGCCCAGCTCATCGAGGAGGTGAAGGACCGGCTGGGCGCCGAGGGACGCCGGGGCGACGAGTCCGTGGCCGCCGAAATTCGGCAGGTGCGCCAGGAATGGCTGGCCGAGTGGATGCCGCGGCTGTCCAGCAACGACGCGCCCATCAGTCCCTACCGCGTGGTGTACGAACTCAACGCGCGACTGGACAAGGCCAACAGCATCGTAACCCACGACTCCGGCAACCCCCGCGACCAGATTGTGCCCTTCTACGCCGCCACCACGCCCCGCGGCTACATCGGCTGGGGCAACTCAACCCAGCTGGGCAGCGGCCTGGGTTACGCCATGGGCGCCAAGGTGGCCTTCCCGGAGAAGACCTGCGTCAACCTCATGGGCGACGTGGCCGTGGGGATGGCCGGCACCGACTTCGAGACGGCGGCCCGGGAGCAGCTGGGCATCATCACCGTCATCGTCAACAACGGCGCCATGGGCGGCTACGAGAAGAACATTCCCATCGCCACCGAGCGGTACCGCACCAAGTACGTAACCGGCGAGTACGCGGCCATGGCGACGTCCCTGGGCGCCCACGCCGAGCACGTCACCGACCCCAACGATGTCGGTCCGGCCATCGAGCGCGCCAAGGAGATATCGGCGACGGGCCAACCCTGCGTCCTGGAAATCATCACCCGGGAGGAGCCGGTGTTCTCCCAGTATTACCGGTAGCCGGGCCGTCGCTCCCAGGGCAGAAGCTTTGTCATCGCAGGCGGCCCCCATCATCGTTATTGGCGGCGGGCCGGCCGGGGCGTGCGTCGCCGCGCTGCTGGCCCGGCAGGGGCACTGGGTTGTCCTGCTGGAACGCGAACGCTTCCCCCGCGTCCACGTGGGCGAGTCGCTGCTGCCGTCCAGCATCCCCATTCTGGACGATCTGGGCGTGCTGGACGAGGTGAACCGGGCCGGCTTCACCGTGAAGGCAGGCGCCACCATGATTTGGGGCGTTGACCGGCAACCCTGGAGCTGGCATTTCAGCGAAACCAACGCCAGCAACCCCACCTCCTACCAGGTCTGGCGGCCCGAATTCGACGCCATCCTGCTCAACAACGCCCGTCGCCTCGGCGTGGACGTGCGCGAGGGCTGGCAGGCCACCGGCGTGATGTTTGACGATGAGGGAACCGCCGTCGCCGTCCGGTGCCGGCCGGCTGACAGCTCGGGAGGCGACGCCGACGGCGTCGAGCTGCCGGCTTGCTACGTGGTGGACGCCAGCGGACAGGGCGGCCTGCTGGCCCGGCAGTTGGGCCTGCGCCAGTGGGACGACTTCTTTCGCAACCTGGCCGTGTATGGCTACTACCAGGGCGGCGAACGCCTGCCGGCGCCCGACCAGGGCAACATCCTGATTGAATCCCAGCCCGACGGCTGGCTGTGGCACATTCCTCTGCGGGACGGCTGGGCCAGCGTCGGCGCGGTGGTGGACGCCGAAACCGGCCAGCGCGCCATCCGTGAACTGGGCCCGCAACGCTTTTTGGAGTCGCAAGTTGCCGCCGCTCCGCAGCTGGCGGCGATGCTGGCGTCGGCACGGTTCGTGTCCGGCCCGGAGGTGCTGCGGGACTGGTCTTACCGCTGTCAGTCGCTGCACGGGCCCGGCTACATCCTGGTGGGGGACGCCGGCTGCTTCATCGACCCGCTGTTCTCCTCCGGCGTACACCTGGCGCTGACCTCGGCGACCATGGCCGCCGCCGCCATCGCCTCAGCGCTGGAGGACCCGACCATCGCCGGCCCGGCGGGACGGGTGTTTCAGCAGCTCTACTACAAGGAATACGGCCACTTCCGGGAGCTGGCCCGGCTGTTCTATTCCAGCAACCGCACCGCCGATTCCTACTTCTGGGAGGCCCGCCGCCTGCTGGACGACGACCCTTCGTTGACGCCGCGCCAGTCATTCATCCAGGCGGTGGCGGGCCAGCCGCCCCGGGGCTACGAGCGGGCCGTGCTGTCCCACGGCCTGGCCCCGGCCGCCTTTGGGCATAGCATCGCCGCCGTGGAATCGGAACGCCAACGCCGCCAGGAGCAGGGTTTGCCGCCGGGTGTACCGCTGCGTCTGGCCGACGGCGTGCGTCTGCAACGTCAGCCGGTGCTGGCCGATGACCGTTTCGTGTGGGGCGTCGGCCTGGTTACCGACGGCCATCCTGAGGGGCTGCCGTGCAGCGCGCTGGTGGCCCAACTGCTGACCCGTCTGAACGGCCGGCGGACCACCATCGACGCCATCGCCGCCCTCTGCAACGGGATGGACGCCGCCACCATCAGGCAGGTCGAACCAGCGGCGCGGCAGGCGTTGGAGATTTTGTACGTGGACGGGGCGATAGCTACGGCTTAACCCACGTTTCCGACCAGGCGCAGCAGGCCGTGCTGCTCTGGGCGGGGCCGCGCATCTCCGGCGACACTACGCCGGGCAGCGCACGGTCGCCCACCGTAATCTGCGCCTGCCGGGCCGGGAAGAAGCAGCTGTACACGCCGTGCGTCCGGCCCGACGCCTCGCCGGCCGGGTTGTTGAGCATATAGGGCGTCAGGAAGTCGTGCCAGCTGAGAACGACGGTTTCCGATGACGCGGTGACGATCTCGTTGTAGGCGCTGGCGATGCTGCCCGATCTGCTGAACTCCGCGGGAATCACCGGCAGGTTGGTGTCGCCAAACTCCGGGAAGAGCATGGACTCGATTTCTTCCTGCACGTAGCGCGTCATGGCGATGTTGTCGGAGTACACGCGCGCCTTGCCGCCATCCACCTCATCACTCTTCAGGAACAGGACGTGGCCGGCGCCGGCCGGCGTCCAGAGCACCCGCCAGTGGCTGGTTCGGGTGGTCTGTCGGCCTCCTTCCTGCGGAGACAGGCGGATGAAGGAGTTTTCGCCGGTGAGACAGATCTGGACAGGATCGACTGGACTGGTCATAGTTTGACTCCCTTGGCAACGCTGGTTTGAAAGGCGGCCGGTATGGACGGGCTTAGATTCCGTCCGCCGCCGCCCGCATGGTTTTGAGGTATTCGTTGCTGGCGCCCTGGATCAGCCGGCCGACGGTGTTGTGGAAGTAGCGCACGCCCAGCTCCAGGTAGTGGGGCACCAGGTTATCGGGGCAACTGCAGCCCGCCGTGATGCCGGCGGCCGCAATCTGCTGCACGCCCTTCTCCACCAGCGCCTGGACTTCGGGATGGGTCTGCTGACCCGGATAGCCCATGCTCTGGGACAGGTCGCCGGCCCCGATGAAGTACACGTCAACGCCCGGCACTTTGACCAGCTCCGGAATGTTCTCGATGGCCTCCACCTCCTCCAGCATCAGGCATACCAGGGTGTTGCGGTTGGCGTCGGCGACGTAGTCGGGCGTGGCCTGGTTGAAGCCGTACTCTCCCGGCCGGCCGCCGCTGAACAGCCCGCGCTCGCCCTCCGGGAAGTACTTCACCGCCGACACGGCGGCCCGGGCTTCCTCGGCGGTGTTGACGTGGGGCACCTGCACGCCCCAGGCGCCCCGGTCCAGGAAGGGCGCGATAATCTCGGGGCGGTTGCCCACGGGTCGAACGATGGGCGCGGTGCCGGAGTATTCGGCGGCGCGAATCATGTCCTCGGCCGAATCAACGGTGATGCTGCCGTGCTCGTTGTCTATGAGCACCCAGTCGTAGCCGAGGTAGCCCAGCATCTCCACCACCACCGGCGAGGGAAAGGTAATCATGGAGCCGAAAACGGGCTGTCCCGCCGCCAGCTTCTGCTTCATCGTGTTTTCGCGCATCGTGCCGTTCTCCTGTGGTCAATCGCCGGTGTTCAATGAATAGAACTGTTCGCATCCTATTGCCGGCAGGCCGCCCCGTCAACAGCGCCGTTGACCTTGCCAGCCCGTGCATTGGCTACTATCATACGTAACGCCATGTCAGAACGCGAAGTACGCTACAAGCTGGGCGCAGTCCAGTCCGTCGCCGCCGAGACCTTCGGGCGTCCCGGCCGCCGAACCTTCCGACTGGTGGCCGAGGCCGGCCGGGCCCAGTCCTTCATCTGGCTGGAGAAGGAGCAGTTGCTCCAGCTGGGCCTCTTCCTGCAGCAGGCCGTGCGCCAGCTGGGCGAGTCGGCCCAGTCCCGGCCCAGCGCGCCCGGTGAGACTTCCTGGATAGGCGATCCACTGGAGCAGGATTTCCAGGCGCGCCAGATGCAGTTGCAGTACGACCAGGACGCCAACTGCTTCGTCATCCACGCATTCGAGGGTGAGGAAGACGACCCCAACGCCGGCGCGCAGACCTCGGTCAGCTTCTGGATGACCATGACCCAATCCTCGGAGCTGGCCGACTCCGCCCTGCGGATCTGCGCCTCTGGGCGGCCGCCCTGTTTCCTCTGCGGCCGGCCCATCGACCCGGAGGGTCATCTGTGCGATCGGGCCAGCAGCCACGCCATCTTTGAGACCGGCTGAGCGGCGCCGTATCTGATCCCGTGAATGCCGGCGAACCTTCCGACCTGGACCTGCTCTGCCGCGGCGAGTTTCTCAGCTGGGATCTGACGCCGGCCGGCTCTAACTACACTTTTCTGGCCGAGCTGTCCCTGGACGGACGCTCCGGCCACGCCATCTACAAGCCCCGCAAGGGTGAAATTCCGCTGTGGGACTTCCCCAGCGGCACGCTCTACAAACGGGAGTGCGCCGCCTACCTGCTCAGCCGCATCCTGGGCTGGGACTTCATACCCCTGACCATCATCCGGGACGGGCCCCACGGCATCGGGTCGGCCCAGCTATTCATCGACCACGACCCCAAGGAGAACTACTACACCATATCCCGGGATAGTCTTGATGAGGCCGACGCCGACCAGCTGCGCATGATGTGCTGCTTCGACCTGGTGGCCAACAACACCGACCGCAAGGCCAACCACGTCATCCGCGACTACGATGGCAAGCTGTGGGGCATCGACCAGGGCCTTACCTTCCACGCCGACACCAAGATACGCACCGTCATCTGGGACTTCGGCGAAGAGGAAATACCGGACCGGCTGCTGGAACCCCTGCGTCGCCTCTGCGGACAGCTGCTGTCGCCCAACGGGGAGGTGGCCGAGTTTCTGTCGCTGCTGGACGACGAGGAAGCGCGCGCCCTGATGCAGCGGCTGCAGTGGGTGTTGCAGGAGGGCGTCTTCCCCGGCGTTCCCGGCCTGCGCCGGCGGAGGTCGCGCCGGGGCGAATAGTGAATCAGTTCACGCCAGCAGGCTGTAGTCGAACTCCTCCAGGTTCTCGATGATGACGTCCGCCGCCGACAGGTCCAGGTGGCGGGTGGAATCGGTCAGGGTGCATACTGTATAGGCTCCCGACGCCGAGGCCGCCGCCAGCCCGATGGGGGAGTCCTCGATGGCCACGCACTGGCTGGCTTCCAGCCCGATGAGTCGGGCGGCCTTGATGTAGATGTCCGGCGCCGGCTTGCCGTGCTCGATGTCGTCGCCGCCCAGGGCAACCGGGAAGGCGTCGGTGAGGCCGATAACCTCGAGCTTCAGGTTCACCCACTCGCGCAGGGACGACGACGCCACGGCAATGGGCAGGCCCCGCTTATGGGCTTCGGCAATGAGGGCGCGCACGCCGGGCCGGGCCGTCAGGTCGGAGCGCAGCACCTCCTTGACCACTTCGTTGTAGCCGGCCAGCAGTTGCGCCGGAGTCTGCGGTATGTTCCGCAGCTCTTTGACCCGTATCCAGGTCTCCTCGACGGTGGTGCCCAGTAGGTGGCGGTTGTTTTCCTCTTCGGTGATGGGCGCGGCGCCGCAGCGTTCCACCATCACGTTCACCGCCTTGTGAAACAGGGGCTCGCTGTCCACCAGCACCCCGTCCATGTCAAACAGAATCCCCTTATATCCGGCCATATTTGAGGCTACTCCCGATGGTTGATTGCTGATAACTGCGTTAATGCGGGACGATTATATCCCAAATAGGTTAGCTCACTCGCTGAGGAGGAAGCAGGACGAGGCTTTGAATATGGCCCACAGGGGCTGGCCCGGGGCGATAGCCATGGCTTCGAGGGACGTGCCGGTGATGTGGCAGCGCAGCAGTGTGCCTTCGCAGTCCAGCGACACCTCGTAGCCCGGCGGGCGCAGCTCCACGGCGGCCACCACGCCGGCCCAGGTGTTCCGCGCCGAGGACTGCGGCAGCGGCCCCGACGCCAGGATGATGTCCGACGCCCGGATGCCCACCGTAACCCCGTCCCCCACGGCGCAGCCGTCGGCCAGCGGCGTCTCCAGCGTGCGCTGGCCGGCCGCGCAGACCATGGTGCCGTCCTGAGGGCGCAGCGCCGACACCCGCATCTCCAGCAGGTTTTCCACACCCACCAGGCGGGCCACGCGCCCCTGGCCCGGTTGTTCCAGCACGGCCAGGGGCGGGCCTTCCGCCACTGTGCGGCCGGCGTCGATGATTTGCACGCGGTCGCCCAGGGCCAGGGCCTCCTCCCGGCTGTGGGTAACCAGGATGGCCGGCACGTCCAGCTGGGCTATGGTGTCCCGCAGCTCCGCGCCCAGCTCCCGCCGCAGCTCCATGTCCAGCGACGCGAAGGGCTCGTCCAGCAGCAGCAGGTCGGGCGACGGCGCCAATGCCCGGGCCAGCGCCGTGCGCTGCTGCTGCCCGCCGGACAGCTGCCAAACGCGCCGTTCTTCCAGGCCGTCCAGCCGCAGGCGCGCAATAAGCGACGAGATGCGGCGCCGGGCCGATTCCGTCCGGCGACGCTCCAGGCCGTAGGCGACGTTCTGCCACACCGTGAGGTGGGGAAACAGGTGATTCTGCTGCGTAACGTAGCCGACCCTGCGCTGGTGCGGGGGAAGCCACGCCGGGCCGACGTCATCCTGGTCGCTGCCGGCGAACACGGTACGCCCGGCGATGTCGATGCGGCCGGAATCGGGGTGGGCCAGTCCGGCGATGGTGCGCAGGGCCGTGGTCTTGCCGGCTCCCGACGGCCCGAAGAGCACCAGGATGTCGCCGGCCGGGGCCGCAAAGGACAGTTCCAGCCGGAAGTCGCCGGCCCGGACTGTGAAGTGTCCGCCCGTGGCCGGCCGGTTCATACCGTCGCCTCCTCGCGCCGACGCAGCAGGAAGGCCAGCAGGCCCAGGGCCAGCGCGGACATCAGCAGCATCAGCGCTGCCAGCGCCAGCGCGTCGCCCAGGCTGGATTCCATGGTCGTCATTATCGCCAGGGGCATGGTCTGGGTGCGGCCGGTGAGGTTGCCGGCGAACATTATTGTCGCGCCGAACTCCGACACCGCTCTTGCCCAGGCCAGCGTCGCCCCGGTGAGCAACGACGGCCAAGCCACCGGCAACGTAACCCGCCAGAAGGTGGCCCACGGCGACACGCCCAGGGTCTGCGACACCTCTTCGTAGGTGGGATCAACGCCGGCGAAGCCGATGCGCGCCGCCCGGATGTAGAAGGGCGCGGCCACGAAAATCTGGGCGAAGATCACCGCGCCGGTGGTGAAGGGCAACGCGATGCCCACCGACGCCAGCGCCGGCCCCAGCAGCCCGTGCCGTCCGAAAGCCATCAGCATCGCCACGCCGGCCACCACGGGCGGCAGCACGATGGGCAGCTCCACGAAGGCGTCAACCACCCGCAGCAGGGGCCAGCGTCGCCGGGCCAGCAGCAGCGCAAAGGGAGTGCCGGCGCCAATCACGATGGCCAGGCTCGTTGCACTGGTGATTGCGGTGAGCCGGAGGGCCTGCAGGGCGGCCGGGCCGGTCAGCCCGGCCAGGAATCCCTCCTCCTGCCCGGCCCGCACCAGCAGCGCCAGAATCGGCAGGCCGATGAAAAGGGTGTAGATGACCGTGGCCGCGACGCCGGCGGGAGCCAAGGCGCCCAGCGCGGCGCCGCCGTTGCCTCTACCCACCGCTGGCCTCCGAGGGCTGGCAGGGAGCGGCTGCGTTGTCCGGCGGGGCGAAACCGTGCTCCCGAAGGATGGCCTGCCCTGCGCCGGCCTGCACAAAGGCGATGAAGGCCAGGGCCGCCTGCGGCTGCCCGCCGCCGGCCAGTGCTGCGATGGGATACTGGGCCGGCGGATTGAATTGCAGCGGAATCTCGATGACCCGCACGGCATCGACGTACTGGGCCGCTTTGGCGTCGGTTTCGTACACCATGCCGGCGTCCACCTCGCCCAGGGCGACCTTCTGCGCTACGCCCCGCACGTTGGTCTCGTTGGTTACCACGTTGGACAGGGCGGCGTCGGCGAAGTCGTCGGGGAATCCCGCGTCGGCGGACAGCAGCGCCAGGCTGTCGCGAGCGTAGGCACCGGCGGGGACTTCGGCGGCGGCCAGGGCGATGGTTACGCCGGGGCTGGCCAGGTCGTGGAGGGACTGCACGGCATCGGAGCCGGCCGGCGCGGCCACGGCCAGGCGGTTGGCGGCGAAGCACTGCGGCGGGCGGCCCAGCAATCCAGCCTCGTGCACCGCCGCCATCTGCCGCCCGTCGGCGGAGGCGAACACGTCGGCGGAGGCTCCGTGCTCCAGTTGTGTTCGCAAGGTCTGGCTGCCGGCGAAGTTGAACGCAACCTGCACGCCGGGGTTGTGGGCTTCAAATTCCGCTCCCAGCGCCCGCAGGGACTCGGCCAGCGACGCGGCGGCGAACACTGTGAGCGTTGCCTTGTCAGCATCCCCGCCGTTGCCATCGGTAGCAGGCCCGCAGGCGAAGGCCGCAACAGCTATCGCCAAGGCGGCGGCAACGAGGGCAAATGGAACCGTCATAACCCGGCAATTGTAACAAAACCCCTGCCCTGTTATGATGGTTCATTACCGGGGCCGGCGGCGGGTAGTCGCCGAACTCGTGCAGCAAGAGGGCCTATGACATCCAAATCCGCAGCGCAGGTGGCCGCGCCGATGTATTTCGGCTGGTACATCGTAGCCACCTGCTTCTTCGTGGCTTTCCTGTCCATCCCCGGACGCCAGGGATTCGGACTCTTCGTAACCGAGATGGAGCCGACGTTCGGCTGGAACCGCGCCGATATATCCTGGGTCGGTTCCATCGGTTTCCTCATCAACGGGGCCATGCAGCCCATTATGGGCGCGCTGTTTGACCACTACGGGCCCCGCAAGGTCTTCGGCTTCGGGCTGGTGGTCATGGGTCTCGCCATCATGAGCCTGGCCTTCATCATGGACCTGGAGTTCATGGTCAACCTGGGCTTCGTGAAAATACCCCTGGACCTGCTCTGGTTCATCGGCGTGTTCTCCATAGTGGTGAACACCTGCCTCAGCGCGGCGTCGATCACCAATATGCTGGCCCTAGTGGTGCGCTGGTTCCGGCGCAAGCGAAGCAAGGCCACCGCCCTGGCCGCCTGCGGAACCTCCATCGGCGGACTGCTCACCATACCCTTCGCCGCCTACCTGATGGGCGTCATCGACTCGTCGGGAATAATGCTGGGCGACGTGCAGCTGGCTGGCTGGCGCACGGTGTGGTTCCTGCTAGGCATGATTGTCGTCTTCGCCGCCGCTCCCCTGGCGGTGTTCTTCCTGCGCCCCAACCCGGAGTCCATGGGCCTGAATCCCGACGGCGACCCCGACCCTGATTCTGGACGCGCCGGCTCGGCGCCGGCCGCCCGCTCCACCGGCGCCTACGAGGTGGACAGCTGGCGCAAGTGCTTCAAAACGCCTCCCATGTGGCAGCTGTCCGGCGCCTACGTAGTGTGCGGCATCACCACCGGGCTGCTCAGCATCCACTTCATTCCCTACGCCGAGGACGTGCTGCCGGAAACGGTCAACTTCCTGGGCGGCGCCTGGGATGAGAAGGTCTTCGCCGGCCTGGTTTTCGGCGTGATGACCGGTCTGAACGCTGCCGGGGTGATTATCACCGGGTTCCTGGGGGACCGACTGCGGCGCAAGAACGTGCTGGCGGTGGTGTACGCCACCCGGGGCGTGGCCTTCATGGCCCTGGTGTTCCTGCCGCTAATGGGCTACGGCATGGCCGGGCTGATTGCCTTTGCCCTGCTGTCGGGAATGTCCTGGGTGGCCAGCGTGCCGCTCACGTCCACGCTGACCGCCGACGTGTACGGCTTCAAGGCCCTGGGAACCATCAGCGGGTGGGTGTTCTTCTCCCACCAGATTGGCTCCTTCGTCAGCATCCAGCTGACCGGCTACGCCTACCTCTGGTTCAACGAGAGCTACACGTGGCCGTTCCTCATCGCGGGGCTGACGCTGATTCCCGCCAGCATTGCTGCGTTCAGCATCAACGAGTATCGCTACTCGGGACGCTACAACAGCCAGTCGGCCGGCGGCCCCCAGCTGGCCACGGCCGGAGCCGGCCCGCGCGCCTACTAGGGCAGCATGATAAGCGCGGCGTTAAGCGCCCTGCTGCTGTCCGTCGGCCTCCATCACGGCGAGGCCGACCCCACGCTGCTGCAGTGGATCATGGCCGCCCTCAGCCACATTTTGCTGGGCACGTTGGGTTTCACCGAGCTTACGGTGGTGATCATCATCGGCCTGATCATCCTGGCCATGCCGGCCTTGATTGTGATCGCCTACTGGGCGAACACACGGCGCGCGCGGAGGAATGGCGGCACTGCCACCGGCTCCGGGTGAACCGTGTGATTCGGGCGGGGCAGATGCTTGCCGGCGGCATCAATAAAGGGTAATATACCCCCGCTGCCAATATCGCCATAGGCTGGCCGTGCGCCGCGTGCGGTTCGGAGCGAGTTTCAGTCGGCGGCGCCTGGTGACCGCAAGGTTGCCGAAAACCGGAGGAGGTAACAAACCGATATGTTCGACAAGGATTCGCTGGACAGACTGTTTGAAGAGCTGCGAGACGAGTTCGAGCTGGAGACCGACTGGGAAGACATTCAGAGGGACGCCCATCTCGCGGTGGCCTACGCCGATGCCGGCGTCCTTGACGACCAGAAGGGCGGCTTGGATGCACGCATCGTCGAGTACGTGGAGCGGCACAACCCGGGCTAGCCAACCAGAATTTGCCCACTGAAAGCCCCGCGGGTATCTGCCGGCGGGGTTTTCGATTCAGGACTCCTGCCGTCCAACCGCCTCCGGGTTGGCGCAGGCTTCCATCGGCTCACCCTGCAAACCGGCCACCAGGTTCCGGGCCGCCAGCTTCATGGTGTTCAACCGGGTGGGCAGCGCCGCGCTGCCGATGTGCGGCGTGATGACCAGGTTGTCCAGCGTCAGCAGCGGGTCGTCCGGGGCGATGGGTTCCGGCGCGGTTACGTCCAGGGCGGCCCGGGCGATTTGGCCATCACGCAGGGCCACGTACAGCGCGGCCGGGTCCACCACCGGGCCGCGGGACACGTTGATCAGTATGCCGGTCGGTTTCATCTGCGCCAGCTGTGGGCCGCTGATGAGATGGTGGGTTTCGGTAGTGAGCGGCACGCTCAGCACAACGAAGTCGGCCTGGGCCAGCAGCGCGTTGAACTCCGAGTAGCGCACGCCGTACTGCGCCTCCACGTCCGGGTAGCGGGTGCGGGAGTGATAGACGATATCCATGTCGAACCCGCTAGCGCGACGGGCGATTTCCCGTCCAATCTGCCCCATGCCCACGATGCCCAGGCAGGCCTCGTGAACGTCCTGGCCCAGCCAGTGGGTGGGATGGAACTGAATTTGCCAGCCGCCGGCCCGAACCCAACGCTCGCTTTCCGAGGTGCGGCGGGCCGCGCCCAGCAGCAGGGCAAAGGCCAGGTCGGCGGTGGCCTTGGCCAGCACGCCTGGAGTGTAGCCTACGGGGATGCCCCGGCGGGTGGCCTCGGCCACATCCACGTTGTCCAGGCCCACGGCCAGCTGGCTGATGACGCGCAGGTTGGGCGCGGCATCCAGCAGGGTGGCGTCCACCCGGTCCATGATGGTGGTCAGGATGCCGTTGGCGTCGGCGACCAGCCCGCAAAGCTGGGATGCTGAGGGCGGCGCTTCGTCGGGCCAGACTTCAACGTCGGCCACGGCCCGGATGAGGTCCAGGGCGTCGGGCAGCAGGCTGCGGGTAACCAGGGCTTTGGGGCGCGGCATGACTCTTCACCGTCGTCAGGATGCAGGGATTGTAGTGTCCCAAAGGGCCGGCGGCAATCCATTGGCGGACAAGGAAAAGCGCCTCCGCACTATGACGGAGGCGCTGAGCAGGCTGAATCCTTCGACACGCTCAGGACGAGCGTGGTTGTGGATGATTACACGTTGCGATGCAGGGTTTCGACGAAGCCCCGGCTCTCGGCAATCTCCCGGTTCACCCGCTGTTGGTCGGTCATGGCCGGGCCGGTGATGGCGTCCCAGAGGGTAGCCAGGGTGGCGGAGATAGCGACGAGAATCAGCGGACGCCGGGGAGCGGGAGCCTCCCACTGCTTGAGCAGCTCGGCCGGGGTCTCCGGCACGTGGGCGATGTCAACCTGGTCGGCGACGGCGGGAGCGGCCCGCTCAACGACTGCGGCGGACGTCTGGGCGGTTTCGGCAACCGCGGGGTTGGTTTCGTTTTCGGTTTTCAGTGCGGTAACCATTCGGTTTGCTCCTTTTGGCTGATAACATCAGCCCGTATTTATTTATAATTATGATACGCTCGGTCCAGTATCGTGTCAATAGATATTTTGGGATAGTCACTATCGCATTTAACGATATAACTTAGAGCCGGCAGCGCGTCCTGCGACGGGCTCAGGATGAGCGGGAAGGAAGGCGGGGGTGAGGGTTACAGGGCCAGCTTGCCGGGGTTCATGATGCCGGCCGGGTCCAGGGCTTGCTTGATGTCGCGCAGCGCGTCCCGATTGGCGCCGAGCTCGCGGCCGAGCAGGTGGTTCAGCTTGATGCCGACGCCGTGGCAGTACTCCATCACGCCGCCCATGTCCTGGGCCAGGGTCAGCACTTCGTCCACGCCGGCGGCCAGGTTGGCCCGCACGTCGGCGTCGTAGCCGTCGCGACCGATCACCGGCCGGTCGTCGTCGGGCACCACCAGCATGGAGAAAAACTCGGGCCGGCTCCACAGGCAATACTCCACCACCTGGATTTTGCGGGCCGTCAGCAGCTCGTCGGCCCGGCGGCGGTATTCCAGCACCCGGTCAGCCGGCAGGCTCATGTGGAGGTAGTCAAAGGTGCGGCCCCACTGTCTCCGCCAACGCTCGGCGCGGGGCCGGCCCAGGGCGGTTTCGCGGTAGTTCAGGGCGGAGTCGTGGCGGCGTCGCCAGTATTCCCGGGTTGACCTGGGGCCGATGTCCCAGCCGCCGGCGGCGGAACAAACGGCGACGGTGCGCTTCAGAGCGGCTTCAACCCCCTCCCGGTAGCCTTCAAAGAGCAGGTGCAGCTGGATGCCCTCGTGGTCTTCCGTCAGATCCAGCAGGGTCGGGCGAATGCCCAGGGCGGACATCTCGGCGACGGCGGCGAAACCGTCGGCGAAGTCGGCGAACTCCATGGTGGCATAGGCGTTGGCCTCGGGCTGGCGGAATATCTTGACCGTCGCGCGGGTGATTACGCCGAAGACGCCTTCGGAGCCGATGAACAACCGGTTGAGGTCGGGGCCGGCGGACTGCTTGGGCACGGGTCGCGTCTCGATCACCCGGCCATCGGGCAGCACCACTTCCAGCGCGACCACCTGGTCGCCCATGGGGCCGTAAGAGGCGGCGCGATAGCCCACGCCGTTGGTGGAGATGGCGCCGGCCACGGTGGCGATGGGCACGCTGTAGGGGTCGTGACCCGGCATCAGGCCGTAGGGCTGCAAGGCGTCGTACAGGTCTGCCAGCACCATGCCGGCCTCAACGTTGGCGGTGAGGGACCCGGCGTCCACGCCCAGCAGCCGGTTGAGTCGGCTTACGTCCAGGATGATGCCGCCCTGCACCGGGAGGATGCCGCCCATCACGCCGGTGCCCCCACCGTAGGGCACGACCGGCACGGCGCGCTCCTGGGCCAGCGCAACCACGCGGGACACCTCCTGCGTGTCGGCGGGCCGGACGATTGCGTCGGCCAGGCGGTCAAAGGCGGCGTCGGCGTAGTAGGCGCGGTAGGGAGTCAGCGCGTCGGCGGAGTAACGGTCGATGGCGTCGGGGTCGGTGAGAACGTGCTCGGCGCCGACGATTTCGCGCAGGCAGCCGGTCAACTGCTGCCAGTCGATGGGAGAGGCGGAACCGCGCAGTTCGGTCACGATGAAGTCGGAGGGAATGGCGCAGTGAGCGAAAGTTGCGGCGCTCAGCCGGCGCTCTGCCGCTGCCACTGGGTGCCCTGGGGCCCGTCCTCCAGGGTTACGCCCTGCTGGGACAGGCCGTCGCGGATCTGGTCGGCCAGGGTGAACTGCCGGGCGGCGCGCAGCTCGGAGCGCACCGACACCAGCAGGTCGATGAAGGGCGCGGCGGCCAGGTCGGCGTCGCCGTCGGGGCGCTGGGCGAAGGTGAGGCCCAGTACGCCGCCCAGTTCGCGCAAGGCGGCCTGTCCGTCGTCAACGCTTTGGCCGGCATCCCGACCCCGGTTGATGTCCCGGGCCAGGTCGAACAGCGCGGCCACCGCCTGGGGAGTGTTCAGGTCGTCGTCCATGGCATCGGCGAAACGGGAACGATGCGAAGAGGCGTCAACCTGGGGGCCGGAGCCGTTGCTGGGCGTCAGGGCGTGGCGTACACGGTCCAGGCTGCGCTCGATGGCGGCGGCGCCCTCGTCGCTGTAGGCCAGCGGGCTGCGATAGTGGCTGCTCAAGAAATACAGGCGCATGGCGTCGGGGCTGTAACGCTCCAGGGCCTCGACCACGGACACCAAGTTGCCCAGGGACTTGCTCATCTTGTCGGAGCCCAGCTGGAGCAGGCCGTTGTGCATCCAGTAGCGGGAGAAGGGCCGGGCGCCGGTGTAACACTCGCTCTGGGCGATTTCGTTTTCGTGGTGGGGAAACACCAGGTCCTGGCCGCCGCCGTGGATGTCCACCTGCTCGCCCAGGTATTCCAGGGACATGGCGGTGCATTCGATGTGCCAGCCGGGTCGGCCCGGCCCCCAGGGACTCTCCCACGAAGGCTCGCCGGCCTTGGCGCCCTTCCACAGGACGAAGTCCATGGGGTGTTCCTTGTTCTCGTCCACCTGGATGCGGGCGCCGGCGATCATGCTGTCCAGGGTGCGGTGGCTGAGCTTGCCGTAGTCGTCCTTGCTGGTAACGCGGAAATAGACGTCGCCGGCGGCCGGGTAGGCGTGGCCCCGGTCAATGAGGCCGGCGATGGCGTCGATGATGCGGGGAATCTCCCGGGTGGCGCGGGGGTATTCGGCGGCGCGCTGGATGTTCAGGGCGTCCATGGTGCGGAAGTAATCGCCGATGAACTCCTCAACCAGTTCGTCCTCGGTTACGCCGCTTTCCTGCGCCCGCTGGATAATCTTGTCGTCAACGTCGGTGAAGTTCTGGACGTGGCGGACGCGGTAACCCTTGTATTCCAGGTAGCGGCGCAACGTGTCGAAGACCACGTAGCTCAGGGCGTGCCCCACGTGGGTTGACGAGTACGGCGTAACGCCGCAGACGTACATTTTTACTTCGTTGGCGTCGGCGGGGACGAAGTTCTCAACCTGTCCGCTCAGGGTGTTGTAGAGTTTCATAACTGGCCGGTAGTGATAGTGCGGATTCACGAACGGGAGAGCAGCGCAACCGCCGTGGCGGCGATGCCCTCTTCCCGCCCGGTGAAGCCGAGGTAGTCGGTGGTGGTGGCCTTGACGCTGATTTGCGGCTGCTGGATGGACAGCGCGGTGGCGATGTTGCCGCGCATTTCGACCACGTGGGGCGACAGCCGGGGCCGCTGCGCCAGCATTGTAGCATCAACGTTGACGATGCACCAACCGTCGGCGGCGATGACGGCGGCCGTGCGTTCCAGGAGCAGGAGGCTGCTGATGCCGGCCAACGAAGGCTCGCCCGGAGGGAAGTGCAACCCGATGTCGCCGGCGCCGGCCGCGCCCAGCAGGGCGTCGATGATGGCGTGGCTCAGCACGTCGCCGTCGCTGTGTCCGGCCAGGCCCCGGGGGTGGGAGATGGACACGCCGCCCAGGATCAGGGGCCGACCTTCGGCCAGGGCGTGGGCGTCCGCTCCCGTTCCAACCCGGTACTCCACTGTACTCCTCAGGGACTTTGACTCAGCCGATGCACGCGTTGGAAGGCGGCTATTCTTTCTCGATGTCTTTCAGCGCCCGGTGCGCGTTTTCCAGATCATTCAGCGAGTCGCTGTTGGCGATGATTGGAATGTACGCGACGCTTACGGCCACCACGAAGAGCAACGCCGAGGAGATGGCGAAGGCAACGGCGCCCACGTTTTCCTGGATGGCGACCTGATTGTGGAACGTTTCGGCCCGGGCGGCCAGGGAGTCGGGCAGCGGCAGGCCGAACTCCACGGAGGCCAGCATCAAAACGGGGGCCAGGCTGACCACGGCGATGAGAATCCAGACCACCAGCCAGAACAGGAACTTGTTGCGCTCCAGGTTAACGCGGGAACGCAGACGTTCCAGGCGGGCCGGTGCGACCTGTATGTTGAGTCCGGCGGCGCTGGCGCGCAAAAAGTTTGTATATTCGCGATATCGCTCGCGGTGGGCGTTGCCGGCAGCCATTTCAACAGCCTCCGAACCGATAGCAGCACAACTGGCAAGAGGAGCGCTGAAAGATTCGTCGTCGCCGCTTTTCGGCAACGGTTAGCGCATTATATCGTTTTCGCATCGGCCGATGCCAGCCATCCGCGGGTTGGTTACGGGATTTTCCCGTCGGCTCCAGGTTGGGAATCGCCAGCCAGGATGTGGCTGACTACGGCCAGGTCCTCCGGAGTGGTTACCTTCAGGTTGTCGTAGCTGCCGGGGAAAATGTGGACGGTGTGACCGGCAGCCTCGGCCATGGCGGCGTCGTCGGTGTAGTCGCCGGTGGCGGCCCGGTGGGCCTCCAACAGCATATCGTAATCGAACACCTGGGGGGTTTGAGCGGCCCACAGGGTGGAGCGGTCGGGCGTGGCCGTGATCACGTCTCCGCTGCCCACGACCTTGATGGTGTCCTTCACCGGAACGGCGGCCACCGCCGCGCCCCATCGCCGAACGGCATCCAGCCCCCGGGTGAGCACGTCGTCGGCGACGCAGGGGCGCGCGCCGTCGTGAACCGCTACCCAGCAGCACCGGCCCAGGGCCGTCAGGCCGGCATACACCGAGTCCTGGCGCCGAGCCCCGCCGGCGCAAACGGCCTGGACCTTGCCGATGCGGAGTTCCTCGACCAGCCGGCGCGAACGGGCGACGGACTGGTCGGCGACCACCAGCACGATGCCGGCCACGGCGTCGGATTGGGCCAGGCGGCGCAGGGTGTGGGCGATCAGCGGAACGCCGTGCACCTGGGCGAAGGTCTTGTCGGTTCCGCCCATGCGGGAACTGCGGCCGGCGGCGACCACTACCACACCCAGGCGGTCGTCGTTGGAGTTTTTAGCCGTCATCTAAAAAACTGCGCTAGCGTCCGGGGCTGCCGGTTAGCGATAATGAGCAAGTAGTGTACTATTCAGGTATTCTAGCACCAGAGGTCAAGGAGGAAGAAGATGGCTGCATTGGAACTGGCCTACCGGGCGCAGACGTACAGCTCGGGTACCCACGGCCGCGCAATTTGCAACGCTCGCACCCACCACTGGGTAGCTGACGACGGCGGCGGAGACGCCGTCTATTCCGGCGAACTGTTCCTTTCCGGCATCACCGCCTGCGCGGTGAACATGGTGGAGCGCATCGCGGTTACCGATGATGCCCCGCTGGACTTCATGGAAGTCTCCGCGGAAGCCTACCGCGACCCGGACGCAACCCCCGGCGACCTGACCCTGTACGCCGACGTGCGCATCCACTTCAAAATCTATGGCGTGGACGACGACCAGGGCAACTACCTGGTGGACACCTGGAAAAAGCGTTGACCCCTGTACGGTTCGGTCGCCGTGGCGACCCCAAGCACATCGGTAACCGCTGAGTTCACCGCCGAACCCCGCCGGAAGCACGGCGCCTAGCCAGCCCTCAAGGGTTCATCATCGAAATCCTGCTGTCCATATTCACAGCGGGCCTCTCGGAGACGGCAGCCGGTCACCTGAAAGATTTTGCCATCGTGATGGCGATTGCCGCCGCCGGGTTGGCTTTCGCCCGGCTGGTCTGGCAGCCGCCGGTTTTGGGCTATCTGCTCGCCGGCCTGCTGATCGGCCCCTTCACGCTGCCCACGCCGGTCATCAGCAACCTGGACACCATCGAGCTGATGGCCGAACTGGGGCTGGTGCTGCTGCTGTTCGGCATCGGCCTGGAACTGGGCTGGCGACGCATCCGGGAAGTCGGGTTCCTGGTGCTGGTCATCGGCATCGTTGAAATCACCACGCTGACCCTGCTGGGAATGCTGATTGCCGACAAGATGCTGGGCATCTCCGGGCACGGCGGGCTGTACCTGGGCGGCGCGATGGCCATCAGCAGCTCGGCAATCCTGCTGAAAGGGCTGCGGGACGGCGGCAACCTGCGCACCGGATGGGGGCAAACCATCGTTGGGATCCTGCTGGTGGAGGACTTTGCCGCGGTGATTCTGCTGACGCTGCTGGCCGGCCTGGCCACCACCGGCTCCACCGACCTGGCCGGCGTGGGCTGGCTGGTGGCGAAACTGGCGATTTTCTGCATCGCGGCGCTGACCTTCGGCACGCTGTTGGCGCCCCGTTTGATGCGGCTGCTGTCCCGGGCGCGCTCGGACGAAACCCTGCTGCTGGCCTCGCTGGGCTGCTGCTTCGGGTTGGCGCTGGGCGCGGAGTTCCTGGGGCTGTCGGCGGCGGCCGGCTCCTTCATCATCGGCATGGTAATCGGCGATACCGACGCGGCCGGCCGGGTAACCAGGCTGGTGAATCCGGTGCGGGATATGTTTGGCGCGCTGTTTTTCATGTCCATCGGGATGCTGATTGACTACCGCACGCTGGACGATTTCATCCTGCCGGCGCTGGTGGTGGTGGCAGTGTTCATGGCCGGCAAGATTATCGCCAACACCATCGGCTCGATACTGTCGGGGCGGAATACCCGCCAGGCGGTGCAGGTGGGCCTGACCATGCCGCAGATGGGCGAGTTTTCGCTGGCCATCGGCCGGGTGAGCGCCACCGACAGCGTGGTCAACATTACCATCGGCCCGGTTCTGGCCATCGCCACGGCGATTACGTCCGTCCTGGCTCCCCTGACGTCGCGGCTGGCAACGCCGTTGTGCAACTGGGCAGCCCGCCGGGCGCCGCCGACGATGGTGGAAGTTGACCTGGCAATCCAGGTGGGCATCCGCACCTTCTGGTCGGCGTTCTCCCTGCCGGGCCAGAGGGGCCGCATATTGAAGAACCTGGTGCGCCGGATGCTGATCAACGTGCTGATCATCGCCGTGATCACCGCGGTGGGCACGGTGTGCGCGTACACCCTGCCCGACCTGCTGGCGGGACTGCTGCCGGTGTCGGCCGACCTGCTGGGGCTGATCATCGGGGGCGCGTCAGTGGGGCTGATGGTCCCCGGCGCCATCGCCATTTGGAGCGAGCTGCGGACGCTGGCCCGGCTGACCGACCGATTGGCCCAACGGGCCAGGCCCAACCGACCGCAACGGTACACCTTCCGCGCGCTGATCCAGGACGGGCTGGCGACGGCCCTGCTGCTGCTGGCCATAATGGCGTGGACCCCGTTGATCGTCCGCCTGTTTGCCCTGGGCACGCTGTCCACGCCGCTGCCCATTGTGCTGCTGGTGGCTTCGGCGGCGCTGCTGGTGTTTGTGGGTTTCCACATCCATCGCGTGCTGGAGGCGGCCTTCCACGACACCTTCGCGGCGTCAACGGCGGCGACGGGCATGAGCACGACGATGTCGGCCGGCGCGCCGGATGACGCGCTGGAACCGATTGACGCCGAAACGCCGGCGCTGCACGATGGTCACCACGAGCCGGTGGGCCGGCCGGCCGCGGCAACGTCGCTGTCGGCCCGCACCGGCCGGGATGCGGAACTGATGGACGCCGAGGAGAGCCTGTGGCGGATGCTGGAGGAACGGGTCGCCATCCTGCGCACACCGCACCACGGGGAGGAGGAGGAGCGGCCGGCGCCGTCGCAGCCACAGCGAACGGAAAGCGATTGAGGCGCCGGGATAGTGCTAAAATACGGCTGACGAACCTGACTCCCAGGGGAAGGACTGCACCATGCGTATCTGTTCGTTTTTACCCTCGGCCACCGAGATTGTCTATGCGCTGGGGTTGGAAGACTGCCTTTACGGCGTAACCCACGAATGCGACTACCCGGCGGCCGCCAAGAGCAAGCCCTGGGTGGTGCGCAGCGTCTTTGAGGGCACAAACCCCAGCAGCGGTGAAATCAGCCGGGTCATCTCGGAACGGCTGGCCGAGGGGCTGGGCATCTATCACATCGACCAGGACATACTGGACGCGGCCAACCCCGACCTGCTGCTGACCCAGGCTATCTGCGAGGTTTGAGCGGTGTCTTCTCGGCAGGTCGCCGAGTCCACCGCCAACATGACCAAGCAGCCGGAAGTGCTGTCCCTGGACCCTCAGTACCTGGGCGACGTGCTGGAAGACGTGCGCAGGGTGGGCCGCGCCACCGACTCGGAGTCGGTGGCCGACCGGGTAACCTCCCGAATGCAGGAACGCATCGACGCCGTAACCCAGCGGGCTGCGCTGGCGGACACCCGCCCGAGGGTGCTGCACCTGGAATGGACCGACCCCCTGATGTGCGGCGGCCATTGGGTTCCCGAGATGGTGGAGCTGGCCGGCGGGGCCAACTGCTTCGGCGACAAGGAGATGGGCTCGTTCCCGCTGGAGTGGGACGCGGTGGTGGAGAGCCAGCCCGAGGTTATCGTGCTGATGCCCTGCGGCTTTGAGGTGCCCCGGGCCCTGGAGGACGTGCCGCTGCTCACCGAAAAGGAGGGCTGGGATACGCTGCCGGCGGTGCAAAACAACCGGGTCTTCGCCATCGACGCCAGCAACTACACCAGCCGCTCCGGCCCGCGCCTGGTTACCGGGCTGGAGATACTGGCCGAGATGACCCACCCGGAGCTGTTCTCGGGCCAGATTCCCGAAATGGGCGCCCGGCGCATCTACGCCTAGTTCAGCCGCGGCCCCTTGAAGGGGGTATTCTGCTCCACCTGCTCGGCGACGATGCGGTTGGCCTGGCGCATCAAGGTCAGCAGTTTTTCCAGTTGCTGGCCGGCGGTGCGCGCCTCCAGCAGGTCCTGGCGCACGTCCGGCGGCAGCGGCAGGCTGACGGCCAACGCCGTCGCCGAGGTGCGGGCGAGGTCGATGGCGCTGTCGGGAACGGTAACCTCCCGGTCCCAACCGCCGGACATGGCGGTGAGGTGCCGCTGCAACTGGATGTACTGCTCCCGGACACCGGCCAGGGTGGTTGACGACACCACGCCCTCTTCGTCCTCTATGTAGCGCGCCAAGCCCACCAGGTGGGGCACGGTTTGCACCGTTTCCAGCAGCTCAAAGCGCCGCTCGCCCCGGGTCAGGATGTTGAGCCGGCCCTCCTGGAGCCGCTGAACCTGGGAGATACGGGCGGTGGTGCCCACGGAGTGGGGCGACGCCGGTTCCCCCACCTCGTTGCCCTCCTTGATGAGCAGCACCCCGAAGGGTTCGCTGCGCCGGACGCAGTCGCCGATCATCGCCTTGTACCGCTCCTCGAAGATATGCAGCGGCAGCGGCATTCCGGGGAACAGCACCACGTTGTTCAGCGGGAACAACGGCAGTTCAACGTAGGAACCGGGGGGAAAGTCGTCGGGATTGATGGCCATGATGCCGCAGTATAGCGGGGCGACCCGGCCCCGGCAACTTAGTCCCCTCCCTTGATGGGAGAGGGTGAAAGATCGTTATAAATAACCCCCGCTCCGGGAAGAGCGGGGGTTGTAATGACAAGCCGACGCCAGCCGTTGGCTAGTGGGCATCCGGCGGGCGGTTGTGGATGGCCTTGGTGCCCTTCTTGAAGATGCAGGTGCGGATGTTGTTCTCCAGCTCCTTGGGATCTTCGACACCGGGATAGCGGGCCTGGGCCTCAGGGCTGGCCAGATAGGCGAACATCTTCTGAAGCACGTCCTCTTCCGAATCGCCCACGATGACGGTGCGGTCGCGGGGGTCGGAAAGGAAATTGCTGGGTCGGGCGTAATAGACGTCAGGCATAGTTTCCTCCTCCTTGGCAAGACTGCCGTCCGCCCGGCGGACGACCATCGCTTACGGTAGCAGATTGATACACCAAAAGACGCCGGGTTGTCAATGCCAGCAAGTCGCCATCATGCCGCCGTCGCCGCCGGCTGATAGCGCACCGAGTACTGCCGCTCCCGGATGGTGAACGCGCTGATGGCTGCCGGAAAGAGCAGCGCGGCGGCGATGGAGAAAGTCAGGATGTAGTTGCCGGTGAAGTCGCGCAGGTATCCGGCCAGCAGCACGCTGCTGAACCCGCCCAGCTGGTGGAACAGGAAGGCCACGCCCGATATGGTCGCCAGGGACTTCAGGCCGTACACCTCGGCGGTGAGGGAAGTCGTGAGCGGCGCGGTGGCAATCCAGGACAGGCCGGCTACCACCGAGAATATCAGCAGTCCGGCCAGCACCGGAATGCCCGGCACCACCAGCGACGCCACCAGGATGACGTAGCCGCAGCCCCGGCAGAAATACACCGCCGCCAGCCAGTTCTTGCGTCCGCCGATGCGGTCGGAAATCCAGCCGGCTCCGGTGGCTCCCAGGGCGTTAAGGCCCGACATCAGCCCGAAAATAAGCGCTGCCGTCTGGGGGTTGATGCCCTCCTCCACAGCCATGGGCACGAAGTGCACCGACAGCATGAAGGTGGTGGAGCCGCAGATGAAGTAGGAAAAGCTCATCTGCCAGATGGGGAAGGATTTGAAGGCCTGCCGCCAGTTTTCGGCGAACAGCGGCTGCGGCGGGGGAGTCGCAGCGCCCGGCGAGCCCGCCGGGCCGCTGGCCGGGTTCGGGTCGCCGTCGGGAGTCAGGTCCTTGCGCGCCGGGTCGTCGTGCAGGAACACGAAGGCCAGGGGGATGCCCAGGCACAGGATCATCAGGCCCAGCACGACCCAGGACAGCCGCCAGTCGATCAGGGTGATGAGGTAGGCGGCGAAGGGCACCAGTATCAGGCCGCCCAGGGACATTCCAGAGGCGTTCAGCCCGATGACCAGCCCGCGGCGCCGGCGGAACCACTTGCTCAGCATCGCGCCGGTGTTGGTCAGCGACGTGCCGCTCTGTCCCACGGCGGCCACCACGCCGAACACGGCGATGAGATACCACACGCTGCCGGTCAACGCCATCAGCAGGGTGGACGCGCCGACGACAAAGATGCCGGCGATGACCACGATGCGGACGCCAACCCGGTCGAACAGGTAGCCCATGAAGGGCTGGGTTACGCCGTTGAGCAGCGCGCCCAAGGCGGCGGCCCAGGACACCACGGTGCGGTTCCACTCGAACTCCGCTTCCATGGGCACGACGAAGGCGCCGAAGGTATTGCGCGTGCCCATGGTGAGGAACGCGATGAACATACAGGTGGCGACGACGAACCACCCATAGAACATACCGGAACGCGCCGGATTGCTGGCCGCCATATCGTGGTGTCCTGCCCATGCCGTGCGGGGACTACCCGCACATCAGAATGGGCCGATTGTATGCCCCACAGGAAGGGGATGCAAGTTGAAAGCTCCGGTGCGGTATGCTAACGTCAACGAGAGGGCAGGAGCGTCGCTATGGGAGTTACCTACGCCAGGGGCAGCATCACCGGCAAGTCGGCAAGCCGCGACTACGATTTCCTGGTGGATACCGGCGCGACCTGGGTTGGCATCCCCCAGGCCGACATCGACACCCTGGGGCTGGATACCGTACCCAACGCCGACGCGGCCCTGATGACCGCCGACGGCCAAATCGTGCATACGCCGATATACGTCGGCATCGGTATGCTGGAAGGAACCGGCTTCGTCAACGGCGTGGTTCCGGCGGCGGTGCCGCTAGTCGGCTACAAGCTGCTGCAGGATTTGGGGTTCAGGGTTGACCTGGTGAACGAGCGCATCGAGCCGCGCCCCGAAGGCGAGGTGGGACCGCCGTTCCTGCTGTAGCCATTCAACGGCGGCTGCTTTCAGGAAATGGCGGAGGGATCAGTTTCCCTTGCCACCATTTCCTGCGTTCCTTTCCCCTAAACGTCCTTCAGGGCCAGGGCGTCTTCACCGGCGCTGTTGCCGGCCAGGCGGCCGAACACCATGCCGGCGCTCAGACCGCTGCCGCCCGGGTAGTTGTGGTAGAACAGCCCGCCCACCATCTCACCGGCCGCGTACAGGCCGGGGATGGGGTCCTGGGCGTTGGTTACCACCTGGCCCCGGTTGTTGACCTTGACCCCGCCGAAGGTGAAGGTGATGCCCGTGGTAACCGCCCAGCCGCGATAGGGCGGCGTGTCGATGGTCTCGGCCCAGTTGGTCTTGTTCACCGACAGCCCTTCGGTGCGCCGGCCGTCTTTCACGGTGGCGTTGTAGGGAATGTCGGTGCGGACGGCGGCGTTGTACTCCTCGATGGTGCGCACCAGGCCCTGCGGATCGATGTCCAGCATCCGCGCCAGCTCCTCGATGGAGTTGGCCTCGGCAGTGGTGGCCTGGGGAATCCAGTACTCGTCGCGCAAAAGGTGCTTCACCTTGTCGTCGAAAACCTGGAAGCACAGGCCCTGGGGCTGGTCCATCAGCGCGCGCCCGTAGGTTACGTAGGTGTAGTTGCGGAAGTCGGCGCCCTCGTCCAGGAACCGCTCGCCGTTGATGTTCACCATCAGGCCGAAGGGATAGGAGTGCTTCTGGAACAGCTCGGTTACGGTGCGGTCGCCGAAGGTAGGGGCGTTCATGTCCCAGGCCACTGCGTGGCAGGACGACCAGTGTCCGTAGCTCTGCGCGCCCACGTCCAGGGCCATCTTGATGCCGTCGCCGGTGTTGTAGGGGATGCCGCGGACTTTCACCGTCTCCCAGCCGGGGCCCAGGTAGCGGCAGCGCATCTCGGCGTTGGCCTCAAAGCCGCCGGCGGCCAGCACCACGGCGCGGGCAGCGATGTCCTCGAATCCGTCCGGCCCCTTGACCCGCAGGCCGGCGACCCGGCCCGTCTGGTCCTGGATGAGCGATATGCCCTCGGTGG
Organism: Dehalococcoidia bacterium; assembly: GCA_965243255.1. Taxonomy (GTDB): domain Bacteria; phylum Chloroflexota; class Dehalococcoidia; order Lucifugimonadales; family UBA3495; genus Bin87. The sequence goes on from CBDEUH010000004.1 coordinate 2,031,234, forward strand.
AGTAGCGCACTTCCACGCCCAACTGCTCGCACACGTCAAACTGCTGGTCGGACAGGCCCTTGCCGGCGCCCACGGCTTCCACCACCAGGCCGCCCCAGAAGCGGAACTTGTCGCCATCCCGGAACGCCTGGCGTCCGAAGGACAGCACGAAGCGCACGCCGTGCTCCTGGAGCCACTTCATCGTGGGGTAGGAATGGCTCACCAGGATTTCGGCCAGCTCCGGGTCGGAGAGGCCGTGGGTAACGCGCATCATGTCGTCGTAGAACTGGTTCTCGGTGTACTGGCCCACTTCAATGGAGTTGGCCTCGGTCTCGGACATATCGGGGATGAGGCCCTTGATGTCGTCCAGGCCGTTGTAGGCGAAGCGGATGATGCCGCCGGTGAAGTAGGTGTTGCCGCCGCGGAAGTATTCGGGCGCTTTTTCCACCACCAGCACCGATTGAGTCTGCTCGCGGGCGGCGATGGCGGCGGAGAGGGCGGCGTTGCCGGCCCCCACGATGATTACGTCGTAAACGGTGTCGTTAGCAGGCACAGTGGCACCTCAAAGGGCAGCCGGCGAAACTTCGCCCGGCAGCGGATTTGCAGCGTTGATGATACCACAACGGCCCCGGCTACACCGCCGTCAGCCACCAGCGCGCCTCGCCCTCCCCGCCGCCGGCGACGCGCACCTCCATGCCCTCGAGCAGCCAGGCGCCGGCGATGCCCTGGGCTTTAGCCAGTACCGTTATCACGTCGGACAACCGGCCCTCAACCGTCGCGCGGCGGTTGGGAGTCGCAGCCAGCGGCAGCGTAAGCTCCAGCTGCCCCCGCGGGGAGGAATGCTCGGCCAACCGCGCCTCGGCCGCAGATTGCGCCGCTGCGTAGTGGTCGGCGTACCGGCAGCGCACCAGCCGACCCCGTTCAAGCTCGGCCGGGGTTACGGAACCGGCGGCGGCGGACTGAGCCCGGGCCGCGCTGGAACTCCGGGCCCGCCAGCAGTGGTTGGCGGTCAGCTCCAGTTTTTGCAGGTAAGCCGTTGCCGTTCCGGTGTTGCTGATGCGCAACACGTGGCCCTTGCCCGATACGCCGGACGTTGCCTCGGCCACCAATGATACGGCAACGTCGCCGGACACGTCGGCGCCATTGCCGGCTGCATCGTCGGTGGCCGTGTAGTCCGTGCCGGACACGGGCGCGACGATGCCGTCGATGACGTCCCAGGCGTCCGGCGCGGCCAACAGCAGCTGCTCGCCGCCGGCCGGTATCTCCAACGGCTCGTTGAGACTCCAAACCTGTTGCTGTCCCGCGTCGGACGAGCGTCGGTAGCGGAAGGTAACGGCGTCTTCGACGCCAGTATCCTCGCCGCGTCGCAGCCCAGCAGCGTAGGCGTCGGTTCCGGCGGCGGTGTCGGCGATGGCGAACCGGGCCAGCGACCCGGGCGTTTGGTGGCTGCGGACGCCGGCCCGCACCGAGGCCGCCTCAAACCGAACGCGGCCCAAACCGTCGGCGTAAATCAGCCCGTGTTCTTCCCGCTGCAAACGACGGAGCGCACGGCCGGCCGAAACGTCCCACACGGCCCGCGGCCCGCCGGTCAGGAGAACGCGCCCGCTGTCCAGCGCGTAGCCGTCGGAGGAAACGCCGGCCCAACCCAGGATGGCCGCGGCGACGTGACCGGAACGCATCACCCCGCCGTCCAGCTTGCGGTGGAGCGGGACGGATTCAAGCTGCTGCATCACGTCGGCGGCGATGATGCGACAGACGCCGGCGGCGTGGTCGGGCTCGATGGCGGTGATGCGTCCGCTGAACAGGCTGCGACCCACGTTGAACGCGCCCCAGCGGTCGATGGTGTTGCCGAAGGCGCGCCACAGGCCGTGCCGACCGGAAACCGGCGCATCGGGGATGCCGACGGCGGCCAGCAATGGCTTGCGAACCGTGCCGGCCACGTCGAGGTTGGTGACGTAGACGTGGACGCTGTCGCCGGTTTGCTCAATCTCCAGTTCGTGCCAAAGGCCGGCGGCCATCGAACTCCCGGAAGCCAGGGTAGTGATCGTCGCGCCGGATACGCGCTCGAGCACGCTGGAGGTGTTGGTGAATCGCAGGCGCAGGCAGTCGTTCTTGGCGACGCAGCGCAGCACGAATCCGCCCAGACCGTTGCCGCCCCGCCGGAAGCGGGCCGTCAGCGTCGCCAGGGCATCGTCGGTATCCAGCAGGCCCACCGAGTCCGACAGCGGCCAGACGCCGGCCGTGCCGCGGGCCATTCCGTCGGACACCAGGAAACCGTTGCCTTCTGTGGCGATCACCTGCCAGCGGGCGCATCCGTTGGCGACGCTGCGGTCATGGAGGTCAACCGTTGCGCCGGCGGGGGTGGCGAAGTCGTCGTGGATGTAACCGGCCTGCAGCCAAACTTCCCGGCCGGTTTGAACGTTGTCGCCCAGCGGCCCGCCGGCATTGCCCGGCGTGTAACGATGGTCGTGGTTTCGCAGCGTTAGCTCCACCTCGGCCGGCGGCGCAAACTCCGGAACGGGGAGGCCGCAGCGTCCCCATCGCCAGCGCAGCCCCAGCACGTGGTCGGATACCTCCGCGCCGGCGGCGCCCCAGACGCCCTGGGCATCCCAGTCAACGCGGACTTGCCAGTGCAGGCCGGTGGCAAGGCTATTCTCCAAGTTGTCCATAATTGATTCTCCGTTCCAGTGTCAGCGTGTTCCAACCGCGCTTGACGCGGTATCCGTTGACGCCGGCTGTAAAATGGGGTGTGGCTACAGCCGAAGCGTTTTGCTTTGGCGATGGAGGCTTCGGCATGGCGGTACAGCACTGGATAACCTACGACGCCCGGGACGGCCGAAGGCAGGGGCGGCGGCGCAAGTGGCCGTGGTTTCTGTTGCTGCTCCTGCTGCTGCTGGCCGCTCTGGCCACGGCCCTTGTGCTCCTGGCCCGCTCCGACGGCACCGACGCGGACCTCAGCGCCATTGTCGGAGGGGACGAACCGGTTACCATTCAGACCGCTTTGCCGGCCCTGCTGGATGACAACACCATGATTGTGTATGTCGTGGACGATTCGGGCAGCATGGCGGACAAGCTGCTGCCGCTGCATCAGGCTCTGCATGAAGTCGCCGCCAAACCCACCGACAACAGCCAAATCGCCCTGCTGATGTTCGGCAATACCAACCAGGTGCTGTTCGATTTCACCGAACCCGATGACGCTCCCTGGGACGACGCAATTCCGGCGTTCACTGCCAACAGCGGCGGAACGGCCATGTTTGCGGCCCTGGTGGAAGCCCTGGCCATGCTGCCCGACCAGGACGTGTGCCGTGATGAATCCCGGTTCTTCTTCTTCAATAGGACCGTTTGCCGGGAGAATCGCATCGTGCTCATGTCTGACGGTATCGCCAATGACGCCTTTGTGGCCAACAATGTAACGCAGGCGTATTTGACGCCCGCGCAGGAGGCCAAGCTATCGCAGGAACAATTTGACATCGCCGAATCGGTCATCGAACAACTGACGCAATCCAAAGTTCCGGTGGATACCATCGCTTTGGGCATCGACGCCGACGTGCAGGGATTGAGGCTGATTTCCAACCTGACCGGCGGCACGTTCATAGAGGCCTATCACTGACCGGCGCCGGTTCTGCCGGCTCATTCCCACACCCCCAGCTCCACCGGCCCGTCCTGGCGGAAGGTCGCCTCGAAGCGCACGGGCTCGCCGGCCCGGCTGCCGATGCGATAGGACAGGCACACAAACCCGCCGGATACGCGACGCTGCCCCCTGGCCTTGCCCGCCGGTCCGTACTGCACCGTTACGGAGCGGCCCACAATGCCCGACAACACGGCGTCCGGCCCAACGTTCAGCGCGTCGTCCCACAGGCCGTACAGGGTGAACTCCTGGGCCGCCTCCGGTCCGGCCGCGGTGCGCGCGGTGGTGTCGTTCACGCCGGTGATGTCCCGCGGGCTCAAGGCGCGCCCCAGGGGGCCGATGCGCTCCACCCAGGGCGACAGGTCGCGCAGGAGGCCGTCCCCGTCCGCTACGGCCACGTAGCTGTGGCCAGCGCTGGCGTATCCGGTCATGGCTACACCCCCAGAACCGAGCTGCGACGGCGGTACGGAGCCAGCAGGGCCCGGGCCGTGGAGGAGACGCCGCCAACGTCTCCCCCACCCGCCGCCGGCGAACCCTCGGGCAGCGGGAAAGGACCGCCCGACCTCTCCCGCCACCAGACGGCAGCCTGCAGCAGGCACGCCTCCGCCACCGCCTTGGGGTAGCGGTACACCGACAACCCCGCGTCAACCGCGTGGGCTGCAGCGTCGGTTCCGTTGACCCCGCGCTGCACGGTCAGGGTGGTCGTGCCGTCGCCGTCTGCTGCCCCGATGACGTACAGCTGCTCGTCGCCAATCCGCACGGTATGGCCGGGGGACAGGGCAACTGCGGCGTCGGCGCTGACCGGAGAGACGGTTACCGTGGTATCTCCGGCGGCTACGGCGGAGTCGGCGGCGACCAGCAACCCGGCGTCTTCGCGGACGTCGCCATAACCCCAAACCCCGCTGACGGCGACGCCGGCCCGGTTGAGCGGAAACCGGCGCCGTTGGCTGGATGCCAGCAGGATGCGGGTGTAGGGCCGTCCGCCCGGTTCCGTTGGCGTCGCGTTCAGCGGATACAGCAGCCAGTCCGCCGCCGGCCAGTTCTGCCACCGTCCGGCGGCGCCCCGCACCCGCAGCGCGCTGACGGCGACCAGGTCGGGCACCAACAGGGTGGCGCGGCCCCGGCCGTCGAATCGACGTTCGCCGTGAATCGCCGCAAAGTGGCGTCCGCAGTGGCCGTCAATCCAGCGGGACGACGCCTCCAGCAACCCCAGCAGCCGGCCGTCGTGGGCGTTGTCGGTAACGTTCAGAACCGAGGGGGATTTCAGGGCGCCCAGGTCAGCATAAGCGTTAGGCATAATCCCTCCCTACACCGTGATGTTGTATTGCAGGGCGGTGTGCGTCGCCGACGCCCGGGCGCCGGTGCGTTCCATGAAGGCCAGTCGCATACTGACCACCATGACGTTCTGCCGCTTCTGGATGTCTCGGGTGGTTTCGATCATGAGCTCCCGGCGGAACCCCAGCCGCCACTGGGTGCGGTTCACCGCCAGCAGCCGGCCCTTGGTATTGCTGCTGCCGCCGTCGGTTACCATGCCGTCGGCGTCGGTCAACGCCATCTGCTCGGACACGATGACGGGGATGCCGTCCACCTGGGCCAGCTGCCCGTTGAGCAGGGTCGCCTGGGGCCCCAGCTTGTCCAGGGTGCGGAACTCGTCGATGCCCAGGGACTTGATGTAGGCCCCCACATCGGCGACGTAGGCCAGCTCGGACGGGCGCACGCCGTACTTGCCCAGCATCCCGCGGGCCTCGTTGAACATATCGGCGGTGGGCGCGGCGCCGTGGTCGTTGGCCTGGGCGGTGTTGTCCACCAGGGGCAGGTGCAGCAGCCCGTCGAAACCGACCAGCCAGTGGGCCTTGCCCACCGTGGACGCGGCAATAGTCGCGCCGTCGGCGTTGATGTTGTTGGTTAGGGTGGTGTCCGCGTTCAGCAGGACGTCGTCAATGACCTCGACGGCGTTGCGCACCAGGGTGCTCCGCACCTCAGCCGCCATGGCGATGACGGCGTCCTCGTCCAGGGTCAGCGACCAGGGCACTTCTGCCACCAGTTCGTGAGCCGTCAGGGTCTGCCGGGCGGTGGTCAGGGCCGTCTCGGTAACCGCGGTGTTCTCAACGCCCGGATACCAGGACACGTTGCCCAGCTGGAGGGGTATCTCAAAGGGGTTGGTGGGCATGTCCACGCGGGCGAACAGGGACGCTACGTGGGTGGCCACGTTGACGTCGGCCCACAGGGCGGCGGCCTCGGCGGTGGGCACCAGCTCGTCGCCGCTGCCCGCCGTGGTGCTATCCATGGCGGCCTTCAGGTTGGCTTGCCAGTCGGCCAGAAGGCGGGGGTTCACGTCGCCAGGTGTGCCTGGTAAAGGGTCGTGTTGCTGCGCCGCCAGCACGCTGCGCACGCAGGCCAGGTCGAGGGCGTCCATCCCCCGGTACTTCCCGAAGGGGACGCGGGGGCGGTCACCGTCGCCGTATTGGGCCAGCATGGCCTGGCGTTCGCCGGCCCGCTGCTTCTCGGTAAGTTCGTTCACTGCCCGGCCCAGCCGGTCCAGTTCCTCCTGCAGGGGCGGGATGTCGGCGTCCAGCCGCTGGCGGTAGAAATCCCGCACCTCGGCCACTTCGTTCTTGATGGTTTCCAGTTCCCAGCTCGAAAGCGTCATAATCTTTGCGTTCTCCTTTTTTGGATTAACTGTCTTGATAAAGGCCTATGCTTACTGCCGCAGTTCCCGCAGCAACCCCACCACCTCACTCACCGCTGGCCCCGTCTGGCTGAGGGAAAGGACATTCTCGCGGAGCAGCGCGCCCTGGTTGGCCGGCACGGGAACGGCGCTGATTTCCAGCAGTTCCTGCTCCAGGAAACGGATGCCGAGGAAGGCTCCGGTGCGGGGGTCCCGTCGTTCCTCGAACCGCAGGGGGCGGAAGCCTACGGAGACGCCCTGCTGGTAGCCGCTGCGGTACAGCGCCTCAACCTCCTGGGCGAACTCGGTGGGGGCGAACTCCAAGTGGGCCAGCAGGGCCCGGCCGTCGCTCCATACCGATTGGGCGCGCCCGATGGCCGGGCGGCGATAGTCGTGGGCCCACAGCACCACGGGGTTCGCCCGGTAGGCGTCCAGACGCCAGCCGTCGGGCGATACTACGTCGCCGTGACGGTCCACGGCGCCCGAGGACACTACGAAAGTCAGCGGGGCATCGCCGGCGGCGGTGGTGTCCTTAAGCGCCCACTTACGGGTCAGATTCGTCATCGCAACCTCCTGAGTTGCTGGCCGGAGCGATGACGGAATCGGTTGATAGATGGCCGACAAAAAGCCGGCGGAACCGACCCGGCATCAGGTCGGTCCTACCGGCTGTTTTCAATTAGATTTATTCCAGCCTAACCTGGCGTGAGGCTGGCCGTTGACGGCCAGCTGTCATCCGCCGGAGTCGGCGGGCTGGGATTTGGGGATTTTCAGAATCAGGATTTTTGGGATTTGGGGATTTTCAGGATTGGGGTGTTGGTTGGGGTTGCCTCCGGTGGTTGGTGTTGGGTAGCCTGCGTGAGGTCGGTTTCCGGAATTCACTTTGGTCGTTGTCAGTCCCACGGCCGGGGGGTTCTTACGCACTTCCACTTCCAGTGTCTATGACGGTAGTCGGTTCTCCGCCAATGGCAGCTGTGGTCGCACCGTGCCACTTCCAGTGTCTATGACGGTAGTCGGTTCTCCGCCAATGGCAGCTGTGGCCGCACCGTTGCCACTTCCAGTGTCTATGACGGTAGTCGGTTCTCCGTCAATGGCAGCTGTGGCCGCACCGTTCGTGCGATTTAGGATTAGCTGACTGTTTTTGGCCGTTGACGACCGCAGTGATGTTGACCTCGTTGGCAGGCTGGGTTGGGTTACCGATTTGCGCTAGCGATGAGGCTATTATGAACGGACGTTCTTATATTTGTCAAGGGGGTTTTTGGCCCTTTTTCGTGGATTTTCGGGGTGAAGGACGCGCCTGGGGGCATGAAAAGGGGGCGAATGGTGATTCGCCCCGGTGCTGGTCGGTGAGTCGGTGCGGCGTTGGCTAGTCGTCGCCGGCGGCGGCTGGCTCCGGCTCCTCGATGGGGTCGAGCTGCCAGGGGAAGTTGCCTTCGAAAAGGAACCCGTCCTTGTTGCCCCATTCCGATTCCGGCGACTCGTAGTAAATCTCGATCTCGTTATCGTCGGGGTCGTAGATGTACACGCCCATGGAGATGCCGTGGTCGCCCAGCCTCTTGAACTTGACGCCGTGCTCCTTGCAGCGCTGGTACAGTTCCTTGAGGTCGCGGAAGGAATTCATCTGCCAGGCCATGTGGGCCATGCCCACCCGCCGGTCTTCCGGCCCGGGCGCGTCCATGCCCAGGGGAATCAACGCCAGCTCGTGGGACATGGTGGTGTCGGCGGACAGGAACGTCATACCGCCGGGCCGGCCCGTCATCACGGTCAGGCCCAGGATGTTGGTGTAAAAGTCCACGCTGCGCTCAATGTCGCGGACCTTGATGACCAGATGGCCCAACTGTTTCGGTGTGTAGGACATTCGATTACCTCCCTGATACGGTGCTGCGACTGCGGGCATCGGATATGTTGCATTATAACGCACCGGGCCAATTATGTGCATGTTGGCAAATTATGGTAAAACGCACCCTAAGCGTCAGTATTGCCGGCCCGGTTCGGTTAGTATAATCTAGCACCGCCGGCCGTTGGAGTTTTCGGGCCACTCTCAGCTGACGATGGACGTCCAGTTGCTGATGACGGAAACCACGCAAAATATCACGCCCCCCGGCAGCGCGCCGCACCGGGCGGCTTCCGGCAGTTTGCAGCCTCAGGCAGACTGGCCGGTCAACGGCGCCGTCAACGGCTCCGGCCTGGTGTTCAAGCCCGCTACCGAGGCCTGGGAATTCGAAGAGATTTCCCAGCTCAACTATGCCTCCTTCGTCGAAGAGGTGCCCCAGCATCCCGCCAACGACGACCATACCCTGGTGGACCGTTTCCACACCGAGAATACCTATTTCATCTGCCGGCGGGAGCAGGAACTACTGGGGATGATTTGCGTCCGCGACCGCCGGCCCTTCTCCCTGGACCAGAAGCTTGGCCGGCTGGAAGACCACCTGCCCCAGGCCGAAGGAGCCCGCCTCTGCGAGGTGCGCCTGCTGACGGTGCGGCCTGATTTGCGCGGCGCGCGCATCCTCCCCGGCCTGCTCACCATGATGGCCCGGTACTGCCACGAAGGAGGCTACGACTACGTGGTGATGTCCGGTCGCGTCTCCCAGCAGCGGCTCTACCGCCGCATCGGGTTCATACCCTTCGGCCCGGTGGTGGGCGACGACGACGCGCCCTATCAGCCGATGTATCGGCCCGTGGGCAACGTCGCGGTGGAGTTTGCAGGCCAGTTCCACGAAGCGGTTGACGCACCCGCCGGCGATCCGGTCATACTCACGCCCGGCCCGGTGGCCATGCCCGAAACCGTTGCCCAGGCCTTCCGCCGCCCGCCGCTGTCCCACCGCCTGCCCGAGTTCCGGAGGTTGATGCGCAGCGCCCGGCAGGGTTTGTGCCGGCTCACCGGCGCCAAGCACTGCGCCATTATGGTCGGGTCCGGCACCATGGCCAACGACGTGGTGGCGGCCCAGCTGTCCCGGCTCAACGCTCCGGGTGTCATCGTAACCGCCGGCGAGTTCGGCGAGCGCCTGCTGGACCATGCCAACCGCATGGGCCTGCGCTACACTCCCGTGTCGCACCAATGGGGCGCGCCGCTGGACTATGACCGCATCCAGCAGGCGGTGGCCGAGACCAGTTCAGCCACCGATGCCGGCGGCTGGCTGTGGACGGTGCACTGCGAGACATCCTCCGGCGCGCTGGCCGACCTGCCCCGGCTCAAAGCCATCTGCCAAAAGCACAACGCCCACCTGGCCCTGGACTGCATCAGCAGCATCGCCACTACCCACGTTGACCTGTCCGGCGTCCGGCTGGCCAGCGGCGCCAGCGGGAAGGGGCTAGCGGCTTATCCCGGCCTGGGGCTGGTATTCTGCCAGGAGCGTCCCGAACCCGACCCCGCGCTGCCCCGTTACCTGGACCTGGGTCTGCACTGCGCCGGTGAAGACGACGGCGCCGTGCCCTTCACACTGTCCTCCAACCTGTTGGCGGCGTTGGAGGCCGGCGTGGCGCGTCAAACGCCGGAACTGCTGACACAGGTGGAGGAAGATGGACGGTGGCTGCGTCAACAGCTGCGCGCGCTGGGTCTGACGCTGGTGGCATCGGAGGCGGAGAGCATCGGCGCGGTAACCACCATCGCGTTGGCGGAAAACGGCATCGACTCGGAGCAGATGGGGCGCGCCCTGGATTCCCTGGGCTTCTGCACGTCCTACGCCAGCGGCTATCTGCGCGAGCGCAACTGGCTGCAAATCTGCCTGCTGGGGGAAGTGAGCCGCCCGCAACTGGAACGGCTGCTGCCCGTGCTGGCGGCGCAGCTGGACGCCCTGACGCGCGTTCGAATCGCCACGGGCTAGTCCAGCAACGCCAGTACGCGGTGCACAAACCTATGCACATACTGTGGATCCCGCTGTAACTGCAGCTCATCCATAAACAGATGGTAGAAGTTGGCGTGGAACTTTTCCGCGACAGCGAAATCGGAACCCAGAGCACTATCGCCCTGTTCCGTCGCCAGCCTCTCTGCCGCAATTTTCAAGTCCCGGTGGCTGCCGTATTTCCAACCTCGCCGCTGAGCCACCGCGATGACGGCCTGGGACGCTGCCCCCCATAACTTCTCCGACCCTTGGGCCTCGTCGCCGGCGGCAAACTCCCGCTCGGACGCGGCCAGGAACTCCAGGGCTGTCGCTGCGCGGCGCTGCTCAGTCATAGTAGTCATAATTTACTTTACCATGCCCTGGCTTGATTGACGGCAGGGGCAAGCTTCAAACCTGCCCCCGCTCGTCTCTGAACCTGTTGTGGCGTGCTGTTGCTACGCGCCTTCCAGGTTCTTCATGTGGTTCATCGCGCTGCCGGCGCGGAACCAGGCGATCTGGGTGTCGTTGAGCGTGTGGCGCAGGTTTAGCGTCTCCTCGCTGCCGTCGGCGTGCTTCAGGATGGCTTGCACCGGGCGGCCCGGGGCCAGATCGTTCAGCCCGACCAGGCTCATCCGGTCGTCGTCCAGCACGCGTTCCCAGTCCGCCGGGTCCTCGAAGGTCAGCGGCAGCAGGCCCTGCTTCTTGAGGTTGGACTCGTGGATGCGGGCAAAGCTGCGGGTAATGATGGCCGCCGCGCCCAGCATCCGGGGCGACAGAGCGGCGTGCTCGCGGCTGGAACCCTCGCCGTAGTTCTCGTCGCCGATGGCCACCCAGCGGATGCCCTGGGCGCTGTAAGCGCGGGCGATCTCCGGGATGGGCATAATCTCCTCGCCGGAGAGTTGGTTCTTGCCGGTGCCCGTTTCGTCGGTGTAGGCGTTGTTGGCGGCCAGGAACATATTGTCGCTGAGGTTGTTCAGGTGGCCGCGGAACCGGAGCCAGGGGCCGGCCGGCGAAATGGAGTCCGTGGTGGTCTTGCCCTCGGTTTTAACCAGGATGGGAACGTCCTCGAAGTCGTTGCCGTCCCAGGGTTCCCAGGGCTGCAGCACCTGGAGGCGGTTGCTCTCCGGGTCAACGCGCACTTCCACGTCGCTGCCGTCTTCCGGCGGATCCACATACAGATCGGCGCCGGGGTCAAAGCCGGTGGGGGGCACTTCCGGCGCTTCCGTCGGCGGCTGCAGCATGAACTCGTTGCCGTCGGCGTCCACCAGCGGGTCGGTGAGCGGGTTGAAGGACAGGCTGCCGCCCAGGCCCATGGCCACGGCCAGTTCGGGGCTGGCGATGAAGTTCATGGTGCCGGCGTTGCCGTCGTTGCGGCTGGGGAAGTTGCGGTTGTAGGAGGTTACGATGCTGTTGTCGGTGCCGCGGGCTTCGGGGCGGTTCCACTGGCCGATGCAGGGGCCGCAGGCGTTGGCCAGCACCGTCGCGCCGATTTCCTCCAGCGCGGCCTGCTGTCCGTCCCGCTCGATGGTGGCGCGCACCTGCTCGGAGCCGGGCGTTACGAGCAGTCCTGACGCCGCCTTGACGCCACGGGCCGCCGCCTGCCGCGCCACGTCGGCGCAGCGTTCCATGTCTTCGTAGGAGGAGTTGGTGCAGCTGCCCACCAGGGCGACCGACACCCTTTCGGGGAACCCTTCGCGTTCGGTCTCGGCCTTCAGCGCGGAGATGGGGCGCGCCCGGTCCGGCGAGTGGGGGCCGGTAACGTGGGGTTCCAGCGTGGAAAGGTCAATCTCCACGATGCGGTCGTAGTACTGCTCCGGCTGCTGCTCAACCTCGGGGTCGGACTGCAGCAGGTGGAGGTATTCCTCGGCGATGGCAACCAGGTCGCCCCGGCCCGTGGCCCGCAGGTAGGTGGCCATTCGCTCGTCGTAGGGGAACACGTCGCCGGTTGCGCCCAGCTCGGCGCCCATGTTGCAGATGGTGCCCTTGCCGGTGGCGGAGATGGACGCCGCGCCCGGCCCGAAGTACTCGATGATGGAGTTGGTGCCGCCGGACACCGTAAGCTCAAGGGCCAGCTTGATGATGACGTCCTTGGGCGCCGTCCAGCCGCTCATGGCGCCGGTGAGTTTGACGCCGATGATTTGGGGATAGCGCACTTCCCAGGGCAGTCCGGCCATCACGTCCGCCGCGTCCGCGCCGCCCACGCCGATGGCCAGCGAACCCAGGCCGCCGCCGTTGACCGTGTGCGAGTCAGTACCGATAATCAACGCGCCGGGGTAGGCGTACTTTTCCAGCACAACCTGATGGACGATGCCGGAGCCGGGCTTCCAGAACCCCATGCCGTAGCGTCGGCTGGCCGATTCCAGGAACTGATAGACCTCGTTGCTCTCGTTGAGGGCGTCCTGGAGGTCGGAGGACGCGCCCACTCGCGCCTGGATCAGGTGGTCGCAGTGCACGGTGGTGGGCACGGCGACGCGGTCGCGCCCGGACTGCATGAACTGCAGGATGGCCATCTGGCCGGTAACGTCCTGGTGGGCCACGCGGTCGGGCCGCAGGTTGATGTAGCTGTCGCCGGGGCGCAGGTCGGCGTCGGCGACGTCGTCCAGGTGGGAGAGCAGCAGCTTTTCGGACATCGTCAGCGGGCGATTCAGCCGGGCCCGCACCTGGGTCAGCTTTTCATCCATCTTGCGATAGGTTTCGCGCACGAATGCCGGCGTGGAGTCAATGTTACTCATGTGATTCGCTCCTCCTCAGAAGGTAACTGTGCTTCCGTACTTGTCCATCAGCGCCAGGAACAGTTGGTGGCGCAACGGATTGGCCGCGGCGTTTTCAGAGCGGCGCAGGTAGATTCGATAGACCGTTTCCAGTTGATCGTCCCCCATCCAGATACCGTAGCTGGGCATACCGTTGCCCAGGGTCCGATGGGTGAACTCCAACCGGCGAACGCGGCTCAGCTGCAGGGCGATTCGGCCATCCCCGTCGGTGGTGAGGACGGCGATACCGCCCTCAGCGTCGGGTTTTCCGCTGCCGTCCACAAACTCCAGGTCGTCCAGGGTCGCCGGAATGGACACGGTCGCGGCGGCGTTATGCACCATAACCACGGCCTCGCCCAGCCCGATAGCTGCCTTTCCCATGCCGGACCGACAATCGGACAACAGGTTCCGCAGCAGGTCGATATCCGGCGGCAGCCCGGGGGTATGCAGCGCGGCCAGCGGGGCAGCGCTGGCCGGCAGGTTGTCTTCGATGACCTGGGCCACGTTGTCGGGAATGGGCGCGAAGTTCACCCGTCCGCGGCGGGTTACGGTGGCTTCTCCGCAGATGGAGCCGTAAAGCAATTTCTCGCCGGACCAACGGCGCGCCACGTCGAATCTTGGCCCATAGGTGCAGCCCAGGATGCAACCCGCGGTGGTAATCTGCACCTGGCCCAGGTCATCAGCGCTGACCGCATCCTTGAATTGATGCAGGATCGCGTCGGCGTTGCGTCCCCGGTGATACCAGCGCCCGCAACCGTACTCGTCGGTGCAAACGACGATGTTCAGGTCAGGGCGTGGGGCGGGCGGGCTATCTGTGGAAGTCATTGGGCTGTATGGTGGGCCGACGGGCGGGATGGGATAAAACGTCCGCCCGGCTGCTGAGCGCCGGGCGGAAGGATGTTGACACTGTCGCTGCGCTGCCGGCCGCTCGAACTGCCGAGGCGGACGGCGCGCGTCCGGCGCGGGACTACTTGTCGAAGTAGTCGTAGTTGATCTTGATGTACTCCTCATACATCGCCGGCACCGCTTCCTCGGCGAAGATAGCCGTCACCGGGCACACCGGCTCGCAGGCGGCGCAGTCGATGCATTCATCCGGGCTGATGAAGTACATGTCGTCATCGTCGGTGGTGTAAATGCAATCTACCGGGCAGACGTCAACGCACGCGGCATCTTTGACGCCGACGCACGGCTCGGTGATGATGTAGGTCATGGCGGCTTTCCCCTCGGTTGGATGTGGTCTTTTGCGTTCGTTGCTGAACTTGTTTCAGGGCGGCAAAAGCGAACTGCGCGCCACCCCAAGCGGCGCACAGATTATAGCACGGCCCACCGTCAATGCAACCGGATTGCCGGGCATTACACCCTGGTGAACCGCTTCTTGGTGGAAAGGGTGACGAAGGTCTGGGTCTTCTGCACCCCGTCGATGACGCCGATGCGCGTGCGCAGGAAATCCCCCAGGCTTTCGGCAGACTCCAGCGCCGTCCACACGAATACGTCGTAGGGCCCGGTGGCTACTACGACGTAGTGGGCTTCGTCCAGGTCGGCGATGGACTCGGCCACGGAGTCGGACTTGCCGGGGCCGGTTTCCAGGCCGATCAGGGCCGTGGTTCCGTAGCCCATCTTCTCCAGGTTGGGCACGGCCACCACGTGGACGATGTCGTCCTTGATGAGGCGGCGCAGCCGGCGCCGCACGGTGCCCTCGCTGACGCCCACGGCCCGGGCGATTTTAGCGTTGGACGCCCGCCCGTCGGCCTGGAGGATGCCAATTATCTTGAGGTCAAGTTCGTCCATTGCTTTGGTTGACTCCGTGGGTAAATCCGCCCGACTTTTCTTATTGTCATACCAGCGCCGGCAGGAATCCAATCCAGCGTGATTCCCGGGCTAGTCAGGCGCAAATTGCTGACGGTTGATGATATTCGCTGCACTGCCGATTGTCAATTATCAATGCCCTTGAATTGCCATAATTCGTTTAATCTGCGACGGATTCCCCGTCAATAACCGCATCTATACGCATCATATACGTAAAAAGCTGCCGCGGTCAGCCCAGGCTCAGCGCGCTGACTCCGCCCACTATCATCACAATGGAAATACCCTTCACCGCCAGCGCCCGGGGCGTGAGCGATTCGTCCAGCAGCTGCCACCGCACCCTGGATAGTATCGTTGACGCGACGAACACGAACAGGGGCCGCGTCGCCAGCACCGCCGCCACCAGCGACGCCGGCCCCAGGCTGTAGGCGTACACCGACAGCAGGATGGACAACGCCGGCATCAGCGACTCGCCGAAGATCAGCATGCCCAGCACCGCCGGTTCCTTCACCGCCCCGACCAGCCGCGCCACGCACTCTCGGCCGCCGGACAAGCCCACCGCGACGAAAACCACTCCCACCGTGGCCTGCTGCACTCCGAAAACCGTCAGCACGGACAGATCCGCGTTGAGCGCGGCCTTGGCCACCACGAAGCTGCCGGCGGCGCACAGCGCGCTCAACAGCAGTATCGCCGGCCCATAGATGGCCGAGCGGTCGCCCAGGGTCAGCGCCGCCGTGCTGGGTACGCTGACTCCCGTGCCTGAGCCGATGCGTCCGTAGGGACGTTCCTGATACAGCCGCACCGAAATCAGCACCGCGCCGGCCACCACCAGCCCGATGCCACCCCACTGCTCCAGCGAGATGCGCTCGCCCAGAAACAGTAGGGCCAGGATGGCCACGTAGATGGGATTGGTCTGGGCGATGGCCACGGCGCGGGATGCTTCCATCAGGCGCAGTCCGCGGAACAGCAGGACCACCGACGCGCCCATCAGCAGGCCAGCCCACACCGGCGACGTTGCCACCGGCCAGGATACGCCGACGGGGAGACCCACCGCCAGGGTAACCACAATGCCGTACAGCACACCGCAGATGCCGCACCACAGGCATAGCGGCGCCACGCCGCCCAGATGAAAGGAGAGCAGCCGCTTGTCGCAAACGCTGACAAAGCAAAACGCCAGCGAACTCCCCAGCGCAAATAACGCCCACATACCAATCAGACTATCAGCCTAGGCGCTATTCGCAAAGTACGTCATTCCCGCGCCGGCGGGAATCCAGGGGCCGGTGCGATGGAGTCCTTTACTACGACAGCCGGAATAGAATCTCGGCATCCGAAGCGACCTCGAAGAACAGTTCCACCGCCTCTTTCAGATTGGCCCGAGCCTCCGCCACAGTATCCCCCTGGCTGGCGATGTCGAGCTCCGGACAGAGAGCGACATAGCCATCGCCCTCGCGCTCAATGACTGCGGTGAGTTGCATCGTTTCATCCTCCAGAGAATGGCTCCCGCTGGCCAACCCTTTCCCGTTTGGGAACAGAGCTACCCCTCAAAGGGGGTTGGCATCATGCCTACCGGGACCTCGATGAGCGCGGGGGCGTCGGCGGCGATGGCTATGCGCAGGGCTTCGGCCAGAGCTTCGGGGCCTTCGGCACGCATGCCGCGTACGCCGTAGGCTTCGGCCAGCTTCACGAAGTCGGGGTTGTGCAGCTCGGCGCCCGTAACCCGACCGTCGAAGCGGTTCACCTGGTCGCGCAGCACGTTGCCGTAGGCGTTGTCGTTGAATACCACCGCGATGGCGTTGATGCCATGCTGCACCGCCGTGGCCAGCTCCTGGGAGTTGAACAGGAACCCGCCGTCGCCGCACAGCGCCACCACCGGACGGTCCGGCTGCGCCACCTTGGCTCCCAGCGCCGTGGGGTAGGCGTAGCCCAGGTTGCCCGAATAGCTGGACGTGATGAACGTCCGCGGCTCGTAGGTCGGCCAGAAGGCCCGCGCGTAGTACCCAAGCTGCGTCATGCCCGACACCAGAATGCCGTCCTCCGGCACCGCCGAGCGCACCGCCGCCAGCAGCGACTCCTGGGGCTCGGGGCGCAATGCAGTCTCCTTGCGACGCTGCCGCAGCGCCACCACCTCGTCGGCCATGGACGGACGCGAACCCATTTGGATGCTATCGGCGAGTTTGGCGTCAACCTGCTCCATCACCGTGCGCGCGTCGCCGGCCACGCCGTAGGTGTTATCCCAGTTGCGGCCCAGCTCGTCCGGGTCGATGTCAATCTGCACCACCCGTTGCCCGTCCAGCCAGGCGGGAAAGGCCATCCGGCTGCCCACGCCCAGGATGACGTCGAAGTTCGGCTCGGACTTGGCCACCGGGTCGTTGCGCAGGCGGAGGGCGCCCAAGGCCAGCGGATGCCGGTCGTCGATGGCGCCCTTGCCCTCGGCGGTGGTGATGACCGGCGCCTGCAGACGCTCGGCGAGCCGCACCAGGGCCGCCGAACCTTCGGATGCAATCACGCCGCCGCCGGCCCAGATGAGGGGACGCTGGGCTCCGGCCAGGATGCGCGCCGCCTCCGCCACCTGCTCGTCCGACGCCGCCGGGCGGGGGTAGCCCTCGGCCTCCAGCAGCGTAACCGTGCCCTGGTCGGCCATGGTCTCCGGCGGCATCTCGATTTCCACCGGCCGGGGGCGGCCCGTGGTCAGCTGCCGGAACGCTTCGTGCACCGCCGCCGGCGCTTCTTCGGTGGTCATAATCCGCCGCACGTGCTTGGTGATGGGGCGGATGGTGTCCTGCTGGTCGTTCACCTCGTGCAGCATCCCCCGGTCCACGCCGATGAGGTCGCGCTCAATCTGGCCGCACACCACCAGCACCGGCGACGATGCCGAGTACGCCGTGCTCAATCCTGCCGACGCGTTGAGCAGGCCCGGCCCCGGCACCATCAGCGCCGTGCCCACGCCGCCGCTGGCCCGGGCGTAGCCGTCGGCCATGTAGGTCGTCGCCTGCTCGTGGCGGGTGGTGATGAACCGGATGCCCGGCACGTCGTTCAGCGCGTCCAGCGCGTGATACAGCTGCACGCCCGGCAGGCCGAAAATCACCCGCACGCCCTCCCGGTACAACGAACGCATCAAGGCCTGGCCGCCGGTCATCGTGGGCATAACACACTCTCCTGAAAGGTAGTTCAGTGATTCCGCCCGCCGAGCGGCGGGCCAAACTACCATAGCACACCGCTCCGGGACTGTCATTGCGGGGTTGTAGTCGTCGCTGGTGAGGACTTCCCGCTGACCAACGACGCCACGCCAGGAATCCCCCTGGATAAACTACGAACCCCTATCTCCTGCCAACTCAAACTCTGAGCGGGCTGACCTGCCTCGGCGCATGGTCACCGCAATGGCGGCGCGTAAATCAGGCCGCCGCTGCTCCACAGGTTATTGATGCCTCTCGGGAGCGTGAAAACGTCGCCCTGGGGGCCAAGATAGCGGTCATAAATCTCTCCGTAGTTGCCCACGGCCTGGATAACCGCAACGGCAAAGTCCTGCTCCAATCCCAACTCAGCCTGGCCGAAGCTCCCTTCCACGCCCAGCATCCGACGGACGGCGATATCGTCGCTGCCCGTCATTGCGGCGACGTTGGCCTGCGTCACTCCCAGCTCTTCGGCGTTGATCAGCACGTACATTACGGTTCTGACCAACGTTGCCCAGCGTTCATCGCCCCAGGGTGTCATGGGCGCCAGCGGCTCCTTGGAGATGGTGTCCGGCAAGATAACGTGCGCCGACGGGTCATCGAAACCGCTGCGCACCGCCGCCAGCTGCGACTTGTCTATGGTTGCCGCGTCGCACTCACCCCGTTCGTAGGCGCTGTAGGTCACGGTGGCGTCCTGATGGCGGAAAGTTTCCAACTCCATGCTGTTCTGCCTGAAGTAATCCTCCAGGTTTCCCTCGGTGCCCGTGCCGGCAATGACGCACACGGTCTTGCCATCCAGGTCATCGACGCTGTCAAACCCCAGGCCCCGGTGCACCATGAATCCTTGTCCGTCGTAGAACATAGTCACAGTAAAGTTGCCCCATTGCGCCTCGCGGCCGGACGTCCAGGTGGTGGTGCGCGAGACCATGTCCACCTCTCCCGACCGGAGCAGATCTTCACGCTCCGCGTAGGCGATATGGCGGATGTTCAGCGCCTCGGAGTTCCCGAATATGGCCGCGGCCACTGCGCGACACAGGTCAACGTCAAACCCCACGATGCGACCATCCTCGTCCAGATAGCCGAATCCGGGAATATCAGTCTGGGTGGCACATTCGACTTTGCCCCGGGACCTCACGTCGGCCAGGCGGTCGGCCCCTTTATCGCCGTTGCACGCGACGGCGGCCAGGAACAGGACGGCAACGACGCCCAGCAGCATGGCCAGGCGCGTTACTTGGTACATGGCCCGTAGCCGCCCTACGCTCCGGGCGGGCGGTAGTTGACGGTTTTGTTGACCGCGGCGTCGATTTCTTCCGGCGTAATCAGCTGCACCGTGCTGATGCTCAGCGCGCCGCCGGCGGTGATGACCAGGGAGACTGCGGCGGCGGTGGTAGCGTCGGGCAAGTCGAACACCATGTACAGGTCTGCGCCGCCGAAGGCATAGTAAAACGACTCCAACGCCCCGCCCTGCTCTTTGGCCAGGTTCTCGAAAACCTGCCGCCGCGAGCTGCCGCCTTCTTTCAGCAGGCCCTGCATTCCCGATGAGGTGTAGTTCGCCTGGTATAGATACTTGGGCATGATGCGGGCTCCTGGAATGTATGAAAGTGCAGCCGGGGTTGATTAGAGGACGTGGTACATCAGGCGGTGGTCGCGCAGCACGTCCGCGGCGAAGTCGTTTTCAACGTCGCGCCACACCGAATGGATGTGGTTGGCCTCGTTCTGGATGTTGTCGAACTCCACGATGAAGTGCCCGCCGTGGATGCGATAGTAATGGTCCCGACCACGGTCGAGGCCGCCGGCCCAGACCAGGCGGAAGTCGTCGATGCCGGACTCCCGGATGGCCGCCATGCGCTGCTCGGCGATGGGCGCCGGCACGCCGTTGACGTACTCGGAGATGAGCGTCATCAGGATTTCCTGCTGCGTGCCGTTCATGTCCCGCGCGGCCAGGCCCTCGTCGTTATGGACCGGCTGCTTGCTGGTGTTGTAGCCCAGGATGTCCCAGGGCGCCTTGTCGTGGATGACCGCCTTGCTGCGCTGCCCGGCGTCCAGAGAGCCAATCAGCTCGATGGCCAGGTCCTCGCGCTGACCCAGGATGCGCAGCCCTTCCTTGGGGCCCTTGCGAACCTCGGCCGGGTTGGCGCCCAGGAAGAAAGGCGTTACGGCGATGACCTGGTCGCCCCAGACGCTGTAATGGACGGACAGGTGGTGTCCTTCCACGCGCCAGCCCCAGGGGTCGGCCCGGCCGGGATCGCCGAACACCGTCCAGTAGTAAAGCTCTGGATCGCGGGAGAAGGTAACCTGTCCCCATTCGGCTTCGAGGGGGCCGAGGACGAGTTCGTGCTGGATGATGAGGTTGGCCTGCCGGTTGGTGTCGTCGGTCAGGCCGGTGGCCAGCAGCTCCAGGGCCAGCGTCCGCTGCGGCTCGGTCATATCGCGCAGGGGCAGGCCGTGGCGATTCAGCGGGGGGTAGTACCAGAAGATGCGCTCGCCGTCCAGGTAGTGATACGTCGCCTTGTCGCGCTGGGCGCTGTCCAGGCTGGCGACCCAGCGGCGGGCCGAGTCCACCATGGCCGCGGCCACCTTGGCGTGGGGATGGGTGTAACGTCCGGCTTCGGTAGTCATCGCAGATCTGCTCCTGAAAATCGCTGTAGGTTACGAATGTCGGCAGTGTATTGGCGTGCGGCGCACGGTGTCAAGAAACGCTGCGCCTACGCCCGCCGCTCCAGGTTGCGTATCGCTTCCTCGATCCGCCGCACCTGCTCGGCGTCGCCGGACGACAGGCGATAGCAACGGTCCAGGTACAGCTGCGCCAGCTGCACCGAGGCCGCGCTGGTCTCGCTGGCCGCCGCCACCAGCGCGCTGATGCTGTACTCGTCGGGCAGATGCCGCCCCAGCGCGGTCATCTCGGCGGTGATATCCGTAATGGCCGTGGCGTCGTTTCCTTCCTGGGCAAAGCGTAAGCGTCCCAACAGCCGGCCCATCTCGGCCAGGCGGTCGCCCTCGCTCATAAAACTCCACAGCACTTCGTTGACGCCCAGTCCGGCGGTGTCCTCATCGGCCAACGTGCCAGCGACGGACGCGTCGTCCGGGCCGGGCAGCGGCCTGGCGGCCTCCTCCGTCGGGACAGCGGAGACGCCGGCCCCCGCCGCCTTGGCCGCCTCGTTCCAGGCATCTGCGTATTCCTGCACGGCGCCGGCTACCGACTCCATCATCCGGGCCAGATCGTAGGAGAACATATTGCCGCCGTACACGAGGTCGTCGTTGCGGAGGTTCGCCAGCCTGACCAGCCGGTCGTAGCCACCCTCCACCAGTTCGGACATAGGAGGCATGGCAAAAGCGGCGAAATTGGCCAGCGGGCCCGAGTCGCTGCTGCCCAGGTGGGCTGCCAGGAACGGCGGTACGTATTTGGTCAGGTCGGCAGTGATGGGCAGCGTAACGATGTAGGTGCCGTACACGTGGTCCGGTTCAGTATCCACCCGAAAGTAGAGCAGGGCGTGGCCCCGGGGCCGCATTGGATCGCCAATTTCAAACTGAATCGTCATGTGTTGAGTATAGATTAGGTTGGCGGCAATGGCAAAAGGCTGCCCTCTGGTTGTTTTCTAAAAATTGGTGACATTTGCCTGTTGTGCACAAACGTTCTAGACTGATACGGTGCAAGTACGTCGCTATGCGGCGGCGAAATTTACACCACCGAGGTAGTAACACCATGCTGGCAACCGCCCAAACTTGCGCCGTCACCGGTCTGGACGGACAGATTATTCAGGCCGAAACCGACATCTCCCCCGGCCTGCCGGCTTTTCACATCGTCGGCCTGCCCGACACCGCCGTGCAGGAAGCCAAGGAGCGCGTCCGCGCCGCCGTGCGCAATAGCGGGTGTGAGTTCCCCATGCGCCGCATCACCGTGAACCTGGCGCCTGCCGACCTGAAGAAGGCCGGGCCGGCCTACGACCTCCCCATCGCCGTCGGCATCCTGTTCAGCACGGGCCAGGCCCTTCCGCCCCTGGAGCCGACCATCTTCCTGGGGGAGCTGTCCCTGGACGGCGGCTTGCGCCACACCGCCGGCATCCTGCCCATGGTCTGGGTGGCCCGCGAGCAGGGCATTCGCTCCGTATTCGTGCCGGCGGTGGACGCCGCCGAGGCCGCCCTGGTGGAGGGTTTGCAGGTCTATCCGGTGGCGACGCTGGCCCAGCTGCTGGCCCATCTGCACGGCGACGCGCTCATCGAACCCTTCCCGCACAGCGGCGTTTATCTCAACGGCAACCGAAATCCACCCGAAAATACCGACCTGGCCCACATCCGAGGGCAGGACCATGCCAAACGCGCCCTGGAAGTGGCCGCCGCCGGCTTTCACAACATCCTGTTCAGCGGGCCGCCCGGGTCCGGCAAGACCCTGCTGGCCCGCACCTTGCCCGGCATCCTGCCCTACATGACGCCGGACGAAGCCCTGGACGTAACCAAGATTTACAGCGTCAGCGGCAACCTCCCTCCCGACAGTCCGCTGATCGCCCAGCGGCCCTTCCGCGCGCCCCATTACACCATCTCCAACGCCGGACTGGTCGGTGGCGGACGGCTGGCCCGGCCCGGCGAAATCACCCTGAGCCATCGGGGAGTGCTGTTCCTGGACGAACTGCCCGAGTTCGGCCACGCCGCGCTGGAATCCCTGCGCCAGCCCCTGGAAGACAAGACCGTCACCATCACCCGGGTCAGCGGCACGGTAACCTATCCCTCCAGTTTCATGCTGGTCGCGGCCATGAACCCCTGCCCCTGCGGATACGCTTCCCATCCGCGCAAGCAGTGCGTCTGCAGTCCGTCGTCGGTGGCCCGCTACCGCCGGCGCATCAGCGGGCCCATGCTGGAACGCATCGACATCTTCGTGGAAGTACCTCCGGTGGAGTACGACAGCCTGCTGGAACGGAGCGGAGCCGAACCGTCGGCGGCCGTGCGGGACCGGGTCGCCGCCGCCCGCGCCGTGCAGGAATCACGCTTCGCCCAGGGCGGCCAGACGCCCTCGCTGACCAACGCCGAGATGTCCGGTTCCAAGATCTGGGACTACTGCAACCTGCAGGATGACGCCGAGACCTTGCTGCAGCGCGCCTCGCAGCAGCTGGACCTGTCCGCCCGCGCCCTGCATCGGGTGGTCAAGGTGGCTCGCACGGTGGCCGACCTGGCCGGCGCCGACCAGATCGGTCCGGCGCACCTGGCGGAAGCGCTGCAATACCGCGCCCGGGGCCTCGGCTGACGGCGCTTGGCCGCCGCTCCTCCCTTGCCCAATCTTATGCAAACGGATAGCATATGACCAACCGAAGCCGGAATGACGACGATGCCGCCTGGGTGTCCCTCTTCAGCGTCCCGCTGCACCGCATCAGGCCGCACTTCTGGACCTTCAGCGCGTGCTTTGTCGCCACGCTGATTTTCTACATCGTTGTCCACACGATAACTATTGAAAACGCCACCTGGCGTCAGACACCGTCGCTGGTGATGACCGATACGGCGCGCGCCGGCGCGTTCTGGCTCTTCGCCAGCCCCATCCTACTGGAGGTAGCCGTTATGGTATTCGCCGCATTGTACCGTTACGAAAAACGGCAGGAAGATCTAGCCAAGGGCCGCGAAGAGGGCATCGCTAAGGGCCGTGAGGAGGGCATCGCCGAAGCCGACGCCGCCTGGCGCGCCTGGAACGACCGCCGCCTGGCCGCCGAGGCCAAAGGCGAACCCTTCAGCGAGCCGACGCCCGACGTTATCGATGAACCCGCCGGCGGCGCGTCGGACTCGGCAGCGCAAACGCCCACCTGACGGATTGGGCGAAACCGTCTATAATCCAGGCCAATTTGCGGCTATGCCACTTCCGTAAGCAACCGGCAGCCGCGCCGACGAGGAGACGGCATCTAATGGCAGTACGAGTCCTGGACGTTCATGCTCATATCACACCGGCCAGCGCCCTGCGGGCCATGCAGAGCGGAGACAACTGGTTCGGAATCAGCGCTCCCGCCCTCTACAACCAGCACCGCTACAACCCGCGCACCTTCTGGACGCCGGAGCAGCGGATCGCCGATATGCAGTCCCTCGGCGTGGACTTGCACGTCCTGTCCAGCAACGCCAGCCTCTACTTTTACGACCTGGACACCGACCAGACCATGGCCATGCACCGGGAGTGCAACGACTACGTCGCCCAACTCAGCCAGGAGTACCCCGACCGGTTCGCCGGCCTGGCCCACCTGCCCATGCAGGACGTTGGCGGCGCCATTGAGGAACTCACCCGCGCCGTGGAGCAGCTGGGACTGAAAGGCGCCATGATCGGCGACCAGGTCAACGGGCGCACGTTTGACGATCCTTACTTCAACCCGCTGTGGGCCACTGCGGAGCGTCTCGGCGCCATGTTCCTCATCCACCAGGGCGGCGACACGGTGATTTCTTCCCGGCTGGACCGCTACCATCTGCCCAACACCATCGGCAATCTGGCCGACCGGGCCGTAACGTTCGCCGCTTTCGTATTCGGCGGCGTGATGGACCGCTACCCCGACCTCAAAATCTGCCTCTGCCACGGCGGCGGCTACGCCTGCTACGGCATCGGACGCATGGACCGGGGCTGGCAGGTTCGCCCCGAGGCCCGCGTGAACATCGACCAGCCGCCCAGCGCGTACCTCAATCGCTTTTACTACGACTGCCTCACCCACAGCGAGGAGGGTCTGCGCATGCTCATCGACATGGTCGGCATTGACCAGGTCGTCTTCGGCACCGACTGGCCCTTCGATATGTGCGCCGACTGGCCGGTGTCCTGGCTGCTCGGCCTGGAAAGCCTTTCCCGGGACGAAAAAGACGCCATCCTCTTCGCCAACCTCGAACGCCTCCTCAACATCTAACCCACCCCAAACCGGAGGGAAAACCCCATGGGACTCATCGCCGACAACATCCGCCTCAAGGCCATCAACCACATCACGTACAACGTCCGGGACAAGGACATCGCCCTCAAGTGGTATCAGGAAGTGCTGGGCGTGATGCAGATTCCCAAGATGGTGGACAACGACAACCTCTATTGGCTGCAGCTGCCCAGTGGCGCTATGGTGCACATCATCGAAAACCCCGACGCCCCCTCGGCCCCGTCCCATCACACCGCCTTTGAGGTGGACGACATCTCGGCCGCCCGGGACGAACTGCAGAACATTGGCGTGGAATGCACCGACATCCAGACCCGGCACGACGGGCAGCAGGCCTTCTACTTCCACGACCCCGACCACAACCGCCTGGAAATCTGCACCAAGTCCGGCTTCGGGGTGCTGGTCTAACCCCCTACGGCCGGCCCATGGAATACCGGTTCAGTATCCCCAGGTAGGCCCGCTGGCCCTCAACCGCAATCGCCGTCCGGTCGGCCAGGTACTCCGCCCAAACCGATTGCGACAACGCCGTGGCCTTGCCCGAGGGCGAATAGGGGTTGGCCGGGTCCAGCCCGGCAAACCCCTGCATTCGCGCGCCGATGGACTTCGCGCTGCGCTCCAGGGCGGACGCCAACGCCAGCACTTCGCGGCTGTCGTGCGCCACCTTGCCCCGGTAGAGGTGCAGCACCGCCAGGTCTTCCAGGCGGGTCCATTTGCGCCCTGCCGGCATCGCGCCGTTACCGGC
The DNA here is from genome assembly GCA_965243255.1 of Dehalococcoidia bacterium. Lineage (GTDB taxonomy): Bacteria > Chloroflexota > Dehalococcoidia > Lucifugimonadales > UBA3495 > Bin87. The sequence goes on from CBDEUH010000004.1 coordinate 2,056,661, forward strand.
CTTCCTTGATGAACTCGGCGACCCGCTCGCCGATGGTCATGGACGTTACGTTGGTGTTGGCGCGGATGCAGTCGGGCATCACGCTGGCGTCGGCGACGCGCAGGTTGCTAACGCCCTTGACGTGTCCGTACTGGTCCACCACCGCCATGGGGTCGCTGTCCGGCCCCATCTTGCAGGTGCCAGATATGTGCTGCGACGTGGTAACTTCCCGGGCGACCCAGGCGTCCAGGGCCTCGTCGCTGACCAACGCGTCCGCTGGTGGCTCAATGCACTCCTGGATAAGCGCCTCGAACTGAGGGTGCTCCGCCAGCTGCATGCACAGGCGCACCGAATCCCGCAGCCGCACCCGGTCCGACTCCTCCTTCAGGTAGTTGTAGTCCAGGAAGGGCTGCTGGTAGGGGTCGGTGGACTGCAAGCGCATCTGTCCCGCTCCGGCCGCCAGCTGGATGCCGGTGCTCATGCGGATGCCCAACGGCACCATGCGGTCTCCGCCCCGGTTGATGCGCTCGGTGGCAAAGGACTGCATGCTGATCTTCATGTCGTTGCGCAGGTCGGAGCCGTCGGCGGTGTAGCGCAGGCACAGCTGCGAGCGCGGCGCCAGGCCGTCCAGCTCAACCTCGGGCTTGGTGCGCCAGGTGCACCAGACGGTGGGATGGTCGCGCAGGTTCTGGCCGACGCCCGGCGAGTCGTGCACCACCGGAATCCCCATCTCCCGCAGGTGTTCCGCCGGCCCGATGCCTGACAGCATCAGGATGTGGGGCGAGCCAATGGCACCGCTGCTCAGGACAATCTCGTCACCCTCGGCCACGAAGGTCTCGCCGCCCGATTCCAGCTGCACGCCGGTGGCCCGGTCGCCGTCGAACAGGATGCGATGCACGTGGCAGTTGGCCTTGATGGTCAGGTTCAGCCGGTGCCGCGACTCGGACAGGTAGCCCAGGTTGGTGCTCATGCGGATGCCGTTGGGGTTGTTGAATGGCGTCGGCCCCACGCCGTAGGAATCGGGATGGTTGTGGTCCCAGGTTTCCGGGTAGCCAGCGGCCACACACGCCGCGTTGAAGGCGTTCTGCGCTGGCAGCCACGACTCCCGGGCGAAACGGTGCATCACGATGGGGCCCTCGCCGCCGTGGAAGTCGTCGTTGCCGTAGTCGGTATCGGTCTCGATGCGTCGGAAAATGGGCAGCAGCTTGGTGTACGACCACTCATCGTTGCCCTCGGCGGCCCAGCCGTCGTAGTCTTCCGGCACGCCACGCAGGAACACCTGCCCGTTGATGGCGCTGGAGCCGCCGGTTACCTTGCCCCGGGGCACCATGATCTCCGGCGAAGTGTCCGTGCCCTTGCCCACAAACTGCCAGTTGTGGTCGCTGACCATGATGTCAATCTCGGTGTTGTAACCGAACTTGACCTCTTCCGGCAGATGTTCAAACTCAGGATAGTCCGGCCCGGCCTCAATCAGCAGCACGTGCTTGCTGTGGTCTTCGGTCAGCCGGCTGGCGATAATGGAGCCGGCCGAACCGGCCCCGATGACGATATAATCGTACTTCATTAGGATGCGCTCCTCGCCCCGCCGGGTCGGGCGCGCTGGGCTAACCTTCCGGCGGCGTTGATTCAGCCGTCATAATATACGGGGCGCAGTAACGGCGCAAGCGCACCGTTGACCAGGCGCCGATATACTCATGCACTGCGTGGACGAGCCAAGGAGGCCCAATGCGGAAAGTTGGCAAAGCCGTCGGCGTCTTGCTCGTTTACGCAATATGCTGGGTGGCGTCATTGGCGGTGATGCTGGTCGGCGGGTATATCGTCGCCGTTGGCACGCCATGCCTCTGCGCCGATGTGAACGGTTTCCTGCTGGGCGGCGGCCTGGTCATCATCGTGTGCGGCGCCGCGATGCTGCTCTGGTCGCGAGATATAGCCCGCCTACTCATCAATAGGGTGGGCCACCTGGCGGGCCGGGGAACCTAGGGGCCCGGGCGCGGTTGGGACCCTGCTTGCCTTCCGGTTGAACTAAAGCTGTCGCAGCCTGGGGTCCAAACGGTCCCGGAGCCAGTCTCCAAACAGGTTGAAGGCGGTAACGACCATAGTTATCGCGATACCGGGGATGATGGAGATCCACCAGGCGGTAGCGACTTTGGCCCGTCCATCGGCGACCATCTGCCCCCAGGAGGGCGTTGGCGGCGGGATGCCCGCACCCAGGAAGCTGAGGGAGGCTTCGGTCAGAATCACCAGCCCGACGTGCAGGGTCAACATCACCATGAAGGAGTTGAACACATTGGGCATGATGTGAATGAACATGATGCGAAGGTCGGAACAGCCGTGAACGCGGGCCAGTTCCACATAGTCGCTGGTTTTGAGTCCCAGCACCTCGCCCCTGGTTACTCGGGCAAACCTGGCCCATAGAATGAGGGTTACGGCCAGGACCACCGTTTGCAAGCCCTGGCCCATGGTGACGGCCAGCAATAAGGCAAAGAGGATAGTGGGGAAGGCAAGGGTGGCATCGACGGCCCGCATGATAAGGGTGTCCGTTTTGCCGCCGGCATAACCGGAAAGCAGCCCCAGGACGCCGCCGATGGCGCCGCCGGCCAGGAGGGCAGCGAAGGCAACGATGAGGCTGACCCGGGCGCCATAAATCAGCCGGCTGAGAATATCCCGGCCCAGAATATCGGTGCCCAGCAGGTGCTCAGGCGTGCCACGTTCCTGCCAGGCCGGAGGGCGGAGTTTGTCGCGCAGCGACTGCTTGGTGGGCGAGTGAGGGGCAATCAACGGGGCGAAGAGCGCCGCGAACACGATGAGCAAGATGATGATCAGCGGAATCCAGGGCAGCTGCTTGAGCTCATGCCTCAACTGCCCCTGTCGCTCGGTGGACAGGCGCGGCATCGGCAGGCTGATATTCATACGGCCGCCAACCATTTCTCTCCTAGTCGTACCGTATCCTGGGATTCAGGTAGGCATAGAGTATATCAACCACGAGATTCACGCCCAGGATGATCACCGCATCCAGCAGTATCACGGCCTGGAGCAGGGGGAAATCCCGCTGCGCCACTGCGTCGATGGTAAGGCGGCCAATGCCAGGCCAGGCAAATACCGTCTCGGTTACGATGGCGCCGGTGACGAATCCGCCCACAAAAACGCCAAACAGCGTAAGCACCGGGATCAGCGCGTTGCGCAGGCAGTGCTTCCAGAATATCTTCCACTCCTGCAACCCCTTGATGCGGGCCAGCTTGACGTACTCGGTATCCAGCACTTCCAGCATACTGGAGCGGATCAGCCGCATCATACCCGCGATGGAAAAAGTGCCCAACGTGAATGCGGGCAGGATGTAATGGGTAGGCCCGCCCATGCGGCCGGGGGGCAAAATATCCAGCCAGACGCTGAAGATATAGATGCAAACGATAGCAATCCAAAAGTTGGGAGTGGCCACTCCGAACACGCCAATGGCGCCGGCCACCTGGTCGATCCATCGGCCCCGGTTGACAGCTGCCACTACTCCCAAGGGAATGGCGACGCCAACCGCAATGGCCATAGACAAGGGCAGCAACTTGAGGGTATTGGGCAGCCGTTCAAAGAAAAGCTCGGCTGCCGGCTTCTTATAGACGAGTGAATCGCCGAAGTCGCCGCGGACGATTCCAGTGAGAAACACGAAGAGCTGGACGTGGTACGGCCGATCGAGCCCCAGGTTCCTCTCGATGAATTGGCGCTCTTCCTCGGTGGCGTCTTCGGGCACCATGAGGTCCGCCGGATTTCCGGTTGCCCGGGCCAGGGCGAACACGATCAGTGCGACGATGAAAAGCAGGACGATGCCCTGCAAAAGCCGGTTGAGGATGTATTTCTGCAAATCCCCGACCTCAAGGACTGGTTCGCGTCAGGTGGTTCACTCGGTTCCCGACGCGACCGAGAAGATTGGGTGAAGTTGATTTCGGTGTTCGGGGCGCCCCGAACACCGAATTAATCCCGCGGCGAATGGGATCCCAGCCGACTACTGCCAGGGATTGCCCTCGGCATGGGGTATGCGATGGAACACATCGCCCAGTTCCCCGCGTCCGTAGATGCCCTGCCAGCGGCCCACGGTTTCCGGATTGGAGGCGTAGAGGCTGACGCCCTGGACGATGGGGACGCCGATCCACTGGTCGGCGATCAGCTGGATGATGGCGTTGGTGGCGTCGGCGCGCTTGTCGTCATCCCGCTCGGAAATGGCGATCTCGTGGAGCGCGAGATATTCCTCCGCCAGGGCCGTCATGTGATTGCGATCACCAAAGGCATAGTGGCCCTGGTCCGGATGGAAGGTGGTCGCATAGCGAGGCACGGGTAGGGGCCGTCCGGCGTTGCGGAAGATGCTGACGGCGCCGTTGAAGCCCTCGCCCCATTCATCATGGCCCGGCGCTCGTGTCATCGGACTGAACACGCCGCCCTCGATGATCTTCAGGTCGGTCTTGATGCCGATCTCTTCCCAGAAACCGGTGACGGCCTGGCTGAGGTCGTTCATGTAGGGAGTGCCGGAGAAGTTAGTACTCCAGAAGGTGACTTCGAAGCCATCCGCGTATCCGGCCTCGGCCAGTAGCGCCCGGGCGCGGTCCGGATCATAGGCCAACGCTTCTTCGCTCCACCTCTGCCAGCGAGGAACGTCCACGTCCACGCTGGTGGGGAAAGTGGCGAAGGGCATGGAAGGTCGCCCATAGCCGTTCAGGGTGAACTCGATGATGTCATCGCGGTTGATGGCCAGCGACATAGCCTCGCGAACGCGAATATCGCCAATGGGCAGGGCCTGAGCTTCGTCGAAGTAGAGACCCCAGAACTGGTAGATGAACATCCCCACGCCCTCGATCACCGTTAGCTGCGCGCCGGCGGCTTCCACCTCAGGAGCGGACTCCGGCACCAGGTCGATGAGGTCGGCCTGGCCGGTGCGGACCATGGCCAGCTTGGTGCTCTCTTCGGGCACCAGCAGCAAGCTCAGGTTGGCGAAGTGAGGGACGCCGCGGTGAGACTTGTCGAAAGACTCATACCGGAAATAGTCGCCCACGGAATGCTCGGCGTACATCCAGGGGCCGCTGCCTACCGGGTTGGCCCGGAAACCCTCGTCGCCCACGGTTTCGATGTATTCCTGGGGCATGATCTGGCCGCCTTGGAACACCGCCCGGGTCAGCAGGCTCCAGAAGTGCGGCTTGGATCCGTCGGTGTGCATCCGCACGGTAAGATCATCAACGACCTCAATGGCATCCTCGGACGGCTGCCTGAGTTGCCGGTTCAGGCGGTTGCCGTCACCCACCACGCTTTCCTCGTGGTACATGGTGCGCTCGATGCTGAACTTCACATCGTGCGCGTCCAGCGTTTCACCGTTGTGGAACACCAGGCCGGGAGCGATATTGAAAGTCCAGCTGCTGCCGTCGGGGTCGATTCCCCATTCCTCTGCCACTCCGGGGCCGACGCCGCCGTACTGGGACTCGTAGTTGAACCCCAGCAGAGCGTCGTAAATCGGCGCCTGGTACTGGGCATGGCCGGCCCGTGTCTGCAAGATGGGGTCGGTGGTCTGCGCGCCCAGATTTTCGAGGCTAACGGTCAGCGTGCCGGCAGGTTCGGCTTGCGCCCGCACCACGGACTCTACGGGGGGCACGGCAGTGGCAACCAGGAGGACCTCTTTGATGACCTCCTTCTCGACCACCACCTCCTTGGGCACCTCTTTCTCGACCACTACTTCCTTGGGTACCTCTTTCTCCACCACCACCTCTTTGACCACTTCCCTCTCGATGACTTGCGGCTCAGCGGGAGAAGCGCCACCGCAGGCCACGACCAGCGCCAACGATAACAACAAAGCTCCGGTCCAGAGAATCTTTACTGACATTCGCCACCTACCTTGTAGCCTCAAATGCCCTACTATGGGCGCATTGGCGGCTCATATTACCTTTGAGGATGGAGCCAGTCAACCGTATTCGTAATCATCGTCAATGTTAACGCACTTTTAACTTCAGCACCCGTCGCTCCGCCTGGTTACGGAGCGACGGGTGTGGAAAGCGAGCAACTGCGGCGGGGGCTTCAGGCCGAAGCCGCGCCTCCCACGGTTTCGATGATCAGCCGGGTTACCGTGTAGGGGTCGCAGTTGGCATTGGGACGCCGGTCTTCGATGTAGCCCATGCCGTCCCGGGCCACCTGCCACGGAATGCGCACCGACGCGCCCCGGTCCGAAACGCCGTAGCGGAACTCACGGTAGGAGCAGGTCTCGTGGAGCCCGGTCAGCCGCTCTTCGATGCGGTCGCCGTAGTTGGCGATGTGCAGGTCGTGGCGGGTCTGGAGCGCCTCGGCCGCGGCGACGCAGGCTTCGTAGTTCTCTCGCATCTGGTTGGTGGAGAAGTTGGTGTGCGCCCCGGCGCCGTTCCAGTCGCCCTTGACCGGCTTGGGATCCAGCGTCGCGCTGATGCCCCGACGCCCGTCAACCGTCTCTACCTCCTCACCAATCCGGTACAGGAGCCAGCGCGCCAGCCACAGGTGGTCGCCCACCGCGGGAGCGCCAATCGGCCCGATCTGGAACTCCCACTGGGCCGGCATAACCTCGCCGTTGATGCCGGCAAATTGCAGCCCGGCATACAAACAGGCGTCCATGTGCTGCTCCACCACGGGCCGCCCGAAAACCTCGTCGGAACCCACGCCGCAATAGTATCCGCCCTGGGGCGCCGGAAAGCCGTTGTCCGGCCAACCCAGCGGCTTGATGCCGTCAAAGAAGGTGTATTCCTGCTCAATGCCGAACCAGAAATCCAAGCCGGCGTACTGCTCGGCGGCGGCGGCGCAGGAGGCCCGGGTGTTGGAGGGGTGCGGCGTCATGTCGGTGAGCAGCACTTCACACATCACCAGCTTGTTGTTCCCCCCGCGTATCGGGTCGGGAACCACCAGCGCGGGGCTGAGCACGCAGTCCGAATTTTCTCCCGGCGCCTGATTGGTGCTGGAGCCGTCGAACCCCCAGATGGGCGGATCCTCCCCGTCGGGAACGATCTTCGCCTTCGAACGGAGCTTCGCAGTCGGCTGCTGTCCGTCAATCCAAATGTACTCTGCCTTGTAACTCATTTAACAAACCTCAAATGCCAGATTGTTCTACGATTATACCCGAACTTTATCGGCCCCGGCGTCTTGAAACAAAGATTTTACAATCCCGCCCGTCGCCACTAGTGCATAACCAGTCCGCCGTCCACGTTGATGGTCTGTCCCGTGATGTTCCGCGCCCCGGGGCTGGCCAGGAACGCCGCCATCGCCGCGATGTCCTCGGGCTCGTTGGCCCGCCCGATGGGTATGTTGGACGCCCGCTGCGCCTGCAGCTCCGCCACCGATACGCCGGCCTCCGCCGCCCGCTGCTCCATGGTCGTGGTGGACATCGCCGTAACCGTCGAACCGGGGCAGATGGCGTTCACGTTGATGTCATGGCGGGCCAGCTGGTGGGCGGCAATCAGCGTCATCGAAATGACCGCCCCCTTGCTGGCGGCGTAGGCCGCGTTGGACGTGCCCCGGTAGCCCTTGCCGGCGATGGAGGCGATGTTGACGATGCGCCCGCCCTGGCCCTGGTCAATCATCTGCCGGGCCGTCCGCTGCATCACGAAGAACGCGCCCCGGGCGTTGACCCGGTGGATGCGGTCCCAGTCCGCCTCGGTGATGTCCATGATGTCGAGGTAGCGGGTTACGCCGGCGTTATTCACTAGCACGTCCACCCGACCCAGGGAGCGCACTGTCTCGGCAATCACGCGGTCAATGTCGGCGCCGTCGCCGATGTCGGCGGCGATGGCCACACTGTCGCGCCCGGCGGCGCGCACGTCGGTGGCAGTTTCCTCGACGTTGTCGGCGATGATGTCGGTGACGGCGACGTTGGCTCCGTCAGCAGCCAGCGCCAGCGCCGTCGCCCGGCCCATCCCCCGCCCGGCGCCGGTAACCAGGGCAACCTTACCTTCCAAAGACATGTCAGTCTCCTCTCTACAGCGTCCGCAGCAAATCCTGGTAGTTCTCCCGGCCGGTGCGACGCAGGCGGTGGTCGTCGGTTACTTCCATGTCGCCGGCGTCCTCCAGCAGCTCGATGTGGGCCACCACCTCCGTCAGGGCGGCGAAGAAGTTGCCGCCCTCCAGCTTGCGCCGCTCGAAGGTCTGCCGCGTAACGTCCTCCAACGGCTGCGGTTCCGGCCCGGCCGTAACCAGGATGCGACCCAGCCGCCGGGCGTGGAACCGGATCAGGTCGCCGGCCCGTTGCGTGGTCTGGAAGTTGAACTTGTGATTGTTGTACAGCCGGTGGGCCGGCAGCACCGCCACATCCGGCCCCAGGTCAGCCACCCGCTGCAGGGAGCGCAGGTAGGCCAACAATCCAAAGGACTCGTCCGGGTTCTGGTAGTGGGCCGGCAGGCTGTTCAGCACCGCTCCGTTGAACGCGGTTTTCATCGTCGGGTGCGGGCTGATTTCCGGCAGCACGTGGTCGCCGGTGAAAACCATGCCGTCGCCCGGCCCGTTTTCAATCACGGCGCAGATTTCGTCCGGCGAATGGCCGGGCGCGTGCATATAGGTCAGCGCTCCCTGCTGCTCGCCGTGGGCGATGTGATGGCCCACCTGGTGCGTGCGCCGCGAGGCCATGTAGCGCTCCCGTTCTTCCGAGTTCGAATGGCTGAATCCGTTGGCCTTGGCCGTTTCCCACATAGCTTGATGGATGGGGGACGAGGCCATGAATTGCAGGTCGCGGGGATCAAAGGGCAGCAGCGGCTGATAGATGTCGTGGGCCCACAGCTCGGCGTCAGACTGTTCGATGACCCGCGCCACGCCGCCGTCGTGGTCGGCGTGCCCGTGGGTGATGATGACCCGCTCAATGTCGCCGACTTCCAGTCCTCCCAACGCCATGCCCGACTTCAACAGGTCAAAGGAGACCTCCGCCCCCGGGTCAATCAGGGTCAAGCCTTCGTTCTCAAAAATGTAAGCCCAGGTCGGCCCGGTGTGCGAGTGTCCCTCCTGCGGCACGGCGACGGTGTGAATCCAGCGGCCCTGCCCGTCGGTCAGGCGCAGGGTCATGCCGTTGCCGGCCGAATCGCCGTTGCGGAGAACATCCACTTCCGTAAAGTAATCGGGCATCTGGGCAATCCTCCTTCGACGCAGCGTTCTGTCCAACGAAACCGCCGCGTTCCGGGCAAGCATTATACCCGGTAATCGCAGCGGCGGCGACGTGATAGAATTGCCCCCATAAACACCGGGAGGTTCGACTATGTCGGAGATGCGCCAGGGCGCGCGGATGGAAGGCAAGGTTGCCCTGATTAGCGGCGCGGCCAGCGGCGTGGAGGGTGAGTTGATGGGGTTCGGCGGCGCGGCGGCCCGCATCTTCTGCCGCGAAGGCGCCAAAGTCGTCCTCAGCGACATCAACACCGAGGCTGGCGAGCGCACCGCCGCCGAGATTCGGGCCAACGGCGGGGATGCCACCTTCGTCAAGCTGGACGTTACGAGCGAGCAGGACTGGATGGACGCGGTCGCCGCCACTGTGTCCGCCTACGGCCAGCTCAACGTCCTGGTCAACAACGCCGGCACCGGCGCCCGCTACACCGTGGAAGAAACCACCGAGGCCGCCTGGGACGGCCAGATGGACGTTCACGCCAAGGGCGCCTTCCTGGGCATCAAATACGCCGTGCCGGAAATGCTCAGGGCCGGCGGCGGTTCCATCGTCAACATTTCCTCAATCTACGGACTGGTGGGCAGCCCCACCTCGACCGCTTATCACGCCGCCAAGGGCGCAATTCGCCTGCTCACGAAGTCGGCGGCCATCCAGTACGCCGGCGACCACATCCGCGTCAACTCCATCCATCCCGGCTACTGCCGCACGCCGCTGACGGACCGCAGCTACGAGAACGAACAGCATTTCTCCTGGATTAACTCGCGGATACCCATCGGGCGCGTGGGCAATGCCGACGACATCGCCTACGGCATCGTCTTCCTGGCCTCCGACGAGTCTTCCTTTATGACCGGCTCGGAACTGGTCATCGACGGCGGCACCACGGCCCAGTAACCTCACCGCCGGCTGCGCCCCGTCCTTACCCCTCCGATACGTCGATCACCACCTTGCCCACCGTGGCCGCCCGCACCGCTTCGTGGGCTCCGGCGGTGTCTTCCAGCGGGAAGTGCGGCCCGCCCATGCCAACCAGTTCGCCCGAGGCCAGCCAGCGGTTGGTGTCCTCCACCCCGGCCGTCTTAGCCTCCTCCGGCATGTCGTACACCAGGACGTGCCGCACGTTGACGTTGCTCACCGGAAACTGGAAGGGCGGCGCCGGCCCGTCGCCGGCCGCGTAGATGGCGATGCTGCCGCCGCGCTTGATGATTCGCTGGCTGACCGCGAAGTTGCCCGAGTAGTCCACCTCCACGATGAGGTCAACACCCGCTCCGTCGGTCAGTTCCAGGATGCGGGCCGCAGTATCCTCGGTGCGGTAGTTCACGGTGTGGTGCGCTCCCGCGCGCCGGGCGATTTCGGCCTTGGCATTCCCGCTCACCGTGCTGATGATGTTGGCGGCGCCGCCGTTGCGAGCCATCTGCAGCGCCATGTTGCCCACCGCGCCGGCTCCGCCGGGCACCAGCACAGTCTTGCCCCTCACCGGCCCGTCGGCGAACACGCAGCGATGCGCCGTCAAAGCCGGCACGCCCAGGCCGGCCGCCAGCGCGAAGTCCGCGTTGTCGGGCAGCGCCACGGCGCGGATGGACGGCTGCGCCGTGTATTCGGCGGCGGTGCCGAAGGGGCGGCCGAACTGCGATTGATACAGCCAGACCCGCTCGCCGATGCGGCTTTCCGGTACGCCCTCGCCCACCCGGTCAACGACGCCGGCGCCGTCCTGGTTCGGAATCACACGGGGAAAATCCGTACCGGGGCCGGCAACCTGTCGCCGTTTCCAGTCCGACGGATTCACGCCGGAGGTAACCACGCGGACGCGCACCTCACCTGGCCCCGGCTCAGGGTCGGGCATATCGCCCACCTGCAAGACCGAAGCGTCACCGTTTTCCTCATACCAGACTGCTCGCATACTGATGCCTCCCTGACATTGCCGGGTTATTTCCTCCGCCGTACCGCCGCCAGCGTAATCAATCCCGCCGGACCGGTCAGCAGCGCCAATGACGCCAGGTCCGCAGCAACTGGTCCGGACGACGCCGGCATGGCTCCACAGCCGCCGCCCGATGCCGATGGGGCCGGGGCAGATGCCGTTGAAGTCGGCGTGGGCGCTGGCGTGTAGGTGGGCGCCGGCTCTGGGGTTGCCGTGGGCCCCGGCATCGCTGCCGGCGCCGTCGGAGTCCCCCCGGTTGACTGTACCACCGCCGGCCCTGGCGGCTCCGATGCTGAAGTCGGGGTCGGCCGGCGGGTGGGCAGAACCTGCAGCGGCGGCAACTCCGGGGTGGCCTGCTCCCGAATCGCCAGCCCTACGCTCTCGCGCCATTCATTGTCCAGCTCGTCTATGGTCAGGCCGTAGGCTGCCGACAGGGATTTCTCAAAGCTGTGGGTCTCGCGCATCTTGACGAACAGGTCGGCCATCGGCTCATGGCCGTAGGTTTCCAGCATGTAGGTTACTACGGCATGGCCCTGGCCATAGTTGCGCAGGGTTTCCTGCGGCGTTCCGGCAAAGGTGCGCAGGCCGGCCAGCGGAGGAACCTGGTCGTTGTGTATCGCGTTCCGGATGAAGCGTCCGTACTCGTTGTTGTGTTCCCGCTCCGAGTGCACCGCCAGCCCTTCGTTCAGCCACTTGTGCACCTGCAGGTGGGCGCTGCCGGCGGCGTCAGCCACCAGCAGGTGAGTGAACTCGTGGGCCGTGGTGGTCAGCACGCTGTTCAGCGAACCGTCCACCAGCAGAGTCCGCTCGTTGCTGAAGGCCACGCCCAGCGTGCGCAGCTGACTGGCCGCCACCCGCGACGTTGGCCTCAGCGCCTGCCGCATATGCCGGTAGTCCGAGTACACCACGATGCTCATGGGCTCGGTCAGTTCGACTCCCAGCACCGGAGCCATGTATTCGTAGGTATCCACCGCTGTTGCCAGCACCGCCTCCGCGCGCGTCTCGGCCAGGTCGTCGTAGCTGTAGTAGTAAACGTCAATCAGGCCCGCTGATTTCAAATGCCATTCCAACCCGGTGTTGAGATAGACGAAAGTCTTCGGCTCAGTTTCCAGGCTGGCCCCGTCGGCGGTGCGGATGTCGTAATAGTATTCCAGCCGTGCGCCGGTGGGGATGTACTCGTTGGCGGTCTTGCTGCGGAAGTACGCCGTTCCCGAAATGTGGCCTCCCGGCTCGAACTCCACCGTGCGGTAGGTCGTGCGGGTGGACTGCCCCAGCTTCCTCACGTACACCCGGATTTCCTCCACCGTGCTGGCGCTGGCCACGTCAATATGGAACGACAGCCCCTCGGGAAACAGATTCTCAACCTCTTCCCGGACTACCGTGATGCTGTCCTGCGCCGCCACGTCCGGCGGGAGCGCCAGCGGCAGCGCGCCGCCAATGATGGCAACAAGAGCGATAACGGCGGCAATGATGCGGCGCGGTTTTTTCACTTTATACATTCCTGACCCGGTTGCTTGTATTCCGATACGCTCAGCAGTCGGCAAAGGATTCTACCATCCGCCGCCGGACGGTCGCCCATCCTTGACCACCAATGCGGCCCGCCCTACAATCTTACCGTCGCAGCGCTTGCCCATGCACTACCGCACCGCGCGCATCTCTGCTCATTATCCCAAAAACTCCGGTGGCGAAACTATGCCCATCAACGTCGGCCGCGTGCCGTACCTGGAAGCCGAACCCTTCTACTTCGACATGGAACGCCGCGGCTTCCAGCTGCACAATACCTCTCCCCGGCAGCTGGGCGACGCTCTGGCCAGCGGCGAACTGGACGCCGGCCCGGCCCATCTCTCGGACGTCTTTCGGCTGGAAGACCAATTCGACGCCATCAGCGGCTTCTGCTTCTCCACCCAGAACCGAGCCATGAGCGTTTGCCTCTATTCCCAGCTCCCCATGGCGGAACTGGGCGGCGTTACCATCGGCGTGTCCGACGAGGACGTAACCGCGGTCAAGCTGCTGGAAGTGCTGCTGCGCCGCAAGTACGGGCTGGAACCGGGCGAGTTTGCCGTCCGCCCCGGCGACGTGATACGGCCCGATGAAACCTTCGACGCCTTTCTGCTCATCGGCAACCGCGCCCTGCGTCGCCGCCGGGGCGTCCGCGGGTTCGCCCACCGCTTCGACCTGGGCGAGGAATGGACCCAGTGGACCAGCCTGCCCTTCGTCTTCAGCCGCTGGGTCGTCCGCAAGGACCTGGACGACCGCACCAAGGCCATCCTGGAGGACGCCCTCTACGTCGGCCTGGAGGAGGGCGTGGACGGCCTTTATCACCTGAACGAGCCCCGGGACGAATTGCTGATGCTCCCCCGGGACGTGGTGGAATACGTGCAGGGCATCCGCTATTACGTGGGCCGCTCGGAGCAGCAGGCCATCACCCTCTTCCGTCAATACCTGGAAGAACTGGGCGGCTGATGCCCAAAGTAACCGACCGCAGCAGTTCCGCCACCGGCCGGCCCGCCTTCATCTGCGACTACTCGCCGCCCCGGTCGGGCCGTCTGGAGCACACTCCCGAACCCCCCGCACAGGCCGACTTCATATCCGCCGCCTACAATCCGGGCCGCGCCGTGCGAGTCAACTCGGTAGCGATGGCCGCCGCCCTGCGCGACCACTACGGCGCCAATCCCATTTTCACCCTGGCCACCCGGGATATGAACCGGCTGGCCCTGGAATCCCTGCTGCTGGGCGCCCAGGCGCTGCAACTGGATAACGTCATCGTGGTGGCCGGCGACCCCTTCGGCCCGCAGGATGCCGCCGCCACCGTCAACGACTACCGGGCTACGGAACTCATCGCCGCCATCGGCCGGCTAAACGACGGCATCGACTACCGGGGACGCAACCTGCGCGCATCAACCGACTTCTGCATCGGCGCAACGGTGGATTTGGCCCGGGGCATCGAGCAGGAAGCTCGCCTGGCGGTGCGCAAAGTGCAGGCCGGCGCGCACTTTCTCATCACCCAGCCCGTGTACGACCCGGAGGATGTACATCGATTCAACGATGCCGGCGGCGGTCTCACCGTCCCGGTCTTCTACGGCGTCGGACTGATGGAACCTGACGGCGTGTCCTTCGCTGCCGTTCCGGAATGGGCTAACGACTACCTCGCCGCCGGACGCTCCGGCGTGGACATCGCGCTGGAAGTGTGGGCGGGCCTGCAGGCCGCCGGCGCTACCGACTGTTACCTGGTGCCCCCCATCCGCCGCAGCGGGGCCAGAAATTACGAGGCCGCCCGCGAATTTCTACAACGGGCGGCCAACGGATAATCGGTTTAGGGCAACGTCCCTATGGCCCCCACGGCGGCGCGGCGGCCACGTCCCCGTCGCTGACGATGTCCACCACCGCCGGACGGTTGGCACTCACCGCCTGGTCGAGCGCCGAGTTGATCTGGTTGGGGTCGGTAACGCGGATGCCCAGCGCGCCCATGGACTCGGCAATCTGCGCGAAGTTGGTGTCGTTGAAACGCCACAGTTCGCCGGAGTTGCCCCCCTCGCGGCCCTCGTAAGCTGCCTCGTCTCCCCGCCGGTCCTGGTTCAGCCCGCCGTTGTTGTGCACCACGGTAACCGCGTTGATGCCGTAGCGCACCGCCGTCTCCAGCTCGCCGATGTGGTACCACATCCCGCCGTCGCCGGTCCAGCACACCACGGGACGGTCGGGCGCGCCGCACTTGGCTCCCAGCGCCGCTGGCAGTCCCCAGCCCAGCGAACCGGCGGCCCGCAGGTACGACTGCCCCAGATGGTTCAGATCAACCATGCTGCCCGTCCAGATGCCGGCGTGTCCCGTATCGGCCACCAGCACGGCGTCGGACGGCAGGAAGTCGGTCAACTCCTGGCACAGCCGCTCCGGGCGAATCGGCACGGCGTTGGAGTTCAGCACGTCGTGATGCTCGTCCCGCCAGTTCTGCACGTGTTCCTGCGCCCGCGACACCCAGCCGGCGTTGCCCCCGGTGGGTTCGAGCACGTCAATCAGCCGCTCCAGCGTCCGCTTGGCGTCGCCCAGCAGCCCATACGCGCCCGGATACGACCGCCCCAGTTCGCTGGCGTCAATGTCAATCTGGACGGTGGGCGTACCAACGGCCGGCAGCCGCCAGTCCAACGTAACCTGGCTCCCGGTGTGGCTGCCGATGAACAGCACCAGGTCCGCCTCGGACACCACCCGGTTGGCCGACCAGCGCGAGTAGCTGCCCACCACGCCCACGGACAGCGGGTGATTCTCGGGGATGCAGCCCTTGGCGTTCAGCGCCGTAGCCACCGGAATGTTCAGCATCTCCGCCAGCCGTACCACCTCGGCCTGCGCTCCCGACGCGGTTACGCCGCCGCCGGCCACGATGACCGGACGCTCGGCCTGGGACAGTATCCGCGCTGCCTCGCGCACCCGTTCCGGTTCCGGCTCGGGACGGAAGGCCGGGCGCTCCGTGAACGGGTCCTCGACGATGACGTCGATGTCCAGCTCGCCGTCGGTGATTACGTCGCCGGAGATGCCCGAAAAGTCCAGGTGCGCCGGCAGCGTCTGCCCGGTGGTAACCTCACGGAACGCCTGCCGCAGCAGGTGCGGCAACTGCTCCACCGTTTCCACCTCCGCGCTGTACTTGGTAACCGACGCGAAGGGCTTGGAGTGCTCAATCTCCTGGTACGAGTTGCGGTGCCGGTGCATCGGCGGACGATGCCCGGTGATGGCGATGACCGGCGAAACGCCCAGGTAGGCATCCTGCAATCCGGCCGCCAGGTTGGCCGCGCCCACCGATTGGGCGAAGCACAGCCCCGGCTTGCCGGTAACCCGCGCGTAGGCGTCGGCCATGTACGCCGCCGACTTCTCGCCGTGCGATATGACCCGCTTGATGCCCACGTCCTCCATCTCAACGAGGGCGCGGCGGATGATGGCGGGAACAAAGAAAACGTGGGTTACCCCGTACTCCCGCAGTGTTTCCGCGAGAAACCGGGCGCCGGTCATTCTGGGCATAAGTAGCCTCCTGTTCAATACTCCCTCTCCCTCGACGGGAGAGGGCTGGGGTGAGGGTGAAGTCGTCTCCGTCTAAACCCCCCGCTCCTCAAACACTTCCTTGGCCACCCGCACCGCGTTGGCCGCCACCGGCCAGCCGGCGTAAAAAGCCATGTGCGTAATGACCTCCGAGATTTCAGCGCGGGTAACACCGTTGTCCAGCGCCCGCCCGATGTGTCCCCGCAATTGGTCGGTGCGGTAAAGGGCGGTGAGCGTCGCCACAGTGATGAGGCTTCGGTCGCGCTTGGACAGTTCGGGTCGCTCCCAGACGTCGCCGAACAGAACGTCGGCCGACAACTGGGCCAGTTTCGGGGATACTTCCTGCATTACGGTGCGGGCTGCGGGCTGCGTCATAACGCCTCCTGGGGTGTGCTGTGTCTGGGTACCAACGATGCGGCGAAGAACATAACCATTCGCCGCCGCCGGGCAGTATAGTACGGAACCCCTGCTATGGGTAGTGGCATCGGATAGTCCTTCTCCGCTGGAGGGAGAGGGTTGGGTGTGGGGAGCACAGTCCCGCTTGAGACCCCCCTGCGACTGGCAATGGTACAATACCCTGACCGCGAGTGATGGGAGTATGTAATGTCAATCTTCAAAGTGGACGTAGGAGTTGGCCACCCCGAGGGCGGCGACCTGTCCCCCATACGCCCGGTAGTGGACACTGGTGCGGCTCATTCCATGATACCGGAATCCTTGTTGACTCAACTCAGCATTGAGCCCCGTCGGCAACTCCCTTATATTCTCGCCGACGGTCGCCGGGTCGAGTATGGCTACGGATTGGCGCGTTTCAATATCGGCGGCGAGGAATGGCCTTGCCCGGTGATCTTCGGTCCGGATGACAACTACCTGCTCGGCGCGTCCACCCTGGAGATTTTCAACCTGGTCGTTGACCCGAGCGGCGAACGGCTGGCCCCGGTCGAATTGCTCCCCCTCGGCTGGGGCGGCGAGCTGTAGCTGCTGCCCCCGTTTGACACCCCCAAACGCCCACGCATAAACTGTCGCCATTACCACCCCGTTATTCCTGCGCAAGTTGGAGATACGCCTTTGGCGTGCAGGAATCTAGACTCACGGAGGAGCACCCCATGACCACGGCCCATACGCACGACCATCCTCACACCCACCCCCAGGCCGCCGGGGAAATGCGCGGCGCAGCCCTCGCCCTGCTGGGCAGCCTGGACGCCAGCCAGAAAGCTGCCATCAGCTTCAGCTACTACGACGGTGAGCGCATCTTCTGGTACTACCCGCCCCTGAACCGCCACGGGCTCGCCCTGCGCGACATGAACGAAGACCAGCGCAAGCTGGCCTACGCCCTCATGGCCACCGGACTCACCGAGGACTCCAACCGCAAGGCCCAGCTCATCATCGAGCACGAAGCCGTCCTCGGCCCCCTGGAGCAGGAACAGGGCCGCATCACCTGGGACCGCAACCCCCTGCTCTATTCCTGGACCATTTTCGGCGACCCCGGCGACGACTCCGCACCCTGGGGCTGGCGGGTTGAGGGACACCACGTCTCGCTGCACTACAGCGTCTGGGGCGACCGCGTGCTGTCCATGACCCCCTTCTTCTTCGGCGCCAACCCGGCGGAAGTCCGCAAGGGGCCCAAGGAGGGCCTTCGCATCCTGGGCGACAGCCAGGACATCGCGCTGGAACTGATGGAAAGCCTG
This sequence comes from Dehalococcoidia bacterium, assembly GCA_965243255.1. Classification (GTDB taxonomy): domain Bacteria; phylum Chloroflexota; class Dehalococcoidia; order Lucifugimonadales; family UBA3495; genus Bin87. The sequence goes on from CBDEUH010000004.1 coordinate 2,074,380, forward strand.
GACGCCGGCCAGAAGGGCCGCGCCATGATTTACGACGAAGCGCCGGCCGACATCGTCACCTTCAACGCCTCCCGCGCCTCGCTGCCCAAGGAAGAGGGCCTGCCGGCCTCGGCCATGTCCGGCGTGCAGCGTGAGATGCTCATGGCCCTGGCCAGCGAGTACGTAACCCGCATCCGCTCCGACCTGGCCGAGGAGAAGCTCACCGCCCTGCGCGAGGGCGGACTGGAGAGGATCCATCTGGCCTGGGGCGGCCCCATCGACCGCACTCAGCCCCACTACTACCGGCTCCACGGCGGGGACTTCGTCGTCGAGTACGACAACCGCCAGAACGGCGCCAACCACATCCACTCCGTGCTCCGCGACGTCAGCAACGACTTTGCCAGCGACGTCATGCGCGACCACCTGCTCATGTACCACATCCTCTAAGCCAGGCGAGATCGGCGGTCGCTATTCGGGAGCAGCGTCAAACTGCTCCCTTTTCATTTGCTATCATATAGACTCGCCCGCTTGCACAATCACGGGCCGCCCACCACAGGAGCCACCCAAGATGACCACCGTCCTCGACCGCATCGACCCCGCCGTCGCCGCCGCCATCGAAAGCGAAAACCGCCGCCAGCGCGATTCCATCGTGCTCATCGCCTCGGAAAACTACGCCAGCAAGGCCGTGCTGGAAGCCCAGGCCCAGCTGATGAACAACAAGTACGCCGAGGGCTACCCAGGCCGGCGCTACTACGGCGGCTGCGAGTTCGTGGACGTGGTGGAGACCCTGGCCATCGACCGCGCCAAAGCCCTCTTCGGCGCCGAACACGCCAACGTCCAGGCCCACAGCGGCGCACAGGCCAACATGGCCGCCTACTTCGCCGTCCTGGAACCCGGCGACACCGTCCTGGGTATGCAGCTAGACATGGGCGGACACCTCACCCACGGCGCCGGCGTCAACTTCTCCGGCAACCTCTACCAATTCGTTCCCTACGGCGTGGACCGGGAAACGGAAACCATCGACTACGATCAGGTTCAGCAACTGGCCAGGGAGCACAACCCCAAGCTCATCGTCGCCGGCTGCAGCAGCTACTCCCGCACGCTGGACTTCCCTCGCTTCCGCGCCATCGCCGACTCCGTGGGCGCGCTGCTGATGGTGGACATGGCCCACATCTCCGGACTCATCGCCGGCGGAGCCCACCCGTCGCCCTTCCCCCATGCGCAGGTCGTAACCTCAACCACGCAGAAGACCCTGCGCGGCCCCCGGGGCGGCATGGTTCTCACCGAGGCGGAGCTGGGCCGCAAGGTTGACTTCGCCGTGTTTCCCTATATGCAGGGCGGCCCGTTTATGCACGTCATCGCCGCCAAGGCCGTCTGCTTCGAGGAGGCGTTGCAGCCCGACTTTTCCAGGTACGCCCACCAGGTGGTCGCCAATGCTCAGGTGCTGGCCCAGGAGCTTTCCGAGGCCGGCGTCCGCCTGGTCGCCGGCGGCACCGACAATCACCTGATGCTGGTTGACCTGACCCCTTTGGGCGTTACCGGACGGCAGGCCGAGCGCGCCCTGGAATCAGTGGACATCGTCGCCAACAAGAACGCCATCCCCTACGACCAGCTGCCGCCGCGCACCGCCTCCGGACTGCGCCTGGGCACTCCGGCCATCACCAGCCGGGGCATGGGCGAGGAGGACACCCGCCAGGTCGCCAAACTAATCGTCCGCACTCTGGGGAACATCGGCGACGACGGAGCCCTGTCCACCATCCGAGACGAAGTCCGCCACCTCAGCAACCAGTTCCCCGTCCCCGGCCTGGACGAAGAATAAGGACCCCTCTCCCGTCATCTCCGCCCGACAAACAGGTTCCCCCCGAACCCTCCTTCATAGTCGTGGGTCTGGATGTATTCAGCCTCCAGGCCAGCCTCGGACAGCAGGCTCAGCCACGTCGCCATCGGGAACAGGCCGCCGGTGTGCCGGTCCAGCTCAACCTTGATCCGGCCACCCTCGTCGATGATGAAGACGAACACCGACTCCACGGCGGTGCTGCCTTCCCGGGGAGCGGCCACGTACTCTATGAAGGTGACGCCCCCGTCGCCGCCTGACTTGGTCCAGTCGATTACCCGGGGGCCGGAGAGGCTTTCCCGCAGCCAGTCGGGAGCCAGCAGCACGATACCACCCGGATTCAGGTGCTCAACGGCCGTGGCGATGGCCGCCCGCAGGTCCGCCTCCGTTGTCATGTAGTTCACCGCGTCGTGGATGGCCACCACGTCAAAGGTGTGACCCAAACGGACGGTGCGCATATCTCCCAGGTGATGCAACGTCTGCGGGTTCAGCTCCCGCGATATCTCCAGCATTTGCGGCGAGATATCCACCGCCTCGGTGATGAAGTGCGCCGTCAGGTGCGACAGCAGATGCCCGCCGCCGCAGCCCAGCTCCAGCAGCGTTGGCAGACTCCGGCCGGCTCTTGGCCCAAGGTCCAGGCGGCTGCGGATAACGTCCAGCCACTCCTGCGCCTCCAGCAGGTACTCCTCCGGCGGGCTGATGATGGGCCACAGATGGGCTAGGTCGTCGTAGAGCCGCAGCGTCATCCGCCAATCACGCCGCCATGCCGCCCACGCCGTGCGTCTCGACGTACAGGTACTCCCGCACCCGTGCCAGGCAGACGCCCCGGGCCGGCGGGTTGTTGTTCAGCCAGCGTTCCAGGTTGCTGATGATGACCCCAGGCTCCAGTTCGATGTAAGGCCGGCCCAATTCCAGCCAGCGTTCGATCATGCGCCGGGCGTCCGCCGGCAGCTGCCTGTCGGCCTCGTTGTCGATATCGCTATACGCAGCCGGATACCATTGCGTCGGATTCTCAACCGTCATGGTGCAACTCCTTCTTCTTTCGTACAATTGTACGAAACAAATTGTCGCAACGCAACCCCCTGCCAATCCCCAAAGCTCCGATGATAATCCTAATCATACAATATCCCCTGTACCCATATTCGCAAAAAGCGTAGAATGTCCGGCATTGTGCAGTTCCGCAGGCCCCAAATCTTCTACGGCTGGTACATCGTCTTCGCTACCGGCTTCGTGATGACCATCGCCACGGTGCCGTTGTTCCACGCCATGACGCTGTGGGCCGTGGCCCTGGAAAACCACTTTGGCTGGCCCCGCGGCCAATTGTCCCTCGCCCTCACCCTGACCCGAATCGAGGGCGGACTCATGGGCCCCGTGGAAGGTTACCTCACCGACAAGCTGGGTGGCCGCAAGATGGTCCTCATCGGGTTCCTCATCCTGGGCCTGGGCTTCCTCATCTTCTGGCAGATTGACGCCCGGTACTGGCCCGTCGCCCCTCTCTACATGTTCTACGCGGCCTACATGGTCATGGCCCTGGGGCAGGGCATGGGCAGCTGGGTGCCCATGATGACCACCATCAACAACTGGTTCTCCCGCCGCATGGCCTCGGCCATGGGCTGGGCCAACTTCATGAGCCGCGGCGGGGCGCTGCTCGTCATCCCCCTCATTGACCTGGGGATCAACGGCAGCGTCGGCGTACCCTTCACCGACATCACGCTGGGCATCAATCACGTCGTGGGCTGGGAGGGCGTGGCCCTCATCCTCGCCATCGTGATTTTCGCCGTCGCTCTTCCCCTGTCCTTCATCATCCGCAACCGTCCCGAGGACATTGGCTTGCGACCAGACGGCGAGAACGTACCGGCCACCCGGGCCGGCCGCCGCGGCACTCCCGTTCAGCCCCAGGGCCTGACGGCGCAGCAGGCTGTCCGCACCCCTGCCTTCTGGCTCATCGCCATCGGCCACGGCATGACCAGCATGATAATCCTGGCCATCTTCACCCACCTGGGCCTGCTGCTCAAGGACGCCGGCTTCGAGCAGTACGCCGGCACCGTGGTCATCCTCTACACCCTGGTGTCCATGTTCTCCCAGCCCCTGGGCGGCTACGTCGGCGATCGCTTCCCCAAGCGCATCGGGCTCTTCGTTTTCACCACGATCCAGGCCAGCGCGGTGGTCATGCTCACCTTCAGCACCGAGCTGTGGATGTTCTACACCTTCGCCGTCATCTTCGGCATCGGCTTCGGCGGCCGCAATCCCCTTACCACATCCATCCGCGGCGAATACTTCGGTCGGGGCAACTTCGGCAAGATCCTGGGCATCAGCACCATACCCATGAACGGCCTGCTGCTCATTTCCAGCCCCTTCGCCGGCTATATGTACGACTGGCAGAACTCCTACACCATCGCCTTCCTGGTGCTGGCCGCCTTCAACTACATCGGCGGCGTCTGTTTCCTGTTCGCCAAACGGCCCCGCATTCCCACTTCACCCCAGGCCACGCCCACCGTACCGGCGTCTGCCCCTGCTACCGCTGCCGGGGACGACTCCTGACCCCCACCGCCAGCAATCCCGCCGCCACCAGCACCACTGCGGCCAGAGCCAGGAAGACTCCCCGGTACGTGCCGGCGCTGTCGTAAGCTATCCCCGACACCAGCGGCCCCACGGCGAACCCCAGCACCTGGGACGCTCGACCCACTCCGTGGATTGCTCCCAGCGACCCGCGCCCGTAGTTGGCCGCCCACATCAGCGGCGTGAGCGTGTTCACCCCCGTGCCAATCAACCCCATCAGGACCACCACCGCGTATGTTTCGGCCAGCGTGTCGGTGTGCACCAATAGAAGCAGCGCCGCCGCGCCCGTTGCGTACAACGCCACCATCAGCCATCGGGGCGACATCCGGTCGGCGGCCACGCCCGAGAGAATCGCGCCGGCCGCCCCCGCCGTGGCCATCACGCTGATTGCCGACACCGCCGCCGTGGCGTTCAGGCCCCGCTCGGTTAGATACGGCACCAGGTGCAGCCCCGGCCCGGCCACGGCGCTGCTGCCCAGGAACAGCGCGGTCAGAGCAACCCAGAACCCCGGCGTCCGCGTGACCTCTCGCAGCGCCAACGACTGGGCTTCATCCGCGCTGGCCGGCGACGTTGACTCTCCAGTGTCCTCGTCCGCCGCCGCCTCGGCCCCGTCAATCACCAGCCCCATGTCCTCCGGCTGGCGTCGCACCCACAGCGCGCAGGGGATCACTCCCATCACGAGCATCAGCGTCCCCAGGCCCAACCACGCCCCGCGCCATCCCCAATGCCCGATCGCCAGGTGGGTGAGCGGCGCCAGCGCGATGACGCCGGCCGTTTCGATGAAGAACACCAGCCCGGTTACGCGCCCCCGGTAGCGCTGAAACCACTTGCCCACGCTGACGGACGCCGCTATCTTGACTCCCCCCTGGTCGGCGATGCGCGCCGCCGTGAACGCCAGGTAGAACCCCAGCAGGGTCTGCATCAACGCCAGGCTCACGCAGGCCAGGCCGATGACGGCGCCGCCAGCCGTCAGGACTGCACGGGCCCCGAAGCGGTCCACCAGACGCCCGATAAAGGGCGCCAGCGCCGCCCCCAAAATCGCCCCCGCCGTGGTCGCTCCCGCAACTTCCGTGCGCCCCCAGCCGAACTCCTCGGACATCGGCGCGACGAAAAGCGTCAGTATGGAAATTGCGGTGGCGGCGTTGGCAAACTGAATGCTCCCCGCCGCCCCGGCAACCACCCAGCCGTAGTACAAATACTTACCCCAGCTCCGTCTCCGTAATCTCGATGTTGCTAATCGCCAGCCGCTCCGTGGGCTGCGAGTTCTCTCCGCTGCGACTCTGCCGCACCGGCGATGTGGCCAATGCCTCCAGCACTTCGTCGCCGCCGGTGAGCATACCGAAGATGGTGTAGTTCGGCGGCAGCCCCACATCGGCCCCGTGTACGATGAACCACTGGCTGCCGTTGGTGTTCGGCCCGGCGTTGGCCATGGCCAGCGTGCCCCGGGTGTACGACCGCGTAACCTCTTCGTCCGGGAAGCGGTAGCCCGGTCCTCCGGTGCCGTCGCCCCGCGGGCAGCCGCCCTGGATCATAAAGCCGTTGATGACCCGGTGGAACTGGTTGTCTTCGTAGAACCCGTCCCGCGCCAGGAAGACAAAGTTGTTGACCGCCCGGGGCGCTACTTCCGACAGCAACTCGATGGTCATGTCGCCCTTGTCGGTCTTGATGACGGCGTGGTAGCGCTTGGTGGCTTCGATGACGAGGCCCGGCGAGTTTTCATACTGCTTGGGAGGCATTGAGCGTTCTCCTGTTTCTGACGTACTGCTGTTTCCGCAGCCAAACCGCCGCCGATTATACCTTATCGCCAGAGCATACCCACCCTTGTGCTTTTGTGCCCTTTGTGGCCTTCCGAAAATCCCCTGTCAAAACCGTAGCGTATAATAGAAACATAGACTTGCGCAGGAGGTACCGATATGAACGTACTGAATAAGATGGCCCAATACGGACACGAACAGATCGCCATGTACAGCGACCCCGACACCGGCCTGCGCGGCATCATCGCCATTCACGACACCACCCTGGGCCCCTCCTGCGGCGGCACCCGCATGTGGCCCTACCAGTCCGAAGACGAAGCACTGGCCGACGCCCTTCGCCTCTCCCAGGCCATGACCTACAAGTCGGCGGCGGCCGGCCTCAACCTCGGCGGCGGCAAGGGCGTCATCATCGGCGACCCCCGCACGGACAAGACCGAAGCCCTCCTCCGCGCCTGGGGCCGCTTCGTGGACACCCTGGGCGGACGGTACCTCACCACAACCGACGTCGGCACCACCGGCCGCGACCTGGAATCCGTTCATCAGGAAACTGACCACGTCGTCGGCCTGGACGTTACCCTCGGCGGCAGCGGCGATACCTCCATCATGACCGGCCTGGGCATCTACATGGGAATGAAAGCCTGCGCCAACGACGCCTGGGGATCCGATTCCCTACGGGGCAAAACCGTGGCTCTGCAGGGCTTTGGCAAGGTGGCCTCCCACACGGCGGAGCACCTCCTGCAGGAAGACGCCCGGGTCATCGCCGCCGACATCAGCGAGGCCGCACTGGACAAGGCCCACAGCATGGGCGTCAAGGTGGTGGGCCCGGATGACATCTACGACGTGGAGTCAGACATCTTCGCACCATGCGCCCTGGGCGGCGTCATCAACGCCGAGACCATCGACCGCTTGCGCTGCCGCATCGTGGCCGGCGGCGCCAACAACCAGCTGGCCACGCTGGAGGACGGCGAAACCCTGCACCGGCGGGGGATCATCTACGCGCCCGACTTCCTCATCAACGCCGGCGGCATCATCAACGCCGCCGCCGAAATCGGCCAGCCCTACAACCCCGAGCGTTCCCGCCAGCAGACGGAGCGCATCTACGAGCAGATGGCCGCCGTGCTGACCACCTCCCACAAAAAGGAAATCTCCACCGCGCGGGCTGCCGACCTCGTGGCCGAATCGCGCCTGGCCTCCGTGCGGCAGGTCCGCCACATCTGGCGGGGCTAGCCCTGCGCCTCGTACACCACCGTATCGGGACGGTACACCGCCCAGGAGAACCAGAACTGCCCGATGCGACCGGGCACTGGCGTCAGCTGCGTTCCGGCCAGCGGCCCGCTCTCGGCCCGGCCAAAGATGTTCCACACGCTGCCCGTTTGGGTATCGGTGATGTTGCCCGCAGCATCGGCAGCGAAACTCAGCGTTTCGCCATCCGGGCCGACGGGTGAGAAGATGCCGGCGGCGCCCACGTCCCGTCCCCGGGACACGGTGCCGGCGTCCAAGGCCGAAGCCGTCCCCGGGGTCCAGAACACCACCACATCCTCGCCGCCCACCGACGCCGACACCACCCGCTCGGCAGCCAACGTGGTGAACGACACCGCCCAGGCCGCGTTGCCGCGCTCAATCGCCACCACCCGCTCCACCGCCGGCAGGCGCGGGTCCTCCTCGCCGTCGAACAGGAACGGCGAACTGCCCGGCCGGTCGTAGCCGGCGTAGGGGTTGCTGCCGTAGGGCCGGCCGGAATCGGGCCGCGACAGCACCTGTCCGTCCGGGAACGTCGCTTTGAAATCCGCCCAGGACACAATCGACAGGTAAAGCTGCTCCAGCCGACGGCCGGCATAGCGGCCGATGACGCCCTCACCGCCCACTTCCTGCCACCAGGTTTCCGTCTGCCGGTCATACATCAGCAGGTTGCTGTCTCGCAGCGCGCCGGTGGTGCCGAAGTCCAGCAGTTCGCCGTCAACCGTCCGCCTGTACACGAAGGCGGTGTTGCACAGCGGTCAAAAGGTGATCACCACGGGCTCGCCGCCCACCGTATCGTTCACCAGCTCGTGCCACACCATCACCTGCACCGGGTAGGCTCGCACATCCCCGTTGAGGTCAACCACCTGCACCGCTTCAGGGTCGCTCAGCCACGCATCGGCCTGGGCGACGGATTCAAAGGCCGGCTCGTCAATGGACGGGATGCCGTCCTTGGGCGGCCCTCCGGTCATTATCTCGTCGAAGGCAATTGTCGTTCGGGAGAAGTCGGTTTTCCAGGTCGCCCGCAGCAGCCGCTCGTACTTCTCGCGGGCCTGTTCCGCCTGCTCCGCGTCAACGGTTGCCACCATCGCCTCCGCCGAGACGGGTATCGAAGTGGCGGCGGGCAGGGCGGTTGCTGCCGGAACCGTGGTGGCAGCAGGCAGGGACGTAACCGGTGCTGGAGTTAGCGCCGCTTCCTGCGCCGGCGCGCAGGCCAGCAGTACCGACGCCGCCAGCGCCAGCCCGGCCAGCGCCGCAGCCACGGCGTGTTTGCGCAAGAAATCCTACCGGCCGCGGAGACGGGGGTCGAATACGTCGCGGAGGGCGTCGCCCAGGAGGTTGAATCCCATCACCACCAGGAAGATGGCCAGGCCGGGACAGATGGCCAGCCAGGGCCCGCTCTTGACGTGGGCCGAAGCGGCCCGCACCAGCATCCCGCCCCAACTGGGCTGGTCCGGCGGCGTGCCGACGCCCAGGAAAGACAGCGAAGACTCAATGATGATGGCAAAGCCCAGGTAGTACGTGGCCAGCACCAGGTAGGTGGCGAAGCAGTTGGGCACGATGTGCCGGAAGATGATGCGCCAGGGCGGCGCGCCAATGGCCGTAGCGGCCGTTACGTAGTCCAGCTCTTTCAGCGATAAGACCTGGGAGCGCACCGTTCTGATGACGGGCGCGATCATGCCGATCACGATGGCGAGAATCACGGTGTTAAGGGATGGCGTAACGACGGCCATGATGGCCAGCGCGATGAGCAGGCCAGGCAGGGACATCAGGGCGTCAACGATGCGCTGGGCAACCATGTCAACGATGCCGCCGATGTAGGTGAGGGCAACGCCGATGATGAAGCTGGCGGTGATGCCAACCAGCACGCTCCCCAATCCCACGTACAGCGAAATCCGCGCGCCGTAAATCAGCCGGCTCAGCACGTCCCGTCCCACGTAGTCGGCGCCCAGCACGAAGTCGGCGTTGGGGGACTGCCAGGGCAACGCAGGGGTGGATCGCGGGTCATAGGGCGACAGCACCGGAGCCAGAGCGGCTACCAGAACCAGCAGGACCACTATGAGGCCGCCCACTGCGCCCAGCGGCTTGGTACGGATGAACCGGAGTAGTGACGTCCACGACCGCGCAACCAGCCCGGGAGCCGGCAGAGCCTCGCGGGCTATCGCAGCCTGTTCCGAGGTTTGGTCAATCATGGCAACACCTGTCGATGCGAGCTTGCGGACGTACGTCTTCGAACCGATTTCCTATGAATAGCGGATGCGGGGGTCGAGAACGCCGTAAAGCATGTCAATGATGAGATTGAGCAGCAGCACCACCGCCGCGGTCATCAGGATAACACCCTGGATGACTGGGAAATCCCGATGGATGATGCCGTCGATCAGGAACTTGCCCACGCCGGGAACGACGAAAATCTGCTCGACGATGATGACGCCGCCCAGGAGTCGCCCGAACTGGTAGCCGGAAACGGTGATAACCGGCAGCATGGCGTTCTTCAGTGCGTGGCGTCCCACCACCACCCACTCGCGTAAGCCCTTGGAGCGGGCCGTGCGCATATAGTCTTCTCGCATTACCTCCAACATGGCGGAGCGGGTGACCCGAGCCGTGAAAGCCATGTCGTGGAAACCGATCACCGCGGCGGGCAGCACCATCAGTTTCAGATTCTGGATCGGGTCTTCCCATAAATGCGCGTATTCCAGCGGCGGCAGCCAACCGGTGCCATAGGCCAGAGCGTAAATGACCAGGACACCAATCCAGAAGGTCGGCATGGCAATGCCCACCAGCGCGATGACCCGGCTGGCGTAGTCCACGCCTGAGTCCTGTTTCATCGCCGAGATGATGCCCAAGGGCACGGCGGCGACGAAGGCCATCACGATGGCCAGCACCGCCAACTCGAAGGTTCTGGCGAAGCGCTCGATCAGCTCAAAGCCGAAGGGCTCACCGTAGTAGTAGGACTCGCCCAGGTCGCCGCGCAGGACTCCCCACAGCCAATCTCCGTACTGCACGTAGATGGGGCGGTTGAGGCCCAGGTCTTCACGCAGACGTTCAAAGTCCGCGTCGGTTACTTGCCCGCCGGCGTCCTCGCCGGTGAGCAGGAAAACGGCAGCATCCCCCGGAACTATGGAAAAGAGCGCGAACACCAGGATGGTGGCCAGCAGCATGGTGGGGATGAAGAGAAGCAGTCTTCTAACCAGGTATTGAGTCATTCCTCAACTCCTGCCAGCCGGTCAGCGTGGTGTGGTCGTTTCATTAGGCACGGTAGGCCGGCCCTGTCAAAGGTCAGAGCCGGCCAGGTTTGCGTGTTGGATGTGCGGGTTGCTCAGTCGGTTATGGGCGGTATCCGCGGTTGGAGTCTGCGCTGTGGTCGCAGGCCGTCGCTTCGCCGCCTTCCCACCAAACATGGTCCCACTTCTTGACCAATTGAACCGTGGGCGGGAAGTGGAAGTTGCGGAGGCGGCAGTCAAAGGCCCCGCCGCTGGAGTACCACAACACCGGCAGCCAGTGGCTTTCGCCCTGGTGCAGGATTTCGGCCAAGGCTTCCAGGTGCCCCTGCCGAACGCTCGGGTCAACCTCTCGGTTCTGCAGGTTGATCAGCTCGTCAACCTCATCATTCTGCCAGTTGTGCGGGTTGCGCAGCACATCCTGCAGGTAGAACTGGTTGATGATGTCGCCGGGGTCGCGCAGGATGATGCCCGTTCCAACACCGTCAAAGTTCGCCACGCCGTCCCGCAGCCCGACGTACATCGTGGCGAGGTCGGTGGGTTGAATAACGATGTCGATGTTCAGGTCTTCCCGCAGCTGCGGCGCCACCGTCTCGGCAGTGGACAGCGAGGGGTTGGAGTTCACCACGTTGTGGGTAATCTCGAAACCGTCGGGATAGCCAGCCTCGGTGAGCAGTTGCCTGGCTTCGGCCAGCGCAGCCTCCCGGTCGCCGTAGGCAACGTTGTTGGCTTGCAGGTCGGCCAGGTCTTCAACGACGCCGGGGGCAAAGAAGGTGCCCGGCTTGCCGAAGCCCAGGATGGCCTTTTCCACGGCGTTTTCCCGGTCAATGCCCAGGTACATCGCCCGTCGCACGCGCGGGTCGTCAAAGGGCGGCCGGGTGTGGTTCAGGAAGAAGGCTTGCACGCCGGAAGCTTCCAGGATGACGGCGCGGACGCGGCCGTTGGTGTCCTCTTCCAGTCGTGCCATGTCTTCGGGGCGGTTGCTGCCGGTAACCGGCTGGTAGGAGCCATAGACCTGTCCGGCTTGCAGCGCCGACAGGCGGCGGGCAACGTCCCGAATCAGGAATATCTTGAGCCCGTCAAAGAAGGGCCGTCCCGTCTTGAAGTAGTTGGGGTTTGCGTCGTAGGAATAACCGGAGTCCTTTTCCCACTCTCGCAGCATCCAGGGGCCGGAGCCGATGAGGCTGTCGGGGGCGCCGGCGCTAATGGCGGCCAGGGCCTCGGCCTGGGTCTTGCCCGTGTTGGCCTGTTCCTGGCTCAGGTTTTCGGCTACGTGCTTGGGATAGACCTTCATGTAGTCGGAGGCCAGGTTGGGCAGGAAGCCGGCAGCCGGGAATCGCAGCGGAATTTTCGCCGTCTTTTCGTCAATCGCCGAGGCGGTGCCGTGGACAACGAAGTTGTTCAGGAAGCCCGTGCGAGCGCGGAGGACACCCTCTTCAACCTGTCCCAGCGTGATGCGGTTGATGGAGAAGACGATGTCGTCAGCCGTGACCGGCATGCCGTCCGTGAAGGTAGCGTCGGGGTGCAGGTTGAAGATGTAACCCACCTCGCTGCCATCTTCGTAGAACTCCCAGCTCACGGCCAGGTCGCCGATAATCTCGCTGGTGTCCACCGGGTTGTATTCCAGGATCTGGTTGAAGCGCGGCCCCGAAGGGATGAGCACGGTGTTCATGGAACCACCGTAGTGAACGTCCCAGAAACCGGGGTTGCTGGTAGCCACCAGCGGGAAGTCTCCCCGATAGTGCTTGCTCTCGCCTTCCTGCCACCAGTCGGGCCGGGCGTCAATGGCAATGGCCGTTGGCACCGGCACGGGCGTGGCGGTGGCGTCCAACCGCGCCGTGGGAGTCGCCTCCTGAACGCCGGCAAAGGGGTCAAGGGTCGGAGTGGCAGATTGCTCCTGCTGGGGCGCTGCGCTGCCGCCGCCGGTCGCGGCTCCGCTGCCGCTGTCTCCCGTGGTGTCCTGGGTAGTGGTGCCGCCACAGGCTACGATTGCCGCAGCCATGGCCAGCGCTCCCAGGGCCAGCAGGATTCGCGGATGCCAGAATCTTCGCAAGTCCATGTAAACAAGACCTCCCTGATTTGGTTGTCGCTCTCTAACCAGAACGACATACGGGCCGGGATTGGTGGCAACGCGTCGCAACGGCGTCGCCAGCGTTGCACGATGCTACTTAAGGATAGTTTCGTTGTCAAATAGCATTTGGTGATACTGAGCAGCCTGCAACATTGTCGCAACCGATTCAGCATGCAGCAGCTACCGGCTCAAACTCACCGCCGCCAGCGTTCCCCCGTCCGCCGCCAGGGGTACCAGCAGCAGCTCTCCGGATGCGATGGGCGGCGCCGTGATCGGGCCATCCAGCGCCGCCGTCCAGCGCGGCAAACCGTCGTGCAGCGACAGCGCCGTAATCACGCCCTTCTCGTCGCCAACCAGGGTCACGTCTCCGGCGATGCTGGCGCCGGCGCTCAGGTCGGCCCCCAGCTCCGTTTCCCAGAGAATTTCGCCATTCTCCGCGTCCAGCCCGCTGACCAGACCGCTGGCGTCGGCGACGATCACGTATGGTCCCGACACCGCCGGCTGATGGGGCTGTTTCCCTCCCGTTCTGGTGGACCAGACGGTGCCCTGCTGCACCGGCGGACGCTGGGCGAACCCCCAGACGGCCAGCTGGGTGCGAACGTAATAGATGGGACGCTCCAGCGGGTAGCGATGTCCCCGGTAGTCAATGCCCCAAACCCGTCCTCGAAAGCCGTCCCGCTTGGCCCCGTTGCTGCTGACGTGCAGCAGGTCGTCGCCAAGCACCGGCCCGTCCCGGCTCCAGCGACCCCCGCCGGCGTCGTAGATCATCCGCAGCTGGCCGGTGTTCACGTCCAGCACGTGGATCTTTTCGTCGTTGGCGGTAACCACCAGCAGGCCGTCGTTGATGGCCGGCGGCGCGATTATCCAGTCGCCCACCTGGTAGTCCCACAGCGTGGCCCCGGTGGCGGCGTCCAGCGCCAGCAGCCGGCGCTGGTCGGTTTCGGCCACAAAGAGGCGGCCGTCGGCCACCGTCGGCGACGCCAGCGACGCCGTCGACAGTCGCTTTGACCACGCCACCTCGCCCGTCTGGGCGTCCAGCGCAGTTACCACGCCTGGCCTGAAGACCACGAACACCAGGCCATCGGAAACGGCCGGCGTAACGGCGGCCAGGAGGCCGGAGTCGTAGCGCCAGATTACGGCCCCGGTGTCCCGCTGCAGGGCCACAACGCTGCCGTCCTCCGCAGTGAGGTACACCCGGCTGCCGACCACCGCCGGGGGAGTGACGATAGGCTCGCCGGCAACGTACTTCCATCTCGTTTGTGGGGTGGCGCGGTCGGATAACTCCGGCGCTACTACCACGGATGCGTTGGTTGGGCCGCCGCCGGCCTGGGGCCAGTCGCCGGCCGGCACGGCAACGGAAGTGTCGCCGATCACGGTTGAAGGCTGGGGCGGGTCCGGAGGCAGCCCGGTGTACTCCCACAGTATCCAGAAGGCGATGATTAGCAGGGGCGCGATTACCAGGGCGACGCGCACCAGCCGGTTGCGCAGAAAGTCCAGGCGAATCCGTCGGGAACGCTGGCGGGCGGCGTCGGCCCCGATGGTCTCCAGGCCGGAGAACGCGCCGCACTGGGCACAACGGACGCCCTGTCCCGCGCCGTCTGCCGGCAGGGGGTTGAGGTAGCCGCAGAAACGGCAGAGCAGGACGTTTTCGGCGCTCAAGACAGGTTAGAACGCCGGCCGCTGCAGCACGGCCGGGTCGATGTGACGCCTTACCAACTGCCCGTCGGTGGGTTCGCCCAGCAGTTGGCCGTCGTCCACCATAATTTTGCCGCGCAGGATGACGGTGGTGGGCCAGCCGAAGATTTCCCAGCCCTCCCAGGGGCTGTAGTCCCGCAGGTGCAGGTCATCCATGGTGAGCCGCTTGTGGATGGTAGGGTCGATGATGGCGAAGTCGGCGTCGCTACCAGGCGCGATGACGCCCTTGCGAGGGTACATGCCCAGCAATCGGGCCGCGTTGGTGGCGGTGATATTGGCGAACTGGGTCAGCGACATGCCGCGACGCACCACGGCCTCGGTGTAGTTGACGCCCATGCGAATTTCGATGCCGATGTTGCCGCCCCGCATGTCCTGAACGTTCAGGCCGGCGGTCTTGTCGATGTAGGTAGTGAAGCTGCTGTCGGTGGCGGTGAAGGTCAGGTCGTTGCCCAGCAGACCGCTCCAGAGTTCGGTGCCGTCTTCAGGATATTTGAGCGACGGATAAGTGTGGTACTTCATGCCGTCGGGTTCCCGATACTGCCAGGCGTTGAAGGACAGCGCCAGCGTCAGTACTTCGCCATACACGGGCAGGCCCCGACTGCGGGCCGCGGCCACCGCGTTGACGCCGTCGCTGCCGGTTACGTGAACGAAGTACATCCCGGCGCCGTTCTGCTCCGCGATGCGTATCACGTCGCGGAAGGCCACGTCCTCCACCTCCTTGGAGTGGATCAGATGGGCATTCCACCAGTCCCACATGCCCCGCTGGTGGGCCAGCAGGTAGTTGTACATCACGATTTCGTCGTCCTCGGCGTGAACGGCCAGGACGCCGTCGTGGCGAGCCAGCTGCGCGGTGAGGTCGGAGAGGCGCCCGTTGTCGATGCGGCCGATGGGGGTCAGCGACAGCGGCGGGTCCTGGGGCGGGCGGATGTTGGTGGTGAATATCTTGACGCTGGGAAAGTCGTTGTTGATGAGTTCGCTGACCCGGGCGATACTGTCCGCGGTGTTGCTGCTCCGGTAGATGACGTGGGCGGAATAGTCGGTGTAGGTATTGCCCGGCCAGACCGACATGAAATCCAGCACGCCGCCCACCAGCTCGCCTTCGTTGGGCGCGGGGGCAAAGTCAACTACAGTGGTGGTGCCGCCCCAGATTGCGCCCAGGGAGTGTTCCAGCGGGCCGGCGTTGGGCACGCCGTGAACCTGCTGGTGCGCGCCGGGTTGCACGTTGGCGGCGGCGTGGACGTGGGGTTCGATGCCGCCGGGGGTTACGATGCGCCCGGTGGCGTCCACGGTCTGCACGGCCTCGTCGACCAGCGTGCCGGCCGCGCCGATGGCGACGATGCGCCCGTCCTGCACTCCGATGTCCACCTCAGCCGCCTCGCTGGGCATGACGACAGTGCCGCCGGTAATCAGCAAGTCAAACATAGTCGCCCCTCCGGATAGCGCAACGGGTGCGCGGGTCGATTCATGGTAGCACAAACGCCGGAGGTTGCGGTTGGCGGGTCAGCCCAGCGCCTGCCCCAGGTCGGCGATGAGGTCTTCGGCGTTTTCCAGCCCCACGGAAACGCGCAGCAGGTCATCGGGGGTGCTGCTGTCCGGCCCCTCGATGGACGCCCGGTGCTCGATGAGGCTCTGGGTTCCGCCCAGGCTGGTGGCCCGCACGAAGAGGCGAACATTGGCCGCCACCTCCATGGCAGCATCCCGGCCGCCGGTCACCTGGAAGGACAGCATCCCGCCGTAGTCTGACATCTGGCGACCGGCAACAACGTGGCCCGGATGCTCCGGCAGCCCGGGGTAGTGCACGGCGGCAACCCGCGGATGGTCCTGCAAGAACCGGGCGATGCGGCCGGCGTTGGCGCAGTGGGCGGGCATCCGCACGTGCAGGGTACGCGCTCCCCGCAGCGTCAGCCAGCAGTCAAACGGCGACGGCACCGCCCCGTACACGTTCTGGATCAGCCGGATGCGCTGGAAATTCTCGGTGTCCCTGACGCTCACCACCGCGCCGCCGGTTACGTCCTCGTGCCCGCCCAGGTACTTGGTGGTGGAGTGAACGACCATATCGGCGCCCAGGGACAGCGGACGCTGCAGCAGCGGGCTGGCCCAGGTGTTGTCACAGACGCATAGCGCGCCGGCGGATTGGGCGATGGCCGCCATCTCCGAGATGTCGGTGATTTTCAGCAGCGGGTTGGACGGGGTTTCCACCCAGATGAGGCGGGTGTTGGGCTGCACCGCCTGGCGGACGGTTTCGACGTCGGTCATATCGACGAACGTTGATTCCAGGCCCCAGGGCGCGAACACCTCACGCAGCAGCCGCGCCGTGCCGTGATAACAGTCGTCCGGTGCGATGACGTGGTCGCCGGGGGCCAGCGCCTGGAACACCGTGGCCGTCGCTGCCGAACCCGAGGAGAAGGCGGCGGCAACCGCGTCGCCGTCCTCTCCGCCCTCCAGCAGCGCCAGCAGATGCTCCAGCGAACTGCGGTTGGGGTTGTCGCTGCGGGAATACACAAAGCCGCGGGGATACTCCCCGTCGGCGTCCCGCTCGAAGGTGGTGGACAGGTAAATCGGCGGCGCGACGGCGCCGGTGGCCGGGTCGGGCCGGTGAGCCGCCTGCGCCGCAATGGTTTCGGGCCGCATCATCCCGCTCAGACGCCGGCCTTGATGAACTCGGCGACGCGCTCGCTGATCATGATAGTCGTCGCGTTGGTATTGGCCCGGATCACGTCCGGCATGACGGAGGCGTCGGCGACCCGCAGCCCCTGAACGCCGTGCACCTGGCCGTGCTGGTTCACTACGGCCATGGGGTCGCTGTCCGGCCCCATCTTGCAGGTGCCGGCGATGTGATGCTGGGTATAGGCGTTGCGCAGGATCCAATTATCCAGCGCGTCGTCGCTGGCCAGGTCGGCGTCCACCGGGTTGAGCCGTTCCACGATGAACTCCTTGAATGGCGAATTGTCGGCGATTTCCAGGGCCTTGCGAACGGCCTGGCGCATCCGCTGCCGGTCGTAGGGGTCGCTGAACAGCTGGTAGTCCAAATCCGGCTGGACGGTCGGGTCGGTGGATTGCAGCGAAAGGCGGCCGAAGCCCACGGCGTTCTGCAGGCCCACGCTCAACCCGAAGTGAAAACCCTCGCCGTCGTAGGACACGCTGGCCGGACGGTGCTCGCTGGTCATCAGCGTCGGCGTAATCTGGAAGTCGGCCCTGGTCGGCGAGTCGTCAGCGCTCCAGCGCAGGCCCACCTGGATGTTGGGCGCGAAGGTGTCCGGTTCCTCACCCTCGCCGCGGAACAGGATGTAAGCGGCGGGATGGTCGCGGAAGTTCATGCCGACGCCGGGCAGCTCGTGGTTGACCGGAATGCCCATCTTCCTGAGGTGGTCAGCCGGCCCGATGCCCGACAACAGCAGAATCTGGGCGGAGCCGATGGTGCCGCTGCACAGGATGACTTCGTTGCCCTCCACCGTGAACACTTCGCCGCCGCTCTGCACCTGGACGCCGACGGCCCGGTTGCCGTCCATCACCACCCGGTGGGCATGGATGTTACCCCGCACGGTCAGGTTGAGGCGATGGCGCGCCGTGCTCAGGAAGGTCAGCGACGTGCTCATCCGCACGCCGTCGATGTTGTTCATCGGGCGCGGCGAGATGGCGGTGTAGCAGTCCGGCGCGTTCTGGTCCGGATGCTCGGGGATGCCCAGGCCCACGCAGGCGTCGTAGAAGGCGGCGTTGAAAGGCAACCAGTCCTCCCGCTTGGGCCGGCGCACCGGCAGCGGCCCCTGGGAGCCGTGGAAGTCGTCGCCGCCGAAGTCCCAGTCGTTCTCCAGCTTGCGGAAGAAGGGCAGGCAGTCGGTGAACTTCCATTCGTCATTGCCCCACTCGGCCCACAGGTCGTAGTCCTCGGGGACGCCGCGGAAGACCACCTGGCCGTTGATGGACGACGACCCGCCCATGGCCCAGCCCCTGGGGATGACCATCGGCTCGCTCTGCGAGGAATTGGCCCGTCCGCGCAGGTCCCAGCTGTGGGGCCCGTAGGCGGACAGCCAGGTGTTGTTGCCCTGCTTCAGGTCCTGGGGCAGATGCTCGAAGTCGGGGTAGTCGGGGCCGGCCTCCAGCAGGATGACGGACTTGTCGGTCTGTTCGGAGAGGCGGGTGGCCATGACACAGCCGGCGGAACCGCCGCCGACCACGATGTAGTCATACTTCATAACGGGAGCCGGTCTCCTTGTCGGGTTTGATGACGCTGCCGGCGATTTTAGCACAGCGGTAACGCAGCCACCCTGCCGTCCTCTACTGCGCTCGCGGCCCCTTGGTCGCCGCAACCCGCTCAATCGACCCGTCCGCGTTGATGCGGAATCCCGAGTACGGCCCCACTTTCTCGTTGAAAATGCTCACGACTTCCTGCCCACTTTCGGGATAGTCCAGCCGGCCCAGCCAGCCGGACAGCACGTGTTCCGGCACCACCACTTCGTCAATGTGCCGCAGCGTGTCCTCAGTAAACGGTTGAACCTTCAGGCCGGCCTGCTTGTTGGCCTCCAGGGCGATGAAATTCTGGTATGGAGCCAACCGCAGCGCCTCCAGCTCTACCTTCGCGCCCTCCTCGATCATTATCTGCTGTAGGTCGGCCGGCATCTCGTCCCAAACGTCCTTGTTGATAATGTTGTTTGTGTACGTGAAGCGAACCAGTGGCCCGGCCATGTAGTCGGCAACCTCAGACAGACGTAGGGTCAGTCCCCACATAGCCGGAGTTGCGGCGGTGTCCACGGTTTCACTCTGGAGAGCAGCGTACATCTCGGCGGCGCTCAGCCGCACGGGTTCGGCTCCCATGCCCCTGATGAAATCTGACATTGACTCAGATGAAGAGCGGATCTTGCGGCCCTGGAAATCCTCCGCCGTTGGCAATGGCTCTCTGCTGAAGAACCAATTGTCGTAGCCGGCGGACCAGTTACGATTCAGCACGTAAGCTCCACCGCTGATGTCCCGCATCATCCGGTCAATGTCCGGGGCTAGTTCGGTCACTATGAGGTAGGAAGACTCCCAGTCGCTGGCCAATCCGTACAGCGATAGCAACTCCAGGTTGGGGTAGTCCTTCGACACGTAGCCGGTGAAAATGCCCGCCATGTCCAGCGTGCCGTCAGCGACCTGGTCCAGCATTTCCGGCCCGGCCAGGCCCAATTCAGAGAGGGACGTCACAGACAACTGCACTTGCCCGTTGGTGCGCTCCACCAGGTTGGGCGCCCAATAACTCTCAATCAGTACGCAGTGGGGCAGATTGCGGTTAGAGCACACGTGCTGGATTTCAAAGCTCTCCCCGGAAGACGTCAGCTCGGTAGGATTGGCCAGATTGGCCTTGTTAAGCAAGCCCCGGTAATAGTCGCTCTCGTAGATGAACCCTTGCCCCGGTGATCCCGGCAGGCCGAACAGCGCCGCCGCCGTCACCTGGGTGTACACGGTTTCGGGGAATTCAAACATCAGCGACTCGTGCGGCGGCGGGCCCATCAGCTGCGAAACGTCTCCGACGAAAATAGCTCCCGGCCCGCCAGCGTGCTCCGCCGCGTAGGCCACCAGCGCGGCCTGGCGCTCGGCGGCGGACATGGCCGGCGTGGGTTCCGGCGTTGGCGGGGAGGGTCGCGCAGTTGCCGTTGGTTCCGCGGGCGCGACGGTCGGGGCCGGCGCTACTGAGGTTGGCGGTGCTACAGTCGCCGTCGGTTCCGGGGCCGCCGCAGTCTCCGCCGGCGCCGCCGTAGGCGCCGGAGCAGACCCGACGGTAGGCGCCGCCATCGCCGTCGGTGCTGCCGTCGGCTGCGGTTCTGGTTCGCCGCCGCAGGCAGCCAGGCCAAACGCCAATGCCAGGGCCAATGCTGCGGCGAAGACGGTAGCAATATAGCGCTTTTTCACCTTGGTTATCATGGGTTTGTCTTTCCTCTTTATGTGTTCTAACTCTGTTGGCGATGTATTTATGATACCGCCTCCCTCGCCTTGGCAAAGACCGCGTCCAGCATTTCCAGCGTCAGCCTTCCGGTCTGGGTGTTTTGCTGGCTGGGGTGATAGCTGGCTATCAGCAGCGGGCCGTCGTCAGGCAGCTGGGTGGCAACGTTGTGTCCGAAAGCCGGTTTCCGCGCCGGCGGGGTGCGTCCGGCGGCCTCCCAGGCGCGCAGGAAGGCGTCAAAAGCGATGCGCCCCAGCGCTACCACAGCGCGCAATTCCGTGAGCAGCTGTATCTCCCGGGTGATGTAGGGACGGCAGGCCGTCAGCTCAGCCGGCGTCAGCTTGTTCTGCGGGGGAGCGCAGCGGGCGGCGGCGGTAATCAACGCGCAGGTCAGCTCCAGACCGTCGCCGATGCGCACCGATTCCGGCTGGTTGGCGAATCCCGCCCGGTGCAGGGCGCCAAAGAGCCAGTCACCGCTGCGGTCGCCGGTGAACATCCGCCCGGTTCGGTTGCCCCCGTGGGCCGCCGGCGCCAATCCGACCACCAACAGGCGAGCGTTCGGGTCGCCGAAAGCCGCCAGCGGACGGCCCCAGTACTCTTCATCCCGGTACATCCGGCGCTTGACGCGGGCCGTTTCCTCCCGCCAGGCGACCAGCCGGGGACAAGTGCGGCAGGCGACAACCTGCTCCTGGATTTCAGCGATGGAGCCGGCGGTTGTGGGATCAGTGGCTATGACTGTGCCCATCGTGGCCTGCCGGAGCGCCCCAACCGCCGCCGCCCGGAGTGCGGATGCTCAACACGTCGCCGGCTTCCACGTCCAGGGTTTCCTTGCCGGCCAAGTGGACTTCTTCGTAGCCGCCTTTCAGCAGCACGTTCTCCCCGTGCTCGCCGTGATGCCCGCCGTGATAACCGGGCGGAGCGTATCGCCGCCGCTCGGACAGCACGGTGACTCGGGCCGGACTGAGGAACTCAACGTCGCGGATCAGCCCGTCGCCGCCTTTGTGCAACCCGTCGCCGCCGGAACCACGGCGCAGCGCGTACCGCCGCAGCCGCAGCGGGAAGGCGAACTCCAAAGCCTCCACCGGCGTGTTCATGGTGTTGGTCATGTGGGTGTGGATGCCGGACACGCCGTCTTTGTCGGGCCGGGCACCCATGCCGCCGCCGATGGTCTCGTAATAGACGTAGGGCTTGTCCCGGGAGATGTCGTGGCCGCCGACGATCATGTTGTTCATGGTTCCCTGGGACGATGCCGGTATCTTGTCCGGCATGGCCTGGCTCATGGCGGCCAGCAGAACGTCGGTGATGCGCTGGGACGTTTCCACGTTGCCGCCAGCCACGCCGCGCTGGGGCAGGGGGTCAACCAGGCTGCCGCGCGGGGTGATTACCTCCACCGGACGCAGGCAGCCCTGGTTAGCCGGCGCTTCGTCGCCCACCACGCAGCGGACCACGTAGAGGCTGGCGGACACGGTTACAGCGCGGGGCGCGTTGATGCAGCCGGGCCGGTGGTCGGCAGTGCCGGTGAAGTCGATGGTCAAGCGGTCGCCGGCCACGGTTACGGCCACGGTGATGGCCACCGGCTCGTCGGTCTGGCCGTCGTCGTCCATGTAGTCGGTAACCGAATACATGCCGTCGGGTATTTCGGTGATGCGCCGGCGGGTGAGGCGTTCCGAGTAGTCCAGCAAAGCCGCCATGTGCTCGTGGGTCTCCGCCAGCCCGTAGCGCTGGGCGATTTCGGTGAGGCGAGTGTCGCCCACCCGGATGGACGCAATCTGCGCCGCCAGGTCCCCCTGCCGGTCCTCCGGCGTGCGCGAGTTACGGCAGATGAGCGCGATCAGTTCCTGGTTGATGCGCCCGGCATCGGACAGCTTCAAGGGCGGAATAATCATCCCTTCCTGGTATAGCTCGG
The DNA here is from genome assembly GCA_965243255.1 of Dehalococcoidia bacterium. Taxonomy (GTDB): domain Bacteria; phylum Chloroflexota; class Dehalococcoidia; order Lucifugimonadales; family UBA3495; genus Bin87. The sequence goes on from CBDEUH010000004.1 coordinate 2,096,549, forward strand.
TGGACAGGGGCATGGAACCGGGAGCCATACCGCCCACGTCCGAATGGTGCCCCCGGTTGCTCACGTAGCCGATGAGCTCCTGCCCGCCGTCAACGCCGATATACGCCGGCGCCACCAGCGTAATGTCGGGCAGGTGGGACCCTCCCATGTAGGGGTCGTTGAGGATGATGATGTCGCCGGGCTGCAATCCGTCGGGAAAGGTCTGCAAGGCGGCCTGCACCGAGGCCGGCATCGCCCCCAGGTGCACCGGCTGGTGCGCCGCCTGCGCCACCATCTCGGCGGCGGGATTGAAGAGCGCGCAGGAAAAGTCCTGGCGTTCCTTCATGTTGGTGGAGTAGCTGGTGCGCTGGAGCGCGACGCCCATCTCCTCCGAAACGGAGATGAACATGTTCTTGAACACTTCCAGGCTGATGGCGTCAACGGGCATGATTGTGCAGTCCTTTGTCCCTGTGAAAGTGCGGTATGAGCAACCTGGCTAGAGCGTCGCCAGCAGGTCCGTCGCGCCCGGCGGGGTAACCAGTTGGTAGAACTCCGTGCCCATCAGCGTATGCACCACGTCCTGGGGCAGCTGCTGGAACGGGCCTTCGTCGCTGATTTGCGTCCGGTGGCACGCCAGCGACGCCAGCTTGGTGCCCACCCAGGGCGACACGTCCAGCGTGGTCGTTACGTCGTCGTCGGGCGTGCCCAGCGAGTCCACGGCGTCCACTGCGAAAGGCGGCGTGATGCCCCGGTCGGTCATCTCCTGCCACCAACGGCGGAACACGTTGCGGGGAAAGCATACGTAGTAGAGCAGCGGCGTGAACCCGTCCGGGTCGGCGGCGCGCGCAACGGCGGCGGTGGCGTGGGCGCACATGGTCTTGTGATCGGGATGGCCGTAGCCGCCACTGGGGTCGTGGGTCAGCACCATGTGCGGGTTGATTTCGGCGATGACTCCGGCGAGATTGCCGACCACGGCATCGGCGTCGGCGTTGCAGTAGGCGTTGGGGTGGTTGTTGTCATCCCAACCGTCCATGCCGCTGTCCCGATAGTTGAGAAAACGGAGGTCAGCGACGCCGGTGATGGCCATGGCGTTGTGGAGTTCCTGCTGGCGCACCTGCCACAGGTTTTCGGGGGTCGCCAGGGATGGGTCGCTGATTTCGCCCACGTCGCCGTTGGTGGCGCAGACCAGGGTGATGCGAGCGCCACCGGCGGCCAGCATCGCCAGCAGCCCGCCCGAGGCAAATCCCTCATCATCCGGATGCGCGAAGCAGGCGAGGACGGAGAGGCGGGAAAGGTCAGCGCTCATACGCTCTCCGGCTCCAGGATCAGATTGCCGTAGGGATCGACTTCGCCGTTCCAGCCGGGAGGGACTACGATGGTGGTGTCCAACTGCAGCAGCAGCGCGGGGCCGGCAATGCGGTTGCCCGTTCGAAGCTGGTCGCGGTCATACAGGGTGGTATTGACCGGGCCGCCGGCGAACACCACCTCGGCGGAACCGATGACGGCGGCGGATGAATCCGGACCCTGTGATGCACCCGGTTCCAGCTCTGGTTTGGCTACGGCCAACTCCAGCTTGAGACGCAGGTTCACCACTTCAATGGGCAGTTCGCCGTCCGCGTACCCGAACCTTTGCAGGTGGGCGTCGTAGAAATCCGATGCAATGTGATCGGTGAGGTTCCCCGGCGCATCCAGCGGGGGACAGTCCACCGTCAGCTCGAAGGACTGGCCGACGTAGCGCACGTCCAGGAAGCGACGGGCCGTCATGTCGTCGGCCGGCAGCGATTCGTCCAGCAGTTCGGCGCGGGCGAGCTGCTCCATCCCGCGAAACTCGGTGTCCAACCGCGCCTGTCCCAGGTCGTCGCCCCGCAGCATCACGGTGCGGGAGTAGTCCTTGACCACGTCGGCGATGGCCACACCCAGGGCGGACAGGATGCCGGGGTGTCCCGGCACCAGCACTCGCGGGATGCCCAACTCTCCGGCCAGTTCGCAGGCGTGCATGGGGCCAGCGCCGCCAAAGGGCACCAGCGTGAACTCTCGGGGGTCGTAACCCCGTTCCAGTGAAATGGCGCGGATGGCTCGCTCCATGTTGGAATTGACCACGCGGATAATTCCCAGGGCCGTATCGGTGGCCGATGCTCCGACGCCGGCGGCCAAGTCCCCCAGCAGGGTTTTTGAACGCTCCAGGTCCAGCGTCATGCGTCCGCCCAGGAATCCGTCGGGACGCAGCCGCCCCAGGGTGAGGTTAGCGTCGGTTACGGTGATACGGTCGCCGCGCCCGTAGCAGACCGGGCCGGGATCCGCCCCGGCGGACTGGGGGCCAACCACCAGCGCGCCGCCGGCGTCCACCCGGGCGATGGAACCGCCGCCAGCGCCCACGGTGTGTATCTCAATCATCGGCACGCTGACCGGATACCCGCCCAGGTTGGCCGAGGTGGTCTCCTTGATGCGTCCGGGGCACAGAGACACGTCGGTAGAGGTGCCGCCCATATCCAGCGTGATGATGTCGGGATAGCCAGCCTGCACGCCGGTATAGAACGCACCCACCACGCCGCCGGCCGGGCCGCTGAGGATGGTGCGCACGGGCTGCTCGGCGGCCAGGCTGGCGGTGATGCTGCCGCCGGAGGACTGCATAATCCGCAGCCCGCGCCCCAGAGCCGACTCCAGCTGCGTCAGGTAGCGGGCCATCACGGGGCCGACGTAGGAGTTGACCACCACCGTGCTGGTGCGTTCGTACTCTCGGAACTCCGGCAGTATCTTCGACGAGATGGAGATAAAGGGGCCGCTGGGCAGTTCGGCCAGCCGCTGGGCCAGCATCTCCTCGTGAACCGGGTTGAGGAACGAGAACAGGAAGGATACGGCGACGCCGTCAACCTGGGCATCGCTGAGCAGAGACAGCAGGGTTTCCACCGATTCGGGCGTAAGGTCGTCGAGGATTGCGCCGGTGTAGTCGATGCGCTCCGGCAGGCCGAAGCGCAGCTGCCAGGGAGCCAGGGGCGCCGGCCGTTCCATGCCCAGGTCATACAGGTCGGCCCGGTTCTGGCGTCCGATTTCCAGCACGTCCTCAAATCCCAGCGTGGTTACCAGGGCGGTGCGTCCGCCCTTACCCTCCAGCAGGGCGTTGGTGGCGACGGTGCTGCCGTGGATGAAGTCGGCGGCGGCCAGGTCAACGCCGGTTTCGTCGATGCCGGCGGTGATGCCGCGGGAGGGGTCAGCGGGCGTGGAGGGCAGCTTGTGAACGGCGAGTTGGCCATCCTGCAAGATGGCAATGTCGGTGAAAGTGCCGCCGACATCAATACCAACGATAGTGCGTGGCATAGAGGGTTAAATTCTCCGTAGCGTCGTTATCGGGGCAACATTATAGCAATCCGGGCGCCGGGCGTAATTGAAAGCTGACATGAAAAAATCCGGGGAGCGCGGGCTCCCCGGATCATCCGGTTCGGGGGTGGTCCGCACCAGGCGGACGGGAGGATTAGTCGGCGGCCGACGGCTGAGGGAGCGCGTCGTCGTGCATCATCGGAGAGATGACGGTGGCCTCGCCCTGCTTGCGGCGGATGAAGAACCGGGGCACGATGACCCAAAGAGCGAACAGTCCAACGAAGGCGGCACCGGCGGCTATGGCAAGCATTTCAATCTGACTCCCTGCAGTTTCGGGCATCCCTGCCCTTTGTGTTGCAGTGAAGTATGACTGCCGGTTGTTTCGCCAATTTTGCGCTGATGTAACGTCTATGTTACCGATTCCCGATACTGGACGCCCATCCACCAGTGTCGTCCCTTGCCTCGTCGCTTGCGCTCGTAGCCCCGCGCCCGCAACTCCAAACCGAACTTGCGCTGACTGTGGGCCAGATACCCGTTGTCCAGGCACCAGTGGGCATAGGAAGCGTAGAGTTCGCCGGCGAGCATCATTGCCCGGCCGCCGGTGGCGCAGGCGTTGGTCACAAAATCGTCAACCGGCCCCAATTCCGTGGCCTGGGACGCGATAGTGATGCGCGGCGCCGGCAGGCCGTCGGGAGCAATCCAGCCGGCCCGGGCATCGGCGCCGTCGGGGGCGACTCCGCGCCGCAGCCGGCCTGACCCGCTGCCATAGCCGAAGTTCTCGCCGAAGGGACTGACCGGCGTCGCTTCCCGGGATTGCCGGGCAGCCAGGTCTCCCGTCCCTCCGTAATCGCCGGACGCGACGGCTGCGGCTGCCTCCGGCACGTCCCATCCGTCCAGGCATAGCGACAGGAACAGCGTCAAGTCCAGATAGCGGGTCAGCCCGCCCAGGTGCTCCCAGCGCACTTCCTGCCCGTGCAGGCGGTCTGCGCCCAGGGAGAAGTCCAGCAACGGCGCCGCGAAGGACTGACGGTATTCAGGGGGCACGTCCCAGGTGGGGGCAATCAGGTCCCGGGCCATGCAGCGGGCAATCAGGTGGATGGCGGCCCGGGTCGCCCGCAGGTTGGCGTCCGTTTCGATGAGCGGAGAGGCGCCAGGGTAGGCTGCTTCCAGCTCGCTCTGGGTCTGCAGGGCGGACAGGGCGAATGCGCCGCGGACCTGGTTGCCGGCGCAGCGCAGCAGCGATTGATGATCGGTTACTTCCAGGGGCACGCTGGCGTCGGCGGTTTCGCCGTTGTCCAGGTAGAGTTCCGCGCCGGCGGGAAGGAAGGCGGCGGTGATGAGGCCCCGATGGGAAGCGGCGTAGAGGGCCATGGCCAGGGAGAGATTCTCCCGGGCCAGTCGTATCCGTTGCCCCGCGGTCAGTTCCTTGATACTGGTTGCCACTTCCCTGCTTCCGGGCTAGGAATTGATGTCCATGACCACCTTGATGATGTTGTCATCGCGCTGCTCATACATATCGTAGGCTCGCTGGATGTCCGAGAAGCCGACGCGGTGGGTGATGAGCTCGGCGGGATCGGCCCAGCCGCGAGCGCGCAGGTCAACCATGTCCTGAATCTGGCTGATGGGGTCGCCGCTGCGGGCGCCGGTGGTGGGGATGATGCGAGGCTGCCGGTCCATCCACAGGTTGTGCTCGATGGGCACCATGTGGTCGGACTGGATGCCGAAAATAATCACCTGGCCGAACTGGCGGACGTGGCGGAAGCACTCGTTCAGGGAGTCGGGATAACCGGCGGCTTCCACCACGGTATCCGGCCCCTGGCCCTTGGTAATCTCCATCACCGCCTCGTGCACATCTTCCTTGTCGGGATTGATGCGGTGGGTGGAACCCATCTCCTTGGACTTCTCCAATCGATATTCCAGCGGGTCAACGACGATGACGCTGCGCGCGCCCATCCGGGAGAGAATCATGGTGAAGCTGAGACCGATGCTCCCCTGGCCGAAGACGAGAATGTTCTGCTGCAGCGGGCTGCCCATCTGCCGGCAGGAGTAGAGCACCGTTCCCGGCGGCTGGCACATCACCCATTCGTCCAGGCCGCCATCGTCGGGCAGGAGGGCCAGGCGGCTGGGCTCGGAAAGGATGTACTCGCAAAGGCCGCCGGTGCCGGGGTAGGGGATGGCGATGACGCGCTGGCCCTCGCGGAAGGCGTCGGTCTTGCTGTCCACGATGACGCCGGCCAACTCGTGGGCGCCCTTGCAGGGAGCCATGGGGTACTCGGACTCGTCCAGCACGGGGCCGTAGGTGTGCCGGATGTCGGAGCCGCAGACGCTGACCTGCTCCATTTTAACCAGCACTTGCCCGTCGGCCGGAGTTGGAGTATCGACTTCGGTGAATTCCCAACGTTTGGGGGCCATTAGTTGGGCTGCTTTCATGTAAATGACGCTCCTTTAGAACGGGATTCCTGGCGATGAGTGAGAGACGGGGCAATCATATTATGCCGGGTTAGTTGGGGCAACCCGGCCGACTGCCCACGACTCGGCGGACGCTCACTTGCCGACGGGGCCGTGGAACCGGGGCAGGATTTCCTCGCCGGCCTGCTCCAGCTGCTCCATGGACTCCACGCCGGCGCACAGGGGGCGGATGACGAACTTGAACCCGCCGGCGTCAATGTACTGCTGGATGAAATCGCCAATCTGCTCGGAGGAGCCGATGGCCGAGAACTCGGTGAAGTGAGCATCGGGACGCTGCCGGGTCACGAACTGCTCGGACCTGGCCTCGCCGGCCTTCTGGTCGTCGCAGATGTAGTAGCCGATGAGGACGCCAACGTGGTCTTCCTCAATCTCCCGGTCGTATTGCTGGGCCGTCTCGAAGACTATTTCGCGGCCGGCACGCACCTCCTCCGGCGTCGCGCTGGACACCAGCCAGCCGTCGCCGACGCGGCCGACTCGTCGGGCCGCCGCCGGGCTGCGTCCGCCAATCCATACGGGCGGCGATGGCTTGAGGAAGGTTCGGGGCGTTACGGATACGTTGTGGGTGGTGAAAAACTCGCCCTCGTGGGTAACGTCTTCCTCCTCCCACAGCCGGCGCATCAGGGTGATAGCCTCGTCGGTGCGACGCGCCCGGTCGGCCTTGGGCACGCCGCAGGCTTCGTACTCGTCGGGGTCTTCCTGGCCCAGGCCGACGGCGGGGAAGAAACGACCCTGGGAAAGCCAGTCCAGCGTCGCCACCTGCTTGGCCAGCACCACAGGATTGCGCAGCGGCAGCGCCAGCACGCTGGTGCCGAACTTGAGCCGGTCGGAGTAGCCCGCCACCAGGGAGAGGGCAACCATGGGCTCCAGGCTGAAGCGGTCGCTGCAAATCCGGTCGCTGAGCCAGATGGAGTCATACTCGTACCGGTCGCCCAGTTCGACCAAAGTGCGCAGGAAGTTGGGGTCGTCGCCTCCCTGTCCGAATGCGCCCGGGACGTAGCCGATGGCAACGCTCATGATGGTTGGCCTCCTTAGGGGTTGATGGGTTCCAGCCCCGCCTCGGCGCGGGCGTCGTTGATGTGGTCGAGAACACGCATCCGCAGGGGCGGCAGCTCGTAGCCCAGGTCGGCCATCATGCGGCTGTTGTCCACCAGGTACACGTGGGGCACCGGCCGGCTGCCGGTGGTGATGCTGGCGTCGGGGATGTAGGAACGCACCAGGTCGGCCACGTCGGCAATGGTCGCCAGCTCGCCGCCGCTGATGTAGATGTGGTGGTTCAGGGAATCCGCCAGGGCGGCGCGGACGAAAATCTCGGCGGCATCCTCGGCGTGAATCATCGGCGACGCTTCCATGGGGTCAAAGTCCATGCTCACCGGCTGCCCGATGGCCGGCAGCGACATCATCAAGCCGCCAATCATCCCCGTCATTCCGGTAACCCGGCCATGTCCGAACACGGTGCAGATGCGCACGCCGCGAATGTCGAGGCCGTGCAGCGTCCGGTAGCGGGCGGCGGCGAAGTCGTTGACGGCCTTGGTCATGCCGTACACGTTGATGGGGGCGGGCAGGTCGTCCTCCACCAGGGGCCGGTCGCCGAAGGTGTCCTGCACGCCGTACACGGCGATGCTGCTGGCATAGACCACGCGCTTGACGCTGCCCCAGCGGGCGGCCTCGAAGACGTTGTTGCAGCCATCGATGTTGACGGCCATGCCGGTGGCCGGGCGGTCTTCGGTGTCCGGCGGCAGCAGGGCGGCCATGTGGATGATGCGGTCAACGTTGTGCCGGTTGACGGCTTCCAGCAGGTGGTCCAGGCGGGTTACGTCGCCCCGGTACATGGCAATCCGGCCCTGTTCGACGTAGGGGGACAGGTTGGCCCGGGGCGGGGCCAGGTCGAAGCAGAGGACGTCCTCGTCGCGCTCGACCAGCTTGCGGATGATGCGGTTGCCGATAAACCCGGTGCCCCCGGTAACCATCACGGACATTGCGGAACCTCCAGACCGGCCGCCGGGGATGAATGACGAAGTGGCAGCGGTCCAACGGTGGAATGATACCCAGCGCAGGGCGGTGGCGCAAGGAACGGCGTTGAAGGAGACTATTTCCGCCTTGATACTATGCCTTGACCCAATTTATAATCTAGCCAGTCAGTCTAGCCGGGGGCACTATGGTCAACTGGACCTTACAAGATGCGAAAAACCGCTTCAGCGCCGTGGTCAATGCCGCCCTGGAAGGCCAACCCCAAACCGTCACCCGCAGAGGCATTCCTGCCGTAGTGGTGCTCGCCGTCGATGATTACCAACGGCTTCGCCAAGCGGAGAGAGGCAGCGTTTCCAACTTTATCGACCATCTTCTCGACATCCCCAAGGGCGGGCCTGACGAGCTGTTTGAAAGCGTCACGCCAGAGCTCCGCGACGTAGAGTGGTAATGTACCTGTTGGACACCAACGTGGTCTCCGCGCTGCGCCGGCCGGACCGGCACCCGGGCCCAACCTTATGGCTGAAGGCCCAACGGCCATCCGACCTGCACCTGAGCGTGGTTACGCTCGCGGAGATTGAGCGCGGCATTGCCCAACAAGTTCCCCTGAACCCTGACTTCGCCCGCGACCTTGCCCAGTGGGTCGAACGAACCCTGGCGTGGTTTGCGGACCGCATCCTGCCGGTAGATGTTGCTGCGGCCCGTCGGTGGGGCCGTCTCTCTGCTGACATTGGCAACCGGGAAGTTGACTTGCTCATCGCAGCCACCGCCCTTGAGCACGGCCTGATTGTAGTAACCCGCAACGTCCGCCACTTCCAACCGTCAGGAGTAACGGTCCTCAATCCTTTCGATAATTCGGACTCATAGCCGTAGCCGTCCGCATTACTCCCCTAGCAGGCGCACCACCTCGTCCCCTACTTGCTGGGTGGTGGCGTTGCCGCCCAGGTCGGCGGTGAGGATTTCGCCGTCGTGCAAGACGCGCAGGGCGGCCTCGTTGACCCGGCGGGCGGCGTCCTCCTCGCCCAGGTGCTCCAGCATCATCCCCACGGCGAAGATGGTCGCCAGCGGGTTGGCCTTGCTCTGGCCGGTGATGTCGAAGGCGGCGCCGTGCACCGGCTCGAACATTGACGGGAACCGCCGTTCCGGGTTGATGTTGGCGCTGGGCGCCAGGCCCATGCTGCCGGTAACCACCGCCGCGATGTCCGACAGAATATCGGCGAACAGGTTGGACGCCACGATGACGTCGAAGTCCTCGGGCCAGCGCACCAGGTCCATGGCGGCCCGATCCACCAGCAGCGATTCGGTCTCCACCTGGGGATAGTCGGCGGCCACTTCCTCAAACACCTCGTCCCAGAACACCATGCTGAAGGCCTGGGCGTTGGACTTGGTAACCGACGTAACCTTGTTCCGTCCGCCGCGGCGCACGCTGTACTCGAAGGCGGCCCGGATGATGCGCTCGGTGCCCCGGCGGGTGAACACGCCGCTCTGGATGACGGTTTCGTGGGGCGTGCCGGCGTAGAGCCTTCCGCCCACGGGCGCGTACTCGCCCTCGGTATTCTCCCGGAAGATGACCATGTCCACGTCGCCGGCCGACTTGCCGGCGATGGGCGAGTCCACGCCGGGAAACAGCACCGCCGGCCGGACGCAGATGGCCTGGTCGAAGGCCCGGCGCATGGGCAGCAGCAAGCCCTGGAGGGTAACGTGGTCGGGAATGTCGGGGTCGCCCACGGCGCCGAAGAGCACCGCGTCGAAGGACGAAAGGCGTTCTAGGCCGTCCTCGGGCATCATCAGGCCGGTTTCCCGGTAGTAGTCGCTGCCCCAGGGGAAGTCGGTGGTGCGGAAGAAAAGGCCGTCGGACTGGCTGGCGATGGCGTCCAGGACCTTGCGGCCCTCGGCGATAACTTCGGGGCCAATGCCATCGCCGGCGATGACGGCCAGATTGTGTTCGGGCATCTGCAGCGCTCCTTTACACGTCCCGCTGGATGGGGGCGCCGACAATGCTGCCCCACTCGGTCCAGGAGCCGTCGTAGTTGCGCACGTTGTCGTAGCCGAGCAGTTGGCTCAGCACGAACCAGGTATGGGAGGAGCGCTCGCCGATGCGGCAGTAGGCGATGGTTTCGCGGGAGCCGTCCACGCCCCTGCCGCCGTACAGCGCGGTCAGGTCGTCGGCGGACTTGAAAGTGCCGTCTTCGTTGACCGCCTGGCCCCAGGGGATGTTGGCCGCGCCGGGGATGTGTCCGTTGCGCTGGGAACCCTCCTGCGGCACGTTGGGGGGAGCGTTCAGGGCGCCGGAGAACTCGTCGGGGGAGCGCACGTCCACCAGGGCGTGGCTGCCGCTGTTGACGGCCTGCAGCACGTAGTCGCGCAGGGCGCGCAGGTCGCCGTTCTCGGCGGTGATGCTGTACTGGGTGGCGGCGTGGGATGAAGCGTCGGTGGTTACCGGCCGGCCCTCGGCCAGCCACAGGGCCCGGCCGCCGTTCATCAGGCGCACGTCGTTGTGGCCGTAGTATTTCAGCTGCCAGAAGGCCCAGGCGGCGAACCAGTTGTTGTTGTCGCCGTAAAGGATGATGGTGGTGTCCGGGGCGATGCCGCTGCTGCTGAGGAGGGCTTCCATTTCGCTGCGGGAAACGATGTCGCGGACGACGTTCTGCTGCAATTGCGACTGCCAGTTGAAGCTGACGGCGCCGGCGATGTGGCCCTCGTCGTAGGCCGACGTGTCAACGTCAACCTCCACCAGTCGCACGTTGGCGTCGCTGCCGTGGTCGGCCACCCACTGGGTGGAAACCAGGGATTCGGGATGCGCGTATTCGGCCATGATTACACCTCGGGAGTTCGAGTTGCGGGAATTATACACGACGGGCGATGGACACGGGGCGGGCGCCGATTTGAAACACAAAAGTAACCGGTTCGCAATAGTTTGTTAATCACGCCGCAATCGCCGCTTAACACGCCAGCCATACCATACCTCCCGTCACACTCATAAGGGACGCCGCCCACAGTCGGCCACTGACGGACTGCGTGACGACGCCTCAAAACCGACAGGAGGCAAAAAAGAGATGCTTTCGGCCACCAGATCCCTATTCACTCATCAGGTGTTCAGTCACGGCGTGGCCGCCGTGAAAGAATACCCCTTCTCCATGCGGCGGACATTGTTGGCGCTGGCGGTGGGCCTGCTGGCAATCGGCCTGCTGGCGTCCTTCAACATCGCCTTCGCCCAGGACGACGGGCCCACTACCGAATGGTTGAACGGCTATTCGGACAACATCGTCACCGTGGTTGCGGCGGCGTTGGTGTTCTTCATGCAGGCCGGCTTCGCCTTTCTCGGCGCGGGCCTGATTCGTTCCAAGAACACCACCAACTACCTCACCAAGTCCTTTATGGACTTTGCCATCGCGTCCCTGGGCTTCTGGGCCTTCGGGTTCGCCCTGATGCTGGGCGACAGCGCCGGCGGATTCATTGGCTACACCGGGTGGTTCCTGTCCAGCGGTGATTACGTGGGCTGGATTTTCCAGATGGTGTTCGCCGCCACCGCCGCTACCATCGTGGCCGGCGCCATGGCCGAGCGGACCAAGCTGCAGACCTACCTGGCCTACAGCTTCATCGTATCCGCGCTGATCTACCCCATCTACGGCCACTGGGTCTGGGGCGGCGGCTGGCTGGCCGAAATGGGCGCGCTGGACTACGCCGGTTCCGGTGTGGTGCACGCCGTGGGCGGCTTCGTGGCACTGACCGGCGCCTTTGTGGTGGGCCCGCGCATGGGCAAATTCATCGGCGGCAAGGCCCAGGAACTGCCAGCGCACAGCACTCCCTTTGTGGTGGTGGGCACGTTCATCCTCTTCTTCGGCTGGTTCGGCTTCAACATTGGCTGGGGCGACGACATTGGGCTGAACGCGGTCAACACGCTGCTGTCCGGCGCGACGGGCGCGGTGGTTGCCCTCTATATCACGCTGATTGCCAAGGGCAAGGCCGACATCCTGATGGCCTGCAACGGCGCGCTGGCCGGACTGGTGGGCATCACCGCGCCGGTGAACTTCGTTGACCCGTGGGCCGCCGTGGTGATTGGCGCCATCGCCGCGCCGGTGATGTACGGCTCGGTGATGCTCATGGAGCGGGTGCTGAAGATCGACGACCCGGTGGGCGCCATCAGCGTGCACGGCGTAACCGGACTGTGGGGCCTGCTGGCCATTGCCATCTTCGCCAACGACGGCGGGCTGGTCGGCGGCAGCGCAGAGCTCATCGTGCCGCAGATCGTGAGCATCGTCGCCGTGGTGGTCTGGTCCCTGGTAACCGGCTTCGCCCTGTTCTACCTGCTCAAGTTCACCATGGGCGTCCGCGTCAGCGAGGCCGAGGAACTGGAAGGTCTGGACATCTCGGAGCACGGTATCCAGACCTACCCCGAGTCGGCGGCCACCAGCTAGCGCTGGGCCGGGAACATTCCCTCTCCTCACGGCGGGGGTCGGGGGTAGTGGCCACCCCCGGCCCCCGCTTTTCCCTTCCCGGCGCGTAACACCTTTGTAACATTTCCGTCATTTGTCCGTAACACCGCAAACCTACACTCAGGTGGTGTTTTTCTGCTTGCGTCTGCCGACCAAATACGTCGCCGACGGAATGGCCAATCCGCCTGCGGGCGGGCCGGGGCGTCGGGACGGCAGGGCAAACATCCGCTGCTGTGAGGAGACAACCTAATGGAGTTCAGCGAACTGGAGGTATTCACCTTCCTGATTTCGTCGGCGCTGGTATTCATCATGGTGCCCGGCCTGGCGTTGTTCTACGGAGGGTTGGTACGACACAAGAACGTTATCGGCACGATGATGCACTCGGTCACGGCCATCGGCCTGGTGAGCGTGATCTGGGTGCTGTGGGGCTACAGCCTGGCCTTCGGGAACAGCGTCGGCGGCTTCGGCTTCGTCGGCGACCTGACCAAGTTCGGAATGATTGACGTCAATCCCGACGAACAGGCCTTCATGGTCTTCCAGGGTATGTTCGCCATCATCACCGTGGCGTTGATTGCCGGCGGTTTCGCCGAGCGGTTCAAGTTTTCGTCCTACGTCATCTTCGCCGCGCTGTGGGTAACCATCGTGTACGCGCCCCTGTGCCACTGGGTGTGGGGCGGCGGCTGGCTGGGCAACCTGGGCAGCGTGCTGGGCATGAGTGAGTCCGGGTTTGCCCTGGACTTCGCCGGCGGAACGGTGGTGCACATCGCCTCCGGCACGGCGGCGCTGGCGGCGGCGTTCATCGTGGGGCGACGCTCCGGGTTCGGCACGTCGGCGATGATTCCCCACAACGTGCCCCTGGTGCTGCTGGGCGCCGGCCTGCTCTGGTTCGGCTGGTTCGGCTTCAACGCCGGCAGCAGCTTCAACCTTTCCACCTGGGACGCGGCCAACGCCTTTGTCGTTACCAACGTGGCGGCGGCAACCGCCATGTCGGCCTGGTCGGTGGTGTCCTGGTTCGTGACCAAGCGGCCGTCGGCCAGCGGCGCGGCGGCGGGCGCGGTGGCCGGACTGGTGGCGATTACCCCGGCCGCCGGTTTCGTGGGCGTGATGCCGGCCATCATCATCGGGGCCGGCGCCGGCGCGGCCTGCTTCTTCGCCGTGGAGCTGATTCACAAGCTGCGCATCGACGACTCCCTGGACGTGTTTGGCATCCACGGCATCGGCGGGATGTGGGGCGCGCTGGCCACGGGCCTGTTCGTCGGTATCGGCTTCGGCGCGCTGGAGGCCGACGTGTCGCGCATTGAGCAGGTGCTCTACCAGCTGATCGGAATCGGCGCTTCCTTTGGGTGGTCCTTCGTGGTGTCCAGCATCATCCTGCTGGCGCTGAAGTACACCATTGGGCTGCGGGTCAACAACACCGAGGAAGAAGTCGGCATCGACCTGACCCAGCACGGCGAAGGCACGAGCCAGTAATCAATACCGCGGTGGTACAATTACAACACGACAAATCTGTAGGGGCGAATAATAATTCGCCCTTACAACATGCCGCTTACGCAGGAGAGCGCTCGTGCTGACCGACCAACACGCCGCCGAGCGCGAATACGTGCTCCGCAGCGCCCGCGACTTCGACGTCAAGTTCGTGCGCCTGTGGTTCACCGACATACTGGGGAACCTGAAGGGGTTCGCCATCACGGTGGACGACCTGGAGGATGCGCTGGAACTGGGCGTCGGCTTTGACGGCGCGGCCATCGACGGCTACACCACCGACGAAGAGAGCGACCTGCGGGCCTTTCCCGACCCCACCACCTTCACCCTGCTGCCCTGGCGGCCCCGCCAGAACGCCGTGGCCCGCATCTTCTGCGATATCCGCACGCCCAGGGGCGAACCCTTCAGCGGCGACCCTCGACAGGTGTTGAAGCGCAACCTGGAGCGGTTGGCCAGCCTGGGCTACATCTACTACGTTGGGCCGGAACTGGAATACTTTTACCTGCGCGACGCCGAGTCTCCGGAACCGCTGGACACCTATGGGTACTACGACCAGTTGTCCACGGGGCATACCGCCGACCTGCGCCGGGACACGGTGCTGAACCTGGCCGAAATGGGCATCCCCGTCAAGTACTCCCATCATGAAGGGGCGCACAGCCAGCACGAGATTGACCTCCAGTACACCGATGCCCTGACCATGGCCGACAACGTGATGACGGCCCGGCTGGTCATCAAGGAACTGGCCCAGCAGCAGGGGGTGTACGCCTCGTTTATGCCCAAGCCCTTCCGCAGCGAGAACGGCAGCGGAATGCACACTCATCAGTCGCTGTTCCGGGGCAACACCAACGCCTTCTACGACACCGACGACGACCTGCACCTTTCCGTAACGGGCAAACGCTTCATCGCCGGACTGCTGCGCCACTCACCGGAGATAACCCTGGTTACCAATCAGTGGGTCAATTCCTACAAGCGGCTGGTGCCGGGCTATGAGGCGCCGGTGCACGTGTCCTGGACCATGTCCAACCGCCTGGATTTGATACGGGTTCCCTCGTACAAGACGGGTTACGACACCTCGCTGCGGGTGGAATACCGGGCGCCGGATCCGGCCTGCAACCCGTACCTGGCGTTCAGTTCGCTGCTGGCCGCCGGGCTCAAGGGCATTGAAGAGGAGTACCCGTTGCCGGCGCCGGTTACGGCCGACGTGTCGCGTATGCCGCCGGAGGAACGGTCGGCCCGCGGCATCACCAGGCTACCCCGAAACCTGGGGGAGGCCATCACCCTGGCCGAGGAAAGCACGCTGCTGCAGGAAACCCTGGGGGAGTTTGTATTCGATGCGTTGATCCGCAACAAAAAGAAGGAATGGGAAGAGTACAGCTCCGCGGTAACCGACTACGAAATCGCCCGCTACCTTCCGTTGCTGTAGCAACAGCCGCCAAGGCAGGACGAAATGCAGTTCTCGGGCAAGCTGGTCATCATCGCCGCCCTGGCGGTAACCGTCCTGCTGGTCAGCAACATCATCGCCATCAAGCCGGTTAGCTTGTTCACGCTGCCGTTCAACTTCATCGGCAACAAAGACTTTGTGGTGTCGGCGGCCGAGATCTGTTTCCCGATCAGTTATATCATCAGCGATATCCTCACCGAGGTGTACGGGTTCCGAGTTGCCCGGGGCGTGATTTGGCTGGGCTTCGTCTGCAACGTGCTGATGGTGTTCCTGTTCTGGGTGGGCGGCATCATCCCTGGGGCCGGTTTCTGGGAAAGCCAGGCGGCATACGAAAGCATCCTGGGAGCCACCAGCTGGATATTGGTGGGTTCTTTCGTGGCCTACATCATCGGCGAGTTCACCAACGCGGTGGTTATGGTGCTGCTGAAGAATCGAACCAGGGGCCGGTTCCTGTGGCTCCGCACCATATCCTCCACCGTGGTGGGCCAGGGGATAGACTCGCTGCTGTTCTTCACCATCGCCTTCGGCATTTCCGGTCTGTGGATTGGCGAAGACGGCTCCTGGCTGCCGGTGTTCAACGCGGCAGTTTGCGCGTGGATAGCAAAGTCGGTGTACGAAATCGCGGCCACACCGCTGACCTATCTGGTGGTAAACTGGCTCAAGCGCACCGAGGGGATGGACGCCTACGACGCGCCGCGGTCGCTCAATCCCTTTGGGGTCTTCGGGGGCGGTCCCGACACCAACGCCGCCGCGCCTGCCTGATTTCGCTGCGGAGCCGCCAATATGCCAGGGCCGGAACTACAGGAACCTCAGTACCGGGGCATCCGAAATGTCCTCTACGGGTTTCGGATCGCCATGGTCAACGTGCGGCACTCCGGCATCCCATGGTGGCGGCTGCCGGCGGAGGTGGCGTCCAATCTACGGCTGAGGGCGCGCAACGGCTGGGTCTGCTGCGGCAACCACGCCCATCCGGGCTGTTGACGGCCCTGAGCTGCGCTGGCGTGCCCGGCCCCGCACCCGATTTCGCAGGGAAAGTGAAACTATGCCAGAGCACGACCACCAGGAACCGCATCCGCACCATCACCACCACAATCGGCCGGACAGCCTGGGCTCAGCCTTCGCCA
This sequence comes from Dehalococcoidia bacterium, assembly GCA_965243255.1. Lineage (GTDB taxonomy): Bacteria > Chloroflexota > Dehalococcoidia > Lucifugimonadales > UBA3495 > Bin87. The sequence continues at coordinate 2,112,760 of CBDEUH010000004.1, forward strand.
ACCTGAGAGGGACGGGGTTGCCCTGGCGGCAGGTGCTGGCGTTGGTATGGTCCAACCTGAAGCTCAAAGTCAGCTCACTGCGGGGCTGCTGCGGCAACTACGGACAGCCGGGGTGTTGACGCCGTTAGGCTAAGCCGGCGTGTCCGGCTCGCTTTGCGTTACAATGGCGCTGTAACCGACCTTACGGCAGGAGCCAACTTATGCACGCTGAACAGCGCCGGGTCGCCGGCGACGGCCTCCACTACCTGGCCATCTTTCCCGACGACTACGACGCCGAAGCCGACTATCCCCTGGTGGTGATGCTGCACGGCTTCGGCGCCAATATGCAGGACCTGGCCGGTTTAGCTCCGTCCATCAACCGCAAGGGCTACGTGTACGTCTGCCCCAACGCGCCCATCCCCTTCGAGCTGGCGCCCGGCATGGTCGGTTACGGCTGGCATCCGCCCCGGGGCCAGGCCACCGAGGAGCACTACGAGCAGGCCGAGGCGTTTCTGGACGCCTTCTTTGCCCAGGTCATCGGCGAGTTTCGAGCCGACGGTGGCCGGGCCGCGCTGTTGGGCTTCTCCCAGGGCGGCGGCATGACCTACCGGATGGGCCTGGGACAGCCGGACACCTTCGCCGGCCTGGTGGCCCTCAGCGCGTCGCTGCCCGACCCGGAGGTGCTGCGCCCCCGCCTGCCCGACCATCGCAACCAGCCGGTATTCGTCGCCCACGGGCTCCATGACCAGATGGTATCCATGGACAGCGCGCGCCGGACGCGGGAGTTTCTCGACGCCGAAGACTACAACCTGTCCTACCACGAGTACAGCATGGGCCACGAAATCCCCGCAGAAGTGCTGCGGGACATGGTGCCCTGGCTGGAATCCATCCTCCCGCCGCTGGTGGAGGAAACCGACCGCATCTTTTAGCGGGCGGGCTGTATTGTGCCCATCCAAACGCCAACCGGAGGTAATGCCATTATGAAAGCCACCACCAAGCTGCGCCAAATGCTCGCGTCGGACCGGATGGTCGTCGCGCCCTTCGTGCTCAACGCCCTGCACGCCCGCATCGCTGAAGACGTGGGGCACCAGGCCGTCTATATGACCGGCGCCGGCACCGCCGCCGAAAAGGGATTCCCGGACGTCGGCCTGCTCACCATGACCGAGATGGTGGCCAACGCCAAGTACATCGCCGACGCAATCAACATCCCCGTCATTTGCGACGCCGACACCGGCTACGGCAACCCGTTGAACGTGCGCCGCACCGTGCGCGAGTATGAGGCCGCCGGCGTGGCCGCCATCCACCTGGAAGACCAGGTTTTTCCCAAGAAGTGCGGTTTCTTCGCCGGCAAGCAGGTGGTTCCCATCGAGGAGCACGTGCAGAAGATTCTCGCGGCTCTAGACGCCCGCACCGACCCGGATTTCGTCATCATCGCCCGCTGCGACGCCTACGCGGTCAACGGCTGGGAGGACACCGTAGCCCGCTGCCGGGCCTACGCTGACGCCGGCGCCGATCTGGTCTTCGTCGATGGCATCAAGTCCCAGGACGACATCCAGCGCTACGCCGCCGACCTGCCCGACGTGCCCCGGATGTACAACGGCGACCTGGCCACCACGCAGACCATGGACGAGCTGGGCTACAAGATCATGATATGCGGCAGCACCATCTGGCTGATTTACAAGCAGGTGCGCGCCGCCTACGAAGAGCTAATGAGCGACGGGATGGTGAACCCCGACCGCTACGGCACCCGCTGGGACGTGGCCTCCGTGCTGGGGCTGGACGCCATCTACGAGCTGGAAAAGAAGTACGGCGTGCAGGACGTGGGCACCGACGTGGCCGCGCTGGCCGCTGCCCAGGCCGCGCAGATGGCCGCCGACGCTGCAACCCTGACCGCCGCCGACAACTGAGCCGAGATGAGGCAATGGACGCTCGCTATCGGCTGCTCTACGACGGCGAATGCCCGCTGTGCAGCCGGGAAGTGCTGACGCTGCACCGCCGTCGGCCCGAGGCCATTGAAGCGGTGGACATTATGGCGGCGGACTTCGACCCCGCCGCCTACGGGCTGGATGCGGCGCAGGTGCGGGGGGCTCTCTATGGCATCAAGCCCGACGGCAGCCTTACGGTGGGCATGGCAAGCCTGCGAGAAGCCTACCGGCTGGCCGGCGTGGGCTGGCTGATTGCCTGGACGGGATGGTGGCCGGCTCGCCCCGCCTGCGACGCCTTCTATCGCTGGTTTGCCCGCAACCGCATGGGCATCAGCCGGATGCTGGGCCGCTGCGACGGCAATTGCAGCGTCTAGGAGAGTCAGTAGGTCAGCGCGTCCGCCGTCCCTTCGGGCAGCTCCACCTGCAGCGCCTGCAAGGCGTGGGCCAGGCCGTGGTAGTAGGCAACCACTACCAGCAGGTCAATGACGCCGGCGTCGCCGATGATGCCACGCAGGGCCTCGAAACTGGCGTCGGAGACGCGATGCTGGCGCAGCAGCTCAATCACGAAACCCGACACGGCGGCGTCATCCCCGGATAACCCGTTTGGGGAGCGGTACTCGTGAATGGCGGCAATGTCGGCGTCGGTCAGCCCGGCGTTTTTCGCGGCCGGCTGGTTCACCGTCCAGACGTAATGCCCGCAGGCTTCCCGCGCCGCCGTCAGCACGGCCACCGCCTTGACCCGGGGCGGCAGCGGCGTCTCAAAGCGCGCGTAGCCACCCAGGTGGGCGAAGTTGCTGGCCGCCTGGGGGTTGTTGAGCAGGGCGGCGTAGTTTCGCTGCACCCCGCCACGGGAGGTTTCAATATCATCCCAAACCGCCTGTCCGGCGGCGTCCATGCTGTCGCGGGTTGCGAAAGGTACTCGGGTCATGGTGTCTTGGCCTCGCTGTGGTGTTCTTAAAATAGCCGGCAGCGATGGTATCACCGCCGCCGGCCACTGTCTCTGTCGCTTTGGGAGAGCCTAACCGCCGTTCTGCTCCCACAGTTCTTCCAGGATGGCGCCGGGAGACATCGGCAACTGCTCCATGCGCACGCCGATGGCGTCGTGGATGGCGTTGGCGACAGCGGCCATGGGCGGGACGATGGGCACTTCGCCGACGCCGCGCACGCCGTAGGGATGGCCAGGGTTGGCCTTCTCCACGATGATGGTGTCGATCATCGGCAGGTCCAGCGCCGTGGGCATCCGGTAGTCCAGGAAGCTGGAGTTCACCATGTCGCCGGTGTCGTTCATGAAGTATTCCTCGTTCAGCGCCCAGCCGATGCCCTGCACTGCGCCGCCCTGCATCTGGCCCTCCACGTAGCTGGGGTGGATGGCCTTGCCGGCGTCCTGCACTGCCGTGTAGCGGAGAACCTCCACCTTGCCCGTGTCCGGGTCAACTTCCACGTCCACCAGGTGGGTGCCGAACGCGCCGCCCTCTCCGCCGGGGCTGACGCTGACCTGCGCGGAGATGGGGCCGCCGGTGCGACCCAACTGCGAGGCCAACTCCTTGAAGGACAACTGCAGGTCTTCGTCGGAGTTGTGCTTGAAGATTCCGTCGGCCAGGTCAATTTCCGAAGGGTCTTTTTCCCAGATCTGGCCGGCGCGGTTAATCATCTTGGTCTTGATTTCCTGGGCGCACTCGTAGGCGGCCCAGCCGGTGGCGAAGGTGGTGCGGCTGCCGCCGGTCAGGAAGGTATAGCCCACCGAGTCGGTGTCGGCGACCTGGGGACGAACGTCTTCGGCCGGGATGCCGAGGACCTCTGCAGCCTGCATGGCAATGGACGCCCGGGAGCCGCCGATGTCCGTTGATCCTTCCACCAGGCCAATGGTGCCGTCGGCGTTGACGCTGATGCTAGCGCTGGAGGCTAACCCGATGTTCATCCAGTACCCGCTGGCGATGCCGCGGCCGCGGTTGGGGCCGGACAGCTCCGATTTGTAGTGGTCGGAGTCCTTGGCCGCTTCCAGGGTTTCGACGTTGCCGATGACGCGGAACTGCGGGCCGTCCACCCGGCGGCTACCCTCCTTGCTGGCGTTCTTGAGGCGGAACTCCAGCGGGTCCATGCCGCACTTGGCGGCCAGCTCATCCACCACCTGCTCGCCGCCGAAGGCCGAGATGGGCGCTCCGGGCGCTCGGTAGGCGAAGGAGCGGGGCTTGTTGGTAACCACGTCGTAGCCTTCCACGCGCTGGTTCTCCAGGTCGTAGGGCGCGAACACGCACTGGGCTCCGGCGGAGACCGGCGAAGACCCCGGGAAGGCTCCCGCCTCGTAGATGAGCACCGCGTCGGCGGCCACCAGCGTGCCGTCCTTCTTGGCGCCCATCTTGATCTTGACGTGGGCGCCGGCGGTGGGGCCGGTGGCCTCAAAGGTCTCGGTGCGGCTCATCTGCATCTTCACGGGGCGGCCCGTCTTCCTTGAAAGGAGCGCGGCCACCGGCTCCAGGTAGATCGGAATCTTCCCGCCGAAGCCGCCGCCGATTTCCATGGGAACCACCTTGATTTGAGACACCGGCACGTCCAGCACGCCGGCCAGGGCGTCGCGAGCTACGAAGGCGCCCTGAGTGCTGGTCCAGACGGTGAGGTGGCCGTCGGTGTTCCACAGGGCCGAGGCGTTCTGCGGCTCAATGTATCCCTGGTGCACCGTACGGGTGTTGAACTCGCGCTCCACCACGTAGTCGGCCTCGGCGAAAGCCTTTTCCACGTCGCCCTGCTCGTGCACGAAGCGGTTGGAGACGTTGCTGGGCTTGTCGGTGTCCTCGCCGAACTCGGTGGTGGTGAGGTCCTCGTGCAGCAGCTCGGCGTCGTCCTTCATGGCGTCCAACACGTTGGTGCTGGGCCGGAGCACTTCGTAATCCACCTTGATGAGGGCCACCGCTTCCTCGGCGACGTGGGCGGAGTCGGCGGCCACGCCGGCGATGGGATGGCCGCGGAACAGCGCCTTGGCGCCGGCGAGGATGTTGTTGCTGGCCGCCCGGGCCGACAGCGGCGGGTTGTCCTTGGCGGCGATGGGCAGGTCGGCGCCGGTTACCACGGCGCGAACGCCGGGCAGCGCCTCCGCCGCCGAGGTGTCAATGGACTTGATGCGCGCGTGGGCGTGGGGGCTGCGCAGCACCTTGCCGAAGAGCATTCCGGACATTTCAAAGTCGGCGCCGTATTTGGCCCGGCCGGTCACCTTGTCGGCGCCGTCATGGCGGATGGGCCGCGTACCGACGACGTTGTAGTTGGTATTGGAAAGCACGATGTTGGTCATAAATCGCCTCGCTGCGGATGGGAGAGAGTGATTCTTATCGCTGATTTTAGCATAGCCGTCGCCTTGCCCCAACCCCGACGGCAACGATGGCCGGCATCGCTCACGTCAGCGGCAGCGGCGGCTGCCACCATTTTCCGGTGTCGTTCACCGTGATGGACTCAACCCACTTGACCCAGTCGTACCCGCGTTTGTGGGGTTCCACCATCCGCGCCGGAAAACCGTGGCCGGCCGACAGCGGCGCGCCGTCCACCCAACCGGCCAGGACGGCCCGCTCGGACTCGGCCAGGGAATAACGCCGGAAGTATCCGGTGTGCGAGCGTATGGTGATGCTGGCGGCGCCGGGTTTGAGCCGGGCGCGGGCCAGCAGCTCGCTGACCGGGATACCCTCCCATCGGCGCGTGGTATGCCAGCCGCCCGTGCAGTCCAGCGTCGCCGTAACCGTATGGCGCCACTGTTGGAACTCGGCAACATCCAGCTGGAAGGGCCGCTCCACGTGGCCCGCCACCGTCAGCCGCCAGTCGTCAGCGTCAACGTAGGGCACCTTGTCGTTGAGCCACATCGTAACCGGAAAGTCCGGCCCATCCTCCGGGTATGAACCGCTGTAGCGGCGGCCGGCGCCCGGCCCGCCTGACAATATACCGGCCAGTTCGGCGGTGCGCCACAGCAGCAGCCCGGCCAGCGCCAGCCCGGCGGCCCGCAGCAGGTTCCTCCGGTCGGCCAGGTATCGCCTGCGAAAGCTGATGCGATGGCGCAGCGAGTGCCACAGGAGCAGTGGGATCAGCATCCACGCCAGGTTCATGTGAATGGTCGTCCCGGAGAACCCCAGCCAGTAATAGCGCCCCAGGTGGCTCCACGCCAATCCCAGGCCCAGCACCGTCAGCAGGCCGGCCAGCAGGATCAGCGACCACACCATCTCCTGCCTGGCCACGCGCCAGTTGTATCCGGACCGCAGCGAGCCAAATATGTTGCGCGATTTCCAGACGAACAGGGCCAGGATGGCAAAGCCGAAGATCCGATGCAGGTGCATCGCCGCGATCCACTCCGGGTTGGAGTGAGTCAGCCCCAGGTAGCCGGTCACCAGCTCGGCGATGACCAGGACAATCAGCGCAACGTTGGCCCACGGGAAACGCACAACCACAGGTTAGCACGTTGCGGAGTTGTCGGGCCGTTACTCCTGGGCGGGTGGCCTGGTGTCGGGCCGTTCCATGCGGTACCCGACGCGAGGCTCGGCGAAGATGTACTTGGGGTTGTTGCTGTCCTCTCCCAGCTTGCTGCGCAGCCGGGTCAGGTGGGTGCGAATGGTCCGGGGCGTTCCGGGCTTGGATTGTCCCCACACCCGTTGCAGCAGGTGCTGGTGGGTAAGCACGCGACCGGCGTGGATGGACAACTCCCGGAGCAGTTCGTACTCCAGAACCGTCAACCGCACCGGTTCGCCGGCCACGCTGACCAGGCGTTGGGCGTAGTCGATGGTCAAATCGCCCAGCACGTAGGGTTCGGAGGAGGCCATCCGGGCCGGCCCGGTCCGGCGGCGCAGGGCGGCCTGCACCCGGGCCGCCAGTTCCGTGGGCGAGAAGGGTTTGACGATGTAGTCGTCGGCGCCCATATCGAAAGCCCGGGCAATGACCTGGTCCTGACCGTACCCGGACAGGAAGATAACGGGGATATCGGCAATGCGGAAGATGTCCTGCATCAACTCAACGCCATCGGATCCGGGCAGCACCAGGTCCAGGAGGACCAGGTGGGGCTGCTCCCGTTCGACCAGTCGCAGGGTCTCCTCCGGGTCCACGGTGGCCGTTACCTGGTAGCCCTCATCGGCGAGGGCGTCGCGGACGAAGCGCAGGGCCTGGGCGTCGTCGTCCACCGCCAGGACACGGGTCGGCGGGCGTCCGTCGTCGCCGGAACGGCGGGGAACGCTGGCGATTCCCTCGGCCGCCGGGAGGGTGAAGGTGAACCGGGCGCCCAGGCCGGGGCCGTCGCTCTCCGCCCAGATGCGGCCGCCGTGAGCCTCCACGATGCCCTTGCAGACGGCCAGGCCCAGGCCGGCTCCCATCCCGTCATGCTCATCGCCTTCGGCGCGAAAGAACCTGCGGAAGAGGTAGGGCAGTCGCTCCGGGGAGACGCCCACGCCGTCGTCGGACACCGAGATGGCCACGTGGACGTCTTCTGCGGCGGCGCTGACCCGGATGACGGATGACTCGGGAGAGTACCGGGCGGCGTTGGTGAGCAGGTTGGACAGCACCTGCTCGATGCGACGGCGGTCCGCCAGCACGCGGGGGAGGTCATGGGGCAGGTCGATGGTGACGTTGCTGCGGTCTTCGGCGCTCTGGAAGAGGGCCACGGCCCGGTCCACCAGGACGACCGGGTCTGAAGGCTCGGGGGACACCGACAGGGTGCCGGATTCAATCCTGGCCGCGTCCAGCAGCTGGGCGATCAGGTCCAGGATGTGGTCGGCCTGGCTGTCGATGATGCGGAGGAACTGCTGGGTCTCGGCGGCGTCCAGGGTGGACGGGGTGCGCAGCAAGGCGGCGGCGGAACCCTTGATGGAGGTGAGCGGGGCCCTCAACTCGTGGCTCACCGTCCCCAGGAACTCCGCCCGCTGCCGCTCGACCTCTTCCAGGGGAGTCAGGTCCTGCATGGTGACGACCATGGCCTCGATGGCGCCTTCCTCCGAGGTGATGGGCGTGGCGTTGATAAGGGTGGTTACGCTGCGCCCGTCCGGTACGTAGATGACAATCTCCTCGGCCCGCACCGTCTCGCCGGTGCTCAGGGCGCGGGTCAGGGGGAATTCGCTGAGGGAGACTTCCCGCCCGTCGGCCCGTCGGAAGCTCACCGCCTCGATCAGCTGCTCCAACGTCTGGTCCGGGTCCCGCAGGCAGTCCGCCATGCGCCGGGCCTCCGGATTGAAGGACAAAGGGACGCCGGTGCCGCCGTCCAAGACCACCACTGCCACCGGGGAGGTGTTGACCAGGGTCTCCATCCACTCCCGCGCCCTCCTTTCCTCACGGGTGTGGAGTTCCTCCTGGGAGAGGAGGTCACGCAGCGCCGCGTTCTCTCTGAGCAGCTCGTCGCGGTTCATGTTGCCAGCCCCCCGGTGAATGTGAGCCGCCACCGCCGGGTGGAACCCGCACTCCGTTGCTCCGTCCGGCGATTCGGCGCTCCCTGCTATTCAACCGGGGGAATGTTACCATATTGTTATCTCAATGGTGTTGCCTGTGATGCCAAAAAGACAAGCCGCAAAATGCGGGGGCGCACCCTCATCGGGCCGCTTCCGCAAGGTTATGCCCGCCGTAACGGGAGGGTCTTATGGCGTAACGGGCGCCGCGTCGGGCCGCTCCATGCGGTAGCCGACCCGCGGCTCGGCGAAGATGTACCTGGGGTTGTCGCCGTCCTCGCCCAGCTTGCGCCGCAGCCGCATCAAGTGGGTGCGGATGACGCGGGGCGTGCCGGGCTTGGTCTGGCCCCACACCCGCTGCAGCAGGTGCTGGTGGGTGAGCACGCGGCCGGCGTGGATGGACAGTTCCCGCAGCAGGTTGTACTCGATGGCGGTCAGGCGCACCGGGCGGCCGGCCACGCTGACCAGGCGCTGGGCGTAGTCGATGATCAGCTCGCCGCGCACGTAGGGCTGGGTGGGCGTCATACGGGCCGGCCCGGTCCGGCGACGCAGCGCCGCGCCGACTCGGGCGGCCAGCTCGGTGGGTGAGAAGGGCTTGACGATGTAGTCGTCGGCGCCCATCTCGAAGGCCTGGGCGATGACCTGGTCCTGTCCGTATCCCGACAGGAACAGGACGGGCACGTCGGCGATGCGGCGAATCTGCTGCATCAGCTCCAGGCCGTCGGTGCCCGGGAGCACCAGGTCCAGCAGGGCGAGGTGGGGCTGCTCGCGTTCCATCAGCTCCAGCGCCTCCTCCGGGTTGGTGGTGGCGATGACCTGGTAGCCGCCTTCGGTCAGGCCGTCGCGGACGAAGCGCAGGGCGGTGGCGTCGTCGTCCACGGCCAGCACGCGCACCTCCGGCCGCTCGCTGCGTTCGGCGGCGCTGGGGACCTGCTCGGCCGCGGGCAGGGTGAAGGTGAACTCGGCGCCCTGTCCGGGGCCCTGGCTTTCGGCCCAGATGCGGCCGCCGTGAGCCTCCACGATGCCCTTGCACACCGCCAGGCCCAGGCCGGCGTTTATGCCGTCGGGCTCGTCGCCTTCGGCGCGAAAGAACCTGCGGAACAGGTGGGGCAGTCGCTCCGGGGGGACGCCCACGCCGTCGTCGGCCACCGAGATGGCCACGTGCACCCCGTTGACGGCGGCGCGCACCCGGATGGCGGAGGATTCGGGCGAGTGGCGGGCCGCGTTGCCCAGCAGATTGGCCAGCACCTGCTCAACGCGTCGCCGGTCGGCCAGGACCAGGGGCAGGTTGGCCGGCAGCTCCATTCGCACGTTGCTGCGGCCTCCGCCGTCCTGGAACACAGCCACGGCCCGCTCCACCAGCAGCGTTGGGTCCGATGGCTCGGGCGACACGGACAGCACGCCGGCGTCGATGCGGGCGGCGTCCAGCAGCTCGCCAATCAGGTCCAGGATGTGGTCGGCCTGGCTGTCGATGATGCGCAGGAACTGGATCATCTCGGCCGAGTCCAGGGTGGATGACGTGCGGAGCAGGGCGGCGGCGGAGCCCTTGATGGTGGTCAGTGGGGCACGCAGTTCCTGGCCCACTGTGCCCAGGAACTCGGCCCGTTGCAGCTCCAGGCGGGCCATCAGGGTCAGGTCCTGGACGGTTACCACGACGGTCCTGATGGCGCCCTCCTTGGAGGCGATGGGGGTGGCGTTGACCAGGGTGGTTACGCTGCGTCCGTCGGGGACGCTGACCACGATCTCCTCGCCGCGCACGGTCTCGCCGGCGCTGAGGGCGCGGGCCAGGGAAAACTCGCCGAGGGACACTTCCCGCCCGTTGGCGCGGCGGAAGCTGACCATTTTCAGCAGTTCCTCCGCCGTTTGCTCTGGGTCAATCAGCCCGTCCATGATCCGGCGTGCCTCCTGGTTCAGGGACAGGGGCGTGCCGCTGCCCACGTCGAACACGACCACGCCCACCGGGGACGTGTTGACCAAAGTCTCAAAGACGGTGTCCGGTTCCAGGATGTAGGGGGTCTGGTTCCCCTGACGGGACTCTTCGGAGTTCATCATGCCACCTCTCCGAAGATGTTACCATATCGTTACCGTAAGGGTATTACTCTTTTGTAATTCAGGATTGGGGCAAAAAAGCAGCCCCCGGTTCTCGCCAGGGGCCTCGGCAGGGGCAGCGTCAAAAGTTACAGCGGCTAGTCGTCTGGGGTGGGCACTTCAAAGACCACCCCGCCGTCAACGTCGTGCCGATGGTAAGCCAGCCGCGCGACCAATGCGTTGGTCTGGTCGATCCGGGCGTCGAGGCGGTCCCCGAGGCGCGCCACCGATGCGTTGGTCTCGTCAATCCGCGCGTTGGTCTGGTCTATCCGGGCGTCAAGGCGGTCAGCGAGTTGCCCGATCCGGTCATTGGTCTGGTCCAGCCGGGCATCGAGGCGGGCACCGAGCTGCGCCATCACTGCGTTGGTTTCGTCGATCCGGATGTTGGTTTGGTCCAAGCGGCGCATGGCCATCATGTACATCGGCATGAAGACGGCCACCGTCGCCGCCCAACCCGTGGCGATGGCAATGATGATGGTTACCGTCTGAGCGTCCATTGCGCGTTCCTTATCTTACGAGCCACATTCTAGCACACATCAGTTGACGCAAAACGCAGGGGCAGGCTGAGAGCCCACCCCTGCGTTGGTGACGATTTCTCGTCGGGGTTGCGCTGAGCGCTTACGCGCCGCTGCGCCGGCCCATGATGATGGCCGCCACTGCGATGACCGCAGCCACGATGGCGACGATCAAAGCGATGATGCCCATGGGGCTGGGCGCGCCGGCCGGACCGACTGCGCCGTCAGCGCCGGCGGTGCCCGGAGGCCCCGGAGGTCCGGCTACGCCCTGGGCGCCCTGCGCTCCGGCCGCGCCGGCGGCACCGTCAGCGCCAGCCGGACCCTGCGGCCCAGCAGGACCAGCCGCCCCGTCAGCTCCGTCAGCGCCCGCCGGACCGGGGAGGCCCGGAGGCCCGCCAGGCCCGGCCGGGCCGGGTTCACCGGGACCAGCCATCATGGCTTCCAGGTTGGCTTCCAGCATCAGGATTTCCCGTCCGCCGGGCATCCAGGCGTAGGTCTGCCCGGACATGCGGTCGCCAACCATGAACGACACCGTGTTCTCCCCAGCGGGGGGCTGCACCAGTTCCAGCTGGAACTTGCCGCCGGCCATGGTCATCGTCGAATCCAGTGTCATATCCCCGGCCATGGCCACCACGGTGGTGCCTTCGGGCACCGGGATGCCGTCGGCGGTGGCGGTGCCGAAGATGAACGCGGGCGGCACGTTGGGCGCGGCGCCCTGGGCTGCAACCAGCCCCAGGGGCAACGCCAGCAACAGGGCAACAAGTGCTGCCGCCGCTACCATTCCGTATCTCTTCATATCATTTGCTCCTTGCTGTCTGCCGGTTCTTTGGTTGGGGAGGTTCACCCCCGCCCCGGCCCTCTCCCGTTGGGGGAGAGGGGGAGGGGTGGAGGTGAGTCAGGTCCTTACCAAATGACCAGGTTCCAGCAGTCGCCGCCGCTGCAGGTGAGGCTGCGGCTCTTGTTGTTGAGCACCACGTCGTCAACGTCGCTGCTGACCAGCACCCAGTAGGCTTCGCCGTTGACCAGCGAGCTCAGGGTGTTCAGGTCGGCAAACTCGGGCCGCGGGTCGTGGAACGACCAGGACTTGCTGACGTTGTCGAAGTGGAAGGCGGCGGACAGGCTATCGCCCAGCGGCGCCAGGGCGTCGGCGGTGGGAGTGTCGGTTCCGACGACTTCGGCCAGAACCTCCACGGCGCCGATGGCCACGGTGTCATCAATGTCCATCAGGACACTGTACACGCCGGGGTCGAGGCCGGGAATGACCACGCCGTCAACGGTTACCGAACCAGTGCGGTCGGTGCTGAAGTTGCCCACGGGGAGCACGTCGCGGCCGGCAATCTGAATGCTGTCAACCGCTGCGTACAGGGGCATCTTGTCCACGGAAAGGGTTACCGTGTCACCGGGCTGTCCATCGCCGGGGGAAACCTCGATGATGGCCGCCGGGACCTCGAAGGTCGCCAGCTTGACAATCTCGGTGCCCACGGAGGCGGTTACCCGGTTGGTGGACGGAATGGCCACCGCGCCGGCAACCCGGTGTTCCACGAACCAGCGACCGGCGCTGTCGGGCAGGGCGCTGTAGGAGCGGGGGCGTCCGTCGTCCACGGCGATGTTCACCGTCGGAGGCGTGCTGCCTTCGACGTTGTCCACGGGCCAGTTCTCACCGGAAATGGTGATGACGTCGCGCGGGCCGGCGATGTTCGGGGTCAGCGTGACGGTGGGCTCGGGGATGGTGATGATCGCCGTGCCGGAGAATCCGTTGTTGTCCTCCACCTTGATGGTGTGGACGCCGGCGGTCAGGGTGGGGTTGGTGCCGTCTTGAGCGGGCCACAGCACCACGGTGGCCACGAACTGGCCGGAGCTGGACACGTCAATCGCGCCATTCCCGTTCAGGGAGTCTTCATGCACCTCCAGCGGCACGCTGTCGATGGTAACTCTTGCCGCATCGACGTGGTTGCCGGAGCCGGTGCTGAAGCCGTCGCCGGTGATGGTAATCAGCTCGTTGGGCAGAGCCTCGGACTTGCTGATGATGAGCGAAGAGCCAATGATGGTGATATCAGTGTCCTCGCCCCAAGCGTCCAGGCGCAGGGTGCCCTCGGCCCAGCCGGGAACCACGAATGTGGCGCTGCCGGAACCATCACCTCCAATACCGCCGCCGCTGGTAGGAAAGCCAAGGTCAGGGTGACTGGAAGGTACTCTGGCCAGTGCCAGACCGAGAGTGACCGGGTCGTTCGCCATGAAGTCCTGGGCGAAGACGGTAACGGTGTCACCGACGTTGGCGGTCTCGGGCGAAATACTGATGGAGGGCTGCAACTCGAACTGATCAATGTCTGACGACTGGGTACCCGCGCCGTCAATCATGCAGACGTAGTTCAGACCGGCGCCATCAGCGTCGGTGCCGGGCCCGAAGGTGGGCACGGTTACCTCGAAGGTGACAGAGACCTTGTCGTCGCTGCCCACGGTGCCGCTGCCGACTTCGGTGCCCAATGCCCGAACCATAACGCAATCGGTGGGCTCAGGCCCGTCGGTGTGATACACGAATACGCCGGCCGACTTGCCGTTTTTGAAGCCGGAACCGGTTACGGTCAGCTCATAGCCGCGGGAGTTGTCCTCGTCGGAAAGGCTGACCTTGGCCTTGGTCACCAAGTCGGTCAGCTTGGTGCCGGCTTCGCCAGCCCGGTCATCGGTGCCGCGAATGATGGAGAAGCCGGTGCTGTGGGAACCCTTTTCGCTGGGGTTCTTGACGTTGGCGGACTTCTCTACCACAACGGTCAGGGTCTGGCCCGCCAGGGGATAGCCCGTAGCGTCGTCGGAAGGATTCATGTCGGGGACCCGGGCGGAGATTACCACCGCGTCCTCTTCGCCAGCGATTTCACCGCCGTCGTCGAGTTCAACTTCGGCTGCAGCGAAAGCGGTGTTGGGGGTCGCGGTAGCAGTGCCGGTAGTCGGGGCTCCCGTAACCTCAAAGATCACTGAACTCTTGGAGATGGAACTGGGTTCCTGGTAGTCATTCTCCAGGTAGATCTCAACCCAGCTGCTGCCGGTAAGGTCTGACAGCAGGCTGATCTCCAGGGTCAGCTTGACGGTCGCGCTTGCGGAGTCGCTGCTGGAATCGAGTTCGCCGCTGGACTTGCCAGCGGTACCCTTTGCCTCGGCTGGGTTGTCATCGCCAGCGTTGACGCCGTTGCTAGCAACCACGCCGACGGTGACCTCCACACCTGTTTCCAGACCGGTGATGTCAGCGTGCCTAGCAGCAGCGGCACAATTGCCATTTCCAGAAGTATCCGCGGTAGTGGTGCCATCGGCCGCGAAACAGGCAAGGTTAGCTTCTGCCACCCTTGTCCCATCTACAAATACCACGTAGGTAGCGATGGGATCTCCACCGTCATCAGGAGGGGGTGACCAACTAGCTCTGAGTACAGTAGCTCCGGTCGATGTGACAGTCAGCATCTGCGGGGCAGCGGGCTTGGTGTCCGGAACGAGACTGTGCGGGCCGTTCGCAGCGGAGTACTCTCCGTTAGGAGTGCCATTAGCCCTGATGCGCACATAAAACGGAGTGTCGCTCAATCCAGTAGCAACGTTGAAGAAGGTAGCCCCGCTCGAGGCGTCGTCGTCATCGGCACCAGCAACGTTAGTCCAAGTTGTGGTGGACGTTGGCGCGGAATCACTCGCTACGTACTGGAATTCGTAGCCATCGATTCCTGCACCGGTATGGCTCGGTGCAGCAAAAACCACGTCCAAGTCTATGGCTCCAGGCGTGACAGATACGATAGTCGGCACACCAGGAGCCGCTCCCTGGGCGTCGGCGGTGTTGGCGTTGGGCAGGAGCAGAACGCCGGCCAGGGTCAGCGCGCCAATGATGGCGAGGGCCGCTACCAGCGGCGCTGACCAGATGAATTTTCTGGTTTTGTTTCTCATTTGACAAAATCTCCTTGCGGGATTGTCGTCGGCCCTGCATCGGTGGAAGGGGAGGCGGCGCGCAGGGCGATGCGCCGCGGCCCGGTAGGACAGTTTTCGTCTGCAAACACCTCCAAAGGCAAAGTCCCGGTCTTTCAACCAGCGCGATCACGCCGCGGTAACGCGGTTGCATCGCTGCGTAACGAAATGATACCATACGCCCCGTTCCGTTACGTAAGTATTACGCTGTCGCCTTTACAGCAATATGATACGGTGTCAATAGATAACGTAAAGATGTCCGACGCCGGGTTGCGTTACGTGATTATTACGGAATCGTTGGCGCCGCTCATCCTGAGCCTGTCGAAGGACGCCCTCGACCATGCGCGAGAACTACCGCCTGACCCCCGACCTGATTCAGGCCCAGCGCCAGAGCGAGCATGCGGTGCACCTGCTGGAGGACGCGGTGCTGCGGACGCTGCACCAGTTCGCGGTGGAGAAACGCTCCTACGTGCGCACGGCGGTCATCGCCGGGCGGCTGGAGCTGCAGGAGCAGCTGCCGGGGCCGCGCAACAGCACGTATGCGTCAACGGTGGTGTTGGCCATCTGCCGGCGGCTGCATCACCGGGGGCTGGTCAAGATCGGCCGGCCGGAGGGGGCGACGCACCACGGGGACAAGACGACGGGGTGGATGATCGGTGCCGGGGAGTACCGGCGGCGGCAGGCGGCCGCCCAGGGCCCGGCCGTCAACGGCCAGTCAGCCAGCGAGGTCTAGCCGGCCAGCAGCTTCGCCCGGTTCGTCCCCATCGTGTACAATGGCAACATAGAGGTTAAAGATGGACACCGCAGTGATATTCGCCGTGGCCGGGCCGACCACCGGGGCCCTGGCCCTGACCGCAACGCTGATGATTTTCGTCCTGGGGCGCTTCGCCCGTCGCATGGACCGGATGGACGCCAAGCTGGACAATATGCGTGAGATGCTGATTGCCCTGGCCAACCATCGCCATGACAACACGGGCAACGTGGGCTTCAACCTGCCGCCGGGGACGTAACGCTGCCCCAGGTCCGTTCCTGCTGCCACGTCGGCCGTCTCGCGGGAGAATCTGGACGGCGAACCCCCTTGTTGCCGGCCGCTTACGCCTGTATAGTGTAGGCACTTAATGCCGATATCAGTATGCAGGAAACAAGGGGCTTCGCGATGACAACCAGCAACAGCTTGCGCAGCGGCAACGTGACGGCGCCGGTAACCGGGGTGTCGGTGTACCAGGCCATCCACGACCGCCGCATGAACAACGACTTTTCCGATTTCGTGCCCGGCCGGGACTCCCTGGAGCGGATGCTCGACGCGGCGGTGTGGGCGCCCAACCATCGCCTGACCAACCCGTGGCGATTCTACGTGCTGGAGAAGGGCGGCCGGAAGCGGGCCGAGGTGGCCCAGCTGGCCTACGACGCCCTGTTCTCCCGCAGCGGCAACGAGGAGCACGCCAACGGCAGCCGCCAGCGGGTGCTGGACGCGCCAGCCCTGATCTACGCCTACAGCATCCCCGGCGACAGCGAGGAGATGACGCAGGAGAACTACGCCGCCGCCTGCTGCGCGGTGCAAAACCTGCTGCTGGCCGCCGTGGCCGAGGGCCTGGCCGGGGACTGGAGCACGGGCAACGTCACGCGTCATCCCCAGCTGGCGGAAACGCTGGGCGCGGAGCCGGGCTGGACCATGGTGGGGGCGCTGTTCATCGGGCAGCCGTCGCGACCGTCGGCATCGGTGCGGGCGCCGGCGGAGCAGGTAACGGCCTGGCTGGGCTAGGGTCGCCGGCAACGCCCATTTACGGGCGTCTATCGGATTGACAATTTTCGCGTCTATCCCTAGACTGACCCCGCTTTTTTGCAGCATTCATCATTGGGGATAACGTTGACGATAAATGACGCTCGTCTCTTCTAACGACGGAACACAGCCTGGGGCAACCGCAGGGGTTACCGGACGCTGCGCTCTCCGGTTGTCGGGGCTGACCAAGTCCTTCGGGGACGTGGCGGCGGTGGCCGACGTCAGCCTGGAGGTGCCCCGGGGCGAGATTCTGTGCCTGCTGGGCCCCAGCGGCTGCGGCAAGACCACGACGCTGCGCCTGGTCGCCGGCTTTGACACTCCCGACGCCGGCACGATTCACATCGACGAGAGGCTGGTGGCCGGCCCGGGCGCGAACCAGGCGCCGGAAAAGCGGCGCGTGGGCATGGTCTTCCAGGAGGGCGCGCTGTTCCCGCACCTGACGGTGGCGCAGAACGTGGCCTTCGGCCTGCCCCGGGAGCGGCAGCGCGGCGCGAAGGCGGCCCAGGCCCTGCGGCTGGTGAACCTGGAGGGCTACGACAATCGCTATCCGCATCAGCTGTCCGGCGGGCAGCAGCAGCGGGTGGCGCTGGCGCGGGCGCTGGCGCCATCGCCCGACCTGATATTGATGGACGAACCCTTTTCCAGCCTGGACGCCGGGCTGCGGGGACAACTGCGGGCCGAGGTGCGGTCCATCCTGAAGGAGCGGGAGGCCACGGTGGTGTGGGTAACCCACGACCAGGAAGAGGCGATGCAGTTGGCGGACCGGGTGGCGGTGATGAACGAAGGCCGCCTGGTGCAGCTGGGGTCGCCGGAGCAGGTGTTCGACCATCCGGACACCCGGTTCGCGGCGGAGTTTTTCGGGACGGCGGACTTCCTGCCGGCCTGGCGCGAGGACGACCGACTGGCCTGCGAGCTGGGGCGGGTAGCCTGTCCGTCCGAGTGGGCCGGGCTGTGGTCGCGGGACGGCGGCCTCCAGGTGATGGTGCGTCCGGACTGCCTGGACATCGACACCGACGGGCGGGGCAACGGCGTGATTGAAGGGCGGGAGTTCCTGGGCGCGTTCCATCTCTACACGGTGCGGCTGGACTCCGGGGACCGGGTGCGGGTGATGCAATCCCACATCAGGCGGTTCAACCCCGGAATGCGGGTCGAGGTGTTCCTGCGGGAAGGTCACCGGCCCCTGCCCTTCGCCAACGGCCGCTCGTTCAACGGGCAGCCCCAGGGCGTCCACTAGCAGCCCGGTTACCCTCCATTGCGCCGGCAACGCAGCGACACGCCCGCCTCGGCCGCAAGGCAGCCGGGGCGGTTTTCTGGGGCAAGAATCGGGGCCGGCGCGCTGTGCTATAATCCGGGCGGCTGTTTTCCATCGCTATCGCCGCTATGGAGATACATTGTGCCGCGTCCTAGAACATCAACCGCCGGCGCCAGCCGCCGGGACCGCAGGCCCAACGTCGGCGACCGGCTGTCCCCGGTTACGGAGAACTACCTCCTGTCGCTGTACAAGATGTGGGAGGCCTCGGAGGCGCCCACGCTGACCCAGCTGACCGAGGCCCTGCGGCAATTGCCACCAACGGAAGGATTGGGAACGTCAGTCCCTTCCGTGGCCGGAATGCTGCGGCGGATGCAGGACCAGGGACTGGTTGGCGTGGGCGGCGACAAGCGCATCCGGCTCACCGAGCGGGGCCAGCACGAGGGCGAAAGCATCGCCCAGCGCCATCGCCTGGCCGAGTGGCTGGTGGTGCGCCTGTTGGGCATGGAGCTGCGCGAGGCCCATATCGAAGCGCACCAGCTGGAGCACGGCATGTCCGACGCCCTGGTAACCAAGCTAAGGGAGCGGCTGGGCAATCCGACCCATTCGCCCTTCGGCTGGCCCATACCGGGCAGCGGCGCGGCCGGGTCAACGCCCGGGGCCGTAACCCTGGAAAGCGCCACCCACGGCGTGCCCTACGTTGTCGATCGGGTGCCCGAAGAGAACGCCGAGTTGCTCCGGTTCCTGGACGGCGCGCGGCTGGTGCCTGGATGCCGGATGACGCTGCTGGAAGCGCTGCCCTACCTGGGCGTGATGCAGGTGGAGACGGAGGTGGACCGGGTGTCCATCGGCTACGACGTGTCCAAGCTCATCATTGTGCGCCCGGCCGAATCCGCATAGCGACGGCTGAGAGCCTGTTCCGGCCTCCCGGTTTTCGATGTTTTCAGTAGCGGACCTGGGTCGCTCGGTAAGGCGCTCGCCGGGGGGCTGGCTGTTTGAAGGCACCAGGCGCCCGCCCGTCGTCGTGTGGGTTCCGGCGCTGCTGATTGCCGCCCTCCTGCTCACCGGCCCGGCCTATCTGACCCTGAGGACACTGGGGGCCGGCCCGGAGGCCATCGACCTGATCTTCCGCCCGCGCACCGTGGCCGTCATCCTCCGCACCGTGGCGTTGATGGCTGCCGTGATGGTCGGCTGCGTCGCCATCGCCGCCCCGTTGGCCTGGCTCACCGTGCGTACCGACCTGCCCGGCCGGGGGTTCTGGCGGGTTGTCACCATGCTGCCGTTGGCGCTGCCCTCCTACATCGTGGGGTTCGCCATCGCCGTGGGCCTGGGGCCGCGCGGCATCCTGCAGGGCTGGCTGGAGGCGGCTTTCGCCCCGTTCGCCATAACCATCGACCGCATTCCCAGCATCTACGGGTTTCCCGGCGCCGCCTTCACGCTGGTCATCATCAGTTTCCCCTACGTCTTGCTGCCAATCCGCGCCGCCCTGTGGAACATGGACACGTCCCTGGAAGAATCGGCGCGGGTTTTGGGCCGCACCCGGCGGCAGACCTTCACCAGCGTTACGCTTCCCATGCTGCGCCCGGCCATCCTGGCCGGCGGTTTGCTGGCCGCGCTGTACGCGCTGAGCGACTTCGGCGCGGTGGCCATCATGCGCTACGAGACGTTCACCTGGAGCATATTCATCCAGTACGGCGCCGCGCTGAACCGCACGCTGGCGGCGGCCTGGTCTTTGGGACTCATTGCGCTGGCGCTGGTCGTGGTGTGGGGAGAGCACATGGCCCGCAACGCCGGCGGCGGCCGCTACTACCTAAGCGGCGGCGGCGCGGCCCGGCCGGCTCATCCGGTCCCTCTGGGGCCCTGGCGCTGGCCCGCCCTGCTCTATTGTGGCCTGGTGGCGACGGTTTCCCTGGGCTTGCCGGTAGCCGTGCTCGCATATTGGACCGTGAGGGGCGTGTTGGCCGGCGAGCCGTTGGAATTGCTTTGGCGGGCGGCGGCCAACTCGGTGGGAGTCTCGGCCCTGGCCGCGGTGCTGACGGTGCTCTGCGCTGCGCCGATTGCCGTGCTGGCGGTTCGCTACCCGGGCCTGTTCAGTCGTTGGCTCGAACGGCTGGGTTTCATCGGTTTCGCGCTGCCCGGCATCGTCATCGCCCTGGGCCTGGTGTATTTCGGCGCGAACTATGCCCCATGGCTCTACCAGTCGCTGGCCATGTTGGCAGTAGCGTACGTAACCCTGTTCCTGCCGGCCGCGGTGGGATCGTTGCGGACGTCCCTGGTTCAGGTGCGCCCCGAGTTTGAGGACGCCGCCCGCAGCCTCGGCAAATCTCCGCTGACCGTGCTGTTCACCGTAACGCTCCCGCTAATCCGGCCTGGTATCCTGACGGGCGCGGCGCTGGTATTCCTCCTGACCATGAAGGAGTTGCCGGCCACGCTGATTCTGAGTCCCATCGGGTTCACCACCCTGGCGTCCTCCATCTGGGCCGCGGCCGAGGAGGCGTTCTTTGCCCGCGCCGCTGCGCCGGCTCTGCTTCTCGTCGCGGTCTCATCGATTCCGTTGGCCCTCATCACGATGCGCGAGGAACGGCGACACGCCTGACTGGCTCACCATGACGGGCGTCTTGCCGAGCCTATCCGCCCCCGTGGCGCGGTTCATGGACCGCCGGGTGGATGGATCTTCCGTCGCCGCGTTCCGGGCGCTGTTCGGCCTGCTGGGACTGATCGCGGTGGTCCGCTTTTTCGCCCATGGCTGGATCCAGCCGCTTTACATTGAACCCGACCATCACTTCGCCTACCTCGGCTTCGGCTGGCTGGAACCGTGGCCCGGTTGGGGAATGTACGCCCACTTCGTCGCCCTGGGGTTGCTTAGCGTGGGGATCGCGGCCGGTTATCGAACGCGACTGTGCGCCGCGCTGTTCTTCGTCGGCTTCACCTACGTCGAGCTGCTGGACCGGACGACGTATCTGAACCACTACTACCTCATGAGCCTGGTCGCCCTGCTGTTGGCGGTGCTGCCGGTGCATCGCGGGAGTGTCCCGCTGTGGACGATTTGGACGCTGCGCGCGCAGGTGGGCGTCGTCTATATCTTTGCCGGCGTCGCCAAACTCAACCCGGATTGGCTGTTCCACGCGCTGCCGATGAGAATCTGGCTCTACCAGAATGGCCATCTGCCCATGGTTGGCGCAATGCTGCAGGAAACGTGGGTTGCCTACGCGATGAGTTGGGGCGGAGCCCTGTTCGACCTGGCCATCGTGCCCACGCTGGTGTGGCGAAGGACCAGGGCGTTCGCCTACGTTCTGCTGGTTGCATTCCACCTGGCGACCTGGATTCTATTCCCGCAGCTTGGCATTTTCCCCTGGCTGATGATCGGGCTGTCCCTCATCTTCTTCGATCCCCACTGGCCGCGGGTGCTGTTGCAACGGATGCGATTGCCAACGCTGCGGCCCGGTAATGCTACTCAGTCATCGCCAAGCCGGCCCCGGCTAACATTGGTGATCGTGTTGGCGCTGGCGTTGTTTGCCGTCGTTCAGCTGGCCCTTCCATTGCGCCACTTCGCGTACCCCGGCAATGTGCGGTGGAACGAGGCGGGTTACCTTTTCGCCTGGCGCGTGATGCTCACCGAAAAGGTTGGGTTCGTTCAATATCGTGTGCGCGAACCCGGCAGCGGTCAATCCTGGCTCGTCCAGCCCGAAGAATACCTTACGCCGCTGCAGCTCGAGCGTATGGCGTTTCAACCGGATTTGATCCTGCAGACGGCCCACATCATCGCGGATGACTTTATGAACCGCGGTTATCCCGACGTAGAGGTGGCCGCCGATGCCTTCGTGAGCTTCAACGGACGCCCCAATGCTCGCATTGTCGATCCCGACGTCAACCTCGTCATGATGCGTCCCGGCCTTGGCCCGAAGCAATGGGTGTTGCCCTACGCAACCGACGACCTCGCGGTCGTCCCGCCGCCGGCCAAACTGCGGCCGCCCTGGCCCTGTCTATTGCCACAGGTCGGGATCAGGTCGGTTCATCAGTCGGAAACCCAGATATCCGTACCAGATTACCAATAGCACGTAGAATCCCCTGGCCAGGGTGGTGAAGGTGTCGCGGCCGTCATTGTTGACTACGGCTATGACGAAAAAGACCATGACGGCCAGGCTGACCAGGGCAGCCAACAGGGAGATTACCCGGTTGAATTCCTCCCTGGTGGAGAGGCCCAGCGCGAAAATGAAGCCGCCAAACCCAAAAGCAATGCCGCCGGCGTAGAGGAAAGCGGAGCCGACATGATAAACGGGAACGCTCCCCCTGATCTGGTCACCGGTCTGGGCATCGGCCAGAATGAAGTCCATGCCGCCGGCCAGGATCCAACCGGCCAATCCAACGAAGATTATGAAAAAGCCCATTTGGACCAGCGCCTTGCCGTTGCCCTGCAGGGTTACATTCCGCATCAGCGCGTAGAGGCCCGAGAGGATTATGACGAGGCCAAGGATTATCCCTATGTTGGTTACCTTGGTCAGCACGGCGTTGGCGCCCTTGGCTGTTATGGAGCCAATAGCGTCGGACACGTCGGCGCTGTCTATAAAAATCCCGCCCGGCTCCATGAGAAAGAAGACGAAGGCGATTACCGGCCCGAATATGAGGGACAGACCGGCCAGCCGGTTCACGGATATCGTGCCCATGTTTGCACCGCCCTTAAGTAACGTGGCAAGAAGAACCCATCGGGTTCAATTCCTCTTAGCGCACATCCTAACGCCAGAGTTGTGGCGTCGCAATATAGGCGAATGCCCGGCATTGGCCCGAAGCAATGGACGTTGCCCTATGAAACCGCCGAGTTCGCCGTCGTCTCGCCGGCCCAACCCCGGTCGCCCTAGCCGCCGTCGCCGTCCGTATCGGCAAACCCCACGGTTACCCCCAGCAGGCTCACCACCTCGGTGTTGAGGGCGCGTTGCAACTCCTGCACCTGTTGATGGGCCGCCCGGGCCGGGCCGGGATCCTCCAGCACTGTTGATTGCAACGGTTCTTGCAATTCGTCGATCGCCGCCAGCGTGGCGGTGAAATGCCCGCGCATCCGGTCGTCGGCTTCCTGGGATACTCCGCGCACCAGATCGCTTACTCCAAGGCCGGCTTCGGTATCGGCGCCCAGGTACACGTCCTGCATTCCCAGCACCTGGTTCCGCAGGTCAGCAACCCCATTATCGGCGCCGCTACCGGGTATCGCCGACGGGTCCGGCTGTCCGCCATTAGCTCCCAACGCCTTACCCAGCCGCATATCGTTGATGCTGCGGCTTATGAAGACCGAGGTGCGCACCAATTCGTCAATGGCCTGTTGTTCCACCAGCGCAACGCCGGCCGTACCCTTGAAGTAGCCGGCGTAGCCATCACCGCCGGCACCCTCGCCGGTCCACTCGACCAGTACGGCGGCCATTTCATCCGAAACCACGTTGCCCAAGGCAGTCAGGTACTGACAGCGTATCCCGCCGGAATCTTCCAGGGACGACAGTATCTCGGCGTCCTGTCCGAAGATCACGTATTCAATGGCTCCCAGGCCGCGTTGCGTTGACCCGAAAAACTCCCGGACTTCGTCCGATGAGACGGAATCCCTCTTGGCGAGGGTGGCTTCAATCCGCTCCCCGTCAATTGGCGACCAGTCAACCAGGGTTCTGGAGCGTCGGTCCATGACCGGGCCGAACCAGGTAGCCTGCGACCGCAGCCACGACGCCCGGGCATCCCGCCACGCAGCTCGCGCGACGGCAAGGTTCTCCGGGTTGGGATTGGCGCACAACGCATCCAGAGCATCGCGCATTTCGCCCATCTCGACCGCGACCGCTTGAAAACGCGGCACGATCAGTTCATCGGTGACGCTGGCCAGCACGTCCTGCCGAGAAGCCGGAGGCTCGCCGGAGCAGGCGATGGCCAGCGCCGGCGCCAGGGTCAAGAACAGCAGCAAGCTTGTGGTTCGTAACAGCATCACAGCGACTCCAGAAAACGCAGCAGCGCCTCCCGCTCCTCCCGAGACATCTTGCGGAACTCCTCACGTGCAGCCAGGCCCTCTCCGTCGTGCCACAGGATGGCTTCGGCGATGTTGCGGGCGCGCCCATCATGCAGCAGCCTGGTGTGGTTGTTCACGTTTTCGATCAACCCGATGCTCCACAGGGGAGGCGTGCGCCACTCCCGGCCATCGGCCAGAAAGTCGGGCCTTCCGTCGGCCAACCCCTCGCCCATGTCGTGCAGCAGCAGGTCGGTGTAGGGGAATATCACCTGGCCGGATACGGCCGTCACCTGGTGTTGGCCGGTGGTATGGCTGGGGGTGTGGCAGGCTACGCATCCGGCTTTGAGGAAAAGCCCGGCTCCCTCTTTCACCTGGGGGTCGTCGGCGTCCCGCATGGCCGGCACGGCCAACGTCTGGTTGTAGAACACCACCTTGCCCAACCGCTCTTGGCCGATTTCAGGGGCGCCCCCGTTGGGAGCCGACTGACAGCTTATCTGCTGGGCGGGGCAGTTTTCCTCGCGAAACAGGGGCGAGGTGATGCCGATATCCCCGTGAAAGGCGCCGGCGATTTGCTGCTCCAGGGTGGGCACGTTGGCCTTCCAGCCGAATCGGCCCAGCCGCGTTTCCCCGTCGCGCACGCTCCATACCATGTTGGCGCGCCCGGAGATGCCATCGCCGTCGGCGTCGTCGGGGTCTGCCCTGGCGATGATGTCCGACTCCGGTATCGCCTCCAGCAACCCCATGCCGAACACCGAGGGAGCGATGCGGGGCGAAACCATCAGCTCAGGGTGCATCGGGCCGAAGGCGAGTTCGGAGAAGGAGTACTCAGGCTGCAGCAACGTGTACGGAGTACCGTCCTCGTATTCACCGGCTACTTCCTGGTAATTGACCAGGAAACGACCTTCCGGGGGTACGGTAAGAATTCCCCGGTCTTGCAATTGTCCGCCGTATGTTGGGTCTCCAACCGGACCGCCGGTCGCTGGGTCAACGCCGGGTATGCTGAGCCGGAACAGCAGGCCCCGCTCAGGGTCGTCGGCGTTGGCAGGTGGCTGGGCACGCCCGTCCAGGGTGTGGCACGACGAGCAGGACTGGGCGTTGAACGTCGGCCCCAATCCGTCCCTGGCTTCGGTGGATGCCGGCGCGGTTACCCAGTTCTGGGTGAAGAAGCTGTCGCCCACCTCAAATACGCGACGCTCCGGGTTGCTCAAGTTGGGGGCGGCCAGCGCGAACGAGTTGCGGTTGGTGGTGGCGATGGTGGTGTCGCCGCCGGGACGAGCCTGCAGCAGCGCGTCTATCTCCGCTTGGCTGGGTCCGATTTGGGTATCGCGGACCAGGAACCACACCAGCATAGCCATGGCCACCAAGCCAAGGATGAACGCAAGGCCGTAGCGCAGCAGCCCGGCCTTGCGCAAGCTGGCGATACGGCCAGTGAGCATGAGTAGCAGCGACAGCTATACGGAGGTGTTAATGGTGAAGCCGAAAGCGGCCGCGCCTTCCACGATGGTGTCCGCCTGCTTCTCCAGGGCCTCGATGGTGCTGAGCACCTGGGATCGACCGAAGGCGCTGTCGGACGCGGTGTCGGTGAGGTGCTGGTCGAAGGGGTCCGGGATGTTGTGAGCCAGGCTCACGGCGACCCGGGTTTCCTGGGCCAGCCGGTCGGCCAAAGCCTCATTGTCGGCGGCGAACAGGTCGATGATGCCGGGGCCGGAAACCACGCCGTAATCCCCGGTGAGCACCATGCGCACGCCGATGGCGTTGCCGACGATGTCGGCGACGGTGTTGTCCGAGAAGCAGGAATGCTCATCTTCCTGCGAGCGTTCCGAGTAAGCGACAAACATGCGCTCGCCGGCCAGCTCGCCCTTGCTGAGGGCGCCGGCGCCGGTGATGATGTTGACCAGGGCATCGTCTGCGGGCATTGCCATGAACTCGGCGCGGTAGTTGCCGCCGCCGGGGGCCCAGGCGTCAACCATGTCCTGCAGGTGGCCGAGCAAAGTGTCGGACGCTACCGCCAGGTATTGGGCGCGCCGGTCGGCGTTGTCGTTGGTGGTGTAGTCCTCCACCGGGCGGGTGCCGGGGCCGTTTTCGTTCAGGTCTTGCCCCCAGAGCAGGAACTCGATGGCGTGCCAGCCCGTGGACACGTTCTCCTCGCCGCCTTCCTCATTGAGGGAAATGATGAGATCGGCGTCGATCACAGGATACTCGTCGGGCATGTTGATGATGCCGGCCGCGGGGTTGCCCTCAACGTAGTCAAGGTAGGACTCGTCCATGGGCCAGGCGTTGATCAGACCCTCCGGGCCGTTCTCTTCATTGTCGATGGGGCCGCCGTAGAAGCGGAAGACCTCGGTGGGGCCGTAGTCGGCCCGGGCGCGGAGCCAGGCGCGCTTGGCGGCGTCGAGGCTGGCGGGGTTCGGGTTGGCCAGGAAGGCGTCGATGGCGGTGTCCATCACCCGGGCTGACGCCAAGCTCTGGGAGTACAGCCCGTGCACGCCGTTGGCGTAGTGGGCGACGACTTCACCTTTGAGAGCTTCCACATCGACTTTGGGCTCTTCCATCATGGCGGCCGGCGGTTCTGCCCCGTTGGCGCAAGCCATTGCCACCAGCAGCAAGCATAGCGCCAGCACTGGCGCTGCCATCAGCATTCTGATCGGGGTTAGATCCATCAGGAACCTCCTAACATTTTCTACGGGATGACATCCGGCCCTTGAGCCTGTATGCCAACACAATTCCGGCTTCGCCCCGTAATTCGGCGTTATTGTGTCTATCAATATCATAAAAGTCAAGGGGGCCTTCTTTGGTTTTCGGTGGCTAACGTATGTTCGTCGTAATATAAGGTACATCGTGCAGTTCAGTCATCAAACGTCGGGCCCGCGCTGAATTTCACTTGCCAGCGCTCCGTAGCCGGGTCTTGCGCCCGCGTCCGGCGGCACGAATGAAAACTGGCCGGTCGTTTTGACGTAGCCCCATGGCGATGAGCGGCCTGGGTCCACCTCGTTGAGCGCCTTGCGCGCCAGCGTGCAGAGGCTCGAACCAGCAGGCTCAGCTGGAATGCAGGCCGAAAACGTAAAATACGGAACGTCAAAAGAAATTGTTCGTGGGGGATTGACAAATGATTTCGTATGCACTAAATTAGCGTCGCCATGTACACGCTGATAGCGTTTACGTGGCTAGAATTGCAAAGAATATCGGCGGGTTGCTATAGCGGCAGTGATCCTCCGGTAATACGCCCCTTCCTGGCTACCGGCCTTGCCGGCACCCTCCTCCCGGCAAGGCTGAGTTTTTTGAACGATGGCTGAGGATCCCTGCCTGACCAGGCCGGGTCCCATCGACCGACAGTAGCGAAGAGGCGGTTGAAGGAGACGCAAATGCAGACCATGGACGGTTCTCCTGACGTCCCGGAGCGTGGCTACGGGCAGACAATCCCCGGTATGGGCAAGTTTTCGCGCATCCTGGTTGGATTGGCGCTGACCGCCGCCGTTGCAACCCTGGTCTGGTGGCTGGCCGACTGGGCCGAATTGGCCAACGCCGTGGGCACCCTGGGCCAAAGGCCCGACCTCCTCGCGGCCCTCTTGATCAGCTACACCGCGGCCTTTGCGCTGCGGGCGGTGGCCTGGCGCCAGTTGATGACCAGCCGGTCCGGTGTGTTCGGTCTGTTCTCCTGCCTCCAGGCGACTCTCCTCGCCAACCACTTGCTCCCCTTCAAACTGGGCGAAGCAGCGCGCCCGCTGCTGGCCACCCGACGGGGCGTCCCACTGGCCGAGGCGGCTGCCTCCACGGGAGTGGCCCGCCTGCTGGACTTTGCATCCCTGGTACTCGTGGCGGCCGTATTCGGGGCGCTGCTTTCCTTGCCCGGCGGCCGGGTCATGTGGCTGCAAAGCCTGGCCCTGCCGGCGGTAGTGATCTGCGTCGCGGCGGTCGCGCTGTTCTTGTTGCGGGTGCGCATCCTTGACGCTTTGGCGCCCGGTCTCCTGCGAAACCAGTTGGACACGCTGCGAGTGCAGTTGGCCGGGATGTCCAAGGGTCGGATCGCCAGGGCGGCGTTGTGGACGCTGCCCAGCTGGATCCTGGAAGCCGGCGTACTCCTGGTGGCGGCGCAGGCATTGGGCGCAGAAATATCCATCAGCGCCGCCATTGCCGTAACCGCCTTCACCATTCTGTTTCAGGTGTTCCACGTAACGCCGGGCGGCATCGGCGTGTATGAAGCCAGCATGACCGGAGCGCTCTACGCCATCGGCGTGCCGTGGCAGGAAGGGCTGGCCCTGGCCGTGCTCACCCATGGCCTCAAGTTTGCCTACTCGTACACCGTAGCGGCGGCCTTTACGCTGGTGGCGGTGCGCGACGTTATACCCATTCGCGGTTTGGGCGCGCTACGTGGCTCGGCAGAAGGCGACAAGCACGCCTCTCGCTTTGAGATATTTGCCGCCCGCGCCTGGAACGTGCTCAACGAAGGCAAGCCCTTCACCCCGGTGTTCACACTGGGGTTATTGGCGTTGCTGAGCATTCCTCATCTGACGGACGGCGGGTACTGGCTGCGGGCTGGGCTGGCCGTGCTGGCGCTCATCCCGATGTTCGTAGTGTTCTACCGCTTCGACTTCCCGCTCAAGCTGCGCATCGGGCTGTGGGTCTATCTTGGGGTATTTCTGGCTGCATTCCGGTTCTTTGACGCCATCGCCGTGGGCGTGATTTTAGGGGTGTATCTCACCTTCACCATCGTTTTGTGGGGCACCATCTACTACCATCTGCGCATCGGCACGTCGTGGCTCAACTTCACCCGGTTCTGGCGGCTGGTGCTGGAGAATCCCGACCCCACCAGCGGCAACTTCCTGGAGCAGATTCCCAAGCTCACGATTCTGGTGCTGACCTTCCAGATGCTGGTGGAACAGCCCTCAGTCTGGACGTTCGCGGCGGTGGAGGGGTTCACACTGGGCGCTGCGATCATTGCCCTGCTGCTGCACCAGTGGTTTTTCACCTGGCCGCCGGCACCGTCTTTGGTGCCGACGCGGATGCGGGCGACGGCCGGCGAACGCATCTCCCGCCGATTCATCGTCATCGTCATCGACGGCTGCCGGTTTGACCGCTTGCAAGAGGCCGACACCCCGTTCATCGACAAAATCCGTCGGGAAGGCGTCGATTACATCGACACGTCCACCGTGTACCCGGCCCGGACGGTCAGCGGCTTCAGCTCCATGTTCACCGGCGCCCCGCCCCGGGTTCACGGGATGACTAGCAACTTCGTGCCCAGCCTGGGCGTCAAGTGCGAGTCCATTTTCGACGCCCTGCGCGCCGGCGGCTTGACTGGCAAGTTGGTCGGCATCGCCCACCTGGTGGACGCCTTTGGCGAGAACGACGTTGAAACCGTAACCGCCGTTACCAACAACGACGAAATTGACGACGCGCTGAAAGCAAGGGGCAAGGCGGTCATTCAACGGGACGACCCTGACCTGCTCATCCTGCAACTGCTCAGCGTTGACCAGACCGGCCACGCACGGGGCAGCTACAACTCCGAATACCTGGCCAAGATAGAAGAGAGCGACCGCCACATCGAAGAGTTCCTGGGTTGGTGCGACTCCATCGGCTACCTGGAGGACGCGACGGTGATCATAACCGCCGACCACGGGCAGGGCATCGGCATCGGCGGGCACGGCCACATGGGCCCAACGGAGCGCTACGTGCCCTTGATGATGTGGGGAAAGGGAGTTGAGTTGCAGGGACAGGTTGAAGCCCCACACTCCGTGATGGATGTAACGGCCACTATCGCTTACTACCTGGGCGTGGAGCCGCCGGCCCAGTCGGTGGGGCAGGTGCTCGGAGTACCCGACGGCGATGAAGCGTCCCGCCCGGTGGCGGTGATTGTTCCTGCGTACAACGAGGCGGAGAACCTGCCGGCGACACTGGACCGCATCCCAAGGCGGGAGCGACCGGAGTTGCGGGTAGTCGTAGTGGATGACGGCTCGACCGACGACACGGTCGCCGTGGCTCATCAGCACGGCGCGGACGTGGTGGTGTCCCACCAGCACAATCGCGGACTGGGGGCGGCCCTCCGCACCGGCCTCGCCACCGCCAACGAGCTGGATGCCCGGGCTGCGGTGTACGTGGACGCAGACGGTGAATATCCGCCCGAGCAGATACCCGACTTGCTGGCGCCCATTGAGGCCGGCGAAGCGGACTACGTGCTCGGTTCCCGTTACCTGGGCAAGCGCATCGGCCAACGCATATTCCGTCGCGTGGGAAATCTGGCCTTCACCGGATTGCTGAGCCTGGCCAGCGGGCGGCGGATTAGCGACGGGCAAACCGGGTTCCGGGCCTTCTCCCGACGGGCGTTGGAGAGCGCCGAAATCATCCACGATTACAACTACGCCCAGGTGCTGACCCTCGATCTGCTGAAAAAGGGTATGCGGATGCGAGAGGTGCCCGTTACTTACACGCGGCGCACCAGGGGAAGTTCCTTCATCGGCCCAAATTATCTCTGGCGTGTTCCCACCGGGATGCTCCGTGAGATGCTGAGCAAGTAGTCTGAAGACGACTCATCAAGGAGGATGACGAAGTGCGTTATCACATCGGAACGTTGGGGAAATATCTGCCCCGTCGATACTGGATTGGAAGCCTGTCGCTGGCCATAGTGCTGGCGTTGGCCCTGGCCTGCACGGAGCAAGCGCCACCGGCGCCGACGCAAGACGAATCGGCGCGGTCGCAGGCTGCGTCGGCTCAAGCGGCGGCGGATGCCGCCCAGGCTACGGCGGCCCAAGCCGCCGCCGCGGCTGAGGCAGCGGCCCAGGCCGCAACCGAAGCGGTGGCAGTCGGCGCATCGAATGCGGAAGCGCTGCAAGCCCAGGCTGCGGCTGCCATCGCCGCAGCGGAAGCGGCGCAGGCTACGGCAACCCAAGCCGCCGCCGCGGCCGAGGCGGCTGCACAGGCGGCAAGCGAGGCAGCGAGCCGGGGCGAAGACCGGCCTTCCATCACGGTGATTGGCAGCGGGTCCGCATCCGTTTCCGCATCGGGAACGGGCACCGGAACGGGCTCAGTTTCCGGCACCGGTACGGGCACGCACACCCACACTGGAACGGGCAGCGGCACCGGCAGTGGATCCGCTTCTGGCACTGCCACGGCGGCGATGATGCACGGGGAAGCCGGGGGCCTGTACATCCCGGTCAACCTCAGCTACGAGACTGAGGGTCCCACTGCGTCTGATGGCTATTACCATGCGACGACCAATCGGGAGATCTACGCAAAGATATCCACGGACTACCAGGAAATTGCCAAGCTGACCAACGTTATCAGGGAAGGCAAGCCCTTCCCCGCCGCCGAGATCTGGCTGCTGTACGAATCCGGGCCACACACCCGGTTGGGTCCGCAGAGCCGCACGCTGCGCAGTTTCGCCGCCGGCTCTACGCCGTCCACCTACTACCCCGACTCGGCCGAGTTCTACGGTTCCGACACCTTCCTGGACGACCCCATTGAAAACGTCATCCGTGGGCGTGGCGAGGCCGCGGATTACACCGACGCCCAGCGGCGTCAGGCCATCAATAAAGGAATGCTTCGTATTCTCTACCACTGGGCCAAGTTCTACATGATCATCGGTCAGGAGCGATCGAGCTCCCGTCTGATTGACGAGGCTTGGGCAGTTTACGTTGGAGAAGAAGTTAACGGGCGATACCCGAACTCCCTGGCGGCCCTTGCCCAATCGCGCGAAGGCAACTTTGGGCGGGAAGGCACCATCGACATCCCGCTGCGCCAGGCCATGGACCGGGCCCGGCAGGCAGCGGACGCCGGCGATGCCGCCGCCCTGGAGACCGCCACCAACGAGGTCTATTCCCGCTTCAACGCCATGTTCTACCTGGCTACCGTGAGGTACATTGGCCGGGTGGCGGATGACGCGGCGGCCGGAGACCGCGACGCCCTGGGGACTCACCAGGTGGAAGCCCTGGCGTTCTACCAGTCTATCCAGCCTGACGTCGCCAAGGCCAACCCGTCTGCCGACGCGACCATCATGGCCTACCTTACGGCCGATGGGAGCGAGGTTACACCTGCTTCACGGGACGCTGCTCTGGCCGCGCTGAACGGCACTGCCTCGGCGCTGATGCTGCACGACAGTGACCTTGTCACCGAGTACACCGACGACACGGACGACGGGCCCGGTGGAGCGGCGTCGCACTATACCGGCGATCTGGACCTCTCCTCCAGCGTGTTCATTCCGGTGAATCTCCCCCACGAGACCGACCGCAGCGTGCCCAGCCCGTCCGACGGCTACTACCACGCTACCACCAATCGAGAGCACTACCAGAAGATTCCTTCCGACTACCAGGAAATTGCCAAGTTGACCAACGTGATCAAGGAAGGCGAGGAGCTACCGGTTGCAGACATCTTCCTGCTCTACGAGGTGGGACATCACACCCGCATCGGCGTCCGCAGCAAGACCCTCCGCGGGTTTGCCCGTGATCCCGAAAGGGCGGAGGAATTCCCGCTGGCAACCGAGTTCTACGGCTCCGGCAACTTCCTCGATAGCCCGATCAACAACACCGTACGCGGGCGCGGAGACGCCGCCGAATGGACCGACGCTCAGAAACGCCAGGCGATCAACAAAGGCATCCTTCGCATCCTGTATCACTGGTCCAAGCACTACGTCATCGGCGGCTGCGCGGACCTGGATTCGGGCGACGTTGACGAAGGCTGGGGTATCTACGTCGGCTTGCCGGGCGATGATGGAAGTTACCCCTACTCGCTGTCCGCCCTGGCGCGCAGTCGCGAAGGCAACTTCGGACGAGAAGGCACTATCGACATCCCGCTACGGGAAGCCTTCGAACGGGTGAGGCAGGCCGCCGAAAACGGCGACGCCGCAGCTTGCGACGCTGCCGCCGACGATGTGTTCTCGCGCTTCAACGCCCTGTTCTACCTCGCCACCGTGAGGTACATCGGCATATCGCATCAGGATGTGGCAGAAGGAAAAGACCCGGGCACTCACCAGGTGGAGGCCCTGGCCTTCTACCAGTCCATCCAGCCCGAGGTCGCTAACGCCGACCCGGCTGCCGACGCTTTGATCATGGCCTACGTCACTGCCGATGCCAGCGACATTACGCCGGCAACGCGAGACGCGGCCCTGGCAGCGCTCAACCGGACCGCATCAGCGCTCATGTTGAAGCGGAGCGACCTGATCACCGGCTACTAGTGATAGACTCGTCAGCCCAGCATAGGAGAACCAAAGCATGAAGAGTCTATCTCGACGATGCAGCCGGGCTTTCTGGTTGCCGGCCGGCTTGTTGCTGGTGGCGCTGGCGCTGGCCTGCGGCGGGGGCGCAACGACGTCCCCCGCCGCCCCATCGGCGCCGGCCGTTGTCAGCCCGACGGTAGCTTCGGTTGCCCCGGCGGCCCAGGCGCCGGCTGCGGCCAGCCCCGCGGCGGTCCCGACGGTGCCGCCGGTTACGATCAGTCCCCTGGCGACTTGGGTTCCGCCCACGATTGCGGAGGCGGAGGATCGTACCCTTACGATCTATTCCGGGCGTTCCAGGACGTTGGTACACCCCTTGCTGGTGGCCTTCGGGGAACAGACCGGGGTAGATATCCGGGTCAAATACGCCGGCAGCGCGTCCACGGCGGCTACGCTGCTGGAAGAGGGCGGCAACACGCCGGCCGACGTGGTGTTTCTGCAAGACCCGGGGTCTCTGGGTATCCTGGCTGACTCCGGGATGCTGACCCAAATTCCCCAGGAATCGCTGGATAAGGTTGACCCCCGGTTCCGCTCGCCGGCCGGCCTGTGGATCGGCACATCGGGACGGGCGCGCACCATCATCTACAACACCGAGGCCGTTAACCCGGCAACCGACCTGCCCCCGTCCATCCTGGACTTCACCGGCCCCGAGTGGCGCGGACGGGTGGGCTGGGCGCCGCGCAACGGTTCCTTCCAGGCTTTCGTTACCGCACTGCGCCTCACCATTGGCGAAGAGGCGGCCCGGGCCTGGCTGGAAGGGATGCGGGATAACGACGCTGTGGATTACCCCAACAACGTAACCACCGTTTCGGCGGCGGCGGCCGGCGAGGTTGACGTGGGCTTCGTGAACCACTACTACCTGGAACGTTTCCTTGAGGAACACGGCGAAGGGTTCGGAGCGCGCAACCACTACATCGGCAACGGCGACCCTGGCGCGCTGGTGCTGGTGGCCGGCGTGGGAATTCTGGAGCCTTCGGAGAACCAGGACATCGCGGCGGAGTTCGTGGAGTTCCTGCTCAGCGCTCCAGCCCAGGCCTACTTCGCCCAGGAGATCAAGGAGTATCCTGTGTCGGCGGGGGTCGCGCCAGAAGGCGATCTGCCGCCCCTGGACTCTCTGAACCCGCCCAACGTTGACCTTGGCAGTCTCAGCGACCTTGAGGGCACTCTCACCCTGCTGAGGGAGACCGAAGTTCTGCCGTGAGGAATGGCGACTTAGCGCGCAAAATAGGCGCATTCGCTCGCAGAAGGGGGCTACCGCTGGCAGCGGTGGCTCTCTTCATATTGCTTTCCGTCGCCTACGGCTTTTCGGTGGATATCCGGGCCAGTCGCGGCGCGTCGATTACCGGAGACGAGCCATTCTACCTACTGACCACGCAGAGCCTCCTCGCCGACGGTGATCTGGACCTGCGCAACCAGTACGAGGTCAAATCCTACCAGTCCTTCTTCGACCACCCCAATGACCTGTGGTTCCAATCGACCGCTACGCCCGACGGTCGGGTGCTCAGCCCGCACAATCCGGGCCTGTCCGTGCTGGTTATTCCCGGTTTCGCCCTGGGCGGCCTGGTCGGAGTCCAGGCGCAGCTGATGCTGATGGCGGCGGCGACGATGGCCTTCGCCTTCGTTCTGGCCGCCCGTTTGACCGGACAACCGGCAATCTGCTGGGTCGTTACGCTCGGCATCGGACTGACGGCGACGGCGTTCATCTACGCCACGGAGATCTACCCGGAGTTTCCCGCTGCCCTGGCCCTGGTGGTCGCCCTGCTGGTCGCTACCCGCCGGAACCGGGTGGGGCTCTACGATGCGCTGTACCTGGCCGCCGCCCTGACCGCGATGTGCTGGTTGGGGTCCAAGTACGCGGCGCTGGCTCTGCCTGTAGCCGGCTACTTCTTGCTCCGAGCGGACCGGACCGGGCGGATTACCCTGCTGGCGGTGGGCGGCGTGTCAGCCGCCCTGTTCACCTGGTTCCATCTGCACGTTTTCGGGAGCCTGACTCCCTACGGCGTCAACGTGGTGTATGCGGAATGGAACACCGCAGAGATATTGGGCGGACACCTGGGCTTTTCCGACCGTTACTACCGTCTGTGGGGGTTGTTTGTGGATCGACGCTTCGGGCTGGGCCGTTGGGCGCCGCTGCTATTGGCGGGGATTCCGGCTTTGGCGCTGCTGACGGTGAAGTGCTGGGAACAGCGGCTGATACTGGCCCTGATCCTAATCCAACTGCTCATTGCCACCTTCGTAGCTATCACGATGATGGGCTGGTGGTTCCCTGGCCGCACCATGCTCACGGCGCTGCCGCTGTTCGTCATACCCCTGGCGCTGCTGGCCGGCCGCGCCGGGCGATTCGGCCGGGTGTTCCTGGCCGTGTTGGGAGCCGGCACGCTGGCGATTACCGGGGCCCTGGCCCACGCCGGGCATACCGGAGAAATCACCATCGCGGTGGACCCTTTCGATATGGCGTTCGTCCCGTTCCAGGCGATTGCCGGCCTTTTCCCCCTGTACACTTGGTGGACGGCTGAAACCTGGCAGTTGACCTACCTGTGGTGGGTCCTGTTCGCCGTGGCCACCTCAGCCGTCGTGTGGCCGGAAATGGCCGGGGCGGGCCGTCGGCTATGGCAAAAGGTACTGGATGCCCTGGGCAAAGGTGATCCCGGGCTCCCAGCCGATGACTGACTTGGCCCGGGAGCAATCCGCTGCCTTGCGCGCCTCTTCGAACTCGCGCCTGGGGTTGGGCTCGATGTGCTGCACCGGGCCGCCGATAGTGGCCGCAATCTGGTTGACCGAAGTTTCTTCAGACGTACCGACGTTCAGGACGATGTGTTGTCCGCCCGGCAAATCCGCAGTAGCGGCCAGGATGTTGGCCTCCACCACGTCCGATACGTGGGTGTAGGATCGGGTCTGTTCGCCATTGCCGTACACCGTAAGCGGGTCGCCTTCCCGTCGCTTCCGCAGGAATCGGGGAATCACCAGGGAGTAGGGTCCTTCGGACGGCTGGCCAGGGCCATACACGTTGAAGTAGCGGAGCGAAACGGCTGACATGCCAAAAAGACGCGCAAACAGGTCGGCGTACTGCTCGCCCATAAGCTTCTGCAAGGCATAGGGAGATTTGGGATTGGGCGTCATATCCTCCCGCATCAGGTGGGTGCCCTGGTCACCGTACACGCTGGAGGATGACGAGTTGACGATCCGGCTAACGCCGTTGATTTGGGCGGCCCTGAGCACGTTCAGCGTGCCCGTTACGTTGACCGCGTGAGTGCCCACCGGGTCAGCCACGGAGCGTTGAATGCGGGCCCATGCCGCGGTGTGAAACACCACCTCAGCTCCTTCGCTGGCGGATATCACCGCATTCGCGTCGGTCACAGAACCAGCTGTAAACTGCGCCAAGGGGTTGAGGCGCTCCGCGTTGCCGGTGGACAGGTCGTCCAGCACAATCACCTGGTGACCATCTCCGACCAATCGGTCAACCAGGTGCGCCCCGATGAATCCACACCCGCCGGTTACCACGCATTTCATGGGGCGCTGGAATCCTCCTGGTTCGGGTAGCGGGAGGTGGGCGAGGCAAAATCCGGCGCTGGTGGCCGACCCACGCCAATGTAATCAAAGCCCAACCGCATCATCCGGGCCTGGTCCAAAGCGTTCCTGCCGTCGAAGAGCACGTGCGGGGGAAGGGTAACGCGGGAGATAGCATCCCAGTCTGCGCCAACGATGCCCTCCCATTCGGTCATCAGGAGGACGGCCTGGACACCCCTGGTCGCGGCAACCGGATCCGCCGCCAACTCAACAGAAGGCGGCAAATGAGGTCGCGCGTTGTTGGCTGCCTCCGGGTCGTAGGCGACCACTGACGCGCCGGCGGCGGCGAGGGCGCGGATTAACTCCAAGGCCGGCGCTTCGCGAACATCGTCGGTGCCAGGTTTGAACGCCAGGCCCAGTACGGCCACTGGCAAGCCGGATACAGACCCGCCAAACCTCTCGCGTATCACTCGCAGCGGCAGCAACCTCTGTCGTTGGTTCACCGCAATCACCGCGCGCAGAATCTCGGCGTCCACGCCCGTGGTCACCGCCAGGTGGTCCAGCGCGCCGACATCCTTGGGGAAGCAGGAACCGCCGTAGCCGACGCCGGCGTAGATTCTGCCGCCGGTTCGAGGGTCCATCGCCACGCCCTGGCTGACATCGTCAATGGATGCTCCGACCCGCTGGCACAGCGCGGCAATTTCGTTCATGAAGGATATACGGGCAGCCAGCAACGCGTTGCTGGCGTACTTCACCATCTCAGCGCTGGTGATGTCGGTAATCAACCAGTCAGCCTCGGTGGTTCCGTACATGTCCCTGATTGCGTCGATGGCCGCCGCATTCCCGCTCCCGGTACCGACGACGATACGGTCAGGGCGCTGCCAATCATGGATTGCCCTGCCCTCGCGCAGAAATTCCGGGTTGGAAACGTAACTCGACCTCAGCGCCCGCATATCGCCGGCCAGGAGCCGCTGGCCGGTGCCGGGCGGGACCGTGCTCTTCATCACCACGGTGGTTTTCCCGCGCCATCTCTCCTTGACCCACGCCAGCGCGGACTTCACCTGCCGGAGATCCACGGCTCCGTCGGCGCCGGGTGGCGTTCCCGTCGCCACCAACGCCACCCGGCCGAGGGGTTCGACGCAGTCCGACGAGTGACTGAATCTGAGACGTTCCGACGCGACTGCCGTCCCCGTCATTTCCCGCAGGCCGGGTTCGCAGAACGGAACCTCACCGGACCCAAGACATCGGATGCGCTGGTGGTCGGTATCCACGCCGATGACATCGTGGCCTTTGTCGGCCAGGCAGGCCGCCGCCACCATCCCCACGTGTCCCAAACCGATTACCGTTACCCTCAAACCAATTACCTCCGCGATAGGAGCCATTGGTATGACATAACGGTAGCGCAGACGCCCGAATTGACATGCTCTCTGTCGCCAGTCAATGCCACTCCCTTCGTGAGTGAGCACCTGCCAGCCAGGCGCTTCCGCCCGGCTCACCGGTACGTGCTTTGAATAGCGGCAGGAATGTGCGACCTGCTAACTTAGTCCGAATCCGGATACCCTCGTGCCGGATTCGAAAACGCAACCAGCCGGTTGGCAGTCGCGCTAAGCAGGCTGTTGGTGGAGCTGGCGGGAATCGAACCCGCTACCTCTTCAATGCCATTGAAGCGCTCTCCCAAATGAGCTACAGCCCCACGGTCGGCGCGCCGCCAGTCCACGCCGGCGACGCGCCTTTATTCTAGCAAACCTGCGGCGGAATCCGCAACCGCGGGGCCTAGCCCTTGCGGGTGTACTTCACCACCGTGCGGCCGGTGCTGCCCTCGTAAGGCTCCACCACGTACAGGTCTTTCTGGCTGTCCACCCACACGCCGTGGCAGCTGCGATGGGTCAGGTCGCCCCACTGGGCCAGGCGCTGCCCTTCGGCGTCCAGGATGCTCAGCATCCCGCCGTTGTGCTCGGCCACGTAGGCCACGTCGTCATCGTCGATGCAGATGACGGCCGGGCCAATCAGCTTGCTGGGCCAGTCGGTAACGTGGCTGCCGTCCTGATTGAACACCTGCACCCGGTCGTTCTCCCGGTCGGCGATGAGCAGGTTGCCCTGCCGGTTGATCCAGGCGCCGTGGGGCAGGTTGAACTGGCCCGGCCCGGGTCCCGGCTCACCCCAGGAGAAGATGTGCTCGCCGGTGGGGGTGAACTTGTGCACCCGCGCGTTGGCATACCCGTCGGCGATGTAGATTTCCCCGGCGTCGTTGAGCGCAATGCCGGCCGGCATATTGAACGGGTCGGCGCCGCGCACCACCTGGTGCCAGGAGTTGGAGTCAAAGCTGCTGTTGTCCGCGCCGGTGTCGGAGCGGTAGCCGTGCTCGCCGATGGTCATCACCAGCTCGCCGTCCTTGGTCAGCTTGAAAATCTGGCCCATGTTCCGGTCCACCAGCCACACGTAACCCCACTGGTCGATGATGATGGCGTGGGGAAACTCGAACATGCCGGCGCCCCACGACTTGATGAACTTGCCCTCCCGGTCAAAGATCATAATCGGGTGTTCCGGGTTGCGGTTGAAGCAATAGACCCGGTCCTCGTCGTCGCCGAAGACGGCGGCGGCCGGCATGGGGGTGCCGTCGGGAACCTGCGCCCAGTTCCGGTCAAACTCATAGGTATGCGCGCCGTTGCCGACGACGTTCGTGGCAGTAGTCATCAGAGCCTCCTAGTTGGTCAGTTGGCGTTGCCTGCCCTACTTTTACCACAAATAGGCCAGACTTATCGCCGGCGCCGCCGATTTGGCAAGGGAAATGTCCGGCTCCGCCAATCAGTCGGCTATGGGCGTCAAAACGCTCCAATCCCCGGCGTGGTTACCCGGATGCTGTACAGGGACGCTCCCGACGTGAGGAACAGCGTCCGCATATCATCGCCGCCGAAGCAGATGTTTCGGGTAACCTCCGGCGTCTCCAGCACTCCCAGGCGCTCCCCGGCCGGCGACACAATCCAAACGCCGCCGGAGCCGGTGCACCAGACGTTGCCGGCCGTGTCCACCTTCATCCCGTCGGGCACTCCCGGCGCCGTGGAACCCATCTCAATCAAGATGCGGTTGCCGCTCAGCGTGCCGTCCGCCGCCACGTCAAAGACCCGGATGCGCCGGTTGGGGCAGAACTGCCCGCTTTCCTCACGTTCAAAGTCGGCCATTTCCGCCCGGCTGATGGCCACGTACAGAACCGATTCGTCCGGCGACAGCGCCAATCCGTTGGCGTACTCGCACTCGTCAGTAGCCAGGTGCACCGAACCGCCGGTGTCAATGCGATAGATGCCGGCGAAGGGTATCTCCCGCAGCTCCTCCGGAAAACGCAGGTGCGGGTCGGTGAAGTAAATCGTTCCGTCCCGGCGACAGATTACGTCGTTGGGCTTGTTGAACCGCTTGCCGTCCCACCGGTCGGCGATGGAAACCACGTTGCCGGCGGAGTCCATCCGCGTGACGCAGCGATGGTCGGCGCCCTCGCACATCAGGAGGTTGCCCTGGCGGTCGAACGTGCAGCCGTTGCCCTCGCCGGTGTTCTCCCGGATTACCGTGGTCTGCCCCGATTGCGGGTCCCACTTCAAGAGCTGCTCCCGCTGCAGGTCAACGAAGGTGAGGTACCCGCCGGGATGCCACAGCGGGCCCTCGGTGCGTTCCAGCGTGCCGTCCAGCAGTGTCAGTTCCGTTTCGGCCAGCAGCCCGGACAAGTCGTCAGCCATCATCAACCTCCGTCATGCGGGTGTCGCCCTGCAATCCTTCGCCGATTATACGCCATCCCAGCCTACGCCCTCAGCGCTTCTCGCAATCTTCGGATGACCTCGTCCGTTTCCTCTTCGGTCAGGTTGAGGGGATCAACCATCAATTCGTCCGGCGCGCGCAGCTGCTGCAGGTAGATGGGCGGATCGCCCTGCTGCAACGCGGCGGCGACTTGAGCCGCCGATGGTCCCGGCCAGTCGCCGCCCAGGCGCAGCACCGCGTTGGGTATCAGGTAGTCGATGCTGTCGTGCTCCAGGGTGATGTTGAGGTTGGGCACCTCGGCCAGGCTGTCCACCACGCGTTGGGCCAGCCGATGGTAGTAGGCCATTTCCGCATCTTCATCTTCGTCAACGAACATCGCCAGCGCTGTTACCAATCCGACGACTTCCTCCTTGGCGACCTTCATTCCGCGTCCGATGAACTGGGCCGGGCTGGCGTTGGCGCGGGCCGCTGCGATCAGGTCGGCGCGGCCGCACAGAATGCCGGTGCCTTGGGGCCCGCGCACGCCCTTGCCACCGCTGTAGATCACCATATCCGCGCCGTCGCGCAGGTAACGGTGCAGGTTGGCCCGGGGCGGCAGCATGGATGCGGCGTCCACAATCACCGGCACGTCGTGAGCGTGGGCAATCTCGCACACCTGGGCCAGGGCCAGCACCCGCTTGCTGGTGAAAGGCGCGCACAGGTAGGCCACGGCGGCCGTGCGTTCGTTGATGGCCCCCTCCAGCTGCCACGGATGGTTGAAAAGATAATCGCCGATCTCCACGATTTTCGCGCCGGCGGCCCGGTAGGCGTGATCGTAGGGGAAGCGGTGCATCGTCTGCATGACGATTTCGTTTTTCATCCCCTCGGTGTCGGGCAGACGGTGCATCTTCACCGGGTCGTTGCCGGCGATGCACGCCGCCGCCTGCAGCAGCAGGCCGCCGGCCGCGCCGCTGGTTACCAGCCCCGCCTCCGCGCCGGTGAGCCGGGCGATTTCCTCGCCGGCCTTCTCGTTCAACTGGTCGATGTTGACCATTACCCGGGCCGTCCCCGCCATCTGCTCCAGCACTTCGGGCCGGGTCCGGGAGCCGCCCAGCCGAGTAACCGACCCGCTGGCGTTGATGATGGGAGCGACGCCCAGGCGACGATAGGCCGCTTCCGCGTCTGTAATGCTGCGCTGATTCATACCATCCTCCTAAAAGCACCAGCATTATATCAAGCAGGCGCCCACCCCTGTGGTAACATTCCGCCCATGCTCACACTTGGAGGTAGCAACGTGACCACCGCCGACCGTCTGAACGTCATCCCCCTGGGCGAAGCCATGTTCACCCAGCGGGCCATCCGCCGCTTCAAGAAGGACCCTATCCCGGCCGACGTGATGGATGACATCATGCAGTCCGCCATCCGCGCGCCCAACGGTGGCAACAATCAGCAGTGGCACTTCATCGTGGTGCAGGATGCCGAAAAGCGCCGCCAGCTGGCCGAACTCTACCGCGAAGCCTGGTGGGCCAAGCGCGCCGACGCCGGCATCATGGGCCCCCAGGACATCCCGCCCGGCAAGAGCTCAATGCGCTCCGCCATGCGCATGGCCGACGAAATCGGCGACGCTCCCGTGATGGTGATTATCTGCGCCACGTCCAAAGGCGCGCAGGCCGCCGGCTCGGTGATACCGTCGGCGCAGAATATGCTGCTGGCCGCCCGGGCTTTCGGCATCGGCGGCACCATCGCCACGCTGCACGCCGTGGTGGAGGCGCGAGTGCACGCCCTCTTCAACATCCCCGACACGGCGCAGATTGTCTATTGCATGCCCTTCGGCTACCCCCGGGGCAGCTTCGGCCCGGTAACCCGCCTCCCGCTGAACGAGGTCTGCAACTACGACCGCTGGTAGCGGGGACTACCTCCGCCGTTCGTAGCGGTAGTCCCGCGCCGTGCCTCGCTCCGGCGTCGCCGTCGGATTGTTGGGCAGGTAGGCATAGTTGGCGTCTACGCCGACTTTCTCGCCCAAGGTGTTCCGCAGCGTGCCGATGTGCTCGACCTCCAGCTCCACGGTGTCGCCCGGTTCCAGCCAGCGGGAGGTCTCGTAGCCCTTGCGAATGGACTCCCGCACTGAGCCGCCGCCCACGGTGCCGCTGCCGATGACGTCGCCGGGCGCGATGCGGCTGTCCTTGGCCGCCCGCTCGATAATCTCGCCCCAGCTGTACCAGGCATTCACCGCCTCGCCGTCCCGCAGCCAGTGGTCGCCGTTGACCCGCGCGTGGCACTTCGCGTCCAGCCGGCCGTCCTTGATGTGCGGCATCAGCTCGTCGGTGGTTACAATCCACGGCCCGATGGACGACGCCGAGTCCTTGCCCTTGGCCGGCCCCAGCCCGAAGGCCATTTCGTCAAACTGCAGGTCCCGCGCGCTCCAGTCGTTGAAGATGCAGAACCCGGCGATGTACTGCAACGCCTCCGACGCCGGCACGTTGCTGCCGGCCCTGCCGATGACGGCGCCGATTTCCAGTTCGTAGTCCAGCTGCTCCGACGCGGCGGGATAGGGCACCTCCTCCTCCGGCCCGTAGATGACCAGCGGGTTGGAGAAGTAGAACACCGGCATCCGGTACCACACTTCGTTGATTTCCCGCGTCCCCTGGGACGTGGCGTGTTCCTCATAGACGATGTAGTCCCGCACCGTCGGGGGTTGCAGCACCGGCGCGCGCAGCCGCACGTCGGCCAGGGCTACGGACGGCGCGGCCACGTTACCGGCCAGCGCGTCGCCCACCCGGTCGATGGCGGAAGGGCCGGTATCCAGCAGCGCGCCAACGTCACGGATGGTGCGGCGTCCGCCCAGCAGCGCGGTAACGTCCACCACCGCGTCATCCCGCAAAACGCCGCAGCGGGGGCCGGAGCCGTTGTCGTAGGTCAGCAGTTTCATAATCGTCTTTCCTTTCTGGTCAGGTGCCGTTGGAATATCCGGCCAATCTCTCGGCGTCGTTGATGTAGTCGGCGGTGCGATGGATACGTCCGTCCACCTCGTCGGCGGGTTCGCAAATGCCCAGGCAAAAGCAGTCACCATGCAGTGTGCTCTGCCTGGCATGATAGCGTCGGCGCAGGGCACGGAAAGCCTGTTCTTGTGCGGCAAGCTCCGCAAGACCCCGAGAAGTATCGGAGGATATTTCCGGCTCCGTTCCCGTGCGGGCCAGGATAAGTGCATCGGTGGCACGCTTGGTGGCGCACCAAGCCTTTTCCGCAGCGTCACGGATGTCGCCGGCCTCCAGCAGCCGCAGCGCGTCAGCATGTACACTGCGGGCATCGGCGAAGATGGCGGGTACGCGGTCGGTGGTTAGCATGGGTTATCTGCTCTCTGATTAAGGTAGCCTGGTTTACAAGTCAGTACCAGATAGCGACCTGGCGATTGTTGGCGTCGTGTTCGGGAGGATTTGGCAGTGAGGCCGCCGCTCCTAGCGCGATGCGATTAGCACTCCAAGCCGCCGCAGCCGCATCTAGAATGTCTGCCGCTCCAGCGGTACCCGCGTCGCCCAAGTCATCGGGAATATCTATCTGGTTCCCCGCCAGTAATATGCGCCGTTGCGTATGTCCTTGCCAGCTCTTTTTTGGCGCCAAGGAATGTCCGCGTGGATAGCCAGCGAGTGCACGGAACGACACCTCTGGATGCACTTCGTACACCCTATTATCTTTAACGGCTACTACCTGAACCTCATTGATCATGTCCCTCATACTGAAACTCTGCTTGGAGAGACCTTTGCCAAACAAACATTTCGACAATCTGTTGGCGTCGTCATAATTCCCCGCCTCTAACAGGCGGGGGTGTAGTGCCCCAAAGACGCTGGAGTGACGCAGCCCCACCATGCGGCGCGCCTCGACATCCGCTGCCCGCGTTACGGCGGGAGAGGCAGGGAAGCCGATTGGAATATCCACTCCAATCACAGCATCATTATCAGCGAATTCACAAACCCCGTCGTCGAAATGATCATAAATTGCTGCACCATAGAACGCGCTGTCAACAAGTCGGACAAATACCCAACCCTTAGATTTTTCACTAATTTTATACCAGTCGACGCCAACCGCGATGTTGTTCTGATTCACCATATCAGCTTCACTCCATAGGTACGCAGGGGCGAATAACCATCCG
This sequence comes from Dehalococcoidia bacterium, assembly GCA_965243255.1. Classification (GTDB taxonomy): domain Bacteria; phylum Chloroflexota; class Dehalococcoidia; order Lucifugimonadales; family UBA3495; genus Bin87. The sequence continues at coordinate 2,157,174 of CBDEUH010000004.1, forward strand.
CCCCCACGCTACCGTCCTCAGTGCATCGGCGAGAAGCTGGCCGGGATCATTATCTTGGTTTCCTGTTTCACCCGGCCGGGCGCGCCCGACGGCCACTGCGGTATCTTGCTGGCGGCGGCGCGAACCTCGGCCCGGTGGTTCAGGTCCTGGTAGGGCCAGACGTGCATCCACTTGTTCAGGTCGCCGAACTCGGTGAACATCCCGGCGGCCAGCGGCGAGAACTCCTCCCGGTAGGGCAGCGACTCTTCCCAGCGGCGCAGCAGCTCCGGCATGGCGCCGTTCTCATAGGTATAGACACGCATCTCGTAGATGTTGCCCAGCGCCTGGTCGCCGCCCATGGGCCGCATGAAGGACGCCGGGTTCCAGATCTCCGAGTTCATGTTCAGGATGTTGCCCGGCGTGATCTTCGGCGGCCAGTTGGGATCCTGGCCGGCCTCGGCGCGAATGCGGTTGCGCTGCTCCATGTCCTCATAGCCCCACACATGGATAATCTGGTTCAGCGGCCCGATTTCCGTGTGCCAGAAGGCGGCGATGGGCGAGTACTTCTCCCGGTGCGGCAGGGCCTCGGCGAAGGCCTCCTCCGCCTGGGGCACGGCGCCGGGCTTCAGGTCGTAGGTGCGAACTTCGTAAATCATAATCCTCTCCCGGAGCCTGCGCTCCATCCGGTTGGGGGTGTGCGGTAAAGACAACGCCAGTGTAGCAACCCCGACTCACAGCGGCAACCGCCGCCAGCGGGACGATGGACACGCTATAATGCGCCATCGACACCGAACTCGCCAGCCACGCCCGCAACGCCTGACCACACCCTGCAAGGAGACACCCGCCATGGAATACCGCATCAACCACGTTCACATCCGCGCTTCCGACCCCCACGCCACCGCCGCCTGGTACGAAGAGCACTTCAACGCCAAGATTGTGTCCGAGCGCACGGTGATGCCCAACACCATCACCATCGGCATGGAGATGGGCGGCGCCTGCCGGCTCAACGTGTCGTCCAAGCCGCCCGGCTCCTCGGACGAGCGGGCCGTGGCCGAGCTGAACCGGCTGGGCCTGGAGCACTTCGGCTTTGACGTGGAGGACATCGAGGCCGAGATGGAACGCCTCACCGCCGCCGGCATCCGCACCGTGCTGCCGATCACCGACACCCCCACCGGCTCCCGTCTGTCCTACATCGAAGGGCCCGACGACGTGCTCATCGAGCTGGTGCAGCCGGCGCCGGCCGCGTAGCACGGCAACATCCTTCGACAAGCTCAGGATGAGCGCGACGGTTTGCGGTTCGGCAAGGCCGCATCAGGAGGTCAGAAAATGGCAGATACGCCTCTGCACTACCAGACCATTACCGAGGTTGCCGAGGGGCTGCGCTCCCGCGCGATTTCGCCGGTGGAGCTGACCCAGGCTATCCTGGACCGCATTGCGGCGCTGGACGGCCAGCTGAAAAGCTACGCCACCGTCATGGCCGAACCGGCCTTGGAGTCGGCGCGGGTCGCCGAGGCGGAGATAGCCGCCGGACGCTACCGGGGCGGGCTGCACGGCGTCCCCATCGCCGTCAAAGACCTGTGCTTCACCACCGGCGTCCCGACCATGGGCGGCGCAAAAGCCCTGCGTGATTTCGTCCCCGACTTCGACGGCACCGTGGTGCGCAAGCTCAACGACGCCGGCGCCATCATCCTGGGCAAGCTGAACCTCACCGAGGGAGCGATGGCCGGCTACAACCCGGAGTTCGACATCCCCATCAACCCCTGGGGCGCTGACCGCTGGGCCGGCGCGTCGTCCAGCGGTTCCGGCGTGGCCACGGCGGCCGGCCTCTGCTACGGCTCTCTGGGCAGCGACACCGGCGGGTCGATACGCTTTCCGGCGGCGGCCTGCGGAACCGCGGGCATCAAGCCCACCTGGGGCCGGGTCAGTCGCTACGGAGTGCTGGCGCTGGGCGAATCGCTGGACCACGTCGGCCCCATGACCCGCAGCGCCGCCGACGCCGGCATCATGCTGCAGGCCCTGGCCGGCCACGACCCCAACGACCCCACGTCATTGCACGCGCCGGTACCCGATATGCTGTCCGGCCAGGGCCAGGGCGTTGCCGGCCTCCGCATCGGCGTGGACGAAGAATACATCGGCGGCGGCGACGTTGACGCCGAAGTCGCCGAGGCCGTCCTGGCCGGCGCGCGCCTGCTGGAAAGCATGGGCGCAACGCTGGTTCCGGTGCAGATGCCCGACACGCTGCCGTACTCGCGGGCCTGGGGTGTGCTGTGCTCCGCGGAGGCCGCTACCGCCCACCGGGACACCTTCCCCTCCCAGGCCGACGATTACGGCCCCTGGTTCCGGGGCTGGCTGGAGAAGGGACGCGGCTACACCGCCGTTGACTACTCCGCCGCCAACCTGGTCCGGCTGGAATGCAACGGCGTACTGGCCGGCGTTTTCGCCGATATCGACGTGCTGGTGTGCCCGTCCATGACCGGAGTGGCGCATCGGGTAACGCCGGCGGAGCTCTACGGGCCGATGGGCGAGGACGAGTGGACGTGGGGCCGGTTCACCATCCCCTACGACTTCAACGGCGCGCCGACCATATCCCTGCCGGCCGGACTGAACGGCGACGGGTTGCCCCTGAGCATCCAGTTCGTCGGCAAGCATCTAGCCGAGCCGCTGCTGGTGCAAATCGGCGACGCCTACGAGCAGGCGACCCAGCACAACCTGCGGCCGGGAGTTTAACCGGCCGCTATCCAGTCCGCCACTCGCTCGCCGATCATAATCGCCGTGGCGTTGGTGTTGGCGCGGGTAACCTGGGGCATGATTGACGAGTCGGCCACCCACAGGCCCGACACGCCGCGCACCCGGCACCGCTGGTCGGTTGCCGCCATGGCGTCGCCCTCCGGCCCGATGCGGCAGGTTCCTGACACGTGGCGCGACGTGCCCACCGTCTGCCGTATCCAGGCGTCCAGCGTATCGTCGTCGGCCAGCACTTCGTTGGTGGGCGCCGTGCGATGCTCAATCACGTCTTGGTACGCGTCGGATTCCAGCATATCCGCCGCCAACCGCACGGCGTCGCGCATCCGCCGCATATCGTTCTCGTTGTGGAAGTAGCGGTAGTTGATGGATGGCTGCACCGTCGGGTCGGCGGACTGCAGCCGCACCCAGCCGGAGCCGTCCGGCAGCTCCAGCGCGCAGGCGATCCGCGCCGTCCGGTCGGGCAGATGCTCGCCGGTCATCACGTTGAAGATGCCCAGGGTGTGCAGCATCACGTCGCAGGGATAGGACGGCGGCTCCGACGTTACCCGCAGGCCCCAGCGCAACGCGCCGGCGTTGGCGGTCAGCTCAACGTGGTCCTTGACGCGGAAGGTGACGTTGCCCATGGGGTGGTTGAAAAGGTTCTGCCCCACGCCGGACAGTTCGTGGATCACCGGGATTCCGTGTTCTTCAAGCTGATCCCGCGGCCCGATGCCCGATAGCATGAGCATGTGGGGTGACTTGAGCGCGCCGGCGCTCAGCACCAACCGGTCGGCCTCTACGTTGAAAATCTCGCCGCCGCTTTCCACCTCGACGCCGCAGACCTGCGTACCGTCAAACAGCACTCTGCGGACGAACACGTTGCCCTTGACGGTCAGGTTGAGGCTGTGGCGCACCGGATTCAGATGGGTGATGGCTGTGCTCATGCGCACGCCGTCGCGGTTGTTCATCGGAATCGCGCCGATGCCATCCGACTCCGCCCCGTTCAGGTCTGGGTTGTAGGCGTAGCCGCGCTCCATGGCCGCCGCGTGAAAGGCCTTCTGCACATCGGGCCACCGCTCATTCTCGCGCCGGACGATGGGAATGGGGCCGTCGCTGCCGTGAAAGTCGTCCTGGATGTCCAAGTCGGTCTCCGCCTTGCGGAAGTAGGGCAGCACTTTCAGATACGTCCATTCCTCGTTGCCGAAGGATGCCCACCGCTCGAAGTCCTCGGGCAGCCCGCGCAAGTACACCTGGCCGTTGATGGAACCGGAGCCGCCAATGACCTTCCCCTGGGCGATGTTGATCTCGCCCTGCTGGTCGTTGATGACGCCGCGCAGGTTCAACGTCATACTTCATGGCTATATCCCTCGCTTGCGAGATTCAACCCCCGATCCTACACTATGCCAACTACCGACCGTCATTCCCGCGTAGGCGGGAATCCAGATGACTTAGCCCTGAGTTCGATGGGGGGACACGAACGCCATGCTGACCAACCCACAGGAATTCCTGCGCTACTTCGATTCCATCCATCGCCGCACCCTGCGCGACATCCGGGCCCTGCCGTCTCCGGCGCAGAACTGGACGCCGCCGGTGGGCGAGGGCGAGAAGTCCTGGAGCATCAACCAGATTGTCCATCACATCTGCGAGTCGCGGATGTACTTCGCTCGCGCCTACCGCAACGAGGGCTGGCTGTACGACTGGCCCGTGCCCAGCACCCAACGGCAAGCGGACTGGATACCGGCGCTGGAAGAATCGCACGCCGAGTTTCATCGGCGTCTGGACGACACGCCGGCCGAGTGGCTGCAACGCCGCATCAAGATGATTGACACCGATGGCTCCCTCAGCGGCTGGCGCATCCTGATGATGCTCATCGAGCACGAAGTTCACCACCGGTCCCAGATTGACACCTACTCCGGCCTCAACGGTTGGGACGTGCCTCAAATCTACGGACGCACCCGCGAGCAAATCGACGAGCTGCAAGAATCACAACGTACCTCTAGGGGTTGATCACGTCGCTGCGGTTCTGAACGATGAAGGTCTCGCGTCGTTCTAGGTAATCCGCCACCAGGTTCACCAGCGCTTCGGGACGCTCCGTCACCACGTCGTGGCCGGCATCATAAACGAAGGCGATGCTGCAATTGGGGATGCGTTCCCGGTAAATGCTGGTCGCTTCCGGCGCCACCGTCGCGTCGTCCTGCCCGAACACCACCAGAGTGGGGCATTCCACCTCGTGCAGGCGGCTTTCCAGCGCGGCTGATTCGCTATCGATGGCTCCGTTTGCGGGGCGTATCGCCGTGGCCGCGATCAATATCAGCGTTTCCACCCGTTCCGGCTCGTGCAGGGCGCGGCGCAGGGCTGCCCCCGCTCCGTCCGCGATGGACACCAGGCCGCAGCGGTCCGGCCACTCAAAGCCGGCATCTTCCGTCCCGAGCACCCGCCAGCCCCGTTGCGCCAGCCCGTCCCGCAAGGCGGCAAAGCCTTCAGCCGGCCCGCAGATCACTACCGGCGCGGCGTCCGGTCCCGCCGTGGCCATCGACTTACAGTTCCCTCAGCCGGGGCAGCACTTCCCGCCCGAACAGGTCGAGCTCGGCCATGATGTCCCCGTGGGTCAGCGTGGGCTGCTGGAAGAACAGGTCAACCACGCCCATGCCGCAGCGGTCGCGATACGCCTTGATTTCCTTGAAAACCTTGTCCGGCCCGCCGACAAAGGTCAAGCCGGGTGCGCCGCCCACGATGTCGCCGCTGGCGCTGCCGGCGAAAACGTTGCGATAGTCCACTGCTTCGCCGGCCCGGGTCGCCTGTATCACCTGGGACACCGACGAGCGCAGGGCCATGCCGGGAGCGCGGCCCTGGTTGACCTGACGGTCGAACCAGTCCTGGGCCTGCTGGTCCGTTTCCGCCAGGTAGATGCTGCCGCGGAACACCATCTGCTCGGGCTGGGGCGTCCAGCCGGCGTCGTCGCACCATTGCAGGTACTTGTCGGTAATCTCCGCCGTTTGATCCACCGTCAGGAAGGACACGCCCAGGCCCAGCCGGTGTTTGGCCGCGTACTGAACCGTGTCGTCGCTGCGGGTGGCCACCAGCGCCGCCGGATAGGGCCGCTGCACCGGCCGGGGCCACACCGCCACCGTCCGGAACTGGTAGTAGCGTCCCTCCCAGGCGAAGGGCTGGGGTTCGGTCATCGCCTTGAGAATCAGGTCCATGCCCTCCAGCATCCGGCCCCGGCCCTCGGCCGGATTGACGCCGTACACCTGGTCCTCGTTGGGGGTGCCGCGCAGGAAGCCCATCACCAGCCGGCCGTTGGTGATGTTGTCCAGCAGCGTCAGCTCCTCGGCGGCGCGCACCGGGTTGTTCAGCGGCAGCAGCGGGCCGAGCATGGCGATTTTGACCTTCTTGCAGCGTTCAGCCACCGCCGCGGCCATCACGGCCGGCGTGCCGGTGGCGATGCGCCCCGAGTAGTGATGCTCGGAGAAGCTGACCCACTCGAAGCCCATCTCCTCGGCGAACTCGCACTCCTCCATGCCGTCCTGGTAGCTCTGCACAGAGACGGCCGGGTCGTTGTAGCTGGGCGGCGTCGGCCAGGTCAGCGGAAAGTCCCGCCGATGCGCGTACCCCATCGACCCCAGGTACGATGCTTTCATGGCTAGCGGTCCATCACCACCATGGTGCCCTCGTCGGGGTTGTACTGGTAGCGGACGATGCGGTCCAGCTTCTGGGATTCCAAGCGGACGACCACGGCCCGGTCGCCGGTTACGTTCAGGGTGTTGTGGATTTCGCCGGGCAGGAAGAAGGCCACCTTGCCGTCCTTCTGGACGAAGTCGCCGGTCTCCTGAATTTGGACCGAGTCCACACCCTCGCCGGGGTAGAACCAGCGCCACTTGGTCTGCTTGATGGCGCCTTCGTACACGCCGTACACCACCCAAGCGTTGCCGTGGTCGTGGGGCAGGTTGTCCTGTTCGGGCTTCTGCACCGAGGCCATCAGCCAGAAACCGCCGCCGGGATGGCCGTATTCCTCGTCAAGGTGCAGGTCATAGCGTCCGTAGCCGCCCTCGTCGGGCAGTTCCAGGCGCTCTTCAAGCCAACCGGGGGTGGCGAGCAGGCGCTCCATGTGCTCGGCCACGCCGGATGCCTGGGCCAGGGGGTCCTGGGTAGCGTCAAAAATATCCCGCACGTCGTCGATGAAAGCGTCCACGGTGTAGGCTGTGGTTTGCGTCATCATTCACCTCCGAATGTTCCAGTGTCCTGTTTTGTTCATTCTAGGGGAATACAGCGGCGTGTCAACGTTGGGGTGGTGGGTTTGGTCAGATTCAGGATCTGCGGGATTTTGCAGAAGGGCGCCTGTGCTATGATTGTGCTGTTCCACTCTACCGTCGCCGAACCTCATGCTCAGGAGGTACGATTATGCCGCCCCGTGGCAACGAATGGCTGGCCCTTACCGCCGAATCCACCCTGGAACCTGACCTTCCCATTTGCGACCCTCACCACCACTTCTGGGTGCAGCGACCCGAACCCGTTGACTACCAGCAGTACCTGCTGCCCGACCTGGTGGCAGACATCACCAGCGGCCACAACGTGCGCTCCACCGTGTTCATTGAGGCGCGTTCCGAGTACCGCACCGACGGGCCGGAGGAGTTGCGCTCGGTGGGCGAGGTGGAGTTCGTGCAGTCTATCGCCGACGACAGCGCCAGCGGACGCTACGGCGAATCACGCGCCGCCGCCGCCATCATCGGCCGCGCCGACCTGAAGCTGGGTGACGGCGTGCGGCCCGTGCTGGAGGCGTTGCAGGCCGCCAGCCCCAACCGTTTCCGCGGCATCCGCCACTCCGTCGGATGGGACCCCCATCCGGAGGTTGAAAACCGCGAGGTCGAGGGCTGCCTGCAAAGGGACGACTACATGGCCGGCGCCCGCGTCCTGCGGGACATGGGCCTCATCCTGGAGACCACGGTGTTCTTCCCGCAACTGCCCGACCTGGCCGAGTTCGCCCGGCGCATCCCCGACCTGACCATCGTGCTGAACCACATCGGCGGCATGATGCGCACCGGCCCCTACGCCAACCGGGACGACGAGGTAATACCCCAATGGCGCAGCGGCATCGAGGCGGTGGGTGCGTGTCCCAACGTAATCATGAAGCTGGGCGGCATCGGGATGCCTCGCATCGGCTACGACTGGCACGAGCGGGAGACGCCCATCGGTTCCGAGGAACTGGCCGATTCAGTGGGCGACTGGATGCGGCACTGCCTGGACTCCTTCGGGCCAGACCGCTGCATGTTCGAGAGCAACTTCCCGGTGGACAAGGTGTCGTTCTCGTACAACGTTATGTACAACGCCTTCAAGCGCATGTCCCAGGGATACTCGGCGTCCGAACGGGCAGCCGCGTTCCACGACACGGCGGTGCGGGTGTACCGGATTGGGACGTGACGGCCGTGGGGGGAAACGCCAGAGTCGAACCTGCGGCCAGCTCATCATGAGCGATACGACACGCAAAAATAATCAGATGCGGAGGAGCAATGGAGCCCTTTGAGATAGCAATCAGCGACGCCGTGCTGGACGACCTGCGCCAGCGTCTCGGCCAAACCCGCTGGCCCGACGAAATGCCCGGCGTCGGCTGGGACTACGGCTCCAACCTGGACTACATCAAGGAGCTGTGCGAGTACTGGCGCACCGATTTCGACTGGCGCGCCCAGGAAGCCAAGCTCAACGCCTTCAATCACTACAAGTCTGAGGTTGACGGGCTTAGCATCCACTTCATCCTGGAAAAGGGCGCAGGGCCTAACCCGATGCCCCTGGTCATCACCCACGGCTGGCCCAGCACCTTCTTCGAGATGACCAAGATCATCCCCCTGCTGGCCGACCCCGGCAGCCACGGCGGCGACCCGGCCGACTCCTTCGACGTGGTGGCCCCCTCGCTGCCCGGCTTCGGCTTCTCCCAGGCGTCGCAGGAGCCGGGGATGCAGGTGCAGAAGGTCGCCGACCTCTGGGCCAGGCTGATGACCGAAAACCTGGGCTATCCCAAATTCGCGGCCCAGGGCGGCGACATTGGCGCCGGCGTAACCTCCCGCCTGGGCTACGCTCACTCCGACAAGATGATTGGCGTGCATCTCACTTCCATCACCCGGCCCGTGCCCTACCTGGGCCCCGGCTCGCGTCCGCTGACCGAGGCGGAGCAGGCCCACTCCGACCAACGGGAAAACTGGCAACAGTCTGAGGGCGGCTACAGCCACATCCAGGGCACGAAGCCGCAGACGCTCTCCTACGGCCTCAACGACTCGCCGGCCGGCCTGGCCGCCTGGATTGTCGAGAAGTACCGCACCTGGAGTGATTGCAACGGGGACGTGGAAAGCAGCTACACCAAGGATGAACTGCTCACCACGGTAACCATCTACTGGGTAACCCGGACCATCGGCTCGTCGGTGCGGATGTACAAGGAGAACCAGAGCAGCCTGTGGGAGATGGAGCAGGACGAGAAGGTGCCCACGCCGGCCGGCATGGCCATGTTCCCCCAGGAGATCGCCAAGCCGCCCCGGGAGTGGGCCGAGCGTTCCTACGACGTGCGCCGCTGGACGCAGATGCCTCGGGGCGGCCACTTCGCCGCCCTGGAGGAGCCGGAGCTGTTGGCCCACGAAGTCCGCGAGTTCTTCCGCCCCTTCCGCAGCTGAACCCAACACCGTCATTCCCGCGTAGGCGGGAATCCAGCAGGGGCAGGCTTGAAACCTGTCCCTACGCTTTCACCTCTGCAAAAACTTCAGGATTTTCGGGTTGACCTCTTCGGGCCGTTCTTGGTGCATAAAGTGGCCCGTGCCGGGGATGATTACCTTCTCCAGCCCGCCGGCGAAGTACTGGTACATCCCCGAACTGAGGAATGACTCCAGCCGCTTGGGGCGGTCCCGGGTGCCGTGCAGCGCCAGCGTCGGCACGGTGACGGGTCCGGCCTCGATGCGCGCCTGGTCGGCCCTCACCGCGTCATCCACTTGCGATGCGTCGTAGCGCGCCCGGTAGTAACCCAGCGCCGCCTGCACCACGCCCGGCTTGCGGAAGGTTGAGCGGATGCTTTCCAGCGCCTCCGCCGGTATGTCCCACTCCGGCGACGCCCAGCGCCACCATTCTTCCACGAAGGCGTAGTCGTTGTGGGCGACCACGTCCTCGGCGTTGGGCCTCTGAAAGAAGAACCCGTGCCAGGTGCCTTGCAGATACTGGAAGTTCATGCTCAGCTCCCGGTCAACCCGGCCCGACGCGATGGTTACCAGCTTGATGACCCGCTCCGGCGCCAGGGCGGTGGCTCCCACCACGGCTCCCGCGCCCCAGTCGTTGCCGATTAGGTACGCCCGCTCCGCGCCCAGGGCGCCGATTAGTTCCACGGCGTCCCTCGCCATCAGGGCCGAATGATACCGTCCGTCCGCCGGCGCCGACGTGGGTGCATAGCCCCGCATGAAGGGCGCTACCGCCCGGAATCCGGCCGCCGCCAGGTCCGGCAGCAAGTGCCGGAAGGACCAGGCGTGGTCGGGAAACCCGTGCAGGCAGATGGCCAGCGGCCCGTCGCCCATCTCCAGATAGTGAAAGTCGATGCCGTTGGCCGTCACCGACCCGGTGTTGAAATCAGCCATTTTGCCTCCATTTTTACAAAAATTATCTAAAATAGATAAAAATTCTGTTCCCGATAGTCAGCGCCCTTTGCTATGATTCCCGGCGTAAGGGGGTGGCTATCTTGGCTTTCATCGGCTCCGGGCGTTTTCTGGCAACCGCGATTTCGGGCTTGGCCGCCGTAGCCATCCTGGCCCTGGCCGCCTGGATGCTGCTAGGCACTGACGGCCAATCAGGGCCGGCCGACGCAGTCCGCATCATCCCGCCGGCGGCCGCGTCCTCCGTTGCCGAGCCGGCCGATGCCATACCCGCCTCCCGGCCAGACGACGCTACACCAGCCCAGGCCGAAATCGCCGTGTACCTTACCGGCGAGGTGGTCAAGCCCGGCGTCTATGTTACCACTCCCGGCCAGCGACTTGACGCCGTGCTGCAACTGGCCGGCGGCCCCACGGATAGCGCGGATCTCAATCGCGTCAATCTGGCCGCCTACGTAACCGACGCCGCGCACTACCGTCTTCCAGCCGTTGCCGATACCGACGCCAACGGGGCCAACGCCGCGCTCCCAGCCGGCGATGTGACTGGCAGCGAGCTCGTCGCCGGTCCCTGCGCCGTCCCGGTGGACATCAACACGGCCACCGCCGAATGTCTCGACACCCTGCCCGGCATCGGTAGCGTCCGCGCCGATTCCATCATCAGGCACCGCCAGCAGGCCGGGCCTTTCGTCAACGCCGACGGCATCACCGCCGTGTCCGGCATCGGCAGCGGCACCTACAACCGGATTGCTGACCTGATTACCGTCAGCTCGCCCTAGCGCATAGGCAATGCGGCTCATCCCGGACCTGGCTCTGGCGGCCCTGGTCGCCGGCGTTGGGCTGGGTCTGTGGCTGGACCTTCCGCTTGAATCCGCCCTGCCCTTGCTGCTGCTTACCCTGGCGGCGGTAGCGATAGCCGTAGTCTTGCGGCTATGGCGAGTGCCCGCCGGCCCCATGCTGCTAGCCGCGTTCCTGCTCTTCGGTTTCTGGCGCGCCGAGGCCGCCGCTCCGCCGCCGCTGCCCGTGATTCCCACCGGCGCCGAGGTCAGCGCTACCGTGCGCATCACCGACGCTCCCGCTGCCTCCGGCGGACGTTACCGCTTCCGGGCGCAGGTGGTTGCCAACCCCGACGGCAGCGTCGGCGACCTCCCCTCCGGAACCAACCTGCTGGTGCACGCCCTGCCGCCGAACTCGCTGGTTGCCCAACGCGGCCGCCCCTTTCTGCGCTACGGCGATACCCTGCGGTTGGCGGGGAGCGTGGAGCGGCCTCAACCCATCGGCGATTTTGACTACGCCGCCTGGCTGGAGTCCCAGCGAATCGTCGGGGTAATGTGGGCGCGCCGTGCCGAGGCCGTCTCCACGGGCGATGGCTTCAAGCCCGCGGCGGCGTTGCATCGCGTCCGAACCGCCCTGGCGGATGGCATCGGCAGGGGCATACCGGCGCCGCAGTCGGGGCTGGCGCAGGCCCTGCTGCTGGGCATTCGCACCGAACTGCCCCACGAGGTGAAAGAATCCTTCCGCAATGCGGGAATGTCCCACCTGCTGGCCATCTCGGGCCTGCACGTCGGCATCGTGATGGCGTTGACCCTGGCGGCCGCCTCCGCCACCATCGGTCGCAACCATCCCTTCGCCATCGCAGTGTCGCTGTTGGTGGTGTGGGCCTACGCCGTGCTGTCCGGCCTTGACCCTCCGGTGGCACGGGCCGCCATCATGGGCAGCCTGTTCCTGGGCCAGGGCCTGCTGGGACGGGGAATGCACGGCCTGACCGCCCTGCTGCTGGCCGCCGCGCTGATGGTCGTCATCAACCCATCCCTGCTGTCGGGCCTGTCCTTCCAGCTCAGTTTTACCGCCATGGCCGGCGTCATACTGGCCCTGCAGCTGATTGCCGCGCTGACTGGCGCCGCATCCGCCCTGTTGTCCGCGGAGGGCTCCTGGTTGGCCCGATGGAGTCAATACGCCCTGTCGTTGCTGATTGCATCCGTCGTGGTTTCCACCACCACCACGCTGGCGACGCTGCCCCTGGTCGCCTGGCACTTCGGCGAAATACCGCTGATGAGCGTGCCGGCGACGGTGTTGGCGATGCCGGCCATGCCCGCCGCGCTTTTGGGCGCGATGGCCACTGCGCTGGCCAGCCTGCTGGGCACCCCGCTGGCGGTTGCCCTGGGCACGCTGGCCTGGGCGCCGTTGGCCTGGCTCACCTGGGTCGCTGACACGATGCCTCCCCTGCTGCTTTCCGCGCCCTGGCTCACGCCGGGGGTGATGGCGGCATGGCTGGGCGCGCTGGCGTTATTGGCGGCGCTGGTGTCGTCCCGGCGAGTGCGCCTGGCCATCGACAGGCTGCGGCGGCGCCGTTGGCGTCCGGGAGGGTTGCCGGCGTTGCTGGCCGGGGGGATTCCCGTTGCAGCTATCGCAATCCTGCTGCTGGTCGGCCAGCTATACGACGCCAAAGCCGACGGATTGCTCCACGTGTACGTGCTGGACATCGGGCAGGGCGATGCGATCTTCGTGGTAACTCCCGACGGACGCCAGATGCTGATTGACGGTGGCCCGGACGCTCAAAGCGTGATGACGGCCCTGGACCCCCTGCTCTCGCCCGGCGACCGCAGCCTGGACGTGGTCGCCGCGACCCACCTGGACAGCGACCACGTTGGCGGCCTGCTGGGCGTCCTGACCCGCTACCGGACCGGCGTCGTGCTGCAAAGCCAGAGCGCGCCCGAATCGGACGACGCGACGCTGTATCCCCAATGGCAAGCGGTTTTGAACAATCAGGGGCACCCGTCCGCCATCGTGCGCTCCGGACATAACATCGCCCTGGGGCGGGACGTAACCCTGGAAGTACTGCACCCTCCGGCGGACGGCTCGCTGACCGGACAGCGCTACGGCTCCAACAACGCCAGCACGGTGATGCGGCTGGATTACGGCGAAATCTCCTTCCTGCTAACCGGCGATATTGAAGCGGACGCCGAGCGGTATCTGCTGGCAACGGCCGGCGACAAGCTCAGGGCTGACGTGCTGAAAGCGTCCCATCATGGCAGCCGCACGTCCACGACGTCCGCCTTCCTGGCCGCCGTAGGGCCTGGCAGCGCGGCGGTATCGGCCGGCCGCGACAACCGCTTCGGCCATCCGCACCCCGAGGTGATGGATCGACTGGAATCCATCGTCGGCCCCGGCCACGTTTTCCTCACCGCCCGCGACGGCACCATCGAGTACGTCAGCGACGGCAAAGGCCTCTGGGTGAAGACGCATGGCCCGCCCGAAGGGAAACCCTAAACCCCCTGCACCCTGCGTTCGTACCAGTGCAGTTCGCCGGTCTTCTGGAACCCCATGGATAGGTAAAGACGAATTGCCGGCGCGTTGTCGCCATCCACTTCCAGACGAACGTAGTCGGCGCCTGCCGACCGCAAATAGCGCATGCCGGCGGCCAGAATCATCTTGCTGATGCCCTGGCCTCGGAACTCCGGCGTCAGGCCAATGGAACCGATTACGCCCTGGCGACGCCGTCCGTCCGACATCAGCAGCGTCCAGCAATATCCCGCCAGTTGTTCCCCTTGGAACAGCAGCTTGATTCCCTCATAGGAGGTATTGGCCATCAAGGCCCGGTGCGCGGTCTGTTCGTCGGTGTACGGAGCGAACCACCACGTGCCGGCGAACGCGGCGTTGTGCGCAGCGGTCAGCGCGGACGTGTCGTCTTGGGTGAAAGAACGCACTCGGTACGTTGCGGGCGCTACAACGTCGGCGACGGCGTCCTCCTCCCAGGTCATATCCCAATACGCCCGCGCCATCTCAAACCCTTCCTCTGCCAATGCCGGCGCCCGGTCGTAGGGCGGCCATAGGGCGATGTGGGCCACCGCCGCGCCAACCTCACGGGTCCGCTCCAGGCCCGCCCTGAGCAAGGCGCGCCAGCCCTCTTCGTAACCTTCTCCCGGAGCCGCGTGGATGTTCAGCACGCACCGCCCACCGGGTAACGTCCCATCCGGCGTCTCTTCACCGGACAGTTCCGGAAAAACCAGGCAGAACCCCCGCAGCGTCAATCTGGGGTCATCGCCGCCGTCGCCCTCGAACAGCAGCAGGCAGTCCCGTTCCTGGTCGCGCCCCGGCAGCCGCATGATGTCCCTAAAGACGCTGCGGTGCGCCGTACTGTCCGCGTCGTCGCTACTGCCGCCAGCCGGCCAGGGGATAACGAAATCCAGCAGCGTGTCCTGATCGGCGTCGGTATAGTTGCGGGTGGTTAACACGACGCCAAATCACGGCCCTACACCGGCGCACGCCGGGTGTGCCACTCCGTCGCCTGTTGGTAGGCGTAGGCCGCCCGCAGGATCGTACCCTCGGCGAACGGCCCGCCGCCCAGCTGCAGCCCGATGGGCAACCCGTCCTCCGTGAACCCGCCGGGGATGGACACCGCCGGCATCCCTGCCAGCGGGTAGCAGCCCGTGTACGAGCGACGGAAGAAGAACCGCTGCCGCACGTCGTCGGCCGACTCAAAGGGCGCCGTCAGCGCGTCGTGGCGCGGCGCAGGATAGGGAGCGGTGGGCGACACCAGCACGTCAACCTGCCGGAACGCTTCCTCAAACTGGCGACGCAGCAGCACCCGCGCCTTCATCGCCCGGTTCTGCACCTTGGCCGGCACCAGCGCCGCCGACTGCAGGCGGGTGCGGGAGGCCCGGTCCAGCTGCTCCGGCGCGCGGCGCATCAGGCCATCGCGGGCGCCGGCTCCCTCAGTGTCGGCGATGCCCACGAATATGGCACCGGCGATTTCCGTGAGTGGCAGGGAGACGTCCACCACCTCCGCGCCCAGGCCGGCCAGTGTCTCCAGGGCGGCGTCAACTGCCCGGCGCACGTCGGCGTGCATATCCGGCGCGTCGCACAGCTCGACCATGCGACCCACGCGCATACCTCGAAGATCTCCGTCCAGCATCTCATGGTAGTCCGGCACGGGCCGACGGCTGGTGGTCGGGTCCAGCGGGTCGTAGCCGGCGATGGCGCCCAGCACCAGGGCGCAGTCCTCAACCGTCTTGGTCATTGGCGAGGCGGCGTCCATAAACCAGCACATAGGCGTAATTCCGTGCCGGCTGATGCGGGTAAAGGTGGGACGCAAGCCCACCGCGTTGCAGTAAGACGCCGGCCCCCGTCCGCTGCCGCCGGTATCCTCGCCCACCGAGGCGGCGCACAGGTGAGCGGCCAGCGCCGCGCCGGAGCCGCTGCTGGACTCGCCGGGCGTGTGCCCAAACCGCCAGGGATTCTGCGGCGTGCCGTAGGGCGGGTCGGCGGTGCCGCCCATGGCCAGCTCGCTGAGGTTCAGCTTGCCCAGCAGGATAGCGCCGGCGGCCTTCAAGCGAGCAACGACGGTGGCGTCGTCGGACGGCACGTGGTCGGCATAGGCCCGGGAGCCGTTGCTGGTCAGGATGCCGGCAGTGTTGAATTGGTCCTTGATGGCCAACGGCGCGCCGAACAGCGGCCCGTTGACTATGCTCTCATCTCCTCTCCGCAGCGCCGCGTCGGCGTCGGAGGCGGCGCCCAGCGCCTCCTCGCGGGTAACGGTGATGTAGGCTTTGATGTCGCCGTCGATGGCGTCAATGCGTCGCAGGTAGGCATTCACCGCATCGGTGGCGGAGAACTCGCCGGCCCGGATGGCCGCCGAAGTAGCGGCGGCGGACAGGAAGACGATGTCGTCGGCGTTGCGGGATGCGGTCATTGGGTATCACCATCGGGATCGGGGAAAATGCTGACGGGCTCGATGCCCTCCAAGTCCAGGTCGCGCAGACGGCCCAGCTCCAGCATCAGGCTGGCGAAGCGGTTGGCGACCTCGGGCAATTCGGCCTCGTCAATGGGAATGCCGACTAAATCAGCCAGCATCCTGACCCGTTCTTCCGAAATATCATTAGTGGCCATCTGAACCTTGCTCCTGCCGCTCAGCGGCATCGTATCGCATCATGCCGGGACGTGTAAAACCGTCTTCACAGCCAACGCTCAAACCACGCCAGCATCCGCTCCAGGTACGCCTGCCGCAGCGCCACGTGCCCGGTCCGCAGGAAACCGTGTCCGCAGCCAGGGAACCGGGCCAGCTCAACCTCCTTGCCCAATCGCTTCATCACCTGAAAGTACTGCTCGCTCTGCCCGATGGGACAACGCGCGTCGTCCTCGCCGTGCAGCAGCAACACCGGCGTCTCCACCTGGGGCGCAAAGGTGATGGGCGAGCGCTGGAGCAGCCGATAGGCCAGGCTGTCCACGCCCTGCTCCAGCTCGTCCACCAGCGGCCGGCTGATGGACATACCGCCGGCCAGCCGGTTGGCCCACTGTTCCTCGCCGAACCCGGTGGCAATGTCCGAAGTGCCGTACATGCTCCACAGGTCGATACACGGCGCGCCAGCCACCGCCGCCCGGAACCTTGTCGAATGCCCGATGGCCCACGTGGTCATGTAGCCGCCGTAGCTGTATCCGTGTACGCCCAGCCGCTCGCGGTCCACGTAATCCCGCTCACACACCGCGTCCAGCGCGGCCATCAGGTCCCGATAATCGTCGCCGCCCCAGTCGCCCAGCACGGCGTTGACGAACTCCTCGCCGTAGGTTGACGAACCTCGCGGATTCACCGCCAGCGTCAGATAGCCGGCTCCCGCCAGCACCTGGTGCCAGGGCACGAAAGCATCGTAAAACGCGCCGTTTGGCCCGCCGTGTATCTCCAGCACCAACGGATATTTCTGCCCGGCGTCAAAGCCCGGCGGATGGTACAGCCGACACTCAACGTCAAAGTCGTCCCGCTCCACCATGAACTTTTCCATCGTCGCCGGCGGATGCTCCGCCAGCCAGGCGTCGTTGTGGGCCGTCAACCGCCGCCGTCGGCCGCCAGTGGCAACGTAATGCAAATCAGACGGCCCGGTCGGATGGGATGCCGTCAGCGCAATGCGTTCCGCGGCGGCGTCCATGGCAATCCCCGACAGCAGTTCGCCACCGTCGGTAAGCGGTGTGACACTGCCCAAGCCGTCGCCGGCCGGCACGTCCAGCCCGTATAGCCGGGTTTCCCCGGCGGCGTCGGCCAGGAACAGAATCCGGCCATCGCCGTCACCATGGCCCGGCGTCCAGCGCAACTCCAGCGGTGGGTAGATGCCCGGATAGCCCAGGCAGGGCCGGATGTTGTCGTCGGTCAGGCGACGGGGCGGCCGGCCGGGTTCCAGGATGTACAGGTACGCCTGCCACAGCACCATCAGCCCTTCGCCCTGCCCGCCCGCCGCCAGCAGTCGCCTTCCGTCGGGAGACCACGCCACCGCCGCCGCGTCGGTCAATCCTGGCGACCACAGCTCCGGCGCAGACTCGCCGTCCTCGGAGACTTCCACCACGTACACCTCGTTGGACGCCGTGATGTCCCGCGCTTCCGTGCGGCCCGAAATAAAGGCGATGCGCCGGCCGTCCTGCGACCAGGCCGGCGCCGTATCATCCCAGTCGCCATCGGTAAGTTGCGCCGTCTCTCCCGTCGTCACGTCCACGAGGAAAAGGTGAAAGTGGCAATCGCCCCGCCAGCCGATGGCGTCGTGGCGATAGCGAATCCGCCGCACCTCCCGCACCCGCGGCTCCTCTACAACATCCCCGCCATCCTTCCCACTGCCGTCGTCAGGGCAAACGTCGGCGACCACGGCCAGTAGGGAGGAGTCGGGCGACCAGGCAAATTCCCGCACGCCGTTGGGCAAGTGGGTCAGCTGCCCGGCCTCGCCGCCGTCCGACGGCATCAGCCACACCTGCCGCCGGGCCGGCGCGCCCTCGTCGGCCCGCAGGAACGCCAGCATCGCCCCGTCGGGCGAGTACCGGGGATGGGTATCGGCGTTGCCCCGCGTGAAAGGCGACGGCTCCGGCATCCCATCACCGTCGCCGTCGTGCAGCAAACTCACCTGGTAGATGCGCGAGCGGCCTTCCGACGTGTCTTCGTCAACCCAGCCCAGCACGTAGGCGCAGCGGCTGCCGTCCGGCGCGACGGTGGGGTCGCCCACGGCAGTCAGGCGCCTGAACAGGTCCACGCCGATTGAGTTCGTCATAATGGTCATTGCCCCCACGCCTGTCCCGCCATTATAGCGGATTGTAATAGTAGGGGCGCGCTTTCCTTGACACACCCTTAGCGCCGGGCGCATACTGCCGGAGTTTGGGGAGATAGTTTGTCATGGCCTCGTTGAACCTTCGCCCGGCCCAGTTGACCGTTGGCGGCCACCACGTCCACTATGCCTGGGTCATCGTGGCGATTACCTCCATGATGCGGCTGGTGTCATCGTCCTTCCGTATGTCCTTCCCGGCCCTGGTGCCCTTTATCGCCGTCGGTTTCGGCTGGGAAGTCTGGCTGATCACCCTGGCCTTCTCCCTGCAGTGGGTCATCTCCGGCGCATTCGGCCCGCCGGCCGGCTGGCTGGGCGACCGCTACGGCGCCCGCTTCACCATGACCGTCGGCGCGTCCCTCTATATCGTCGGCATGATTCTCACCGGCTTCATGACCGAGGTGTGGCACCTGTTCCTCTTCTTCGGCATCATCCTCAGCGCGTCCATGGGCATCTTCCAGGTTCCCCTCACCGTCTCCGTAACCTCGTGGTTCCGCCGGCACCTGGGTGTCGGCATGGGCCTGCTGCAATCCTCCCAGGGCTTCGGCCCGGTGGTCGCCCTGCCCATCATGCTGGGCCTGGTTACCTGGTTCAGCGTCGGCGGCGGCGTGGAATGGAGCGATCGCCTGGCCTTCCTGGGCAGCCCCGACGTTCTGGGCATTCGCATGGCCTTCTGGATTCCCGGCGTCATCGGCGGCATCATCTTGCTGCTGCTCACCCGCATCTTTTACAACACCCCCGAGGACATTGGGCTCCGCCAGCTCGGTGACGACGGCAGCGGGCCATCACCCCGCCGCCGCGTCGTGAGCACCGGCCTGGAGGCCAAAGCCCGCACCAAGGCTTTCCTGCAGCAGGTCCGCAAGACGCCGGCCTTCTGGAACCTGATCGGCATCCACTACTGGGGCTGCGCCGGCCACAGCATCATCATCGTCTTCCTGCCCCAGATAATCGTCGCCGGCCTGGAACCCGGCTGGAAGTCGCTGCCCGCCGGCGACTCCTCCCTGCTCATCGCCGGCGCCATCGCCGGCGGCGCCGCGGCCACCATGAGCATCGTCAGTACGGTAACCCGCTTCGGCGTGCCCATCGCCGCCGACCTGCTGGGCAGCAAGTGGGTGATGGCAACCTGCTTCTTCCTCCAGGTTGCGCCGGTCGTGGTGCTGTTCGTCGCCGTGCAGTGGTATCCCGAAGTGTGGATGTTCTACCTGTTCTCCATTCTCTTCGGCATCGGTTTCGGCGGCGAGATGTCCGCCTTCCCCATCATCAACCGCCAGTACTACGGCAACGCTCCCATCGGCACCACCTACGGCTTCCAGATGATGGGCGCCGGCGCCGGCATGGCCTGCGGGGCCGGCCTGGGCGCGCTGCTGCTGGCCATCACCGGCGACTACACCGCCACCATCCTGCTGTCCTTCGTGATGAGCGCCATCGGCGTGCTGTCGATCATGTTCCTGCCCGACACCCACCATCATCAGCTGCCCGGATGGGAAAACGACCTGCCCGCCGAGCTGCGCCCCGACGCCGCTCCAACCCCGGCCCCTTCCCCGGCCTCCGGCGACGGAAACTGATCAGACCCCATCTTCCCCACGCAAACGTACCGTATCCACAGCACAAGGAGGCGTTACCATGGCAGACGGAATCACCATCCTCGTCGGCACCGCCGGACAGGGCGTTATGCGCAGCGTTGACGGCGGAGAATCCTGGCGCCGCGTCGGCATCACCCAGGGCATCCATTCGGACGCCGTCGTGCGCTGCCTCACCCCGGTGCCCGGCAGCGAGAGCAGCGTCCTCGCCGGCTGCGACGTGGGCATCATCCGCAGCGACGATAACGGCGACACCTGGCGCCGCGTCAATACGCCTATGGACGGTACCGCGGTCTGGGCCATCGCCTTCGACCCGTCGAACCCCCAGGTCGGTTTCGCCGGCACCGGCACCCCCGACCCCTGCCGCATCTACCGCACCCGCGACGGCGGCGCAACCTGGGAACTGCGCCCGGTGGAAGTCGCCGCCGAGTGTCCCGCCGTGGGCGTGCCCCGGGTTACCGGCATCGCCATCGACCCCACCAACGGCAACAGCGTATGGGTGGGCATTGAGGTTGACGGCCTCCGCCACAGCTCCGACGGCGGCGACACCTGGGAAACCGTCCCCCACGCCGACATCCCCAACCTGGACATCCACAACGTAACCGTAACCGCCGGCCCGCCCCACCGCGTGGTGGTCATGGTCAACGACGACGTGTTCCTCAGCGACGACGACGGTGACAGCTGGCGCAACCTGGACGTGCGGCAGAACTTCCCCTTGGGCTATCCCCGGGGCCTCAAGGTGAAGGCCGACGACCCCCAGACCATCTTCACCACCTTCGGCGACACCACGCCCGGCTCCACCGGCGTCGTGATGCGCTCTGCCGATGCCGGCGCAACGTGGAACAGCCTGCCCCTGCCGGTGGAACCCAACACTGCCATGTGGGTGGTCAACTCCCAGCCGCAGAACCCGGACTTCCTGCTGGCCGGCAGCCGCTACGGCTACCTGTACCAGTCGGACGACGCCGGCAGTTCCTGGAGCAAGTTCAACCGGGAGTTCAGCGAAATCTCCTCGGTCCTCTGGTTCCCCAACTAGAACCAGTTGGCCTTGTCCACCACGTTCCGCAGCTCTCTGCCCTCGTTGAAGCGCTTGCAGTTGTCGATGAACAACTCGGTGCGGCGCAGGTCGAGATAAGGGCCATTGCCCGCTACGTGCGGCGTAATCAGCACGCCGGGCATGGCCCAAAGCGGGTGCCCTTCGGGTAGCGGTTCCACCTGGAAGACGTCCAGGCCGGCGCCGGCGATCTCCCCGTCCTGCAGCGCAACAACCAGGTCGTCGAGAATCACCGTTGCTCCGCGGCCGATGTTGATGAAGAAGGCGCTGTTTTTCATCGCGCGGAATTGTTCCAGCCGGAACATACCCTGGGTCTCCGGAGTTTCGGGCACGGTGACGATTACGAAATCGGCGCGGGGTAGGACGTCCAGCAGGGCGTCGGGCCGGTGCAGTTCTGCCAGTCCTTGCGTGGGCTCGGCCAGCCTGGGATCAACCCCCAGCACCGTCATCCCGAACTCGGCGCACAGCCGCGCCGTTTCGCCGCCGATGCCGCCTACGCCCACGACTACGGCAGTGGCTTCGGGCAGATAGGTCGTAGGGTAGCCCTGCTGCCAGACGCCGGCCACCTGCTGCGGAATGTACACCTGCAGGCCCCGGGCGAAGGCCAGCAGCAAAGACATGATGTGCGCGCTGATGCGGTCGTTGTATATCTCCCGGGTGTTGGTTACCACCACGTCGCTGTCAATCAACGACCGGTGGTAATAGCCAGCCCTCGGCCCCGCCTGGGGGCAGGCGATCCACTTGAGATTGTGCGCCCGTTCCAGCAACTCCGGCACGATGTCGCCAAAGGCAGCGTCGGCCTCGCCAATCACCTCCATCGCTTCCCCCACGGTGGGACATACCTGCACGTCGATGTCGGGTATTTCTTCCCGCAGCAGCTCCGGCCAATGCTCCTGATAGTTGGGCGGACAGATAACCAGCTTGAATCCCATGGGACAACCTCCGATATAGGGTCTCGCTTCGCATTCGGCATTGTAAACCGATGCCGGGCGCAACACACACCCCGTTTTGCGCTATACTGCGCCCATCCAACCGGCGGACGCCCGGCCCATGCCGCCGGCCGACGCCGTACCAGGAGGGACATACGATATGCTGGACTTGATTATTCGCGGCGGACAGGTCGTCACCCCCTGGGGCGTGGGCGACTGGGACATCTGCATCCAGGGCGAGAAAATCGTCGCCATCACCGCGCCCAACGCCATGACCGACGATGTGGTGCGCGTCATTGACGCCGCCGGCAAAGTCGTCGTCCCCGGCGGCATCGAACCCCACGCTCACATCGACGCGCCCATCATGGGGCCGGGCAACCTGCGCACCGCGCCGCCGGAGCAGGTCAGCCGCGCCGCCCTCTTCGGCGGCACCACCACCATCCTGGACTTCGCCATCCACCATCCCGGCAACACTATCGACGACGCCATCCAGGAACGCGCCAACTCCTGGCGGGGCAATTCCTACTCCGATTACGCCCACCACTTGATGATGCTGGGCGACATCCCCCAGCGCACCCTGGAGTCCCTGCACGAGTACATCGAGGACGGCTGGTCCAGCATCAAGATATTCACCACCAACATCCGCCCGCCTGAAATGTCCGGCGAACCGCGCAAGGTCGGCATGGGCCACCTCCACGACCTCATGGAAGTCATCCAGCGCAACGACGCCATGCTCCTGGTCCACGCCGAGGACGACGACATGGTGCAGTACATGTACGAAAAGCTGCAGCGCGAGGAACGCAACGAGTGGTGGAATATGCCCATCGTCCACAGCAACGAGTCCGAGGACGTGTCCTTCCGCCGGGTGCTCCGCGTCGCCGAGTGGACCGGATCCCCGGTCTATTTCGTCCACGTCAGCGCCCGCCAGGGCATCAACGCCATCGGCGAGGCCCGCAACAAGGGCATGGCCGTGTACGGCGAAACCCTGCACAACTACGCCTGCTTCAACGCCAACCACTACAAGGAAGAGGACGGGATGAAGTACCACACCTACCCGTCTCTCAAGTCCCCCGAAGACGCCGCCATGCTCTGGAAAGGCATCGCCTGGGGCGGCCTGCACACCATGGCCACCGACGAATACTGCACCAACTGGGCCCTGAAGACGCAGGGCAAGTCCGTCCGCGACGTTACGGGCGGCCACAACGGGGCGGAAACCCGCGTTGGCATCACCTACAGCGAAGGCGTGTCCAAGCGCGGGATGTCCCTGCAACGCTTCGTGGACGTAACCTCCGCCAACGCCGCCCGCATCATGGGACTCTACCCCCGCAAGGGCGCCCTGGCCCCGGGCAGCGACGCCGACATCACCATCATCGACCCCTCCATCAAGAAGCGTCTCACCATGGACGACTTCCACATCAGCGACTACAGCATCTGGGAAGGTTTCGAGATTGAGGGCTGGCCCGTAATGACCATCATGCGCGGTACCGTTGCCGTGGAAGACGGCCAGCTCACCGCCCCCGCCGGCCACGGCCAGTGGATTCCCCGCAAAATCGACCGCGAGGTGACCAGCCGGCCCATTGGGTAAGTAAGCAGAGTGGAACCGCTCAAATTGTCAGCCCCTGATACATCAACGGCGCCCCATGTCCCTACGCCGCCTGGCCCCCTCCAGGGCATTCGCGTCGTTGAGTGGGGCGAGATGGTCTCGGCCCCCTTCTGCGCCAAACTGCTGGCCGAACTGGGCGCCGACGTCATCAAGATTGAGCGGGCGGACGGCGATCCGGCCCGTCGCTGCGGACCCTACCCCGATGGCGTTCCTCATCCCGAACGCAGCGGGCTGTTCCTCTTCGTCAACCAGGGCAAGCGCGGCGCAACCCTGGATACTGCCAGCGGCAGTGGCATCGGCATCGACTCTCTCCACCGCCTGCTGGAAACCGCCGACGTCTTCGTCGAAAACCGGCCCTACTCCGCGCTGGCCAAGGCCGGCATCACCGCCGACGACCTCGCCCGGCGGCATCCCCATCTGATAACCGTCTCCCTTTCACCCTACGGACGCACCGGCGACTACAGGAAGTACGCCGGATACGACCTGCAGGTCAACGCCCTCAGCGGCATGAGCTTCGGCACCGGACACGTCCACCGGGAGCCGCTGACCACACCCGCCCAGCAGGCGGCCTATCTGGCCGGAGTTGGCGGCGCCTACGCAGCCATCGTCGCCCTGCTCGCCCGTGAAACCGACGCCGGAGGCCAGTACATCGACCTCGCCGATTCCAGCGTCATCGCCACCCTGCTCACCGGCTACCACCTGCCCACCTTCATCTATCGCGGCATCGCCGGCTCCCGCTCCGGCAACCGGATGCGCCTGGGCCTGTTCCCCAACTGCGTCCTGCCCTGTCGCGACGGCTATGTGTGCATCGACGCGCCCCAGCTGGAACAGTACCAGCGGTTCCTGAACCTGCTGGGCAATCCCGACTGGATGGACAACCCCCGCTACCGCGACCGCCGCGCCATGAGCGACCAATACCCCGAAGAGGCCGAAAGCCTCATCGCCCCCTGGTTCATGGAGCACGACAAGGACGAAATCCTGCAGCTGTGCCTGGAAAACCGCATCCCCTGCGCTCCGGTGCTCACCATGGACGAAGTGCTGGATTCGCCCCACCTGCTGTCCCGCGAATGGTTCCGCGAGGTAGAGCATCCCCAGGCCGGCCGGCATTGCTACCCCGGCGCGCCGGTCCGTCTGCACGGCTCTCCTCTGAAAATCACCCGGCCGGCCCCGCTGCTGGGACAGCACACCGCCGAAATCCTCGACGAGAACCCCCCGCTTCCTCGACGCAAATCCCTCTCTCCCTTGATGGGAAAGGGCCGGAGCCGGCCCCGTACTCGATACGGGGGTGAGGGTGATAATGATCGCCAAGAACCGATATTGGCCCTGCGCGGCGTCCGGGTGGTTGACCTGGGTTCCGCCTGGGCCGGGCCCATGGCCGGGCAGTTGCTGGCCGATATGGGCGCCGAGGTCATCAAGGTCGAAAGCCGGGCCCGCCTGGACGGTATGCGCCTGGGCCGGCCCATGATACCCCCATCCGACAACGGGGAGGACTTGGCCGGCGGCGACCGGGGCCTGTGGCCCGAGCTGCAGCCCGTCTTTCACGGCCTCAACCGCAACAAGCTCAGCGTCACCCTGAACCTCCGCACCGACGAGGGCAAGGCTATCCTGCGCCGGCTGGCCTCAGTCAGCGACGTGGTGCTGTCCAACTTCTCCCCCGGCGTCCTGCAACGCCTCGGCATGGACTACCACAGCCTGCAACGGGTCAAGCCGGACATCATCGTCGCCGCCATGCCCGCCTTTGGCGACACCGGCCCCCTGCGCGACATGGTGGCCTACGCGCCCATCATACAGGCCATGTCCGGCATGATGAGCCTGGTGGGTTACCCGCCCGAAGAGAACGAGCCGCTGGTGGGCGAACTGCAGGCCGCGTGGAGCGATACCGTCGCTGCCCTCTGCGCCGCCCTGGGCGTGGTGGCCGCGTTGCGACACCGCAACCGCACCGGCTGCGGCCAGTACGTGGAGGCTGCCCACCTGGAAGGCACCGCATCGCTGCTGGGCGTCCCCATGCTGGAATACCAGATGTCGGGCCAGATTCCCACCCCTCCCGGCAACGACGACCCCGACTTTGCGCCCCACAACAACTACCCCTGCGCCGGCGACGACGCCTGGGTATCCATCGCCGTGGGCGACGATGCGGAGTGGCAGGCCCTGACTGGCGTGGTCGGGGACGGCCTGGCCGACGATGCCCGCTTCGGTGACTCTCCCACCCGCTGGCGCAACCGCCGTGCCTTGGATGAACTCATCGCCGGCTGGACGCGCTCGGTAACGCCGCAGCAGGCGACCGAGCGGCTGCAGGCCGCCGGCGTCGCCGCCATGCCCGTGATGAACATCGCCGACCAGTTCGCCGACCCGCACCTGAACGCCCGCGCAACCTACGTTGAGGTTGACCATCCCCACGTGGGCGCGGAGCTGCTCTACGGCGTACCCTGGCGTTTCAGCGCTACCCCCGGCGCCGTCCGCACGCCGGCCCCGCTGCTGGGACAGCACAACGACTACGTGCTGTCACAACTGCTGGGCATGAACGACGCCCGCGTCGCCCAGCTGTCCGCCGACCAGGTGGTGTACTGATGGCCGCGCCAACTACCTCACAGCGCCGCCCTCGCATCTTCTACGGCTGGTGGATTGTCCTGGTCAGCCTCCTGGCCGACGGCATGAAGCACGGCAGCTTCAACCGGGGCTTCACCGTGTTCTACATTCCCGTGGAGCAGGACCTGGGCTTCACCCGCACCATGATGGGCCTGGCCGAGGGGCTGGGCCGGTTGATGGGCGGCGTGCAGGGGCCGCTGATGGGCTACTGCACCGACCGTTTCGGCCCCCGCGTAATGCTGGCCTTCGGCGGCTTGATGTCCGGGCTGGGTTTCATCCTGCTGGGCTACACCGGCAGCTTTTGGTACTTCCTGGTCATCTTCGTCGGGTTCCTGTCGGTGGGCTTCCGGTCGGGATACAACAACGCGTCGGTGGCCGCGGTCAACAACTGGTTCCGGCGACGGCGCGGGTTTGCCATGTCCATCGTCAGCATGGGCAACGGCCTGGGCGGCGCGTCGGCCCCCCTGGTGGGTCTGCTGATTTTCTCCATCGGCTGGCGCGACGCTTGCACCGTCCTTGGCTTCGTCATCATCGGGGTGGTCATCCCTCTCTCATGGTTCATGCGACGCTCCCCGGAAGACATGGGTCTGTTGCCGGATGGCGACCCGCCGGACGCCCCTGCCGAAAGCCTTCAACCCGCTGCCAACCGCCGGCGGGTGCAGTTCGGCTCCTACGACTTTACCGCCAAGGAGGCGATGCGCACGCCCTCCTACTGGCTGCTGATCCTCGCCACGGGCTTCCGCAACGTCGTCCACGCCGGCGCGTCGTTCCTCATGGCCCCCATGATTGTCTGGTTCCTCGAGGGCGGTGGCGCGTACGGAACGCCCCTTTACGATTCGATAGCGTCGGTGCTGGGCAAGATACTGGGCAGCCGCGACAGCACCGACATCCTCATTGCCGCCGGTTTCGTTGGGTTGTTCTCAATTATCAATATGCTTTTCTACCCACTGGTGGGATGGCTCGGCGATAAAGCCGACCGGCGCAAGCTCTGCGCCGTCTGCATGGTGTCCGGCGCAGTGGCCCTGGCCGCCTTGATTAACCAGAGTGGCTTCCTGTGGCAGTTGATGGCTTTCGTCGTTCTGAAGGCTTTCGCCGAGAGCGCCAACCCGTTGAACTGGGCCATCATGGGCGACTTCTTCGGACGACGTTCCTACGCCACCCTGCGCGGCTGGCAGCACCTCCCCGACCAGATAGCCTCCATGTGGACCGCCATGTGGATGGGCGCCATCTACGACCACACCGGCAGCTTCTACTGGGCCCTCTTCCCGCTGGTCGTTCTCTACATCGCCGCCGCCATCGGCTACTGGTTCCTGCCCCGGCCACCACTGCCCAGGCGGCTGGAATTGCAGCGCGAACGGGACCAGGCGCGCCAGGCCCGTGCCGCTCGGGTCGCGCCCCAGGCGGCCGACTAGAGCCGGCCGATTCGCACCGTATGGCCGGGAATCATCTTGACCACGGCAACGTCCACCCAACATAACCTCGCCGCCCTGCTCGCCGGCGATCTGGCCTTCCAGGCTCCGGCGCGGGAAGCCCACCCCCTGCACGCCCTGCACCCCTTCGCCGCCCGCTTTCCCCACGGCCTGGCCGGCTACTTTATTGAGGCGCTCACCGAACCCGGCGATACCGTGCTGGACCCCATGTGCGGCTCCGGCGTAACCCTGCTGGAGGGCTGGCTGGCCGGACGCTCCGTCATCGGCGTTGACCTTGACCCGCTGGCTCGCCGCCAGAGCATCGCCCGCACCGCGGCTTTGGACGCCGAGGCGGTGCATGCTGCCGGGCGCGCCGCTCTGGAACGTGCCGCAGAGTTGCACGCCGGCGCCAGCCATCCCGCCCGTCCGCTGGACTATGTCCTCGGGCTGATGGATGACGCCACGCGGGAGTTCCTGGACTACTGGTTTTTCCCCGAAACCCAGGCCGAACTGGCCGCCCTGCTCCTGGCCATTCGCGCCGAGCCGCAGCCCGGCCTGCGGAACCTGCTGGAGGTGGTCTTCTCGTCCACCATCGTCACCAAGTCCGGCGGCGTCTCCCGGGCCCGGGACCTGGCCCACACCCGCCCTCACCGCGTCGCCGACAAGCAGCCACGCCGACCCCTGCGCCAGTTCGAAATTCTGCTCAATCGCGCCGTTGACGCCTACGCCAGCGTTGACCCCGACACCGTGGGCGAGAGCCGCATCATCGCCGGGGACGCCCGCGCTCTGCCAGTCCCGGACGGCAGCGTCAACCTGATCGTTACCTCGCCGCCCTACGCCAACGCCCTGGACTATATGCGCGCCCACAAGTTTTCCCTGGCCTGGCTGGGCGACCCCATCCCGCGCCTGTCCGAGCTGCGCGGCCAGTACATCGGCGCGGAACGGCAGACCGCCCCCGGCGACGGCGATTTTGGCCCCGCCTCCGCCGGCCCGGACTCGGTTGTATCCATCGTGGCGGAGCTGTCCGAGCGGGACGCTCCCAGGTCCCGCGTCCTTGCTCGGTACTTTGGCGACATGGCCGCCGCCATTGGCGAAATGGCCCGCGTCCTCCGGCCCGGCGCGGCGGCTATCATCGTCGTCGGCCCCTCCACCATGCGCGACGTGCTGATTCCCACCCACCAGTGCCTCGCCGACATCGCCGCCACTGCCGGCCTTGACGTAATCGCGGTTGCCCCCCGCAGCCTCGACCGCGACCGCCGCATGATGCCGGCCCGGGGCCGCCAACAGCCCGCCGGCGCTCCCACCGGGATCGAGCTGCGGATGCACACCGAGTACGTCATCGGCGCCGTAAAGCCGTAATTTTTGCCCGGATTGCTAGGGCCAATCGGCAACCCGGCAAACCCGGAAACGGTTATCTACCAGATGTTGTTATGTCGTGCTGGACGCCGCCGGCTGCCGTCATCAGCCGTTTTCCCTCTGGCCTTGGCGCCGTGTTTCGGGGTCAAAACGAATCACCCCGACCCCACGATTGACCTTCAGACGTATTTTCAACTTATGGATGAAATTGGTGTCTTTAATAAACCATAGCGGAACGTGATATCTACCCGTCCGCCTTGCAGCCCGCCAAGTCGCCCCCTACCATAGACAGTTATGTTGAATGGAGACAGGCCGATTATGCCGGATTCTTCCGACCCTGCATCAGTCTGGCAAGCCGTGTTGGGACGGCTGCAACTTGAGATGCCCAGAGAGCATTTCAACACTTTTCTGAAACCCTGCGTCGGACACCACTGGCATGAAGGTGACTTGATTGTCGCCGCCGCCAGCTCTTTCGCCGTTTCCTGGCTGGAGTTGCCTTTGCACCTTGCCATGGCCCAGGAAGCCTTGTCTCACACCCTGGGACGCGATGCCGCGGTGCGCTACCAGGCCATGCCCTCTGTGACGTCCGAGAACGGCGCCGCGCCGGCAGCCGAACCCGTCGGCGTTCACGCCATCACCGCGGCCCCACCGCAGAATCGAACCCCAATACCCGACGACTACGACCTGGGACGGCGCAGCGCAGCCTCCGGCGGCTACGACTGGCAGGCCGTGAACGCGGCCACGTGCAACCCCCGCTACACCTTCGACAATTTCGTCGTGGGCCACAGCAACCAGCTGGCCTACCATGCCGGCAACGCCATTGCCGACGGCAGCCGGGACGCGTCCGGCGGCGAATCGCCCCACGGCTGCAACCCCCTGTTCATCCATGCCGGTTCTGGCCTGGGCAAAACCCACCTGCTCCACGCCATCGGCAACCGGGCCGTGCAGCAGAATCGCTCCGTGCTCTATGTTACCTCCGAGCAGTTCACCAACGAGTTCGTCTCCGCCATCCACCGCCGGGCCATGCGGGAGTTCCGCGACCGCTACCGGGGCCTGGACCTGCTGCTGATGGACGACGTGCAGTTCCTGGCCGGCAAGGAACAGACCCAGGAGAGCCTGTTCCACACCTTCAACGACCTGCACCAGGCCGGCGCCCAGGTGGTGCTGAGCAGCGACCGCGCTCCTCACACCATAGCCCCCCTGGAAGAACGGCTGCGCTCCCGGTTCCAGTGGGGCCTGCTGGCCGACATTCAGCCGCCGTCTCTGGAGATGCGGCTGGCGATTCTCCACGCCTGGGCCGCCGCCCGCAGCGTTGCAACCCCCGATACCGTCCTGGAACTGATTGCCCAGCGGGTCAATCACAACGTGCGCCAGTTGCAGGGCGCGTTCAACCGCGTCATGGCCATGTCCCAGCTGATGAACGTCCCCCTGACCGTCGAAGCCGTCGCCGAACAACTCGACGCCGTCGCCGGCCCCGACCCGCGCGCCGACCTCACCCCGGAGCAGGTCTTGCGCGCTGTGGCCCAGCGCCTGGGCATCACCGAAGAGCAAATCCTGGGGCGCAGTCGCACCGCCGCCGTAGCCCAGGCCCGGCAGGTGGCAATGTACCTGCTCACCACCGAGTTGGCCATGACCCCCACCAACGCCGGCCGGTTCCTGGCCGGCCGCAACCACAGCACCGTCATTCACGGCGCGCGGAAAATACGTGCCGCCCTCATCACCGACGACCGGCTCCGCCAGTCCGTCAGCAGCATCAAGAACGCCTTATCCGCGCCAACGCCCGGAGACTGATATGACATCTGCCAACAATGCCTACACCATCCGCACCCTCGTCGGCACCGGCGAGGCCGGCTACTCCGGTGACGGCGGCCCCGCCGGCGACGCCACCCTCCGCGAGCCGTTCATGTGCGCCTTTGACCCGGCCGGCAACATGTACTTCTGCGAGTCCCGAAACTACGTCGTCCGCCGGGTGGACGCCGCCACCGGCGTCATCACCACCGTCGCCGGCGTCGGTGAGGCCGGTTACTCCGGCGACGGCGGGCCGGCCACCGCCGCCATGATGAACGAACCCTATTCCCTGGAAGTGGATACTGACGGCAGCATCTACATCGTTGACCGGCTCAGCGCCACCGTCCGCCGCGTGGATGGCGCCACCGGCATCATCACCACCGTCGCCGGCACCGGCGAACCGGGCTATTCCGGCGACGGCGGCCCCGGCCATCAGGCCCAAATGCGCGAACCCAACGACTGCTTCCTCGACGGCAAGGGCGGCCTGCTCATCGCCGACATCCAGGACCAGCGCATCCGCCGCCTCGACCTGGCCACCGGAATCATCAATACCTTCGCCGGCAATGGCGAAAAGGTCCGCGGCGGCGACGGAATGCCCGCCAGCCAGGCCAGCATCCTGGGCGCCCGCGCCGTCTGCATGGACCGTCGCGGCAACACCTACATCGCCGAGCGCGAGGGCAACGGCGTGCGCATGGTAACCGCCGGCGGCATTATGGCCACCGTGGCCGGCGCCGACGCCGAACGGGGCTATAGCGGCGACGGCGGCGCGGCCCTGGCCGCCACCTGGGGCGCGCCCAAAGCCATCCGCTGCGACGCCGCCGACAACATCATTGTGGTGGATACGGAAAACCATGCCATCCGCCGCATCGACGCCAACACCGGCATCGTAACCACAATCGCCGGCGGACAGCTGGGCGGCCACGGCGACGGCGGCCCGGCCACCGACGCCGGCCTGGATCGGCCCCACGGCTGCGGCATCGCCGCCGATGGCGCGATCTACGTCGCCGACAGCAACAACCACCGCGTCCGCGTGGTCTCAGGCGCGTGAAGGATGCCCGTTCCTTGACAGTTCCGCCATTTCTTGGCTAGGATGAAAGGGTACCGTGGGGATATAGCTCAACTGGGAGAGCGCGGCGTTCGCAATGCCGAGGTTGCGGGTTCGAGCCCCGCTATCTCCACCATCTACCTCCTGCTTGCCCCTGTAGCTCAGTTGGATAGAGCGGCGGCGTCCTAAGTCGCGCGTCGGGGGTTCGAGTCCCTCCAGGGGTACCAAAATCCTTTGCAATCAAGTATAAAATGCGGCCTATAGGGCCGCATTTATCACTTTATTTATCACTTTGGCTGGCTGACGGTTTCGTTCCGTTTATGCGGCGAAAAACAACAACCCTCCATGCCTCATCTCCAGACTCCGTGCCGAATGAACGCCAATTTGCGCCGTGCCCGGCCCCATTCGACGCCGTAGCGTTTTGACCATATTGCTGGCTTCCTCAAGTTTCGGTGCCAGAATGGCCCTGTCGGACTGATTCACCGGCCTGGGCAGGTCTCCGCTAAATCCCCAAGTACGAGGTGGGTCGTCTCGTGTACGCAGCCGTTGGCCGTTATTTCGCAAGACTCCAACGCCTGGCCGCTCACGTCCGCAGCCGAGAAGCCGATGCTGGCCCTCATGTTGCGCAGGACGGACTTCGCCCCGCTCTCCGCCTTGCCCTTGGCCTGGTCCCGGTCGGAAAGGCGCAACCGAGACTCAAACCTCATGTATGGGAAAATCCACACGTCTGCCGGTCTCACTTCAAACTGCTTTCCTGAGCCTTGCGCGGCGCTCCACCTGGAATTGCCGTAGAGGCGCCAGCGGAGCACACTGCCGGGTGTCCGAGAAGTCATTAGCCCCGCACAAGGCCTCTAGGGAAAAAGCCTATAATTCACACGCCAGTCGACTGGCTTTTCAACGGACGACGCCCTACAAAGGCCGGAAGGCACCTGGCCGCTTCCGTTAGGCTTGCCGTTCATTGCCACCGAATAGAGTAGCAGCACCGCTCAGCCGACACGACCGGCCGTTACGGATTCCGTAACAAAGACGTTGACGGCCGAGACCGGATGCAATATCCAATCGGGCCAGCCAGCGAATAGAGGTCAGCAGACAGGGTCTGTTCCGTAAGGCAGGGCAGCTTCAATGCAGTACGCTTCCTCCCGCTGCCGGTGCCGCTTGACGACGGCCTCCATCGCTTGCTGAATCGCGTAGTAATCGCAGTGCGGAAGTTCATTCAGGCGGCGCTCTCCCCGAAGCACTTCATCCATCTCGCGTGAAAGCGGAATCCCAAGGGTCACGACTTCACGACGCAACTCGGCCCTGACTTCCGCCTTTCCCCGCTGGATCTCGGCGAGATACTGCTGGGCTTCCCAAACCGGAAACGAGCGGAAGAGAAACTCACCAATTTCCACAACGACTTGCCGGCGATAGAGGA
Source organism: Dehalococcoidia bacterium (assembly GCA_965243255.1). Lineage (GTDB taxonomy): Bacteria > Chloroflexota > Dehalococcoidia > Lucifugimonadales > UBA3495 > Bin87. The sequence continues at coordinate 2,190,320 of CBDEUH010000004.1, forward strand.
CCACGCAATGACGCGCCCCAACCCAAAGCACCGGTATCAGGAACAGAAGGACACAATAGCTAAAGGTGGGCACAAAGAACAGAATGACCAGCAGAGCCCAGGCTTCCGGTGCTAGACGCCGAGCTGCTGTACCGCTAGCGCGACAGAACAGGAAGAATGTCGCGGACAGCCAGGCGTCACAATAGATTTTCCCCTGGCGGGCCGGAGATGCCCTGCAAATCTCACAATAATCTGGGGCATTATCTAGAGGATGATCAGCCGTTAGCCCACCCGTAGGTAGAAAAAGTTGTGGGGAACGATAGCACACCGAGGATGCGGCCGCTAGGACGGACGGGTCACTGGCTGACGGCGGGGCCAATAGCCCCAGAAGGACCAATGTCCGGCTCCTCTTCCGGCACATCGCGCCCCAGTTCCGCCCGCATGGTTGCCCGGAACGCCTCCACCTGCTTCGATGTCTGACCTTAAGTAAACGATTTGAACGCCCTTGCGAAATCATCGTCGGACGCGGCCGCTGATACACCGTGTTTCGATAAGCAATTGACGAAGCGGTCCAGGCCTACCTGCTGCGAGCGATTCGCCAACCACTTACGTTGGGCATTGTCCTCAGCTCTGGACCCAGCGGGCTACAAGGTTACGGCAACGTGCCTACGGGGGCCTGGACTTGATGGAAATGCCACGATGGCCGCCAACGAGCTTGTCTGATTCCGGGAAATCCACGGGCGGGACTTCCCCTGCTCAGCAGGTGCCCGGGGGCGGGATCCGGGACCAGAAATTTTTGGGCCGTGGTCGCTTGACGGCGCCATGGCCGGCCGAGCGAACGGCACAGAGCCGGACCGCACCACTTTCCCAACCAACCGGGCCCAAAAGTCCAAATGCGCCCTCTTCAATTGGCTGTCCCATTTCAGTCTGGGGATCATTCGCAGACCATCACATGTCAGCCGGGTGCTTTTGCTGCCGGCAATAGCGGCTAGCCTGATTGTCTCCACTACCTTTGCAGCGTGCGGCGGGGGAAACTGCTTCGCCACCCTCCGCGGTAGTACAGAGCACCCAAACGACAAATTGGACCAACCCAGGCTCATTAATGAATGGTGGCGGAAACGCCGATGCCAACGCGAGTACTCCTGCGACCGTGCAGGAGCTGGCAAGAGTCGAAAGCCCTGGACCCACCGTTCCCGGCAAACCAACCGAAACCAGCGCGCCAGCAACGACGGGACCGACAACAGCTCCGGCTGCGACTGAGCAGCGCCCGCAGGCAGGGATGAGCGCGGAACAACTGTAACAGGCCGAAACCCTCTACGAGGAAGCCGAGGTTTACCTGCTGAGTCAAAGATTCCACCGTGCTGAATACGTGCTTGACCAAGCCATCGTCATCAATCCCGAATTGGCCGAGGGCTTACACTCTGCGCGGTTTCTCCCGGACCATGCAGCAAGATTACGGTGCCGCCATGGAGGATTTTGAAGCGGCCCTGGCAATGGAGGCAAAGAACGCAAGACAAGCCTATGCCTTCCGTTCCTACGCGCACAGCATGATGGGCAACCATGATCAGGCCTTCTTGGATGTGGACAGAGCCCTGAATACGGCGGCTCACGGCGACGAGTTCGCGGGCGTGGACGCTGAGGTTGCCAAGATCATCGCCCAATATCGCTCCGGAGACTACGGTGCAGTTAACCACCACGTTGCCAGCAGGTTGCCGGCATCGGAACTCAGACACCTCATCCAAGGACTCGCTCCCTACGGCCTCACGAACCTCTTTCGCTACGTCGACATCGATAACCGCATTAACCTGATCAATGAAGCGGACACCCAAATACTGCTCAATCCCGACGATGCCCTGGCCTACGCCCGCTGCGCCGGACACCAAGCGAGGTTGCGCTGGGACGCGACGGTAGTACAGGACATCACCAAGGCCGTTGAACTTGATTCCGTACACGACTCCCTTTACGTGGACAGAGCAAGAGCGTGGGCCCGGATGGGCGACTTCCACGCCATCGTCGAGAACCAGGAAGGCCTAGACCCAAGCAAGGACATGGAGGCTGGGATCGTGCTCGCGATTGCCCACGGGCGGGTCGGAGACCTCCAACAGGCCATTGAAGCCATTGAGGCTTTGGACTATATGGACCCCCGCGTTGTATTGGGACTTGAGGACGACTTCCTAAGCCGCCGAGGCGCCATCGACGCCAGAATTCCCAAGATCGCACCGACCCACCTAGCGGTGAGGGGAATGCTGTTGGCAGAGCAGGGACGCCTAGGTGAGGGGCTCAAGTTCCTCCACATGCCAGTCTGCAACGACAAGGTAGCCCACGCAATGACCGACCCTGAGACAGCGGACAACGCGCCACTCGGCGCAACGATGCACCAGACCGGAGAATACGCCAAGTCATTGACCAGGGCTTGGCGGTAGGACAGGTCAAACGGCCAGGAATGGCAAGCGGCTGGTGAGGCCAAGGCATACTGGGCGTGGTGCGATTATCCCCAAGAGTTCATAGACGAGCCGGAAGCCGGCATGTGGGCAAGCCTAGCGAGCCCGCCCTATCGGGACTGGGCACATCCCGGACTGCCGACCTCAGAAAATTACGGATTCGACTTGAACCTCATTGATCCTATGGCCATAGAATCAACCAACCCGGCCTTCCTCCACTACTTGGCCGCCTGGTCCCATCTAAGTGCTGACAGGTATGCCCCCACGGTCGACGCTATCCGCGACATCGACCGTTCGATTGATCTCGGCAACAGTGACGCCAGCGTCCACCGCATCAGGGCGGAAGTCTACTTGAGCTGGGCTCTCGGAAACCCTTGGTTGAATCTGTTGGGGCAGTTCGACGGCGAAGCGGGAAAGGCGTGGCGGGAGGACTAATACGAGAGATCGCTGGCGGCCTACGCAGCCTTCGAATCGGTCGCGTCGCCGGCCCGCTTTGAGGCCGCCAGGTACCATTTCGCCCGTGGGGAACTCCTCCGCTTTATTCAAGCGAGGCAAGACACTCAAGTTGCGTATCAGCAATCATTCCGGATAGAGTACGATGAAGAAGCCGCAAATGAGGCCCTCATTCAACTGAATCAATAGGTGGACTCCCACGCTGTTCGTTGGACGGGGAAAACTCCGAGCGTGGTACCGCCACGGCGGACGCTCTGCCTGAGTTCGCCATGGACTACGTCGTCATGGTAGGGATAGCAGACAGCCCTGTCCACGGCTAGCAAAAGAAGCGGCTGTCCGCACGTAATGCCATGAGTTTCGAATGCCCAACCGCCCGGGCAGAGGGCATGAGCTTCTGCCCGGGCGGCAAGATGCTTACAGACCCAGAGGCGCCGACGGGTGTGACAGCCGGCATCGAGATCTACTAAAGTCGCTGCCGTCATCTAGCGAATCAGTGATGATGAACTCCCCGAGAGCAACTCTGGCCCGTAAGCCAACGACAATTCCCTGTCCTGATGGAAAGCAAGATACCGCTCCTACGGTAAATCGGAGCTATCCACCTGGGAGCATGCCAGCGCCGGGACGCCGTCGACAGCCGCCCAGGGGCCAACGCGGCTTTCGCCAGCGGGGAAGCTAGCGCACCAACGATAAAGCCCTGACTGCGCCAAACGGGACGCGTTCATAATTGGTGACAGTAATCAGTAGCCCGCACCGACGGCCAACGCTTAAACTCAAGCCACGCCGACGACGGTTACTAACCTACAGGAGCCGTGCCGCAACGACGCCAACACCCCTACATTCAGGCCACCTGGTTGCCCCGCCTACTCACTGGCGAGAACTCATGCGAGTGGGAGGTTTGGTTCAAGGCCCACTACCAACATGGGACCCGGCAGTTCTCCGACTTCGACTAAGCCCAGTGGCTGTTCGACCACCCGGCCCTCGTCAACCAGTGTATCAACAACTGGACGGTCCGACATTATGTAGTAACGTCGAGGGGCAAAACAGGTTTGAATTACGTGGCAGGACGGCAACGCTGGCCGGCAGACCGGACATCATCGCCAAACGACTCCGCAAGCGAGTTTGGTTCCTAGAACAGAAACGGGGCGTTGGGCACAAATCTAGGAAGCCCCGAAAGAAAAACTCAAGTGCTCTGGGAACCATCAGGATGGTCTAATGGTGTGTTTTCTGCCCTTCCCTCTTCAATTGGCGGTGTCACCTAGAGCGTCCTTCACCACAATGCGTTATCGTAAGTTGCACGGCCTTATTGACGAATCTGTGACGCATTCGCCTTCTGCTACCCGCTACCGGAGTGCGTGACCCCAGTTCTACCTGTCTCGGTTCTAACCTTATGCTGGCGTACCATCGGGATTTGACGTATCCGCGTCATCGTTTATAATCCTCCCAAACCCGCGTATTGGAGGTGCTAGTCAAAGGGGATCATACAATTGAATATAGCGAGAACATGGAAGAACTAATCGAAGCCGTATTGCAAAATGCAGTACGGATAAGATTGAATGATTCCAAACCGCCGGCTCCAAGACCAGCACTCTAAGCATCCGGAGGGCTTTGCCACTCCGAGCCGTCGACGCCCTGCGCGCGACTATACGGCCTACACGGCCCATAAGGTGAGATATTTTCAACGGCTGGCTCCTAAGGCCGCAACCTAAACACTGGAGAGCTCTGCTCTCCTGAACCGTCGCCGCCTTGCGCGCGACCTCACGGCCACCACGGCCGTTATTGAAGCGGAGGGGCTCTGTCCCTCTAGAACGACGCCACACGGTGGGCGTCCTTACGGCCGCCACGGCCGTTATTGAAGCGGAGGGGCTCTGTCCCTCTAGAACGACGCCACACGGTGGGCGTCCTTACGGCCGCCACGGCCGTTATTGAAGCGGAGGGGCTCTGTCCCTCTAGAACGACGCCACACGGTGGGCGTCCTTACGGCCACCACGGCCGTTATTGAAGCGGAGGGGCTCTGTCCCTCTAGAACGACGCCGCACATTGGGCGTCCTCACGGCCGCCACGGCCGTTATTGAACCGGAGGGACCCTGTCCCTCTAGAACGACGCCGCACATTGGGCGTCCTCACGGCCGCCACGGCCGTTATTGAACCGGAGGGACCCTGTCCCTCTAGAACGACGCCGCACATTGGGCGTCCTCACGGCCACCACGGCCATTATTGAACCGGAGAGGCTCTGTCCCTCCAGAAAGACGCCACACGGTGGGCGTCCTCACGGCCACCACGGCCGTTATTGAACCGGAGAGGCTCTGTCCCTCCAGAAAGACGCCACACGGTGGGCGTCCTCACGGCCACCACGGCCGTTATTGAACCGGAGAGGCTCTGTCCCTCCGTGTAGCTCCCCCCTGAGCGAGGTGCCGCGGCCACCACGGCCGGCACAAACGCTGGAAGGCTCTGTTCTTTCCAGTCTTCCTCGTTCCCGAGCGCGCCCCTACCCCAGAACACTTTGCCCCTGCGTCGGGTCGCCGCTTCGATGGGCGACTCAACGGTCTCCCACGGTCGCAACTCAACCACGCGCGGCACCACATGGGTCGACCGTCAGTCTCCATGTTCTCTCCCAGTGCTTTGCTGGCCGCTGGCCGGCACATCAAGGACCAAATGGAGTGATGAATATGGAACCAGAGGAAGGCGTCTGTTTTTTGCGCTTGGACGAAGTGCTGAAGCTCTGCGCCGTGTCGAAAGCTTTCGTCTATCGCGAGATGCGCGCGGGGAGATTTCCTCGCCCGGTGAGGATCGGCCGCCGGGCCGTCAGATGGCGGCTCCACGAGGTCGTCAAGTGGATGGAATCACGCCCGTCCGCGTCCGAAGAGACTTGGCGATGAACCGTCCGACGGCGCGGGGCATTGACGCGGAAGGCCGCGACCTGCGGCCGCACGACGGTCACCGAACGCTCTTGCGAGGTTACGCTTGCCGGAGTGTGTCGCTAAGGACTCCAGATCAACTCCGGCCACATTGCCACGCGCAGAAGACTGCTAGCGGGCGTTTCCGCGGCTGCGCCACTAGGCTTGCGTGGGAACAATTCTTGGCGCGCCCCTCGGTCCATCCGTCGTCCGCGGCATTGGCAATTTTGCGGAAACGGACAACTTGGTCGAAAAATCCCGCCCCTATTTCACCCAACAAAAAACCACAACCAGATCCCCCACCACAAATAACACGCTCATGAACCAATCCGTAGCTGGCTCGTTGATTTACTGACGGAAGAACTACCGGGGACCACCAAGTTCAGTCGTTCGATCCGATAGGGGCATTACACCTGGCCCAGCTACAAACCTCAAAGATTACAACCATTACTTCAAACGACCCAAAAGCAACCGCCACGTTGTTGGCGGCCGGAAGCGGCAACTTCCGGCCGCCGTCATGCAACGCCTCAGCCCTCTGCGATGGGAGAAGAGAAATTGCACCGGATCAATACTATCCCAGACATACCGGAGCTGCAAAGGTGCCACTACATCGGTGATTTTGTAAACGCCATCGACGCTGAGATTCTGTTGCCCCTGGTGACAGAGATTGACGACACTCCTGAACGGCCCGACCGTTCAGGCCGCAAACGGAGGAGGTTGCTCCAGATCCTGGTGCTCTTCCTGTACTGCCGATACCCCGGAATCACCGCTCCCAGGTCGGTGGAAGCGCTCAGCAGGAAACTAAATGACCTCAACGGTGAACTCGGCGCTTTGCTCGTATTCGACAAAAAGCCTCCCTCAAAGAACTGCCTCCTCAAATGGTTCCGCAGGATTGACGAGGTCGACCCCAACCTGATCAAGCAGGCACTGGTTGACATCGGGGAAATGTTGCCCTGGGTCCTGCCGCCCCCAGTGGAACCGAAAGCGGATGGCGAGGCCAAGCGGTCGTCGACACGCACCAAGCAAACCAACCGCTACATCAAGCGCAGGGAGAATGAGGCGTTGGGGAACCAGGAGTTCGAAGCTCTGTTCCAAGACGAAGCACCCGAACACTCCATGGAGCAAGGGAAGTGCGAGGAGCTATTGCTCAAATGGATCCACAACAACCGACTTACGTGCCCTGATTGCAAGCAAGACGAGTGCACCAAAAGACATGAACACGGAGTCTCGGAGCGGTCTCCCACGCGTACTGGGCGCCGCCAGTGGCGTTGCCGATGTTGCCGCTCAGACCTTTCAGTCACGTCGGGCACCGTGCTGAGCAGCGTCAAGGTGCCGCTGAAGACCGCCCTCCAGTGCTTGTACTACATGATTCGGTCGCGCCGCGGAATTTCAGCCATGCAAATGGCCGGATATTTCAACGCTCCTGGCAGCAATATGCCAGTCGCCAGAATTTTGACGCTCATGCACCGCATCAGGGCTGCGATGGTCGAACCCTCGCCGATTTTCGAAGGGACGACGGAGATAGACGAGGCGGCAATCGTCCTGTCCGACGGGTCCAAAGCACATCTCATTGGCGCGTATAACCATGAGACGCGCAGGGTGTACATAGAGGTCTTGGACCGCAAGGCGACCAAACCGATGATGCGGGATTTCATCACCCGGATAACGGCGCCCGGCTCGAGGATTTACGTCGACGGAGACGCTGCGGTGCCGAGAACGGGCCCTGACCGCGACACGGACCGGCACTATCGCGCCGTCAACCACTCAGCTTCAAAATGGGGGCTACACGTAACTATCGGTGAGGACGATGTGCGTGGGATTTTCGTCACGACCAACCGGATAGAAGGTTCGTGGGGATTCCTCAAGCGGTCGATGCGGCTGCGCGTGTCGGTGAGCAGGCATCACCTGCCCCTGTACCTGGCAGAAATAATGTGGCGGATCAACTACCTCGGCAACCGGCTCGAATCAGAAACTTTCGAAGGCCGCGAGCGCCGCGAGCTCGCTCTGATAAAGCAGGTGGTGGCTGGAATGGTGGGCAAGCGGTTGACTGAGAAGCAGCTCAGGGGTCCGAAAACGGACCCCGCCAGGCGTAAGGCTCGGCAACTGCCGTTGTCGCCACGGGGACGCGCGTTTCCGAAACCCGGCCGTACTGAAGACGCCCCCGCGGCAGTCTTCGGCCAATCCGACGCCGCATCCGAGGTCAAGACTCATCTGGCGCGGCAGTTGGAGTTCCCATTGGCGCTCGGACCGCAGGATGGGCTCGCCTCACCGGTAGGGCCAAAAAGCGGCGGCAAGGCTCCAGAGCAGCTTCGAGGATTTGCCGCACCAGTGGAGTTGCAATGCGACCATGGAATTCTCGCGGAACCCAAAGAACGGAAGACTGCCTGATGATGCTGCCCGGTGCGACCCAGTTGGGCCAGGGGTTTCGGCCTGGCGCAAATGCTGTCCTTGACGATTTACTTGGGGTGAACGTTGGGCTGCCCGAGGCTTCGCTGGGATCAGGCGAGGGCGTTGCTGGTTCAAGGGCTTGTTGGCGGGTAATTGTCGCGCAAGTCGTCCGTTACCAGCAAATTCGCGGAACTCCTCGGTACGACCAGTGCCCTTCAGAGCCAGCCCCAATCATCCACCCAAGAAATCCATGGGTATTTTTCGCCGGCGCGATGTGGCCCGGAATACGCAATTTTCGAGGGAACATTGCCCCAGTTCAGCACGCGCCGCGCCGTACGTTAATGCCGGCCAGTCTCATAGCGGGTATTTTTGGCTCACCAGGCCAGTCCCAAAATCCGCATTTTTCTGAGCATTTAATATGTCCAACGCCCTGTGGGTGCCGGAAATGGTGACCCAACAACCGTTGTCCAACGGTCGTTGCAACTCACTGTCACCGCCGAAACTAAGATGTCCAGCGATTATCTCCGTTGACCTGAACGGCGACGGGGTCGAGGTGGCGAATGAAGTTGGCGCGGTCCCGCTTACGGACCACGGCGGTGAAGGGGACGGCGGCGTGGTCGTCATGGCGGGTAGCAACGGCGACGAAAGGGGGCGATGCCCTGGGTCTGGAACGGCGGCAACGGACCGGGGCCGGCCAGTTGGGCAACCGGATGGATGGCCAGGTGCCGGAGGAAAAGTACCAGGCCGGCCAGGACCATAAGAGTCATGAGCAGGAATGGGGGTGGGGCTCTTGGATAGTTGCATTGGAGTTCTCCTGAATGGCCGGGTTGACGGTCGGGTTGGGATTGAATGCGGGCCGTGTGGGCTGGCAGACGGCTGAATCATCTATCCGATTGGCCCGCACGCCGACTCCGCCTCGCACGCGTGTCGAGACCAATGGGTCGGGGGACGAAGCGTGGCGAAGTCGCCGAGACTATCGGACCGGCTTGTGCGCCTTGCGCCGCGGGGCAGAAACGCCGTCGCACCGGCGGCGCCAGCCCAAGGCATGGCGCCGTGAGGTTTGTTCGACAACGCCAAGGTGGTGACCATGGTCAGGGACGGACCTAGGCGCCCGGTCCGGTGGGGCCTGCCAACCGCCAGCAGGGGATACAGCACGGCCGATACCTTTGCGGATAGAACGGCGCTATCGTTGTGCTTGGTCCGAGTAAACGTGCAGGTCCGCCACCTCGCGCCCTCGCTGCGGCAGAACCGCCATCATTTCCCCCGCCCTGTCAACAGGCCCGACCTCGGAAATGGACACCTCCCTCCCACTCTGGCTGGAATCAAACGTCGTAGCGTTATGCCGCCTGCGCCAATTGACGGCTTATAATCACAGCGACCAAAGCCCAATTCACACCAGAGAGGCCCTCCCATGGTCAAACGGATCCTGCCGCGCATCGCCGCCGCGTTTCTAACCTCACTCCTCTTAGCTACCATGGCCTGCAGGAATTCTCCTGACCAAGACAACAATGGCCTCGCGCTGGAGCGGGCAGTGCGTTCCCTCACAACTTCGATCAGCGGCACGGTCAACTATGAGGAAAACGTGCCCCTGACGCCGGGCGCCGTGCTGACGGTAGAACTGCGCGACGTGAGCTACGCCGACGGCGGTGCACCCCTGATTGCCCGCCGGACCATCCCCAATCCCGGACAAGTGCCCATCAGGTTCAGCCTGGGATACCCCAAGGGCGACATCGACCCCAACAGCACCTACGCAGTGAGCGCTCAGATCACCGAATCCGACGGACGGCTGGCATTTGCCAACGACACCTCCCACTCGGTCATCACCAGGGGCAATCCCAAATGGGTGGACATGACACTGGTGATGGTGCAGCCGCCCCCGGACTACGACCCGGGCCCTACCGTGTGGCAGGAGACTCCAGCTTGGGCCACGGGGGCCAGCGTTTTCTGTGAGGGGATGGAGCAGCGCCTGCGCATCGGCTATAACCAGGACGCGTCAGAGGAGTGCGCCCGGCCCGGCAGCCTGACGGTCGACTTGTGGGGTAACGATATCGTCGCGCGACTTACCGAGCTGCAGCCGTCCGAGCGACGGTGGCTCACCGGATGCGGTGAGCTCGTACCGAAAGAAAACGTCGCACGCCTTCCAGCCCAGTTGACGTCCGGTCAGACTTACCGGGTTTTCGTCAACGACGAACCGATGGCTACGTTCACGGTACCCGACACCAGCGTGGGCAACGCAACAATCGTGCAATCACGAATCGAAAGCGCAGAGGTGAGGGTGATGGAAAACAACTACCCGTTGTATGAATTGCGAGTGGTTTCCGCCTTGCCCGGGGGCAGTGCGTGCGCCAGCTTCAACGGCTACGAGATCTGGCGCTGGGCCCACGGCGAGATCGCAGTCAACGTCACGCACCACCAGGCCACACCCGCCGGGGAATGCGATGGGAGCGACTCCTTGGTCGAAACCACTGTCCCGTTGGGTCACAACTTCGCCCGCAGCGCTTCCTACACCGTGCAGGTCAACTCCAAAACCCTGGTGCCGTTTACCACAGAGTGAAGCCGGTTAGCCATTCCAGCCACCCAAGCAGCGGTATGGGCGGGGCCATACTCTTTGGCCGCCAACGCGGGGGAGGATCTGGTTTCAACGACGGGCGGCTTTACCACGTCTACCGACTTTCGGTTCCATCGGTGTGGTCTTCCAGCGCGTACCACAAGATCAGGCCTTCGTCGATCAGGCCCTGTATCTCTTGGTCGTTGCGGGCGCTGGCTACGGCGGCGTGGCCGGGTTGTCCTGTGAACCGGGTGAGGTAATCGGCGTTGCGCACGGCACGGTCAGTGTCACGCCGGTCCGCCGTGTATGAGATCTCCACTGCGATGAGATGGTGTTTCCCCGCTTGGTCAGAGACTTCCAGCGCTAGGTCCGCACGAGTGAAGCTGATCAAATCGCCCTGCAGGAGAGATTCGGCGTTGGGATGCTGGCACATCTGAGCCAGGTCAGCGTTGCTGAGGACGCGCTCCAATGTAAATCCCATCGCCATGGCGATGGTCGCCGCTTCCTCGGCCACTTGGCTCTCCGAGAACCGGTTCTTGAAGTAGGAAAAGTCACCCTCCATGCGGTCGAACCGGGCATCCATGCGGTCGAACCGGGCATCCATGCGGTCGAACCGGGCATCCATGCGGTCGAACCGGGCATCAATCCGTTCGAATCGAGCATCAATGTGGTCGAATCGGGCCTCGGCCCGCTGGTTGAACTCTTCCTGCTGGGTGATGAAGCCGTCGACCCGCTGGTTGAACTGCCGCTGCTCGTCGTTGAACCGCTCCTGATTGACGACGAAGTCGTCGATGCGGGCGGCGAAAGCTGCGAAGCGTTCAGGCAGGGTGATCAGCTCGTCGGTGAGTATCAGCCGGCGCGCCTGCTCGTAGAAATGGGCATCTTCCCGGAGCAGGCGTAGCAGGTCTTCAGATGTGTTGATGGTCGTCATGGCGAATCCTTGTTCGTTTATCTTACTATGCCTACAGCGTGTTGACAAATTGAGCACGGTACCCGGAAATCGGGTTCCCGGCTACTGTGGAAAGAGTATCCGGGAGTGTTTCCCAGAGCTAACACTTTATCTAACACTTGGGGCGTCTGGGACCGCCGCTGGAGTACGGCAATCCGGCCTTGGGCCACGGACCCTGTCGCCCGGGCGACTCGTCGCGGTGCCTTCCGGCTTGAACACGCTTAGCTCCAGGCCAAGCCTCGCTTGGCCGGAGCCGGATGGCTGCTGTCGCCACCCGGTTGGTGCGGTCAGCACGTCCGGTGTGTAGCCTGACTGCCATTAGCAGTGCCGGACGTAGGCCCGGTTGCGGATGATGACGGCGGCAGTCCAGTCGGCGTGGGCGTGGAGACCGCATTTCCGGCACCGGAACACCGCTTGAGGCGAGCGGGAAGAAGGGTGAACCTTTCACCTGCTCACAGTCTGGGTTGCCGGCGGAGCCAGCGTTCCAGTTCTCCGGTCATTCGGGATGGTTTCACCGCCGGCTGTATCCGGTGGCCAGAGCCTTCCCGTCGCGGAGCCACTCTCCCTGCCTGGGGGTAGGGTCAACGTTTCTCCCAACAGGGACCGCAGGTAGGCCGCTGCGTTTTCGTTTCGTTCGTGTTCTGCCCCGCAGGACGGGCAATGCCAGTAACGCTCGCGCTTGAGTTTCGCGTTCACGCAGCCGCAGTTGGAGCACGTCTTGCTGGATGGGTAGAACCGGTCAGCGAGGGTTATCTCGCAATGATGCCATTGGCCTTTGTAGATGAGCTGTCGTTTGATTTCGCCTATGCTGGCGTCGGCCTGTGCCTTGGGCGACTTGCCTCGCATCATGCCGGCGACATGCAGGTCTTCGATGACCAGGTTCTGGTACTTTTTGACCAACTCGGTTGTCATCCGGTGCTGGGCGTTATTGCGAAGGCCGTTGATGCGACGGAACAGACGGTTGATGCGGCGTTGGGCTTCCCACCAGCCGCGGGAGTTGACGGTGCGCCGGGCCTGGGCGCGCTGCCAGCGGCGGAGTTTCTTTTCGGCTTGGTAATAGGCTTTGGGATTCTCCCAGGTCTGGCCTTCGCTGTCGGTGGCGTGAGGGTTGATGCCGGTGTCGACGCCGCCGGCCGCTATGCGGTTATCCGGCATGGGCTGCTTAACGGGCGGTTTCCAGTAGTTGAAGGAGAGCAGCCACTGGCCGTTTCGGAAACTGATGCGTGCTTCGTAGTAGACGCCTTGCGGCAAGGTGTGGGCGAGTTTGACTGAGCCGAGATAGGGCAGCTTGATGCGGCGTTTGCCGTCGTACTTGATGGTTTTGACGCCTGATGCTGCGAGGAACGCGCCGGTGCCGGTGAGCCGTTTTTTCTTTAAGTTGGGCCGTCGGCTCCGGTTGTTGGTATGCTGCCAGTTCTGAACGGCCTGTCCGAAGTCCTTGGCGGCGCCCTCTGCGACGAACTTCGAAACTTCGGCGACGAAGGGGAATTCCTCTTTCTTGGCTGAATTGATGGCTTTTTGGAGGTCCTGCCAGGAGGGCCAAGGTAGGCGGTTGATTCGGCAGAAGGCGTGGGTGGCGACGCATAGGTTATAGACGTAGCGGCGGATGCCGATGGCCCGCCGGCAGTAGTTTTGCTGGCGGGCCGAGAGCCGGATGGGCACGATGTGGCCGGCCGGCACGTATCCTGCGGGGCATGATGATGACGCTGGCTTTCGTCCGTTGCTCATGACTTCATTCTAATTGTGGGTCTGACCTTTTACTCTTTCCCGCTTGGCTCTCGCGGTTATCGGGATGCCGGTCTCCGCAGCGCGGGCAGGTCTGGGACGTGCCCTGCGGCGGAACGGAGACGGTGGGTATGCCGAGTTTGGCGGCCTCCTCCCGCAGGAGTATGCCGACGTGGCCGATGGCGGCCTCGGCGAGGCTCTCGTTGAGTCTTCGCTTGGCAGCAACGTTCTTGCCAGGCGCAGCGGTAGTGCCTCGGGCTGAAGCCATCATGCTGACAGGACGCAGGCTTTCCACGGCTACCAACTTTGGCTGTGTTTCCAACAGGATGTCGTGGACCTGGCGGCGGATGTCCTGATCTCGGCCCTTGACGTAACGTCGTGCCCGTTTACGGTCTTGGGCGACAGCGTGGCGCCGGCGTTTGCTGTTGCGAGGCTTGCCCGCGATATGGCGCTGATGGTTTTGCCTTCGGCCCCGGCGCTGCTTGCCGCGGGAGTGGTGCGCACGATGGCCAGAGCTGACGGCGAGGTGGTTCTTCGTGCCGCGGTCAGCGCCGAGGATGTCCTCGGGCGCTTGGATGTCCAGTTCTTACAGGGGCATAGGCTCGGGCAACGCCACTTGGACATGCAGGCAGTAATGGCGGCGGTGTAGCGGCGTGCGTGAGCTGTAGTTCGCCACGGGAACGAGTTGGATGGAGCGGATGTCCAGCCATTGCAGGGGCTGGCGGGCGCGCAGGCGGAGCGTGAATCTGCACTGTTTGCTGGATAGGGTCAGCCCGTCGTCGCTGACCTTGAAAATCCGCCGGTCGGTGATGGTCAGGCTAAGCCGTCTGCCCTTGCGAGACCGATGGGCCAACGTACGGCGATCGGAGCGGTGGTCCCTGTGCCTGGGCGCTTCGCCTTTTGCTTCGGCGGCAACGATGCGTTCCAGCCGCTCGGCGCGGCTTTGCTGCATCCGCTGGTTGGTTTCCCAGGCTTGCTCGGCTCCTTCCTAATGGATGTGGTAAGGGGCATCTGTCATCTGCCGGTCCGCTTGCCGCCAGGTCGTGATGCGCTTGTTCATGGCGTCAGGGTGATTGTGCCCACTGCGCTTGGGCAGGTTCGATTCCCGGTTCAGCACGTCGACGGCGTAGTTGTAGGCCAGGTTTTTGCTGGGTGGCGTGATAGCCGATGGCCCGGCTGTTGGCCGGGTTGTGGCGTATGGCGAATTTCAGCGTGCGGATCATGTCTCAATGATATATTGGCTTTGAACATTCAAACCCGTGCCACCCGTTGGGGCAGCACGGGCTTTTTATTTGTCAACAGGCCTTAGGTCGGGCGTGGCTACTCTGCGGCCCTCTCCAATACGATCGCCAACCTCGAATATTGGGCAGACCTGCAGGATTCAGTACGGCTGGGCACCTTGGGTTCCACGCTGGCTGGGGATGCTTCGGGCCGAATGAAGGTTCACCGGGTCCGTATCAGGCACTGATTCTCCGCTGCCTCTTGAGCGATGCGGACCCGGTCCTGGGCATCCAAGTTGGCCGAGGTGATTTGATCCAATTGGTAGAGCAGGTCGTCAACCTGCCATCGGTCCGCGGCCGGCGGAGCGTGGAAGTCCCGCAGCCGGTGCGCTCGCAGGTGCAGGCTGACGCTGTTGCCGCGATTGCCGCTCAACGCCTCCTCCCATCTGAGGCATAAGGGGCCTACGTCGTTGACGATGACGAGCAGCGAGGCTTGGCGGGGTTTATCCTGCGCCAGGTACAGTACATTTTGCAGGATGGCGTTGGAGATCAGGGTGGCGGCGTTGCCCAGCTGGGCCAACGGCACGTTGAACAGGGTAACCCGCCCGGGCTCCAAGGATTGCCTCAGGTCCAACTCCGGCTGGGTGGCGGCCAATAGGTAGGCCGCGTTGCCGATGAGGGTGTGAAGGTGGTTACGCATGGGAGCCACAGTGTCGTGGTGGCCGGTGTAGAGTTTGGAGTTGACCATTCGGACGGTGGTCAGGGCCGGGTTGGGGACGATGCGCTCGCCCAACAGGTCTTGGTGCATGGCGGTGGCCAGGATTTCGGCGGCCCGCTCGACGGCTTCCGCCGTGGAGGTGTCGTGGATAACTTCGAAATTGGCCGGGTGGAGCTGGTCTTGAGGCGGGGTGTCGCCGTGATGGTTGTAGAGCCAGGCCACCTCGGCCTGGGATGAGATGGTGTTGCGAAGCCTCTCGCCCCAGGCGGTGGCGTGGCGGTAAACGGAGTTGGTGAGGCAGAGAGCCGCCAGGTGAGGCTGTTCAAAGAAACCCCTAGCCAGGGGATTGAGGCGTTGTTCGCCGCCGAAATCGAGAATCGTGGGCCGAAAGCAGGCCTGGACCAAGAAGCTGGCCAGCTGCCCCCGGTGGTCGATGACGATGAGGGTGTGGTCGCGCTGGTCGGCGTGGCGCGCCATTTGCTGAGTGAGATCGGTTAGGGCATCGTCCAGCTGGGGCCAGGGCCTGCCGAGGATGATGCTGTTGTAGGCTTGCGACGGGGATTCGCGGTGTTCCATGGTTTTCTCCGTGGGGGTGGTTTTTCATTTGCTAGGGGGTGTCTCGCGTGGCCGGCGCCGGGCAACAGCAGGCGATGCGAGAGTTCGAGTTCAACCCTTGGTTTTCCACCAGACAAGCTCCGGTTGCGCATTTTCGGGACACACGGTGGTTTGGCTGGAGGGATATTTCGGCTGGCAGGCTCAACCGGCGCACCCGCGCTGGATTTTTGTGGCGGTCACTCCCGCCACCAACCGTTTCACGCGGTGGATGGCGATTTCGCCGGCCGCAGGCGACGCTTTGGCTGGCCCTTCCAGAGCGAAACGCTGCCGGAACAGGCGGGCCAGGGCAGGGGCGTCCATGGAAGACCAGCAGGGCAGGCCATCCCAGATGGCGCCGAAACGAGGCGCCGGCGGCTTGCTGGCGGTGAGAACCAGCAGGCCCTGGGGTCTGGAAAAGGCCACGTAGTGCTGGCGCATCCGGTCGAATGCGTCCAGGCGATGGAGAGGCTCAAGGTGGGGATCAGGAATGTAGGGGGCCAGCTCCTGACCAATCCGGTCGCCGCCGGCAGACCCGTCCAGGGAGCCCACCACCACCACGGGCCACTCCAGCCCCTTGGCCTGATGGATGGTGGTGACCACCACCCGTCCGGCGGGGAATGCCGGTTCCTCCGCTATTCGAGGGCTCGTTCCGGCAGCGGAAGGGTGCTCCCGATTTGAGGCGGCGGGAGCGAGGTGGTACTGAATACCGGCGTCCTCGATGGCGCGCAGGTAGTGTCGGCAGGCTGGGGCGCGCACGCTGTGCAGGAGCAGGGCGGCCTGGGCGTAGTCGGCGATGACGCCGTGGCGCATCAGCGACCCAAACAGGTGCGCCAACTGGCGGGCCTCGTCCTCGGGATCATCGCCCAGCACCCTGACGACCGACGGGTAGTCAGCATGGGGACGGCCAACGTGGGGCACGATGGTCTTGGCGTGGCGAAAGGGTTGGTGGTGGTCCTGGGGATTGCTCCAGTCGGCGGAAGCCATCCAGCGGTCGTAGGCCTGGACGATGCCGGGATGGGAG
The DNA here is from genome assembly GCA_965243255.1 of Dehalococcoidia bacterium. Taxonomy (GTDB): domain Bacteria; phylum Chloroflexota; class Dehalococcoidia; order Lucifugimonadales; family UBA3495; genus Bin87. The sequence continues at coordinate 2,207,250 of CBDEUH010000004.1, forward strand.
CGGTAGTTTTCGGTGAGCCGCAGCACCCTGGCGAAGGGAAAGAAGCAGGGGAACTCCCGCAGGTTGCGGACGCTGGCGCCGCGGAAGGCGTAGATCGACTGGTCGTCATCGCCCACCGCGCAGACGTTGTCGTGGAACTCGCCCAGGGTGAATAATACCTGCCCCTGGATGTGGCTGGTGTCCTGGTACTCGTCCACCATGAGGTGGCCGATGCCCGAGCCGATGCTGCGGGCAAGGCTTTCGTCCTGCAAGAGGGCCAGAGTCTGGACCTGGAGGCGGGACAGGTCCAAGGCGCCTAGTTCGTGGAGCAGAGCCTGGTAGCGCTGGCAGCTACGGCCCAGGGCGGCGTGGAAGGGGTTGTGGGAATCGGCCAGGGCTGCGGGATTGATCCCTTCCTCGGCGATGCGCTCGAAGAACCTGCGGGCCTGGTGCAGGACGAACTGGTGAGTGCGCCAACCCTGCCGGCCGAGGGCTTCCCGGTCGGGGCCGAAGATGCGGTGGAAATGGGAGTTCATCAGGTCCAGCTGCTGCCACTGGTCCAGGAGGGCCGGATTGGGGCGTAGGCCGACGGCGGCGCCGTGGCGGGAAAGGATGGCGTGGCAGAGACTGTGGACAGTGGCGATGCGCACGTCGGCCAGGCCGGAGGAGAGTCCGGCGGCCAGGGCGGCGGCGTCAAAACGCTGGCGCAGTTCGTGGGCGGCCCGCCTGGAGAAGGTGCAGAGGACCAGCTCTCCGGGTGTGACCAGCTGTAGCAGCAACAGGTTGACCGCGCGCCAGACGATGCAGCGGGTTTTGCCGGAGCCGGGGCCGGCGATGACCAGGAAGGGACCCTGGACAAGGCCGACCACGGCCTGCTGCTGTTCGCTCAGGGCTGGCTGCAGCCGGTGGATGACGGGTGAGATCATAGTAGTTCCTTTCGGGTTTCGTGGGGGCGCGGCTAATTCTGGAAGATGGGGCCGTCGCCGGGGCCTGGCCTGACGATGAGCTGGTCCACGCGGTTAATCGTGATGTTGATGCTGCGGCCGGCCAGGCTCAGGTCATCGACGGTGGCTTGGCCGGCATCGTCATTAACAGGGGCGGCGGGCTGCGCCACGCCGTCGAGGCCGAAGGCGCGTTTCAGCGCCTGGGCCTCGTTTTGCACGTGCTTCGCTGTGGGCGGATGCCGCACTTCAATCCCTTGCGGGATGGCGTCCAGGTCGGCCAGTAGGCGGTGAGCCCCGAACACGGCGCGGACATTGGTGGAGTGGACCAGGCGCTCGATTGCCGGGTCTGGTTCCATGTCGGTGAAAACCGCCACCGGAATGACGAACACGTCAAAGTTGGTCTGCTGGCGGATCTCGTCCCGCATGGCCATGGCAGCGTCGTTGGTCAGCTGCCTGGGGTCGGGCACAGGCACTCTGCCGTTGGCGCCTTGGCAGTCCCACTGGAAGGTGGCCGGGTCCACGGAGTAGTGTCCGCCCAGGGCGATGATGCCGTAGCGGGCGTGGCCTTCCAGCCACAGGAAGGCCGCGATTTGGCCGGAGGGCTGCAGGCCGGCGAAGTTGAAGACGGCCTCGCCGGGGCGCTGGCACTGGGACAAGGCGTCAAAGACGGAAGCCCAGGACTCGAACTGGGGGTCCTCGCGGGACACGTCAGGGATGATGTTGGGTGTGGTCAACACGGTAAAACTCCTTTGGGGATGGATTTGAGATAGCCCCGCACCACGAGGTGCGGGGCTATTCAATTGAGCTTGAAGGGTTGGGACCGGCGGCTGCCGGCGCCTGGGGTCTAGGGGCTGCGAATGTTGGGCATGGTCATGAAACCTCCTGGGATGGATGTGAATGTCGCGGGTTTGCGTTGCGGCAAACCTGGGGCTTCTGCTGGATGGTCAATCGCCGCACCCGGGGGATGGTGATTTGGGTCGCCTGAACTGCCTTCCGGCCGAAGGGTGGCTCGGCGCAGACGTTTGCCTGGCCATGGTCGGGCCGCGGGCTGCCCACGGTTACGGCGCGGACTTCTTGGCGAACCTGGCCGGGGCGAGGCGGATGTTTCTCTCCCAGACGTCCCGCCACGGCTTCCAGCGCTTCCAGCAGGTTGGCGGTTCCCCAAACGACCTGGACCTGGTGCCGCCGGGCCCGGGCCTCGATGGCCGAGTCCGGCGTCATGCCGGTGAAGACCACCACGGGGATTACGGAGACGCGGCGGCCGGTTTGCTGGCGGATTTCCCGCCGCAAACCCCGGGCGGCCACCTCCACCTGGGCCAGTGGGCTGGGTTTGGCTTCTGCTCCGCGCTCGGTGTCGAGCAGCCAACGGTTCCGTTTCCGGTCCAGCGTGTAGCGCCCGCCCTTGACCTCGATGGCGAAGCGACCGACATCCGTCAGCCAGAGGGCGAAGTCCAGCTGGTGGGGATCTGTGGGCGCGCCCCACTCGTAGATGGCCGCGCCTGGCCGGCGGCACTGGGCCAGGGTGTCGAACACGCCGGCTTCGGCCCAGCGCTTGGGATTGCGGCGGCGGTGGCGCGGAAACCCTTTGGGTAGCATTTTCATTGGTTTTCTCCCTGTACTGTTGGGGGTCCGAGTTAGTCGGACGTTCGCTGGCCATTGCCTGCCTTACCTCGCTACTAGCTGCTCAACACGTCCCAAGGCCAGTTTGGCCGCAGGCGTCGGCGAGATGCCGGGTTGCTCTACCCCGAACGGCCGGCTGAGCGGCGGCCTTGCCTGGCGGCGTACAAACCGCGCCAGCGTGGCCGGGCATATCTGAATGGATCAAGGTGAACCGACGGCGCGTTGGTGGTGAGAACCACCAGTTAGTTCCCTAGAGAGGGGCCACCTAGCGTGGCGCAGCCGGCACTAATGGGGCATACGGAGGGGCGACGGAGGGGTGACAGGGAGCGGCTTTCAGATCGAATCTTGTGGCTGCTACTGCTCACGATTAGTCGCGACGGTTGGCGGTCATCCCCAGGCCTTGGCGACTGGGCGTCGGCGCTAAGCGTCGGTGGTCGTATCCTCGGGAGGGTCCGGTTCGTCGACCAGGCGTCCCAGGAAATGCAGGCCCGGGAAGATGGCCAGCACCCACAGGGTGACGGCAATGCCGCGCAGCGCGCCGGACAGCGGCCGCCCCTTGACCTTCACGGCTACGTTGACCAACCGCGCTTCGTCCGCCGGGTACGCCGTTGTGGGCAGGTCGCCACCATGTTGGCGGAGCCAGCCGATGGGATCCCTTTCCATTTCGTAGAGGAGGTGGAGGTCAGCCTCGGGGACCACCAGGCTCCGTTCGGCACCGGCCCGGTGGGGATACCAGCCTCGCTTGACGGCGATGTGGTCGAGGTGGTGGCGAAAATTGGCGCGGTCCCGCTTATGGACCACGGCGGTAAAGGGGACTGCGGCGTAGTCGTCGTGGCGGGAGGCGACGGCGACAAAGAGAGCGATGCCCTGGGTTTGGAACGGCGGCAAAGGGCCGGGTTCGGCCAGTTGGGCATCGGGATGGATGGCCAGGTGCCAGAGGAAAAGGCCCAGGCCGGTCAGGACTATGAGGGTCATGAGCAGGAAAGGTGGGAGGGGGCTTTTGGATTTTTGCATGGGAATACTCCTTGGTGGGCGCGTTGGCGGCTGGTTTAGGGTAGGCGTTGGGAAGACATTCGGGCCGAATGGGCCGGCAGACGGCTGAAGCAGCCATTCAGTTGGCCTTCTGGCTGGTCCTGTCTCTCCTGTGGTTAGAGGCGTTGCGCCCGAGTCAAAGCGCCGTGAATTGGCTACAGGGGTTGGAAACTGTTCACCATTTAGTCGGTGGTAGTGTGCACTGGTAGTTCATGGTCAATCTGGCCGACTCCTGCCATGCATTCGGGTTTCTGCTCCCGGGCAGGGAGAATGCAAACCCCCGTTCTGTTATCCTGTGACCATGGCAAGGTGCCCATCAACAGGTCCATCGCGCTCCTCAGCCCAGCCGTCAGCCGCCACGTATCACACTCGCATCCATGACTATGGGAATGTGGACCAGGCGGCCGGCGACGCATCGCTGTCGGCGTACGCTGAGCTGTACGGGCAGGTGCAGCGGAAGCTGTTCGCCCAGGTGTCGGCGGGAAGTTCGGCAGCGTCGTTGAAGAGCCAGTACCTGAAGGGGTACGGGATACCGGCGCGGATGTTCAATGGCGTGCGGGTGTCGCTGGAAGGCAAGGTGGCGTCGGTGAGGGAGCAGCAGAAGCTACGGGTGGATAGCCTGAGTCGGCGGATCGCGCGGGCCGAGAGTCAGATTGCCGATGCCGGCGAGCGTGGGAGATGGGATCAGGTTCACCAGAAGCAACGGCGTCTGGCGAATCTGCGGCATCGGCTGGCGGCGCTGGCGGCGGACCTTGCTGCGGACCGAATCAGGCTGTGCTTCGGTTCCAAGCGTTTGTGGCGCAAGCAGCATCACCTGGAGGCCAACGGCTACGCCCGCCATCAGGAGTGGCTCAGGGACTGGCAAGATGCGCGCAGCGACGAGTTCTTCGTGCTGGGCAGCCGGGACGAGACGGCGGGTTGCCAGCTGTGCGTGGCCGCTGTTGCCGACGACGGGACGCTAACATTGCGTTTGCGGATGCCGGATGTTCTGGCGTCGCAGCATGGGAAGTACCTGACCATCCAGGGCATCCACTTCAACCACGGCCACGAGCAGGTGCTGAGCGCACTGGACAGCAATGCAGATTTCGCCTGCTACCGGCACCAGCATGGTGAAAAGGCGGCGAGAGCTACCAACCTGGGCCAGGCCATCAGCTACCGGTTCAAGCGCGACGACAAGGGCTGGCGGGTGTTCGCCACTACCGGCACGATGGACGTGCCGGTGGTTACCGACCAACGGTGCGGCGCCATCGGCGTCGACCTCAATACCAATCACCTGGCGGTTTGTGAGACTGACGCCAGCGGCAACTACGTCAACGCCTTCAGTGTTGCACTGGTGACCAACGGAAAATCGCGCCATCAGGCCGAGGCCATCATCGGCGACGCCGTGGCCAGGGTGGTCGCCTACGCGAGAGAGACTGGGAAGCCCGTCGTCATAGAACGGCTGGATTTCCGTCAGAAGAAGGCCGCACTGGAGGGCGAGAGTCGCCGCTACCGCCGGATGCTTTCCAGCTTCAGCTACGGCAAGATCAAAGCCTACTTCCTGTCCCGCGGCTACCGTGAGGGAGTGGAAGTGCATCAGGTGAACCCGGCCTTCAGCTCGGTGATTGGCCGGGTGAAATTCATGGAGCGTTACGGGCTCAGCGTACACCAGGCCGCGGCTCTGGTGCTGGCCCGACGTTTGCTTGGCTGTTCCCAGCGCATCCCACGCCGGCGGGTCGCCCCCGTCGGCAATGGCGTTCACGTCGCCTTCACCGTACCTGCAAGGAAGCGGGTGAAGCACGTGTGGACGTACTGGGGCGCGGTTGCGGGACAGTTGAGACCGGCGCTTGCAGCGCAGCACCGGCTGGGGAGGCGGAAACGCCGACCCAATCCGGTTCAGGCTACCCCCGCGGCGGCTTGAGCGGGGACCAGCTCGGTGTTCCCTGGTAAGATTCCAGGGCGGAGTCGCCTTGCACTGTGGGGGCGGCGGCGCGGCTTAGACCGCGTCTTCAGGAATGGCTGACGATGGTGTGCAACTAAAATCAACCATTTTTACAACGGCAATTTCCTCCTTGGCAAGTGCTTTCCTCGCTATTGCGATTAGCCGGCTACTGTTGGCTGGGGTGGTGGGGAAGGGAATATCGGAGCCGGTTGACGCAGTTTCGGCGACGCACCGCATCAGCACGCCGGAACCGGCCAAAACCTTCCTCACCGACCCCGGTCCCGGGCCCCAGCGCCTGGGAATTGCCGTCAATTCGCCAGAGCGAACGCGATTGACCGTCAATCCGATCAGTTTCCACCCGATGTCAATATCTCCAGTATCTCGGTGTGTCCCCGCCACGACGCTTCACTGACCGCGGTCCGTCCGTCGGGGTCCGCCAAAAGCGGGTCGGCACCGGCTCCGACCAATATCCTGACCACGTCGGCGTGTCCCCGCCAAGTTGCCTCAATCAATATTGGCGCGCCATCCGCATCCAACGCGTTCGGGTCAGCGCCAGCGTCGATCAACAGTTGCACAATGCCTGCGTGGTCCCGCCATACCGCCTCGCGAATCACCGGGTTGCCGTCCGAGTTGCGAGAGTTCGGGTCGGCTCCAGCCTGCAGCAACGCCCTCACCGCGTCGTTGTTGCCCCTCCAGACCGGGTCGTGCAGGATCGAATCCCCTCCGGCATCCTGTGCGCCGGGAAGCCTGGTGGGCACGGTTGCCGGCGACTGCGGAGTTTGCTGAGGAACCGCGGCTTGACCTTGACCCGCCTGGCCGTCAATGCTTTGGGAACTCCTTGCGGCTACATCTTGCAGCCGCGATTCCAGGGCTGCGATGGTGGCCGCAAGGTCAGGCTCGGCCGCCGGCTCCGCTGCGGTCGGTTGCTGGATTCGTGCTTCCAGAGCTGCGATGGTGGCATCTTTCGCAGCCAAATCCTCGGATCTCGCCGCCTCCGTCAAACGGGCTTCGACCGTGGCGTCCACATCCACTTCCGGCTGAGACTGGCAGCCCGCCATAACCGCCATCAGCGATATCGCAGCCAAACCAAAGCAAATCTTGATCGTCATGGAAACCTCCAACATAAATTCCGGCGGATGGCAGTAGACGGCCGGTCCGGCAGCATACGGCACTCGTCGGCGAGGTGTACGAGAGATGACACCTATCGGCGGTCCCAGGTGTTGCTGGGGGTATCGTCTCCTCAAGAACGAACAACCGGCGATGCGGATGCACATTGTACACTGCGGCGCCTCGTTGCAGGCAGATTTGGGTCCGATTCCACCCATTGAACCAGCGGGCCGGTGCATTGGCGAGATGGGGGGAGGTTCCCGGGCATCGGCGCCAATGATCATTGATGGCCGTGGCACCTTGTAATGGCCGACAATGTCTGGATGGTGGACGCTGGCGGACTCCGGGTCGGGAAGGCTCCTGCTGGGCGCGTTGGCGCTGGCGACGTCAATGAACGCCAACGGAACCGCCGAGCCCGTCATGACCCCAGTATTCCCTGAGCAACTCGGCGAGGTGAGTGTGATTGGCATTCTGGGAATGATGGCTGGCTAGGTACACCACGGCGTCAGCCATTCCAACCGGGATGGCGTTATGGGAACGGCGTCCCCGATTGCCGCGGGCCAGCACGGCGGACCCTTCAGGCGGTAGCCGGTAGCAGAGGACGGGCGTGGCGAAGTCGAGCGGCTTCCGGGGGTTGCCAACCGCCGCCGGCTGCTATGCAGCAACCAAGGACGTTTTCAATCCGCCCGAGTGTTCGAGGGGAAATGCCTTTCCTTGAACACTTTTCCTTGGTCAATGACACCGGTGGTCGGCCCGCAAGGTGTTATAAATCCTTCGCCATCCCAAATGAGAGGTGAAGGAGAATGATCGATGATTTCACGGGTCTGTGGACCTCGTTCGTCCGCTGGGCGGGCAGCGTCAACGTCGATTGGGTCGAATTGCTGATTGCCGGCATCATCCTGGCCGTGGGGGTGGCCCTTGCCATGCTGTTCAGCAAGGTGCTTTTTCAACGTTTGCTGCGGTGGTTCATCGTGGGCGGCGCCGAATTCGACGTCAAGACAGTAGCGTCGATACGAGTTCCCTGCACGGCTTTCATTCTGCTGCTGGGGCTGTACTTGGCGCTGACCTTTCTCTCTCTTCCCGACACAGTTCAGCATGTAGTGGAGAGGGCCAGCGCCGTAATTGCGGTCCTGATCGGCGCTGCGTTAGTCAACGGAGTTGTATCAGCCGCTCTGCTGTGGCTGGAAATCTACCTGCGAAGGCACAACGCAGACCGGCCGCGCAGCTGGATGTTCCCGCTGGTGCAGCGGGGGGCGTGGGTGCTGATCGTCGCCGTAACGGTGATGTTAGCGCTGGACATATTGGGAATCAATATCAGCCCGCTGGTGGCCGGCTTAGGGATCACCGGCCTGGCGGTGGCCCTGGCCCTACAGTCTACGCTTGGCAATTTCTTCGCCGGAACTTACGTCATGTCCGAAGGTGTGGTTGGGGCCGGCGACTACATCGAGATGGAGGGCGGGATTGCCGGCTACGTGGTCGACATCAATTGGCACAGCACCCTGCTGCGCACCTGGACGAACAACCTCGTGGCTGTGCCCAACGCCAAGCTGGCCGAAAATTTGGTCACCAATTACTCCAAGCCGGAAGATCCCCTGGACGTAGTCATCTCCTGCGGCGTCTCCTACGAGAGCGACCTGGTCCGGGTGGAAATGGTGAGCCTGGAAGTCATGGAACGGCTGCGCGGGGAACACCCCGGGGCCCACCGGGACACCGAACCCTTTTTCCGCTATGAGGCGTTCGGCGACAGCAACATCAACTTCTACATGGTGATGCGCGCCAATAATCGTTTGGCCGGCTTCGTGATCCGCAGCGAGTTGATCAAACGGTTGCACTCTCGCCTGGCAGCGGAAGGCATCACCATCAACTACCCTATGCGCAAGCTGCAATTCCCAGAAGGCTTGATTCCTCAAATTGGGACGCAAGCAGAACCGCAAATCCCGGGTGGTCCACGAATCGCGGAAGGATAGCCGTACGGTCAGGAGGTACGTCAAGTTGGCCGCCCCACCCATCAACCGGGCTCCCACACGGCCTACCGAGTCAGCACCACAGCGCCATGCCAACGGTCATTTTCCCTGGCCAACGACACTGTTGACATTAGGGCTCGGTCAAGGCGTACACCCAGCCGCCGGCACCGGCTGCCAAGACGATGCCGGCTTCCGGCCACGGCAACATGGATGTAAGGAACGGAGCAGGGTAGAACCAGATTGTTTCGCCGGTGGCGGCGCTGAACGCCGTAACTTGGCCATTCTCGCTGGAGCTGGCCGGATGTTCGTAGCCGAACGCGTCGAATGAGTGGGCGTATAACACGCCTTCATGCGCTACGGAGGGGGATATTGGGTTGCCCTTGGTTCGGGCGCTCCAGATTAGGTTCCCAGTGGCGGCGTCCAGGGCGTGCAGATAGCCACTGAGTGGCAGGACGTCCAACTCCGACTGAGGCTTGGTTCCCCGAACCGACTTCAGGCCGTCCTCCGCCGTCACGAAAACAGCGCCGTCCTGATGGGCGAGGAATTGACAGGCTCCATCCACTATGAGACGCCATACCAGATTGCCGGTTTTGGCGTCCAGAGCGTGGACTTCGCTGTAGCGCTCGTCCGTGGTTTCGCCGAAGTCTCCCCTGACGAATCCGAGATACACCATGCCGTCAGCAACCAATGGAGGCTCAGTGGAAGGCGCGAAGTTCCAGGCAAACTCGTCACCGGCACGCTCCCACACGAGGACAGGGTCATAGGTCCAGCGCAATGCTCCGGTGGCGGCATCCAGGGCAAAGGCGCCGTCCGACGAGCTGACGTACAGGGTGTCGTCAATCACGACGGGAAGGGACAAGACGCTGCTCTGGGGTAGATATTGCCAAAGCAGAGCTCCGGTGTTCTCGTCCACCGCGTAGACGTGGCGGTATTCGGATCCGTAGGGATACACAACGCCGTCGTGAACTAAGGCTTCCGGCCCTCTGGTTCCGACGCTATGGAAGCTCCAAAGTTTTTCACCCGTGTCCGAGCGCAGGGCAAGCAGTGTTTCCTTCAATCCCACGTAGGCTGAGTCCTGCGCGGCGGAGATCACGGCGGTGTAGTGGCGACGCCCATCCTCGTTTACGTAAGTCCAAAGAGTCGCGCCGTCCGCAGCATCCAAAGCACGCGCCGACTCGTTGGGCAGCGCCAGGTACGCAACGCCGTCGGTGATCAGCTCCACCAGATGATGGCTTTCGGCCTCGCCAGTGGGAAAACGTGACAGCTCTTCCCCGGTGGCGGCCCGGAATGAGTAGACATGACGGTCGTGGGACCAGGCATAGACGACGCCGTCCTGCACTTCGCTGAGTACGAGTGTCGCGCTGGCGACCTGACGCATCCACGCGACTTCGGCATCGGGAGGGGCGAGGGCCGGCAAGGGGGCGGTCTGCGGTCCGGAGAGCGCGTACACTGACCCCCGCCAGGATCTATGGTAGTTCGTAGCACCGACATAGATTATTCCCTGGTCGGAAATGGCCGGAGCCGATACCACGGCGTCGGTTTGATGCTGCCACAATACCTGGCCGGTAGCCGCATCCAGAGCATGGAGGCAGCATAAACCGGAACGGTAGTACACGACCCCGTCGATGATGGTAGGCGCCCGCGGGGGTACAAATTCTTCGTTCTCCGCCGCCACCTGATGTCGCCAAAGGGGGCCTCCGGTCATGGCGTCATAGGCGCTGAGGTGTCCGGACAGATCAGAGACATAGGCGACGCCTGCTGCGACGGAAACCGAGGCGACTACCCGGGCATTGGATTCGGAGGTCCAGAGTACATCGCCGGTAACTGGATCAAGGGCGTGGATTACGGTTCCCCGTTGGGGTTGGTCAGGGAAGGGAGGTAGGCCGTACAGACGGCCGTCGGCCAGGGTGAGGTTTTGGAAGAACCGCCCGGTATCGACGCGTTGGAGTTCCTGGCCAGTTAGCGCGTCCAGCTTCACAAGGCGCGGGCCGACGCTCAGATAAACGACGCCTTCGCCCACTTCCGGAGAGCTCGCCTCACCTTCCGGCAGGTAGGTCCAGATCCTCTCCCCCGTGGACGCCTCCAGAGCAAGCAGGCGATTTTGCTCCGTGAAAACGTAGACGACACCATTGTCTATCGCCATATGGACCACGTCGTGCTGGGTGGGGTGGGCCCACTGGAATGTTCCGGTTTGGGCATCCAGGGCATAAACCTGGCGGTTAGGCGGGCCGAAGTAGACAGCGCCGTCGGCTACCAGAGGCGTTCCCCAGAATATTTCTGGGGTTTCAAAGCTCCAGAGAGTCTCTCCCGTCCACGAGTCCAGCGCGTTCATCCGGTTTTCCGTGCCGGCGTACACGGTTTCATCCACCACCGCCGGAGTAATGAAGCCGGCCAACTCTGTCTCCAATTCCCAGAGCTTTTCCTGGGCATCATCCGTTATCGCCGGCCGCGTTGGAACGGGCCTCGGTGTCAGCGTCGGTGTAAGCGTGGACGTCGGAAGCCTCGCTTCAGCCGGCGCAGGAGCGTTGGCCGGAAACGTGGGTTGGGGACCCAGGGTGGGGGTAGGGCCTGTAGCCACCAGGGGCATCGGGGGCGCGGTCTTGGGCAACGATTCCGATGCCGCAGGGAGCGATGAGTCACGTCTTTCCATGCAGGCGAAAAGGCTGGAAAAGGCCAGGAATAGAACCACCGCAAATGCTGAAATCCGGTAGGACTGCTTCATTCGTTTAGCCATGGGAATTGGAAATCCTATACCTAGAGTAACGAGCGGTAACGACTGAGATGAGCCGGCATTATACCGTTGTCGAATTGGTTGGCAACAGCTGCAAGAACCAAATCAGCCACCTCCGAAGGTGTCCCTTGCAGCTGCGGTTTGGTGCGCGGTTGACGAAAGCGACCGCCCCGGCCAGCCATGGGCGATCTCAGGCGACCTTTGCGGCTGACAAATTTGTGCGACATTTCGCCGCTATCGTGAACAGTATCCCAAATGGATGCTTCACCAAAGGAGGTGGAATGATGATACGCAACAAGCTGACGAAGCTGTTCCTGGTTGGGGCTGTCCTGGTGGCTATGCTCTCTGCGGTCATAGTCGCCGGCTGCGCCAACAACGCCGAACCCGGAGAGGGCCGGGAACAGGCCGCTGCCGTGGTTGGGCAGGGAGGCCCCGGAGGGGAAATCTCCGGTGAACACGGTTCCGGCGGCGAATCGGGCGCCGGGGGCAGCGAAGAAGCCAGCGGCGCAACCCTGGCCCCGAACGCTACCTTTGACGCGGTCCGCTCCGGCGCCCGCCTCATCCTGAACTACGATGCAGCCAACAACGCTTTCCAGGGTACTGTGGAGAACACCACCGCCAATACCTTGGGACAGGTCAGGATAGAAGTTCATCTGTCCAGCGGCACGGAACTCGGACCCACCACCCCGGTGGACCTGGCGCCAGGCCAGGTGATGTCGGTCAACCTGCCCTCGACGGCAGCGTCCTTCACCGGATGGATTGCCCACGCCGAGGTCGGCAGTGGCGGCGAGGTCAGTCAGTCTGGCGGCGAAAGCGGGCCGGATGGCCCCGAAGGGCAGGAGAGCGGTGGAGCAGGCAGTGAGGCCGCCAGGGAAGCGGCCATGTCCAGCCCCATCATCCCCCTGGACCAGACGTGGAACGGAGTTCTCGGTGGACTGACCGTTTCCGCCTGGTACGAGGCAACCACCCAGACCGTCCACTCAACCGTGCAAAACTCCCTCGCGCAGACCCAATGCTACGTGCAGGCCGAGCCGCACCTGAAATCGGGCAACAACACCGTTGGAGAACTGGGCCCCGACCGGCTGGGCGATTTGAACCCCGGGCAGCAGGCAACCTCCAGCGTCTCCGTCTCCAGTGAACCGAATCTCGCGGGAGTTTCCTTCGACGGCTACGTCGTTCACCTGGAAGTGTTCGACTGCGCCGGCCCCGGCCCCGTGCCGCACACGGGAGGAGAAGGCGGCAGCGAGGGGGCTGGTGGTGAAGGACATGGCCCCGGCGGTGAAGGCGGCAGTGAGGAAGGCAGCCGCGCAACGCTGGCCCCGGATGCCACCTTCGACCAGGTTCGCGCCGGCGCCCGCCTCATCCTGAACTACGACGCAGCCAGCAACGCCTTCATCGGCTCCGTGGAGAACACCACCGGCGGCGTTCTGACCAACGTCAGGATCGAAGTGCACCTGTCCAACGGCACGGAACTCGGCCCAACGACTCCTGTGGAGCTGGCCCCGGGCCAGGTGCTGTCGGTCAATCTACCGGCGACGCAGGCATCGTTCACCGGATGGATTGCTCACGCCGAAGTTGGCGGCGGCGGTGAAAGCGGCGGCGAACACGGCTCCGGCAGCGGCGAGCATGGCCAGCACGGTGAGGGCGCTGGAGGCGGCTAGCCCAAAGTCAGAGTCATCCAAGAGCGAGTCATGGATCCTCAAGGGATATAATCTGAACGCAAACGGATCCCGTAGACGGACGCGGTGTCTCTCGCGGGCGCCGCGTCCGAAAGAGCCGTATGGGGACTGCAAAATGAGCGGTAGCGTGCTAATTATTGAAGATGACACCAGGATCGCCAACTGGGTCAAGGTGTACTTCGAGCGCGCCGGATTCTCCGCCGAGGTTGCCCACGACGGCGAATCCGGCCTGTCCCTGGCCCGCGACCTGGCTCCCGACCTGATTATCCTGGACCTCATGCTCCCTCGTCTCGATGGGGTGGAGCTATGTCGAATCCTGCGCCGTGAGTCGGACGTTCCAATAATCATGCTGACGGCCAGGGAAGCCATCCCGGAGCGAATCATTGGACTGGATAGCGGAGCCGACGACTACATCGTCAAGCCCTTCGACCCCGACGAAGTCATCGCCCGCGCCGAGGCCGTGCTGCGTCGCGTCCAGGGTAAAGTCCAGCAGGTTCTCACCGCCGGCAACATCATCCTGAACGAAACCAGCGGCATCGTCACCGTCGATGAACAACCCGTATCCCTCAGCCGGGCGCAGACCGCTCTCCTGTCAACCTTCATGCGCCATCCCAACCAGGTGCTCTCCCGCGACCAGTTGATTTCGCTGACCTTCAACAAGGACTTCGACGCCTTCGACCGCGCCATCGACAGCCACATCGCCCGCCTGCGCAGGCAAATCAACCGGGATGGCAAACAGCCCATCCATACCGTCTATGGCGCCGGCTACCGCTTCGTGCCGGAGGAGAAGTAATGTCGCTGCGCTGGCGAATCATGGCGGCCACCGTCATCGTCGTCGTGCTCACCGTCCTGGCCAGCGTTGGCGTGGGCTATTACGCGACACAGTCCCGCCTGGGCATCTTCGTAGCTCAAATCGGCGATGACGAAGCTGTCAAGTTGGCCCAACGTCTCAGCCGGGAGTACACCGCCGCCGGTGGGTGGGCAACCGTGGAGACTGCACTGTCCGAGGCTGGATATAGCTACAGTGGAGCTCCGCAAAGAGAGCGGGCCGAAGGTGGTGAGGAAACCCACACCGAGCTCTTCCACCAGGACCCGGTGCGAATCATCGTCGTTGACGCCGACGAGCGCGTGGTGAAAGACAATCTGTCCGAGCTGCGGCCCGGACTCTTCGTAACTGGCCTCACCGGGCATCGCGCGCCGGTGTTCGACCTAACCGCCAACCGTCCCGTCGGCCACGTCTATGTTGACGTGAACCAGGAGCTCCTGTCCAACGAGTCCCACGGGTTTCTCAATACGCTCCTGTACATCACCCTGATTGGCGGAGCACTGACTATCGGCGTCGCGATCCTGCTGGCCGCCTGGCTTTCCAAGCGTATCACCGCGCCGGTGGCCGCCTTGACGGAAGCGACCCAGGCCATCGCCCAGGGAGATACCACCCGGCTGCCGGTTACGTCTTCGGACGAATTGGGCCGCATGAGCGCGGCTTTCAACCAGATGACTGGCGCCCTAGAAACTCAGCGCGAACTCCGCCGGCGGCTGATTAACGACGTTTCCCATGAGCTGAACACGCCGCTCAGCGTCATCCTGCTGGAGGCAAGAGGACTGGGCGACGGACTTCAGACCCATGCCGACGCCTCAGCTCATATTATTCAGGAAGTGGACCGGCTCCGTGGCCTGGTAACCGACCTGGACTGGCTTGCGGAAACGGACCACGGCGAGTTGCGGCTCAGCCTGGAAGCAGCTTCGGTTAACGACCTGCTCATAGCAGAGACGGAACGCTGGCAGCCGCAAGCCCAGGCTCGGCGGGTCAAACTGTCCCTGGACGCGCCCGCCGACCTCCCTAACATCACCCTGGACCGGATGCGCATCAGCCAAGCGCTGGGCAACCTGGTGAGCAATGCCCTTCACTCCACCGAGGCCAGCGGGAGTATCGCAATCCGGGCCGGGTTGCAAGAAGATGAGGCACTGGTTATCTCAATCGCCGATGACGGCATTGGCATTGACGTTGCAGACCTTCCCCACCTATTCGATCGCTTCTACCGTACCGACCAGTCTCGCATCCGCGGCATAGCCGGCACCGGCCTGGGGCTGGCCATCACCAGGTCCATAGTCGAAGCGCATGGCGGCACGATTGCCGTGGCCAGCGACGGACCGGGACAAGGCGCCACCGTTACGATTCGCCTTCCGTTGTAAAAGTGGTTGATTTTGGTTACTAAACTGCAATCAGCCATTCCTGAAAGGCGCGGTGTGAGCCGAGCCGCCGCCCCAACTGTGCAAGGCGACTCCGCTGGGGACTCTCACCCCAGAACACCGAACTGGTCCCGACTCAGGCCGCCGCATGGGTAGCCTGAACCGGATTCGGTCGGCGTTTCCGCTTCCCCAGCCGATGCTGCGCTGCAAGCGCCGGTCTCGGCTGCCCCGCAACCGCGCCCCAGTACTTCCGCACCTGTTTCACTCGCTTCTCTTCAGGCACGACGAAGGCGACGTGAACGTCATCGCCGACGGAAGCAATCCGCCGGCGTGGGATGCGCTGGGAACAGCCGAGTAAGCGTCGGGCCAGCACCATGGCCGCGGCCTGGTGTATGCTGAGCCGGGGCCCATACGCCCCGCTAGATGCCCGGGCATAAATACGCGAGAGGGCGGGATAGGGGATGGGCTACGGCCATCTGCGGGTTGTCCGAGAACAGGCCCACAGCGCGGTCACAGCCAGGCAGGCTGATATCAGCATGGCTACCGATATTTTGAACCGTCCCATAGACGCGTCCCGCTACTCAATCCCACCCATTCGTACGCAGCCCACACACCAACTCGCCGCTCAGGGTAAGGCCGCACACGGTGAAATTGTCAACGATGAAAATCTCCTGGTATTTCCCCTCGGTGAGCGCCACAATCTCCAAGTTCGCATTGGGTGTACAACTGGAGCCATCAGAGGATTCCTGGCATCCACTCCAGAAATTCCAGCACGTCGTATCGCCTGCCTCGTTTATGCCACAAGCCAGGTTATCCTCCACGTTTACCGAGGCAAACTTTCCCGGTGGCGCACCAAGCATGTCAACCTCATCGGAGGAGTCGAACGTCCAGCAGCCTATCGTGTCGTCAATCCGTAGGCCGCACGCGCTGTACTCGCTACCGAAGTCCACGGATTTGAACCTACCCTCCGGTACGGGCAGCGTCCCTGATTGCAATACGTTCCAGCAGGCCAGCGTCCCATCGTCGCGGACTCCGCAGACGTGCTCTTCGCGGGAATGGATTGAGACGAACTTGCCTTCAGGGGGCGGAGGCAGGTCGTCGCCGTCGGCACCCCAACACCTGACGCCGCCGTCCTGGAGAACGCCGCAGACGTGACTAACCCCAGCGCTGACCGACCGGAACTCTCCCGCCGGCGTCAGGGCGCCGGTCCACCCTCCCCAGCAGGCCGCGTTTCCGTCAATTCGCACGCCGCAGGCAAAACGTCCGTAGCGTTTGCCGGTGGTTACCGATTGGAACGCGCCGGACGGCGGGATGAGGGGCCATTCCTCCGGCAGGTCGGACACCTCCCAGCATATCGCTGCCCCGTCAGCGGAAACACCGCAGGCGTGGCGGCCGGACACGGAGGCTGTGGTCAGTCTGGGTAGCGAAACTTGGCCGGCGGCTGCGTCCGACCAGCAGAACTGGCTGCCGTCCGAGGCACCGCCGCAGGTGTACTGATCGCCGGCGCCGAAAAATGAGGCTTGTACCCGCGTGAAGATGTAACTGCCGCCCCAGCAGTCCAGGTATCCATCGACGCGCAGCCCGCAAACATTGTCGTCCCCGGTGGCCACCTGCCGGAACTCACCCGCCCGTGATTGGCCGCCGGGGCTGAAACTCCAGCACACCACGTCGCCCGATATCGTTACGCCGCAGGTATAGCCACTGCCGGCGGAGAGATGCAGAAACTCCCCGTCCGGCGGCGTGGCCTGCCCCCATTCGTCGTTCCCCCAGCATATTGCCCTGCCGTCGGTGGTGATGCCGCACGTATGGTCAGCGCCGGCCGACACCATGCGGAACTCGCCATCCGGCGGAGAAGACTGCCCATACTCGTCGTCGCCCCAGCAAATAGCCTGGCCGGACGGTCGCAGTCCGCAGGTGTGCGTGTCGCCGGCGCTGATCGACGTTATTTCGCCCGGCGGGTGGGATATTTCGCCGTGGGAGTTGTTTCCCCAGCAGGCTACGCCGCCATCAAGGAGCGTTCCGCAGGCGTGCCGCTCGCCGACGTCTATCGACTTGAACCTGTCGGCCGGCAGGATGTCCGTGAGCACCTGTTCATCGTCCCAGCAGATTGCGCTGTCATCCGTTCGCACCGCACAGGTCTGGTGGCTGCCGATGCTGACCGACCGAAAATCGCCGGACGGCAGCCAGGGGATGTGTCCGTCACACCACAGCTTCGCTTCAGGTGTAATGAGGCACCTTTGGCCGTGGCCGTAATGATCGGGGTTCAAACTAACGATCACGGCTTTCGGCGCGGCAACCTCTCGTTCGCCATCCCAACACAGGTCAAAGACGCCGTTGCGTCCCATCCGAACGCCGCAGGTGTAGTGGGTGCCGCCGCTCGTCATTGTCATGCCGACAGTTGGAAACGTGCTGCCGCCCAATCCGAGGGAGTCCAAGCCCCAACAGGTGGTGTCGCCATCGACTTCAGTGGCGCAGGTTTGTATCAGCCCGGTGGATACGGAAGTGAAGTCGCGCCCCGGCGGTGGCGTTATTTGAAAATCGTCGCTCCCGGCGTCCGGGTTTAAAGACCAACAGGCGATGGAACCCTCCGTTCGCAGGGCGCAGTTGTAGCCGAAACCCGCGCTCACCGACGTGAACGCGCCTGACGGCCAACTCTTCCTCCGGGTGTCGCCCCAACATTCCAGCGTGCCATCGGCGCGAATCCCGCAGGTGTGGAATTCTCCTGCGCTGACTGACCGGAACTTGCCCTCTGGCGGCGACGCTTGACCTCCTCCAAGGGATGATGAGCCGAAGAAAAAGCCTGCCTGCGATTCATCCATACCCCAGCAGGCGACCGTGTCGTCAGTCCGTATCCCGCAGGTATGCTGCCCGCCGGCGCTGACCGACCGGAACTTGCCTTCCGGCGGCGTAGCCTGGCCTGCACTGTCGTCGCTTCCGTCCCAGGCAAGCCAGCATTCTACCGATGCGTCAGGGCGTATCCCACAGGCGTGATTCCCCCCAACGCTTACCGATTCAAACCGGCCCTCAGGGACCGGAAACTCCGGGCCAGCGTAATACAGGTGACGGGTGGGCCAGCACGCCACGGCGCCATCGGTCTTGATTCCGCACGCGAAGAATTGGCCGACGCTGATCGATGTGAACTGTGCCGTGGGGACACGCGGTTTCGCTCCCTTCAATGGGTTGTATTCCAACCCCAGGCACACCACGATGCCGTCCCTTCTCAGACCGCACATCGGTCCCTCAACAATCGCGTAGTGCGACAGGTCCACCGTGACCATATCGTAAAAACCCAACGCCGGTTTCGGCTCTCCCCTGGGGGTAAGTTTCGTTGTTGTGATTACAGGAATTGGAGCAACTGCCGCAGCCGTTGGGGCTGGAGGGGGCGTTGGGGGTACTGCTGCGGGTGCAGGCGTAGACGTTGAGGCCGGAGTTGGCGAGGGAGTCGGGAACGTTGGTTGGAGCGTTGGTGCAGTCTTTCGGGGCGTGGGTTGAACGCTGGCAGTGGGCGCGAGGTCAATATTATCTCCAGCGGGCGGGACTGCCGGTTCGTCAGGAACGTTGGTGCAGGACATGACCTGCAGCAGCGCTACCGCCAGCACCGCGCAAATGATTAGATACCGCTTTGTTCTCATATTCCCTGCCATTGCCTCTGGCTATGTATTGCGCCACCATATCATGGCAACCCATAACCATGGTATTGACCCGACGGCCGTAACCTTCCGCTTGGTCCCGATTTTCGGTTCCATCAGAGCAACCTCTCCTGGATGCCGGCCTCCAGTTCCTTTCTACGGCGCTCTTCCTCTGCTTTGATGCGTTCAACGTGAAGGCGCTGCGCCGTGTCACACTTGTCGCAGGTCATATCAACCAGTTGACCCAGCAGGACTAGTCCGGGGTCTTCCTCATCTTCTAATTCATCCCAAAGGTCGTTGTGTCCAGCGGCGACGCTGTTCGCCCAATCATGTTGGCAGAATTCGTCGACGCGGACACGCAGAGTATCAAGCATCGCCTTATTGCCGTGTCCCTCGCGTTGCAAGTCTGCCGGCAAGTTGCAGGGAGTGAGTTCACGGATGAACTACACCCGCCCAATCACCGAGCTGAAGGCAAGGTTGAGATGAAGCACGCCTTGACCTTGCCGTAGCTGAAAGATGGCAGCATGCGACGGTAGCGGCGGTTCTCGCCCAGAGCGCTATTGACGACAAGGCCCAGGGCTTTCAGGCGGGGGCTTGGCGCCAGACACGGGAACCCGAAACATCCAGGATGTCAATAATCACTGTCGGGCTTATTGAAAAACAGCGTGGAACCCCTTGTTGGCACGGCGTTCAGCTACAAAGCTGCGACGTTCAGGTATTGTCGAGGATGCCTATGATTGAGCCCTTGGACCGTAGTCGCCGCGATTCCACCTTGTTCCAGTTCACCGCCACGCAATCGCGGGATTTCATCAATCCCTACCACCTGCTGATCCGGATCGACGAGCGGCTGGACTTCGCCAAGTTTGAAATTAACTGGCCGTTGGCCTGACACACTCTGTTGCGGATCGGCAGCTACAGGTACGATTGGTGTAGAATCCATTTTGGAAATCTACCAAATTCGGGCGAGGTAATCATATGTCTGGCGATCAAAGCGCAGAACTGCTCGCGGCTGTGGAGGAGTTGCAGAATCGGGTCCGCCACCTGGAGGACATTGAGGCCCTTCGCAACCTCAAAGCGGAATACGCCGCCGCTTGCGACGACAACTATGACGCTGACCGCCTGGCAGCATTGTTCGTCGAGGACGGCACCTGGCAAAGCCACGGTATGGGAAGATACGAGGGCAGGGAGGCGATTCGCGAGTTCTTTCGGGGAATCTCGGGCCACTTCGTCTTTGCTTTGCATTACGGGCTGAACCCGCAGATCGAAGTTACCGGCGATACGGCCCGCGCTCGCTGGTACCTGTTCATGCCGTGCACTGTGGGGGACACCGGCAAGGCGATGTGGCGAGCCGGCCTCGATGAAGAGGAATACGTCCGAGTTCAGGGCAGGTGGATGTACCGGAGCAAGAAGTCGGCTCCCTTTTTCCACACCACCTTCGAGGAGGGTTGGGCCAAGCAGCAGTTCATCTGAGCCGGCTGCGCACCCGAAATTCGCTGCCCTTGCCAACCCTTCGAGAAATCGGCGATGGCCTAGTCCGCCTGTGGCGGACGGCGCGGTGCCGGGGCCTTCCACTGTACCGGATCTACGACATTGCGGACCGTTGGCACAATATCCGCGTCTACCGGGAGAAGTTGCGTGAGGCTGCCGGCGGCTCGAGCTGACACGGGCCCAAATGGGATGAGGTCCGATTGGCGTGAACGCTGGGTATCCCGTCACTTCACCTTCAGAGTGGAATATCGTCAATCTCCGTTTGGCGCCGTTGCTGGGAAGTATGAACAGGTGCTCTCCGAGTTCCCGCTCTCCGATCACCGTGCCTTGGCACCTGTCAAAGCAATTGCGTATCCCAACCGTCGAACACACGATGCTAGTGGCGAAGTTTCACCTAGAGTAGCCACGGTTGCGCAACACATGGGGCCATCTACTTCCTGCGCATCGGGGCCACGGCGGCTTCCGGCCGTGTGTTTGCGGCCGGGCTGTTCTGACATCAGGAACTGGGGTCATCCGGGTCTACGAATTCGGCGATTCCGTCGCCGACCACAAACTCGCCGTCGGCCGTCACGCTGCCAATGTCTAGATCAAGCGCAATACCGGAGAGCAGGACCTTGACGTAGTCGTCGATGCCGATCTCGCCCTCCATGGCCTCGGCTGTCCGTTCAGAGCCGAACATGAGGGCAAAGGAAACGTTTATCGAATCGCTTTCGTCGCCTTGCAGTGCGAATCCGGACCCCTGGCAGCGTTCTACCAGACAATCGCCGACTTGGGCGACTTGCAGCCAGCCATCTCCGACGTTGTCTAGAATCCGACGAACGTCGCTGTCTTCGGCGCTGGCCAACCGCTCGGGCTCCCGGCTCATGTGCGTGAGCAACTGCTCCAGGTCGGACTGACGTTGGGATGCACTGACGACATACCCGTCTTTTTCAAAGATGGCTACCGCGGCCGGAAAGCTGCGGCCAGAGCATTCCCACATTTCGAATCCCCGGTAGTCGTCGTCCTCACAGCCGAGTCCGTCGTCCAGTTCTTCTCGGATGTCGTCGAATTCGAAGTCCCCCTTGGCAATCCATAGGGTATCGTCGCCCAAAATGGACTCAAACACCACCGCGAAGAGTTCTATGTGTTCATCGTCCATGCCGATGTCTTCGGTGGTTCTGGGATCCTCCCCGCCTTCCTCTATGAATTCAGCGTAGTCCTCCAACCCTTCGCGGTTTGTAAAGGCCCTGTAGTCTTCGATGGTCACGAACCGGGCATCGCCCGGAACGTAGCCCAATACGCTGCCGCCCCCGGACTCACCGCCGCCCCCGTCCCCAAAAGTGCCGGTCAGCAAAAGTAGGACCACGACGATGGCCGCCACCAGCCCGGCCGCGCCTCCGCCGACGATGCCAAGCATCTTTCCGGATATGGGAAAGCCGCCACCGGCCGGTCCGGCCTGGGGTTGATGCTGTGACTGCTGGTTGTGTTCCGAGTTTCCGTTGGCTGCCATGTTGAGGTGTCCTCCTGAGGAATGAGGGTTCGCAGTTGCCGTTATGTAACGATTTCGTCTATGACCGGCGCGAGATTGGTCGCCAAGCAATTGTCAACGGGCCGGCACGGAACTAAGCTGTCGCCGCCGTACGGCCAAGTGGGCGGTCAATCAGCGGATCCTGACTGACTGGCGGCCATCACTTCCTGAATTTTTTCAACGAGCTCCCAATCATAGGCAACGTTGCGGAGTTTTATTCTCCGACCGTCCGTCCCGCGAATGTTCACCGATTTGGACAGAGACCCGGAACGGGTTACGCTGGCAATCTCCCGATGCTCAAACTCCACCATGCGACGATTGCTCCCCCACCCGGACACGATGACTCGCCTCGTGGTGACCACGCACTCAGCGTCCTTGAATCTCGCGTACTGGATGATGCCGACCAGCAGGATGATGAGGCCGGGCAAGAGGAAAAGGAGCAGGCCGATGATGGCCCCGCACCCGATGGACATCCAATAACCCTGGGTGTTCGGACCTGCCACGTAAACCACCTGCTCGTCAGGGGTCAGCGCGGTCAACAGATGGGCGCGCATCAACCGCCACCTCTTCCGGAATTCCGCGGCAACGCAGTGTCCTTAGGGCATTGGCCCATATTCGTTGTCACCATCGCTGTCCATCAGATAAAAGATGAACAGAACCAGCGAGCCGAAGGGAACGGCGTGCAGGAGCAGCCACCACCCGCTGCGGCCGGTGTCGTGCAGGCGACGCACCGACAGTGCCCAGCTGGGGAGAAACGCCACCAGACCGTAGGCGAACAGCAAGGCCAGCAGCCACCAACTGATTTGCCAGGCCAACATGAACAGGATGATTCGGAGTCCCACGTTGAGCACCTGGAAAGTCCAGTACTCGAGCCTGGCCGCTCTCCCGCCGAAGTCGGCGTATTTCAGGAAAGGCCCTACAAACGGCATACCACGTACCTCCCGATGTTCTGACCAACCCGTCCGGCACGTTGGCGCGTTTCTGGTGCATTGGCCCCATGCCATTGGCTATTTCAAGGCCGGTTAAAACTAGTGAGTATTACCCATTTTGTCAAGCCGGTAATACCGACTCCACCGTTGTTCTAACCTCGCTTAACGGCCCTACAAGCGACGCCAACCAGTTCAGACTCCCGGTCGGGCTGGTGGCCAATATAGGGCATTTAACCTATGGCATACGGTGACTATGGAACCTAGGCTTATCCGAAAGAGCAACATCCACTGCTCGAAAGGCCCAACCGCACGCGACGGGCCGCACCAGCAGTATCTCGATGGCCCGCTGGGTCGACGGGTGGGAGATAACCGACGTGTCGCCGGATGGGCTTTTCCAACTTTTATCGTCGGCGTCGTGCGGGGCATTCGTGCTGGCGACGGACCAGACGGTGGTTTTCTGGAACCGGCGCGCCCGGGAAATTCTGGGCTACGCCCCCTACCGGGTGGTGGGCCGGCGCTGCCTGGCCATTGCTCCCGAGGTCGAGGGCCTTGCCCTGACGGGTGACTGCGAGGAAGGCTGCCCCATGATGCGCAGCCTGCGGGCCGGACTGGTGCCGGGACGGACCCGGATACGAATGCGGTGTTCCTCGGGCGAGAGGAAGTGGCTGGCCGTCACGCCTATGGTGGTGTCGGGCGTAGAGGACGCCGGCCCGTTGCTGGTGTACCTGTTCGGCGAGTCCGGAGAACCGCCCGTGTCCGCCAACATCGGGCAGTTGATCGACTTGGGCAGAGGCAGGATTGGCGCCGGCTCGATGGAAGGCGCTTTCGAAACCGCCGCCCTGGGACTGGAGGATGCGCCCGGTGGAGCGTCACCTGGCGAAACGCCGCCAGGAGGGGCGGAGGCGGAGCCGGCGTTGGATTACGAAAACGATTACCCAGTGGGGGTTGGCGCTCGATCCGAAACGGGTGATGCCGGCTACGAGTATCCTGATGCTGGCGGGGAACCCCGCGACCCTGGGCGGCCGCCAAGCGGCGTGCATCTGACGGCGCGGGAGCGCGAAGTGCTTTCGTACCTGGCCCTGGGCTGGGAAACCCGTTACATTGCGGAAGAACTGGGCGTGAGTTGGTACACGGCCCGAAATCATGTCGAAAACCTGCGGCGAAAGTTGGGCGCCTCCAGCCGTTTGGAGGCCGTCATGGCCGCCATGAGGCTGGGTTTGCTTTCGTCCGGATGATTCGGTCTGTCCGCCGTCCCACGCCGACACGTCCTGCTGATTGCTGGCCATGAAGGGGGTTCCGGATCTGCCGATAGCCGGCCACCCTGGAATTGACGATGACTCGGACGCAACGCGGAACCCAGTTCGGGCGGTCGACAGCGCCGTCAAGACAAGCTGG
The DNA here is from genome assembly GCA_965243255.1 of Dehalococcoidia bacterium. GTDB lineage: Bacteria > Chloroflexota > Dehalococcoidia > Lucifugimonadales > UBA3495 > Bin87. The sequence continues at coordinate 2,231,365 of CBDEUH010000004.1, forward strand.
AAAGTTGGCCGCCGAATTGTGCGGATTGTTGCCGACTGGTCCCTGACCATCGGACATTTTTGGCTTCGGCCGCCGCCGGCAAGTTTTGGCGCCGGAGAGCTGCGAGCCCAAGGGCCGTCAGTTCGCGACAATCTTGATGACACCAGCCGGTAGCGCCGACGTTTCAGCCGGTGGCACAATGGCCTCGCCGTTGACGAACAGCGGCGCCGGCCGTCAACGACCAACGGGGCGGCTGGTCTCTCTTGCCAGAGCCGCGAGTTGCCGGCACCCTCTGAATACGGGGGTCGGCAAAATGACTGACCAAATCGTTCACTCCCAAGAAGACCAAGGAAAGAAATCAACTCTTAGAATGCGCTCAACTCTTTGCTTGGGCCGTTTCTCGCATGTAAGGTGTACTGACCGTCACCGCGTCTAGCATTGGTTGCAACGGCAGACAGTCCCTAACACGCCTGTCGCCGCTTGGGCACCACTTCCCCGAAGCAATCCGGCAAGGGCGCCGGAGCGTATTGAAAGAGAACCCTCCAAGGGGATGGCCTGGTGAAAGTGTTCCGCTGCACAGAACTCAGGCCTATGGTAGCCGGCCGGATATATGACGGTACGTACGGCGTTGATAATTACTAGGCCATGTCCGCTGGTCATCAACCGCCGCTCCCGACCTTACAATTCCCCTAGAAAAACGGGCCGCCCCTCCAGGTTTGGCCTTGACGGTACGTCGGAGCGGTTCTCCGTCAGCCTCATCGGAGGTCAAAGCCAATGTTTCGCAGTCTGGCGCGCCGCAAGCTCCGCACCGCGCTGACCGTGGTGGGCATTGCCGTGGGAATATGGGCGCTGATGGTCATGAGCGCCATGGCCAACAAGTTGACCACCCTGGTGGACGGTGGCTCCACCTACTTCGACAACAAGATTGTGGTTAGCGACGCGAGGGACCTCGCCTTTGGTTTTGGCCTGACGCCCATGCCCGCAGAGATCGTCGAACGGATTGGGGAGATCCCCGGCGTGGCGGTGGCAGCGCCGCAGGTGCAGTTCCTCCTGGACCCGGAGGACACCGGCTCCGGCTTCTCGGCCCCGGACTTTGCCGTCGCCGCCAAGGCCGGGTTCGACCAGGGCCTGGAGACGTTTGGCACCAACGTCGCGCAGGGACGAGAACTCACCCAGACAGACGAAGGTACGCAGGTCGTCGTGTTGGGCGCCGACCTCGCCAGGAAGTTCAACCTGGCGCCCGGAGACGGGTTTGGCATGCGTGGTGAAGAATTCGATGTCGTTGGGGTGCTGGAGCCCACGTTGATGTTCTTTGACAGCACCGCCTTCATCCCACTGGAGGCGGGGCAGGACGTTCTGGCGCGGGAAGCCTCCATCGGAACGGAACCGGGATCGCCGCCGCCTGAACTGACGTCCATGGTAATAGTGTACCCTGAGGCGGATGCCGGCATTGTCGGCTTGGCCGAACGCATTGAAACGACCCTGCCCCAGACCAGGGCCGTGTCCGGGGACGACTTCGATGAACAGTTTGGGTCCACAATCGCCATCTTCAACGCAATCATCCTCAGCGTGGCGCTGATCAGCATCGTGGTGGGCAGTCTCACGGTCATCAACACGATGACCATGAGCGTGGCTGAACGCACCCGGGAGATCGGCATCAAGCGCGCCATTGGGGCGACGCAGGGCGTCATCATGCGGGAACTGGTCTTCGAGGCGGGCCTCATGGGATTCATCGGCGGACTGGTTGGCCTGGGCCTGGCGGGCCTGGTCGTCTACATCGCCAACGAAGCCGGCCAGACTTCCGGTACAGTCCTGTTCCGGCTTACGCCCCTGATTGGCCTGCTTGGGATTACGTTTTCCACGGTGTTGGGAGCGATTGCCGGAGTCTTGCCGGCCTGGAATGCCGCCCGGCTGGACCCGGTGGAAGCGCTGCGGCAAGGGTAAGGGCTTCGATGGCCTTTCTGGAAGCTCGGAACCTGCACAAGACGTACCGGATGGGAAGGAATAATTTCGTGCACGCCCTTCGGGGCGTGGACGTCGACGCGGAGGCCGGCGAGATGGTTGCCGTCACCGGCCCATCGGGCTGTGGCAAAAGCACCCTGATGCACATCCTGGGCATGCTTCACTCTCCCGACCAGGGAGTCATCCCCGCGCCTAAGCTGGTGATTGACGGGAAGGACGCGACCGCGCTTTCGGACCGGGGGCGAACCCGGATGCGGGCGGAACGCATCGGGTTCGTCTTTCAAGCGTTCAACCTGGTTGCGACCCTCACGGCTATGGAAAACGTGGCGCTCCCTGCCGAGTATGCCGGCTGGCGCCGCACCGACGCGAAGGCCGCTGCGCAGACCGCTCTTGAGTTGGTGGGACTGGAATCGCGTGCCGGACACAGGCCCATGGAGCTCTCCGGCGGGCAGCAGCAGCGCGTTGCCATCGCACGAGCGCTGGTGACACAACCCGCACTGCTGCTGGCGGACGAACCCACCGGCAACCTGGACTCGGAGAATACCCAGGAGATCATGGAGATTCTGCGCCGGTTCAACCGGGAGCTGGGTCAGACCATCGTCCTGGTAACCCACGACGCGTGGGTCAGCGAGTCCTGCGGCCGGGTATTGACGATGGCGGACGGCGTCATTACCAGCGAGCACGCAGCGGGCAATCCGTAAAATATGGCAAGCTTATGCGGCCACTCAACTGATCCAGGATGGGAAACACTCTTGTTGCCGCGACACTAGCTCGGTGCAGGATCACACCGGACGGACGTGCCGCCGGTTCAGGCTGCCCGCCATGGGCGCCCAAACGGTCCTTGAGTGGGGCCGCAGGGAGCGAGTCCGCGAGTTACATGGGGAGTGAGAATTAGGCGACAGCCAACCTAAGCCATAGACCAAGTATGTTAGACTGCTCCACCTGGCGACGCGGATACTTCCGCATCAGCTCAATTTGCAAGAGGGAGCAGTGAGAAATGAAAGGTTACGTAGTGATTCTTGACACCGAGATCAACGACCCCGAGGGCCTGGCCGCCATGTCCGAGCGTGTTCGGCAAGCGGTGACCCGCGATCACGGCGAAGTTCTGATTCGCGGCGGAGCTATCACCCGGAAACACGGCGACGCCGATCCTCCGGCACGCTTGACGGTGGTGGAGTTCAACAGCATCGAAGACGCTGAGGCTCTTTTCGAGGATGCCGCAGTCGTCGAACTTCAAGAAGAACGTCATCGGTACGCCACGTCCACCGTGTTCATTGTAGAGGGGGTCTGACCTGAGACCAAATACCATGGAGCAACGGGCAAAGGCTACTTACTTGTAGCTGACTCATGAATTAACCATCCTGAGGAGCAGGTCACCGTTGTAAAAATGGTTGATTTTAGTTGCACACCATCGTCAGCCATTCCTGAAGGGCGTGGTCTGAGCGGCGCCGCCGCCCCAACAGTGCAAGGCGACTCCGCTGGGGACTCTCACCCCAGAACACCGAACTGGTCCCCGTTCAAGCCGCCGCGCGGGTAGCCTGAACCGAATTGGGTCGGCGTCTCCGCTTTCCCAGCCGGTGTTGCGCTGCAAGCGCCGGTCTCAGCTGTCCCGCAACCGCACCCCAGTACGTCCACACGTGCTTCACTCGCTTCCTCACGGGTACGGTAAAGGCGACTTGGACGCCATTGCCGACGGGTGCCACCCGCCGGCGGGGGATGCGCTGGGAACAGCCGAGCAAACGACGGGCCAGCACCAGGGCTGCTGCCTGGTGTACGCTGAGCCCGTAACGCTCCATGAACTTGACCCGGCCAATCACCGAGCTGAAGGCCGGGTTCACCTGGTGCACTGCCACTCCCTGCCGGTAGCCGCGGGACAGGAAGTACGCCTTGATCTTGCCATAGCTGAAACTGGACAGCATCCGGCTGTAACGGCGGTTCTTACCCTCCAGGACAGCCTTCTTCTGACGGAAGGCCAGCCGCTCCATCACGATGGGCTTGCCCACCTCCCTGGCGTAGGCAACCACCCTGGCCACGGCGTCGCCGATGATGGCTTGGGCCTGGTTTCTCGATTTCCCGTAAGTTACCAGCGGCACACTGAAAGCATTCACGAAGTTGCCGCTGGCATCAGTCTCACAAACCGCCAGGTGATTGGTATTGAGGTCCACGCCGATAGCGCCGCGCCGTTGGTCGGTAACCACCGGCACGTCCATCATCTGGGTGGTGGCGAACACCCGCCAGCCCTTGTCGTCCCGCTTGAACCGGTAGCCGATGGCTTGGCCCAGGTCAGTCCCCCGAGCTGCCTTCTCACCATGCTGGTGCCGGTAGCAGGCGAAATCTGCATTGCTGTCCAGTGCGGCCAACACCTGCTCGTGGCCGTAGGCGAACCGCACGCCCGTGATGGTCAGGTACTTCCCATGCTGCGACGCCAGGCAGTCAGGCAGCCGCAGCCTGAGCGTCAGCGTGCCGTCGTCGGCAACTGCAGCCGCGCACAGCTGGCAACCCGCCGTCTCGTCCCGGCTGCCCAGCAGAAGAATTCGTCGCTCCGCGCATCCCGCCAGTCCCTGAGCCACTCACCATAGCTGGCGTAGCCATTCTCCGCCAAGTGATTCTGCTTCCGCCAGAGCCCTTTGGAGCCGAAGCACAACCGCACTCGCCCCTCAGCAACGTCGTCCTGCAGCGCCGCCAGCCGATGCCGCAGATTCGCCAGACGCCGTCGCTTCTGGTGCACCTGTTCCCATCGCTCACGCTGAGCGGCATCAGCGATCTGACTCTCGGCCCGAGCCATTCGCCGACACAGACTATCCACCCGCAGTTTCTGCTGCTCCCTCACCGACGCCACCTTGCCTTCCAGCGACACTCGCACCGCGTTGAACATCCGCGCCGGTATCCCGTACCGCTTCAGGTACTGGCTCTTCAACGACGCGGCCGAGCGGCCCGCCGCCAACTCGGCAAACAGTCGCCGCTCCACTTGACCGAAAAGCTCAGCGTAGGCATCCAAGGCCCCATCGCCATCGGCGCGTTCTCTCGCGGCATAACAACGGACGCGGGTATGATACGTGGCGATCGGAGGCTGCTCCGAAGAGCCTGACTGGGCCATTGCTCGACTATCTCCTTGGGAAAGTGTCATGGTCTAATGATGCCAGAACGCCGGCTCGTGGCATATGCCGACGCCAGACCAACTTGGCAACGGCCGGAAGATATTTGCTGACCTGACCATTAACTACCAGAACCTACTTTCACCTACTACATCTTGAACAGTTAGCAACCCTCCTTCTGATTGTAGCAAGACCTGAGGCGCTACCGCATAACACCTCAGTCGGTGACTGGAAGGGGCGGTAGCGACGATCATCCGATGGCAGGCGCCCGAACCTAGCGAAGAGCGCGGTTGAAACGCGCCGGTGGCATCAGCAGGCCCGAGTCCAACACCAAGTATGGCAAGATACCGAACAAAACGTAATATAAATTGCGCGTAATGTAATGTGTACATCATACGCTTGACTGTTTAGAATAGCTCTGTCCACACGCCCGTGTGAGGTTGCGGAACCAGAGCGTGGCGGACTCCGGTTTCCGGTAACACCAGAGAGACCCGGGACCCGTTGCCAACGACTGGCGGAGGCTGTACCCGTGGTTCCGGAATTGCCAGGCGGCGCGTTGAGGGAGCAGGACAGAGCAGGCAGGGAGACCATGACGCGTCCTGTGGCGGCAGCATCATCTCAATCCGGCTTTCGCCGAGCTTGGGAGTGAGGTGCCGCAACCGCCGTTGGCGTTCAGGTCCACGGTAGGCAAGAAGAGCATTGACGTTGCGACCCGAGAGGCAGTGATGCGGAACATCGTAATCTGCTGTGACGGCACCAGGGGCCGGTACCAGGCCGAAGAGAAGAACACCAACGTGGTCCGCCTCTATGAGCGGCTGGGTAAAGACGGTGCCGAGCAGATCTCCTACTACGACCCCGGCGTCGGCACGTACAGCCCTTTCCGGGGCGTCGTCATGGGCATGGCGGACAGGCTGGCCGCGTCCATCTCAGGCCACGGGATAACCAGCGAGGGGATCGACGAGAACATCAGGCAAGCCTACCGGTACCTGATGAACTATTACGAGCCCGGGGACCGGGTGTATCTCTTCGGGTACAGCCGGGGCGCCCACACGGTCCGGGTGCTGGCGGGCATGTTGTACAAGTGCGGCTTGCTCACCAAGGGGAGCGACAACCTCATTCCCTCGATGGTGCAAATCTACCGCAAGAGGGGCAACGAGAAAATCGCCAAGGGGTTCAAGAACAGCTTCTCCCGGGTCTGCAAACCACACTTCATTGGGGTGTGGGACACCGTTGCCTCGGTGGGATGGCTGAGCCGGAGGCAATTCTCCAACGAGATCCTGAACCCCGACGTGGCCAACGGGTACCAGGCCCTGGCCATTGACGAAAGACGCCACCACTTCCGGGTGTCCCGGTGGGAGGAGTGCAGCATCCCCGAGTGCCAGACCATAGAGCAAGTATGGTTTCTGGGCAGTCATGGGGACGTGGGTGGCCAAAACGCGAATCGCGGCATCTCGGACATCACCCTAAAGTGGATGCTGCTCCACGCCAAGGACAAGAAACTGCTGTTGAAGCAGGACTGGCCGGCGGGCCTGGGTCCCGATTATTCGGGGGAGATCAAGCGGTCGGACCGGCATTTCTGGCGGATACGGGCGAAGGACCGGGTTATCCCGGAAAGCGCCCGGATCCACCGGACCGTGTTGCAGCGCAGGGACGACCCCAACATGCGCTACCAACCCCGCAATCTCCCCAGGTCCCATGTGGAGACAGGGTGGGCGCTGGATCCCGGCGAATCCGATGAGGACTCGGTGCCAATGACGGCCCAGAATGAAAATCCATCAGGGCCCATTCAACCGGGGACGCCGGAACAAGGCGCATTCGTTGAGCAGTACAAGCTGCTGGCCCAGTCAGCGGACAACGCTTCCAGCCGCCGCGTCAACATCAACCAATATCAGACGACCCTGAACCTCGGCATCATCGCCCTGTACGGCGTAAACGAAGTGATTGAGGTGCCCCCGGTTTTTCTGGTGATCATTGCCGCCGCCGGCATAGTGGTCAGCGCAACCTGGTTGCTCACCATCCGGTCGCTGGAGCAACTGAACAGGGCAAAATTCGACGTCATCCTGGAGATGGAGAAGCGTCTGCCCGAGACTATCTTCAAAAAGGAATGGGCCAGGTTGGGAAGAGGGAGGACCTGGGCCTACCAGGGAGCGGCCGTCTTCGAGAAGATGGTTCCCCCGGTGTTCACCCTGGTCCACATCGGGGTGCTGGCCTACGCACTCCTCAATTGGTAGTCATCCGGAGGGCGCGACTCGTACCGCACCAGTCAAGGAGGACAACAATGCCCGCCCTGAAGAATTACCGGTTGTTCATCGGTCATGCGTGGCAATATAACGAGGATTACGACCGGCTGGTCGAAATGCTCGATAGCGCCAAGTTCTTCAAATGGACGAACTACAGCGTGCCGCAGGACAGACCCAAGGAGGCCACCGACGACAGTGAACTTCGCCAAGCGCTCCGAAACCAAATGCGCTCTACCAATTGCATCCTGATCATTTCGGGCATGTACGTCGCCTACCGCGACTGGATTCAGCATGAGATTGACGTGGCCGCCGAATGGGGCAAACCCGTCATAGGCATCAGGCCCAGGGGGAATGAGAGGGTACCCCGGGCCGTAAGTTCCGTGGCCGACGTGATGGTCGGATGGTACACCCCGTCCATCATCAGCGAGATCAGGAAGCGGGCGAAATAGCGGCGCCAATGCGGGGTTGCCGAATGTGGCGGTCCGAAATGCTGCGGGACCCGTCAGGTGAGGAGCTCTTGGTACGGCCCATGCTGAACCTGCCCTGGACGCATTTAGGCAGCGCTCTCTCCAGGCCGGACCCGAAAGTTTTCTTGCGACGGCCGGTGAAGCACGGGAGGAAGGATGATCAGGCAAATTGGTCCCTTCATACTGAGCTTCCTGGGCAGAGTTTTCTGGCATTCCAGGTTCATCATATATCCGGCCGCATTGCTGGCCATGGTCGGTCCCCTCATATACTTCGTCGTGAAGAACTACCGGGACCGGGTGGGAGACCTGACCGGCAACGATATAGCCATCATCGCCGCGGGGATAGCCGCCATTGCCCTGATCGCGAACATGCTGGCAACCACCGTCTCCTCCCTCGTCCCGTGGAGAACCCAGATACATTACAACGGTCTACTGAAATGCTACGCCCGCGCGGGCGGCAGTGGATGCGTGACGCTTCGCCTGGAAGCGCAAGGCAGGATAACGGAAAAGATCCAGGGAATCGGGTATTTCATTGCGAAGGGTTATCACGTCTACTGGTTTGACCCGGAAAAGAACCGATTTCCCATCATTCTGGAGTAACTTGACTGGAATACCACCGAATGGCAGGTGGACGAAAAGCACCGAAATCTCGACATAGAGGAGGTCCTGGTAGTTACCGGACGCAGAGACGAAATTTTCGTGGCCATCGGCTTCAGGAAAGTAAACGGTGTCAAGGGCGGCGCAAAATTGTGCCGGCGGGGCGGAGTAAAACTGTACCACCTGGGCGGTGCCTAACGGCCATGGCCGGGCCCGACGACGTGCTAACCGGCGGCTGTCAGTCCTGGCGGAACTGACCCGACTACGCCCTGCCTGCTGCCCCGGAGGCGATAGCTGTCGCCGTTCATCTCCAGGATGTGCACGTGGTGGGTGAGACGGTCCAGCAGCGCGCCGGTGAGGCGTTCCGACCCGAAGACTTCGGTCCACTCGTCAAAGGGCAAGTTGGTGGTCACCAGGATGGAGCCCCGCTCGTAGCGTTGGCTGAAGATCTCGAAGAGCAGTTCCGCCCCTGTGTGGGATAGGGGCACGAAACCCAACTCGTCGATGATGAGCAGCTTGAGCCGGGCCAGCTGGCGTTGCAGGTTGAGCAGCCGGCGCTCGTCCCTGGCTTCCAGCAGTTCGTTGACCAGGGCGGCGGCGGTGGTGAAACCCACCGACAATCCCCTTTGGCAGGCGGCCAGGCCCAAACCCAGGGCGACGTGGGTCTTGCCGGTGCCGCTGTTGCCGATGGCGATGATGTTTTCGCCCCGCTGGATGTACTCGCACCGAGCCAGTTGCATCACCAGCTGCATATTCACCGAGGGGATGGCCGAGAAGTCGAAGGTGTCCAGGCCCTTGGTGACGGGGAAGCGCGCGGCGCGGATCCGGCGCTGCACCATGCGCTGGTGTCGGTCGGCGAGTTCCATTTCGGTGAGCCGGAGCAAGTAGTCGGGATGGGTGACACCCTCGGCGGCGCACTCGGCGGCCAGCTTGCCGTACTCTCTCAGGAAGGTGGGCAGCTTCAATTCCCTGAGGTGATGCTCCAGAAGCAGCGTGGCTTGGTCGCTCATGCCGCCCTCCTTCCCGACAGCAGGGTCAGGTAATCGCCGGCCTGGGTGGTCCGGACACTGACTTGGGGCAGATGGGGATAGAGCTCCAGGTCCAGGCGGGGCGGGCGGCCCTCGATGCGGCACAGCAAAAGGTGTTTCACGGAATCAAAGCCCACGGCGCCCAGCCGCAGGGCCTGGCTCACGGCCATATGGACCTCCGCCTGGGGGAATTCTTCCATCAAGCGAAGCACCCTCACGAATTCCCGCTTGCCCGGCTGCCCCAGCCGGGCTTCCAGGACACCGCGCAGCTTGGCAAAGTCCGCTGGCAGCTCCCATCCTTGCAATGGCGCCGCCTGGTCCAGGGCGCCGGTCTTCCGCTCCAGCAGCGGCAGGTAGTGGATGGGGTCGAAAACGAAATCCTCCTGCTCGTAGGAGCGAGGATGTCGGGCGATGACTTGGGCGCCGCAGCTGATCACCACCTGGTCCACGTAGCCCTTGACCAGCACCTCACGGTGTCCGTAGGCCACCGGCACCGAGTAGTCATTGGTGCGGTAGCGCACCAGGGACAGCGAGCTGACCCGGCTGGCCTGCTGGTCGCAGGCCTCATAGGCCGCGGCCGGCAACGGCGCCAACGCCTCCAGGTCCCGCTCCATTCGCTGGCCGATGGTCTCCTTGTGGCCTCTGAGCACGGCGTCCATCCGCTCCAGGCACTTCCGCTCCAGGTGGATATTCAACGCCGCGAAACTCTCCGCTCGTGGCACCGGCACCAGGAAATTGCGCCGGGCGTAGCCCACCGTCCCCTCCACACTCCCCTTGTCATTTCCCTGTCCGGGGCGACCGAACCGGTCCTCGAACAGGTAGTGGGACTGCAACTCGGTGAATGCTCTCGTGCGCTGGCGCCGACCACTTCCCAGTATCCTGGCCACCGCCAGCTTCGTATTGTCGTACAGGATGCTCTGAGGCACGCCGCCCAGGAAAGCGAAGGACGACACGTGGCCATCGAGAAAAGCCTCGGTGGTCTCACCGGGATAGGCCTTCACGAAGCTGCCGTCGCTGTGGGGCAGGTCCAGCACGAAGTAGTGCATCTTGCGCTCCACTCCGCCGATCACCGCCATTGCCTCGCCGAAGTCGCACTGGGCGTGGCCCGGGCCATGGCTCAACGGCACGAACATTTCCCCCACCTGCCGCCGGCGCTCCCTGACGTAGTCCTTCACTATGGTGTACCGGCCACCGAAGCCATGCTCGTCCCTCAACCGCTCAAAGATGCGCTTGGCGGTGTGGCGCTGCTTCCGGTGAACCCGCCGGTCCGCCTCCAGTATGGCGTCAATTACTTCGGCGAAGGGCTCTATCTTCGGCTTGCGCGGCGGCCTCTGCCGCGTGTAGCCCTGGGGCGTCGCATTGGCCAGCATCTTGCGCACCGTGTCCCGGTGCACCCCGAACACCCGTGCGGCTTCCCTGACGCTCATCCCCTCCACCAGGCAGGCTCGGCGAACCCGATAATACATCTCCACGGAAAACATCCATCACACCTTCCACAGGCTGAAAATCAGCCCTATGGAAAGCGGCGGGTGGTACAGTTTTCAACCGCCCCAATTCAGCGATCGAGCCGCCCCGCCGGTACATTTTCTCTCCGCCATTCACATAAACGGCTGGCGGTCCGTACTCCAGAGATTCGCGCGGCTGGCCGGCAGGGTCGACTACTGGAGACACCGGGGGCCCCGAAGCGACGCTCGCAGTTGACGTGAGCGTCACACAATTCACACGCAGCGCTTCGGTTGGCGTAGAGCCAGCGCAGAGCCGGACGACACCTTCGTACGGTGTCGCTATCACCCTGGGACCGGACCCGCACCCTCCCCCGCCGGCACCCAATACCCCACCCGAGGCTCGGTGAAGACGTAGGTGGGATGGTCGGCGTCGTCACCCAGCCTGGCGCGCAGCTTGCTGACGATGGCCCGCATGGGGCGCAGGTCGCCACCGCCCCTCCGGTCCCAGACCCGCTCCAGCAGCCGCTGGTAGGTCAACACCCGCCCGGCGTTGGCTGCCAGCTCCTCCAGCAGCCGGTACTCCAGGGCCACCAGGTCCAGCGGCTGCCCGCCCAGGGTGGCCCGGCGCTGGGCGAAGTCAATTACCAGGTCGCGGTGCACGTAGGGCTCCAGCGGATCGGCCACCGCCCTCCGCCGCAGGGCCGCCCGGATTCGGGCCGCCAGCTCCGTGGGCGAGAAGGGTTTGACCACGTAGTCCACCGCCCCCTGGTCGAAGGCCCGGGCCACCAGGTCCTCCCGCCCGTAGGCTGAGATGAAGACCACCGGCACGTCGTCTATCTCCAGGATGGCCTGCATCAGCTCCACGCCGTCGGCGTCGGGCAGCATCAGGTCCAGCAGGACCAGTTGGGGCCGCTCCTCTTCCATCAGGCGCAGGGCCTCCTGGGGGTCCCCGGTGACCAGGGGTGCGTACCCCGCGTTTACCAGGGTGTCGCGGACGTAGCGCAGGGCCTGGGGATCGTCGTCCACCGCCAGCACCCGCACCCGTTCCTCCGCATCCCCACGCCTCCGCCGCGATGAACGGGCAGCAGCCGGAGACGCCGCGCCGCTCTCGGCAGTTTCAACCGTGGGCAGGGTGAAGGTGAACCGCGCGCCCAGGCCAACCCCGTCGCTCTCGGCCCGGATACGGCCCCCGTGGGCCTCCACGATCCCCTTGCAGATGGCCAAACCCAGGCCCGCGTTCCCACCCGGCTCCTCCGGCCCGCCGCCGGAAAACTTCCCGAACAGGTGGGGCAGCCTCTCGGCCGGAATGCCCCGGCCCTCGTCGGACACCGACACCGCCACGTGTACCCCGTCCCGTGCGGCGGTCAACCGGATCGCCGAGTCCGCCGATGAGTGGCGGGCGGCGTTGGACAGCAGGTTGACCAGCACCTGGACCACCCGGCCCCGGTCGGCCAGCACCAGGGGCAGGTCCGCCGCCACGTCTATGTCCAGGGGATGCTGGCCACCGGCGCTGCCGAAGGCGCTGCGGGCCCGGTCCACCAGCACTTCCACCTCGGCGGGTTCCGGGGTGACCGGCAGCGTCCCCGACTCGATGCGGGCCACGTCCAGCAGGTCGGAGACCAGCTCGTTCATGTGGTCGGCCTGGTCCTCGATGATGCGGAAGAACTGGCGCATCACGGCGGGGTCCGGGTCCCGGGCCGCGCCCAGCACCGTGGCGGCGGAACCCTTGATGGAAGTCAGGGGCGCCCGCAGCTCGTGGCTCACCATGGCCAGGAAGTCGGCCCGCAGCCGCTCCGCCTCCTCCAGGGGGGCTAGGTCCTGGATGACGGCCACCACCGAATCCACCGCGCCGTCCTCCCCGATGATGGGAGTGGAGTTGAGCAAGGCCGCTACGCTCCGCCCGTTGGGCGTGCTGAGGACGATCTCCTCGGCCCGCACCGTCTCTGCCTCGGTCAGCAGCCCGGCCAGGGGGAATTCTTGCAATGAGACCTCCCGCCCGTCGGCCCGCCGCAGGGTCACCGAGTTCAGCAGGTCCACTGGCGCCTGGTCCGGCTCCCGCAGGCCGTCCACGATGCGCAGCGCCTCCCGGTTGAAGGACACCGGCGCTCCCGTCGTGGCGTCGAAGACCACCACGCCCACCGGAGAGGTTTCCACCAACGTCTCCAGGTCGGCCCGGGCGCGTCGCTCCTCCCGGTGGCGGCGGGCGTTGGCGATGGCCAGGGCTGCCTGGGCGGCGAACAGCGCCAGGGTGTCCTCGTCCTCCTGGGTGAACTCCGGCCCGTCCCGCTTCTCGGCCAGGTAGATGCTGCCCATGCGCTCCCCCTGATGCAGCACCGGAAAGGCCAGGAAGCAGACCTGCTCGCCCACCTCCACCGGGGCTTGCAGGTCGGGCAGGCCCAGGGACCGCAGGTGGTCCAAGAGGTCGGGCACCCGCAGGGGATCGGTCAGCAAGGCCAGGTACTGGAAGTGCTGGGGCCAGCCCGGCGCGGTCCACAGCCGCTCCGTTTCCTCCGGGGTCATGCCCGAGGCCAGGAACTCCTCGGCCGCGCCGTCCCCGTCATGCAGGACAATGACGCCGTAGCGGGCGTTGGTCAGAGAACGGGCGGAGTCCAGCGCCCCCTGGAGGACCGTGTTGAAGTCCAGGTCCTGGGTGATTCGCAGGCTGGCCTGGCCCAGGCGGGAGAGGCGCTCCCGGAGGGCGGCAATCTCCTGGGCCTGAATATCCGGTGGGTTCGACATATTGGCTCCATATCCCCTGGGTAGTCCCGGCCCGCCGGATCTGGGGCCGGGGGGTAGATTGTGCCCCAAATTCCAGTATATAACAAGATATAACTATAAACTGATAAGAAATAACCCACAAAAGACTGTCGCGGTGGTATGGTATTTTCCGCATTTCCATATTTGACTGGCAATGGTTGTTCTGCTAATGGACGCAACCGGAAGCGGGGCCGGCAGATGCCGTCGCGACCAAGCTTGGAGCATGCCCGGCCAATAACTCCTTCTAGGCCAAGTTCACCCAGCCATTTCCCGCCATGCCTTATAGAGGTCACCGCTCCTTGTAAGAAGAGCACTGCTGAGTTGGCCGAATCGGTTTTCGGAATGAGAGGCCGAGGAGAAGGGGATTTGCCAGCCGCCTAAGTCCCCAGCTGCCAGGTAATCGGTTCGAGCAAGAGTTGTAAATGGAACGGGCACAACAAGAGGACGCCGGTTGGGATTCAACTCCCTTCAAGTCTGAGCTGCTGGCAGCGGCGCCGCCGGCAGTCCTTGGCCTGGCCGAAGAACTGCTGCTCCTGGTCATGGATGAAGACAACGGCGAAGCTACCAGTGTGCCGGCGCGCACGCTGGGCTACGCCCTGGCCGGAGCGGCGCTGCTGGAACTGGCCCTCCAGGGCCGCATTGACACCGGTCTTGAAACCCTGGAAGTGACCGACCCCACTCCACTGAACGACGACCTGCTGGACCCGTTGCTTTCCGACATCGTGGAGGTATCGAAAGACGGCCTCCGCAATCCTGAATTCTGGGTCCGGCGGGTGGCCGAACGGTCGGAAGAACTACGTTCCCTGACGCTGGAACGGCTGGCGGCGGCCGGCGTGGTCGAGGCCGACGACGCCGGGTTCTTCTCCCTCTCCCGCCTGGTGGCCCGGTCCCGGCGCTACCCGGCAACCGGCGGCCAGCATGAACAGGAGGTGTGGGTCCGGGTACTACACGCCATTTTCGGAGACGACATTCCCGACATCCGGGATATCGTCATCATCAGTCTGGCCAACGCCTGCGACGTATTCCGGCAGATGCTGACGCCTGAGGAGTTTGCGGAGGTGCGAGAGCGGATTGAGATGATCTCCCGACTGGAGCTGTTAAGCCGGTCGGTCACGGACGGGATCCGCAACCTGACCCTGGCGGAAGCCTACGCCCGGCGCCGAGGCATACAGGAGAAGGGCGGCGGCTGGCCGCAGGCATCAGGGCAATTGCCCTTTGTCGGCCACGCGCTGCAGTTTCGCAATACCATCAATGGATTTCTGACGGAACAGTACCGGAATCTGGGGCCGGTGTTCGAAATATCGCTGCTGGGCAAAAAGTGGCTGGTGCTGGCGGGACCGGAAGCCAATCGTTTCTTGATGCGGGAAGGCAAGGATTGTCTGCATGGCGATCATGTGGCGTGGCAGGGATTTGCCCAGCAATTCGGCGGAACCAGGGCTCTCGCCGGGATGGACGGCGCCGAGCACCTCCGCCTGAGGCGCACCATGCGGGAAGGCTATTCGCGCCGGCAACTGCTGAAGGATTTGCCCCGTGCCGTGGGCATAGTTGACGACGAAATGCGGCAGTGGCCGGATAACCGCCCGGTTTCGGTTTTCCCCACCGTACAGCGCATGGTGGTGGACCAACTGGGATCGCTGATGTCCGGCTCATCTCCCCGGGAGTATATCGAAGAAATACTGACCTTCATCCACGCGCTGGAAATGGTCTACATGGCCAGACTGTACCCCAGGTTCATGGCGCATACGCCGAAGGTGCGCCGCGCTCGCCGCCGAGTCGAAGAACTCTTCGAGCGGGTGCTTTCGGCCCACGAGCCGTCGCTGCGGGCCGAGGAAACACCGAACCTCTCGGACACGCTGATGGAAATGCGACGCTCGTCCCCGGACTTCATTTCCGATGCCAGTCTGTTCGTTGACTCCATGGGGCCATTTCTGGCCGGTGCGGACACTTCGTCCGCAGCAACTTCCTTCCTGCTCTACTCGCTGTTGAAACACCCCGACGTGCTGGGGCAGGCGCGGGAGGAGGCCGATCAACTTTTTGCCGACGGCGGGCCAACGGCGGCGGGCATAAACAATATGCCGGTCACCCAACGTGCCATCCAGGAAACCCTGCGGCTGTATCCCATCGTGCCGGTAATGGTGCGAACTGTGGCGAACTCTTTCGAATTCGCCGGCTACTGGATTCCCGCCGGGACGTCGGTGTGGGTGGCCATGCCGGTGTCGCACCATTTGCCGGAAATCTACCCGGACCCACAGCGTTTCGATATTGACCGCTTCCTGCCGGAGCGGCGGGAGCACGGCCAGCCCGGCGCGTACGCGCCCTTCGGTTTCGGACCGCACAGTTGCCTGGGACAGGGGGCGGCGCAGGTCCAGATGGCGCTCATCAGCGCAACGATCCTGCACCGGGCGGAAATTGCGCTGGATCCGCCCGATTACCGGCTGAAACTGGACTCCATTCCGGTGCCCACACCGAAGCGAAGCTTCAAAATCAGGGTGACGCGATGGCGGCAATAGGGAAGGAACGACCATGAAGGACACCTCGCAGCCCGCTCCGCGCTACCATGACCTGGACGCGCTCCGCGCCGTGGCAACGTTGCTCGGCATCGCGCTGCACGCGGCCTTCTTCGTGCTGCCGGAGCTGATTTACCCCTGGCCGGTGCACGACAAGTCGGTTGGCGACGACCCGACCTACCACATCATTCTCGACGTTACGCACGGCCTGCGTACCCCGGTGTTCTATCTGCTCAGCGGCCTGTTCACCGTATTGCTTTGGGAACGCCGGGGGCTCTACTCCCTGGGGATGCAGCGGCTCAAGCGCATCGGGCTTCCGCTGGCCGTGGGATGTTTCACAATAATACCGCTCACCGCCGTGGCCATGGCCTTTACCTCGGGACGGGAGCATCCCTATGACTTCCCGTTCTGGGTCCTGCCGATTCTCTGGATATTTGCCACCATGCACCTGTGGTTCCTCTGGAACCTGCTGCTGATGGTTGGCGCATTCATCATCATGGTGCGAATGGGGGTGGAGTTCCGCAACCCGAAAGTCTGGCTTCTGGTCATTCCCGTTTCGGCGGTGGCCGGCCTGCTGATGCAGGAGCCAATCTTCGGGGCGGACTCCCTGCAAAGCGTTTTGCCCAAGCCGGCGACTTTCGTCTTCTACACCTGCTTCTTCTTCTTTGGCGCGTTCTTCTACCAGCAGGGCGTCGCCGTGCGCCGCTGGTGGAGCGTCGCTCTGCTGCCTGCGGCCGTCACCTTCTGCATCGGCTTCCTCCTGCTGCGGGAGTATGCCGCGGAGGCGAAGCCCTTCACCCATGGCGAATTGCCCGAACACGTGTGGATGTTTAGCAACTGGCTGACCGCGGTGAGCGCCCTGGCCGAGACGGCTTTCGCCTGGCTGACCTGCTTCGGCATGATGGGACTGTTCCGCTGGCTGCTTTCCAGGCCCAGCTTCACGGTGCGATACCTCTCCGACGCTAGTTACTGGATTTACCTGGGGCACCTGCCGCTGGTTGTCATGGCCCATTGGGTGGTCGTGGACTGGCCCATCAGCTACCACCTGAAGTATATCCTGACCTGCGTCAGCGTCACCGGGATACTGCTGATAACCTACCAGCTTTTCATCCGTTACACCTTCGTGGGCAACGTTCTGAACGGCCCGCGCACCCGTCGCCAGCGCGCCATCCAGCCAGCGGCCCCGTCCAGCGCATAACCGGCCCGCAGGATCTGAGACCGGCGCGTTTCATTATGCCCCAATTTCCGATATATAACAAAAAGTAATGACAAATGCACAAGATATTACCCCAAAGTAGCCTGCGCGGCGGTATAATCCCTGCTGACTTTTCTGGTAATGGAGGAAAGTAGCGTGTTCTTGAACCGCCGACAGCCAGAGCTTTAAGCGGCGCGGACGCTGACTAATTTTGCTGTGTCTGCCACGCCCGGCGCGTCCCATGCCGGGGACGCTTCCCCTGGACAACCGGCCGGTCATTGTCCCTGGACAACGACACTACTTTTGCACAGTTTAAGTTTGCTAGTGACATTGCGGCTATGTTGAGCCTGGTGTGGCGATAAGTGCCGAGGAAGCGTCATCGCAGCCTGCACTAGAATAGAAACGTCCTGCAGTTCGACGGGGTCTTGTCCGATTGCAAGGATCACGATCGCCGCACAATGTGGTAGTCTGACGCTGCTTCGCAATCGCCCACGCCCTGTCCTCTGCGTTGGCCAACTGCGAAAGTGACGGAACTCACGGGACAACCGTAGCCGAAACACTCGCTGAAGCTGCCCCCGACGCGGCACTCCACATCGCCAAATCCCTAACCGTCGAGGACCTGCAAGCCGCCCTAAATTGGATAACTAGTCAGGTAGTAACCGTAATCAATCATTGACTGGCTTGGACGCCTTTGAATCCCGGCGACGGCACGTCTCCCCTTGGCAATTCACCACTCAGAGCCATTGACCGATCGGTAGCCGGAGGTCCCGCCTTCATCGATTCTGGTTGAAATCACGGACGCCGGGTGTGACACGGAGCCTTTGTGGATACCGAGCAACCCACTCCAGGGCGCCACTGTTCTATTTCTCTCGCCAACCTCGCTGAAACAACCATGATCGACCTTGCTACAAGCACCGGCTTATTCGCCGGCCTGTTCGGCCTGCTGGCCACGTTCAGCTTGGCTCCCACTCTTTTCCTCGCCATCATTCTGCTGTTTAGGCGGCAGCTTCCGCCCAGGCAAATGACTATGCTACGCGTAACGACCTTCTGCTCCGTCGTATTCCTGGCCCTGTTCATCATCGTCCCAAAAGGATGAGCGTCAAGTTGTGCCGGCCCAAGCCGATGTCCGCCGGAAAGGAAACGGCCGGCACTGGCTTGGCGGAACCCGCGGTTAGCGCGCCTGTCCGGACAATCCCTGGCTCCGCAATGCCATCCGCATGAATGCGAAAGAATCACGAAAACTCTCTGTCATCCAGCAGATTTGCAGTAGACTCTGATGCGCGTTAGCTACTGACCGAATCCTGGAGTCTGTGGACAAATCGTCGACGGTGTCAGGATGCAACGTAAATTGGCGCTGAAAGGTGGCGATGGAAGACGGGCATCTGCCGGCAGATGCGTTCGCCGGTGCTCGTCGAGTGACCGAGGATTCTCAGTTGGCGTTTCCGATTTTGATTTTGGTGATATTGGTCGCCAGCCTGCTGGTGGTGGGTGCAGGCGCTTACTTGTTTGCAAACACGAATAGCCTTCGGACTAAAGCGCTCGGCGGGGCGGTCATATTTTTGGTCACTGCACCAGCCATAGGCATCTGCATCGAAGAGTCGCCAACCCCGGGCAAATCAACCTGATGTGTTACGGAGTGGTCGGCTCCAGCATAATCGGCGGGCCAGTGCCTACCTTTCTTGCTCGCCCTTGCAGTACGGCATCCGCCTAGAGGGGAAGCGATGCTCAGTCGCCAGTCCCAAACACTGGCCGGACGTGGGGGCAGGCGCTTCGTAAGTTGCCGGCCTTTGCTATGGAGAGGCGGGGAGAGGAACTAGGGCCGGAAGCTGGACAGTATGGAGTCGCGCTCTGCAGCGTAGGCGTCCAAGACTTCTTCACAAACGGCGAAATCGGTCACGAACCCGAAGGGCTTGCTGGGAAAGGTCGAAGAGACGCTGACCAGGGCTATGTGCGAGCGAGTGCAGTCGCCTTCTGAGACGCGGGAACGGTATTCCAGCCGGTAAAAATTCCGTCCGCCGATGTTGATGGGCCGGGTGGAAAGCCTTTGCAGAAAGTCCCAGTCTGCTGACAATAAGTCCAGGTAACTGGTCCAGAAATAGCTGGCCAAAATGGTCCTTGAACGATTCGCGTCAAGGAACGGCGGATCGAACCGGAAGGTCCTGAGCACCGAACTGCGCTCCCCGCCGTAGGCTTCAAACAGGGAGAATTGCCTGGTAAGGCCCTGACCGCTTTCGCCGGAAATGTACCACCCCTTGGGAATGTCAATGCTGTATCCGTAGCCCCAACGGAGGTTCCGGTAGGTGGCTTGGTCGGGGCCGCCGGCCTCGTATGAATCGAGGCGGTCGCTCACCTCGTTGCTGGCGATGGCCAGGTTGATTCCGGATATGATCCGGTCGCCAAGTTGCTCGTACCCGGCGGTATTGACCCCGATAACGTTGCCGAAACGATCCAGCAGGGGCCCACCGCTGTTGCCGGGGTTGATGTCCGCGTCGATCTGGATCCAGTCGGTGTCATCAAAAATTCGGTGGGGCGCCGATACGATGCCGGTATTCAGCGTGGGAGCGGTTCCCAAATGGAAACTGATCGGAAAGCCCCACGCCGATACGGGATCGCCGTAGGTCACGGCGTCCGAATCCCCCAACGCCAGGGTGCTGAACGTACGGTTGGAGCTCAACTGCACCACGGCCAGGTCGGTCAATATGCCCTTCCCCAGAACCTGACCCGTGAACTCCACAGCTTCTCCCTCTTGGACCTCAATCTTGGCCGTAACTGTATCGATGTCGTCCACCACGTGGCGATTGGTCACCATCAGCCCGTCGGAGCGAACTATGAAGCCGGTTCCACCGGCGGCACCGCCCCCAGGATAGTGCACGGTTATGTCGGCGAGGGCAGGTTTGACCAGTTGCGTCATCTCGGCAATGGTCAGCGGCTGGTCGGTATTCGTCGGCGGCGTAGTCGCAGTTGGGCAGGTACCGCCGTGGTCGGTGACCGTCAGGAACTGCCAGTAGGGAGGGTCGGGCCAGGTGGGTGGGCCGTAGCGGGAACTGTTGCTGAGTACGGCGCAGGCGTGAAACGCCCCTTCCTGCAATCCGTGCAGTGTATAGGTGGGCCGGTCAGCGCTCACGTTGGGAGCGTCCACGTCAACGTAAACAAAGGCCTGCTGCCAATTGCCGGTGACGCTGGCCTGGGCTTTGGGAAAGTCCCGGTCCATGTTCATGCAGCCGACCCGGTAGTGTGTTGCTCCGTGGGCAGCACCCCAGGTGATGACAACTTCGCCCGGGCTCAGCCCGTTGACGACGCGGATATTGGTGGGGGGAGCGGCACCGCTTTGGGCCTCCGCCGGCACAGCACTGCTGGCCATGGCCACCAGGACCGTGACGGCGCAAAGAACGAAAATGGGGTTCAATAATTTCAGTGTTGCATTCAAGTGGCCAGCTCCAGCAGAATAGATTGCGACGGTCGGTCAGTGGGCTGTGAGCAACCCGGATCTTCCGTGGCCAGGTTTGTCCAAGTCGGATTGGCCGGGATCGGCCGGCAAGTATTACCGCAAATCCGGCGCTTCCTGAGGGCCCGGGCGCCGGTCGTACCAGGCGCGGAAGGCGTCGGCTTCCGCCTGGGTCACCACGTCGTTAGCCACCGCCTGATGCAACTTCCATTCCACGTCGAGGGCATCGGCAGCCAGTGCGTCCTGGATGGAGAATGGCCCCATCTCAGCCGGCCGGTCGGCCAACCACCGGCCCAGCGGGCCGGATTCTTCCGGCACGACCTGCCCCGCCTCAGGGCCGTGGTCTGCTTCGCTCAGCCCGGACATGGCCGACATGGGGTCGGAAACGATTTCGGCTACGGGTGGCTCCGTGGACACCTCCGGCGCCGATCTCTGGGGTTGGGCGTATAGGCCCGGGTCGGTTACGTCCGACGGCAACTGCTCCGCCAGCCCCTGCGGTGCCGGCTGGTGCGGCTCGTTAGCCGCAAACAGGCTGCTCACCATCAGAGCCGCAGCTATCAGCAACACAATGGCCGCCAGCGCCAGCCAGGGCCTGTGGAAAGTAGGGAAGCTTCTCATCATTGCTGGTCCTCCTACCTGTTAGCCTAGCGCGTCGACCCTGGTAAGCCCCAGTCTGTGTGTCGTGGAACAGCGCCGCTCGCTGGCCAAGCAGGTCTCGGCCAGCTTCTTGAAGGCATCGGGGATTATACACCATTCGCCCAAGCCGCCGGTTGACAGCCGCGCCGGCAAATGAACTTCGGTGGTATCCGGCCCCGATAACGAACTTCGAGAGCGCGCAATCAAACTAGTTCACCGTGATCAGCGACCGCATGCACTGCCATGCCCCGGTGTTCGGACGCTGGCCAGGCCCATTTGGCAGCAGGTCCGAGTCGAAAAGTCGAGCTGGAAGCTGAAGCTGGCACGACTTCGGTAGGCCGGCCATCCATCCGGAGGTTATGGTGAGAGGCTTGCTCATGTGCTCGCCGTTTCATTGCCGGCCCCGCCCAGGGTGGATTACTGACCACCCTTACAATGCCATAAGCACGCAAGGGCTGGGTTGGCGCGGGCAACATTCCCTATGGCTGAGGGGGGCGCAACGCCAGGTTGCTGGAAATGAAGGCGGTTTGCAGGTCCTGGAACTTGATAAACTGAAGAGCAGGGGGGTCATTGACGGGATCGGGCGTCATGCAAGCGAAGCCTCTGAGGACCAGGTTGTTCAGGACTGCGTCATCCGCCGTGATGCTCGCTGAATGCTCAACCACGCCCTGGGGGTCCACCGCCAGAGTGACCAGCAGGCGATAGCTGCTCGCATCCGCCAGGTTCTCGAAGCAAGCTTCGGTTTGAGGGCTCAGCCGGCCGGTTGGGGAGGAGATGCCCGCCCGGCTCGACGCCACCTGGGCGTAAACCTTGGCCGAGGTTTGTTGGTCCAGCAGCAGGCATTGCAGCAGTTCACCGTTCTCGAAGTGCTGGAAGCTCTCGATGACGGACAACCCGCTGATTTCATCAAGGCGGCTACCCACGTTGCTGCTGATGCAGCCTTGCAGGGCCGAGTTGGTGGAGGCGTTAACCGCACTGATGATGTAGGCCCCGTTGGAGTGCCGGTCCAGCTGGTCCTGCCTCACGACGATGTTGAGCAGGTTGACAATCTGCTCATGCAGCGTCATGCACTCGGTCATTCGATTGCTGGCCAGGCCCAGGGCTTGCTGTTCCGCCTGAGGGAGGGAGGCCATCGATACCGTTCCCAGCCGCAGGTGCACCAGTTTGCGGTGTATCGGGTTCTCTGTGCTGACGCTGATGAGACAGTTGACGGTTTGGTACGACCGGCCTCCGTCCTGGAGTGCGAACAGCTTGACTAGGAAAATGATGGTGGCGTCATCGTACATCTTGTTGGTGGCAATGCAGTTGTACACCGGCAGGGTGTAGCGGTCATCGGCCAGGCGTTGGGTCTGGAGGGTCGGATTCTCGCCGATGATGTTGCGTACGCAGCTTATCTCGTACGCGGAGAGAGAGGCGAATAGCTCCTCGACGAAGGCCAGGTTTTCGCGCTCCTGCTCGGCTTGGAACGATATCTGGGTGGGATTGGCAGCGTCCTCAGTGTCGCCGGAGCGCCGCACGATGAGGTAGCAGGTCTCGTCGGGGGAACTGCTGCGGTAGCCGGAATCGTAGCCGTCGCCGGCGACGTAGGCGCGGATGGTGGCGTAGCCGTTGCTGTCGGTGCTGCGGATGACGAACCACCGATTGCCGTCGCCGTCGGTGTGAAAGTCGTTGTAGTCGATGCTGCTTAGACCGAGTGGCGCCGCAGCCCCTTGTTGGTCCGGCCAGTCGGAGGGACAGCCGTGCCCCCCAGCGTCTGCGGTGTGATTGACAATCAAGCCGACGACGGCGAGGGCGCAGACCAGGACGATGATTGAAGCGGCGGTGATTCGCATGGACTGCCTCCCGTCATATGCGCGTATGACAGCAAATGTGCGGACTACAATGGCGATAATTTATCATTCGGTCTTGGCAATGACAACCTTCCCCTAGTATTCGTAAAACATCTACTGAACGGCGTGCCGGTCATGCGTAACCGTCAAGGCCAGCACTAGCAGGATACGGACCTTTTGGGCCATCAGGATGTCCGACACTATGAAGCGTCGCTCCTTCTTGCGCGGCGTTATCACATTGTGGCCGTGCGTAAGTCAGTGTCACCGGTGAAGTGCCCGTTCTTGCAAGCCATGCGTAAGCAAATTCGCGTGAGGTTCATCGCAGAACCCAATCGGCCAATATAACAAACACGCGTAAGTTTCATAGCAGTTCTTTGCTGCTGAGGATGCCGTTGTAAAAATGGTTGATTTTAGTTGCACACCATCGTCAGCCATTCCTGAAGACGCGGTCTACGCCGCGCTGCCGCCCCAACTGTGCAAGTCGACTCCGCCCTGGAATCTCACCAGGGAACACCGAACGGGTCCCCGTTCAAGCCGCCGCACGGGTAGCCTGAACCGGATTGGGTCGGCGTCTCCGCCCCCCAGCCGGTGTTGCGCTGCAAGCGCCGGTCTCAACTGTCCCGCAACCGCTCCCCAGTACGTCCACACGTGCTTCACTCGCTTCCTCACGGGTACGGTGAAGGCGACGTGAACGCCATTGCCGACGGGGGCAAACCGCCGTCACTGCCAATCCTACGGTACGTTACTCTGACGATGTCGCGGTGCAGACCGGGCATGCTCCGCCGTGGTCAGTGATGGTCAGAAAATGCCAGAACGGAGGACCATCGGGCCAGGTGGGTGGACCGAACTGCGAGTTGTTGCTCAGTACCGTGCAGGCGTGGCGAGCGCCCTCCTGGAGGCCGGGAAAGACGTAGGTGGGGCGAACGGAGTCGAGATTCTCGGCTTCTACGTCAAAGTACAAGAACGCCGCCTGCCAGTTGCCGGTGTTGGTCGCGCTGGCCTTGGGGTAGTCGCGGTCCAGGTTCACGCAGCCGATTCGGTAATACGTGGCGCTCGGAGCTGCGTCCCAAGTGATAACTGCCTCCCCGGTATTGTCCCCGTTGACGGCGGTGATGTTGCTGGGCGGCCCGGCCACGACGCCGACAACGTTCAACGTGGGGTCCGGCAACTCGGCCAGACCATAGCCCCAGGTGTTGTCTGCTCCGGTCTCCCCCCGCTCAGCGGCGGTCAGCTTCAGGTAGTGAGTGACGGAATCGGGGCTGTAATTCGTGAACCGCTGCTTCACCAACGCGGCCAAACCTGCCACGTGAGGGGACGAATGGCTGGTGCCACAAGTCGGGAAACGGGTTCTGCCGTCGGGCAAGTCGATAGGCGGGCGGGTCAATGTGGGATTGCAGGTAATGCCGGTGATGTCCGGCTTGATCCGGCCGTCGATGGTCGGCCCCCGGGAACTGTATTCGGCGACCTGGTGGGTGTCCCACCAATGGGTGGCTCCCACCGCCATCATGCCGGAGTTTCGCCCCTCGGCCGGTTCCGCCATATGACGAACGGGGGAGTGATACAGCAATTCTTCGGAACCACCCTCGGTGTCCCACAAAAAGAGCTGAATCCACGCGGGCAGGGTGGCGCATCCGGCATTCCGGATTGCCAAACCGTATGCCCCGGACGTGACGCTCGCCTCCAGGTATTCATAGGGATATTGGTTGGCGCCGCCGTCCTGAAAGTTTTCAGCCTTGGCAATCGCGGTTGGGGGGCTGGTGTCGATGCGAAACAGCACCAAATCAAGGTCGCAATTCGCCCTTCCCCAATCGCCGTCCCAGCGCATAAAAGCCGAGAGCTCCTTGCTCTCCGTAATGGTGAAGCGATTGGCCTCAACTCGATGGTTGAAGTTATGCCAGCGGTCGCCGTCCGGGTCCGCGAAAGTCCCGTACCACACCCGTCGTGCGTCATTGCCGCCGGCAGCGATGAACACGGCTCCTGCGGCAACCGCACGGTCCACCGTCTTGAGCGGCGCGTCGCTGAAAGGCGATGTCCCGTCACCGGGACTCCGGGGTGTCCAGGCGACAGACAAGTTGATCACCGTCACGCCCTGGCCCGTCATCCAATCAGAGGCGGAGCGGAAATCGCCTGCCGTTAAGGGATTGGCAATGTAGAGGGTCACGTTGGGGGCAACGTCCGAAAGCGTTTCCGCCACCGTGGTGCCGTGGGTCCCGTTCACCTCGCAGTCGGAAAGTTCAGGAGACGGCGCTCGCGCGGTCCTGAAGTAGCACCGAGCCACCACACTGCCCGGCAGCTCGGTTCCCTGCAACCGGGCGAAGCCCTCAAACCCCGTGTCGATGATGCCGACCTTGACGTCTTCTCCACGAAAACCGGCGTCGTGCCAAGCGTCGGCGCCGTGTATGCCGACGCCCTGACTGATGACGGCGGGATTTAATCCGTTGGCAGACTTGGGTTGAGGCGGCAACGCCGGCGCCACGGTGGTCACGCGCAATACGCCGGGCCGTTCGGACGCCGCGCCCAATTGGGACGGCGGCACATGGGCCTCAATGTAGTCTTCGCCCACGTTGCGCACGAAGATGTCGTTGTCCTCCAGGTACTCCCGCACCTCGTCCACACGGTCCGCCTCAATGTAGAACGTGACCAGCACAGGCTCGTCGGCATCCTGATTAGATTGCGTCGCGGCCGGGGTTAACGTCGACGAGGCTACTTCCGCCAGCCGGTTCAGGTTGGAGTCAAGATTGGGATACGAGGGCGAGCCTTTTGGTGGCAACGTCGGCAGGTCGGCCTGTTCTTTCGGGCCATCCGATTGCTGCGATACACCTTGGGGAGTCGCCGCAACCGGGTCGGGATTTGTCGTCGCCATGCTTTGGTCGGCGGGGCCGCATCCCGCGATCAATGCCGAAATCGCCAGTATGATCAACGCTGCCAGCGCGACCCAACACCTCGGGTACTCAGGAAACCTCATAATGTTAATCCTCAAATTGGGTGTAACTTAATGCCGCGTGTTTTCACTAAGCTAGTCTCATAACTGGGCAACCCGATTCGCTCAATTCAGAGGGACGGACGACTCCACCACGGCCCTTGGCCAGGAGTTGTCGCTCCACCTCATGGAACTGGGGCATCCGTCCGGTGCGCGTTAGCGGCCAGCCTGAAAGGGTAGAAGGGCAGACCAGTAGGATAGTAGCATGACGACAAGGCAACGCAAACGCTCCCAGCAACCCTCAAGTTGCCCGGAAGGCTGGTTACCGGCCGGCCACGTAGTTCCCATCCACCTCACGGCCCGACAGCTCAACTACTGTCGCCGAGCCGTAGGCATCGCCCGCTTCACCTACAACCTCTGCGTCGCGACTCATCAATTCTGCCGCATCAACCGACTACCTTGGCCCTCCTGGCAGGACCTCAACAAAGAGTTCAACGCCATCAAGCAGCATGAGTTTCCCTTCGTCACCGAGGTATCCAAGCACGTCTCCGAAGGCGCCATCCGGGACTTCGGTGATGCCGTCGCCAACTGGCGCAACCCGCAGGTCAAAGGCCGACGGCCCACCTTCAAGAAACGCCGGCTCACCGGCACCGGGTCCTTCAAGGCCGCCCACGGCATCGCCAACATCACCTACGACGGCAGGCGCCGCATCAGACTACCGTATCTCGGCTCCGTGAAGATCAAGCACACCCTGCCCAAGGGCATCATCTACGAAGCACGCATCTCGTTCCGCAACGGCCAGTGGCTGCTCTCCATCAACTACTGGAAACCGCCCGTCAAAAAACCAAAGCCCGATACTCGAATAAAGAAAGGCGCCGCCGACACCGGCATCAACCCCCACGCCACGGACTCCGAAGGTCAAACCTGGCAGAACCCAAAGGCTTACTACGCCGCCGAAAAGAAACTGGCCCGGTGGCAGCGCGCCCAAGCCAGGCGCACTGTCAACTCCCGCGGCTGGTGGGAAGCCCAACGCCGCATTGACCGACTCCACCGGCGCATCAACGGCCTACGTAATAACGCCACTCACCGGATGACGACCGAACTGGTCCACAAGTTCCAGAACCTGGTCATCGAGGACCTGCACGTCGCCGGCATGATGCGGGGCAAAACTCCCAAAGCACAGGCCGACGCAGGTATGGGCGAAATCAAGCGACAACTACTCTACAAGGGCCAGTGGCATCACTGCGACATCACCCTGGCCAACCGGTTCTACCGTTGTAAAAATGGTTGATTTTAGTTACATGACCATCGTCAGCCATTCCTGAAGATCCGCCTCTGGCGGACCGCCGCCCCAACTGTGCAAGGCGACTCCGCCCTGGAATCTCACCAGGGAACACCGAACTGGTCCCCGTTCAAGCCGCCACCAGGGTAGCCTGAACCGGATTGGGTCGGCGTTTCCGCTTCCCCAGCCGGTGCTGCGCTGCAAGCGCCGGTCTCAGTTGCCCCAAAACCGCACCCCAGTACGTCCACACGTGCTTCACTCGCTTCCTTGCAGGTACGGTGAAGGCGACACAGACGCCATTGCCGACGGGTGCCACCCGCCGGCGTGGGATGCGCTGGGAACAACCGAGCAAGCGACGGGCCAGCACCAGAGCCGCAGCCTGGTGCACGCTGAGCCCGTAACGTTCCATGAACTTCACCCGGCCGATCACCGAGCTGAAGGCCGGGTTCACCTGATGTATTTCCACTCCCTACCGGTAACCCCGGGACAGGAAGCAGGCTTTGATCTTGCCGTAGCTGAACGATGACAGCATCCGGCTGTACTTCCGCGACTCGCCCTCCAGAGCTGCCTTCTTCTGCCGGAAGTCCAGCCGTTCAATGACGATGGGTTTCCCCACCTCTCGGGCGTAGGCCACGACATGCGCCACGGCGTCGCCGATGATGGCCTCGGCCTGATGCCGCGACTTGCCGTAGGTTACCACCGACACACTGAAAGCGTTCACGTAGTTGCCGCTGGCGTCGGTCTCCGCGACGGCCAGATGGTCGGCGTTGAGGTCCACGCCGATGGCGCCGCGCCTTTGGTCGGTAACCACCGGCACGTCCATTATCTGAGTGGTGGCCAACACCCGCCAGCCCTTCTCGTCCCGCTTGAACCGGTAGCTGATGGCCTGACCCAGGTTGGTGGCTCTTGCCGCCTTCTCACCATGCTCACGCCGGTAGCGAGCGTATTCGGCATTGCTGTCCAGGGCCGCCAGCACCTGCTCGTGGCCGTAGGCGAACCGCACACCTGCGATGGTCAGGTACTTGCCATGCTGCGGCGCCAGGCAGTCGGGCATCCGCAGCCGGAGCGTCAGCGTCCCGTCGTCGGCAATGGTCGCCACGCACAGCTGGCAACCCGCCGTCTCGTCCCGGCTGCCCAGCACGAAGAACTCGCCGCTGCGCGCTGCTTGCCAATCCCCGAGCCACTCACCATGGCTGGCGTAGCCGTTCTCAGCCAAGTTGTGTTGCTGACGCCACAATCGTTTGGACCCGAAGCACAATCTGACCCGTCCCGCCTCAACGTCCGCTTCCAGCGTCGCCAGCTTGCTTCTGAGATTACCAAGGCGCCGCCGTTTCTGGTGAACCTGGTCCCATCGCTCGCGTTCCGCCGCAGTGGCAATCTGACCCTCGGCCCGAGCCATTCGCCGACACAGACTATCCGCCCGCAGCTTCTGCTGCTCCCTGACCGACGCCACCTTGCCTTCCAGCGACACCCGCACCCCATTGAACATCCGCGCCGGTATGCTGTACCGCTTCAGGTACTGGCTCTTCAACGGCCCGACCGAGCGGCCCGCCGCCAGCTGGGCGTACAGTCGCCGCTCCACTTGACCGAAAAGCTCAGCGTAGGCATCCAAGGCCCCATCGCCATCGGCGCGTTCCCCCGCGGCATAACAACGGACGCGGGTATGATACGTGGCGATCAGACGCTGCTCCAAAGAGCCTGACTGGGCCATTGCTCGACTATCTCCTTGGGAAAGTGTCATGGTCTAATGATACCGGAACGCCGGTTCGAGGTGTATGCAGACGCCAAACCAACTTGGCAACAGCCGAAAGATGTTTGCTGGCCCGACCATTGACCACCAGAACCTACTTTCTTCTACTAAATCTTGAACAGTTGGCAACCCTTCCAGCAAGCTGTGCAGCAACTGCCAGACCGTGAACGCGAAACTCAAGCGCGAACGTTTCTGGCAGTGCCCCGCTAGTGGGGCGGTACATGAAAGAAACCAAAACGCAGCCGTCAACCTGCTTAGTTTGTTGGCCCTCCCGGCCACACCAGGAGGAATGCTCCGCGACGGGAAGGCTCTGGCCTGTGGCTCGACCGCAGGTGAAACCAGCCCGGATGACCGGAGAACTGCAACGCTCTCATCGAGAGCACCGCAGACTGTAAGTAGATAGTAGGTCCAACCTTCTACCTGCTTGTGGCAGCCAGAAACTGGCACTCGGCGAAAATGTCATTGAACCCGGCAACATCCCAGGTGGCGACCATCAGCCCCAACTGCTCTGGTTGCCTGATGGTAGCTGCCACTATCTCGCGTTCACCACTCTGGAACGACGATTGCAAGGTGCGATACGCTCGTTTCAATTCTCCAATCCCGCTGGGGCTGATTTGGACGCGCTGACCCGCGAGGATGGCCCAATTGCCTTCGATGGAAGATAATACGGGTGCGCCGTACCGGTCCCACCAGTCGGGGCGTTGCTCCGGTTCCAGGAAAAACTCCAGCTCGATCTCCACGCTGCGAAAGTTCCGGTCGCGCATGCGTTGCAGGAAATCAGCCGGTGCTGGGTCGTCGGCCAGTCGTCCCAGACTCCGTATCTCTATCCAAGCTTCATTCAATATGTCTTGGTCAGCGGGTATCAAGCTCAGCCTGTTGACAAATTCCTGCAGTCGGTCGGCATACGCGACCAGAGCCCAAACCTCGTAATCATGGTACCTGGCATCCGGGCTGTCGCCCCACTCAGAGGGGAAACCCCATTCTGAAAGCAAGAGGCGACTTTCTGAAGTAATAAGCTGGTGACGCCAATCGATGTACATGGAACGGGCGCCGTTGGAATCGCACCAATAGGCCAGCGTCGGCGGTATCGACGCAGTTTCGTGGGCAATGGCCTCATTGCGGAACGTCAGCACTCGCGTCGAACCGTAGAAGGTGCGCTCCATCACCCAGTTGCCCACGTCCACTACTGATGCTTTAACCGGAGTTGGAGTTCCCCCGCCGGGCGTCGGCGAGGGAAGGTGAGTGGGGACTGGCGCGGCGGTTGCAGCCGGCGTCGTACTGGGAGTAGCTGCAACGATGCGGGTAACGGGCACCTCCCGTGTCACCTCCACTGCCACCTCCAGAACGGTTTCCACCGTGCGGGTGACTTCCACAGTCTGGGGAACGGCTACCGTTACTTGGATCTGCCGGGTGACCGGAACCTCGCGGGTGGTCGCAACCGTCTGGATCGTTTCCACGGTGACGGGAACTTCCACCGTCACTGGCACCTCCCGGGTAACTGGCACTTCGGTGGTCGTGGGGTCTGTGGCGCAGCCCAGCATGATCGACAGCGATAGAACACCCAAGGCCAACAGCGCTGGGGCGGTGCGGAAAGAACGGTAATCGTGGTGCACGTGGCACCTCCTCTGCAACCGTGAGAGCGGCCGGGTTCTGCCACAGCAATTCTAGTCCCGTACTGCATGCAAAGAAGGCAAATCTTCCATGGCGCCCATCGGGAATGGGATGGATCACTCCAAGATAGATGGGGTGATACGGATTACGCTCTGAGGGGCGCATGACTATAGCAAGTTACCGTGGCCCAGGCATCGTAACCTACGGGTGAGTATGGGTCTATACGGAAATACGGGCAAAGAGGTGGAACGCTTTCGTGTCGATTGGGTGATCGCGGACGGGACATTTGGTGGCAATCACTCGTTGCCACCCGTGGAGTTGGCGAATTCATCCCTTGGCCCGACTGCCATTCCGAATGAACGTAAACGTACGGCCTCGGGCTCTTGCTTGGACCAGTTCTTCTTGCGGCCGTCCGCCACCACTAAGATTCGATTCGCCGGCAGCGTGACCAGGATATGAATGTGTCTGAAACGGCAGGAAGAGACGCTCGGCATGTCAACTTGTTTCGCAAAGGCTACTGCATTGTCACGACCCCGATCAGCCCCATCGCCCGGCGACGCTGACCGACGTTGAGACGCCGTAGAAGCATCCCGCCGGTTACCTGCTACCGGACGGTAGTACCTCTGGCTCGAACGGTTGGCCGTTGAATGATCATAGATCCGATGGAAAAGAGGCCACCGTCGTTGTGGACGGAGGCCCCTGGTGATCCGCCCGAGCGGCATTCTGGGTGGCGCAGCGCTTACAACGCGCTGCGCCGGCCCACGACGACGGCCGCCACAGCGAAAACCGCAGCGACGATGGCGACAATCAAAGCGATGATGCCCATGGGGCTGGGCGCGCCGGCTTGACCGGTTGACCCGTCAGAACCCGCAGGGCCCGGCGGCCCCGGCGGCCCGGCTACACCCTGGGCGCCGTCAGCGCCAGCGGGTCCCGCCGGCCCAGGAGGGCCAGCCGGGCCAGCCCGTCCGGCAGGTCCCATGGCACCGTCCATGCCGTCAGCGCCGGCAGGTCCAGAGATGCCCGGAGGGCCGCCGGGGCCGGCCGGGCCGAGTTCACTGGCGCCAGCCATGGCACTAAGGTTGGCTGCCAACTCGATGACTTCCCGTCCACCCGACATCCACTCGTATTGCCATTGACACACCCAATCTCCCACCGTGAACGACACCATGCTCTCCCCAGCGGGGGGCTGCATCAGTTCCAACTGGAAAATGCCGCCTACCATGGTGGTCGTCGAGTCGAGCTGCGTATCGCCAGCCGTGGCCACGACCATGGTGCCTTCCGGCACCGGAATGCCGTCAATGGTAGCGGTGCCGAAGAGGAACGCGGGTGGGACGTTGGGCGATACTCCCCCGTCCTGGGCTACGACCAGCCCCAGGGGCAGCGCCAACACCAGGGCAATCAAGGCCGCCGCCGCTATCGTGGCGTATCTCTTCATATCAATTCGCTCCTTGTTGTCGTCTAATTCTTGAATTCTGAGCCACCGCCAGCGCGGGGACCCAGAAGGAGCGAGCCTCAATCACTTACCAAAAAGACTCCACGGCGCTCCTATGGCACCTGAGCCGTCGGGAAAGCAAGGTCGCTGTACACTCCATCGGCCAGCTCGCCAATCAAGGCGAGGTTGTAGGTAGTCCCGTTGCCCAGCCCGGCCCACTTGACGCTGCGCTCCATCCCCAGTGGGATCTCTTGGTACGTCCAGAGAAAAGCCCCCACCGGATTTTCACGGCGGGGGCTTATGGCTTAGCCAGCGAACCGGCGCTTGCGCTTTTAGGCGTTGCTGCGTCGGCCCATGATTATGGCCACTACGCCGATGATCGCGGCCACGATGGCGACGATCAAGGCGATGATGCCCATGGGACTGGGCGCGCCGGCAGGACCGGTTGACCCGTCAGAACCGGCGGGACCCGGAGGGCCCGGAGGTCCGGCTACACCCTGGGGGCCCTGGGCGCCGTCAGCGCCGGCGGGGCCGGCAGGTCCCGTCGCGCCAGCAGCGCCGGCAGGTCCCATGGCTCCGTCCATGCCGTCAGCGCCGGCAGGTCCGGGGATGCCCGGGGGGCCGCCAGGACCGGCAGGGCCGGGCTCAGCAGGACCCATCATGGCGCTAAGGTTGGCTTCCAGCATCAGGATTTCCCGTCCGCCGGACATCCAGTCGTACATGTACTCGGACATCCGGTCGCCAACCATAAAGGACACCATGTTCTCCCCAGCGGGGGGCTGCATCAGTTCCAGCTGGAACTTGCCGCCTTCCATGGTCATCGTCGAATCGAGTTTCATGTCTCCGGCCATGGCCACGACCATGGTGCCTTCGGGCACGGGGATGCCGTCGGCGGTGGCGGTGCCGAAGATGAACGCGGGCGGCACGTTGACGTTGGTTGTACCCCCGTCCTGAGCTGCGACCAGCCCCAGGGGCAGCGCCAACAGCAGGGCAACAAGCGCCGCCGCCGCTACCATTCCGTATCTCTTCATATCAATGTGCTCCTGTGGTGGTTCCCCCGCCCCGCCGCCGATTGACGACGGGGCAGAGGGTTGGCTAATGCCGTTGCCTTGCGATTGGGTTTGCCCTAGGGCTTACCAAATCACCAGGTTCCAGCAGTCGCCGCCGCTGCAGGTGAGGCTGCGGCTCTTGTTGTTGAGCACCACGTCGTCATGTTCGTGGTCGATGAGCACCCAGTAGGCTTCGCCGTTGACTAGGCCTTCCAAGGTGTTCAGGTCCGCGAACTCGGGCCGCGGGTCGTTGAAGGACCACGTCTTGCTGACGTTGTCGAAGTAGAAGACGGCAACCAGGGCGTCGCCCAGCGGCGCCAAGGCTTCGGCAACCGGGGTTTCGCTGCCAACGGCGCCCTCGGAGAGGACTTCGAAGGAACCGATGGCCACGGTGTCGTCAATATCCATCAGGATGCTGTACACGCCG
This sequence comes from Dehalococcoidia bacterium, assembly GCA_965243255.1. Lineage (GTDB taxonomy): Bacteria > Chloroflexota > Dehalococcoidia > Lucifugimonadales > UBA3495 > Bin87. The sequence continues at coordinate 2,265,018 of CBDEUH010000004.1, forward strand.
GGGTCGAGGCCGGGGATGACCACGCCATCAACGCTGACCGAGCCGTTGCGGTTGGTGCTGAAGTTGCCCACGGGGAGCACTTCACGGCCGGCAATCTGGATGCTGTCAACCGCTGCGTACACCGGCATCTTGTCCACCATCAGGGAGATGGTGTCGCCAGGCTGTCCCATACCGGGGGTTACCTCGATGATGGCCGAGGGCACCTCGAAGGTGGCCAGCTTGACGATCTCGGAGCCCACCCTGGCGGTTACCCGGTTGGTGGACGGAATGGAGACTGCACCGGAAATCCGGTGTTCCACGAACCAGCGACCGGCGCTGTCGGGCAGGGCGCTGTAGGTGCGCGGGCGACCGTCGTCCACGTCAATCTGCACCGTCGGCGGGGTAGAGCCTTCGATGTTGTCCACGGGCCAGCTCTCACCGGAAATGGTGATGACGTCCCGGGGGCCGGCGACGGTCGGAGTCACCGAAATGGTGGGGTCGGGAATGGTGATCTTCACCGTGCCGGAGAATCCGGCGTTGTCCACGACCTTGATGGTATGGACGCCGGCGGTCAGCGTCGGGTTGCTGCCACCGGAAGCCGGCCACAGCACGACGGTGGCCACAAACTGGCCGGAGCTGGACACGTCAATGTTGTCATCCCGGTTCAGGGAGTCCTCATGCACCTCCAACGGCACGCCGTCGAGGGTGACCATGTTCGCCTCGACGTGGTTGTTGGTGCCGGTGCTGAAGCCGTCGCCGGTGATGGTGATCAGCTCGTTGGGCAAAGCCTCGGACTTGCTGATGTTCAGCGAGGAGCCGATGATGGTGAGTTTGGTGTTCTCACCCCAGGCGTCCACGCGCAGCGTGCCCTCGGCCCAGCCGGGGACCGTGAAGGTTGCAGTGCCGGAACCGTCGGCGCCGATACCGCCGCCGCTGGTGGCAAAGCCACGGGTGGCGTGGCTGGAAGGAATGTTGGCCAATTCCAGACCGAGAGGCTCGGCGGAGTTCGCCATGAAGTCCTGGGCGAAGACGGTGACGGTGTCGCCGACGTTCGCAGTCTTGGGAGACACGCTGATGGAGGGATCCAGCTTGAAGTCCTCAACGTCGGTATCGGACATCCGGCCTTCGCCGTCTGCCATGCAGATCCAGTTGACGTTGCCGGGCTTGAAGGTGGGCACAGTAACTTCGAAGGTGATGGCCACCTTGTCGTCGCTGCCCACGGTGCCGGAGCCGACCCGGGTGCCGTTGGCGATAATGTCCACGCACACAGGCTTGGTGTTCGCCGTCAACACATAGGCGCCAGCCGAAGTGCCGTTGTTGAAACCGGAGCCGGTAACCGTCAGCTCATCGCCACGGGAGCCGTCCACGGAGGACAGGCCGATCTTGGCGACGGTCATGAAGTTGACCTTGTCCATCCCGCGGATGGCGCTGGAGCCCTTGGGGTCGTCGGCCGGGCCCAGCACGTCAACGTAGGTGCTGTGGGTGCCAGCTTCGCTGGGGTTCTTGATGCCGGCGGCGCTGGTGATCTTCAGGGTCAGATTCTGCCCTGCCTCCAGGCCGCAGGATGCGCCATCAGTGCAGAAATTGGGAATGAACACTCGGATGGAGTGGTCCTTCTTGTCGGCATCGATGAAGGCGCCGGTATCGGTGATCGGTGCGATGACGGCCGCCACCGCGCCGCGGGCGAAGTCCCCGCCACGGCTGTGGCTTCCAGAAGCGACGAAGTACACCGCGCTGGAGGAGATGCTGTCGGGCATCTTGTAGTCATCTTCCAGGTACACCATGATGGAGCTTCCGGGAGGAAGATTCATCGCGAGGTCATTGGCCATGACGGTGATGTTCACGCCGGCGTTGGCGGACGTGCTGTCCACGTCAGTCACCATGTTGCCGGACATCGCCCCGCCGCCGTTGCCACCGTTGCCACCGTTGCCGCTACCGGCCTCGGTGCCGGGGTTCGCGCAGCTGTGCGCGCTACCATCGGCGTTGGTCGTCCCCTGTTGACCCGCCACGGCGTCGTGAGCGATATCAGCCAAGGTGTCTCCCGGACAGTGGTTGTTGACGTTATTGTCAGGGTCGTGGGCGTTGGTGACGCTGGGCGTCACTGCCAGCACGGTGAACGCGGCCAGGGCAGCGACGAGAGCGAATGCCATCACCGCCGACACCGGCCAAGCGTATTTTCTGATTGTTTTACTCATTTCGTGAAATCTCCTTTTGAGATTGTGTTCACGTTCTGTCTCAGTCCTGCCGTTTTGAGCAAACGCCCAGGTGGCAGGCCCGGGACCCTTATGTGGCGATTCTCCGGGCCTATTGGACCGTTATCGCTCCACTGGCGGGAGCGTACTTGTACTCCAAGTCGGCGCCGGATCCCCTGACCGCAATCACCAGTCCCAGATAGCTCTTTCCAGAGGTCAGGGCGGTGACATTGCCGGTGCGGGCTGCGGGGTCGTGGACTGACGAATCCTTGTAGTAGTTGGACTCGCCGGCGTCGTATGCAGCCAGATCCACAGCCAGGAGGATGTAGAAATCAGCGTTGTCCGCGCCTTCCCAGGTGAACGTCAACGTACCGTCCGCGCTGGACGATGCCATCACGTTGGTCGGAGCCGTCAGCATCGCCGGCATGTGGGTGTGGTCTGCCTCAGGGTCGCGCGGGTAGTACACCATGACCCAAGGGCTCTTCCCAGCACCGTTTTCGGCTGCTACGCGATAGACGAGAGTCTCGCCGGCCACATAGTGACGCGGGTCAGTGTACGCGGTCTTCCCGGTGATTGACTCGGCGTCATCCATCGGGCTTTCCCACGTCGTACCCATGTCCATCGAGCGCTCTACCACGTAGTTATCCACGTCGGCGCCGTCGCTGGGTTCGTTCCAGAGCACGTCAACCCCTCTTTGGGTGATGGGGCCAGTGCCGTCCTTTGCCATCTCCGACGCTATGCCTTCCACCATGTTGGGAGCGGTGGGGGCGCCAGCGATAAAGCTGGCAGCGTCGGACCACGGACCCTCGGTATTGGCAGGGGCGGTACCGCCATCAGTACGAGCCGTGGTCGCCATGTTCACCGCACGGACGCGGATGTAATAGAGCTCTCCCCTCATCAGAGTGAGATCCTCGATGGTCTCCATCAGCTCGGCATCGTCGGTGTAGACGTTGTCGGTAAGTGCAGGAAGCGGCGTTTGGCCCGACCCAGTCCAGTCGCCGGTGTCGGCTTCCCCGTCGCCGTCATCCATCACGTACTGGTATTGGTACTTGACGATGGGCTGGCCGCCGGTTTCGGCCGGCGCGCTCCACGACGCCTCGATGGTCATCGTGTCCGGGGATGTCGCCATCACGCCGGTCACTTTGCCCGGGGCTGTGGAGGCGGTTGTCGTGCCATTGACCATTCCACTTACGGGACCGGCCGTCGTCCGCCAGTTGGACCTGAGCGCGAAAGCGCGATAGTGAATCGTGTCGTCAAAGGGCAGACGAGTCGTGCTTTCGGGCGGCAGGTTCCTATGCTGGAACCTCCGGTTGCCGTCGAAGCCGGTGAAGGTGGTCCGGCTCGTGAGCAGGTTCCAAGTGTTGCCAGCATCCTCCGAGTAGTCGATCCGGTAGATGTTCTGGGTGCCCACACCTGTAGGCTTTACGAGGGAAATTTGGATTTCCTGTTCCATGGCGTCGCCGTTCGTGGCGGGTGGGCTGGCACCGCCCGTGATCTGCAGTGTTGGCGGCCCGTAGGCGTCGGCGTCGGGCGTAGTGCCGTCGTCGCCGTCGGCGTTGGTCAATTCGCGGGCCACTGCGCGCACTCTAACGGAAGTCTCGGAGGCCGTTGTACCGATAATCAGTGTATCGTCATCGGTCGTGGCGGCCGCACCGTTGTCTGTGTCGTCGGCGCCATCGTCAATGGACATCGAGAACACGCGGAATTCCAACCACAGCGGAACTTCAGGCGTTGTGCCACCGTCCTCATCGTGGTCCCAAGTGTCAGGGACGGATGCGAACGTCTTCTGAACCTCAGTGTAGGTTTCATTTAACGGAACCCGGAAGTTTGCGCCGGCCGCCGTGATGGTTCCTGCGGCTTTCCCGTTGTCTGCGAGCACCTTCAAAGTGTCGTTGGTATCAGGAATATCAGGCCAGCTTGTCCCAGCTCGCCGCACCTGGACGAGGTAGTCGGTTACCGGCCAGCCACCGTTGTCCTCCAGTTCAGGAGCGAACCAATAAAGGGCAATGTTCCCGTTGGCTGTTCCAGTGTTAACCGCAGTTAGCCCGGTCGGCGGAGTTGGGGGAGTCGCCGCGGCAGTGGTGGCGCTCGCGCGCACCCAGCCATCCGTCGTGCCTGGCGCTTCCGCGTCGGTCCGGTCATCGGCGGTGGCGGCGGTGAGATCGCCGTTCACAGCACGGATACGATAGATCCGCATATCGCCGGGGTCCAGGCTGAGGGTAGCAGTGTCCTTGTCCGCGTAGCCGCCATTTTCCATGCGGTCGGCTTCGGTGACGGTCAAGTAAGGAACGGCTCCAGCTTCGTTGGTACCAGTGCCATCCGACTGCAAACCGAACCACTCGGCGTTATCCGCTTGAGTGCCGTCCGTCTTGTAGTACTGAATCTCGTAGCCGGTGATTTTCTCGCCGCCGTTGTCAGCAGGAGGGTCCCAACTGAGTTTGATTTCCCTCTGACCCATGGCGGTGGCCATGAAATTGCGTACCGCTCCGGGCTTTCCCTTCGCGTCGGTCATGCCGTCGGCGGGGTCCGAGACCGGTCCTTCACCGTGGTCATTGAGTGCGAAGACACGGTACCAGCGGGTGTCGCTGGCGGTCAGAGTGTCGTCCGTGTAGGAGTTCGCCGTATGGCCATCATCCTCGGTGACCCGCGTCTCCCAGACGAAACTGTCGTCCGACACGTCGATGCGGTAGCCCGTGGCGTCTGCCACCGAGTCCCAAGTCACCACCAGGGTGGTACGCCCGGCGTTGCCGGAGGCGGGGTTCGCCTCCACATTCATCGGCACACCGGGCAGCGGGCTGGCAAACACGCCTCCCGGCCCCTGCGCCGCAAACATGGCCAGAGCGCCCGCGACGGCTAACACCGCCAACAGGGGCGCTGACCATATCAGCTTTCTTGTTTTTCTGCTCATGTGACAAAATCTCCTTGCGGAATTGTCATTCAAGAATTCCAATGAATCAGTCCACCATCATTCCCACCAGTGCGGGAATCCGATGGGACTCTTGACAGTTATTCGGCGGTTAAACCTCCTTACTGCGGTTGTGGTATCTGCGGCTAGGCCTGAGCCTCCCCGGCGATTGCCAGCGGGCGCAGGCCGTTGCCACACGGTTATTTGCTGTGCTATTTTACCAGCCTATTATTACGGTAGCATTACTTGCGGGCTGCAAATCTCGTTGACTTTGTCCGTCCACCCAATCACCGCTGTCCTTCCTGATGACTACGACTGCCGTCCAGCGGCTGCGCGCCGCCATCAACCACGCCCTGGCTTCGGGAATTCCCCGACGGGAAATATTCACCATGGTCGCCACGGCGGAGCCGGCTCCTCCGCGAGAAACGCGGCCCAACCGTCCCGGCGACGTCATCTATGAAGAAGTGCCAGCCGGCCTGATTACCCTGGCCGACGCCGCCGAAAAGTACCAAGTCAGGCACAACACGTTGAACGTTGCCGTATCCCGCGGGATGCTGCCCATCGCCGGCCGCACCACCAGGCGGCACGGCTTCGGCAAGAGCGGCGGCGAGAGGCACAACGTCGTCTCCGAGGCCGCCCTGCGCAGCTATCTGGGACTGCCGCCGGAGCCGGCGGCCCGGACGGACACCGGAGCGCGCCCCTGGCCTGACGCGCTCCTGATCTACGACGCAGCGCCGGAGGGCATGATAACGGTGCCGGCTGCAGCCCGCAAATACCGGGTTCCGGCCAACCGCCTGCACCAGTGGATACAGGGCGACAGGCTGGCGCGGCAGGGCTACCTGCGAGACGGTCGGCGGGGTCGCAGCGCGTTGCTGGTGGTAGAAGCGGAAGTGGCGGCCATGGCCCAAGCATGGCGGATCTGACATGACTTCCCCTTCTGACGAGTCCCGCCTCACTGGGGAAATGCTGGAGTCTCGCGCCCAGGCGGTGGAAGCCCTGGCGTTGCTGGAAGAAGCCGTGCTGCGGGCCCTGTACCAGCTGGCCCGGGAGCAGCAGGGCTTCGTGCGAACCCGGGAGATTTCGGACTGGCTGAACCTGTGGGAGGAGCTGCCAGGGCCGCGCAACAGCACCTATGCGTCAACAGTGGTGCTGGCCGTTTGCCGTCGGCTCCACCGGCGGGGTCTGGTCAGGAACGGCCGGCCGGACCCGGATGTTCACCACTCGGACAAGACGACAGGCTGGAAAATCGGCGCCGAGGAGTTCCGCCGGCGGATGGCAGCGCGGCGGGTCGGACGCGAGGAATCTCACTGCGGGTGAAGCGGGGACGGGGATGCCACGGGCCGCCGCACCCACTGGCGACCTACTGCGTCAGGTCAATCTGGTAGAGGACGTCGGTTCTGCTCAGGCCGATGGCATAAACCGCCGTAGTCGCCGTTTCGGACACTGTCCACGCGTCGCAGGCCGATGCGGCGTGGTCGTTGCGAACCGGAGTATCGCCCCATCCCAACACTCGGACAAAGCCCAAACCCCGGTCGGTTGAGTGGTTGTTGTGGGTGCCGGCCTGGAAGAACAAGTCCCCCCGGTCTGGTTGGTCCAGGTGCCGCAAAGCCGTAACAATCTACGCCCTTCAGGCGGCGTGTAGATCCCGCCGCCCTCGGTCGCTACGTTGGCCGGGGTGGTAGCGCTGTCCAGCATGAAGCTCGCGTCGGTCCAGGTTTGGGTGTCTCCAACTCTCAGATACCCACCCTCTGGTATCGGCAACCCCGTTATCGGGCAGAAGCCGTCCCCATGCTGGCCGGCGGTGGCCACCTTGGGATGAATGCTCGACCACGACGGAATGTCAGCATATCTGGTCATTCTCGCGCCAACGAGCACCAGGTACTCCGCGCTTGGCCGCAGGCCGGTAACGGTGTACGAGGTGTGGCTCGCCGGTATATTGGCGAAGTGAATGGCGTCGGCAAGCTCTCGTCCCTGACTCAGATATTCCGTTCCCTCCGCCAGGTCAATCCAGGCGATTCCGTAAAACTGCGCTCCGGCGCTAGCTGGCCAGGAAACGCTGACCTCGCCGGCGTTGGCGGTTGCGGCCACCGAAAGGTTGGTGGGGGCCGGCAGCGGTACGTCGGGGGTTGCTGCGATGCCGGCAAGCAGCATGATGGCGCAGAGCGCCAGCAGTGGTGAGATTTTGAAGGTCTTTTACACGGTGTGCCTCCTGGCTTCAATTCGTGCATTATCCATTAGGTTTAACCGTTTTGGGTAGGGTCATCGACGGCCGGACTGCGGGTTTCGTGAAGCATGAATCCGCCAAACGCGGTCGCGAGGGTCGTCAAAAGACACCACAGCGCCGACCGGTGTCTCCCATCGATTCCCTCATCCCGATGCGAGGGTCCCGCCACCGTCTCCCCTCTCCCCTGCCGTCCCCCCCGGTTCGGTGGGTAAATTGAGATCCCACAACACTGTGGTCCGGGGACCAGCGCGCCGGGCCTGCCGCCAGTGGGAAAAACTCACAACTTGGCCTTCGACCGGTGCCGCACGCCACCGGTCGACCTAGAACCCAATGGCAAAACACGGGCTGCTCCACCGGTATGGCACAACTTTGTTGAAATTTGAGAATTGACCCAGGGCGACTGCCAGTCTATGATGGCCACCGGGCGGCGGAAACGGCCATCAAAACTCCGGAAACCGCCGCCCGGAGGGCGATCTGCCATGATCCGATATCACGCTCCGATTCGATTCGCCTTCGACGAGTGGGTGTTTTACGTTGCCAAGCCCAGCCTGGACGCGAAGAGCTACTGGCTGGAAATCCTGTTCCGCACGCTGATCGGGCTGCTCCTTTTCGTGCTGCCCGGCATCATTGTCCTGGTCGTGGGGCTGTCTTCCGGGCTAGCCGGGCGGTCCACGCTTCGGGAACGGTACGGCGATGCCGAATGCGTGATCACTTCCAGACGCGTCATCGTCGCCGGGTGGGGCCAGAGACGCCACGTGGTGGAATTCGAGCATGGCCAGATCGCGAGCGTAACCAGCTCGGGCCTGCTGTCCAGACTGCTGGTCGGCAAGTCGGCGACAATCCGCAGCATTGACGGCCGGAGGGTTAAACTTGACCGGTTGCACGATGCTGATGAGCTGGTCGAAGCGATGCTAGAATCCATCGCCGCAAGTCGATACTGACGACTTCGGGCCAACGTTTCCGGCAGCCAGGGCGGTGCAAATACGGCGCCTGCTGCCTTGAACCTCATTGCGGTTCGCCCGTTCGCCAGCCACGCCGGCAGCAGCAGGCCCGGTACCCTGACCGAGTACAAGCGGTTGAAAGCGCCCGGTGTGTCGGATATATTCGGCTGGCCCGGCGAGCCTCCCATCAACCACCCCAACGCCGTCGGAGGAGTTTCCCAATGCACCGTTGGTTGCGCCTTAACGCCATCGTCATCCCCGCGCTGCTGTTCGCAGTGGCGCTAGCGGCGCTGACTCCCACGCCTGCCCAGGGCGACCCGGCCTGTCCCAGTTCGTGGCCATCGGAAGCTCAGGGTGGAAACGTGGTGGACCATGGGCACGGCGTCATTGAATACTCGGATTTCTTCACTGACTCCGACGACGCCCGCTGGTACGTAATCCGCAGCTCCGACAGCAACGGCTACACGATGGTCCGGGCCTACCCGGCCAACGCTGACGGCGACGGCTACGTTGAAGGGGCCTCCCATGAGACCTGCTACCTGCTGGTGCGCCGGCCGGGAGACGCGGTGGACGACGCCGAACCGCAGCAGATTACTTTCCTCATCGACAACGAGGAACCCACGAGCGGAACGAGCCTGCATTGCACTCAGCTGGACTACTCCATCGGCCGGCCGGGCGGAACCCTCACTTTTGCCACCACCTCAGAACCTCTGACTTTTAACCTTGCCCTCGTTGACGATGCCCCATCGTCGGGCTATTTGTCCTACCTGTTTGAGGGGCTGACTGAAATATCGTCCTGCACCGGCCAGGTGGAGTCGGCCCTGGCACAATGGTGGCAGAGCTCGGGCGACGGATTGACCTGGACGTTCCACCTGCGGCGGGACGTGCAATGGCACGATGGAACGCCCTTCACCGCCCATGATGTCGTCTTCACCTTTGACCACATCATCAAGAACTACGACCAAAGTACGCGCGCTTTGTTCCCAGGCATCGGGGTTGTGGCGCTGGATGACCACCGGGTCCGGTTTGTACTGTCCGGGCCATCACCAACCTTCCTGCGGAACATGGGCACGGCAATCTACCCCCGGCACATCCTGCAACCTCATGTGAGCGCCGGAACCTTCGTCGAGACCTGGGACGTCAACACCAATCCGTCGGAAGTGATTGGCACCGGGCCCTTCACCATCCAGAGTTACGTTCCCGGCGTCAGCCTGACGCTGGCGCGCAACCCGAACTACTGGCTCAAGGACAATGAGGGGAACGCCCTGCCCTACCTGGACCGTATCCATTACATCATCGTGAGCAATTTTGCCGCGGAGTTGGCCCGGTTTCGGGCCGGCCAAACGGACGTGTACGGGGTGCTCGCCGAAGAGTTTGGGGCGCTGAAACCGCAGGAGGAAGCCGAGGACTTCACCATTTACGAGCGCGGCCCCGGCTTCGGAACGAATTTCCTGGCCTTCAACATGAACCCCGGCCAAAACTCCGCCGGAGAGAGTTACGTCTCACCCGAGCGGTTGCGGTGGTTCACCACCAGGGAGTTCCGCCAGGCCGTGGCCTATAGCATGGACAAGGCCCGGATTATCGATGAAGTCCAGCACGGCCGGGGCGAACCGCAGTGGTCTTCCATCAGCCCGGCAGCCGGGGAATTCCACAATCCCAACGTGCGCCGGTATGAGTACGACCTTGACCACGCCAACGCGCTGTTGGACGGGCTGGGCTGGACCGACAGTGACAACGACGGAATCAGGGAGGACAGCTCCGGAAACGACATCGCGTTCACGCTGGCGACCATCGCTGCCTGCAGCACTTGCGAACAGTTCGGAATGATAGTCCACGACGGCATGGAAGCCATCGGTCTGGATGTGGACCACCAACAAATCGAATTTGGCCGCCTTGTGCCCCAACTCACCACTACCTACGATTGGGATGCGGTGATCATCGGCCTCACCGGCGGACCGGACCCCGTCACCGGCATTGATGTATGGCATAGCAGCGGGAGTCTGCACCTGTGGCATCCCAACCAGGTGCGACCGGCGACCCAGTGGGAGGCGAGAATCGACGACCTGTATACCAGGGCCAGCCAGGAGTTGGACCGGGCCCGGCGCATTGCTTACTACCACGAGGCCCAGGAGATTATCGCCGAATACCTGCCCGTCATCTACACGACGCAGGGCATCCGCACCACTGCGGTGCGCAACAACCTGGGGAACGTACGGCCGACCCGCTTCGGCCTCATCGACTCCCGCTACGTGTACTGGAAGGCCCCGTAACGGGGCCGGGCGGGGTGGAAGCGCCCGGATTCACCAAGGCCCCCCTGACGGCATGTGAATCGGGGTGGCGGCGGCGGCAAAGTCGCAGCCGGTGACCCGGGGCGGAGATTATAATACCGCCCGATGAGACCCATCGCATCAATACGCCTGCCCTACAACCTGCGCAAACTGTCCGGGGACGTCTTCGGAGGGGTGACTACGGCGGCCACGGTGTTGCCCATGGCCCTGGCCTACGGCGTCGCCACCGGGCTGGGCGCTATCGCCGGCATGTACGGCGCCATCGTGGTGGGCTTCTTCGCATCGGTCTTCGGCGGGACGCCGGCCCGGATTGCGTATACCAGCGCCGCCATGGCGGTGGCGATGATGGTGGTGATGACGCAGCACGCCGACAGCCCCTCCGAGGCTTTCACCATCATCGTGCTGGCCGGCCTGATTCAGGTCGTGCTGGGCATCTTGCGAATCGGGCGTTTCGTCACCTACACGCCCTATTCCATGATCGCCGGATTCACCTCCGGCATCGGCGTCATCATCATCCTGATCCAGACCCTGCCCTTCCTGGGCGAGTCGCCGGCGCCCGGCGGGCTGTTCGGCATCATCCGCGCCTGGCCGGAGGCCGTGGTCGGTTTCAACCCCCATGCGGTTGTCTTGGGGGCGGCGGCGTTGGCAATCTGCGTGTTCTGGCCCCGCCGGTTGGGGCGGTTCCTGCCCGGGCCACTGCTGGCGTTGATTGTTGGAACCCTGATCGGAATGCTGTGGCTGCGGGAGGCTCCGGTGATTGGCCAGTTGCCGCAGGGCCTGCCGACCCTGCATCTGCCGGAGGCGTCGGCCGGCTTCCTGCTGTCGGCGATCCAGCCGGCGCTGACCCTGGCCCTGATCAGTTCCGTGAACAGCCTGGTGGCCTCCCTGGTGGCCGACTCTTTGACCGGCACCCGGCACAAGCCCAACCGGGAGCTGTCCGGTCAGGGCATCGCCAACGTCGCCGCCGGGCTGCTGGGCGCGCTGCCCGGCGCCGGGGCCCCATCGGGAACCACCGTCAACATCAGGGCCGGCGGCAACAGCCCCGTCTCCGGCGTACTGTGCGCGGCCGTGCTGCTGGCGATAGTCCTGGGCCTGGGCCGGATTGCCGAGCCGATACCGCTGGCCGTGCTGTCCGGCATCCTTTTCAAAGTCGGTTGGGACATCATCGACTGGCGACTCATCTCCCGTATCCGCCACGTGCGGCGTGAGTACCTGCTGGTGATGCTGTTGACGCTGGCCCTCACCGTGTTGGTGGACTTGATCACGGCCATCATGCTGGGCCTGATTGTGGCGGGCTTCGCCCGGGCCCGGGAGTCGGAACGGCGCGAGCTGGGGCGGGCAATATCGGTGCCGCTGCTGGACCGGGAGTTTTTCCCCGGCGGCGCCGGCGCAGACGACAACGCCGACCAGTTCAAGGCGCGAGTGGGGCTGGTCGATTTGCGGGGCGAGTTTTCCTTTGCGTCGGCCAACGAGCTGGCCTGGACCATTGGCGCAGACATCGAACAGCATGAGGCGGTGATTTTTGATTTTTCCAACACGGTCCACATGGACGACAGCGCTGCCCTGGTAATAGAAAGGCTCATCGACGGGGCGGCCGCGGCCAACACGGAATGTATTGTGCTCAATCTTTCGGGCTCGGTGGCCGATACCCTGAGGTCGCTGAACGTCTTTCGCAGGTTGCCGCCGGAACGATTTGTTCACGGGCTGGACGCCGCCAGGGAACTCGCCGGGAACCTGCTCAGTGAGGGCGGGGGATAGCGCCGGCATTGTTGGCGGGTTGTCCTGCTGCCTCGGCATCGGCGTTATCCTCGCGGATGCTGGCCAAACAAGGACCGTGCACCGGGGGCGGCCATTTCGGAGCAGCGCCGCCGCGGAAAACTGCCGGTGCGACCCAGGCTTCCGGTTGGCACCTGGCGATTAGACCGCCGGGGAACCGCGCTGCGGCAACATCCCACCCTGTGCCCTGGATGACTTCAGACCATGTCAATTGGCTGATACGACTGACTCTGCTACGGCTCGTCCAATGCGTAAACCCATCCGTCCGGCAGAGAAACGATCGCCAGTCCACGGTCCTTGGTGGTCAGGGTCGAGATAAACCTGGGGGCCTGGTAGGACCAAATGGGTTGCCCAGTGGCGCCGCTGAGGGCGGTAACATACTCGGATTGGTCCAGTGCCGAATCACCGGCATCACCCTGGGCGGCGCGGGTGTAGGCATATTGGGTGAACGAATGAACGTGAATCGCACCCCGGCGCATTTCGGAACCTAACCGGGGATTGCCGATGGTTCGTGTCTGCCAAAGCACGTCGCCGGTCCTGAGGTCCAGGGCGTGCACGTAGCCATTGAGCAAGTATGATTCCCAATCCGGTTGCGGGTCCTCGCCGGAGACCGGTTGAATCCCATGCCGACCCACGAAGTACAACGCTCCACCTCTTTCTTCAAGGTGGTGGACTATCCCCTCGACTTGGCGGTGCCAGACCAGGCGGCCCGAGGCGGCATCCAACGCGTGCACATCGCTGTGAACAAGTTCGAAGGGTTCCCCCGTTCTCCCCTGGGTCGTTGCGACGTACACCACACCATCGACGACGATGGGCGCGCCATGGGATCGCCTGGCGTGTGTGGGCCCGGTGGGCCGTCCCCGCAGCAGATCGGCGTCGTACATCCAACGCTGCTCTCCGGCGCCGGTGTCGATTGCGTACACCTTTCCCCCTGAGCGGACGTAGAGATTGCCGCGGACAACCGTGGGCGGCGAGTCCAAGGGTTCGGGCGGCTGGAACTCCCAGCGCAGTCGGCCACTGCCGGCATCCACGGCGTAAAGCTTGCCGTAACTGAGGAACGAGTCGTACAAGTACGCATCACCGTCCGCCACCGTCACTTCCGGCCACCGCACACCCGCAGCCGGGAAGTTCCACATTTTCTCGCCGGTTGCCGTGTCCAGGGCCAAGATCCTTTCCGTTAATCCCAGATAGGTGGTGCCGCCTCGGGAGGAGGCTTCCCTAACGCGGTCTTCGCCGCCGTCGTAGGTCCAGATGAGATCGCCACTTGACGCGTCCAAGGCGCGGACGACGCCGTCCCGCGTCGTGACGTAGGCGACCCCGTCCGGGACTCCGTCAATGATCAGGCGATGCCACTGCTCACCAACGTAATACCGCCAGTGTTCCCGCCCGTCCTCCGCGGAGAAGGCATGGACATGATGGTCCGTGGAACGGGCAAAGACTAGGCCATTGTGCTCTCCGTACAGCACGATGTTCCCGGTGTCGAACTTTTCTCGCCACGCAACTTGAGGTTGGGGCGACGGCTGGACTTCCGGCGTGCTTTGATGGACGCCGGAGGGCGCCGCAGTGGCCGCCGGAGGAGCATCGGCATCGGATCCCAGCAGGGCGTAAACCGAGCCCTCCGTGGACGCAAGGTACACCCAGCCCTCCTCTGAGACCGCCGGGGATGAAACGAGGCCATCGGTCTCAAACCGCCACAGCAATTGGCCGGTGTCCGCGTCAAGGGCATAGGCGCAGCAGCCGGCGGACCCGAAGTACACGATGCCTCGGGCAAGGGTCGCTGGCCCCCAGGCCACGTCCCCGCCCTCAATAGGGTGCCGCCACCTTAGCTCGCCCGTCCGGGAGTTCAGGGCGTGCAGGTATCCGTCTTCCGAGCCCACATATACCACTTCGCCTTCGGGCCTGGGCCAATCTACCGCGCCACTCGTTTCGTAACTCCAGATGGTCTGCCCGGTGGCGGGATCCAGTGCATAGATCGCGTGGTCTGGGTCAGTGGAATCGGGCGCGGCCACAGAGGCGTAGAGGATCCCGTCAGCCAGGACCATTCGATTGTAAAACAGCCCGGTCTCGATGCGGGACACGACGCGGCCGGTACTTGCGTCCAATTTCAGGAGATGTGCTTCGGTGCCTACGTACACCATGCCGTCGCCGATGGCCGGCCAACCCATCTGCTGGTCCGATTGATGGCTCCAAACCACTTCTCCGGATTCGGTTGCCAGGGCGACGAGGGGTCCGTTTTCATGGCTGGCGTAAACCATATCGTCGGCAACGGCAATGTTGAACACATCGTGTTCCGCCTCGAATCGCCACCGCAGCGTGCCGGCATGAGCATCGACGGCGTAAACACTCCGGTTGAAAGGACCGAAGTATACGGCGCCATCCTTGACCGATGGCGGCCCCCAGATCAGTCCATCGGTCGCGTATTCCCACAGGAGCTGACCGGTGCGGGCATCGAGGGCCTTCATTAGATTTCCGGTGCCAACGTACACCACCCCGTCGGCGACCAAGGGGACACCCAAGCCGGCGAACTCAGCCTCGTGGCGCCACGCCAGCTCCAGCGCCGAGGTTTCTGCGGCGACCTGACCGGTGACGGCCGGCGTCGGATCAGCGGCCTTGGGAGGCGGTGTCGCCCCGGGCCGCTTGCCGGGCGTTTCGCCAGACTGGGGTTGTGAGGCGCGGTCCAAAGGCCTTACTGGCGACGGCACCGCAGTTGGTGTCGGTCGACTCGCATGGGGAGACGTGAAGGATCGGGCCGGCATCAACCCTTCGGCCGTCACCGTTGCTGGCTGAGTCTGGTCAGGGCGCGGCGGCGGATCCGGGACGGTCTCGCAGGCCACGAGTGCGGCCAGAGTCAATGCCGACAAAAGCGACGCCAACGCCTGACCAATCCGGTTTGGGTGATTCTCTAGTCCCAGCGATTGCCGGTCCGGACGGGATGCGTGGCGGCCTTTGGATGAGAGATCCTCTCGCCTGAGAAATATGCTGCCGAATGCCGCTTTAATTCGAACTCCTGCTGGCCGGCCCATTTATTCCCCGGTCGTGGGGGGCGAGGGAGGTTGCCAAAGGGAACGCTACCGCTCCATCCTTGACAGAAGAGACAGACCCGAGCAAGGAAGGCAACGATAGCTGAGGAAAGGATAGTCCTGTTGTATTTGCCGCGCAAGCGTGGGATGGAGGCTGCGGCGACCCGCGGCCCGTCGCTGTCTGAGTCGGAACGTGTAGCGGCTCAGAGGAGCGACTGAGAGGTCAGTAGGAAGTTCCGCCTTCGCATGACACGGGTTCCTGCTGTGAATCCGGAGCGGCTGTATGGACTTCGTAGGTATGCCCGTTGTGGCGAAACTTCATCCGGTGACCGGGAGTGATCACCTGAGCGTATCCCATCCCATCCCGGGGACACCCCAGCGAGGCGTCCGACCACTGCACGCCCTCGTCGCTGATCAACGTCAGGGTTTCGGCCGGCACGGCCAGCCGGCTGGCGAGAACCTCGCGGGCCCTGCTCTGTAGCTCGTTGAGCTCCTCCGGCTGCGGCTGGAAAGTTTCGGCCGTGGAATCAGGTGGCGTATCCGGCTGCGCACTGGCGTTTCCGAAGTCCGGCTCACCGCCGCACGCCGCACACACGCTGACAATCGCCAGGGCGACCGCCGTCACTGTCATCAATCTTTTCCCAGGCCGCAGCCTGAGCCGCAAATTCGCCGGGTTCTGCATGGCCCAGTCCTCGCTCACCAATCTCGAGTAGCGGGGATATTAGCACCTGCGGCTCATCCCGCGCAAAGAGGACGATTTGGCGACTCGTCCGGCCAGGATCGTCGTAGAAAGTAGTCCATGAGACCGGGGCGTGGGGACTGTTTCAAGATCGATCAGCGTAGATTTCGTAAAGCGGCCAAGTCCGGGTCGGAACGAGGTTGACGGTGAGATGACACCGTACCGGCCACCGTATAGAATGGACCAGGAAGTGCCAACAGCGACGTAACCATGACCACGCCAACGCCCATCGAAACTTTCGAGGATATCCTCGCCGCCATGGAGAACAATCCCAGGCTCCAGGCGGCCTTGCGCCAGCATGTGCTGGACCAGGAATTCCTGCAACTGCCGGCTATCGTGAGGGAGATTCAGCAGGCCTTGGCCCAACTCACCCAATTGGTGCACGACTACATCGCCGCCACTGACGCGCGCCTGGACAGACTGGAAGCCGGACAAGCCAGGCTGGAAAGCGACGTAGCGGAACTGAAGGCCGGGCAAGCCAGGCTGGAAGGCGACGTGGCGGAACTGAAGACCGGGCAAGCCAGGCTGGAAGGCGACGTGGCGGAACTGAAGACCGGGCAAGTCAGGCTGGAAGGCGACGTGGCGGAACTGAAGGCCGGGCAGCACCGTCTGGAAGGCCAGTTCAATCAGTTTAGGGGTGATAATTACGAGGCCCGAGTCCAGTCCCAGGCAATGTCTTATGCCATCATCCAATTGGGATTTCTCAATCCCTACGTCAGCCGACCGGTCAATGCCGGCAACGCGCCCCAATTTAACAGCGCCTTGCAGCGGGCCATCTCCGACGGCTCGATCTCCAGAGATCAAGCCATGGATCTGTGCAACGCCGACCTCATCATCAGCGGAGACGAAAACCGGCACCTCGTCGCGGAGATCTCCATAACCGTCAGCGCTACGGACATCGAGCGGGCGGTTCGGCGGGCTGGTATCATGAGAACGGCTACTGATGGCGTATGCACTCCGGCGATAATTTCCCAGAACGTGCCGCCTTCGCAATCTGCGGAAGCTGAGGCCAACGGCGTTGCTGCCATGTTGTTCACCTGAACTGGAACGGCGGCCACGGCTATACGGTGGTCATGACCATGGTAGCCAACTTCCGGCCCGGGGCGAACCGTTGGCGGGCATACCCAGTGCCGGGCGACCTTGTGGGCGACTCAGCGGCGGGTTCCTTCAAGAAGGGCAAGGAGTCGCCGGAGATTGTCGGCAGCGGGTACGGGGTGGAATCGCCGGAGGCTTTCTACCATTCCACCGAACACAACGGCCATCCTGCTATGGCGGCACGGCGACGTAGTAACGGCCATTCGGTAACCGCTCTACTTGCAGTTCGGGCGGCAACTTCCCAGCATGGTGCATTCGGGCCCTGGTGGCTTCGTCAAAGCCGTTAAGGCGGTCCCAGCCCGTGAGGCTAATGCGACGATTAACAACGTCCACAATCAATTAGAAGAGACTAAATCGGCAGCCATTGACAAGACAACCTCCGGTTGTAGTGGCTTAGTCGCTGCCGATTCGCAGGTGGGATGTTGGTGACCATTTTCCAAGAGGTCCTAATTCTACGGGCATTAGTAGTTACGCTTCAGATTGTCAGTAGTGACCCGCCAACCGCCTTAGAGAGTGTTGCCCGGGCCGGTCGTGTGTTCCTCCCGGCTCGCCGCCTGGCGGCGCTGGTATTCGCCAGACCCGATCATCCAGCCTGTGGTCTTGTCGACGCGCTGCGCTACCCCCTCGGGCTTGCCGATCCTCACCAGCCCCCGATGGTGCAACCGCCGGCAGATGGCAAGCACTACCGTTGAAGCGTAGGTGCTGTTACGGGGACCGGGTAACTGCTCCGGCAGCCCAAGCCGCTCAGCGATGACCGCTGTTCGCACGAAGGCCTGTCCCTCCAGGGCCAATTGGTGCAGGGCCCGCAGTACAGCGTCCTCCAGCAAACGCAGTGCGTGCTCACTCTGCCGTTGCGCACGCGGCAGGTTGGGGGTTAGAGGCTGGTCTTCACTCATGGTCGGTAGCTGGGCCGGGGTAACCAACTTGCAATAATCACGCAATGTTTCACAGAACAGAGAATCATTAGGCCACGCCTAGACGCAGCATATAATTCCGTATAAGAGGATACAGCAAGACTTGCGTAACGATTTACGGCATAGAGCATCACTCTGTTGTCAGCATCGCGCGGACGCCCGGGCATCCGTGTTGCGTATCCGATTGGGATTCTGCCTTTGGAGCCTCGGAAAACGAACTCAACCGATTCTGGAACGGCGTATGGGAGTTACACTCCGCGGACATTGAACAAGGAATCGCCAAGGGCTGTGCGCCACTATTGGGGGTGACGATTTCAATTAATATCAGGTTGTGAATTAGCGGTCAATCACGTCCTTTGCCCGCCAGAATTCGACCTGCCAACAGACGTCCCCAGTACCGGGTGTCTTCAAGGATGACCTGGTAGCTTGCGTGGGCCAGGCGGTCCAGAGCGCTGTTGCCCGGGATGAGGCCGATGAGGAGGTTATTTCGACCGACGCCACCAGCGGCAAAGCAGCTCGGTCAATTCGCCCTGCCTGGTGGAAGAGATGCGCCAGGCAAGCGCTGACGAGGTATCCTCGCGTGGTTCCGAAGCAGGACGCTGGCTTTTGCGATGCTTAGGTCGCGGCCTGGAAATTGACGGGGCACACTCTAAGCGGCTGGCCGAGTAGCCAAGGCCGCCCGCACGGCCTGCCGTCGAGGGCCATCTTTACCAACCTCAGGCCCCATCAGAGGGAAGCCTTGCGTGTCGACATGCGGGTACTGAGTCCAGTCCATCTTACCGGCGGAATAAACCCGAGGTTCAGCCTACCGAGCAGGCTTGGCCCACGCCGCTCTGGTCTCGACTTTCGGTTCCGCCTGCGCTGTCCGGCGTCGCGCTGCCGGCCTACGCTCCTGCGTCCATGATTTACGCGTGAACTGGCGGCCCAGGCCGCGCTCGATCTGGCGCCACTTGCGGTCTTCCTCCGGCGTGATGAAGGTGATCGCCTCCCCGGCGCGCCCCATGCGGCCGGTACGGCCCACACGGTGCGTGAACAGCTGCTCCGAATCGGGGAGGTCGTAGTTGATCACCTGCCCGATGCCCTCGACGTCCAGGCCGCGGGCGGCCACGTTGGTGGCGACCAGGATTGGCGCGACTCCCGAACGGAAATCCGTCATCACCCGCTCGCGGGCGACCTGGCTGAGATTGCCCTGGAGAGCGCCCACCGGGTAACCCAACTCATCCAATAGTCCGGCCAGCCTCTTGACCCCGTGCTTGGTTTTCCCAAACACCAGGACCGGGGCCCCGTCTCGGCGGTCCAGCAGCGTGCGCAGCGCCTCCATCTTGTCAGTTTTCCGGATGCTGTAAACGAGATGTTCCACGGTTGGCAAAGCTTCGAAATCGGCATCCACTGACACCGTGACCGGATCGTGGAGATGTTTCTGGGCAGTCTTCGCCACCCAGTCCGGCACGGTGGCTGAAAACAGCGCCGTCTGCCGCTGGGTGGGGGTCGCTCCCAGAATGGCGTCGACGTCGCGGGCGAAACCTCTATCGAGCATCTCGTCAGCTTCGTCCAGAACCAGGAATCGCACTGATTTCAGGTTCAGGCTGCCTTGACGGATGTGATCCAACGTACGGCCCGGCGTGCCAATGATGATCTGCGCGCCCTGCCGCAACGCCTTGTGGTCCTTTCCCACCGATCGCCCGCCGTACAATAGGGTAACGTGCAATCCTTGTGACCTGGCGAGATTCTCCACGACGCCGCCCACCTGGATGGCCAACTCGCGGGTGGGTACCAGGACCAACGCCTGCACCTGCCTGGCGTTGGCGTCGCATTGCTCCACCAACGGGACCGCAAACGCCAGGGTTTTGCCGGACCCGGTGCGAGCCTGACCGATCAGGTCCCGGCCTTCCAGCAAAGGAGGTACCGACTGTTCCTGTATCGGGGTGGGATTGGATATGTTCATACCGGCGATGGCCGCTCTGGTGGCGCGATTCAGCACCATGCCGGGGAAGACGGTTTCCCATGCCAGAGCGTCAGCCTGGCTTCCAGCGGGGGAAACCTGCGGAGATGTCGATTTGCGGCCTTCCGCAGCGTGGGAAGAAGCGACGCCGTTTCGCCGCAGGTAGAGGCAGGATAAACAATAAACGGGCCGACCCTCTGTCGGCCGGAACGGAACGGTGGTGGCGTCTCGGCAGTCTGCGCAAATGGCGGGGTATCGCAGCGGTCGGTTGATCTGTGGGCTGTTGGTAGGTTTGCGATTCTTGGAGCGTGTGCCAGTCTGACGGGGTTGAAATGACATAGAAGGAAAGACTCCTTGGTCTTCATAATAAAGGGATGCGGCGCGCCCCGCTACGGGCAAAACCGTGCATCAAGATGAGTCCGTGGCAGCGAATACCATCAATGCAATTTATGGAAGCACGTCTATTGTAACAGCGTTCCGCTATTCAGAATCTGATGAAATCTGATACTCCAAGTTTGCTGGAACCCAGACTTCAGGGCCAGATCCTCTTGACGCTTCACCGACCACCGCCGGCGCAGCCGGTCTTACACGGTCTCCACGTCCTGCAACCGGGAAGCTCAAACCCGGCCAGTTTGCTAGATTCGTCGCGGCATTAGCGTCCCGCTCATTCAGCACACCACAACCGCCGCACCACCACTCCCGGTCAGAAAGCGCGAGGTCATCATTCTTCCAGCCACAGTGGGAGCACAGCTTCGACGATGGATACCACCGGTCCGCTTTCACCAACTCGGCACCGTACCAGCTGCACTTGTACTCCAGCTTAGTCAGAAAGCCCGACATCCCAGCGTCGGCGATCGCTCGCGACAACCTACGGTTCATCATCATGCCCGCCACGTTCAGCGTCTCCACCACCACTCGGCCCGCCGACTTGGCTATCGCCGTCGTCGCCTTGTGGTGATGGTCGCTCCTTACGCTCACAACCCGAGCATGCAATCTACGCCGTCTGGCGTACAGCCGCTCCCGTCGGTTGGAATGACTGCTCTTGCCATGGACGTTCCGGCTGCGGGCAATCGCCTGGTCCACACGCCGCAGCCGATTCAGTGCGGATGCCAGTGGCTTCGGGTTCTCAACAGTCGTGCCATCGGAACACGTTGCCATGGTGCCCACGCCCACATCGACGCCGACCGTGGGCCCATCCTTGAGCGGCGGAGGCTCCTGCCCGTCCTCAATACAGAAGCACGCGAACCACGTGCCCGCCGTCCGGTTGATCGTCGCCTCTCGAATAGAACCGGAAAACCGCAGTTCCTCCACCATCGCCACCCGGCCGATCTTCGGCAGGATGACCACCTTGCCGTCCACCCGCACCGTGTCCGGTCCGTTGTCCGTCCGAAAGCCCTGCTCATGCTTCCGTCGTTTGAACCTGGGGAACCCCACCCTCCGACCAGGACGTTGACCAGACTTCACTTTCTGCCGGTACTCACCCCAACTCTGGGCGGCCTGGCCCAAGTCGATGATGGCGTACTTGGCCGCGTTCTGCGACAGTTGCGTTCCCCACGGCGCGATCAACCCTTTGACCTTGTTCCACCGCGGCCGCAGCGTGCGTTCGGCCAGCCACTCGCCCACGTCCAGGCCAGCCCTGAACTCCCCCAACGCCCAGTTGTAGGCGAACCGGGCATAGCCGGCGTGCTGGCCGAACAGCGCCTCCTGCTCCGCCGTGGGTTTCAGGGCAACGCGATGCGCCTTTTTCATGGCTGCATCTCCGCCGGAACCTGAACGGGTACCGTATCTGCCAAAGTGTCCAGCAACTTCCGGTGCTTTCTGCTGCGACTGCCGTACAGGCGCGCCGAAAAGACGGTGATTATCTCCAGCACATCCTGGGCCAGCTCCTCCTCAAAGCTGGGTTGCTCACCTTGGTGGATCACCACCACCTCGATGCCCCGCAACTCGCACAACGTGAACACCAACTCCGCGCCGAAGCGCAACAATCGATCCTTGTGAGTGAGCACCAACCGCTGCATCCGGCGTTCGATTACCATCTCCAACAACTGGTGGAGTCCCCGCTTGCGATAATTCATCCCGCTGCCCAGGTCCCGGATCACCAACGCGGACCAGCCATGTGCGGCGCAGTAGCTCTCCAACAAAGACGCCTGTCGCTCGAGATCCCCTTTCTGATCGTGGCTGGACACCCGAGCGTAGCAGACCGTGGGCAAATCCCCGGCTTTCTGGCCAAGCAACTGGTTGGCGGAGTAATACCGAGTGCCTCCCGCGCTCTTGCGAACGGGCGTCAGGTAACCCGTGGCCTCCCATTTGCGCAGGGTCTGGGGAGTAACTCCCAAGAGGCGGGCAGCAGCCCCGATGCGGATCAGGTCAGATTGCTGTGTCATCAGATACCATCATACAACAGCAAATAATAACAGATTAGGGCGAACAGTTCTATTCCCCACCTGTGAACGTCATGGCGGCTTTCCGCCGTACGTGTCCCTTGGGCCGCGCCCGGAGGGATACACGCGGTACGGCTTCCGGCACTCAGGGCTCACCGTCGCCATGTTGTGGTGGCTTGCCACCGTTTCGCCATCGCGGCTGGGGGGCGGCCGCCATCGCCACGATTACGACCACCACCGCGATCACGCCCTGAATGCCGCCGCCGTGGGTCAGCCACATGTACCAGCGCGTCCAACGATCTTCAGGTGAGCCGCGTCGCTCAGGCTCGGTCATCATCTGGGAGCCTCGTTTGGTGACCAACTTTTTTTGAAGACAATAGTGACCCGCGCTGACTGGTGGGACGGCGGGTTATTGATTTGTCAACACGCCCTAGGCCCGTGTCTCCAGACTGCCCCTTGGAGGACCTGTGAAACAGGTATGGCATTATCTCCGTCGGGATGCACCGTCCTTGTTCGGACACCGACATCGCTGCGCGAACGCCCTCCCGCGGGGCGCCAATCCGGACGCCGAAGCCTTCGGGGCGTGGCGTGTAGCGTTGGACAGCAGGTAGCCCAAAACCTGACCGATACGCCGCTGTTCAGGATCCACCGAATAGCGCTCTACCGCCGAAGTGTTGAATGGTAAAATGAGCAGTATCGAGGGCAGGCAGGCGCTGTCTTGCAGGTCCCGTATGAGGAATATGTATGCAGAACGCTGATTTGCGTGCGGAAATCCACACACTCCGAACACGGCTGTCGGGGCTGGCCGAGGCCATGCTGCGCATCAGCGAGGAGCTGGACCTGGATGCCGTGCTGCAGCGCATAGTGGATGCTGCCCGGTCGCTGACGGGAGCACGCTACGGCGCGATCATGACCATCGACGAGGCCGGGGCGATGCAGGACCTGCTGATCTCCGGCCTGTCCAACGAGGAAATGCAGGAACTGGTGGCCCAGACGGACGGGCCTGGCATCTTTCAACTGCTTTCCAACATCGAGGGCCAGATCAGGAGCGCGGATTTCATCGCTTACCTGCAGTCGGAGGGTTTTGACGGGTTCAGCCCACGGATCGGGGCCTTCCTGGGAACCGAGATATGTGTCAGGGACGGACGGGTGGGACACATCTACATTGGGGAGAAGGAGGACGGAGGGGAGTTCACCCAGGAGGATTCGGACACGCTGGAGCTGTTCGCCGGGCAGGCGGCGGTTGCCATCGTCAACGCCAGGCGTTACGGGGCGGAGCAGCGGGCCAACGCAGACCTGGAGGCACTGGTCAACATTTCCCCGGTGGGTGTGCTGGTATTTGACGCGGCCACCCGGGAGGTGGTTACGCTGAACCGTGAGGCGCGGCGGATATTCGGCGTTCCGCCATCGCCGGAGCATCCGGTGGTGCGTCACCTGGAGACCATAGCGTTCCGTCGTCTGGACGGGAGCGACGTTCCGGCGCACGAGCTTCCGTTGGAGCGGGCGATCAGGAGCGGCGAAACGGAACGGGCTGCGGAGTTTGTCATTCACCGGCCCGACGGGGAAGGGGTGAGCGTGCTGATCAACACCACGCCGATCCATTCCGAGGAGGGCGAGGTGGTGTCGGTGGTGGCGACGATTCAGGACATCACGCCGCTGGAGGAACTGGAGCGACTGAGGGCGGAGTTCCTGGGGATGGTGAGCCACGAACTGCGCACGCCGCTGGCGTCCATCAAGGGATCCGCCGCCACCGTGCTGGGAACGGCGTCGCCGCTGGACCCGGCCGAGACGCGCCAGTTCGTGCGCATCATTGAAGAGCAGGCCGACCACATGAGGGATCTGATCAACAACCTGCTGGACCTGACTCGCATCGAAGTGGAGGGCCGGCCGGAAGTCAACAGGCACGGCCTGGGGTTGGCGATCTGCCGGGGCATAGTGGAGGCCCATGGGGGACCTATCTGGGCCACCAGCGACGGCGCTAACCGGGGGACACGGTTCACGTTCACATTGCCGGTTGTTGACCCGGTCGCCGGCAAGGCGCGCACCGAACAGCCCTCAGAAGACGCTCAGATGGAAAGTGACCGGGGAGAGGGCCAGCGCATCCTGGTGGTGGACGACGACCCCCAGATTCTTCGCTACGTGCGCAACACCCTGTCTCAGGCCGGGTACCAAGTGCTGGTAACCAGTGACCCTGACCGGGCCTACGACCTGATCAATGACGAAGATCCCCACCTGGCGCTGCTCAATCTGGTGCTGCCGGGGATCGACGGGTTTGAGTTGATGCAGCGCATTCGGAGCGATTCCGACGTATCGGTGATAATCCTGTCGGGACAGGGCCGGGGCCAGGACATCGCTCGGGCTTTCGATCTGGGAGCGGACGACTACGTGGTCAAGCCCTTTTCGTCTGCGGAGCTGGTGGCGAGGGTGAAGGCGGCCTTGCGGAAGCGGGCCCTCTATCAGCGGACGCTGTTTCCGGAACCCTTCAGCGTAGGTGCGCTGACCATCAACTACACGGACCGGACCGTGACGGTGGCCGGGGAACCGGCTGGCCTGACGGCTACGGAGTACCGTTTTCTCTGCGAGCTTGCGGACCGGCCGGGGAAGGCGGTGTCTCACGACCAGCTGTTGGAACGGGTCTGGGGCCGCAATCACTCTGGGGGTGTGGGCCTCATCAGGGCGGTGGTGAAGAACGTCCGAAAGAAGCTGGGGGACGATGCTAGGCGTCCCTCGTACCTTGTGACCGAGCCCGGCGTCGGGTATCGGCTGGCGGCGCCTTAGACCAGCCAACCCGGTTGGCGCCCCGGGCAGCGCGGCGCACATAGTTTATTGGCGCTGCTAACAGAGTAGCCTTTCCTCCTTTGCGGGGAGGGGCCGGCAGTGCGCCGCTGGACATGATGTTTTCTTATAACAACCCGGTTGACATATAAAGAAATACGTATTACGGTATTCGGGCCAACTGCGACTCGATCACCGCGTAGGCCTGTGCCGGACGCTGCCGCTCCGGCTATTTCAATGCCAACACGAAGCCCACGCCGCATACCGGCGTCTCAGTGTAATTGATACTTCCTATCAACATGGGAGCATTCAGAAGCCAAGATTCGACGGAGCCAAACCCGGGGGCTGCGCTCAGCGCAGGCCCGGCAACGGCATCGCGCGCGCATCCCATACCACCCGCGTGGGCCCCCGGAGGCGGCCCGCTCCAGGGATCCGGAAGCGGTCCCATGTCGCGCGTGCGTCGGAAAACGTCGCCGGAGGGCCCGAAAGGGTAAGAGTCCGGCGCAGAATAGAAAAAGGGAGCAGCCCGGCCCGAAACCTGCTGCCCCCCGGTATCCGAATCCACTCAAAAATGAACCAGATACGGAGCGAAAAATAACATGACCCAGAAACGAATGCAACTTTCCGTCTTTGCGGTGGCCGCCCTGGCCATTGTCGCCGTGGCCGCGGTGATGCTGCTGGCCGGAGGCGGCTCGGCCACCGCCACAACCTTACCCACCGACAGTGGTGGGCACCCGACGCAAGACCGACCAAATAATCCTCCTCCCCCTCCCACACCCAAGCCACAGCAGACCGACCCGGAGGTCTGCAGCGACAGCCCGGTCCGGGTGGTCTCCCGCGGCCACTACGCCGTCTTCGACGTGTACTGGAACGGCGATGACAAAAACCTCATCATCAACCCCTGCCCGCCGGGAGCGACCCACAATCCCGATGAAACGACAACCCGCACTGCGTCCAACATCGACATCGGGCGGACCATCATGCATGTGTCCGGCGGTTCCAACCTGACCCCCAGGGCCAACAGCCTGGAGGACTTCCGGAAATGGCCATTCCTCTACCCAAACGCGACGAAAAACCCGCAACAGGGGTCCGATGTCGGCGCGCCGTTCAGCGCCAACGTCTGGTCGCTGCACGACTGTTCCCACGACGCCGACCCGCCGCCCACCGAGAACGACCTGTGCATGGGCGTCTCGGCCGGACTGCTGAGGGCCAGCGACTGGACACACATTGACTACGAGATGGAGTCGGTCCGTGAGCCGGGCATCGCGCCGGCAGACCGGGGGCAGGTTTTCGTGTTCTACCCGCATGATGACGTGCCCACGGGTGAAGAGCAGGTCCTCTGGAGCTCGTATGACGCCGCGGACACCGGGATTGACATCGCCCCCAGCGAGTACGTGCATCCCCGTTGGGCCTTCACCCAGCCCGGCACCTACCGGTTCCAGGTTCACGTAAACGGCAAACCCAACGCAAGTTTCCTCAGGGCCGAATCGGTAACCAGCGTGGTGCGGACTTACACGGTCCACGTGGGAGATATGTCCGACGTGGGCGTGGCCATCGAGGCCAGCAATAAGACGCCGAACGTGGGCAATCGAGTTACCTACACGGTGACGGCGACCAACTTCGGCCCGGACATGGCCGGGGACGTGCAGGCTACTGTAACGCTGCCGGCGGGCTTGACCTATGCGTCCTCGTCCACCGCTACGGGAAGTTACAACTCCTCCACGGGTGTCTGGTCGGTGGGCAACCTGGCCAACAGCGCTTCGGCAACGCTTACGGTTACGGCCACGGTGGGGGACAACACCCACGGCCAGCCGCTGACCGTAACGGCAGCCATCAAAGCCCACGAGACCATCGGCACCTCTACGGTGGTGGAGCTGGACCCGCGGGAAGGCAATAACACCGCCGGAGTTACCATCACTCCGGTGCGGGACGCCAACGTGAACCCGGCGTTCACGGTGATGTGCTCCGTGAACGAGTTTGCCGCGGCAGGCGCCAAAGTGTGCGACCCGGTCACGGTGAAAGACCCGAACGCCGGCGACACGCTGACCTACGGCCTGACCGGTGACGGCGCCAACCACTTTGCCGCGCAGTCAGTTGACGGCGGTGTCAAGGTCGTCGTGGAGCAGGGAGCCAACCTGCAACAGGTAGCCGGCCAATCTTTCGCGCTGAATCTGACGGTAAGCGACGGAAAAGACGTCAACGGCAACGTTGACCCGTCGGTGGACGATTCCATTGCTGTGATGATTGAAGTACTGGACTTCACCGTTTCGCTGACCCCGAGCAGCACGTCTGTCCGCGTTGGGCAAAGTGTCACGTTCACGGTGGCGGTGGAGAACTCTCCGGTTCCGGCGAGCCAACTCTGGTACACCTGGTTTGAGCAGGAGTCAAGGGCTGGTAGCCGACCGGAAGAAAGCACAGGCCAGGGTATTCCTGGAACGATGACCGAAAGCTACAACATAGCAGGCCAGTATGTGTACGCAATAACCTTCTTTTATCTCGACGGAGACCAAAAGAAGGCTGTGACGTCATCCGGAGAAATTGCCGTGAATTGGCACAACTAACCTCACACCGTCGGCGGTGGCTCGGGCCTTGCCCGCCCGGGCCATCGCCGGCACACCTGTGGCCTGTTTGCTAACCACTATTGAATGTCGTTGCTGCGGCTATCCCGGAGGTACCGATGCAGTCGGTGAGGTAGGTCGAGATGTTGAACTATCGATTTCTTTGGTTATTCGCCTTAGTGATGGCGTGTGTGGGGCTGGCCGGCGCGTTCGCGGGCGGGCAGGACGCTGCCGCCCAAGATCCGGAGGAGTTTGTTGACCTGAGCGTGGAGGTCACAGTACTTGATGCAACATCGCCTGCTAGTTCCAAGGTCTATTTGTCAGTGTCCAATCTGGGAAACCGAGCGGCTTACGACGTGTATATAAGGGCCCAAGTCAAAGCTTTGGTGGACATTCCTCCCACCGTCGGAACATACAACGCTAGTAGGAATCAACGTCCTCCCAACGATATATTTGAATGGCATATCCCCGAGCTGCCGGGATATGCGGAGTACACCGTGCGATTCAGGGGAACTCTCGGCGGGGCCAATCCAATCGATACAATACTTGATCACCACTACGCGACCGTTACCAGCAGTTCCTACGAGCCACCCGACCGGATGCACAACAACCGCGATGAAATCTGGGAAATTTGGTGGATCAGAAAGGCCGGTCCGGCGGAGCCGGACTATTCCGTGCGTGTTTCGGCAGAAAATACCAGCGCATCGTCAGCTGATTTCACGGTGACGGCGGTTAGGCCCGCCAGGGATGACGGTGAGTCCATTTTCAAGGATGGCTGCATCAATGTCGGGCTGACTGCCGGGCTCACGGCCGGCACTCCCACCTTCACCAAGTTGGGTACTGGCGACACGGCGCCGGTGGCCGCCACCGGCCGCTCCTTCGATACCAGTACCACCCGAGAATGCGGCGGCTCCGGGGATGCGACCGGGGTGTTCAAGCTGCCGGAGTATCACGAGGACCTGGAGTCCATCATGACGCTGCCGGTTACGGTGGCTAGCGGAGCAACCCTCAGCGAACAGTGCCTGACCGCCAAGATTTTCGCTGCGCCATCGACCGGGACCGGGCGCTTCTATGACGACCTTGCGGACAACGAAGCCAAGGTATGCTTGGGGGAGCCGCCGGACGAGACAGTAATCTTCACCAGCGGAGCATCTGACCTGTTCACCTGGTACGACTGCTCGGAAATCACCGGCCATCCCTGTGGCGCCTCCGTTTCTCTGGAACTAGTAGCGCTGGGAGGAACGGCGGCGTTGGATGCAGGGTTGTCCCATAGCGCATTAGACCCGGACAACGTTGTGGTGCTTATCGGCGACCCAGCCGGTCGTGCTGAGAGTTCCGACAGCAATTCCGACGGGCTGGTCTGGTCCACCGGTCTTGAGGACACCAGAACCGGACATACGCACGAGGGAGATCGGCCCGGCATCATCCTCGGCGACAACCCGATGCATCTGGATATCGAAACCACGGATGACAACGACCAGTGGGGCGTTCCAGATGCTACCTATCCCACCGAACAGGTTGGAGACCTTAAAGTGGAGGTGACCGGCCCAGGAAAGGTGTCATCTTGGTACATTTCTAGCAACGCGGCTACGTCTTTCTACGGTTCCGGCACCGGTGAATCCATTTACGACTCCATTTGGTACTTGGGTTACAGGTACGATATCTGGCTGGAGTTCAACAGGCTGGGAACCTACACAGTCAAGCAAACCATCAAGGCAAAGTATGACGACGACACCACGGACACCACCGATCCCACCGAGTACACAGACAGCGGAACTTACACCTTCCACGTCGGCCCGCTGGCTGAACTGGGTGTTGTTAACGGCGGTGGCAGGTGGGATGTCAGCGCCGAGAGATCCGCCATCACGATAGCTGCGCTGAACAACGGCCCGGACTACGCGACGGACGCGGAGGTTACCGTCAACCTGTCTCTGCCCGACGGGGTAACCGTGGCCGAGCATATCGCCAGCGATGGGACGTACACCAACGGCACGTGGGATCTGGGCGCGCTAAAGACGACAAACTACCGTCGCGGGGTCGGCGAACCCGGGGCGGCGACGTTGATTTTCATCCTGGACGGCGACGACGCCGACAGCGCCACGGCCACAGCAACCATTGCCAACGTTGCTGACTACACGGTTTGCATCAGCAGCAGCGGGCAAACCCTGGCGCATACCAGTCAAACTGACTGCGACGGTGACGCGGCCACCACCAACGTCTGGTACGGCGAGGTGTGCGTCAACACCGCCGACAACGAGATTGACTCAACAATCACCGTTGAGGCGACGTGCAACGGCACAACGGATCGTGCATGGAAAGAAGACGTCTGCGCCTCAAGCGACGGGAGTATCCGAACTGGCCGCACCGAGGCGGAATGCGGCGGTTGGTTCCAGGGCACGGTGTACGACCACCGGGATGGCAACAACTCGGCCACTATCACGGCGCAAGCAGGAACCGGCGGGGGCGGAGATGACGCGCCGTCGCCCAGCGCCGCCAAGTCCGGGGCACCCAGCGTTACCGTGCAGTGGGAGCCGGTGGCAACGGTGAACAGAGTTGCGGTTACGCACTACCAGGTGGAGCGGTCGGCCAGCGACTGGGAGATAGTCGCGGACGACGTGGAGGGAACCGTCACGATTGACGAAGAAGGAAACACTCGGCTCAGCTGGATTGACACCACCGTCCAGCCGGGGAAGACCTATCGCTACCGGGTGCGGGCGGTGAACGGGAACGGGGTGGCCGGGCCTCCCTCCGCTCCCATCGATACCTCCGTCCCCAGCGGCGGGACTCGCACGGTGACGGTGATAGAAAGGGTGTACCTGCGGCCAGAGGGGCCCAAGGGCCTGGCTGCCACGGCCCAGGGTGAGACCGAGGTCGTCCTTGACTGGGACCCGCTCAACTCCCTGTACGACGAGCCGGTGGACTACTACGAGGTGGAGGCTTCTGAGAACGGCAAGTACTGGCAGACGCTGGCGCCCAGCCTCACCGAGACCGCCTACACTCACCGGGGCTTGGAGGCCGGCGAAACCCATTACTACCGGGTGTATGCCCACAGCGAGGAGGGCCGCAGCCTGGCCTCGGCGGTGACCTGCGGCTCCGCCGGAGACGCCCTGGGCAAGCCTTGCATCCTGGACGTGGACGTGGACAGCGCGGCGGTCACACTCAGTTGGGTCAACGCCCAAGGAGCCGACGGGCACCATGCGATTCTGATGAACGCCTCTGACTACTCCTTCCACGGTGACACCACAGAACTCCCGGCCGAAACGACTTCCCACACGTTCCGGGACGTCCCGGCCGGCCAATACTTGGCCTTGGTGGTGGCCTACAGCGGCAGTCTGGAGGGCTACGACTACCGCTATGAGTGGGAGTTGATCACGGTGGAATGAGGCTACGTCCCGCAGGCGGACGGGTTTCAGCTGTGCTGCAACCGCGGCCTGGTGCGTCCACACATCCTTCACTCGCTTCGTCAAGGGTAGGGTGAAGACGACACGAATGTCATTGCCGACGGGAGCAATCCGCCGCGCGGGGTGCGCTGCGAACAGCCGCGCAAGCGACGAGCCAACACCAGAACGGCGAGCTGGCGTACGCGGAGCCCGCAGCGCTCCATCAACTTCACCCGGCCAATCACGGAGCTGAAGGCCGGGTTCACTGGATGTACCTTGACACCCTGCCGATGGCCGCGAGAGAGGAAGCACGGTTCCGTTGCATTGTAGATGATGGTATTACAGCAGCCGCCAGAGTCAAGCGGTAGGAGCCCAGGCTACACCCCAGGGCCGTTCGATTATTCCAGTGCGAGGCGGCAGCTTTACAGGGACGTTCCCTGACCAGCCGTCCGCTGGTCCTTCGACAGGCTAAGGATGAACCGACTGCGGCGAATACCCGCGAATAATCGAAAGGCGCTGCCGAGATGAGTCAGAAATATCCTGTCCATCGTGCGTATCCATGTACAATAAAATCGAACCGATTGAGGAGCACATCTCAAATGACGCCCGAAGTGCGCAAGAGCAAGATCGAGTCCTATGGCAGCGCCTACGCCCAACTGACCGAAGCGTTGAGCAAGTTCCCCAGAGAGATGTGGCAGTTTCGCGACGAGCACGGCTGCTGGAGCATCCACGAGCACATCATCCACATCACCGACAGCGAGGCGAACAGCTACATCCGGTGCCGCCGGCTCATCGCCGAGCCGGGCCGGACCCTCATGGACTATGACGAGAACAAGTGGGCTGCGGCGCTGGACTACCACGAGCAAGATATTGACGACACGCTGAGCCTGTTCAAATGGCTGCGCTGGAAGTCCCACGTGCTAATCAAGACGCTGCCGGAATCGGCTTGGTCCAACACCGCCTACCACCCCGAGAACGGCGACACGACGCTGGACGACTGGCTGGACACCTACGAAGCGCACGTCCGCGAGCACGTCGAATATATGGAACAGAACGTGGAGGCGTGGCGGGCGCAGTATTAACCCTGGGCAAGCGTCCCGACGATGGGCTGGATTTGCGGTTGGTGGCCATCGCCTTCCCGCCGAAACCGTCGGGGGCGCCATTCACCTGAATTACGGCGGCGCGTCTTACAGCAACGCCGGCGACGCGCTGGAGCGGGTTCACGACATCAACGAACCCCGCAAGGCGACCGTCTATCGGTGGACGAAGGAGTACACCACCGTTGCCAAAGACATCTTGGCCGACTACGCCGCCCACACGCCCGGCAAGTGGGTTGCCGACGAGATTCAGATCAACGTGGGCGGGGCAAAGTATAGGCTCTGGAACATCATGGATGCAGGCACACGGTACGCGCTGGCCGTGCATCTGTCGCCCAACTGCGACACCAGGGCGGCGATTGCCGTGATGCGCAAGGCGATGGCGGCGGCGGACACTCCGCCCAAGAGCATCACCAGCGACTAGTTGGGCAGTTACGCCGCTGCTATCAAGCAGGTGTTCCCCGACGCCGAGCATATCCAGTCCGAGGGGCTGCGGGCGCGGCTGAACAACAACCTGTCGGAGCGATTGCAGAGCACAATACGCGAGCGTGACAAGACGCTCCGCGCACTGGAAACTATGGAGTCTGGGCAGGACTACTTTGACGGTCGGGCCATCGACTGCAATATGTTCCGCGACCACGAAGGAATCAGAGGGCGGACGCCGGCGGAGATGACGGGCGTCAATCCCCCGTTCACCGAGTGGGCTGACGTGGTGGGCGTGGCGGCGACGGGAATGGAGCGTAAGGCATCGAACCCGGTGCGGACGCTGGCCGATGTTGCAGACAGAGCCGACCGCCACAGCAAGGACACCGCTCCGCCCACGACTCACTTTGTGACGGACCCGACGCTACGCCGGAGGCCAAAGGGTGAAACTGAGTCGGACGGTCCCGACGAATACCCTTTATCTCGGCCGGGTCGATTACCGCCCCGTCGCAACAAGGTAAGGACGGAGTGGAACTTGTGGATGCAGGCTTCGTGAAACAGCGATTGAGCGCAACGCTCCGTGATGTGCAACTGCCGCCCAAGAAGAAGGCGGCGATATTGGCAAGCGTGAACCTGCCAGGGCCGAAAAAGGGACAGTCGCCCGATGTCGGGAAGATGTCCAAGCCATCCACACGGCGACGTAAAAGCGGCGACGGCAACCAGCCAGCCGCGTCAAAGCCCGTTTTGGTATTGGGCCGTTTACAGCCACCATCTACAACGCAACGGAACCGGAAGCACGCTTTGACTTCGCCGTAGCTGAAAGATGACAGCATCCGGCGGTACTTTGGGCGCCACCCCTAGGCTGGGCTACCGGGGATGCGGAGCGGTGTAGGCTTTCACTCCGTCGGGAAAAGAGCCGAAGTACAATACTCCCTCATGCACCGTGTAATTGCTCAGGCCCCAAAAGTAACTCTTTTCATATTCACCGATGAGCCAGCCGTCCGCTGCATCCACCGCGGCCAGGACGCCCAAGTCCGACTCCACGTACACGACGCCGTCGGCAACGGTCAGCGCCTGCAGCCCCGTGCCCTCAAGGGTTATGGTCCACAGTTCCCCGCCGTCGGCGGTGTCCACAGCGAAGATCTGTCCCGCCTCGGTGGCGGCAAAGACGGCGCCACCGGCAACCACCGGCGCGGCGTTGATGGGACCGTCGGCCTGGTATGTCCAGAGCAGCGCTCCCGTGGTGGCGTCCAGGGCGTGGAGGTAATTGTCCGGAGCGAGATAGTACACGCCGTTGACCACCAGGGCGGGGAAATCCCGGGCCGGGTACCTTTCCGTTCCGTAACTCCAAATGACCGCCCCGGTCATCTCATCCAGGGCGTACGCCTCGTTGACCACGGTGAGGAACACTACGCCTTCGCGCACCGTGGGGGCTGACTCAACGTAGCTGCCCACGGCGGCGGTCCAGGCGACTTCGCCGGTGGCAGCGTCCAAAGCATGAAAGACGCCGTACTCCGCACCTGGCACGTACACCATGTCGCCCGCCACGGTGGGAGCAGACTCTGAGTCGAAAGCGTGGGGAACCTGAGCGGTCCAGAGGAGCTCACCCGAAGACGCGTCCAGCGCAGACGCCCTGGTCTCGCCGTTGACCAGGGTGCTAGCGTAGAGCCGGCCATCGCTGACCGCCAGCGTGTTGCGGACCCTGGCGCCACTGTCGTAGCTCCAGAGCATGGTCCCGGTGGCGGCGTCCAAGGCATAAATGTAGGCGTCGTCGGAACCGACGTACATCACTCCGTCAGCCACCGTGGGTGTGGCGTTGACCGCGTCGCCGGACGCAAAGCTCCACAATTCGCTGCCGGTGGCGGCGTCCAGGGCATATACTCGGTGGTCGTCAGAGCCGACGTACACCACTCCACCAGCTACCGCAGGCGCTGCGTTCACCCATCCTCCGGTGGCGAAGCTCCACAACGCGGCGTCATCTCGTACCGGAGACCCGGCGGAGTCGCCGGCGGCCGTCTCGGCGACGCAGGCGGCCAGACCTAGGAAAAAGCCGAATAGTACCTCGGCTTGCGTCGGCGTAGGGTCGGGCCCCAAGCCGGTCAGCAGGGCCACCGCGTCGGCGTCGGCCAGCAGGTGCCGGATGCAAGCATGATTCTCCTCGGCCAACTCTGCATGCGGGATCATACGCGTGACGAAAAGTCCATAGAAGAGAGCGGCGGCGGTCTCCTGACCAAGGCAG
Organism: Dehalococcoidia bacterium; assembly: GCA_965243255.1. Taxonomy (GTDB): domain Bacteria; phylum Chloroflexota; class Dehalococcoidia; order Lucifugimonadales; family UBA3495; genus Bin87. Next base: position 2,299,886 of record CBDEUH010000004.1, read on the forward strand.
CCGAGCAGGGCGCGCTCCCGCTCCTGGGCTTGGTCCCCAGGGAAGACCGGACCCTCTAGGACCAGGGCCAGCTGACTTTCGCCCAGTTCGCCCTTGATGCAGGTTTGTTCCGGCTCGGTGAAGGCCGGGTATAGGTCGCCCCAACGGGCATTCGGGTCCAGGTCGGAAAGATCTCCAGCCAGGACCCCGGCCGGCGCTGTGCCGGCAGCCACCGGGACGGCCGGTGCCTCAGTGGGCTTGGGCACGGCCTCAGCCGTGGGCGCCGAGGCCTCGCGAGTGGCCTCTATACTTGCCGCCATGGCATCGATGGTGGCCTGAAGTTCCGGTTCGGACCACGGTTCGGCCCCCTGTGAGTCGCCGTCGAACAGTCCACAGCCCAGGGTGAACCAACACAGGCCTGCGATGGCTATGGCCATCGTGAACCCTGCGGCGCGGGAACGAGTTGTTCGGGTCATATCTATCCTCGACTGTTATGCCTTTCGCTGTCGACGCTTGGTACGGATATAGCCGCGGGCTAGCGCACTACGATACAAGGTGTCGCCCATGGCACGCCCAACTGCATTTGCCGCCTGTACTTTGTGACTGCAACCGCCTATTATGCTAGCATCCATCAGGAAAACCGACTACGACAACCGAAGGGGATTGGCAATGGCGATTCTGGGTAAGATTGGCACGACAATACGAGACGCTTTGACCGGCACGCTGGAAGGCACGGGCCGTGTCGGCAACGTGGCCATCGACACAATCCGGGACACCACCGCGAACTCCCTGCGCAGCGCTCGCACCGTCGGCGGCGAGTTGGGTAACCTGGCCCAGGACGCCATCGTCGGTACCCTGCAGGCCGTCGGCAACGTTGGCGGTGCGGGCGGCTCCGTGGTACGGGATTCCATCATCGGCGTCATCCAGGGCGTGGGTATGGTGGGCACCGCAACCACCACCATGCTCCACGACGTTGTCGTGGGCGCAATCCGCGGCTCCAGCGACGCCGGCGCCGAACTCGGTACGGCGACCCAGCAGGCCGTCGAAGGCGCGCTGCGCGGCGGAGCCTCCGTCGGACTGGCCGCCGAGGAATCCATCGTCCAGGTAACCCGCGGCACCATCGACGGCACTCGCGAAGTCGGCGGCGCCCTCACCGATGCCGCCCGCGGCACCGTGGCCGGCGTCGTTACCGCCGTGGCCGGAACCGCCGGCGACGTTACGGCGGCGACTACGGCGACCACGCGGCAATTGGTGAGCAGCGCGGCCCAGACTGGCGAAGACGTGGCCCAGGTCGCCGTCTCGGCGGTCAACGGCGCCATTGACGCCGCCCGCACCACGGGCCAGAACGTGGAAGAAACCGCCGCCGCCGCTGCCACCGGGGCCATTGACGCCGCCTATGACGTCAGCGACGCCGCCGGCGACGCCGTGCGCGATGCCGTCACGGGCACCGTCAGCGGCGTCCGCGTAGTCGTGGATTCCGTCAACGTTGACGATAACCCCGGCAGCAGCCGTTCGTAAGAGCTCGGCCTGCGCGCCTACTTGCGCCAGCGCAGCCGCGCTCCTACCTCGGTAAGACCGGCTCGGCGGTAGAACTGGATCTGCCGATCACCCTGATACGGCGTGCCCTACTCAACGGTGCTGCATCCGTTAGCCGCCGCGTGTTCCAGGGCAAAGCACAGTATTTCCATACCCACAAGGTCCTCCTCCACCGGGGTATGCGCGAACAGGGCGTTGGCAAGGCGGAGTTGGGCCGGCGGTTGGGATGGCACTTGCCCGGTGGACCGGGTGCTGGGCGTCCAACACCGCTCCGGCTTGGAGCAAATGGACACGGCCCTGGGAGCCATTGGACAGCGGTTGCACGTCACCATGACGAGCACGGGCGGAGTTGCGGTTGGAAAGGACGCTGCCAGGGCGAATTGACGGCAGCGGCAATTTCCAGGAGACGAAGAAGAACGCGCATTGCCTCGCGAGCTGCTCTCCCCACAGCAACTGAGTGGGTTTGAACGTCCTGAGGCTTTGGTTGGCTGACCAGAGGTGGACAGCAGATTGCTGCTGCGACTCTTCGAAACAGGCGACGTGAGAGAAGAAGGTTGGATAGAGGTTCAATCTGGAATCTATCGCTACGCTGGCCTTGCACTAAAGGTGCTGATTGTGTGTGGGCTTTGCATCAGACGGTGGTTTTGATGCAAAAGTCGATTGGGTTGTCGACGAGCGAGTGCCGGTACCCGTGGTTGCGGGCCAGCAGCGTTGCCCGTTCCACCTTCACGCTCTTGCCGCCGGCGACCATGACCCGCGTGTTGCCGTTGACGAGGCTGGCGTGCCGCTATTCAAAATCTGATGAAATCTGATACTCCACGCTTGGCGGAGGTCTCACCAGTCTCGTTTGACGCTTCACCGACCACTGCCGGCGCAGCCGGACTTACACGGTCTCCGCGTCCTGTAACCGGGAAGCTCAAACCCGGCCAGTTCGCCAAATTCTCCGCCGCGTTGGCGTCGCGGTTATTCAATACTCCACAGCCGCCGCACCACCACTCCCGATCAGAGAGTGCGAGGTCATCATTCATCCAGCCGCAGCGGGAACACAGCTTCGACGACGCAAACCAACGGTCCGCCTTCTCGAACTCCGCGCCGTACCAGAGGCACTTGTACTCCAGCTTGCTCAGAAAGCCCGACATCCCCGCATCGGCAATGGCCCGGGAGAGCCTGCGGTTGCGCATCATTCCCGCCACGTTCAGCGTTTCCACCACGACCCGGCCCGCCGACTTCGCTATCGCCGTCGTCGCCTTGTGATGGTGGTCATTCCGAACGTTGACCACACGGGCATGGAGCCGACGCCGTCTGGCATACAGCCGCTCCCGCCGGTTGGAATGATTGCTCCTGCCATGGACGTTCCGGCTGCGGGCGATGGCCTGGTCCGCACGCCGCAGCCGCTTCAGCGCGCCAGACAGCGCTCTCGGGTTCTCAATCTTCGTTCCATCCGAGCATACTGCCATGGTACCCACGCCCACATCCACACCGATGGTCGATCCTTCTTTCACCGGGGGCTCTAGCTGCCCATCCTCCACGCAGAAGCACGCGAACCACGTGCCCGCCGTCCGGTTGACGGTCACCTCCCGAATGGAACCTCCAAACCGCAGGTGTTCCACCATGGCCACCCGGCCGATCTTGGGCAGGATCACTTCCTTGCCGTCCACTTTCACCGTGTCCGGCCCATTATCCGCCCGAAAGCCCCGCTCGTGCTTCCGGCGCTTGAACTTGGGAAAACCAACGCGCCGGCCAGGACGCTGACCAGCCTTCACCTTCTGCCGGTACTCGCCCCAGCTTTCCGCAGCCTGCCCGAAATCGACGATGGCGTATTTTGCCGCGTTCTGGGATAAAACCGTCCCCCACGGCGCGATCATCCCCTTCACCCGGTTCCAGCGGGGCCGCAACGTCCGCTCGGACAGCCACTCACCCACGTCAAGGCCGGCCTTGAATTCGCCAACCGCCCAGTTGTAGGAGAACCGGGCATAGCCAGCGTGCTGGCCAAAGAGTGCTTCCTGACCTGTAGTTGGCCTGAGCGCGATGCGGTGGGATCGTTTCATCACTATCACTATAAGCCCAGGAGACAATCACTGTCCCGTTTCGACTGCCACCAACTCACCGGGGCACCTGCCGCGCCCTCCTTGCCATCAGATAACAACAGCAAGAATTAGATCGCAATAGATTCCAGCCAACAGTTACACACCCTTGGCATAGACCATCTTGCGGATGATTGTACCGCACCAAGTCCCCGGTGGTGAGGCCGCGCGCCCGGCGTTGCCGTCGTTTGTGGCCCGGCATGGTGGTGTATCCCTGCTGGTCGCGGGGCATGCGGCAGTAGGCGCGGTAGGGGCTGTTGAAGCCGCGGGGTCCGTCCAGATAGCGAGGAGTGCCGTAGCGGGACGGAGTGGACAGCATCCGGCGGTTGCCCTGACCCACGTGGCGCACCTCGGTGATGAGGTGTGGAAGATTGAGGATGGTGGTGGGTTCGCCCAAGCAGGCGGCGTCGTTGACGTGGGATTTGGGGATGCGGAGTCTGCTGCGGGTGGCGGCGGTGGTCACGGCGTCGTGTTCGACCACCGGCAGTCCGGTATCGGCCAAGCGTTCCCGCAGCAGGGGCATCAGGCGGTTGAGGTGAGTGGCGGAGGCCAGAGGTTGCCTCAGCTGTCGCAGTATGCGCTGGGCGCGGGTGGGGTCGTGGGCTAAGAAGTCGGTCAAGTCTTGGTTGGCCTTGGCTTGGTTGCAGGTACGGCAGGATGCCACGAGGTTGTCGATGCGGTACGCTCCGCTGCGGCTGGCGGGAACCACGTGGTCCAGTTCCATGGGGCCGCGCCGGGTGTCGCAATACTGGCAGAAGCGGCGGTCCCGTTGCAGGACGTACTCTCTGACCTGCATGCGGCCGCGTTCCGATAGTTGGTAGCCTTCGCCAAACACCTCGGGGTCGTGCATGAGTCGTGGGTCGAACTTGCAGGACTCGAGGTTGATGGCGGAGATGGGGAACAGGAACCTGAGGCGGGCCACGGTGGTGAGGATGCTGTCCACAGAGGAACGGAGGGACGGCGGTAGCCAGCCGTCGGGACGGGTGCGGTTGTTGAACCGGGCCGGACGCCGGCGGATGCGATTGCGCCGATTGCGCCGAGACGCTTTGCGGGAGAGCATCTGCATCACGATGTTGGAGTTGCGGTGGAGGAGTTCGCAGCCCTGCACAACTTGGGTGGAGCCGTCGGGATGGTTGACGGTTACGGCCAATCCGGTGGTGCGGTAGCCGGGGTCGATGTTGAGCGCCATATCGGGAACGACGTTGCCGCTGGCTGGGGAGAGCAGTTGGACGGCGAAGAGTCCCTTGAGCCAGACCTTCCTGGCCTTGCCGGATTCAATCCAGCGTCGGGCGCGGGACGGACGGGTGGGGGTCAGGGGGTTCCCGTGAGGGTCAAGGACGGGGACGGTGTTCTGGTTATGGGGTGAGTTCTTTCTGGTCATAGGGTTCCTTTGGTGGACGGTAAGTCCCTTGGTAAGACCGTCGGGTTGGGAGATGTCGGCCCGATGGTCGTCGCCTCGCTCCTGCCTGGCGTTGGATTCTGCGCCTTGGGGAATCCAGTCCCTTGCGGGAGTTGGTTCCTTGAGGTTGTAGAGCGGAGAGCTGGCGAAGCACTCTCCGGTACGTACTGTTGCCAACGTCAGGGCGTTCACGGACTAGTTGCAACCTCCTTGCGTCCGTGGTGAGCTGTGCCCAACACCGCTGGTGGGGAGTTGGTACGCAATCGCTGGTCATGACTTTTGCATCACGACCGCGACTTTTGCATCAACTCTCACTTTTGGTGCAAGGCCCGCTACGCTGTTGATGAAATGCCGAGGGCTGCCAGCCGCGCAACGCGATTCCCGTTGAAGTGGCTGCCGCCGCGGTCATACTGGCCAGCGAGAAATACCCCGGCTTCAACCACAGCCACCTCACTGAAGTGCTGGCCGAGCGGGAGGGTATTCACCTGAGCCGCCAGACGGTAAGCTGTCTGCTCAACCGCGCCGGCCTGGCCAGCGCCAGGCGGCACCGTCCACCCAAGCATCGGGTGCGCCGGGAACGAATGCCCCAGGAGGGCATGCTGCTGTAGGTCGACGGCAGCCATCACCCCTGGCTGGAAGGCCGTGGGCCCAGATTCGTGCTGCTGCTGGCCGTGGGCGTCGCCACCGGCACGGTGGCCAACGCCCTCTTCCGGCCCGAGGAGGACGCCCGGGGCTACTTCCTCCTGATGGATGGCTCATCCGCACCTACGGCATGCCCCTGGCCATCTACGGCGACCGCCACGGCGTCTTCAAGTTCAACGGCAAACCCCGACACTTCACCCAGCCGGTGGGACCCACCCAGTTCACTCGCGCCATAGGTGAACTGGGTATTGTGCAGATCTTTGCCCGTTCGCCACAGGCCAAAGAGCGGGTAGAGCGCATGGCCGGCACTTTCCAGGAGCGGCTGGTCAGCGAACTCCGGCTGGCGGACGCCGCCACCATCGACCAGGCCAACGCCGTGCTGCGGGATTTCCTGCCCCGCTTCAACAGCCAGTTTCGCGTCCCAGCTCAGCAGCCCCAGGCCGCCTATCGGCCCCTGGACTCCACCCTGCATCCGGAACGGATCCTCTGCTTCAAGCACACTCGCCAGGTGGCCCGGGCTCGAACAGGCCGGTGAGGGGCGGCGCCACGGAGCAGATGCAGGCATTGGTGATGTCGGACGGCGCGATGCCGCGAAACTCCAGTAGGTTTCGGAGCGGGACGGCGTACTCGTCGGCCAAGCGGCGGGCGTTGGTGGCGATGCGCAAGGTGGTTACGAGGCGTTCATCAGGGCTGACGTGGTTGAGGTCGGTATCAGTCACCTTGGACGTGTTCCGCGACGCCCAGGGTGACGGCAGTGTTGCAGATGTCAATGGTGAGGAGCATTTGAAAACCCGGTTAGTAGTATAACTCTCCCTGCTTGCCAACTGCCAGTTCCGGGCTTAGCGGCGGTCGAAGCCTACTTGGACGATGCGGGGTTGATCCACGCCGGCGACGCCGACGTATTGGAAGGGGACGCCGTCGGCTTCGCGAGGTTGGGCATCCTGGACGACGACGGTTTCTCCGCCGAGGAGAAGGTTGGCGAAGGGAGCGGCCTGGGAGCCGGAGCTCGGATCGACGGGGAAGGCGAAACTGAGGCCAGGGACATTGGTGAAGTCGATGTGTCCGTTTTCGTCGCTAATCCAGAATTCGTCAATTACGGTGGAGCCGGCGATGCGGCCCAGGGCGACGTTAATTTCCTGGGGGGTCATTCCAGCACGGAGGGCGGCGTCGATGTAGTGTGCGGTGAGGGTGGCTTGAGCGACCATGTGGTCAGCCTCGGGCGTCTCGGCGACAGCGGTATCGGCATCGTCTCCGCCACGGCCGCAGGCTATGGCAAGAACCAGTATGACTGAGAGTGCGGTCAATAGTATGATTTTGGGCATGGGCGAGTCTCCTTGGCACAGGTATGGCGGGTATTTTACCCGATACGGTAACTGTCATTGCTCTATGATTATGACCGAGTAAATTGCTCAGGGGAAATGTCCGCCCATGAGGGACGTGACATTGAATCAGAGAGCGCAAGCCAGACTCCAGGTACTCAACAGCGTGATGGTATATCAACTGCCCGTGGAAAGTTGTCCAACAGTCAAGCTCCAGGGCATTTCCCTGAGGGGCATATCCAGGCCACTGGGCAACTCCCGAAACACGGTCAGGAGGTACGTCGAATAGGCCGTCCCACCCATCAAAGGGAGAAACACCGAGTCTTCGAAGCCCTGGCTACCAGCGCATCAAGCTCTACACTTTAACTTGCCGCCAGCATATTCAAGGTATTGTGTTATGCTTGAATGTGGAGATTCAAGATGGCCAGATTTGAGGAACGCCTCTGGGATCCCAACTTTGCCGGACTGACCCGGCGTGACCGCAGGGCATGCCGGTACTCGGTTTATCTGCCTGACCATCTCTCAGATCGCCGCTTCGCCTTCGACGGCGACGTGGCGGCGGATGTTGCAGACGCCGAGGCCGGGCTGGTCAGGCTCAATGCGGCGGTCGGGGCTTTGGCCGATACCGAAGCGCTGGCTCGACTGTTGTTGCGAGCCGAGTCCGCGGCCTCCTCGCGCATCGAGGGCCTGGTGGTGGGCGGTCGCCAACTGCTGCGCGCCGACGCCGCCCGCCAGTGGGGAGAGCAGGTTCGGGACGTTACCGCCGCCGAGGTGCTGGCCAACATCGATGCCATGGTCTGGGGCGTTGAAGCAGTGGACCCGAACGGTCGGATTACCCTGGACATTCTGCTGGAGGTCCATCGCCGGCTTCTGGTGGGGAACCGTCTGGAGGAACACGGCGGGCATTTCCGCACCGTGCAGAACTGGATCGGCGGCAGTGGCCACAATCCGTGTTCGGCTGACTTCGTGCCGCCGCCGCCGGAGGATGTTCCGGCCCTGCTGGATGACCTGATCACTTTCTGCAACGATGATGGGCTGCCGGCTCTATCCCAAGCGGCCATTGCCCACGCTCAATTTGAGACCATTCATCCCTTCGTTGATGGCAACGGACGCGCCGGGAGGGTGTTGATTCATCTGGTGCTGCGCCGACGTGCGATTGCAACGCGGTTCCTGCCGCCGGTGTCGATGGTGCTGGCCACGTGGTCGGATGACTACGTGGCGGGACTGACCGCGACTCGCTACGCGGGTGAGGCTGTGTCGGAGGCCGCCCATGACGGCATGAATCGGTGGACGGCGTTGTTTGCCGCAGCCTGCCGGCGGGCGGTGGCGGATGCGGCATGGGTTGAGGAACGCGTGCGACAACTGCAGGCAGCGTGGCGTGAACAAGCGGGTAGGCCCAGGCGGGACTCGGGAGTTCAGCGCCTGATCATGGAGTTGCCGGCCGCTCCGGTCCTGACCGTCGCAACCGCGGCGGAGTTGATCGGGCGTTCCTTCCAGGCGGCCAACCAAGCCATCGATCACCTGGTGGCTGCGGGAGTGCTGGTTCAGGTCAGCGTGGGCCGGCGCAACCGCACCTTCGAGGCGCCCGAACTCATCGACCTGTTTGTTGCATTGGAAAGGCAACTGGCCAGCCCCTCCGGCGATACATTGATCGCCGAGCCAACGCGCCGCGTGCCGGGGCGTCAATAGCCTTCCCCCAATTCCAGCGTTCAGTTGGGACGGTTTCAGGGTTGGGTGCGCCATCCTTTCCCCGCGACCATTGCGTGTTTCCGCTCATGTTGATTTAGCCGGCGCCATCAGCACGCCTTGATCCAATCGGGGATGAAGCCAGGGCCATTCGCCATAGTCAACGGAGGGGTTGCTGATTGACGTTGCGGAGCCGCGTTGGATATGTTTCGGGGAGGATTTGAATGAACCGACAATGACGAGTAGAGGAGGAAAGATGGGGAGAAAGATTTGGGTTGCGGCGGGGCTCCTGTTGGCCTTGGCCGCTTGCCAGGAGATGGTCGACTCGCCGGTCCAACCCAGCGCTCCGCCGACGTCGTCTCAAGCAACGCCGATGGTCCCTGCGACGCCTGTCCCTACCGAATCGGTCCTGCGCGCCATCCCTACCGCAACGCAGACGCCCCCACCCACCGTTTCCGTCCCGCCGACCAAACCCGTACCCGGAACGGAATATAGGCCCACCGAAGAGCCCGAGCCCTTCGAGTCAGGGTTTGAAGACACCGTTTGGGTTACCGGCAGCATAGACGACATGCGGGCCGCATTGGACCAGGGGCAGCATCCCGAGGAACGGTTGGAGGAGGGATGGCTTTCCGGTCTGCACGTGGTTGCGGCGTACGGCAATCCTGCCGTGATGGAGTTCCTCCTGGATTGGGGTGCGGACGTCATGCTGCTGGACCGCAACGGAGCAACGCCGCTCCATTACGCGGCGCGATCCGGTACCCCTCAAATTGTGGGCCTGCTGATCGACCGGGGTGCCGAAGTCCGCAACGTCGACGAAAACGGTGGAACCCCCTTGGCAGACGCCGCCATGGGCAACCCGGATCCCCGTGTGGCGGAGTTGTTGCTTGACAGGGGCGCTCGGCTGGACTTCGATGGCGGGTTTATGGGGACTCCTCTGCAAGCAGCGGCGGCCTACAACGAGAACCCCGAAGTCGCGCTGACGTTGCTTGCAAGGGGCGCCGACCCGTGGGCGCTAGATTACGAGGGTTCAACCCTCTTGCACAACGCCGCCAAAGGCGGGCACACGAGCTTGGTGGAATCTCTGCTTAACATGGGGTTCGACGTTAACGCGCCGAGCAACGCGAACGCGATCCCCCTCCACCACGCAGCGGCGGGCGGCAACCCAGACGTTGCGGCGCTGCTGTTGCGGCGGGGTTCCGACATCGATGCTAAGGGCCACTTGTTTGGTTGGACCCCACTCCATGTGGCGGTGTCGTTCCTCGGAACGGGATACTACAAGGGCACGGTGGTTGATGTAATCGACGTGTTGTTGGAAGCAGGGCATCTGGTCGACGCTCGAGACGATGAAGGGCGGACACCCCTCCATTTGGCGGCTGAGTACGAAAGCTGGGATGACCCTGAACTCGCCCAATATTGGGCGGCCCGTTGGGGCGAGCCGACGAGCCCGGTGGCAGGGATGGATTTCCTGCTGGAATCGGGGGCCAACCCCTCGGCGCAGGACCACAACCACTTTACACCGCTCCACGTGGCGGCCGATTCGGAGGATTTGGACCGTGTTCGTTTGCTTTTGGACCGGGGGGCCGATATTCACAGATCCAACCGGTACGGCGAAACGGCATGCGACAGAGCAGGCTGGCGGGACATATACCAAGGGACCGATGTGTTGGAACAGCTATGCGGCGAGTTCGTGTCGTGGCTAACGGAGGTCTTCTGGAGCAACGCCGACCCGGCCGTGGTGCAGGCGGAGTTGGACGCAGGAGCAGACCCCCAGGCCCAGGATGGAGCGGGCCGGACCGTGCTTCACGTCGCGACCGAGGTATCAGACGATCCTGGCGTGATCGAGATATTGCTGGATGCAGGCGCAGACCCCGAAGCCCCGGTCGCTTTCTCGGACGGGGAGCGCCCCCTCCACACGGCAGCCGTTCGGAGCGACCCAGAGTTTGCACAGGTCTTGCTGGAGCGCGGGGCCGACGTTGACGGGAAGGACGCCAACGACCGGACGCCGCTTCATGAGGCGGCCCTCCATTCAGGCTGGTCGGGGACGGATGTATTGGAACTGCTTTTGAGTTTCGGGGCCAACATGGAAGTAGAGGACAATTCGGGACAGACACCCATATTCGCGGCAGTAACGGCGGTATCGGAGGATGCCCCCGTTTCGCGAGGGCCAACCGCAATAAAGCTGCTGCGGGAGCGTGGAGCGCGGCTGGACGTTGTGGACGAATCGGGTGGAACGCTCCTGCACCACGCCGCGGCCCACCGGCACGTGACCGCCGCGCTCGTGGAGTTCTTGATCGGGGAGGGAATCCCAGTGGATGCAAGAAATGACGATGGGGAAACAGCCCTGGACCTGACCAGCAGTCGTACGTCGGATCGAGTGCTACGTCTGTTGGAGGGACCCAACCCCGACTACAAGCCGGATTTCGGCGGCTCTTCGAAGTAGCGACGGTCCGCATCCCGCCATGTAACAAAGTCAAGGTAGTCAGCCCTCAGGTGGCCCCCAGCGGGCGGTAGAAGCGGCCCGAACCGAGGTGTGGCCCGTTACGCTTGAATGTTTTTGTTCCCAATCTCCAATCCACCGATGGTACGGGATGGCCCTGACCAGACCGGTGGTAGGCGGCGACGGAAAGGCACTGTGAACAACTGACCTCTATGGGCAAGTGTCCCGCGTCAAGCATTGTTGCCGGTTCGCATTGCCTCAAACAGCATGTTGCCGAACAGTCGGTAGCGGTCACGTGGTGGAAGCAAGAGCAAGATGGCAAAACACGAGTTCCTGGCAACGCTGCGATACCGATACCGGCGTCCATTGGGCCTGGGTGGTGGAACCCCAGCATGGGGCGCTGGGACTGACACGACGGGGATGTAAGTAATATCCCCGTCGTGTCACTTAGGTGGTTCTTTCAGTACTGGGGGACTCGCATTGCAGGCCGGCGCTGGGTGTCGGGATGGCTAGAGTTACTGGCCTTGCCTTCGCGATGGACGGGCTTCGTTGACGCGCCGCCGAATCATGGGTTGGAAACTGTTCGCCCAGGTGTCGGCGGGAAGTTCGGCAGCGTCGTTGAAGAGCCAGTACCTGAAGCGGTACGGGATACCGGCGCGGATGTTCAATGGCGTGCGGGTGTCGCTGGAAGGCAAGGTGGCGTCGGTGAGGGAGCGGCAGAAGCTGCGGGTGGATAGCCTGAGTCGGCGGATCGCGGGGGCCCAGCGTCAGATTGCCGATGCCGCTCAGCGTGAGCGATGGGATCAGGTTCACCACAAGCGACGGCGTCTGGCCAATCTGCGGCATCGGCTGGCGGCACTGGCGGCGGACCGAATCAGGCTGTGCTTCGGTTCCAAGCGTTTGTGGCGCAAGCAGCATCACCTGGAGGCCAACGGCTACGCCCGCCATCAGGAGTGGCTCAGGGACTGGCAAGACGCTCGCAGCGACGAGTTCTTCGTGCTGGGCAGCCGGGACGAGACGGCGGGTTGCCAGCTGTGCGTGGCTGCAGTTGCCGACGACGGGACGCTAACATTGCGTTTGCGGCTGCCGGATGTTCTGGCGTCGCAGCATGGGAAGTACCTGACCATCAAGGGTGTGCGGTTTGCCTACGGCCAAGAGCAGGTGCTGGCGGCGCTGGACTGCAATGCTGAGTACGCCCGCTACCGGCGCCAGCATTGCGAGAAGGCGGCGAGAGCTACCAACCTGGGCCAGGCCATTAGCTACCGGTTCAAGCGGGACGAGAAGGGCTGGCGGGTGTTCGCCACCACGGCCACGATGGACGTGCCGGTGGTTACCGACCAACGGTGCGGCGCCATCGGCGTCGACCTCAACGCCGACCACTTGGCGGTCTCGGAGACCGACGCATCTGGAAACTACATGAACGCCTTCAGTGTACCGCTGGTCACCTACGGCAAGTCGCGTCATCAGGCCGAGGCCCTCATCGGCGACGCCGTGGCCAGGGTGGTTGCCTACGCCCGGGAGGTGGGCAAACCCGTCGTCATGGAACGGCTGGATTTCCGGCAGAAAAAGGCGGTACTGGAGGGCCAGGCCCGCAAGTACAACCGGATGCTTTCGAGTTTCAGCTACGGCAAGATCAAGGCGTACTTCCTGTCCCGTGGCTACCGGCAGGGAGTGGCGGTGCACCAGGTGAACCCGGCCTTCAGCTCGGTGATTGGCCGGGTGAAGTTCATGGCGCGTTACGGGCTCAGCGTACACCAGGCAGCAGCCCTGGTGCTGGCCCGTCGTTTGCTCGGCTGTTCCCAGCGCATCCCCCGCCGGCGGGTCGCACCCGTCGGCAATGGCGTCCAGGTCGCCTTTACCGTACCCGTGAGGAAGCGAGTGAAGCACGTGTGGACGTACTGGGGCGCGGTTGCAGGACAGTTGAGACCGGCGCTTGCAGCGCAGCACCGGCTGGGAAAGCGGAGACGCCGACCCAATCCGGTTCAGGCTACCCGTGCGGCGGCTTGAACGGGGACCAGTTCGGTGTTCTGGGGTGAGAGTCCCCAGCGGAGTCGCCTTGCACTGTTGGGGCGGCGGCGCGGCCCACACCGTGCTTTTCAGGAATGGCTGACGGCGGTCATGTAACTAAAATCAACCATTTTTACAACGGTACCGAGTACCCCGACCTGAGCGACGGGGAGCTGGAAGGGATAAAGCGTTGGATAAGGTCGGCCCTCGACGCCCTCATCGCGGAGGCGCTGGCCCGTTCGGGAACAACCAGGGCGGACCTGGGGCGGGAACGGCGTCGTGGCGTCGGATAGCGCCGACGCCAGTTGGCGCAAGACCAGTCAGCCGTTCACCGGATAATTGATGACACTGACCGGTAGCGTCAACGCCTGTGGCGCTGGCATAATGACCTTGCCGTTGACGAACAGCGGCGCCGGCCGTCGACGACCAACGGGACGGCCGGTTTCCCTTATCAGAGCCGCGGGCTGCCGGCACCCCACCATATTGAGAAAGCCGCCTCTTTAGCACACAGTAACCGAAGGCCCTCGCAATCGAGTACCGTAGTCGCCCAAGTGGTGATGTGGTTACTCGCCAAGTTGATGTACGGGCAACGCCTGTCAAGTGTACAATGGACTAGGGCAACGCCCGCCGCAAAAGTGCCTCGAGGTGCTCCTATGACTGACTGGAATAACTGCTCCGCCGTCGAAAGCGTGCCCGACCGACTCAGCGGCGCGTGGGTGTTTGCCGGCACCAGAGTGCCCGTTTCCGCCCTGTTCGGCAATCTCGCCGAAGGAGCCACCATTGACGAATTCCTCGAGTGGTTCCCAGGAGTTCAGGAAACCCAGGTGAGAGCCGTGCTGGAGCACCAGGTGAACAGCCTTGACGCGAAGACCAAGATTGCGAATCCTGTTTGACCACAACACACCTGACCCACTCCGTCACTACCTCCGTGAGCATCACGTCGACACCGCAGAAGAGCAAGGCTGGGCAGGCTTGGCCAACGGGGCGCTCATTAGGCGCGCTGAAGAGCACGACTACGATGTCCTCGTCACGGCCGACCAGAACCTGAGACACCAGCAGAACCTCCGACATACCAACATAGGAATCGTGGTTCTCCTGTCCAACCGGTGGCCGTTGGTGAGGGAACACACGCCGGAAATAATGGCCACCATCGGCGAAATCCGCCCCGGCCAACTGCTGGAAGTGCCCATTTCGCCGCTACGGTAGCATCGGGCCGAAACCAACCACAGTTGCTTGATGGCATGACGACTAACGATACCACTGAACGAGCTTTGGAGCGGCGCATTGTCGGGCTTCTTACCAGCGCTCCAGATGACTCGTCAAATCGGGCTGCAACGGGCCGCGCAACAGAGGCCATCATCGGCGACGCCGTGGCCAGGGTGGTTGCCTACGCCCGGGAGGCGGGCAAACCCGTCGTCATGGAACGGCTGGACTTCCGGCAGAAAAAGGCGGTACTGGAGGGCCAGGCCTGCAAGTACAACCGGATGCTGTCCAGTTTCAGTTACGGCAAGATCAAAGCGTGCTTCCTGTCCCGTGGCTACCGGCAGGGAGTGGCAGTGCACCAGGTCAACCCGGCCTTCAGCTCGGTGATTGGCCGGGTGAAGTTCATGGTACGTTACGGGCTCAGTGTGCACCAGGCAGCAGCATTGGTGCTGGCCCGTCGCTTGCTCGGCTGTTCCCAGCGCATCCCACGCCGGCGGGTTGCTCCCGTCGGCAATGGCGTTCACGTCGCCTTCGTCGTACCTGCAAGGAAGCGAGTGAAGCACGTGTGGACGTACTGGGGCGCGGTTGCGGGACAGTTGAGTCCGGCGCTTGCAGCGCAGCACCGGCTGGGGAAGCGGAGACGCCGACCCAATCGGGTTCAGGCTACCCGCGCGGCGGCTTGAACGGGGATCAGTTCGGTATTCTGGGGTGAGAGTCCCCAGCGGAGTCGCCTTGCACTGTTGGGGCGGCGGCGCGGCCCACACCGTGCTTTTCAGGAATGGCTGACGGCGGTCATGTAACTAAAATCAACCATTTTTACAACGGCTACTCGCACATGAGAACTCAGGGTGATTCGCCGAAATCGCTTCCTTCGACGATGCTATCCGGATCCAGCCCGAGGCCGCCGACCTGTTTGGAGCCAGGGGCACGGCCTACATGTGCGGGGGGCCCACCCATTGCCGATGGGAATCGACGGGCCGGATGCTCCACCGCATTGGACCATAGATTGTAAAACGCCTCGAGCTATAGACCAGTGTCAAGCAACCGTTTGCCGCCGGTCAGGGGGCCCGCAGGTCAGCCGCCTGAGTCAGGGAGGCGCTCATATCCCACAAAGCGGCAGCCAGTTCTGCATCGTAGCTAATGCTGGAGGACGGCACGGGGCGACAGTCGACGAAATATTTGCCGGTCACATTTTCCACATCAGGCGATACGGCTAGGTACACCGGCGTTTCTGCTCCCTTATCCGGGTGAATGCCGCGAACTCCGATGAAGAAATTGACCGCGCGCCCCAGCAACCCATTGTTGCGAGCTATGTTGGTTCGAACCAAACCGGGATGCAGCGCATTTACCGTGACATTCTCGCCATCCAAACGCCGCGCAAGCTCATAGGTGAAGAGGATGTTGCAGAGCTTGGAACGTTTGTAGGCTGGGTATCCCCCGTTGCCGGAAGGCACAGGCAGGTCTTCTAGCCGGAAGTTGCCCGGCGATTCATGGGCACAAGAGGACACGTTGATAATCCGGGCCCGTGGCGCTTTCCGCAGAAGTTCGAGCAGCAGGCTGGTCATCAGGAAGTAGTTCAGATGGTTCAGTGCGAAGGTCATCTCGATACCGTCAGCGCTGCTCCGGTCGGACAGGAAGATGGCCCCCGCATTGTTCAGCAGCACATCAAGATGGGGCACGAGTTCCATTGCCTCGGCAGCTACCCGACGCACCTCACGCTGAGAAGAAAGGTCGGCGAGCAGGTGCTCAACTGCCGGGTTCCCGGTGTCGGCGATGATCCGCTGCACGGCGGCTTCGGTCTTAATGGAGTTGCGGCCTACGATTACGACCCTGGCGCCCATACGGGCCAGTTCGCGTGAGGCTGCGTAGCCGATGCCGTCGCTGCCGCCGGTAATGATGCAGATTTTCCCGCGCATTGGATTATTCAAGGGAACTGCCTTAGTCATCACTTCTTATACGTTCATGGCCCACAAGTCGGCAAATGTAAACTCCCCGGAGACGGGGTAACAGGAACTGGGTGGCAAGAACGCGGTGACCGCGTGATCATTATCGGAATACCGACGAACCCGATCATGGCGGACAACCAAAGGCAAGAACAGCATGAACATTGCGGAATTGATAAGCAAGCGCAGTACGGACGGAAATGTGGACTTTCTGAGGGGAGCCCCGCAAATTCTGGTGGAAGGGTTCATTCACGCCGAGTTGTAAACTCGGACCAAGGGGAGCGGAACCCGCAGCGCGTTACCCACTGCAACGGCTAGCGCAGCCCGCCGTGAGACACCCGAGTGGGGACGATGGAGCTGCGCGTCCCCAGGATTCGGGAGGGCAGCTACTTCCCCAGCCTGTTGGAACCTCGGCGGCGCAGTGAGAAGGCGCTGCTGGCGGTGTTCCAGCAGGCTTACCTGGAGGGGGGCCACCAGACGGGTGGACGACCTGATCAAATCCCTGGGCTGCGACGGCATCTCCAAGAGCCAGGTGTCGCGCATCTGCCGGGACCTGGACCAGGCGGTGGAGGCCTTCGTGGGCCGGCCTCTGGACGGTGGCCCCTACCACTACGTCTGGCTGGATGCCCTCACCCAGAAAGTCAGGGAGGGGGGTCGCATCGTCAACGTCAGCGTCGTGGTGGTCACCGGTGTCAATGCCCAGGGCCATCGGGAGATTCTGGGCATGGATGTGGGAGCAGGAGAGGACGGCCCTTCTGGCTGCCCTTCATGAGATCGCTGAACGCCCGGGGGCGTGGCGGGGTGGAACTGGTCATCTCCGATGCCCACCAAGGGCTGAAGAACGCCATCGCCACGGCGTTTACCGGCGGCGGTTGGCAGCGCTGCCGCACCCACTTCATGACCAACCTCTTGACCCGGGTGCCCAAGCGGTCCCAACCCGGCGTCGCCACCATGGTGCGCACCATCTACAAGCAACTTTCACCAGAAGAAGTCCCCGCCCAGGCCGAGCGCGTGATGGCTCAGCTGGAGGAACACTTCCCCCAAGCGGCCGACATGCTGGCGGACGTATTACCCGACATCCTGGCCTTCACCGCCTTCCCAGTGTCTCACTGGCAGAAGCTCTGGTCCAACAACCCGCTGGAGCGGCTGAACAAGGAGATCCGCCGGCGTACCGACGTGGTGGGCATCTTCCCCAACCGGGGCGCCACCCGGCGTCTGGTGGGCGCGGTACTGGCCGAGCAGCATGACGAGTGGGCCGAAGGTCGTCGCTATCTCACCTTCGCCAACGACCTGGACGCCGAGACCATACCGGTCAGCAACATCCTGGAGTCAACGGCCTAAACCACATCAACAAGGATGACGCCACTTACACCACTTGACGGGACGTAACCGAGGCCCGGCCTGGCAGGCGCGCCGGAGCCGCAAGTCCCCTGCTAACGGTAGTGGCGGCCGCGCTTCAACACATCATCGTGGACTTGGACTTCGTGAGATAGAGCGGATCGTGGTGGGCGGCAGGGATTCGCAGTGTTGTATGGTTGTTTCCGAGGAAGTGGTTTAGTTTGCTAAGTAGTGTCGCGGGTGGCCGGCGCTGAACAGCATCGGGCCATGCGAGGGTTTCGGTTCCCGCCGTTGCTTTGGCAACAGAGGGCTTCGTTAGCGAAGCCTCAGGACATGGGTTACGAAAGCAACGCCATGATGCATCATGGGAGCTTGTGGCGGCGCTCCTCATTTGACGTGAAGAGGAGGGATTGCCCGATTGGGCAACGAGAGAGACGGATTCAGAAGTGCTGGCCACTTCCGGCCGATTAGATAAGACCGACTCAAAACCTCACACTCACGTTCCGCACATTTTCTATCCGCGGGTTGCTGGGATGGATGAACCCACAGGGTTGGGCATAAGAGACGGAGAGTGGCAATAAGATCCTCCTACCACCCTTGGCGTCATCCCAGGATAAAGTCGGCCCATTTTTGCATCAATTCGCGCCTGATCTCGAAAAAGTCCGTCCGCAGGTAGGCGCGTTCGCTGGCTGATCCTTCGATATGTGCCAGCGCGTGCTCGGCGATTTCCCGGGGAACTTGCCTACAATTATCCGCCGCCCAGTTCCGGAAACTGCTCCGCATTCCGTGCGGGACGCAGTCGATGCCGTTTTCACGCACCAATTTGGACATTGTTGAGTCCGTCAGCGGCTTGCCGCGGGGGGACTGGAATATCAACCCCGTACCGTCGCTGAACGAACGAGCCTGCTCCACAACGTCCGACGCCTGCCGCGACAGCGGTACACGGTGCACTCGTTTGTTTTTCATTCGCTCGGCCGGGATGGTCCAGGTATCGCCGGAAATTTCATCCCAACGCGCTAACCGGCATTCTCCCGAGCGGCTGGCGCATAGAGTCAGCAGCTCAAAGCACAATTTCGTTGCCGGCCATGCGTTGCTGGCGCGGATTATCTCGACTGCTGCGCCTACTTGTGCGAAAGGCAAAGCTCGTTGGTGCTGGACCGGCTGGTTATTTTTGGGCAGCGCAGCGAGTATGGCTTCGCCAGCCGGGTTATCGCTCCGGAACCCCTGGGCTACGCTCCACTTCATGACTGCACCGATTCGTTGACGTACCTTTTTGGAGGTCTCGCGCTTGGACACTATCGGCACCAATATGGCCATTACGTCGGCGGTGCTGATTTCAGAAACCGGCTTCTGGCCGAGGGTCGGCATCACATAGCGGTCCAAGCTCGACTGCCATTGGGTTGCCACTCTGGAGTTGCGCCAACCTGGGGCATGGATGTCGATTACCGATTGAGCCGCCTCGGCGAATGTCGGGACCGGCGCCTGTTTCGCCCTCGGATCTTCACCGGCGGCCACCATCTGAGCGTTTTCGAGCGCGCGGGATCGTGCTAGTGCCAATGGTATTTTCGGAAACGATCCCAGCCCAACGTTGACGGGCTTCCCGCCAATGCGTAACCTTTGGGACCAGATCTTGCCGACCCCGCCATTCGCTTCATGCCTGACCCACAGCGACAAGCCAAACCCGCCCCGGCCGTCTCCATAACGACCCGGGGTTTTGACCGTCTTAACGAACGCCGCGGATAGTGATTTTGGCCTGCCCATTTATCACTTTATTTATCACTTTTAATCTGATACTATAGGAGACCCGATGAAACGTCAAGACATCGAAGACCGGCATTTTCATACTCAAAACCGAATCAATGTGCGACTTTATGGCACCATTGGCGACTACTTGAAACCCTAAAATGGCTCCCTCCAGGGGTACCACCTCCCTATGATGACCAATCCCGACGTCGGCGCTATCGTTGCCGACACCCAGGCCTACTACGACGGGCCGGCCGACGAAATCTATCGCACTATCTGGGGCGACAACCTGCACCTCGGCGTACCCTACAGCGACGACTGCTCCCACCCCGAGGCCATGGCGAACACCAACGCCATCATGGCCGACGCCGTGTCCCTGTCGCCCCAGACCAGCGTCCTCGACCTGGGCTGCGGCTACGGCGCTACCGCCCGCTACCTGGCCGCCAACTACGGCTGCCGCGTTACCGGAACCAACATCAGCGAGAAGGAGCTGGAGCTGGCCCGCACCCGCAGCCGCGAGGCCGGCTTGGACGAGCTTCTCACCTTCGAGTACGGCGACTTCCATCGCCTGCCCTACCCCGACGATTCCTACGACGTGGTCTGGAGCCAGGAAGCCTTCCTCCACGCCGCCGACAAGAACGCCGTCCTGTCCGAGTGCCGGCGCGTCCTCAAACCCGATGGCGCCCTCATCTTCACCGACATCCTGGTGCGCCGCGATACCCTCGACGCCGTCCGCGCCCGGATCTA
Source organism: Dehalococcoidia bacterium (assembly GCA_965243255.1). GTDB lineage: Bacteria > Chloroflexota > Dehalococcoidia > Lucifugimonadales > UBA3495 > Bin87. Next base: position 2,319,949 of record CBDEUH010000004.1, read on the forward strand.
CGACCGGGTGAAGTCGCCCGATATGTGGGACCTGCCCGACTATCGCAACGCCCTCACCGCCCTGGAACTCACCGTTACCCGGGAGGAAGACTGGTCCCAGTACGTCGCCCGCTCCTACGCCTGGGTTCGCGACCGCCTGCAGGAGCAGCGGGACGCCCTCCTGCCCCGCATCGGCGCCGAGACCATCGACAACACCATCGCTGCCCTTTCCTTCTGGGTGGACTCCGGCAACGCCGGCAACATCGGCTGGGCATTGTTCGTCGCCAGAATCACCCCCTAGCCTGCGAGTCATACTATGCCCCAAGACCACGACACATTCGTCCCAAGAGACCTCTACAAAGAGCAGTACTCGCCGGAGTTCGCCGGACGCTGGGACGAATTGATCGACTGGCAACGCCGCGCCGATGCCGAAAACAATTTCTTCCAGGAGGTACTCAAGCAGCACGGCGCCGAAACCGTCCTGGACATCGCCTGCGGCACCGGCTTCCACGTCGTAACCCTCACTGCCGACGGTTTCGACGTCACCGGCGCCGACGGCGCGCCCAATATGCTGGCCCAGGCCCGGGAGAACGCCCAACGCTTCGGCATGAACGATATCCGCCTGGTGGAAGCCGAGTGGACCCGGCTCACCGAAACCTTTCCCGGCGAGCGGTTCGACGCCGTTATCTGCCTGGGCAACGCCTTCACCCACCTGTTCCACGAATCCGACCGGGTGCGAACCCTCAACCAGGTGTACCACCTCCTCAACGACGACGGCATCGCCATCATCGACCAGCGCAACTACGACGCCATCCTCGACAACGGCTTCCACAGCAAGCACCAGTCCTATTACCTCGGCGAGACCGTTCACGTCAGCCCCGAAGAGCTCACCGAGGAAATCCTGAAAATGCGCTACGAATACGCCGACGGCGAGGTCCACTTCCTGACCATCTGCCCCATCCGCCAGGATTACGTAACCGACCTGCTGAAAGACACCGGCTTCAGCAGCGTGGAACGCTACGGCGACTTCGCCGCCGGCTACGATTTCTACGAACCCGATTTCGTAATCCAGGTCGCCAAAAAGTAACGTTGGGGGAACCATCATGGACGTGCCAAACGCAGTTTTCATCATCACCGGCTCCGCCACCGGATTGGGCGCAACCGTAGCCCAGCGTCTCGCCGCCAAGGGCGGCCGCGTCGTCGTCAACTACACCCGCAGCCAGACCGAGGCGGAAGCCACGGCAGACGCCTGCCGACAGCTGGGCGGCGAGGCCATCCTCTGCCAGGCCGACGTGTCGGTGGACGAGGACTGCCGCCGCATGGCCCACGCCGCCCTGGACCAGTGGGGCCGCATCGACGGCCTGGTCAACAACGCCGCCACCTCGGTCATCGTGCCCCACCACGACCTGGAAGGCTTGTCCTCGGACGACTTCCGCCGTGTCCTGGACGTGAATGTAGTCGGCGCCTTCCAGATGGCGCGCGCCGTCACGCCGGCCATGCAGGAACACGGCCAGGGGGCCATCGTCAACGTCTCCTCCGGTTCGGGATTCAGCGGCTCCGGCAGTTCCATCGCCTACGCCGCCTCCAAGGCCGCCCTGAACGTGATGACCTTCTCACTGGCCCGCGCCCTGGCCCCGGAGATACGGGTCAACGCCGTCTGCCCCGGCGTGATGCAAACCCGCTGGTGGCGCGACGGCCTGGGCGACGGCTACGAGGCCTTCATCCAACGCTACGCCGAGTCAGCGCCCCTCAAGACCGCCGGCACCACCGACGCCGTCGCCGACCCCATAATCTGGCTCCTGGAATCCGCCGCCCACGTTACCGGCGAAACCATCCTCGTGGACGCCGGCTCCCACCTCGGCCCATCCCCCCGCCGCTAACCCCCACCGTCATTCCCCCTTCTTCGTCATTCCCGCGCAGGCGGGAATCCAGGGGCCGGGCGGGGCCGCAACCCCAAATCCCGATTCCGAAAATCACTGACACCTACTCCTTGACGAATAGTACATCTGTTCCCTATACTGTACCCCACGTCAGGCCACCGGCCGAAGTACAAGGCCCAACGCCCGACCGATGACGTCATACCACTCTATTTCAGGCTATTCCAACCCGGGGTCCAACGAGGTTCAGGTCTAAACGGTCAACCAAAGTCGGAAATCATGCACGCTGCTGTGCTACGGTCGGTCAACGCTTACCCGGCTAAGTGCAGTTGGCACGGCGGGAGTCACAACACCGCCGCGCGAGAACCGCGGATTCCCCCTTTCCCCCTTGCGGGTCCCGTACCCGCCTCTGGCGGGAGAGGTCGGCGCTGAGGCGTGGTATCCCTCATCACCACCGCAGTTAGCACGCGCAAATCTAGGACATCAAACCGCAGCACCCGCTCTCTGACCGTAGCGCCGACGCCCTGAACCTCACCGACCCTGACCCAAAACCAACCAGCCGAACCGTCCAACCGTCAGGAGTAACGCCTCCCCAACACCAAAGAAACCACCAGGATGCACAAAGGCATCAGGTTGCTACCGGAACAGCCCCGCAATCCGCTCCCCAACAGTGCTTTCTTCGCCGGGGTTCAGCCCGAACATGTGGATGGTGATGAAGTCCTCATCATCGCGCACCCGCGTCCACACCGGTGGGTCGCCGTCCTTCAGCCGGTCCCGCAGGTCGTAGATGTCGAATCCGGTCACGGCGGCATCCACCCACACGTTCAGCCCGTAGGCGTGGTGCCCGATCACGTTGTCAATCAACTCGGCGCGCAGGCCGGGGATGCCCGCCACGGCGCTCAGTATCACCCGGCTCCGCCGCTCCGAGTCGGCCAGCCGGTCCTCGTGGTTCATCGTCATCCAGTAACGCACGGCGGCCACCGCGCCGATCATCTCCTGCCGGTCAACCTTCTGCGGACGGCCCACGCCGCGCACCCGTCGCCCCTCGTAACTGGCGAAGGCTTGCAGCCCAATCCTGCGTATCATCTCCTCCGAACCCAGGGCCAGCCCGGTTGACTGCGGCGACCCCATATACTTGGCGGCGATGCACTGGAAGTCCGCGCCCATCCGCACGTACTTGCCGAAGTTCTCCAACGGGTAAATCTGCCCGGCCGCGTCCACCGTAACCAGCACGTCCCGCGCGTGGGCGATGGCAATGGTCTCCTCCAGCGACAGGGCGTCAGGGTCGTATTCCTGCTCCACGGCGTAGTAGTGCACGGCGGCCGTGTTCGGCCCGATGGCCTGCTCCAAGTCTTCCGCCGTGGTGCCCTCCTCGCTGCCGAACATCACCAGCTTGGCGCCGGCCAGCTCCAGGCAGCGGTCGTACCAGTAACGTTGCCGGGTCTGGATGAGGATTTCGTTCTTCATGCCGGCCGTATTGGGCAGCTGCTGGATGCGGTCATCGTCGTCCCCGGCCATGGCCGCCGCCGTAGCCAGCATCAGCGCCGAACCGGCCCCGGACGTGATGTACGCCGCCGGCACGTTGACCATGCGCGCGATGGCCGCGCCGGCCGCTTCCTGCAGCTCCATCAGAGGGATGTACGCGCCATCCGCCTGGGCCATCGCCTCCCGCACTTCCGGAATCGGCGTCGAGCCGCCCAGCATGGTTACGCTGCCCGTGGCGTTGATGACGGGCTTTGCTCCCAGTTCCTTGTAAATGTCACCCCAACCTGCGCTGGTCATAATCCGGCTCCTTTGAGTTGCGCCCGTAATTCCCGTTTCTACCCGTCATTCCTGCGAAAGCAGGAATCCAGGGGCGGATGAGTAGCTATCTTTCGGCAAAGTCAGCATCGAATCGGTCATCCCCCCGTAAATTTCGGCGCCCGCCGCTCCCGGAATGACGCTGCCGCCTCCGCCACGTCGTGCGGAGCCCGCCGCGCGAAGACGATGCTGTGGGTCTCGTACTGCAACTGGTCCTCCAGGTCGGCGTCCAGGCTGCGCTGCAGCGCCCGCTTGGACATCTGCATCGCCACCGGCGGCCAGAAGGCGATCTGCCGGGCCAGTTCCCTGGCGTCGGCCAGCAGGTTCTCGGCGGTTGACATGCGGTCCAGCAGACCCAGCCGCCAGGCCTCCTCGGCGTCCACACTGCGGCTGGTGTACACCAGGTCCATCGCCCGGCTCACCCCCACGATACGCGGTAGAAACCACGACAGCCCGGAGTCGGGACTCAGGCTGCGCTCGATGAACACCGTCTTGAACCGGGTGTTTTCGCAGCCGACTCGCATGTCGCAGGCCAGCGCCAGACCCATCCCGGCGCCGGCGGCCACGCCGTTCACCGCGGCAATGGTCGGCTTGTCCAGCTCCCGATGGACCATCAGCGCCTGCCGTCCCACCCAGTTGTACTCGTCCAGCCGCTCGCCCCGGGGCGGATTTTCGGAACGGGAACGGTCGGCGGTAAGGTCGGCCCCGGAGCAGAACCCGCGCCCGGCGCCGGTGAAAATCACCGCCCGCACGCCGTCGTCATCCCGCAGTTCCCGGCAGGCATCCATCATCTCCAGGTGCAGCGCCCGGTCAATGGCGTTCAGCTTGTCCGGCCGGTTCAACTCAACGACGGCAATCTGACCGTCCCGCTCAACGGTCAAGTTGTCGTAGGACATAGCAGCTGCTCCCGAATCCTGAAAATCCAATAATCCCGTGAATCCTGATTCTGACTATACCGCCAGCATATCGCAGGCCAGCCCCAGCATTATCTTGGTTCCGCTGATCAGGCTCTTGATGCCCACCGACTCGTTGGCCCCGTGGGTGAAGTTCAGCATCGGGTCGTCGTCGGGGTGCGCGCCGGAGAACCCGTAGGTTACGGTGCCCAGGGGTCGGGTGAACCGCGAATCGGTGAACCCGTTGCTGATGGCCGGCACCCATTGGATATCCCCGCGCTGCAACGCCTGGGCCGTTACACTGCGGATGCTGTCGGCCAGCGGCGACTCAAAGGGCGACGAGTTGGGCCGCGCCATGTAGTCGATTTCGTAGGACACGCCGGGAATGTCCGCCAGCACTTCGTCCAGCTGCGCCCGCACGTACTCCTCATCCTGGTGGGGCAGCGTCCGCACGTCGCAGGTCAGGCGAATGGACTCCGGCACGCTGTTGGACTTGATGCCGCCGCGTACCATCGTCGGCGTCAGCGTCATCCGCGAAAGCGCCCGCAGCATCGACGCGAAACGCGGATTGTCCGGCGCAATTTCGGAGATGATGTCATCCACGTTTTCCGCCGACGGTTTGTGCTCTACGGCGAAGGTTGACAGGTGGTCAAAGATTTCACCGGAGGTATCCCGGTCAGCCTCGTAGCCCTCTATGGAGGTGAGGGCGCGGTTCAGCCGGTACAGTGCGTTCGTCCCCTGCCAGGGCAAAGAGGCGTGGGCGCTGACGCCCTTCACGTCAATCTCAACTTGCAGCCGGCCCTTCTCCCCCACGCCCAGGATGTAGGTCAGCGCGCCGGCCGCCGGGATGGGCGTGCCGCCGCCCTCGTTCACGGCGTAGGGCGCGGCCAGCTTGTCGGGGTGATTGTCCGCCAGCCAGCCGAAGCCGTAGCGTCCGCCGTGCTCTTCATCCGCGCCGGCCGCCAGGATCAGCCCATCCTGCAAAGCGATGTCGTTGCGGGTGAGGATGCGGATGGCCATCAGCTGCGCCGTCAGCAGACCCTTGCAGTCCGTTGCGCCGCGTCCGAAGATGCGCCCGTCGGCGATGGTCGCGCTGAACGGCTCGAACCGCCATTCCTTGGGGTCCTCCACCGGCACCACGTCGGTGTGCGACATGAACATCAGCCCGGCGTTGCCCGAGCGCCCCTCCAGCCGGGCAATCAGGTTTCCCCGGTTGGGCGCCGATTCCAGGATCTCAGAGCGGATGCCGTCCTGGGCCAGAAAGTCGCGCGCCAACTCGCAAACCGGCGTTTCGTCCCCCGTCGGCATAAATCCGGTGTTCACCGACGGGATGCGTACCAGCGCCTGCTCCAAAGCGATGATGTCGTCCTGGGCGGCGTCAACCTGGGCAAAAAGGTCAGCAAGCTCCGGCTTAGGCATATCCGGCCTCCTCCGACGGGTTGGGTGCATCCGCGAGTGTAAAGAGGCCCCCGGCCCCTGTCAACGCGGCATATTCCGCTCAACCCACCGCAGTTCCTCATCGGCGGTCTGGAAGTAGTCGAAGCGGTGGAACATCTTGACATCGCCACGGGCGTCGCTGATGCTCTGCCGCTGCTCCTCGGTAGCCTCGCCGTCCACCTGCAGCGTGTCGGGATTGATGACGACGCCGTAGCTCTCGCGGGCGCTGTCCATGGATACGAAGCCGTCCAGCACGTCATCCAGCACCATGGCGGCGTCTCGCTCCAGCGGATCCCCCCAACCGCCGCCGCCGGCGGTGTAGATGCGAACCAGGTCGCCCCGCTTCCAGTGGTTGTCGTCGGAGAAGGCGCGGATTTCCCGCTGGTCCGGCGTGTCGGGATTGATCACCACCCGGGACAGCCCGCCGCCCATGCCGCCGGCGACGCCCCAGGCTGGAAACAGGTTGTTCTCAACCCGCAGCCCGAAGGTGCCCTCGTCCGCCAGCAGCCGCACATCCCGGACGACGCCGCAGCCGCCGCGGAACTTGCCCGGGCCGCCGGAGTCGGTGGAAATCGCGTAGCGTTCCAGCCGCAGCGGATACTCCATCTCCATAAACTCGCCGGGGTAGTTTTCGTTGTGCCGCTGATAAATCGCGTCCAGGCCATCGCCGAAGGGCCGCGCGCCGTGTCCCACTGCGATGCCGTCGGTGCACAGCAGCCAGTTGCCGTTGTCGCCGTCTTTCATCCGCCAGTAGGCGATGACGTACACGGCGGCCCCGGCCATCACGTTGCCGTCGGCAGCCTGGGCCACCACGGCCCGGACGGCGCTCTTCAGCTTGGTGAAGGTATGGGCGCGGCAGCCCAACGCCGCCGGCCATTCCGGGCGCAGGATGCTGCCGGGGCGCAGCTTAACGGCGTCGATGCCCGCCAGCAGCCCATGATTGGCCAGCAGCGAGCTGTCAAACTGGTGGAAGTACTGCCCGAAGTAGGCCTTCAGCGCGCCGTCACTGGCGAGGAAGTTGATGGAGCCGTGGGCCTGGTCGTCGCTCTGGGTAGCGTCCAGCAGCACGTCGTCACCCTTGCGGCTGAGCTTGAGGTGGAACGAGTGCCACTGGTCGCCCACGCCGGCGTGGTCCATGTAGTCGCGGACGGTGTATTCGCCCTCGGGAATCATCTCCAGGGTTTTCTCCCGCACCAACCTTGCGGTGTCGGCCTGGTCGTCATCGATGGCGGCCAGCATCGTATCCTTGCCGAAACGATCGAACATCTCCAGCAGTCGCTCCTGGGCGCGGCTCGCGGCTGACATCAGCGCGCGGGAGTCCCCTTCCAGCAGGTCCGGATACCGGGAGTTGCGCAGGATGATGCGATAGGCTTCGTCGTTGAGCGTGCCCGCGTCGATAATCTTGATGGGGGGCACCAGCGTGCCGTCGTGGAATATCTCGGTGTTGGCCGGCCCGATGCTGCCAGGACGCGAGCCGCCCAGGTCCCAGAAGTGGGCGAAGGAATGGCTGTAGGCAACCACGTCGCCCTCGTAGAATACGGGCGCGATGAACACCATATCCGGCGTGTGGGTAATGCTGCCCTGGGACAGGTAGGGATCGTTGTACCAGTACAGATCCCCGGGCCGCATGGACGCCACCGGATAGTACTCCCACACGCAGCCCAGTATGTCGCTGCCCATGGTGTCGCCGTAGATTTCCCGGCCGCTGTGGTCAAGGAAGCTAACGGTGTAGTCCTTCTTTTCCCGGATGAACGCCGACATCGCCGTGCGTTCGATAATCAGCTCGCACTCCAGCCGTGCGGCCCGCAAGCCGCCCCGCACGAGCTGGCGGGTAACCGGGTCAACGGTGTGGGTTTTCGGGGAGATTCCTGGCAGCGTCATGTTCAGTTACCTTTAACTTTGGAGCGCAGTATGCAGTTGCCGTATTGGTCGATGCGGGCACGCCAGCCGGGGTTGATGACTACAGTTGAATCCATGCCTTCCAGGATGGCCGGGCCGCTGAGTTCGGTGTCTGGCGGCAGACCCTCCCGGCGGTGGATTGGGCATTCGACGAACCCTGCCGTTTCGTCGAAATATACCGGACGAAGATCGGCATCCATCCCCTCTTGGTGAGCCTGTCGAACCATTGCCTGCATTCTAACCTGCCCAACCTGGCCGGCGGCGGTTACCCGCAGGGTAACGATCTCCACCGGCTGTTCCAGCGAGAAGCCGTATAGCTGTGCGTGCTGCTGGTGAAACGCTCGCAGCATTTCCTCCAGACCCTCACTGTTGGCCTGCCCTGGCGGGTAAGCAATCGTCAGCTCCGAACCCTGATGTGCGTAGCGAAGGTCGGCAGAGCGGATAATGCTGTGGCTGGCGGCGGGCACGCCCTCGCCATCCAGCCAGTCGCGCCCCTCGCCTTCCAGCGCGTCAAATACGGTGTCCATCCCCTCCAGGTCGTAGTCGCCGCCGTGCTGGGGAAAAGTGCGGGCGTAGTCGTTTTTGAACTCGGCGGCCAGCAACCCATAGGCCGACGTGATGCCCGGATGCGGCGGGACGACGACGGTGGCGATGCCCAGCAGGTTGGCCACGTCGATGGCGTGCATCGGCCCGGCGCCGCCGTAGGCCACGAGCGTGAAATCCCGCGGGTCGTGGCCACGCTCCACGCTGATGTTGCGAATCGTGCCCACCATGGCGTTGTTGGCGATTTTCAGGATGCCGCTGGCGGCCGTGGCAACGTCCAGACCCAGCGGCCCAGCCACGGCATCGGCGATGGCCCGCTCTGCCGCGTCGGTGTCCAGCGTAAGTTGTCCGCCGGCAATCCGGGTGTTGACCCGCCCCAGCGCCAGGTTGGCGTCGGTTACGGCTGGGCGGGTTGCGCCCTTGCCGTAGCAGGCCGGGCCCGGGTCGGCGCCGGCGCTGTCGGGACCGACGGTGAGGCTGCCGTAGGGCGACACCGCCGCGATGCTGCCGCCGCCGCACCCTATCGTGGCGATATCCAGCATGGGCAGCTGGATGGGCCAGTCGCCCAGCCGGCCGTTCAGCGTGAGGCCGGGTTCCCGGTTGCGCAGCAGCGACACGTCGGTACTGGTCCCGCCCATGTCAAATGAGATGCAGTTTTCAACCCCGGCAGCCTCGGCAATCTGGGCAGCCGCCATCACACCGGCAGCCGGGCCGGAGAGCGCCGTATAGACGGGCTGCTCCACGGCGGTTTCGGCGCCGATGATGCCGCCGTTGGATTTCATAATCGAGAAAGCGGCGCCCGTTCCGAAAGATTCCAGCGACTGCTTCAGGTTGTCGATGTAGCGGCTGACCCGGGGCGTTACGTAGGCGTTGAGCACAGTGGTGATGGCCCGCTCGTACTCCCGGTACACGGGCAGCACTTCCGAAGAAAGGGAAACGGGAACGCCCGGAAGCTCCTCTGCTAGGATTGCCCGAGCCATCCGCTCGTTGGCCGGGTTGGCGTAGGAATGCAAAAAGGCGATGGCAACGGTGGTAACGCCGGCCCGGGCAAAGTGTTGCGCGGCCCGTCGCACGTCGGCTTCGTCCAGGGGTTGCAGGATTTCGCCGTCGAAAGCGGTGCGCTCGCCAACCTCCAGGCAGTCCCGCGGACTCACGGGGCGTTCCGGCTTGACCCAGGTGTTGGGATTGGCCAGGCGTGGGGTGCCATGGCGGGCTATCTCCAAAACGTACTTATAGCCGGTGGTTACCAGCAAACCCACCGGCGCGCCCTTGTTTTCCAGCACCGAGTTGGTGGCGATGGTCGTCCCATGCAAGATGTGCGTCAGGTCGTGGGGGCTGACGCCGTTGGCGTCCAGTATCTCGGCCAACCCGGTCATAAAGCCCACCGACGGGTCGTCGGGAGTGGACGGCGTTTTATGGACGCTCTGGATGTTGGATTCCAGGTTGCAGAGGACGATGTCAGTAAAAGTGCCGCCGACATCGACGGCCAAGGCGTGGGGTGCCATAGTCTTCCCGGTGGTATTGGGTATCGGAATGGCCCCTAGTATAGCAATAAAACGTGATACTATTACCCGCAGATTTGCCGCTGTAGCAACCATCGGAGCCTGGTATGCCGTCGATTTCAGTTACCATCAGCATTGAGGGAGACCCGGAGGGTTCCATCGCTGCGCTGCGGCGCATCGCCGGAGTGGGCGCCGCGCTAGAGTCAACTGCCGCCGCGGTCGCATCTCCAGGCACGGATGCGGCGCTGGAATCAGCCGCGCTGGCGTCCTCGGGAACGCCGGCGCAGATGCCGTCTCGCTACCAGAGAATGTGGGAGAACGGGGCCGGAGCTGCCGAGCCCCGACAACCGGCCTCGGAACCGCCGCCCACTCCGGCCCAGTGGGACAGCCACCTGTGCAACGAATTGGTGAGCAATATGACCGACGCCGCGCGGCGTCTGGTGGCGGTGCTGGCAGCGTCGGGAGCGGACGGCATAACCCGCGAATCGCTGACGGCGCAGTTGGGCATCGCGGTGGACGCGATACGAACCACCCAGGTCAGCATCGGCCACGCCCTGCGTCGGGTGCAGCGGGACAACGGCAACATCAGCCTGGCGCGCCCGGTGGAGTTCCACAAGGCCATCAACACCTATATGCTGAACCCCGACTTCCGGGCGGCAATTCAAGAAAGCGCCTGAACGGGGCCGCTGAGTTAGCCGGAGTTACGTGCGGCTGTTATACACGTAGTGCGGCGAGCCCATGGCTGGCGGCCGGCTGCGGTAAAAGCGCTCCACGTATGGCGACAGCCGGCCCGCCATTCGCCGCGTCGCCACAGTTCCAGCGTCCAAAGGACGGGCCAGTTGCTCCCGCAGTTCCTGAGCCACGTCGGCTTTGCTGGCCCGGGTGTGGACACCGTCCTGGAGCACAACTTCCCCGTCCACGATGACGGCGGCTACGTCCTGCGACCTCGTCCGTCCCAGCACCAGTTCCGCCGGCCGAAGGTCCAGGTCAAGGTAAGGGTCTTCCAGCGCGTCGAGACGTATCAGGACCATATCGGCCCTCCGGCCCGGCTCCAGCGCGCCGATTTCGCCAGCGAACCCGGTGGGCGCTGCGGCGTTGGCCGTAGCCATGGCCAGCACGCTGTCCACGGTGATGGCAGGGGCCTCCAGGCCCGGCTGCCGGTGCAGCTTGCTGACCAGACGCATCTCCTGCAGCAGGTCGTCGTCATCGTTGATGGCGGTGCTGTCGGTGCCCATGGCCACGTTGACGCCAGCAGACAGCATGGGGTTCACCGGGGCGATGCCGTTCTTGAGGCGGAGGTTGGAGCTCGCGTTGTGGCAGACGGTTGCTCCGGCGTCGGCCAGCAGTTCGATGTCCCGCTCGGTGAGCCAGACGGCGTGGGCGAATGAAACCTCCGGCCCCAGAAATTCCAAATCCTGTAGGTGTTCCACCGGAGTCTTGCCCCAGTTGCGTATGCCGTAGTCCTTCTGGTAGGGGCTTTCCACCAGGTGCATGTGAATGCCGGTGTGATGACGGGCGGCCTGCTCCTTGCATCGCAGCAGGAATTCATCCGAGTTCCACTGCACGTTGGCGGGGCTGAACAGCACTCGCACCTTGCCCGACGGATGGTTGTGATACTCCCGGTGCATTTCGTCGCAGAAGGCGAAGTAGTCATCATCGCTCATGTCGGTAACGGACAGGTAGCGGCGCACATCGTCGGCCAAATCCACCGGCAGGCCGGCCAGAAACTCGCCATCGCCGGTATAAACCACACGGTTCTGGTTGCGCAGGTAGCTGGAAAAGGCTACCCGCATACCGGCATCCAGGAAGCCGCGCAGCACCGCGTCCACGTCATCTTTCAGCGTGGCCGCCGCCGTCTGGGGGTGGTTGTACATCACCGTGGTGGTGCCCGATTCCAGCATATTCAGGGCGGTGTACAGGGTCATGAGGTAGTGGTCGTAGGGACGGCGACCCCAGCCGGCCAGAATCCACATCTCCAGGCAATCGTCGCAGGTGCCCATCTGCAGCGTGGTTACGCCGCGCCCGTGGTGATGGGAGTTGATCAACCCCGGGATGATGGCGAAGTTCGGTCCGCCCAGCTCCGCGTCGGGCTGATACCGCTCCCGCAGTTCTCGATACTCGCCAACGGCCTTGATGACCCCATCCTCCTGATACACCGCCGCATCGTGGTGGACCGGAACGTCTCCGGCACTGGCCGGGCTGATGAGGTATTTGCCACGAATCAAAGAGGAAGGCATGGTTTCACCCCGTCAAGCGTTTTGGGATTGATACCACTCCACAACTTGCGACCCGGTTGCCGGCCAGACGCCGCCCGAGGCCATCATATGCTCCAAAGCCGCGTCAGCGGCGCCGATGCGGAAGGGCTGCCCCACCAGCCAGGGATGCCAGTTCAACGCCAGCAGGCGGCCCTGGCCGCTGCTTTCACCGTCCTCGCGGAGGGTGTCGAAGCTCTCGGTAAGCCGGCGTTGGTAGTCGGCCACGGTGACCCTACGCTGGGCCATGGACGCCACGTCGTCCAGCTCGTAGAGCAGGGGCAGAGCGAAGAATGGGTTGGCCCCGGTGGTCATCGGATAGGGCTGCTCGTCATTGGCCCAGTCGCAGACGTAGCGCAGGCCGGCCTCGGCCAACAGCCGGGGCGTGTTCGGGGATTCGCCGTATTCCGGCCCCAGCCAGCCCTGGGGCGTTCGGCCCGTCGCTTGCGTCAAGGCGTCAATGGACTGCCTGATGTATTCCCGTTCCTCCGCCTCGGGCATATCGCCGGTAATCATACGGCTGACCGAGACCCCGTGTCCGATGATTTCGCAGCCCCGGTCCAGGCAGTGCCGCACCAGGTAGGGATAATTTTCAGCGGTGATGGCGTCCATGGCGATGGTGGCCGGGATTTTGTGCTTCTCCAGCGTATCCAGCACCCGGAAGATACCCACCCGATGCCCGTATTCGCGATGGGACAGGCGAGCGTAGTCTGGGAAAGCCCGTGGCACGGAGGCGCCGGCCAGGTTTTCGACCTGGAAGCTTCCCTCCGGCGCCTGCCATTCCATGTGCTCCAGAACCAGAACCACGCACAGCGCCACCGGAGCGTTCTCGGGCCAGCGCAGCGTGGGACGACTGATGATTGGCGACCATTCGTGATGGGGATGGTCCATGCCGAAAGTGCGTTGTGCGGGCATCTTTATTCTCCCGTAACCGCAAGGGCGAATTATCATTCGCCATTGCAGGTGGCTGTATCACTATTGAAGGAAACGTTCGGCATGGGACATCGCCTGGTCGTAGTAGTTGGCGATGTAGTACTCGGCAATTTCGTCGGCGGTGGTCTGCCAGACGCCGTCGTGTGCCATGATGTAGCCCAGCACGTCGTCCAGGTACTTGATGCGGTGAGGCTGCCCGATGAGGAAGGGGTGCAGGGCAATGCACATTACCTGTCCGCTCTCCGCGCCCTCTTCGTAGAGCCGGTCGAACTGCCGCTTGCAGATGTCGGCAAAGTACTCGGCGGTGTAGTGGTTGTCGCGCAGCACCGTTGAATCGTTCAGCTCGATGGAGTAGGGAACCGATACCAGCTTGCCGCCGTTATTCACCTTGATGGGCGTGGGCTGGTCGTCGTGGAACCAGTCGGTGTGATAAATCAGCCCAGCCTCAGCCATCAGGTCGGGAGTGCTCACAGTGCCGGAAATGGCCGGCCCCAGCATTCCCTTCAACTGCTTGCCCGTGTGCCGCCTCAGGGTTTCGATGCAGTCCCGGTAAAATTCCCGCTCTTCGTCCTCCGAGTAGGTGTACAGGAAGCGGGTGTTGTAAATGCCGTGGCTCATAAAATCGTAGTCTCGCTCAATCATGGCCTCGGCGATTTCAGGAAAGTGTTCCATCACGGCCAGATTCAGCGAGATGCAACAGCGGATGCCGTGCTTGTCCAGGGGCTCCAGCATCCGCCAGAATCCGACGCGGTTGCCGTAATCCCGGTAGGTGTACTGCTGCACGTCGGGGTATGGCGTGCGGGGCCACGGGTTGCGCACGCCCTCGTTGGTCGGGAGGTACTCGTAGTGCTCCACGTTGGGAGAAACCCAAAGGGCCACCCGGGCATCGTTGGGCCACTTGATGATGGGCCGGTCGATGATGGGCAGGTAATCGATGCGGTCGGGAGGCAGTGCCATGGTGGACCCCCTTGTGGCGTGGCTTAGAATCGGTTTTGCAGTTCCTGCACGGCGATGTCCGCCTGCCGGCGCAGGCCGTCGGAGCTGATTCGCTCCTGGTGAACGGCCCGGAATGCGTCCAAAGTAAAGGGCTGCCAGGTGTTGCGGAGGCTGCGGATGGCATTTTCCTCCCGGGCCACGGCATCGGTCAACAGGGTGTACACGGGCAGCAGGGAGCCGGCGCTGGGCAAAGCCCGCACGTCGCGGGCCAGCTGGCTGACACTCAGACTGTACTCGTCAAGCGTCTGCATAACGGCGACCCGGCTGCATCCGCCCTCGTTGCTCCGCCAGTCGTTGTAGCCGTCGTGGAACGTGTCCCACGCCCTGACCAGGCGGTTGTACTCAGTACGGAAAGATTGCAACTCGGCCAGGCCCTGTTCGGGGTCAATCTCGTCCTCCCCCTCCGCTTCGTCGGCGTCACCGATGGCGTCGCTGGCCGCTTCCAGAGCCATTTCGGCTTGGTTCACGGCGGCGTCCACCAGGTCGATGCTGAATTCCGGTTGCTGGGGACTGCCGTCGTCCGTCGCCTCAGGGGTCGCTTCCACCGGTGGCTCAACACCAGCCTGGAAAGCCGCCAGCTCTTCCTGCGCCGCAGCCCGGAGAGCCTCCATCACGTCCTCTGCGTCAGCAGGCGCATCGGGCAAGGCGTCCAGGGCATCAATGGCAATGACCATCTTTTCGGTGAACTGGGCTATGGAGTCGGCGTCCAGGGTGTCCGAAGATTCCCGCAGCTTGGCATAGTCCTTGTGCAGCTGCTCCCAGGCCCGGGCCATCAGGTCGAATTCGGTGGCAAATTCGTCGCGGCTTTCGGCCTCGGCGTCGGACTCCAGGCGGTCTTCAAAGGTCGTCTCCAGCTCGATGGCCCGGTCTTCGGCGGCCTGCCGGGCGCGGGCGGCCGCGCTGCGCTGCACCTCCACGTCTTCAAAGAGGGACACGTTGCTGGGCTGCCAGTGGTCCCGGAGCCGGCGGAAGGCTGTCTCCTCCTCCTCGGCGGCGACGATGAGCAGGTCGGCCAGCTCGCTGGCGGTTTCGCTGCGGGTCAGCCCGCGCGCCTGCTCGGTTACGTCGTTGAAGGACACCGCAAACCCGTTGAGCGCCTGCCGCATCGCGCCGGGACGGCAGGCATCCAGCCCCGCGCTCCACTGGTCAAAGTCGTCGCGGATGACGTCCCACTGCGCGCTGACGGCTTCCTGGCGGCTGACGAAATCGGCGATGTCGGCTTGGGACAACGCCGGCGCGGCCGGCTGACCGGATGCCGTCGTCGAAGTGGCGGGCGCGGACTCCGACGGCGCAACATCGGCGCCGGAGCAGGCGATGGCCACCAGGACCAAAACCGGCAGCAGAATCAATGCCGGCAGCCGCCGGAACAAACGGGCGATGGAAGTTCCTGTCATGGGTTATTCGCTCACTGCGGGGGATAGGTTAATGGCGGCCAGGTCGCTGACCAGGTTATCGCGGAAGCCTCCGGACAGCAGGCCGGCGACGGCCTTGCTGACGCCCTCGGTGGTGTCGGCGAGGATGATGAGGACGTGGCGACCGGGGCCGGCGTCCAGCAGGGTGAGGGTGGCGCCGTCCAGGGGAACCTCGGCGGCGAAGGGCGTGCCCAGGGTATCGTCAACGCGGACGCCGGCGTTGGCCAGGTAGGGCTGAACCTGCAGGGCGTCCTCGTGGAGGCCGATGAACACGGTATCCCGGCTCACGTCCTCGACGGTGCGGACGGCGGCGTTGATGCCGTACTCCGCCAGGCCGCTCCGCAACTCGGCGGCGGTGTCCAGCAGCTCCGGCCGGCCCATCAGCACGTCCACGCCGCCCGACGATCCGGCGGCGTAGAAGTGGGGGAAGTCGGCCAGCTCGTATTCGCGGACGCCGGCGGTGAGGTAATCGGCCAGGTTGGAGAGCAGGCGGCTGTTGTCGGCGAAGGCGTCGTGGGGCGGAACGATGAAGGTTAAGTCGGCCAGGGCTAGCACGTTGCGGCTGCTGCCCCAGGCCAGCGGCGACAGTCCGGGCCCGCTTCCGGCCAACGACGACTGGGTGTTGTCGTCGGCGTAGGCCAGGGGCGCGCCCACGGTGCGAATCGTGCCGGCGGTGTACAGGGCCACGGTGTCCAGGCCGGCGGTGAGTTCCTCCGGCTGGAAGTCGCGGACGTAGATGTGGCGGAAGTTGCGGTCGTTTTCCTGCAGGTTGAACAGGTAGTCGGGCTGGAAGCTGAGGCCGAACCGCTCGGCCAGGGTGTTGATGTTCTGCGGGCGCGTCGGGTCGGACATGAGCAGCAGCCGGCCGCCCCGGGCCACGAACCGCTCCACCACGGTTGCCTCGGCCGCGGTGTATCCGGTGCGGGGCAGGATGACCAGCAGGCTGCCGGCGCCGCGCAACTTCTCCTCCAGCAGGGCGACCCGCTGGCCGGCTTCGATGTCGCGGAACTCGCCCAGCCATTGCACCTCGTAGCCCCGGTTGGACACCTGGGCCAGGAAGGCTTCGATCTCCGGCTCCCAGAAGGCGTTGCGATGGGCCGCGTCAACCAGGAGCACGCCGCCGGGCTCCGCGGGGACGCCGACGGCCGGCGCCGGCCGGGTCGGCTGACGGACGTCGCGGGGCAGGCCGTAACCGGCGGTGTTGGACGTTGCCGGGGGCGGATGGCCGACTTCCGGGGACGCCGGGGCATCGTAACCGCCGCGCTCCAGCAGAACGCTGCCGACTCCGTAGGCGATGGCGCCACAGACCGCCGCCAGCGCAATCACACCCAGTATTTTAGCCGCCACCGCGGCTGAGGCCCGGCTGAATAATCTCCGCATGGTTGCTATCTGTTGCCCTCACTCCAACTTTCTTCCCAGCCGGCGGAGCCGCCTTGCCAGCCCTCGCCGGGGTAGTAGTAATAGAAGGTGGGCCGTTCGCCGCCGGCGGGGAAGCCAGGCGGCGTTTCGCCCGGCGCGCTCTCGGTGAGCAGGGACAGGGGCAGGCCGTGCCCGTTGCCCCAGCCTTCACCCGTCCACAGCGTGGGCGCTTCGCCATCGGGTCCCGGCGGCAGCTCGGAGCGCAGGGCTCGCAGCGCCTCCCGCAGCACCAGCAGGTTCACGTCGATCACGTCGTAGTCGGACAGGCCGGCCAGTTCGGCGGCCTTGACGATGGCCTCGGCGTCGCTGCCGATGGCGTCGGCCAGGCCGTACTCGACGGCTTCCACGCCGACGTAGAGGCGGGCGTCGCCCACCTGCTCGGGGGACAGCCGCAGCCGGTCGCCGCGCTCCTGAACCACCAGGCCGACGAAGGCGGTGCGCAGCCGGTTGAGCATGTCGAACCAATGCTGGCGGTCGGCGCCGGTGAGCTTATAGGGGCCGGTGCCGATGGTGCGCTCGGAGGGCGGGAAGGGCAGGACGCCAATGCCGCCGACGATGACGCCGATGTTGCCCACCAGGGAGGAGGGCTGGGCGTACACGTGGTTGCCGGCCATGGCCATCATGTAGCCGCCGCTGGCGGCGATGCCGTTCATGACCATGACGACGGGCTTGTCCTCACGCAGGCGGCGCACTTCCAGGTAGAGCTTTTCGCTGGCCGCCGCGCCGCCGCCCGGAGAGGACAGGCTGATGACCACGGCCTGGATGCTGTCGTCCCGGCGGGCGTAGTCCAGGTGGCGCATGATGATGCGGGTGGAGTTCTCGGTGATGATGAAGGGGGGAATGCTGATGACGCCGACGCTGGCGCGACCCTGGCCCAGGCCGGGGCCGAAGCCCAGCAGGGGGCCGGCGTAGAGGACGGCCAGGGCGACCACGGCGGCCAGGATACCGGCCAGGGCCGCCAGGAGGGCCGCGCCGCGCCATCCGCCGAAGGGACGGCGGCCAGCGGGAGCGGCGGGGGCGTCAGAGGGTTGCGGTTGGGTCTGTTCCATATCAGCCAGTGTAGCACACAGGCGACGTGCGATTGGTCATTCTTGCTGGCGGGAGACGGTTAGGGAACCGCCCTTTATCGGGTGGGGGAGGTGGGGGTTGTCAGAATCAGGATTTTTGGGATTTGGGGATTTTCAGGATTGGGGTTGGCCTCCGGTGGGGGGATTGTCGGAATCAGGATTTTGGGATTTGAGGATTTTCGGGATTTTGGGTAGCCTGCCTGAGGTCGGTTTCCGGAATTCACTTTGGTCGCCGTCAGTCCCACGGCCGGGGGGTTCTTACGCACTTCCACTTCCAGTGTTTGTGACGGCAATCTGTTATCCGCCAATGGCAGCTGTGGTCGCACCGTGCCACTTCCAGTGTCTATGACGGTAGTCGGTTCTCCGCCAATGGCAGCTGTGGCCGCACCGTTGCCACTTCCAGTGTCTATGACGGTAGTCGGTTCTCCGTCAATGGCAGCTGTGGCCGCACCGTCGTGCGATTTAGGATTAGCTGACTGTTTTTGGCCGTTGACGACCGCAGTGATGTTGACCTCGTTGGCAGGCTGGGTTGGGATACCGATTTGCTAGCAGTAAGGCTATGATAGAACAAACGTACGGCCTTGTCAACAGGGCCGGAGTCATAATAACGAACAAAGTGGGAGAGCCGGGGAAGAGGCCCCCGTCGTTGCGGACGGAGGCCCCTGGTGACCCGCCGGAGCGGGCCGGTGTGGGTTGACGCTGCGCTTACGCGCCGGTGGTGCGCCGTCCCATGATGATGGCCGCCACTGCGATGACCGCAGCCACGATGGCGACGATCAAAGCGATGATGCCCATGGGGCTGGGCGCGCCGGCAGGACCGACCGCGCCGTCAGCGCCGGCGGGACCCGGAGGGCCCGGAGGTCCGGCTACGCCCTGGGCGCCCTGGGCGCCGTCAGCGCCGGCGGGGCCAGCAGGTCCGGCCGGGCCAGTGTCGCCAGCAGGTCCCATCTTGCCCTCCATGCCGTCAGCGCCGGCAGGTCCGGGGATGCCCGGAGGGCCGCCAGGGCCGGCAGGACCCGGCATTGCCGGTTCCATCATGGCTTCAAGGTTGGCTTCCAGCATCAGGATTTCCCGGCCGCCGGACATCCAGTCGTACATGTACTCGGACATCCGGTCGCCAACCATGAAGGACACCATGTTCGCGCCCGCGGGAGGCTGCATCAGTTCCAGCTGGAACTTGCCGCCCTGCATGGTCATGGTCGAGTCCAGTTTCATGTCTCCGGCCATGGCCACGACCATGGTGCCTTCGGGCACCGGGATGCCGTCGGCGGTAGCCGTACCGAAGATGAACGCGGGCGGCACGTTGGGTGTCGCGCCCCCGTCCTGGGCTGCAACCAGCCCCAGGGGCAGCGCCAGCAACAGGGCAATCAATGCCCCCGCCGCTACCTTAGCGTATCTTTTCATAACGATTTGCTCCTCGCTGTCTTCCGGTTCATTGGTTCAGGGGTTTCCCGCCCTCCCCAGGTCAGGGGAGGGCGAGAGTCAGCCGGTTACCAAATCACCAGGTTCCAGCAGTCGGTGCCCACGCAGCTGAGGCTGTGGGTTACCCCGTCCAGCACCACGTCCTGGTCCTCGTTGATGAGTATCCAGTAGGGGTTGTTCTCAGCCAGCTCGGTCAGCGTGTTGAGTTCGGCGAACTCAGGCCGCGGGTCGTAGAACGACCAGGTCTTGCCGACGTTGTCGAAGTAGAAGACGGCTTGAAGGTTGTCGCCCAGGTCGGTCAGCGCGTCGGGCAGCGGGGTTGCCGCGCCGCGTGCGGAGGCCTCACCGAGGATTTCCAACTGCACGATGGCCGTTACGTCCTCCACGACGATGCGCACCGGGTAGAAACCGGGGTCCGCGTAGGGAACCGTGACTTCAACGGTTACGTCACCTTCGGGGTCGGTGGTGTAGGCCACGTTGTGCAGACGGTCGCTGCCGTCAATGATTACCGCGTCCACCAACTCGATGATGGGCATTCCGGTCAGCTCCAGGGTGACCGTGTCGCCAGGGCGGGCCATGGCCGGGGTGATGGTTACGTTGGAGGAAGGCACCGCGAAGGTGATTTCTTCCTCAATGCTGCCACCATCGCCATCGTACAGCACCGTGATGGTGTGGTCCTTGCCCAGCTGGACAGTGGAGCGGAGCTGGTACTCGTAGTAGAACCGGCCCGTGCTGTCGATACCCGTGCTGCGGGTACGCATCTGGCCAGCGCCTTCGTCAATGGTGATTTCGACGTCCTGGTCGGCATCAGACGTGCTGACGGGCCAGTTCGTGCCGCTAATCTTGATGTAGTCCCGCGGTCCGGCGATTTCCGGATGCACCATCAGGGTGGCTCCCTTGACGGTAATCGAGGTGGTGGCCTCGAACTCGTTGCCGTCCGTCACCTCGATTTCGTAGGTGCCGGCGTCAAGAGCCGGGTTGTCGTCGCCGTCGGCCCAGACCCTGACGGTGGCGCTGAAGGTGCCGCCGCTGGTGGTCTTGACCACTTCAATGGTGTCGCCGTCGACGACCATGCTCTCGGTTCCGGACTCGTCAACGACCAACGGCTGGCCGCCAATCTTGATGTCCTCGACGTTGATGTAGGACTTTTCGCTGAAGCCCTCGCCGGTGATGACGATGGACTCGTTGGGCGCGACTTCGGTCTTGCTCAGGTTGAGCGTGCCAGGGGAGACGGTGATCGTGG
The DNA here is from genome assembly GCA_965243255.1 of Dehalococcoidia bacterium. Classification (GTDB taxonomy): domain Bacteria; phylum Chloroflexota; class Dehalococcoidia; order Lucifugimonadales; family UBA3495; genus Bin87. The sequence continues at coordinate 2,340,623 of CBDEUH010000004.1, forward strand.
TCTGCTTCTTGACGTCTACTTCGCCATCCTGGTCAGAATCCACCTCAACGCTGATTTCGATGGTGGCCTCCAGGCCGCCGGGCATATTGAAGGTGAACTCTTTGCCATCGGCATCGACGTCGAAGGCATCAACGTCGCCGGTAGCCTTGGTCCAAACCTTCTGCATGCCGCCCAGGGTAACCTTAACGACATCACCCTCGTCAAAATCCTCGAAGTCCCGCAGCTTGACGGTAACCTCGTCACCGGCGCTGACCGACTTGGGTTCAACGGCGATGGAAGGTTCCAGGTTGAAGGACTCAATGGTGGTGGCCTGTTGATTATTTGCGTCGTCGTCCGCCACGCAGATGTGGTTGGTGTTGCCCGCCGTGAAGTCGTCGGTGGTGACCTCAACTGTAAATACAGCGGTGTGGACACTGTCCACGACGGCCTCACCGACCCTCGCTGAGCGACCACCGGCCTGAACGATGAGGGCTCGACAATCGGCCGGCGCCGCGTCCTGTCCACTCAGGACGAAAGCTCCAGCATTGCGGCCCTTGTTGAGACCGTTGGCGGTGATGGTCAACTCGTAACCGCGCTTGTTGGCGTCGTCGCTCAGCTTGACCTTGGGCTTTATCACCAAGTTACTGGCAGTAGCAGCGCCACCGTTCACACTGAGCTTCTCCTCAAAGTCGGCTTCAACGCTCTCAGCAGGACCAAGAACCTGGTACGCGACTTCGTAGGAGCCAGCTTCAGTATCGTTCTTGATGCCGGCTTCCTTGACAATGCTCAAGGTAAAGTTGGTAGTGTCAGGAATCCCTTCGGGAGTTCCGGTATCGGCGGCGGTCATGTTGGGAACGTAAACGCGGATGGTGTGAGCGTCCGTACCGGTGAATGCCGCATCTTCAGTATCCACGACAACGCGGGATGCGCTGACAGGAGAACCGCCGCTAGCAGTGCTGGCAGACGTGAAGAAAACATCCTGCGGCCGAATAGTACCCGGGACCTGGAAATCGTCTTCCAGGAAGAGGACTATCGAACCACCCACCGGGATTATCTCACCGTCTGTTCTACCCCTGAACACGAGGTTAGCGGATCCGCCGGGCGAAGAACTGAACCCCTCAATGGTAGGAGGGGCATTCTCACCAGTAGCAGCCGTAACGTCAAGGGTGATACTGGCGGCCTTCTTAGTGGTGGCACTGACAGTAGCTGGTGCCTCGGTGCCACCAGGAGAGGTGTTGCTAACGGTCGCGGTGATCGTTACCGTGTAAGCTGAGTTTTCTGTCAAGGAAGTGCATGCACTCTCTCTAGTGGCTGCATCAGTGATGGGAGACGCGCAAGTCGCCGAATCACTTGTACCATCGGTTCTCGCGATAGCCACGGTGTACCCAGAGATAGTGGATCCGCCAAGGTCAGCAGCTTCGTCCCAAGAAACTGTGAACGTAGTTGCAGTGATGGAGGAAACCATTGGGTTCTGGGGCGCGCTGGGATGGACCGCACCAGGGGTGTGAGCCGCCGTCGTTGCGGCGTCGTCCGCTCCAACGAACATACCGTAGCCGCTATCTCCATTGGCGTTTGTCGCCTTTACTCGGACATTATACTCCGAACCGTTGGTCAGAGATGTAATCATGTGTGTCCGTGCACCGGCAGGGAAGGTCATTGACGCCCATTCAGTTGCGGTGTCAAGCTTGTGCTCCACCGTGTAACCGGTGATTGGCGATCCGCCATCATCTCGCGGACGCCACGTCACGGTGAGCCTCGCTGGGCCAGGCATAACCGTTACGCTCGGCGCTTCTGGTGCAATTCCCTGCGCCTCGGTGGTGTCGGCGTTAGGCATGAGCAGAACGCCGGCAAGGGTCAGCGCGCCGATAATGGCGAGGGCCGCTACCAGCGGCGCTGACCAGATGAATTTTCTGGTTTTGGTTTTCATTTGACAGAATCTCCTCATTGAGATCGCCATTTGGGTTGGTTGAATTGGGATTCATCCCCCAGGTTCCCGGTTGGGTAGTTGGGGGCGGGTTGTCAGTTGTGCGGCGGCGGCACCTCCTTGTCGAGTAGGCCCCAATGGTTCCGGGTCAAGCCCGGAATGACGAGGGGCCGGAGAAAATGATAACAGACTGAGGGGATTGTAACAGCCGCCGAATTACGGGGATATTACGAAAGGGGAGAAATTTGGACGAATTTTAGTAAAGGGGATGGGAGCGGGGCCGCGTAAATGCTGCCGCGGAAATATCAGCATAGCGTGTTATCATCGCCGCCATGGAAGTGATTGGCTCTGACGCGCGGGCGGGCGACCGGGATTTTGCGGACAACCAGGCGCGGATGTCGGCCCTGGTGGGCGAGCTGAAGGAGCGGCTGGCCCTGGCCCGGGCCGGCGGCGGGCAGCGGGCGGTGGAATTGCACCGCAGCCGGGGCAAGCTGCTGGCGCGGGAGCGCATCGACCGGCTGGTGGACGCCAACACGCCGTTCCTGGAGCTGAGTCCGCTGGCGGCGTGGGAGCTGTACGACGGGGAGGTTCCGTCGGCTGGCATCGTCACCGGCGTGGGCGTGGTGCAGGGCAAGGAGGCGGTGGTGCTGGCCAACGACGCCACGGTGAAGGGCGGGACGTACTATCCGCTGACGGTGAAGAAGCACCTGCGGGCCCAGGAAGTGGCGCTGGAGAACCACCTGCCCTGCATCTACCTGGTGGACTCCGGGGGCGCGTTCCTGCCGCTGCAGGCGGAGGTGTTCCCGGACCGGGAGCACTTCGGGCGCATCTTCTATAACCAGGCGCGGATGTCGGCGCTGGGCATTCCGCAGGTGGCGGTGGTGATGGGGTCGTGCACGGCCGGGGGCGCGTACATTCCGGCGATGAGCGACGAGGTGGTGATGGTGCGGCAGCAGGGGACGATCTTCCTGGGCGGGCCGCCGCTGGTGCGGGCGGCGACGGGGGAGGAGGTTGATCCGGAGACGCTGGGCGGCGCGGACGTGCATACGCGGGTGTCGGGCGTGGCGGACCACCAGGCGGCGGACGATGAGGACGCGCTGGCCATCACCCGGGACATCGTGGAGAACTTCGTGCGGCGTCGGGATTTGCCCTTCGAGGTGTCCGCGCCGGAGCCGCCGGCGTACGACCCGGCGGAGCTGTACGGGATAGTGTCGCCGGACAACCGGCGGCAGTACGACGTGCGGGAGGTGATAGCGCGCATCGTGGACGGGAGCCGGTTCCACGAGTTCAAGGCGGAGTACGGGGCGACGCTGGTGTGCGGGTTCGCGCGGGTGTGGGGGTATCCGGTGGGCGTGGTGGCGAACAACGGGGTGCTGTTCTCGGAGAGCGCGCTGAAAGGGACGCACTTCATCGAGCTGTGCAGCCAGCGGGGCATCCCCCTGCTGTTCCTGCAGAACATCACGGGGTTCATGGTGGGCAGCCAGTACGAGCAGGGCGGCATCGCCAAGGACGGGGCGAAGATGGTGATGGCGGTGTCCAACGCGGCGGTGCCCAAGTTCACGGTGATCATCGGCAGTTCCTTCGGGGCGGGCAACTACGGGATGTGCGGGCGGGCCTACCAGCCGCGGTTCCTGTGGGCGTGGCCCAACGCGCGCATCTCGGTGATGGGCGGGCAGCAGGCGGCGGAGGTGTTGCTGACCATCCGGCTGCAGCAGCTGGAGCGGCAGGGGCAGACGATGGCGCAGGAGGAGCGGGACGAGCTGCAGCGTCCCATCCTGGAGAAGTACGAGGCGGAGGGCGATCCGTACTACAGCACGGCGCGGCTGTGGGACGACGGGGTGATTGACCCGGTGGACACGCGGGACGTGGTGGGCCTGGGGATTGCGGCGTCGCTGAACGCGCCCTTCCCGGAGCCGCAGCGGGGCGTGTTCCGGATGTAGGGTGTGGTCAGAATCAGGATTTGCCGGATTTTGAGATTAGTGGGATTGGGCTTGTGTTCTCGAAAGTACTGATTGCTAATCGGGGTGAGATAGCGGTACGGGTCGGGCAAACGCTGCGGGCGATGGGGATTGCGCCGGTGGCGGTGTATTCGGAGCCGGACGCCGGGTCGCCGCACGTGAGCAGTGCGGCGGAGTCGGTGGCGCTGCCGGGGGCGACGGCGGAGGAGACGTACCTGGACATCGGCGGGATAGTGCGGGCGGCGCGGGACTGCGGGGCCGAGGCGATACATCCGGGCTACGGGTTCCTGTCGGAGAATCCGGCGTTGGCGTCGGCCTGCCGGGAGGCGGGCATCGCGTTCATCGGGCCGACGGCGGAGAGCATGGCGGCGCTGGGGGACAAGCTGCGGGCCAAGGAGATCGCCAGCGCGGCCGGGGTCGCGTCGGTGCCCAGCTCGACGGAGTGCGCGCCGGGGGACGGGGCGGCGGCGGAGTTCGCGGACTGGTGTGGGTTCCCCCTGATGGTCAAGGCGGCGGCCGGGGGCGGCGGCCGGGGTATGCGGCTGGTCAACCGGCGGCAGGATCTGGACGGCGAGATGGAGCTGGCCGGCCGGGAGGCGCAGGCGGCCTTCGGCGACGGGCGGGTGTTCCTGGAGCGGTACGTGGCCAATCCGCGGCACGTGGAGGTGCAGGTGCTGGCCGACGGGTTGGGGCATACCGTCCACCTGGGCGAGCGGGAATGCAGCGTCCAGCGTCGGCACCAGAAGATTATCGAGGAGACGCCATCGCCGGCGCTGACGCCGGAGCTGCGGGAGCGCATGGGCGAGGCCGCCATCGCCGTGGCGCGTCAGGCCGGCTACGTGAACGCGGGCACGGTGGAGTTTCTGCTGGACGCAAGGGCCGGGGAGTTCTACTTCCTGGAGATGAACGCCCGGCTCCAGGTGGAGCATCCCATCACCGAGGCCGTGCTGGGGCTGGACCTGGTGGAGTGGCAGGTTCGCATCGCCGCCGGGGAGCGGCTGACGCTGGGGCAGGAGGACGTTGCGCCGCGGGGTCATGCCGTCGAGTGTCGCATCTACGCCGAGGACCCGTACCGGGACTTTGTGCCATCCACGGGGACGTTGGTGCGCTGGCGGCCGCCCGGCGGGCCGGGGCTGCGGCTGGACAGCGGCGTGGTGGAGGGTCAGGAGGTGTCCATCTACTACGACCCGATGCTGGCCAAGCTGGTGGCGTGGGGGCCGACGCGGGAGGCGAGCCTGGCGCGGATGGAGGTGGCGCTGTCGCAGTTCCTGGCGCTAGGCGTAGTGACCAACATTCCGCTGCTGCGGGCGGTGATGCAGCACGGCCAGTTCCGGCGGGGCGAATACGACACCGGCTTTTTGGAGTGGAACCCGGCGGTTACCAGGCCGGCCGCGTCGGACGAGGGGCGGATGATGGCGCGGGCGCTGGCGGCGTGGGCGTCGGGTCAATCGGATGGTACGGTGGATTCTCGCCGGCGCGGGAACGACGGTGTGGTCAGCGTCGGCCCGTGGCAGTCTGCCGGCGCGCGGAGGCTGCCATGACGCCGGGCCAGGGCGAGATGCGGGAGCTGTATCCGCAGCCGGGCGAAGCCTATCGCTACCGGATGGCAGAGGGTGAAGAGGGGTTCACCTTCGGGCTGGAAGGCGAGACGCCGGAGGGTTTGGAGTCGGCAATTACGCTGAGCATTGAATCCGTTGGGGCCGGCGAGGGGTTATGCCGCACGGAATCGGGGCGGACGTGCCCGTTTGCCTGGGTTTGGGTCGGCGCGGAGCTGCATCTGTGGTTGGATGGGTCGCTGTACGTGTTCCAGCGGGAGGCTGCGGCGGCCGGCTCCGGTCGGCGTCGGGGTCGGGCTGCTGCTGGCGACGGGCCCGGCGACGTGCTGGCGCCCATGCCCGGCGCGGTGCTGGAGGTGCTGGTCGCCGAGGGCGACCGGGTTGATAGCAACCAGACCGTAGTGATAATGGAATCCATGAAAATGGAGTTGGTCATCACGGCATCCCGCAGCGGCATCGTGAGCCGGGTGGCCGTGCAGCCGGGGCAGCAGGTGGAGCGCGGCATGCGTCTGCTGGAGCTGGCCCCCGACAATGAACCGACCAACCCGACCGGAGACGGTGAGGACTAAGGAGGAATAGGCAAATGCACTGTGGAGTGATGGTGACCGGATACAACCAGGGGGACTGGGAGCGCCTGATGCAGGGCGACTACGACCGTCCGCCGACGGTGCCGGACGCCAGCAATATGGATGACACCCTCTATATGGGGGAACTGGTCGAACCGCTGGGGTTCGATTCAATCTGGGCGACGGAACACTACGGTTCGGCCTACTCGATGCAGCCCAACCCGTTGCAGTACCTGGCGTACTGGGCGGGCCGCACCAGCCGGGTTGACGTGGGCACGGCGGTCATCGTCGCACCGTGGTGGAATCCGGTGCGGCTGGCGTCGGAAATCTCCATGCTGGACATCCTGCTGAAGGGACGGCGGCTGCACCTGGGCATCGGACGGGGTATCGCGCCCCACGAGTACGCCTCGCTGGGCTACCCGATTGGGGAGTCGCACAAGTACTTCTACGACGTCATCAACGTCATCAGGGCGGCGGACGGCGCGGAGCGATTTGAGTTCAAGGGGAACGTGTACGACATCCCGCCGACCAGCATCCGGCCCCAGGCGAGACACAAGGGCAAGCTCACCGGCGACATCAAGGTGGCGTTCACCACCGAGGCATCGGCGCGGATGGCCGCGGAGAACGGCCTCGGCCAGATGTTTGTGGCCGGGGATGACGTGGACGAGATGACGGCCAAGGTGCGGCGGTTCAACCGGATTCGGAAGGAACTGGGGCTGCCGCCCGACCAGCCGACCACGCTGCTATGGATGTACTGCGCCGAGACCGAGGATGAAGCGGAAGAGGGCTGGACGTATTTCCACAATCAGCTCATGGCGGCCCAGCATCACTACTTTGAGTGGAACAATCCGGGCTACGAGGGCATCAGCGGCTACGAGGAATACCTGATCCGCCAGCAGGCCGACGTGGGCACTGCCGACGCCAGTTTTGAGGCGCGCAGGGCGACGCAGCCCATCGGCACGCCGGACCAAATCATCGAGAAAATCCGGGCGATGCAGTGGACCATCAGCCTGGAGAAGGTGGTCATCCACATGTTTTACGGCGGGATGCCGAGGGACAAGGCGGAGAAAAGCCTGCGGCTGTTCGCAGAGAAGGTTCTGCCGGCGGTACAGGAGATGCCGACGCCGATTAATCCGGCGTCGTTGGAGTGACGGGGACCGTCAGAATCAGGATTCACAGGATTGCCGGATTTTCAGGATTGAGAGACATACTCGCGATAGGAGGCTGGATGATGGCAGACAAGATTCGATTGGGGTTTGTGGGGGCCAACGTCAACTCGACGTGGGCCGGGCAGTCGCACTTTCCGGCGCTGCTGGCCAGCCCGGACGTGGAGATGACGGCGGTTTGCACAACCCGGGCGGAGAGCGCGGAAGAGGCGCGGCAGCATTTCGGGGCGAAGCTGGCCTTTCACGATTTTCGGGAGATGGCGGCGTCGGATGAAATAGACGCGGTGGCCGTGGTGGTGCGGGTGCCGTCGCACTACGAGCCGACGAAAGCGGCCCTTGAGGCGGGCAAGCACGTCCTCACCGAGTGGCCTTTGGGCCGGAACACCGCAGAAGCTGTGGAACTGGCGGAGCTCGCCCGCGCCAAAGGCGTGCAGACGGCGGTGGGATTGCAATCCCGCGTCAGCCCGGCGTTGGGGTACGTGAAGGAACTGATTGAGGACGGCTACGTTGGCGAAGTGCTTTCGTGCAGCGTCAACACGTTCCGCGACGGGCCGCTGGAGCGGGATTCCGGCCGCACCTGGCAGCGCGACGCCAGCCTGGGCGCCAACACCCTGACCATCGCCACCGGACACGTCATCGACGCGCTGCGGTTCGTGGCCGGGGACTTTGCGCGGGTGGCGTGCATGGTAACGACCCAGGTTCCGCAGTGGTACGAGACCGATACGCAGCAGTTCGTGGATACCGACTCTCCCGACAACGTGCGGGTGTCGGGTCGGTTGGCCAGCGGCGCGGCGGCGGCGGTGCACGTGGGAGCGGCACCGTGGGCCGGCAGCGGCTACCGGATGGAGATTTACGGTCGGGATGGTACGCTGGTCGTTACGGGGAGCGTGTCGTCGCAGCGGGGGGAGATGCTGAGGGTGCAGGGGGCGCAGCGGAGCCACCAGCTGCAGGATTTGGAAATCCCTCAACGTTTCGTGTACGTGCCGGACGACTTCCCCAAAGGCGACCCGTTCAACATCGGGCAGCTGTACACACTGTTCGCCGGGGCAATCAGGAACGGGGAGAGCCGGCAACCGATGCCGACGTTTGACACCGCGGTGGGGCTGCACCGGTTTATTGACACCATCAAGGAGGCGTCGGATACGGGGCGGGAGCTGGCGGTTGGTTGAGGTTCGGCCGGCGGCGCTCAGATAACGCCGCGGGCGGCCAGTTCGCGGAGGGCTTGCGGCGTCATTCCCAGCAGGTTGCCGTAGATTAGCTCGTTGTCGTGGCCCACGGGTACCGAGCCGCGCCAGATCTTGCCCGGCGTCTCGGAAAATCTCGGGACGATGCCAACGCCCGTAACGGGCTTTCCCAGTTGCTGGTCGTCCCACTGGACGTGCACGCCTCGGGCCTGGTAGTGGGAGTTCTCCGCCATCTCGCGAGCATTCATGATGCGGCTGCAACCGACCTGCGCATCGTTGAAAATCCTCACGACCTCGTCCACCGTCCGGTCTTCCACCCAGCCGCGCAGGACGGCGTCGAACTCGATGCCCTCGGGGGAATTGACCTCCCGGCGGGCCTTGACCCATTTCTCCTCATCCGGGTCCAGGTCGAGGACGCGGCAGACCCGGCCGTACACCACCGGGCCTACGGCGGCGATGACCACCCAGCCGTCTTTGGCTTGGAAAGTGTCCCACGGCTGGGCGTTGCCGGCCTTGTTGCCGGCCCTTTCCCGCACCAGCCCCAGCTCGTGGTAGGCCACCATGGTGCCGGACAAGATGCGGTGTACCGCCTCGAACTGGGCGAGGTCGATGACCTGGCCCTGGCCCGTGCGTTGCGCGTGGATGTAGGCCGCCAACGACGACCACAGGCAGAAGAGAGCGGTGATGTAGTCCGCCGTCCAGGGCACGGCGCGCGTGGGCGGGTCGGGTTCGGGGTTGCCCACCAGGTTCATCATCCCGCCGAAAGCCTGGGCGGTGAAGTCGTAGGATGCCCGCGCCACGTATTCCGGGTCGCCGTCCTGTCCGTAACCAGACACGTGGCAGATAACGATGGCCGGGTTGGCGGCCAGAACCGAGTCGTCATCCAGGCCCCACTTGTCGTAGGTGCGGGCTTTGGAACTTTCCATCCAGACGTCGGCCCACTGCGCCAGCTTCAGGAAGATTTCGCGGCCTTCCGTGGTGCTGAAGTCCAGGGTGGTGTGGTACATGTTGCGATGGTCCTGCATCCAGGAGCTGGCGACCAGGATCCCGTCGGGCCCTTCGATGGGGAACTCGGCGACACGCCAGTCCTCGCCGGCGCCGGGGCGTTCGACGTGAATTACCTCGGCGCCCATCTCCGCCGCCATACCGGCGGCCACCGGCTCGGCCACGATGGTGCCGGTGGACAGGATACGCATTCCCTGCAACGGGCCGAATTGTTCAGGCAGCAGCGTAGATTCGGACGGCCCCATTTATGGCCTCCTCAAAAGAGCGTTTGCGATAACGGGCTGGGTCAATATACCAGTCATCCGGCCACCAGCATCTCGTCGGTGCTCATCAGGGGCGACAGGAGGCGGGGGCCGTCGTTGGTGACCAGCGCCATGTCCTGCAGGTGCCAGACGGGGCCGATGTGAGGCTCCAGGGCCACCACCATGCCCTCTTCCAGGACGCGGTCGCTGGACGGGACCATGTAGGGTTCCTGCTGGTGCCACCAGGCGCCGACGCCGTGGCCGGCCAGGGCGACGTTGCCCTGGAAGCCGGCCTCATGGAACGCATCGTTGGCGAAGTGGTAGATGTCCGCCGTGCGGGCGCCGGGGACGCACTGGTCGATGGTGGCGCGGTAGATGTCCCTGACCACGCGGTAGGTGCGCTTTTGCTCGTCCGAGGGCGGGCCGACGCAGACGGTTCGGGACTGGTGGCCGGGGTAGCCGTCGAGGTAGGCAACGTAATCGTTGCGGATGATGTCGCCGGCCTCAAAGGCCATATCGCTCTCGCCGCCGTAGCCGACGGTGTTGCGGCCGGAGTTCAGGATGCCGTGGGCCCAGTTGGCGCCCCGGCGCAGGCAGCTCTCGATGATGCGGCTGTGAACCAGCCGTTCGGTGTCGCCGGGCCGGACGGTGGGCAGCACTTCCAGGTACGCTTCGTCCAGCAGCACCGCGCCGGCTTCCAGGGCGGCCACCTCTTCGGGGGTTTTGATCCAGCGCACCCGGTCCATCAGCTCGGTGCTGTCCACGATGTTTGCCTGTGGTAGCAGGCGGCCGATTTCCTCCCAACGGTCGGCGCTGACGTAACTCTTCTCAAAGCCGATGGTGGCGTCAGCCAGGCCCAGCTGACGCAGCACGTCGGCGGCCCGTTCGTAGGGCGATTCGGCGTAGTCGTCCACAACCTCGATGCGTTCCAGCCAGGAGTCGCGGCGGGCCAGGGGAGCAGCGTAGGAGTTGAGCACCAGCGCCGGCTTGCCAGTGCGAGGCCAGACCAGCAGCACCTCGCGGGGTGAATCGGGAAACTCCAGGTGTCGGGCCAGGGTGCCGGGGTAGGCGAAGCCGGCCAGATAGGTGAAGTTCTTGCCGGAGCGGGCGACGATGGCGGCAATGCCCGCTTCATCCATCAGCCGGTGCAGGCGCTCCACGTTAGCGATTATCTTGCCGAAGGCGTTGGCCATAACTCTCACGCTCCTTATGCGGATTTGGCGACACGAACCGATGCGACAATGGCGACCTGGGAGTACTATTCCCGGAACTTGGGCATCACTTCCTTCGCGAAAAGCTCCATTGAGCGCAACACCCTGGAGTGTTCCATGCTGCCGAAGGACATACTGGCGCCGAAGTACCCGACGCCATGCTCGTCGCGCAACCTGGCGATACGCTGGGCACACTGCTCCGGCGTGTCGAAGTAAGCAGTAGTCTCCAGTTCAGACTCGTAGCTGGCCGGTTCGACGGTGCGGACGCGACGCCAGTGGTCCAGGTCCACGTTGATTTCATCGCCGTGGGTCAGGGTGCGGCGATAACCGGCCAGGTCTCTTACCCAGGTCAGGGACTGCCGGGGGTATTCCCGTGCTGATTGTTCGTCCTCATCCAGATACACGAACCGGAAGTAGGGCATTTCCGCCACGGGCAGGTCCTTTCCGGCGGCGGCGCAGCGTTCGGAGTAGAGGGAGAACAGACCCAGGTTATCGGCCTCCGGCGTGGAGAAGCTGGTCAGGATGGGCAGGTCTCGCGATACGGCGACGTCCACGCTGGCGGGGGTGCGGGATACGGCCAGATACACCGGAGGATGGGGCTTCTGCACGGGCCAGGGCGCTATCGTAAGGTCTTTCACCTGGTAAAACTCGCCGTGGAAAGAAAAATCGGATTGGGTCCACAACCCCAGGATAATGTCCAGGGCCTCCTGGGTTCGGACGTCGCGGGTGTCGAAGTCGATATTGAAGTTGCCGTACTCGTAGTCCGCCGAGCCGCGTCCGACCCCGAAGTCCAGGCGGCCATTGCTGAGAACATCCAGCATGGCGCTCTCTTCGGCCAGGAATATCGGATTGTGGAAAGGCAGCACGCTGACGCCGGCCCCGATGCGGATAGTCTTGGTCCGGGCCGCGATGTGGCAGAGTAGCGGCATCAGGGAGGGACAGATGCCGTACCGACTGGAGTGATGCTCGGCAATCCAGATTGAATCAAATCCCAGCTCCTCGGCGTATTCAACCTGCTCCAGCATCTCGCCAAAGATGCGGCTTTGGGCGTTGGCCTCCGGCTCCGTCCAGGAACCCAGCAAAAACAGGGCAAACTTCATGATGGCAACGGGCCTCCTTCAAGCTGGCTTGGGCGGGATTATACAAGGGCCGGCCACGTCCTGCGGTGGTAGAATCAGCAAACCCACTGCCGGGTCAAGCATCAGCACAGCTACAGAGGAGACTTTATCGATGAACATCCAGACTTTGGGGCAGAGTCCGCGGAACCACCGGGGCGGGCAGGTGTCGCACCTGCTGCTGGGCGCGGGACAGTTCGGGTCGGAGAACCTGGCCGTAACCTGGGTTGAGGGGGAGCCGGGCAGCGAGCAGGCCGTTCACTCCCACCAGGGACGGGAGCAGGTGTACGTGATTGTGCAGGGACGGGGGGCCATGCGGGTCGGCGACGAGGTGGAAGAGGTCGGGCCGGGCACGCTCATCATGGTGCCTCCCGAAACCGAGCATTCCATCCGCAACATCGGGGACGAGAAACTGATTTACGTCTCGTCAACCTCGCCGCCCTTTGCGATGCAGGAAGGCAACACCAACTGGACGGCCCCGGCGGAAGGGTAGGAAACCTGTAGCTGTCACGTCCCATGGCGTCCTCTCTGTCGGCTCTCCTCAACTGGCGTCCCAACACCCCCTTTTACTACGGCTGGCTGGTGCTTGGTCTATCGGGGGCGGGCGCATTCTCGGCGACGGTGGTGGCCGGCGTCGTGCTGGGCGGAATCCAGATACTGGTCTCAGAGGACACCGGATGGCCGAGAAGCTGGATCGGTTATTCGGCCAGCTGCGGCGTTTTGATGTCGGGGGTGTTCGCCCCCTTTGCCGGACGCCTGGCGGACCGTTACGGCCCGCGCTGGTTGATGCCCGTTGGCCTGATCGCGGCGGGATTGTGCATGGCAGGGCTGGCCGCCGTGAACGCCGTATGGCAGTTTTTCGCGCTGGCGGTCATTGCGCGCGCCATCAGCCAGCCCTTCCTCATCGGCGTAGTGCCGCGGACGATGGCGGTGAACTTCTTCAACCGTCGTCGCAACGTGGCGCTGGCTTTCACCGGGATCTATCGTCCCATCAGCGGCGCGATGATTGTTCCGCTGTTTGCGGCCATAACGCTGCTGTCCGACTGGCGAGTGGCCTTCCGGATATTCGGGGTGTTCAGCCTGGTCCTGGTGATCCCCATGGTAGTCATCATGCGTCGCCGGCCCGAGGATATCGGCCTGCTGCCCGACGGCGCCCGAGCCTCGCCGGCAGCGGCGCAGAGCGGCCAGACCCCGGCGGAACGAGGCCGGCCGCGGGAGCCGCGGGGAGCGCCGGCTGAAGCCAGCTGGACGTCCAGAGAGGCGATGCGTTCCAGGGCTTTCTGGATGGTCTCCATAGTCGCTTTTCTCAACGTGTCTGGCAGCTCCGGGCTGGGGTTCAGCCTGGTTCCGTACCTGCACGAATTCGCCGGCTTGACCACAATACAGGCAACCGGCGTGCTCAGCATCAGCACGTTCCTGGCGTTGAGCAGCCTGGTGTGGGGACAGATCGCCGGGCGTCTTACCCCGCGCTGGTGCATCGTCGGCGCCATGGGAGTGTCGGCGCTGGCGACGCTGGCGCTGCTGCACGTCAACTCGTTGCTGGCCGCCTATGCTTTCGGGGTGTTTTGGGGCTTGTTCCACAGCGCACTGGAAGTGCTGCTATACATGGTCCTGGCGGACTACTTTGGCCGCAACTCCTACGGGGCCATCGCCGGAGCCATGCGGCCCTTCGAGGCGTCCGGTCTCGCCCTGGGGCAGGTTGTGGGGCCGGTGGTGTACGACCTGACGGGCAACTACACCATCCTGATTCTTTTCTCGGCAGCGGTGCAGGGGATAGCGATGTTCATCATGCTGCTGGCGCGGCGTCCCCAGCAACGGCCATCGGTGGCGGCGGAAGCGGCGTAGCGGCCCGGGACGTGCGCCGGCTTTGTGGAGCCGATGCTACAATGCGCCTCAAATGACCATTCCTGACGAACAATCGAGTTCCGGACCGGCCCTGCCGCTCAGCGGGTACCGGATGTTGGACCTGGCCGGGCCGATGGGCGTGTACTGCGGCAAGTTGATGGCCGACATGGGCGCCGACGTCATCAAGGTCGAGCCGCCGGGCGGCGACCCCATGCGCGATATCGGTCCGTTTATTGACGGTCAGCCCGGTTCCGGCCGCAGCCTGTACTGGCTGCACTTCAACACCAACAAGCGCAGCGTTACGCTGGACATTGCATCGCCCGAAGGCGCGGCGACGCTGCGCAAGCTGGCCCTCGCTTCCGACGTGCTGCTGGAGACCGGCCCGCCCGGGTACATGGACTCGCTGGGTCTGGGGTATGAGGCTCTGGCGGCGGACTCGGCCGGGCTGGTGTACGCATCCATCACACCGTTTGGGCAGACCGGCCCCTATCGGGACTTCAAAGCGTCCGACCTGGTAGGGTTCGCCATGGGCGGGTATATGTACGTTACCGGCTGGCCGCATACTCCGCCGACGCGATTGTGGGGATCTCAGGCCTATCACACCGCCTCCAACCGGGCCTACATCGCCATCCTGCTGGCACTGTACCACCGGATGGCGACGGGAGAGGGGCAGTACATCGACGTTGCCATGCAGGAGGCGGTGGCGGCCACCACCGAGCACGTCAACACCACCTACAACTACACCGGGGAGTCGGCGGTTCGCTGTGGGTTCCGGCACGGCGGCCAGTTTGTCGCCACCTGGCGGTGCAGGGACGGCTACGCCAGCATCACCACCAACACCCGGGCGGCGTGGGACGACCTGCGGGCGTGGATGGACCGGGACGGCATGGCTGGCGACCTGATGGATGCCCAATACGACGACCACTTTGTGCTGCGGGGGGAGCACTCGGCCCACATCGAGGAACTGATCCAGGCTTGGGCCATGCTGCACACCCGGCAGGAAATAACCGAGTTCGGCCAATCCAACCACCACCCGTGGGGGCCGGCCGCCAGGCCCGACGAAATTCTGGGCAACGAGCAGCTGTGGGGTCGCGGCTATTTCACCGAGATCGAAACACCGGAGGGCTCGCCCCTAGTGTACGCCGGCGACCCATACCGCCTGAGCGAGTTTCCGCGCCCGCTGCGCCGGCCGGCTCCCTTTCCTGGGGAGCACAACGCCGAGGTGCTGGGCGGCATCCAATGAACGGCAACAACGCGCATCATCAGACCGGCCTGGCACTGAAAGGCATCCGGGTGCTGGACTTCACCTGGATCCACGCCGGGCCTTCGGCCACGCGCATCCTCTCCGACCAGGGCGCAGAGGTCATCAAGGTGGAGTCCAACAACGCCCTGTCGGTCATCGGCGGGCCGGCGTCGGCCACCGCCCGGGGGTTGGGCCAACGGCACAACTGGAACGCCGGCAAGCTGTCCATTTCGCTGAATATGAAGACTCGCCAGGGCATCGACATCGCCAGGCGGCTGGTGGCCGTGTCCGACGTGGTGGCCGAGAACTTCAGCGGGCGGGTGATGCCGTCGTGGGGATTGGATTACGGGTCGATACGGGCGATCAATCCGGCCATAATCATGCTGAGTATGTCGGGATTTGGGCGCACCGGGCCGTGGCGGGACCGGGTCAGCTATGGCCAGACGCTGCAGGCCTGGTCGGGGTTCACCGAGTTGACCGGGTTCCCGGATACCGACCCCAGCGGCCCGGCCAGCGCGTACAGCGACGCCGTGGGCGGCATGGCCGGGGCGCAAGCGGTGCTGCTGGCCCTGATGCACCGGGCCAGGACCGGGCGGGGGCAGTGGCTAGACGTTTCACAGTTCGAGTCCCTGACGTCCCTGCTGGAAACCCTGGCGCTGGATATGTGCGCCAACGGAAGCAACGCGGTTTCGGCGCGTACCGGCAATCGCCTGCCTTACGGCGGGGGCGCGCCCCATGGGGCTTATCGGTGCCAGGGCGAGGATAGATGGGTGGCAATCACCGTGTTCACCGATGAAGAATGGCGCGACTTCGTAGAGGTCATCGGCAGCCCGAAGTGGGCGGAGGAGACACGATTCGCCACCAGTGATGCTCGCCAACGCAACGCCGACGCGCTGGACGTGTTGGTGGAATCCTGGACCAACCGGCACACTGCCGAGGACGTGATGAATCGTCTGCAAGCAGTGGGCGTCGCTGCCGGCGTGGTGCAGACGGGGGAAGACCTGTCGCGCGACCCCCAGTTGAAGGAGCGGGGTTTCTTCCGGCGCGTACCGGACCACCGGGGAGAGTACCGCACCATAGAGAGCGCTCCCTACAAGCTGTCCCGCACTCCCGGCAGCGTTACCGGGGGCGCGCCGGAGTTCGCAGGGGACATGACCTACGTGCTGCGGGAACTGCTGGGCATGTCCGACGACGAGGTGGAAGATTGCGCCATCAACGGCGCGTTCGACTGAGCCGGCCCCGTTCTTTACAGGCCGGCCTCTCCGGTGCGGAGGGTGTAGGCGGATTCGACGCTGGTCACGAAGACCCGTCCGTCGCCGGGGAAGCCCGTGGTCGCTACGGACTGGATGCAGTCCACTACGTCGGTCACCTGGTCGTCCTCCACCACAATCATGAAGATGCACTTGGCCAGCTCGTCGTAGAAGTGGTCGCCGACCTGGACGCCCTGCTGTTTGCCGCGGCCCAGGACGTCCCACTTGGTCATGGCCGGGAAGCCGCCGTTGGCCAGCGCCGCCGCCACCGGTACCTCCTTCTCGGGTCGGATGATTGCTCGTACCATCTTCATTGCCGTGCCTCCTGTGTTCTTCACTATGCTTTGGTGTTGGCGTCCCTTATGCCGGCCTCAATCAGCCCTTCGTCCGGCTTGAACCCATTGGCTCGCAGTCTTTCAATCAGACCGGGCAGGATGGCGCCGAGGGATGACACGGGTACCCGTTCCATCAGTTGTTGCGCCGGGCGGGCGTTGGGCCCGGTGCTGCCGCCGGCGAATATCGTCACCGCGTCCACCACTTCGCCGTTGAGGCGAGTTTTGCCGCCCTGAAAGCCGATGTCGGCGGCATGATGGTTGCCGCAGCCGGCTGGACACCCCGACCAGTACATTCGCAGCGGGGGAGCATCGGGGTTGCCGGCGTCCAGCGCTTCCACAACCTGGCGGCTGACGCTCTTGGTCTCAATCAGGGCCAGGTTGCAGTAGTCATTGCCGGTGCAACTCACCAGCCCGCGCATCAGGGGAGCCGGGTTGGGCGACAGGCGCGACAGCAGTGGCTCCTGCAACAGCTGGGGCAGGTTGGCCTCGGGCACGTTCACGATGATGGCGTTCTGGCTCACGGTCAGGCGAATGTCCCCGGAGCCGTAGCGCCGGGCCAGACGCGCCAGCTCGGTCATGTCATCTGCGCAGGTGCGGCCGGTGGGCACGCACAGCCCGACGGAGAACAATCCCTTCTGACGCTGCGGGTTCACGCCCAGGTGATCGGCATGACGTTCGTGCCGGGCGTCCCGGCCCGACGGGAGCATCGGACGGCCCCAGCGCTGGCCCAGCCGATCCAGGAACTGGTCAACTCCCCAATCGTCCAGCAGGAAAGCGAGGCGGGCCCTGGTTCGCTTCTCGCGAGATCCCTCATCCCGGAACAGCAGGGTGATTGCGGCGGCCAGGCTTGCCGCCTCGTCCGGCCTCACGAACACGTCCAGAGGTTGCGCGATGACCATGCCGCCGGACCCCATCTTGCCGCCCACGGCGACGTTGAACCCGGGAGTTTCGTCGGGCCCCCAGGCCGGTGTCATGGCAATGTCCTGGGTCTCGGCGTGTAGGCAGTTCTCCAGGCAGCCGGTGAAGGCCACGTTCAGCTTGCGAGGAAGGTTGGCATAGGCGCGGTTGCCCAGGAACATCCGGGTGAATGCTTCGCCGACGGGCGCCGCGTCGAACAATTCGTGGGGGGTCAGGCCCGACAGGGCGCAGGTGTTGGTGCCCCTGATGTTGTCCATGCCCGTCTGCAGCGACGACAGGTCCAGGTCGCGCAGAGCGTCCAGAATTTTGGGAATGTCCCTGATTTGAATGTCGCGGAGCTCAATCTGCTGGCGGGTGGTAATGTCCATCACGCCGCTGCCCAGCCGACGGGACAACGCGGCCAGGGCGTCCAGTTGCGCCGCGGTCAGCCGACCGTTGGTGATGCGCAGGCGCATCATAAAGCGTTCGGGGGTGGGCTTGCGGAAGAAGGTCCCAATCCACTTGAGCCGCTCCCGGTCGCCGGGGTCGATGGTCTCCCAGCCGCCGTGCTGCGCCGCCAGTTCGTGGATTTCGTCCAGTATGTCCAGGCCCGGCTTCTCGTTCTTGATACGCTCGACCGGGTTGCCCGTTTTCTTCGCCGTCACCATTTCTTCCCTGCCTTACGCCTCGCTGTACAGGGCCATGGGCACGCGCTTGGCGTAAGCCGGCGCAACGGCCAGCGAGCTCACGCCCAGCGCCCGGTCCATGGCGAGCCTTTCTTCTCTTTCGCGCTCCGGTGAGAAGCGCACCACCAGGGTCAGGGAGGAGGCCACGGTAACGATGGCGCCCAGGTAGAGCAGGGCCATCTCGGTGCTCAGCGACTCCATGCGGAACAGGAAACCGGCGGCCACCGCTCCGGCGTTGCCGCCGGCGCCAACGATGCCGGCCACCGCGCCCAGCGCCCGCTGATTGACGAAGGGCACCACGGAAAAGGTCGCGCCCTCGGACATTTGCACGAACAGGCTGAAGACCAGCATGACGGCGATGGCCAGGGGCAGAATGTCCATGCGGGAGAAGAGGGCCAGGGCGATGCCCTCCACCAGCAGAGTCGCTCCCAGGAACAGGGTCCGGCCGCGGAGGCCGAAGCGAATCCCTACCTTGTCGCCGAGGATGCCGCCCAGCGAACGGGCGAAGAGGTTCATCAGACCGAACAGACCGGCGATCAATCCGGCCAGCCCGACACCGAGACCGAAGCGGTCATGGTAATAGAGGGCCGCGATGTTATTCATCGTCAGTTCGACGCCGAAGCAGGCGCCGTAAATCAGGAAGAGGGCCCAGACGCGGTAATCCCTGGCCGCTTCCAGGAAGGCGCGGCCCCTCGCGCCGGGCGGCTCCTGATGTCCATCCGCCCCGGCCTCCGGGGAGTCGGGATAGTCCTGGGTGAGCTTGAAGTAGGCAATGCCCATCAGGAACAGCGCGACGCCGGGAATCACCATGGCGATGCGCCAGCCGATGACATCGGCAGCGCCCATCGCGACGACCGCGGCGAGCACCAGGGGCATGGCCATCTGCGTAACGCCGCCGCCCATGTTGCCCCAGCCGGCGGTGGTGGCGTTGGCCGTTCCAACCACGTTGGGCGCGAACATCACCGAGGTGTGGTACTGGGTGATGACGAAGGCGGCGCCGATGATGCCGATCGCCAGCCGGAAAAGCAGAAAGGACTCGTAGCTGTTGGCCAGGCCGATGGTCATTACCGGGATGGAGCCGATTATCAGCAGTCCGGAGTAGGTGATCCGCGGCCCGATGCGGTCGCACAACCAGCCGACGACCAGACGGGCCACGATGGTAACGGCCACCGATGCGATGACGGTGTTGCCGATTTCGGCCCTGGTGAGCTGGAGGTCGTCGCGGACGATGGCCATCAGGGGCGCGATACCGAACCAGCCGAAGAAGGCCAAGAAGAAGGCCATCCAGCTCATGTGGAACACACGCATATGCGGGCGTCCGAAGCTGAAGAGCGGGATGCTGGTCGCCTTGTGCGTTTGCGGGTCCACCCTGACTATCATCACGGTCCTCGTTCAGCAGTCGCCGACGGGTTCGGCTGCGCCTAGACTTCGACGGAGGCGTCGCCGCTGCCCATCCTGGCGACCACGACGTGGGCCTTTTCCTGGCCGGGCGCGCCGAGGATGGAGGTCTTGCTCTGGCCGAGCAGCCGCTTGATGCCGTGGGGGTCTCGCACGAAGCCGCGGACCTGGTTCAGCCACTTCACGCTCTTGTAGCCCTGGAGGAAGGGAACCCATAGGCGCACCGGGCCGCCCAGCTCGTGGGGCAGCCGCTCGCCCTCAATTTCGTACACCAGCAGCACGCGAGGGTCGCGGGCGAGGGCCAGGGGCAGGGTTTCGAAGTACATGCCGTCCGCCGAATAGAAGGAGAGAAACCGGGCGCCGGACAGATCCACTTCCAGGAACTCCATGAGCTGGGGGAGTCTGACGCCAGTAACCACGGGGGTCTCGGACCAGTTGAATATCTGGCACACCAGCGGGGTCGGCTCCTGGACTTTGGGCAGCCGCTTCAGGTGCTCCCAGGTGGCTATGGCGGTATTGCCGGTGACGCCGGTGATGGGCAGGCTCCAGTCCTCCAGCGCCTTTTGCTCCGGCATGGGGTAGAGGGACAGCACCGGCAGCGGCTCGGCTTCAAAGTCCATGGCCGCGAACTGGTCTTTGAACTTGGGGTACTTGACGTCGGGACGGGCAACCATGGCTTACACCTCTGCTGATACGGGTTGCGGCAGTGCGGATTTCGGCAGGGCAGATTCGGGCGCCATGGAATCATCCGGGGGCAGGATGACCTCATCCACCGGGCAGACGAATACCTTGCCATCGCCGAAAGCTTCTGTCTTGTTCACGGCGACGATGGCGCGGATGAGTCCGGCGGTCATATCGTCGGGGACCAGCCAGGACAGCATCCGCTTGGGCAGGAATTGCATCACGCCGTCGTCGCTGTCGTTCACGGGGCGCATGTAGCGCAGACCGCGCTGCTTGCCGCGGCCCATGACGCGAACGTGGGAGCACTCGGACAGGCCCATCGCCTGGGCCGCGTCAATCGTTTCCTGCCACTGCTCGGGCCGGATGACGGCGATAACTTCCTTAACCTGGGATTCGCGAATCTGGGGTTCGCCCATGCGGCTGCGCCTCCAAGAGATTTGCAGCCCAAGTTAAGGGAGGGATGTTTCGCCGCAATTGCGAAATAGTTTCGCCGCTATTACGGGTCGGTTACTCGTATTTTACGAGCGATGCTGGCCGGCCGGTAGTTACTCGTCCTGGGGGAGAAAGGCGTTGGGTACCACCGCGCTGCCCTGGCCCACGCCGGTGGTATCGCCGCGCTGGTTTTCGACCTTGACCTCCACCGACACCCGGCTGCCGTTCACCTCACGGCTTACGCCGGTAACCGTTCCCGCGAAGGTGATGGTGTCGCCGGGACGGACGGGGCGGAGGAACCTCAGGTCAACGGTGCCGGTGTGGTTGAACACGTCGCTGCCGAAGTACCGGCGCAGCAGTTCCAGGGCGAATGACAACGACATCCGACCCGATGCCACCGTGCCCTCGGTGCCCAGGGTCTCGCGGGCGGTCTCCTCGTCGGTGAACTGGGAGGGTTCTGAATCGCCGCCGCTGCCCTCAAACAGGTTGATGGCCTCCTGGGTCATTTCCTTGACCAGCGGGGGTAGTTCGTCCCCGACTTCGTAGCTGCGAACTAGCCTCCCCATTTCTTGCCGACCTCCGTGGGCTGCTTGAGCTCGTGGGTAATGACGCGGTCAATGAGCCGCCCATCTTCGTCAACGGAAACGGCCTCGGTGACGATGTAGTTCTTGCCCCGGCGCAGGTATTTGTCGGCGATCCACGCCCGCACGGTGATGGTCTTGTCGGCGATGGGCGGGTTGTAGCAGTGAAAGGCGCAGCGGGCGTTCACAGAGCCGGCGTCCCGGTAGCGGGCGTTGTACTGTTTCACGTCCACCTTGTGGGAGATGGTGGGGAAGCTGGCCTCCGGGTCCATCACCCCCTGGCGGTAGGTGTCGATCATCTCCTGGGTGAGGAGGTATTGGTAGGTCTCGAAGGTCTCGCCGACCTCCAGGGCGTCCCAGTCCAGAAGTATGCGCGCGTCCGCTTCGACCATGGCTGCACTTCCTTTTGTTGAATTAGCGTTCCAGCGGCGTACCGCTCTGCGCATCATATTACCGGAAAGCTGCTCCTGTCGAGAGAGCGCAGCCAAGGCAATCGCCCCAACACCGTAGCTCCCGCTTTCTGTGTTAAACTGGTTCGTCAGCGAACGTTCCGAGCTTCGCACTCAATACAGCATCCGGAGGAAAGCATGGCTACCCACACTGAATCGGCGGTTAATGAACTGCAGAGGACCGCCCTGGAAAACCTCTGGGTATATCTGCGGGAACCCAGCGACATGGCCGAAAAGGGCGAGCCCCAGATTTTCGTGGAAGGCCGGGGCTGCCAGGTTACCGACGCGCTGGGCAACACCTACATCGACGCCATGTCGGGCCTGTGGTTGAAGAACGTGGGATACGGCCAGAAGGAAATCGCCGACGCCGCCTACGAGCAGATGCTGAAGATTACCTATATGCCGCTGGGCACCACCACCGAACCGACGGTGATGCTGTCGGAGAAAGTCGCCGACATGATGCCGGGCGACCTCTCCCGCTGCTTTTTCACCAGCGGCGGTTCCGAATCGGTGGAAACGGCGCTGAAGCTGTCCCGCGCCTATTTCAAGCGCATCGGCGAGCCCCAGCGCACCAAGTTCATCAGCCGCCGGGACTCGTACCACGGCGCCACCATGGGCGCCATGGCGCTGGGGGGCAACTATCTCTACCCCAGGGAAGACTATGAACCCCTGATGCCCAACACGTACCACGCTCCGCAGCCCAACTTCTACCACTGCGAGTTCAACAGCCAATCGCCGGAAGAATGCGGGCAACGGTGCGTGGACGCAATCGAAAGCATCATCCAGTTCCAGGGGCCGGACACCGTGGCCGCGGTCATCGCCGAGCCCATCTCCAGCCCCATGGGCGCGGTGGTGCCGCCGGATAACTACTGGCCCCTGCTGCGGGAAGTCTGCGACAAATACGGCGTCCTGCTGATTGCCGACGAAGTGATTACCGGGTTTGGTCGCACCGGGAAGTGGTTTGGATGCAACCACTGGGACATCACGCCGGACATGATGACGGTGGCCAAGGGCATTACCAGCGGCTACATCCCCATGGGCGGAACCATCCTGCGCAAGCACATCGCCGACGCTTTCGTGGGCAGCCCGCGGGCGGCCTTCCGGCACGTCATCACCTTCGGCGGCCATCCCGTCGCCGCCGCCGCATCCCTGAAGAACCTGGAAATCATGGAACGGGAAGGGATGGTAGAAAATTCGGCCCGCATGGGGCGCTACCTGCTGGACGGCCTGGAAGAGCTGAAGGCAAAGCACTCCATCGTCGGCAACGTGCGCGGCCTGGGCCTGATGTGCGGGATGGAACTGGTGCAGGACCGGGAGACCAAGGAGCACTTCCCGGCC
Organism: Dehalococcoidia bacterium; assembly: GCA_965243255.1. Classification (GTDB taxonomy): domain Bacteria; phylum Chloroflexota; class Dehalococcoidia; order Lucifugimonadales; family UBA3495; genus Bin87. The sequence continues at coordinate 2,363,664 of CBDEUH010000004.1, forward strand.
GACGCGGGCCTGGGGCCGAGGTTGACCCAGGGATTCGCCGACCAGGGCCTGTTCCTACGCGGCGGTGACATGATGAACATCATGCCGCCGCTGTGCGTAACGCCGGGCGAGGTGGAGCAGATAGTGTCCACGATGGACGGCGTGATTGGTCAGGTGGCGTCGGACCTGGGAGCGTCGTAGCTGCGGCGGGTCGTGTTCCCGTGCCCGAGATCAAGCTCGACGGAGCTTCGGGTCCAGATAGTCCCGTAGCCAATCGCCGAAGAAATTGAACGCCATCACCACTATGGTTATCGCCACGCCGGGGAACAGGGACAGCCACCACATATCCAGGATGACGTTGCGTCCCTCGGATACCATGATGCCCCAGGCCGGCGAGCCGGGCGCCAATCCCAACCCCAGGAAGCTCAGGGAGGCTTCCAGCAGGATCACTTGCCCCACCTGGAGGCTGGTCAGCACCATCAGGGTATTGACCACGTTGGGAAAGATGTGCCGGATAATGATTACCGGAGAACTCACTCCCGCGATCCTGGCCAGAACTACGTAGTCTCGCTCCCTAATGCTCAGGGTATCACCGCGTATCATTCTCGCGAACCTAGCCCAGACCGTGACCGCCACCGCGATGATGATATTCTCCGTGCCCTGGCCCAGCAGGACCACGATGACCAGGGCTACCAGGATAGTCGGGAATCCCATGACGGCGTCAGCGATCCGCATGATGGCGGCGCCGATTATGCCTCCCAGATAGCCGGCAATCAGGCCCAGGACGGTGCCTACCAATGCACCGGTAGCCAAGGCTACCAGGCTAATGTAAACCGTGGTGCGGGCGCCGAAGATCAGCCGACTCAACATATCCCGGCCCAGGATGTCCGTACCCAGCAGGTACTCGCTCGTTTGAAACGGCGCGATGCGGCTGTTGATGACGTCCTTGTCGGTAGGGTCGTAAGGGGACAACACCGGCGCCAGCGCAGAGCACACCAGCAGTACGGTCAGGATCACAATGGGTACCCAGGGCAGCTTGGTCTCGCTGACCCGCTTTTTTAGTTGACCGAGCCGACTAGCCTCGGTTACTGCCGTTTGCGCCATTCCCAGTTTTCTCCCGGTTTACTCAATCCTGATCCTCGGGTCCACGTATACATAGAGGATGTCCACGAAAAGGGAAGTGAGGATGTAAAAGAAACCGGAGGTCAGCACGGTGGCTTCCACAATGGGGAAGTTGCGCTGGGCCACTCCCTCCAGCATCAAACGTCCCACGCCGGGCCAGGCGAACACTACCTCCACGACGATGGCGCCGTTGAGCAGCCCGGCCAGGCTGATGCCGCCGAAGGTTATCAGGGGAATCAGCGCGTTCCTCAAAGCGTGTTTCCAGATGACCAGCTTCTCCGTCAAGCCCTTAACCCGGGCAAACTTGACGAACTCGCTGTCCAATACCTCCAACATGCTGGAGCGGGCCAGGCGCATCATGCCGGCCATGATGGACCAGGCCAGCACGAAGGCGGGCAGTACGAAGTGAGATGGCCCTCCTCGGCCGTAGGTCGGCAACCACTGGAGGATTGCGCCGAACAGCAGAATGAGCATGATCGCCACCCAGAACTGGGGCGCGCCGATCCCGGCGATGGCGAAGAGCTTGCAGGCTTTGTCCAGAATTGAGTCCCGCTTAACCGCGGACAGGATGCCCAGGGGCACCCCCATTAATATCGCCAGGAGCATTCCCACCGCCGCTAACTGGAGGGTAGCGGGAATCCGCTCCAGCAGAACGTCCCGCGCCGGGCGCCGGGTGGTGATGGAGTGGCCGAAGTCGCCCTGCACCGCATTCAGAAGGAAGGTGCCGTACTGGATCAGGATCGGCCGGTCCAAGCCCAAGTTTTCCCGAAGCTGTTCGTAGTCAGCGGTCGTCGCTTCCGGTGGCAACAGCAACAGCGCCGGGTCACCCGACAGGTGGACGCTCATAAAGATAATCAGACTGAGGGCCAGCAGGGCGATCAGGCCCTGGATTACCCTGGACAGAATGTAACGCTGCATTAGCTCCCCTTGCCTGCGGGTACGTCCAATCCCTCACCGGGATCACGGAGTCGCGATCCGGCATTTACAGAACGAGCCGAGTATATCAACCAACGGCTCAGGTGGCGTCGATTGGCTTCGCCGGTCTGGGGTCGCATGCCGGTGCTCCCCGAAGCCGGCGAAATTCCAACAAACAAGCCACTGATGACCAGTGCCTAGACCCTACTGATGTAGGGTCACCGTCCACAGTGCCGTCGGGTACGGGCCCAGTGGCCAGGGTTGATAGGCATCGATGCGACTGCTCAGCCCAAAGGGCAGGTTGGTGTAGATGGTGCTGAAGGAATAGTGCTCCTCCCAGGACGCCCGGTACATCTTGTTGTAGGCGTCTTGGCGTAGGGCCGGGTCCATCACCGACAACCCTTCATCTGCTATCTTGACCAACTCCGGGTCCTCTGATTGACGCAGGCTGGAATCCAGATAGTGCATGCTGCGGACCAGGCTACCTCCGTCCCAACGACCCTCGTTGCTGCGGAAGTAAACATGTCCATCCAGTTCGCGGTTGCGCACGCGCTCGCGGATGCTGACGTTCTGGCCCGCTTCGACGGTTACATCCAGTCCAAGATTGTCCTGCCACATCTGGGCGATCAGCTCAGCGTGTTCCACCATGAATGGAGTGTCGCTGGCCTGCCAGGTGTACAGGGTGAAGGCAGGGTAGCCTTCGCCACCGGGGTAACCGGCTTCGGCCAACAGTTCCCTGGCTCTCTCCGGGTCATACGGCGTGGCGTCCAGTTCGGGGCTGTACCCCAGCGTGCTGGGCGTCACCGCCTCGAAGCCGGCCAAGCCAGCGCCTTCGGTGCCGCCGTAAAGGTTATCCCGGATCAGCTCCTTGTCGATGGCGTAGTCCAGCGCATAGCGCACCCGCTTATCGTTGCAGGGCAGCTCCGGAATCCAGCATCCGATGGGGCGCACCTGGGTGTAGGATGCTTCCTCAATCCAGACATATCGGCCGCCGGCAGCTTCTACCCTCTCCCTGGATTGCAGGGTCACCTCAACAATGTCGGCCTCCCCGGCCAGCAGGGCGGAAACCCTGGTAGACTCCTCGGGCACCAGCCGCATATCCAGCGTCTGGAAATTCATCCGCCGGTCTTCGGGATAACCGTTGTCAGGGTTGTAGTAGTAATCCGGGAATCGCTCGAACAGCAACTGCTCGGAACGTTTGAAGTCAATCAGCCGGAATGGGCCCGCGCCGATGGGAGCGTCAGCGTAGGCATCCTCTCCCACCTCTTCGTGGTACTTCTGGGGTATGATCGAGCCGCCGTCGGAGGAGGACTGCAGAGCGGAGTAGGTGAACGGGAACGACGACGAGAGCTTGTTATGGGTGACCTCGATGGTCTCCGGCCCGGTGATCTCGATTCTGTCCGTCAAGCGGGACCAGTTGATGGCTCCAGTGCTGGTGGCCTCGTCTTCAGCTTCGGGGCCGAAGTAGCGTTGGAAGCTGAATTCGACGTCGTTGATGGTTAGCTGATCCCCGTTGTGGAAGGTCGCTGGGTGATCGGAGGGGATGGTCATGGACCAGGTGAACCCGTCTTCGGAAACTTCCCAGGCCGAGGCAATGCCCGGCACCATCTGGGTATCGTGGTTGCCCTCAACGAGCAGAGCGTGCAGGGCGCGCTGGTAGGTGGTTTCGCCAAGGCCGAGGGTGTACCTCGGCTCGAAGGCTTCGGTCCCGAACACCGTCTGCATTATGGTTACTTTACCAGACACTTCCGCTGACGAAGGGGGAGCAGCCGGCACCTCGGTAGCCACGGATGCGGCGGCTGCCGGAGCCGTGGTCGCCGCTGGAGCTGCCGCCGGGGCTGTGGTGGCCGGTGGAGCTTCGGGAGTTGCCCCGCCGCCACAAGCCGATATAATCAAGGCGAAACCGCCCAAGAGGGCCACCATCCAGATTTTGGAATGAAATCTCTTTCGGATATGCATACTAGTTCCTCCCCTCGGTCGGCGTTGAACGGTCAGGATCCCTTGGCATGAAGTGGCTCTATGTCGCGTTAGCCTTGGTGGGGGCACTGATACCAGTCGCCTGGGTCTATCTGGACCACCTGTCCCTGGCCGTGCCTGGAGCCTTTATCGATCTGGGACTGCTACTCTTCTCCTTTGGCCTGGCGTTGCTTTTCATACCTGTTGGGGTGGTGGGCGGCATTTCAATCGCCGGGCTGCTGCACTTCGGCTGGTACATGGCCCGTCGCTTAGCTCGATGAGTGGGCGGGTATAAACAGCCCAGGCAAGAACGGGTGCGCCGCCGCGAAGCCGCCGGTCGGCAGCTAAGCGACGGCGGCGGCAGGGATGCGGTTCTACTTCAGCGTCACCGTCCAGAGAGCGCTGGCGTATGGCCCCAGAGGCCACGGCTCCCAGGTGGCGATGCGCTCGCTCACTGCCCAGGGCAGGTTCACGTATATGGGACTCCAGTAGTAATGCTCCTCCCAGATGGCGCGATACGCCCGGTTGTAGGCGTCGTGCCGTTTGTCCGGCTCCAACACCGCCAGGGCTTCATTGACAATGGCGAACAGCTCCGGAGAATCCATCAGCCGGTTGGGGTTCTCCGGGTCGGTGGCGCTGCGCATCAGGCTTCCGCCATCGAACCTAGCCTCATTGCTGCGGAAGTAAACGTCACCGTCCAGTTCTCGATTCCTGGCCTGCTGCCGGACGGCGGTGGGGTCGCCCACAACCACCGTGACCTCCAGCCCCAGGTTGTCCTTCCACATCTCGGCGATCAACTCGGCCTGCTCCGGTTGCAGCGGCACGTCGCCGCCGTTCCAGGTATGAATCTTGAAAGCTGGGAAGCCCTCACCGCCGGGGTAACCGGCATCGGCTAGAAGTTGCCTGGCCTGTTCAGGGTCGAAGGGCAGGGAATCGAGTTCAGGGCTGTAACCCAGGGCGTTAGGGGTGGCCGCCTCAAATCCGCCCAGGCGAGCAACGTCCGTGCCGCCATAGAGCTTGTCCCGAATCAATTCCTTGTCCACGGCATAGTCCAGTGCGTAACGCACGCGCTTGTCGCTGCAGGGAAGTTCCGGCTTCCAGCATCCCATCGGCCTGACCTGGGAATAGGAGGCTTCGGGAATAAAGACCAAACGGCCGCCTCCGGATTCCACCTGGCTGCGGGCGTTCAGGCTGGCCTCAGCCATGTCCGCCTGACCGGCCCTCAGGGCCGAAACCCGGGTGGATTCTTCCGTCACCAACCGCGCGTCCATGGTCTTGAATTGCATCCTGCGATCTTCATGGAAGCCGTTTTCCGGCGTGAAGTAATAGTCGTCGAAACGCTCGAAGAGCATCTGCTCTGAGGGCTTGTAGTCAACCAGCATCAAGGGGCCCGCAGCCACCGGCTTGGCCTCCCATCCCGCCTTGCCTCCCACCGATTCCCAGTAATTCTTGGGCAGGACCGCTCCATGGGCGTCGGAGGAATGAAGCTGCGACAACAGGAACGGGTAGGTGGCGTTGGGTTCGGTCTGGGTTACGACCAAGGTGTTGGGGCCGGTAATTTCCTGACTGACGGTACGCTTGGACTGCTGGATGAAAATACTGTGAATGGCGTTTTCCGCAGCTTCGGGACCGTGGTGCCGGTCCAGTGTGAATTGAATGTCGTCAATGGTCAGATCGTCGCCATTGTGGAACTTCACGCCATCTCGGATGGTCCAGGTCCACTGGAGACCGTCCTCCGACAATTCCCAGCTCTGGGCAATGCCTGGGATCATCTCGGTCTTCTCGTTACCCGCAATCAGCCAGCCGTGCAACATGCGGTGTTGCGTCATGATCTGGCCGGAGGCGTCCCTGGGCTCAAAAGCCTGGGTGCCCCAGTCGGCCACCATCATCGTGACCATCCCCGAGACTTCGGCCGGCGCGGCCGGCGCGGACCCCGCCGAGGCGGGCACGGCCGTAGGCGCGCTGGCATCCTGGGCGGCCGGCGCTGAAGTGGCGGCAGATGTCTCCGGCGCTGCGGCTGGCTCTGGGCTGGAGCCGGCGCACCCTATGACTAAAATCAGGGCGGCGGCAAGTGACACGCAGAGTAGGATATTGTGGCCTGATGTAATCCCGCGATTGTGCATGCTGCCTCCCTGTTTGGAGCATTCCCAGCGTTCACGATAAGACGCTGAAATTGTCCAAGACCAGTAATATTCAGTCGGTAAATCTTTGCAGAATCAGTGGTATCCGTCCCGTCTTTTAACATAAGCGCCCCTAATCCGTCAATTTGCTGTGTACCGGGGTTCCGAATGATGGCGGTAGATGACGATTTTGCAGCCGATTAACGACCCTTCGCCCGGTCACCGACCGAATCAACCACCGGCAAGGGTTCCCAGCCAACTCCCGCGCACTCCGGATGACCCGGCTCATGCCGGAATTGAGTCACATCCTCCGAAGGGTGCGCTCCACCCATCGCAACGCCCAGCTCGACAAGACAACCACCCAACCCATAGTGGCAGTTCAAAAGTGCGTTGCCCAGAGACCCCGTCCGCCAGCGTGCCATCCCGTATCCTCGGGCTTCGACAGAAAACCAAGCTCCTGCCTGGACGCCATTACATTCCTACTTATCTAGTAGGGATTTTGCGTATCGCGCTTCTCGCATTCAACATATGGCGGAGAGGGCGGGATTCGAACCCGCGAGAGGCGTTAACCCCTACGCGATTTCCAGTCGCGCCCATTCGTCCACTCTGGCACCTCTCCGCGCAAGGGGCCGCCATTATAACACGGGCGAGGGTACGCCCACAGTGTGCTTCGACAGGTTCGCCATGAGCGGGGACGGGTTGACCGGGGCCGGCGCCGTTGGTAGTATCAGCGGGTTGTCTTATCCCACCTAACAGGAATAATCAGGCGAGTGAGGGTGATGCGCGGTATTTTGTTGAAGTTGGCCCGAATGCATTCCAGGCCGCTGCTGGTCGGCACGGTGGCGCTACTGCTGGGGCTGACGGCCATGGCCTGCGGGCAGGAGGAAACGCCGACGCTGCGGGTGGGCGGCATACCCGACCAGGACGCGCAACGGCTGGCCCGGCGTTACGAGATCTTCTCCAACTACCTCTCCCAACAGCTGGACGTGCCGGTGGAGTACGTGCCCAGCGTGTCGTACTCGGCGGTGGTTACAGCGTTCACGCAGGACGACGTGCAGCTGGCCTTCTTCGGGGCGCTGACAGGGGTGCAGGCGCGGATGCAGAATCCGGGCGCGCGGGCCATCGTGCAGCGGGCGCACGATGCCGAGTTTCACTCCAAGTACGTGGTGCGGGTGGACGACGAGTTCGCCGAGCTGGGCAGCCTGGATGACCTGGTGGGCAAGACGGGCGACCTGACCATCACCTTCGGCAGCGAGAGCTCGACGTCGGGGCACCTGATGCCGCGGTACTTCCTGGGGGAGGCCGGGATTGACGTCGCCAACGGGTTCCGGACGCCGCCGGGGTTCTCCGGGTCGCACGACAAGACGTGGCAGCTGGTGGCGGCCGGGTCGTACGACGTGGGGGCGCTGGCCGAGGACGTGTGGGAGCGGGCGGTAACGGAGGGCAAGGCGGACCCGTCGCAGGTGCGGGAGCTGGACACGACGCCGAACTATTACAACTACAACTGGACGGCGCGGGCGGATTTGGATGACGTGTACGGCGAGGGGTTCACCGACAAGGTGCAGGCGGCGCTGCTGGCGTTGAATCAGCAGGAGCACGGGGAGATCCTGGAGCTGTTCAGCACGGAGAGGTTCATCGCGACGGAGAACGCAAACTACGAGGCCATTGAAAGCGTGGCGCGGGAACTTGGCATAATACAATGAGCGCAGTCCGCCCAGTGCGGACTGGCGAGCAGGTTGTTACGCCCGAGCCGCTTATCACTATAACGAGTGCGGCAAAAGTCTATGGAATAAACCGTGGCCTGTCGCCACTGAGCCTTGGCATAAACGCCGGCGAGCGGGTGGCGCTGGTTGGCCCTTCGGGGAGCGGAAAAACCACCCTGCTGCGCCTGCTGGCCGGCTCGCTGGTGGCCGACGGGGGCGCGGAGGCGGTTAGGATTGACGGCCGGGCGCCGGCGTCGTTGAAACCGGGGCGGGAGTTGGCGGCCCTGGTGGGAATCGTGAGCCAGCGGTTCGACCTGGTGCCCCATCTGCCGGCCCTGCACAACGTCCTGGCCGGCCGGCTGGGCTACTGGAGCCTGGCGCGGGCGGTTACGTCGCTGGTTTGGCCGCTGGAGCGGCGAGCGGCGCAGGACACGCTGGCCCAGGTTGGACTGGCCGACAAGATCAACGAGCGTCCGGCGCACCTGTCCGGCGGCGAGCAGCAGCGGGTGGCCATCGCCAGGATGATGATGCAGTCGCCGCTGGTGGTGCTGGCCGACGAGCCGGTGGCGTCGCTGGACCCGGCGCGGGCCGAGGAAGTGATGGAGCTGCTGGTGGGCCTGACGGCGATGCAGAACCGCACGCTGATTGCCAGCCTGCACACGGCGTCATTGATACGACGTCACTTCACCCGCGTTATCGGCCTGCGGGAAAGCCGGCTGCAGTTCGACCTGCCGGCGGAACAGCTCACCGACGGGATTCTGGGCGAGCTGTACGACCTGAGCGCAGGGGACGACATGGAGCCGCTGGCGGGGTTGGCGGCACGAGACGGCTAGTCGGCGGCCGTCGTCCGATGATGCGTCAGCGGCTGGAAAGGTGGCTCACCGGCCCCCGTCTGCTGACGCTGGGGATAGTGGGCGCGCTGGCGTGGAGCCTGTCGCGGGTGGACTGGCAGCAGCCCATCGCGCACACCGGAGGCGGCGCGGCGGCGTTGCAAGTGTTGCTGGCCCTGTTCCCGCCGGAGCTGTCGGCTGAGTTCTTGCGCATCTGCGTGGTGGCCAGCTGGCACACGATGGCCTACGCCGTGGCCGGGATGTCGCTGGCGGTGCTGCTGGGGCTGCCCCTGGGGGCGCTGGCATCGGGCGTGCTGGCGGAGCGACAATCGGCCGGCCGGCGGGTCGCCGCGGCGTCAGTGCGGTTGCTGCTGGCGGCGATGCGGTCGGTGCACGAGCTGGTGTGGGCGCTGCTGTTCGTTGCCGCCGTGGGGCTGTCACCCATGGCGGCGATTCTGGCCATGGCGATCCCCTACGCGGGCATCCTGGGCCGCATCTACGCCGAGCTGCTGCAGGACGTGCCGGCGGAACCGATTGCGGCGCTGAAAACCACCGGAGCGTCGCCGCTGCGAGTGCTGCTGTACGGCTATCTGCCAATGGCATTGCCCGACCTGCTGAGCTATACGTTTTACCGGCTGGAATGCGGCATACGGGCCGCCGCGATAATGAGCTTTGTGGGCATCAACGGCATCGGCTTTCAGATTGAACTATCGCTGGCGGACCTGCTGTTCCGGCAGGTGTGGACGCTGTTGATATTCCTGGTGGCGCTGGTGGTAGCGGTGGACTGGTGGAGCGGACGGGTGCGCCGGAGCCTGGCGTACTGATGGCACGCGCCGAGATAGAGCAGACCCGTCGCCAAGGCCACGGACGGCAGCGCATCAGCGTGCTGCGCTTGTCAGTGTACGTGGCGCTGCTGCTGACCGCGGCGGCATGGGGCTTCATTCTGGCGGACGGCAACAGCGGGTTCGCCGACCTGTTTCGGGAGCGGACGTGGCAGAATGCCGGGCGGTTCCTGGCCGGGCTGTCGGGAACGGAAACGGGCGGGCCGTCGCCATTCGTCCAGCCGGAGCGTTGGCTGGAGACAGGCCGGCTGGCGCTGAACACGCTGGCGATGTCGGTGCTGGCCATGGGCATCGCCGGGGGCGGCGCGCTGGCCTTGTTGATGCCGGGGGCGCGCACGGTGAGCGACGGCACGCTGGGCGGCGACCCGTCCAGGGCCGGCACATTCATGTACGCGGCGGTGCGGGTGTTTTACATGCTGACGCGGGCGATACCGGAACTGGTATGGGCGATGCTGATCGTGTTTTTCCTGTCGCCGGGGATACTGCCGGGGGCGCTGGCGTTGGGCATCCACAACCTGGGCATCGTGGGTCGGCTGACGTCGGAGGTGGTAGAGAACCTGGACCCGGCGCCCGCGCGGGCGTTGCGGGCAGCGGGCGCATCCGGCCCCAAGGTGCTGCTGTACGGGGTGTTTCCCCAGGCGCTACCGATGTTTCTGACCTTTCTGCTATACCGCTGGGAGGTGGTCATCCGCACCACGGTGGTGGTGGGTTTCCTGAACGCCGGCGGGTTGGGGCGAGAGTTCCGGCTGCGAATGTCGTGGTTCCACTACGACGACGTGGCGTTGCTGCTGGCGTGGTATCTGCTGCTGGTGGTGGCGGTGGATGTGCTGAGCGCGCAGCTGCGGCGACGGGTGCGGTGGGAGTGAGTTTAGGGTTGATGTATCTCCGTATCGGGGTGGTATTGGTACCAGCCGAACCAGAATGAGGTGATGCTGGGGATGCGCGACAGGACTTGCGAGGGGTCGGATTCCGCAACCAGGGCTGACTCGGTAACAGTCCAGCGCAGGCCGGTGTCGTCCAGGAGGACGGCCGGCGGCAGGTCGGGATCGTCGGGTTCCGCGGGCGCGAAGGTCAGGTCGCCGCGCTGGTAGATGCGGCCGGCCCGGGAGTTGGGGGAGGCGACGACGACCACGTCCCGCCCGCCCACGGTGTCGTTGACTAGCCTCGCCGCCTGCAAGTCCCGGACGGCATAGGCCTTGGCCGCCTCGTCGATTACCAGACCGACCACCACGGCTTTCGGATCGAAGGTCTCGTCCCGCTGCCATACCGGGAACATCACTTCGGGGGATGTGAAGTAGTTGTAGTAGATGGCGGACGGGTCGTCTTCCGGAACGTAGAACTGGGCGGGATAGATGCCGGTGTCTTGGGACAGCACGGTAGTGTCGGGGTGTTCGGCCAGCCACTCGGCCCAGGTGGTAACGATGGACGGAAAGAAGGGCTGACGGATGCCGGAGTCGGCCAGGGGTCCGATAACCGGTTCGCCGATGAACTGGTTCCACAGGGAGCGGGTGGAGCGGTCGTACATCACCTTGTTGCTGCGGTAGAGCAGGCCGGAGGTGCCGAAGGTGGTGGCTTCGCCGTTGACGATGCCGGAATACACGATCCCGGTGCCGCAGAGGGTTCAATACACCAGGGAGATAGGTTCGCCGCCCAGGGTGTCGTTGGCCAGTTCGTGAGCGTTCATCACCCGCAGCGGGTAGGCGCGGCTTTCGCCGTTGATGGACACGCCGAAGACCCGGTCATCGGGCAGGAGGTAATCGGCCTCCTCCGGTAGGATGTAAGGAGCATGTTCCAGGGGCGGGATGCCGTCCAGCCGGACGCCGCCCCAGACGACCTCGGCGAGGTTGACCCGGGAGTGGGCGATGCCGGGTTCCAGGATGGCGGCGATGTCGGGATCAATGACGGCCAGGGCGTTGACCTTCCAACGGCCATAGTCCGACGGCGGGGCATATTCATCATGGCGGGCGCCGACCCATTCGCGCCAGCGGCGGCGGTCGAAGTCAAAATCCTGTCCGGTAAGTTCGGTGAGGGTGTCGATTGCGCTGCGCTGGACATCCAGGTTGAAGAACTTGAAGGCTTCCAGGATGACGTAGGCCTGGGATTTGTCGTTGTGGAATACCGTGTCTTCCAAGCCGGTCAGGGAATCGCCGGGCCTGTGGCCGAGGCCGTCCCAGATACGGTACATGGTGAGGTTGGGGTCGTAAGACTGCTGGGAATAGGGAGTGGCAGGGGCGTCAATAGTGCGGGCATCGCTGGCGGACGTTGGAGCGGAGACGGACGGAGTGGACGCCGAGGCATCGCCCGCAGAAACGTCGGTTGCCGGCGGGGGCCGGGTGAGGGCGGCCGGGGATTCGGCTGCCGGCGCTGCCTGGCCACAGGCGGCGAGGAGAGCAACTCCCATGAGGGCGCCAATCAAGACGCCACCCCACCGAGAAATCAGGTGTGACCGGCCCATCAGGGCCTCCGAGACCGACTAAACATCACTCATACCCTATAGTAGAGTACGATCAGACGGCCGCAGCGGATTAATCGAATTGGTAGGGGTAGATCACCTGGACGACGCGACCATCGCGCAGCGCTTCAAAATAGCCGTGGGCCGCGCTGGGCTGCTGCAGCCAGCGGCGGACGACGTAGGCGCAGATGCTGGCCAATTGGCCGCCGACGCAGGTTTCGGGCGGAGCCACAATGAGGTCGTCGTAGATGTTGGGGGTGACGGCGTCGTTGTCCTCGCTGAGGAAGTCGGCGAGGGCGGCGGATATGGAAGGCGACTCGGCGCCGGCCATGAGCATGGCGTAGTCGTTGACCTCCCAAGCGGACTGCATGATGTCGTCAGGGTTCATCTGGGCCATCACGTTCTCGTCCAAGAACATGGTCAGGGCCAAGAGGAAGCGGCTGAAGGCCAGGCGGGAAGGGTCGGTATGCCCATGCAGGACGTTGCTTTCGTCGGCGCTGGCGGCGGCGAACTCGCCCTTGTTGATGTAGGACACCAGCAAGGGTGTTTCCCGTCGGATGAGGATGCTGAGACAATCCTGGATAAGTTCGGCGCGTTGTTCGGGACGCCAGGAGCGGAAGGGGCCGGTGCCCTGGTAGATGTGCCGGGGGTTGAGCCGTGCCGGGACCCCGTTGGAGCCGGGCCGGTCGCCAAAGTGGCGGCGGACGAGGGCATCGTACTCGCCGGCCATGGAGATGTACTGATTTTCGTGGACCAGGAGACCGGCGTGGATGTGGTGAGGCTGACTGGGGTCATTGGCGCCGGTTCCGGCAAGGCCGGACTCGCTGAGGAAAACCAGGTACATGGTAGGCTCCTGCTACTGGACGATGCGGAAATCGACGTGGAGGATGTCTCCGGTGCGTGGGTCCCACTGAATTTCCGAGGTTACGGCCTCGTACTCGGCGGGTTCGCCGGCGATGGTAACGCGCATGGGCTGGCCGAACTCGCCGCCAGCGGCGCTAATGGCGCGCAGAAGGGTGCGAGTTTCGCACTGCAAGGCGCGGGATTCGGCGCCTTTTCCGTAGAGATGGACGGGAACGATGCCGGCGCGACGAAGGGCTTTGACCTTTTTGCCCAAGGTCGCGCGGACTTCAAGCTCAATGGAAACCGCCTGGGTTGTCATGGTAAGGGAAACTCCTGAATAGATGCAGGTGTCTCAGGCCGGCCTTGGATCCTGGCCTGTGGTGTGAGCGCATATGATAGCACATACAGGGACGGTTACGCCGGAGTGAGACGCAACGCGTCGGGCGGGATGAGAGACGCCAACGACGATGGGGTGTAGCCATGCTCGGCCGGCTCGCCGTCCAACCAGGCCAGTGCCAGGGCAACCTCGCGGTCGGCGACGCCTTTGGCCTGCAGCAGCGCTCGAAAGTCGCCCAGGCCACCGGGCTGGGCCAGGTGGGTCAGGCCGGTGAGCCAGGCGCGCCCGTCGGGGCCGCCGTTCTCCGCGCCGGTGGGCAGGGTATCGGGCGGCAAGCCGTCGGGGCCGGCCGGCAGGGTCAGCCAGCCATCGGGGTCGGACCCGGGCGGCGGGCCGTTGCGCCGGATGGTTTGCAGGCCCAGGCGTCGCAGCAGCCAACCCTGGGGCATATTGCCGATGGCGGTCAGTCCGGCGCGCTGCCCGGCGCTCTGCACGGAGGTGAAATCCACCTGGGCGGTGATGTCCTGCCGGCCAACGTCCTGCAAGGGAGCGTCGGTTTGATGGTGCGCCTGGTAGGTAACAAGGGTGCCGTGGGGCCGCTGCGCCGGGTCGTAGAGGTCGCTGGCGGCTCGCCCGTAGTCGATAGTCAGGGCAAAGCTGGATTCCAGACGGGCGGAAGCGGCATCAGCCCAGGCGTCCAGGAGCAGGCAGATTTCGGCCGTCTGTCCATCCGACAGCCTGACGCCGACATCGCAGAGGCGACGTTGGAGTGCCGGAGTGGAGGGTGCCCCGGACACTTCGACCAGCGGTCCTTCGTAGCCGTCCGCCACGTCCGGACCCAGTCCAACGTACAGCTCGCGGAGGCGGCCGGCCTCCATGCGCACGCGATGGACGGGCAGGGCGTCCAGCAACTCGTTGGACAAGACGCAGTGGGCCGGGGCTGGAACGGGCGCCTCATCACTGGCGGGAAGCAATGCGTCGGCGACCAGGCGGCTGGCGTTGGGTATGGCCTGCTCCCAGCCGGGGGCGGCGCGTTGGTCAACGACGGTGTAGTCGATGGCGTCGCCGAAGCTGTCCGGGAGATAACGGGCTGCCGCGAGAATGTCACGACAGAGCCGGCCGTCGCCGGCGCCCAGCTCTACGACAATGCAGGGACGCGGCCTTTCTAACAGGGTCCACAGGTGAAATAGCTGCACTGCCAGGAGCGCACCGAAGGCCGGGTGCACCTGCGGACTGGTGTAATAATCGACGCCGGCGGTGTTGCGGGTGTAGTAGCCGCCCGGGCCATAGAGCGCGGCGGCCATGAAATCGGCGAAGGTGATGGGGCCGTGACGGGCGATGCGGCGGCGGATGGCGCGCTCCGCCGGGGTGGGCGGCAGGCCGGTCATCGATACATAGGCTTGAAGAAGCTGTGCAGGAAGTTGTTGCGGTGCGCCCAGGAGTGGGCGCGCTTGAGCACCGCGTCGGGTATCGGTTCGGCGCGGCGATGGGTGATGCGCAGGGTTTCGTGGTCAGCCAGTTCGGGGGGCGCCTCGGCGGTGTAGAGCAGTTCACAGCCCTCGGCTTCGGCGTAGAGCTTGAGGCTGTCGAAGCCTTTCACGCGCCGGCCGGGGGTCTGATAGACGTAGAACTCGGTGCTGCCCACCAGCTCGTCGAAGTGGTCGTTGCCGTTGCCGCGTCCACCGCCCTGGCGGAGTTGGGCGCGGTTGATGCCGTAGTTACTCAACCGTCTATTCTGCATCGGGTTTTCACCCCTATCCTGACCTTCCCCCATTCAAAGGGGAAGGGATTGAAGTCTATTGCGTCAGGAGTCCGGCGCCTCAGGGGTAGAGGGCCCAGCCGACGGTGTCGGTTTTGGCGTGGAAGAAGTGGCCGTCGGTAGAGGTAACGAAAATGTCGGTATTGTCGGCGCCGCCGAAGCAGACGTTGGTGGGCCGGGTGGCCGCTACCGGGTGGGTCTCGATGACCCGGCCGGTGGGTGAGAAGACGTAGAGCATGGGGCCGGGGCCACCGGTGGGCCAGCCGGCGGTGGCGATGATGTTGCCGTCGGCGTCCAGGCACATGCCATCGATGCCGCGGTGGACGGCGTTGGCGTCGCGGCCGAAGGTGTGCAGCGTCTTGTAGGAACCCAGGGAACCGTCGTCGTTGATGGGGTAGGCGCGCAACTCCCGGTCAATGTCAATGCGGTCGCTGTTGCTCTCGGCGACGTAGAGGGTGTTGCCGTCGGGGGAGACCAGAATGCCATTGGGCATGGTGGTGTCGTAGGTGGAGCGGACGGTCTGGTAGAAGCCGTCGGCCTGGGGCACGGCGCACAGGACGGAACAGTGGTCCAGCTGCTCGACTTCGTGAGGGTCGATGTTGCCGGCGTTCCAGGGGTTGGTGAACCAGATGCGGCCCCTGGCATCGATGGCCAGGTCGTTGGGGGTGTTCAGGGGCACGCCGTCCAGGTTGTCGGCGACGGTAACCATGCTGCCGTCGGGGTCGAAGCGGACGATGGCGCGGCCGTTCTGACAGCAGCCGAAAAGCCGGCCGTCGGCGTCGAAAGCCAGGCCGTTGGTGCGGTTGGTGTTCTCGCGGTGAACGGAAAACTCGCCGGACTTGGGGTTGTAGGAGTAGATGCGGCTGGCGTGGATGTGGGTGAAGAGGACAACTTCGCCATTCCAGGCCGGGCCTTCGGTGATGCCGCCGGGAGGGTCTTCAAAGCGATTGAGTAGGCTGAAACGCCAGGACATATCGAGGTTCTCCTTTATGTGGTCCTTGGACAAGCTAAGGGTGAGCGGTGAATTTGTCGGGATTGTAGCAGGGGCCGGCGCCGGGCGGCAAACGATGAGTGAGATTTCGGTGTGGTGTCAGGTTTGGCTTGTCTCCTCAATTCGCCTGGTTGACAGCGGCAGTGTCGGCAATGTAGGGTTATAATCCCTTAATTGATACCTCATATCAAAAAGGGTTAAAGGAGGATTCGATATGACCACGCCTACGAAAGTACCTGTAACCATCCTCACCGGCTTCCTCGGGTCTGGCAAGACGACTCTGCTCAACCGGATTCTGACCGAAGAGCACGGCAAGCGCATTGCCGTGATCGAGAACGAGTATGGCGAGATCGGCATTGATCAGGGGCTGGTCATCAACGCCGACGAAGAGGTCTTCGAGATGTCGAACGGCTGCATCTGCTGCACCGTACGCGGAGACCTGATTCGGGTACTCAACAATCTCAATAAGCGCCGGGACAAGTTCGACTACGTGCTGGTGGAGACCACAGGACTGGCCGATCCCGGCCCGGTGGCCCAGACGTTCTTCATGGACGACGAGCTGCGCGCTGAGTACGCGCTGGACGGCATCGTGACGCTGGTTGATGCAGCCCACATCGAACAGCAGCTCGGCCGCAGCGACGAGAGCACGGAGCAAATCGCGTTCGCGGACGTCCTGGTGCTCAACAAGACCGACCTCGTGAACAACGAGGCGCTGGACGGTCTCGAAGCCCGGCTGCGGGACATGAACCGTATGGCGCGTGTGGTGCGCAGCGAGATGGCGAACGTCTCCGTCGATACGGTACTCAACCTAAGCGCCTTCGACCTGGACCAGGTGCTGGAGCGTCGTCCCACCTTCCTGGAGCCGGAGTATCCGTTCGAATGGACCGGCGTCTATTCGCTGGGCATTGGCCGCTACGAATTCAGCCTGGCCGAAGGGCCTGATCCGACGATGTCGCTGGTCGTCGTGCCCGAGCAGGGCACGGAAGACGCTGCCCTGCGCGAGGGCGCCGAGTGGTGCGTGCGGGAGTACGCCGAGGACGCGGAAACTATTGAACCGGGAGGAGAGTTTGCGGTGGGCAAGCACGTAAGCCTCCAGCTTGATTCCCCGGGGCGCAAATCGTTCTTCCTGGATGTGGATGCGCCGGTGCAGGTCGGCTTCTTCACCCAGCACCTCCCGGAAGAGTTCGATTTCCAACTGACGAACGCGGATGGCGAGGCTTTCTCGCTAGGGGGCAACTTCTGCGCCGAGCCTGCCTGCATAGAGGAAGACACACAACGCATCAAGGGCGCGGCGGTCCCCGCCGTGGCCGAGCGAACCTGGGTCGCGCAGCACGAGCACGACGACACCGTTGGCTCCATGGCTATCGAGATTGACGGCGACTGTGACCCCGGAAGGCTGAACGCCTGGCTTGGCAAGCTGCTCAGTGAGAGTGGGGTGGATATCTTCCGCATGAAGGGTTTCATCAGCGTCGCCGGTGAGTCCTGTCGCTTTGTCTTCCAGGGCGTTCATATGCTCTTTGACGGCCAGCCGGATCGCGAGTGGGGAGACGAGGTCCGCCGCAATCAGCTGGTATTCATCGGCCGCAACCTGGATGAGCAGGGCATACGGGAGGGGTTCGAAGCATGTCTGATCTAAATGTCGGCAACCCGACGGGTGTTCTCCGTCGGGGCTGGTCTGCGGCGGTGGGCGACTACGCCATCGCCGGAGGGTGGAGCCTGGGCGGCGATGCCCTGATGGTCGGCGATGCCGAGGGCGGCGTTTACGGCCTCGATGGGAGGTCCGGGGCGACCGCGTGGGAGCGCCCCGGGGTTCATGAAGGCGGTGTGCTCGCCATGGCGGTCCACCCGAGCCGAACCAGCTTCGCTACCGCCGGCCAGGACGGCCGAGTCCTGATCTGGAACGCCACCGACGGTCAGGTAAGCCGGGCTATCGACGTCGGAAACGATTGGGTGGAAAACGTGGCCTGGTCGCACGACGGCCAATGGTTGGCGGCCTCCTGCTCCCGCCAAGTCCGCGTGTATGACGCCGACGGCGCGGTAGTTTGGGAGTCTGATGATCACCCCAGCACGGTCAGCGCGATTGCCTGGTCGAGGGGAGCGGAGTTGGCGACGGCCTGTTATGGTCGAGTGTCCTTCTTCGACCCCTCCACGGGGGCGCTGAGCCAGAAGATGGAGTGGCAAGGCTCCCTGGTCTCCATGGTGCTCAGCTCCGACGGGGATGTGGTGGCCTGCGGCAGCCAGGACAACACGGTGCACTTTTGGCGCCGTTCCACGGAGATGGACTCCATGATGTCCGGATATCCCGGCAAGCCCTCGGCTCTGGCCTTTGATGACTCCGGCACCCTCCTGGCCACCGGCGGCGGGGAGAGGGCGACGGTCTGGAGCTTCCACAAAGACGGTCCCGAAGGCACCGTCCCCGGCAGTCTTGAGTTTCATGTGCAACCCGTCACCACCCTTTCCTTCGCTCCCGGCGCCATGCGACTAGCCTCGGGCGGGCGCGATGGCGCCGCCGTGGTCTGGTCGCTCCGGAAAAGTGGCGATGGCGGGGCGATAGGCGCCGCCGTTGTGGAAGGCCCAGTAGCAGAATTGTGCTGGCGGCCAGACGGGCGGGCACTGGCCGCGCTGGACGCCCAGGGTGGCGTGACGGTTTGGCGAATCGGACGCACCAAGGGCCGAATACCCCGCATACGCCCCCCGCAACGCGAAAGTGAAGGCTTCCGCTAAACCCATTCGGGCCTTGACATATACTGTTGCAGCGGGCATCGTGAGGCAATGCGCGCACTACTGGCCGGCATTTCCGGCGTGAACAAGGACAGCGTCGTCGCCAACCTGGTCGGTCGGCTGCGCGCCAATGGCGACATCGGTGGCGCAGCCGGCGAATACGGCGATGGGGTGGTGGACGCCGGTTCCGGTTGGGAGCCGGATCCAAGGGAGTTGCTGGCCGCCAGTGTGGAGGCCGTGTTCGCGCGGCAGGGGGACGACCTGGCCAGCACGCTGGCGGCGTTTCGTCCCCGGTACCAACTGGACGCCTGGCAGCGGGCCGGCCTGGCCATCGCCGAGCAGATGGAAGACCTTGACCCGCGGCACAGCTTGCTGGCGACGCACCTGACCTACTACACCAGCGGACGACAGTTTTCGCTAATCGACATTCCCACCATCCGCCGCTGGCGTCCTGACTGCATCATCACACTGGTTGACGATATGCTGGACATACGGGCAGCGTTGGCTCGTCGGGATGCCGAGCAACACACCAACTTCCAGCTGCGGTTGCGGGAAATCCTGGCCTGGCGCACGGCGGAAATCGCCATGGCCGACCTGCTGGCGCGCAACCTTTACGAGCGCCGCAAGATTCCCCACTACGTGGTCAGCGTGAAGCATCCCGCCGAGATGCTGTACCGGCTGATTTATCATCGGCGACGGTTCCCGGTGGTGTATTCCAGCTTTCCCATCACTGCCATCCGCGACGAGGCCGAACGTCGGGCCGCCGTTGATGCAATCCGCCAGGAACTGCACCGTCGGTTCATCGTCTTTGACCCGCTGACCCTGGACGAGGGCACGCCGCAGGTGTTCGACAAAGCGCGGGCCGCCTGCGCCGGCGGGGTGTATGAAATCGCCATCACCGCCGAGGAGGCCCGCTGGCCGCTGGACAACGCCGGCACACTTAAGGAAGGCCTGCCCACGTCCTTCCCAATGACCCTCGACCCACGGGAAGCGCTGGAAGTGTGGGACGACATGGAGAACCAGGTGCGGCACCGGGACCTGACCATGGTGGAGCAGGCGCAGTGCGTCGCAGCGTATCGCATTACCATGGGCGGACGGCTGTCCACCGGGATGTACTCGGAGTTGATGTACGCATCCCACACCGCCGAGCCGGCGCGGCCGGTGCTGATGTACGCCGACCCGGAGGACGACGGCCTGGACCATCCATTCCTGCGCAACTTCAACCACCGCACTTACCACGCCATGGACGACTGGTTTGAGGCCATCGCCAACCTGGCGCCCGGCGACGCGTCGGATGCGCAGCGGCCGCTGTTTTAGTCGTGTATTTGACGGCAACGCATAATTTTGCGTAAAATCAACCAACCACCTACTCCCGCGCGGAGGTTACCGGCTATGCCCATTACCCAGAACGGCGTCGAACTCACCGTTGAGATTTCCGAGAAGGCCGCCGAGAAAATCAAATACTTTGCCGACAAAGAGGGCATCACCGACAACGTCGGGCTGCGGGTTGCCGTCAAGGGCGGGGGCTGCTCCGGCCTTACCTACGACCTGACCATCACCGACCAGGAACGCGAGTCGGACAAAATCGTGGAGCAGTACGGCGTCAAGGTGATGGTGGACAAGAAATCCTACATCTACCTGGTGGGCACGCAGCTGGACTTTTCCGACGGCCTGAACGGCAAGGGGTTCGTGTTCGAGAATCCCAACGCCAAGAAAGCCTGCGGCTGCGGTACGTCATTTGCGGTCTGAATTCGCACGGCTCACCACCATTCCAAGGGCGCAGGGGCGGGTTTGAAACCCGCCCTTACGACTAACTACGAGGTTCACAATGAGCACTGTCACTGCAGCTGCCGATGCCATGACTGCCGAGGAGTTCCGGGCGGCCACCGAGCGCGCCGCCGTGTTTCCCACCGACGCCGGCCGGCTGCGGCTTACCGGCGAGGACGCCCGCGACCTGATCAACCGCCTGTCCACCAACCTGGTTGATCCGGCCGCCCAGGCCGGCGAAGTGGCCGTTACCGTCCTGACCAGCGACCGGGGGCGCATCGTTGACCTGGTGTACGTGGCGCATTGCGGCGACCGCCAATTGCTGCTGACCAGCCCCGGACAACAGCAGAACGTCATCGACTTCCTGGACAAGTACACCATCATGGAGGACCTGGAGGTTGAGGACGTCACGGAGCAGACTACCCTGCTGACGCTGACCGGGCCGGACGCCGGCGGGATTTTGAGCCGGGCGCAGCCTGACGACGCGCTGGTGGTGGAACCGCTGGACAATTCAGACGATGAGCAAAGGCCGGACGATGGGCAACAGCCACCTACGTATTACCTGCTGTTTGACGATGCCGACGCAGCGTCGCGCAGCGTCGCAGCCCTGGAATCGGCCGGCGCGGTGAGCATCAGCCCAGCCACTGCGGAAACGCTGCGCATCAGCCAGGGCCGGCCGGCTTATGGCGCCGAGATGAGCGACACCTACAATCCGCTGGAAGCCGGCCTCATCGGGGCGATTGACTTTCACAAGGGGTGCTACATCGGCCAGGAGGTAATTGCCCGGCTGGACACCTACCAGAAGGTGCAGAAGTACTTGGTCTCGCTGCGGTTCGAGGCGGACGGGGCAGATGCCGGCAGCATCGCCCGCGTCCTGCCCGGCGCGCGGCTGGCGGACGGTGAGGGCAAAGCGGTGGGTTTGGTAACGTCAGCGACGGTTGCCCCCAGATTGGACGGAGCCGAGCTGGTCGGGCTTGGCTACGTGCGCACTGCGGCGGTGCAGATTGGCGGCAAGTTGCAGGTGGAGAGCGACAGCGATACCGGCATCGTCGCCGTAATCACCGCGCAGCCGCTGCTGTTCGGAGGGGAGAAGCCGGGGCCGGGTGGGTAGCCGACTGTCGCTGCCGATTTACTAGCCGGCCGGTGACTCGCTCGGGGCAGTTCAGGAAATATCGATGCCGACGGGGCAGTGATCGGACCCCATCACGTCGGCCAGTATGAAGCCATCGGTCAGGTTGGAAGCGAAATCGCTGTCGGCGAAGAAGTAGTCGATGCGCCAACCCACGTTCCTGTCCCGAGCGCGAGTCATCTGGTCCCAGTAACTGTAGTTGTGCGGTTCCTGGTTGAACTGGCGGAAGGTGTCAACGTAGCCGTGTTCCAGGAAGGTGTCCATCCAGGCCCGTTCCTCCGGTAGGAAGCCGGAGATCTTCACGTTTTCCTTGGGCCGGGCGAGGTCGATTTCCTTGTGAGCGGTATTTACGTCGCCGCACACAACCACATTACGGCCATCCCGTCGCAGTTGGTCCACGTAATCCAGGAAGGCGTCGTAGAACTCCATCTTGTAGCGCAGACGCTCAGCGGACCGCTTGCCGTTGGGGAAATAGATACCCAGGAACACGAAATCGTCGAAGTCGGCGACGATGGTGCGCCCCTCGCTGTCGAACCGTTCAACGCCCAAGCCGAAGCTGACGCTGCGGGGTTCGTGTCCTTCGCGGGTGTAGAGGCCCACGCCGCTATAACCCTT
Source organism: Dehalococcoidia bacterium (assembly GCA_965243255.1). Taxonomy (GTDB): domain Bacteria; phylum Chloroflexota; class Dehalococcoidia; order Lucifugimonadales; family UBA3495; genus Bin87. The sequence continues at coordinate 2,385,745 of CBDEUH010000004.1, forward strand.
TCGCTCCGGAGTGGTGAACCAGCTGGAATAACCCTCCACCTGCTTCAGCGCGGTGGGCAACTGGGACTCGTGGGCCTTGGTTTCCTGGAGGCACAGCACGTCTGGCTGCGCTTCCTGGAACCATTCAAGGAACCCCTTCCTGTGAGCTGCCCGGATACCGTTGACGTTCCATGAAATCAGCTTCATTCTCTACTTCCTCCAGACGGGATAATCTGCCCGTCAGCGCCGGCGGTCAGCAACGAGGCGAAGCGGTAGCCTCGCTGCCGTATTGTATCGCTGCCGCCCTCGTTGCGGTCAAGCACCGCCAGAACCAAGCCTACGGAGCAGCCGGCTGCTTCGGCGGCACCGATGGCGTGGAACAGCGACCCGCCGGTGGTGCAGGCGTCGTCCGCGATGGCAACCGACGTTCCCGGTGGCGGGAGCGGCCCCTCGATCAGCTGGGTCGTGCCGTGCCCTTTGGCCTCCTTGCGAACGATGAAGGCCGGCAGGGGCTTTCCCTGCTGCCACGACGCCATGGCCACGGCGGCCACGATGGGGTCGGCGCCCAGGGTCGGGCCGCCGATGGCGGCGATGTTGGCGTCGCCCAGGCCGCCGATGGCGGACAGCATCGCTTGGCCAATCAGATGCGCTCCTTCTGGGTCCAGGCTGAGCAGCCGGCCGTCGAAGTAGTAGGTACTCTTGCGCCCTGAGGACAGCGTAAAGTCGCCGTACCGGATGGCGTCCCGCTCCAGCGCCAGCGCCAGCAGCCGCGCCGTCATTTGCTCCTGTTCAGTCGTCATTTCCGGCCAACTCCGCACGGTATAGATCGTGTTCCTTGATGTACTGGGCGACGGTGTCAGGAATCTGGTAGCGGGCTGACTGTCCGGCGGCCAGGATGCGGCGCAACTCCGACGCGCTGAAGTCAACATGAGGGCCGGCCAACGACACGACCGCTCCGTTTGCTATCGCTGACGGGAATCTTCGGGCAAGGGTTGCCATGCCATCCTCCGGGCCGCCGGGACGCTCGATGACCGCCAACCGGCATAGCTCCAGAATCGCGTCTGGTTCTTTCCAGCGGTGAAACTGGCACAGCACGTCGGAGCCGACGATGAAGTAAAGCTCCGTATCGGCAGGGTAGGCGCACCGTAGTTCCCGCAGGGTGTCCACGGTGTAGGTTGCGCCGGTGCGCCGGACTTCGCAATCGCAGACGTGAAAAAGGGGATTGTCGGCTACGGCCAGTTCTACCATGCGCAGCCGATGGGTCGCCGCCGTAATCTGCTGGCCAGATTTTAGCCAGGGTTCGCCGGCCGGGACGAACAACACCGACTCCAGTTGCAACGCCACCCGCGCCGTTTCGGCAATCAGCAGGTGACCCAGGTGGGGCGGATCGAAGGTACCGCCCAAGATGCCGATACGTCGGGGGCCCGCGGTGACTGCCCCCGGCACTAGAACCACTCCAGTTCGGCGTTGCCGATGCGGATGGTGTCGCCGGGTTCGATGCCGGCCTCTTCCAGACGGCGGGCGAGGCCCAAGCGGGTCATTTCCCGCCACAACTGCAGCAGTACGCGGTAGTCGCGCATATCGGCCCGTCCGGTGAGGCGCTCCAGGCGTTCGGACTCCACCACGTACACGTTGCCGTCCAAGTAGAAACCCAGGGGCCGGCGTTCCGCAGTTCTAACGGCGGCGAAGTCAACGGCGTCTTCATCCTCCCATTCAGATTCGTCCAGACCGGTGCGGGGCACTTCCGACAATATCCCGGCCAGTCGGCCCAACAAGCCGTCCACACCATCGCCGGACACCGCGGATATGAAGTGGATAGGGGTATCGTCCGCGCCGGACGGGTAATCTTCCATGCCGGCGATGGCTTTGCGCAGCTCTTCCTCAATAACGTCGCGCAGCTCGTAAGTTTCGGTGGTGTCGAGCTTGCTGACGGCCACAACCTGGGGCTTGGCGGCCAGCATGGGGCTGAACTCGCGCAGCTCCCGGTGCAGCATCGTGAAGTCGCCGGCCGGATCGTCGGACTGACCGTCGATGAGGTGGACGTACACGCGGGCACGCTCGGCGTGGCGGAGGAACTGGTGGCCCAACCCGATGCCGCGGTGGGCGCCTTCCAGCAGGCCGGGAATCTCCATCATCACGAAGTCCTGCCCGCCGTGGGTAACTACGCCCAACACCGGCTCGACGGTGGTGAAGGGGTAGTCGGCGACTTTGGGGCGGGCCGCCGAGCACCGGGATATGAGGGTGGACTTGCCGGCGTTGGGCTTGGCCAGCAGGCCCACGTCGGCCAGCAGCTTCAGCTCCAGCCAAAGGACGGAGAAATCCCCCTTCTTGCCGGACTGGGCCAGCATTGGTTCCTGGTTGGTGGAGGACACGAAGCGGGCATTGCCCCAACCACCCTCGCCGCCTTTCGCAATCAGCACCGGCTGCTCGGTGGTAATGTCGGCCAGGAAATCCTTGCTGCCGTCCTCGTACAGTCGCCAGGCAACGGTGCCCATGGGAACCGGGATCTGCCGGTCCTTGCCGTTGGAGCCGCGCTGGTTCTTGCCCTTGCCGTGGCTCCCGCGCTGCAGGTAGAAGGTGCTGTTGAACTTCAGGTGCAGCAGCGTGTTGATGGAGTTATCGCCGACGAGGTAGGCGCTGCCGCCATCACCGCCGTCGCCACCATCCGGTCCGCCACGGGGCTGGTACTTCAGGCGCAGGAAGCTGATGCAGCCGTCACCGCCGTTCCCGGCTTTGACGTTAATTCTGACTGTATCAATCATGGTGGAGCTGTCTGGGTGGATTTAGCAATAAGGGTAATGGCGTGGATAGTGTTGATAGCTGCGTTTGGCGCTCGAGGAAACCTCGTTGACAACTGTGCATGGTGAAGTTGGGACTTGTTGTTGATAACCGCGTGTTGTCGTTGACAACGGAACGAGGTCATACTGGCAGAGCACTTATCGAAGAATATTGACGATCCAGGGTCCGTTAATAGACGAGAAAATGGGTCTAATCAACGGACTATGAACGCGTTGTGGACGGCCACTTAAATGCTGCGCCCCACCTGTCCATTGTACCAGTCGAGGATGCCGCTGCCGGTCCAGAAGGTTACGCCCTCCTGCTGGGTGATGTACTCAACCAGTCTGCGGAAGTGTCCAATCCGATGGGCGGCGCCGGTGATGTACGGGTGCATTGAGATGGCAAAGACGCGGGCGTTGTCCTCGCCCTCGGCCAGCATCACGTCCAGAACGTCCTTGGTCCGGTTGAAAAGCTCGGGAGCCGAGTGGTGCTGCACCAGGTAGATGGGGATGTCGTTGAGTTCAACAGTGTAGGGGAGGGCAACCAGCCGGCCCGATTTGACCTTCAATTCGTAGGGTTGGTCGTCGTTGACCCAGTCAGCGACGTACTCGATGCCTTCCTCGGCCAGGATATCGGGCGTGTCGTAGGTTTCGGCCAGGCCGGGGCCCATCCAGCCCCGGGGCGCGCTGCCACCGAATTCTCTAATCACCTCAATGGTCTTGCGGATGGTGGCGCGCTCGTCCGGCTCTTTGTGTAATACCTGCTGGACGTAGCCGTGGCCCAGTAGCTCCCACCCGCTGTCCAGGCAAGACTGGACCATCTGGGGAAATTCCTCGCAGACCGCGGCGTTGAGGCTGATAGTGCAGGGCAGGTTGAAGTCGTTAAGGATGCGCTTCATGCGCCAGAAGCCTACGCGCATCCCGTAGTCGTACCACGAGTAGTTGGGGATGTCGGGGGAAACGGCGGCGCCCTGAGGGGAGGGCAACACCGACCGGGCCATGGGCTGGCCGATGTCCCACTCCTCCACGTTGATGATGAACCAAACGGCAACCTTCGCGCCGTCGGGCAGGGTGAGCCGGGGGCGGTCGAAGATGGGGGAGTACTCAGCGCGGGGGTTGGGCATGAGGCCTCCTACAGTCCCAGGGCTTGCATACCCAGCCGGGCCAGGTCTTCGTCTTCCTGGGCGGTGAGGCCGCTGACGCCGATGGCGCCCAGCACCAGGTCGGTTGCCGGATCGCGGACGACGACGGCGCCCTGGACGGCGACCAGCTGAGTATCGCCGAAGTCGGCGATGTTGCGCGCCTCGTTCTTCAGGCGCTCGGCGTAAGCGTTGGAGTCGGAGCCGGACATTGCGGAGGTGTAGGCTTTGCTGACGGCCATGCGCTGGGGTAGGGCGCGGCAGTTGTCCATGCGGGCGTAGCTGAGCAGCTTGGCGTCGGCGTCAACGATGGCGATGGCCAGGGGACGGTCGGGTTCCTGCTGGGCCTGGTCGAGCATGACGTTCATGGCGTTGCGAACCTGGGACAGGCTCAAGGTGGGCCGCTGGTACATTGGGGCCTCCGTAGGTGCGGTAGCGCGGGTGGATTGCGCCGTCATTTTACACGGGGGTGATAGGCGGCGGCAAACCGCTGAACCACGTTTGCCGCCGCCGGCCCGGTGCGCTATACTCGCTCCCGCTTGCTTGCACATCTTTTTGCCCGGCGGAGCCGACTGGCGCGACCACGCCCCGGACACCGCCGCGGCCGGAGCCTTCCCCTATGGACATGGGACTCAGCGAGATTCAGCAGATGCTGAAGAACTCGGCCCGGGAATTCCTGGCACAGGAATGTCCCCTCACGCTGGTACGCGAACTGGAAGACGACTCGCAGGGTTACACCGAAGACCTCTGGCGTCAGGTCAGTGGATTGGGCTGGACGGGCATCCCGTTCCCGGAACAATACGGAGGCACCGGCGGTTCGTTCCTGGACCTGGCCGTGCTGGTGGAGGAAATGGGGCGGGCCCTGCTGCCGGCGCCGTTCTTCGCCACCGTGGTGTTGGGCGGCCTTACCGTGCTGGATGCGGGCACCGATGAGCAGAAACGCGACATCCTGACCGGCGTTTGCGCAGGCACGGTGCGCCTGACGCTGGCCCTCACCGAGCCGTCGGCGACAACCGAGGCGTGGGGCGTGGAAACTACCGCCCAGGCTTCCGGAGATGGCTACGTCATCAATGGCGCCAAGCTGTTCGTGCCCGACGCTCACGCCGCCGACATCATCATCGTGGCGGCCCGCACTGCGCCGCATGGCGGCAACCCGGAGGACGGCGTAACGCTGTTCCTGGTGAGGTCAGACACGCCGGGAGTGGCCATCGAGCAGGTCAGCACCATCGGCAACGAGCGGCTGTGCGAGGTGAGGCTGGACAACGTGTCCGTATCGAGCGACGCTGTGCTGGGCGAGGTTGGCAACGGCTGGCCCATCATCCAGCGGACGCTGGCCCGGGCGACGGCGGCCCACTGCGTCCAGATGGTGGGCGGCGCTGAGGCCGTGCTGGACATGACCGTGGAATACGTCAAGCAGCGGACGCAGTTCGGCCGGCCGGTGGGCAGCTTCCAGGCGGTGCAGCATCACTGCGCCAACATGGCCACCGACGTTGAAGGCGCGCGGCAGGTGGCTTACCAGGCGGCCTGGGCCATCGCCGAGGGGCAGCCGGCCCGTCGGGAGGTTGCGGTGGCCAAGGCGTGGTGCAGCGGAGCGTACCAGCGGGTTTGCTCGCTGGGTCACCAGTGCCACGGGGCTATCGGTTTCACCATGGAGCACAACCTGCAGCTGTACACCCGCCGCGCCAAGGTTCAGGAACTTTCCTACGGCAGCGTCCACGACCACAAGGAAGTAGCGCTGCAGGAGATTGAGGCGGCGTAGCGTCGCCAAGGAGTTTCACCCCATGACCACCATGACCCCCGCCCGCAGTTCGCCCTTTGCGGCGATGGCCCGCGACCCGCTGCATCCCGACGTTATCTATCGGGACGAGCGCTGCTTCGTGGTGCGCGACATCGACCCCAAAGCGCCGGTGCATCTGCTGATCATTCCCAATATGCCCATCAACGGGCTGGACTACATCAGCCCGGCCATGGAGGCCATCATGGGGCACCTGTTTGTGGTCGCTGCGGAGATGGCCCGGCGGGAGGGCGTAACGCTGAGCGGTTACCGGCTGGTGGTCAACAACGGCGATGACGCCGGCCAGACCATCGCCTGGCCCCACATGCACCTGCTGGGTGGGCGCGAGCTTGGTGAGATGGGCTGATCCATGACCGCCATTGAAATCCCCGGGCGCGTGTATGACCGCATCCATCGCCGGATGCGCCGGTTGCCTCCAGGCCTGGTGGACCACTGCCAGCGGGTGGAGCAGATTGCCCGCGCCCTGTGCGAAAAACACGGGCAAGACGCCGACGCCGTAGGTCTCACCTCCCTGGCCCACGATGCCACCAAGCACTTCTCCGGCATGGAGAACCTGCTGCGGATGGAGGAGTACGACCTGCCGCCGGTTACCGAGCTGGAGCGAAGCTATCCAAAATTGCTGCACGGCCCAGTCGGCGCTGAGCTGCTGAAACGGGAGGACGGACTAAGTCATCCCCAACTCTACAATGCCGTCTATTGGCATACTACCGGCAACCCCTCCGGCGGCGACGACATCGGTCACATCGTTTGCCTGGCTGACAAGCTGGACCCGGTGAAGCGCAAGCGCTATCCATGGCAGCCGGAGTTGCAGGAACTGGCTGAGCGCGACCTACCCGCCGCGATGATAATGTTCCTCACCAGGAACATCAGCCGCTTGCTGGACAACGGAGTCCCGGTGCATCCCGCCGCCATTGAGGCACGGAACACCCTGCTGTTGGCGTCGGAGTCGACGGCAGGGGAATAATTTGCTTATGCCCGCCACTCTGGAAATAACGCCGGAAGCCGCCCAGCTCATCCGCAACCGGGGCGGCCGGGCGGTGATAGACCTCATCTGCTGGAAGGGTTGAACCGGCGAGTCCGTTGAGGTATCGGTCGATACCAACGTGCGCCGGCGTCGCAATCTGGACGCTTACGAGAGCGCCGGGCAGGACGACATCGAACTGCTGCTGGCTCCCGGCATTGCCGACTACGCCGAAGAGGTGTCGCTGTCCGTGGGCCGATTCCTGATGTTCCGCAATCTGAAGGCCACCATTGCGCTGCCCGACGGAGTAACGCTGGGCCGACGGGCTTCGCTGGTCTAGTCGGCGCGCGCCGCCCCTAGCGGGCGTAGCGGTAACCGCCGGCTGGGGTGCGGGCGCAGTTGAGGCGGCGGTTCAGGTGTAGTCCCTCCAGCACGAACTCCACCGCGGACGCCTGGACTTCGGGCCGTGCGTCGTCGCCGGTGAGCTGGGACACGACGGCGGACAGGCCGTCAACGTTGGCCAGCACTGACGTGTAAGAGGCGGCGGGAACGTCGCTGCCGGTTTCCACCGCGTTGCCCAGGTCGAAGGACGTTACGATGTCATCCAGGTCGTCCACGTTGCAGTAGCGGGTGAAGATGGCCAGGGTGGCGCGCTTGGTCAGGTCTTCGACCAAGCGGTCTTCCCGGCCCTCGCCGAAGGTTTCCAGCTCAATCTTGCCGCCCAGGGAGGCGATGAGATAGGGCAGGTCGCTGACGCGGGGGCAGGCGACGCTCTCGCCCTGGCGGATGCTGCGGCGCAGGGCGTTGCTGATGAGGGTTTCGTAGTTGGAGATGGAAACGCGCACGCTGACGCCGGAGCGTTGGTTGATTTCGTTGCTCGTGCGGGCCCGGGCCGTTACTTCGGCGACAATCTCGGTCATAAAGGAGGGAACGAACACCTTGTCTTCGTCGGGGAAGCTGTTGCGTTCCTGCTCCATAATCTCGATTTCTTCTTCGATCACGCGGGGGTAGTGGGTGTGAATCTGGGCGCCGTAGCGGTCTTTGAGCGGGGTCACGATGCGGCCCCGGTTGGTGTAGTCCTCCGGGTTGGCGGTGGCGACGACGAAGACGTCCAGGGGCAGCCGGACGCGGTAGCCCTTTATCTGCACGTCGCGCTCTTCCATCAGGTTGAACAGGCCCACCTGGATGCGCTCGGCCAGGTCGGGCAGCTCGTTGATGCAGAAGATGCCCCGGTTGGTGCGGGGGACCAGCCCGTAGTGGATGGCGGTTTCGTCGGACAGGTGCCGGCCCTCGGCCACCTTGATGGGGTCGATTTCGCCGATGAGGTCGGCGATGGAGATGTCGGGCGTAGCCAGCTTTTCGGAATAGCGCAGATCCCGGCCCAGCCAGGCGATGGGAGCGGCGTCGCCCATTTCGTCAACGATGCGCCGGGCGTCGGGACTGATGGGATTGAAGGGGTCATCGTTGAGCTCGCCGCCGTCGATGACGGGGATTGATTCGTCCAGCAGGCTGACCATGGCGCGAATCAGGCGGGTTTTGGCCTGGCCGCGCTCTCCCAGCAGGATGATGTCCTGGCCGGCCAGGATGGCGTTTTCCAGCTGGGGGATAACGGTTTGCTCGAAGCCGATGATGCCCGGGAAGACCGGCTCTTCGGCGCGGATTTTGGCAATCAGGTTGCGGCGGATTTCCTCGCGCACGGAGACGGATTGGTAGCCGCTGTCGCGGAGTTCGCCGAGGGTGGCAGGCAGGGAGTTGGAGGGCATTGAGGCACGTCCTTTGGGTTCCGGACCGTAGCGCCCGGTATGATGCCGGCAGTATAGCAAATGGGGGCGGGTATGAGTGGCGCGCCTACGCGTTGATGAAACGGCGGAGGATGGCTACCGCGGCGGCAGCGTCAATGTCGCCCGGATTGGGTGGAGTGCCGGGGTCTGCGTTGCGCAGGGCGGTTTCGGCGGCGTGGGAGGTGAAGGATTCGTCAACGGTGAATATCGGGATTTCGGCGGCGTGTTCGAGGGCGCGGACGAGGGACTGGATTTTGCTGGCCTGCTCGCCGATGCGTCCGTGGGCGTCGTAGGGGATGCCGACGATGATGGCCACGGCGTCGCGTTGAGCGGCGGCGTCCAGGATGGCGGCTACGTCGGCGCGGCGGTTGCGTCGCTGGATATATCCCGCCGGCAGTATCAGCCCGCCCGGCGGAATGCTGACGGCCAAGCCGATGCGCCGGTCGCCAACGTCCAGGCCGAGGAGGCGGCCGGCCAAAGGGAAGGATGAGAGTTCATCTCTCTGGGTATTCAATCGCTTGCGACGCTAGCACTAAGAGTGGCGATTTAGCAGAGCCTGCAAAGCAGCCATACCAGGGCGATTGTTACTAGCGGCTGAGGTTGCCTGCTCTAGCTGCTTTATCAGTTCCGATTCGGAAAATTGCTGAGGCCAGTCCAAGTTAACCCGGATACCGTCGTCGTGAAGTTGGAGCGCTCCCAAGTCGAACAGGTCGATGATATCCCTTATCTGTGCTCGACCCGGATACTTGAGTGCGTTGTAATGTGACGCCGTTCGGTCTATTAATGCAACTGGGTCCGATACCTCTGTTTCGAGCAGAGATTCCAGTATCGCCAGTTGCCGTTCCACGAGTACCCGGCGACGGGGTGTGCGTAGTCTACCAAACAAGGCCACCGCGAATTGCCGAAACAAGGTGCGCTTGTGGTTTTCAATTATTGTGCTGGCTACCGTTCTGCACTGCTGAGCGACTGCGGGCAATGCGAAACGTAGGAATGGCGTGAGGTCATGCCCGCTTCGCCGCGATGCAGACAACGCCGCCAAGTACTCCTCTTTGTGCTCGTAGTAGTAGTTGGATAGGCTCACCATGACCAGTTCATTGACCCCGGCTCGGCGGAGCATAAACGCCTCAAGCCCGCGAGCGGTGCGGCCGTTGCCGTCACCAAAGGGGTGCATGGCGCCGATGTGGTAATGAAGGGCCATTGCCTGGATGATGCGGTCGTATTCAGTGAACTCACCAGCAATCGCATCACAAAGTGCGCCAAAGGTAGTATGACATTCATCACCGCCCTCAACGCCCCGACACTGGGGTGTGCCAAAGATGACGTTCCAGCCATCCGGCCGCAACGCGCCCGGTTCGCAATTGCGATCGTCGCAGCCGGTAACGAAACGCCGGTGAACCTCCAGGATGAACGCATCATCAACGGGGCGGTCGGCCGGCTGCGAACGCAGCCATCTGTAAGTGGATTCCGCAGCCCGAAGTTGCAACTGAGAGTGGGTCAAGTCGGAGCGCGTTATCGATTCTGGCGCCAGCGCTTCGTCCTCTTCTCTTTGGCTGAACTCCGCACCTTCTATTCGCGATGTGCCCACGGCTTCCAGACGCAACTGCTCTTCATGGACTTGTTCGATCCATTGCGGCAGATAGGGCAGACCGCTCAAAATTCCTGCCGCGGTTTTGGCGGCTATCAGGGGCTCCATAATAGCTGCCGGGTCGTGTCGTACCCATCGCTGTGGACGCTGGTATCGGTTTACGTCATCGGAAGACATTTCACGTTCATTTCGGCGTCATTTACGGTTCATTTCATATTGTACATAGTCAAATTATATCAAAAACGATAGTCCGTTTCCGGCTCATTTCAATTTCATTTCCGTGTCGTTTCAGGCCCATTGACACAAATCATCCGCCATTCCCTAGCCTTTCAGGCCGCTGCGCACCAGGGAGGCCACGCTGTCCAGGGCGGCGCCCAGGCGGTCGGGTTGGCGTCCGCCGGCCTGGGCCGTTTCCGGACGTCCGCCGCCGCCGCCGCCCATGAGCTTGGCGGCATCGCGAGCGATGTTGCCGGCGTGGAGGCCGCGGTCCACCAGGTCGGGGGTGAGCATGGTTACGATGATTGGCGAGCCGTCGATGACCGCGCCCAGGGCCACCGCCACGCTGTCCAGCTTTTGCTTGAGGTAGTCGCCCATCTCGCGCATGGCTTCCACGTTAGGGGCCGACGTTACCGATGCCACCAGCTTCACGCCGTCCACGTCGCGGACGCGGCCCAGCAGCGATTCAGCCTCAGAGCGCAGGCCGGCCCGCTCGGCTTCGGCCAGGCGGCGGCGCAGGTCGGCGGTGTCGGCCATGTAGGCGTCCAGGCGCGTCTCCAGCTCGTGGACGGGGGCTTGCAGCTTTTGGGAAAGGGCCTGCAAGGTCGCCGACTGCTGCACGAACAACTCCTCGGCGGCGCGGCCCGTAATCGCCTCGATGCGACGCATCCCGCCGCCGATGCTGGACTCGCCCAGCACCACCAGCGTGCCCACTTCGCCGGTGGCGTGAACGTGGGTGCCGCCGCAGACCTCGAAGCTGAAGGCGTTGTCGTGCCCGTCGGCATCTGAGTCGGCGTTCGGGCCGGCCATGCGGACGACGCGCACCACGTCGCCGTAGCGGTCGCCGAAGAAGGCCAGGGCGCCGTCGCGGACGGCGTCGGTGTAGGTGGTCTCCCGGGCGGTTACGGCCAGGTTGGCGCGGATTTTCTGGTTAGCCAGGCTCTGCACGGCCAGCTGTTCGTCGGGGGTCATCGCGCCCACGTGGTTGAAGTCGAAGCGCAGCCGGCCGGTGTCGCACAGGGAGCCGGCCTGCCGCACGTGGGGGCCGAGGATGGAACGCAGCGCGGCGTGGAGCAGGTGGGTTCCACTGTGGTTGCGGGAGGCGTCCAGCCGGCGGTCCGCCTCGACCTGGGCGGTTACAATGTCGCCCAGGGTGACGTCGCCGTCGGACACCGTGCCGCGATGGACGATGAGGCCGGCGACGGGGCTTTGGGTATCCTCCACCTGCACGCGCCCGTTGGGGCCGGCGATGATGCCGCGGTCGCCCACCTGTCCGCCACCCTCGGCGTAGAAGCAGGTTTCGGCGAGGACGATTTCCACCTGCTGGCCGGCGGTAGCGTGGCCGATGGCCTCCCCGTCGCGCAGGATGCCCAGGATGCGGGATTCGATGGCGGTCTGCTGGTAGCCGTCGAAAGTGGTCTGGCCGGCGCCGAGGTTCTCATAGGCGGTGACGATTTCCATGCCGCCGGTTACCTGGTGGCCGGCCCGGTCCCGCTCGCGCTTGGCCTCCATCTCGGCGTTGAAGCCGTCCATGTCCACGGCCAGGCCGTACTCGCGGCGGCCGATTTCGTCCACCAGCTCGGGGGGGAAGCCGTAGGTGTCGTAGAGTTCAAACAACACCGCGCCGGCAATGACGCCGGCGGCGCGGGATGCTTCCAGCCGCTCTTCCAGCAGCGGCATTCCCTGGCGGATATTGTCCAGGAATTGGGTCTCTTCCAGGCCGACGACGCGCTGGATGAACTCGCGGTTCTCGGAGAGCGCGGGGTAGGCGGCGGCGAAGCGGTCGATGACGGCGGCGGCCACGTCGGTCATAAAGGGACGGTCCAGGCCCAGCTGCCGGCCGTAGCGGATGGCCCGGCGGATGATCCGGCGCAGCACGTAACCCCGCTCGCTGTTGGATGGCACCACGCCGTCGCTGATGAGGACGGACGCGGCCCGGGCGTGTTCGGCGACGACGCGGATGGCGTAGTCAATATCGGCGCCGGTTTCACCGTTCTGACCGTATTCCACTCCGGCCAGTTGGCACACGGCGTCGATGATGGGGCGGAACAGGTCGGTCTCATAGACGTTGGGCTTGCCCTGCAGCACGGCGGCTGCCCGCTCCAGCCCCATGCCGGTGTCCACGCTGGGGGCCGGCAGCGGCGTGCGGGTTCCGTCGGTGTCCTGGTAGAACTGCATGAATACCAGGTTCCACAGCTCCACGAACCGCTCGCAGGCGTCGCAGTTGGGATGACAGCCGCCGGGTTCGGCGGGTATGCCCTCGTCGGCCTCCCGGCGGAGCATGGCGGTAAGCTCGTCCGGGGGTATGATGGCGTCGGTTACGGGATGCTGGCCGAGGCCCTTTTCCGCGCCGCCGTCGTAGTGCAGTTCGGAGCAGGGGCCGGTGGGCCCTTCCAGGCCGGCCGGCCCCCACCAGTTGTCGCTGTTGCCGTAGCGGTAGATGCGTTCGGGCGGGATGCCAATTTCATTGTGCCAGAGGTCGTAAGCATCGTCGTCGTCCAGGTGGACGGTAACGTACATCCGCTCCGGTTCCAGGCCGAACACGTTGGTGCAGAGTTCCCAGGCGAAGGCGACGGCATCCTGTTTGAAGTAGTCGCCGATGCTGAAGTTGCCCAGCATCTCGAAGAAGGTGAGGTGCTTATGGTCGCCCACCTCGTCGATGTCGGTGGTGCGAAAGGACTTCTGGCAGCTGGTCAGCCGGGGACGGGGCGGAGTCTGCTCGCCCATGAAGAAGGGCTTGAAGGGAACCATCCCGGCGGAGGTGAAGAGGAGGGTAGGGTCGCCGGCGGGAATGAGGGAGGCGGAAGGCATGTGCAGGTGCTCTCGCTCCTCGAAGAATCGGATGAAAGAGCTGCGGATGCTGTCGCCGGCGGTGTCCATAGGGGTTACGACTCCCGTAGGTGGTTACGAAGCAGGGTTGTCAAGGGTGCAATCGATTTTAGGATAACCCCCCGAACAGCGTCAAACGACGGGGGCCAGTCAGGACGAGGTAGAACGCTCCCCAACGCCCGGCCCCCAGGTCGTGCCGAAGTCGAACCGGGAGGCCAGTTGACCAGTAAAGGAGCTGGCGTCCTGTAAGGCCAGGTACACCGCCATGGGGCCAATGGCGCTGGGGTCAACCCTTTCGTGCCAGTCGCGCTGCGTCCACGGGATCGCCGCGGAGCCCTCGCTGCGCAGTCCGCCGGGGCTGAGGATGTTGACGGCGATGTTGTAGTCTCGCACCTCGTCGGCCAGGCAGTAGCTGAACATATGAACCGCCGCCTTGCTGGCGCTGTAGAGGACGCCGCCGCCCTGCGCCGGGTCGGTCGCCATCCTGGAACCGATGTTGATGATGCTGCCCCGCCGCTGTTCCATCATCACCGGAAGCACGGCCCGACTGCACAGGTAGGGGCCGTTCACGTTGATCCGCATCAGCTGTTCCCAGCGGGGCGCGTCGATGTCCAGGATGGTCTCGCCCAGCACCATGGCGCCGGCGTTGTTGAAGAGTGCGTCGATCCTGCCGAAGCGTTCAATCGCCTGGCTGACCATTGCGTTGACTTGAGACTCATCGGTTACGTCGCAATCAATGGGCAGGACGACTCCGCCTTCGTCTCTGATGTCTGAGGCCGTCTCAGCAAGGGTGCCGGCCAGGCCGGTTGGGGACTGGCTGCGGGCGCAGATGACCACGCTGGCGCCTTCTCGGGCGTACTCTCTGGCGATGGCGCGCCCCAGGCCACGACTGGCGCCGGTGACGATTGCGACCATTCCGTCCATCTGACCCATGGTTGGCCTCCGTAAGGCGTAGCGTTGGCCGGTCAGTACTCGAAGCCGGTTTCGGCGGCCCAGGCCTGGACGCCGCGTCGGAAAGCCAGCGCGCCCATGGGAGCGATTACGGCCTGCATGGCCTCCAGGATTTCCCGGGGTGTGGCTCCCTCGTTCAACGCGACGCGCATATGGGCCTGGATCTGCTCCTGGTCGGCGCGCAGGGCGACCTCCACGACGATTTGCAGCAGCTCCTTGGTCTTGCGGTCGAGCAGACGCTGGCCGGTGTAGGTGGCCTCGATGAACTCGCCGTACTTCTGCGTCCATTCCGGATCGGCCAGGGCGTTGATGCGGTGCATTTCCAGGGTGTAGCCGCGGGTCTGGGCGGCTTCGTCAATCAGGCGTTGGGCGTTGTCTTGGTCCGGCATGGTGGCTACCTCGTAATGGTGGTGGTGAGGGATTACAGGTCGTAGTGGACGCGGGCGGCGGCCTGGAGCGGGTCGTCCTGCTGGAACAGGTCGGGGTGCGTGCCGCGGGCCAGGGCCAGGTGGTAGGTGAACAGCTGCAGGGGGACGACGCTGGCGACGGGGGTCAGCGTTGGTGAGCAGTCTGGCAGCGGGAATACGCGCGCGCCGGCATCGGCCAATCCGTCCTCGGGCCGGTTGCTAAGCGCCCACACCGGCGCGCCCAACGCGGCGGCGGCTTGGGTGAGGTCCAGAGCGCGGCCCCGGTCGTCGCCGGGAGTGGCGATGAGTGTCAGCAGGCAGTCGGAGTCCAGGGAGCAGAAGGGGCCGTGGAGCAGCTGCTCAATCTGGAACCCTTCGCAATCGGCGCGGCTGGTCTCCTTGATTTTCAGGGCGACCTCGTAGGCGTTGGCGCGGTTGGCGCCCCAGGCGGCGGAGATGAACCGGCGCTTGTCGCGGTGGTCGGCGACCACGGCCTTTACTTCGTCCTCGGCGGACAGGATTTGCGAGACCTGGGCCGGCAGTTCTCCCAGTCCGTAATCGGCGTCGTTGAGGCTTCCGGCCATGGCCAGGTTGAGCATGGCCAGCACGGTGAGCGCAGTGGTGTAACTGATGGTGAAGGCGGCGGAAGTTTCCTGCTCGACGGTCTGGATGCCAACGTCTGCCACCTGGATGCGCGGTCCCGGGTTGGTGGAGGTGATGGCGACGGTGTACGCGCCAGCGGCTACCGCCACGTCCAGGGCGTCGTAGGAAGAGCGCTTGGTGCCCCGGTGGCTGATGACGATAGCGGCGTCGTCAGCGGCTATCGCTGGGGTGGCGGTGCAGAACTCGAAGGAATTGTAGGCAAACGCCTCCGGGCCGTCGGTCATAATCGCCGCGCCGGCCAGGGCGGCGTGCCACGACGTGCCGATGCCGACGACGTAGATGCGACGCTTGCCGGCCAGGGTCCGGCCAACTTCGGCGCAGCGGTCGCGCTGGGATGCGATGACCGAAGCGATGGCATCGGGCTGCGATACGATGGCGTCGTACATCCGGTAAGGGTGAGCGGTACGAGGGGCAGGGGCGGTAGTGGTCATAGCGGTGGGGTTCTCCGTGGGAAGGGCGGTCGGCGTCGTGGTAAGCACCGGCCTATGCTATTATAGCGCGGCGAAGACTCGCTGACCCCCCACGCACAGGAGGCTCGATTATGCCGTTTGGAGGCAACGACTGGCACGCGCTCCGTCAGGAAGAGACGCTGGAGCCGGAAATTCCCATCTGCGACCCGCATCACCACTTCTGGGACTATCGCTCCGAGCGTATTCCCTACCAGCGTTACCTGCTCCACGAGCTGGCCGACGACATCAACAGCGGCCACAACGTTACCTCGACGGTATTCGTGGAAGCCCGTTCCATGTACCGCATCACCGGGCCGGAGGAGATGCGTCCGGTGGGCGAGGTGGAGTTCGTGCAGGGCTTGGCGGCGGCCTCGGCCAGCGGCCTCTACGGTTCCGGACGGGCGGCGGCGTCCATCGTTGGCCACGCCAACCTGAACCTGGGAGACGGCGTCAAGCCGGTGCTGGAAGCGCTGCAGGCGGCCAGCCCCAACCGCTTCCGGGGCATTCGCCACTCGGTTACCTGGGACCCGCACCCCGAAATTGAGAACACCGCTGCGCACCAGGCCGCGAACCAGATGTCCAGCGACAACTTCCGCGCCGGCGCGCGGGTGCTGGCCAGCATGGGCCTGTCCCTGGAAGGCTGGATGTACTTCCCGCAGATGTTCGAGTTGGCCGAGTTCGCCAAGGCAGTACCCGACCTGACCATCATCCTGAACCACATCGGCGGGCTGCTGCGCGTCGGGCCGTACAGCAACAGCGACGAGACCCTGGCGACCTGGCGCAGCGGCATCGCGGCGGCGGCGGAATGTCCCAACGTGGTCGTCAAGCTGGGCGGCATCGGGATGCCGCGCACGGGGTTTGACTGGCACGAGCGCGACGTTCCGGCCGGTTCGGAAGAACTGGCAAATGACATGGCCCCGCTGATTCACTACTGCATCGAGCAGTTCGGGCCCGACCGCTGCATGTTTGAGAGCAACTTCCCGGTGGACAAGGTGTCCTACTCCTACAACGTGATGTACAACGCCTTCAAGCGTTTGTCCCAGGGCTACTCGGCCGGGGAGCGCGCGGCGATGTTCCACGATACTGCGGTGCGGGTGTACCGGGTGGACGAGAGCTGATCGTCCCCAGCCCGGGCAGAGAGGTAATCGCCATGGCAGCTCCCGTTAACGACTGGTTGGCCAAAACCGTTGAGCCGGCCCTGGAACCGGATTTGCCCATCTGCGACCCGCACCATCACTTTTGGGATGGCCGCGACGACCGGGTGGAACCTCGCTATATGCTGGCCGAGCTGCTGGCCGACACCGACAGCGGCCACAACATCGTATCCACCGTGTTCATTGAGGCCCGGGCCATGTACCGGGCCGACCCGCCCATGGAGCTGCGGCCGGTGGGCGAGGTGGAGTTCGTGCAGGGCATCGCGGCGCAGTCGGCCAGCGGGATGTACAGCCTGACCAGGGCGGCCCACGGCATCGTCGGCCACGCCAACCTGCACCTGGGCGACGACGTGCGGCGAGTGCTGGAAGCGCTGCAGGCGGCCAGTCCCAACCGTTTCAAGGGCATACGCCACGGCGTCGGCTGGGACCCGCACCCGGAGATACCCATTGTCGGCGCGTACCCGATGCCCAACCAGCTGGCCAGCGACGACTACCGGGCGGGCGCGCGGGTTCTGTCAGAGATGGGCCTGTCGCTGGACGTGTCCCTGCTGCATCCGCAGCTGCCGGAGTTGGCGGACTTTGCCGGCGCCGTGCCGGATTTGACCATCGTGCTGAACCATGTGGGCGGTCTGATGCGCTTCGGCCCCTACGCGGCGAATCCCGACGAGGTGATGGCCAACTGGCGCGCCGGCATCGCCGCCGTGGCTCAGAATCCCAACGTCGTGATCAAGCTGGGCGGCGTCGGAATGCCGCGCCTGGGCTACGACTTTCACCAGCGGGAGACGCCGGTGGGTTCCGAGGAACTGGCGGCGGCCATTGACCCGGTGATGCGCTACTGCATTGAGCAGTTCGGTCCGAATCGGTGCATGTTTGAAAGCAACTTCCCGGTGGACAAGGAATCTTTCTCGTACTGTGTGATGTGGAACGCGTTCAAGCGGGTGTCGGCGGACTTCTCCGCCAGCGAACGGGCTGAGCTGTTCCACGACACGGCGGCGCGGGCCTACCGGCTGGGGTAGGGTTTCCGCACCGGCAACCAATGCGCTTCCAAACCCTTACCGGCGAAGCAGCGCTCATCAGGAGGTTGGGTTTGGCGATGGATCCGAGCCGTTTCCCGCCGGAGTTTTTCCAGCGGGAGGACGATAGCAACGACGCCGAGTTTTACACGATGCCCCGTCTCGTTGTGCACATCGACGACGGGGCTATCGCTGCGGTGGGCCGGCTGTTCCAGCAGCTGATACCGCAGGACGCCGCGGTGCTGGACCTGATGAGCAGCTGGCGGACGCACTGGCCGGAGGAGCATCCGCGCCGGCGCATCGTGGGCCTGGGCATGAACGCCGCCGAGATGGCGGACAACCCCCAATTGGACGAATACCTGCTGAAGGACATCAACGTTGACCCGTCGCTGCCCTTTGAGGACGAATCCTTTGACGCCGTGGCGATTACGGTGTCGGTGCAGTACCTGACCAGGCCGGTGGAGGTGTTCGCGGAGGTTTCACGGGTGCTGCAGCCCGGCGGCGTGTTCATCGTGACCTTTTCCAATCGCTGCTTTCCCACCAAGGCGGTGCGAGTGTGGCGCGGGACCAATGACGAAGACCACGTTGAGCTGGTAGGACAGTATATGCTCCACGCCGGCGGGTTCAGCGGCGTCCGCGGCGGGCTGGCCAACCCGGATATGGCGCCGCCCGGCGATCCGCTCTTTGCCGTGTACGCCTACAAGGAGGCCGGGGACAGGGATGGCACGTCCGAGTGAAAGGGCTTCGGTTGCCGCAGTAACGAATAGGCTTGGCTCAGCAGCTGCGGGTCGGCCCCGTTCAGGTTGACCGGGCCGTCGCTTTCCAGGGCGGCTACCGGCACACCGTCGCAGAGCGCCAGGCGGTTTCCCGACAGGGCCGGCACCTTCTTGCCCGTTGTGATAATGCCGGCCAGGTTCAGCGGGTCGCAGGCGGAGATAACTACCATGCTGCCCGTGGCGGCGCTGCGGTTGACTTCCCGGAGCAGGTCCACCGCTTCGGGAAGGGCGAACTGCTCGCCCACGAAACCGGTTACGAAGCGGCCGCCCCGAATCTCGCCCTGGGCCTCCATGCGACGCAGCACCGGGAGAGCCTCCCGCCAGGCCGGCGCCAGGGACTCCCGGGCCAGCAGCTCCGGGAACAGGATGCCGTACCGCCGCAGCAGTTGCAGCACGCGCAACTCCACCGCGTCGCTCATCGGAGCCAGCGGCTCCAGCAGCGACCAGCGGCTGTAGCTCTCCCGGCGGCGAGGGTCAAGAGGCCGGCTGCGCGAGCTGTGGCGTCGTAGCGTCCGCCCTGCTGGCAGTGCGGCGCGGGCGTATGGCTGTGTTCCGTTCACGGGCCGGCTGCGATGGCCGTCAGGCCGGTTGCTGACCCGCTTTCGCAGCGGTTGCAGGCTGTCGCAGGTAATCAAGCCCTGGGCCGCCAGCTGCCAAAGGGCTTCTTCCACGTCGGAGGGCAGCCGCCGGGTGATGGCGATGATGTCGGACGCAAAGCTGGCGCCCCGTTCGTTCAACACTGCCAGTACGTCGCCGGCGGCGCCGCTGAGATTGCCGTTGAGAGGGGATGACGGAGACAGCAGCCAGTCCAGGGATTCTCGCAGGGCCAGCGCAACCGGCGTGGCGCGGGTCAACGCGCCTCGAACCCCGGCGGAGCCGTTGCCGGCGTTGAACTGCCGGCTCAGGCAGCCCCAGACCACCTGACCTTCCAGGCACACCGTGTCCAGCAGACGAGGGTCGTAGTCCCGCATTCGTGCCGGAATTACCTCCGACTCCAGGGCGCCGGCCGCAGTCTCGAAGCCCTGCAGCTGCTCAATCACGTCCAGCAATCCGCCTTCGCCCTCGGCGCGGTGCCCAGTGTCCACGCGTTGCCAACGGAGCAGGAACCGCATCAGGGCGGCCGGCGGCACCGGCTCGATTTCCCGACGCAGCCGTCCCAGTGTGCCACGATGGATGCGCGCCAGAATCCGCCGGTCGCAGAATTCTTCCTCAACCGCGCCGGAACTGAAACTGCCCCGCAACACCGTGCCCTCCACTTCCAGTTGACCCAGTGCGTACACCACGTCGCTGCGCTCCAGGCGCAGGGCGTCGGCCAAACCGGAAGCAGTAACCGGGCCGGAAGCCTCGACCCAGCCGCGCACGATGGACAGGGCAGCCTCCTCCGGCGTCGGCTCCGGGGCAGCGTCAGGGAGAACGGTTGCGGGTGGAACAATCTGCGCGGTCGGGTAGGCCGCTACGGCCAGGGGGAGGCGTTCCGCAGCGACCCAGGCGTTCCATCCGTCTGGCCGGCTGAACCGATAGCCTCGTCCGGAGTCGGCAAGCTGGGTGAACCACCGAGCTAGTTGTTCCGGCTGCCAATCGCGAGCCGCATCAGAGGTCGCCACCTCCGGAAGGATAACCAGGCTCAGCAGCGCGTCGTGCAGTTCATCAGCGTCGCGTATTGCTGGCCGGGCGTTTGCGCTCTCTTCTTGAATCACAGCGTCGTCAAGCTTGCCCAGGTCGCGGGTATCCTGGGGCAGGGCGCGGCGCAGCGTTACGGCCCGGGCCCGCCTTTCTTCCAGCGGCGCGTCGTCCAGAAAGGCGTAGGGCATGGCGTTGAGGATTTGATGGCAGAAAACCGAGGGCTGTACCGTATCACGGGCGTACACCTCAATCTCGCCCCGCTCGATGGCGGCCAGCACCTGCTGATGGCCGGGCAGGTCCATGGCCTCGGTCAGGCAGTCGCGGATGGTCTCGAATACCAGCGGATGGTTCGGCGGCTCGATGTCCTCGCCGGGAGCGTTGTCCTGGCACTGCACCTGGGCCGGGAAGACGGCGGCCAGCAGGTCTTCGGAGCGCATTCTTTGCAGCGGCGCCGGCACCTTGCGCCCTCCGGTGTGCCGCAGCAGGGCTAGGAATCGGGTGGCGTTCCATCGCCAGCGGGTGCCGAACAGCGGAGCCTGGAAAATCGCCTGCAGCAGCACCTCGTCCACCGTGCGGGAAGAAAGGTAGGCGAAGACGTCGCTCAGCGGGAAGGAGAGATTCGGGCCCAGCGAGAAGTTCAGCCCGTCGTCGGTGGCGGACGCCTGCAGCTCAAAGTCGAAGGTGCGGCAAATCTTTTTGCGCAGTGCCATGCCCCAGGCCCGGTTGATGGCCGCGCCGAAGGGCGAGTGGATGACCAGCTGCATTCCGCCGCTTTCGTCGAAGAAACGCTCGGCGACCACGCGGTTGCCCGTGGGCACGATGCCCAGAACCCGCTTGCCCTCGGCCAGGTACTCCACTATCTGCTCGGTGGCGCCGGCTCCAATGCCGCATTCCTGGGCAAGCCACGCTTCGGCATCGTCGGGATGTTCCAGCCGCTCGTCCACCGCTTCCCGCAGCTCGGTGATTTCGGCGGACAGTTCGCGGGTGCGGCCGGGGGCCTCACCCAGCCAGAAGGGAATCGTCGGCGCCAGGCCCTGGGCGTCCTGAACCCGAACCTTGCCGCTTTCCACGCGGCGAATCTTCCACGGGGTGTTGCCCAGCAGGAACACGTCGCCGGCCATGCTCTCGATGGCGAAGTCCTCGTTGACGGTGCCGACGAAAGTATCCTCCGGCTCGGCGATTACGTCGTAGTCGGCGTTGTCAGGGATGGCGCCGCCGCTGGTCAGCGCGGCCAGGCGCGCGCCCCGGCGTCCTTTGAGGACGTGATTCACGCCGTCGCGGTGCAGATGCGCGCCCCGGCGGCCCAGACGCGGCGCGAATCCTTCGGAGAGGGCCGCAACCACTTCATCGAATTTTTCCCGGGGCAAATCCCGATACGGGTATGCCCTGGCGCACGTATCGAACAGGTCGTCCTCGGCCCATTCCTCGGCGGCGCAGGCGGCGACAATCTGCTGGCCCAGCACGTCCAGCGGCCACTGGGGAATGGTGAGGGTGTCCAGGTTGCCCCGGCGCACGGCCCGGCAGAGCGCGGCGCATTCCACCAGTTCATCGCGGGTCAACGGGAACAGGACGCCTTTGGGCGTGCCCCCGACGGTGTGGCCGGAGCGTCCCACCCGTTGCAGCAGCAGCCCGATGGAACGGGGAGAACCAATCTGGCAGACCTGGTCCACAACCCCGATGTCGATGCCCAACTCCAGCGATGCGGTGGCCACACAGACCTTGACCTCGCCATTCTTCAGCTTCTCTTCAGCGGCCAGCCGGGTGGTGCGCGAGAGGCTGCCGTGGTGGGCGACTACCGCGTCCTCGCCCATGCGCAAAGAGAGCTGATGCGCCACTCGCTCCACCAGGCGGCGGGTGTTGACGAAAACCAGTGTGGTGTCATGGTCGGCGGTCAACCCGACGATGGCGTCCAGGGTTTGCCCCCAAATCTCATGGGTGGCAATCGGGCCCAACTCCGCCGACGGGAGCCGTATGCCCAGCTCCATGCGCCTGGTGTGGCCGGTATCGACGATGAGACAATCGGGCGTTCCATCCGGGGCGATGTGCCGGTTGCCCACCAGGAACCGGGCCACTTCCTCGATGGGACGCTGCGTCGCCGACAGGCCGACCCGTCCGACGTGCTGCTGGGACAGGGCGCAAAGTCGCTCCACGGACAGGGAGAGGTGGGAGCCGCGCTTGTCATCGGCGACGGCGTGGATTTCGTCCAGGATGACGGTTTGCACGTCCTTGAGGCCGCGCCGTCCGCTTTCGGAGGTGAGCAGGATGTAGAGTGATTCGGGCGTGGTAATCAGGATGTGCGGCGGGTTTTTCGCCATCTGCTGGCGCTGGGCTTGTGGCGTATCGCCGGTGCGTACTGCGGTTCTAATGGTTGGCAGGGGCAGGCCGCGACTTGCCGCCAGCTCTTGAATCTCCTCCAGTGGAGCCTCAAGGTTCTTCTGGATGTCGTTGGACAGCGCCTTCAGAGGCGACACGTACACCACCTGGGTAGTGTCAGGCAGCCCTTCTAGGAGGCCCCGGCGAACCAGCTGGTCGATGCAGGCGAGGAAGGCGGCCAGGGTCTTGCCGGAGCCGGTGGGCGCGGCGATGAGGGTGTGGCGTCCCTGGGCGATGGCCGGCCAGCCCTGGGCCTGGGCCGCAGTGGGTTCCTGGAACCGGCTGCGGAACCAGTCCCGGATGACGGTATGGAACTGGTCAAGGCTCATGGGCAGGGCTATGCGTCAACGGGTGCTAGTCGGCAACTTCTAGAATCATCTCCACTTCCACCGGGGCGCCCCGGGGCAGCGCGGCCATGCCTACTGCGGAACGGGCGTGTCGGCCGCTCTCGCCGTACAGCTCCACCAGAAGGTCCGACGCGCCGTTGCCTACGGCCGGCTGCTGGTCAAACTCCGGGTCGCAGGCGACCATGACCAGCAGCTTGGCGATGCGCTGCACCTTGTCCAGATCGCCGATGATGCTCCTGGCGGAGGACAGGCAGTTGACCGCGCACTGGCGAGCGGCGGCGTAGCCTTCTTCAATGCTGACGTCGCGGCCCACCTTTCCGGTGGCGACCATGCTGCCGTCTTCCAGCCGGGGCAGGTTGCCGGACACGAACACCAGGTTGCCGACGCGGACGGCCGGCACGAAGTTGCCGATGGATGGATTCGGCTCTGAGACAGCGAGGCCCATGGCGGCCAGCTTGCTTTCTATTTCCATTACCTGTTGACTCCTGTCATGGTCGGTAGCGGTTGACGATGGGAAGGCGGCGGTCTTTGCCGAAGGCGCGGGGCGTGATTTTAACGCCGGGTGGAGCCTGGCGGCGCTTGTATTCGTTGCGGTCAACGTAGGTTATGACCTGGCGCACCCAGTCGGAGTTATGCCCCATGGCCACCATGTCGGCGTAGCTGTAATCATCCTCAACGTAAGCCTTGATGATGGGGTCAAGTTGCTCGTAGGGCGGCAGGGTGTCCTGGTCGGTCTGGTCGGGGCGCAGCTCGGCGCTGGGGGGCTTGTCAAGCACGGCCTGGGGTATGATGGGCCGGCCGTTCCCCGATCCGGCGTTGCGCCAGCGGGATAGCCGGTACACCAGGGTCTTGGGCACGTCCTTGAGCACGGCGAACCCGCCAGCCATGTCGCCGTAGAGGGTGGCGTAACCCATGGCCATTTCGCTCTTGTTGCCGGTGGTGAGCGTCAGCCAGCCGAACTTGTTGGCGATGGTCATCAGCACGTTGCCCCGGATGCGGGCCTGGACGTTCTCCTCGGCGGTGTTGGGTTCGGTGCCAGCGAAACGGTCGGCCAGCATATCGGTGAAGGCGTGGTGGGCCGGCTCGATGGGAATGCGCCACAGCTCGATGCCCAGGTTGTCGGCCAGCTCCTGGGAGTCGCCCACGCTGCCTTCGGAGGAGTATCGGGAGGGCATGGTAACGCCAACCACGTTTTCGGCGCCCAGGGCGTCTGCGGCCACCGTGGCGGTGAGGGCCGAGTCGATGCCGCCGGAAAGTCCCACCAGGGTGCGACGGAAGCCGGACTTTCGGACGTAGTCCCGGGTGCCGACCACTAGGGCCTGGTAAATTTCTTCGGTTTCGCCTAGGGTGCGGCACAGGGTCGGTTCGGCGGGCTGGTTGCGGCTGCCCCGGCGGTAGTCGGAAACGGCGACCAGCTTGGCCTCGCCCACCTCGCTGAGGATGGCCCGATTTTCCTTGCGGGGCCGCGGGTCGTGAAGTCGCTGCCGGAATACGGAATCCACGTCCAGGTCGGCGATGATGAGGTTTTCTTCAAAGGACGGGCCGCGGGCGATTACGGCGCCATCGGGGGAGCAAACGATGCTGGCGCCGTCGAAAACCAGTTCATCCTGGCCGCCTACGGTGTTGAGATAGGCGACGAAAACTCCGTTGTCGGCCGCCCGGGTGGCAATCATGCGCTCGCGCTGGGCAGCCTTGCCGGCGTGGAAGGGAGATGCGTTGATGTTGACGATGACCTCGGCCCCGGCGTCGCGCTGGACGGCGATGGGGCCAACGGGATACCAGATGTCTTCGCAGATGTTGACGCCGACGGGGGCGCCGTTGATGACGTACACCGGGCAGACGTCGCCGCGCCGGAAGTAGCGGTCTTCGTCGAAAACGCCGTAGGTGGGCAGGTACATCTTGCGATACCAGTCCAGGACGCGCCCGTCGTTGATGATGGCTGCGGCGTTGGCCACGTCGTCGCCGGCCCGGCTGCCGGAGCGATTGGTAGAAGGGCCGGGACAACCGACGATGACGGCGATGCCTCGGGCCGCGGCGGCGATGCGCTGCACGGCGTCGGCGGCGTCGGCCAGGAAGGACGGCTTGAAGAGCAAGTCCTCCGGGGGATAGCCGGTAACGGCCAGTTCCGGAAAGGCGACCAAATCGGCGTGGGCGGCCCGCGCCTCGTCGATGAGCTCGATGACCCGGGCGGCGTTGCCGGCGATGTCGCCAACGGTGGGGTTGAACTGGCCTAACGCCAGGCGAAAGGTGCGCTGCATTGGAACATTATAGCGCAGGCGGTGCTGCAACGCAGGGACGCGAAGGCGCGGAGAAAGGATTGCGCGGGCCAGAAGGTGGTGATATATTATCTGTTATAAGAATATACAGTATTGCATGAAGCGATGTTGATTTCAGTTCGGAACGAATGCGACGAATTGATCGAGAACGGATGGAGGAGGTGTAGTCATGGCGTTTTTCAAGAGCATTATGGTTCCCCTGGACGGCTCGGAGCTGTCGGCGGAAGCGCTGCCTGCGGCCTGCCTGATGGCCGAAGTTGCCGGTTCGCCCATCACGCTGCTGCGGTCTTTCGAGAGTATCCCCCAGTGGCATTCCGACGCCGATTTGGGCAGGTTCAGCGGCTCCCTGGCCGTAGCGGAACACGACCGGATTACGGCCTATCTGGCCGCAGAAAAGCAGCGGCTGCAAGAGCTGGACGTGCACGTGCCCATTGACGTCTTCGTCGGGGAAGGCCGGGCCGAGATGATTATCGCCGACCTGGCCGCCCGAGAGCCAGACGGCCTCATCGTGATGTCAACTCACGGACGCGGCGGGCTGTCGCGCATGGTGATGGGCAGCGTAACGGCGCGGGTGGTCAGTTCGGTCAGCAACCCAACCCTCGTCGTGCGTGGTGGCTTGCTGGACGGCGTGAAGGTCGGGAGGTCGTTGGACAATATCATCGTGCCGCTGGATGGGTCGGCCTTTGCCGAGCACGCGCTGGCTTATGCCGGAGAGCTGGCCCGGGCCTGCGGCGCCCAGGTCGTACTGGTACGCAGCACCCGCAACACCGACTACCTCCGCGCCCACACGCAATGGAGCCGGCTGGACGATGAAGGCGGCTTCCATTTCGGCGGCCCCGCCGAGATGGCGTCCAGCATGGTGGCGCTGTCCCGCGAATATCTGTGGCGCAAAGCGGATGAGCTGGAGACCCAGTTCGCCCTTTCCGACGTGGAGGCGGTGAACTCGCTGGACGAGCCGGCGGACGCTGTGGTTGACCTGGCTAAACGGTCGCGCAACGCGGTGGTAGTTATGGCCACCCGTGGCCGCTGGGGAGTAGGACGGGCGCTGTTGGGCAGCGTGGCCGACCAGGTGGTGCGTCGTTCGCCGGCCCCGACCCTGCTGGTGCGCGCGCCGCTGCGCTCGGAAGGGTTTGCCCACGCTGCAGAGTCGGAAGGCCGGGAACGGGAGTTGACCCAGGTGTAGCGGCGACTCCAAGTGCGTGCGGCGAACTGAGGGGGCGGGTCCGAAGGCCCGTCCCCTGGCCGTTTGGTGGGAATGGCCCCTGCTATAATCGGCGCCTATGGTGATGCGCGCGCTCCAATCCCGAGCCGCCCGGGCGACACCCTTCTACTACGGCTGGGTGATACTGGGATTGTCGGGCGTAGCGTCGTGCTCCGCCCGCCCGCTGATGTCGGTGGCGGTGCTGACGGTGTTCGTGGTGCCGATGACGGAGCAGTTGGGCTGGACCCGGGCGCAGTTCTCGGGAGCGGTGAGCCTCGGCGGAGTGCTGGCGGCGGTGGCGGCGCCGCTGGTGGGGCCGGTGCTGGACCGGTACGGCTCGGGCATGGTGGTGGGCATTTCCTCGGGCATCGCCGGGCTGTGCGCCGTTGCTCTGGGCGCGGCGAGCCAGATTTGGATGTTTTACCTGGCCTACGTTCCGGGACGGGCGGTGTTTGCCAGCCCCCTGGAGCTGGGCACGTCGGTGGCGGTGAGCAATTGGTTCATTCGCCGGCGTCCGCTGGCCCTGGCGCTGAATCACGTATCCCAGGGTTCCGGGCTGTCGGTGATGCCCCTGGTGGCCCAGGCAATCATCGGCGCGTGGGGGTGGGAAACCGCCTGGTACGCCCTGGGTATGTGGACGCTGGCGGTAGGCGTGATTCCGGCGGTACTGCTGATGGTGCGGCGGCCGGAGGACTTGGGAATTGAGCCGGATGGAAGCGGACAGTCTGCGGCCGGCCGGCGCGTGGGGGCGGGCCGCCGGCCGCAGAGCGCTGCCGAGGAGATTAACTTCACGCTGCGCCAGGCCATCGGTACGTGGTCGTTCTGGCTGATGATCCTGTTCGCCTTTGCGGGGTTTATCGTACAGGCCGGTGTGTCGCTGCACCAGGCGCCTCACTTCATCGACCAGGGCGTGCCCGATTCCATAGCGGTGTACACGCCGGTAACTTTCGCAATTTCGCAGGTGCCGGCCAGCATTTTGTGGTCAGCGCTGGGCGGGCGGATAGAGGCGCGGTTCGTGATGACGGCGTCGGGGTTGGTGGTAGCCAGCGGCGCGGTGATCACCGCCTTTGCCAGCGGCATCGGCGTAGGGATACTGGGCGCTTTCATCCTGGGTTTTGGCGTGGGCGGCCTGCACATGACGGCGCGGCTGACCTGGGCGGACTACTTCGGGCGCACGCACCTGGGCAAGATACGCAGCTGGGGCCTGGCCGCGCAGGTGGGCGGGCAGGCGTTGGGACCCACGGCGGCGGGATTCGTCTGGGACCTGACCGGGAATTACGAGTGGGTATTCCTGGCCTTCGGCATCAACCTGGCGGCGGTGTCACTAATGATGCTGACGGCAACGCGGCCGGGGCGGGACTAGTCCGCGGTGGCGGCCAGCTCAGGCTGTTGCAGCGATTCGCGCAGGTAACGGCCGGTGTGTGACTCGGCGACATCCGCCAGCATCTCCGGCGTGCCGCAGGCCAGCAGGTTGCCGCCCTGGTCGCCGGCGCCGGGGCCCAGGTCGATTATCCAGTCGGCGTTCTTGATGAGGTCCAGGTTGTGCTCGATGAGCAGCACGGAGTTGCCCTGGTCAACCAGGCGATGCAGCACGCGGAGCAGGGCGGCGCAGTCCTCGAAGGACAGGCCGGTGGTGGGTTCGTCCAGCAGGTACAAAGTGCGCCCGGTGGCCCGTCGGGACAGCTCCGTGGCCAGCTTGACCCGCTGGGCCTCGCCGCCGGACAGGGTGGTGGCCGGCTGGCCCAGGCGGATGTAACCGAGGCCAACGTCGCGCAGGGTTTCCAGGCGGTTGCGGATACGGGAGTAGTTCCAGAAGAAGTCCAGCGCCGTCTCCACTGTCATGGACAGCACGTCGGCGATGGACTGGTCGCGCAGGGTTACTTCCAGCGCCTCCCGGTTGTATCGCCGGCCCTGGCACACCTCGCAGGGGACGGTTACGTCGGGGAGGAACTGCATTTCAATCTGATTGTAGCCCTCGCCCTGGCAGGCTTCGCAGCGTCCTCCCTTGACGTTGAAGGAGAATCGGCCGGGCTTATAGCCCCTGATGCGGGCTTCGGGCAGGCCGGCGAAGACCTCGCGGATGGGCGTGAACGCTCCGGTGTAGGTGGCCGGATTGCTGCGAGGCGTACGTCCGATAGGCGACTGGTCGATATTCACCACCTTGTCGATGTGCTCGATGCCGGTGATTTCGTCGTGGGCGCCGGGACGGTCCCGGCCCTGGGCGACGGCCTGGGCCAGCCGCTTGTACAGGATGTCGTACATCAGCGTGCTCTTGCCGCTGCCGGACACGCCGGTTACGCAGCCCAGCAGACCCAGGGGAAACGCAACGTCGATTCCTTTCAGGTTGTTCTCTCTCGCGCCCTTGATACTGATGGCGTTGCCGTTGCCCGGACGCCGCGCCTCCGGCGTGGGGATGCGCTTGCGTCCGCTGAGGTAGGCGCCGGTGAGTGATGCTTCATTGGCCATCACTTCGGACACGTCGCCGGTGGCGACGATGTGGCCGCCGTGCTCTCCGGCGCCGGGGCCCAGGTCAACGATATGGTCGGCGGCGCGCATCATGGCGTCGTCGTGTTCCACCACGATGACGGTGTTGCCCATGTCGCGCAGGCGGGTCAGCGTGCCAATCAGCCGGTGGTCGTCGTGGGGATGCAGCCCAACGGTGGGCTCGTCGCACACGTAGAGTACGCCGGTGAGGCCGCTGCCGATTTGGGTAGCCAGACGGACGCGCTGGGCCTCGCCGCCGGACAGGGTGCGGGCCGTGCGGTTCATGGTTACGTAGTCCAGGCCGATGCTGTCCAGGAACTGGAGGCGGCCCTCAATCTCTTTGAGAATCTGGTCGGCGATGACCATTTCCCTCTGGGTGAGGGTGGCGGCGATGTCGGCTTTGGCGGCGCGCTTGCCGTTTTTGCGGGTACGGCGGGTTTTGGGCTTCGCGCCATTGGTGTCTGCCGGAGCGTCGGACGCCAGCGTTTCCAGGGGATGGTGTCCGTTGCTGCCGTTATGCCCGTTGGCCGACGCCTCCGCGCCGGGCTTGATGCTGCGAATCCATTGCAGGCCGGTCCCGATGGTGAGGCCGGTAACGTCCATGATATTGCGCCCGCAGACCAGCACGCCCAACGCCTCCGGGCGCAGCCGCGCGCCGCTGCAGGAACGGCAGGTCCGTTGGGCCATGTACCGCTCAATCTCGCTGCGGGTGTGGTCGGATTCGGTGTCGCGGTAGCGGCGCTGCAGGTTGGGGATGACGCCCTCGTAGGTGGTGTTCCAGGCGTAGGTGCGGCCCCGGCCGGTGCGATGGCGCACTTTCACCTGCTTTTTGCCGGCGCCGTAGAGAATGACGTTGACCTGCTCGTCGGTGAGTTCGCGCACCGGCGCGTGGGGCGAGAAGTCGTACTCGCGGGCGACGGCTTCCATCATGCTGGCGTACCAGGAGTTGGCGGCCCCGGAGCGGGCCCAGGGCACCACTGCGCCCTCCAGCAGCGAGAGCGAACGGTTTTGGATGACCAGCGAGGGGTCAACCTCCAGCTGGTAGCCCAGTCCCGTGCAGGTGGAGCAGGCGCCGTGGGGACTGTTGAAGCTGAAGGTGCGCGGCTCGATCTCGGGCAGGCTGATGCCGCAGGCGACGCAGGCGAACTGCTCGCTGAAGGTCAGGTCCTCCTCACCCTCGCGGCCCACGGTCAGCACCCCTTCGCCCTCGCGCAGGGCCGTCTCCACCGACTCGGTAACCCGGTTCGGTTCGGTGTCGCTGCGGATGATGAGGCGGTCAACGACGATGTCGATGTAGTGCCACTTCTGCTTGTCCAGCGTCAGGGTGTCGGTGTCCTCCACCAGCATAATTTCGCCGTTGACGCGCAGGCGGACAAAGCCGGCGCGCTTGGCGCCCTCGAATATCTCCCGGTGCTCGCCTTTCTTGCGGCGAATCTTGGGCGCCAGCAGGGTGATGCGAGAGGACTCGGGCAGGGCCAGGATGGCGTCCACGATTTGTTGCACCGTCTGCCGGGCCACGGGGTTTCCGCACTTGGGACAGTGGGGCCGGCCGACCCGGGCGAAGAGCAGGCGCAGGTAGTCGTAAATCTCGGTTACGGTGCCGACGGTGGAGCGTGGGTTGTTGGAGACGCCCTTCTGGTCGATGGAGATGGCCGGAGACAGGCCCTCGATGTAGTCAACGTCGGGCTTGTCCATGCGGCCCAGGAACTGGCGTGCGTAGGCGGACAGAGACTCCACGTAGCGGCGCTGTCCCTCGGCGTAGATGGTGTCGAAGGCCAGGCTGCTCTTGCCGGAGCCGGACACGCCGGTGATGACGACGAGCCGGTCCCGGGGGATGGTAACGTCGATGTTTTTGAGGTTGTGCTCGCGAGCGCCCTTGATGTAGATGGTTTCCTGAGGCATAACAAGCCAATTTTACCAAAAAAGGTGAAGGGCCGGGTTATTCCAATTCTACCAGAGGGTCGTTGGCGTTTACGGAATCCAGCGGGCGGACGAAGATGGTTTTGACGATGCCGTCCCGGTGGGCCAGGATGCTCTGCTCCATCTTCATGGCCTCCACCACGCATACCTCGTCGCCGGCGGACACGGCGTCGCCGGGGCGCACCAGGACGGACATCACGCGGCCCGGCATGGGCGAGCGCAGGATGTCGTCGTCAACGGGCGCGGCGGAACCTGACGGCGCGGGTGCGGGAGCTTCGGGTACGGCCAGGCCGCCGGCGGGCCCACCCCGGCGAGGCGGCGTTGGGCCGGAATCGGTTTCTAGTTCAACCTCGAAAACCTCGCCGTCAACGGCGACCTCCACGGGGGATTGGGTCAGGTCGCCGACCTCAACGGTGTACCACTGTTCGCCGATGCGTACTCTGATGGTGGTCAATTTACCAGGACGCGCTCCCCAGCCGCGAGCGGAACAGGTCGCGACGGCCCTGCATACGCCAGCGGGACGCGGACTCGCCGGCGCCGTTCTGACGGGACGCGCGCTCTACGGCAACGGCGGCGGCGCCGATGGCAGCGGCCAAAGCTCGCGGGTCGAGTTCGGCAGTAGGCTGATGTCCGTTGGTATGCATTCTGTTCGCTTCGCTTTTGGCCTGTCGTCGTCGCTCGAGAATGGCGGGCAGGCTGCCGGTGTGGTAGGCGCCCGACGCGAACTCGGGGCTGGCCAGCACGTCGCGCAGCAGTGGGATATTGGTATCGACACCGGCCAGGTGGAAGTTGGCGAGGGCCGCATCCAGCCTGGCGATGGCGGCGGCACGGTCTTCACCCCAAGCCATCACTTTGGCGAGCAACGGTTCGTAGTGTAGCGAAACCTCGTAGCCGACGCAAAGCGCGGTATCCACGCGGACACCCTCACCCTGAGGGATTGCCAGTTCGGTCACCGTTCCGACGTTGGGCAGCAGGGTGTCGGGATGCTCCGGATAGACGCGGGCCTCGATGGCATGACCGTTGGCGTGGAGGTCGGGCTGACGGACTGAGAAGGGGATTCCGGCGGCTGCCATCAGTTGGAGTTCAACGATGTCCTGCCCGGAGACCAGTTCGGAAACGCCGTGTTCGACCTGAAGGCGCGGGTTCATCTCCATGAAGTAGAAGTGGCCGTCGTCGGTTACGAGGAACTCCACGGTGCCGGCGTTGGTGTAGCCGGCCTCGCGGCCCAACTGCCGGGACAGGCGGCCCAACTGTCCACGCACCTCGCTGGTCATCTTGGCCGAGGCGGGGGTTTCCTCGATGAGCTTCTGGTTCCTGCGTTGGATGGAGCAGTCACGTTCGAACAGATGCAGCACGTTGCCGTACTGGTCGGCGATAAGCTGGACCTCGATGTGGGATGCGCCTTCGAGGTAACGCTCGTAGAACAGGCTGGAGTCGGCGAAGGCGGCCTGGGCGATCTTGCGGGTGCGCTCGATGACGGGTTCCAACTCTGCCAGGTTGTTCACGACATGGATGCCGATGCCGCCACCGCCGGCGGCAGCCTTGACCATCATGGGGAAACCCAATTCCCAGGCTTTGCTGATGGCTTCGTCGTCGCTGACGGGCTCCTCAGTGCCGGGCATCACGGGCAGGCCGGACTTGCGGGCGACGCGACGGGCGGAAAGCTTGTCGCCCATCTGGTTGAGCACCTCTTCGGTGGGGCCGATGAATATGACGCCTTCGGCCTTGCAGCGACGGGCCAGCGCTCCGTTCTCGGAAAGGAAGCCGTAGCCGGGGTGGATGGCCTGGGCGCCGGTGGCCAGGCAGGCGTCCATCACGGCGTCAACGTTCAGGTAGGAGTCGGTGGCGGGCGCGGGACCGATGCACACGGACTGGTCGGCCATTTGGGTGTGCAGAGCGCCGGCGTCGGCTTCGGAATAGACGGCGACGGTGGCGACGCCGAGACGCTGACAGGTGCGGATGATGCGGGCGGCGATTTCGCCCCGGTTGGCAATCAGTATCTTGCTGAACATTGCTATACCTCGCTTGTTGGGCAGGGAGAATGGCCGTTTAGGCGTTCCACCCCATTACGACGTATCTGCGCGATCGAGCAATGACAGACTTTTACGCTTTTCCGGTCAATTGGTCAACATAATCACGTGCAACTTTTAACCAAATTCGGTGGCGTCCAGAAAGGTCTGGGAGCGCAGTTGTCGGTCCAGCCAGTGCTGTAGGGTTTCGGTGAGGAGGCTGTGAACTTCCTGCCGCACCGCTGCCGGCATATCCAGGCGGGGCAGCCCGTCGGGAGATTGGGTGCGGTGGAGCAGGCGCAGCACCTTCAGCGCGGAAAGGGACAGCGGACGCACGATTACGTCGGGTGGAGTGGCGCAGTTGGGACAAAGCGCCCCGCCGGCGCCGGGCGCGAATCGATGACGCTCCGGTTCCAGGTCGGCGCCGCACTCCACGCACTGATAAAGTTCGGGCAGGAAGCCCGACAGCCGGAGCAACTGCAGGTCAAAGTAGCGCAGAGGCAGGTCAACGGCGGGGTCGTCGTCAGCGGAGCCGGCGGAACGACCGATGGCGTCCAGGGTCTGGAGGGCCAGGTCGTATAGCTGTGGGTTGGCTGCGGCAGCGGCGCTGAAGCCGTCAATCAGCTCGGCGACGTACAGGCCGCGGGCGGCGCTGGCGTAGTCGGCCTTGACGGCCGGAAAGGCGTTGACAACCTCGGCCTCGGCGACGGTGTCCAGCGAACGGCCCCTGACCACCGACAGGCGCACCAGGGTCAGCGGCTCGAAGTGGCCCATCAGCTTGCTGGTGAGACGCCTGGCGCCGCGGGCCAGCACTTCCAGCTTGCCATGTTCGCGGCTATAGAGAGACGATATCAGGTCAGCCTCGCCAACGGAGGTTCTGCGCAGGGTGAGGCCCTCAGCGCGGTAGATGCGTGGCGAGGTCATGTTTTCAAGCGCGGGGGTGGCTTTGCTCGTATTCGTCGCGAACGTGGTCGTCAGTAAGGTGGGTGTACATCTGGGTGGTGGAGATGTTGGAATGGCCCAGGAGTTCCTGGACGTGGCGCAGGGAAGCGCCGTTCTGCAGGAGGTGCGTGGCGAAGCTGTGGCGCAAGGTGTGCGGCGTTATGTCCCCGTCAACGCCAGACCTTTTGGCGGCGGTTTTGAGGATGTTCCACACCCATTGTCGGGTGAGCCGCTCCCCGCGCTGGTTCACGTAGAGGGCGGTTTCTCCCTTTTTGCTGCTAACCAGTTCGGCCCGGGCGCCGCCGATATAGGCGCGGAGGTTGGCCAGCGCTTCCGGGTAAAGATAGACGATACGCTCCTTGGAACCCTTGCCCCAGGCGCGGATGAAACTCTCCTCAAAGTCGATGTCCTGCACGTTGAGGGCCACCAGTTCGCTAACGCGGACGCCGGTGGCATAGAGCAGCTCCAGGATGCTGGCGTCCCGGCGGCCTTCGGGAGTGCCGGTATCGGCGGCGGTGGAGAGGAGCAGCTTCACGTCGCCCTCAGACAGGAACTTGGGAACGGAGCGCCCAACCCGGGGCGAACCGAGGTTTTCGGTGGGGTCTTCGCTGATGAGCTCGTTGGCGCTGAGGTAACCGAAGAAGGAGCGCACCGCGGCCACCTTGCGGGCAGTGGTGGTGTCGCGGTACTTCCTCCGGTCGCGGAGCTCGCTGATGTAGCCGTTGAGCAGGTCAATGTCAACGCGGCGCCAGTCTTCGGGGTCGTCGCCGGATACGTTCAGCTCTGCGGCGGCGAACTTGAGGAACTGGTTCAGGTCGTTGCTGTAAGCCGCCAGGGTATTCTGCGAAAAGCCGCGCTCGACGACCAAATACTGGAGGAAAGCGTTTACGGTCTCTTTCATAATCTCACCATCAGCCCGCTCAGAATCGCCTGATAACGGCTTTGGGTTTGCGAAGGCCCGGCGGGGGAACGGTGCTATTATTGTAAATCCGCAGGATACGGACATACTTGCGCAGGTGCAAGATTCGGTGATTTTTTATACTTTGCTCAAAGAATGCGCCAATGGACCCGTTGGCATTCTGTCCCGGACCGAGCAGGCTGGCAACGGGCCGGCCGACTTGTCCTTTCTGGCTTATCTGGACGTGTGGATAATCGGCGGGCTGGTTCTCCTGGCCGTGGTCGTGGTGGTCAGCAAATGGGCCTGGGGGCAATGGCGACGGCGCAACGAGGCGGATGAGCAGGGATACTACGACGGTTACGACCCCAATTACGACCGGGAGTGGGATTTGGATTCAGACTACGACGACTACCGGGAAGGTCGCTAGCCCAGCCCCAGGGTAGCGGCGGGAAACAGCAATTCCGGGTCGATCTTGCCGGGGATTACGCCCTGGCTGACGTTGAAGTCAATGAAGGTTTCCAGGGTTTTGCGGGAACTCTCCAGGCCGTAGGGCAGTGGGTCCCCGCCCACCACGTTGGCCATAGTCAACAATGCGGCGTCGTCGGGTTCGCCGGCCCCGCCGGATTGTAGGCGGTCAACATAGGGGGTTTTGGCGGCCTTGAATACGTTGAACAACTCTTCGGCAAGGCCCGGCGTAGCTTCCAAAGCCGCGTTCTTGACCACCACCATGTGGCTGATGGGATAGATGCCGGTTCTGCGGTGCCATTCGGCATCGGCCGGCTCGGGGTCGGAGAACAGGGGGCGAACGTCTGAGGAATCAATCCGACCCGCGCCGATGGCGGCGTCGATCTCGCCGGATAGCAACATCTCGCCCAGGTTGGAGTTGGGCGACGACACCACGTTGGACGGGGCAACGTATTCGGCGACGTGCTCATCGCCGGACAGCACCCAGGTAACGGCGTCCAGGTCAACGTCGTACTCGCTTTGCAGCAGGCCGCGGGTCCAGACGCCGGGAGTCAGCGTGTAGCTGCGCACACCGACGCGACGGCCTTCCAGGTCTTTGGGCGAGCGGATGCCGCTGGCTGCGCTGACCGTTATCCCGCCGTGATAGAAGGCGCGAGTGAGGAAGACAGGGATGCCGGTGAACGCTTTGCCATGAGCGCGGGCGCACAGGTAGGTGGACAGGGCCATCTCGGCAACGTCGAACTCCAAGCCGCGCACCATGCGGCGGAAGATGCTGGTAACCGGAGACACCTCGGTGTGTGCCATGGCGAACATATCCGACGTTACGTCGCCGTTCTTCAGTGGGGCGGTATGGCCGTAACTGCCGATTGCGGTGTTCAGAATCGGGTTTGACATTGCTATTCCCTCTAACGGAGTTGCACTACGGTTACGCCGGCGGCGCTGCCACCCTCGCCCGGCTCGATGGCGTTCACCAGGGGGTGGCCATTGAGATACTCGCGGATGGCCTGACGCAGCGCGCCGGTTCCCTTGCCATGAACGATTTTCAGGGAAGTCATGCCCTCCAGTGCGGCATCGTCCAGCAGGGAATCGATGACGTTGAGGGCTTCGTCCACCCGATAGCCGTGCAGGTTGACCTCGGGGCTGAGGGTGCGGCGGCTCTCCGGGCGGCGATACACCACGCCAGCCTGCTCGGCGGCGGGATGGACACGGTCGGCGGGACGGTCCAACTGGTACACGGGCAGGCGGGCGCGCATACTGCCGATGATTACCTCAATCTCCTGCTGCTCGTTGGGCGGGGTAACCACCTCCACCGGGCGGGATACGCCCCGGACGTACACCCGGTCGCCGACACGAAGGTCGTGATACCAGGGCGGTCGCTCCACCGGGATGGGCGTCCAGTCGGGCGACACCACCTCACGCTGGGCTTCGGCCAAACGCTCGCGCTCTGCGGTCAGGTCAACGTCCGGCGCGTCGCCGGCGACGGCGGATTGGCGGGCCTGCTGGCGTTGTAGGGAACGCTCGGCCTGCCGGATGCGAGTGGCTACCTCGGCAATCTCCTCGGCCAAGTCGCGGCGGGCGTCCTCAACCAGCTGGGCTTTGGCGTCTTCCACGGTGGCCAGGCGTTCGGCGACTTCCCGCTCCTGGCGACGGGCGTCGTCCAGGGCCTGCTCGGCCTCCTGGCGCAGTTCCGACACGGTGAGGCGTTCCTCCTGCAATTCCTGCAGCAGCCGATCGGTCTGCACGTGGGACGGCTCCAGGTGGCCCTGGGCGCCGGCGATGACGGACTCCGGCAGGCCCAGGCGGGCGGCGATGGTCAGCGCATAGCTGCGTCCGGGCACGCCGTGGGTGAGGCGGTAGGTGGGTTCCAGCGTGCGGGGGTTCAGGTCAACGCTGGCGTTGACCATACCGGTTTCCTCCTGGGCCAGCCGGGCCACGTTGCGATGGTGGGTGGTAGCCACCACCATCGCGCCCCGGTCGCGCAGGTGAGACAGTAGCGCGATGGCCAGGGCGGAGCCTTCCTCCGGGTCGGTTGCGGATCCGAGTTCGTCAATCAGGATGAGGGAGCGGTTGGTGGCGACGTCCATGATGTGTCGCAGGTTGCGGACGTGGCTGCTGAAAGTGGACAGGGATTCAAAGATGCTCTGCTGGTCGCCGATGTCGGCGTAGATGCCGTCGAACAGGGGCAGGTCGGCGTCGCTGGCCGGCACCTGGAGGCCGGCATGGGCCATCATCGCCAGCAGGCCCACGGTTTTCAGGGCGACGGTCTTGCCGCCGGCGTTGGGGCCGGTGATGAGCAGGACGGGATGGCCGGCTTCAATTACGATGGTGGTGGGCACCACGTCCCCGGTGAGCAGCGGATGGCGTGCGCCGGTCAAGCGCAGGCGGCGGGGTTCGCCGGACGCCAGCAGGTTGGGCGTAACCGCGCGCAGCGTAGCGGCGTAACGGCCCTTGGCCAATGCCAGATCCAGGCGGCCCAGCAGGTGGTGCATCAGCGTGATGTCCTCGGCGTAGCGGCCCACCAGGGACGACAGTTCCCGCAGGACGCGCTCTTCTTCGCGCCGTTCGGCCAGGCGGGTTTCCCGCCAGCGGTTGCCGAGGTCGATGGCGGGCATCGGCTCGATGAACACCGTCGCGCCGCTGTCGGACACGTCGTGCACGATGCCGGGGGCCTGGCCTTTGAAGTCGGTTTTGATGAGCAGGACCATGCGTCCGTTGCGCTCGGTGACGATGTCCTCCTGGGCTACGCCGGAGCGCTGGTAGCGGCGCAGGGCGCGCTGCATCACGTCGTTGAGTGCGGAGTAGGCAGAGCGAGACTCCCGGCGCAGGCGGGCGAGTTCCGGCGATGCGTTGTCCAGCACTTCGCCGCCGGCGCTGACGGTGCGATTGACCGCGCTTTCCAAGTCGGGCAGTTCCGGCAGGTTCTGGGTGATGGCGGCCAGCAGGGGCAGGTCGTCCCGGTGAGCCAGGG
This sequence comes from Dehalococcoidia bacterium, assembly GCA_965243255.1. Lineage (GTDB taxonomy): Bacteria > Chloroflexota > Dehalococcoidia > Lucifugimonadales > UBA3495 > Bin87. The sequence continues at coordinate 2,423,726 of CBDEUH010000004.1, forward strand.
CGCTGCGGTTCCAGCGGGCGGCAGCCACCAGCGCGCCGACGTTGCGAAGCTCGGGCCCGGACAGGACGCCGCCCAGCAGGGCGCGGTGGACGGCGGGACGCAGGTCGTCCTCGGGGCCGAGTTCCAGCGCGCCGGAGGTGTCCAGCAGACGACGGGCCTCGGCGGTTTCCTGCTGCCGTACGGCTACGTCGCGATGGTCGTCGGATGGTGCGAGCTCGGCGGCGGCTTCGGCGCCCACGGCGGTGCGGGTTGCAGCGGCCAACTGCCGACGGATTTCGTCGAATTCAAGCAGCCCCAGCGCTCGCTGAAAGCCGTCGTCCGATGGGATGGGCTGTGATTGTTGCTCGTCCGCCGAAACCATGGGCAAAATTATAGCACCGGCGTCAGTCGTCCCAACGCAACGGGTAGGCACGGCACTGGTAGAGCATTGGGGCCACCTGGTCCAGGGAGGCCCGGTTGGGCTCCCGCACGTCCAGGCGGCGTTGCAGGGTGATGTTTGCCAGGCGAGTCAGCGTAGCGCACTCTTTGACGAACCCGTTGACGGTGGCAGCCTCGCCACCCAGGGCAACGTAGTCCAGGCGGTCCAGCCAGGGCCTCCACTGCCGTTCCAACACGCCGGCGGCCTCAACGTACAGGCGGTGAATCTGGTTTTCGCGGACGCGCTGGAACCGACGTTGGGAGGTGCCGCCGGCGTGATGCCGGCCCTTTACGTAGCGGGTATCGGTCTTGGATACTGCCAGACGGCGCCCCTCATAAACGGCAACGGCGTAACGACCGAGGCGCACCAGGGCGACGCCCACGATGAACTCGGTGGAAAGCAGGAAGCGCAGCGGCGCGTCAACTATGCTGTGATCCAGCAAGGCCGCCTGCAGCGGGAACGATGGCAAAAAAGCCACGCCGGAGTTGTCGATGCGGAAGGCGGCGATGCCATCGTGAGAGCGCAGCGCCCGCCCGCAGGAGCGTTCCAGGGCCTCAATCCAATCTGGCCCGCCGGCGGCGCGAGCCAACGCTGCCATGGTGGCGTTGTCGTCGGCGGGCATCGCCGGAACGTACAGGCTCCCCACCCGGCTGGCCGAACGGGCCGTCTCAGGCAGACCGTCCAGCGTGTGCAGGACCCGCTCTGCGGATACCGCCTGCCCGGGCCGGAAACCCGACAGGATTCTGCTTTCCTCAGCCATCATGGTTGTATGATAACGTACTGGGCCGCTGCCGGCACCACACCGCATTGCTCAACCTGTCATGGCAAGGATACTCACTGATGGTTTCCCACGATTTTACCGCTGACACCGATGCGCTCACCCCGACCCAGCGGCGGGAGCGCGCCCTGCAACGCCTGGACGACGGCCACGCCGCATTGCTGGCCGCCCTCGGCGGATTGGACGAGGCCGAAGCATTCCTCGGTTCCCGCTGGTCGGTTTGGGAGGTGATGCAACACCTGTTCACGGAGAACTTCGTCCAGGCGTTGGAGGAGATTGCGTCGGGCCAGCGGGAGATGCTGCCGGCCTTTGATGCGCGCGGCAACCGCATCGCCAACGACGTGGCCAAGCTGGAGGCCAACTACCAACGCTTCCGCGCGCTGATTGCCGGGCTGTCGCCGTCCCAGCTGGACTTGCCGGCCACGCCCTACAACCCGGAGAACAACTATCCGGCCCTGTCGCTGCTGGACCTGATTGAACGGGTGGCGGGACACGAGGGCAACCATGCTCGCCAAGTCGTTGAGACTCGCAAGTTCGTGGCGGCCTTCCGCTCGGCGCAGCGGGCCGTTACCGTCGCCGGCCTTGGGACGGGCGATGCGGCGGCGGTTCCGATGGAAACTCGTGAGTTGCTGTCCAACGCCGACTACGTCATCGGTTCTCCGGCGGCGCTGGCGGTGGCCCGGCGCTGGATTCGGTCGGTAGAGCTGCCGCTGCACGCCGGCAACCGCGCCGAGCTGGTCAACCGCATCGTTCGCGACGTGCGCGCCGGCCTCTGGTCCATGGTGGTAACCCTGGGCGACCCGGCGGAATCGGCGCCGGGTCTGCTGACTGCATTGGAATCGGCGGTTGACGCCGTTTCGGTGACTCCGGCGCCGGGATTCTACCGGCTGGCCCTGGCCCAAATCGGGCTTTCGCCGCTGGACGCCGTCTGCGCCTCGGTGGAGTGGATTGGCGACGTTGCTGATATCCCCTCGGCGGGCCGTGCGGTGGTGATTCTGGGTGCGGACAACGGGGCGAAGTGGCATGATGCGGCTCGGGCGCTGGTGCAATCAGGTGTGCCGGCCGATGCGCCCGCACAACTGGTCACCGGGTTGTCGGCGCAAGCCTCAAATACGTCCACATTCCTGCACAACCTGGCGGAGAACCCAACCGGCGAAACCGACGCCGCGGTGGACTCGGCGCTGATTCTGACCATCCCGGTAGTCCACAGCCGGCGGGTGTGATAAATTGCCATCCACGATATGACATTGGAGGAAACACAATGACAGAGCGGATTGGATTCGTCGGGCTGGGCATCATGGGCAAACCCATGGCCCGGAACCTGATGGCGGCCGGCTACGAACTTACGGTGTATGACATCGTGGGCGAGCCGATGGAAGAGCTGGCTACCGAGGGAGCGACGGCGGCGTCATCGCCGGCCGGCGCGGCGTCCGGCAACGTCCGCACCATCACCATGCTGCCCGACTCGGCGGACTCGGAGCGGGCCATCCTTGGCCCCGATGGCGTACTGGAAGGCGCGGGACCGGGTTCGGTGATTATTGACATGAGCAGCATCGCGCCGTCCATGTCCCAGAAAATCGGTGCGGCCTGCGCCGAGAAAGGCGTGGACTTCCTGGACGCCCCGGTCAGCGGCGGCGAACCGGGAGCCGTCGCCGGCACCCTGGCCGTCATGGTAGGCGGCGACGAAGCGGTGTTTGACGCCTGCAAACCCGTCCTGGACGTGGTGGGCGGCAACGTAGTCCTCACCGGCGACGTGGGCGCGGGCAACATCACCAAGCTGGCCAATCAGATTATCGTCGCCGCCAACATTGAAGCGTTGAGCGAGGCGCTGGTGCTGGCCCAGAAGGCCGGCGTTGACCCGGAGCGGGTCTTCAATGCCATCCGCGGCGGGCTGGCCGGCAGCGCGGTGATGGAAGCCAAAGGGCCGATGATGCTGGACCGCAACTTCCGGGCCGGTTTCCGCATCCGCTTGCATCAGAAGGACCTGCGCAACGTGCTGCAGACGGCGACGGAGCTGAACGTGCCCTTGCCCGTAACCGCCCTCGTTCAGCAAATGCTCGGCTCCCTGGTCAATGACGGCGAGCACGACGCCGACCACTCGGCCATCCTGCACTTCATTGAGAAGCTGGCCGACGTGGAGGTCAAACGCGGCGGGTAAAATCCGCTAATCGGGAAAGCGGCTGCGGCTCCATTCCAGGGCGGCCCGCAGCCCGCTTTCGGCGCGGATGCGGGCGAACTCGGCGTGCTCCGGCGTCTCCGCAGTGTCGAACTGCGTCATCAACTCCAGGTTGTGGTTCAGCGCGGACAGGAAGCCGGCCGATTCCAGCGCGCGGTTGACGGACAGCTTGGTCGTCTTGATGCCGATGGCCGAAATGCCGCGCATCTTCTGGGCCACCCTTTCGCACTCTGCAATCAGGTTGTCGTGGGGAACGACGCGGTTGACCATGCCGACCCGGGCGGCTTCGTAAGCGTCGATGATGTCGCCGGTGAGCATCATCTCCTTGGCCAAAGCCAGGTTGAGGGAATAGGGGGTTATCAGGAAGGGAGCGCCGTAGCCCAGGCGGATTTCAGGCTCGCCCAGCATGGCCCGGTCGGATGCGATTTTCACGTCGCAGACCTGCACCAGCTCGCACGCGCCGCCCAGCGCGTACCCGTTGACGGCGGCGATGACCGGCTTGCTCAGGTTCCACACCATCAGGAAGGTCTCGATGTTGTGCTGGAGCCGGGAACGGCGGCCGTCCACCGACAGGGGCTCGCCCGCTGGCCCGCTGGCCTCGGATTCGATGTCAAAGCCGGCGGAAAACGCTCGGCCGGCTCCGGTGAGGATCACCACCCGCACGTCCGGGTCGGCCTCAATGGCTTCCAGGGCCTCGCGTAACTCGGCAATCAGCGTCGGGCTGAGGGCGTTGAGCTTTTCGGGACGGTTCAGCGTCAGGTAACCGATGCCCTCCCGCTCCTCGAACAGCAAAGTTTCAAAAGCCATGTCGTTCCCCCACTCTATGGGCCGACGATTTCCACCGACTGGATAACCACCGGATTCACCGGCTGGGAACCCTCGCCGCCGGGTTGCGTGGGCGCGGAGGCGATGGCGTCGATGGTCTCCAGTCCGGCCACGGTCTGCCCAAAGATGGTGTAGTTTGGCGGCAGGGCGTAGTCGGCGTGCATGATGAAGAACTGGCTGCCGTTGGTGTTGGGGCCGGCGTTGGCCATGGCCAGCACGCCGCGAGCGTAGGGTCGCTGCACCGGCTCGTCGGCGAAGCGATAGCCGGGGCCGCCGGTGCCGGTGCCGGTGGGGTCGCCGCCCTGGATCATAAAGCCCGGGATAGTGCGGTGGAAAATCACGTTGTCATAGAATCCCTGCCGGGCCAGGAAGACAAAGTTGTTCACCGTGTTGGGCGCTTCGCCGGCCAGCAGTTCAACCGTAATCGGCCCCGCCGAGGTAGTGAGCACGGCGGTATAGGACGCAGCGGCGTCGATGGTCATGGATGGCGGCGACGCCCATTGCTTGATGGAATGGCCGCCGACAATGGCAACCTCGGGCGTGCTCGCGCCGCCAGGCTGGGTGGCGTTTCCGCCGGTGTCCGTGATGGGGGTGGCGGGCGGCTGGGTGGCCGGCGCCGTGTCCGCTGCGGGAGTGGTTGGGGCCGGCGGCGGTTCAGGCGTCACGCCGGGGATGAAGCCGCAGCCGGCGAAGAGCAGCGCCGCCAGGCCGGCTGCCAGCAGGGTCGTGAGTGTTTTCCGAGTTGTCATAGCTGTCATTCGTCTGGCTCGATGCTAGTAGGGGCGGGTGATCTTGGCGACTTCTTTCAGGGCTTCCAGGGTGAAGTCGGGGGACTGGCAGAGGCTGATGGTTTTCTCCTCGTAGTCGGCGATGGTGGCCACCATGTCCGGGATGCGGTCGGCCAGTTCGAAGGGGATGTTGGTTACGCCGTGCTTGTCGCCGTGCAGCAGGTCGCCGGTGGACACGGTGAGGCCGCCCACGTCAATGGGGATGCCCAGGTCAACCATGTGCACGTAGGCATGGGACACCGACACCTCTTTGGCGAAGAACTGGAACCCCAGCTCGCGTACCTCGTCCAGGTCCCGCACCGTGCCGTCGGTCGCCACGGCCACCGCGCCCAGGGCCTTGTGGATGTTGGACTGAACTTCGCCCCAGTAGGCGCCCAGGGGCGGGTTGTCAATGTCGTGCAGCACGATGAAGCGCGGCTCCGGCACCGATACGATGAGGTCCCACCACTCCTCCCGGGGCACGCTGCGGCCCTCGGGCCGGTTGGCGGAAATGACGCCGGTTACGGCGTAGCCGACCAGGGGCGGGAAGTCCTGGAAAACGGTCTTGATTTCCGGCAGCATGAAGCCGGCGTTCTTGGGCCGGAAGTTGAAGCCTTCAATGGCGTTGCAGATGCTGGGCGAATCGATTTGGGACAGGGCTTGCAGGGTGGCGTCGCTGACGGTTTGATACAAGGCCGGGCCTCCTGAGATTGGCATACAGGTTACGCGCCGGCAATCCACCGGCGCACCGCCAAGCATACCACAAAACACAGAAGCGGTTGGGGGTTATTTTCTCAGCGCGCCTGCCGCACACGCCCGCCGACGGCAACGTTGAAGACCGTACCGGGCGACGTTTGTCCTGCTAGCACGATGTCTGGCCACACCTTTACGAGTTTCGACGATAGGTCCCAAAATGACAGACTTGCCCAGCCCTTGTTCAACACGAACCAAGTCAGTCCACTGCTCTGCAATAACGGCCACTCTTTGCGCATCAGGTCACGGCCTACCACTGTCCACTGCTGCCCGCTAGAGATCAAAAAGGGTATCCAGATTTCATCTCCCCGACCGTGGGAACCGATATCCCATGGGGATAAAACACTGTCATCCGGATAATCCCTCGCGTGCAGCGCAGCAAGCGCACGGGTCAGGTACGGCGGCACATTTTCGTCAATCAGATAGTTCACTTGTCGACGTTTGTTGCCCTGCGCGCCAGTTCTTGCTCGAAATACACAGCGCACCAGACTGATGCCTCGGAAATGTCGTAGCTACGCGCTACCAACGAGGCATCCCGACCTTCCGCCTCAAAGTTCACGTGCAATGTATCCGTCGGGATGAAGCGTTCATTTACTACTGGGGATCCGAACGAATGAAGTGGGTCAATTAAGACGCTCCGTCCCACAGTCGTTAGCCCCCATTCTTCAGCTGGATACCAACGGACTGGTGCGTCATCTTCATAGTCCATCGGTTCGAAAAGAGACGGGCCGATGATCCTGGCAAATGCTATTTGACCACTGCCGGAAACCTGCTCAATTCGATGACTAGCCCTATCGAAAATCTCCCTTCCGTCTGTTTGGAAACGCCTATGCGAAAATGGGAAATCGGTTTCGAAACGCTGACATGCGTATTCAGCAGTCTTGCAAATCCGCTGCCACGAAACTCCGGAAATGTGGAAAGCGTTCACGATGCGCAATTCCATGAGGTCCAAAAAGGTGGCAAAGTAGTATCGGCCGACTCGTTGCTCGGCGCCGCCCCACAGTCCTCGTTGGCCTTTATGCGTCCGAACGAATCGTCGAGATAATTCAGTCGGGACACCGGCTAATGTACGCACTTCACCCAGCCAGTACATACCGGCATTCAACCGATCGACCGATGTCCTCGCTATAGTCATTGCGATTGCCCAGTTTTTCTACCAACGTGCGTGGATGGTATCACCATAGTTTGATAGCAATCTGACATACAGCAGTGACGCTGTCAACCCACCGACCGGCTGCCACCGAGCCTTCCGATAGCCTGCCCGCCTCGGCCAACGACAAGTAACTGACACGTCCCCCTTGCCCGCCCTATTCGCACACCTGTACCATTACAACCGGCAACCCAAATCTAACCCTCCACCCAGACCCCGAGTCCTCCCATGGCTGCGTCCAAACGTCCCAAACCCCACTCTCTCAAACCCTCTCAAACGACCCCCAAAACCACTAAAATCGCCTCCAAAACCCTCCCAATTCACCCCCATTCACCCCCGCTATCCGACCATCGCCTATACTCAAGTAAGAGAAAATGAGAGGAAATGAGCGGGAAATCGCCTTTTTCCGCAGCGGTAGCCCGCCCCGGTTGACAGCCGACGGTTGCCAACGCAAAATGGCGGCATCATTGACCATCCGCGCCACGCTGATTACGGCCACGCTCATTGTTAGAGGTGACGATATGGCAGAGATTCTGGGCCTCGGACTGACCCACTACCCGCCGCTGATTGCTCCCGACGAGGACAAGGCAATCCCCCTCAAGCGGACCCTGCGGAGCAACCCGAACGTCCCGGAGGGGATGAAGAACCCCAGCAGCTGGCCGGAACCCATGCGCATCGAGTACGGCGAGGACGAGGGCTACGAGTCGGCCCTGGAACACCGGGCTCGCCTGGTCGCCGGCTTCCGCCGCATCCGCGAGGAACTGGACGCCTTCAACCCGGACTTCGTGGTCATCTGGGGCGACGACCAGTACGAGAACTTCCGGGAAGATATAATCCCGCCTTTCTGTGTGCTGGCCTACGACGACTTCGAGTGCCAGCCCTTCGGAATCGAAGGGCACGCCGGACGCCGCAACGTCTGGAACGAGCCGCCGGGAACGACCTTCAAGTACCAGGGCCACAAGGACGGCGCTCGTGCGTTGGCGTCCGGGCTGATTGACCGGGGCGTGGACATGGCCTACGCCTACCAGCCGCTGCACGAGCCGGGCCTCGGCCACGCCATCCTGAACACCCTGCTGTACCTGGACTATGACCGGAAGGGGTTTGACTACCCCGTGGTGCCCATGCTGGTGAACTGCTACGGCAGCCGGGTGATACGGAACCGGGGCGGCAGCATCGAGCACTCGCCCGACCCGGACCCGCCGGGCCCGTCGCCCAAGCGGTGTATGCAGGTGGGCGCGGCCACGGCCGAGGCGCTGCAGGAATCGCCCTGGCGCGTCGCCCTGATCGCATCGTCGTCCTGGTCCCACGCCTTCCTGGTGGAGAAGAACCACTGGCTGTGGCCCGACATCGAATCCGACCGGGCCCGTTTTGAGGAACTCAAGGCCGGCGATTACCAGGCGTGGAGCCGCATCTCCACCGAGCAGGTCGAGGACGCCGGTCAGCAGGAAATGCTGAACTGGATGTGCCTGGCCGGCGCGATGGATTCCCTGGACTACCAGCCAGAAATCCTGGACTACATCGAGACCTACGTCTTCAACTCCAACAAGTGCCTGGCCATTTTCAAGTAGGGGGCAATCATGGCAGAGATACTGGGATTGGGACTCACTCATTCGCCGTCGTTCATCCGGCCCGACGAGGACGGCGAATCGTCCCTCAAGCGCACCCTGCGCACCAACGACAACGTGCCGGCGGAAATGAAAAACCCGTCCAACTGGCCGGAACCCATGCGCATCGAGTACGGCGAGGATGAAGGCTACGCCTCCGCAGTGAGGCTGCGCGAGCGCATGGTAGCCGGCTTCCGCAAACTGCGCCAGGAGCTGGACGCCTTCAACCCCGACTTCGTGGTCATCTGGGGCGACGACCAGTACGAGAACTTCCGGGAGGACATCATCCCGCCCTTCTGCGTGCTGGCCTACGACGAGTTCGAGTGCAGACCCTTCGGCGAGGAGGGCCACGCCACCCGGCGCAACGTCTGGGACGAACCGGCGGGAACGACGTTCAAATACCAGGGGCACAAGGACGGCGCCCGCGCGCTGGTGTCGGGCATGATCGACCGGGGCGTGGACATGGCCTACGCCTACCAGCCGCTGCACGAGCCGGGCCTGGGCCACGCCATCCTGAACACCATCCTCTACCTGGACTATGACCGCAAGGGGTTCGACTACCCGGTGGTGCCCATGCTGGTGAACTGCTACGGTAGCCGGGTCATACGGAACCGGGGCGGCAGCGTCGAGCACTCGCCCGATCCGGACCCGCCCGGCCCGTCGCCCAAGCGGTGTATGCAGATTGGCCAGGCCGCCGCGCAGACGCTCAAGGACTCGCCCTATCGGGTGGCGCTGATTGCGTCATCGTCCTGGTCTCACGCCTTCCTGACTGAAAAGCACTACTGGCTATATCCGGATATCGAGTCCGACCGGGCCCGGTTCGCCGAGATGAAGGATGGCGACTACCAGGCCTGGGCGCGCATCTCCACCGAACAGATTGAGGACGCTGGTCAGCAGGAACTGCTCAACTGGGCCTGCCTGGTCGGCGCGGTGGACGAGCTGGACTACAAGGCGGAGATTGTGGACTGGTACGAAACGTACATCTTCAACTCCACCAAGTGCCTCGCCGTTTTCAGATGATTGACCGGTGACACCCAGCGAAGCGGTAGGGGCGAATGATTATTCGCCCCTACGAATGTGCAAGGTCGTCAGTCGTCGGCGGGGCTTGGCTCGTCGATCAACTGCACGTCGGCGTTGAGGGCGGCGAAGTCGTACTCCTGGGATGGCGCTACGATGCGTTGCCCGATGACGATGAGGAATGAAATTGCGGATGAGATCACCAGGGCCGAGCCGAAGGCAAACAGCATTTGCTCGTTCTCTATCGGCGCGGGTATGGCCCAGTGTGAAACGAAGTCCTGTTTCGGGTAGAACAACGCGCCAATAACCAGACCAACGCCACCGGCCACCAGCACGCCCCAGCCGGGCATACGGCTGGAGTACAGGCCCACCAGCATGGGCACGGCAATGGCCGCTCCGATCAGGTCGGCGACGAGGAAAACGTAGAGAACGCTGTTGGCCTTGGTCGCTACGATAATGGCCGGGATGGCCAACACGATGGTCGCGATCCTCGCCACCCACATCAGGGTACCTCGGCCAATACTGATGCCGGCCATGTCGGCGGCGATGTTGCTGGCCAGGCCGTTCATCATGGTGTCCAGGGTGCTCATCGCCAGCATCAGCGCGCAAATCAGCAGCAGGAAGTGCATCCACAGGGGGAATACGTCGCCAGCCAGGGCGAACAGGGCAACCGCGACCTCAGGATAGCCAAAGGGCCCCACTGAGCCGTTGCCGACGGCGGCAATGCCGGCCATCCCCATCAGGAAGGTTATGGGAATGGCCAGGGCCGCTGCGGCCCATAGGCTGCGGTTAAGGGCCTGCTGGCTCTCCACGGTGTACACGCGCTGCCACATCCCGGGGTGAAAGGCGTTGGAGGCGACGATGCCGATGATGAGCACGATGGCAAAGTAGTAACTGCCCGCGGCGGTGACCGACAGCCGGCCGGCCTCACGTGCCCCGCTCCATACGTCGGAACCGCTGACCAGAACCGCAGCTACAATCACCAGCAGCAGCAGGACCGGAATCAGGATCCAGAACTGAATGCGGTCGGTGTAGATGGATACCCGCAGGCCGCCGTAGGCAGTGTAAGCAACCACGACCACTCCCACGGCCACGGCGGTCGCCCATTTGGGCGAGCCGGTAAGCACGCTCACGGCGTTGGTGATGGCGACCATTTCGGCAGTGATGAAGATGCCAATTACGAATATTATGGCCACCGCGATGGCAACAAAGGGCACCAGGCCGAAACGGTGCTTGACGTACTCGGTGATTGAGTGCCCGTTGGGCATCAGCTGCCGGATGCGGGGGCCCACGAACATGAACATCACCGGGATGCCCGCCATGCCCAGGGCGTAGCCAACCAGGGAGATAATGCCATAGTTGGCGCCGGATTCGCCGGGACTCATCAAGACCCAGGTGCCGAACATGGATGCCACCAGCGTGGCGATGCCGATGTTGGCGGGGGCGTGGTTGCGGGAGACGGTGTAATCCTCGACGCTCTGCCGCCGTCGCCGCCAAGCGTAGGCCAGGCCCAGAACGAGGAAGACGGCACAGGCGACTACCAGGGTCGCTATACCCAACGTGGTATCCAGCATGACTAACCTCCGAGGTCGGTTCAGACGCAGCGGCCTAGGTTGCCTACCAGCAACAAAAAAACCGCCAGGCTTTCAAAACTCTGACGGCAAAAACATCTGATTCCGATTCCTACGCCGGCATTACCCGGGTCAGGTGCAACGGTCGGCGGCTGTGGTGGCCGCCCTCTCAGCCTGGCATAACCAAGCTCCCGCCAGAAGTCCTATTCGGTTGTGGGCAGACGATACCACAGCGAAAGGGAGCGGTCAAGGGAGAATCTGCCACCGCAAGTGATGGTATGATGAGCGCCGTTTGGGGGTACCATCAAATTGTGGAATGGTGTAGGCAAGGGTCTGCTGCGGATATGCGTCATTGCGGCGCTATCTGCGTCGGCAGCCATCTGGCTGGCCTGCGACGGCGGCGAACCAACCGTAGCAACAGCGCCGGCGACCCAACGGGCAGCCGCTCCAACAAACACGGCCGTACCTCTGCCCACGTCCACCGCCTCTCCGCCGCCCGCGCTCATGGCAACTCCTACCGCGACACCCGAACCCACAGCCACGCCAACTCCCACCTTGCCGCCGCCTCCTACGCCGGAACCCACGGCTACCGCCACTCCAACGCCGACTGTTGCGCCCACGGCAACCCCAACGCCCGAACCGACCGCCACCCCCAGGCCGACCGCTACACCGAGACCAACGGCCACTCCCACACCGTTGCCGCCGACTCCAACCCCCACTCCGACGCCTCGCCCTACGGTGGGGCCCGGCACCGAGCAGCGAAACATCACCCTGCCGCTTGGTGGAGAAATGCAGCTGACCATCCAGCGCAGCCAGCCCGGCGCGGCGCGCAGCATGGACCTGCTGGAGCACTCAGTGCGCACCATAGAGGAGTTTATGGGCGAACCCTTCCCGGTGCGCTACGTAGGCATCCTGTTCAAGGATGCGGTGCACGCCGTCGAAGGTTCCGCCGGCACCAACTTCGGACACGTCATCACCCAGCTCCCCAAGTATGACGTTGACGACGGCAGCTGGGATGCGAGGTTTCTGCCCCGCCTGACCGCCCACGAAATTGCCCACTACTACTGGGCCGGCAATGAGGATTGGATAGACGAGGGCGCGGCTACGTTTATTGAGTTTATCGTCGAAAACGCCCGCACGGGCGCGCCGCTGGTCACTGACTGGTATCCCTGCGGAATTTTCGACAACCTGGGCGAGTTGGATCGAGCCAATCCACTCAGCCCATCTATCAGTGGTTACTGGGACGAATTTCGCTGCAACTATTCGTTGGGAGAGCGGCTGTTCCTGGATTTGTACCGCACGCTGGGCCGGGAGCAGTTCAGTGAGGGATTCCACAACCTCTACCTGGCGGTCAAGAGCCGTAGCGTGTACGGCGGCATCGGTGAGGTAGAAGCGGCGTTCAAGAAAGACGCGCCGCCGGAAGTGGCGTCAGCAGTGGATACCGTCATCAACCGCTGGTATCACGGCACGGAGCCCTACGACCTCAGCCATCTGGGGGCCGGTCCGGTTGACCATAGCCTGCCCAGTATCAAGGGACGCATCACCGACGCGTTCATCTCGCTGGATCAGGAATGGCCGGTTGACGTTGAGTCCGGCGTAGACCGGATCTCTCTTGAGGAGCTGGATGAGATAGACGGCTGGGCTTATTTGTACCTGCGGTTTGAGTTCCCACCCTCTGTTGGCGACAAGGTGATAACGCTGCGCTACCTGGAGTATTACGAGGACGGGTTTGCCTACGATAGCTGGGAGCGAACCCATGAGTTCAGAGCGGAGTGGACTGCCCGGTGGTGGCGATTCAGAGTTGGCCGCAGCCCGTCTTATGGGTACGAGTGGGCTCCCGGCCGCTATGGGGTGATTGTGTACGACGGCGAACGCAAGGTGGCGCAGGTGGAATACGAGATAGTGCCCTGAGCCGGGACTTTGCCGTTCCGGTTATAATTGCGGCTACCGAACAGGAGGCACACCCAATGACGACTACCCAGCAGAACGCAGCCGTGACCGAACGCCTGTGGACCTACGACGCCGTGCGCGTCCGCCAGGCCGGCGGTGAAACCCGGGTTACCCTGACAGCGGAGGACATCGCCGAATACGCCGCCTGCGCCCAGAATCCCGACGCTCGCTACCTGATGCCGGCGCCCGGCGGCGATGCGCCACGGATGATGGCCATGCCCACCATGGCCTTGACCTATGCGCCCCTGCTTCGGGACGAAATCGCCGAGGCCAACGGATTCACGGCCCAGGAACGCTCCACCACGGCGCGCCGGCAGACCCCCTTCGCCAAGTGTGAAATCCGCTGGTATCGTCCCGTGTACGCCGGAGAAACCCTCACGGCCACCCGTCGGGTTTATGAGAAGTACGAGCGCCGCGGCAGCAAGTTCGTCACCTTCCGGGTGTCGGCCTTTGACGAAGCCGGCGCCGTCGTCGCCAGTTATGACTACACCTGCATCTTCGAGTACTCCGCCGGCCAGCGGGCCGTGCCGGATGCATCCGCCGACACTGCCATCGCTCCCGACACCAACGCCGTGCCCGACCCGGCGCGGTTTTTGACCTGGGAGCAGGCCACCGTGGGCGCTGCGCTGCCCCGTACCCTGGCCGTGGGAGAGACCACGGAAAACATCCTGCGCAAGAACGCTCATCGGCTGGCCGGTCGTCCCAGCGAGAGCAATATCCACACCGACGAAGAGTTCGCCCGGCAGAACATCTTTGGCGGCGCGGTCAACGCCGGACCGGCCACCCTCTCCTACGTTGACCGGTTCCTCGGCCTCAACTTCCCGCCCGAGGCGCTCTACCAGGGCGGCAACCTGCTGATGCGGGCCATCACACCCTTCCGCGCCGGAGACGTCGTAACCTTCTCTGGCGAAGTTACCGGCGCCGGCGGCAACCTGTACGGCCAGCGCAAGGCTCAGTGCCGCATCCGTGGGGTGAACCAGCGCAACGAGCTGGTCTCCCTTTCCGACGCCACCGTAACCTTTGCGTAAGAGGCCGCAGGAAACATGGAAACACCCGAGGCAATTGAGGAACGGGTACGCGCGGCCCTGGCGGAACTGAACGTCGCGGGCTGGGAATGGATTGAGATTGACCCGCAGTATGGCGACACCGCGGATTTCTGCGAACAGTACGGTTACGACCTGCCCCACTCGGCCAACACCATCATCGTCGCCAGCAAGCGGGGCCCGGCAGCCTACTGCGCCGGCATCGTGCGGGCCTGCGACCGACTGGACGTGAACCGCCGGGTACGCGGATTGATGGGGGTATCGCGTGCCTCCTTCGCATCGCCGGAAGAGACCAGGGAGGTTACCGGCATGATGATTGGCGGCGTTACGGCGCTGGCCCTGCCGGACGGCTTGCCCATCTACGCCGACGCTCGGCTGCTGGAGATGGACTACATCATCCTGGGCGCCGGCAGCCGGTCGGGAAAGGTGAAGCTGCCGCCGCAGGAGCTGGAAAAACTGCCAGGCCTGGAATTTATCGAGGAGCTGTCCCAGCCCGGCGACTGACTCCACCAGGTTTCCGCCCGGTTTGTGAATCAAGTTGTAATGGTGTAGATTACTTTCGCCGGCTGCGGGAAATGGTCTAACGGGTTCGCGCCGCCGGCAACCCCTTGTAGGGAACGCATCATTCGCCGGAGGGTATGACGAATGTCTAACAGCGCGCTTTTCCCCGTAACCGTGGTCGGCAGTTGGCCGCGCTCTGCCGAGCTGATCCGCGCCCTGCGTCAAAAGGAAGCCGGTGAGATTACCTATGACGAGTTCAGCGCGTTGGCCGACGGCGAGGTGCTGGACTGCATCCGCGCCCAGGAAGCGGCCGGCGTGGACATCATCAGCGACGGCGAGCAGCGGCGGGACAACTTCTACTCCTTCGCCGTGGACAAGCTCAATGGAATGCAGTTGATGAAGGTGTCGGAGTTGCTGGACTATTCCTCCGACCGGGCACGGATGGAGGAAGTGCTGCGGGCGCTGGACGTGCCGTCCTTCGCCATCAAGAGCCCCATCGTGATTGACACCATCAGCAAGCGGCACGGACTGGCCCTTGACGAGTTGGCCTTTATGAAGGAACACACGGACCGTGCCGTCATGGTTCCCATTCCCGGCCCCTATATGCTCACCCGCTCCGGCTGGTTCGAGGGCTTGTCGGACAAGGCGTATCCGACGCCCGACGACCTGGCCAGGGACGTGGTGGAAATCCTGCGCGAGGAGATAATCGCCCTGCGCGACCACGGCTGCGACTTCGTCCAGCTGGACGAACCGACCCTTTCCCAGGTGGTGTTCGGCGAGGAAACCACCGAGACCTTTATGTGCGCCGCTCTGCCCAACCGCCGCGACCCCACGGACGAACTGGAAATGGCGGTCAGGCTGATGAACGAGACCCTGGACGGCATCACCGGCATCAAGACCGGCGTGCACGTGTGCCGGGGGAACTGGAGCAGGAAAGAAGAAGTGCTGCTCCAGGGCAATTACGGCCCCATGCTGCCCTACCTGACCCAGATGAACATCGACCGGTTGGTGCTGGAGTGCGCCACGCCTCGCGCCGGCGAGATGGCCGTGTTCCAGGAGTACGCCAACGAGAAGGAAATCGGCCTGGGCGTGGTCAACCCGCGCACCGACGACATCGAGCCGCCGGAGCAAATCGTGGCTCGCGTCAAGGAACTGTTGCAGTACTTTGACCCCGACAAGATTTACCTCAACCCCGACTGTGGGTTCGGCACCTTCGCCGAGCGCAACGTCAACACGCATGACATGGCGGCGAAGAAGCTGCAGGTAATCACGGAGGCCGCCGAGCTCCTCCGCGCGGAGTACGCCTAGCCTGGCCGCCATCCCAATCAGCAACAAGGAGCGCAAGATGACGCAGCAAGAGAATCTCAACGGCCTGCCCCGGGAGAAACTGGCCGAAGTGCTGGACTCCTTCCGGGACCCGGACGTTTTCAACGCAGTAACCGGACCATGGAAGTCCCGCGTCGTATGGCAGGAGGGTATGCGCGCCCGGGCCTACATGCGGAACCACCAGGTTGACATGGACGAGCCGGGCGACCTTACCGCCACGGACGTGGCGGCCAGCGCCCACGAACAACTGCTGTCCGCCATCGGCAGCTGCATGACCGTGGGCTTCGTGGTCAACGCTACCAAGCAGGGTGTCCGCATCCACGACCT
Organism: Dehalococcoidia bacterium; assembly: GCA_965243255.1. Taxonomy (GTDB): domain Bacteria; phylum Chloroflexota; class Dehalococcoidia; order Lucifugimonadales; family UBA3495; genus Bin87. The sequence goes on from CBDEUH010000004.1 coordinate 2,439,932, forward strand.
GGAAGTGGCCGTTGAGGGTTACTTCGATAACATCCGCAAGTGGGCCGGCGTGGAAGACGAGGGCAACCCGGGCTACGGCAAAATTTCCGCCAAGTGCTTCGTTCGCGCCGACGCCGACGAGGACACTCTGAAGGAAATCTGGCGCCTGGCGGTGGAGGGTTCGCCCGTAACCCAGTCGGTTGCCAACCCCACGTCGGTGGAGACTGAGTTTGAGATGGTGGGTTGATGGCAACCTTCGTTTCCGCCGATTGGGTCGCTGAGCGCATCGGCCAGCCGGGATACCTGATCATCGATCCCCGGTCGGCGATGCGCTACCTCATGGGGCACCTGCCCGGAGCCGTCAGCGTCCCTTTCAAAAAGCTGCAGGGGCCGGACGGCAAGCTGGCCGAACCGGAACAACTGGCGTCCGCCTTTGGCAACGTCGGACTCAGCGATGACGTTACCCCGGTGCTGTACGACCACCAGGATGGACGCAACGCCGCCATGGCCGCGTGGGTGCTGGAATACCTGGGCCGGGACGACGTACACGTCATGGACCTGCGCTACGAGTCCTGGAAAGAGCAGGGGCGCGAGGTGCTGTACCGGCCCGTTCCCACCGAGGCCAAACCCTTCACCGTGGAGCTGAATCCCTCCCTGCGGGCAAGCCTGGACGACGTTGCCGAACCGGGGAGCGCCATACTGCTGGACACCCGCACCATCGAGGAATTCGACGGACAGGTGGAGATGGACCATCGGCCCGGCCATATTCCCGGCGCCATCAACCTGCCCCACGTTGACACGGCCGGCGCAGACGGCAACCTGCTCATCGACGAGTTTGAGCTGCGGGAGCGACTGGGGATTGTCGGCATTGCCAACAATGATTCGGTCATCGCTTACTGCCGCAGCGGAGTGCGCGCGTCGGTGGCGTGGCTGGCGATGCGTCAAGCCGGTTACGATGTCCGCCTGTACGATGGCTCCTACGCCGAGTGGATGGACAGCGATCGGCCCGTTGAGTTGTGAGCGCCATTCTGCGCTCGGCATGGGTTCAGCAAAACCGCTATAATGGCGGCCAACTGCCGCATTGTATTGCCCGCCGCGCTACCGCCGCCTGCCGGCCGGGCCCGCCTTGCCCACGCATCGGAGGTATTATGCCCATCGTCCAACGTCCCTACGTGCCGCCGGAAGACAAGCCGCCCCAGGAAGAGAGCTACGTGAATCCGGGCGACATCGCATCGCTCAACGTCAACACTGACACCGCCGCCGCCCCGGTGGAAGCGCCCACGTCACTGGATCCGATCACCTTTTACAGCGACTCGTTCCACATCTTCAGCAGCCTGTATTCCGCGGTGCTGTTCTTCGGCGAGCAGGTGGAGGAACGGGAGCCGATACTGCGGGCGCGCATCAAGGTCAGCCCCCAGATGATGAAAGCCATCGCAGTGCTGGCCACCAAGCACGTGCGGGAGTACGAAGAGGCCGTCGGCCCCATCACCCTCCCGGACCAGGTCTTCGCCGCCTGGGAACTCAATCCCGATGGCACCGGCGTCGAGCAGAGCGGCGGCCACTGACATGACCACGCCGCGAGAGACGGACGCGCCGGGCGACGACCGCACGCTGGCGTCGGATGAGTCGCTGCCGGTGAGCGTGATACCCAACGCCAACTCGGCCCTGCCGGAAGAGTGGGGCTGGCAGCAGACGTCAACCAGCCAACCCAACGCAGCCACCTTTCACATCAGCCACAGCGACGTTACGCGGGTATTCACCGACGTGTTGACCGCGGCGGACTGTCCGCCCGAAACGCCGTTCGTATTGAAAAGAGACATTCCGTTGGTGATCATCGACAGCCTGGACAAGTATTGGGCCGGTGAGTCGAAGGCCGCACTGCCGTTGAACGGGCTGCGAGTTCCCGTTGAGGGAGACACTATTAGGGAGGCGAAAAGCAAGTTGGCGGCTGACTTGGCGGCGCAGCTGCGACTGCTGCTCATGCTGTCCACCGCCGGGACGACGCTGGCGCCGGCGCTACAGGAGAACTTCCTGATGCTGAACGATTTCCTGACGCCCAGGCGGCCCTGACGCCAAACCATAACAGCTATCTGAAGGGGCGGGAGTGAAACCTGCCCCTTCATGTTTGTGGCTGCAGTCCTGCGGGTTATGCGCCGTTGGCTTCGTGCAACGCCTCCAGCACCGCCGTCGGGGACAGCGGCAGCTTGTTCACCCGGACGCCGGTGGCGTGGTACACGGCGTTATGCAGTGCGGCCAGCGGCGGGATGATGGGCGCCTCGCCGACGCCGCGCAGCCCGTAGGGATGGCGGGGGTTCGGCACCTCGATGACCACCGTGTCGATCATGGGCATATCGAGGGCGGTGGGCATGCGATAGTCGAGGAAGGTTGAGTTGAGCATCGTCCCGTCGTCGGCGTAGGTGTAGTCTTCGGACAGCGCCCAGCCGATGCCCTGCATCGTCCCGCCCTGCATCTGGCCCTCGACGTAGCTGGGGTGCACTGAGGTGCCGGAATCGATGAACGCGGTGCAGCGCAGGACGTCAACCTTGCCGGTGTCCGGGTCAACCTCCACGTCGATGATGTTGCCGGCGAAGATGGGGCCGACGCCGGTGGAGGTGGCGGACGCCGACGCGGTGAGGGGGCCGCCGGTGCGCATCATGCGGCCGGCGGCTTCGGCGATGGTCATACGCTCTTCGGTTGTGGCGCAGGTGAACACGCCGTCGGCGAACTCGACCTGGTCGGGTTCAACCTCCCACACCATGGCGCAGCGTTTGGCCATCTGGTCGCGCAGGTCTTCGGCGGCGGCGATGGCGGCCAGGCCGGTGTCGAAGGCGATGCGGCTGCCGCCGGTGGAGGCGGTCCAGCCGACGGTATCGGTGTCCACCACCGTGGGGGCGATCTGGTCAACGTCAATGCCCAGCGTTTCCGCCACCTGCATGGCCACTGCCGTGCGGGTGCCGCCGATGTCCACCGAGCCGGTGATGAGGTTCAGCGTCCCGTTGGAGTTGACGTTGATGGTGGCGGATGACGCCTGTCCGGCCTGCCAGCGGAAACCGACGGCGATGCCCCGGCCCCGGTTGGGGCCTTCCAGCGGCGTGCGGTTGTGCTCGCTGTTAATCATCGCCTCTTCCAGTTCGCGGCAGCCGAAGACGCGATGGGGGACGCCGTTGGGCATCCGGTCGCCCTCCTGGACGGCGTTCTGGAGGCGGAGTTCCATGGGGTCTTTGCCCAGCATCTCGGCGAGTTCGTCGACCACGGCTTCCACGGCGAAAGCGACCTGGGGCTGGCCGGGAGCGCGGTAGGCCTGCACCTTCTGCTTGTTGCAGACGACGTCGTAGCCGTCCACCAGCATGTGGTCCATCTTGTAGGGGCCGAAGCCGGTGAGCGCGCCGCCGCCAACGGGAGAGCCGGGGTACGCGCCGGCTTCATAGACCATGTAGAGTTGGCCGGCGACCATGGTGCCGTCGTTCTTGACGCCCATCTTGCAGCGCATAAACGTCGCCGAGGCCGGGCCGCTCCCGATAAACACGTCAGTGCGATCCATGGCAACCTTGACCGGCTTGCCCGTCTTCTTGGACAGCACCGCAGCCACCGGGTCTGTGTAGGTGATGCCCTTGGCGCCGAAACCGCCGCCGATTTCCATGGGTACGATCTTCACCTGACCCTCGGGCACGCCGATGATGGCGGCGGTCTGGGCGCGAACGTTGAAGATGCCCTGGGTGCTGGTCCAGACGGTTACGCGGCCATCGGCGGACCACATGGCAGTGGACACGTGGGGCTCGATGTAACCCTGGTGCACGGTCTGGGTCTCAAACTCGCGTTCGATGATGATGTCGGCCTCGGCAAATCCCTGCTCGATGTCGCCCACCTTGTGCTGGATGTGTCCGGCGACGTTGCTCTTGACGCCGGTATCGTCGCCCCGCGCGAACCGTTCCACCTTGAAGTAGGTGGTCATGTCGTCGTGCAGCAGTATGGCGTCGTCGGCCATGGCCTCCCGCCAGGTGAGCATGGTGGGCAGAACCTCGTAGTCCACCTCCACCAGCTTCAACGCCTCCATTGCGATGTGGGGGCTGGTGGCGCAGATGGCGGCGACGGCGTGGCCGACGTAGAGGACTTTGTCCTTGGCCAGCAGGTTTTCGGCAATCATCCGGGCGTTGCCCTGCACCTCTGCGAAGTCGATCATCCGGTTCTCAATGATGGGAAAATCGGCGGCGGTGGCGACGGCAACCACGCCAGGCAGCGCTTCGGCCTTGCTGGTGTCGATGCTGCGGATGCGGGCGTGGCTGTGGGGGCTGCGCAGGATGCGAGCGTGGAGCATTCCCGGCAGGTTGATGTCTGCGCCGTAGCGGGCGGCGCCGGTTACCTTGTCCACGCCGTCGTGGCGGACCGGACGGGTGCCGATGACGCGGTATTGCTGGTCGGATTGGGCGGCGGTGGTGGTCATTGGGTTCCTCCGGGAAATGGTGCGGCGAGTGGCGGGTTCAGTTATTGATGAAGTCGGGCAGGAAGTACTCCCGGGTGGGGTCGGGCGTCATCCCGGGCATATCGGCGGGCGTGATGCCGTCGCTTTCGATGGCGGAGCGGACGATGCCCTTGTTGAAGGGGCTGATGTCGTCGTTGGCCATGAAGTCGGCCACGGGCATCCACAGGCATTCCTCGATTTCCTCTTCGCTCATCTTGATTTCGTGGGTGAGGGCACGCAGGCGGCAGACGAAGTAGATGTCCGACTTGCCGTAGCGGTAGCCGTGCCAGTGCCGGAAGCAGGTCAGGGCCTCGAACTGAGCGGTGACGCCGGTTTCCTCCAGCACCTCGCGGATGATGGAGTCAACGATGTGCTCGCCCTGCTCCAGCGCGCCGCCGGGCAGCTTGTAGAAGGGCGGCCGGTTGTCGATGCGATAGCGTTCGCAGACGACCAGCAGCTCCTCTTTGTCGTTGAGCACGACGCCGCCGGCTCCGATGTAGTGGGTGGCGTAGGGCGGGATGAAGGAATCGGGAATCAGCATCAGCGTGGCGGTGATGCCGTCGCCGTCGGCGTGATGGTAGGTGAAACCGCGCTGGGTGGCTATAGGCACGTGGGTCGCCAACTCCAGGGGGATGTCAACCCAGGCGACCTCGTATCCGGCCTCGTGCCACTGGGCAATGGATGCGTCCAGGGCTGCGGCGAAGTCGGTAGGGTCTGGGGGCAACTGGTCGGTTTTGACGACTACGCCACGAAAGGGGTTGGGCGTGGCGGCCAGGGGAGAAACCATGTGGCGGCTCCGGGTGGGTTAAGCGGGAGTGGGCGTCGGCGGCAGTATAGCACACCCGTCCCGGCGTTGCGGTTGACGCTCCCTTGACCGACTGCCATACTCGCCGAGCACGCAACGTATCGCGTTGCCAGATTAGCCAGTACGGGAGCCGTTCATAATGACGCAGGCAGCGCCGCACCAGCGGGACCTGGCCGGAGAGTCCTGGAATCCGGGACAGTACCTGAAGTTTGAAGACAATCGGCTGCGGCCGGCCCTGGACCTGATGGGCCGGATACCGTTGGAATCCCCGCAGGTGGTCTATGACCTGGGCTGCGGCAGCGGCAACGTAACCCGCCTGCTGGCCGACCGGTGGCCCGACGCCGACGTGGTGGGCATGGACAACTCGCCGGAGATGCTGGCCCAGGCCGCGGGGGATTCCGACGGCTCCGCCGGGCGCATCCGCTGGCAGACGGGCGACCTGGCCGACTGGAGGCCGGACAGCACGCCGTCGGTGCTCTACTCCAACGCCGTCATCCAGTGGGTGCCCGACCATGACGAGCTGGTGCCCAGACTGTGGGCGATGCTGCCGCCGGGCGGCTGCCTGGCCGTGCAGGCTCCGCTGAGCTGGGATATGCGCTCGCACCAGCTGATGCGGGAAGCGCTGGCGGACGGCGGGCCGGGCGGACAGGCCATCGGGCCGGCCGAGCTGCGGCAGGCCGTGGGGAACCGTTGGGTGCAGGACCCGGACTTCTACTACGACCTGCTGGCTCCGCAGTCGGCCCACCTGGACGTGTGGACGACGGAATACCAGCACGTTCTGTACGGCGACGACGCGGTGCTGGAATGGGTAACGGGCACGGGGCTGCGTCCCATCCTGAACGGCCTGAACGACAATGACCGGGAGACGTATCTGGCGGAGTACCGCCGGCGGCTCAACGCGGAGTACCCCAAGCGGGCCGATGGAGTTACGCTGTATCCGTTCCGCCGGCTGTTCTTCGTGGCAGTGCGCAAGTAAATCAAAGCAGAGAGGTGCAACATGACGGTTCTGGTACTGGGCGGCGCGGGATTCATCGGCCCGCGGGTCATACGCAAGCTGGTGGAACGGGGCGAGGACGTGTTCGCCACCGACATCAACCCCCTGCCGGAGATTGCCGGCATCGACAACGGCGCCGTCCGCAGCGCGCGGGTGGACATCACCGACTTTGAGCAGGTTACACGGGCCATCGTGGAGTCGCAGCCCGACCGCATCATCAACCTGGCGTACCTGCTGGGCGGCGGCGAGGGCAATCCGCACCACCAGATGCGGCTCAACATCCTGGGCATGGACAACTGCTTTGAGGCCGGCCGGCTGCTGGACGTCAACCGCATCGTCTATGCCAGCTCGGTGGCCGTGAGCGGGCAGCAGTCCAACTTCGGCGACCGGGCCATCAACGAGGACGAGGCGACCTACGGCGACAGCCAGTACGCGACGCACAAGATCTTCAACGAGTTCCAGGCCAAGATGTTCAACGAGAACTACGGCATGAGCATCACCGGCATCCGGCCGGCCAACGTAACCGGGCCGGACAAGGTGCGCGGCTCCACCGACCACGTGCGCTGCGTGACGCTGCCGGCCCGAGGCGAGCCGGTGAGCTTTCCGTACCGGGAGATGATGCGGCTGCCGATTCACGTTGAGGACATCGCCGAGGCGTTCGTGCGCGTGTCCCTGGTGGACCGCAGCGAGTACGCGGTGTACAACTCGGGCGGCACGGCCATCAGCCTGGGCGATCTGGCCGAGATGGTGCGGGGCTACCTGCCGGACGCGCAAATCAATTTTGACCACGAGGGCGGCCGGGAACACTCGGGCAACTACCTGGTGGACAACAGCCGGCTGCTGTCGGAGTTCGAGCTGACCTACGCTCCACTGCAGCAGCGCGTCCTGGAAATCATCAACGAGGTGCGGGCCGACGAGGGGCTGCCGCTGGTGCGGGGCTGACGGCCGGCGGCTCGGCTTGCCGCCGTATCGTAGCGCCCATATAATGCGGGCATATTCGCAAGCCTGAACAACTTGAACGCGCATCGCCCGCGTTGCCGGTGGGCGCGTATCACGGCCCCAGCAGGAGGATTCCCCCATGGCTTTACCCGACCGCATGAAGTTTGGCATCTTTATGGGCCCGTTCCATCGGGCCGGCGAGAACCCGACCCTGGCCCTGGAACGGGACCTGGAGCTGGTGCAGTGGCTGGACTATCTTGGCTTTGACGAAGCCTGGATTGGCGAGCACCACAGCGCGGGGTGGGAGATCATCTCCTCGCCGGAAATCTTCATCGGCGTCGCCGCCGACCGCACCAAGCACATCAAGCTGGGCACGGGGGTGGTCAGCCTGCCCTATCACCATCCCTTCATGGTGGCCAACTGGATGACCCAGCTGGACCACATGACCCGCGGGCGGGTGATGCTGGGAGTGGGCCCCGGCGCGCTGCCCGGCGACGCCTACATGATGGGCATTGACCCCACCAAGCAGCGGCTGCGGATGGACGAGGCCCTGGGCGTCATCATGCGCCTGTTCAAGGAGAAGGAGCCGATCACCCACGAAAGCGACTGGTTCGTGATGCAGGAGGCCATGCTGCAGCTGCGCCCCTACCAGACGCCCCATATGCCCATCTCGGTGGCGTCGGTGCAGACGCCTTCCGGCGTGGCCCTGGCCGGCAAGCACGGCGCGTCGGTGCTGACCATCACCACGCCGCGGGACCCCAAGGTGCCCCAGGGCGCTGACCTGAAGGAACTGTGGGACATCTGCGAGGAATCGGCGGCGGAGCATAACCAGACGGTTGACCGCTTTGACTGGCGTCTGGTGCTGCCGGTGCACCTGGCGGACACCCGCAAGGAAGCCTTTGAGCAGGCCCGCATCGGCGCGGGACGCTACCAGCGGGAGTACTTTGAGCACACCATGGGTCGGCCCCAGGTGGTGGACGGCCCGCCGGAGAAAATCATCGACGTGATGGCCGAGCGGGGCACGTGGATCATCGGCACGCCCGACGACTGCATCGAGGGCATCAAGCGGCTGGAAGAACGCAGCGGCGGGTTCGGCGCCTTCATGGTGCAGACGGTGGACTGGGCGGCCCGGGAGCATATGCTGCACAGCTACGAGCTGATCGCCCGCCACGTGATGCCCCACTTCCAGGGCAGCGCGGACGCCACCATCGCCGCCAACACGTGGGCCTACGAACGCCACGAAACGCTGCAGGCCGGCCGGACGCGGGCGCTGGACCGGGCCCGGGAGGACTACGCCGGCCGCAACGCCTAGGCAACGGCCAGCGACATCGGCAAGATACGCACAAAGGGAGGCCCCACCATGCCACTGCATCCGCAAGCGCAACAGGTTATTGAGGCGACGCGCGCCCTGGGCCTGCCGCCCAATCACACCGTTACTCCCGCCGAGGCGCGGGCCAACGCGGCCAAGCGTCCCCGCGGCCCCGGGCCGGAGGTGGGCAAGGTGGAGAATCGCAGCGTGCCGGGCCCGGCCGGGGACGTGCCGGTTCGCATCTACACGCCGGAGGGCGACGGGCCGTTTCCGATACTGGTGTGGTATCACGGCGGCGGTTGGGTGGTTGGCAACCTGGAGTCGGCGGACGGCACGGCGAGGCACCTGTGCTTCGGCTCGCGGAACATCGTGGTGTCGGTGGACTACCGGCTGTCTCCGGAAGCCAAGTTCCCCGAACCCTTTGACGACTGCTACTACGTCACCTTGTGGGCCAGCGACCACGCCGAGGAACTGGGCGGCGTGCGGGGCGTGGTGTCCGTGGGCGGCGACAGCGCCGGGGGCAACCTGGCCGCCGCAGTCAGCATCAAGGCCGCCGAAACGGGCGACTTCCGGGTGAGCCACCAGCTGCTGGTGTATCCGGTTACGGACGTGGACTTTGACACGGGTTCGTATCTGGACAACGGCGCAGGCTATAACCTGGATCGCGAACTCATGATGTGGTACTGGGACCAGTACCTGGCCGATCCGTCGCAGACGGCTGACCCGCTGGTCGCGCCGATGCGTCTGTCTGCCGACTTCCAGGGGATGGACGACCTGGCCCAGGCGCTGGTGATCACGGCGGAGTACGATCCGCTGCGGGACGAGGGCGAAGCCTACGGCCGGCACCTGAGCGAGTTGGGCGTGCCGGCGCAGACCAATCGCTACGACGGGATGATTCACGGCTTTTTCAGCATGGCCGGCCTGTTGGACACGGGCCGGGAGGCTATGGACGACGCCTGCCGGTTCCTGCGGGGCGCGGTGGACGACATGACCGAGGAGTACTTTCAGCAGCACGAGGGGGACCCGACGGCGTTGCGCGAGCTGCTTGACCCCCAGGCGGCGGAGGTGCTGACGGTGTTGGAATCGCTGGGCATCAAGGCGTTCCAGGACATGGACGTGGACGAGTGCCGGGAGGTGATGAACAACCGTCCCAGGCCGAATGGTCCGGAAGTTGGCCGGGTGGAAGACCGGGTCATAATGAACGAGCACGGCAAGGAGCCGGGGGAGGTGCCCATCCGCATCTACACGCCGGCCACGGCCGGGCCCTGGGGAACGCTGGTGTGGTATCACGGCGGGGGCTGGGTCATCGGGAACGTGGAGACGGCCGACGCCACGGCGCGGGAGCTGTGCGTGGGGGCCGACTGCGTGGTGGTGTCGGTGGACTACCGGCTGGCGCCGGAATACAAGTTCCCCACGCCCTTTGAGGACTGCCTGACGGCCACGATGTGGGCCATGGCCAACGCGGAGTCTCTGGGCAGCCGGCCCGACGCCATCGCGGTGGGCGGCGACAGCGCGGGCGGCAACCTGGCCGCCGCCGTGTCGCTGGCGCAGGACGACTTCCCCATCCCGCTGGCCTTCCAGCTGCTGGTGTATCCCGTCACGGATTACGCCTACGAGACGCGTTCCTACCAGGTGAACGGGCAGGGGATGTTCCTGGAGACGGCGAGCATGCGCTGGTTCTGGGACCACTACGTTCACAACAACGACCTGTCGGGCTACAACATCTTCGCGTCGCCGCTGCGGGCGCGGCTGTCCGACGACCTGCCGCCGGCGCTGGTGATAACCGCCGAGTTCGATCCGCTGCGGGACGAGGGGGAAGCCTACGCCGCCGCGCTGGACGAGGCGGGAATCGCCACCACGCTGATCCGGTACGACGGGGTGATTCACGGCTTTTTCGGGATGCCCCACGTGATTGACAAGGGCCGGCAGGCGCTGGACGCCGCCTGCGTCAGCCTGCGGGAGGCCTTCGGCGCGCTGGGCGAAGCGGACGCGGTGGCCGCAGCAGACAACTGAGCATGACGCAACCGACCGGCCCGGAAGTGGTATTATGGCGGCGAGGGGTGAGCATTGCCCCTCGCCGCCAACGCTTTGCACAAAGGAGCGATGATCATGGCTGAAACCATCCAGGAACAGTACATACGCATGAACCCCCGCTCGCGGGAACTGCAGCCCCGCTATCAGGGCAACTTCCCCTCGGGCAGCCCGGGGCACGATGGCTACACTTCCGACCCGTTCCCGGTGGTTATCGCCCGGGGCAGCGGGCCGCGCAAGTGGGACATTGACGGCAACGAGTACGTTGACTACGGCATGGGGTCGGCGTCGCTGCTGCTGGGGCACGCGCACCCGGAGGTTACCGCTGCGCTGTCGGCGGTGCTGGCGGACGGGTCGCACTTCGGCGCGCCCACGGAGTCGATGCTGGAGTGGGGCGAGCGGGTCTGCACGCTAATGCCCTGCGCGGACAAGGTGCGGTTCGTGGGCTCCGGGGCCGAGTCCACCATGCTGGCCATGAGGGTGGCGCGGGCCTACACCGGCAAGGAGAAGATCATCCGCTGGGAGTCTCACTATCACGGCTGGCACGACTACGTAATGCCCGGCAACCTGCCGCCCTTTGACGTGCCGGCATCCATTGGCATACCCCAGGGGACGATTGACTCCATCATCGTGCTGCCCACCGACCTGGGCGCGCTGGAGAAGGCGCTGAACAGCGACGACAACATCGCCGGCGTGATCACCGAGGCGTCGGGGGCGTCGTATGGGACGGTGCCGCTGCCCGACGGGTTCCTGGACGGCGTGCGCCGGCTGACTCGCGAGCACGGCGTGGTGATGATACTGGACGAGGTCATCACCGGGTTCCGCTGGGCGCCGGGCGGAGCGCAGCAGCGGCTGGGCGTTGACCCGGACCTGTGCACGATGGCCAAGATACTGACGGGCGGACTGCCCGGCGGCGCCGTGGGCGGCCGGGACGAGATCATGGCGGTGATGCACCAGACGGGGGACAGCCACCACGACCGCTACGAGCGGGTGCTGCACGGCGGAACCTTCAACGCCAATCCATACGCTGCCGCTGCCGGGAACGCCGCCCTGCGGCTGGTGGCCACGGGCGAGTACAACGACCAGGCGGACCTGATGGCGGAACGGCTGCGGGTGGGCCTGCGCGAGGTGGTGGAGCGTCGCGAGGTCAACGCCACCGTGTACGGAGAGGCGTCAACCTTCCACATGTTCTTTGGGGAGCGCAGCATCGACGGGCTGGACGCATCGCGGCTGAAGAACCAGCCGGTGGGCATCCAGCGGGCGCTGCGGCAGGCGCTGCAGGTGCGCGGCGTGGACCTGATGTCCCGCACCAGCGGGGTGCTATCGGGCACTCACACCGAGGCGGACATTGACTTTACCATCGAGGCGTTTGACGGTGCGCTGGCGGCGTTGGTGGAGGAAGGACTGGTGCAGCACTAATCAAACGTAGTGCGGCATCACTTCCGAGACGAATAAATCTATGGAGCGCATGGTCTCTTCGTGGGACAAGTGGCCCCACTGGAAGCCGGCGACGAAGTAGTTGGCGCCGGTTTCCAGGTATTCGTCCATGTAGCTGCGAATGGAGTCGGGGGAGCCGGCGACGACGTTGAAGCCGCCGCCCCCCGGCGGGGCGTGCTCCTCGAGGGCGGCTGCGCCGGCCCGGCGGGCGGTGGCGACGCTGGCGGCCTGGGCCTCCCGGTCGGGGAGGTTGGAGGGCCGGGGATTGTCTCCGCTGGCGAACAGGTCGCTGAGGCCGCGTCGCTGGACCTCCAGGCGGCGGGGCGTGCCCAGGTTCCACTTGTATTGCTCCCAGGCGGGTTGGGCGATGGCGGCGGCCTGGGCGTCGGTGTCGGCCAGGTAGAGATGGTTGACCAAGCCGATCTTGGGGGCTTCGCCCTGGGCGTTGAGGGCGCCCGGGCCCTGGTGCTCTTCCCAGAGGCGGAAGTAGCGGTCAACGTTGGCCCCGAAGGAGCCGAGGTTGCCGACGATGATGGTGTGCATCCCGTTGATGGCGGCGGTCTCGACGTTGCGCATATACCACAGTGGCGGGTGAGGGGACTGGATGGGGCGCAGGCGCATGGGCAGGTCGTCGAAGCTGTAGAACTCGCCGTGGTAGGTGAGGGAATCGCTGCTCAGGCCCTCCCGGACGACGTCCAGGGTCTCCAGGTAGCGGGTGTAATTCTCCTCTACATCGGGGCCCTGGCCCCAGAAGTAGGCTTCGATGACACCGCCGCGGCCGACGCCGATGTCCATGCGGCCGCCGCTGAGGTTGTCCAGCATACAGATTTCTTCGATGAGGCGGACCGGGTGGTGCAGCGGCAGGACGTACACGCAGGGGCCGAGCCGCATGGTTTTGGTCCTTTCGGCGGCGGCGGCCAGGAACACGTTTTGAGACGGGGCAAGGCTGTGAACGGCCGGCGTATGGTGCTCGGCCAGGTGGTAGGAGTAGAACCCGGCATCTTCCAGGTAGGCTATCTGGTCGAGGCGCTCGCGGTAGATTTGGTCCAGGGGTACGCCGGGGATGGGTTCAATGTGGTCGAATACGCCGAATTGCAAAGCCATTAATCGGTATCCTCGCGTGAATCGTTCTCAGTAGGCCACGGCGTAGCCGTCGTAGCGGGGGTCGGCGGCGCCGTGGATGGCGGACGTGTCGGGATCGATGTAAAGGACCATCTCCCGGCCGGTTACGCCGTCCCAGGCGTCGAGTTCGTGGACGGGGTGGCCCATGGCGCGGAGCTGGCGAATGGCGCCGGCGTCGAAACGGCTCTCCATGAGCAGACGGTCTTCGGCGGTATGGGGCACGGTGGACTCGGTGCCGTCGCCGACGTGCTTCCAACGGGGGGCTTCCACAGCCTCCTGCAGGGTCATTCCGTAGTCAACTAGGTTGGTGATGATCTGCATGTTGCTCTGCACCTGGCAATCGGCGCCGGGGGTGCCGAGGACGTAGGCGAGACGGCGGCTGCCGGTCCCATTGCTGCCGTTGCCGCCGGACGGGCCGCGGCGGAAGACCATGACGGGATTCATGGTGTGGCGGACGCGCTTGCCGGGCTGGAGGCAGTCCACGTGGTCGGGGTCGAGGTGCCAGTAGGTCATGCGGTTGTTGAGGAGGATGCCGGTGTCGCCGGCGACGAGGGAGGAACCCCATCCGCTCTGGATGCTCTGGAGCTGGCAGACGGCGTTGCCGTCGCGGTCGGCGACGACGAAGCAGGTGGTATCTTCCTGCTCGCTGCGGGGGCCGCGTCGCCCGACGCCGGCGGGAGTGGCCGGACGCCGCTCGGCCTGGTGACGCCAGGGGTCGCCGGCGGCTACGTCGTGGCTGGCGCGCTGGCGGTCGATGGTGGCGGCCCGCTCCTGGGCGTACTCGGCGGAGAGCATACCGGCCAGGGGAACGTCGATGTAATCGGGGTCGGCGACGTAGGCTTCCCGGTCGGCGAAGGCCATCTTTTTGGCTTCGACCATGAGGTGAATGGACTCGGGGGAGCCGAAGCCCAGGCCGGCCATGTCGTACTGGCGGATGACGTTGAGCTCCTGCAACAGGATGTGGCCGCTGGAATTGGGGGGAGCCTCGTACACGGTGTAGTCGCCGTAGTCGGTGGAGATGGGTTGCTGCCAGCGGGCGGAACAGTCGTTGAGGTCGTCCATGGTGAGGAGGCCGCCCTGCTCGTCGCTGAAGCGGACGATGGCCTCGCCGATGGCGCCCCGGTAGAAGGCGTCGCGGCCCTGCCGGGCGATGGTGGAGAGGGCGCCGGCGAGGTCGGCCTGGCGGAGGATGTCGCCGGGACGCAGGGGTTCGCCGGAGCCGTTGCGGGTGAAGATGGCGCGGCTGGTGGGGAACTGGCAGAGGAGTGAATCGCCGGCGATGGCGGCGGAGAGGTAGTGGGTTACGGGAAAGCCGTCGTCGGCCAGGGCGATGGCGGGGGCCAGCACGTCGGACAGGGGCAGGGAGCCGTAGGCTTCGTGGGTGTCGAGCCAGGCGTTGAGCAGGCCGGGGACGGAGACGCTGAGGATGCCCTTCATGGGGATGCCGTCGCGGTAGCGATCCAGGGTGGCGGCGTAGGGAGCGGCGCCGGTGCCGTTGCAGACTCGGAGAGAATCGTCGGAAGCGCGGTAGGCCATGATGAAACCGTCGCCGCCGATGCCGGACATGAGGGGTTCGACGACGCCCAGGGCGGCGGCGGTGGCGATGGCGGCGTCGAAGGCGTTGCCGCCCCGTTGCAGCACGCTGATGCCGGCCTGGGCGGCCAGGGGGTGCCCGGCGCAGACCATGCCGTTACGACCCATTACCACCGGCCGGTGGGCTGCGTAGCGGATGCCGTGGGGGGAGTTGGACATGGCGGTGGCTCCTGTGGGGGTCGTTGGGGGAGGCGAGGCCGGCGGGCAGGCGTGGGATTTGGCGTGCGGGTCAGCGGGCGGCGGCCGGCGAGGCGGCGGCGCGGGTAGAGTCCAGGACTTCCTGGGCGATGCCGCTGCGCTCGAAGAAGGTTTCCTGCTCTAGGGTGAAGCGTCCGCCGGCGCTGCGCAAGGTGCTGACGAGGGTGTCGGTGCCGATGCTGAGGGTGGAGGGCGGGTCGTGGACGATGGCGGTGAGGTTGAGGGCGCCGCCGAGGTCGATGGCGGCCAGGATGGTATCGTACATGACGGCGCCGTTGAAGTTGGTATTTTCCAGGAGGGCGAAGTTGAAGTTGGCGTGGGCCAGGTTGACGCCGGAGAGGTTGGCGTCGGTGAGCTGGGTCTTGTAGAAGGTGGTGTTGGAGAGGTTGGCGGACTGCAGATCGGCCCATTCGAGGATGGCCTCGGAGAAGTCGGCGTAGGAGCAGTAGGCTTCGCGCAGGGATGCCCAGCCGAGGTTGGCGTTGCGGAGGCTGGCCTGGTTGAGGTCGGCGCGTTTGAAGTCGGAAGCCTGGAGTTGGGCGCGGGTGAAGTTGGCGCCGACGAGGAGGGAACCCTTCAGGTTGGCGCCGCGGAGGTCGGCGTCCTGGAGGTTGGCGCCGGCCAGGTTGCAGAAGTGGAGGTCGGCGCCGCGGAGGTCGGCGCGGCTGAGGTCGGCGCTGCTGAAGTCAAGCTCGGCCAGGTTGCACCAGGCCAGGTCTTTGCCCGGGAGCTGGGAGTTGGTGAATGAGACGCCGGAGATGTCTTTGGTGGCGCGCCATTCGTTCCAGGCGACGACATCGGTGTTGAGCAGTTTCAGGCAATGTTTGGCAGTGTTTTTACGCCAGAACAGCATAAGCTGACTCCTGATTTATTCCCGCTGATGGGTAGGCCCGCTGACGGGTGGGCCGGCTGGCGGATGGGGCCGGGTCAGGGAGGGGGCCGGGGGACGGATGGGGATGGCAGGGATAAATGCAGCAGGGGCGAATAAACATTCGCCCCTGCGTATGCAGCCAGGTGCACGGGGACCGGAGGCCCGAGGTTTAGTGTCCGCCGCAGCCGCCGCCGCAACCACCGCCGCCGGAGCCGCAGCCACAGCCGCCACCACCGCATCCGCAGCCGCCGCTACCACAGCCACCGCCGCCGGAGTACATGGGGTTGTTGATGACGAAACCGACGCGGCCGCCGAACTCTTCGACGTAATCGATGGTGGCTTCCTGGAGGAAGGGGGCGCTGTCGGAATCCATGAGGAACTCGACGCCCTCCATGCGGAGCACGGTGTCGTCGGGCTGGTGTTCCTTTTCCATGGTGAGCATGTACTGCAGGCCGGGGCCGGCAGGCATTGCCACTACGCGAAGGGCGGAATCGGCTTCGTTTTCGCCCTCCATGACTTCCTTCAGTTTCTCGATGGCCAGAGGCGTGACGTTCATCGTAGTCGCTCCTGATGCGGTTGCACGCCGGGGTCGACCCCGGCAACTCGAGTCCAATAGTAGGCCAAGCCTACCACGCAGGGGGGCGGCGCGTCAATCGCTCGGCAGGTTGGCCCTCTTCAATAGTTCCTGTCTCGATAGCCTGCCCTCCTCCGGCGGACGACAATCTGGTGACACTTCCCCCTTGCGCCAACCGTCAGTACATCCGTACCATATAAGCCATCAACACCAATCCATCCCGCCACCCAACCGTCATGCCGGACTTGATCCGGCATCCAGGGGCCGGGCGGCGGCCGCAACCCCATCCCGAACCGCCGTTTCCCACAAAACACCCCTCTCTCAAATCGGCCCACCAACCTCTCAATCCTCCACAAGACCGCTCTAAATCGCTCTCTAAACTACCCAATTTCACCACCAAACCACGACCCATCCCCTACTCAAACGAAATGAAATGAAAGGAAATGACAGGGAAATCGCCTTTTTCCCAGGCCCAACGTCCCCCTAACGAGGTAACACACCATGTCCTTCGCAGCCATTGATCGGGAAATCTCCCAACTCCGCAACCGCATCGACACCCTCAAGCGCAAGTTCCACCGCGAACTGGCCATCACCCAGGCCCGCCGCGTCGCCGAACCCATCGCTCAACAGTGGAACACCGCAGAACCCCCCGACCCTTTCCAGGTCGGCAAACGCTTCACCGACGCCGGCTGCCGCTCCTTCGCCTTCGCCAACTTCCACAACTACCTCTACCAGGTCATCGGCAAGGGTGAAGTACCCAACCCCATCACCATGGTGCGCAAGCTGCTGCCTTATGCCTGGGACCACCGCTACGACAACTTCTTCGCCTTCGACCTGCCGCCGAAAGAGCCCAGGGCCTCCGAGGTCAAACTCCCGGCCTGGA
The DNA here is from genome assembly GCA_965243255.1 of Dehalococcoidia bacterium. Taxonomy (GTDB): domain Bacteria; phylum Chloroflexota; class Dehalococcoidia; order Lucifugimonadales; family UBA3495; genus Bin87. Next base: position 2,457,126 of record CBDEUH010000004.1, read on the forward strand.
TGCTGATGCACTGAACCGGGTATCCTTGCCCCAACCTGCCGGCATGGGTCTGATGCCCGCCTTGCAGACGGAAGTCTATAGGCTAGTGGTTGGCCATGGGCCAGCGGGATTGGCGGCGCTGGCGGGCGTACTGGATCCGGCAGACGCTGAAGACCATTTGGCCGGCGGTGGCGCGGGCCTGCTGGTAGGCGTCCACGAAGTTGGAGGTGAGGATGCCGGCGGGAAGGGCGAAGAGGCCGATGCCGAGGAGGGCGATGAAGCCGGCGACGACGCGTCCGGCGATGGTTCCGGGGACGACCTCCAGGGAGGGCAGGGTGGTGAGGATGACGACGGAGGCCCACAGGGCTTCGCCGATGCTGCCGAACTGTTCGTGATTGCCGCCGGGCAGGCGGGTTTCGGCGGTGTGCATCATGTAGCCGGCGGCGAGCCAGAAGACGGCCAGGGCGACGAGGACGCTGACCAGCTGGGAGGCGGAGCGGAGCATGACCCGTCCCATCAGCCGCATGGCGGGGAAACGGCGTCCGGTCATAATGAGGCGGGAGACCAGGCGGAAGATGGGCAGGAGTTCGACTTCGCCGAAGATGATCATCACCAGCAAGGTGGGCCAGATGGCGATGAAGTCGATGACGGCGGCGACGTTGGTGGTGGCGTAGCGCAGGCGCGCTTTGAATCCGCCGTCAGAGTAATCCCGGTGCCAGACGATGCACCAGAGGCGGATGATGTATTCGGCGGCGAAAACGCTGATGAAGAAGAACTCCAGCTGGACATCACCGACGGCCAGGTTGACGGCGCTGAGCAGGACGATGCCGAAGATGGTGAAGTCCACCACGCGGGCGGGGCCGCCGTTGTCGGCCTCCAGCACGTGAAAGACGGCGTGCTGGAGGCGGACGTAGGGGCTGCGGTGGGGCAGTCGGCACTGCAGGAGGGAGAACCGGAAGGGGATTACCGCCATTGTCTGTGATGGGTGGAGTGGTGACGACCGACCTACATTGCGGTGCGGCCGCCGTCGATGACGAGTTCGCTGCCGGTCATAAAGGAGGCTTCGTCGGAGGCGAGGAAGAGGACGCCGTAGGCGATGTCGTCAGCCTGGCCCAGGCGGCCCAGGGGCGTGCGGTTGAGGCGGTCTTCGCGTCCGCCGGCGGCGAGGAGGTCGGCGGTCATGTCGGTTTCGATGGTGCCGGGGTGGACGGAGTTGCAGCGGATGCCGTCGGCGGCGTGCTGGATGGCGGTGGACTTGGTGAAGAGGCGGACGGCGCCCTTGGAGGCGGTGTAGGCGGAGGAGATATGGTTGCCGACCAGTCCGGCGACGCTGGAGATGTTGACGATGGAGCCGCCGCCGTTGCGTCGCAGTTCGGGGATGGCGGCCTTGGTGCCGAGGAAGACGCCCTTGGCGTTGACGGACATCGTGGTGTCCCAGTTTTCGTTGGTGGTGTTTTCGACGCGTTCGGGCATATAGACGCCGGCGTTGTTGACCAGGATGTCGAGCTTGCCGAAGCGGCCGACGGTAGCGGCGATGGCGTCGTTCCAGGCCTGTTCGTCGGTGACGTCGAGGTGGACGTAGAGGCATTCGCCGCCGAGTTCGTTGATTTCGGCCTCGACCTGGCGGCCGAGGTCGTCGCGGAGGTCGCCGATAGCGATTTTGCAGCCCTCGCGGGCGAAGAGTCGGGCCTCGGCCGCGCCCATGCCGCGGGCGCCGCCGCTGATGAAAGCAACTTTGTTTTCCAGACGCATAGTGATGACACCTCGTTTATTGTTGTTGCAGGCGGCGCAGTTCGTAACGCAGCCGCTCGTTTTCGGCTTCGGTCTCACGGCGAGCGGCTTCGCTTTCCTGGTGGGTGCGGAGCCATTCGCCGGTTGCCGGGTCGTAGAGCCGCATTGCCAAGGCGGGAGAAACGAAGATGTCCAGGTTGAGGACGGCGCTATGGGCGCGCAGGGAGCCGTCGTCATCCGTGGCAAGGGGCTGCTGGCGGTACTCGGCGCCGTCGAGCGTTTCCATAACCAGGGGCGAGTTGAAGAACCTGCCGGTTGGGTCGAAGCGGACGTATTCGGTGACGCCCATTTCGGCGTAGATGCGGCGCTTTTCGTTAGCATTGCGTCGCCAGGTGCTGCGGGACGCGATTTCCATGACGAAGTCGGGAGGCTTGCCCTCACGCCAGACCAGCCAGGAATCGCGTCCGTGGTTGCCGTTGGCGCCGAAGACGGCGAAAACGTCGGGGGCGACGCGAACATCGTTTCGGTTCATGTGGTAGTAAATCAGCTTGTGGCCGGCGACGTACACGTCGGGTCGGTTGAGGAAGTGAATCCGCAGGGTGGAAACGGTATCGGTGAGGGGGACGTATTGCCAATCGGTTTCGGCGATACGGCTGCCATCGGAGGATGGGTAGTGGATGGAGAGGTCATCGACCTCGTCCGCCGGAGGGGTGATTGGCGGTTTTGTGGTTTTGCTAACCATTGGGTTGCTCCATGTGGCTCACAAAGTGGGGACTCTTGCGGTGGCTGCCGCGGCGGCGAGGCGCACTCGGATATTATAAGCGGGTTAGCTGACCAATGGCGAACCTGGGCGCGCCGGCTGGGCTACTGGGCGAAGAGGCCGCCGTCGATGACGAGCTCGCTGCCGGTCATGAAAGAGGACTCGTCGGAAGCCAGGAACAGGACGCCCCAGGCGACGTCTTCGGCCTGGCCGACGCGTCCGATGGGGGTGCGGGCCAGGGACGCCTGGCGGGCGGCGTCGTCGCGGAGCAGGGTGGGCGTGGTCATGGGGGTTTCGATGATGCCGGGGTGGACGGAGTTGCAGCGGATGCCCTCGGCGGCGTGCTGGATGGCGGTGGACTTGGTGAAGAGGCGGACCGCGCCCTTGGTGGCTCCGTAGGCGGGGGCGCGCCAGCTGCCGATGAGTCCGGCGACGCTGGAGATGTTGATGATGGAGCCGCCGCCGGCCCGGCGCATTTCGGGTATCGCCGCCTTGGTGCCCAGGAACACGCCCTTGGCGTTGATGTCGAAGATGTTATCCCACAGCTCTTCGGTGGTGTCCTCGATGCCGACCTGGCGGTAGATGCCGGCGTTGTTGACCAGGATGTCGAGCTTGCCGAACCGCTGGACGGTAGCGCTGACGGCGGCGTTCCAGTCGTCTTCGCTGGTGACGTCGAGGCGGACGAAGAGGCATTGGCCGCCGGTCTCGTTGATTTCGGCCTCCAGCTGGCGTCCTTCATCCTCGAGCACATCGGCGATGACGACCTTGCAGCCCTCGGCGGCGAAGAGGCGGGCTTCGGCGGCACCCTGGCCGCGGGAGCCGCCGCTGATCAGAGCAACCTTGTTTTCCAGACGCATGGCAACACCTCGCAGCATCTTTTCGTAGTATTACTTCGTAGCATTCCTTTGGCGTGGCGATTGTATCACTGGGGGAGCGCGAAACCGGGTTAATGATATGCTGGATGGCGCGCGAGGTGAATAAGTTTGAGCGACGATCGGAATAATGAGATACGCAACCTGGCCATCATAGCCCACGTTGATCACGGCAAGACGACGCTGGTGGATGCGCTGCTGAAGCAGGGGCGGGTTTTTCGGGACCACCAGCAGGTGGGCGAGCTGATTATGGACACCAATCCCCTGGAGAGGGAACGGGGGATTACCATTCTGGCGAAGAACGCATCGGTATCGTATCGGGGCGTGAAAATCAACATCATTGATACGCCGGGGCACGCAGACTTCAGCGGGGAAGTGGAGCGGGTGATGAACATGGCGGACGGGTGTCTGCTGCTGGTTGACGCGGTGGACGGGCCGATGCCGCAAACGACCTACGTGCTGCGCCAGGCGCTCGAGCAGAACGTGGCGCCGGTGGTGGTCATCAACAAGATAGACCTTCCGGAGGCGCGGGTGGCCGAGGTGGTGGATATGGTGCAGGACCTGTTCCTGGAGCTGGCGACGGATGCGGAACAGCTGGATTTTCCGGTGCTGTACACATCGGCCAAGCAGGGTTACGCAACCGTGGACCCGTCTGCGCCGGGGACGGATATGCAGCCGCTGTTCGACGGCATCCTGGACTCGGTGCCGCCGCCGACGGGCAATCCGGACGCGCCGCTGCAGATGCTGGTGGCCGCGCTGGACTATGACAACTACCTGGGGCAGGTGGCCATCGGACGCATCACCAACGGGACGCTGCGGCTGCGGGACGACGTTGCGCTGTTGAACCGGGACGGGGAGTCGTCCATCCACAACCTGGAGCGGATTTTCGTGTTTCACGGCATGGAGCGGGTGGAGGTAGCGGAGGCCGGGGCCGGGGACATTGTGGCGGTCACCGGGCCCGAGGGGGTCTCCATCGGCGACACGCTGGCCGGCGTGGAGTCGCCGGAGGCGCTGCCGACCATCGACGTGCAGGAGCCGACGGTGCGGATGACGTTCGGCGTGAGCACGTCGCCGTTCGTGGGAAGGGAGGGCGGACGGTGCACGTCTCGCAATCTGTATGAACGGCTGCTGCGGGAACTGCGCACCAACGTGAGCCTGCGGGTGGAGACTACGGAGAGTCCGGACGTGTTTGTGGTGGCGGGACGGGGGGAGTTGCATCTGTCCATCCTGGTGGAGACGATGCGGCGGGAGCAGTATGAGTTCCAGGTATCGCGTCCGGTACCGGTAACCAGGAAAATCGACGGCAAGACCCATGAGCCTTACGAGATTCTGAACATCAGCACGCGGGAGGAATACCTGGGCGCGCTGACGGAATACCTGGCGGGTCGGCTGGCGCAGCTGCGGGATATGCAGTACACGGACAACGGCTACGTGAACCTGGAGTACCAGATACCGACGCGGGGCCTGATCGGGTTCAACGCATTCTTCCTGCGCACGACGCGGGGGGACGGCGTGCAGAGCAGCAGGTTTGAGTCGTATGAGCCGATGCAGGGGGAGATCAAGACGCAGCGGGGCGGCGCGCTGGTGGCGTCGGAGGGCGGGCCGGCGGTTACCTACGGGTTGCTGAACGCGCAACGGCGGGGCGAGACGTTCATCGACCCCGGGGCGCAGGTGTACGCCGGGATGGTGGTGGGCTGTCGGCGGCAGGAAGGGGACATTGAGATCAACGTCTGTAAGGAAAAGAAGCTGACCAATATGCGGTCATCGACGGCGGACATCGCGCAGCGCCTGAACGCAACGGTGAGGATGAGTCTGGAAGAGGCGCTGGAGTTCATATCGGACGACGAGCTGGTGGAAGTTACGCCGCAGAGCTTCCGGCTGCGCAAGATGGAACTGTCGGCGGAGGGTCGCAAGCGTCTGCGGCGCGGCGGGGCCCGCAGCCGGGACTGATCGAGGAGCTGAGAACATCAGCACTCAAGCGGCGCCGGCAGCGCAGAGCGAGGTGAACAAGGCGTGGTTCATGGCCGTGCTGGGGCTCACCGTTCTGGCGACGATAAGCGCGATCCTGATTGTTCCGCCGCTGTTGGTGGAAATCGCCACGGACCTGGAGATCTCGGTGGCCGTGGCCGGGCAGCTGGCGACGGCGACCTTTGCGGCCTGGGCGGTTACGGGAGTATCGGCCGGGCCACTGTCGGACTCGTTTGGCCGGCGGCCGGTGGCGCTGGTGTGCCTGGGGACACTGTCGGCATCGATGCTGGCGTGCGCGGTTGCGCCGAACCTGGAGACGCTGCTGGCGCTGCGGGTTTTGACCGGGCTGGGCGGGGGCGTGATCCCGCCCAACATCGTTGGTTCGGTGGCGGACGTGATTTCTCCGGAGCGGCGGGCGCGGGCGGTGGGTGCGCTGCTGGCGATTCAAGGGCTGGCATCGGCCATCTGCGTGCCGCTGGTGGCGGTGCTGGCGGACGTGGGCGGTTGGCGGTTGCCGTTCATCGTGTACGGCGGCCTGCTGGTGGCCGGGCTGGTGGCCAACTGGCTGTGGCTGCCGAAAGGGCAGGGGGAGCGAGTACGGAACTTCGCCTACTTTTCCAGGTACAAGTCGCTGGTGTCCCTGCGGTTTTTCCGGGTGGCGGTGGCGGTGAACCTGACGCAGCGCATCGCGTACTGGGGCAGCATCAGCTACTTCGCCGCATATCTGATACATAGCTTCGACCTGAGCGTGGGGTTTGTGGCGCTGCCGCTGGCGGTGGCCGCGATGGGACAGATGGCCGGCAACTATGGTTCGTCCTTTGCCGCCAACCGGAGGCATCGGGCGGTGATAATTGCAGCTGTTACCGTCATCGGGGGAGCCTTCGGGCTGGCGGTGTTCACCGTGGACATGGGACTGTGGGCGACGGTAGCGGTGGCAACGGTGGGTATGGGGCTGCTGAGCATCACGTTTCCCATCCTGGTGGCGGCCAGCACGGAGTACTCGGGCGAATCCAAGGCCACCGGCGTGGGGCTGATGGGATTCAGCAACCAGGCGGGCGGTATGCTGGGGGCGGCGATAGCAGGGGCGCTGCTGGCTGGCGTCGGCTATGCGGGGATCGGCTATATGTGCCTGGGGGTAACCATCGTGAGCGCGCTGCTGACGACGCGGTTCGGGCGGCAGTTCGGGGAGACGGCGGGGCAGGGGCGGGGGTAGGAACGTCGGAATCGGGATGTGGTGGATTTGAGGATTTACAGGATTTTTGGTTACGCGGGCGTGATGCTGGCCCTGCTGGGAGCGTTGGTGCTGGTTGGGTGCGCGGTGGGGGAGCCGGCGGCGGATTTTGCGCTGACGACTTTTGACGGCGAGGAGTTCCGGCTGTCGGAGCAGCGGGGCAGCGTGGTGGTCATCAACTTCTGGTATCCTTCGTGCCCGCCGTGCCGGGACGAGATGCCGGCCTTTCAGGAGGTCTGGGAGCAGTACCGGGGGCGCAACGTGGGGTTCATCGGGCTGTTCGTGCCGCAGGGATTCGACACCGAGGAATCGGCGCGGGAGTTCGTTGACGAGCTGGGGCTGACCTTCACCTTCGCCACCGACGTGCAGGCGCTGGTGGCCCAGGAGTATGGCGTGGAGTACTTTCCCACCACTTACTTCATCGACCAGGGCGGGCGGGTGCAAAGCATGGAGATCAGCCGGATGGATGCGGAAAGCCTGACCGAGATACTGGACGACCTGCTGGGCTAGGCTATGGACGCGGCGGACATCATCCTGCTGGTCATCCGCTGGGCGCATGCGCTGGCGGCGGTGGTCTGGATTGGGGGCAGTCTGTTCATGCTGCTGGCGGCCCGGCCGGCGCTGCGGTCGCTGCGCAGTGAGAGCGGCGATGACGGTTCCAGCGGCGTGTTGGGGCGGGCGTTGAGCGCGGAGTTCCGGCCCATGGTGCTGACGGCCATCGGGGTGCTGATTGTGAGCGGGGTGGTGCTGACGGTGGACCGGCTGACGTCGGATGCGGCGGGGCTGGCCTACACTGGGGTGCTGGTGGCGAAAATCGTGCTGGCGGTGTACGCTTTTGTCATCGCGTGGCTGCTGCCGCGGCGGGGAAACAGGGCGAGGGGCGTCGGGGGCGTACTCGGCGGGCCGACGGCGCTGGTCATCGTGGGCGTCATCGTCATTGGGTTGGCCGACGTGTTGACGTGGCTGTTTGAGCGAGGACTGATTGGGCCATGAACACCGAATTGCTCGATATCATCGCTTGCCCGGTGTGCAGGGGGCCGCTGGATTTAGAGGCGGGGGAAATCGCTGGAGAGGGCGCGCCCGACGCCGGGGAAGTGCTGACGGGGACGTTGATCTGCGCGGGGTGCGGGGAGCGTTATCCCATCGCCGGAGGTATCCCGAACCTGCTGCCGCCGGAGTTGCGGGATGCTGAGGCGGCGGCGGGGCGGTGATGTAATATGTATGGGGCGATAGATTTGGCTTTGGAGATTTCTGATGGGGTATCCGATGACGATAGACTTGGAGCGGCTGTACCGGGAGCAAGCGCTCAGTGGCAAGTATCGGAAACTGTACGAATACCTGTGCGGTATGCCGGAGCCTGAGTGGGAAACCTCGTTCAGGGAGATTGAGACCATCGTCGGGTTCAAGTTGCCTGCGGCAGCGTGGGAGAACCGGCTCTGGTGGGTGGACAGCGGGCATGACCACGTAAGGGCTTGGCTTGCCGCCGGCTGGAAAACGGCGGAGGTTGATCAGGACGCGGGAGAGGTGAGGTTCTGGCGCAAGGATTCAGCAGCCGCCCGGAGCCGCACCCTGGATGAAATTTGGCCGGCACGATCCTTTGGGCCCTGGCCGGAGGGCCTGAGCCTGCGGCGAGAAGACCTTTACGAAGACAGGATTTAACGCAGCGATGTTTGTTGACACCAACATCCTGGTTGGCGCTCGCGCTGTTGACGCTCCACACCACGATGCGGCTGCCGGTTTATTGGGACGCGCATATTAGGACCGAGAGCCACTGCACATCAGCCGCCAGATTATAAGGGAGTACATGGCGGTGGTTACGCGCCCACAAACGTGGTTGGCTCCCCTGACGTCCGGCGAGGCCGTGGATGACGTGAACCGGATGCTCAGCGACTTTGAGATACTTGAGGACGGGCAGGGAGTAACCGACTGGCTGCTGGAGTTGCTCCGGGAAGTGCCGGCAGGCGGGCGTCAGATTCACGACGCCAATATTGTGGCTACCATGCTGGCCTACGGGGAGCGGCGTCTGTTGACTTTCAAAGTGGCCGACTTTCGTCGTTATGGAGATCGTATTGAGCTGATTGACACGTAACGATCGGACTCATCAGAAGAAATAGGGGCGAATAATTATTCGCCCCTACGTGTTATGGCGTATTGCGGGGCAATCAGCTGCTGGTCAGGATGGCGACTACTTCGGAGGCGAGGCCTTCGGCGCGTTCGCGCAGGGCGGGACGGTCGAGGTTTTCGATGGGATGTTGGGTGAAGATGGTGGGATAGTCTTCGGCGCCCCACATCTTGGCCATGGCCTGGGCCGTGGGAATGAAGCGGTCGGTGCAAATGGTGGCGGAGGGGAGGCCGGCCTTCTCAACGTGGATTCCGTCGTGCACACTGCACGCGCTGCAGCTCCCTCAATCGCCGATGGCGACCACCACTGAGTCCACGCTGGATACCAGCTCCTGCAATTCTTCGGGGTCGGCCGGCCGGGAGGCGCTGGGCTTGCGCAGCCAGTGGACTTCGCGGATTTCGTAGCGATTGCGCAGCACTTCGGCCAGCTCTTCCAGGAGCACGTCGGCGTTGCGCTTGCTGTCGTCGATGAGGCCGACGCGGGTGCCGGCCAGGGAGGGCAGGCGGGGCGCGCCGTCGAAGGGCGCGATGACGGGTTCCGTAACCGGGTTGACCAGGGTGTATTGTTGGGTTGCCATGTTCGGCCCTCCTGAGCGTGGATCGGGTTGACCTTAGGGTATGTTGACGGCTTTGGTGACGGCGGCGGAGCCGACTTTCGGGCCCCAGCTGGGGATGACGGAGGCCATGTTGGACTCCTCTCCGCCGGCGAATACTACCAGAATGTCCGCCGGCTGGGGAATCAGGGATACCATGGCGGCCTCGTCGCCCGGCTCGATGTCGCCGCGGAGAACGAGGCCGCGTTTGAGGTCGGCGACGGAGCGCTGGATGTTGGCGTGGAGGTATTCGCGAACCCGGTCCTTGGTCCAGTCGCGCCACAGGTTGCTGTTGCCGGCGAAGGTTACGACAATCTGGCCCTGGCGGATGCCGACGGAAAGGTCGCCGACGGAGCCGGAGGTGGACATTGACGTGCCCAGCGACGAGGCAACGTCGGCCATGGCGTAGAGGATGGCCTCGGGTCGGCCCACGGCACGGAGTTGGCGGGGGCTTTCGCCGGCGAAGACGGTTACCGTGCTGTCCGATGCGTCAAAGCCTCGTTCCACGTGGAGGGGCGTCCAGTGGGTTTCGCCCTCGGCTTCGGCGATGCAGTAGGTGTACTTGCCGGGATGGCCGATGACGCTGCGGTCGAAGAGGCCGGGGATGGCGGCGCAGGCGTTCATCAGGATGAGGCGGATAGCGCGTCCGATGGTGCCGTTGGCGCGGTTGCCAGGGCCGAAGAGGTTGTTGCGGCTGTTCAATCCGATTTGCTCGCGAATGGGGCCGTTGACGATGCAGAGCACCGCCGCGCCGCCCATGCTGGAGGAGGGGCCGACCAGGTTGAACACCGGGTCGAGCATGGCTTCGGTGGCGGCCAGCACGACGGGGAAGTACTCGGGGAGACAGCCGGCCATCACGGAGTTGGCGGCGGCCTTCTCCACGGTGATGACGCGGCGTCGCTCGGGCAGTTCGCCGATGACGTCGTCGGGGGCGCGGGCGGCGTAACCGATGAACTCGGCGACGCGGGCGGTGGTTGGGGGAACGATGGGGAGGCCGTCGCTCCAGCCGAGATCGTAGCCGCGTTCGATGGCGGAGAGGGCGTCATCCCAGGAAGTGGTAGTGGTGTCGGTGAAGGTGGTGGTCAATTTGGTTGCCCCTGGCGCGGTAAGGTCTGACGCTGGGCAGGGGCGAATCATCATTCGCCCCTGCAGGTTGAGAATGGGATGGGAGATCAGGCGCGGGCGTACTTGGAGAAGCTGCGGAGTTCCTTGGGCGGGTCCATGTGGCTGCCGCGGATGGTGAAGGAGACCTCGGCGACGTACACAGCGCCGGTGCTGTCCACGGCGATGCCGTGGGGCGCGATGAACTGGCCGGGGCCTTCGCCCTCTTCGGGGGAGCCGAACATACAGACGCGGTTGCCGTCCCGGTCGTAGATGGTGACGCGGTGGCCGAGGCCGGGGGCGTCGTCCACGCCGCCCATGCCGTTGAGCTCGCCGACGTAGATGTGGCCCTGCCAGTACACCATGGAGTCGGGACGGTGGATGTTGCTCCACATGGTGAGGAAGGTGCCGTCGGTGTCGAAGAGCTGGATGCGGTGGCATTCCCGGTCAACGACATAGACGCGCTCGTCCTCGTCGAAGGCGATGTTGTGGGGACGGATGAACTGGCCGGCGTCGATGCCGGGCTCGCCCCAGGAGAACTTGTACTGACCCTCGGGGCTGTACACGTGGATGCGGGAGTTGCCGTAGCCGTCGGAGATGTAGATGTCGCCGTTGCTGGGACGGATGGCGGCGGAGGTGGGCCGGTTGAAGGGCTGGCCGCTCCAGCGGGGGGCGGGATGGTTCTTTTCGCCGATTTCCATCAGCTTTTCGCCGGTGACGCTGAACTTCTGGATGGTGTGGATGCCGTCGTCGGCGGCGAGGAGGGTGTCGTCAGCGGAGCTGTAGTAGAGGCCGTGGGTGCGGTTTTCGCTGAAATGGCCCTGTCCGAAAGAGCGCTCGAAGTTGCCGTCCTTGTCAAAGACCATGATGGGGTGCTCGCCGCGGGTGAGGATGAACACGCGGTCATCGCCGTCCACGGCGACGCCGGGGCATTCCAGCAGGCGCATACCGTCGGGCAGCTTCAGCCAGTCCTCGACGAACGTGTATCGAAAATCTCCCTGGCCATAAACTTCAGGCATGATGTTCTCCCTTGTGAAAGTGTGACGTGATTGGGTTGACGTGCGGGGCCTATCTTACTTGCCGGGGCACTACTGGGCAATACATCCGCCGTCGATGACCAGCTCGGCGCCGGTGACGAAGGATGCTTCATCGGAGGCCAGGTACAGCACGCCGTAGGCTACCTCGATGGGATGGGCGCGCCGGCCCAGGGGCACCAGGGCCAGCCGCTGGGCGGCGACTTCGGGGTCGGCGTAGGTGGAGGCGGACATGGGCGTCATAATCGGGCCGGGATGGACCGAGTTGCAGCGGATGCCCTCGGCGGCGTACTGGATGGCGGTGGACTTGGTGAAGAGGCGGACGGCGCCCTTGGAGGCGTTGTAAGGGTGGGAGCGGGACCAGGCTCCGGAGAGGCCGGCGATGGAGGATATGTTGACGATGGAGCCGCCGCCGGCCCGGCGCATAGCGGGGATGGCGGCCTTGGTGCCCAGGAAGACGCCCTTGGAGTTGATGTCCATGACGCGGTCCCAGTCTTCAACGGAGGTGTCTGCCATGGCGATGTTGTGGGCGCCGGCGGAGATGCTGATGCCGGCGTTGTTGACCAGGGCGTCCAGGCGGCCGTAGCGTGCTTCGGCCAGGGCGACGATGGCCTGCCAGTCGGTTTCGGAGGTTACGTCGAGATGGGTGTAGGCGACGTCCAGGCCGGCGGCGCGGCAGTCGGCCTCTACCTGTTGGCCGAGGTCGTCGAGGATGTCGCCGAAGACGACTTTTGCGCCCTCTTCGGCGAAGAGGTTGACTTCCTCGGCGCCCATGCCGCGGGCGCCGCCGCTGATGATGGCAACCTTGCCGTCCATTCGGGCCATGGTGTATTGCTCCTGGTGTTTATGCTGCGTTGGTGTCGTCCATGAACATGCCGACTACGTTGCCCTCGGTGTCGCGGAAGTTGGCGAACCAGCCGACGCCGGGGATGGGGGTGCGCGGGGTGACGATCTGGCTGCCGGCGGCGGCTACCTTGGCGACGTAGGCGTCGAGGTCGTCCACGGCGATGACGACGAGGGTGCCGCCGTCGTTGAGGGCGGACTCGCGGGCGATGAGCGCGCCGCCGATGCCGTAAGGTTCGTCGTCGCCGCCGGTGTTCTGCAGGTGGTATTCCACGGGGCCGTCCCACTGGCTGGACTCCCAGCCGAATATGTCGGCGTAGAACTTGTTGGCGCGGTCGGCGTCGTCGAAGGGCAGTTCAAAGTGCACTACTTTGGGCATGGTTGCTCCGGTAAGATGCTGGAGATTGCGGCAGGGGCGGATTTCAAACCCGCCCCTGCATAGTTATCTTAAGATTTCGCTCAGGCGATGGCGGAGGAGCCTTCGCCGGCCAGGTAGTCGGCGGTGCGCAGGGCCAGGGCCTGGATGGTGGTGGTGGGGTTGATGCAGGCGCCGGTGGTGAAGATGCTGCCGTCGATGATAAACAGGTTGGGCACGTCGTGGGTGCGGCCCCAGCGGTCAACCACGGAGCGTTGGGGGTCGTCGCCCATGCGGGCGGTGCCGAGCAGATGCCAGCCGGCGTTGCGCCGCAGCCGGGAGGAGAGAATCCGCTTGGCGCCGGCGGCCTCCAGGGCCTCGGTGGCGCGGGCGACGCCGTGGTCGAGCATGGCCCAGGTGTTGTCGCTGACGGTGTAGTCAATCTTGGGCGCGGGGATGCCGTGGCTGTCGGTGAGGGTGGGGTCGAGGGTTACGCGGTTGTGCTCCTCGGGCAGGTCTTCGGTCATGATGACGATGCCCATCTGACGGCGGAACCGCTCGCCGAAGTCGCGGTGGTGTCCCTCGCCCCATTCGACCTGCTGGCCGACGAGGCCGCCGAGGGCGATTTGGAGGGGGGCGCCGCCGACGTTGGAGACCTGCATATCGTAGCCGCGGACGAAGCCGCGACGCAGGTCGGTTTCGTAGAACTCCTGGCTGAGCATTGACGAGCCGCGGGGGCCGTCGTCGGGGCCCAGGTCTTCGTCGAAGAGGCCGAGGACGTAGCCGCAGGGGTGGTGCATCAGGTTGCGTCCGACCTGTCCGCTGCTGTTGGCGAGGCCGTCGGGGAAGAGGGCGGACTTGGAGTTGAGCAGGAGGCGGGAGGTGCCGACACCGTTGCAGGCCAGGACGACGACTTTGGCGTATTGGGCCTGGAGGTCGCCGTTGTGGTCGTAGTAGGCGGCGCCGGTGGCCCGGCCGGTATCGTCCACCAGGATTTCGCGGACGCGGGCGTGGGTGATGAGCTGGGCGCCCTGCTTGAGGGCCCGGGGCCAGAAGATGATGTCGCTGCCGGAGGGCGAGCGGAGGTATTCGCCCACGTCGGGCTGCCGGCCGTCGTAGGCGGTGGAGGCGACGGCGTTGTCGGAGGACCACCAGTGCCAGCCCAGCCGGTTGAAGGCCTGGCCCAGCAGTTCGCCGCCTCGTCCGATGGGCAGCGGCGGTGTGGGTCGGGCCGGCTTGGGAGGATAGGCCGGGTCGCCCTGGAGACCGCTGACGCCGTGCATGCGGTCGTTGAGGTCGTAGTAGGGTTCCAGCTCGAAGTAGTCCATGGGCCAGTCGTCGGCGACGCCGTCCAGGGACTTGAGGCGGAAGTCGGAGGGATGGAAGCGTGGGAAGTGGGAACCCCAGTGGATGGTGCTGCCGCCCACGGCGTTGTACATATAGGGCGCGATGGGAGTGTCTTGCTCGTTGACGGGGTAGTCTTCGGGCAGGCCGCGGAAGTTGGGATTGGGATGGAAGTCGGTCTGCCAGTGGAGTTGGGCCTGGGGTTCGGTGACGGGGAAGGCGTTGGGAGGGACCCAGCCGCCCTGTTCCAGGCATACCACCTTGACGCCGGCCTGGGAGAGGCTGTAGATGAAAGCGCCGCCGGAAGCGCCGGCGCCGATGACCAGGACGTCGGCGATGTCGTGTTTGCTGCCCATATCGTGCTCCTGTGGTTGGAGGGAGAATGGGGGCATTATAACGCCGGCGGGGGTGGATTGGGTAATGGCTAGGCGTTGGCGGGGGGCATGAAATCGCGCGGTTGCAGATTCAAGTCGGGGAAGGCTTGCGGACTGATGCTGCCATCGGCAGGAACGGTGTGGATGGTGGTGTACGCGCCGTCCACCGGGTTGGTGTGGACAATGACCTCGCGGGCGTGCAGGTTAGCGACCCACAGCTCGGGGATACTGGCGGCGGCATAGAGGGTAGCTTTGATGCCCAGGTCAAACTCCAGGGAAGTGTCGGCAACTTCAATCAAAAGCAGCACGTCGTCCGGCGTGGCGGATTCAGTGTAGTAATTATCGCGTAAGCGCAACAGCGTTAGGTCGGGTTCCGGAGCGTTGTATTCGTTCAGGCGGATGGAACCCTGCACCCGGACGATGGCCTGACCCACCAAAGCGGGAACCAGTAACGTGGTCAGCCAGTCGGTGCAGAAGAGATGGGGGTTGCCCTGGGCCGCCATGTGAAATATCTCCCCGTCCAGCAGCTCGATGTGTTCGTCTTCGTGGAGGATGCCGGCGGCTTCCATAGCGACGCACTCGTCCACGGTGAAGAGACGGCGTTTGTAATGGGGCGGCGTGGCGGGTGTTGTGGCCTGGACAGCATCTGAAGATGCCGGCGGCAGTGCGGGTGCCGGCGCAGTTAGAGGACTTGCAGTGGTCATGGCGTTGCCTCCGTGGGGAGGGAATTAGCTCCTCTGGTGAATATCTTGGTTTCCCGGTCTTGTGCGACCACGCCACGGGCCATCAAGCCGCCGAGCACCGAGTAGGTCAAGTAGTTCCGCTGACCATTGCGGAAGGACGAACGCAAGCCCAGATTGTCGGCAATCTGCGAGTTGCGCAGACCTTGCGGGTTGGCTTCCAGCAGCATCAGAATGGCCTGCTCAATGTGGCGCAGGCCCTCTTGGGCGAGGATGTGCGCAGCCGTATCGTCACTTGCCATTTCGTTGTAACCCTTATCCGTGCTGCCTTTACACTGCCAATGGATGACTATGTTGCAGGTGCGAGTCAACACAGCTATGGCAGGTAATAGTCTCGCAATCGTCTTCCTGGCACGCTTGGCAGCAATTATCGCAGACCTCCCGTGTGCAACTGAAACAGGAGTAGTCAGTTGCGGGACACAGTGCTCGGCCGCAATAGTAGCAGCCGCCTACCGGGTCCTCGTCGCTGTCAATGTGCCATGTTCCGCATATATCGCAGTGCCAGCCAACCGTTGCCCAGTCTCGGATAGTGTCAGTGTGGAAGACCATTTCAAGTCCTTAGCGCCTTTAATGGGACGCACCGCTCTTGAATCGTCCGTGGCGAGCGCATCGGGTGTCATTGTAGCAGAGTGGCATCGATTGCCGGTACCGTGTTCCAGGGCGAACGTCGGCCGGCGGAGGGGGTCAGCGGCGGGCTTTGCGGAAGCGGCGGCCGTGGAGGATGTTGCCGTAGTAGTTGAAGATGCGGCGGGCTTCGGGGTCGTTGAAGGGGTAGTCGGCGCCCAGCTGTCGGGCGACGGCCAGGCCGGTGACGAAGCAGGTTTCCTGGCTGTTGACCAGCGTGTGCGCGCCGCAGTGCCAGCTGCGCCGCTTGCCCTGGATGAACCGGAACAGGTGGATGAGCCAGGCCACGTGGCGCACGTCGTGAACCACGTGCTGGAACCACCACCGTCCCACCACCTTGTCGCCGTGGATGGGACTGACCGGATTGTAGGTAACCAGGCAGGGCTTGTCGGAGCCGCTGGCCCAGGGCTGCTGGTTGTGCATGACGTAGGTGATTTCGTAGTTGTCGGGGCGGGCGCCGTACTGCTGGATGTGATTGCTGCGGGTGGCCAGGGGCTGAGTGGCGTTGTCGGGCAGGACGGATGCGTCGGAGTGGACGACGGCGTGGTTGTGCAGCTCGCTGTCGTAGCGGATGGAGGAGAGGATGTAACGTTCCAGCAGGGTGGGCCGGTGGAGCAGCATCAGCGTCTGGTTGGCGTTGCAGGCGAAAATCACGTCGTCGAAGGTCTCCTGCACGCCGTCCTCGTCCTCGACCACCACGTAGGACTTGTGGCGGTACACCTTGCGCACCGGGCGGTTGAGGTAGATGCGGTCCTGGAAGTCGGCAGACAGGTTCTCGTAGATGCGCCGGGTGCCCTGGTCCCAGGTCTGCATGGGGGTGGCGGTTTGGATGTCAAAGAACTCCAGGTAGCGGGCGAAGAGGGAGGCCGGCATATCGAAGACGTTGGTCGCCATCAGGAAGTTGACGAACATGGGCTTGAGCACCTGGTAGCGGAAGTCACCTGAGAAGCCGCCCAGGTTCAGCAGCGTGCCCATGCTGACGTAGTTGAGCGGGTTGAGGGCGTTGAGGAACTTCGACCGGGAACGGGTCAGCCAGCCGAAGCGGTGGAGCCGGCGCAGGAGGCGCTGGAACCTGGCGATTTCGGGTTGCAGACGCTGGCCGA
Organism: Dehalococcoidia bacterium; assembly: GCA_965243255.1. Taxonomy (GTDB): domain Bacteria; phylum Chloroflexota; class Dehalococcoidia; order Lucifugimonadales; family UBA3495; genus Bin87. The sequence continues at coordinate 2,473,899 of CBDEUH010000004.1, forward strand.
TTTCGGAGTCGAAGTCGTGGGCATAGACGCGGCCACGGTACAGCACACTGTAGCTGAAGCGGGTGTCCACCGGCGGGATGCCGAACCGCTGCATCAGCAGGAGGACGTGGTGATAGACCGAGGGGATGAGGGCGGTTACGGAGATGTCGAAGGGGATGGAGCTGCCGTCGTCCTGGGGCATATCGGCGGTAACGGCGTTGCCGCCGATGCGGTCGTTGGCCTCGAACAGGCGGAAGTCGAAGCGGTCGGGATGGTGATGCAGGGCCCAGGCCGCGCCCAGGCCGGAGATGCCGGCGCCGATGATGGCGATGCGGCGGGCGGTCATGGCGTTACTCGGATAGCCGAAACCAAAAGCGGGGGCGAATGGTGATCCGCCCCTGCCTTGGGAAACGACGGTTGGGTCGCTTAGCGGCGTTCGAAGACGGCGGCTACGCCCTGGCCGCCGCCGACGCACATGGTCTCCAGGCCCCATTGCAGGTCCTGGCGTTCCATCTCGTGGAGCATGGTGGCGAGGATGCGGGCGCCGGTGGCGGCGATGGGATGGCCCAGGGAGATGCCGGAGCCGTTGACGTTGAGGTTGTCCTCGTGGGGGAGCTGCCACTCGCGGAGGACGGCGAGGACCTGGGCGGCGAAGGCTTCGTTGAGCTCGATGATGTCCATGTCCTCCAGGGTCATGCCGATTTTGCCCATGACCTTGTTGACGGCGGGCACGGGGCCGATGCCCATGGTGGCGGGATGGCAGCCGGTTACGGCCCAGCCGCGGAGGTAGGCCATGGGTTCCAGGCCCAGCTCGTCGAGCTTGTCGGCGGCGACGACGAGGCAGACGGAGGCGGCGTCGTTCTGGCTGCTGGCGTTGCCGGCGGTTACGACGCCGTCGCGCATGACGGGACGCAGGCGGCCCAGCACGTCCATGGTGGTGTCGGCCCGGGGGCCTTCGTCAGCGTCGAAGATTTTGGGGTCGCCGCGGCGCTGGGGGGTGCTGACGGGGACGATTTCGTCGGCGAACTTGCCGGAGTCGCGGGCGGCGACGGCGCGCTGGTGGCTGCGCAGGGCGTACTCGTCCTGCTCTTCGCGGGGGATTTCGTACTCGCGGGCCAGGTTCTCGGCGGTTTCGACCATGCCGCCGGGGATGGGGCCGAAGCGTTCGTCGGGGGCGATGGTGACGCGGGCGCGGGCCAGGCGGTCGTGGAAGGTAACGGAGCCGAAGCGGGCGCCCCAGCGGGACTCGTTGCTGTAGAACTCGGCGCTGCTCATGCTCTCGGCGCCGCCGGCGATGACGACGTCGGCGTTGTCGGTCTGGACCAGCATGCAGGCGTTGAGGATGGCCTGGAGTCCGGAGGAGCAGCGGCGGTCGAGCTGGTAGCCGGGGACTTCGATGGGCAGGCCGGCCTTGAGACCGGCGAGGCGTCCGATGGCGGGGTTTTCGCCGGAGGGGTAGCCGTGGCCGAGGATGACGTCGTCGACTTTGGAGGGGTCAACGCCGCTGCGTTCCAGGGTGGCCTGGATGACGGTGGAGGCGAGGTCGGCGGCGGGGACGTCGCGCAGAGCGCCGCCGAAATTGCCGACGGCGGTGCGAACGGGGGCGACGATGGCTACTTCACGCATGATGGGGCTCCTTGCTGTGCTGGTGTCGTGGGGACGCGGGCCGGCGTCTCGGTTGGTGGTCGGACGGCGTGGGTATGATACCCGGCTGGCGGGGGGATGTAAAACCGCGCCCGGCGGATGCGGAATCTCCAGCGGTGCGCTCGGCGGGCGTTTGCTACAATAGCATGAGAGGTGTGCTATGAAGCTGAACGTGGACAAGGAAGCTGACGCCCTCTACCTGCGCCTCGACGATTCTCCTATAGTCGAGTCAGAGGAGGTCTCGCCGGGCGTGGTACTAGACTACAATGAAGCGAACGAAGTGGTTGGAGTGGAGATGCTCCACCTCTCAAAGCGTTCTTCCACTCTGAACCTTTCGGCGTTGCAATTCGAGACGGTGTAAGGAATCGGCAGGGTGTGGGACCGGCGGGTCTGCGGGGGGCGTGTGCTACAATCTTTGGTGCGGCCCGTTGGGTTGAGCCGGCGGGTTGGCTGATTGATTGGGGGCTTAGCTCAGTCGGGAGAGCGCCTGCTTTGCAAGCAGGAGGTCAGGGGTTCGAATCCCCTAGCCTCCACCACCGTATCCGATACTGCGAACGCCGCCGCTCAGGGCGATTTCAGCGGCGTCCGCTCCCCCTATGGGACTATCCTCCGGTGTAGGGATCGTGTAGACAATGGTCGCCCCGCCGGGCCTTACCAGCACCTCCTTGACGAATGACCGCACGAAGGCTTTGGTTTCGGTGAGTTCGCTGGTCCGGAGAAACTCGCTCATGTCGGCGGCGAAGGCGGCGATGGTGTCGGCGCTGTCCAGCAACTCTCGCCGTTCCGTCAGCACAACCCTGGCTTCCTCGGCGGCGGCTTCCAACTGTTCCCGGCGGTGGCGGTGTTGCAGGATGCGCTCCGAGGCGTCGGCCATGTCCAGGTCGGTGGACTCCACGAAGTGCCAGATGCGGTCCAACTTCCGCTTGACCTCCTCCAACTCGGCCTCTACGGTTTCCAGGTTCTGCCGCTGCTCCCGGGCCACGCCGTCCATCTCCTCGTCCAGCAGTTTCACCAGGTCGCGGATGTTGTTCTCGGTGAGGATGTGGTCTCGGATGTTGGATACGATGATGTCCTCGAAGGACTTGGAATTCAACCTGGGGGTGTGGCAGGCGTCCTTGCCCAGCTTGAGGATGGACTGGCAGACGTAGTAGGTGTACCTGCCGCTCTTGGCTTCGGCAGCAGTGAGGGCCTTGTTGCAGTGTTCGCACTTGGCCAGGCCGCTGAGCAGGTAGGGGCTGGCGGCGCGGCGCGGGTGGGTCACCGCCGGCGCGCGGGACTCCAGCAGCTTTCTGACCCGCTGGAACTCCTGCTGTGAGACGATGGCGGGGAAGGCGTCCTCCACGCGCACCGGCTCCTGTTTGTCCCGGCTCTTCTGGCCCCAGACCAAAGTGCCGGTGTAGGCTTCATTGGAGAGGAGCTTGTGGACGGTGGTCTTGCGCCACTGCTTGCCGTTGGGAGAGGGGATGCCCTCGGCGTTGAGGGTCTTGAGGATGTCCAGGGAGGTCTTGCCCTGGAGGGTGAGGTCGAAGATGCGGCGGACCAGGGCGTCGTGGGGCGGGTTGAGTTCCAGGCGGGGGCGCTTCTTGGCGCCGTCCTGGACGTAGACCCGGCGGTAGCCGTAGGGTGCGTTGGTGGTCATCCAGAAGCCCCGGGAGGCGGCCTCCCGCATTCCCCGCGTCACTTCCTGGGCCAGATTCTCCGAGTAGAATTCGTCCACGGACTCGATGATGGCCTCCATGAGCTTGCCGGTGGGGGTGTCGTCGGCGTGCTCGGTGATGGAGACCACTCGGATGCCCTTGCGCCGGAGCATGGACTTGAAGGCGACGGCGTGCTCCCGCTTGCGGGTGAACCTGCTGAACTTCCAGACCAAAATCTCGTTGAAGGGCGCTTCGAGTTTGGCTGCCTCGTCCAGCATCTTCCGGAACTGTGGGCGGTCGGCGATGCGTCCGCTCTCGGCCTCGTCGATGTACTCGCGGACCACTAGGTAGCCGTTCTTGTCGGTGTAGTCTCGCAAGGCACGAAGCTGGGCGGCGACGGACAGGTCCACGTCCTGGCGGTCGCTGGAGACCCGGGCGTAGAGGGCCACCGGGGTTAGGTCGGTTTTGTTACTCATCGATTTCACCTCGTGCATTCTCATCACGTTCAGTCTGGCGGGAGCGCAGCCGTTCCAGACGCGCTTGTCGGAGCAACTCTCGTTCGTCCATGTACAGGCGCAGAGCCTCGCGCACCAGCTCGCTCATGTCGCGGCCTTCTTCATCCTTCACCCGCTGCACCTCTTGGTACAACTCCGGGGATAGGGAAAAGGTGATGGTCCTGGATATGCGTCGTGGGGGCATGGTCTTTTTTTCGCCTACTGATATAGTGGTTTGTCTTACATATATTATGCCTCACCCCGGACCCGCCGTCAATTACGCCCGGTCAGCAAACCCAACCGACAGCCGAGCTCGAATCCCCTACCATCACACAGGACTTCGTCCCGCTACCCGCACCACCGCCGCTGCTAACTCCCACTACGCCCTTTCCTGAATGGCCGCCCGGAAATCGGGGTTCAGCATATAGGTGTTGATGTCCCGGTGGAACTCCACCGGCCGCGCCAGACTGATGTTGCCGTTGTCCCGCTGCACCCGGCGCAGGGCGTGGCCGATGCTGATCTGGGTGGTGCGTATCGCGTCCACGGCAATGCCCAGTTGCGCCGTCAGCGCTTCCCGGGTTACGCCGTCCGCGCCCGACGCTGCCAGCACCGCAACTAGGCGCCGCGCGGCATCGGTCATATTGCTCACCAATTCGTTGCACAGGTGGCTGTCCCACTGAGCCGGAGTGGGCGGCGGCGGTTCCGCAGCTGGTTGGCGGCGCGCCGTTCCGCTAGCGCCGTTCTCCCACAGCCGCCGGTAGCGGGAGGGCAGCTGCGCCGGCGCTCCCGAAGGCGCAGCTGCGGCCAATTCCGTCGCTGGCTCCGCCGATTCGACTTGCGGCGCAGCAACGGCGATGGCTGCTTGCTTCACGCCATCCACTCCGGCGATGCGCCGCAGGGCGGCGATGGACCCCTCCGGGTCCCCCTCAATGTTGATGGTTACTGAAATCGACGGCATACCAGGCTCCGATAGTCGCGGCGGCGGCGAGCCTGCCGCCGATAATATCACGGCTTGTTGCTATACTTGCCCGCTGAAAGAACGCAACTACAGGGGTGGCGCCAATTTGCCGAAGAGAGTGACCTGGCTATTGCTCAAGTTATCGTGGGCCAGTTGGTTCACATACTAATCACTGATCGGTTCGCCCCGGGTAGGGTGGCCTTAGCTCCCGAGATGACGATGATTGGTCAGGGCCGTTCAACCCTATCTTCACGGCTAACCGTCGGTGCCGTTGTAAACCAGCCTATAGGTGGCCGGGTACAAAACCAGGTTTTCTTGTTGCCGCATTTTTACTAGCTGACCGCCAGAAATCTCAACCGGAGCGCCGTCCACGTCGCTCAATATCAGGGAGTGTAAGCCGGGAGATTGTTGACAGAGGTCCCAGATTTCCGCCTCCAACTGTAGTGGTGCTTGCTGGATGCAATGTTCCTTGGGCCAGAAATACTGCACGATCTCGCCCGATGCTGACCTGAACTCCCATGGGAAGGGATTTCCGGGAGTTCTTTCCAGCCAACTCCCCTCCGGATGATAGAATTTCCCAGTTCCGTTCACCGAGAATCCCTTCGCAACTGCAAAGCGTTCCATGAAACTGGGCTGAGGCTGTCTTGGTTGCCGTGGTGGCCTGGGCGAAGGTTCATCGTGATCATTGTCTTCATCGGTCGGTGGTGAGTCTTCCTTATGCAGCTGGTTGTCGGTAGGTGGCCAGTCTAATGGCGGGTCAGCAACATCTGTCTCGCCATCAGGCTGCTCCGTCTCTCCAGTGGGGGTGACCGGTTCGGCTTCTTCGACAGCTGCCAACACAAAAGAGTTATCCAAGTACTCGTCTATGAAATCTTCGTCCCGTTCATAGCAGATCTTGATGGCATCGGCGATATCCTGTCTATCAAAGGCCCTGCCTATTTCCAGCGGAACCGCCTTAGCCATTTTTGGGAGTGAACTATTCTGCACATACAGGATATGTCCTTGCCAACACACTTCTATTGTCCGTGAGGTTCCTGCGGGCTTACCGTCGATATACGGCACGGACTTAATGTCCCCGGCGACCTGCCATCGAGTGTGCTCCAGTTGGCGGGCTACATTGCGAACCCGTTCCGTGTGCTCGTTATCGTCCAAGACAATTCGACCCAGCCCCTTGCCGAGGGAAACCATCCATTGCTTCTCCAGAGGTTCCGGGAGTCCTGTTTGCCCCTGAAAACGTTCTTCGACCACATCCCCCAGTCTCAGCAAAGAGGAAAACGGGGGACTTTGGCACGTTTCAGAGGGAAGTGGGCGGAGGTCTGCTGTTGCAGATTTGATCGGTGGAAATAGATGGCTCCACGGCACGAGCGACTGCATAGTAAGCGAGTGGTCCAAGGATTCAACCGGTACCCAATGTCCCTCAAGGTTCAGCCAATGGCCAGTGTCATTCCAAATACGACTAGGATAAACGGGTAATAGGCGCCGGATGCGTCTCGTCTGGGCGTCAGTTAGCTTGCCGCTGGAAGGCAAGCCCTGCAACCACTCAATCTCCATATCAGCCGTCGGACGTTCCGCCACTCCTATCTTTCGCCAAATAGCTAGTGTCCTTAGTGAAGGATGGATGAGCACTGCTTCTGGCAATTCGTCTTCGTCCGAGCTGAGGAAGACTTCATCGGTTTTCGCCCATTCGCCCTGATCGGTGAGGATCAACCTTTCGCTGGTGAACGCAGTCTTGATTTCTTGAACTTCTTGCGTGGAACACCGGTCGAATAGCTGGTCGAGGGAGTGGCACCACTTTTGCACTTCAGGCAGAAGCGGGGTGTTGCTGCCGGCCAACGCCAGGAGCCGTTCCAAGAGCCGCTCCGGTCCCGTGGGTTTATCACGAACTCCCAGCAAAGCCAACAAGGGCCTGGTCGCCTCAGTGTCCAAGTCTGCCTTGACGAAAGGTTCAACGCCCAGCAGAGGCTCCGTTGCGGGCGTGCGCCTGAATAGCTCCGCCGGTTGACGGGGCTGTCCCCAGGTGTCTGTAAGGCAGGGCAGGTCGCGGAACCGGATAATCCAGTCAGGCAATAAGGGTTCCTGAGTTACATAGTGCATCCAAGTGTTACCCAACTGGGCTGCTCGGGCGGAAATGGCACCAGACCAATACGACGACGGTTGCTCCAAAATGCGATTCATCAGCGCTGCCCAGAAATCGCCATTATCCTTGGCTAACGAATTCCAATGCTTCCAGTGGGTCGAATCAAAATCCCAGTCCGCAATCGAAAAGTTGTCGCGCTTGTAGTGAAAATAGGGTTTCCCCTCGAACCCACGCCGTCGCAAATCTCTCGTCAGACCTGCTCTGCTCCCTATGCGTCTAGTGATTTGTTCAAGCGGGACGAAAGTGCGGAGGCTGCTTCCGGGCGATATTATCCACCGCCGCCATTCATCGAAGGAGCACGTTTCAGAAGGATTGGCGTAGGCGTCATGTAGAACGTTCTTCTCGTACCAATCTGCATCTACGAACATATCCAGGTCGTTTTCGATGTCAGTTAGAATTGGTCCAGGCGCTATTCCTTGACCCTGGGTAACGAATCGAAAACTGTCAGGGACGGCGCTTCCGAGCTTTGCGGCGATGTGAGTCAGCCGGACATAGTCCTGAACGTCATGCGGCAAGTCTGGAGCAAAGAAGGCATCCGCGACTTTGCTCAATATTCGGTCCGCGTTTGTTGGGTCGGACAATCCTAAAGCTGAAATACACCTGAAGGCCACCTGAACCTGTTCCTCCAAAGCTTCGTCGCTGGCTGTTTCCGAAGTCCGACGATTTCCTGCCAAAAAGCGAGTCCAATTGGGGTCGAGTGTCAAAAGAAAGGGGCTGAGGAATTCCCAATCTTCGGGCTTGAGACCCCGCCTTTCGCCGATCCGAACGACCTCGTTGGCAGCGAAAAGGACCTCCTTGCCCTGTGCCGGCACAATACGCAGGTCACCGCGATAGGACCGTAGTCTGATTACCTCGTCTGATAGGTATTCCCATAGGCGCATCAGCTGCCGCCATGTTTCTGGACAGGGCAGGCGCTTGTACTTCAGCGTTTCTAAAACCTGGGACTTGCTCAAGGCCTGTATATGCTCCCGGTCGGTCAGCTTCTTCCGGTCCCGTGGGCTGATATGCCGGGACAGTATTGGCAAGTTACCCCTGCTGAAGTTGGCAGTGATTTGTGCCGGCGACCAGACGTCCAGCAGTTCGCTGGGTACTGCCAGGCATCTCCAGGAAGATTCCAGTTTCTTGGTTTCAGTCAGCAGAAACTTCGTGCCTTTAATCCTTGCGTCAAAGCCCTCCTCAACGATGGTTCCGCAACTCCCCTCGATGGTCCTGTCTTCGCGGTCTACGGCAGGGAGAAACCCGTATGCCTGACATCGTTCCTCAATTGAAATGGATTTCTCGCCTACCAAGGCGAGCATTGCATCGGCTGCCAACTCGCCGGCTCGCTTCAATAGCCAGCTATTGGTCGGTGACAGAACTGGGTCCTTGATCTTCATCCGCGCAGGGTCCTGAATAAAGGGAGCGTTGCAGGCGAAGGGAAGGTCAGTCATTACGCCTGTGGGAAGGACGACATAAAGACGTCCTTCCATGCCAAGAACGATTTCAGCCCGGCACGGCGGAAAAGTCGTAGTATCATTCGGGGTCATGCGCTCTTCCTTGATCTCGTTCAGGGCATCTTCGGGAAATTCCTCTTCGGATGAGCGAACCACAAGGTATTGATTGCCGGGCGTGTTCGATACCGACATCCACTCCGAACCCTCAAAAGGGCCGGTCCCTTGCGACTCCCACTTAATCTCCCGATCACCGAGCCGGAGGCAGCGGATGTTATTGAAGAACAAGAGTGAAGCCGGGCTTTCACTCCATTCTTGGAGGTTCTTGCCCAGTTCTTGCTGCACCCGTTTGCTTTGGATGACTACGCGGATTTCCGTACAGCCATCGGTTGGGCCAGCAGACTCGATCCACCTTGGTTCAGTGAACCTCTCCCTGTGGAAAGCGACTGAGAGCGTTGGCGAAACCAGGCGTACTTCGTCGCCCAAGCTGAAGGTGCTCTTGAATCCGACCCCTCTGAATCCAATGGTATGCAGCGTCCGCTTGTTGGAGAAACCGAACCTGCACAGCGAGGCGAACTGCTCTTCGTCAAAATCATCCCCATTGTGGGAAAAAATGAACTCGCCGTTGTCAATTTTGACGGCTGCCTCCGTTGCGCCGGCGTCATCCGCGTTTTGCAGAAGCTCGGACACTACGTGACGAGGACTTTGGACTTGCCTGAACAGTTGATGCCATGGGCCAGCCAGTTCCGGGTCGCGCTCTAGTTGGTCCCATAGCTTTGATGCTCCGGCCCGTATGCTCTTGAAATATGCTGGTTGGCGCATTAGCTTGGCTCCTCAGATCGCGCCAGGAGTTGGGCGAAGTCATAGTTGACGCTGGTGACGCCGAAGTCCGGCTCGCTGCAGAAAGGCTCTCGTAGGTATCGAGTGCGGTGTCGAGTGCGGTGTCGACCTTCGGGCAGAAACTCTACCATAGCCAGGATGAAGTCTTCCGGCTTGTTTAGGGAGTAGAGAATCTCATTTCGGGTTACGGTGACCGTATCCGACCCCGCGGCCCGGCCTTTCACTTCAATGAACCGAAGCTTGCCTTCTCCGGGCACCCTGCTTTCAATGTCGTAACCTACTTTGTCCGCTTCGCGGTCTGTCGGATCGAATCCAAGACCTCGCTCGACCTCCATTACTATCTCTCTGGCTTTAGCAGCCACCGCTTGCCGGTCGGTTGAAGCCGCACCTGTGGATACCGGCCTTCCTGTCATGTCGGACAGCAGGCCCGCCGGTACAACCAAGAAACTGCCAAGTATCACTGGAGGCAAGGGAGATAGCTGCTTTTCGAGACGCAGTTCCTCAAGGCGTTTTTGGAGACGCTCCTGTAGCTCGAGTGAACGTTTATGGGCTTCATCAGAGTTTAGGGCGGCATTAAGCTTGCCGGTCTGTTCTTGCGCCTTCAATGTATCAGCACGGTGGTCCCAATAGTTGATTTCCTTGGTCAAGCGTTCCTTGACGGCCGTCTCGGTCTTGTCAATGTGGTCCAGTTTCTGGTCGCTGACTTCTTTCAAATGTCCTGGCACTACGTGAGCAATAGCGTAATTCCTCGCCTTGTTCTCTAGGTCTCCAGTCAACCAGGCACACTCCGGGCGGGCCAGGATTTCATCGACATCGGGCTCTTTTTCCCCCAATGGACGGTAGTCGAGGTAAGGCGCATATTCTGGATGTCGGGAATTGCCGTCTGCATCTACTTCTACATACAACATGCGCTTGGAAACCACCCGGCGATCACCGGACCGGGTAGAGGTAGCGTCCTGTATGCCATGATCCAGGTAGAAGAGCACCTTTGGGGTCAAGGTAAAGTCTCTTTCGTCCACGAGGACTGCGCCCCGGCGAAGCAGGTCTCGATTCTGTTCCAGAATCAAGTCCGCCGTCGCGTCAAGCAAGGGATGGCCGGGGTAGACGAACGCTGCCAATGGCTGGTCCTGCGGCGCCTTCAGCGCTTTGTCGAAAACTATGCGCTCGTAACGGGGAAGAATGGACCTGTTCCGGTTGCGAATGGTCGCCGGTACCTGTAATACTCTGTACCGGCGCGGTTCGTGCTCTCTGGCCCTGCCCCCTAACTGACGAAAAGCCTCTAGGAAGAAAGATTCGATGTAATGGGGTTGGAGCCGGCGGGCCTCGGCCCGTTCCATTTGTTCGCGTACCCGATGGACCCGGCTGGTATCCATGGCGTCGTGGACCAGCGCCTTTTCCTCCCAAAGGTCCTTCAGGTATTCATGGTCGAAGGCATTATCGACCACTTGGGTAAGCCGACCTCTCACTTCAGGTTGCTCACCATATCTGACCGCATCAATTAGCAGTTCGCGCAGCGGCCTGCCCTCGAAATGGACCTTGCCAAGCACATCGAATACCTTGCCGCCCAGCGCATTTCGTGCTTCCTCAAGTTTCTCCAGCAGACGCTGGTATACTGCCCCCTCGCGCGTTTCTCGGGCGACTAGATTCCACAGGCGGCAAACTTCGGTTTGGCCGATGCGATGAATACGACCGAATCGCTGTTCGATTCTGTTAGGGTTCCAAGGCAGGTCATAGTTGACCATGAGATGAGCTCGCTGCAAGTTGATGCCTTCTCCGGCAGCATCGGTGGCGAGCAGTATCCGGACCTCAGGGTCAAGGATGAAGGAGTCCTGGGCCTTGGCGCGGTCTTCCCGTCTCATGCCTCCGTGAATGGAAACTATTACGTCTTCCGTTCCTAACAGGGAGGCTATTTGGCGTTCCAGATACCGGAGGGTGTCGCGGTGTTCGGTAAATATCACCAGCTTTTGACCGCGCATGGAGGTGTCCGAGAACAGCTTCGCCAGTTCCCGCCACTTCGTGTCGCCGCCATTCCGACGAACTGCCAGAGCCAAAGCCTCCAAACGTCCCAAGGTGGCAATCTCAGCCTTGAGTTCTACGATGGTGCTGGCGGCGGTAGCGCGGTCCAGCAGCTCCCCTTCGATGTCCTCAACTTCATCATCGGGGGCTTCTTCGAGGTCTTCGATATTCTCATCATCCAGGTCGGTCACCGCCCTATCGAGAGCGCTTTCAACATCGCCGCGGCGCTGCAACGCCTCAAGCTCCAGCAGTGTATTTTCCAATCTCTGGCGGCGGCGGCGTAAGGACTGGTAAATGGCTTCCGGCGATGACGCCAAGCGGCGTTGGAGGATGGTAAGAGCAAACCCCACGTTCCCGGCGCGCTTATTGTTTTGCAAGGCCGCTGCGCGGTTGAATTCCTCACTCACATATTTGGTCACGTCATCGTAGAGGCTCTTCTCGCCATCCGACAATTGATAGGGGACGGTTTCTGCGATACGCTCAGGCAACAATGGAGTGTTGTCAAATTTGACCAGTTCTTCTTTAGTCACCCGGCGCATCAGGTCCGAAACGTCGGTTGTATGCACGCCATCCCTAAAGCGCCCTTCGAAGCGGTCGCCGTCGAGAAGGGCCATAAATAGTTGAAAATCTGCCTCTTTCCCATTGTGTGGCGTGGCCGTCATCAGCAGGAAATGGCGTGTCAGGTTGGACAGAAATTTCCCCAGCCGGTAGCGCTTGGTGTAGTTGATCTCCCCGCCAAAGAAGGTAGCCGACATTTTGTGGGCTTCATCGCAAACAATCAGGTCCCACCGGCAATCAGGAGTGGCCAGTTTAGTCTGCACGTTTTCATCGCGCGCTAACTTGTCCAATCGGCCGATCGCTAAATCGGTCTCCAGGAACCAATTGCCAGTTCGAGACGCTTCCAATTTGTCGTTGGTAAGGATGTCGAAAGGCAAACCGAACCGCTCGTGCAATTCGTCCTGCCACTGCTCGACGAGATTCCCCGGACAAACTACGAGGCATCTTTGCAGGTCCCCGCGAGCGATGAGTTCCTTGATTAGAAGTCCCGCCATGATCGTCTTGCCGGCGCCCGGGTCGTCCGCCAGCAAGAATCTCAAGGGCTGCCGCTCAATCATTGATTCGTAGACTGCCGTAATCTGGTGGGGCAATGGCTCCACCTCTGACGTATGGACGGCCAGGACCGGGTCGAACAGGTGGGCCAGCTTAATCCGGTTAGCCTCCGAGACAAGGCGAAATAATTTCCCATCTCCGTCAAAGCTCCATGGACGGCCCTGCTCCGCAACCTCAATCCGAGATTCGGAGTCTCGAAAGAGAATCTCTTCTCCGAGTTGGCCAGTAGGGGTTCTATAGGTAAGAGTAACGACATCGGCCCCGTGCCACTGTACGGTGACCACTGTGACCGAAGAGCCTGGTAGAACACCCCTTACAGTGGCATCGGGTTTTAGGTCTTCGAGTCTGCTGCTGAACATCTTGTCATCCTCTGCTGATTTCCGGCGCGGCCATCACGATATGAGACTTGATGATAACGATGGACATATCCCGGTTTGTCGTCGCCGGGTGAGTGCAAGCGAGTATCACAATGAATCGATTAGCCGTTCACCGACGCCGGGGATTATCCGCACCCCAACCCGCTCAGTCAAGGCCATAACGATAACATCATCGTAATGTAACTGTGTTAACAACACGACAACGTTAGCCGGTCTGCCGGGGGCGCGCTCGCAGCGCCGGGCAGAGCCGACCATCGGCCGACGGGCCAGGGCAACGGAACCGACATTCAGCGCCGGCTATGCCGGTTCAGGCGCAGCGGTTCGAGATTCTTGGCGGCTCCGGCATGGCCGGGGCGGCGGCACGGCGCGATTCCCATGCCCACTCCGACGCGTCAAAGTGCAATCCCTGCCGGCCGTTTCCCGCCAAGCGCGCCCTGAAAGGAGAAATGGAAAGATTGTATTCTGCAATCCAGGGGCGATTCCCTACTGGGACCGGGGCATTTGGAGCAGCGGCGCAGGGATTTCCCACCGGGGAATTTACTGCGGGTCTATGGCCACTTTATTGCAGAGATTGCACTGCCGTGATTGCAGTTTTGGCCCATGATGCGGCCTGTGTACGACCACGATGAACCCGTACTGGCGGTGGACTGGGACCCCGGGACGGAGACGGACGCGCCCCATCGGACTGTTTCCTGCCCGACCTGTGGGAAGTCCTGGCGGGTCAACCGGGTGTGTTGGTGGTTACCGCCGGCGCCATCGGGCGCATTGCCGTCCGGGCGGCGACAGCTGCGATGCCGGGAGCGGGAAGTACGCGGGTGGATTTCTGCGGCGCCAGCGGCGGCGGCGAACCCGACCATCTCGGCCTTGTCGTCCGTGACCTGGAGGGCGGTTGCAGCCACAAGGATACAGAGCCTTCCACCGCCGGCGCCCGGTCGGGCTGCCTCGCATCCGGCCGTGAAATCACCCCTCCGGGACCCGACCAGGGCCGGATTTGACGTCATACCCGTGTACAGGAATTAGCGCCAGTTGTAGAAATGCAAGCCGCCGCCATTCTGAACTTGAAACGGGCGAAAATCGGTGTCCCAGGGCCGGTTTTGAGAGCTATCCCGAGTAAGGTACGGTTCCGGCCCCACTTGTATTTCTGCAAGTTAGTTTCCAGGGTCAGCCGGGCCGGCATGGGGACGGCGGCGCTGGGCCCGGAGGGTCTCCTTCCGCCGGTGTCGGCGGCGTAACCGCCAGGACCGGGGCGCTCCAACTCAGCGATTCCGGCTCACCCTGACGACGGCTCTGGTGGTCGGGCGTGATTCCCCATAGATGGTGTCGTGCGCGTCACCCCATATAGGGCATGGGATTTGGACAGGCCGGTGTGGTGTCATACCCGTGTACAGGGATTTGAGGTTGGTTGCAAAAAGTCAATCGCCGTCCGGTTGAACCTGAAATCGGGGGCAATCACCCCCTATCGGACGGTTTTGGCGAACACTTTGGTTCCAGGGCAGCTTCCAGCGCCTGTGGACAGTCCCGTGCAGGGAAATTGCAGAAAGTCAATCGGGAAAATCGGGGGCGGGTTGACAGCGCCCCGTTGCAGAGTTGCAGAAATGCAATCCGGGAGGTCGAGAGCATGAGTGGAACGGAACAGGAGCAGTACCCGGCCAGCAGCCGGAGCGTGGCGAGCCTGCGGGAGGTGCGGCTCCTGGCGTTGCTGCGGGACGTGGTGGCGGAGCAGGGCAAGGTGAAGGCGGCGGCGGTCCTGGGGGTCAGCTACCGCACCCTGTCTCGCGCGGAGGGTTCCGGCCGGTTGACCCCGCGCCTGGCCGACGCCCTGGAGAGCCACCTGGTGCGGGGCGGCGGGACGGCGGCGGCCACCCAGCGGCGTAAGGTAGGCGAGTTGGGCGAAAGTGTCGAATTGTTGCAGCGGGCGCTGGCGGAAGAGCGGACGGTCAGCGAGGCACAGGCCCGTGCTCTGGTGGAACTGGAGGGTCGCGTGGCGGCGCTGGAGGCGGCGGTGAGCGGTGCGTCAGCGGCACGTTCGGCGAATTCATCGGCGGGCCGCGCGTCGGAGGTGCAGCCGGGCAGTCCAGCACCGTCGGTAGCTCCTTCGGTCCAGCGGCCCAGGCGGGTTTATCCCGACCTGGTTACCGCCCAGGCGGAACCCGGCGAGGAGCTGGTGTACGGCGACGCGGCCACGGCGGTGATTATTCAATGGCGCGAGGCCCGGGACGCGGTGGGCAAGCCCAAGGATGCCCTGGACCGGCTGAACGCCCGTCAGCGTTGGTACGAGCTGGAGATTGAACTGATCGAGACGCACGAACTCACCCTGCCCCCGGCGACGCGTTCCTGGGACTGGGGCGACCGGCGGCAGGAAGTCCGGCGCCGGAACGAGGCCCTGGACGAAATCATGGTGGACCGCAAGTTGCTCAAGCTGCGCTGCTTTCTCACCCTGGGACTGTGGCGGAAGTAGGGCGGCTGGGACGGCACCGGAACGGCCATTCGAATTCTGCGTGATGGCGGAAAACGATTGGCGCGGGAGGGCGCGAAAGGGCGGGTTTCGGGGTTCCCAGGTCAGTGTCGGGGGTGAATAATTGAATGCGTTGTCTGGCTTTTTCCAGTGTTTCCAGCCCAGAAAACTGGAGGGTCCATCCCCGACCCGGTTCGTTGTTTCGGGATCGAGCCCTGCTCTCCCGGCGGCGACCTCAATGGGGATAAGCGCCCGCCCGCTGCGTGATGCGGAACTGGGGTCGAGCTCTGCTCCTCCGGCGACCGGTTCGATGCGGTGCATTGTCGGTTTCACCATTACACCATTGCCCAGGAGGTGGCAGACAGAAACAGGAACCCAGGCCAGGAACTCCGGCCCCTTCATCCTCACTCGCGGAGCGGCTGACCGCTTCGCCCTCCCTTTCACCCTGCGGTTGACGCGCTGACGTGCGTCGGCCGCTTCCTCACGCCTGCGGCCAGTCGGATAAGACTGGTTCGCGGCCTCACTGACGGCGCGACTGCTGGCGACGCTTTCGTCGGCTGACCGCGCTCGTTCCATTGCGCAGCCCCCCACCAGACGTTGATCGTCTCCTGGGCCGGGCTGCGTCTTCTTTTCTCCCCTTTCGCTCCGTTCTTCGCGCCAGACATCCGGCCCGGGGCGGAGTCTGCCTTTCCCAATCTCCCATTCCAATGAACACGGCCCACGCTTCCCTGATGCCGTGTGGGTCAGGCACGCGAACGTCAATCACACAAACACAAAAGGAGGCGGACATGACAAGCGTGATGCGGACAATATCGGCGGCGGTGAAGGCCGGCGCGTTCTGCTGGCGACACAAGCGGCTGACCCTGGCGCTGGCGGTGAGCCCGCTCATCGTCCTGCCGCTGTTGACCGGCAGCGGCGGTGGGACCCTCTTCCTCAACCCCGTGTCAAGTACGGGGCAGGCTCTGATCGGCCTGGGCATCGCCGCCCTGGTGGTGCGGCGCATTACCCAGGCGGGGAAGCACTGTAGGGCGGCGCCGGCGCGAAATACCCGACGCTGACCACGGGGCCTCCGGGCCTCTCAGCGCCATCCCAATCCATTAGGGCCGCTCTCCTTCGGGAGGCGGCCCTTCTTCATTGCCCCTGACCGGGCACCGGCGGCTCAGGGCCGCCCGGACGACCTCAAACACCTACGCCATATCAAGCGGGGTCGTCTTCGGGCGGCCCCGCTTTCTGCGTTTCGGAGGAAGCGACATGACGCCAACTACCAGCATCGAACAGACCGCCACCACCCGGCAGGCCACGGCATCGGCATCCAATCAGGCCCAGGGCAAGCCCGAAAGCGAACTCCGCGCCGCCGCCCGGCGCCACGGCCTCACCATGCAGGAACTGGCAGACCGGATGGGTATCTCGTCCCGCTACCTGTCCATGCTCTCCACCGGGAAAGTGTCTTGGTCTCAAGCCATGAAGCAGAAGGTCATGGCCGTCCTGGGCGAGGTCCCCGGCCAGAGCGTGGTCTACCGCCAGGGCGGCCTGGTCAGCGGTGAGAGCACCTGCATCCGGGAGCGGGCCCGGGAGATGGGAATGAGCATGAACCAACTGGCGGAAAGGGCGGGCGTGTCCAGCGGCTACCTGTCCGACGTGTCCCGGGGCCGCCGCAACATGGGGGTGAAGGTGCAGCAGCGGGTGGAGGCGTTGTTGCAGGCTCCGGCCCAGGCTGCCCCCGCCCAGAAGCCCGGGGTCGATTGCCGCGCCCTGTGGGACCGCATGGACGCCCACGGGATCAGCCAGAACGAGGCGGCGCGGCGGGCCGGCATAAGCGTCGCCCACCTCTCCCTGGTGATGTCCGGCCGGCGCACCCCGTCGGGGGACGTTCTGAAGCGGCTGCACGATGTGCTGTTCGCGCCGTCGCCGGTGGAGCGGGTCATGCCGGTGGACCTGAAGGTGTTGGCCTGGAAGAAGGGCCGTCGCAACGGCGTGGTGATCAAGGGCGCCGGGGGGCCGGGCGTTGCCGGCAACAAGTCTGGCGGCGGGACAATCCGAACCGGCGGGCGGGTACCGTGGGGCGCCGAGGTGGAGTTCGCCTACACCACCGGATACGACAGCCACGGCCGGGTCTTGGTGAACCATATCGTGGACGAGCGGAACTGCTCGGTGATGCTGACCCGGCGGGAGCCGCGCGGAGTGTAGCACACAACGGCAGCCGCTCCTCAGCTCGCTCCCTACCGGACACGGGCGCGGCGGACGACGCGGTGGCGACCGCCGAAATCGCCAACGCGCAGACTGCTGAGAAACCCGATGTTACCGAAGGTGCCGGGGAGCAGCCCGCCCCAGCCGAGGCGGAAACCTCGAAGGAGTTATAGGTGGTCTTGTCCATCCGGGGGGAACCGGGCCACCATCTAGGTGCAGCAACCCTCGTCGGACCCTCACATCGAGTCCTTCGACGACCCCGACCTGTTTTGGCTGGCCGACCAGTTTCCGGCGGTGGTGGCCAGGGCCTGGGCCAGATGGGAGGAGGAACCCAGGTATCCCGCCTACGAAAAGCCCCCGCCCCAGCAGCGGAACCGCCGCCAGCAGGGGACGGCCCAGGCCGCGCCAACTGAGGAAGGGGAGGCAGAGGTGGAACAGCAGCCGCAACCCGAGACGCTGCGGCTGTTCTAGAGGCCGAGCCGGTCGGAGCGGGACTTCGGAGCGTAACACTCAGGGGAGGATACAGGGATTGGTATCTTCCCCTGCGCATCGGTATATGGGGCCTTTTTGCGTTTCGGATTTGTCCATTCGTCCATGTGTGGGGGCGTTTTGCGTTTCCACAACGGGCCACATCCTCATTGTAACGTATGAACTTCGGTTGTGAATTGTGTCCTGCCTAGGTGTCGAGATGGTCGTTCAAGGTGCGGACCACAGCGCCACAAGCGGCCGGCCCTGAAACACCGTGCTATGCTGTAAGACATGGGTCTTTGAGACAAAATCAACTGAGGCTAGGGATTTGATACTCGACGAAGTTGCCGCGTCCGTAGCGGCCCAGTTGGACGATCAGGCCAGGCTTGGGGTGCGGGTTGTAAATCAAGGCGATGTGCCGGAGACGGGGCCGGTTCGCGGCGGAGTTTGGGTGCAAGTGCCTGAAGCCACTGCGGTCTTTGTGGACTTGAAGGGTTCCACTGGGCTCAACTCTCAGTTTGGCGCTGAGACCGCAGCCCACGCCTACAATTACTTCAACCGGGCGATGGCGGTGATTCTGAACGGGTTTCAAGCCCGGTACGTGGATGTGCAAGGCGATGGACTCTTTGGATTATTCAGTGGCAAGGGCTCCCGGTTTTTGGCGGCGGCTTGCGCCATTACCATGAAATCCCAGGTTGAGACGGTGATTGCAGAGCGGTTCCGGCAGGACGTTTCCATCGATTGGCAACTGAGAGCGGGAATAGGGGTAGACAGGGGCAAGCTGTTGGTACGACAGTTGGGGCTCAGGGGAACGGGCATCAACGAGGTCTGGGCTGGCACGCCGGTGAACACGGCCGCCAAACTCAGCGGAGTGGCGAGCCCGAACGAGGTCGCGGTGTCGGAAAAGGTCTTCGTCGATTACCAACAGAGCGCGAAAATCAGGCAGCGAGCGCTGCTGTGGTCCTGCGGTTGCGAGGGAAGCGCACGAGGGGGAGGTCTGGACCTGCCCGCCGGGCGGTCAGAATACCTATGGCAAAGTACCGCCCTTCCCGGGAACCTGGGGTTGGATTTCGACCATGCTTACCGCTTGCGTCGGTCCTGGTGTCAGGTTCACGGCGCGGAGTTCTGTGAGGCGCTGGTTACCCGTCAGCGCAGGAATAGATAAGTTGGAGGAGCGTATCAGGTCCCATTACGAGTCGCTGACCCGGGCGATCGGGTTTACGCGAACGGCGGACGGCAAGGCAGCGCCGGCATTGGCTCTCCAGGTCGCGTTGGCGGGGACTGTGGCCGCGCGGTTCGAGAGATTGGTTCCCATAATCGGGAAGGACCCTTGGGGCGTAGAGGCGGTTGTATTGACGGGACTTCTCTCACTCTACGCTTTATCGGTCATCGGTGTTGTTGCGCTGGCTGCCAGCGTCTACCTGCCCAGAAATCCCCCTGCCGGTGGATCCCTCATCTATTTTGAAGACATTGCGTCAATGCCGTTCGAGTCATTCCGGGAGCAGGCCAGACAAATGGACGAAGGCGCAGTAGAAGGTCAACTGCTCGAACAGGTTCACATCGTATCCGGGATAGCCAGCGCCAAAATGCGCCAGGTCCGGTGGGCGTACTACATGAGCGTCCCTTCTGTTGTGTTTTGGGTGATTTTGCTGGGTTGGAGTAGTTTCTAGTTTCCCGTTCCCCCGGCGTTCGGAACGGTGCAATTGCAGGTTGAAGGCCATCGGCAACGGACACCGCGACCAGGTTACAGGTCCGCGGTACTACTCTCAAGGAAGGCCCTGTATGCCACCCCTTTCCGTTTCGGGCCCGGCAACTCGCCCGTGAGCGCTCACCTGTACCGGCTTTTCCTGGTGCAAAGGGCCGCCGGTCGCTATGGCGCCTTCGACAGCGAACGATGCAGGACCAAACTGAACGCATCAGCCAGGTTGAATGTCCTGTAGGATACTCGCCTCCAGGTTGGAGAAAACGCCGGGGTACAGGAGGCACCGGTGCTTCATCATTTCATTCAGGTCGTGTTCAAGGCTCAATGGAAGTGCTGTTTGGGCCACGTCTTGCAATGCCGCTATCAGCCGTTTGCCGATTTCGTCGAATTGTTGCAATTCGATTACCTTCATGTCCGGTGAAGGACTTGCCTCATCGGAAACCGCCAGCAATGGTCCTACGAACACCGGAATTATTTCCGAGACCTCATGGTTGTCCTTCACCCATTGGACGTGGTTGTGCAACTGCCCCACGTCGGATTTGCGGTAAACCGTTTCCTGCTTGTTGGTCTTGACCTCGATGCAGACGGCATAACCGTCATTCCCGACCCAAAGAACGTCGGGGCCGGTTCCAGCCTCTTTGTCTGGCCTGGTGGACCTCAACCCGAGGTATTGACCAAGGCAGCGTATGGATTCCTCCACTTGAGCGGAAGACCCATTCCCATTGAGCGGCGTAAGTTCTGGGATAAGCGTTTTGGGGGGCTGGACAAGAGTGGAACCCTGGCGTCCGGTGCGCATCTGCGCGGCGACCCGGGTAACCTGATCGGGCACCGAGGCGCTCGCGCCAGCCGAGAGCGATCTGGGCCGTGGCATATTTGACTGGCTCGCGTAGGATTTCTGGTAGCAGTGAGATGCGTTCTCATCGTCGCCGCTCATTTCCAGAGCATAGCCCAGCCACATACTCAGCCATGCTCCGCTGAATTGGCTGAAGTCAAAGGCGTCGTCGATGACGGCGTTCAAAACACCAGCCGCACCCTCAAAGTCCCTTTCCCAAAGCGCTTTTCCGAAACGAGCCTCGGCGAGGGCAATGGCGAGGGCTTTGTCCTCGCCGGTAAGGCCGCTCTCCGAAGGCAGGTCTCTCATGTTGTTGGTGTAGAACTGGACCCATCCAGGGGACCGGGACAGGCAAGCTTCAGCGGCGGAACGCAGTCCGTCAGTATCCGAGGCACCTTTGGAAACGCTTTCCCCGACCTCTATCTGTTTTCGCAGGAACCTTGGCAACAGGCTGCGGTTGCGGGGAACGAGAAGCCACTCCACCAATCCCTTGCCCGTGAGTAGCACCACGCCGTGGTCGCTCATTCCCCTGGAGATGCGTCCAAAGCTCTGTACAATCCTCGATGCTAACAGGCTCCGCAGGCTGCTCTGCATATTCAGGCGTTCCCATTGGAAGCGCTCCAACGGACCTGCTCCCGCCGGTAGTTCGTCCAGCACCATCATACGGCAGGTATCCCCGGGAAGGTCGATTCCGTCATACCGGGCCGCGAGAGCCAGTTTTTGCGGAGGCGCAGCCCCTCGAAAATAATCTACGGCCTGAGATACAGCCTCTCTGCTGGGGAGCCAGGCAATTTCGGCCCACTTGTCTCCCCTGGTAAAGCTGGGAACTAATATCAATGCCTTGCGATCTCTGATGACCTCCTGGGCAGATGCTACATCAGCGTTCGCTTCTGTAACCGCAGATGGGATCAGTATCATCCTTTCGCACTCGCCTGCAGTGGTGGAAGGGGCTACTATTTTGTCGGGCTGTCGTCCGAACGCTCTCACGAAGCTGTCGGGGGCGCTCAGCGTCGCCGACAGATAAACGCGCCTGACTCCATCACCGAAACAAGGTAGCGAAGAAACGGGCACCACTGGAGGGGTAAGCGTCACCCCGCCATTGGTAATCAACAGGCAGCACAGGTCTTCGCGGTCCCGGATGTGCTCCCAGGCAAACTTCGTGCTGTCGAATTCGCCAAGACCAGCCAGGAGAAGCAGTCGGCGCAGTTCAGCAGAATTAGCCGCCACCTCGGGCGGGGGAACGAGGAACTCTCTGGAAGACTCGCCGTTGGTGACTTCACCGTAACTGCTGGCGAGACCCACCGCACTGTGATACGGCCGGAACAAGGCCAGTATCTGGTCGAAGGTGTCGGCGAACTCGTTACGGGTAATCGAAAGCGAGAATTGGTCTCGCAGAATCTGGTCGGCGGTGTGAGCGTCATCAAATATGACGGCCGCTATGTCATCGGACCGGAACCGGCTCTTGCCGTTGAATAATGCCTGGTAGGTGGTCACGCAAGGAGCCTCGGCGCGGTGGTACAGATCACCCTGTGTGAATCCCTGCCGGAAATAAGTAGCCGTAGGCAACCCGTAACCCTGGGCCTTGTTGGCTGTCTGTTCGACTAGTTGAATTGAGCTACAGGCGTAAACCACCTGGCGTTGGGTCTCGTTGACCAACGATTGGGCGATGAGCAACCCCACCAGAGTCTTCCCGGCTCCTGTGTTCAGGACAACCGCCACGTCATTCTCGTCTCTATGGGCGTTCCAATCGCGTAGGGCATCCCCTTGGCCGAGCCAAAGGTCGTTTATGTTGCCATCAGTGATGGAGGCCCCCTGGAAGATTTCGATGGGGTCGGTTGGTTTGGGTTGCTGGCTGGCTACGCTGAGCCGGGAAAAGTCGAAGGACATTTTGTTATGCACCGATCCTGTGTTGTCAGGGGCCCCCGCTCACCATACGCCCTGTGGCCTTCCATTACAACTGATGGGCTATTTCTCGGACGTCGACGTTTCATCTGCGGCCCATTTTGTTTCGCCGGCAATCGCCCGGCGGTGTAGAATGTCGGCGAGGAAAAACGCTTTCCGGGGGTGATTACGATGAACGCGCCAACTCGCCCAAAACAAGAAATCGCCCGCCTGGGCCGGGAAATCTATGAGCGGGACATCCGGCCCTTGGTTGAGGCCGGCCACCACGGGGAAGTGGTCGCCATCGACGTGGATACGGGCAATTGGACTATCGGCGATAACGTCATTGCCGCGACGGAGCGGTTGCATAAGAGGCATCCGGGGGCCGTCAATGTCCTGAGCGAGCGGGTCGGGTATCCCGCGCTGCGGCACTTCGGGGGGCGCCCCCTGCGGAGAACCGGGTGATCGAGGGCGTGGTCAACGCCGCCTACGAGCCGGTGGTGAACCTTGCAGTGCAGGGTCCGTCGGGGCAGTCGCGGGATATAGAGGCCGTTGTCGATACCGGCTTCAACGGTTTCCTGACCTTGCCGACCGAATTGGTGGCCGAACTGGGGCTTCCCTTCGTCAGCATAGGTCGGGCGACTCTCGCTGACGGCAGTGAGATAGCTTACAGCGTTCACGAGGCCGCTGTGCTGTGGGGCAGCCAGACGACATACGTTGAAGTCGACGTCGCCGACGCCACGCCGCTAGCGGGCATGGCGTTACTGGATGCCCATATCCTGTACGTGGAAGTCGAGGGTGGCGGCCGCGTCCTGATATTAACCAGAGATCAGCAACCTGTCTGGAGATAGGTGTGCCTCACAATGTGTGCAGGTTCTCTCGTGTTTCAGCTTAGCGCACCCAAATGCATATGAGGGACAGAAGCTGGGCCGACGCCGGGAGTGTGTTCATTACCCTAGACTGGTGGGAAAGTTAATCGCGCAGATTCATCCATGTCTTCGATAGAGGCAACATCCGCCAGATATTCCTCAAAAAAGGTGGCTGGCGCGTCCGAATCGAATTTGACAATTCCCCCTTGCTGAAAGCGAAGAACCTCTACATCCTGAGACCGTTTTCGTGCCTCCTGATTGAGTTCGATGCCAGCAGCGATCCGCCTTATATCTGCCACGAAGTCTAACACGATGACCCTATCCTTCTGGGGTGTTAATCTGAGGCCGCGTCCCAACTGCTGGACAAAGATACGTCGGCTATGCGTCACGCGCATGAACACAACCATGTTGACATCTGGGACATCTATCCCCTCGTTTAGCATATCGACTGACAAGACTAGCTGTAGAGAACCGGTGCGAAAATTTGAAAGAGTCCTGAACCGCTCCTCTCGACGCATACCGCTGTGAAGGACACCAGCCTGCACGTTTTGCGCGAGGAACAGGCGACGTATTCGTTCCGTATGATCAATGGACCGGCAGAAGCAAATGATCCGCGGAGGGTTGATTTCTTCCATCCGTTCAATGACACGGGCGACCATTGCCTCGTCGCGATCCGGCAGGATCAAATTCGCGTTGAGGTCCTTTATACTGTAACCGGAACGTGACATGTTTTGGATTTCATCCCAGTCAATATCATCAACTAGCATCCGATAGTCAACGTCTGCAAGGAATCCGCGCTGCATACCATCCACTATGTCCATAGTGAAGGCTGGTTGGCCAAAAATGTCGCTTAAGTTTCGTTCATCCCCTCTCCAAGGCGTAGCGGTCATTCCGATAAGAAAATTAGGTTGTAGCGACGATACCAACGAGCTATAGGCAGGGGCCGGTGCATGATGTGCTTCATCCACAATGACTAATGCAAATCGCCCCGCCAGATTCTCTCTGGCAGCAACTCCAACAACCGATTGCCAAGTTGCAAACGTAACTCCACCGGTGTATGCGGGCGACTCTCCTTCTGCCCAAAGGTGCGTCGATACTTCCTTGTTCAACATCGGCCATGTCGAGCGATCCAGTTGTTTGACGAGATCGACAGTATGCGCCAAGACGAGGATATCGCCGTTAGGGTTGCGGAAAAGTTCATTGGCTATCAGTTCACCCGCAACCACGCTCTTCCCCAACCCTGTCGCCATTATGATCAAGGCAGCTCTCGAACCTTGTGAGCGCCGTAGTTCTACGGCATCAACTGCTTCAACTTGATAATCACGGAGTTCACGCCGGGCCGCCGACTCAGATGGAAGTGCTCGATAATGCTTGAGTAATGCATCGCCGTTCCACAGGAACGCCTCAATGCCGCTAGAGGTCAGCGATTTCCAGTGTTGGTACGCTTCTTCATTGAACGCCTGGTTTGTAGCCGCTACGCAAATATCTGCCCCGTAGGCACTCATTGCTTGCACTGCTTCACGTAGTGCTTGGTCGCCAACGGTTCCCGACCGGCGATACTTGCTTTGGATTAGCCATATCCTTAGATTGGCCATACCGACTACATCCGCACCAAGGTCACCGCTCCCGCCGACTAGAATCACATCGCGGAACCCCCAATGCTCCAGCAGGCGGGCCAGCGCGCGTTCCTGAGCTTGCCACGGGCCATAAGCCAGACGTTCATGGCTAATAAAGCCAGGCATTATGACCTACCCCCGCCAACTCCCCAGCAATCGAATAGATGAAAGTGCTCGTGCGAATCTGAGTCGCCACCGCTGGTCCTTGCTAAAAGCTCCCCCTCCAGAATCAGATACAACCCACGCGGCGTCGCGGAAAGCGTCGCAGACCATGGCTACAGAGTCAGCTCTATAGGAATTGGATACGTCCTCGTATGGGACGCTGACGAAACTTCCGTCCATGATCAACTGTGGCCAGAGGGAAGGTGCAGAAATCAGGAAATCGGTGCCAACATATCGAATGAAGGCACCATCCCTAATAGCCTGTTGGACGTCGTGCTCTCCACCGAGCGTAGATTCTAATACCCCCTTCCGAATAAGGCCCAATGTGTGTTCGTCGATCAAATCCCCGGAGATTGGGGCCGCTTCGTGCAATTTCTCGTCGAGAAACTGCCTCAAGTCGTCCAGGATTGCCTTGGCCTCCTCTGCAGCCTCGGACACCGAGGTCATGGTTTCCGGGAAATACTTTTCTCGAATGCCTCGCTCGATTGTAGCCAGAGGATAGTCCCTCTGGTGCTGACCGGAGAGGAGCAAGAACCTGTGGGCAAGGTCACTTACCAGACAGTCCAGCGGAGTTTCTAAGCTTTCCTCAAAGAAGGGATGGCCAGGGTCATACTGAAATTCAACCCCGCCGCTAGCCGGCGTGTCGAAGAAAATCGGCTTTCCATCGAGGCCATTCGGAGCACGTTTAGCGTTCACTGCCGTTGAGGGAGCCCCAGGCAGTTGCTCAAGTGTGTAGGTTCGAGACAATCCAGTGTCGGTCTCGAACAAGTCGGACTGGACCGGTTGGGGCGCTTCAGCTGTTGAGTCCCCGTCAGTCTTATCATCCGGCTGTTCAGTTTTATCCTCTGGAATTTCCTGCTCATCATTTAGGATTGGTAAGCCTCCAGATGCCTCTTGACTTCCTGAGGACCCTCCGCGCTTGACCTGTTCCGCAAGGAGCACGAGTTCGTACCACTTCTCATCAGTTTGGAAATCGGGGTTTCCATCGTGAAAACGCTGTACCCATTCGAGGATCGTTGAATCATTGCGGCCTCGACCATTCTCATATGCGGGAACCAGATCCGGAAATCCAGCATCTCCGCCTTTCCGGTAGCCAGCAAAAAGGCGCCCTAGCGGGCTTGTGTTGGCAGGATAGCCTCGGCGCTGTGCAATCTGTGGTCGGAACGGCGACTGACCTCGAACCCGTTCTACAACTTCTCTCCATTGCGGATCGAGTTTGTCAAAAGAGTCTTTCTGGTGAGAAACCCGGACGAAGTCGATCTCCAATTCGCCGACTATGCGACCACCCCAGTGAGTGGTATCGACTGGATACTCGAGTTCGGATTGGTTTGTCTCTGGATCAACCCAGTTGAACAGGCTCTTGTCTAGCTCCTCAATGACGCGCCCATTCCGAATGAGGTCAATACCAAAGTGCTCCTTGTCAAAATACCTCTGGACACCAATCCAACCTTTGATGCGCCGCACGCGTTCACGCACGTTTTCTGAATTCCCGCAGGCAGGGCACACTGTGTCCAGAGACTCAAGCCAAACCCAGCAAACGTCACAAAAGCGGCGGCTATCTATCGTTTCGTCTATCTCCATGAAGGCGGGTATGTTGCCGAAATCTCGATTGGATACGGTGCGCTCTCGGTTCCAAGTGCAGTGCCGGAGGGGGCGAATTCCGTCTCCATCATAAGATATGCTGACTCCGATCTGATCGATCACCCTGCTATATATCTTGCCTAGACGTCTGCGTGTGGCAGCTTTCCCAGCACCCCAAATCAACGGGCGCACCCGGGCAGGGTCGAGCTTCGAGACCCGTACTACCGTGCCGTGATGACCTGACTGGAGTTCTTCGTCCGACTTGCTACGTTGAAGGCGCGGGGCCGCGAATAAGCCAGCTTGCTCAAGGTGCTCAAAGTCAATCTCAACCCCTATCCAGTCTCCGGAATCGGCAGTAGTCGTCCATACTTCCGTGCATTTTCCTAAGCGAGCCGTTGAGATGTTGAATCCCATTCCGAACAGCCCAAGTTTTTCGACAGGATCGTTTCCAGAATACCCAGCTTTGACAGCCTTGTTAAGCTGATCTTCAGTCATTCCTGGGCCGTTATCCCTAACGGAAACCACGCCAGTACCGTTGTCTAGCGATGCCGCGGACGGCAATTCGATCGTGATCCTCGGGTCCAAGGTGAGTGGCTTCTCGCCGCGTTGACCTTCGAGGAAAGCATCCATCGAGTTGTCGATCAACTCTGCAAGGCATTGCCAAGCAGCGAAATCGATCTGGCCCAGCATTCGCAAAACGCGTGGGGAGGGGGTAATGTCAAAAGTATCCGGCTGCATACGTCCGCCCTTCTCGAAACTGGCTCAAGGTCCTTTTTACAGGCTATCACGGCCCTCACCGTGGGGCAACGGAGCGGTAGCGTAGCACGGAACTCAAGGACCTGTAATCGGCGCGAAGGAAGGGGATTTTGGGTTGGTCAGTCCGATACCAACGGCTAATGCGGAGCGCCGGATTTTCTCCCTGGTAATCGATCCGAAGAGGTGGTACTATCTGCCGATGAATCGTCCAACGTTGACATCGATTGACCTGTTTGCTGGATGCGGCGGCCTTAGTCTTGGCCTCCGGACGGCTGGGTGGGATGTTGTCTGCGCCGTGGAGCATTCCCCGATGGCCGCAGAAACTTACTTCGCGAACTTCATCGCAGGTCAGGGTGACATTGATGGTATCTATAGGCAGCATTTGGCGAAGGGAGTGCTGGCTCAAATCCGTTCTGGCCTTCTTGTCGATGACGTCAGAACGTTTGGAGGTTGTATTGACAAAGTGCAGGAGTTGATGGGTGATCGAGAGCTTGCTCTTTTGGCGGGCGGACCTCCCTGTCAAGGCTTCTCGATAGCCGGAAAACGTAACGCTTGCGATCCGAGGAACGAGTTAGTGTGGCAGTTCTTGGAAATAGCCGAGCTACTAAATCCTCCACTCGTCCTAATGGAAAACGTGGGTGCGATTCAGAGTCCATTCGTGCAAGGGAAACAAGAGAGTGTGCTGCCTAACCTCGAAGAAGCACTCCAGCGAACGTCATCAATGCACGGTGGATATTCGGTTGTACGTCTCGTCCTCAAAGCGGACCAATTCGGAGTGCCTCAGCGCAGGAAGCGGATGTTTCTGGTTGGCATACGCAAGGATGTAGCGAGCGCTATGGGTATTCCTGATTACGACTCTTGGGATTCGGAGCGGGACGCGCTTATGACTGCACGTCCTCTGGTTGCGCCGTCCGTGAAGACGGATTCCCTGCCCACAGCCAATGACGCCATCTGGGACCTGATAGGCGACAATTACGCCCCTATTGAATTGGCGCCGACTACTACTGCTCGGCAATACGCTTCTCTAGCACGAATGGGAATAGGCGAACAGCTAGAAGTATCCGAGAGCACGGGCGAAACGACCCCGCCTAACCATAAGTTCCGTTCCCATAAAGCCACTACTCGTACCCGGTTCCATCTCCTTAGATTGTTTCGCAAACACGGTATCCCAAGTAACTTGTTTGTCCTTGCAGGGAAAGGAGCGCTGGATATCGAATGTCAACTCAAACCCCTTGAGCACCTTCTTCCGATTCAGCTTCCAACTCAGAAGGTAGGATCCATTAGCCAGCTTGCTTGCGTGGTGAACACCCTTGGTTCGCTAAAGCAGAGCCAACGCGCGCTAGATGGCAATTCCCCTTCGCCAACGATCACTACATTGCCCGACGACTTATGCCACTATGCCGTCGACAGGACTTTGACAGTGCGGGAGATGGCCCGCCTCCAATCGTTCCCCGATTCCTTCGTCTTCAGAGGCAAGGAAACGACTGGAGGCGACAAGCGGCGGACCGAGGTCCCGCAGTATAGTCAGGTAGGCAATGCAGTACCCCCGTTGCTGGCGGAAGCGTTGGGGCTTCAACTCAAGCATCTGCTCGTTTCTTATTTTGAGCTGGGATGATAGGTCTCAGAGCGAAAACGGCAGGGCGTAACTGGGCAATCTTCGCACCTAGGGGATTGAGGCCGGCAGACAATCGCAGCGAAGTCTAAAAGAGCCACAAGATAGCCGCCCGGGTCTGTAGGAGGCACAAGGTTCAAGGCCAAGCGCTGCAACTCGGGGTCGTATCTGATGTCGGCTAGAGTACGAGGTCCAAAAACCCGTTCCAAGATTCGAGCCACGTTTGTGTCGATGGGCGCAACCACCTCTCGGAATAGTTGTGCAGCGATTGCCCTTGAAATGTACTGCCCAATGCCCGGTAGCTGCTCAAGTTCTGAGGCAGTCTTGGGCATTCCCTTCTGAATCACTGCTTCAGCAAGGGCATGGAGGGAAGCAGCCCGCCGTCTTTGCAGTCCTAGGGGTTTGAGCAAATTCTCAAGTTCGGAGATAGGTATCGCCGCAAGGTCTGGCCAGTCCGGGCATCGGTCAATGATGGCATCAAACGAGCTAGAAACGTGTTCTGCACGGGTCTGTTGCAACAGCAATTCCGCAACAACCAACTCGTAGGCTCGACGGCCCGGTCGTCTCCATGGGAATTGCTGCCTGATACCCGCACTCCACGTGATGATAGTACATTGGAACGTCCCCAAACATCCTGAGCAGGTTGGATCGGGCCTAGTCGTGTGCTTTTGGTGATCCAAGATAGTTGCTCCATGTACCCCATCACCTTTGCTGGAAATACCTTGCGCAAATGTTGGGATGTGATAGTTTCCCGCCTCTCCGTTGCCCCTACTATGCTAACTGAAAGCCAAGCTCGTCCGCCCTTTGAATTTATCAAATGAATTTATCAAATTTTGAGTTGATCGTTTGATTTCAATCGTGGGCTGCAGGCGTAGGGAGGCGGAGGTAGATGCCCCGCACCTCTGATGCGATGACGTTGGCGATCCCTTCCCAACGGGAACCGGCTTCCCGCCCAGAAGCACGTGGATACCCAACTGATTCGAGCATACTGGAGTAGGGGCAGGCTTTGAGTATGCCTGCGCCACGTGGTGCACGACATGGCTGACAACAGGGAGAACCTTGAAATTGTGGTAACGGTTGCGGAGGAGGTGGACACCATGTAGGGGTAGGTTTCATCTACCCCTGCGATGTACAATGGTATGGGCACTTCCCCGGAAGTTCCTGTCGTCTGGGACTATATGGGGACCTCCCAGCGAAAGGTTCGCAGTTCAGCCCCTTTAGGCCCACCAAAGGGGTTGGGACCGGTGGGCGCGGGGCGCATGGTGATGCGGCGATGGGCCGTTTCGTGTTGGTTCAGACGTATAGGCGATTCAGGTTGGCTAGTCGTTGCGGATCGAGGTCCCGGCCGGCCAGGGCGGGATGGTCGGGACCGTACCGGTGGGCGCGAAATACGGAGTTGGCCTGACCCGTGATGGAACCGCCCACGCCGAAACCGCTCTGCCCCATGAAGGGATTGATGTACTCCCATACGATTTCTTTGGCGGGCGTGACCTCGAAGAGCCGGCCAGGAGCGCCCTCGCAGATCAGGGTGTTGCCGTTGGGCAGACGTTCGGCCCCGCTGATGTGATAGCTGTAGAAGGATATGGGCGGGTCGCCCCGGTATTCCCAGGCAATCTCATTGGTAGCGGGATTAACCTCAATTACCCGGGAGTGGGTGAATTCCCGCTTGTGCGGGCCGTTGTCGAAGAGAAGCACGTTGCCGTTGGTCAGCATCGTCGGATGATGCTGGCGGGAGATATGGCAGGGCCCCCACTTCCAGCGGAAGTCGCCACCGGACTTGTTGACAATGCCCACCGTATCGGTCTGTCGGAAACTGACCAGCAAGTCCCCTTCGGGGGTAACGTTGAGGGCGTTCTGGTGTGTCCATTCCCCGCGGCCTTCCGGGAAACCGATCCGGTCCTCCTCCGGGTCCAGGTGGTCCCACGATATCCATTCGTACACCATGTCGCCCGATGGTGTGATCTCGCGGACGACATCGCCCAGCATACCCGAGGGCTCGGCGTCAGCAAGCCCGCCTTGCACCCGCCGCGAGATTCCCTCGGGGATGATTTCCCACGCCAGCACGAGGGTGTTGCCGTTGGGCAGACGTTCAAAATCGTGGTGCAGAGACGGGTACCGGTACTCCCAGACCACGTTGCTGTCCCAGTCCAGCTCCAAGATAGCGCCGGACGCCGTTCGACCGCCCCGGGGCAGCAATTCCAGAGCGGGATGCTGCCGGAAGGAGACTTCTTGTCCGGCCGGGCCGGTGCGCAGCAGCAGGTTTCCATTGGGCAGCAGATAAGAGTAGCTGATGCCCTGGTCGCAACTCCATCTATGGCAGACGCGGCCCTCCATATCGATGAGGCGGGATTCATGGCTGTTTAGGTTGGTGACCAGGGTGTAGCCCCGGTAGGCCTGACGGGGCGCGTAGTGAATCAGGCCGTTCGGATGGTTGTTGGACCAGCCCATGCTGTTGCTCCTGCTACGTATTTGGCGCGAGCGCGGGCGGTATAATACCCCGGACGAGGGACGGGAGCATAGCAATATACCGCTTTGACCAACACAGGCCGGTTTGGAGTGAACGTTATGGCTGAGGGGGCGCGCAGACGGTCAGTTAGGGGTGTGGCGAAAGCGCCGGATGGCTTGGGTGGCGAGGTGAAGCTGCTTTCCGGGGGCAATCCGCAGATTGCGAAGGCGGATGGCGACGCTCCGGTGCAGGCTTACATTGCGGCGATGCCGGGCTGGAAAGGGTTTGACACCTTGTAACGTTGTAGAATGTAGACTATGAAAGCGCGCCCAACCGCGTGTTTGGTGTGCCCGATCCATATATTGAGAGTTGGCCTATGATAGCGAAGATTCCTATGATCCTGGAATTTAAGCTCGAAGGGGGGTATACTGTTGACGCTCCGCTGCTGCGTAAACTAGTCACCGTGGGCGACTCAATGGCCGAGGTTCTGGCCAACGTGTAGATGGCTTTGTCGCTATGGTGGAAATTTATAAGGACCGAGGCCGTTCTTTGCTGTAGGGCATATTCCTTGAAGACGCCGCCGGCCCGCTTTCCACTGCTGCCATCCTCTCCATTCCATGAGATACAGGGAAAGCGCTCGCAAGGGTATGACTGCCACAGCGAGCAGGTAAAACAGGTGTAGTTCATGGATTGGTTGAGCCTTAGTGCCTGGGGTGACTTGGCAAGCCTCGTAGGGTTATTAGTCGCCGCCGTTGGTCTCGTCGTGGTGGGATACCAGGCTAAGGGCGCCAAACGCGCGGCCGAGCAGACGGGAGAAGCGGTGGCCGGCGTTCTCATTTTTGGGAGTGGCAACCGCGCCACAACTCTGGTACAGGAAATCAAACTTGTCCTGCAAAAAGGCCAATGGCAGGTGGGCTATCACCAGTGCCATACACTTAGAACATTGCTGGGTGATCTCAAGATTACCGGTCTGTCAAAATCGCACGTTCAATTGATCGACGAGGCCATGCAAAGTTTGACGGATATTGAGAATGATCTCGACGCCGCCATACGAAAGGAACGAGCGCCCAGTGGCACGGATGATTTCAATGCAACGTTAAGTAGCATACAAACGACTGTGGAAGGCATTTTGAGTAACGCTGCAGCGGGGCGAGGAGGAACACATGAATGAGTATCAGCCAATCCAATTGCTTGAAATCCTCGGTGCTCTCGTGGCACGAACACGTGAGGGTGCGATTGAATGGGTGTGGGATGCGGATCAGGGAAATAGCATCGCGACACTGGAGAACGGCCGGGTGATCGTTGCTAAAGACCGCGATTTCGACACCCAAGTGACGATCCAAGACACGGCTTCAAACAATCTGGAGGTGATAAACGTTGGCTATACTAAATATCGGGACTTGAGACAACAAGCAGACCAACTCTACGAGCTGGCACGCCGTTCGGCGTTGAAGATCGACTCCAAGCTGGAGTCGATCTTCCGCGAAATCTCTAACTGACCACTGCAACTCTAACGGTGTCTCAGTGGACAATGACGTATGCGTACGTGTGTTTGCTCTTGTAGCCACAGTCTTCGCCGATGTCCAGGCAAACACAAACCAGCTATTCTTAGCAATTCTAAAACGGTACGCGAGGGGAATAGCTTGTTGCCGTTGACGCTGCTGGCAGGGCGGTTTTGGAGTGAAAGGTATGCCCGAGAGTGGGCGCAGAGGGGCAGCGAGGGTTGCTGGGAAGATGCTGGATGGCTCTGGCGGCGAGGTGAGGCTGCTGTCCGGCGGCAATCCGCAGATTGCTAAGGCGGACGGCGACGCTCCGGTGCAGGCTTACATCGCGGCGATGCCGGGCTGGAAAAGCGAGGTGGGGCGTCGCATTGACGACCTCATCGAGCGAAACGTGCCGGGGGTGCGCAAGGCCGTCCGGTGGAACTCGCCGTGGTACGGCGTTGAGGGCCAGGGCTGGTTCGTCAGCTACCACGTCTTTACGCGCTACGTGAAGGTTACCTTTCTCAATGGGGCATCGCTGAGTCCTGTGCCGCCGGGCGGGGGCAAGGATCCGGATGCGCGTTGGGTGGATATCTATGAGGACGCGCTGGATGAGGAGCAGCTGGCGGAGTGGGTGCGGCAGGCGGCGGCGTTGCCGGCGTGGAAGGGGTTTTGATGGCGGGGGTTATTCTTCTAGCGGGGGGACGTGGGTGAGGAAGTCGGCGTCGGCGAAATCTGCGAAGCGGTCGGGGAGAAATTCGCTCATGTCGGTGACGACCTGGGTTGAGCCGCGGCAGATATAGTCGGCGATGATGCGTCCGGTGACGGGGCCCAGGTGGATGCCCTTGGTGGCGTGGCCGGTGGCGAGGAACACGCCATCCCGACCGGGGACCGGGCCGATGATGGGCTTGCTGTCGGGACTCAGGGGGCGGGAACCGGCCAGCTGCTGGACCAGTTCGGCGCGCTCGAGATCGGGGAATACATCGATGGCGCGGCGGAGGAGCTCGAGACGGGCGGATTCGGTGGGTTGTCGGTCGAACTCTTCGCCGGCAAAAAGCTCTCGCTGGTCGTAGTCCCGTCCGCCGGTGCTGCCGACGCTGGTGAGGCCGTCGAGCCGGCTGATTATGTGGCCGCGTTTGGGGGAGCTAATCAGCGCCGGCAGGGGATCGCCGGGGTAGTTGAGCAAGAGGCGCTCGCCCTTCATGGGGCGAACGGGAACGGGGAAGTCCAGCCAGGGTGTGAAGGCTCGGCTCCAGGTTCCGGCAGCCACCACCACCGCGCCGCAGTGGATGTCGCCGGAGGCGGTCTTGACGCCGGAAATGGTGGAGCCACTGGCGACCAGGCCGGTCACCTCCCGATTCAGGATGCTGGCACCCTTGAGTTCGGCGGCGTGGGCCAGGGCCAGGTTGAGGCGGTAGCTGTCCAGTTGGGCGGACTCATCCTCGTAAACTCCGCCGACGATGGAGGGGGAGAGGCGGGGTTCGATGGCGTGGACTTCATGGGCATCGATCCAGCGCATGGTGACGTGGGGCTGCTGCCAGACCATCAGGGTTTTAATCAGATCGGCCTCGTCGTGGTCCAGAGCCAGCCGGAGAGAGGGGCGACGCTGGTAGAGCAGGTCCATGCCGGTGGCGGATTCCAGGTCGGGGACGATTAGGGGAAATTCGGCGTAGGAGGCGCGGGCGATTTGGAAGGATGCGCCGGGGGAGAACTCGGCTCCCAGCAGGCTGAGGGAGCCGGTGGCGTGAGCTGAGGCGCCGCTGCCGATGGCTTCGCGCTCCAGGAGGGTTACGGCGACACCCTCGCGAGCCAGGTAATAGGCGACGGAGCAACCGACCACGCCGGCGCCAATCACGACTACTTCGGCAGATTCAGGCACGTCGCTATCCCTCCAATGTCCTTCCGCAGGCGATTCGCCAGGGCGGCCGGCAGTGTAAATCGCAGAGTTTGGCCCGTCAATTGACAGTCCGCCGAGGGAGTACCTACAATCGCGGGAATTTGCGAAATACGCTGGCAATCGGCATAGAGAGAAGTCATCAATGAACATTGGCACGGTAGCGATTTTGAGTCCGGGGGACATGGGGCATGCGGTGGGGCGGCGGCTGCGGGAGCACGAGCTGGACGTAATCACGTGCCTGGCTGGGCGCAGCGAGCGGACGCGGACGTTGGCGGAGCTGGCCGGCATCCGGGACGTGGCGACGATGGAGGAACTGGTTGAGCAGTCGGACCTGGTGATGTCGATGACGGTGTCGGCGGCGGTGCCCGGGCTGTGCCGGCAGGTGGCCGACGCCATCACCGCCACCGGGGCCGAGACGCTGTTCGCCGAGTGCAACGCCATCGCGCCGCAGCTGGCGCGGGAGCTGGAGCCGGTGATCACCGAGGCCGGCGGGCGGTACGTGGACGCGTCCATCATCGGAGGGCCGCCGCGACCTGGGTACAGTCCGCACTTCTACGCATCGGGCGCCGACGCGGCGGAGTTTGCGCGGCTGAACGACTTCGGGCTGACGGTGCTGGAGCTGGACGGCGAGGTAGGCCAGGCTTCGGGCATCAAGATGTGCTACGCCGCCATGACCAAGGGATCGTGGGCGCTGTACTCGCAGCTGCTGATGGCCGCCGAGCTGATGGGTCTGACGGAGCCGCTGCTGGCCGAGTTTCAATCGGGCCAGGAGTCGGTGCTGCAACGGATGGAACGCTCGCTGCCCACGGTGCCGCCCCGGGCGCGGCGCTGGGTCAGCGAGATGGAGGAGATTCGCGACACTTTCGCGCACCTGGGGATGACGCCGCATCTGTTTGAGGGGGTGGCCGATATGTACCGCTTCATCGGCGACACGCCGCTGGGCGAGGAGACACCGGAGTCGAGGGACCGGGGCCGCAGCTTCGCAGAGACCATCCGCCGGTTGGCCGAACAGATAGCGCCGGCGGCGGAGGGCAGCGTGGGGTGATTGCGGGGGTCCTGCTGGTCATCCACATCGGGGCCGGGTCGGTGGCGCTGCTGACGGCTCTGGTGGCGCTGGTTACGGCCAAGGGCGGCGTCATCCACGTGCGGGCCGGGCGGGTGTACGCCTTCGGGATGACGCTGATCTTCCTGACGGCGGCGCCGCTGGCGATACTGGGCGCGGACGTGTTCCTGCTGCTGATCGCCTTTTTCAGCTTTTACCTGGTGTTCGCCGGCTGGCGTTTTGCGCGCAATCGGAGCCGGCGTCCGCAGGCGGTGGATTGGGTCGCCGTGGGCATCCTGGGGCTGACCGGGCTGGCGATGTGGGGTTATGGCGTCATGCTGGCCGTGGAGGGCAGTGGGCAGTGGGTAACGATGCTGGTGTTCGGCGGGATTGCGGTGGCGTTGAGCGTGGCCGACGGGCTGTTTTTCCAGCGGGGTCGCAGCCGGGAACGCCGGCCGGCGCCGCACCGGCGGGTGCAGCGGCACCTGACCAACATGATGGCCGGGACGATTGCAACGGTTACGGCGGTGATGGTGGTGAATGTGAGTCTCAATCCGGTGTGGTTGCCCTGGATACTGCCGACCGTTGTGATTACGCCGCTGATTGTGTGGTGGAACGTGCGGACGGCGCGGCAGGGGCGTCCTTCGACAGGCTCAGGATGAGCGGGTCCTTTGACGGGATCAGGGTGAGCGAGTTTTTCGGCTGGATCAGGGCGAACGGAGGGGGTGCGGTGACGGCGTAAAGGGGGTATAATCGGGGTGCGCTACAGAGGGAGGGAGTAACTCTGATGCAGCAACATGAGGCTTTGCGCCGGACGGCGTTGGTCCTGGTCTGGGTTGGCCTGGTGTGGAATCTGGCCGAGGCCGGGGCGGGATTCTGGGCGGGCGTTCAGTCTGGCAGCGTGTCGCTGCTGGCGTTCGCGCTGGACAGCATAGTTGAACTCTTTGCCGGCGGCGTGCTGGTGTGGCGGCTGCGGAGGGAAGGGCACGGAGACGTTTCGGAGGCGGCGGAACGGCGGGCGCGGCGGCTGATTGGATGCACCTTTTTCCTGCTGGCGGGTTACGTCGCGTTGCATTCCGTCACCAGTTTGACGGGATTGGCGCCCCGGCCGGAGCCGAGCTTGGCCGGCGTCATCATCGTGGTGGTCAGCGGGGTGGTGATGACGGCGCTATACGTGGGCAAGATGCGCATTGCGGCGGGGATGCAGTCCCGGGCGCTGCGGGCGGAGGCCATCGAGAGCCTGTTCTGCGACCTGCAGGACGTGGCGGTGCTGCTGGGGATTGGGCTGAACGCGCTGCTGGGCTGGTGGTGGGCGGACCCGGTGGCCGGGCTGCTGCTGATACCCTTCTTCATCAAGGAGGGGCGGGAGAACTTGGCCGGGGATGAGCACGAACACGGGCATCACGACGCCCATGAGGATGAAGAGGAGCCGGAGCGGGGACCAGGGTACGTGACGCGGCTGGTGTGCTTCTGCATGAACTGCATCTACGGGCTGCGGGCGTGTCGGGCGGTGTGCTGCCGGGGGTAATTTTCCAGCAAGGCCATGGCGTCGTCCACTGACACCGTTTCCCGGTCGAAGTACACCTCGGCGGCGACGAACGTCAACTGGCCGGCGCCCCTGGACTGGTAGGTAACGGTGCCGGACACCGGGGGCACGTGGGAATAATCCCGGCCGACGGCGAATTTCAGGTAGTCGGCGGCGGTATGCGTCATGAGGCCCCGCGTCGGGTCGGCGGGCAGCCAGCCCTGCAGCGGGTGGAGGAACTCCAGCCAGGCGTGGGTTTCGCCGGGCTGGCGGGTGAGCAAGCCGCTGACGTAACGCGCGGGCACGCCTTTGGCGCGCAGCATAGCCAAGGCGAGGTGGGTCATATCCTGGCAGACGCCGGTCATGGAGGCGAGCACGTCGGCGGCGTTGGTATTGACCGAGGTGTTGCCGCGCTGGTAGCGCACGTTGTCGAAAATCCAGGTAGTTATCCGGCGCACCGTTTCCAGGAGAGTGTCGGTTTCGCCGGCGATGTCCTGTGTCGCGTCGCGGACGCTGTTGGGATCGACCAGACGAGAAGGGGAAAGGAACTCCCGGGTCTCCGGGCCATAGGCCAGGGCAGCCAGCGGCGCGTCTTCAACCGACAACGCCGGGTCGTGCAGGCAGACGCCGCCCGTGGCGGCGATGACAAGCTCGCGGTGGGGTGACGTAATCCAAATCCGGTTGACGACGTTGCCCAGTCGGTCGGGATAGGTAATCTGCTGCCCGTCGGGTATGGTGGTGACTGCACAGCCGCCGTTGGCTGGTGACTGAAACCGGTCGGCATAGGGCGACAACATGAGGAAGTTGTCGTTTCGGACTACCACGTCGGAATATGCGTAGCGGGCCACGTAGGCGTATTGTGCCAGCTCGCTGGCTCCGGTTTCCATAGCGTTCATCGGAGACAACTCTATGGTTCGTGTCCGTTTCCGTCAATCCCGAAGACTTGTAACAGAAGCGTAACGGGTTCGTAATGCGCAGTTAATGCGTTGGGGGCAAGATGCAGGGGATGACGACATACGACAATAGATCCGCCAATCGCAACTCGGCAAGCTCGTCGGGCGCGCATCCGGCCCGGGTCCTCCTGTTGGGAGAGGGCTGGGAGAGCATGGAAGGCGCGCTGGGCGCCGCGGCCGACACCGGAGCGGTGGTGCTGATGGGGCCGGAGTTGGCCTACGACGCGTCTCTGGGGGACGGCAGCGGCCGCAACGGCGCTGGGCCCAGCGTGCTGTTGATGTCGCCGGATACGGAGCTGCACGCTCCGGATTTCGGCAAGGACGAGTTTGCGCCGCTGGTGCTGCGCTGCGTGGCGGGCGAGGAGCTGGACGCGCCGGACCTTTACCAGGACTCGGACGATTTCATCACGGTGCCCTGCGCGGCCACCGAGCTGATCAAGCGCATATTGCGGCTGGCCCGTCGGCGTCAGACGGCGGCGGAGGACGTGTCGTTGATTCGGGTGGGCGGCATCACGCTGAACCCGGCGACCTACCAGGTATCGGCCAACGGGCGGCCGGTGGATTTGGCGTGGCTGGAGTTCCAGTTGCTGCTGTTCCTGATGGAGAACGTGGGCAAGGTTTTCACGCGGGACCAACTGCTGGCCAACGTGTGGGGCGTGGAGAACATCGGCGGCACGCGGACGGTGGACGTGCACATCCGTCGGCTGCGCTACAAGCTGGAGACGGGGAATGCGACGTACTTCAGGACGGTGAAGAACGTGGGGTACGGGATGATGGAGCCTTAGGGGCGGTCCTTTGGCAGACTCAGGACGAGCGGTTAGCAGTTTGAGACAGGCTCAGTTCGCCGGCAAAGCGAAAGTAGTTTCGCCGGCGGCGCTGTGGCGGTGGTTGCACAGGGCAACAACAGTTGCGTTAGTCCGTCGTTGGTCGCGAATCAACATAATCAGAGGCGGCATAAACACTGCGGTGAGGGTTGCTACCGTGCCGAGGCCGGTGCCGACGATGGCGATGATGATTGCGATAATTTGAGCGTCCATATTGTGCCCCTCTGTCCCGATGGAAACAGTGCAATGCCTATGGCGTTGTTCCGAACCACAAGTTCATATTAGCACAAATTTCGCTTTCGGTTACCAGGTGGCGGGGAGGCTGGTTACGCCGCGGATGTTGAGCAGGTTGTGGTATTCCAGCTCGTCGGGGTCGCTGGCGAACTTGAAGGGCGGGAACTTGCGGGTGAGGGCGCGGAAGGCTTCCTGACCCTCCAGGCGGGCCAGGTTGGCTCCCAGGCAGTGGTGGATGCCGCCGCCGAAGGCAACGTGGGGGTTGGGGTAGCGGGTGATGTCCAGGTCTTCGGGGTTTTCAAAGGCCATGGGGTCGCGGTTGGCGGCGTTGATGATGGCCATGACCTTTTCGCCCTCGCGGATTTTCTGGCCGGCCAGTTCGATGTCTTCCAGGGCGATGCGCGGGGCGCGCTTGACCGGCGAGTCGTAGCGCAGCAGTTCCTCGGTGGCGCGCACCAGGAGGCTGTCGTCTTCCTTGAGCATCTGCCACTGGTCGGGGTTTTTCATCAGGGCCATGGTACCGTTGCCGACGAGGTTGATGGTGGTCTGGTGTCCGGCGATGAGGAGGAGGAGGGTGTTGCCCAGGACTTCCTCGCGGCTGAGCGCGCCCTCGCGTTCGCCGATGGCGAGGACGGAGAGGAGGTCGTCGGAGGGCTCGCTGACGCGGGTTTCCACCAGGGGGTTCACGTAGTCGTTCAGGGTGGTGATGGCCTCGTGGACGCGGGTATGGCGGTCGGGTGATTCCTGGTCCAGGGACAGGAGTTGGCGGGAAAGGGTGCGGATGAACTCGCGGTCGTCGGCGGGCATTCCCAGCCAGTTGGCGATGACCAGAACGGGCATGGCGTTGGCGAAGTCTTTGAGGACGTCGATCTCGCCGCTTTCGGGGTCAAAGTCTTTGAGGAGGTCCTGGATGATGTTCTGGACCATGGCGCGGAAGCGGTTGTCGATGTATTTGGGGTTGAAGACGGGATGGACGGCGCGGCGCATCCGCAGGTGGTCGGGGCGGTCGCGACGGATGAACCAGTTGTTCATGTAGTCGAGGTTGAACTTGTACTTGGGGAAGTCCTCCTCGGAGATCGGAGGGCTGGGGGGCTTATAGTCGCGCAGGAAGACCTCGGAGGAGAAGTACTCGGGATGGCGGAGGGTCCAGACCACGGCCTGGTAGGAGGTAACGACCCAGGTGTCGAACTTGGAGTTCCAATAGACGGGCGCTTCCTCGCGGAGCATGGCGTAATACGGGTAGGGATTGCGCAGGTTCTCGGGGGAGAGGAGCTCGTCGTGAATGCGGTCTTTGAGCATCGTGGAGCCTCGCAGGCGTGGGTTGGATGGGGCTAATCTAGCCGGCGGGCGGTTGCGGTGTCAACCGCGGGGGAGGTTGGCCGGCGGGCGCAATAGACGGAGGGCGGAGGGTTTGCTAGACTGGCGGCGCGATTGGCATCGTCACGGAGGCAGCAGCGATGAAGAAAGTTGTGAGCGAGATCAGCGGCGTGGTTTTCAGCCTGCCCTGGCTGGTGGCCAAGGACGAAGGACTGTTCGAGGCCGAGGGCATCGACATGGAGTTCGTGCGGGCGCTGAACAGCGGTAGGGTTACGCCGACGGAGAATCCGGAGGACGTGAATCCCATCCTGGGGCACGTGGCCTTTGAGGACGCGCAGGTAGCCATCTACCGGGCTTGAGAGGAAGGGCAGGTCCGTCGGGCCTACGAAAGCAAACAGGGGGCGCGCATCATCGCGCTGCGTTCGGCCGTGGCCACGCAAGCCATCATGGTGCGTCCAGAATCTACGCACTACTATCCCGGCACGCTGGGGAACAAGCCGGTGGCGGT
The DNA here is from genome assembly GCA_965243255.1 of Dehalococcoidia bacterium. GTDB lineage: Bacteria > Chloroflexota > Dehalococcoidia > Lucifugimonadales > UBA3495 > Bin87. The sequence goes on from CBDEUH010000004.1 coordinate 2,514,869, forward strand.
TCAGTTCCACTCCGGTTCCCACTACGTGGCGCTGCGGCTGCTGTCGGGGTATCTGCCCGAGGAGAAGCTGAAGCTGGTGCATTACGGCTCGCCCCAGTTCCGGTTTGAGGCGATGATGAAGGGCGAGGTGGAAGCCGCCGCCTTGATGGAACCCTGGATTACGATGGCGGAAAAGCTGGGCTGCCGGGCCGTCTGCGAGGGGCATTACCTGGGCGCGGAGAACGCCAGCGACAACATGGACGAGGAGACCTTTGCCGCCATCAACCGGGCCATCGTGAAGGCGGTGAATCGCATCAACGCGGACAAGCGGAAGTACATCCACTATCTCATCGAGGAGCCGCGCTTCGCGGCGGCGGCGGCCCAGCACGGCGGCATCACGCCGGAGGACTTCCACCTGCCGCGTCTGCGCTACTCTTACAACACTCCCTACACCGACGAGATAGTGGAGGACACCTATCACTGGATGGTGCGCTGGGGTCTGCTGGACGGCGCGGCGTGCAGCAACGAGCTGGTGGACAACCGCCTGGCCGAGCCGGCGGCTGCCGCCGCCGATTAGCCGGGCTGGGGGAAAGGCATCATGGCAACCCTGGTAACGGGCGGCGTCGGCTTTGTCGGCGCGAACATCGTGAAGGAGCTGGCGGCCCGGGGGCATGACGTGGTGAGCCTGGACGTGCTGCCGCCCGACGGGTTGATGCGGGGGTTCCTGGGGGGCCTGGCCGGCCGCGTCGAGTTCGTTACCGGGGACATCCTGGACGTGGCGGGTCTGGACGCGCTGCGGGGCAATCACAGCTTCGACAAGGTGGTGCACGCCGCGGTGTTCACGGTGAACCGGACGGACCTGGAAACGGCGCGCAGCAAGGACATTTTGGACATCAACCTGACCGGCACGGGGAATCTGCTGGAACTGGCGCGGGTGTCGGGCGTGGAGCGGTTCGTGTACATCAGCTCGGGCGCGGCGTATGGCCTGTGTCGGGAGCCCGACCAGACCTACAACGAGGACGACGCGGCGCAGCCGGGGAACCTGTACGGCATCACCAAGTTGGCCAGCGAGGGCCTGGCCCGGCGCTATGGGGAGCTGCACGGCTTTGGCAGCGTAAGCCTGCGGCTGAGCACGCCATACGGCCCCATGGAGCGGGTTACGGGACACCGGGGGAATATGTCCACGCCGTACCAGTGGACGGGGCAGATGCTGCGGGGCGAGTCCATCGCGTTGGACAACACCGACTACGGCCGGGATTACACCTACGTGCTGGACACGGCGTCGGCGGTGGCCACGGTGGTGGACGCGCCGCGTCTGCCTCACGACCTGTACAACGTTACCAACGGGGTGCCGGTTACGGGCGAGCAGATTCAGCGCACGCTGGCCGAGCTGTTCCCGGAGACGCAACTGGTAGAGTCTGATGGGGATGATAATGCCGCAAGCTCGCTGGGGCCGACGCGGGGGCCGTTGTCGGGGTACCGGCTGTGGCACGACCTGGGCTGGACGGCGCAGTACGACCTGGCGTCGGGGCTGGCTGACTACGTGGGGTGGCGAAGGGGATCGGGGTTTTTGGATTAAACGGGGCGAGGGCGGCGGCGTCAACCGTCATTCGAGGGCGCCGGCGTTGGCCAGGCGCTGGTATTCCTCTGCGGTGAGGCCGATGATTTGGCGGAGGGCGTGCTCGGTGTCCTGGCCGAGCAGGGGGGCGGGACGGTCGAGGCGGCCGGGCGTGGCCGAGAGGTGGGATTCGGTGTAGTCGGTGGCGTATGGGCCCATCTCGGGGTGGTCGAGCCAGGTGAAGTGGTTGCGGTGCTGGAGCTGCGCGTCCTCGAACAGGTCGCGGGTGTCGTTGACCACGCCGGCGGGGACGCCGACGGATTGGAGACGGCGCATCAGTGCATGGCGGTCGTGGTTGGCCGTCCAGCCGGCGATGATGGCGTCGAGCTTGTCCTCGTGGGCCTTGCGGACGCGGAAGGTGCGGAACTCGCCGGACTGTACGTCGGTTACGCCGTCGGCGGCCATTTCGTCGCGGAGGGCGGCCCATTGGGCGTCGGTAAAGACGGCGATGGCAATCCAGCGGTCGGTTTCTGGGGCATTTCGTGGTTCGACAGGCTCACCACGAGCGGGATGTGGCGCGCCATGAGCGGGAGGTGGGTCGGGGGCGCAGGGGTAGGCGCCGTGGGGAGAGGCGGCGGGATGGCGGTTGCCGACCAGTGACGGCTCGCGGCCGTTGACGGCGGCGTCCAGGAGCATGGGGCCGCCGAAGTGGAGGCTGGTTTCCAGCTGGGACATATCCAGGTGGGTGCCGCGTCCGGTGGCGCGCTGGCGGTCCACGGCGGCCAGGATGGCGGCGACGGCGAACTTGGGGCAGACGAAGTCGGTGTATGCACCGTAAGGGTTCACCGGCCCTCGGTCGGGCCAGCCGATGATGTTGGTGTAGCCGGCCAGGGAGGACAGCACGGCGCCGAACCCCGGCTGCGTCTGCATGGGCCCGCCCCGGCCCAGCATGGACGCGCTGAACAGGACGATGCGGGGGTTGACCTGACTAAGTTGGTCGTAGCCCAGGCCCCAGCGTTCCAGGGTGCCGGGGGTGAAGTTCTCGGTAACCACGTCGGCCCACTGGGCGATGCGGAGAATCAGCTCGGGCGCCTGGGGGTGGCCCATGTCGATGGAGAGGCCGTACTTGTTGGCGTTGTAGTTGGCGAAGTAGCCGGAGCGGTTGACGCCGGACTGCCCGCCGGCGAAGGGGCCGGCGCGGCGCAGCGTCTCGGGTCGCTTGGCGGACTCCACCCGCAGCACGGTTGCGCCGTATTCGGAGAGGTACTTGGTGGTCATGGGGCCGACGGCGACCCAGCAGAAATCGAGGACCTTCAAGCCTTCAAGGGGCAGGGCAGCCATCAAATCACTCCAAGTTCCGTAAGGCGGGCAAGGTCGCGGGGGTTGAGGCCGAGTTCGCCGGCGAGGATTTCGGGGTTGTGCTCGCCGACGTGGGGAGCGCGGCGACGGACTCCGACGCGGCTGGCGTCCTGCATATCCTTGACGAAGTGGCCGGGGTAGGTGACGGTTTCGCCGATGTCGTCGTGCTGGATGCGGTCGTAGTAGTCGCGGGCGGCCAGCTGGCGGTGGGCCAGGATGTCGGAGGGCGTGGCCACGGGAAAGAGCAGGATGCGACGTTCCAGCGCGCCGTCGGCCAGCTCGTTGCGGGTGTGGGTCATAAAGAAGGGAGCGACATCGGCGACGGTCTGCTCCATGATTTCGGCGCGGGCGGTGCCGTAGCCCAGCTCTTCCCAGTTGACGGCGTCCAATTCGGGGCTGCCCATGCCCTCCTCGGTCATCCACTCCAGCAGAGCGCGGACGCTGCGAGCGGAGCCGGCGGTGCCGCCGCCGGGTTGGAAGTTCACGTAGCCGTCCTGGCAGGGCCAGTTGATGCGGGTGTAGGTGCCGCCGGCGGACTCGCGATAGGCTCCCATGCGGCGGAGGATGGTCTGCTCCAGGTCCCAGTACTGGGGGGCGTGGGCCAGGGTGCGGGCCACGGCCTGCTGGCAGGAAATGTCCACGTGCTGGCCCTCGCCGGTGAGCTGGCGGTGAGTGTGGGCGATCATGGCGGCGGCGGCACCGGCGGCGCTGCCGTGCTGGTAGAACTGGGGCATACTGACGCGCAGGGGGGGACGGTCGCCGTCGCCGGTGAGGTGCATGAAGCCGCCCAGGGCCATGCCCACGATGTCGGATGCCTGGTAGTCGGCGTAGGGGCCGTTCTGTCCGAAGGCGGTGATGGATACCATGACCAGGCGGGGGTTGAGGGCCTGCAGGTCGGGGTAGGCCAGGCCGAGCGACGCCATGCGCCCCGGGTCGGCGGACTCGAGGAGGAAGTCGGCGTTGGCGACGAGGCGGCGCAGCAGGGCGGCTCCGTCGTCGGTGGCGACGTTGAGGGTGATGCCGCGCTTGTTGGCGCAGTTGGCCCACCAGAAGAGGCTGCGCTCCGGGCCGGGGTTGTCGTGGTAAAAGGGGCCGACGTTGCGGGCCGGGCTGCCGCCGGGAGGTTCAACCTGCACCACGTCGGCGCCGAGGTCGGCCAGCATCTTGCCGCAGAGGAGGCCGCGGCCGTCGGTGAGGTCAAGGACGCGGTAGGGAGCGAGGAGGCCGGAGCCGTAGTCGTCGTGGTTATCGTTGGTCATCAGAGGGTGGCCGGGGGATTGAATGGGAGCCGGTGGCGTTTTGGATTGTACCCGATTCTATTGCGCTGGGCCGGCAGGGTCAACGTAAGGTATGCTGTGCTGGCCCCGAAAGTGGATTCCCATGAACCGTGTTGCCGCCGAAACCTTGCCGGAATCCGCGTCTGCCTACCGTTGGGTGGTCATGGGCGTCTGGCTGACGTCCAGCGTCGTTGCGTTCATGATCATATCGACGATTGGCATACTGATGCCGGCGATCAGCGGCGAGTTGGGGCTGTCGCCGTTCCAGCAGGGGATACTCGGCTCGGCGGCCTACTGGGGGAACCTGACGCTGGCGATCCCGGTGGGCTGGTGGGCATCCCGGTTCGCGCCCAAGATCCTGACCACGGTGACCATGGCGGTGGGGACGCTGTGCCTGCTGGCGCAGGCGCTATCGCCGGGTTTCGCGCTGCTGATCCTGGGGCGCATGGCCTTCGGGATCACGGTGATCGCGCGTCAGCCGGCCCGGGCCTTTTTGACGCAGCAGTGGTTTCCCTCTCGCCAGGTGGTAATGCTGAACAGCATATCCAACGCTATGTTCGGCGTGGTGGTCGGGGGCGGCATCGCGGCATCGCCGTTCATCTTCGCTGCGCTGGGCGACAACTGGCGGGCCACGCTGCTGTCCTTTACGGCCCTGTTTGGGGTCTTCACGGTGATCTGGGTGTTGTTCGGCCGGGAGCGGGTGACGTCGGAATACCGGGTCCAGCTGGGAGCGCAGGACGTGAACGTGTTGAAAGGCGCGTTGGGCCACCGGGACTTGTGGATCGGCGGTTTTGGCTTCGTGGGGCCCACGGCGGCGTGGTCGGCGTTTCTCAGCTTTTACCCGACGCTGATGCTGGACAGCTATGAGATGCCGCTAATCTGGTCGGGAGGCATATTGGCCGTGGGTGTTCTGATGGGCGGACTGGCCGGGCTGGGGCTGGGCTGGATTGCAACTGCTTACGACCGTGGCCGTACCATATTGCTTTTCAATGGAGTCGTCATCGGCGCGACCTTTGCGGGCATGACCCTTACCGGTTCGCTGGCTGCGCTGTTGGCATTGACCTTCGTCAACGGCGTTGCCTTTGGGTTCTGGCCCGTCCTCTATTCGACGCCGTTCCACCTGCCGGGCATTCGACCGAGGGAGATTGCGGTGAGCCTGTCTTTCATCCAGATGTCCAGCTCGGCGGGCATCACCATTGGGCCGCTGGTCTGCGGGGCGTTGCAGCAGGCTACGGGGGACCTGAGGCTGTCGCTGGCGGTCGTGAGCTTCTCGTCGCTGACTCTGTGCGTGGCGGGACTGTTGATGCGGCACGGGTTGTCGAGCGCAGCGGATACGACCACCGAACCATCCCGGGCCTGAGGCTGCCGGCAACCTCAAGCGTTACGCCTCCCGGAGGCGGCGGGAGAGGAGGCAGAGGAAGACGGCGAGGCTGCCGCCGATGCCCAGGTAGAGGGCGGTGAGGGGCGCGCCGATGTGGGATACCATCCAGCCGTTGAGGGCGCTGGCCGGGAAGTGGGCCTGGATCGCCAGCACGCGCATCCCGCCCATGCGTCCGCGGTACTGGGGGTCGGAATTGCCCATGAGCACGGTCATAACCAGGACCAGGGAGCCGGCCCGTCCGATGCCGGTCATCACCTTGACGGCGAGCAGGATCGCCAGCACCGCGCCGAAGGGCAGCAGGCCCGGCAGGGTCATCACGGCGACGGCGAAGAGGATCATGGAGGCGTGCCAGCCGCCGTTGACGGCCCAGACCAGCCACAGGCCCTGGCGTCGCAGGTTGCCGACACCGGCCACCGTGAGGGAGCCGATGATGGCGCCGGCGCCCATGGCGCCGTTGAGCAGGCCCAGCACGTCCACGCCAGCTTTGAGCACGTCGCGGGTGAAGATGGGCATCAGGGCGGTGGTGAAGGGAAAGCCGGTAACGTTGTACATCGCCGCGATGAGCAGGGACATGAAGAGTTCCTTGCGCTGCCAGACGTGGCGCAGTCCCTCGCCGACGCCGACGATAATCTCCCGGGGCGTGGTCTGGCCGACGGTGGTGTTGCGGGTGCGAACCAGCAGGGCCAGCAGGCCGCCGGTGGCGTAGAGCGCGCCGATGAAGGCGAAGAGGCCGGCGGGGGTCAGGGGCGTGTAGAGAAAGCCGCCCACGATGGGGCCGATGAACTGCGTCAGGTTCTGGCCCAGGCCCAGCATGGCGACGGCGTTGGTCAGCCGGCGACGGGGCACGGTGTCGATGAGCAGGGCGTTGGTCACCGGCAGCTCGAAGGTGCGAAAGGCGCCGCCGCCGATGATGATGACGAAAATCATCCAGACGCGCAGGCCATCGGCGAGCAACAGCAGCATGAAGATGAACGCCAGCGCGGCCGCGATGAACTGCATGGTCGCCAGCAGGAGGCGTCGGGGCAGTCGGTCAACCACCGCGCCGGCGAACACGGAGAGGAAGGCCAGGCTGAGGGGAGCGCCGCCGGCCAGGCTGACCAGCAGGGCGTTGCTGTCGGTGAGCTCGGCCACCAGCCAGAGGATGGCAATGACCTCCATTTGCCGGCCGGCCATGGCGATGTTGCCCGAGACCCACACCAGGGAGAAATCCCGCCGGCGGAAGGACTGAAAGGTTTGGGAAGCGCGGGCGGCGAGGTTAGTGGCCAAGGAGTGTGTCCTCCGAAACGGCGGTGATTATAGCATCGGGCTGCGTGATACAATCGCGCTGATTAGCGGCCCACGGGAGCCGCCCTTACGGAGGTTTTGCAATGGAGATCGGCGTCGGACTGGACCACACCCTGGGGATGAACTGGGACGACCAGGCCAACCTGGCCCGGGAGGCGGCGGAATTGGGCTACGAAAGCATCTGGACGCCCGAGAACATCGGCACCGATTCCTTCCAGGTCTGCGCGCGGCGGTGGCAGGCCAGCTGCGACGTGGTGGAGGGCGGCCTGACCACCGGCATCGGCGTGTCGCCGGTGATGTACCGAACGCCCATCGGGTTCGCCATGTCCGGCGGCACGCTGAGTCAGCAGACGGGCGGCAAGTTCATCATGGGCATCGGCGCGGGCAGCGCGTACCGTCCGGCCAACCGCCGGGATCTGGGCTTTCCTCGTGTCTCCGCGTTGAACCTGATGCGCGACTACCTGACCACCATCAAGGGGCTGGTGAACGGCGAGCGGGTGTCGCACCAGGGCGAGTACATCCACTACAACAACATCCGCATGGCCATCCGGCCGGCGCCCAACACGCCGGTGTATCTGGGCACGCTGGGGCCGGAGATGCTGCGGCTGGCCGGGGAAGTCGCCGACGGGGTCTGCCTGAACTGGTGCACGCCGGAGCAGATTGCCTGGAGTCGTGAGCGCATCGCCGAGGGCGCGGAGCGGGTGGGCCGGGACCCCAGCGAGGTCAAGGTGGTGGAGTACATCCGCATCTGCGTGGACGACGACGAGGACGTGGCGCGCCGGGCCTTCGCCAAGAACTGCCTGGGGTATCCGCTGGGGGCCGCCGTGCCCACCGAGCGGGAGCGACAGTTTGGCTACCGGGCGCACTTCGAGCGCATGGGCTACACCGAGGAGTTGGCCGGGGCCGACGCCATCCGCCGGGAGGGTGGCGACATGGACGCGGTGGCCGACGCCTATCCGTCGGATGCGCTGCAGGCGGTGGGCTACTACGGCAAGCCCGACGGCGCGGCGGCGGCCTTCGCCAAGCTGGCCGAGGGGCTGGACGTGGCGCTGGTACGGGTGATTGCGGCCCGGCCGGAGATCGCGTCCACCCAGGCGGTGATGCAGGCCTGCGCGCCAGAGCGGGTGCGGGCGGCGTTGGGGTGATTGACCAACCCCAGCGTCAAGGACTTTGCCAGGGAGGGCCATTATGCACGTGGGCGCGGCTACTATTTTTCAGAACCCGGGCAAGTTCAGCTCGGATTACCAGGTGTATCGGGAGGAGCTGAGGCTGGCCGACCTGGCCGAGCCGCTGGGGTTTCAGTCGATCTGGGGCGTGGAGCACCACTTCACCGACTACACCATGTGCCCCGACGTGCTGCAGTTCCTGACCTACATGGCGGGGCGCACGACGGATATGCAGCTGGGCAGCATGGTCTGCGTGCTGCCGTGGCACGACCCCATGCGGGTGGCCGAGCAGGTGTCGATGCTGGACAACCTGAGCGACGGACGCTTCATCCTGGGCGTCGGGCGCGGGCTGGCCAAGGTGGAGTACGACGGGTTCCGCATCGACATGAACGAGTCACGGACGCGGTTTATCGAGTCTGCCGAGTGCCTGCTGGCCGGGTTGGAGAGCGGCTTCTGCGAGCTGGACGGGGAGTACATCAAGCAGCCGCGCCGGGAAATCCGGCCCAATCCATTCCGCACGTTCAAGGGGCGCACCTACGCCGCGGCCATCTCGCCGGAGAGCAGCCGCATCATGGCGCAGCTGGGCGTGGGGATGCTGGTGATTCCGCAGAAGCCATGGGACGAGGTGGAGCGGGATTTGACCAACTACCGCAGCGCCTGGGACGAAAGTCATCCATCCGGCCAGAATCCGCCGGCTCCGGTCGTCGCCTGCTGGACCTTCTGCCACGAGGACGCCGACCACGCCCGGGAGATGGCCCGTCGCTACATCGGCGGCTACTGGCACACCGTGATGGAGCATTACCAGTTCAAGGCCGACCACCACAAGGACATCAAGGGCTACGAATACTACGGCAAGGTGGCCGAGAAAATGTTTGACTACGGCGACGACGAGGTGGTGGACTTTTTCGTCAATCTGCAGGTGTGGGGCACGCCGGAGCAGTGCTACGAAAAGTTACTGCAAATCCGCGAGCGGACGGGGCACGACACCTACGTGGGCGCGTTCAGCTACGCCGCCATGCCGTATGACGAGGCCGAGGCGAGCATGAGGTTGTTTGCGGCGGAGGTGATGCCGGAGTTGAAGGCAGTAATATGATGATAGCGGAGGTCACCACTTATGGCTGACTGGTTTGACAAGCAGACTATTGGCGACCTGCTGAACCAGGCCGCCGGCCGTTTTGGCGCCCGGGAGGCGCTGGTGTACGAGGGGCGGCGCTGGACGTTTGATGAGTTCCGCGAGGAGACGGACCGGGTGGCCCGCGCGCTCATCGGGCTGGGCATTCAGCCCGGCGACAAGGTGTCGCTGTGGATGCCCAACCGGGCCGAGTGGCTGTTCCTGTTCGCCGCGGTGGCCAAGATTGGGGCGATCCTGGTGCCCATCAACACCCGCTTTCGCACCGGCGACATGGAGTATCTGGTCAACCATTCCGACTCCGCAGCGCTGATCCTGATGGACCAATCCGGCCCGGTTGACTACCTGGATATGCTGCGGGAAGTGGCGCCGGAGGTGGATACCGGCGATCCCGCCCAGCTGGGGCCGGCGGCATTTCCCGCCCTGCGCAACGTCCTGCTGCTGGACGATGGACGGCTGGGCGATGAGCGGCCCGGCGGCGTCATCGGCTGGGACGCGATGCTGGCCGGCGCCGATGAAGTGCCGGCCGCCGAGCTGGCGCAGCGGGAGGCCGGCGTCAGTCCCGACGATACCTTCCTGCTGATGTACACCTCCGGCACCACGGGCTTCCCCAAGGGCGTGATGCACTGCCACAACCCCATCCGCACCATCACGGACGCCGCCAACCGCATGGCGATGTCGTCGCGGGACGTCATCCTGATGTATTTGCCCCTGTTCCACTGCTTCGGGCTGTACGAGGGGCCGCTGATGTCGTGGGTAACCGGCGCAAAGGTCGTATTGACGACGATGTTCGAGGCCGGCGAGACGCTGCGGCTGATTGAAGCCGAGCAGGCCACGGTGATGAACGGCTTTGACGCTCACTTCTACGACCTGTGCCACCATCCCGACGTGGACCGAACGGACCGCAGCAGCCTGCGCACCATCCTGCTGGCGGTGGGGATGGCGTCCAGCGAACCCGTGGCCCGGCTGGCGCAGGAGAAGTTCTGTCCGACGCTGTCGGCATGGGGCATGACCGAGGTGGGCGTCGGCGCGACCCGCACCTTCCTGGACGCGCCCATCGATGACCGCTGCGTGGAGAGCGGCCACCCGCTGCCCGGCTACGAGTTCAAGGTCATCGACCCCGACACCGGCGACGTGCTGCCGCCGTCCACCATGGGCGAGCTGTGCGTGCGGGGCTACGCCACGATGCAGGGTTACTACAAGCGCCCGGAGGCCACCGACGAGGCCATCGACGGCGAGGGCTGGTTCCACACCGGCGACGTGGCGACCATCCGGGACGACGGCAGCGTGCGCTTCCTGGGGCGCTACAAGGATATGCTGAAGGTGGGCGGCGAGAACGTTGACCCCACCGAGGTGGAGGCGTTCCTGCTGGAGCATCCGGCCATCAGCAAGGCGCAGGTCATCGGCGTGCCCGACCCGCGGCTGTCGGAGGTCGCCTGCGCCTGCGTGGTCGTGGAGCCGGGCCAGGCCATCACCGACGGCGACCTGGACGCCTTCTGCCGGGGCAAGATGGCCAGCTTCAAGATTCCGCGCCACCTGCTGGTGCTGGACGACTACCCGATGACGTCCAGCGGCAAGGTGCAGAAGTACCTGCTGCGCCAGATGGCGGCCGAGCAGCTGGGGTTGAACGGGGCGTGATGACGGCCTACATCGGCATCACGGGGTTTACCTCGCCGGAAGAGGTTGCCGCGGTTCTAGCGTCGCTGCCGGATGCGCCGAAGCGGTTGCTGATGTGCGGGGTGTTGCTGAGCAATGCGCTGCTGGCCGGCGAGTCCAGCGACGCCCCCAACCGCTGCCCGCCGACCGACGCCATCGCCGGCATCTTTGCTGACGATCCGCGCTGCCTGAACCTGGTGCATTACCGTCCGCAGCCCGGCGCCAACCTGGCCGACGCCCTGGCCCGCGCCAGCGAAGTCGGCGGCCCCAACTGCCACGGCGTGCAGATTAACGCCACCCGCGGCGCGCCCTGGCCCGACCCGTCGGCTCTGGTCGAGTATCGCCTTCGCAGTCAGCCGCAACGCATCGTGCTGCAGGCCGGCCGGGAGGCCATGGCGTCGGTGAACGGGAATGCCGACGCGCTGGCCAGCCGCTGCGCTGAGTACGCCGGCATGGTAACCGACGTGCTGGTGGACGCCTCCGAGGGCCTGGGCCGGCCGCTGGACGCCGCAGCGTCGGCGCGCTATTTGGCGGCTCTAGCGGACGCCGCGCCGGAGTTAGGGCTAGTGGTGGCCGGCGGGCTGTGCGCCGACAACATCGACGAACTGCTGTCGCCGCTGCTACCACAGTGGGGGCACGTGAGCATCGACGCCGAGGGGCGGCTGCGGGATGGGGAGGACGTGCTGGACGTTGGGGCGGCGAGGGCGTATGTGGAGGGGGCGATGGGGTTGCTGAAATGACTCCGTCAAGTATTCATGGCCGAATCGAAAGCATTGAGACTATCGCAGTTGGTCGCTCTATCAGAGAGTATGACCGCCTGGTTGCTCTGTATGGGCCGGGAAGATGGCGCAAGCTGAAGGGTTTTGCTCTGGTCACCCTGCCCGATGGTATAATTGAGCGCGCCGAAGTCCACTGGTATGAAGCGCATGGAGTGGGCAGGAAAGAAATCAAGATCAAACGCATCCTGAGATGAGCCTTATGGACGCCGAACAGGTTATTTGCATCAACAGCGATGGATATGAAGTCTCGTTGATTGCACAAAAGGCATACCGCACGATACCGGATGAGGAAGCCGCGCAGCACGGCCTCATACGTGTTATCGACGAGACGGAAGAGGATTACCTTTACCCGGCGTCGCACTTCGTGGCCGTAGAATCCGCGCGCGATACGGAGGGGCAGCCCCACGCGGCAGCCTGATAGACGGCGCTGGCAAGGTCGCCTATGAGGCTCTATACCATTGGGTTTACGCGGAAGTCGGCGGGGCGGTTTTTTGGGCTGCTGCGGGAGTCGGGGGCGGAGCGGGTGGTGGACATCCGGCGGCGCAACACCTCCGGTCTGGCCGGGTGGGCCAAGAAGGACGACCTGGCCTGGTTTCTGCGGGAACTGTGCGGGATGGACTATATCCATTTGCCCAAGCTGGCTCCCTCTGACGAGCTGTTGGACGCCTACCGGGGCAAGCGGGTTACCTGGGAGCAGTACGTTCCCATATTCACCCGCCAAATTGAACGCCGGCTCATCCACGCCTCGCTGCCACGGGATATAATCGCCAACAGCTGCCTGCTGTGCAGCGAGCCGACCGCCGACCGTTGCCATCGCCGGCTGGTGGCGGAGTATCTGCAACGACACTGGGGCGACGTGGAGATTGTCCACCTGGTTTGACGGCGCCGCTGCTTTGAGGACTGACTGCCATTGCCCCTCTTCCTTGACGGGAGAGGCCCGAGGTGAGGGTGACCTAACATGAACATCGGCTTTTCACTATCCAACAACCAGGGTCTCACCGACGTACGGGACGTGGTGAGCGTCGCGGCCCGGGCCGAGGAGCTGGGCTACGATTCCGTGTGGGCCAGCGACCACGTTTTCAACGTGAGCTACGTGTACGAACGCATCGGCCGGCGTCCCTACTACGACCCGCTGACCATCCTGTCCTTTGCCGCCGCGCAGACGGAGCGGGTTACCCTGGGCACCAGCGTGCTGGTGCTGCCCTATCACAACCCGATGCGGCTGGCCAAGCAGGCGGCCACCCTGGACCAGCTTTCCGGCGGACGGCTGGCCCTGGGCGTGGGCGTGGGCGTGATTGACACCGAGCTGGAGGCCATGGGAGTGCCGTTCGGCGAGCGGGGCGCGTACACCGACGAGTCCATCACCATCATGAAGACGCTGTGGCAGGACGACGAGCCGCGCCACGAGGGACGGTTCTTCCAGTTCTCGGACATGGCCTTCTCGCCCCGTCCGGTGCGTCCTGAGGGCATTCCGCTGCTGATTGGCGGGACCAGCCGGGCGGCCATCCGCCGGGCGGCGCGTCACGGGGACGGCTGGCATCCTACCGCGATGCCGCCGGAGGACCTGGCCCAGGGCATCCGCTACCTTCACGAGCAGGCGGAGCAGGCCGGAAGGGACCCGGCGTCCATTCCGGTGTCGGTCAGCGTGCCCTTGCAGGGAGGACGTCCGGGGCGGTTCACGCTGGGCACGGAGCCGGCGGAGATGCGGGCCAACGCGCAGGCTATGGCAGACGTTGGGGTCTCCCGCATCGTGGTGTCGCCCTACTCCGGCGACCCGGCGGAGGTGTTTCCGGCCATGGAGACGATTGCGGCGGAGGTGATGCCGGCGGTGGCGTAAGCGGCCGGGCTCTGCCGGCTGCATAGTCAGCGGGCCGGCGTCAGGGAATCTCGGAAGATTTGGGCGCTGGCCTCCCAGGAGAAGTTGAGGGCGTGCTGGCGAACCTGGGCCCGGTCGCATTGGAGCGCGCGCTGCACCGCCGTTGCCAGGTCATGGTCCAATGCGCCGGAAACGCCGTCAGCGATCACATCGCGGGGGCCGGTAACGGGATAGGCCGCCACGGGGGTGCCGCAGGCCATGCTTTCGGTGATGACGTTGCCGAAGGTGTCGGTGCGGCTGGGGAAGACCATGACGTCCGCCGATGCGTAGAACTGGGCCAACTCGCGGCCTCGCTGGTAACCGACAAAGGCGACGCGGGTGCCGTAGCGTCGCTCCAGCTCTTTACGGTGGGGGCCGTCGCCGATCACCCAGCAGCGGTAGCCGGGCCGGGCGGCCAGTTGGCAGAACTCGTCCACGTTCTTTTCCCGGCTGACGCGTCCCACGTACACCAGGGTCGTTTCTTGCGATGCCGCCAGGGGATACCAGCCCTGGGTTCGGGCGGACGGGTGAAAGAGGGTGGAGTCCACGCCGCGGGGCCACACCACCAGGTTGCGGAAACCGGACCGCTCCAGGTCGTCCTTTACGCTGGGGGTGGGGACCAGGGTACGCTGGGCGGCGGCGTGGAACCAGCCCAGGTAGCGGGTGAAGGGGCCGGACGGCAGCCCGTACATCGCCGTCACGTATTCGGGGAAACGGGTGTGGTAGCTGGTGGTGAACCGGAGTCTGCGGCGGCGACACCAGAAGCGGGCCACGGCTCCCAGGGGCCCCTCGGTGGCGATGTGAACGTAGTCGGGATCAAGGCGGCGCAACGTCCGGTACACGCTGACCGGAGACATGGCCAGGCGCACCTCCGGGTAACGGGGCAGCCGCACCGCAGGGAAGGGCGAGGGTTCCACTACGGTAACGTCGAACCCCTGGCCCTCCAGCTGGGCGATGACGTTGCTGAGGGTGGTTACGATGCCGTTGATTTGGGGCGCCCAGGTGTCGGTGACCAGGAGCAGGCGGGGTGGTTGAGCCATGGGTGCGTCTTCCGAGCGACTACTACCGAGGGCCGTCGTGGAACAGCACGGCGGCGAGTTTCGGTTACAGCATGGTAGTTTATACGCGAGTTTGAATCCAGGAGTAGTTCAGCGGGCGGCGGCGGGGATGGTTGCGCTTGCTTTGGGGGGGATGGGCCGGTATGCTGGGGGGCGATTTATTGGCCGGCTTTGCGATGGCTGGCTCGACCGGAGATTTGCAAGATGACATCCGCCGCTCCTCAGATTCCCCTGCCCGTCCCGCAGCCCGAGTCCGACTTCTACTGGGAAAAGTGCAAGGAGGGCGAGCTGTGGCTGCGCCGCTGCGCCTGCGGAGAACGCACCTTCTTCTACCCCCGGGACTATTGCCCCTTCCCGGACTGCTTCAAGCCGGGAACCGAGTGGGTCCAGAGCAGCGGGCGCGGCACCCTGCACACCTTTGCCATCGTGCACCGGGCTCCTACACCCGCCTTCCGGGACAAAGTCCCCTTCATCACCGCCGTGGTGGAGCTGGAGGAGGGCGCGCGCATTCCCACCTGGCTGGTGGGCATTGACTTTGCCGAGGGCGAGATTCGGCCCGACGCGGTGCAGTGCGGTATGCCGGTAACGGTGGTCTTCGAGGAAATCGACGAGAACATCACGCTGCCGATGTTCCGGCCGGCGTAGCTGCTCCGGTTGCTATAATGGGCCTATGGCCCAATCCGGTTCCGATACCCTAATCATCCCCGTCGCCGGGATGTTCTGCGCCGCCTGCGTCCACCACGTGGGCGAGGCGATGCGAACCGTGCCCGGCGTCGCTGATGTGTCGGTGAACCTGGCCACCGCCCGCGCTACGGTAAGCCTTGACGCGGAGGCCGCGGCCGACCCGCCCCTGGACGAGCTGGCCCGGGCCGTGGCCGACGCCGGCTATCGCCTGGACACGGACGCCGGAGAGGCGCCGGCCGGCCATGCGCGCAGCGACGAGGAGCGGGACTTGCTCCGTCGGCTGGTGGTGGCCATGGTTGGCGGCATCATCCTGCTGCTGCTTTCCGGCTTCGTGGCGCTGCCGTGGCAGGACGGAGTGGGACTGGTGGCGCTGCGGTGGTATCCGCTGCTGCTGTGGGCGGTGGCGACGCCGGTGCAGTTGTGGGCCGGCTGGCCCTTCTACGTGGCGGGTTTCGCTGGACTGCGCCGATTGCAACCCAATATGCACACGCTGATTGCGCTGGGCACCAGCGTCGCCTATGGGTACAGCGCGATCTCGGTGCTGCTGATGCTTTTCGCGCCCGACACGCGGGAGGTGGTTGGACACGGGCTGCACTTCGACATGGCGGCCATCATCATCGCCCTGGTGCTGCTGGGGCGATGGCTGGAGGCGCGGGCCCTGTCGCGGACGTCGGACGCCATCGGCCGGCTGATGGACTTGCGGCCACCGACGGCGCACCTGCTGGACGATGACGGTGAGATTGTGGAGGTTCCCGTTGAGCAGGTGGCCGTGGGGGACCGGCTGGCGGTGCGGCCCGGCGAGCAGATCCCGGTGGACGGGGAGATAGTCAGCGGCGCCACCGACGTGGACCAGTCCGCGCTGACCGGCGAGAGTATGCCGGTGGAGAAAGGGGCCGGCGATAGCGTCGCCACCGGCACGCTGAACGGCGCCGGCGGGTTCCTGATGCGGGCGACCCGGGTGGGCGCGGACACCACGCTGGCCCAGGTGATCCGGCTGGTGGAGGAAGCCCAGGGTACGGCGGCGCCGGTGCAGCGGCTGGCCGACCGGGTGTCGGCGTGGTTCGTGCCGGCGGTGGGATTGATTGCCATTGTCGCCGCACTGGTCTGGCTGTTCCTGGGGCCGGAGCCCAGCGTTTCCTACGCCATGCTGACGCTGGTGGCGGTGTTCATCATCGCCTGTCCGTGCGCGCTGGGGCTGGCCACTCCGACGGCGATCATCGTGGGCGTGGGACGGGCCGCCCAGCGGGGCATCCTGATCCGCAGCGCAACGGCGTTGGAAACGGCCCATCGCATCAACGTGGTGGCGGTGGACAAGACGGGCACGCTGACTCTGGGCCGGCCGAGGGTGTCGGAGGTGGTTGCCGCCAAGGGAGTTGCGGACGCCGACGTGTTGCGCTGGGCGGCGTCGGCGGAGCAGTTTTCGGAGCATCCCATCGGCAGGGCGTTGGTTGAGCGGGCCCGGGAGGATGGGCTGACGCTGAACGCGGCCACGGATTTTGCGGCGCAGCGGGGGGCCGGCCTGACGGCCATGGTGGACGGCCATGCCGTCGTGGTGGGCAATGAATCGTTGACGGCGGAGGCCGGCGCAGCGATGGACGCGGATCTGTCGGCTGCCGCCGGACGGCTGGCCGGCGAGGGCAAGACGCCGGTGTTCGTGGCGGTGGGCGGCCGGATGCTGGGGGTCATAGCGGTGGCCGACGGGGTGAAACCGGGCGCTCCGGAGGCGGTGGCGTCGCTGCGGTCGCTGAGGGTGCGGGTGGTGATGCTGACGGGAGACCGGCCCGAAGTGGCCTCGGCGGTGGCGGCGCAGTGCGGCATCGACGAATATCACGCGGGGATGCTGCCGGGGGACAAGGCCGACGCCATCGCCCGGCTGCAATCCGGCGGCAGCGCGGTGGCCATGGCCGGCGACGGCATCAACGACGCGCCGGCGCTGGCGCGGGCCGACGTGGGCATCGCCATGGGCGGCGGGACGGACATCGCGCGGGAGTCGGCGGACATCACGTTGATGCGGGACGATTTGGCCGGTATTGCCACTGCGCTGCGCCTGTCGCGGGCGACGATGCGGACGATACGGCAGAACCTGTTCTGGGCGTTTTTCTACAACGCGCTGCTGATTCCGGTGGCGGCGGGCGCGCTGTATCCGGTGTTCGCGGCCCTGGGCGACGTTCCGGGCGGATTGAGGTTCTTCTTTGCAGAAGCCGGATTCCTGAACCCGATACTGGCGGCGCTGGCCATGGCGTTCAGCTCGGTGAGCGTGGTCAGCAACTCGCTGCGGCTGCGTCGGGCCAGGCTGGGTTGACGGCAATGGGCGTAACTCGCAGCGGGTGGGCGAGGGGAGCCTTGCTGCTGGCGTTCGTCCTGCTGCTGGCGTGCCAGGGGGCGGAGCCGCTGCCGACGGCGGCGCCGACGGACACGCCGGTTCCCACCATGACGCCGGACATCGTGGCGACGGTGGACGCGCGGATGCGCCAGATGATGGACGAGATTGCGACGGTTACGCCGCAGCCAACGACCACGCCCCGGCCGACGGCGACGCCGCAGCCGACGGCGAGTCCGCAGCCGGAACCGACGCCGCAGCCGCAGCCGACGCCGCAGCCCACGGCCACGCCCCAGGGTCAGCCGACGCCGCAACCCACGGCGACGCCGCAGCCGACACCGACCGTGGCGCCGGCGGCGACGCCGACGCCCACCTTAGGGCAGGTGATCGAACGCACCAAGCTGGCCGTGGTTCCCATCGGCTACCACGAGCACCTGGTTGGCTCCGGGTTTATTTACAAAACGGAGGGGAAAGAGCGGGTTGGCCTCATCACCGCGGCCCACGTCGTGGATCGGCCGGACCTGTGGGCCTTGTGGACGATTTTCCCCGACGATGAGAAGAGGCGGTTAGAAATCGTCGGCGTCAGGGCCGGCAACGAACTCATCGACGACATCGCAGTGCTGGAGGTGCGCCACCCGGACATCGCGGCTTTATCCGTGCTGGAGCTAGCGCCGGAAGGCAGCGCCAGCCTGGGCGATTCGGTAACTGTGCTGGGCTATCCCCTGGCTAATGTACTGGGTGATGACTTAACCATCACGTCCGGCATCATTTCAGCAAAGCAGAACTGCCCGTGGCTGGACGAAGACGACGAGGTGGAGTGCATAAAGACGGACGCCGCAATTAATCGCGGCAACAGCGGGGGGCCGCTGATCAACCATCGGGGCGAAGTCATCGGGGTAAATGTCCGAAAAGGCAGGGGGCTATTGGTTGAAGGCGTTGGCTACGCCATCGCGTCGGAATTTGTGCGACAATGGCTGGCAGACCGGCTGATAGATTAGAGCGAGGCGGTGAAGGGCATGGCAACGGCGACCGATCCCATCTGCTTGATGATGGTGGACATGGACAACCCCAACGGGGGGACCAGCGAATACGACGGGCAGACCTACTACTTCTGCGCGGCCGGCTGTCGCATCGCCTTCGAGCGGGACCCGGAGGGCTGGGCGTCGGGACGGAACCGGCCCATTGCGATGGAGGAACCCCAGCCGCAGCCGTTGACCATCGTGCGCCGGCTGTTCAGGCGAGACAAGTAGCCGGCCTAGCTGTTGGCGCCGCAGCAGCGCTTGTATTTGCGGCCACTGCCGCACGGACACTTGGCGTTGCGGCCGATCTTGCGTCCGGCCTGGGGCGCGGCGGCGTTGCGGCCCGAGGAGGCTACCGCCGCCATGGGGCTGACCGGAGTCCGGTCGGCGGCCCGACCGCGCCGCGCCGTCGGGGCGTCGTCCTGGAGGGGAGCGTCCGGGGCGTTCCGCTGCCCGGGCGCTTCGGGGGCCAGGGTAACGTGGAAGAGGGTGTGGGTGATTTCGCGCTGCATCTGGCGGTTCAGCTCGGCGAAGGCGCGTTGGCCCTCGGTGCGGTACACGGTGAGGGGGTCGCGCTGGCCCACGGCCTGGAGGCCGACGCCGGTGCGCAGGTCTTCCATCTGGGTCAGATGGTTCACCCAGTGGGTGTCGATGGACTTGAGCATCAGCAGGCGGACCAGGGTGGCCATGCCGTCGGAACCCAGCTCGCGCTCCTTGGCCTGGTAGAGGGTCTCGGCGTGCTGCTCCAGGACTTCTGCAATCTGCTCCTTGCGCAGGCCGAGGACGCGGTCGGGGGCGCTGAGCTCGGGCGGCGGCGGGCAGATCTGGCGCAGGCCGGTGAGGAAACCGTCAACGTTCCAGTCGTCGGGGTGACGGGATTGCAGGTGGGTGGTTATCAGGCCTTCAAACTCGTCCAGCAGCATCTCCATCAGGCGTTCCTGCAGGCCATCGCCGGCCAGGATGCGGGAGCGCTGCTGGTAGATGACGGTGCGTTGCTGGTTGAGCACGTCGTCGAAGTTGAGCAGGTGCTTGCGGATGTCGAAGTGATGGCCCTCGACCTTGACCTGGGCGCCGGAGATGGACTTGGTGATGAGCTTGTTTTCCAGGGGTTCGTCGTCGTTGACGCCGGTCCAGTTCATGACGTTTTTGATGCGGTCGCCGCCGAAGCGCTGCATCAGCTCGTCTTCCAGGGCGACGAAGAACTGGCTGCTGCCGGGGTCGCCCTGGCGTCCGGCGCGGCCGCGCAGCTGGTTGTCCACCCGGCGGGCCTCGTGATGCTCGGTGCCGATGACGTGGAGGCCGCCGAGGGCGATGACGCGGTTGTGCTCGTCCTGCCAGTCGTCCCGGTGGGTGTCGGCGCCGCCGAGGACGATGTCGGTGCCGCGGCCGGCCATGTTGGTGGACACGGTAACGGCGCCGGAGCGGCCGGCCTGGGCGACGATGCTGGCCTCCTGCTCGTGGTTGCGGGCGTTGAGCACCTGGTGGGAAATGCCCTGCTTGCGGAGGAGGTCGCTGAGATACTCGGAGGTTTCGATGGAGGTGGTGCCCACGAGGACGGGCTGGCCGGAGCGGGAACGCTCCACGATGCCGTTGACCACGGCGCGCCACTTGCCGTCGGTGGTGGGGAAGATCAGGTCACCGCCATCATCCCGGATCATGGGGAGGTTGGTGGGCACGGCGACGACTTCCAGGCCGTAAATTTTGTAGAACTCCTCGGCCTCGGTGACGGCGGTTCCGGTCATGCCGGCCAGCTTGTCGTACATCCGGAAGTAATTTTGCAGGGTGATGGTGGCGTAGGTAACGCTTTCGCGCTGGATTTTGAGGCCCTCTTTAGCTTCGACGGCCTGGTGGAGTCCGTCGGACCAGCGGCGTCCGAACTGCATCCGTCCGGTGAACTCGTCAACGATGATGACCTCGCCGTTCTGCACGACGTAGTCCTTGTCCTTGACCTTCTGGACGTAGGCGACGACGGCGTTTTCGACGTACTGGACCAGGTGGAAGTTTTCGGGGTCGTAGAGGTTGGACACGCGCAGGTGGCGTTCGGCCTTGGCGATGCCCTCCTCCGTGAGGGAGATGGACTGGGTACGGTCGTCGATGGCGTAGTCTTCGTACTCGCGCAGGCGGGGAGCGAGCCGGGCGCAGCTGGAGTAGTGCTCCACGGGCTGCTGGGCCGGGCCGCTGATGATTAGGGGCGTGCGGGCCTCGTCAATGAGGATGTTGTCCACTTCGTCCACGATGGCGAAATGGCGGCGAGATTGGCCGGAGTTCCCGGTCTGAACCTGGTACTCCACGCCCATGGCCATGTTGTCGCGCAGGTAGTCGAAGCCGAACTCGTTGTTGGTGCCGTAGAGGATGTCGGCCTGGTAGGCGTCGCGGCGGGATACGGGGGCGAGGTACGGGAAGCTGCCCCGTCCGGCGTCGGCGAGATCGGGGTCGTAGATGTAGGCGGCGTCGTGCTGGAGGCAGCCGACGGTGAGGCCGAGGAGGTGGTACACCGGCCCCATCCAGACCGGGTCGCGGCGGGCCAGGTAGTCGTTGACGGTAACGACGTGAACGCCGTTGCCAGTGAGCGCGTTGAGGTAGGCGGGGAGGGTGGCGACCAGGGTTTTGCCCTCGCCGGTTTTCATCTCGGCGATTTTGCCGTGATGCAGCACTGCGCCGCCGATAATCTGCACGTCGTAATGACGCTGGCCCAGCTGGCGGCGGGCGGCCTCGCGCACTACGGCGAAGGCCTCGGGCAGGATGTCGTCCAGGGACTCGCCGGCGGCCAGGCGGCTGCGGAACTCGTCGGTTTTGGCGCGCAGGCCGGTGTCGTCCAGGCTGCGAACGGAGTCTTCCAGCGCGTTGACCTGTGGAACCAGCTGGCCGCGCAACTTCTCAGCGGCGCGCTCGGGCGTGTCGCCGACGATTTTCTTCAGGAATGTGACCATAAGCGAGGGGGGCGGGTTCAGTCGGCGGCGGATGCGGCTACTTCAGCGTACCACTCGGGGCCCTCCTGGCCGGGTTCGGGCAGGACGAAACCGCCTTCCATGGTCCAGGAGGCCGGGTTTTCGGTGATGCGCCCGTCAATCAGGTCGGAGGGCACGTCGGCGATTTCGCCGAAGGCCTGCACCAGGTCGGCCAGGAGCTGCCGCTTGACGTCCTCGGAGCGGCCGGCCCGGTTGGCGCCGTCCACGTAGTAGGTCGAGCTGAAGTCGGGCTGCTCGGCGTGGGGCGTTTCGAAGAAGGACACCGAGACGAAGCTGCGGGGCGCGCCGGTGTTGCCGCAATGGATGTCGGTGAAGGCGCGGGCGATGTCCTGGCGCTGGTCGAAGGTGAGGGCGTCTTTGGGGGTGAAGCAGCGGTAGTAGGGCATGGGTTTCGCTCCTTACGGCGGTTTAGACGGGACTAGGTTGCTCGGCGGTCGCGGGCGGATACGACCAGCTCGGCGGTGGTGCATCCGGTGAGTTCCATCCAGCGGTCCTGGATGGCTTGCATGAGCTGCACGCGGGTTTCCTGCTGGCAGCCGGGGGGTATTTCGCCGCGCACCGCGGAGGTGGTGGACAGATGGCCGCCTCGAAAGCCGAAGCCGTGGGGT
This sequence comes from Dehalococcoidia bacterium, assembly GCA_965243255.1. GTDB lineage: Bacteria > Chloroflexota > Dehalococcoidia > Lucifugimonadales > UBA3495 > Bin87. The sequence goes on from CBDEUH010000004.1 coordinate 2,536,950, forward strand.
ATCTCAATCCACCGCACGCTTACGTCGTCGGGGTTGCCGCCCAGGATGCCGGTGCTGATGCGGGCCAGTTCCGAGGCCAGTTCCGGGCGCAGGTCATCGGGAATAATGCCTTCCTGGATGGTGCAGTTGAATGTGATCATCGGCGCCTTGCCGTCTCCCGATGGTGGTAGATTGGCTAAAGGCAGGGTAACATATCGGGCGCGGCGACGGCAAACGTCGCAGCCGAACACAGTAGCCGCCCACCGGTGACGCCGATGCTCAATCTCACACCTGAAGCCGCCAGCCGCATCTGCATGGAGCAGTGCCGGGCGATGTGCTGTCGGGGGCCGCTCATCCTGCGGCTGGAACCGGGGGAGGTTGACGGCTTTCGCCGGGCGGCGGCCCGCCTGGGCGTGCCGGCGGAAATCACGCCCGCCGCCGATGACGGGGGCAATGTGCTGTTCCTGGATCACCCGGGCGAGCACTGCCCGATGCTGGACCAGGCCACCAATGGGTGCCGGATTTACGACTCGCGGCCGCAGTGCTGTCGGGACTTCCCGCGCAAACCGGAGCCGGGCTGCGCCATATCGGGGTGGGAGGATGGCGGGGGCTAGGGCGCGAAGCTGGAGCGGGCCTGCGCGCCCCAACGTCCAGCGACGCGGGTCATGATCCACAGGGAGCGGTAGGTGGCGATGGCTGCGCCGGCCGCATCGCAGCGGGTGAACTGGATCAGCACGTGGACTTTATGCTCCGAGCTGTGCAGCACGTCGGCCGCATCGAGAATGGTGTGATGCCAGCCGGGGCCGGCGCGCTGGTAAAAATCGCGCAGGTAGGTCGCTTCCAGCTCGCTGCGGTCGTGCCAGATGGCCACGCCGTCGCCGGAGACGCGCACGTGGGGCAGATGGAGCAGGTCGAGCAGGGCGGTGTCGTCGCGGGCGTTCAACGCGGCCATGAACGCCTCAATCGCTGCCACCGCGGCGGCGGCGCTATCGGGCCACTGGGTTGCAGTCATGGTAAGTCCGTTGTTGATGGGTAGAGAATGCAGGGAGAATCAGTTGCGGTCGAAGATCCAGCGGGCGACGTCGAACACGAAACCGGGCATAACACCTTCACCGGACAACATAGGCGGCTCGTCCAACCGCTCCGGTTCGTCCTGCTCTGCCCGATAGACGTACACCCTGCGATTGGCCGGATCTATGAGCCAGCCAAGCAGTGCGCCGTTTTCCAGGTACAGCCGCATCTTGGCCTGGAGGGGGCCAAGGTTATCGGAGGTTGATCGGATTTCCACCACGAAGTCGGGGCAGAAAGGATGAGCGTCGCCGGCCACATGGGGGTGCGCGTCCCACTTTGCTTGGGAAGTCCACGATGCATCGGGAACCAGCACGCCGCCGTTGGGCATCCGGAACCCGGCATTGGAGTTTCTGGCTTCCCCACCGTAATCGTCTGTCCAAAACAGCAGCCTGGCGAACGCCTGACCCTCGTGGTCGTCGCTGGGGTGATGCACTGGCGGCATAGCGATTATTTCTCCATCGGGGCTGAGCTCGAACTGCCATGGGTTTTGACTGTTCTGGTTGCAGAAGTTGACGAACAACTTTTCCAGCTCTCGACCGGAAACGGAAATGCCCAAGGTCCTGGGATCTATCACCAGGGCATTGTCCTGCCAGATGGGCGTTTTCGTTGCCATAGTCATAAGCGAACCCTCGCGATGTGGACATCGCTGCCAGGCATTGGGCCGGCAGCCCCGGCGTCATTATACCGCCGGCAAACTCAAAACGTGGATACGGACCAGCCCCGCCGCAATATACATGCTAGAATCGGGCGCTGACGGGTGCGTAGCCCGTTGTTCAGATGGATTATAGGGGATAAGCAGCATGACCACCGGCGTATTCCTGGAGCGGCAGGATGCCATCGCCACCCTGGAGATTCGGGGGCGCACCGACCTGAACATGCTGGCGCCGGAGGTGTTTCGTGCGCTGGCCGAGCAGGTCGAGCAGTGCGGGCAGGACGAGGCCATCCGCGCCATCATCCTGCGGGGCGCCGGCCGGCGGGCCTTTTCGGCCGGGGTTGACCTGCACGAGATGAAGGACCTGGAACCGCTGACGGCGGAGCGGTTCATCCGCTCGCTGCATGCCGCCGCGCGGGGTCTGCTCAACTCGCCGCTGCCGGTGGTGGCGGCGATACACGGGCCGTGCCTGGGGGGCGCGTTCGAGCTGGCTCTGGCCTGCGATATCTGCATCGCCGCCGAGGATGCCGTGTTCGGGCTGCCGGAGGTGCGGGTCGGGTTGCCGTCGGTGATTGAGGCGTCGCTGCTGCCGCCGACGGTGGGACTGGGCCGGGCCCGCCGGCTGCTGCTGACGGGCGAGACCATCGACGCCGAGGAGGCGTTGCAAAGCGGCGTGGTTGACCGGGTGGTCCCGAAGGCTGACCTGGAGCAAACCGCCCTGGAGACGGCGCAGACGTTCCTGGGGATGAGTCGCTACGTCCTGGCCGCGCAGAAGCAAATCGTGTCGGCGTGGCTGGAGATGGGCGAGGAAGCGGCGGCGGAGTACAGCATCAAGACCTTTGCACTGTGCTTCGCCACGCCGGACCCTCACGAGGCGATGACCGCATTCCTTGAAAAACGGCCGCCGAGATTCTGACAAGCCGGAGGTACATAAGATGCCCGAGGGAACCGAACTGTTTCACATCATGCGCACCACCCGGGCCATGCGTCGGCTCAAGCCCGATCCGGTGCCCGACGAGCTGATTCACCAGATCCTGCAGGCCGGCCAGTGGGCGGCCAACGGCGGAGCCAACCAGCGCTGGCGCTTCCTGGTCGTCAAGGACCGGAGCATCAAGGAGCAGGTGCAGGAGTGGTACCAGAAAGCCTTTGACGAGGTGGTCGGCCCACGCTACCGGGGCAGCGAGCCGCCGCCCGGATCCAGTCCCGGCCGCTACCGTCGCCAGCACGACGCCGTGGAGTATCTCACCGAGCACTACCACGAGGCGCCGGTGTGGATTGTGGCCTGCCAGGACGACGGAGCGGAGACGCCGACGCGCTCGGCGGGGGCATCCATCTATCCGGCGGTGCAGAATATGCTGCTGGCCGCCCGCGCCCTAGGCCTGGGGGCGACGCTGACCAGCCGGCACCTGCGGCACGAAAAAGAGGTTGAGGAGATATTGGGATTGCCGTCCGGCGTCCATTCCTACGCCATCCTGCCCATCGGCTACCCCATGGGCAACTTCGGCCCCGTCCGTCGCGGCCCGCTGTCCGACGTGGTGTACCAGGACAGGTGGGGCGAGCCGTACATCGCCGACTGAGGAATCATCAGAATCAGGATTCACAGGATTGCCGGATTTTCGGGAGGTTATAACCATGGACGTATTCCAGTGCATTCGCCGACGGCGCACTATCCGAGATTTCAAGCCCGACCCGGTGCCGGACGACGTGCTGCACCGGATCTTGCAGGCGGCGCGCTGGGCGCCCAGCTCCAGCAACACGCAGCCGTGGCACTTCATCGTCGTGCGCAACCCGGACACCATCGCCGAGCTGGGGCGCATCTGCACTCAGGGGACGTTCATCGGGAGTGCGCCGCTGGCCATCGCCGTAATGATGGGGGAGACGCGCCGTCCGCAACTGGACGCCGGCCGCGCGTTGCAGCAGATGGAGCTGGTGGCCTGGTCGGAGGGCCTGGGGACGTGCTTCGTAGGCATCCGCGGCGAGCAGCAGGATGCGGTCAAGACGCTGCTGGGCATCCCCGAGGATATGGAGTTGATCACGGTGCTGCCGTTTGGCTACCGCATCATGCGTCCGGCGGGCACCGGCACGCCGCGCAAGCCGATGGCGGAGATAACGCACGGCGAGCGGTTTGGGGAGGCGTTGGGGTTTGGCGATGCCTGACCGTCAGAATCAGGATTTCCGGTATTTGAGGATTAGCAGGATTGGAAACCACATCCTGAAAATCTCGTAATCCGGCGAATCCTGATTCTGACAAAACGTTTTGCTTATTCGGGGTCTTTAGGAGGAGGTCAGTCCATGCCCGAATTTTACCTTGGCATTGACGTTGGGTATTCCAAACCTTATGCCACAACCGGGTTGTGTCTCATTACCTTGGACCAAGACCGCTTATGGTGGGAATGTAGGAACGCCACCACCGATGAATGCGAACGTACAGATGACTTACGTGCGCTTATCCCCTACAACGCAGTTTTGCGCGGGGTCGGCATAGATGGCCCGCTTTGCCGTGGGTTAGGGCCGGTCAACCATTACCGGGCCGCCGAAGCCATGCTTAACCATGCGGGGATACGAGAACGTTGCAATCCTAGCCCAGCCAATTCTGGTAGTGGCCCGAGCCTCCACGACCATGCGACTACGCTGGCTAGATTGTTTCTAGCCCTCCAGTCTGAAAAGCATTGTAATATAGCCAGGGCCGACGACGAGCGTTATACCATTCATCAATCGTGTATCGTGGAGGCATTCCCGGACGCCTTTTTGGCTTTTCTGCTCCCCTTGAATGAGATTCAGGCTGGAATCTCACGAGGCGAAAGGTCTGACCAATACTGGGAAGTGGCGGTCGCGAACGGCTACCTGCAAGCACTCATCAGGCGTCTGGAACGCGGAGTTCACTTTGACCCCCTCGGATCCATCCGGAACCACGACCGTCGCGCGGCTTTCATTTGCGCTCTGTCGGCCATGTGTGTAGCCAGAAACAAATATGTCGCTGTAGGGGCACCAGGGAGCGGAGACATCATCTTGCCGCCACGTTCGGTTTGGGGGGCCGATGCCGCAGCGCATGGTAGTTGGGCAGAGCCGATTCTCGGCGCGAACAGGAACGCGGTAATTGATGACAATAAGCGGCGAGGCCAGCCCCACAATTTCAACCAAGCAAGAGTTATTAGCAACGGCCAACCATGGATTCCAGAACAGCGGAGATAAGGGTTTACCGCCCCTTAAACTCCGGCGCCCGCTTCTCCAAAAACGCCCGCCGCGCCTCGTGGGCGTCTTCGGAGCCGCTGAGGATGCCGCCGGCGTTTGAGGTTAGCGTCATGGTGGTTTCCAGGGTGCTGTCCAGGGCGGCGCGCATGATGCGCTTGCTGATCCACTGCACCATGGGCGGCGTGCGGATGATGCGGTCGCACAGGTCGCGGGTGGCCTGCTCCAATTCCTCGGAGGGAACCAGGTAGTTGAGCAGGCCCCACTCGTACGCGCGCTGGGCGTCCAGGTGGCCGGTGTAGGCGAACTCCAGGGCGCGGCCCAAACCCACCATCTTGGGCAGGTAGTAGCTGCCGCCGTTCTCCATAATCTGGCCCAGTTGCTGGTAGCCGATGAAGCGGGTGTTCTCGCAGCCCAGGCGGATGTCGCAGTGCAGCGCCATGTCCATGCCGGAACCGACGGCGGGGCCGTTGACCATGGCGATGGTGGGCTTGCGGACTTGGGAGATGTCCCGGTGCAGCTTGGTGAAGCCGTGGTAGAAGTGCTCGCGGGCCGCGTCAGGGCCGGGCTGGGTGCCCCGGTTGCCGATGAAATTCTCGCCGGTTACGGACGGGTCGTTGTCGCGACGCATATCCGCGCCGGAGCAGAAGCCGCGGCCCATGCCGGTGAGCACGATAACTCGCACGTTGGGGTCGTCGTCGCCGGCCCGCATGTACTCACCGACCTTGGCCACGGTGCCGTTCTCCTCGGAGGAGCCGATGAGGGCGTTCATCCGCTCGGGACGGTTGAACTTGATCCAGAGGATTCCCGAATCCTCGGGTTCGTAGAGCAGGTAGGGCACCAGGTTGGGCGGCATGGGTTTCTCCTCTATTGCGCGGTGCGGCCGCCGTCGATGACGACCTCGGAGCCGGTGACGAAGGACGACTCGTCGCTGGCGAGGTAGAGCACTCCGTAGGCGATTTCTATGGGTTGGCCGACGCGTCCCAGAGGAACGCGACCCACTTGGGCGGCGACCCTGACCTCGTCCTCGGGCGTCGTGCCGAGCATGGGGGTTTGCACCGGGCCGGGATGCACGGAGTTGCAGCGGATGCCTGCGGCGGCGTACTGGACGGCGGTGGACTTGGTGAACAGGCGCACGGCTCCCTTGCTGGCGGCGTAGGCTCCCGAGGTGCCGGGAGCCGGCGCGATGCCGGCGCCGGAAGATATGTTGACGATGGAGCCGCCGCCGGCCTCCCGCATCGCGGGTATCACCTCCCGGATGCCCAGGAACACGCCCTTGACGTTGATGTCCATGGTGCGGTCCCACTGTACTGCGGTCAGGTCTTCGATGCCGCCCCTGGTGGAGATGCCGGCGTTGTTGACCAGGATGTCCAGCTTGCCGAACCGAGATACCGCGGCTGCAACGGCGTTGTGCCAGTCGTCCTCGTTGGTAACGTCCAGGTGGACGAAGAGGCATTCGGCGCCGGTCTCGTTGATGGCGGCTTCGGTCTGGCGGCCTTCGGCATCCAGCACGTCGCCGATGACGACCTTCGCGCCCTCGCGGGCAAACAGCCGGGCCTCCTCGGCGCCCATGCCGCGCGCGCCGCCGCTAATCAGGGCTACCTTGTTCTGCAGCCGCATTTTCGGCCTCCTGCTGTTCAGTATCTGCGAATAAGTCAAAGATTCGCTCCCTTACCGCAAAACGGAAGCCGGGCAGCACGTCGTCGCCGTCAATATATTCAGGGTCGTGCAACGGTTCCGGCTCCTGACCAGGGCGGAACTTGATGACGGTGCGTGTTTCGGCGTCGATGAACCACGCCAGACGGGTGCCGTGCTGCAGGAACAGGTCAATCTTGTTGAGCAGCTCGGCATTGCTGTTGGAGGGGGATTTTATCTCGGCGATGAAATCGGGCGCTATACGCGGAAAAGGATAGTTTTCCGGCAACTCTAGCTCGTGCATCCTTTCTTCTCGAATCCAGGCGGCATCCGGCCCAAAGCGCGAACCGTCCGGCAGGACGAAGCAGCTGGTGGAACCGAGCGCAACTCCATCGTTCTCGTCAGCCCAATTTAACAAAGCGCCGGCCAGTCGCAGTTCGTACGCAGCACCGTAGTAGTTGACGGGTTCCCGAATCATCAGGTGCCCCGTGCCGGAAATTTCGTACTCTGCCATATCCGAATTCCGTTCTGCGAAAGCCTCAAACCATTCGTCCAGGTCAGCATCGTCCAACGACTTGCCGAACTCAGCCAGGGGAATGGCTATCGTGCCTGGCCATCGCGGCGCTGCCGGCCTGGAATGGACGGGGGGTCCCGCCGGCTGCGGTTGCGTTGCGGTGGTCATAACTTTCCCTCGGTTAGCCCGCGTCCGTCGAGTAGTCCCAAGAGCGGATGCGATGGGGCGATACCTTGATGTATGCGGCGCCCGGGCGCGCCTCGGTGGGCAGCTCGGCCTCAGCGACGCCGCGCAGCCGGGCGGCCTCGCGGGCGTAGCGGAGGAACTCATCGGGGTCGTCAATGACGGTGGCGTTGCCCTGGATCATCAGCCCCTTGATGTCCTGCCGGGTGCTGCCGCTCTCAATCATCAGGCTGACCCTGGGGTTGTAGCGGATGTTGCGTATCTTGAGGGTGTTGTTGCGAACGCCCAGCAGGATGTCGTCGCCCAGCCGGAAGTAACCGGTGGGCACGGTGTGGGGGAACCCGTCCGGGCCGACGGTGGTGAGGGCGATCCAGCCCGGCTTGCTGTCCAGGAAGTCGTGGGCTTCCTGGGACGTCATACGGCGTGGCATGGTGGTGGCTCCTAGAACGCGCGGGGCGGCAGGATGCGGCGGTACACGCCGGGTGAGCCGTGGGCGTGTCCGTAGCTGCCGCCGATGTACTCGTGCATCCGGTCCTGCTTGCGCTGATTCTCCCAGGCGACGGTTTCCGGCACCTTTTCGTGCTCGAACTCGTACATGGTGAGGTACTTGGGGCTGCCCTGGACCACGTGGTAGCGGCGCACGTGCAGACAGCCGGGGATCTGCAGATTGGCCGGCGTGCGCTCGTTGTCGTAGTAGTAGTTGTACTTCTCTTCGATGTCCGCCGGCACGTCCATGCGGCCGATTTGCAGGGCGGGCGCCATGCCCCGGCCCATGACGTGGTCGTCGTTTTCCGCCGGGTAAATCTGGGTGCAGACCAGGCGCTGCGTGCCGCGTCCCACCACGTTGGGCGACATACGCCTGGTCCAGTCGGTGGGGTTTTCGCTCATGCGCCGGTACTCGGGGGTTTGCAGCGCGTCCGCCGACTCCAGCTCGTACACGGCCAGGTAGCGGGGGCCGCCGCGCAGGGCTTCGTAGCGGGCGCCGTCCAGGAATCCGGGCGCGCTCAGTCGCTCGGGGACGTGTTCTTCGTTGTACCAGGCGTTGAACTCGGCGTCGTTCTTCACGTCAACGTCAGCATAGACGACCAGCAGGGCCGTACCTTTTCTCTTTGCCATAGCGCCACCTCTCTTGTGGCGTCATTAAAGCACAATACGGGAAGCGATGGGTAGCGGGGTATCAAATGCCCGCGCACTGCGAATGTGGTACATTCATGGCGGAGCGAACATCATCCCGTTAGGGGGCAAAATCTGCGATGGGCATCTTTTTCACCACCGTTCAGGTGGGCAACCTTGAGGGCGGCGACCAGGAGGAAGTACAGGCGGTAGTTGACACCGGCGCGTCGGACTCAATGTTTCCGGCCTCCCTGCTGGAATACCTCCACGTGCATCCCCGCTCGCAGGTTGATTACGTCCTTGCCGACGGCAGCGAGGTTACCTACGGACGCGGCCAGGCGCGCATCAGCATCGACGACCGGGATGGGATCTGCCCGGTTATTTTCGGGCCGGAGGGCGACGATAACTGCCTCATTGGCGCAACCACGCTGCAAATCTTGATGTTCACGGTGGATTCGGCCAACGAAACGCTGATACCCACCAGACGGGGCAGACTGGGCTACGGCGGCAATCTGTAAGTCACCGGGGCCATACGGGCAAGCACACAAGCAAGGGGTACGACGAAATGCCAAGAGCAACCATCAATATTGGGGAACCGGACGGGCAGGCCATCATGGGGTCGGTGTGGCGCTATGCCGTGGGTTACATTCCGGGGCAGGAGAACGGCGGACTGGTGGCGGAAGCCACGGGCGGCAGTCCGGCGCGGCTGGCCGATTACGACGATTCGGGCTGGGAAATCTGCCACGACCTGCCGGGGCGGGTATCCGGCGGGTTCACCTTCGCCTGGTATCGCACCACCATCACCATCCCGGACACGGTGGCCGGGCAGCCCACCAGCGGGATGCGGGTGCAGTTCGAGACCTGCGTGGACGACTACGGCGAAATCTGGGTTGACGGCGAGTGCAACCGGGACCGGGGCGTCGTGCAGGGCTTCAACGTGTCCATGCGGACGCCGGTAACCACCGACGCCCAGCCGGGGAACCAGCACACCATCGCGGTGCTGGCGGTCAACGGGCCGCTGGGCGATCCCTTCGGCACCGTGTTCATCCGCTACGCCCAGCTCGGCTTTGAGTGGTAACCATATGGTCGCCGTTGATTATTCCGTGCTGGACAGCCTGCAGGCGTCCGGCTCGTCCTTCTACCCCCGCCGGCACTGGACGGAGACGCCGGAGGGGGCCATTGACTACGCCATCACGGTTGATGACGGCGTGCAGCTATCCTGCCGATTCTTTGCCGTGGGGCGGGAAAACCCCACCGTGCTGTTCTTCTACGGCAACGGCGAAACGGCGGCCGGCTACGATACCGTCGCGCCGTTCTATAACCGCATCGGCGCCAACTTTTTCGTGGTTGATTACCGGGGTTACGGAGCGTCTGGCGGTTCGCCGGCGTTCAATCCCATGCTCTCGGACGCCCGCAAGGCGCTGGACTGGCTGCGGGGAACGATGCAGGAGCTGCGCTTCACCGGGCCGCTGTACGTGATGGGCCGCTCGATGGGTCGCCACAGCGCCTTTGAGCTGGCGGCGTCCGAAGGGGAGCGCATCGACGGCGTGATCATCGAGAGCGGCCGGCCGAACCTGGGCCGGTTCACCATGGGGCTGGATGATGAGGCGGCGCAGGCGTTGGAAGACGCCTACCACGCCAAGGTCTATTCCATCAACATCCCCACGCTGGTGATTCACGGGCAGATGGACGAAACGGCGCCCCTCGCCGACGCCATCGCCATGCACGACAACATCCAGGCGGAGCACAAGCACCTGGTCATCATCCCCGCGGCCGGGCACAACGACCTGATGTACGTGGGCTTCCGTCAGTACTTTGAGGCGATACGCCGGTTTATTGTGCGGTACGCCGGTTAGACCAAATCGTCCAGGTCAACCCGCAAAGCACGGGCGATGGCGGCCAGGGTTTTGGCGGAGCCGGAGCGTTCACCGCGTTCAATCTGCGACAGGTACACTGGATTGATGCCGACCGTTTCGGCCAGTTGATGTTGCGTCAGGCCTCGATAGTTGCGATAGACCTGGACCGGGTTCTGGCCGGCCAGGAGCCTCTCCACTATGTCGCGGGGGAATGCCTCTTCGTCCTCCGTCAGGGCCGTTTCAAACAGGGCCTCGTCGCTGGGCGACAGTTCAATGTACTGCTGCCAGGGAATTACTGCGAACGCGGGGTTGCCCGCGCCGTCGCGAATGATTTGGAGGTCGGCCATCATACGCTCCTATGGTCGATAGGCGTCGCCTCTTGGGGCGATGCGCAGAATTTCGATGTGTCGTGCCGTGTCGTCGCGCTGGTAGATGACCCGGATGCCGCCTACCCGGAGGCGGAAGCCCGGTTGCCCGACCAGGGGCGCGACGTCCATGTCTCGACGGTCTGGCTCATGGGCAAGGCTATCGATGGCTGCCAGGATGCGTTGGGATTGAGCCGGTGGCATCCGGCGCAGGGCTTTCACGGCCTGTTTGCGAAACGTCAACCGGTACGACATAACCATATTATAGCGTACGGCTTTACTTGCGCCGGCCTTTGGCTATAGTACAACGTCTTCAAGCGGATGATCGGCACCTCATTGTGCGGTACGCTGTGGGGTGACGCTGCTGTGTTAGGATTGGGCGGCAACCCCACGGTATGGAGGCTCTGTTATGCCCTACGGAGACAACGACTGGCTGGCTCTGACCACCGAACCCACCCTGGAACCCGAGCTGCCCATCTGCGACGCTCATCACCACTTTTGGGACTTTCGCTCGGAACGGGTTCCCTACCATCGCTATTTGCTGCACGAGCTGGCGGCGGACGTCAACAGCGGACACAACGTGCGCTCCACCGTGTTCCTGGAGGCCCGCTCCATGTACCGCCCTGACGGTCCGGAGGAGCTGCGTCCGGTGGGCGAGGTTGAGTTCGTGCAGGGCCTGGCCGCGGCCAGCGCCACCGGACTCTACGGCCCGACCCGAGCGGCGGCCGCCATCGTCGGACACGCCAACCTGAACCTGGGCGGCGACGTGGCGCGCGTCCTGGACGCATTGCAGGCCGCCAGCCCCAACCGCTTCCGCGGCATCCGCCACAACACGGGCTGGGACCCGCATCCCGAGGTGGAGAGCCGCAGCGTGCAGGGTCAGCTGGCCGACGCTACCTTTCGGGCCGGGGCGCAGGTTCTGGCCCAGCGCGGGCTGGCCTACGACAACGTGATCTATTTCCCGCAGCTGGGCGAGCTGGCCGACTTCGCCAACGCCGTGCCCGACCTGACCATCGTGTCCAACCACATCGGCGGTCTGATGCGCATCGGCCCCTACGCCAACCGGGACGACGAGGTGATGCCGGAGTGGCGGGATGGCATCGCCAGGCTGGCCCAGTGTCCCAACGTGGTGATGAAACTGGGCGGCGTGGGCCAGCCGCGCTACGGCTTCGACTGGCACACCAGGGCCCAGCCCATCGGCTCCGAGGAGCTGGCGGAGGCCATGGGGCCGCTGATGCACTACTGCATCGAGCAGTTTGGGCCGGAGCGGTGCCTGTTCGAGAGCAACTTCCCGCCGGACAAGGTGTCGTACTCGTACAACGTGATGTACAACGCTTTCAAGCGGATGACGGCCGGCTATTCGGCCAGCGAGCGGGCTGCCATGTTCCACGACAACGCGGTGCGGGTGTACCGGATTGAGTAGCGTCAGCCCTGCCGGATGAAATCGGCGACGCGCTCGGCCATCATGATGATGGTGGCGTTGGTGTTGGCCCGCACGATGTCGGGCATGGCGGCGGCATCAATGACGCGCAGGCCGGCCAGACCGTGCACGTTGCAATACTGGTCCACCACCGCCAGCGGGTCGGACGCCGGGCCCATCTTGCAGGTAACCGAGGAGTGGCCGGCGATGCCGGCGTTCTGCTGCAGCCAGGCGTCCAGCGCGGCGTCGTCGGCGAGGTCGTCGTCGGTGGGCGACAGCCGCTCCGCCAGCAGGTCGGCGAAGGCCGGATGCTCGAAGATGGCCACGGTGCGTCGCACGGCGTCGCGGAACCGGGCGGTATCCCGTTCGTCGGTGAGAAACCGGAAATCCAGGTGGGGTTGCACCGACACGTCGGCGGAGGTGAGGGTCAGCAGCCCTTCGCTGTAGGGGTATTCCAGGCGGCAGCCGATGCGGATGTTGGGCGCGTCCCGGCTTTCGGGGTAGGACGTGGTGGGCTGCACCTGCACGTCGTTGCGCATCGGCGAACCGGCGGCGGTGAACCGCAGGCCGACCTGGTTGCGGGGCGCGTCGGGCGCCAGCCGATGGCCCGGCTGGGAGCGGTACACTATGGAAACCGAGGGGTGATTCTTCATGCTGCGGCCGACGCCGGGCAGGTCGTGAATCACGTCGATGCCCAACGGCTCCAGTTCCGTGGCCGGCCCGACGCCGGACAGCATCAGCAGCTGGGGCGAGGCGATGGCGCCGGCGCTGAGGATGATTTCGTCTCCCTCAATCGTGAAAGCCTCGCCGCCGCTTTCGACCTCCACACCGGCAGCTCGCCGGCTGTCCAACACGATGCGCCGGGCCAGCACGTCGGGGCGGATGGTCAGGTTGAGGCGATGGCGGCAGGCGTCCAGGTAGGTTATGGCGGTGCTCATGCGCACGCCGCCGGGGTTGTTCAGGGGCATCGCGCCGACGCCGGTAGCCTCCGGGTGGTTCAGGTCCGGGTCGTCGGGGAAGCCGGCGTCCCGGCAGGCCTGGTAGAAAGCCGCCTGCAGGGGTAGCCAGTCGTCCCGGCGGTGCCGCCACACCGGGATGGGGCCGTCGGAGCCGTGGAAGTCGTCGCGAATATCGGCGTCGTTTTCCAGCCGGCGGAAGTAGGGCAGGGTCTGCTGGTAGCTCCACGCGTCGTTGCCGGCGGCGGCCCAGCCGTCGAAGTCCTCGGGCAGGCCGCGCAGCAGGATTTGGTGGTTGATGGCGCTGCTGCCGCCGGTTACCTTGCCCCGGGCGACGTGGATCGGGCGCGGGTTCTGGGGCGTGGACTGGCCGACGAAAGACCAGTTGTGGGCCGCGCCCTCCTCGGAGGCGGTCTGGTTCAGGTCGTGCTTGAGCTCGGCGGGCAGCAGCTCCGGGTCGGGATAATCCGGCCCGGCCTCCAACAGCAGCACGGAACGGCCAGCGTCTGCCGACAGGCGGTTAGCCAGCACGCAGCCGGCGGAACCGGCGCCGATGATGATGACGTCGTATTTCATGGGAGTTTTGCCTCACCCCAACCCTCTGCCGCCGGGGGAGAGGGGGTTCTACATCCGCACTATCGGGGCAGCAGCGGCTCCAGCTTGTTGAGGAGCGCTTCTACGCGGTCCAGGTCTTCGGCAACGGCGTCGGGGGTGAATTCGTCCTCGTAAAAGTTCTCGTGGAGCAGGTTAGCCACTCCGAAATCGGCTGTGATGGTGCGGTCGCCCAGTTCCGAGCGCAGACGCCCGATCGCCTGGAAGTGGTGGCGATGCCGCCCATGCTCCCAGCCCCGCGATTCGGCGACGGCCTTCAGCATTTGGGCTGCGGCTCCCCAGCCCTTCTCGGATGCCTGCCGCACGTCGCCGGCGGCGAGTTCGGCGCGGGCCTGGGCGAGGAGATGGCGGCTTGAATCTCGGTACTTCTGCGTAGTCATGGCCAGATTATTTTACCACCATCCCCTTGATAGTGGGACGGCAGACGCACTGCGGGAATGCGGGCAGCGGGTGTATCATCCGCCAATCGTGAACGTTATCGGGAAATGGGGCGTGTCCCTGGGCTTCCGGGACTTCCGGCTGCTGTGGGCATCGACGGTGCTGTATTCGCTGGCCACGGGAATGGAGCAGGTGTCGGTGGGGTGGCTCATCTTCGAGCTGACCGGCTCCGAGTTCATGGTGGGCGTGGGCGCCGGCGCGCGGATGCTGCCCTTCTTTGGGCTGGGGATTCTCTCCGGCGCCATCGCTGACCGCTGGGACCGAAGGGTGCTGCTGCGAATCGGCACGCTGGGCGCGTCGGTCGCGGCGCTGGTGATGGGCCTGCTGCTGCTCTTTGGGCTGGCCAACGAGTGGGTCATCATCGCCCTGGTGCTGGCCCTGGGCAGCGCAATGGCCTTCACCATCACGGTGCGGCAGACGTTCACCTACGACATCGTGGGCCAGAGCCACGCCCTGAACGGCCTGGCGTTGGGCGCGATGGCGATGCAGGGCGGCGGCATCATGGGCTCGCTGGCTTCCGGCGCGATGATTGATCTGCTGGGCCCGGGCTGGCAGTTCATCGCGTCGGCGGTCTGCTACCTGGGTTCCGCCGCCACCATCCTGGCGATTGCCAATCCGGGGCGCACGCTGCGAACATCTTCGGTATCGGTATTGACGAACCTGGTGGGTTACGCCCAGGTGGTGCGGGAACACCGTCTGATCCTGGTGCTCATGGTGCTGACGGCGACGACCGAGGTGCTGGGTTTCACGCACATGACCCTGCTTCCGGTGTTCGCCAAGGAGGTGCTCCACGTCGGCCCCACCGGATTGGGCGTGATGACGGCGGGCCGCCAGGCTGGCGGGTTGCTGGGACTGTGGCTGTTGGCCGGCCTGGGCGCAACTCGCCGCAAGGGACTGCTGATGTTTGCCACCGCCATCGGCTTCGGCGTCGGGCTGATGGCCTTCTCCCTGGCCGGCAATATCTACACCTTCCTGCTGGTGCTGCTCTTCACCAACGCCTGCGCCCACGCCGTGGACACGCTGTACAAGACCCTGATGCAGGACCTGGTGCCCGACGAGGAACGGGGCCGGGCCATGGGTTCCTGGGTTTTGAGCATCGGGTTTGCCCCGGTGGGGCATGTGGGCGTGGGGGCGCTGGCCGGCGGGGTGGGCGCGCCCATGGCGCTGCTCATCAACGGCGCTACGCTGGCGGGAATCAGCGTCGTGACCATGCTGGGCCTGCCCCGCATCCGGCGCATGGAGTGAGCTAGAGGCGCTGCGTAACGGCCGGCCCGGATGCCCTCATCGAGGCCCTTCGGCAAGCGACGCTCAGCAGTCCGGCAGTTCGGTGATAGTAACGGCGCCGGAGGGTTGGAAATCTATGGACAGATTGTTGCCCAGAGCAGGCCGATGCCGATCAGCGGAGTAACGTCCGTTTCCAGTATTTCAATTCCCCGGTAAATCCCGTGTCCAGATATGCTTCCGTCCATCTGTGCTGTCCTGTATCGTCGATTAACACCACAGTGATGGACGGGTGGCGCATTGGATTCACGCTGCCACTAATCACTGCCACACTTCTGCTAAAGGCCGTAGGACATATATGCCGCCGGGAACCCGACCCGGAACGTGTACACGTCGGCGTCGGGCAGCCGGTTCAGCAGCCGCCGCGCCGCTTTGTGGTGGTATTCGTCCAGTTCCCAGTCCTCGCTGTCCAGGTCAACGGACAGGAAGCAGCCGATGGGTTCTTCCGCGCCTTTCAGCGTGGGGCGCACTTTTTCCTCGTAGACTCGCTTGCCGAAGGCTTCCGCGTCCTCCGGAGTGATTTCCCGTCGCGCCATGGCTATGTCTCCCTACCTTGCTGCGCCGATTCCTTTTTGCCGGCTGTGCACAAAGGTTAGCACAATGACGCATCTGCCGCATGGAGTGAGGGTTGCTGACACTTCCCCCTTGCACCTGCTATGCGCACATCTGTACTATGTTAACCGGCTATCCTAATCCATCTCGCCACCCAGGCCCAGAGTCATCCAATGCCCACTTCCAATAATCGCAAAAGCCGCTCTCCCAAATCCTCTCACCAGCCTCTCAAAATCCGCGAAATCGCCCCCAAAACCCCTCTCCCGACTCCCATTCTGCCCCCCGACCCACCGCCAGCCCTACTTGGATTGGAGGAAATGAGAGGAAACGAGAGGGAAATCGACTTTTCCGCCGTCAATTGAGTTCTGATTCTGATAATCACGAGGTAACCCCATGACCATCGACCAACTCCGCCGCCGCATCCACGCCCTCAAGCGTCGGTTCGCCCGCGAAATCGACATCGTCAAGGCCCGACGCGTCGCCGAAGCCGTCGCCAACGACTGGCGGCACTCCATCCCTCCCGAAAATCACCACGTCATCCAGCGCTTCGCCGACGCCGGCCTCCGCTCCGACACCTACGGCAACCTCGCCGAATACCTGGACGAAAGCCGACGCAAGGACGAAATCCCCTACCCCGACGTCATGGTCTGCAATCTGCTCCGCTATGCCTGGAGCCACCGCTACGACCGGCTCCTCGACTGGGACCTTCCGCCCCAGGAGCCTCTGTACGGTTGCCCCAATCTGCCGGCGTGGGTATGATAGGCGCCGCTGCATCCGAAACAAGGCGATGGCCGCACATGACTTGGCCAGGCCGGCAGCAGATAACGGAGTAAAACATGGCAGTGGGAAGCACTTACAAGGTAGTTGAGCTGGTCGGCTCTTCCAGCGACGGCATCCAGGAGGCCCTGGACGGAGCCATCGCCCGCGCCGCCCAGACCATCCGCAACCTGGACTGGTTCGAGGTCAAGGAAATCCGCGGCACCATCGAGGACGGACGGGCCAACTGGTACCAGGTCAAGGTCGGCGTCGGCTTCCGCGTGGACTCCGGCGAGGACATCAGGGAAGACTAGGCAAGGAGCGTTTTCATGTCCGAGATTGAGAACAAGCTAAAGGAACTGGGCTACGAACTGCCCCCGCCACGAGCGCCGGGAGCCGGCAATATCATCCCATTCGTGCGGACGGGAAACCTGGTGTTCCTGTCCGGCACCGGCCCGGGCCTGCCCGGCGGCGGGCTGCTCCACACCGGCAAGCTGGGCGCCGACCTGACCGTTGAACAGGGATACGACTGCGCGCGCCAGACCATGCTGAACCTGCTGACCAACCTGAAGGGCGCAATCGGCGACCTGGACAAGGTGAGCCACATCGTCAAGCTGCTGTGCATGGTCAACTCGGCGCCGGACTTCGCCGGGCCTCCCCTGGTGGCCAACGGAGCGTCGGACCTGCTCATCGAGCTGTACGGCGAGCGGGGACGGCACGCCCGTTCCGCCGTAGGCATGGCCACGCTGCCCGGCGGGATGCCCATTGAGATTGAGATGATTGTCGAGGTCGCAGACTAGCGATATGGCGCTGGCAGACAACTTCGGCGTGCTGCTGCCCACCCGGGGCGTGCTGGTGTACGCCGGCAGCGGCGGCCCCAAGGTGGAACAGACCTGGCAGATGGCCGAGACCGCCGAGCGCGCCGGCTATGATTCGGTGTGGGTGGGGGACAGCGTAACCTCCAAGCCCCGGCTGGAGCCGCTGACGGCCATGGCGGCCATCGCCGTTCGTACCAATCGGGTCAAGATTGGCACCGCCGTGCTGCTCAACGCGCTGCGGCATCCGGTGCACCTGGCCCACGCCGCCGCGACTATCGACAACATCGCCGGCGGGCGGACCATCCTGGGCCTGGGCGCCGGGCGCGGCAACAATCAGATGTTCATCGACGAGCACGCCGCCGTGGGCGTTCCCATCACGGAACGCGCGCCCCGCATGGAGGAAAGCATCCGCGTGATGCGCGCGCTGTGGACGGGCGAGGCGGTGAGCAATGACGGCGAGTTCTACCCGCTGGATAAGGTGCAGCTGGAACCCCGGCCCGTGCAGCCGTCCATCCCCCTGTGGATATCCAGCAACTGGGTGCGCCGGGGCCTGGCCCGGGTTGCCCAGCAGGGCGACGCCTGGATAACCAACGTGCCATCGCCGGAGCTGTTCAGCCAATGCTGGGAGCGGATTGAGCAGGAGGCCGGAGAAGCGGGCAGGGACGCGTCGGAAATAGGTCGCTGCCTGTACATATCGGTGAACCTGAAGGACGACGCCGACGATGCCCTGGCCGAGGGTGACGCCTTCATGCGGGCCTATTACAGCATTCCCTACGACGTCATCAGCAAACAGCTGCTGTGCGTGTTCGGGCCGCCCCAGGGCTGCATTGACGCCATCAAGGCTTACCAGGACAGCGGGGCCGATTATTTCATCGTCCGGTTCGCCTCGCCGGACCAGATGGGGCAGCTGGCCCGGTTCACCGAGGAAGTGCTGCCTCACGTCGGCTGACGGAGGGCGGCAACAGCGGAGGAGCAGGCAATGGCAGAGACAGGATTGGACTATTCCGCGCTGTTCAACCGGGGCCTGCCGGCGCCGGCGACGCCCTGGGAGGGCCACCCCAGGTACAACTTCATCGGCGGGCACAGCGACCCGGACATGGTGCCAGTGGAGGAGTTCATCGAGTCCGCGGCCCGGGTGTTCCGCGGGGATCCCCGGAACATCTCCATGTACAACTTTTCCGGCGGGCCGCAAGGCATCTTGCCCCTGCGTCAGTTCCTGGTGGACAAGCTGGCGGAGCATCGGGGCATCGACACCACCATCGACGACGTGCTGATTACCTCCGGCTCCGGCCAGGGCATCGAGCTGATCAACGAAATCCTGCTGGAGGAGGGCGATACCGTAATCGTTGAAGCGTTCAGCTTCTCCGGGGCGCTGGGCAACTTGCGACGCCGCAAGGTCAACATCGTCGCCGTGGAGCTGGACCAGGACGGGATGCGCATGGACCATCTGGCCCAACTGCTGGAAGACCTGCGGAACCGGGGAGTGCGTCCCAAGTACATCTACACCATCCCCACCCTGCAGAACCCCACAGGCACGGTGCTGACCATGGAACGACGGTGGCGGCTGCTGGAGCTGAGCCAGGAATACGGCGTGCCCATCTTTGAGGACGAATGCTACGCCGATCTGATTTTCGAGGGGGAGTACGAGAACGCCATCCGGGCCCTGGACGACTCCAACCGGGTGCTGCACATCGGCTCATTCTCCAAGACGCTGGGGCCGGGCACGCGGTTGGGCTACGTGGTGGCGTCCTGGGAGGTGATGAGCCGGCTGCTGTCTCGCAAGGGCGACGGCGGCACCGGCGTCATGGACCAGATGATTGTGGGCGACTACTTCACCAACCACTACGAAGACCACATCCTGGAGATGCGCGCGGCCTTGCAGCGCAAGTGCGACACGCTCAGCAGCGCGCTGCGGGAGTCCTTCGGGCCGAGCGTGGAGTTTGACGTTCCCCGCGGCGGGATGTACCTGTGGGTCAAGCTGCCTGACGGCGTTGACTCGCGAGACCTGGCCGGGCCGGCGCTGCGGGAAGGCATCGCGTTCAACCCCGGGCCGGAATGGTCGGCCGACCCGGACGCCGCCGCACGGTACATCCGGCTCTGCTTCGCCCTGCCCTCCGAGGGGGAAATATGGGAGGGGATCGGAAAGCTGGCCGAGGTGCTCCGGCGGGAGGGCGCGCTGCCCTGACGTCGTTGACGCGGTCGCAGGAGGCAAAATCGCAATGGCGGAAGTTGAAGCAAAGCTGCGTGAATTGGGCTGCGAGCTGCCGCCGCCGCCGGACCCGGTGGGCAATTACCTGCCCCTGGCCCGCAGCGGCAACGTGATGTGGCTGGCCGGGGTCGGGTCGCGTATGGCCACGGGGGAGGCCATCGCCGGCAAGCTAGGGGCCGACCTGACGGTGGAGCAGGGCTACGAGGCGGCGCGCTGGGCGGCCTTGAACCTGCTGGCCCGGATGAAGGCGGAGCTGGGCGACCTGGATCGGGTTACGCGCATTCTGAAGGTGGTGGGCATGGTGAATTCAGCGCCCACTTTCACCCAGCAGGCGGCGGTGGTGGACGGCGCGTCGGACCTGTTTGTGGCCCTGTATGGCGAGCGGGGTCGGCACGCCCGCTCGGCGCCGGGGATGGCTGCGCTGCCCGGCGATACGGCGGTCATCTGCGACTGCGTGATTGAGGTGGACGGGGGTTAGGCCAGGTAGCAGGCGACCCAGTGGCCCGGGGCTTTTTCCTCGGCCGGCGGGTGGGGTTCGTTCCGGCAGAGGTCGGTAGCCAGCGGGCAACGGTCGTAGAAACGGCAACGCCGGGGCGGGTTCACCGGTAGGGAGAGATCGCCCAGGATCTCCGGCGGTTCGCGGCGGCGCAGGGGGTCGGGACTGGGCACCGCCGACAGCAGGGCGCGGGTGTAGGGATGCAACGGGTTGCGCAGCAGTTCCTCGGTGTCCGCCAGCTCCACGATCTTGCCCAGGTACATCACGGCGATACGGTGGCACATGTACCGGGCCACCGCCAGGTCGTGGGTTATGTACAGGTAGGCGATGCCCAGGCGTTCGGCCAGTTGCTGCATCAGCAACATGATTGCCGTGCGGCTGGACACGTCCAGCATGGAGGTCGGTTCGTCAGCCAGGACGAAGGACGGGCCGATGACCAGGGCGCGGGCAATGGCCACGCGCTGACGCTGGCCGCCGGAGAGTTCGTGAGGCCGGCGGAACAGGAACGTGCCGGGCGGGGTCAGGCCGACCAGGGCGAGGATTTCGGAGACGCGGTCCAGCCGTTCCTGCACGTGGCCGATGCCCTGCACCACCAGGGGCTCGGCGATGGTGTCGTACACCGTGCGGCGGGGGTTCATGGACTCGTAGGGGTCCTGGAAAATCATCTGAACCTGGCGCCGGAACATCCGCAGTTGTCGGCCGCGGATGTCGGATGCGTCCACGAATGCCGACAGGTGAGGGCCGATAGCCGGCGGGGGGAACTGGTAGGTGATGCTCCCGTGGGTGGGTTCGAGCAGCTTGACCAGCAACTTGCCGACGGTGGTCTTGCCGCAGCCGGATTCACCGACCAGGCCCAGGCTCTCCCCGGCGTTCATGCGGAAGGATACGTCGTCAACGGCGTGGATGAAGCCGGTGGGCTTGCGGAACAGGCCGCCGCCGATGGGGAAGCGCTTGTGCAGGCCGTCAACGGCGAGCAGGGGCCCACGGTCAGGACTGATCACTTTCCTGCGCTCCGTTCAGGGGGTGCCAGCAGGCCGCCCATTGGCTGCCTCGCTGGGCTTGGGGCGGGAACTCCCGCCGACATTCCTCGGTGGCGTGGGCACAGCGGGGATGGAAGGGGCATCCGGTGGGAAGGTTGACCAGATTGGGCGGCTCGCCGGGCAGAGTCGCCAGGGCCTTCTTTGCGCCGCCGACGCTGGGGAAGGAGGACAGGAGGCCGGCCGTGTAGGGGTGCATGGGGGCGCGGAAAACGTCGGCGGTGTCGCCGAGTTCCACCAGGCGGCCGGCGTACATCACGCCGGTGCGGTCGGTTACCTCGGCCACCGCGCCGATGTCGTGGGTGATGTAGATCATAGCCATGCTGAGCTGGCGCTGCACTCCCTTCAGCTCGCGGAGGATGCGGTCCTGCACGATGACGTCGAGGGCGGTGGTGGGCTCGTCGGCGATGATGACGGCCGGGTCGCAGGCCAGGGCCATGGCGATGACGGCGCGCTGGCGCATACCGCCGCTGAACTCGTGGGGGTAGCGGTCCATCAGCTGCGGGTCCAGCCCCACCATGCGGAACAGGCGGGCGACTCGCTGGCGAGCCTGGGTGGTGGTTTCCTCGATGGCGTGGGCCTCGATGGCCTCCACGACCTGCTGGCCGACGCGGTACACGGGGTCGAGGGAGTTCATGGCGGCCTGGAACACCATGGCCATCCGGCGCCACCGGAAGCGTCGGATCTCCTCTTCGGGCATGGACAGCAAATCGTGGCCTTCCAGCAGTACCTGGCCGGAGGTAAGGCGTCCGTTATCGGGCAGCAGGCGCATCAGGCAGTTGGCGACGGAGGTCTTGCCGCAGCCGGACTCGCCCACCAATCCCAGGGACTGGCCGCGGGCCAGTTCGAAGCTCACCGACTGCACCGCCGGCACGGGGCCCTGGCGCGTCAGGTAGGACAGGGACAGGTCAACCACCTTGAGGACGGGTTGGTTGTCGGCGGCGGTCATCGGCATCATCCATCGTGACGCCGCAACCGGGGGTTGACCACCTCGTCCAGGGCGCGGCCCACCAGGTAGAAGGCGCTGCACAGCAAGGTGATGGACGCGCCGGCCGGGACGATGAGCCACCAGTAGTTGGCGCCGGCGAGCAGGTAGCCGCCGGTGTTGGCGGTGTGAATCATGATGCCCCAGCTCATCCTGATGTCCAGCAGGCCGAGGAAGGACAGCACGGCCTCGGCGAAGATGGCGCCGGTAACCGTGAACATCATGTAGAGCAGCGACAGGGGCAGCAGATTGGGGATGATGTGTACGAATATGACGTGGAAGTGGCTGCCGCCGGCGGCCCGGGCGGCCTCGATGTAGGGTTTGACCCGGATGCTCAGGGCCTGGGATTTGAGGATGATGGCGGTGCCGCCGAAACCTCCCAATAAGCCGATAATCAGCGCCAGGTAGAACAGGTTCAGGTTGAACAGGGCGCTGAGCACGATGAGCAGGGAGATGCCGGGTAGGGCGATGATGAGATCGGCCAGGCGCATCAGCAGGGAGTCCACGATCCCGCCGTAGTAGGCGGCGACCGCGCCCACCGTGGTAGCAATGCCCACGGTGACCAGGGCAGCGGTGATGCCCAGGATGAACTCGGACCTGGTGCTGAACAAGAGCTGGCTCAGTATGTCGCGGCCCAGGGAGTCGGTGCCCAGCGGGTGCCTCCAGTCGGGGGACGCGGGATGGTCAAATCGGTCGAAGGCGTAGCCGGTTACCGGGTCGTACACGTCGGGCGACCACACGGTTGCCATCAGTATGGGATGGGAGAGGGCCATCAGGGCGAAGATGGCGATGATGACCAGGGACAGCACGCCGATGCGACTCTCCACGAATACGGCCCAGCCATCGCGCAGGGAGCGACCCGCCATCCGCAGGCGCACCAGGGCCAGCCCGGCGCCACCGGCGGAACCGCGGCCCTGGCCTAGCTCCGGGGCATCTTCGAATAGAGACGTGCCTTCGCCCAGGGGCGGCGGTGGATTGGGGGGCTGCTCACGCATGGGACAAGGGATCAATCACTGGTAGCGAATCCTGGGGTCGAGGTACACGTACAGCACGTCCACGATGACGTGGGCGAGGAGGGAGAACAGGCCGATGAAAACCATGGCGCCCATGACCAGGGGCAAATCCTCGGAGCGTACCGCCTGGAGCAGGGTCATTCCGGTGCCGGGCCAGGAGAACACGCCCTCGATGATGACGCTGCCGTCGATGGCGAAAATGAGGCTATACACCAGGCTGGTAATCACCGGAAGGAGGGCGTTGCGGGCGGCGTGGCGGTCGCGCACCACCTTTTCGGGCAGGCCCTTGGCGCGGGCGGCCATCACATAGTCCTCCCGCATGGTTTCGAGCATACTGTTGCGGGTCAGCAGCATGGTGCCGGCAAAGGAGATGAGGGTGAGGGTAGCGATGGGCAGGATCATGTGGCGCAGTATGTCCAGGGCCAGGTAGCCGATTCCGGTGAAGGCCCAGGCAACCGGGATGGCCACGGCGCCGGCGGCGACGATGAGGAGGGGCATCCGGCCCGCGCCTAAGCGCCCCAACTTCCTGGTCACCAGCAGCGTCAGGAAGGAGAAGACGACGAAGGCCGCGGCCGTGGCCAGCATATAGCTGAAGACGTGGTTGGCGGTTACCTCTGCGCCGCGCCAGATGAGGGGGTCGAGGAACTTGCCCACGGGCAGCCAGCCCAGCTTGAAGGCGAAGATCCAGATCATCATGAGGGCGAAGGCCGGTGTGAACGCGGTGAACAGGGTGGCACCGGAGATGGTGGCGGCATACTCCAGCACGCCGCCCCGACGCCAAGCGATGGCCTTACCCAGGAAGAAGCCGAGATAGAAGGACACAGCCGTGGCCGAAAGGAAGAGCACCATGGTGCGGGGCAGGCGCTCGGCCAGCACCTCCATCACCGGGCGGGGATAGTGGCCGAAGGATACGCCAAAGTTCCCTGTGAAGGTGTTCTTCATGTGAATCAGGTACTGCTGCCAGAGGGGTTTGTCCAGGCCGAAGGAGGCTTTGATCTGCTCGCGGGCTTCGGCGGGAATGTCGGGATTGAGGGAGTAGAAGGCGGCGTAGTCGCCGGGCTGGGCCTGCACGAGGAAGAAGGCCAGCGTGACAATCAGGAAGAGGGTCAGGACCATTTGGCCGGCCCGACGCGCCAGGTATCCGGTCATCCGAGTGTTCTCCCCGACACGGGCTGGATTGGTCAGGAGGTTGATTGGTCCGGGGCTCGTGCCGGGCCGGCGGCTACTTGAAGTGCACCAGCGTGGTCATACCGGAGGCGCTCTGGAGTCCGCCCCAGGTTTCGGTGTAGGGATAGTCAACGCGACCGCTGCGGTAGGCTTCGACCAGGGGAGTGTCGAACAGAACGACGTAGGGCAGGTCTTCGGCCAGGAACGCCTGCATCTCGAAAACCTGTTGACGGGCCGACTCCAGGTCGGTTTCGGCCAGCAGTCGGTCAGCCAGCCGGTCGAACTCCGGGTTGTTGTAGCCGCCGGCGTTGTGGCCTTCCAGTCCGGAGTGGCGGCTGTGGAAGAAGGCTTCCAGGTAGTCGGGGTAGGCGGTCAACTTCCAGCCCAGGATCCACATATCGAAGTCCTGGCGGTTGAAGACCTTGTCCACGATGAGGTTGAAGCCGGTGAGGTCGGCCCGCACGGGGATGCCGACTTCGTTGAGCCACCGCTCGATCCAGATGGCGAAGGTGGAGCGCAGGGGGTCGTAGCCTGGGCTGGGGGCCAGGATCTCCATGGCGGGCATGGGCTCGCCGTTGGGCATCCGCAAGCCTTCTCCGGCCTGCTCGACGAACCGTCCGTCCTCGCTGATGCGGGGCTCGGTCTCCCAGGTGAAGCCGGCGTCTTTCATCAATTGAATGGCCTGGGCGATGCGCTCGCCGCGGCTCAAACCCTTGCCGATGAGGGGGACGTCGGGGTTGTACCAGGCGCGGTTGCCCTCGGGCACGGTGGTGTACATGGGGATGGCCACGCCCTGGAGCACGGTGCTGGTGAGAAATTCCTTGTCGATGAGAGTTGCCACGGCTTGGCGGAAGGCCTTGTTGCCCATGGGTTCCTTGCGGAAGTTGAAGCTGAGATACCGCATACCGTCGGAGGCGTTTTCAATTACGGCCAGTCCGTCCTCGCCCCCCAGCTGTTCCTGCAAGCCTCGGGAAAGGCCGAGGGGATTCAGCATGAAGTCGATGTCGCCCTTCTTCAGGGCCAGCACCGTGGCGTCCTGGCTGCTGTAGATGGAATAGATGGCGCTGTCGGCGTAGGGGCCGACGGTGTACTCCAGGGTCTTGTCGCCGGCGGGTTCGCCGTAGGCGGCGAATTCGTAGGCGCCCGGCTTGGATTCGGCGTAGGCGCCGTTAGCGTACTGGGCGACCACGCTGTCGGCGAAGTAGTAGTCGGGGTTGCGTTCTTTTTCGGCGAAGGCGCCGCGCTCCCACCGGGTGAAGCCGAATCCCCCGGAGGTGGGTTCATCCTGGGGGACGTGGGCGTAGAGGGCCTTTTGCTGCTCGACGATTTCGCCGGCCTGTTTCGCATCGGCTACTACGGGTTCCCAGTAGGCTTTGGGGAAGATGGGCATGAAGGCCATTCCGAACTGCCAGCGGGCCAGTCCGGGCTCCTGCTTGAAGTAGATTTTGAGTCGATAGGGGTCCAGCGCTTCGGCGTGGTCGAAGTAATCGGGGTCAACTATGGACGGCCAGTTGCCGGAAAGCTGCAGGTCGGCAACGGTATGGGCGGTGAAGACGAAATCATCGGCGGTTACGTCATTGCCGTCGCTCCACTTCACGCCCGGCTTCAGGGGAATCTCGGTGGTCCAGAGGTTCTGGCCGCCGACGGTTTCCTCGGTCAGGGGCGTGGGGAAATCCTGGGCCAGGGACGGCACCCAGTCATAGCGCTGGGCGGAGTAGGAGTAGAGGGAAGGCTTGCTGCCGCCGAGGACGTATGAGTTCCAGATGGTCCCGTCGGGCCCGAGGTACGTCCAGTAGTTGGTGGTGGTCAGGTCGGCGGAGATGCCCAGCTGGTACACCTCGTCGGTTGCGGGCTTGGTTACATCGCTGGCGGTGGAGGGTTCCGGCGTAGCCACGGCGGGCTGCTGGTCCGGCGTGGGGTCGGGAGCCTGGTCGGAGGTGGCGGACGTTTGGCCGGTTGGGGTGGATGCGTCGGGGCCGGGCGTGGCGGTTACCACTACCTCCACCTCCACCTCTCTCACCACTTCTTCGCGAACGACCTCCGGGCGGCATCCCAGCAGGGCGAACATGGACAGCAACAGGGCGCAAATTAATGCGAATTTCACCGAACTCATCAGTCTTTCCTCCCGCGTCAGCAGGGCGAATCTATCACGTCGGGCAGGGCAGGGCAAGAAAGCAGGTTGGCGCGGCGACGTGGGATCCTCAACGCCAGTCATGGACGGCGGGCATGGGCACGCTGGGGTGAATGCCCCGCACGTGGGAGGCGATTACGTTGGAGGTTCCATCCCACCGGGATATGGTACCTCGCACCAGCAGCACCTGGCTGCCCAGGTGGCGGCGGTTTTCCTGGAAGACCTGGGGCCAGAGGATGACCTGGACGTCTCCGGTCTCGTCCTCGATGGTTACGAAGACGGTGCTGTCCTCGCCCCTGGGGTGCTGCCGGGCGATGGGCCAGCCGGCGACCAGGACTTCCGCTCCATCGGGGGCGTGGTCCACGGCGGCGGCGGGCAGCACGTCGGCGGCGAGGCTGGGGCGGACGAATTCCATGAGGTGCCCATTGGGGTAGATGTCCAAGACGCGGTACTCGCCGGCCATCTTCTCGCGGGCGGTGAAGTCGTGAAGGTTGGGTACGTTTCCATCCACGGCGCCGGCGAAGGCCCGCTGACCGTTGCGGCCGGGCCGGATGCCCAGGCCGGCGTCCCAGAGAGCCCGGCGGCGGTTGGGCGTAAGAGCGTCGAAGGCGCCGGCCATCACCAGGGATTCCACGGCCTGGGGTTTCAGCCCGGTGCGCCGCACCAGGTCGGCGGCGCCGGCGTAGGGGCCGCGCTCCTCGCGCTCTTTGACGATGAGGGCCGCCGAAGCTGCTCCCACGTCCTTGATGAACCGCAGGCCCAACAGCAGTGAGTCGGCGCAGGGGATGCAGTCCACGCCGCTGCGGTTGACGCAGGGATTGAGGAAGGGTACGCCGAAACGGCGGGCGTCCTGCTTCAGCGTCTCCACCGGGTAGAAGCCCATGGGCTGCTGGTTGATCAGGGCCACGAAGAACTCCAGGGGGTGATACCGCTTCAGCCAGGCGGCCTGGTAGGCGGTAACCGCGAAGGCGTGGGAATGGCTTTCCGGGAACATGTACTGTCCGTTGATCTTGGCGAAAATCCGCTGGGCGACAGCCTCGGGCACGCCTCTCTGCTGGGCCATATCCAGGAAGCGGGCGCGATGACGGGCGATGAGATGGTCGTTGTTGGGTTTGGCGAAGGCGCGCCGGATTTCATCGGCCTGAGCGGCGGTCATGCCGGCCACGTCCCTGATGAGCTGGACCACCTGCTCCTGCCAGACGATGATGCCGTAGCCCCGCTCCAGGGCGCGCTTTTCCAGGGGATGGTCGTAGTCCCAGGGGGCGCCGTGGCGGTAGCGCTCCACGAACTGGCTCACGGCGCTGCCCTGGACGCCGACACCGGGACGAATGAGGGCCACCTGATAGGCCAGGTCGAGGAGGTTGCGGGATTGCAGGCGCTGGGCCATCTTCAGCTGGGCCGGGGATTGGAGCAGGAACACGCCCTTGGATTTTCCCTGGTTGATCATGTCGTACACCGAGGGGTCGTCGGGGCTGACCCGGCCCAGGTCGGGACGGCGGCCCTGCTTCGCTTCGATGAGGTCCAGGGCCTCTTCGAGCTGGTCCAGCACCGGCAGGGAGAGGAGGTCGATCTTGGCGAAGTTGGCGTCGGCGACGGAGTCCTTGTTCCAGTCCATGATGTAACGTCCGGGGGTGGCTCCGGCCCGGATGGGGACCATTTCGGGCAGGGGTTCGCTGCTCAGAACCATGCCGCCCACGTGTTGTCCCAGGCTGCGGGGCGCGTGCATCAGCTGGGGGGCCAGGTCGGCCAGTTCGCGCCAGCCGGGAGCGTCCACCCGGTCGCGGAAATCGGGCAGGGCGAGCATTTCGTCGCGCAGCCTGGACCCGTCGCGGGAGAGCTGGCGGGAGAGACGTTTGAGGTCCTCTTTGGGCAGACCCAGGGCCTTGCCCAGGTCCTGGACGATGCCCTTGGCTGAGTAGGTGGAAACGGCTCCGGCGAGGACGGCGTGCTCCGGGCCGAAGCGTTGATGCACCCGGCCGATGAGTTCGTCGCGCAGAGCGCGGGGGAAGTCCAGGTCGATGTCGGGCAGCAGGCTGGTGTCCTCGGAGATGAACCGTTCCAGGGTCAGGCCCCAGCGCAGGGGGTCAACGTGGCTGATGCCGGTGAGGTAGCCCACCAGGAGGGCGACCGAGGAACCTCGCCCCCGGCCTGGCGGCCGTTCCTCGATGGG
The DNA here is from genome assembly GCA_965243255.1 of Dehalococcoidia bacterium. Lineage (GTDB taxonomy): Bacteria > Chloroflexota > Dehalococcoidia > Lucifugimonadales > UBA3495 > Bin87. The sequence continues at coordinate 2,565,548 of CBDEUH010000004.1, forward strand.
AATCTCCGGGTGGGCCAGGCCTTTCTCCTCCATGATTTGCTGGGCCAGCATGACGATCTCGCGGTAGAGCAGGAGGAATCCGGCCAGGCCGTGGCTTTCAATCAGCCGGAACTCTTCGTCCAGGCGTTCGCGCACCTGGGGGGATACCGTCCCGTAGCGACGCTGGGCGGCTTCCAGGCAGAGGCGTTCCAGGTAGGTCCGGGGAGTGTAGCCTTCGGGCACGGCGGCGTCGGGCAGGGTATAGCCGAGGTCATCTGCCAGGTTGAAATGGCATTGCGCGGCGATTCCGACGGTGTTGGCGATGGCCTGGGGGTACTCCGGGAAGAGGGCTGCCGTCTCCGCCGGGGATTTCAGGCAGAGGTGGTGGTTGGGCTGCAAGTAGGGCAGCGCCTGCTCGATGGTGGTGTTGCGGCGGGCGGCGACCAGGGCGTGTTGCAGACGGGAACGCTCCGGGCGGTGGTAGAGGACGTCGTTGGTGGCAACGATTGGGGCGCCGACTTCGCGGGCCAGGGCGGCCAACTCCCGGTTGCGCTGGGTATCTCCCTTCAGGAGGTTCTGCTGGAGTTCCACGTACACTGCCTCAGGGCCAAACCATTCCCGGTAGTCGTTGAGGAGGCGGCGGGCGTCCTGGCGGCAGTCTTGCGCCAGCAGCCGGGACAGGGGGCCGTCGCGTCCGCCGGTGAGCAGGGTCACGCCGCCGGCGTGTTCGGGCAGGTGGGCGGGAGCCAGCCGGGGTTCGCGACGGTCGTGGGCGTTGGCCAGGGTGAAGAGTCGGGAGATGTTGGCATAACCCTGGCGGTTCCTGGCCAGCAGGACGATGCGGGAGCAGTCGGACAGGGTAAGCTCGCCGCCGGTGATGGGGCGGATGTCCAGGCTGCAGGCCAGGCGGGCGAACTCCAGGGCGCCGCACAGGTTGACGTCGGTGAGGGCGAGGGCGGGATAGCCGTACTCGCCGGCCTGGGCCAGCAACTCGTGGACGTGGGATGCGCCGGTTCCGAATGAATAAAAGCTCTTGGCGTGGAGTTCCACGTAGGCGACGGACACGGGAAGGCCTCCGATTGCGCTACGGGTCCTGCCGGAACCAGCGGTTCTCGCGCCGGTCCCGGAACAGGGTTACTTCCCCACCGTCCTCCCTTCCGACCCGGTAGTAGTTCCTGGCCAGGGGTTGGGGCATCCACCACAGGTCGAAGCACCAGCGGTCTTCGACGTGGGCCACCCGCTGCCAGCGATTCCCCAGCTGCACCGCCGCCGGTTCGCCCTCCGGGCCCTCGCGGACGGCCACCGGGGACGGCAGCGACAGGGGGCGTATTTCGCCGGCGCCGGAGGGGTCCAGGGGGACCTGCATGGCGCGCAGCTCGGGGGCCGGGTGCCAGGGGGCCACCGGCACCACGCGGTAGAGGGCGGGTTTGCCGCCCATGCGAGCTTGAAGCTGCCGCTCCGCCTCGGCCAGGCGCCCCTCCCGGTCGCCCCGCAGGTCGGACAGCAGGCTCAACTGGGCGCCGGACTCCCCGGTGATGCCGGACAGGGTCATGGCGACTTCCTCGACCGGAGCCCGGGGATGGTCGCTTTCCAGTTGACCGCGCAGGATGCGGGAGGCCCGCTGCCAGTCGCCCACACCGCGCCTGAAGTGGAAGTCCTTCTGCCAGGGCGCGGCCTGGTAGAGGGTGCATTCTAGGCCGGCTCCGCCGGCGTAGCGGCCGCGCATTCGAGGCTGGGCGTAGGCGCGTCGCAGGAGGGTGTCCACCGCGGCCAGCAGGAGTTCCAGGGACGCCGAGGCGAAGGGCAGGGGGACGTGTTCCACGACGGGTTCCTCGTGCCTGAGGGGAACCAGGGGAGAATCGTCGATGCCATGGGCCAGCTGCCACGCTCGCTGACCCTGCGGGCCGAAGCGGCTAATCAGCGCTTCTGGCTTCATCTCCGCCACGTCGCCCAGGGTGTGCAGTCCCAAGCAGCGCATCTCTTCCTTGACGGCAGGGGGAAGGGGCAGCAGGTCAACGGAGTGAGGGGCGAGGAAATCAGCCGCCGCCGGGGGAACCCGGACGGACCCCAGGGTCTGGCTGGTGCGGGCGGCCACGTAAGCGGGGAACTTGGCGTTGCCCACGCCGACCCTGGGCGCCAGGTACTGCGGCGGCGCGTTGAGCAGGGTGGTTACCAGCCGGGCCTCATCGCGATAGAGGGCTTCCAGCCCGTCCAGGCGGACGTAGGCGGCGCCCAGCTCGGCACCTTCCACCCGGTCGCTGACTCTTTGCAGGGAAAGGAGAACCCGGTGAAACTCTCGCCGGTAGGCCGCTTCGTCGGCTTCGAGAACTGCGCCGCCGGCCTGGCGGGACAGGGCCTGCTCCAGGGTCATGCCGGGGGCTACGTTGGACGCCGCGGGGAAATGGTCGATGACCTGGGGGCGGCCCCGGGAGCGGTCAACGATGATGACGGGACGGTCCTCCAGGTGGGGCTGCCTTCGCATCTCCACCTTGGCCCGGAGATGGGTAACCAGGACGCAGGCGATTTTCATGTCGCATCCTTCAGGATGGGGAAGGGGATGGCTTTGAGGACGGTGGTTCATGGCGGTGGGCGCGGGGTCTATCAAGGACTGCGCCGGTAAATGATAAAGAACGAACGTTCGCCAGTCAATAGCCGGTGGGCGGGCCGTTTGACAGCGCCAGGTGCGGCCACTACACTCGCTTTCGCTGAACTGTGGCTGATTCCACCTCCCCGATAGGCCGATAATGCTTTCCACCGACGTTGCCGATGCCATTGAGTTGATGTTCGAGACCGGGTGGACGGATGGCCTGCCGGTGGTGCCGCCGTCGGAGGCGCTGGTGCGCCGGTTCGTCGAGAGCGCGGGCCGGGGCGGCGACGAACTCATCGCCGAGCTGCCGCCGTTGGGCGGACGGGCGACGGTAGAGCGGGTTGCGGTCAACGCGGTGATGGCGGGCTGCCTTCCGGAGCACATGCCGGTGATCATCACCGCGCTGGAAGCGATGATGGACGAGCGGTTTAACCTGCGGGGCGTGATGTGCTCCACCGGCATCCACACGCCGCTGTTGATCATCAACGGCCCCATCGTGAAGGAGCTGGACATCAACGGCGGCTACAACTGCTTCGGCTCGGGCTGGCGGGCCAACGCGACCATCGGCCGGGCGGTGAAGCTGGCCCTGCTCAACCTGGGGGGCGCCATCCCCGGCGAGACCAACAAGGCAACCTTCGGCCATCCCGGCGCCTACACCTACTGCGTGGCTGAGGACGAGGACGCCAATCCCTGGGAGCCGATGCACGTGGAGCTGGGCTTTGCGCCCACCGACAGCACGGTGTCGGTGTTTCCGGCGGAGGCGCCGCACAACATCATGTATCACGCCTCTCACTCGCGGAACTTTCTGACCGTGCTGGCCGACACGATGTGCACCCTGGGCAACGTCCAGATGTACGTGATGGGCGACACCATGGTGGTGATTGGGCCAGAGCACGCCAAGTTTCTGCACCGGGACGGCTGGAACAAGCGGGACATCCGCCAGTTTCTCTATCAGAACGCGCGCAAGCCGGTGCGGAAGATCAAGCAGGGCGGGCCGCCCCAGGGGGACTCGCGCCGCGGCCACTTCTGGCCCCGGTATATCGACGCTGAGGACGACGACCAGATGGTGCCGGTGGTGCGCGCCCCGGAACGCATCAACATTTTTGTCGCCGGCGGCGCCGGGGGCCCGCACTCGGCCTATCTGCCGGGCTGGGGGTCTCAGCGGGTGACGCGAAAGATCGAACGCTGATTGCAGAGGTAACCATGACGGTGACGAACTACCAGGAACGGATGCGGGAACTGGGGCTGGCCCTGCCCATTGACCCGGAGGCGGCGTCGCGCTGGCGGGCTGCGCCCCGGCTGGAGACGCTGCACGACAAGGTCGGCGGCTTTTTGGGCAACCGCAAGGCCAACGCCGACCTGCTGCTGCGCAACATCGGCGAGCGGATAGCGAAGGACCTGGAGCTGGGGGACATCATCGCCGTGGACAAGTTCGTGTATTCCCGGCCGGCGGCTGACGAGATTATCAGCGAGCTCTCGGAGCGGTGCGACTTTGTGGTTACTGCGATTGCGGATTGAGGGTCCTGCACCGCGTGCAGTGTGCACGACGCAATGGCGCTGGAGAACCTGGGCATCCCCACGGTGGTGCTGTGCACCGATCCGTTCCTGAACTCGGCCTTTCGCCACGCCCGCACCTTTGGCCGGGGGGACTTTCACCCGCTGGGCATTCCGCATCCTTTGGGCGGGTTGACGGCCGACATGGTTTCAGTACGGGCCGGTGAGCTGGAGCAGGCGGTGATTGATACGCTGACAGCGTATTAGGGCCTTTTGACATCCCGGTTAAGGGTTGAAGGGTGAGGATATGCGCGTTGGTTATCAGGTTGGGCAGGTGGTGCAGCGGGACAGCATCGACCACCAGCAACAGTGGCAGAACCACCTGGAGCAGTTCCGGGCTTCCCGCGACGCCGGGTTCGATATCTATTGCTGGGCGCACCACTACCTGATTGACCCCTTCCAGCACTTTCAGCCCTGGCCGGTGTTGGCGCGCCTCGCCGCCGAGCCGGGGGATATGAAGCTGGCCACGTCCGTCCTGTTGCTGCCGCTGCTGAATCCGGTGGAGGTAGCGGAGCAGGTGGCGACCCTGGACCACATCGCGGAAGGGCGCTTCATCCTGGGAATCGGGCTGGGTTACCGTCCGGAGGAGTGTGAAGCCTTCGGAACGAGGATGTCCCAACGGGGCGCGCGCTGCACCGAAGCTCTGGGTCTGATGCGGCGGTTGTGGAGCGACGATGAGGTAACCCACCACGGCCGCTACTACCGGGTAACTGGGGCACGCCCCACCGCCCGGCCCTACCAGAAGCCTCACCCCAAGGTCTGGCAGGCGGCGATGAGCGATCCGGCGGTGCGCCGGGTGGGCCGCGGCGGCGACATCCTGTACGTGGGCCCGGCCCAGTCGAACGCCACCATCCGGCAGCAGATATCGCTGTACCATCAGACGCTGGAGGCTCACGGCCACGACGTGCCTGAGGACATGGTCATCGTGCGGGAGTTCTTCTGCGCCCCAACCCACGAGGAGGCACTGGAGCGTGCCCGGGCCAATTTCGCCAAGAAGTACGAAGTGTACGCCTACCACGGTTTGCACGGCACCGACGACGAGTTGACCCGCAAGGTTACCGGCGACCTGGAAACGCTAATGGACGACACCTTTTTGGTGGGCAGCCCTGAGGAGTGCGTTGAGCAGATTGCCGCCTACCACGAGATGGGGTTCACCGACGTGGCAATCCGGTTGTTCTATCCGGAGATGTCCCAGGCCGAGGTGCTGGAGCATATTGACCTGGTGGGGCGAGAGGTCATACCGGCGTTGCACGCCCTGTAATTGGCAGGGTCTTTCAGGGGAGCGATGGGAATACAAGCGGCGATATTCGTTGTACAATCGGCTCGAATCTGAAAGCAAGCAGGCTAAAGAACCGGTTCACCGGGCGCATCCAGGAGGTGACGACATGGCAACCGTCGGCAGCGGCAAGTACACCTACGAGCGGGTGGAGAACTGGGAGAAACTGCCCGAGGGATGGCAGCTGGGACAGACGGCCATCGTTACCGACTCGGCGGACCGGGTGTATCTCTTCAACCGAGGGGAACACCCGCTGATCGTCCTGGACCGGGAGGGCAATTTTCTCTCCTCGTGGGGCGAGGGAGTGCTGACCGACGCCCACGGGATGTTCATTGACGACGACGAGAACCTGTACCTGCCGGTCAAGAACAGCCACGTGGTGCTCAAGTACGACCCCAGCGGCAACCTGCTGATGACCATGGGCGAATGGGACCAGCCGTCGGATACCGGCTGGTCGGGGAACTACAGCGACCCGGCGGTGCGGGCGGCCGGCCCGTTCAATCGGCCCAGCGACATCGCCATATCGCCCGACGGGCTGCTGTACATCTCGGACGGGTACGGCAACGCCCGGGTGCACCGGTTCACTGCTGACGGCGAGCTGGTGGACTCCTGGGGCGCGCCGGGGAAGACCGGCCCCGGCGAGTTTCACGTTCCGCACGGGGTGTGGGTGCATACGGACGGGCGGGTATTAGTGGCCGACCGGGAGAACAACCGGATGCAGATCTTCGACGCCGAGGGCAACTTCCTGGAGCAGTGGGCGGATCTGGCGCGGCCCTGCGACATCTACATCGACGATGACGAAGCGGTATACGTGCCGGAGCTGGACGGTTTCATGTCCATCCTGGACATCCGGGGCAACGTGCTGGCCCGGTGGGGCAGCCCATCGGACGCCGGATGGGGCAACGGCGCGCATGCCGTCTGGGTTGACTCCCACGGGGACATCTACGTGAACCAGAACCTGGAAGGAGAGCGGCTGATCAAGTACCGACACGTCGTGGGCTAGGGCCTTTCGACTCTCGCCACCATTTCGGATCGATTCCGGCATCCCGACTCCACTGCAGGCCCAGGGGGATGTTTCGCCATGGGCAAAGGAGACAGCCATGCAAGGGGAGAAGAATAGAATCGTGGCCGGTCTGCTCGCGATATTCCTGGGCAGCTACGGCGTCCACCACTTCTACCTGGGGAACAACAGGACCGGGGTTATATTTCTGCTGTGCACTCTGGTGGGGTGGATTCTCATTTTCATTCCGCCCATCGTCGTCTGGGTCATCTCCATCGTCCAGGGCATCAGGTATCTGACGTCAACGGACGAAGACTTTGAGCGCAACTTCGTTCCGAATCGCTGACCCCCGGGGACTTGCCCGCAGCGGCGGCACGCCGTACATTAGGGGCGCTTCAACTCTATCCGCTGAAAACGCTGCTTGCACCCCAATGCCGGGCGGGCAGCGGCGGGCATAATCCGTCTCCAATAAGGAGGTCAAGATGCGACTGGACCCCATCAACCTATACGACTACGAAGAACGGGCCAGGCTGGTGCTGCCCCACGACGATTGGGACACCATTGACGCCGGGGCCATGGACATGTTCACCACCCGGCGCAATCGGACCGCCTTCGAGGAGCTGACGCTGCGCCCCCGGTTCCTGCGGGACATCACGGAGCGGGACCTTTCGACCACCATGCTGGGCAATGAGCTGAGCATGCCGGTGTTCGTATGTCCGGCGGGTTCGCATCACCGGGCCCATCCGGAGGGCGAGGTGGCGACGGCGCGCGGCGCGAGCATGTCGAACACCCTGATGATGCTCAGCACTGGTTCCAACTGCAGCATGGAAGAGGTGGCCGAGGAAGCCACCAGCCCCCTCTTCTTCCAGCTGTACCACCGGGGTTACGACCTGACCGAGATGCTGGTACGGCGGGCCGAAGAGGCCGGGTTCAAGGCCATCACGCTGACGGTGGACACGCCGACGCCCAGCCCCAAGGAGCGGGACCTGCGGAACCGGTACAACCGGAACTTTGAGCAGGGCAACTTCCGGGGGGTCAACAGGCCGGAGAACGTGCTGCGGGGCACCGACGAGTCCGTGGGCTGGGACGTCAACCGCGAGGCTCCTCTGACCTGGGGAGAGCTGGAATGGCTGCGCAACCTGACCGGGCTGCCCCTGGTGTTGAAGGGCATTCGCACCGCCGAAGACGCCCACATTGCCGCCGAGAGCGGCGTGGACGGCATCCTGGTGTCCACCCACGGCGGGCGCCAGCTGGACATGACCATGGGCGCAATTGAGATGCTGCCGGAGGTCGTGGATGCGGTGAAGGGCAACTGCGAAGTGTATGTTGACTCAGGCGTCCGGCGGGGCAGCGACGTGGTGAAGGCGCTGGCCCTGGGCGCCAGGGCGGTTGGCATCGGGCGGCCACTGTACTGGGGGTTGGCGGTCAACGGGGCCGAGGGCGTGCACGGGGTGCTGGAACTGCTGCGGGAGGAGATTGGCCGGGCCATGGCCTACTGCGGGCAGACCTCCGTGCAGGACCTGGAGCCCAACCTGGTCAACATCCCGCAGGGCTGGGGAGCGGCGCCGCAGCCGGACTTCTGAGCATCTACAGAGCAGCGACCGCCTTGATTTCCACCAGGAACTCCTCACGGACCAGGCCGTCGATCACCAGCAGGGTGTTGGGCGGATAGTCGCCGTTGGGGAAAATTTCCGGGAATACCTGGTTTCTGCCATCGATGAAGCCCGGCACGGCGTCACGCCCCACCACGTAGGTGGTAAATTCCACCACGTTGTCGAACCCGGCGCCGGCCGACGCCAGGACGCCGCCGATGTTTTGAAAGACCTGGCGGGTCTGAGCGGCAACGTCGCCGGGACCGACGAGGGCGCCGGACAGGTCAACGCCGACCTGTCCGGCCACGTAGATCAGCTTACCGGGGCTGACCGACATTCCGACCGAATAGGCGCCGAGGGGCTGAGGAGCCTGGTCGCTGATTATCGCGGTGCGTTGTAGATTGGCCATAGTGTTCACCTCGCGGGCATCTGCCGGGGTCATTATATGGCACGGGGCGTTTTACGGGTTACAATAGCGACGTCAATCGAAGAGATACTGACCAGGGCAAAAGGAGAATAGAAGCATGACCACGGTAGGAAGCGGAAATTACACCTATGAAGTGGTGGAGAACTGGGCCAATCTGCCAGGGGGCGATACCTTCGCCATGGTCAGCGCCATCGCGACGGACTCGCAGGACCGGGTGTTTGCCTTCCAGCGCAAGGACCCGCCCATCCTGATCTTTGACCGGGACGGCAACCTGCTGGACAGCTGGGGCAATGGGGCGTTCACCTTCGCACACGGCATCTTCATCGACGACGACGACACGGTGTACCTGACCGACCGGGACAACTCGGTGTGCCTGGTGTACACCATCGACGGCAAGCCGATCCAGATGCTGGGACGCCACGGCGTCCACTCGGATACCGGGTGTGAGAACCCGGGCGACCTGTGCCCGCGTTCGGCCGGGCCGTTCAACTACCCGGCCGAGCTGGTGCCGTCGCCGTCGGGGGACCTGTACGTGGCGGACGGATACCGCAACGCCAGGGTCCACCGGTTCAGCTGGGACGGTCAGCTCAAGCAGTCGTGGGGCGAACCGGGGAAGAGCGAGCCGGGGCACTTCCACCTGCCGCACAGCATTGTGATCCACAATGACACGATTTTCCTGTGCGACCGGGAGAACCACCGGATGCAGCTCTTCAGCCTGGACGGTGAGTTCATCACCATCTGGGACGACATCCAGCGGCCCATGGACATCTCGGTGGACAGCGCGGGGAACCTGGTGGTCAGCGAGGGCAGCGTCAACGATTCGTCGGCCAGGGTGAGCGTGCTGGACACCTCCGGAAACGTGTTGTCGCGCTTCGATTGCCGGGGCCCCGGTCACGGCAGCTGGGTGGACTCTCGGGGCGACATCTACGTTGGGCTCAGCGACGGCACCGGCATCGACAAGTTCGTTCGCCAGGGCTGATAGGGTTGCAATCAGCGGTTGAGGGGGAGATCCGGGAGCTGATCCGAAAGCACGGGCGAATCACGTTTGCCCAGTTCATGCAGACCTGTCTGTACTCGCCCAGGGGAGGCTTTTACTCCGGCCGGCGAGATCGGATCAGCGCCCACTTCCAAACCTCGGCCACGATGCACCCGGCTTTCGGCGCGCTGATTGCCCGGCAGCTGGAGCAGATGTGGAACATCCTCGGCAACCCGTCCGTCTTTCACGTGATTGAGGCGGGATCCGGGGATGGCGTTCTCGCTCAATCGATTGTTGAAGCCGGCGCCCGGGAGATTCCGCGATTCGCCGGGGCGCTCCGTTACGTTGCTGCGGACTACCAGCCCGTGCCGTTCCAATCGCCGGGCCACGATCTGGACAGGACCGGGGAATCTGCAGACTGGGCGCCTACGGGCGGGCGGGACATAAGCGCCAGGGTGCAACGGGTGAAAGGGGAGGGACTTGGAGCATTCCGAAATATCGTGGGCTGCATCCTGTCCAACGAGTTGATTGACAACTTTCCGGTCCACCGGTTCTGCATCCAGGGCGGAAAGGTGAAGGAAGTGTACGTTGCGCTGGTTGACGGGAAGCTGGGGGAAATGCTGGGGGAGCCGTCAACGCCCCGTATTGAGGAAAGGCTGGACAGCCTGGGGGTGTCGTTACCGGAGGGGTACCGAGGCGAGGTGAATTTGGCGATGGAGGACTGGGTTGACCAGGTTGCCGCGTCTTTGGAGCGCGGGTTTGTGCTCACCATAGACTACGGCCAGACGGCCGCTGACCTCTACTCGCCGCAGAACGGGCAGGGAACCGTGGTCTGCCACTACCGGCACGGCGTCAGCGACGACCCGTACCGGAACGTGGGGGAGCAGGACATCACCTGCCAGGTGGATTTCACGTCGCTGAAGCGGCTGGGGGAAGGCCGCAGGCTGGCAACGGTCGGCTGTGCCACGCAGAGCGGGTTTCTGGCCAACCTGGGCTTCTACTCGTTGCTCGATGCCGAGCAGCGTGGGGCAGGCTCTGCCGCCCGCAGAGAACTGAGCCGCATCGCCATGACGACCCTGGTGGACCCGGACGAATACGGCGACTTCAAGGCGCTGGCCCAGGGCAGGGGGATCGAACCGGGCGTCGGGCTGTTGGGGTTTGAAGGAGATGGCTCCGTTACGCCGGGCTGACGGTCAGCTGGGGTGCTTGCTCATCATGAGGAAGCCGTTGCTGTCGGGGGTGTTGCAGCCAGCCAGGGCGGTATCGTTCTTGACTGTTACCTGACGCGCGCCGGCTGTGCCGCGAAGCTGTTCAAGGCTGTCGGAGAAGAGGCAGGACCGGGTTCGTCCAGTTCCGTTGTTGCCGCCGCTGGACATGAAGGGATGGGGACCTTCCACCCGGATGTCCTCGGCGTAGAAGTCGTGGGCTTCGCCCAACTTGACGCCGTGCCACTGGAAGCCTTCCAGGAACTGCTGGGTGAAGGTGAGGTAGCCGTCGTATGGGTTGAAGATATCGACGTCATCGGGACCCAGGCCGGAGCCTTCCCACATCCTGCGGGCCAGGCTGGCGACGGCCGCCTGGTGTTCCTCCAGGGTTGACATGGTGCTGCGGCCGCGTCCGCCGGTTTGGGCGTGGTTGAGGACGTACACGGGCTTTTGCCGGAGGTCTCGTGCGCGTTCGGCGGTGGTGAAGATGAAGGCGGCGCAGGTATTGACGGGCCGGTCGCAGTCGTAGATGACCAGGGGCTCCTCAATGACGCGGCCGTTGAGGTAGTCCTCGCGGGTGAGCTGATAGGGCTCGTGGAGGGCGTAGTAGCTCCAGGGAGTCAGCAGGCCGTTTCGGCGCAGGTTCAGGCAGAGGTCGGCCAGGCCGTCGTGGGACGTGCCGTACTTCTTGCAGTACTGCTGGAAGATCACCAGGTTGTTGAACATGGCGCCGTTCTGGTAGCCCCAGGGGAGGGTAAAAGCGCTGGCGCCGGGGGCCTCCGGGTTGTTGTTCTGCGGATTGTTGTGCCCGTACCTTCCCGAAAGGTTGACCATGGGGTACCAGACGAGGGCGGTTTCGCACAGGCCGTCGCCCACTGCCTGGGCGGCCAGGCCCATCATGGGGCCGATGTAGGGCGCATCGGACTTGCGATACTGGACGTTTTTGAATCCCAGCTCCCGCTCGATCCACTCTGCGGAGGCGAAGGTCAGGCCGTCCTCGGTGTCGTAGGGCGGGTCGAAGTAGGGGCGCGGCGCCCAGGTCTGCTCGGCGCGGGTTTCAGCGCTGGTGATAAGGCCGTCGATGTCGTCCAGGGACAGGCCAGCGTCGGCGATTGCTTTGAGGCAGGCTTCCCTGGTCAATCCGCCGCAGCTGCGGTCCATGGTGACGCCATCCCAGCGCCGGTCGATGTGGGACTGGCCCCACCCGACGATGGCAACTTTGCCCCGGTGCTCCCACAGTCCCATGCCTTCACGATCTCGCATCCAGCTCCTGTCGCTGACCATTTGAACCCCTCCTGCGTTCTGCGTTGTCGGCCTGATCAACAGGGCGCGGCGGTCTAGGAGACCACCTGCCACTCGTGGACCAATTGGCCAGTGCCGGTTTCCTCAAATATCAGTTCCACCGGGGCGCCCACCGGAACCTCGCCCGGCGGGGTGCCCGGCAGGTTGGACAGGAAGTTGATGCCCGGGTCTTCATCGAGGGTTATCACTGCGAAGTTGATGGGCTGGGCCGAGCGGAACCCCCGAATGCGGGAGTCGCGGATGACCATGTACACGTCGATGTGGCCCTTGCCTTCCACCTCTTTCCACTCGAAATTGTCGGCTGAGCCGCACTGGTCGCAGCGCATGGTGGGTGGGTAGTGCAGCCGCTGGCAGATGGTGCAGTTCTGCAGAACCAGCCGCCGTTCGTTGCAGGCGTCCCAGAATGGCCGGGTAAGGTCATTGGGGACGGGGGCCGGTCTTTCCAGCCCTGGAATCGTTGACATGGTTCCCTCCTCCTTCAAGTTTCGCCGTTAATCCACGGCTCGGTATTTCCGTCGTCCATCCAAATGAAATGAAAACCTGCTTCCAGGGCAAATTGGCGATCCAGATCCGTGTCGCCGATATGGTAGTACTCGTCGGCGGGAAAGCGGGACTTGACGGCTGGAAGGTCCTGCTTGTGGGAGATAAAACTCACTTGGATGCGGTGCCGGTCCCAAATGGACTGCTGGACGGGAAGGGGACGGTCGGACGAACTGCCGATAATGCAGCCGTGATCCTGGGCCTTCCTGACCATGGTCATGGTTACGGGGCCGGGCGGGTCTCCGGCTTCCAGTGTGCCGTCGATGTCAAAACTCACCAGTATCGCCAATTGTAACCTTCCTGCGGGATACGGGTTATGGCTCGCCGCCGACCGAAGGGTCGGCCCACTGGACGATGCCCCGCTCGCCCAGCTCCTGGATCTGGCCGTCGTCGTATCCCAGTTCGCGCAGCAGGGGCCGGGTGTGCTGTCCGACCTGGATGGAGGTGCGGTAGATGCCCGGCGTGAGGGAAAATTCGACCAGGCCGCCGTAGCGACGGTAGTTGCCGACATAAGGGTGCTCCACCTCGACGCTGAGGGCGTTGGCCCGGGCGTGGGGATGGTCGGCGTAGAAATCGCCCTCCAGGGCTTCGTCGGCCTGCACGCAGCCGACGTCGGCCTGGGTCAGCAGTTCCTCCCATTCGGCGGCGGGGCGTGCGGAGAAAATCGTCGATAACTCGGCGATGAGGGCTTCGTCGTTGGCCTGTCGCGCCGGCGGGCTGGCGAAGCGGGCGTCGTCCAGAAGGTCGGCCCGGTCCACGGCGCGGCAGAATGCTTGCCACTCGTCCGGGAAGAGGCAGCCCAGGAACACCCATCCCTGGCGGCAAGGGTAGAGACGGTACAGGGCGTGGAGGCCGTGAATATCTGCGTCGGGCGCGACGATGGGAGGCCGGTTGATGTGGTCGTAGTACTCGTCGGCGTTGGTCCAGGCGTTGGCGTTGAGCATGGTTACGTGGATGGGCTGGCCCTGGCCGGTGAGGTCGCGGGCGCGGAGGCCGAGCAGGACGGCGGTGGCGACGGCGGGAGAGGTGTTTTGGTCCGGCCCCCAGTTGGATTTCATGACCCATCGGGTGGCCTCGACGGTTGCCTCGATGTCCAGAGGCTGCTCCGGAGGCGGGGGCATGGCGCGACCCATCTGGCGCATGGCGCCGCCCATGATGGCGCCGGGGATGGGGTGGGCGCCGGGTCGCCGGGCGTGTTCGCCGTGTTCGCCATAGGTGCCCATCCAGACGTGGATGATACGGGGATTGATTTTCTGGCAGGTCTCCCAATCGACCTGGAGACGCTCGGGAACGCCCAGGCGGAAGTTGTGGGAGAGGACGTCGGCCTGGGCGATGAGCTTGTGGATGACCTCCTTGCCCTCGGGGGTCTGGAGGTCGATCTGGATACCCTCCTTGCCGGCGTAGGTGCGGGCGTCGGCCATGGCGACTGCGGTGGAACGGCGACCCTCGTCCAAGCGGCGGTCGGTGGCATCGACCTTGATGACCCGGGCCCCGAGGTCGGCCAGCAGAGCGGCGCCGTAGGGGCCGGCCTGGATCGTTGCCAGGTCGAGGACGGTAATGCCGGACAGGGGGTGGGCCGGCGCATGAGCAGCGTCGGCCGCTGGCGACTGGCCGTTGGCAGCTGCGGACGCCGGCGGCAGGGGTTCCAGCATCTGGGAGTCGTGCTGTCCCACGTCGGGAGCCGGGCCGCTGGGCGCGCCCGGGGTGTCCTTCAGGTCAACCAGGGGAGCCAGGGTCCGCATGGGGCCGACGCGAGGGTCGTCGATGGTAACCACCGTACCGTTGGCGACCACGGCGGGATGATCCATAGCCTGGACGCTGGTGCGGTAGGGTTCGGCGGCGATGTTGCCGTCCTGGAGGTAAATCTCCATCCATTCGTCGGCGGTTTTTGCCTCCTGGGACTTGAGTATTTCCCGGCGCAGGAGTTCCTGATTTTCGAAGTTCAGGGCGGGAACCCTGGCGAAGCGTTCATCTTCGAGCAGATCGGTGAGGCCGATGGCCCGCAGATGCCCCTGGATGTGGGGGACGCGCTGATTGGCGTGCTGGAGCCAGGTTCCGTCGCTGGTTCGCACCGGAACGTAGCCAATGGAAGAGAGGCCCCGGCCTCGAGGCCGCAAGGGGAATCGGTCCGGGTCCCGGCGGCGGAGCTGCATATTGACCAGCCCGCCGTCGCCGACGTTGTTGTCGTGGGGCGAGGCCAGGTTCTGCACGATGCTGGTCTGGACCCATTGGCCGCGTCCGCACAGATCGCGCACGCGGAGGGCGCTGAGTATGCCGCGCACCGCGGCCTGGCTGGCGTGCCAGCTGCCGGTCTGCACCGCGGAATATACCGGGCCATCGCGGTTGGGCTGTCCCTCGAGGTTGAGCATCCGGCCCGCTTTGGCCGCGACGAGGCCCTCGTATCCTTTGACCCGGCGGAGCGGGCCGTTTTGTCCGAAGCCCGTAATGGAGCAATAAACCAGTCCCGGGTAGCGCTGGGCCAGGGCGTCGTAGGACAGCCCCCAGTCGGCCATGTCTCCGGGGCGGAAGGACTCGACGAGCACGTCAACCTGGCCGGCGAGCTGGATGACCCGCTCGCGTCCGGCTGGGGTTTCGAGGTCCAGGACAATGCCCTTCTTGCCCCGGTTCCATGAAATCCAGGCGGGTTGAAAGCGGAAAGGGTCGCCGCCGGGAGGTTCGGCCTTGATGACCTCGGCGCCGTAGTCGGCCAGCACCAGGGTACAGAGGGCCCCCGGCATTCCCAATGACAGATCCAGGACGGTCAGTCCGGTGCAGGGTCCTGGCACGGTTCACCTCCTGTCAAGGCCCCCTGGGACGATGCGCTTCAGCCTGGGTTGCGATTGTAGCACACTGCATCTGGTAAAATGCGCAATGTCGAAGGCAGGCAAGAGCCGGCTTCCAGGTCCCGTATAAGGAACATTGTATGCAGAACGCAAGATTGCGTGAGGAGAACCATACACTCCGAACACGGCTGTCGGGGCTGGCCGAGGCCATGCTGCGCATCAGCGAGGAGCTGGACCTGGATGCCGTGCTGCAGCGCATAGTGGATGCTGCCCGGTCGCTGACGGGAGCACGCTACGGCGCGATCATGACGATAGACGAGGCAGGGGCGATGCAGGACCTGCTAATCTCGGGCCTGTCCAATGGTGAGATGCAGGAACTGGTGGCCCAGACGGACGGGCCTGGCATCTTTCAACTGCTGTCCAACATCGAGGGCCAGATCAGGAGCGCGGATTTCATTGCCTACCTTCAGTCGGAGGGTTTTGATGGGTTCAGCCCACGGATCGGCGCCTTCCTGGGAACCGAAATATGTGTCAGGGACGGACGGGTGGGGCACATCTACATTGGGGAGAAGGAGGACGGAGGGGAGTTCACCCAGGAGGATTCGGACACGCTGGAGCTGTTCGCCGGGCAGGCGGCGGTTGCCATCGTCAACGCCAGGCGTTACGGGGCGGAGCAGCGGGCCAACGCAGACCTGGAGGCATTGGTCAACATCTCGCCGGTGGGTGTGCTGGTTTTTGACGCGGCAACCCGGGAGGTGGTTACGCTCAACCGTGAGGCGCGGCGGATTTTCGGCGTTCCGCCATCGCCGGAGCATCCGGTGGTGCGTCACCTGGAGACCATAGCGTTCCGTCGTCTGGACGGGAGCGATGTTCCGGCGCACGAGCTCCCGTTGGAGCGGGCGATCAGGAGCGGCGAAACGGAACGGGCTGCGGAGTTTGTCATCCACCGGCCCGACGGAGAAGGGGTGAGCGTGCTGATCAACACCACGCCGATCCATTCCGAGGAGGGCGAGGTGGTGTCGGTGGTGGCGACGATTCAGGACATCACGCCGCTGGAGGAACTGGAGCGACTGAGGGCGGAGTTCCTGGGGATGGTGAGCCACGAACTGCGCACGCCGCTGGCGTCCATCAAGGGATCCGCCGCCACCGTGCTGGGAGCGGCGTCGCCGCTGGACCCGGCCGAGACGCGGCAGTTCGTGCGCATCATTGAAGAGCAGGCCGACCACATGCGGGACCTGATCAACAACCTGCTGGACCTGACTCGCATCGAGACCGGGACGTTGTCGGTGGTTACGGAGCTGACGGACCTGTCGGATGTGATCGATCAGGCCAGAAACGCATTCCTGAGCGCCGGTTATCGGAACACCATCGAGGTTGACGTGGCGCCGGAGTTGCCGAGGGTGAGCGGCGACCGGCAGCGATTGGTGCAGGTGCTGCAGAACCTGTTTTCCAACGCCTCGCAATCCTCTCGGGAGTGGTCGGTGATCGCGGTGGAAGCGAGAGCGGAGGACCTGCACGTTGCGGTTTCGGTGATCGACGAGGGCACCGGAATATCGGCCGAAAACCTGCCGCGTCTGTTCAGCAAATTCTCCCGCATCGAGGTGGAGGGACGGCCGGAAGTCAACCGGCACGGGCTGGGGTTGGCCATCTGCCGCGGCATTGTGGAGGCCCACGGGGGACGGATCTGGGCCACGAGCGACGGCGCGAACCGGGGCACACGGTTCACGTTCACATTGCCGGTGGTTGACCCGGTGGCCGGCGCGGCGAGCACTGAACAGCCCCCCGAGCACGCCGACATGGCAAGTGACCGGGGAGAGGGCCAGCGCATCGTGGTGGTGGACGACGATCCGCAGATTCTGCGTTACGTGCGGAACACGCTATGGGAGGCTGGCTACCAGGTGCTGGTTACCAGCGAGCCGGACCGGGCCGCCGACTTGATCAATGATGAAGATCCCCACCTGGCGCTGCTCAACCTGGTGCTGCCGGGGATTGACGGTTTTGAGTTGATGCAGCGCATTCGGGACGATTCCGACGTGTCGGTGATAATCCTGTCGGGCCGAGGGCGCGGGCAGGACATCGCCCGGGCATTCGAGCTGGGCGCGGACGACTACGTGGTCAAGCCCTTTTCGTCCGCGGAGCTGGTGGCGAGGGTGAAGGCGGCCCTGCGGAAGCGGGCCCTCTATCAGCGGACACTGTTTCCGGAACCCTTCAGCGTGGGTGCGCTGACGATCAACTACACGGACCGGACCGTCACGGTGGCCGGGGAACCGGCTGAGTTGACGGCAACGGAGTACCGGTTCCTCTGCGAGCTGGCGGACCGGCCGGGGCGGGCGGTGTCTCACGACCAGCTGTTGGAACGGGTGTGGGGTCGCAATCACTCGGGGAGTGTGGGCCTGATCAGGGCGGTGGTGAAGAACGTAAGGCAGAAGCTGGGGGACGATGCGAGGCGTCCCGTCTACGTGGTGACCGAGCCCGGAGTCGGGTATCGGCTGGCGGCGCCTTAGGCCGGTCAATCCGGCCACGCCTCGGCGCAGGGTCGCCCACGTAGCTTATTGACCCTTCCAGAGGGGCAGGTTTGCCTCGTTTGCGGGGAGAGCCCGGCCGTGCGCCGCTCGGCGTGATATTTTTTCATTATGGTTGGTTGACATATAAGAGAATCGGCATTACTCTTTTTTGGCCAAGTGCGGCTCGAAGGCCGCGAAGTCCTGTGCCGGACGCTGTTGCTCCGGCTATTTCAATGCCAACACGAAACTGATGCCGCATACCGGCGTCTCGATGTAATTGATACCTCCTCTCAACATGGGAGCCTTCAGAAGAAAAGATTCGACGGAGCCAGGTCCGGAGGCCGAGTTCGTCTCGGCCCCGGCGACGGCATTGCGCGCGCATCCCATACCACCCGCGTGGGCCCCCGGAGGCGGCCCGCTCCAGGGATCCGGAAGCGGTCCCATGTCGCGCGTGCGTCGGAAAGCGTCGCCGGAGCGCCCGAAAGGGTAAAAGTCCGGCGCCGAAAGGAAAAGGGGAGCAGCGCTGGCTGGTACCTGCCGCTCCCCGGTATCCGAATCCACTCAAAAATGAACCAGATACGGAGCGAAAAATAACATGACCCAGAAACGAATGCAACTTTCCGTCTTTGCGGTGGCCGCCCTGGCCATCGTCGCCGTGGCCGCAGTGATGCTGCTGGCCGGCGGCGGCTCGGCGCGGGCCGACACCGCGAGCCTGGCCCCTGACAGCGGCGGCATGGACCTGCGGCCGATGCAGCAAGCAACAACGCCAACCCCAACACCTCGCTTCCCTAATCCTGAACCCTGCCCCGGGAAGGCGGGCAATCCCAACACTGAGTCCGCCGCCGCGGTCGATTCCGGCCACATCGCCCTGTTCGACGTGTGGTGGAATACCGAGGAGGGGGAGCTGACCAACACCTCCTGCCCGCCCACGGTAACGCACGTACCGGCGCAGACAGGTCGCGGCGGACATCCGGCGAGGGATGACCGTTACCCGTCCAGCATCAACATTGCGGAAACCGTCATCCACATCCCGAACAGCGCCAAGGTCACGCTGACCGAAACCGCCTATCCGAAGGCGCAGTATCAGGCTTTGTGGGATGCCGACGATGCGGAGAACCCCGATGGCGATGGCGACCGAATCGTGTGGGCGTTGCCGGCGTGCCCTCCCGAGGGCACTCCCCCGACCGGTGGTTTGTGCCTCAGCTTCTCCGCCGCCCTGCTCAATGGAGCGGACTGGCGACCCATTGACCCTGACGGCAATGGCGGCATCGTGTATCACGTTGACCACGTCCACCAGGTTGATATCGACAAGCAGGAAGACAGGTACGTGCTGGTGTACGAAGGCATAAGTGGTGGCAATAAGCTCCGCTGGAATTCGTATGACGCCAGCAAGAGCGAGATGCCGGTAGCGGCTGGGAGCTACGACCGCCCCAAGTGGTTCTTCACCAGCCGAGGTTCGTATGAATTCCAGGTGCACATCACCGGCGAACCTAACCAAGACCTGGACAATCCGGTAAGTGAGAATCCCAGGGTGAACAGCGACGTGCGGGAGTACGTTCTCCACGTGGGAGCGGAGGCCGACCTGGGCATTACCACGATGGAGGTGACGCCGGCAAGTCCCTCGCCCGGCAATAGCGTGACCGTCAGGATTACCGCCAACAATGCCGGCCCGGACGAGGCGCAGAAGACCAAGGTGGGCGTGAGCCTGCCGGAGGGATTGACTTATTCGTCCCACGTCGCGCCCAGCGGAACGAGCTACGAGTCCGGCGTTTGGACTGTCAACAACCTGGCCAACGAGGCGTCGAAGACCCTGACCTTAACGGCCACGGTGGACGCGGGAACCCTCGGGAATGAGTTGGCCGTACAGTCGACGATTTCCGCCACGGAGACCGTGCTGGAAGAGTACGAAGTGCCGGTGCTGGACCCGAGTCCGTCGAACGAAATGCGTACGCGCACCATCACGGTGGCGAGCAGCGCCAACGTGAATCCCGTCTTCGGGATTGAGCGCTCGGTGGCTGAAAACACTTCAGCTGGCACCAGTGTGGGACCCCGAATCGTGGTGAAAGATCCGGACACGGGTGACCCACAGACTCCCACCCTGGTGGGCGACGGCGCGGGTAAATTCACCGTGAGCCTGGTTGACGGGGGCGCACAGATTGCGGTGGCATCGGGCGCCAGCCTTGACCACGAGTGTCGCGGGCGCTACTCGCTGACCTTGCAAGTGAGTGACGGCAAAGACGGGGCAGGCAACTCCGACACGGCGACCGACGACACTATCCCGCTGGATGTCCTAATCACCAACGACGTGTCGGACGATCCGTCCCTGACCTTCGCCCTGGACAGTATCAGCGCGCAAGGAACGGCTTTTATGAGCGTGACGCACACCCCCAGCAACCTGGGTCGGCCGGACTGCCAGGACAGGTTCAGTTTCTGGGAGTACCAATTTCTCGAACTCGTCAATGGCGAATGGGTGGTCGAGTCTGACGATGACCTGGATCCTCGGTTCGAGTACACCGCCGCCAGCGGCGATTCACACACGTTCAGGGTGGACCTGGTCGGTACGAGGCATGACGCCTCCGAGTTTCGCCGGATTTCATCCAATACCATCACGGTGAACTGGCCATAATCCGGCCTGATTCTCCTGCCCGTAGGGTCGGAACCCGCATATCAGCGGGCTCCGACCCAAACCCAACTTGAGACCTCACCCTATCATGTTGAAGATTTACCATGTCCAATCGTGTTCTATTGATTATTGCTTTCGCAGTGGCTGCCTTGTGCCTGGCAGTGACTGTCGCCTTTCCGGGCGGGCGTGTTGCTCGCGCTCAGTGGGATGATAACGGCTATGTGGACGTGGGTTTAATCTTGGAGGCTCCAGCTCATACAGCTGATTCCAGTGCTAAAGTCGAACTAGAGGTTATCGTTGTAAACCATGGGTCCAGAACCGCTTACGACGTGGAAGTCCTAGTGCGCGTCGAGAACCCTACCTTAAGCCACTTCAGTGATTTGGATCTGGTGGGGTACAGGGAGCCGCCTGTCGGGAGCGTGTCTCTGGACAGTGATCAAAGGACCCTCCGATGGTTGATACCCGCCCTCGGGGGAGTGCAACGCGAAGGGTTTACTGCGTGGGTAACAAATAGAGATGAGTCCTCAGACGCCCCAGTTCAGTTCAATCATAGTCTCATCCCGCATGAATACTTTGGAGAGGTGACCACTTCATCATTCGAAAGTGAATTACACAAAGGAAACAACACAGATCGAGTATGGCAATATAAAATTTCTACAGCCGCTCAAAATAATCAGTATGATCAGGCGGGGGGAAACTATACGGTTGACGTGTCAGTGGACAATGCCTTTCCGTCACCAGGGAACACCGTCAATTTCACTATCACCACAGATAGAGCAACGCCACCTGGACATACTAACAAGCCACCGCCGATTGATCTGAAGGTTGACATTGAACTGACTGATGGCTTGGAGGTTGACGATACGGGAACGAAAAGTTACGACCCGGCTACCAAGCCAGATTCGGTGGAATACAGCGATGGCGTGTTCAATGTTGGGACGCTGAAAACGGGTGATATTAAAGGAGGGGGGTATTCCGTGACCCTGCCAATCGACGTGAAGGACGCCGCGGTGGTGGACGAACAGTGCCTGACGGCGAAGCTGACCGGGAATCCCCCGCCAGGCGTAGGAACTATTGACGACGACGTATCGGACAACGTGGCGAAATTGTGTTTGGGGGACCAGCCGCCGGAGCCGCTCGCAAGCGACCAGATCGCTGCCTTTACTATTTATCCCTGCGTTGGCAATACGGATCCACCCTGCGACGATACCGACGATGTGCGAGTACGAGCAGTCAGGACCGCTGATGAAAATATCTTGATAGCCGGGAGAGCGTTTGTTCATATCCCGGAAGAGGCGAGCAGAACCTACGATAGCCACGCTAATAGCGTCAACGCGGGCACCGTTGTTTCCTGGCAAATTCCGGTGACTTGGGACGCCAGTGAATTTGATGGTGTCAACACGCAGTGGAACAATCTACGTGATGGCTTTGTTGCCAGCGGAATTAACGGCGGGGACCCTCCTGGACAGGTTCATATTCGAGCTTTTGAGGGTACAACCTCTGAATTAGTTTATAAGATGAACTCTGGAACTACTCCGGCGTGGACTGGCGAAGACACAGTCGGCTACAATCCGGGAGCAAGTAACGGTCCATATGATGAAGACTACATCGCGGAGTTCGAGAAACTTGGCACATATAAGCTGCAATTCACGGCGAAGCTCACTCGCGCCACCCTCGACGGCGACGAAGACTGTGACCCCAACAGCGCCACGCCTCCGGTCAACCAGAGATTTTGCGCCACGGAAACTTATGCTTTCCACGTAGGACCAATGGCAGAACTGGGGGTGCGTGACGGCGGCGCCAGTTCGAAAGCCGGCTCCGACCAAGTGGCGTTCACCGTAGTCGGAGTCAACAACCGATACGAGGCCGCGGAGAGCGGCAAAGTGGTCGTCGATCTGCCGGCCGGGACTACTGGGCTGATCACCGTTCCCGCCGATACCGGGACCTTCGACGCAAACGCCAACCCGCCCACGTGGACCTGGGACATCCACGACCTGGAGTACAGCGATCTCCGGCGGTCAAAAGGACTTCCCGGTGGGGAAACGGTTACGCTCATCGTGGACGGGGTCAGTGCCAATGAAACGGCAACGGCGAAAATCGCCTATGATCCCTACGAGGTCTGCATCGGGACTGTCGGCGACAGCAAAAGCAAAACCTTGGACTACGACAACCAAATGGGTTGCGAGGCGCACGACGAGGACAACGACAACACCGGGGACGGCAGTTGGCACGAAGGGACGGTGTTTGACCTTTATGACGGCAACAACACGGCTACCATCACCGCGAGAGCGGGAACCGGGGGTGGAGGAGATGATGCGCCGTCGCCCAGGGCCGCCAAGTCGGGCGCGCCCAGCGTTACCGTCCAGTGGGAGGCGGTGGCAACGGTGAACAGCGTTGCGGTGACGCACTACCAAGTGGAGCGGTCGGCCAGCGACTGGGAGATAGTTGCGGACAACGTGGAGGAAACCACCTGGATCGATACCACCGTGGAACCAGGGAAGACCTACCGCTATCGGGTGCGGGCGGTGAACGGCGCGGGAGTGGCCGGGCCGCCCTCGGCGCCCGAAGAAGCCCGCGTGCCGGACGTACCCGTGGTTACTAGAGAGGTGGAGGTGATTAAGGAGGTTGAGGTTGACGGCGGCACGGAGACGGTGTTTGAAGAGGTGATTGTGGAGGTGGAAGTTGAGGTGCCGGTGCTGCCGGCCGGGCCCACGGGGCTGACCGCCGTGGCCGAGGGGGAGGAGGCCATCGCCCTGAGCTGGAGCGGGCCGGATCGGCTGTATGACCATCCCGTGAGGGGGTACGAGGTGGAAGCGTCGGAGGACGGGGAGTTGTGGACGACCTTGGAAACCCAGGTGGACCGGGCCTCCTACACCCACCGGGGGCTGGAGGCCGGCTCCACGCGCCACTACCGGGTCTATGCCCACAACAGGGAAGGGCGCAGCCTGGCGTCGGAGTCGGTTCAGGCGACCACGGGGGGAGTGCCGCCGGGGCCGCAGTCTGTGGCTGAGTTGTTCCGTCCGCTGATTGACTACGGGCTGCTCACCGCGGTGTTCCACTACGACAACGGGACGCAGAAATGGACGTTCTTCGACCCGGCGCCGGAGTTCGCCGGTTTGAACACGCTGGCGCCCATCGACCTATCTGCGGAGCCGCCGGTCATCCTCATCGTGCACATGAGGAGCATACGGGTGGAGTTCATGGGGCAGACGCTGTACCCGGGGTGGAACTACATCACGGTGCGGTGATCGCTGAGCGGGCCGCTATTCGCAGTCGCGCTCTGACGGCGAGCGCTGGTTTCGTCATCCGCAGCGCCGACAGCAACGACTAGGCCCGCCTGGGGCTGGCGTCAATGCGATAGAGGGACACCATCAGCCGGCCGAAGACCAGGAAGAACATATAGCCGAAGACCCATGTCGTGTGCCACACGTAACCTACGTTCATACGGTCCAGCGCCTCTTCCCGGGAAAAGCCGAGCCCGGCGAGGTTGATTTCCCAGGACCACAGTAGATTGTGGTCCGGCAGCACGCTGGGCAAGTCTGGCGACAGGTATATCGCCAGAATGGCGCCGATCCCCAAAACTCCCGAGATCATCGCAAGAACCGACGTTGTAGCGAGCAGGAACAACCGGTCCCGCTCGTTGGGGTTGAAGGCCGGGTCCCGCAGTACCAAGAGTGCAGCGAAGGCAACGCCCAACACCGGCAATAGGACCGTCAAGTGTACGGATACGGAAATATTGGTGATCACGACGACTGTGGCGTACGCGAAAATCAACGGTGGCAGCACAACGAAGGCCGCCCGGCGGAGGGCGCTGGCGCCGTCGATGGCGCCTGAGTATTGATGCCTCCATAGCAACTGAAACGCCAGCCCGGCAGTAGATGCGATCAGCAGGTTTAGGAGCAGGGCCAGCATGTAGGGCATGGTTGTGCCGGCGAGGCTCCCGATCGTATAGAAGCCGTAGTGGTCCGTGTGTATCCGGGAAAACTGCAGGAGCGGGGTGGTCAACAGGAAGAACAGCGAAACCCAGAAGAACTCCCGTAGGCCAGCCTCGCGGTCGCTGAGCAGGAACCCTTGCGCCAGAACGATCCCTATGGTGAAAGCGATGTAGGCTGTGGGCATCCAGCCGCTGTTCCACCCGAATAAGGAGAGAGCATACCCGCCAACGATAAACAGCCCCAGCGGGAAAACCCTCAGAATCCCAAAACGGACTCCGTCCTCAAGCATTGAGCGACTTTTCCTCGATGGCGCAGCTCGGGTCTCGTGTCCGACGCCGGAAGCCGGTCCCGGGTCAGGCATCGCTCGGAGTCGAGGGGCGCCGGCACGACTGCTGGTGACGTGGCCCAGTGCCGTCTGAAAGTCGGTTGCCAGCCCGGCCAGCAACACGAGACCGGCTATCTCCGTGTGCGACAGATTGAGGGCTTCACCGAAGACTCTCAGCCTCTGAAGAGTGGGGCGGGTGTTGCCGGATTCCCACCGCGACACGGTGGCGTGGCTATACCGCTCCGCGTAGTCATTGTCTACCGATCCCATCCTTTCCAAAAGGGCTTCCTGCGTCAACCCTCGCCGACCGCCGCCGGGTGAAAAGGACTCGCGGTAAGACCTCATCAATAGGCCAACCTGGGCCGCTCTGGCCCGCTGCTCGTTACGACTCCACATTGTTCAGCTCGCACATTCCACCTTTGGGATGTCAAAAAAACTGCAATGCACAGACTTGTCCATATGCACACGCTACTATCGCAGCGGAGGTCAGCAAGAAGGGACGAGGTCATGAACGCCTTCGAACAACTGCTCACATTATACAGGAGGTACGACAACATGCATGGTATTGGATCTCGCGTTTCGAACACCCGCCTGATTCTGGTGTTGCTAATTGTTTCGGTGATTACCGCGGTTGCTTTCGCGGCGCTGTCGCCGCCGGTGGCGCTGGGTCAGGCCAACGATAGTCCGGCAACCATGGAGGAGTGCAAAGAGGAACTGGCCGCCGGGCGTGCGGTGTTATGCACGAGCAATTCATTCTCGGTCATCACCACCATGGCTGATGGAACATACCACATCAACTGGAGTGAGTGGGCCAATCGGCAGAGCAACGTGGAACGCTACACCATCCAGAGGCTCCGGTTCATGTACCGCCACAACTTCCGGCTCGAAGCCGACGGCACCGCTGTGAACGACTGGGAACACACCGTACCGGATGTGAACAGCTGCCGACCCTGGGGGGTTGAAAGGGACAACACGGGAGTAGTGACCCGATGGGCCTGGTTCTGCAATGGCATCTCAAATGTCCGCGAAGACCCTTCGGGGGTACCGACGTCGATAGAGCGGTTGGACGACGACTGGACGGCAACGTCCTGGACCGGCTCCCTGTTGGCGCCGGGACCCAAACATAACGTCCAGGTTCAGGCTCTAAGGATCCCAGGCAGCAAGACCGAGGCGCACCCAGACAACCCGCAGAGCGCAACCGACCGGCTGACGCAACAGGAGGTGGATGACAACACGCATAACCTGCTCGCCTCCGACGTTGAGATGCACCTCTATGTGATAACCGCTCGATTCGGTGACGGGGCCACCCGGCGCAGTCACGGGCTAATCACCGGCTCACCCTTCGCCGACAGGGAATGACTGTTGGCCAGCAGGTTGGGATGGGCTTGTGTTTGACGCCCGAACAGAAAGCCCGTGTCCAGATTGACGCCCTGCTGGATTCGGCTGGCTGGGCGGTGGGACCCGCAACCGGGGGCCTACGCCAAGCACGGTCATGCTGAACTAGGAGCAGTGCTCTTTCGCGTACGCGTGAGGCGTTACTCGGTGGCCCAGGGGCGGGAGCGGGCCATTTCCCGCACGCCTTGAGGCGTGGCAATGGGAGCGAGGCATTGCTCTCCCATGCACACGTAGAGAGCGGCGTCCCGGCGCGCCGGGAAACCCAGATCGTGTATGCGTTGTGCGTCCCGTTCGATGTCCAGCAGCAGCGTCAACTTGTGCGGCGCGTGGACCCGTAGAGCCGCCTGGTGTAGCGGACGGTATGACGTGTCGGTCGCGTCGCCCACCAGCATCATGCTGACCGGTCCGTGGGTCAGCCAGCTCTTGGCCCGTCCCCATGCCGACCCCGCCGGCAGGAACAGGGCTTCCTCGTCCTCTTCCATGCGGCGCGAGGCGTGGTCGCCCAGATAACTCTTGCCGGGAACCACCGGCTCGAAGATCTTCAGGGTGGCCGCAGCCTGCTCTGCATACCTCTCTTCGCCGGTCAGTCGAGACAGGACCGAAAGCGCTTCAGCCCAGCAGCTGTTGTCCAAAACAGGTTGCTCTCGCCGCAGGAATCCAGCCTCAAAGGATTGCGGCGCGGCCGTATCGTAGCAGCCACCTTCGGATGCGCCGAAAATGCGCTGCGTGGTCGCGGCGATCTCGGAGGCCCGGCTCAGATATTCCGGCCGGCCGGTGGACTGGTATCGGGCCAGCCAGGCCCGAAGGAAATACACCTGGTCGATGAGGGTGGATGCGGCGCCGTTAGTCTCGCCGGCGCGGCGACTCAGCCCGCCCTGGGCACTCCAACTCCCTGACCACAATTCGTCCAGAATGTCGGCCCCCAAACGCCCATGTGACGGGCGGTTTAACACGTCGCCGGCGTGGAACAGAGACTGGGCGGCCAGAGCGTTCCATCCCGCGTAGAATGTATGGTCAATCGGTGGCGGAACGCTTGCGTCGCGGCTTTTCCAGGACCCTTGGTAGAAAGGTTCGTCGGCGTCCTGGCTGGCGTAGAACAATCTTTCATCCGGGTTGAATAGCGTGGTCAGCAGGTAATCCAGGATCCCGCTGACGGCGGTTCTGTAAATCGATTTGCGAGTGATCTGGAACGCTGCCAGATAGGCCATGGCCAGGTTGGCGTTGGTGACCAGCATCTTCTCGTAGTGCGGCACCTTCCAGTCCCGGCTGACTGCGTACCGGAAGAACCCCTGATCCTTGGGGTCGTAGATGCCGTGCCACATGCCCTGCAGGGTGGATTCGACCATTGCCAGCAGCGAGCGGTTGCCGGTCAGTTCGTAGCGGGCCAGGAGGAATTGGAGCGCCTCCCACGGAGGCTGTTTGGGTTCCAGTGCGAACCCCCCGAACTCTTCGTCGTGAAGATTCTGCAATTGACACAGCACGGCATCTATGGAGGCGTTGGTTCCGGGGTTGGTGGACGGCTTGGCTCGGGCGGCCGGGCTGGATAATTCCGTGGCGGATTCCCCGCTGGATATCTGCTCCAGCACGTCGGCCATCTCGTCGGCCGGAGTGTAGGGCAGACCGGCCAGGAACTCCCCGTCCGGCGTCAGAAAGGCCACCGACGGATAGGTGCCCTGGTTGTAGCGCAGCGATATGTCCGGCCGCTGGTCGACGTCCACGCGCACCGGGATGAACCGGGAGTTGACCAAATAGATAACGCGAGGATCCGAATACGCGGTCTCGTCCATCACGTGGCACCAGTGGCACCAGGTAGCTCCCAGAGTGAGCAGTACCGGCTTGTCTTCCGACCGGGAAGCCGTGAAAGCGTCCTGGCTCCAGTCGCGCCAGGCGATGCCGCCGGCGCCGTGAGATTGGCTCATCCGTATCAACCTCCGCCAGTGGATGGGTGACTAGCCGGAGTCGTCCAGCAGGGCCAGCTTTTCCTGGAACAGTTCGATGGCCTTTTCTTCGGGCACGCCCATGAAGAAGCGCATGTTCTGCACGTACTCCAGCACCTCGCGGGGCAGCATCAGCAGGTCGTTGCGCGGCCCCGTGGACTTATAGAGGTTGTTCATCCAGTCCTCCTGGCCGACGAATAGGGCATCCTGCACGACAACAAAGTCCTGCCTTTCCATGTCGCTGCGGGCCAGCCACTTGCTGAACACGAAGGGCAGCCCGGTCCATTGGGCCCACTCTTCGCCCAGATCGTAGCGTTCCGAGTATCCGCGCACTGCCCGTCGGCCCCGCAGACCCTGGTTGCCGGTAAGGAAGACCGCGTCGTGCTCGTCGTCTCGTCCCACGAAAGTGGTCCGGCTAACCCCGTGCTTCTGGTTCAGCAGCACGCGGAGCAACTCCAGGGCCGTGGGATCGGGATCGTCCACCGCGATTGAGGGCCCGTTCATATCGTCCACGGGAGAGTTAGAGAGCAGGACGCACGAAGGCGCCCGGGTCACCGATGCCACGCAGAAGCGGGAGATCGCCGATGCCTGGTTCGACAGGCGGTCGATGTCCAGCAGGGACACCGGCCCGGCGTCCACATCGCCCCGTTCCAGAGCGCCTACAACCTCGTTGGGCTCCATGTCGGCCAGGATGATTCCCCGGCGTTCCATGTCAAAGTAGAAGGCTTCGCACTCCAGGTTTGGGATGTGGGCTACGGTGATAGGCATGGTTCGGGCCGCCTCCTGGGATCAAATTGACGTACCTAAATCCTATTATCATGCGACGGGGCCTCCGTCCAGAGCCGAACCGCCGGTCAATCCGGTGGTGGTCCGGCCGGAGCGGAGGCCCCAGCGTTGTCCGGTGGGGTCAGGCTTTACAGACGGGGTCCCATGAACATGAGGCCCTGCTTCTGGAACACCTGGATGCGATTGCGCGGACCCTCGCATACGAACACCCGGTTGGCGTCGTCCACTGCGACGCCGGTGGGCGCCCAGAAGTCGCGCTCGCGCTCGAGGCCCGGAGCCCGGTCGCGCTCGTCCCACATCTCGGGGTTGGCGTCGAGCTTGTCCTTGCCCCACTTGGAGACGGTGGCTTCGCCGGTCTTCGAGCCGCAGAAATTGCCGTCCGGGTCGAAGTACTGCAGGCGGTTGTTCAGCCAGTCGGCGACGTAGATGATGCCGTCCTTGTCAACGGCCACGTCGGCCGGGCGATTGAACTCGCCGTCGCCGTCGCCTGAGTTGCCGAATTTCATCACGAAGTCGCCCGACGGGGTGAACTTCTGGATGCGGTCGTTGCGCCAGTCGGCGATGTAGATGTTCCCCTGGCTGTCGATGTCGATGCCCCAGGGCTGGTCGAACTGGCCGTCGCCGGAGCCCTGGCTCCCAAATTTCATCAGGAACTGGCCCTCGGGCGTGAACTTCTGCACCCGGTGGTTGTTGCCGTCCACGACCCAGACGTTGTCGTCCGCGTCGATGGCCAGGCCGGCGGGCCGGTCCAGTTGTCCGTCGCCGCTGCCGATGTTCTCCTGCCACTTGCTGATGTACTCGCCATCGCGAGTGAACTTGGAAATGCGGTGGAGCCACTCGTCGGACACGTAAACGGTGCCGTCGCTGGCGACGGCCACGTTGACCGGCCAGACCAGGGAGCCGTCTTCGAAGTTGTATTCGTGAGGACCCTGCTGAGGCACGCCACGAGCGAAGGCGTTGACGTATTCCTCGTCAACCGTGCAAACCGTGACCCGGGTGCCCTCGGGCCGGTACTCGGAGGACCGGCACAGGACGTACATCAAGTCGTCCTCGCCCCGAGCCATGTGGATGGGATAGGTGAACCCAGGCCCGAACTGCTCGCCGCGACCGATGGTGTGGCTGTATTGCAGCTGGACGTGGGAAATTCTCTGTGCTGTAACCATAATCGCCTCCCTGCGCCGACTAAATGAAGTCCATCTGCTCGAAGGAGCCGTTCACGATGGGCTGAGCGTCCAGGCCCATCCACTTCTCCAGCAGCGTGGAGTAGAGGCCGCGGAAGTCGTTGTTGAAGTGCAGGTCGCCTTCCAGCAGCTTGTTATCCTCCAGCGACGGGTACTCGCCGTAGAGACCGCCCTTGACCTGCTCACCAACGACGAAGGCGACTCCGCCGGAACCGTGGTCGGTGCCGGAGCCGTTGTCGTGGACGCGGCGGCCGAACTCGGTGAAGACCAGGAGGATGACGTCGTCGCCGGCGTTGTGCTCCTTCAGGTCGTCGTAGAAGTCGGCGACGGCGTGGGAGGTTTCGGTCCACAGGCGGGTGTGGTTGGCCAACTCGCCGGCGTGGGTGTCGAAGCTGTTGTACGGCGCGGTGGTGTAGAGCACGCGGGTGCCGAAACCGGCCAGGTGCGTCTGCGCGATGTTGCGCATGTACTGGGCCACGGTGTCGCTGCCGTACTCAACGGACGAGGAGTACATGGCGGGCGCAGTGCTCAGGATGTCGGCGCCTTCCAGGGCGTCGAGGCCGGTCTGGGCGAAGTAGTCCAGCACCGGGCCCTGCCCCAGCATGGGCGAATAGACACGGGAGAACACGTCCAGAGCCTTGGTCCGCTGCTCTTCGACTTCGATGCCGGTGAGCACGCCGTAGGTCTCCAGGTTGCCCACCGAGGCTACGGGAACGCCCGGGGCGACCAGCGAGCGCGGCAGGCCGCGGCCGAAGTTGACGCCGGTGAGCACGTTTTCCTTGCCGGGGTCCAGGTCGCGCACGGCGCGGCCCAGCCAGCCCTCGTCGCCGACCTTGTCGGGCTCACAGGTGTGCCAGATGTCCATGGAGCGGAAGTGCGAGCGGCTGGGGTTCGGGTAGCCGACGCCCTGGATGATGGCGACCTTGCCCTCGTCATACAGTCGCTTCATGGGCGCCATGGCCGGGTTGAAGCCGATGCGGTCGTTGATGGGCAGAACCTGGTCGACAGGTATCCGCACGTTGGGCCGGTTGTCCAGGTACAGGGGATCGCCGTAAGGGACGATCGTGTTCAGGGCGTCATTGCCCCCCGACAACTGGAGGACCACCAGCACCGGATCTTTCTTGGTGGATGTCATATCATGCCCCCTTTTATTACTCGAACAGGTACTCGGTGGTCGCCACGATGGACTGCAGCATCTGCCCGACCCGCTGGCCGAACTCGTCGGTGCCGGTCCGCAGCTCGCCTTCGCTGTCCGCCAAGGCAACGAGCTCGTTGCGGGTGACGTCGGCCAACTCATAGTGGCCCAGCAGCTGCAGGCAGCCGTCCACCAGCCGCTCGGACGAAATTGTGTCGCCCTCGGAACCCAGGCGGTTGATGATGGCCTGCACGCCCCGTTGAGAGGTGTCGCCCACGGCATCGGCGGTGAAGTTGATGCGCTCCACCAGGGTACCGCTGTCGATCCACTCGCGGCCGGTGTGCCAACCCTCCACGGTGGGCGGGTTAAGCAGATCCTGGCCCATGTAGCGGATGGTCAGGGTCATGGCGTTCAGGCCGGGACGCGGCATGTCGAAGTCGCCAACCAGGCGCATGGTGCTGACCACGGTCTCGGTGGGGCTCTTCACCTTCTCAAACCGGGCGTTCTTGAAGAAGTCGGAGTTGAACAGCACGCGCAGCATCGACCGGATGTTGTAGCCGGAGCGGAAGTACTCGTCCTCGAGCAGCTTGATGGCTTCGGGATCCCGGGGCGGAGTGTTCTGCCAGGCGGGAACCTGGGGCTCGTCAGCGACGAAGAAGTTGTACATGTGCCGGGCAACGAACCGGGCCGCGGCCGGCTGCCGGGCTACGATCTTCACGATGTCCTCACCGTTGAAGTTTCCCGTCTCGCCCAGGAAGGTCTTTTCGGTGTAGTCGTGGTCGGACGGATCGTAGATGAACGCGGCCTCGTACTTGCCGTACGGGTAGCGCGGAATGGAGTTGGTCACGGTCCAGCCGGTAAAGGCGCGGGCGGCTTCCTTGACGTCATCCTCGGAGTAGTTGGCGTTGCCGTCCATGCCAACGCCCAGGGAGAAGAGCTCCAGCAGTTCGCGGCCCCAGTTCTCGTTGATGGCGTCCTTGTGGCTCATGCAGTTGTCCAGGTAGAACACCATCGCCGGGTCCATGGACAGGCCCATGAGCAGTTCCTCGAAGTTGCCGAACCCCAGGGTGCGGAACATGTCGAGCTCGATATTCTGCTGTTTGGGGTACTCGCACTTGGCGTGGCCCGTGCAGAAAATGTGGTGCCAGAACAGGGCGATCTTCTCTTCAAGCGGACGCTTGGTGTTGATCATCCG
Organism: Dehalococcoidia bacterium; assembly: GCA_965243255.1. Lineage (GTDB taxonomy): Bacteria > Chloroflexota > Dehalococcoidia > Lucifugimonadales > UBA3495 > Bin87. The sequence goes on from CBDEUH010000004.1 coordinate 2,597,785, forward strand.
GTAGGTCCACTCTTCCTGCTGACCCTCGAGGCCGGCCTTGGAAACCCACTGCGGCTGATAGCGCATCAGGATGTCGTCCTGAATGGCTGGCTGGGATTCCGGATTCAGCAGTTCTTCGACCGTGGCCTCGTAGCCCTTCTCGGCGCGTGCCTCCAGTTCCTCATACGTTGCACCAAATCCGGCGCGGCGCATGAGGTGCGCCATCAAAGCAATGTCCTTTTCTGCCATTCTGTTACCTCCTGGATACGCATATTCGCCGTGTTTGACTGCCAATATCCCGGCAGTGAGTTTTCTTACCGGGAATGACGGCGGCGCGTGCCGGGGCGTCCGTTCCTTTGGGCACACGACGACGGTTGGCAGCAATTCGTTAATTTGTGCGCCATGCTAGCCCGAATTGCTCAATTCGTCAATGTTTTCTATGGTGATATCCGTTTCCGAACGCAATTGGTTTTGACTTACTATCCGGGGAGTTCGGTGATTGAAATCCAGCCCGGGCCTTCGCCCAGCGGATGGCTTCCCAATCGGGTCAACTGGCCCGAGTCGCCGTCGATGCCGAAGATGGCCATTTGACCCGAATCCTGACCAGCGGAGTAGATGAACTTGTCCTGCAGGTCGAGGCAGAGTGCGTTGGGTCTCGGCTCCGACGGCACGATTCCGTTGGAAGTGAGCGCGCCTGTCGTCGCGTCCACCGTGTAGCAGGCGACGCTGTCGTGGCCCCGGTTGGGCGCGTACAGGAACCTGCCCGACGAGGTGATCTGGATTTGGGAGCAGGTATTGCGCTCGCTGAATCCTTCCGGCGGCAGGGTGGTTACGGTCTGGAACAGCGACAGGGCGCCGTGTGAGGTGTCCAGGTTGTAGGCGCTCACGCTGCAACCCTGCTCGTTGGAGAAGTACAGCACGTCGAGGGAGGGATGGAAGCAGAAGTGGCGCGGCCCCAGGAATTCCTCGGGGTCCACGGTGGCCGGCGAGTTCGGCGTGATATGGCCGGTGTTCTGGTCAAACCGGAACTGCCAGATGGAGTTGGGGCCGTTGCCGGCGATGTGCGGCACAAAGGCGTAGGCGTTGGTCGGATCGGTCTGCATGGCGTGGGCGCCGGTGGCCGTTTCCAGCCATTCGACGGGATCGCCGCCGACCGAACCGTCATCACCGATGGGATGAACCGCAACGCGCGCACCCTGGTAGTAGGACGACAGCACGAACCGGCCCCGCCGGTCGGTGGCCACGTATACGGGCCAGGCGTCCAGCGCGATGGACCCATTCTGCGTCAACCCTCCGTTGGACTGGTCAATCTGGAAACTGACCAACTGCGTAACTTCCCGGCATCCCACGTACAGGAACCGTCGGTCTGGACTGATCGCCATGGTGAATGGCCCGCCGTCAACGGCCACGTCGGTTTGCAGCGTCATCCCGCCGGTGTCGGGGTCGATGGTGAAGACCGAGATCTTGTTGTCACCCTGGACGGCAACGTACATGTAATAAGGCATCGCTTCTTCTCCCTGGTTGAAATGCGGCGGGTGGCGTTGACGCCAACGTTACCCCGTAGAGGGCCCAAACCCGGGGCGCCGCGCCCAAAGCATCCCGTCGGCCACAGCGCCATGACCGGACAGGCGGTTTATCTGCCTCTTTAGGCTCCGGATCCTTGCGGCTGTCATTTGCCGGCGCTGGCGAGTTTACAGAGGTCGATCAGGCAGGTACTTGTCCTCCATTTCGCGAATGCGGTCCGCGCCCAGGATGCCGCCGTTGGTGGCAACGCCCCACTTGCTCTGGGCCGCTGTCGCCAGGAAGTCATCGATGGCGGCGGTGCCGCGATCCTGGAAATCGCTGAGGAAGTCCCAAGATGCCTGGAGGCCCGCCATGGTGGTGAGGGCGGGATACCAGGCCGCGGCGGCGCCGGCTTCCTGCAACTCCTCCAGGGTGGGATGGGTCTGGCTGCCGTGGGTGAACAGGGGCAGCACCGGCCCGGGAATGCGGCGGATGGCTTCCTTGTTGTCCTCCCAGGAGGCCACGGCGGGGCACACCACGTCCACGTTGGTCTCGCTCTTGTAGGCCAGGCAGCGCTCCATCACGTCCTCGAGGGTTGCTCCGGGAACGCCGGCGTAGTCGCAGCGGGCCACGATCACGAAGTCGGGATCGTACTCCATCTTGGCGTCCATGGCGGCCCGGAGTTTGCCCACCATCTCCTCGATGGAAACGCAACGACGGCGGGGGCCGGACTTGGGCGGGTAGGTCTGGTCCTCCAGGTGGGTGCCGGCGATGCCGGCGCGGATGTACTCCTTGACCGTCTCGTACACCTGGATGGCGTCGCCGTAGCCGGTGTCCATGTCAACGAAGGCCGGTATGTCGATGGTGTTCACGATTTTCCGGGCGTTGTCCACCATGTCGCGCATGCTGGTGCCGCCCTCGGTCAGGCCCATGACCTGCGCCGAGGTGTTGCCGCCGGACATGTAGAAGGCCTCGAATCCCAGCGCTTCGGCCATCTTCGCTCCCATGGCGTTCATGCCGCCGGCCAGGACGAAGATCTGCGGACGCTCGAACAGCTCCTTGAGCCTGGTGGTCATGCGTTGTTGCTCTGGCATCACTCTTCCCCCTTGCGATGTTCCGTGTTCACCACTGGACGTACATGGGCATCGAAGTTAATCGGTAGAAACAGGGTCGCGTTCCAAATCCCGTTTGGGTCAGGGTAAATGCCGGAGTTCACATCAGCTGGGGTTCCGGGCCAATCCCGAAAACAGCAGTAACTGACCGGACACAGGCCCAGGACACCTCGATTATAGCACCGATTAGGGATGCCGATTGTGGTCTCGGTCTCGGAGGGACTTGCAAATCACTCCACGTCCAGGAAATTTCTAAACAGGGCGTCATTTTGTAGCTTGGAACGGTGTTTCGCAAGTCGTGAGGCGATCCCGCAGTGCGGAACCGACCGTGGCAGGGGCAGACTTACTGCCCAGCCTGCGGCCAGATTTGCCTCGGTTTTTTGCCGGCACGCACCCCTTGCGGAACGGGGTTTTGGGAGGACATCCCGCAACCTCTCAATTTACATCTCAAGCAATCTGGCGACACGCCGCCAAACACGAGACGACTTACTCCCACGTGATAAGCCTTCGACGAGCCAAGCCGGCAAGGTCCTAACAGGATGTTGAAATGGGGCGTTGTGTGGTGAAAAGGTGCGATGAAAGGCCGTCAAATTGAGGAGCGCTCTCAAATCCGCTAGTGGAACCAGCTGGGAAACGTGAGACTCGTGCCATTCGTTGGGGTTTGCGCGCTAGCGCCGGTTTTCCAGACAGACCGGTCCCAGGGCTCACGCCGCGATTGGCATCAGTTTCGACAACCGCACCAGGTTGTAGCTGGCGGTGGTCATCTCCATGCTGCGCCGTTCACCCCGAAAGTCCACCTCTGGATTGCGTCCACCACCCTCAGACGGCGGCCATTGGTCTTCGTTTCTGGGTCGGAAACTCTTCACCGATGCCCAATCCTCCAACAGCGTCCCGAGATTGGTCAAGGGTCAGGCTGAAATGCTCCTCAGACAACAGCCGCTGCTTGCGGGCCTGCTCCGCGATCTGCAGCAGGAACTCCCGCGCCACATCGGCGTCCAGCAACCGCTGTCGGTTCTTGGCAAACACCGAGTGGTCGAAACTGTGGTCCATGATATTCAGGTCCAGGAACCACTTGAACAGCAGGTCATACTCCAAACGCTCGCAAAACTGCCGCTCGCTGCGCACCGAGAACAGCGCCATCAGCAGGCAGGCTTTCAGCAGATGCTCCGGCGGTATCGACGCCCGGCCATTGCCGGCGTACATCCGGTCAAAGGTGGGAGACAGTTTGGTCAGAGCCTGGTCCACCATGGGCATGATGCGCCGGATTGGATGGTGCTGGGGCACCAGCGCATCGGGCGTAACCGCCGTCAACTCCCGCTGGGTGGGCGGGTGCGCCCGGCCAACTCTATCAGCCCTGCGCCAGCGACACATCCACCGCCGCCAGTCCCTCGACTGCCAGCCCGTATCCCAACATGTCCTGCATTTGCCGTTTCAGTTGCAGCGTCAGGGCGACTCGGGTGTAGCGCAGAGTCAGCGGCGGCCGCTCGGCCAGTTGTCGCGCCAGTTCCCATGCCCGGGGCAACAGTTGGTCCTTGGGCAGCACTTCGGCTACCACGCCCAACTCTAGCGCCTCCCCCGCCGACAGCGTCTGTCCGGTCAGCAGGAAGTACCGGCCCCGGTTCTGCCCCAATAGCATGGGCCAGACCACGTGGACGCCGTCCCCGGGCACCACGCCGCGCGGAAAGTGAGGCGCGTCCTGGAACGTCGCCGTCTCCGACGCCAGCACGATGTCCGACATCACCGGAATCTCGGCGTGGATTGTCGCCGGCCCGTTGACCGCGCCAATCACCGGGACCTCGATCTCCAGTAGGTTGGTCAACAGGCGCTTGCCCTCCCAGTAGGTCTTGTCCCAGTCCAGGGGCATGCGCCGCGTGGGTCGGTTGGGCTCGAAATTCGCGCAGTAATCGTCGCCCGTCCCGGTGAGGATCACAACCTTGTTCTCCGGGTCCGCCCCGATGTCTGCAAAGGCATAGCCCAACTCCCGGTGCGAAGCCTCACCCCAGAGCAGGCTCCCGTCCCCGGAGTGAAACGTTACCTGCAGAATGCCGTCCTCCCGCTGCACGCTGACCGTCTCGTATTTGTTCTCGTAGTCTGCCAATACCGTCATGGCTGTCCTCCTTGAAGTGTCGACTGCCGTGTTTCTAGGGGCAACTCGCCCCTGACCGCACTTTACACCGCCGGAGGAATCCACTATTGCTTGCGCATCACGGCGGGGCGGTTGTGTTAGGATTCGGCGTGACACTCAACGACACGGGAGGAATCATGGGCTCCATACGTTTGTACACTGGCGACGACGGCCATTCCCACATCGAACATATCGACCCCCCCAACGACCCGGTGTGGAGTCAGTTGCAAAACGCAAAGGGCGTCATCTTCCGCGCCTCGCCCCCGGGGTACTTCAGCGACTGGCACGTCGCCCCCCGCCGGCAGTACATCATCACCCTGTCCGGTGAAGGGGAAATCGGCCTCGCCGACGGCACCGTCCACCGCTTGGGCCCCGGCGACGTCAACCTCGCTGAGGACCTCACCGGCCACGGCCACACCACCCGTGTGGTCAGCGACGTCCCACGGGTGACCGCCACGATACACCTGGACGACTAACTCCTGTCCATCTCAGCCGGTCCGTAAAATCCCCGGTCAACGCGCCCTGTTGAGTTTCTATAGGCCCGTTGACCGTCCAGTCATCAAATGGCCCAACGACGCCCGGGTCGCGCTGCGGATCGCGCCCAACGTCGAGCACTACGAGTACGAGCCGGAGTTCGACGGGAGCCGCGATCCCTGGCCGCGCATGCCCTACCCCGACGTGCAGGGTCACGCCTACCGCGACTACGGGAACCGCGTGGGCTTCTAGCGCATGACCGACGTGCTGGACAAGCACAACATCAGGTGCTGCGCGTCCCTCAACATGGCAGTGCTGGAACACTTCCCCGAGATCGGCGAGGCCATGGTCCAGCGCAACTATGACTTCATGAGCCACGGCATCTACAACACGCGCTACCTCAACTCCTACACCGAGGAGCAGGAGCGGGAGTTCTATCGGGTCAACAGCGGTAAGCTGGTCTCCGTGCCTTACTCTATCGAGCTGAACGATGCTCCCCTCTTCCGGCAGCACTACGAGGGGGACTACTTCGCCGAGATCTGCAAGGCCCAGTTCGACCAACTCTATGAGGAGGGCGCACACAGCAGGCGCGTGATCTGCATCGCGCTGCATCCGTGGCTCATCGGCCAGCCCTTCCGTATCGGCTACCTCGACCGCGCGCTGGGCCGCATGATGCGACGCGGCGGTGTCTGGGCCGCCACCGGCTCCGAGATCGTCGGCTGGTTCCGGAACAATCCACCCACCGCCTGACCACTGGGCGGACGCTCGCGGCCTTTCGGTAATTTCCGTCATTCCGGACCCCGTATCGAGTACGTGGCCGGCTTTGATCCGGAGGCTGGCTGCTGCCAACGTTCCTCAACGCCAACATCTTCTGGACTCCGGTTTTCGCGGGAATAACGGTCCGCGTCTGGCGGACCAACACAAACTAGATCCCCCGCTCCATGAACACGGCGTCGGCCTGCTCCAGCGCCTCCTCCACGTAGGGCCAGCCGCGATACCAGCCGGCCTGCGAGAACGTCTCGCAGATCTCCCGCTTGGACATCCCCAGTTCCAGGGCGTATCCGATGTGCTCACGCAGTTGCCTCATGTGTCCCCGGCACATCAGCGCCACCAGGATGCACACCGTCCGCTCCTTGGGCGTCAGGTCGCCCCGCGCCCACACCTCACCGAAGTTGTAGGCCTCGACCAGGGCGGCGGTCTCTGGCGTAAGCTCATGGGCCAGCGTATTCTCCAGGTCAATCTCGGCGTCATCGCCCCAGTTGGCCCGCCGGATTTCTCGGCCCCTTTCTAGCTTTTCTTCCACCGTAGCCAGCCAGTCCGACTCCAGGGGTTCGCGGTCTTCAGCCTGCCATATGGGCTGTTCGTTGATCACCCGCTGAGCCTGCGCCAGAGACGACACGGTCGCGGGTATCCCCGCGTAGAAGATCAGCTGCAGGAATATCCCCTTGACCTTCTGCGGCGACATTCCCAGCGACAGCCCGACCCGGATCTGGTGCTGCAAGCCGAACTCCCACCCGTTGCAGCACTGCGCCGCGATGGTCGCGATGCTGCGCAGCGTCACGTCCAGGCCCGGCACCTGCCAGACGCCGCCCCACATCACCTCCTCCTGCAGCTTCACGTAGTCCGTGCTGATGTCGGGCAGCGCGGCAGTGAGCCGACCCCGCGGCACGTACTGGTCGATGAACGCGTGGAGATTGGCGGCCTTGCGGGCCAGGTCAGCGGCAGTATCCATTTCAACTTCTCACCAAATTGCAACTTGTGCATGCGAGCAATGACGGGACGGTCAGGCACCCCGGGATTCGAACACTTCCATGGCCTGCTCCAGGGCGTCCACCACGTATGGCCACCCCCGGTACCAGCCAGCCTGCGCGAAAACCTCGCAGATCTGCTGCGTATCCAGGCCGGCGTCCAGGGCGTACCCGAGGTGCCGCTTCAGTTGCTTCATGTGACCCCGGCACATCAGCGCGGCCAGGATGCACACCATTCGTTCCTGCGGGTTCAGGTCAGCCCGCCGCCAGACCTCTCCAAAGTGGTAAGCGTCCACCAACTCCGCCGACTCCGGAACCATACGCCGGGCCAGTGAATTTTCGATCTCCGCGTCGGCCGGTCCTCCCCAATGCTGGACACGCACCGCCTTCCCCTGCGACAGCATCTCCTCGATGGAATCCAGCCATTCCGTATCCAGCGGCACGTCGCCGTCCTTCCATTCCTCCCGCTCGTTGATCACCTCCTGGGCGATGCGCAGCCCAAAGACGGTGGCCGGCACCCCGGCGTAAAACATCAGCTCAATGAATATCCCCTTGATCTGCTGTGCCGTGATGCCCACCGTGAGGCCGGTCCGCACCTGGTGCTCCACGCCGAAGTCGTACCCGTTCACGCACTGCGCCGTGATGGTGGCGAAGCTCCGCATCTTGAGGTCCAGCCCGTCTACCAGCCACACGCCGCCCCACATCAGCTCGTGCTGCACCCGCACGAAATCGGCCAGCACCGGCGTGGGCCGCGCGTAGGGCAGGTGCTGGTCGAAAAACTGCCGCAGCTTCGCTGACCTTTCCTGGATTTCCTGTACCGTCGTCATGCTGATCTCCCGCCTGTCCGCCGGACCACGAGTCAGTTTTCCGCCTCGGCGAATACTTCCCGAGCCTGTTCCAGCGCGTCTTCCACGTGGGGCCATCCCCGGTACCAGCCCGCCTGCGCGAACACCTCGCAGATTTCCCGTTGCTCGAACCCCATGTTCAGCGCATACCGGATGTAGCGCCGCAGTTGTTTCCAGTGCCCCCGGGCCATCAGCGCGGTCAGCACGCATACCATCCGCTCTTTCGGATCCAGGTCATCCCGCGCCCACACCTCGCCGTAGTTGTACCCGTCCACGATGTCCGATGCTTCGGGCGTCATTCGCTGCGCCAGCGAATCCTCAATTTCCCGGTTCGCCTCCTCGCCCCAGAGTTCCCGCCGGATATCGCTGCCCCGCTCCAGCTTGGCCTCCAGGGTCTCCAGCCAGTCCGCCTCCTGCGGGACATCCGCCGCCTTCCATTCGTGTGACTCGTTGATCACCGTCTGCGCCTGCAGCAGCGCGTGGACTGTCGCCGGAATGCCCGCGTAGAACAACAGTTGGATGAAGATCCCCTTGATCTGCCGGGGCGTCATTCCCATCGTCAGCCCGACCCGTATCTGGTGCTTCAACCCGAAGTCCCAGCCGTTGACGCACTGGGCCGCAATCGTCGCAAAACTCCGCAGCTTCAGGTCCAGCTCCGGCCCGTGCCAGATACCGCCCCACATCAGCGGTTCCTGGATATTCCAGTAGTCCGCCGAGATGGATGGAAGATCGCTGTTGACGGGAAGGTACGGTTCCAGTTCGTGCGCTCGTCGCGACAAATCATCGGGGGTGGTCATGGAATGTCTCTCCTGGCTAGGCCATGCTCTACGGCGGCATTCTACCGCACCGCACACGTCGGCGAAACGACTGACCGCCCGAATACCGGGGCCTTTCGATCATCCGGCCAGACCGGGCTGAGGGCATGGTTAGCGTGCGGGGGCGGGGAGGTCCCAGCGGAGCAGTTCGCGGTAGGGGTCGTTGGATGCGAAAAGTGGATGCCAATAATCGACATGGGGCTGGACACTCGCGGCCGTACTGGCGGACCGGAGCTCCGTTGGCGATATAATGGCCCCACAGGAGTCAGCAACCGGGAGGTGTCGTTATGGCAGACAGCCAGAACAGGATCGTGCAAGACGCAATTGACGTCGCCATCGGGGAGCGCGGCGAGATCGGAGTCCAGGTCGCGGCCTACCTGGACGGCGAGTTGGCCATTGACCAGTGGGGCGGACTCGCCGATGAAACCACCGGCCAGGAGGTCGACGGCGACACCCTCTTCCCGGTCTTTTCCAACATCAAGGCGGTGACGGCGACCGCGCTCCACATCCAGGCCGAGCGGGGACTGGTGGATTACTATCAGCCGGTGGCGAAATATTGGCCCGAATTCGGGAAGTACGGCAAGGACAAGGGCACGGTTTTCGATGCGCTGACGCACCGCATCGGAGTTCCCCTGATGCCGGTGGGGGTCACTCCCGAGCTGATGTGCGACTGGGACTGGATGGTGGGGCAGCTGGCTGAGATGCACCCGCTCTTTGAGCCCGGCACCCGCAGCGGCTACATGGCCTACACCTTCGGCTGGGTGGTTGGCGAGGTGGTGCGCCGCACCGACTCGAAGCAGCGGCCCTTCGGACAGTTCATACAGGACGAAATCTGCGAACCTCTGGGCATCACCGATCTGTGGGCGGGCATTCCGTCCGAGGTCGAGCCACGGGTGGCCAGGCTGACCAATATCCCGCCGCTTCCTCCCGGCGCTCCGGGCTTGCCTCCGGACTCCCTGCGGTTCCGGGCCACTCCGCCCGAGGTTGGGACGACCCAGGAGGTGTTCGGCCGCTCCGACGTGCGCCAGGCGTGTATCCCCGGTGCACAGGGCATCATGAACGCGCGGAGCCAGGCCCGCTTCTACGCCATGCTGGCAAACGGCGGAGAGCTGGACGGCGTGCGGCTGCTCTCCGAGGCCCGGGTCCGCACGTTCCATATCCCCCGCCCGCCCAGCGATTACGATCCGGTTCACGGCAGACCCCATCATGGAACCATCGGAGGTTTCCATTTCGCCGGCAGTCCCGGCATGGGCGCCATGGGCGGCAACCCGCTGGCTTTCGGGCATAACGGCGCCGGCGGCTCTTTGGGTTGGGCAGATCCTCAGCGCCGACTGGCGGTGGCAATCCACCACAACCGCATGGTGGCGCACGGGCCGCCCGAGGAAAGCCCGCTGACTCCCATCGGTGCGGCGGTGCGCAAGGCCCTGGGGATACCAGAATAAGGTATGTATGGCCCTTGCGGGTCTGGGATCAGTCCAGAACCCTGACCAACTTCTGCATCGAGCGAAGCTCGCGGGGCGGGTCCATGTGCCGGCCGTAGTCGGTCCAGGATACCTCCGCCACGTACAGGTCTCCCTGAGAGTCGATGGCGATGCCATGGGGCGAATAGAACCGCCCTGACTGGTCGCCGTAGCTCTCGCGCCCGACCCGGGCCAGCACCTTGCCCCTGGTGTTCATCACCGTCACGCGAGGCCCGAGATCGGTGCCAATGTCGTTGGTGCCAATCCCGCAGAAGTACTCGCCGATGTAGATCAGTTCCTTGCCCGAGCGGTCATCGATGCAGATTGCGGCGGCGCGGGAAAGGTTGCCCCACTGGGTCTCATACTTCCCGTCGGAGCTGAAAACCTGGATCCGATGATTCTCGCGGTCGGCGATGTACACCCAGCCGTCCTTGTCCACGATGACGTTGTGGACGATGTTAAACTGGCCGTCGCCGGTGCCCGATTCGCCCCAGGAAAAGAGGAGCCTGCCGTCGGGCGTGTACTTATGCACCCTGGCGTTGGAATAGCCGTCGGCCACGTAAAACTCGCCGCTGCGCTCGTCGAAGGCCACATGGGCGGGAACGCAGAACGGGTCTCCGCTCATGCGTGGGCTGGGCTGGTGGGGCGTGCCCCAGGTCATCAGCAGCTTGCCGTCGGGGGTGAACTGCCGCACCGTGCTGTCTCCGTTGTCCACGCAGAATACGGTGCCGTCTGGCGCGATGGTCACGCCGTGCGGGTTGGTGAACACACCTTCGCCCCAGGAGCGCAGCAGGTTGCCATCCGTGTCGAAAACGAGCATCGGTATCGTACCGCGATTGAAGACGTACACCTGGTCGTTGGAGTCCACCGCCACGGAGGTGCCCTCTTTGTAGACGCACCCATCGGGAAGTTGGCCCCAGTTTTCGCCCGAGACCCGGTAGTGGAAACCGTTCTCGCCGATCACCACGGGCCCGCCGGCGCCCCCTGCGACCCCGTGACCCTCGGTACGCAGGCCGTATTCCCAGTCCTGTCCCTTATCGACCATCCCGTTGACCTCCTGGAGTATGCGTGGGCCGTCGAAGCGGCATAGGGGAATATATCACGGGCTCATCCAAGCATCGGGCCAGTATTCAGGAACTTCCCGGTGGCGGCGCTCGCCGGTAGGACATATAATCGGGAACGGTGAGATCGACGCGAGTAACTACGGCGACGCCGAAAGCGGGCAGGGGGACAGTCAGATGGCAGACGTGAAATTTTCGACCCTTGCCGGCGATTACACCGTGGTAGGCCACGGGTCGGTGGAAGCCTTTCGGAGCAGCCTGCATGGGGAGTCCCTGCTGCCGGGAGACCACGGCTACGACAGCGCCCGACAGGTGTACAACGCCATGGTCGACAAACGCCCTGCCCTCATCGCCAGGTGCAGCGGGACGGCCGACGTGATCAGCTCGGTGAACTTCGCCAGGGACAACGACCTGCTGATTTCGGTGCGCGGCGGCGGCCACAATTTCCCTGGCAACAGTGTCTGCGAGGACGGGTTGATGATCGACCTCTCCGTGATGACCGGTGTCCGCGTTGATCCCGCGGCGAAAACGGTCCGCGCCCAGGGCGGGACCAAATGGGGAGCCTTTGACCACGAGACCCAGGCCTTCGGCCTGGCCGCGCCGGGAGGCACCGACCCCGACACCGGCATCGCCGGCCTCACGCTGGGCGGCGGCATCGGTTGGCTGTCCGGCAGCCACGGTCTCAGTTGCGACAACCTGATCTCCGCCGACGTGGTGACATCCGACGGCAGGGTGCTCACCGCCAACGCCGACGAGAACCCCGACCTGCTGTGGGGCCTGCGCGGCGGGGGCGGCAATTTCGGCGTCGTAACCTCCCTCGAGTACCGTTTGCATCCGGTCGGTCCCTCGGTGCTGGCGGGCTACCTGGTCTATCCCTACGCCAAGGCCAGGGAGTTGTTCGCCCTGGTCGGCGAGTTCACCGCCAACATGCCCGACGAGATGAACATCATCGTCTTCCTGGGGATCCTACCGGACGGCGGGGACAAAGTCTGCCGGATTCTCCTCTGCTACTACGGAGCCATCGACGAGGGCGAGCGCGTCATTCGGCCACTCCGGAAGTTCGGCCCGCCGTTGTCGGACGACATCCGGCCCATGTCATACGCCGAGGCCCAGGCGCTGGCGATGGCTCCACAGGGGCGGCAGAACTACCTCAAATCCCATTTCATGAGCCAGGTGCGCGATGAAGCGGTGGACATCAATCTCGACTATTTTGACCGGATAACCTCCCCGCTCTCCAGCGTCCTTTTCCAATATCTCGGCAACGCCACCCAACGCGTGCCGGCCAACGAGACCGCATTCGGACACCGGGGAGCCCTGTGCGAATGGGCCACCAATGCGGTCTTCCTGGACCCGGGAGAATCCGAAATCCACATCCGGTGGGTCAGGGAGTTCGCATTGGCGCTGTCGCCGTTTTCATCAGGGCCGTACATCAACCAGGTGGGCGCCGAGGCGGAAGAGGGCGCGGCCGAGATCCAGGCGGCCTTCGGGGAAAACTTCGAGAAACTGGCCGGCCTCAAGCAGCGCTATGATCCCACCAACATGTTCAGCCACAACCACAACATCAGGCCCCGGATGTAGGATCTCGATGCATGCGGTTGCGGCTCGGTTTTGAGACGTTCAGCCTCGCAGCAGGTCCGCAAGCCCGCTCACCGGTTCCCCCTCTTCCAGCGAATTCAGGCGCGTGAGGACTTCCGCCGTCGCCGATTCGGATAGTAACTCCGACGCGCAGTCCTGGAACTTCTCGCGGATGTCCTCCATCGTCACGCCGCGCAGGGCTCCGCTGTTGGCGCGGTGGGCCTGCTGCCGGAGTGTGCTGCCGTCCCTCAGTTGCACCTCAACCTGGTGGTAGCCTTCGGTCCAGCTGGGTTGGCCCTCGTTGCCCGGGATGCGGCGCATGTCGATGCGTGGAAACAGCGCCTGGGCTTCGGGACGCATCACCTGATCATCGGTGAAGGATTGCAAGCCGACCCGTTGGTCCAGCAGGGCGGCTGCCAGGCAATACTGCATGCTGAACTTGCCCTCCAACGACGACAGCGGGCGCGAGTGAATCAACGAGCGCGGAGGATCGAAGTCCACCATCACGTCGATCCGGTCTACCGCCGCCGGGTCGATGGCAGACTGGGACAGCAAGTCGAACGTGGCGTCCAGCGCCAGGTGTGCGCTGCCGCAGCAGGGGTATTTCTTGATCTCGATGCCCGAGTCCATCAGGTAGCATTTGTTCCCCAGGTTCTGCGCCACCTGATCGCTGTCGAAACCCTGTCCCCCCGAGAAGGCTCGAATGAACCCGAACCGCCCTTCCAGCGCATCGTCGCTGGCGGTGAAACCGTCGCGCACCAGCTTGGCCGCCACGACCCCAGCCCGCGCGGCGTCTCCGGCGTGGAAAGGCTTAGTCATGGTGCCGAAGTTCTGCCGCAGTCCCGAGGCCTGGGAAGCCGCCAGTGAGACGGCCATTGCCGCTTGTTCCGCGTCCAACCCCATGATCCTGCTGGCCGCCGCCGCCGACCCTACGGCGCCAAGGGGTCCGGTGGGATGCCATCCCAGGTCATCGTAGTAGGCTTCGCTCAACGCCTCACCCACGGCGCACGCGACCTCGAAGCCGGACATATAGCCCAGCAGCATATCCTTGCCGGACGCGCCGGACTCCTCTGCCACCGCCAAGGCTGCGGGCAGCAGGACGGTGGTGGGATGGGTCTTGGTGATCTGGGTGATGTCATCGTAGTCCAGGGCGTGGCCCATGGCGCCGTTGACGAGGGCGGCGTTGGCCGCCGAGGTCCTGAATCCCCGGCCCACCACGCTGGCGGTGGGAGAGGCGCTCTCGGCCGCAACGTAACGGCAGAGGATGTCCGACAGGGATTCCCGGGAGCCGGCCAGCATGCACGCCAGGCAGTCCATGATCGCTCCCTTGGCCGCTTCAATGGCATCGGGCGGGAAGTCCTCAATGTCGGTGGCGGTGACGTATTCGGCAATCCGCTCGGTGATGTTCATGGATAACCTCCTGCCGGGTGGGGCAAGCCGCGTTGCTGTCGTGTGCTTGGTCGTGACTCGAATGTATGCCTTTTTGAGGCAGTGTCAAGTGGCTGGGGGCGCACATCCGGCGGCAGCAGGCAGAGAGCCTGGACAGGGGCCGAACCGTCGCGTGGGACGGCGCACCGGGGATCAAGGCGTCCGGCGCGACCTTGATCGGCATGGTGTCCGGTGGCGTTCTGTGCCTCGCATCGCCAACTTGACTGTCGAAAGCGGCCCATCCTGGCAATCAACATTCTCGCCGCGTTATTCAGCACCCTGATAGGCTGAATATCAGCACTATGCAAGACGACGGGTGGTACAGTTTTCCTCCGCCCGAACTGGGCTATCGGGCCGCCCGCGCGGTGATGGATGGCATCAGGGAATATCTCCAAACCGGCGGCGGAGACCACGGTAAGGAAATCGAGCAACTGCGGAGTTCGATCAACAAGTCCAATCAAGAGGAGCGCAGGCTGATTGCGCTCTACGCCAATGGAGCGTTTGACGAAGATATGCTGGATGACCAGATCGCCCTCATCAAGAAATCCCGGACGTCATGGGAAAAGGATTTGGCCGAACTGGAGCAACAGCGAGCGATCCACAAAGACCTGCAATCTATGGAGAAGCGGGTGTAGGAGTTCTACAGATTGCTCCGAGAAGGACTCGCGACCGAAAGTTTCGAGGGCAAGCGGGCGGCCATGAGTGCCTTTGATGTGGTGATCTTGGCATCGAAAGACCACGTCACCTTGACGGTTGGGGTGGACCCAATCGTCTCTACCATTGAACATACATCGGCATTACCACGTGGACGTAGCGGTCGGAGTCGGCGGGGCGGAAGACGCCGGGGCTGGACGAGTTGGTAACTTCCAGGGCGACTTTGCCTCGGCCCAGCACGTTGACGATGTCGGTCAGGTAGCGCACGTTGAAGGCGATCTTGGCGTCTTCGCCGTCCATCTGCTCCAGGTCGAGTTCGTCCAAGTTGTCGCCGACCTCCTCGGAGCGGGCGGATACTTTCAACTGGCCGCCCTCGCTGTCCTCCTGCGGGGTCAGCTCCAGGCGGACGATGTTGCTGCCGTCGCGGGCGAAGACGGCGGCGGACTGGGTGGCCCGCTTCAGGTCGTCCAGCTCGATGACGGCGCGGGTCTCGTACCTTTCGGGGATGAGCTGTTCGTAGTTGGGGAACGCGCCCTGGAGCAGCTGGGATACCACTTCGACGTGCTCCAGCTTGAACATGACCTGGCCCCTTTCGGGAGACAGGGTTACCTGCACCGGGGCGCTCTGCTCGGAGGCCAGGCGTTGTACTTCCTGCATGGTGCGGGCCGGCACGATTACTTTCATGGCTTCGGCCACCGGCTGGGACAGCTGACCGGTATAGACGGCCAGGCGGAAGCCGTCGGCGGCGGCCATCACCAGGCTGGTGTCCTCCAGTTTCAACTCCACGCCGGTGAGGACTGGGCGGGACTCGTCGGCAGCGGCGGAAAAGGCGACCAGGCCGATGCCGGAACGCAGGACGGAGGGGTCGATGTCGGTGGCCGTGCCGGAATCGACCTGGGGGATGGGCGGGAAGTCGTCGGCGGAGGCGCCGTTGATGTGGGTGCGGGAGCGTCCGCAGGAGATGTGCAGGACACTGCCGCCGCCGGCGGTAGGGTCGTCAGGGTCGGGGCCGCGCAGGTCGAGGTCAACGCGGTCGCTGGGCAGGGAGTTGACCAAATCGGCGACCAGGCGGTGAGGAACGGTGATGGAACCCTCTTCTTCGATCATCGCGCCGATCCAGGTGGTGATGGCGATTTCGAGGTTGGTAGCCGAGAGCCTCAGCATGCCCTGGTCGCTGCTGAGCAGAACGTTCTGGGTGATCGGCAGCGTGGAACGGCTGGCGACGGCGCGGCCCACCACGCCGAGGCCGCGGGCCAGGTTTTCCTGAAGGCACGATAGTTTCATGTTGGGCAATCCTGTTAGGGAAGGGGGAGATTTTGGAGTGGGCGGATTATAGCACGGGACTGCCGGGCCGCCATCACGGATGATAAGCGGTGGCGCCCTGGTACTGGACTTGGCGGTCGGGGATGAGGCTGCGCCGGGCAAAGAACTTTTTCTCATCGTCTTCGTGGTCGGTGTGGGTGTTGCGCAGTTGCCAGAGCAGTTTGCCCAGGACGGTTTCGTTGAATAGCCAGTGCTCCACGGCGATGCTGGCGGACATGCCCGGCTGGGCCGAGGCCGCTTCGGAATAGTAGGCTTTCAGGTCCTCGCAGACGAGCTTGAGCAGGCGGCCGGTGGTGAGGTCTGTGCAGGGCGCCGGGGTGGACTCGTCCTCGAGGTAGCCGGCGAGGAAGCGCCCGGCCTGGGCCACGTCCAGGTCGCTGATGCCGACGGTGGTGCGCTCCCGTTGACTGACCGCCAGGTCGTACCAGGGGGCCACCTGTTGGATTTCCCGCAGCAAATCAGCCACGGCGCCGTGTTCCGAGGGCGACGGCGGGGGCAGGTCGATGGGGCATGACATCCCGGTGAAATCGGCGCTGGACAGTTCGGGCGGGACGTCTTCGGGGTAGTCCTGGAGGACCGGGCCGGATTCGGCGTCCATGAGCTGCAAAGCGGCGCGCAGGACGCGGGTCTGGAAGGCCGGGTCGTTGGGCACGCCCAGGGGTCGGCCAAGCTCGAAGGACACCCACAGGGCGCGCGGGGGCCGGATGGCTACGGTGTGCTCACGGATGAGGCTAATCTGGGTGGTGCCGACACCCTCCTGCTCGATGTAGTGGGCGAGTCCGCCGACGGCGCACGTGCAGCGGGGTCAAACGGGGACCAGCAGCACGGTATCCACGGCGTCGCGCTTCATCAGCCCGGCGATGAGGCGTGCGGTGTCTTCCAGGCGCTCGGGGGCGTTGGCGCCCATAACGGTGTAGTGGTAATCGGCCACCGAGCCAATCACGCCGGCATCGGCCAGCTCGCGCAGGCGGTCCAGGGGGAAGCAAACGTTGTAGTCCTGCTGGAATCCGGAGCGGTCGAAGTTAACCGAACGGTGGGACATGATGATGTCGTTGGGCCGGGTTTGGCCGGGAATGACGCGATAACCGGCGTCTTGCCACGCGAAGGCCTGGTCGCTGCGGATCTGGAGTGCGGCGGTGGAGAGAATCGCGACCCGTCGTTCCGACAGCGGTTTGCCCGTGACGAAGGGCGTGGAATCGAAGTGCGGCATCGGGATATTCATCATCAGCTCCCGTTCGCCGGCTGGAAGGTCATTCAATCTGGCCATGGATTTCCTCTTTGCAATGGGTTCGCCGTCCACGGGGAATGAAGCGCGCGGGCGCATTCCAGCCGAGCGGGGTTGCTATAATACCGCAGCCGGGATGGATAACGGCCCGGCTGACATTGGGAGATGCAGAGATGACTGAATTGCTGTTTCTGAACGACGCCTACGTGTCCGAGTTTGACGCCGTGGTTACCGCCGTTGCTGACGACGGGGGCGTGGTACTGGACCGGACGGCCTTTTACATCGGAGGCGGCGGGCAGCCCTGCGACGTGGGCACGCTGACCGACACGGCGACGGGCGCAGAGTATCGGGTGGCGAAAGCCGGGCGGGCCGGCGGCCAGATAGTGCATACCATCGACGGCGCCGCCGGGCCGGCGGTGGGCACGGCGCTGCACGGCGTGATCGACTGGGAGCGCCGGTACCTGCTCATGAGAACGCACACGGCCCTGCACATCCTGTGCGGCGTGGTGTGGCGGGACTACGGCGCGCTGGTAACGGGCGGCGATATGCGGCCCGGCACGGCGCGCATGGACTTTGAGCTGGAAAATATGTCGGCGGAGTTTGCCGAGGAAGTGGAGGCTCGCATCAACGCCGAAGTGTCGGAGGCGCGAAACATCGACGTCGGCGCGATGAGCCGGGGCGAAGCGGACGCGCATCCGGACCTGATTCGCACCAAAATCAACCTGCTGCCGGCGGCCATCACCGAGGTGCGCACCATCGACATCACCGGGCTGGACCTGCAGGCCGACGGCGGCACGCACGTTCGCAACACCCGGGAAGTGGGACGCATCAACGTGGTGGGACACGAGAGCAAGGGACGCATCAACAAGCGGCTGCGCATCGCGCTGGCTGCGGCGGAATAATAAGCGAGGCACCATGTCAACGAATCTCAATCCCACCATCGCCCCATACGGCTCTTGGCGTTCGCCCATTACAGCGGACGCCATTGTCGCCGAGTCCATCGGCATCGGCCAGGTTGCCATCGACGGAGACAGCATACTGTGGACGGAGGGACGGCCGGCCGAGGGCGGGCGCAACGTCATCGTGCGCGGCACGCCGGACGGCGCGGTTGCCGACGTGAACCCGCCGCCGTTCAACGCGCGGACGCGGGTGCACGAGTACGGCGGAGGCGCGTGGATTGCCGACGCCGGCGTGGTGTGGTTTTCCAACTTCGACGACCAGCGCATGTACCGCCAGGACAACGACGGGGAGCCGCAGGCGATCACGCCGGACGCGCCGCTGCGCTACGCCGACGCCACGCTGGACAGGGCGCGCAACCGCCTCATCTGCGTGCGGGAGGACCACACCGACCCGGACAACGTGGTGAACGCCATCGTGGCAGTGCCGGCCGACGGGGTTGGCGAGCAAACGCTGCTGTTTGACGGCTGGGATTTCGTGTCGTCGCCGCGGCTGAATCCGGAGGGAACGACGCTGTCGTGGCTGTCGTGGAATCATCCCAATATGCCCTGGGACGGGACGCATCTGTGGGCGGCGCCCATACTGGACGACGGAACGCTGGGCGAGGCGACGCTGGTTGCCGGCGGGGCAGGCGTGTCGGTATTTCAGCCGGATTGGTCGCCCGACGGCGTGCTGCACTACGTATCGGACACGTCGGGCTGGTGGAACCTCTATCGCGTGAGAGCCGACGGGCCGGAGGCGCTGCACCCGGACGACGCCGAGTACGCCCGGCCGCAGTGGGTGTTCGCCAGCCGCACCTACGGGTTCGCCGGCAACGGTGACATCATCTGCGCGGTGAACCGGCGGGGCGCGTGGTCGCTGAACCGGCTGAGTCCTGACACCGGAGTGTTGACCCAACTGGACGTGCCGGCCGGGGAAATGGGCCGGGGCGATTTGACGGTATCCGGGGGCACGGCGGTGGTGGTTGCCGGCGACGCCGAGCGTCCGCTGTCGCTGATGCGGGTGAACCTGAACACGGGATACTGGGACACGCTGCGGGCGGCGTCAACCAGCAACGTTGCCGCCGAGTACATCTCGCTGGTGCAGACCATTGAGTTCCCGTCCAACGAGGGGCGGCCGGCCTATGCCCTGTACTACGCGCCGCGCAACCCCGAGTACCAGGCGCCGCTGGGCGAGCTGCCGCCGCTGCTGACGCTGAGCCACGGCGGGCCGACGGGGGCGGCGTCGGGCGCGCTGGACATGGCAGTGCAGTTCTGGACCAGCCGGGGCTTTGCGGTGGTGGACGTAAACTACGGCGGCAGCGTGGGGTATGGCAGGGCGTATCGCCAGCTGCTGAACGGGAACTGGGGCATCGTTGACCTAGACGACTGCGCCAACGCCGCGTTGTACCTGGTGCACCAGGGCATGGCCGACGGCGACCGGCTGGCGATACGGGGCGGCAGCGCCGGCGGCTACACGACGCTGGCGTCGTTGACCTTTCGCAACGTGTTTGCGGCGGGAGCCAGCTACTACGGCGTGTCGGACCTGGCGGCGCTGGCGGAGGACACGCACAAGTTCGAGTCGCGTTACCTGGACCGGCTGGTCGCGCCGTATCCGGAGGGAGCGGACACCTACCGGCGGCGGTCGCCGATTGAGCACACTGACGGGCTGTCGTGTCCCATCATCCTGCTGCAGGGGCTGGAAGACCGCATCGTGCCGCCCAACCAGGCCGAGATGATGTTTGATGCCGTGCGGAGCAAGGGAATACCGTGCGCGTACCTGCCTTTTGAGGGCGAGCAGCACGGGTTCCGACGGGCCGAGAACATCAAGCGCGCGCTGGAGGGGGAGCTGTACTTCTATTCGCGGGTATTCGGCTTCGAGCTGGCGGATGAGGTGGAGCCGGTGGCGATTGAGAATTTGTAGGGGGTGGTTAGTAGGCGGCGCGCAGGACTTCCATGATGGGGCCGGCGTCGCTGATGGGCTTGGGGTTGGTGCTCAGGCTGCGGTCGTGGAGGGTGGCGGTGGCGATGTATTCCAGTCCCTCTTCGGGGACGCCGACCTCGCGCAGGGTGCGGGGCAGTTCCAGCTCCCGGCAGAGTTCGTCCACGGCGTCGGCGGCGGCCAGGCCGGCCTCCTCGTCGGTCATGGTGGAGTTGGCGACGCCGATGGCCTCGGCGATCATGCGCTGGCGGTCGGCGCAGGCGTCCAGGTTGTAGCGCATGGAGTGGGGCAGCAGGATGGCGTTGGCCTCGCCGTGGGGCACGTCGTAGAGTCCGCCCACGTGGTGGCAGGTGGCGGTGTTGAGTCCCAGGCCGCCGAAGGAGGCCAGCGACGCCATGGCGCAGGCGGTCTTGGTGGCCAGCAGTGTGTCGATGTCGCCGTCCTTGCAGCGGGGCAGGTTCTCGAAGAGGAGGCGGATGGCGTGCAGGGCCATGCCGTCGCCGATGGGGTTGCGCCCGGTGGAATAGACGGTTTCGATAGCGATGCGGAGCTGGCCGATGGCGGTGGATACCAGGATGCGGAGCGGCGTAGTGGCCAAGGCCTGTCCGTCGATGACGACGGTGCGGTGAGTAACGCCCTCGCCGGCGATGATGAGCTTGCGGCCCAGGTTGTGGTCGGTGATTCCGCCGCCGCCGCGACTGAACTCGGCGCAGCCCATGGTGGTGGGCACGCTGATGATGGGCAGCTTGGGCGACGGCGTGGGCGGCACGGTGATTTTGTCCGGCGGCTCGAAGATGATTTCGTAGTCGTGGATGTCGCCGCCCTCGGCCAGCAGCGTAGCCATGGCCTTGGTGGTGTCGTGGGTGCTGCCGCCGCCGACGCTGATGAAGATGTCGGGTTGGGTCTCCTGGGCCATGGCGACGCCGGCTTCGACGGTTTCCACGGGCGAGTGGGGCGCGACGCCGGAGTAGGTGCCGACGTAGCGAGAACCAAGGGCCTCCTGCACGCGGGGCACCACGTCGCAGGCGGATAGAATAGTGGGGCCGCAGGTAATCATGGCGCGGCTGCCGCCGAGACTGTCCACGGTGGCTGGCAGGTCGTCGATGGCGGTTTCGGCGCAGATGATGTCCTGGCGGAGGGGGTTGTAGCGGTAGTGAAGGGTGGAGGCGGGCATGATGGTGGCTCCGTGAAATCGCTGTTTTTGCCTACTGGTTCAGGCCGCGCTGCATGCCGCGGAGGTATCCGGCCTGGCCGCCGTGCTGGTTGACCTCCCAGAGGAGCAGGCGGAACATATCGGCGAGGGCGATGGTATCGCCGCGGCGGTTGGTCATCTGGGTGTTGACCAGGGCGTCGTCGTCGTGCTGGCTGAGGAAGTCCAGCAGGTTGTTGCGGGCGGCGTCGGCGTATTCCATGAGCAGGGCCTTGTCGGGACACCGCCAGTTGGTCAGGTCGTCAACGGAGTAGCCGAAGCCCACGTTCATCGGCTCGGGGGCGAAGCCCAGGCGGGCGGCCCACTCGCGCTCGTAGAGTTGTTGATCTTGCCGGGCGAGGGACTGGACCCACATATCCAGCGCGCGGCCGTAGTGCCAGACGATGAAACCGATGGAATGGCACTGCTCGTTGGGAACGAACTCGATTTCGTCCTGGGTCAGCCCATCCACATAGCGAACCAGCCACTCCCAGTTGTTATCGAAGGACTCCTTGATGAATTCCTGCAGCGCCATTGTGGTCTCCGGGCTAGGTGGTCCAAACGGGGGGTCGCTTCTCCAGGAAGGCCGTTATGCCTTCGTGCGCGTCGTCGATTTGGAGGTTGTCCACCATGACCTTGCCGGCGAATTGGTAGGCGGATGGACGATCCATCTCGATTTGCCGGTAGAAGGCGGCTTTGCCCAGGGCCAAGGTCTGCGCGCTGGCCGATGCAATCTGCCGGGCCAGCGCCATGGTCTGCGCTTCCAGCTGGTCGGCCGGCGCGATGCGGCTGATGAGGCCGAAGTCCAGCGCTTCCCGGGCCGATATGGGCTGTCCGGTGAGCAGCATCTCCATGGCCTTTTTGGGCATCACGGAGCGGGCGACGGCGACGCCCGGCGTGGTGCAGAACAGGCCGATCTGCACGCCCGGCGTGGCGAAGGCGGCGGTGTCGGCGGCCACGGCGATGTCGCAGGTGGCGACCAGCTGGCAGCCGGCGGCGGTGGCCAGGCCCTGCACCTGGGCGATGACGGGTTTGGGCAGCAGGCGGATGGCCTCCATGACGCGGGTGCAGGCGTCGAAGACGGCGGTGTAGTCTTCGGCGTCGCCGTTGACCAGCTCGTTGAGGTCGTGGCCGGAGCTGAAGACGGGACCCTGGGAGCGGAGGACGACGACGCGGGCGGCCGGGTCGTCGGCGATTTTTCCGAGCTTGTTCTCCAGCGCGGTGAGAGTTTGGGACGAGAGGGCGTTGCGTCGCTCCGGGTTGTTCAGCTGCAGCAGGGCGACGCCCTCGGCGGTGAGTTCGTAAAGAAGCGGGGACGTTGTCATACCCGGCCCTCCTTCTAGCCGCGGGGGAGGCCCAACCCCCGGCTGGCGATGATGTTGCGCTGGACTTCGCTGGTGCCGGCGGCGATGGTGTGGGAGAATGCCCGCAGCCAGTGCTCCTGCATATCGGTGGCCATGGGGGTCCACTTGTCGTCGCGGAGGCCGCCGTACATTCCCATGATTTCCAGGCAGGAGGCGGTGGTGCGCTGGACGGTTTCGCTGCCGAAGACCTTGGACATGGAGGCTTCCTTGTTGGGCACCAGGCCCTCGCCCTGCATCCAGGCCACGTTGTAGGCAATGAGGCGGGCAACCTCGCACTCGATGTAGCGGTCGGCCAGCAGGTTGCGAACCCAGGGTTCCTGGCTCAACGGTTGGCCGTTGCGGGAGATGCCGTCGGCCCACTTGCGGGTGTCGTCCAGATGGCGGAAGGACGCAGCGGAGTAGTCGATGCCGGAGCGCTCGAAGTCCAGCAGGGTTACGGCGACGTACCAGCCCCGGTTCTCTTCGCCGACGATGTTGCGAGCGGGAACGCGGACGTTGTCGAAAATAATCTGGTTGAACTCGTGGCGGCCGCCCATGTTGATGATGGGGCGCACTTCGATGCCGGGGGTTTTCATGTCCACCAGGAAGAAGCTGATGCCCCGGTGCTTGGGGGCGTCGGTGTCGGTGCGGGTGAGCAGCATGATCCAGTCGCCGCGGTGTCCCATGGAGGTCCAGATCTTGCTGCCGTTGATGACGAACTCGTCGCCGTCGCGGATGGCGCGGGTGCTGAGGGAGGCCAGGTCGGAGCCGGATTCGGGTTCGCTGTAGCCCTGGCACCACTGGACTTCTCCCTTGGCCACCGGGGGCAGGTGCTCGGCCTTCTGCTCGTCGGTGCCGTGAATCATCAGGGTGGCGCCCATCATGCGGACGCCGAAGTTGTCGCGGCCGGGCGCGCGGTGGTAGGTCATGGCCTCGTTGAAGATGGCGGTGCGCACGGGCGACGCTTTCTGTCCGCCGTACTCTTCGGGCCAGTGCATGGTGAGCCAGCCCCGGTCGGCCAGCTTGCGGCGCACGTCCAGGGTGCGCTGCCAGTTATCTTCGCCGGCACCCCGTTCGCCCAGCTCCCATTCGGGAACGTACTCTTCGGAGATGAACTGCCGGAGGTCGCTCTGGAAAGTGGCGTCCTCGGTGCTGAATTGGAACTCCATGATGATGCTCTCCTGAAGGTACGGGTCGGGTGAGCCGGATTGGCGGTTGGGATGTCGGGCTATCTTATCACGGCGGGGGTTACATTTGGCTGTAGCCGCTGCCGGGGCCACGGGTGTCGTCCACGCCCCAGCCGCGTCCTTCGTCGATCCAGCCGAACTCCAGCAGGATTTGCTGGCTGTAGCAGACGCGGCCGGTTACTTTATCCGCGGGTTCAGAGGCCAGGAGCAGGGTAGCCTGGGCCAGCAGTTCGGGCGGCTCGCCCCGGGGGTCATCCATGCCCTCGACCAGGTGGTGGAACACGGTGCCGGGCGTGGGGACGACCAGGGAGGGTGCCACCGCCGTTACGGAGATGCCGTACTCGTACACCTCCTGGGCCAGTCCCTGGGAGAAGCGTTCCAGGGCGGCTTTTTCGGCGCCGTAGCAGGTGCCGTTGTTGCTGGGCGTGGTGTAGGGTCCGCGGCCGGGGCCGACGGCGGAGCCGGAGGATATGTTGACGATGCTGCCGGAGCGGCGCTCGATCATGTCGGTCAGGACCAACTGGCTCAGGATGAAGGGGGCGTGGAAGTTGACGGCCCAGGAACGCATCCAGCGGTTGACGGGGAAGTCCTTGATGGGCAGGTAGTAGGTGAGGGCGGCGTTGTTGACCAGCACGTCCACCGGGCCGTAGATGCGGCGGGCTTCGGACACCAGCATCTCGCAGTCCTCGGGCAGGGAGATGTTGGCGGCGACGGGGGTGGCCTCGCCGCCAGCGTCCTTGATGTCGGCGATGGTTTTGGCCAGGGAGCCTTCCAAGGGGTGGTCGCCCTCGTTGACGGTGCGGGCGGCGCAGACGACGTGAGCGCCCTCGGCGGCGAAGAGGCGGCTGATTTCAGCGCCGATGCCGCGGCTGGCCCCGGTGACGATGGCGGTTTTTCCTTCCAGTTTGGGCATATTTGCGATTTCCTTGTGATGGTCAACTGCCGTTTTGAGTGGGGCTACCGCTGGGCGAGGGTGGGGGTTCGGTGAAGGGTCGCCCGTCGCGCTCGGCGGCAATTATCACGATTATAGCAATTTCCGGCCAGGCTACCCGTCGGGCAGGAGGTCGGACAGGAGGGCTTCGTTCATGGTGAAGCTTTCGGACTCGGCGGGGAAATCGCCGGAGCGGACATCGTCGGCGTAGTGGCGGAAGGCGGCGGCGATTTGGTCGGCCAGTGTTGCGTAGCGGCGGGCGTGCTTGGGCAGGAAGTCAGAGAAGAGGCCCAGCATATCGTGGAAAACCTGGACCTGTCCGTCGCAGTGGGGGCCGGCGCCGATGCCGATGGTGGGGATGGACAGCCGCTCCGTGATGACGCTAGCCAACGGGCTGGGTACACATTCCAGCACCACGGAGTAGGCGCCGGCGTCCTCCAGGGCCAGGGCGTCGTCGAGGAGACGGCGGGCGGCGGCCCTGGTGCGTCCCTGCACGCGGTAGCCGCCCAGGGCGTGGACGGACTGGGGAGTGAGGCCGATGTGACCCATGACGGGCACGCCGGCGTCCACGATGCGGCGGACGGTGTCGGCGACGGGGATGCCGCCCTCGAGCTTGACGGTGTGGGCGCCGCCCTCCTGCATGAGGCGGCCGGCGTTGCGCATGGCGTCGTCGGCGTCAACCTGATAGGCCATGAAGGGCAGGTCGGCGACGACGAGGGCGTTGGACGCGCCGCGGCGGACCATTTGGGTGTGGCGCACCATGTCGTCCATGGTGACGGGGATGGTGGAATCGTGGCCGAGGACGACCATGCCGAGGCTGTCGCCCACCAGGATGATGGGGATGCCGGCGGCGTCGGCGATGCGGGCGGCGGTGTAGTCGTAAGCGGTGACCATGGGGATTTTGTCCCCGGCGCGCTTCATATCGGCCAGTTGTCGGATGGTAGTTGCCATAGTGTGGGGATTGTATCAGGCCGGGCAACCGGCGGCGACTGGATGGGGATTTGGGGTTGGTTGCGTGATTTTCGGTTTCGTTGGGGTTGGCCTCCGGTGGTTGGTGTTGGTTGGGTAGCCTGCCTGAGGTCGGTTTCCGGAATTCACTTTGGTCGCCGTCAGTCCCACGGCCGGGGGGTTCTTACGCACTTCCACTTCCAGTGTTTGTGACGGCAATCTGTTATCCGTCAATGGCAGCTGTGGTCGCACCGTGCCACTTCCAGTGTCTATGACGGTAGTCGGTTCTCCGCCAATGGCAGCTGTGGCCGCACCGTTGCCACTTCCAGTGTCTATGACGGTAGTCGGTTCTCCGTCAATGGCAGCTGTGGCCGCACCGTTCGTGCGATTTAGGATTAGCTGACTGTTTTTGGCCGTTGACGACCGTAGTGATGTTGACCTCGTTGGCAGGCTGGGATTGGATTGCGATGTGCACAGGCCCATTATGAACTGATGTTCGGGCAGTTGTCAAGGGGTGGTTGTCATTGTCGGAATCAGGATTTGCGGGATTTGAGGATTGGCAGGATAGGGGATTCCCCTAACCGGCCTCACCGCGGGTGATGGACGCCAGGCCGGCGAGGTTGGCTTCGGGTACGCCTTTGGCGCGGGCCAGGGGGATGGAGGCCAGGGTGAGCTGGCGGTAGAGGGGGAGGAGCTCGGGGGCGTGTTCGGACAGGGCGGCCAGGTGGGCGGCGATGGTGTTGGCGTCGCCGCGGACGGCGGGGCCGGTTACGGCGGCGGACGGCCCGGCGGCGGCGATGGCCTCGATGGTGGCCCGGGCCAGGGGGACGGCGGCGCGCACTCCGTCGGCCTCGGTGAAGCCCATTCGGGTCCAGAGGCTGACGGCGGCGTCCAGCAGGGTGGTTACGTAGCCGCAGGCGAGGACGGCGCTGGCGTGGTACAGGGGGCGCAGTTCGTCGGGGATGACGATGGCGTGGCCGTCGAGCCGCTGGGCCAGGGAAGGCAGGTAGTCGGCCAGCCAGCCGGTGGCGGAGACGGCGAAGGTTACGCCGGAGAGACGGCGGGCGGCCTCGGCGGGGTCGCTGAGGGCGGCGAAGGTCTGGAAGGGGTGCATTGCGCCGAGGGCAAGATTGGCGAGGGGAAGATTAGTCAAGGGATCGCGGGCGTCGGCGGCGGGCTGGAGCAATTCGGTTGAGGCCGCTCCGCAGCAGTGGACGATGCCCTGGCCGTCGCGCCAGTTGACGCTGGCCGCGACCTCGGCGATTACGGCGTCGGGGGTGGTGATGAAGACCAGGTCGCAGGCGTCGGCGACGCGCTGGGGGGTGTCCATGGCGGTGCAGCCGTTGACGCGGGTCGCCAGCCACTGGGCGCTGGCTTGGGTGCGGCTGGAGACGGCGGCGATGTTGCAGCCGGTGGAGGCGAGGGCCAGGGCGAGGCCGCGACCCAGGGTGCCGGCGCCGATGAAGCCGATTTTCACGTTGTCGGTTGGCATAGGGCGATTTTCGCACTGGCGGCGTGTTGGTTCAAGGCGGGCGAATCAGCACGGATGGGAGATCATCCGCGTGGGTATCCGATGGGCCGATTTCAACGTTCAGGTCGACGCAGCGCGGCAAGCACGGGGGCCAGGTGCTTGGAGGCGTTGCGCAGCTGTACCGCCACCGGAAGGTAAAACTCCGGCTCAGGGTCATCCTCCGGCAGCGCATACGCCCAATGCGCCACCAAATCGCCGTTGGCAACTGCGAACTCGGAACGGGCAATCCCATCCCCAAAGGTGAGTGTATCGGTGGAGGCATCGTATCCACGCTCGGGAGATAGATCCAAGTACCACCTGGCGGACAGCAATTCGAACGACGTGGGCTTGTAGGTGGCCGAATCGTAGTCCAAGATGTGCCCATGGCAGTAATCGATCTCATCGGTTTCGTCGTGCGGGTCTCCCGTGTCGAAGGAAATCGCATTGGTTTCAGGGTAGTACTTGCTCACTCGAAGCGCCATCTTGCGTCCTCCAAATCGGCGGTTGGAATTACGCGCTTTGGGTTATTGGGGGACAGCGGGTAGCAGGATTCTAAACCGTCCAGTTCTTCCATCACCCTGACTAATTTTCGCCGCGTTTCGGGCTGGCATTGGATCAGGGCATTAATCAGTTCTTCGACTTTGTTGTCCGCGCCGAGTTGCGCCGAACGGACCCGGCGTTGTCTCAGGCTCAATCCGTGAGTCCAGTTTGGCTTTTGACCATCAGTTGAAGTAGGGACTAGGGCTTTGAGTTCATCCTCATTTCGCACTGGAACCAGCACGACTTCGACGCCTCGTTGTTCCAGCAGGTTCAGTTTGTCCGCTTTCTCCTCGGTCGGGGGTGAGGTTACCACCACTTCGATTACGCGAACCGGCCGGAGGTCTTTATCCAGGAGAGCCAGATCCGGTATGCAGCCACCTATGGGCTGCATCGAATCCGGGATGACCACCCGCTCAACACCTGCCATCAGGTTGTTTGACATACTGCCGTCTATGGTTTTCACGGCGACAGAATTGCTGCTATGCAAAGCATCCCAGAGCAAGCCCACGGCATATTCGTGCAGGAATGAAACCGGGAATGCAGGCGTCCCAACATTCCGACTCCACTCGGCTTCGGTTAGCATTTGACGGGGCATTCTTTCCCTCCGTGAACAGAAAAGGTTAGCGTAGGTCTTTGACTGATGGGACGCCGGCGAGGGTGGTGGCTGATTGGATGGCGTCGAGGACGGCGAGGGCGGTTACGTGGGTGGCCGCGGCGGTGATAGCGGTGAGGTTAGGGGGCGCGGGGTTGTGGCCGGTGGCGACGCAGAACATGGTGTCGCCGTCGCCGGGGGTGTGGCAGGGACGGATGGCCAGGGCCAGGCCGTCGTGGGCGGTTGAGGCGACGAAGTTGGCCTGCATCTTATCCAGGACGGCGTCGGTGGCGACGACGCCGATGGTGGTGTTGGTCATGGCGTCGTCGTAGCGCGGGTATTCGCCGTTGAGGATGAGAGACATGGGGTCGGCCATGCTGCCATCGTTGCGGCGGGGGCCGGCGACGAGGCTGCCGTCGCGGGGGTCGTGGATGCCGCCCCAGGCGTTGACGGCGACGGTGGCGGCCACGGAGATGCCGTTGGGCAGCGTGCAGCCGGCCGAGCCGATGCCGCCCTTGACGGCGCCGCTTGGCCCGAGGGCTTTGGCCACGCTGGCCCCCGTTCCGGCGCCGACGGAACCGGAGAGCAACGGGGAATGGCTGGCGGCTTGGCAGGCGGCGTAGCCGGCGTCGGCGTCGGGGCGCAGGTCGGCGCGGCCCACGCCGAGATCGTAGAGGATGGCGGCCGGCACGATGGGGACGGGGCCGTGGGGCGTTTCAAAGCCGATGCCGCGTTCCTCCAACCAGCGCAGAACGCCGGCCGTCGCCGCCAGGCCGAAGGCGCTGCCGCCGGCCAGCAGGATGGCGTGAACCCGGTCAACGCGGCGGAGGGGGTTGAGCAGGTCGGTTTCGTGGGTGCCGGGAGAGCCGCCGCGCACGGCTACGCCGCCCGTGGCAGTATCGCCGCAGAGGATGACCGTGCAGCCGGTGGCAGCGTGGGCGTCGGTCCAGTGGCCGGCGGTGATGCCGGGGACGGCGGTGATGGTGTGGTTGGCGGCCATCTATTCGTCGGTGTCAACGGAGGCGAGGAGTTCCTCGGCGCGCTCCAACATGATGCGCTGGCGCTGGGGGTTTACGCCCTGGTTTTCCAGGTAGAGGCGGAGGGCGGCCAGGGGCTGCAAGTCGCTGGGTTCGGCGGCCAGGCGGCGGCGGGTCTGGTCGGTTACCTCGCGGGAGATGCTGGCGACGTAGTGGGCGTCGGAGAGGGACGGGCGCAGGTCGGCGTCGCGGACGCGGGCGGACTGTTCGCCGGATAGGCGGAGGCGGAGCCGGACGATGGCGCCGGCGATGGGGTGGCGGGCGATGGCGCGGGTTACGAACTCGGTGGGGTTGGCCTCGTTATCCGGCAGGGTGGCGTCCACGGTGACGAAGGGGCGGGCGGCGATGCGCTCAAAGCGGAAATCGGTGAGGCGACGGCCCTGGGGCGCGGCCGGGTCGATGTCGATGATGCAGAAGCCCTTTTCGTCGGCCTCCTCGGAGAAGTCCACCCGCTGGGGGCTGCCGGAATAGACCACGGCCGGGCCAATGGCGTCGCTGCCGTTGGTGGCCGGGAGCCGCAGCACCTGGTGTTTGTGGATGTGTCCAAGGGCCACGTACTCAAGCTGGGGCTGCTGGACGGCGCTGACGTTGAGGACGTGGTCGTTGCCGAGCATCATGGAACGTTCGGAGCCGACGGTGGCGCCGTTGACGGTTACATGGCCGGCCAGGATGGCGGGAAGGTCGGGGTCCAGCTCCCGGGCGCGCTGGGCGATGATAACGGTCATGCGGCGTTCGATTTCCTGGCGAATCTGCTCAATGGTGAGGCCGCGGGATTCCTCTCGGGCCAGCATATCGCTGCGGGAAGGCCAGGGGACGGCCAGCACCTGCAGGGGGCCGGCCGGCGTGGGCACGGTGTGATTGGCCAGACGCGCGCCGACGTGAAGGTTGGGCACTTCCAGGGTGGAGAAAATCTCCACGGCGTTGGCCCGGGAGGGAGCGGCGGGCAGGTCGTGGTTGCCGGCGAGGAGAAAGGTGGGGATGCCGGCGGAGGAGAGGCGGCGCAGGCGGCGGGCGAACTCGCGCTGGTGGGTTTGGGAAGGGTCGCGGCCCTTGTAGGCGTCGCCGGCCAGGAGGACCAAATCGACGGAGTTGGCCAGGGCGTGCTCCACCACCTCGTCCAGCGCGCCGAGGAAGTCGCCCAGGCGGGTGGACAGGCCGGTGTTGGGGTCGGTGCGCCCGTAGTTTTCGACGCCGATGTGGAGGTCGGAGAAGTGGAGTATCCGCATGACGGGGCAACTATACACGGGGCGATGGGCTGCTGTGAACCGCCGCGGGTCCGCCGGGCATATCTGTCAAAACGGCGGCAATCCTGCTAGACTACGTGAACTACCGCACTGGCAGGAGCCGGCAGTCCTGCCGAAACCGAAGCACCGGAGCTGACAGGCCACAATGACTACTCCGACTACGCCGCAAGAGCTGTACCAGTTGCAGGAGGTTGACCACCGCATCGACGGGATCGACGCCGAACGGAAGCGTCTGGAGCAACGGCTGGCCGCCGGCGTCAACCGGCCCGACCTGACCAGCGAGGCCGAGGAGAACACGGCGCAGGCGCAGGCCATCGGTGAAAACGTTCAGAACCGGCGCGCGGAAGCGGAACGGATGCAGGAACGGTTGACGGGGCTGGAGGCCCGGCTGTACGACCCCACGACCTCGCGTCGGGACCTGTCCAC
Organism: Dehalococcoidia bacterium; assembly: GCA_965243255.1. GTDB lineage: Bacteria > Chloroflexota > Dehalococcoidia > Lucifugimonadales > UBA3495 > Bin87. The sequence continues at coordinate 2,628,936 of CBDEUH010000004.1, forward strand.
CATCCAGCGGGAGGTTGACTCGACCCGGTTTCAGATCAGCCAGTTGGAGGGCGTTATCGCCGAGCAGGAAGAAGAGCAGCGGAGCCACGAGGAGACGGCCCAGTCGGCACGGGTTGAGATGCAGGAAGCGGAAACGCGGTGGCAGGATACCCTCACCGAGCTCAACGACCGCCTGGAACGGCTGTCGGGCGAACACGAGGAGGCGGTGGTGGAGCGGAAGTCCCTGGCCGAAGCCCTGCCCGACGCCGACCTGCAACGCTACGAAAGGCTGCGGCGAACCAAGGCCGGCACCGCCATCGCCCGGGTGGACAACGGACGAGTCTGCCTGTCGTGCCGCATGACATTGACCAGCAACGTGACGCGGCAGCTGCGGAACAGGTCACGGCAGGTTGCGTGCAGCGCGTGCGGGCGGATTCTGTATCAGCCGTGAACGACGGAGGGGTTGAGCGATGAAACCTTTGCGCATCGCCATGTTGCACCTGGCCCCGGTGGTGGCCGACATTGACCACAATCGGAAGCTGGCGGAGCAGGGACTGGCCCGCGCCGCCGAGCTGGGCGCGCAGTGGGTGATCACTCCGGAGCTGTTCATCACCGGGTACAAGTTTGCCGAGGTCATCGGCACGGACTGGATACTGCCGCAGCCCGACGAATGGATGGAGGATTTCTGCCGTCAGGTGGCCGACCGGGGCGTAACGGTGTTTCTGTCGCACCCGGAGCGAGACCCGGAGGCCGGGCTGATGTACAACACGGTTTTCGTGATTGGCCCGGACGGTAGCATCATCGGGCGGCATCGCAAGGTGAAGGCGCTGCGGGGGCCGGAAGCCTGGTCGTCGCCCGGCGCGGAGATTGCGCCCATTGCCGTTCCGGTGAACGGGTCGGCGGCGGGCGATGGCAGCAACGGCACGGTGCCGGTGGGCGTGGTCATCTGCGCCGACGCTTATCGCAACGACGTGGCCGGCGCGTTGCAGGAACGGGGGGCGCAGCTGCTGGTGTCGCCGGCGTCGTGGGGGCCGGGCGACTGCGGGCCGCTGGGGGAGTGGGAGCAGCGCACGCTGGACACGGGGCTGCCGATTATGGTGTGCAACCGCTCCGGGTGGGAGGCCGACGACCTGGACTTCAACGAGGCGGTGAGCGTGGTGGCGCTGGACGGCAAGCGGGCCCTGGAGGCCTATTGCGGCGAGGAGTCGGCGGCGCTGGTTTTCGACTGGGACCTGGAGGCGATGGCGCCGCTGTCGGGGGACTACGAAGTGGTGTGGTTGTGAGGGGGAATTTGACCGGGAGAAATGGGCGAAGAGGGGTTGGCGGGCGTGTTGACAGGCCCCGGTGAATGTGATAATTTTCACCAGCCCTGAACGGGGGCCGATTTTTGCGAGGGGCAAGAATCGGTGATCTCAAGGGCGCGCCGAGCGAAAACCGCTCTCCAGTGACGAGACCAGCCAAGCAGGTTCAGCACTCAAATGCCGCAAACCGACCCCAACGCGATGAACGCGATGTACTGGGCCGACGTTAGCCTTTGGCTGACCTATTTGTGGATTTACTTCCCGCTCATCATCATCTTCGCGTTCTGCATGCTCATCGCGCACGGGCTGATCCCGTCGGGGGTGCAGACCGGCACCTATCCGGCGGCGTTGAGCAAGCTGCGCATTCCGATCACAGTCGTCGGCCTGGCCGCCCTGGGCGGCGCGGTGGCGATGATGGCGCTGACCGTATTGCAGTCTCAGGTAACACTACAGAACGTCTGGAACCGGCTGTTCGTATAACGACGCGCAGGACAGACCGACGCCAGGGCGCATCGCTGGGCAATTCTGCCGGCGTCGCCATCGGCCCACCCGCCACCGACGATATAACGATAACTTACCCATGCCGCCTCTGCCGCCCACCCGACAACTCATTCCCATGGCCTTGGCGGGGCTGCTGGCGACAGCCATCGTAGCGTTTATCGTGGTGGTGCTGTTTATGTCGTGGTTCTCCAACCCGCCCTTTGGCTGGGGGAACGCGCCGGAGCAGCCCATACCCTTCCCGCACACCGTGCACGCCGGGTCGGTGGAGGAAGGCGGGCACGCCATCCAGTGCGAGTTTTGCCACCGGAACGTAACCACCGGAGCCGCCGCCACGGTGCCGGCCGTTGAGGTCTGCGTAATTTGCCACAAGCAGGTGAACGGCGCCAACGCCAAGGCCGACGTGGCGGAACCGGAAACCCTGATCAACATCCAGCGGGTGCTGGACAAGCACGCCGACGGACGGCCCATCGACTGGGAGCGCGTGCACCGGATGCCGGACCACGTGCGGTTCGTGCACGAGGCGCATCTGCGGTTCCTGACCCAGGGCGAAGAGCGCACGGTAACGCTGCCAATCGGGGACGAGGAACCGATGCAACTGCCGGTGCCGGTGCAGGAAGCCTGTTCCGTCTGCCATGGCGACGTGGCCAGCATGACGGAAGTGCAGCCCCAGGACGGGCAGTCGCTGAAGATGGGCACCTGCCTGGATTGCCACCGGGAAAACGACGTAAGCACCGACTGCACCGTTTGTCACAAGTAGCGCGCACGGAACACCGGAACTGTTACCAATGAAACTAACCCGCCGCAATTTCCTGGCCTGGGCTGGCATCGCCGCTACGGGGGCGATTGCCTGCGACGTCTTCGACGACGAGTTGAAGGTGCAAAGCCCGGCGCTCATTCCGGAGGACCTGGTCAGCGGGCGGGACACCTGGTACGCCACCTATGACGCCTCGGTTCCCGGTGGGCAGGGTCTGCTGGTGCGGGTGATGGAGGGCCGGGCCAAGAAGGTGCGGGGCAATCCGCGGTTCCCGACCAACCAGGGCAAGCAGTCGGCGGCGGCGGATGCCATCCTGCAGTCGCTTTACCATCCCGACCGCATCGCCGGGCCGATGCTGCGCACCGGGCCGCGGGGTTCCGGCCAGTTTCGTTCCATCTCGTGGGAGGAGGCGCTGAACCGCTTCAACGCGGCGGTGAACGACCGGGGCCAGGGCATGGCGCTGATAACCGGCACCAGGTGCGCCGGCTACGCCACCATCTGCAGGGCCTTTGCCGACGCCTTTGGCGGCAATCACCTGCGTTACGACGCCATGGACGACGCCGCGTACCGGGCCGCCGTGAGCCGGGTTACCGGCGCGGGGCGGGCGCCCTATCACGACATTGCCAACGCCGATTCGCTGGTGAGCTTTGGCAGCGATTTCCTGTCCACGTGGGGCAATCCCACGGCTTACTCGGTAGGCTTCGGCGAGTTTCGAAGCAAAGAGCATCGGGGACGGCACTATCACTTCGGCGCGCGCTATTCCATGACGGCAGCCAACGCGGACAAGTGGGTGCCCATCGCGCCCGGCGCCGAGGGCTACGCGGCCATGGCGCTGGCCTGGGGAGTCGCCGAAAGCCATCCCGAATCGTCGTGGGTGCAGGCGATCACCGGGGAAGAAGGGCCGGGAGCGCTGCGGGACTTCATGCCGGACCTGACGGCGTCAATTTTACAGATACCCGAGGCGGTGCTGAGCGGCGAATCACCCAACGAGTTCTTCAAGCATCTGGCCCACGACTACATGGCCCACGGCGGATTGGCCATCGGCGGCGGTGGCGAGGCCGGAGCGTACAGCAACGGGCCGTTCAACGCGGCGTCGGTGTTGCTGCTGAACTACATCATCGGCAACGTGGGACACAAGGGCGGAATGCTGCCGGACGCGGGCAGCCCCATCGCCAGCGCGCCGGACAACGCTCCCGTGACCACGCTGACCGACTGGCAGCGAATCGCCGGCGACATCGCCAGCGGCGCGACCGGACTGGTCATCATCCACAACGCGGACCCGGTGTACGGGTTGCCCACCGGTGTGGGATTGGGCAGCGCGCTGGAAAACGAGAACGTGGCCGTCATCAGCGCCAGCCCCTTTATGGACGAAACCACGGCGATGGCCGACCTGCTGATACCGGACCGGACGGCCCTGGAGGACTGGGGAGACGACTTGCCGGAGCCGGCGCCGGGGCACCGGGTGTACGGCGTGCAGCAGCCGGTGGTAAATCCGCTGGCCGACCTCGACCCGCGCAGCTTTCCGGACGTTCTGCTGTCCAGCGCGGCGGACCTGGGCCGGGGCGACACGATGCCGGCGGCGAGCTACGAGGATCTGATCCGGGCCAACATTGACGAACTGGGCGCGGACTTTACCGATACGCTGAAGAACGGCGGCTGGTGGGATGACCGGATGGTTGGCGCAGCGTCCACGCCGAGCAGCGGATTGCTGGACGAAGTCGCCGGCATGGCCGCGCCGCCGCGGATGGAGGGCACGGGCAACTTCCAGCTGCTGCCCTTTGCCCACAACACGGTATTGGACGGACGCAACGCGCACCTGCCCTGGGCGCAGAACGCGCCGGACCCGCTGACGACGGTGGCCTGGCAGACGTGGGTGGAAATCAACGAGAAGCAGGGGCGGGAAGAACTGGGTCTGCGAGAGGGCGACGTGGTGAACATCAGCACGTCGGCGGGCAGCATCCAGGCGCTGGTGTATCTGAACCCTGGCGCGCCTCCGAACATCGCCGCCGTGCCCATGGGCGGCGGACGCCGGGCCGGGTCGGAATACGCCACGGGCCGGGACGAGCGGGAGAGCGGCAACGTGATGTCCATCCTGGCGGTGACGGCCAACGCCAGCGGCGGGCTGACGTGGAGCGGCAACCGCTGTACCATAACGCCCACTGGCGACAGCATGGCCGTGTCGAAGATGGAGGGCGGCTACACCAGCCGCGAAGTCGGGGAGCATCCCGCCGAGCAGGTATTCAAGACCGTTACCGAGGAGGGAGGTCACTAGGGACGACGATACAATCCGCCCCGCTCACGGCGAGCAGGAGGATCATGATCCTTCGACAAGCTCAGGATGAGCGGGAGAGTTGAGACCCTGGGGATAACCGAAAATGCCCAACGCCCACTACGAACACAAATGGGGAATGGTCGTTGACCTGGACAAGTGCACGGGCTGCCAGGGCTGCGTGATCGCCTGCCAGGCGGAGAACAACATTCCCATCAACACCAAGGACTACTTCCTGCAGCGGCGAGCCTACGAGTGGATTCGCATCGAGCGCTACTGGGAGGGCGAGTATCCCAACGTGAAGGCGCGCTTTATGCCGGTGCTGTGTCAGCACTGCGAGAACGCGCCCTGCGAGCCGGTGTGCCCGGTGTACGCCACCTATCACAACGAAGAGGGCCTGAACGTGCAGGTCTATAACCGCTGCGTGGGCACGCGTTACTGCATCAACAACTGCCCGTACCAGGTGCGGATGTTCAACTACTGGCATCCGACCTGGCCGGCCCGGCTGGAAAACCAGCTGAATCCGGACGTTACCGTGCGCACCCGGGGCATCACGGAGAAGTGCACCTTCTGCGTGCAGCGCATCCGCCGCGCCGAGCTGAAGGTGGAGGCCCAGAGCGGGCAGCGTCTGAACGACGATACCATCGCCGCCGGCAACTACGATCCGGCCTGCGTGCAGGCTTGCCCCACCAACGCGCTGATGTTCGGCGACCTGTCCGAAGACCGGCAGCCGCAGCCGTCGGCCATCAAGCCGTACTTTGACGACGTGAACGCGCATCCCGGCCACGGCGAGCACGACCGGGAGACCCGGGGCTACCGGCTGCTGGAGGAGATGAACACCCGGCCCAGCGTCATCTATCTGAAGAAGGTTGACCCGTATCCCGTGAAGGGCGGACACTGATGGCTAGCGAAACGCAGGCCCACCACGGCGACGAGAGCCACGGCGAGCACGACGCCCACGAGCACGGCCACTTCGGGCCGGAGATGTGGGTTATCCCCGAAGCGTCGGGGTTAGTGGCCGAGGTCAACGAAAAGCAGGGCACGACGCCGGGCGTGTGGCGGGCGGTATTCATCGCCGGCGGCATCCTGACGGTGCTGGGAATCGTCGGCTTTGTGCTGAAGGCGCTGGCGGACGGCTTTTCGGACCACCAGGCCTGGGGCTTCTACATTGCTGCTTTTGCTTTCGTGTTCACGCTGACGGCGTCGGCGCCGCTGGCGGCCTGCGCCTTCCGTTTCACCAAGAGCCACTGGCGGCGGCCCCTGTCGCGGATTGCCGAGATATTCTCGCTGGTGAGCCTGGTCAACATCCTGCTGTTCATACCGGCGCTCATCGTGCTGCCGGACATTGGGGTGATGCACGAAAGCGGCGAGCAGCTGGTGCGTCGTTCCATCTGGTTCCAGGAGCTTACGAATCCGTCGGGCTGGCTGATGGCCGGCATGATTGGGCTGTCGCTGTGCTCGGTGGCGATACTGTGGCTGGCGGCGATGCCGGACATGGCCCAGAGTCGGCAGTACGTGTCGGGGTTCCGGGCCGCGCTGTACGGCAGGCTGGCCGGCGGCTGGTACGGCACCAAGCGGCAGTGGCAGGTACAGAAGGGCGGGTTGGCCATCCTGGGCGCGCTGTACTTTATGATGGTGGTATTCGTCCAGTTCCTCATCGTGAGCGACTTCGCCATGGCGATGATACCTGGCTGGAAGGACTCGATACTGCCGCCGTTCTACACGGTAATCAGCTTCCAGGGCGGGCTGGCGACCATCCTGCTGGTGGCCTACGTCATGCGGCGCTGGGGCGGCTACCGGGAGCTCATCGGTCAGGCGCCGTTCTGGGCGGCCAGCAAGGTGCTGCTAGGCCTGACGCTGCTGCACACTTACCACCTGTTCGCGTTCTTCATCACCTACTGGTACGGCCGGCTGGAAGTGGAGCAGGCGATCCTGAACTATCTGATGTTCGATTCGTACCTGGGCATCTTCTGGGCGCAGCTGTTCTTCACGTTCTTCATACCGTTCCCGATACTGGTGTCGAACCACGCCCGTAGGGAGGGCTGGGGCGCGCCCCTGGCGGCGGTCTTCATCATCATTGGCCTGATGCTGTGGCACATCCGCATCTTTGCGGCGGCCTTCGCCGCGGCGCCGGCAGTGGAGGGAGGACTGTACTATCTGCCGTCGGACGCCTTCTCGTTCCCGGCGATGCTGCTGCCCCCGCCGGCGGCGACGTTCCCCGGCATTGCGGACATCTTCATGATTCTGGGAGGCGTGGGCATTGTGATGCTGGTGTTCCGCATCGGGATGATGCTGCTGCCGCCGCTGTCCCTGTGGGAGATGAAGGAAGGCTCGATGTACCAGAGGGTTGACACCCTGATTCGCGGGCGCTACCTGGTGCTGGGCAAACCGGAGTAATTCAAAATGCAGGAAGGCAAAGTCCTACCCGCAGCGCAAATCAACCGGGACCTGCTGCGGTCCATATTGGAAACGCCCCAGTGGTTCTGGCCGGTGGTGTCGCTGCTGGGCGCGATAGTGCTGGCCGCGGCGATCACCATTGGCATCATGATCAACACGGGCCTGGGCATCACCGGGCTGAACTACAAGGTGGTGTGGGGCTTCTTCATCACCAACTTCGTGTTCTGGATTGGAATCAGCCACGCCGGAGTGATGCTGTCGGCCATCCTGCGCCTGGCCAAGGCTGAGTGGCGACGGCCGGCCACCCGGGCCGCCGAGGTGCTGACCATATTCTCGCTGATGACGGCGATGATAATGCCCATCATCCACACCGGGCGGCCCTGGCGGATCCTGTACTGGGCCTTCCCCTACGACTTTGCGCGGGGCGTCTGGCCCAACATTCGCACGCCGCTGGTGTGGGACCCGTCGGCGATTCTGACCTACCTGACCTCGTCCACGCTGTTCGTGATAATCGCGCTGGTGCCGGACTTCGCCGTGCTGCGGGACCGGACCACGGGCTGGCCCAAGCTGGTCTATACGCTGCTGGCCATGGGCTGGGAAGGCAACCCCCGCCAGTGGAAGCTGCAAATCATCGCCGGCGTGTTGCTTTCGGCGCTGATTCTTCCGGTGTTCGTGTCGGTGCACTCCATCGTGTCGTGGGACTTCGGCATGGCGGTGGCCATCAAGTCGTGGCACAGCACGGTGTTCGCGCCCTACTTCGTGGTGGGCGCGGTGCACTCGGGCGTGTCGGCGGTGGTGTTCGCCATGATCCTGCTGCGCTGGGCCTACGGCTGGCAGGACTACATCCGCCACGAGCACATCGACGCGCTGGGACGGCTGCTCATCGTGGTCGCCACCGGCTGGTTCTACTTCCTGGTGATGGAGATCATCTTCGGCATCTATGGGCTGGAAGGGGACGAGCTGGCGGTGCGCGCGCTGCAGTTCCTGCCCGGCGACTACGGCGTGGCCTACAACGTGTGGATGATTGTTTTCGTGGGCATCACCTACTTCCTGCCGGTGATTTTGTGGCTGCCCAAGGCGTGGCGGCGGAACCTGTGGATAATGTCGGCGGCGTGTATCTCGGTGAACGTGGGCATGTGGCTGGAGCGCTATCTGCTGTTCGTGCCGGGGCAGGCCAACAAGCAGTTCCAGACCTTTACCTGGAACGACTACCTGCCGCAATGGCCGGAAGCGCTGATTGTTGGCGCAACCTTCGCCTTCGTGTCGATGCTGATGCTGCTGTTCAGCCGGGTGTTCCCGCTGGTGCCGCTGTACGACATCAAGGAAGGCGACATACTGAAGACGGAAATCCAGGTGGGCCGTCGCACGGTGCCGGCTACTTTTAGAGAAGATTAGGGGAATAGCGCCATGGCGATGCCAGGAATTTTGCAGCAGTTGCGGGACGCAATGTCCCCGCCCAGTACGAAGCAAGCGATACTGGGCCTGTTCCAGGACGCCGAGTCTGCCGCCACCGCTGGCGACGGGCTGAAGGCGGCCGGCATTCCCGAAACCGACTACGACTTCCTCACCGATTCGCCCTATCCCGAAGGGTCGCTGGGCGAACGGGAGGAGAAGCACCGGCTGTACCTGTATCCCTTCATCGGCGCGCTGCTGGGGCTGTCCTCCGGCATCATGATCACCGCGATGACGCAGGTGGCCTACCCGCTGATGACGGGAGGCAAGCCGATACTGTCGCTGCCGCCTATGGCCATCGTGTGCTACGAAGGGACCATGCTGGGCGCCATCCTGTTCACGGTCATCGGCATCGTGTTTGAGTCGCGGCTGCCCAAGTTCCAGCTGGGCATTTACGACGAACGCATCACGCAGGGTTTCCTGGGGCTGCGGGTGAACGCCGAGCCGGAGCAGCGGTACGAAGTGATGCAGATAATGAACTCCGCCGGCGCGGTGGATGTGAAAACGGACCAGTAGGCAAGCAACGCAAGAGCGGATTGACCCATGGCAACGCAAGCAATTCTGGGATTGTTCGACGACGCAGCGGCGGCGGCCGACGCCGGCGACGCGCTGAAGTCGGCCGGCATCCCGGAATCCGATTACAACTTCCTCACCGACGTGCCCTATCCCGAGGGAGCGTTTGGCGAAGGGATGGAACGGCACCGGCTGTACGTGTGGCCGCTATTGGGCGGACTGATCGGGTTGGTGGTTTCGCTGGTGGTCGGCGGGCTCACGCCGCTGGCCGTGCCCATGACCATCGCCGAGAAGCCCATCCTGGCGATGCCGCCGCTGGCGGTGATCTGCTATACGGGCGCGCTGCTGGGGGCAATCCTGTTCACCATCATCGGCCTGATCGTGGCGTTGCGGCCCAACTTCGGGGCGGGTCTGTCCGACGACCGCATCAGCCAGGGGATGGTTGGCCTGCTGGTCAACGCGGGCGCGGAGAAGCGTTCGCAGGTGACGGATATACTCAACGAGGCCGGCGCGGTGGACGTGAAGGCCGGCGCGTAATGACGGTGGCCGACTAACGAGAAACGATTGGTAACGATGAGCATTTTGAGAACATCGACGAGGATGATGGGGAGCCGGAATTGGCGGCTGCCGTTGCTGCTGGCCGTGCTGGCGCTGGTGGCGATAGCGGCGACCGGCTGCGGAAGGGGCGTCTGGCCGTTTTCGCAGGGTTCGTACCCGCTGGACATCTTCTACGAAATGCACTACCAGCCGGCCTACAAGGCCCACGAGCCGCCTCGGCTGAGCGCCCCGGCGTCGGCGGTGCCGTGGTATGGAGCGGTGGCGCCGGAACCCACGTCCTTTGCCGGCTCGGGGGAGCATATTTATGCGACCAACTGCCTGATGTGCCACGGCGCAACTGGGCAGGGCGACGGCCCGGTGCTGGCACGCATCATCGTGGACTACGGCTACCAGACCACCGACGCGGCCCTGCTGAATCCCAACCTGACCTCGGAGGCGGCGAGGAGCCTGGACCGGGCCGGACTGCGCGGCGCGATAACGGGCGGGGTGAACCTGATGCCCAGCTTCGCCAAGCTGCTGACGCCGGACCAGATTGAGCTGGTGCTGGACTACGTTGAAGGCTGCCTGCAGGACGGCGACGCGGCGGCGTGCCAGTAACCAGGACCGTTTGACCTCCCTGCACGGCGGCGTCTTGTCGTGTTACCCTTGAGTGGCAACCCTTATTCCACCGGGAGGCGCAGCGATGGCGGGCAACGACCGCATAACGGTAACGGTTGATTCCGATGTGGCCGAATATTATCGTTCGGCGTCGGACGTGGAGCACGGCAAGGTCGAGTTTCTGGTGAACTCATTCCTGCGCGATATGATGGCGCTCGCCAAAAGACGGCAAGAAGCGGCGGCGCGCGGTCCTTGTTGGGAGTCGGACCTTGAGCGCCGCAAGGCGGAGATAATCGCGAATTTGGGCTTGGACAAAGTGCCGGAGACTGGAAAGTCACTGCGGGAGACTATGTCGGAAATGAGCCGTAAAGCTCAGGAACGTGGACTGACGTGGGAAATCCTGCAATCCATACTGAACGACGAATGACGGCCCGGCTACGGCTAGTATTTGATACAAACGCTATCGTCAGTGCTGATCTTTTCGAGAATTCTGTGCCAGGGCAAGCGTTGTATCTGGCCCTAGACTTGGGTACGTTGCTGTTGTCTGAGGCTCTGATCGAAGAGTTGCGAGCGGTACTGAGCCGACCCCGATTTGACCGCTATGCTACTGGAGCTGAACGCGAAGAGTTTCTGCGGGACTTGATACGCGAAGCAGCGACCATAACAATCACTCAGCAAATACAAGCCTGCCGTGACCCAGAAGACGACAAAATTCTCGAACTGGCTGTAAACGGCGATGCCGACTACATCGTAACCGGTGATGATGACCTGCTGGTGCTGAATCCCTTCCGCGGCATAACAATCGTCAGGCCGGCCGAGTTTCTGGCTCGTGTCAGCTCAGGTACATAAGGCTATTGCCATGACACGTAGCGTGCTTGCCTATGCCGGCGGAATGTGCGCGGCGATAGCGCTGGTGATTGCCTTGGTCGGGTGGTTCCACGTCCCTGCCTACGCTCAATCCGGGGAGACGGCGCCGGCGTATGACGAGGCGGAGGCGCAGGCTATTGACCGGATGCTGATGTGTCCCGTGTGTCCGGCGCAGACTATCGATCAGACCGAGGTGCCGTTGGCCAAGCAGATGCGGGCGCAGGTGCGGGAACTGCTGGCCGGCGGCTCGACCCGCCGGGAAGTGCTGGCCTGGTTCTCGGCGCCGGAACGCTACGGCCCCGGCGTGCTGGCCGAACCGCCGCGCTCCGGGTTCAACCTGATCGCCTGGATTGTGCCCGGCGTGATTATCGTCGCTGCGCTGGGCGGCGGCCTGCTGACGCTGCGGGCAATGCGACGCCCGACCGGGGACGGCGATAGCCTCTCCGAGGCACCGGACGACTTGCAACCGTACCTGGCCGCCGTTGACCGGGATCTGGCGCTGGACAAGGACACGGAGCAAAACGATGGCTGACCTGGGAGCGGCCTGTCTCTGGATGGCGCTGGCGCTGGCGACGTATTCCTGCGTGGCGTCGGTGGCCGGGGAGCTGCGGAGCTCGCCGGCGCTGCTGGACAGCGGGCGGAAGGCGTCCTACGTGCTGGTGGTGGTGTTGCTGGTGTCCACGCTGTCGCTGGTGCAGTCGTTCATCACGCGGGATTTCTCGCTGGCCTACGTGGCGGCCCACAGCAACCTGGCGATGGACAACATCTACACGTGGGTTGCGTTTTACGCCGGCAACGAGGGGTCGCTGCTGTACATCGCCTTCGCGCTGTCGGTGATGGCGGGTTTGGCGATCTGGCTGGCGCCGGCGTCCACCCGGCCCACGCTGCCGTGGACGGTGGCCATCCTGATGCTGATTGAGGTCTTCTTCCTGGCGGTGATGGCGTTCATGGCCAATCCCTTCCAGAAGCTGCCCTTTCCGGTGCCCGACGGCCAGGGCATCAACCCGCTGCTGACGCACTTCGGGATGTTCTTCCATCCGCCGGCGTTGATGGCCGGACTGGTGGGCATCAGCATACCCTTCGCCTTCGCGCTGGGCGGGCTGATTGGCGGCCGGGCCGGCGACGAGTGGATTGACGCCGGGCGGGCCTGGGGCGTGGGCATCTGGGCGCTGCTGGCCTCCGGGCTGCTGCTGGGTTCCTGGTGGGCCTATACCATCCTGGGCTGGGGAGGGTTCTGGTTCTGGGACCCGGTGGAGAACGCGGCGTTCATGCCCTGGATTGCGTTGACGGCCTTCGTGCATTCCATCATGGTGCAAAAGCGGCGGGGGATGTTCCGGATGTGGAACATCGTGCTGATAAACGTGGCCTTCGGGTTTGCGCTGTACGGGATGTTTATGAACCGGGGCGGGCCGGTGCCGTCGGTGCACTCCTTCGGCGCATCGACGCTGGGCTGGGTGTTTCTGCTGTTTTTGGCCTTCGGCGTCATCGTGCCGCTGGCGATATTCTTCTGGCGGTACGACCTGATGCGGAGCGCGCAGCGGCTAGACTCGATGCTGTCGCGAGAGGCGGCGTTTCTGATCAACAACCTGCTGCTGCTGGGCATCGCCTTCGCCACGCTGTGGGGCACGGTGTACCCGCTGCTGTCCCGGCTGTTCGCGGAGCAGGAAATCACGGTGGCCCGGCCCTTCTACGACCAGGTGAACGGGCCGCTGATGCTGGCGCTGGTGCTGCTGATGGGCGTGGGGCCGCTGCTGCCGTGGCGTCGGGCGAATCTGCAATCGCTGCGTCGGGCGCTGCTGCTGCCGGGAGCGGCGGCGTTGGCGACGGTTGCCGTGCTGTTGGTCGTGGGGATACGCCAGCCCTACGCCGTGGTTGGGTTTGGGCTGTGCGCGCTGGTTACCACGAGTATCCTGTCCGAATGGACGCGGGGAACCATCGCCCGGCGGCGCAGCGTGGGGGACAATCCGGCCGTGGGATTCGTCCGATTGATGATGGCCAACCGGCCTCGTTACGGCGGCTACGTGGTGCACCTGGCGGTGGTGATGGTGGCGCTGGGCGTGGTGGGCCAGTCCTTCTACGGCGTGCAACGGGACGTGGTGCTGTTTCCCGGCCAGGAGGCAAGCGTCGGCGACTATCGGATGGTGTACGTGGACACGACGGCGCTGGCCTATGCCGACCGCACCGAGTATCGGGCCACGGTTGAGGTGTACCGGGACGGCGAGTTTCTGGACGTGATGCAGCCGCAGCGGACGTTCCATCCCGACCACAACATGGCGTCAACGCGGGCGGCGATACGGTCCACGCCGGTGGAGGACTTCTACGTGGTGCCCAGCGAGAACCGGGAAGACGGCGCCGTGGGGTTCCGCATCCTGGTGAACCCGCTGATGTGGTGGATGTGGGTGGCCGGGCCGGTGATGATCCTGGGCACGGTGATCGCGCTGTGGCCGTCTGGAGTGCCGGCGCGGCGGCCGGTGGTTGCGGCGTCGGCGGCCACGGCTGCGGATTAACGGCCCGGGGCTGCCGTCATGCAGTTGGGACTGGCCATCGCCGTTGCGCTGCTGGTGGTGGCCGTGGTGGCCTGGCCGCTGGTGGTGAGGCGTCGCGCGGGGCCGCCAGCTACGGGAACGGCAAGCGATGCGCCGTCGCCGGACAAGGCCGCCGCCCTCAACGACGTGTACGACGCCATCCGCACGCTGCAGACGGAGCATGGCCTGGGTCGCATCAGCGACGGCGACTACCGGGAGCAGCTGGACCAGTACCGTCGGCAGGCGGCGGTGCTGCTGCGGGAGATGGGACGGGAGGTCGGAAAGGAGCGGGATGGCGACGAATGATTGAGCGGTCGGGTTATGATGACAGTCCGACTTTTTGGGACGTCGTCGAGATTCTGCGAATGCCACTGCTGTCCGCTGTCGCGACGGCGGCGGTGACGTGGCTTATCTGGTACTATACAAGTACGCCCTGTACTTCGGAGGTTGCCAGACTCACCGGCTGCAACCCGGCGGCAATTTCGAGGTACATTGACGTTGAGATATTCGGGCGGATGCTGACCTACTCGGTGCTAGTAGGTGGTATTGGCGGGCTTTGGAAGTACGACATGATCAGGAAAGAGCGGGCCGCGCGCATTGCGGCACAGAACCAACTGGTCGAACTGCAAAAGCAGTGGCAGGAAGAGCGTCAGAGTTTTTTGGCCACACTGGCTGAGGAACGCGAGCTGGCCGCTCGGGAACGCCAGGAGTTGATAGCTACCATTGCCGGCCTGGTATCCCAAGTTGACCGGCTGGTGCAGCATCAGAACGGCAATCACGGCAGCAACGGCGACAGTTCCAACGGTCATTAATCCCGCCTTGCTGCTACGGTGGGCCATACCCACGATACTGGCGCCGGTCGCTATGCTGGTCGCCGTGCTGCTGGCGCCGGCGACGTTGTACGCACAATCGGCGGGCGCGGCGTCGGTGCGGGGTGTGTTGGTCAACGGGACGGAGGGGGGAGGGACGCCGGCCGGCGCTACCGTGCTGCTGCACCAGTTCGGGGTGGATTCCGGCTCGGTTGACACCTTTGAGACCGTGACCGACGCCGCTGGCGCTTTCAGCTTCGACGACGTACCGCCAACGCCGGAGGACGGCAGCGCGGCGCTGGTGGCCATCTACGGCGGCACGCGGTACAGCCGGGTGCTATCGCCGGCGGAGCTACTGTCGTTTACGGAGCCTGGGTCGGGGGGGTCCGAGCAGTTGACGCTGACGGTGTACGAATCCACCCAGGACGTGGGTGTGGTTACGACGGCCAGCCAGTCCATCATCATCACCGGCATCGACGCCTCGACGCGGCGCATCGCCACTGCGCAGATATTCACGCTGGAGAATCGCAGCGATACGACGCTGGTTCCCGACCTGTCGGCGCCGCCGATGATTGGGCAGTTCAGCTTTCTGCGCTTTTCGCTGCCGGCCGAGGCCAGCGGTCTGGACGTGTCCACCGAGCTGGTCGGCGGCGAGGTGATACCGGTGGGCACGGGCTTCGCCATCACCGCGCCGGTGCAGCCGGGGCAACACCTGGTGAGTTTCACCTACACCGCTCCCTACGAGGGAGACACGCTGGCCTGGCGGGACAACACGCTGCAGGGGGCGGAGTCCCTGCGGCTGCTGATTCCCGACGAGTTCGGCGACATCGCAGCGGGTGGGATGGCGCCGCTGGACGGCGTAACGCTGGGCGAGGTGCCGTACCGGGTTTGGGGAGCTCAGGACGTGGCGCCCGGGGCCGGCGTGAATCTGGAACTATCGGGTCTGCCGGAGCCGTCGTGGGTGACCAAGCTGGGCAATCCGCTGTCGGAAGCGAGGTTCTGGTTTGGCGCGGTGCCCGTGGTGGTGGCGGTGGCGCTGGCCGGGCTGCTGGGCTGGGGCATCATCCAGCGGCGTCCGACGGGAAACGCCGGGTGATGTCGCGTCGCAACTGGATCATCCTGGGGACGGCGGCGGCGCTGATTCCGCTGTTCGCGTTGCTGGCGTGGGCGGCGACGCAGCAGCGCGGGCAGCCGGCCGGCGCGGGCATCAACCAGCAGTTCGGCGAGATACGGGTGGAGCAATCGCCGGCGGCGGACTTTGCGCTGGAGCTGATTAATGGGAGTGCGCCGCGGGGCGACACGTTGCGTCTGTCCGACCTGCGGGACCAGGTGGTGCTGGTGGATTTCTGGGCTTCGTGGTGCGGCCCTTGCCGGCAGGAATCGGCGGCGCTGAACCGGGCTTACGCCGCATACCAGGGGCGGCGGGTGGAGTTCGTCGGTGTCAACGTCTGGGACACCGAGAACGCGGCGGAGCTGTTCCTGGTGGAGTTCGGCGTCGCGTACCCGGCCGGGGTGGACGCCGACGGTGAAATCGCCCTGAACTACGGCGTCAGCGGCATTCCGGAGAAGTTCTTCATCGACGCTAACGGGGTCATCCGGCACAAGTACGTGGGCCCCATGCCGGAAGACGTGCTGCGCGCCGCCCTGGACGAGCTGTTAGCGGAGGCGGAAGGAGACGGAGCCGGCAGTCAGCAGCGATGATACAATCAGCTCAAACACCCATCGCGTAAGTAGTCTATGTAGAGGTCGGCCACGTATGAGCAGCCCTCGTTCCGGTTCTGACAGCATGGAGTCGCCGGTGGCGCTGGCCATGGACTGGGGCGGCACCTGGGCCCGGGCGGCGGTCATTGACCGCGGCGGGCGCATACTCTGGCAGGAGCGCGTCGCCAACCGGCCGGAGGCGCTGCAGGACGAGTTGGCGGACACGGCAGGCGGACTGCTCCGCCAGGCCAAGGACAACTCCTTTGGCCATCCCATCGCCGGGGCCGGCATCGCCCTGGCCGGCTCCATCGACGCGACCACGGATATGCTGCTGTCGTCGCCGAACCTGCCGGCGCTGGACGGCGTAACGCTGCCGGAGCTGTGGCGTCCGATGCTGAATCTGCCGGTGTGGGTGGGCAACGACGCCAACCTGGCCGCCCTGGGCGAGTGCTATTACGGAGCGGGCCGTCCGGCTGGCGAACATGGCGAACCGGCGCGCACCCTGGTGTTCGTAACATTCAGCACCGGCGTGGGCGCGGGCGTTGTTGACGGAGGGGAGATGTTCGTCGGGGCCGCCGGAGCCGCCGCCGAGGTGGGCCACATGACCATCGACTACCGGGCCGACGCCTCGGCCTGCGCCTGTGGCAACAGCGGCTGCCTGGAGGCATTGGCGTCGGGCACTGCCATCGGGCGGGCGGCCCAGGTTCGGCTGGCCGACGTAACGCCGGGAGCGCCGCTGCAACTGATGTACGAAGCCCGCGGCTCCATAACCGGCGAGGACGTGTTCAACGCCGCCGAGCAGGGGGACTCGGTGGCCGTGGAGGTCGTCAACGACGCCGTGGCCGCAATCATCGTTGGGATGGGCAACGTGCTCAACCTGTTCAATCCCGACATGGTGGTGCTGGGCGGAGGAGTAACCCAGGGCCTGCTGCAGTTGGGACTGCTGGAACAGATTGAAGAGGGGATGCGCCGGCGGGCGATGAGCTCCGGGCATCGTCGCTTCCGGCTGGTTCCGGCCACGCTGGGCGACAGCCAGGGGCTGGTGGGGGCGGCCAGCCTGGTGTGGGCGAAGACGGGAAGGCGGACGGTCTGAGTCTGAGCTCCGGGCCTAGACGATGTAGCGACCGCCGACGACGTTCATGCGGTCACCAGTGATGTAGGACGACTCGTCGCTGGCGTAGAACAGGCAGGCGTTGGCGATGTCCTGGACGGTGGCCTGCCGGCCCAGGGGGATGCCCTTCAGGTGTTCGGAGGAACCGCGGGCCACGTCCTGGAACTCCGGATACCACTCGGGATGGGCCCGGGAGGTGTCGGTGGAGCCGGGGTTGACCAGGTTGGCGCGGACGCCGTGCTCGGCGCACTCGGCGGCGACGGCGCGAATCAGGCCGTGCAGGCCGGTTTTGGCGGTAGTTACCACGGCGGTGTCGGGCCGCCCGGTGATGGCGGCCTGCCCGCCCAGGCCGACGATGCTGCCGGAGCGCTGTTCAATCATGCCGGGCAGCACGGCGCGGATGAGGTAGAAGGTGGCGTGGAGGTTGGTGGCGATGACGTCCTGCCATTCCTCTACCGACACTTCCAGCAGGGGCTTGTGGGGGCGCACGGCAACGTTGCTCACCAGCACGTCCACGGTGCCCAGGGCGTCGATGCCCTCGGCGACCATGCTGGCCACCCGGTCGGGGTCGGACACGTCCCCGATGACGGTGTGGGTGCGGACGCCCAGCTCGCGGCACTGGGCGGCGACGGATTCCAGCTCCTCGGCGGACTGGCGGGTGTTGAGGATTAGGTTGGCGCCCTCGCGGGCGAAGGTGCGGGCAATCTCGGCGCCGATGTTGCGGCTGGCGCCGGTGATGAGCGCGGTTTTGTTTTCAAGACGCATTGTTATCCTCGACGGAGTTGTCAACTGTCAAAAGGAACGGGGCGGCAAATCGCCGCCCCTGGAATCGTAACGCCGGCGGCGGGTCAGTAGGGGCCGTAGCCGGGGACATTGATGCAGGCCGCGATGTGGTCGGGCATGACTTCCCGCGCCTCCGGAATGACGCGCATGCAGTCGTCGGTGGTCAGCGGGCAGCGGGGATGGAACACGCAGCCGCTGGGCGGGTTCAGCGGGCTGGGCACCTCGCCGGACAGGATGATGCGCTCACGCTGGGCGTCCAGCACCGGGTCGGGGATGGGAACGGCCGACAGCAGGGCGCGGGTGTAGGGATGCTGCGGGTTCTCGTAGATGGCGTTGCGGTCGGCGACCTCGACAATCTTGCCCAGGTACATCACGGCGACGCGGTCGCTGATGTGCCGCACCACGGACAGGTCATGGGCGATGAAGAGGTAGGTGAGGTCGTACCGCTCCTGGAGGTCTTCCAGCAGGTTGATGATCTGGGCCTGGATGGAAACGTCCAGCGCGGACACGGGCTCGTCGCAGACGATGAAGGACGGGTCAACGGACAGGGCCCGGGCGACGCCGATGCGCTGGCGCTGGCCGCCGCTGAACTCGTGGGGGAACCGGTCGGCCATGTAGGGGTTGAGCCCGACGTTGTTGAGCAGTTCGGCCACGCGCTCGCGGTACTCGCGCTTGTTGTTGACCAGGCCGTGCACCGCCAGGGGTTCGCCGATGATGTTGCCGGCGGTCATGCGGGGGTTGAGGGAGCTGTACGGGTCCTGGAAGATGATCTGCATCTGGCGGCGCATGGCGCGCATCTGGCCGGTGCGGGCCTGGGCGATTTCGGTTCCGTCGAACCAGATTTCGCCGTCGGTGGGCTTGTAGAGGCGCAGGATGCAGCGTCCGGTGGTGGTCTTGCCGCAGCCGGACTCGCCCACCAGGCCCAGGGTCTCGCCACGCATCACCTTGAAATCCACGCCGTCGATGGCTTTGATGTAGGCCACGGCCCGCTGGAAAAGGATCCCGGACGTGACGGGGAAGTGCATCTTCAGGCCGCGCACTTCCAGGAGGACGTCGTTCTGGGCCGGCGAGGCAGGGGCGGCAGCCTGGGGCATTTCGGCGGTTGTCATTTGTGCAACTCCTCTGGATGGTTGGCGGCCTTACGCGGTTCCCATGGCGTAGCTGAGGGCCTGGACGCCGAGGACCTCGGAGCGCCAGCAGGCGGAGACGTGAGGTTCCGCGTCGCTGCTCTCCACCGGCATCAGGGGGGGCGTCTCGGTGGCGCACTTGTCGATGGCCCAGCGGCAGCGGGCGCGGAAGGAGCAGCCCTGGGGCAGGTTCACCAGGTCAGGCGGCTGGCCTTCAATGGGCACCAGCTTGGCCGCGTTGCCCTCCTCGTCAATCAGGCGCTGGTCCAGGCGGGGCACCGAGTCCAGCAGGCCGACGGTGTAGGGATGGCGGGGGTTGGTGTAAATCTCGTAGGCCGAACCCCGCTCAATGATCTTGCCGGCGTACATCACGTTGACCCGGTCGGCGTAGCGGGCCACCACGCCCAGGTTGTGGGTGATGATGATGAGGGCCACGCCCAGGGTATCGGTCAGGGACTTCATCAGTTCGAGGATCTGGGCCTGAATGGTAACGTCCAGGGCGGTGGTGGGCTCGTCGGCGATGATCAGCTGGGGGTTGCAACTGAGGGCCATGGCGATCATGACGCGCTGGCGCATACCGCCGCTGAACTGGTGGGGATACTGCCGGATGCGGCGTTCGGGGTCGGGGATGCCCACCTGGGCTAGCAGGTTGATGGCGTCCTGACGGGCTTCGTCCCGGGTTTTGCCCAGGTGCAGCTGGATGGTCTCGGTGAGCTGGCGGTCCAGGGTGAGCACGGGGTTGAGGGAGGTCATGGGTTCCTGGAAAACCATAGCCATCTTGGCGCCCCGGATGCGGCGCATGTCGTCCATATCGACCTGGAGGATGTCTTCGCCGTCGAAGACGACCTCGCCGCCGATGGTTTTGCCGGGGGGGTCGGGAATCAGCCGCATCAGCGAAAGAGCGCTGACGCTTTTGCCGCAACCGCTCTCTCCCACCAGGCCGAGGGTTTCGCCGGGCATTACCTCGTAGGTGATGTCGTCAACGGCTTTGACGACGCCTTCATAGGTAAAGAAGTACGTTTGCAGGTTTTTGACTTCAAGCAGCGGCTCGGTCACGGCAAGACTCCTCTCTCGGTCCGTTTTGCGTTTCCGGTCGGTATGATGTAGGGATACGCCGCCGTATTATAGCGTAACGGCGGCGGGTATGGCGGCGTTCAACTTACCATACGGCGGATAGGGCTGCAAGATGGCGACTTGTGGCATTGAACGCCATCGGTTATAAAACTAGCGGCCGGCAGATTGAAAGCGCGCCGGCCGGCGATGAAGACCGCTCGTTCTCCACACGACCGCGCAGGTGAATCAGCCGATGCGAAAACCGCACATCTTTGCCGACAACCCCTTCAACCGCGGCGAGGTCGAACGCCGGGACGAGGACTGGATCGTTGAGCAGTCGGTAAATCCCGCCAGCAAGTTCCTGCCCTTTCGCAACCTCAACGTATTGCTCACCGACGACACGCCGCCCGAGCTGGGCTGGATGCCCGCCGGCGCGGTCCACCCGCTGCCCGACAACGCCGAGTGGATATTCCTGGGCCTGTTGGACGGCGCGGCCCACTTTGCCGTTGACCTGTCCAAGGACGCCGCTGCCGCCGAACGGGCGCTGGATGCCACCGGCTGGCATTTTGAGGACTGCCGCACCGCCGGCGAAACAATGTCGGGCCCCAATACCGGAATGCTGTCCCAAGCCCGCGCCCAGCTGGACTGGAACCTGCGGCACGGCTTTTGCGCCGTTTGCGGGAATCCGACCGACAAGGGCCGGGGTGGGCAGGTGCGCCTGTGCTCGGCCTGCGGCGCGCAGCACTTTCCCCGGACCGATCCGGTGATTATCACCGTGGTGGCCGACACGTCCGGCGACCGCTGCCTGCTGGGTCAGTCCCGGGGACGCTTGCAGCGGATGCGGGCCTACTCGGCGCTGGCCGGCTTTATGGACCAGGGCGAGGCCATCGAGGAGGCAGTGGCCCGGGAGGTGATGGAGGAGGCGGGCATCCGGGTGAAGAACGTGCGCTACCATTCGTCCCAGCCCTGGCCTTTCCCGTCATCGCTGATGATCGGCTGCATCGCCGAGGCGGACAGCACGGACATCAACATGGACAACGAGGAGATGACGGACGTCAAGTGGTTCAGCCGGGCCGAGGTGCTGAAGGCGCTGGAAGGGCGCAGCGAGGAGTTGACGGTGCCCGGCCCCATCGCCATCGCGCACCATTTGATCAAGTCGTGGGCCAACGGCGAAATGCCCTGATGACAGTTGCCCGTTGCGCGCCCCGGATCCCTCGGCATATGCTGAAGTGCATTCCGACGGGAGGGCCGCAACGCCTTGACTCTCATCGCTGACAGCGCCAGTGTCGCCGACGACCCCCAAGCGGCGACGCATTGGCCGGTTACCGTTTTTCCACCGCATACCGACGACCTGCTGCGGGACTATTTCGCCCACCTGGTGAACATGTCCCGCGACGACCTGATCGCCGTGCTGCCGGGACTGTCCGAGCCGGGTCTTTACACCCTGGCGGCGGCCCTGGCGCGGGGCAGCCACCGGGCCGCCGACGCAGCGGCAAACGGGCCAGCAACGGCCGGCTTGGCCGAAGCCCTGGTTGCCGAATTGCGCTGGCGCAACTGCCGGGCCATGGGAACCGACCCCAGCGGGCCGGTGCGTCGGGGTCGTTTGCTTCAAATGGTGGGCGCGTTCACCGGGCTGCGAAGGGTGGGGGCATCGTCGCTGCAGCGGGGGAAGCTGGCCGGGCGGTGTCCTTTCTGCGCGGCCGAATCGTTGCAGGTGTTCCTGCCGTCGGTGCGCTGGCGGTGCTTCAGTTGCCAACGGGACGGCGGGCTGCTGGAGTTTGCCGAAAGCTTGTTGGAGCAATTTCCTGGATTCCCGCCTTCGCGGGAATGACGGGATGGGCGCGGGAATGACGGGATGGGCGCGGGAATGACGAGATGGGCGCGGGAAGGGTAGAAGAGAAGCTACTCCTCTTCCGTAGTCCACACCCGGTACCCCGCCGGCTCCATGGTGGACGGCGCGGTGGGGGACACGGCCACCACCAGCCGGCCGGCGGAGGCATCGGGCGCCGGCGCGGAGGCGGCGTGGCATCGGCATTGATCGTCCCAGGCCGGCTCCAGCCGGGTTGCCGAGCCGCCGGCGTCGGGGGGTGCGTCGATAATCACCCACACAACCCAGTCCTGCTGGACGCGGTTGTTGACCAGCACGAACCCGTCGGGCTGCCATTCATCCAGGTCCAGGGCAGCGTCGTGCCACGACAGCCGGGTATCCTGCAGGCAGAATCCGGGGCCGTGGATGGCGTCGTCGGTAACGTAGTGGAAGCGCAGCAGGATATCCTGGCCGGCGTAGTCTGCCAGCGAGGCCGCGCCGTCCTGCCAGCCGTCGGAGGTTCCGGTGTAGCCGTCGCCGTAGCTATTGCCCACCGGATTGGCGTCCGTGGTTCCAGCGGCCGGCAGCACGTCCCAGGTTGCGCCGCCGTCGGTCGAGGCGGTGAGGTAAAGGTAATCCCAGTTCTCCTCGATGTGGTGCCAGTAGCGGTAGGTGAGCATCGGATCCGAGCCGTCGGGGGTGGCGGGCAGCGTCAGCGGCAGGGTCAGTGTGGCGGATATGGAGTCGCCCCGGTTGCTCCACCAGCATTGACCGGGCACGTCAACCGGCAGCAGAGGGGTGGCGGCCTCGCCCGCAAAGTGAACGGTTAGCGGGCCGTCGGCGTCGGTCAGTTCCACGTAGTCGATGGCGTACTGGGCCAGTTGCGCCCTCGAGCGGTTATCGTCCGGCGACAGTTGCCGGGTTATATCGGCCATGACGTCCAGCGTGTCGTAGCCGAAGGGGGTGGAGTCCCAATCCAGCAGGTTGGCCGCCACCCAGTCGGCGAACACGGTGTGAAAGTTGGCCGGCGACCCATCGACGGCCATTGCGCCGCGCCCGTTGAGGAAGGCGTCCACGGCGGGGATGCCGTCGGCTTCAAGGGCCAGCAAGTCCTGCAAGCCGCCGGCCGGGGCGTAATGCTCCCGCAGGTAGTGGGCGAACAGGGCCGCCGCTCCGTAGTTGAGGCCCACGTCGCTGTCCAGCTCGTCGGGCCAGTTAACCAGGGAGGCGTCGGGCCGGCGCAGGTAATAATCGATGCTGCGCACCGGATAGCCGGCTTCTTTCACCGCCAGCTCGGCCAGTCCTTCGTTCAGCCAGGTGGCTTCCGACTCATCGGCGTGCTGGTGAATGGAATGCTGCAGCTCATGGGCGAGGATGTGCAGGAAACCGCGATCTCCATAACGGGCCGCCCTGGCATTGATGTAAATGGCATCGGCTTCGTTGCTGTACGGGCTTACTGTCGCCGGATAGAGGTCGCCGCCGGACACGTAGCCCCCCACGCCCGGGATCCGTCCGCTGACGACGTGGCGGCGATTTGGGGCTGGTCCCGGTTTCCGCGGCGTGCCGAAGACCGCCGTGACCTGGGGGAAGACCCGTTGCTCTGCCTGCTGCACGGTGCGTTGCAGGTCATCATTTTCGACCCGCAGGCCTTCCTGAATCCACCAGTAGGCGTTTTGCGAGACGGCCGCGAGGTTGAAGCGGTTGCGTTCCATTTTTAGGCGGGGGTAGTTCAGGGTCCAGAAGTCGCGGGTGTCGCCGACCTGCCAGTGGGTGGCATCCGGGATTGCCGGCGGCGGGGCGTCGGTGCGGCGCAGCTGACGGGCCAGCGCGAGCAAATCCCGTTCTGGGGGCGTGGGGAAGTCGGCGGCGGTCATGGGAACCGGGAGCCGCTGCGGCGCTGTGCCGATGGCAGGCCGCGCCATGCCCTCGACAACCACGGCCGTGGCGCCGAGGGCTACAATTCCAGCCGGCGAGGGAGTTGGCGCGGAGGTTGGCGTACTGCTGCTGACCGGCGTCGCGACGGTTGGGGCGTCGGGCTGGGCAGGAAGGGGTGTATCTGACCCGCAGGCGGCGGCCATCCACAGGAGGGCGGCCAGGACCAGGCCGGCGGCCGGCCATCCACTGCGGCGCAATGGATCCCTCACCGTCTCGCTCATCGCTGCTCTACTCCGCGTCCTGGGAGCTTTGGGTTGCGTCGGCGCTTTCGGTGGGCACGTCCGCTGCCTCGGGTTCGGGGCGCGGGTCGGTGTTGTAGCGGTTCATGGCGACGTTGATGCCTTCTGCCAGCAGGCATTCCACGGCATCGGCGGAGCGGTGGATGGCGTCGCGCATCGCCGGCTGCTCGGCGTCGGAAAAGCGTCCCAGGACGTGGTCAACGCTGCCGGAGAGGCCCGGCCCGCCGATGCCGATGCGGAGTCGTGGAAAGTCGATGGTGCGCACGGTGCGGATGATGTCCTTGATGCCGTTGTGACCGGCGTCGGAACCGCGGGCGCGCAGCCGGATGCGACCCAGGGGCAGGGCCATCTCGTCGTACACGATAACCAGGTCTTCGGGTCGTCCGCCGAATCTTGCCAAGAGATACGCCACGGACTCGCCGGACAGATTCATAAAGGTGCGGGGTTTGGCCAGCGCCACGGGGAGGCCGTCGCGAAAGCCCTGGCCCAGCACGGTGGTGCGTCGCCGGTCGTTGACGGATATGCCCCAGCGTTCCGCCAGCAGGTCAACGCAGCCGAAGCCCACGTTGTGCCGGGTATCCCGATACCGAGGGCCGGGGTTGCCCAGGCCAACGATGATGCGGGCCCGGGGCCGTGTTCGAGGGTCGTCAATAGCCATAGAGTCAAATCACCCGACCAACAAGGTTGCCACGCCGGGGCAGGGATGGCAAGGGCGCGGGTGTCGCTATTGCGGCGGCGCCGAAGGGTGAGGCCCGGCATTCGTGGTATCATAATTCCAACAGGTCTGATAGCGTTATTTTCTCGCTATTACAAATTGATTACAGAAGAGACAGGAGGTCATAGATGGGAACCAGTGAGATCGTAGCTGTTGAGGTTTTTCATCCCGACGCATTCCCGTTCAGTACCGAGAACCCCAGCGGCGTGCCCGGCGCGACGAAGATTGAGCCCAACGTGGTAGCGGCCATCGTGGGACACGTGGTCAACAGCGTGTCCGGAGTGGACCGGCTGGGCAACACCGGCGGCATACTGCGCACGGTTGCCGACACGGTTCGGTCTCCCGCCGCGGCCCGGGCCACCGGCGTCGGCGTTGAGGCCGGGCAGAAGGAAGCCATCGTCGACCTTGACGTGGTGATGGTGTACGGTCATCGGATTCCCGCCGTGGTGCAGGAGATCCGGGAGACCGTGGCCCAGGAGCTCTTCGACCAGATTGGCCTGGTGGCCAAGGAGATCAACGTGGGCGTTATCGGCATCGAGTTCCCGGCCACCACTCCGTCCCGCAACGTGCAGTAGCATCGGGACCGATGAACCTGTTCAACGGAGTCCTGGTAGCCATTGGCGCCCTGGCGAGCGTAGCCGTCGGGGTGCTGATTCTGCTCCTGGCTACGGAGACCATCCCGGTGGAAACCCTGCCCGGCGCCGCCCTGCGCCAGCAGTTCGCCGGCGTGGCCGAGCACAGTGGGGGCGCCTTTTGGCAAGACGTGGGGATCGCCATCGGGTTCATCGCCATCGGATTGATTATCCTGGCCCTGGAAGGCAGGATGCTGACCCGCGGCGGCGCGGCCGGCATGGTGCTGGTCAGCGCCGGACCCGAGGGCGTGGTCCGGATGTCCATGGACAGCATCGCCCAGTTGGCCCAGCGCACGGCCCGGGGAAATCGGGACGTTCGCAACATCCGCTGCACAGTGCGGGCCGCTCCGGGCGGGCTGACGATTCGCTGCGTGGCGGGCCTGCGCATGGGCGCGGACGTGCCCGAAGTCAGTTCCGACGTGCAGCAGAACATCCAGGTGGTGGTCGAGCGGCTCACTGGACTGCCGGTAACCGACGTTCCCATTCGGGTCCGGTACGAAGGCGACCGAGACCAGCCGGTACTCACGAGGTGACGGGATGCCCAAGCCCATAATCGTCGGCCTGCTGGCCGGGTTGATTTTCGGTATTGTCCTCATCTGGCAGGGGGCCGGCGCGGCCGGCCTGGTTATCCTGTTCACGCTGCTGGGGTGTCTGGTCGGGTTCGTCCTCTGGCTGGGCTGGCGGATGTACACCGGCGAAATTGACGGCCAGACGATGCGGGCGCTGATACAGATTATCTTCGGAGGGCGGCAGCGCTGAAGACGCTTCCGTTGACGCCCCTTCCCTGACGGTGCTACATTGGCGGCAAGAAACGCAGCAAACCACCGCACCGGGGAGGGTTGAAAATGGCCAAGATGGACTTTGGACTGTTCACCACTTGGAACGCCGTGTACGAGGGCGGCAAGGTCCCCTGGGACCCCGACTATCAGGGCGGCAAGCTTCTTGAAGCCGAGGCTTACAAGCAGAACTTCCAGGAGATTGATCACATTGAGGCGGCCGGCTGGGACTACGTCTGGTTCGGCGGCGGCCACTTCTCCACCCAGGGCAGCATGGACCCCCAGTCCCTGATGCTGTCCGCCGTCATCGCCAACCACACCGAAAACATCAGGATTGGCACCTCCATCCACCGGCCGACCCTGCGGCTGCCCGGCGAGACCGTATCGGAGCGAGCATTGCCCCACGAACGGTACGCCTTTGACAACCTGCAGCTGGAGGATCCCTTCCAGGTGGCGGAGCAGGTCGCCATCGTTGACCAGGTCAGCGAGGGCCGATTCATCTATGGGCCGGGGGCACGCACCCGGGGCTCCGATCAGCGTCGGGAGTACTTCTACGAGTACCTGGAGCTCCTCAAGCAGCTCTGGGACGAAGACCACTTCTCCGGTTTCGAGGGCAAGTACTTCAACTATCCTGCCTTCTACGAGAGCTACATGAGCATCCCCAAGCCGGTGCAGAAGCCCATGCCGATGCTGCTGCCGGTGGACAGCCAGGAGAGCTTTGTGCCCATGGGCGAGAAGGGTTATCGCATCGCCATCGGCGCCGGCAGTTCGCCCCACAACCTGCGCGGCTCGGCCGTGCTGCGTCAGGACGTGCAGGACTACCGCAGGGCTTACATTGACGCCGGGCACGAAGGCGACCCCACCACCGTGGTGCGGGTGCCCACCCTCGTCGCGGATACGCAGGAGAAGGCGGACCGCCGGGTGGAAAACCTGATGGACCTGGCCCGCATCTACTACGCCGGCCGGGTTGCCATCGGCAGCACCGACGCCGGCAGCGCCGGCCCGGAGGCCACCCAAGAGGTCAACCTCTTCGGCACGCCGGAGGAAGTGGTCGACAAAATCCACATGTTCCGGGAAGCCTTCACCACCGACGAGATAATGTTCGAATGCAACTGGACATCATCGGTACCGCGCGAGGTGGTGATGGACACGCTCAAGTGCCTCAGCGAGGACGTGATTCCTCATTTCAAATAGACGGAGTGCAATCGCCATGACCAGCACCAATAAAGACCCCATCCTCGTCGTCATCCAGCTTACGGGGGGGAACGACTATCTGAACACCGTCATCCCGTACAACGATGGCCGCTATCACGACAGCCGGCCCACCGTCGGGATCTCCGCTGAGCGGGCGTTGCCCATTGACGACACCTACGCCTTCAACCCGGCGCTGCCGGAAATCAAGGCGTTGTACGATGCCGGCAAGGTCGCCGTCGTCAACGGAGTCGGCTACCCCACGCCCAACCGTTCCCACTTCCGCAGCATGGACATCTGGCATACCTGCGAGCCGGAAAAGGTGGGCACCGAGGGCTGGCTGGGCCGGGTCATCAGGGACATTGACCCCCACGCCGAGAACGTGCTCACGGGCGTCAACTTCGGGCGCGGTTTGCCCCGGGCCATGGCGCTGTCCGGCGTGCCTGTGGCCTCCGTCGCCGTGCTGGAAACCTACGGAGTGCTCACTGGAATCCAGGGCGAGCCGGAGCGTGGGCAGGCCTTGGACATCTTTGCCCGCATGTACTCTCCCACCGTGGGCCTGGGCGCGACGATGGACTACCTGGGGCAAACCGGCCTGGACGCGCTCAAGGGCGCCGACATCCTGAAGGCCGCGCCCGATTTGTACACGTCCAGCGTGGAATATGCCGACACGGGCATCGCCCGCAACCTGCAGGGCATCGCCAAGGTGCTGACGGCCAACCTGGGCACCCGGGTCTTCTACACCCAGCAGGGCGGCTACGACACCCACGCCAGCGAGGCCGACACGCATCCCAAGCTTCTGGGCGACTTCAGCCGCGCCGTCAGCGACTTCTACGCCGACTTGCGCGAGCATGACGCTGCGGACAACGTGGTGATGTTCGCCTTCACCGAGTTCGGCCGGCGGGTCAAGGACAACGGCAGCGGCACCGACCACGGCAGCGGCGGCGTGTCCTTCGCCATCGGCGACCCGGTGCGTGGCGGCATGTACGGCGCGTATCCGTCGCTGGCCGAGGGGGACCTGGTGGAGGGAGACCTGGCCTTCAACACCGACTTCCGCGGCGTGTACGGAACGCTAGTGGAGCAATGGCTGGGCCTGGACGCCAACCCGGTGGTGGGCGGCAGCTTCGAGCAGCCGCAGTTTGTGTAGGGGAATTGCAATGTCGCAACTGATGACCGGCAAGCAGGCTCTTTTGGAGATGCTCAAAGCCGAGGGAGTCCAGTACATTTTCGGCAACCCCGGCACCAGTGAAGGCCCCATCATTGACATACTGGGCGACTACCCAGAGTTTCGCTACATCCTGACGCTGCAGGAAAGCGTCGCCGTGGGCATGGGCGAAGCCTACGCCCGGGCCACCGGCAGGGCATCCTTCGTGAGCCTGCACGTGGACAGCGGCCTGGCCAACGGCATCGCCCTGATGCTGGACGCCCTGAACACCGGAACGCCCATGGTGGTGACGTCGGCGAACTACGACGCGCGCAAGGTCAACGAAACCATGACGGACCTGGCCAACCTGGTGCGGCCGGTAACCAAGTGGTCGGTGGAACTGACCCTGGCCGATCAGATACCCAGCGTCATGCGCCGGGCCTTCAACGAGGCCAACAGCCACCCCAAGGGGCCGGTGTACGTGGGGTTCAGCTCCAACGCCCTGGAGGGCATGGCCGAGATGAACATCGTTCCCTCCCGGCCGGTGTACGACACGTCGCATCCCAGCCCGGAGGGCATCGCCGAGGCGGCGTCGCTGCTGCTCAACGCCAGCCGGCCGATGATGCTGGTGGGTGACCGCCTGGCCGAAGACGGCGCGCTGGACGAGGCGGTGGATACAGCCGAGCTGCTGGGATTGCCGGTGTACCAGGCCCGTGGCGCCGAGGTAGCCTTTCCCACCACCCACGAGCAGTTTATGGGCAATCTCTCCCTGCGAGTCGGGGAGCAGCGGGCTGTATTGCAGCAGGTTGACCTGGTGCTGGCGGTAGGCGCCGACCCCTTTGAGGAGCTTTTCTACTGGGGCGACGTGATACTTCCGCCAGACGCCCGGCTGGTGCACATCGACCCCAGCCCGGGGCAGATTGGTCGCTCCGAGCCTACCGACGTGGGCATCGTTTCGCACTGCCGCACGGCGCTGTCCGACCTGGCGACGGCACTGCGGGAGCGGTTGTCCCCCGGCGATTTCGCCGAGATTGAGGCGCGCCGGCAGGCGGTGGCAGCCGAGAAGCAAAGCGGCCGGGACGCCTTTGAGGCGTCCGCATCGGAGAAGTGGAACCACAAGCCGATGACGCCGGCGCGGATGATGGCCGAACTGTCGGCTGCTATCCCCGATAACGCCGTCGTCGTTGACGATTCAATCAGCAACCGGGGCGTGATGCGGCATTACTTCCAGGGCCAGCGTCCGGGGGACCTGCGGGCCTTCCGCGGCCAGTCCATCGGGGGCGGCATCGGCGCGACCATGGGCGCCCAGTGCGCCTACCCCGACCGGCCCGTGTTCGGCATCATCGGTGACGGCAGCGCCATGATGACGGTGCAGGGACTGTGGACGGCGGCCAACGACAACATTCCATGCGTGTTCGTCATCTGCAACAACGGGATGTACCGGGTGCTCAAGACCAACTTCAACGTGTACCAGCAGGACGTGCTGGGGCTGCCCGAAACCTCCGGCGGCCGGCTGCTCTACTCAGACTTTGGCACTCCCTTTGACATGGCTGCCATCGCCAACAGCATGGGCGTCCACGGCGAACGCATCACCGACCCTTCGGAAATCAAGCCGGCGGTGGACCGGGCCGTGGCGTCTGGGAAGCCGACGCTGCTGGACATCGTAATCGACGGCGCGTTGTAGTCACAGATAACGGGGCAGGATGTGGTGAGGAGCAGCATGGCTACTCAGCCGAAAGCCGTTGCGCAGCAGGAACCTCTGGTGTATCCGTCGATATTGCCGGGAACCACCATCGGAGGCGAAGTGGGGATTTTCAACGCGCCGTTGACCGTTTACAGTCCTGATATGGAGCGCTCCCGTTCTCTGGTTGGACTGGTGGATACCGGGGCACTGCACACCGTCATTCCGGCAGCCATGCTGGAGGATCTGGATATCCCGGTGTATGGTAATCGTCAATATCAATTGGCCGATGGTTCTGCAATAGCGATGCCAGTGGGTTCGGCCCAGATCGAGTTGGAGGGCGAAATTTTCGCCGTTCCGGTCCTGTTTGGAACGGATACGCGAAATATCCTGATTGGCGCGACCACTCTGGAAACCTTCGGGTGGGCGGCTGACGTCAAGAACCGGCGCTTCATCCCCGCCGACCTTACGCTGTGAACGCGGTGATGCGCGTCCAGGGCGTCATCGTCCAGGCCGTGGCTGACTGGTTCGTCCGGCTGCCCTGAGCAGTCTTTCCCGAATCTTTTTTTGCTGACAGCAGGCCGTTGACGGGCTTCGCTGTGGTATAGGAACATTCGTTCCGTGGGGCCGGCTTATAGATCCAAACCGCCGGCCAGGAGCGACTGACCTATGCTCATCAAAAGCGCGCCCGACCGTTACGACAAGCTGCAAATCCTCGGCGGGATGGCGGCATCCGACGACATCCTCACCGCCGGCAAGGCCGACCGCGGCGGGCACTCCCTCAGCGGCAAGTTCGCCGCCGGCTCCATAGGCAGCGGCGCCAACCGGGTCGCCTACTCCGACCCGCGCAAGAACCCGGCGCCGGGCATCTACCAGGCCAGCCTGCCCAATGGCAAGAAAATCAGCCTGATGCGCGTAATGTTCACCGACTTCTGCAAGATGGACTGCGCCTACTGCCCCAACAGCATCTACGTGCCGCGCAAGCGCTACGCCTTCAAACGGGAGGAGCTGGCCGACACCTTCGCCGAGCTGCACCGGCGGCTGGCCGTGGACGGGCTGTTCCTCAGCTCGGGCATCGCCGGCGACGGCACGAAGACCACCCAGCGGATGGTGGAAACCGTGGAAATCATCCGCAAGAAGCACGGCTTCAAGGGCTATATCCATCTCAAGGTCATGCCCGGCGCATCCCGCGAACTGGTGGAACGGGCGCACCGCCTGGGCAGCCGCCTGTCGGTGAACATCGAGACGCCCGACCCGGACATGATGCGCCGCATCAGCCCCCACAAGGACTTGCAGAAAGACATCCTGGACCCCATGGCCTGGATTAACGACCTGACCCGCCAGACCAGCGGAGGCGCCGTGGGTCAGGCTACCCAGTTCGTGGTCGGCGCGGCTGACGAGTCCGACCGCCAGATCTACCGGCGCGTTGACCAGATGTACACCGACTGGAACCTGAAGCGGGTCTATTACCCGCCCTTCCGTCCCGCGCGCCACACGCCCATGGAGGAGAAGCCGCCGGTGCACGCCGGCCGGGAGCATCGCCTGTACCAGATGGACTGGCTGCGTCGGGTCTATAACTTCGCCACTGACGAGATTGACCTGGCCTTTGACCACGGCGGCTTTCTGTCCCTAGAGCAGGACCCCAAGACGGTCATTGCCATGGAGAATCTGGACGCCTTTCCCATTGATTTGAACGCGGCCACCAGGGACCAGCTGCTGCGCATCCCCGGCATCGGGCCGGTGTCGGCGGGGCGCATCCTGGAGAATCGCCGGCGGCACAGCATCGACAACTGGCGGGACTTGCAGAGCATGGGAGTGGTACGCAAGCGAGCCTGGCCATACGTGGTGTTCCCCGGCCAGCGTCCGCCGTCAGGCAAGCAGCTGCGCCTGGCCCTGTTCGACGAGGCTAAAGACCGCCGCGAGGCCGAGGCCGCCGGCATCGCTCTGCCGCCGTCAAAGTCGGAAAAACTGTCCGGCATCGTGGAAACGCCGGCGACGTACCAGGCCAACGGGTCATACGACGGCCACGAGTGCATCCCCGGCAGTCGGGGGGCGATGTGCGCAGGGTGCCCCATCAATCCGGCGACGGCGGGACAGTAGAGGGAGGGTGGGTGAGCGTGGCCCGTCTGTGGCAAAGCGCTGTGCTATCATAGCCGCCGCGCTGCAGCACCATCCAAAACGCCGGAGGCCATCACGCCGTGAAGAGCTACTACTTCTCCGAGTTCCCTTACCACGAATATCCCGATGAAGAGGGGGACAAATACCCCTCGCTCCGGCTGACTTTCCCCAACACCTGGTTCAACCCCAACACGGCCAACGGCCTCTTCAAGCGCTACTTCGACGAGTGCGTCTATGCCGACGAGCTGGGCTTCGACGGCATCATGCTCAACGAGCATCACAACACGCCGTCGTGCATGAATGCCGCCACCAACCTGTCGGCCGCGGTGCTGGCGCGCATCACCCACCAGGCGAAGATCCTGCTGCTGGGGAACATCCTGCCCATCCACGACAACCCCATCCGGCTGGCAGAAGAGCTGGCCATGATTGACGTCATATCCGGCGGCCGGCTGATCTCCGGCTTCGTGCGGGGCACCGGCGTGGAAACCGTGTCCACCAACAACAACCCGGTGGCCAACCGGGAGCGCTTCGAGGAGTGCCACGACCTGATCATGAAGACGTGGACCACTCCTGGACCCTTCCGCTGGGAGGGCAAGCACTACAACTTCCGCGTGGTGAATCCCTGGATGGTGCCCATCCAGCAGCCGCATCCGCCTATCTGGGTGCCGGGGACCTCATCGCCGGAGACCGCCGAGTGGTCGGGCGAGCACGGCTACACCTACGTTGCCTTCCTCACCGACCTGGACGTTACCGAGGAGCTGTTCGGGATGTACCGGGTGGCCGCCGAGGAGGCCGGTCGGGAAGTCGTGCCCGACAACTTCGGCTACCTGCTCTGCTGCTACGTCGGGGACACCCAGGAGGAGGCCGACGAGCAGGCCAGGCACTTCATCTGGCGCATGGGGCCCACCGTGCGCGGCCCGCGGGAGTACATGGCGCCCGTGGGGTATCGATCCTCGGCCGGCGCCGCCATCGCCGCGCGACGCTCCGGCCTCAAGCCGCTGAACCAGCAGACCTTTGAGGAACTAAAGGAGAACTACCACATCGTCTGCGGCACGCCCGACACCGTGCTGGAAAAGCTGGAATACCTCCACAGCCGGCTGGGGATGGAGCACCTGGTCTTCTATGGGCAGGAATCCCGCATGGGCCACGAGGCAACCATGAAAAACATCGGGCTGTTCGGGAAGGAAGTCCTCCCGGTCATCCAGAAGTGGTAGGCGCGAACGAGGTGCTTGCCGGTTACAGCTGCCCGAGGTACTCGTCGTAGGCCGCGGCGTCCAGCAGGCTGTCCATCTCTGAGGGGTCGCTCATGGTGACCCGCAGCATCCACCCGTCGCCGAAGGGGTCGTTGTTGACCAGTTCCGGTTCCTGGGCCAGCCGGCCGTTGACTTCGGCGACCTCTCCGGTGATGGGAGAGAACAGGTCGGATACGGCCTTGACGGACTCGATTTCTCCCATCTTGTCCAGATAGCCCACGCCGTCGCCCACCGACGGCAGCTCCACGTACACCACGTCCCCCAGCTGGTCCTGAGCGTAGTGGGTGATGCCCACCAACGCGGTACCGTCGTCGGATGCGTCCAGGAGCAGCCATTCGTGCTCCCGCGTATATTTGCGGTCCTCGGGATTCACCTTGTCCGTACCTCCGTGTGTTTCAACTCGCTCGTCGGTAAAAGGGCGGTTCCACCGTCTCAACGTCCGCCGCCCGGCCTCGGATGTCTACCTGCAGGGTCAGGCCTGGAGCCGAATGCTCGGCGTCAACGAAGGCCATGGCGATGCACCGTTGCAGGGTGGGGGAGTAGCTGCCGCTGCTCACCGAGCCAACCGCGACGCCATCGGCCAGCACGTCGTAACCGGCGCGCGGCGCGCTGCGTCCCGGCATGGTCAGTCCCACGAGGCGCCGGGCGGTCCCGTACACCCGCTGGTGGTCGAGCACGTCGGCGCCGTTGAAACCGCCGTCCCGGCGGACGAAGCGGCCCAGGCCGGCCTCGATGGGAGTGATGTCGTCGGCCAGTTCGTGGCCGTGCAGGGGCAGTCCGGCCTCCAGGCGCAGCACGTCCCGCGCTCCCAGGCCGCAGGGAGTGGCGCCGGCGTCGGCCAGCCGTTGCCAGATGGCTGCGGTGTCGGATGCGCCCACGGCCAGTTCAAAACCGTCCTCTCCGGTGTATCCGGTTCGCCCGATGAAAACCCGCCGGCCGTCAATGTGGCTGCGCCCCCAGGTGTAGGGGCGGAGCAGCGACGGCTGCGGGCTGCGCCCGGGGTTGCGAGGCAGGCGCGCGCCGGGGGTGAACTCTTCGCAGAGCTCGTCCACGATGCCGGCGGCGGACGGCCCCTGCACCGCGATCAGCCCGGTTGCCATGGTGCGGTCGGTAATCTGCACGCCGCGTCCGTCGTAGTGATGGGCCAGCTGACGGTCGAACCACAGCGCCACCGCGGGACGGTTGCCGGCGTTGGGAATCAGCAGGAACTCGTCCTCGGACAGGCGGTAGAAGATGGTGTCGTCGATCACGCCGCCCTGCTCGTTGCAGATGAAGCAGTAGCGGGCGCGGCCGACCCGCAACTCGGACGCCGAACCCGTGAGCAGGATGTCCAGTAGCCCAGGGGCGTTGGGGCCGCCGATGTGCAGCCGGCCCATGTGGGAAACGTCAAAGATTCCGGCGGACTGGCGAACCGCTTCCACCTCTCCGATGACCCCCTGGTACTGCACCGGCATATCCCAGCCGCCGAAAGGCACCATGCGGGCGCCCAGGGCAAGGTGGGTATCGTAAAGCGCGGTGCGGAGATTCTCGGCGGCAGAGGTATCGCTGGGCATGATTATCATATGTCCGTATGTGCAATAAGGGCGGGTCAGGCCAGGAAAGGGTCCAGCCGGGACAGTATATCAGATTGCCGTCCTGGCCGATGGCAGGGCCGCCGTTGGCGCTCACTGCGCTGGGCTCACGCCGTCTCTCCTTCGGGCATTCGGTAGCCCACCCGGATCTCGGTGATGATGTATTTGGGCCTGGCCACGCTCTCGCCCAGCTTCCGGCGCAGGCTGCTGATGCAGGTGCGGATGGGTCGCAAGTCTCCGCCGGGGTCAAGCCGCCAGACCCGGCGCAGCAGGTCCTCGTAGGTCACGACCTTGCCGGCGTTGTTGGCCAGCTCCGCCAACGCCCGGTACTCGATGTCCGTCAGCTGCACCGGACGCCCGGACACCCGCACCTCGCGCTGGTCGTAGTCGATGACCAGGTCGCCCAGCACGTAAGGTTGGGACGGCCGCGGCGCCTCCCGTGAGCGCAGCGCGGCCCGGATTCGCGCCCCCAGCTCCACCGGCGAAAAGGGCTTGGTCAGGTAGTCCAACGCCCCCATGTCCAAGGTGCGCGCCACCAACTCCTCCTGACCGTGCACCGACAGAAATATGACCGGCACGTCCACCCACGACACGATTTCCTGCATCAGCTCGATGCCGTCGGTGCCCGGCAGCGCCAGGTCCAGCATCACCAGGTCGGGATGTTCCTCCCGGGCCAGGCGCACCGCATCCGATGGGTCGGTGGTCATGATGGGCGTGTAGCCTGACTTTACCAGCGCGTCCCGAATCAGCCGCAGCGCCTGGGGCTCGTCGTCCACTGCCAGCACGCGAACCGGCCGCTGGCGACGGGAGGCGCGGGTCTCCCGGGCCGCCGCCGGGGCCAGGTATCCGGCGGGATCGACGGCCGGTATCGTGAAGGTGAACCGGGCACCCAGGCCCGGCCCGTCGCTCTCCGCCCAGATGCGGCCGCCGTGGGCCTGGACAATCCCCCGGCAAATCGCCAGCCCCAGACCGGTGCCCCCGCTGCGATCGTCGCCGCTGACCCGGGAAAAGGTGCGAAACAGGTGCGGCAGGCTCTCCTCCGAAATGCCCTGGCCCTGGTCCGACACGGCCACGGCGACAAGGCCGCCCTCCAGAGACGCGCTGACCCGGATGGGCGACGATTCCGGCGAGTTTCTCGCCGCGTTGGACAGCAGGTTCCCCAGCACCTGCTCCATCCGCATCCGGTCCGCCATCACCCAGGGCAAATCCTCGGCCAGGTCGATTTCAACCTCGTGGCGTCCGCCGCCGCTGTGGAAGGCGTCCCTGGCCTCGTCGGCCAGCGCCGCCACGTCGGACGGCTGGGGCGACACGGCCAGGGTTCCGCTCTCGATGCGGGCCACGTCCAGCAGGTCGCTCATCAGCACGTGCATCCGTTGGGTTTGTGCCTCGATGACCCGGTGGTACTGGCGGGTCTCCGCCGGGTTCAGGGGGGCCGGCGGGTCCAGTAGCGTGGCGATGGAGCCCCGCACCGAGGTCAGAGGTATTCGCAGCTCGTGGCTCACCATCCCCAAGAACTCGACGCGCAGCCGTTCCAGCTCTTCCAGGGGCGTCAGGTCCTGCAATATCGCGACGAATGATTCCAGCTCGCCTTCATCCGAGTAGATGGGCGTCGCGTTGAGCAGGGCCCGCACGCTGCGGCCGTCGGGCACCCGCAGCGTTATCTCCTCGGCCCGCACCGTCTCACCAACCCTAAGGGCCTCCGCCAGTGGCAGCTCCTCCAGCGACAGATCCGACCCGTCCGCGCGGCGCACGGTGAGGGCCTCCAAAATCGCTTCGGCCGGCTGGTCCGCGCTGCGCAGGCCGTCCACTATCCGCCGCATCTCACGGTTGAAGGACACCAGGGCCCCGGTCCGCCCGTCGAACACCCCCACCCCCACCGGGGATGTGTCGATGAGCGTCTCCAGGTCCGCTTTCACCTTCCTCAGTGACTCCAGTTCCGAGTCCCGCGCGTCGTCCCGGTTCATCTTTTGCGCACCTCCTTCAGGGCATTTGGCGGCCCCGATCCACGCTTCCGAGAGCATTATAGCAGGACACCCGGATACTCATAATGATTTAATAGAAAATGACCCCAATTCTCACGTTAATCTCACATATTGGCGGTTCCACCTGTTGAGATGTGGCCGCAGGGCCAGGGATCCCGTGGCGCTATGGCCATCCAGGCCA
The DNA here is from genome assembly GCA_965243255.1 of Dehalococcoidia bacterium. Classification (GTDB taxonomy): domain Bacteria; phylum Chloroflexota; class Dehalococcoidia; order Lucifugimonadales; family UBA3495; genus Bin87. The sequence goes on from CBDEUH010000004.1 coordinate 2,666,458, forward strand.
CTGCCATGCCGTTGCGGGAGGCGTCGTTGACGCCGGGCCGGCAGATGGTGGACGTCAGTTAACATCATCCGGAGGGGCCTGCATCCGTTAGGCCCCGATACCCGTATGGTATGATATTCAGTACCATACAATGCTGCCGGGTTTGAGTTGGCCCATCCGCCGATGCCCGGGGCCCGAGGAAACGATGCCGCGGCTAACCCCACAGGAAGTTGACGATTATCTGGCCGGCCCTCACGTTGCCCATTTCGCCTCCATTCGGCCCAATGGCGCCCCTCACATCTCGCCGGTCTGGTATCAGTGGGAAGCCGGCGGCGAACCCGACACGGGCACGGTAACGGTCGTTTCCGGCGATACCGCCGTCAAAACTCGCAACATCCGCCGCAATTCCAAGGTCGCCATCTCCATAGCAACCGACGAATGGCCCTACCAGTACGTAATCCTGGAAGGCGATGCAGTTGTAACCGACGACAACATCAAGGAGGCGGTGCGCAGCATCTTCTCCCGCTACGAGGGCGCCGAACGCGGCGAAGAGGACGCCAACGAGTTGACCCAGGGCGACCAGCAGTTGGTGGCCATCGTGGTCAACGTGAAGCGCATCCTGTCCTGGAAGGGCGATGGCGAGTAATCCCGCATCATCTGCTCCGCAAACGGCGGACGCTGTCATCATCGGCGGCGGCGTAATCGGCTGCGCCATCCAGTATCACTTGGCCCAACTGGGCGTGGCCAACACCGTCCTCCTGGAACGGGACGTGCTGGGCTCCGGCAGCACCGGCCGCTCCCAGGCCATCTGCCGGATGCACTATTCCAACCGCATCACCACCCAGCTGGCCTGGCAGAGCCTGCAGGTCTTCGCCGACTTCGACGCTCGCGTCGGCGGACATTCCGGTTTTGTACGCACCGGCTACCTGGTGGTGGTCAACGAAGCCGATGAGGGTGGCCTGGAACGCAACGTGGCCATGCAGCAGGAGCTGGGCGTGCCCACCTCGGTGGTGTCCCAGGATGACCTGTCCCGGGTGGCCCCCATGGTTACGCTCTACGACGACGAGCGAGCCGCCTGGGAGCCGGAATCGGGCTACGCCGACCCCTACCAGGTTACCGTCTCCTACGCGGCCCGGGCCCGGGAGGCCGGCGCGCGCATCCTGACCCGCGATCCCGCCGCCGGAATCGAGGTGCAGGGCGACCGGGTTCAGGCCGTCGTCACCGTCGCCGGCGAGCGCATCGCTACCGATACCGTCATCGTCGCCGCCGGGCCCTGGTCAAAGCAGGTGCTGGCCGGCGTGAGCGTTGACGTTCCCCTGATGCCCGTGCGCCACCAGGTCGCCACCGTCGCCCGACCAGTGGAAGCGGTCCCTTACCATCCCACCGTGGGCGACATCAGCCAGTCCTTCTCCTTCCGGCCCGACGGCTCCAACTTCACCACCATGGGGTTCGGAGACGACGACGAGCAGGCCGACCCCGACGCGTATCCCCAGGGGCTGGAATTGCCCGAGGCGGCAGTCGCCCGGGCCAAGCTGGGCCGCCGTGTTCCCGGCATGGCCGACGCCTACTACCGGGGCGGCTGGTCGGGCCTGTTCACCACCACACCCGACTGGCATCCGGTGCTGGACGCGGTGCCGGGCATGGAGGGTCTTTACTGCGCCATCGGCTTTAGCGGGCATGGGTTCAAGCTGTCGCCGGCCGTGGGCAAGTCCGTGGCCGAGCTGGTGGTGGAAGGCAGCGCCCGGGACGTTGACCTGACGCCCTTGCGCTTCGCCCGTTTCGCCGAGGGGGACCTGCTGAACTCCAGCTACCGCTACCGGGTGCTGGCCTGATACACGACCTTCCCGCGCGCGACGGGCTATAATGACTCCAAAGCGCAAGCGGAGTTCGCTATGCTGACCCACGAACAGACCAAAACCGCCTACGACCTGCTCAACCAGGCCGACGTTGCCTTCGCCGCCGGCGATTGGCCCCTGGGCTCTATGAAGCTGTGGGAGGCGTTTGCCAACGCAGTGACAACCATCGCCGTGGCAAAGGGACTGCCATGCAACGACGACAGTGCCATACCTTGGGTTCTTGAACAGCTGTCGGATACCGAGCAAGAAAGTTACTCTATGATGCTCAGGTTATCCACTGCCCAACGGTTTCGCGACGCCCCAGCACGGGGCGGCCCGGAAGACTATGAAGTGGAATGTTTGGGCCCAGAAATTCCACGCATGATTGATGAACTCATCGCCTTGGCGTGATTACTTTGGAACCCCATGACCATGTCCGACAAGCTCAATTTTTCCTTGGTGCGGTGAATCATTCGATTGTCGCGGCCAACCCGCAGCTTTTGTCGGAAGTTCTGTGGGGCGCCGCTACCCAGATGGTAAAAGCGGTTGCTAAAGGCCACAACTTGCCCAGCGGCAATCATAGGTAACTCTTCCGTGCCGTTCGAGAATTTGCTCGGCAAACGGCTGATACCGAGCTCCTTCCTGAATTCGGCGCCATAGAAAAACTCCACATCAACTTTTACGACGGAGAAATGAGCAGAGCTGACATCGAGCGAAACCGCATCGCTACCCTGCACTTCGTCGCCAAAATGCAAAACATACTCAACGCTCCCTAACCCACTCTCCGGAGCAACCCGAATGGTTACCAACTTCCAGTCTCACTATATTCCTAACACGCCTGCCGAGCAGGACGAGCTGCTGGCCGCCATCGGCCTGCGCAGCGTTGATGACCTGTTCGCGGACATTCCCGATGACTTTCGCAATCCGCCATTGGAACTGCCGGCGCCGCTGTCGGAGCTGGAAATCCAGCGGGAGTTGGGCGAAATGGCGGCCCGCAACCGGCCCCTGTCCGCCGGGCCGTCCTTCCTGGGCGCCGGGTCGTACCATCACTTCATCCCCTCGGTGGTCAAGGCCATTATGACCCGGGGCGAGTTCCTCACTGCCTACACGCCCTACCAGCCGGAAGTGTCCCAGGGCACCCTGCAGGTCATCTTCGAGTTCCAGACCATGATTTCCGCCCTCTACGGCATGGAGGTGGCCAACGCCGGCATGTACGACGGCGCCACCAGCGTGGCCGAGGCCGTGCTGATGGCCTGCCGCGTTACCCGACGCCAGCAGGTCATCGTCGCCGACACCGTGGCCCCGGCCTACCGCCAGGTCATCGCCACCTACTGCCAGGCCCAGGGCATCGCCATCGACATTTTGCCGGCCGACCGGGCCGCCGACGCCGTTACCGAGGCCACCGCCGGCGTGGTGGTTCAGTACCCCAACTTCTACGGCTCGCTGGAAGACCTGGCGGCGCTGGGCGCGGCTGCCCACGCTGACGGCGCGCTGCTGGTGGTATCCGCCGACCCGCTGGCCATGGGGATGCTGCGTCCGCCCGGCGAGTTTGGCGCTGACATCGTTACCGGCGAGGGGCAGCCCATCGGCATCCCGCCGTCCTATGGCGGCCCCTACCTGGGGCTGTTCAGCTGCAAGCAGCAGTACATTCGCCAGATGCCCAGCCGCCTGGTGGGGCGCACCACCGACACCGAAGGGCGCACCGGTTACGTGCTGACGCTGCAAACCCGCGAGCAGCACATCCGCCGGGAGCGAGCCACGTCCAACATCTGCACGAATGAGGCCCTGTACGCCCTGGCATCGTCGATCTACCTCGCCGCCATGGGACGCAACGGGCTGCGCCAGGTGGCGGAGCTGTGCTACCACAAGGCCCACTACGCGGCGGACGCCATCGGCAAGCTGGACGGCTACGCGCTGCCCCAGTCCTTCGACTTTTTCCAGGAGTTCGTGGTGTCGTGTCCGGTCGCACCGGCGGAGGTCAATCGCCGGCTGATGGAGCGCAACATCCTGGGCGGGCTGGACGTGAGCGACCGCTTTGACAACGGGATGCTGCTGTGCGTAACCGAGATGAACACTCGCGCCGACATCGACGCCCTGGTCTCCGCGCTGGCGGAAATCGCGTGATCCTTGCCCGACACCCATCACTATCACTCCCACCGGAGACAACCTGACTTATGCTGAACAAAGGCGGCAACCGCGACACCACGATGATGCTGATGGACCGCAGCGTCCCCGGCCGGGTCGGCGTGATTACGCCGGAGCTGGACGTGCCGGCCGCGCCGCTGCCCGACGCCGCGCTGCTGCGGGACTCTCTCCCACTGCCCGAAGTGTCCGAGCCGGAGGTCGTCCAGTACTTCACCGCCCTCAGCCAGCTCAACTTCAGCATCGATACCCACTTCTACCCCCTGGGCTCCTGCACCATGAAGTACAACCCCAAGGTCAATGATGAGGTGGCCTTCCTGCCTGGGTTCGCCGGCATCCATCCGCAGCAGCCGGCCGAACAATCCCAGGGCGCGCTGGAGCTACTATACCGGTTGCAGGGATTCCTCACTGAAGTGACGGGCATGGCTGCCACCAGCCTGGCGACCCTGGCCGGCGCTCACGGCGAACTGGGCGGCGTGCTGATGATGCGGGCCTATCACCTGGCCAAGGGGGACACGGGACGCACCAAGATGGGCATCCCCGACAGCGCCCACGGCACCAACCCGGCATCGGCGGCGATGGCCGGCTTCGACGTGGTTACCATTCCCTCGGACGCCGATGGCAATACCGACCTGGCCGCGCTGCGGGAAATCGCCGGCGACGACCTGGCCGGCGTGATGATCACCCTGCCCAGCACTCTGGGCCTGTTCGACACCAACATCGTGGAAGTCTGCCGGGTGGTTCACGAATGCGGCGGTCTGGTCTATGGCGATGGCGCCAACATGAACGCATTGCTGGGACGCGCCAAGCTGGGCGAGCTGGGCTTCGACGTGTGCCACCTGAACCTGCACAAGACCTTCAGCACGCCTCACGGCGGCGGTGGCCCGGGCGCCGGCCCGGTTTGCTGCGGCGAGATTCTGGCTCCCTTCCTGGCGGCTCCGGTGGTTGAGCGCAGCGACGCCGGGCAGTACACGCTGGCGGAGCCGGAGCAGAGCATCGGCAAAATCAGCGGGTTTCACGGCAACTTCGGCGTGCTGGTGCGGGCCTACACCTACATCCGCACCCTGGGCGCGGCCGGCCTGCAATCCATCAGCGGCAACGCCGTGCTCAACGCCAACTACATCATGCACACGCTGAAGGACATCTACGCGCTGCCATACGACCGCACCTGTATGCACGAGGTGGTGTTCTCCGCCGACCGCCAGCGGGAGCGAGGCGTCAGCGGCCTGGAAGTCGCCAAGCGGCTGCTGGACTACGGCTTCCACGCGCCCACGATGTACTTCCCCCTCATCGTCCACGAAGCGTTGATGATTGAGCCGACGGAATCGGAAACCAAGGAGACGCTGGACGCCTTTATCGCCGCGCTGCGCGCCATCGACGCCGAGGCTACCAACGAGCCGGAAACCGTCCAGCACGCTCCCCACACCACGCCGGTGTCCCGCCTGGACGAAGCGACGGCGGCGCGGCGCCCGGTGCTGCGGTGGGAAGAACCGGCGGCGGCGGATTAGCAAAAGGGGAGGGCTGCTCATTGCGAGCAGCCCTCGGCATCAGGCATGGCGGATTCGGGTTGCCTACCCGCCCTGCTCGGCCTCCAGGGCGCGCTGGATGTCCTCCCGGTCAACCTCGAACTCTACGCCGGCGCGTTCCTGCTGCAGTAGCATGGCCACGCGGGAGTCGCGGCCGGCCCAGCCGCGGTTGAGGGCCTCGGTCATCTCGGCCAGGGTGGTGTTGGCCAGCTTCATCGGCACGTCGAACTCCCGGCCCACGGCCACGGCCAGGTCAACGTCCTTGCGGGCAAGGCGCAGCGCAAAGTCGGGCGGGTCGTAGTCGTTGATGAGGAAGTGCTGGGCCAACCCCTCGAACATACCGCGGCGTCCGCCGGCGCCCTTGCGGACGGCCAGCCACAGGGCCAGGGGGTCCACTCCGGCCTTGATGCCCATGGTGAACACCTCGGCCAGCGCCGTCTGCACGATGTAACCGGCGCAGTTGTGCACCAGCTTGGCCACCGCGCCGCTGCCGATGGGGCCCACGTAGTAGGCGGCGTCGCCGATGGAATCCAGGACGGCCTTATGCTGGTCGAACACGGCCTTGTCGCCGCCGACCCAGATGGCGAGGCGACCGCTGGCGGCGCCGGCCGGCCCGCCGCTGACCGGAGCGTCCAGCACGTTGATACCCTGGGCGGACACCCGGTCGTGAATCTGGCGAATCAGGGTCGGCGAGCTGGTGCTCAGGTCGAAATAGGTCTTGCCGGCGGCCATGCCGGACATGATGCCGTCCTCGCCCAGGGACACGGCCTCCACTTCCACCGGGCCGGGCAGGGACGTGAACACCACGTCGGTGGATTCGGCGACTTCGCGGGGCGTGTCGGCCCAGGTTGCGCCGGCCTCCAGGTGCTGGGTGGCCGCCTCGCGGCGAATGTCGTGGACGACCATGTCGTTGCCGCCGTTCAGACAGTTGTACGCCATGCTGGCGCCCATGGTGCCCAGACCGATGAATCCTACTTTTGCCATTTCGGTTTCTCCTGTCGCTATACTGGTATGCCGGCCCGCCGGGCGACGCCGACCGCCGCCATTCTATCAGAGCGGCAGACCGTATAATGCCGGAATCCATAACGTTGCCAGCGACGTAATTTATGAGCGTGTTCGACGATAAAATTCAGCAGCGACTTGCCGAGCTGGAGGCCGCGGGCGACTCGGGCGATGGCAACCTGCCGGCCGCCCAGCACCGGCTGGCTCACGCCTACCGGGCCGCCCGGCAGTTTGACGAAGCCCTGGCCTGGTTTGAGTCCGCCGCCGAGGGCAGCGCGGCGACGCGCGGCGACACGCACCCGGTTACGCTGAACTACCGGAGCAGCCTGGCCAACTGCCACTACGCCGCCGGGCACACCGACCGGGCCACCGAGATGTTTCGGGAGCTGTTGGCGGAGCGCCGGGCCGCGCTGGGCGAAAACCATCCGGACACGCTGCGCAGCCGGGGCAGTTTGGCCAACGCGCTGCACGAGGCCGGCCGCTACGAGGAAGCCGAGGAACTGCACCGGCAGAACGTGGGCGACCGGGAGACTATCCTGGGCCAGGAACACCCGTCAACGGAGGCCAGCCGGCGCAACCTGGCCCGGACGATGGCGGCGCGGGTCGGCGAACTCCGCTCCTTGCGCTTCAATCGCCCCCGCTTTGGGCCGCTGGAGTGGGCATTCTTGCTGATTGCGCTGGTGGCCGCCGTATTGCGCCTGTGGGAGCTGGACGGGCGGGTGATGCACTACGACGAGGCCATTCACCTGCATTACGCCTGGAAACTGACCCGAGGGGTAGAGTTTCTGCACTCGCCATGGATGCACGGGCCGTTGCAGGTGGAGATGGTGGCGGCGTTCATCAAGGTATTTGGCGACACGGATTTCGTGGCCCGGCTGCCCTATGCGCTCTTTGGCGTTGCGCTGGTCATCCTGCCCTGGTTCCTGCGCCGGGAGCTGGGCGAGAAGGGGGCGATTTGCGCTGCGGTGATCCTTACTCTGTCGCCGTCGCTGCTGTATTTCAGCCGGTTTGGACGCAACGACATCCTGATGGTGGTCTGGGCGGTGCTGCTGTTGATTTTCCTGTGGAAGTACACGCAGTCCAGCCGCTCCCGGTATCTGTACGGGTCGGCGGCGGTTACCGCGCTGATGCTGGCGTCCAAGGAAACGGCCTACTTCGTCATCCTGTTCATGGGTCTGGCGGCGCTGGCGCTGGGCTGGCGTTACCTGTGGCAAGTGGTCAGGCGACGCGCGGCTTTGGCAGATGCACGAGGGGCGGCGGGTTTCTTCATAATGCTGGCGACGCTGACGCTGCCCCAGGCGGCGGCTGGCATTGCGGTGTTCCAGGGGCCGCTGGGTCTGACCATGGCCGCCGGCGATACCGGCTCCACTGGCGACACGGGCGCGCCCGTGTGGGAGGCGCCCTTCGTAACGCTGCCCATCTGGGAAGCTCCGCTCTGGCTGCACCTGATCGCCGCGCTGACTCTGCTGGGCGTGGCGTTGATCGCAGCCCGTTTCCTGTGGAGGGTGCGGGACACGTTGGGCGGATGGCGTCGCGTCATGCTGGTGCTGGGGCCGGCGGCACTGCTGACCTGGCTGTGGCTGACCATGTTTGGCAGCGGCTTGACGCCGGCGGCGGAGCTGCTGCCGGCCGCCGCGCCAGTGGCGGAACTGGCCGGGGGCAAAATCGCCGTGAACTACCTGGTTCCGGCGCTGACGCTGCTGCTGCTTCTGGTGGTCGGGGCAGCCGTGGGCATCGCCTGGGGCGGCGGCGTCTGGCTGCTGTGCGCCGGGCTGTTTTACGCCATCTGGATCACGTTGTACACGACGTTCTTCACCAACTGGCCGGGCGTGTTCACCGGAGCCTGGCAGAGCCTGGGCTACTGGCTGGCGCAGCAGGAGGTGGCTCGGGGCAATCAGCCCTGGTATTACTACGGCGTGGGGTTGACGGTGTACGAACTGTTGGCGTTGGTTTTCGGCCTGGTGGCGGTGGTGTGGCTGCTCCGACGCCGGGAGGCCTTCGGCATCATCCTGGCGGCCTGGGCGCTGGCGACGCTGGCGCTGTACACGGTAGCGGCGGAAAAGATGCCGTGGCTGCTGGTGAACATCACCGTGCCGCTGGCGCTGGCGGCGGGTATGCTGCTGGGACGCCTGCTTGACGGCATCCGTTGGCCCGAGGCAGTCGGCCAACGCTGGCGCATGGGCCTGCTCCTCGCGCTGCCTCCGGTCTGGACGGTGCTGGCGGTCTGGGTAGCGTGGCTGGCCGCCCGGGGCGACGCGGCCAATCTGCCGGCCTGGTTGGCGGCGTTGCTGTTGCTGCCCATGGCGGTGGCCGTCGCCTGGCTGATACGGACGCAGGCCAACGGGGACAAGGCGGCAGCGCTGGGCATCGCCGGCCTGCTGCTGGTGTTTGGAACCGTGGGCGCGTTTCGGGCGGCCTACACCTACGACGACTCCAAGCCGGAGATACTGGCGTACGCCCAGGGGTCGGCCGACCTGGTGGACTCGTACCGGGAGTTGCAGGGCGTGGCGTTGGCCGGCCAGGAAGCTGCCGCCGTGAAGGTGGATTACGACATGTGGTATCCCTTCCAGTGGTACGTGCGGAACGAGACCGAGCTGGGGGCATTGCAGTTTGACCGTTTCTGCGCCGCCAACGCCGACGGCGATTCGGACGAATGCCGGAAAGTGGGGCAAGACACCGCGCCCACGGCGTACCTGGCGGAAGCGGCCCATGCGGTGGAACCGGATGAAGCCGACGCCTACCGACGGGACGGGCCCAGACGCAACATCCTGTGGTATCCCGAATCTTACCGCCGGCCTGGAGAGGCGCGCACCGAAACCCCGTTCTGGCAGCAGTTGTCGGCGGACGTGGACTTCTTCCGCGACGCCGCCGCTGACCCGGAGAAGTGGCGGCAGGCGATAGAGTACATCACGGCCCGTCGGCAGCAGAGCGACTGGTATGCCGCCGAGTACTATCAGTACACCAGGGAGCCGGACGCCAACTAACCCCTACGGGCCGGGTGGTACAATACTTGCAAGCATGAGCTACTTTCTTCTCAACTGGCGGTTCTGGGCCGGCGTACTGGTCAGCGTAATCACGCTGGCCTTATTGGTGTTGTTTGTGGACCGGCGCGAGTTGTGGGAGGCGTTGCGTACCGCCAACTATCTGTACCTGATTCCGGCGGTTGCGCTGTATTTCGTGGGCCAATGGTTTCGCGCGCTGCGGTGGCAATACCTGCTCTCACCCATCGCCCGCATATCCATTGGACGGCTCTATCCGGTCATCGTCATCGGCTACCTGGCCAACAACGTGTTGCCGGCCCGGTTGGGCGAGCTGGTGCGCGCGGTCTATCTGGCGCAGCGGGAGGACGAGGTCAGCGTGCCGGCGTCCATCGCCACCCTCAGCGTGGAGCGGCTGTACGACGGTCTGACGCTGCTGACGCTGGGCGCCGTAGCGGCGCCCATACTGCTGGCCGCGGGTTTGTTCAGCGACGCCAGCCTGGTCTATCAGTCCACCGCAATCGCGCTGATGGTCGGGGTGGTCATCAGTTTTGCGGTGGCGTTGGGGGTGCTCACGGCGCTGGCGTGCAGCCGGCGCACGGTGGACTGGTTCGTGCGCTTGACGGGAATACTTCCGGCGCGATTTCGTCCGCTGGCCGGGGAATTGATCAACGGGTTTGTGGAAGGACTGGCGGCCCTGAACTCTCCCCGCAAGCACGTCGCGCTGTTCGTAGCCTCGCTACCCATCTGGGTGGCCGAGGCCGGCGTCTATTTGATTGTGGCGTACTCGTTCAACCTGGACGGCTACTTCGCTTCCTTCTGGCTGCTGGCCGTGGCGGTTACGCTGGTTACGGTAACGTCGAATCTCATAACCGCGATTCCGGCGTCCATCGGCGGCATTGGCGCTTTTGAAGTGGTGGCCCAGCAAACGCTGTTTGTCCTGGGAGTAGAGGCGGCCACGGCGGCGTCCTACTCGGTGGCGGTGCATCTGCTGGCCCTGTGGCTGCCGGTGAACCTGGCCGGCCTGGCGCTGCTGCTGTGGCACAACGTGTCGCTGCGCGGTCTGGCTACGCTGCCGCAGACGGAAAACGCGTCGAGCCGAAGCGAGGAAACCGTCGGAGTCGTGCGGGCGGCACAGGACGATTAGCCGATGCGAGTGGGAATTATCGGCGGCGGCGCGGCCGGCCTGGCGGCGGCGCTGGAGCTGACCAACCGGGGGCACTTCGCCGAGGTCTTCGAGGCGGCGCCCTTCCTGGGCGGGCAGGCGTCCACATTTGAGGTGGGCGGCGGGCAGCTGGAGCGAGGCTATCACCACCTCTTCGTCAGCGACACCGACATGGTGGAACTGGTGGAGGAGCTGGGCCTGGGCGACTCCATGGCGTGGCTGGAGTCCAAGGTCGGCCTGTTCCACGGCGGCCGCATCTGGGACTTTGCCACACCGCTGGACCTGTTGCGCTTCTCGCCCCTGCCCTTCACTCAACGCATCCGTTTGGGCCTCTGGACGTTTCTGCTGCAGAAAACCCGCAACTGGCGCAAGTTCGAGGGCGTAACCGCCGCCGAATGGACCCGCCGGCACATGGGTGAAGCCGCCTACCGGGTCATTTGGGAACCCATGCTGCGGGGCAAGTTCGGCGACCACTACGACAAGGTCAGCATGACCTGGCTGTGGGGGAAGATTTACCTGCGCGTGGCGTCACGCAAGCGGATGCAGAAGGAGCGGCTGGGCTACCCCATGTGCAGTTTCGGGACCGTGTTCGACGTCTGTGGCGAGCGCGTCGTTGAGCAAGGTGGCAAGGTGCACGTCGGCGTCGGCGTTCGGCGCATCAACGTGCGGGATTGCAGAGCGGTGGGCTTCACCGCCGCGCCGCATGGGGGCGAAGAACGGGATTACGAATACGACGCCGTTATCGCCACCACGCCGTCTTACGTCTTCACCCGTCTGGTACCCGACCTGGCCGACGACTACCGCGCCATCCTAGAATCGGCGGAGTACCTGTCGGCGGTGCTGATGATTCTGGTGCTGGACCGGCCGCTGACGTCCAAGTACTGGCTCAACGTAGCCGACCGCTCGCTGCCTTTCGTGGGCGTGATCGAGCACACCAACATGATTGACCGGGATCTGTACGGCGGGCATCACATCGTTTATCTCACCAACTACCCCGACCGCTGCAGCGAGCTGTACCGCAAGGAGCCGGCCGACCTGCTGGAAGAATTCCTGCCGCACCTGCGACAGCTGAATCCCGACTTTTCTCGGGACTGGATTGTGGAGTACCACCACCACCGCGTGGACGGCGCGCAGCCCATCATCGGCGTGAACTACAGCGAGCGGATCCCCGACCATCGCACGCCGGTGCAGTGGCTGTACTTGGCCAACACCACGCAGATCTATCCCGAAGACCGGGGCACCAACTACTCGGTGCGCATGGGCCGCCAGGTGGCCCGCTTGGTTATGGAGGATGGAGGCGCGGGGGCATCGTCTTGAGTCATCATTTGATCTATAATATGATGCGTACACCTTCCACACGAATAGAGCATCAAGGCTGGAGGCGGCATGAGAACTACAGTGAACCTGGACGACGAGTTGCTGAAAGACGCGAAGTGGCTCACGGGCATTGATGGCACTACGAGAGTGGTCAACGCGGCCCTCAAAGCGTTAGTTGAACGGGAGGCTGCCAGGCGATTGGCCCGCATGGGCGGCACGATGCCCGACCTTCAACCGATCCCACGGCGGCGCAGCGAACCGGCATGATTCGGGTGGACACTTCGGTGTGGATTGATCACTGGCGTTCGCCGCAACCTCACTTGGCTGAGCTCCTTCGCAACGAAGAAGCATTTACTCACCCCATGGTGGTCGGGGAATTGGCGTGCGGATATATCGGGCGGCGCGAAGAAACCATGCGTATCTTGAACCGGATGCCACAGGCTCCGGTAGCGACCTATTCGGATGTCCTCTACTTCATCGAGCGGCATCGACTCATGGGACGAGGCATCGGCTATATCGACGTTCACCTTTTGGTGTCTGCCTCACTGGACTTTTCAACACAGCTATGGACTGTTGACCGCCGGCTACACAGTGCTGCCGCAGAGTTGGGGCTGGCCTATGACCCGCGGAGCTAACGTGATTTTGGCGCAAAGGCGCGTCTGACGCGGCAGGCAATTTAGTCCAATTTTTAGTATAATATAAACCAGATTTTCGTTCTGGTAGATTGCCTTTTGCCCACCATCGCCATTCCGGCCGGCCAGCGCAACGGCCAGCATCCCACCCCGGGCATCCGCGCGGTTGAAGCCGCCGGCGGACGGGTTCGCGTTCTTGCGCCCGGCGACGGCGCCGATGTCCTGGCTGGAATCGGCGGAATGTTCATCCCGGACGGCGCCGATCCCCGGGCAGCGTCGGCCCTTGCGGAAGCCCTGGACGCCGATATGCCCATCCTCGCCACCGGCAACGGGATGTACCTCCTCAACGCTCACTTCGGCGGCGAACTTCCCTCTCCCGTTGCCCGACACTATCCCGACGACGAAACGGAACCGTTGCGCCATCAAATCTACCTGTCGCCCGGCTCCAAGGTGGCCGCCATCATCGGCAGCGCCGGTATGTTCCGGGTGAATTCGCCTCCTGCGAGCCACAAGCTCGCCCTGCGCGAGCCACAGCGGGCGGAAAGCCTGATGACCATCGCCTACCAGCTGGACGACGGAACCATTGAAGGGCTGGAAAGCAAGGAGCACAGCTGGGTTATCGCCGTGCAGTTCCTGCCGGAACGGGGCGAGGAAGTCCCGGCCGCCTTCAACAGCCTGTTTCTGGGATTGGTGGAACGCGCCCAACTGTTCATAGAGAGCCAATAAGTACCCAAGGAGACCCACGATGACTACCGCGCCCCCGCAGCGAACCGGCGACGATTACAACCCGCGACCCATCGAAGACGAGATGCGGGAGTCGTATCTGTCCTATGCCATGTCGGTCATCGTGTCCCGGGCCCTGCCCGACGTGCGCGACGGACTCAAGCCGGTGCAGCGCCGGATTCTCTACGCCATGCACGACATGGGCATCCGTCCCGGCAGCCAGTATCGCAAGAGCGCCCGCATCGTGGGCGAGGTGCTGGGCAAGTTCCATCCCCACGGCGACAGTTCCGTGTACGACGCCCTGGTGCGCATGGCCCAGCCCTTCTCCATGCGGACGCCCCTGATTGACGGCCAGGGAAACTTCGGCAGCATCGACGGCGACCCGCCGGCTGCCATGCGCTACACCGAGGCGCGCCTCACCGCCATCGCCGACGAGATGCTGGCCGACATCGACCAGCAGACGGTGGACTTCTCCGACAACTTTGACGACTCCATCAAGGAGCCGCAGGTGCTGCCCTCCCGGATGCCCAACTTGCTGGTCAACGGATCGGCCGGCATCGCCGTGGGCATGGCCACCAATATGCCGCCCCACAACCTGGGGGAAATCTGCGACGCCATCTGCCACGTCATTGACCATCCGAACTGCGACGTTGACCAGCTGATGGCCATCGTGCCTGGGCCGGACTTTCCCACCTACGGCCGCATCCGGGGGGTCTCCGGCATCCGGGACATGTACGCCACGGGGCGGGGTCGCGTCATCATGGAGGCGGTAACCGAAATCGAGGAGATGCGCAACAACCGCCAGCGCATCGTGGTCAGCGAACTGCCCTTCCAGGTCAACAAGGCGACCCTGGTGGAGAAAATCGCCGGCCTGGTGCGCGACAAGACTATCGTAGGCATCTCGGACATCCGCGATGAGTCCGACCGCCGGGGCATCCGCGTGGTCATCGAGCTGTCCCGCAACGCGCAGGCTACGGTAATCCTGAACAACCTCTACAAGCGCACTGCTCTGCGTTCCTCTTTCAACGCCATCATGCTGGCCCTGGTGGACGGCCAGCCCCAGGAACTGCCGCTGAAAGAACTCATCCGCAACTTCATCCTGCACCGGGAAGAGGTCATCCGCCGGCGCACCGAGTACCAGCTGGGCCGGGCTCGCGACCGGGCCCACATCGTGGAGGGGCTGCTCAAGGCGCTGGACGCCATCGACGCCATCATCGAGACCATCCGCAACAGCCAGGACGTGGAAACCGCGCGCAACAATTTGGTGCAGCAGTTCGACCTCTCCGAGATTCAGGCCCAGGCCATCCTGGACATGCAGTTGCGTCGCCTGGCCGCCCTGGAACGCCAGCGCCTGGACGAGGAGTACAACGACCTGCTGGCCACCATCGCCCGCCTGGAAGACCTGCTCCAGAACCCCCAGAAGATCCGCAACGAAATCAAGCGGGAAACCCGCGAAGTGAAGCGCAAGCACGCCGACGCCCGCCGCACCGTCATCGACGTTGCCGAGTTGCAGGAGCAGTCCATCGAGCAGTTCATCGTCCAGGAGGACGTGGTTGTTACCCTGAGCCAGCGGGGCTACATCAAGCGGGTGCCCATCAACACCTACCGCAACCAGCGCCGGGGCGGCAAGGGCGTCCGGGGCGCCAACAACCGCGACGACGACGTGGTGATGCAGATTGCGGTGCTCAACACCCACGACCAGCTGTTGTTCTTCACCAACAAGGGCCGGGTGTATCCCCTCAACGTGTACGAAACGCCTAACGACACCGGGCGTACGGCCCGGGGCACGCTGCTGGTGAACCTGATACCGCTGCAACCC
This sequence comes from Dehalococcoidia bacterium, assembly GCA_965243255.1. Lineage (GTDB taxonomy): Bacteria > Chloroflexota > Dehalococcoidia > Lucifugimonadales > UBA3495 > Bin87. The sequence continues at coordinate 2,681,576 of CBDEUH010000004.1, forward strand.
GGCGAGCAGGTGCAAACCATGCTGCCGGCCAACCGGGCCGAATACAATCACCTGTACGTTTTTGCCACTCGGCAGGGGAGGGTGAACGCGCTGCGCCCCGGCCAGCTGCAAAACCTGCGCAAGTCGGGTCTCATCGCGATGAAAATACAGGACGGCGACGAACTGATTGCCGTGCGTCCGGTAGCCAGCGAAGCGTCAATCGTGCTGGTGACCGAACAGGGGCAGGCCCTGCTGTGCCCGGTCGCCAGCATCCCCGAGCGCAACCGCAACGCCGCCGGGGTAATCGGCATGAAGTTCCGCAGCGAGTTCAACGGCCAGGACCGCGTGGTGGCCATGGACGTGGTCAACGACCCCGAGAACGAGTTTCTGCTGGTGGTCAGCGAGAAGGGCTACGGCAAGGCCACACCCCTCTGCAACAGCAGGGGCGAGCCGGTGTATCGCGAGACCAACCGGGGCGGTTTGGGCGTGAAAACGTTTGCCGTTGATCAGAGCGACAAGCCCACCGGGCCGGTGGTGGACGCCAAAATCGTCAACGCCGCCGAAATGAACGAGGAAGAAGGACACGAGGTCTTCATCATCTCGGCCCAGGGCCAGGTGGTCCGGATAGACTTGGCCGAGGTCAAGGTGGTCAACACCCGCCAGACCAAGGGAGTCATCATCTGGCGGGAGCGCAGCGCCGACGACACCGTAGTGTCCATCTATTGCTTCCGCGCCACCGACTACAGCCAGGACGACCCGACGCGACAGAACGGCGCCGCCCCGGCCGCTGAGGCTACCGAGGCCGACGACACGGACTCGGTGCTGGCCCAGGCCGAAGCCGTAGCCGCCGAAGCCGACAGCTACTACGACGATGAAGCCGCCGACGGGCCGGACGAGGCCGATGCCGCCGACACTGACGGGGAAGACGACGAGGACGAAAACGCCCCCGACGCGCCGACCAACGGCCAGGCCCCGCTGCTGTAAGGATAGCCCCCATGCAACTGCTCATGGTTCACGGCTCCGGCCAGAACGAACTTACCTACCACTACCAGACCGCACAGTTCGCCAACGCCGACTCCGTGAACCTGCCGGGCCATCCGGACGGCGAGCCGCGGGATACCATCGCCGGCTACGTGGACTGGCTGCGCGAGTATGCGGTGAGCAACGGCTACCCGCCCTTCGTCCTCTTCGGGCACTCCATGGGCGGCGCCGTCGCCCTGGACTATGCGCTGCGCTTCCCCCAGGATCTGGCCGGCCTGGTCCTCATCGGCACCGGGGCCAGGCTGCGGGTCCATCCCGACTACCTGAACCGCTGCCTGGACGATGCCCAGTGGCGAGCCGAGGCTCCGGCTTACTACGAGGCCATCAACCTGGAGCTGGCACCGCAATTGGCAGCCCGCGCCCTGCAATCCGGCCCCATGGTCGAGCACAACGACCTTTTGGCCTGCGACAAGTTCGACGTGATGGAACGGGTCAAGGAAATCGCCATCCCGTCCCTGGTCATCGTGGGGGCCGACGACGTGATGACGCCGGTGCGCTACGCTGAATACCTGGGCCGGGAGCTGCAGGACGCCGAAGTGGTGGTTGTCTCCGGCTCCGGCCACTTCGTAACCCTGGAACAGCCGGCAGCGGTCAACACTGCCATCGCCCGCTTTTTGGAGCGACTGCCCGGCTGACGAACCCGGCCAACCCAGCCCGGTTAGTGGGAAGCCGGATTGATGGTATTATGGGGTCATCCGAGTTCAACCCCGGTTGACCGCAATGACTACCGCCCAGTCTTACACGCCTGACGCGCACCGGCTGGCTGTCTCGCTGGCCGCAATCTATGCTGACCATCCCGACGCGGTGGGTCTGCCGGCAGCCCGCCGCATCGCGGTAACCGCCGCTGAGCTGGCCGAGTCGGACTCAACCACCGACGCCGCAATAGTCAGCGCGGCCGCCCTGTTTCACCTGGCCGGCCGGCCCGACGCCTCCGACCGTGCCGGGGATTCTGCCGCCATCGCCGCCGCCTGGCTGCGCGGAGCCGCCGCGCCGGAGCAGTTTGTGGCCGCAGTACGCGATGCCGTGTTGGGGGCTTGGGATGCAGCCTCCGGCGACGCCAATGGGAGGTTGCTTTGGCACGCCGCGCAACTGGACCTGGTCAGGGTCGAGCGGCACTCCGATTACCTGAAGGACGTGCCTTCGGCCGGACGCCGGCGGGAGCAATACCTGGCTGCCTACCGCCGCGACTGCCTGATGCCGGCCCTGGGACTGGGGGAACGCCTGACCATGCCGGAGGCGGTAAGCATCTGCGACCAGGCAATGCCCCGGCTGGCCGCCTGGCTGGATGAACAGCCGGCGACGCTGGCGCCTGCCGACTGGCGACGCCTGGCGGAAGTTTCCCAGGTTGAGCGGGGCGTAAGCCGGCTGCTGGCCGGCGAAGACCCGGCGCAAGTTCGCGCCGAAGTGCCCGGCGGCGGCTTGCCCTACGCCGAGTATCGCGGACGCCAGCGGGCCATCATAGCCGGCAGCCACGACCAGATCCTGGAGCTGACCCACGCCCGCATCGAAGCCTCCCGCAACGTGGCGGCGGAGAAATACCTGGAAAGCGACACCATCCACAAGCCGGCGGTAGAGGAAAACCTGTTCGTGAACGCACGCCGCCGGGCCCGTCAGCTTGGGCTGTCGCCGGAAACCGCCGAGGACATCGCCCGGCTGCTGCTGTCCAACGCCCGGGAAGTCCAGGAGCGGACCCTGAACGACATCGCCCAGCGCCTCAGTCGTCTGCACGGGCAAATCCTGGACGCCGATTCTCCCGAAACCAGTGCGGAGGAGGCCGACATCGCCATCCCGTCGCTGGTGGTGCGTTCCGGCGACCAGCCGCTGGCTCGGGAAAATGAACTGGTCAAAGAATTGCGAATTACCGGCCTGAACGAGGCGTACCCGGAGCAGAGAGCGCGATTCGTGCAATGGTTTGAGGAGCCGCATCCCTATATGTTGACTGGTCAAGTGGTGGGCAGCCGGGACGCCGACCTGTTCATGCAGGCGCTGGCGGATGGCGAACGGTGCAAGATTGTCGCCGGCATGTCAACGGATGGGCCGATGCACCTGGGCCACATGACGCTGGGAAAACTGTTGATTTACTTCCAGTCGTTGGGCGCCGAGGTCGTTCTGAGCTTCCGGGACGAATCCGACTCTCGCGAGGCGGCTCGCCGGAATATGCTGGACCGCCTGCTGATACTGGCCGCCGGCGGCCTGGACCTGCACCGCGCCGACGCTTACCTGCAACTGGATCGCTCGGCCATCATGGCAACCGCCTTCGAGCTGGGACAAGCGACCCCGCTGAGCCTGCTCAACTCGGCGCTGGGACTGCGCCTGAACAGCAGCGCCACCGATACCTTCCTGCCCCTGCTGCGCCTGGCCGACATCCTGCACAGCCAGCGGCCAGAGTACGGCGGCCCCTGCCGCACGCTGGTCATCGATGGCATCGGCGGCGACGTGTTCGTCCGCATGGCCCGCAACGTCGCCGACCGCTTCGGCTTCGTCAGGCCCTCGGCCCTGTACCTGCGCATGTTGCGCGGCCTCACCACCTACCAGGACCCGACGACGGGCAGCGCGGTGGAGATTATGACCAACGCCGTACCTCAAGGCAGCATCGCCTACGACGACCCTGCCGACGACATCCGCCGTCGCATCGGTCGCGCCTACACCGGCGGGCGGCAGACCCTGGCCGAGCAGCGGGAAAAGGGCGGCAACCCCGACCCTCGGATTTGCAGCGTCTCCAGCCTTCACGCCTTTCACGCCACGCCGCAAGCCGACGCCTACGCCGACCTGCAGGCCAGGTGCCGTTCCGGTGAGCTGCTCTGCGGCGAATGCAAGGCGTCCGCCGCCGACAACCTGCTAGAATACCTGGGACGCAACCGGCAAACGCGGGACGACCTGCCGGAAACGGTGCGACTGCGGGCCCGCGCCCAGGCCGGCCTCTGATCATTCAGCCTGCCGGCGGCGGCTGCGTACCGCATTTCCATCCAGGAGACCACTGCCATGCCAGACCAACAGCGCATCCTTACCGGAATGCGTCCCACCGGACAACTGCACCTGGGACACTATCTCGGCGCCCTGGAGAACTGGATTCAGATGCAGCACGAGTACGAGTGCTTTTTCCTCATCGCCGACTACCAGGCCATGGGCGACCATCTGGACGACATCAGCCTCATCCGCCGCTCGGTGCTGGAGGTGGCCACCGACTGGCTGGCGGTGGGCCTGGACCCGGAAAAGTCCGCCTTCGTCATCCAGAGCTACGTTCCGGAGCACGCCGAGTTGACCATGTACTTCTCCATGCTCACGCCGCTGAACCAGCACCAGAAGAACCCGACGCTGCGGGCCGAAACCGCGCAACTGGAATCCGAGCATCAATCCATCTCCCTGGGCTTCTTCAACTATCCCATCAGCCAGGCCGCCGACATCCTGCTGCCCAAGGCCCACCTGGTGCCCGTGGGCGAAGACCAGGTGCCTCACATTGAATACACCCGAGACGTGGCCCGACGCTTCAACCGGCTGTACGGCGACGTTTTCCCCATGCCCCGGGCCCGAGTGGGCCGCGTCCCCCGCCTGGTGGGCACCGACGGCCAGGCCAAGATGAGCAAGAGCCTCAACAACACCATCTACCTGGCCGACGACCCCGAAGCGGTGTCCAATCGCATCCGCCGCATGGTTACCGACGTAACCGGCGAGAACCCCCGCCTGCGGGCCACCGACCCCGGCGTGGTGGAGTACAACCCGGCTTTCCTGTACCACGACGCCTTCAACCACAACGCCGAAGAGGTAGCCGAGTTGAAGGAACGCTACGCCGCCGGCACGGTCAGCGACCGGGAGGTCAAGGAGCGTCTCACCGAGGCCATCAACCGCTTCCTGGAACCCATCCGGGAGCGGCGGGCCTGGTACGAAGAGCACCCCGACTACGTCCGCGACGTCCTGCTGGACGGCACCCAGCGCGAACGGGACATCGCCCGGCAGACCATGGACGAAGTCCGCCAGGCCATGCAGGTGGTGTACACCTGACGTAAAGACAAGAACCGCAGATACACCTGGCATTGCATCGGAGGGAACGATATGGCAGGCAATCCACGCGACAAGTACTGCATCGTCGGCGTCGGCGAAACCGAATACAGCCGCGCCTCGGGCCGCACCACCCGCGCCCTGGGCGCCGAGGCCATCCGCAACGCAATCAACGACGCCGGCCTGACTCCCGACCAGGTGGACGGGATGCTCAGCTACCACGGGGGCGACTCCACGCCCTCCACGTCCATCCAGTACGACCTGGGCATCCGGCCCAACTTCTACATGGACTGCTCCGGCGGCGGGTCCTCCACGGAGGCGCTGGTCGGCCTGGCCATCGGCGCCATCGAAGCCGGCATGTGCGACGTGGTGGCCATCTTCCGCTCGATGAACGGCTACTCCAACATCCGCATCGGCGGCACCGGCGCCCGCGCGTCGGCTCCCATCGGCGGCCTGGACCTGATGAAACGACCCTACGGACTCATCAGCGCCGTGCAGCAGTTCGCCTACACCTTCACCCGCCACATGGCCGAGTACGGCGTCAAGAGCGAAGACCTGGCCGCCATCAAGGTGGCCCACTCCAACCACGCCTCCAACAACCCCAAGGCGCTGATGAAGCACCGGGTAACCGTGGACGACGTGATGAACTCCCGCTGGATTATCCGCCCGGTGGCCCACCTGCTGGACTGCTGCCTGGAAACCGACAACGCCACCTGCGTCATCGTTACCTCCGCCGAGCGCGCCAAAGACCTGAAGCACAAGCCCATCTACATCAAGGGTGTGCAGGGCCGGGGCACCAAGCCGGGCGGCGATTTCCACTACCAGCACGGCCCCATCACCCGCGTGGCCGGCCACTACATCGCTCCTCGCATCTTCGAGCTGGCCGGTGTGAAGCACGAGGACGTTGACATCACGGGCTGCTACGACGCCTTCACCTACACCGTCCTGCTCCAGTTCGAGGACTACGGCTGGTGCGAAAAGGGCGAGGGCAAGGACTACGTAACCAGCGGCATCATCAGCCTGGGCGGCAAACGTCCCAACAACCTCAGCGGCGGGCACCTCTGCGAGGGCTACACCCACGGCATGAACATGGTCATCGAGAACGTCCGCCAGCTGCGCGGCACCGTTGACTGCTATTGCTCGGGCGCGGCGGAGGGAGACCACTCCTACGACTACACCGAGGAGGGCGGATGCCGCCAGGTCAAGGACGCCAAGATCAGCATGAACATGGGCTGGGGCACCCCGGCCGTCGGCAGCTCCCTAATCATGGGCAACGTCCTCAACTAACTGCGGAGAACCACCATGCCGAACTACACCTATCGGGGCATCACCCTGAGCATCCCCGACAACGATTCCGAGTACAAGGGCTACTTCGAGGCCGCCGGCGAGGGCCGCCTGGTGGTCAAGAAGTGCGTCGACTGCGGCCTGCTGCGGGGCGAACCGGGGCCGGCCTGCCCCTGGTGCACGTCCATCAACTGGGAGTGGCAGCAGGTATCCGGCAAGGGCACCATCTACTCCTACCAGGTGGTCGCCCACACCGTGATTCCCAGCTTCCGCGACCTTACGCCCTTCGCCATCGTGCTGGTGGAGCTGGACGAGCAGCGCGGCCATCCCAGCGAGTTTGACGGCCTGCGCATCACCGGCAACCTGGTGGACGCTCAGTTCAACATGGAGAAGGAGGAAAACGTCGGCATCGGCAAGCGCGTCGAGGTAGCCTTCCAGCCCGTATCAGAGGGCTTTATGATGCCCCAATGGCGGCTGATTGACGAGCCGGACGATGCGGCCTTCACCTGGTCACACGAGGCGCCGGCGGGGTAATCAACTAACCGGCCGACCGCCACATTTCGTAGCCGATTTCCTTGCTGATTAACCCGCCGCGCATCTCGAAGATGTGGACCAGGCGCATCTCGACCTGGGTGCCCGGCTGCAGCGGCAGGTAGCCCTCACCGGTCAGGCGGAACCGCACCACGCTGTCGTCTACCACCCGGTCCTCGGTGGCGAAGCGTTGCAGTGTCTCGAACTCCACGTCCTCCATCTTGGCGAACATCTGGGTGTAGTTGTCGGCCACGGCGCGCTTGCCCTCAAAACGCAGCCCGCGGGCCGGCGCTTCCCACACCACGTCGTCGGTGTAGAGGTCCAGGGCGGCCTCCACTTCGTTGGTGGCTTCCGAGTGGAAATGGGCTTCCACGGCGGCCAGGTTGGCGGCGATGATGTCGGGGTTCTGAGTGGCGGAGGACATGGCGGCGGCTCCTCTCAATAGGTGCGATTGTTGACACGTTCGGGGGCCGCCGGTAGCATCGGGCCAGGCGGCCACGGGTTCAGCGCGGCCGGGGAGGGAATACCCATGCAGAGCATTACCATCGACCGCAGCAAGTCCCTGCGCGAGGAGTCTAACACAGGCCATAACCGCTGGCATCCCGACATCCCGCCGGTGGTGGAGGTTGACCAGGGCGAGGAGGTTACGCTGGAGACCCGCGACGCGTTTGACGGCCAGATGCGTCCCGGCGTAACCGAGGCCGATTTCCCCGGCATGGACGCCGGCGTCATTCACCCCCTCACCGGGCCGGTGGCGGTGAAGGGCGCGGAACCGGGCGACCTGCTGGAAGTGGAGTTCGTGGACATCCAGCCGCAGCCCTACGCCTTCAGCGTCATTTTCCCCGGCTTCGGCTTCCTGCGCGACGTTTTCACCGACCCGTTCATGGTGCACTGGAACATCGCCGACGGCTACGCCACCTCCGACCAGATCCCCGGCGTCCGCGTGCCTGGAGCGTCGTTCATGGGGGTTTCCGGCGTTGCACCGTCCCACGGGCAGCTTGAGGCTTGGACGCGACGGGAGGCGGAGTTGGCGGAGCGCGGCGGCGTGGCGTTGCCACCGGACGTGGCCGGCGCGGTTCCGGTGTCAGGCGTCGGCGCGACCCACGGCATCCGCACGCTGCCGCCCCGGGAGAACGGCGGGAACTTCGACGTCAAACAGCTATCCACCGGCGCCAAGTTGCTGCTGCCGGTGGCCGTGGACGGCGCGCTGTTCTCCACCGGCGACGGCCACTTTGCCCAGGGCGACGGCGAAGTCTGCGTAACCGCCGTGGAAATGGGCGCAACCTGCACCGTTCGGTTCCGCCTGCTGAAAGGCGAGGCGGCGCGCCACAACATCAGCTGGCCCCGATTCAGCCGGGAGGACTACTACATCGCGCCGGAGTGGGCTGCGCCTCGCCGTTTCGTCGCCACCATGGGGATGCCGGTAACCGACGACGGGGTGAACGACGGCGAAAACGTGACCCTGGCCTGCCGCAACGCCATCCTGAACATGATCGACCTGCTGCAGGAACGGGGGTTCACCCGCAACCAGGCCTACGTAATCTGCAGCGTGGCCGTGGACCTGAAGGTGAGCAACGTGGTGGACGTGCCCAACTACACCGTGTCCGCGTTCCTACCGGAGGACCTGTTTGTTGGGTAGGGTTAGATCACCCCGCCCTCGGCGTACAGCAGCAGCTGGCTGTTGGTCAGGCCCAACTCGCCCTGCAGAATATCGGCGTTGTGCTCGCCAATGAGCGGGGCGCGCCGGCTGATGCGCCAGGGTGAACCGTTGAACAACGCCGCCGGCCCCGGGTAGGTGAACGTCCGCCCCAGCTCGGGATGCTCCACTTCCTTGAAGAACTCCCGGTCGGTAAGGTGAGCGTCTCCCACGATTTCGTCCATGCTGCGGATGGCTCCCCACGGGAAATCCCGCTGCTGTCCGCCGTGGAAGGCGTCTTCCAGCGTGGAGTTCATAAAGAAGTTCTTCATCACCTGGACGATGTGGTCGTTCTCCTCCGCTATCACCGCGGCGTCCTGGTATCGCTCGTCGGTCAGATCTTCGGCCATGCCCGACTGGTCGAACCAGTCGGCCAGCAGCTTCAGGCGCGCCGGCGTCAGGTTGGTGCCGGAACGGGTGGTGTTCAGCCAGCCCCCGTCGCCGGTGGGGAACTGGATGGCCGGCGACATATCCGGCGCGGCGTGGCGTCCGGTGTGTCGCTGCACCACGTCGCCGGTGGAGAGGTAGATGGCGATGGCCCCCTCGGTGGTCAGCGCGCAGGCCTCGTGGATGGACGCGTCGATGTACTGCCCCTCGCCGCTCAGGAAACGGTAGTACAGCGCGGCCATGATGCCGATGTAGGCGTAGTGCGCCCCGATGTGCCACGAGTTGCCGCCGCCGGGCGCGATGGGCGGCGGGTTCGGCACGTCAATCTCGTCGTAGCCCGACGACGCCATCTGCCCGCCGCCGGCCATCTGCGTGATGTCGCTGCTGGCGTAGTCCCGCCACGGCCCGGTCTGCCCGTAGGGCGTCAGCGAGCACATGATGAGGCCGGGATTGTCCGCCGACAGGGTTGCATAGCCCAGGCCCAGCGATTCCAGGTAGCCGGGCTTCCGGCTTTCCAGCACGATGTCGGCCGTGGCCGCCAGCCGCTTGAATACGTCCTGGCCCTGCGGTGTTTCCAGGTTCAGCGTGATGCCCCGCTTGGAAGTGTTGTAGTGCCAGAAGGACAGGCTGCGCTCCCGGTGGGGCACGTCGTCCATGAATGGGCCGAAGCTGCGGCAGGCCTCGCCGCCGGGCGGTTCAATCTTGATGAGGTCGGCGCCGTTGTCGGCCATCAGCTTGCCGCAGAACTGGCCCTTCTCATCGCAGATTTCCAGCACGCGCAAGCCGTCCAGGGCTCCGGGCAGGTTCAGGTCGGCAGAGCGTGCGCCGCCAATATCAACGCCGTCATTCTGATTTCCGTTGGCGGATGTCATCGCAGCGCCTCCTCAATGTACGGGTACCGGTCCATAGTCGTGGGCCAGAAGACTCCGTTCTCGTAGCCGTCCAGCAGTTCCTCGTGGCTTACGCCCAGCAGATCCTCCAGCACCTCCCGGTTGTGCTGCCCAATCATCGGCGGCGGATTGGCGATGCGCGCCGGCGACTTGGCCATCTTGAACGGGGCGTTCTGGAACTTCCACGGGCCCAGCATCGGGTGGTCCATGGGCACGTACATATCCCGGTGCCGCAGCTGCGGGTCGTTGTCCACCCGGTCCTGGCTGCTCTGCACCGCCATGGCGCGGATGCCGGCGGCCTGGCACTTCTCGGTGAGCTCGTACTTGCCCATGGTACTGGTCCACTTTTGGATGTGCCCGTCCATCTCCTCCTGGTGCTCCAGCCGGCCGTCGATGGTGTCAAAGCGACTGTCGGCCCACTTGGGGCTGCCCATCAGTTCCACCAGCTTCTGCCATTCGTCATCGGACAGGCAGGCGATGACCGCCCAGTCGTTGTAGCCTTCGGGAGCGGTGCGGTAGGCGTTGTGGGGCGCGGCGATGGGGCCGCGGTAGTTGTTGACCACCTCGGCGCCGGGCCATACGGTGCGGTTGCCCGGCGGGAAACCTTCGCGCCTCGCCTTGCGCCCGTTCACCGTCTTGTCCAGGAAGGCCGGGCCGGTGAGGGTGATGCCCGTGATCATCTGGGAAAGGTCAACGTGCTGGCCCTTGCCGGTGGCGGAGCGATGCCGCAGGGCCGTCAGCGCGCTGATTGCGCCGTACATTCCGCCGGTGTCGTCCAGGTACGACCAGCCCCAGCCGGCGGGCGGCGCGCCGGGCAGGCCGGAGAGATGGGTCAGGCCGCTCAATGCCTGCGCCGCCGGCCCCATGGTGCCGTACCAGTGATGGCGTCCGGTGTGGCCGAAACCGGCCATGGACACGTAGATGATGTCGGGCCGGATCTTCTTGAGCTGCTCGTAGCCCAGGCCCCAGCGCTGCATGATGCGGCTGCTGAAGTTCTCAATCACCACGTCGGACACGGAAATCAGCCGCTTGACCAGCTCCAGACCTTCCTCGGTGCGGGTGTTGACGCTGATGCCGCGCTTGTTGGCGTTGGTGTCGGCGAACTGGCCCGTGGAGTTGGGGCCGGGTTCCACGCCCGGCGGCACGGTGAAGCGGTTCTGGCGCAGGGTGTCCAGGTTCAGCGGCCACTCAACCTTGACCACCTCCGCGCCCAGGGTGCCCAGCCAGCGGGCCGCCCAGGGCCCGGCGCGCACCCAGGTGAAGTCAACGACACGGATACCTTGTAACGGCGTTGGCAGGGGCATCGGCCAGCCTCCTGTGGCTTGGGCTAATCTCAAAACGATTGCGCCGCCAGTTTAGTGCAATAGGAAGCGATGGGCAACCTTGCAATGGGCAACCTGGCCCCGTGCTGCCGTCGGTTGACCGCCTTCTCAGGGCAAGACTATACTCGGCCCGCGTTGAACCGCTAAACATAACGGCGCATATATCGCCAAGGAGTGCGCGTGGGTATTGACGGGCTTTTCCCCAATGGTCTGGTTCTGGAAGATGCCCTGCAACTGCTGTGGCCGGTGCTGGCGGTAGTGCTGGGCATGACGGTGTACGCCGTGTTCGTGTTCCATTTCTACCGGTTTGTAGCCGCGCGCGATATGTTCCGGCTGAACTTATCCGGGAGGGGCGAGGCGGGTGGCTCCCTGCTGGGCGACCTTTTCCGCCTGGTGTGGTGGGTCGTCAGGTTCGTCGTTCTGTATCCGGCCTTCGCATTCTTCTGGCTGGCCGTCCTGACCCTGGTGCTGGCCTTTCTCTCGGAGGACAGAACGCTGGACAGTGTGCTCCTCATTGCCATGGCCACGGTGAGCGCCATACGGGTGGCGGCGTATTACAATGAGGACCTGGCCAGAGACCTGTCCAAGATGCTGCCCTTCGCGGTGCTGAGCTTCTTTATCGTTACGACCGATTCGCTGGATGCCATCGGCTCGCTGGCGGCTTTGAGCGAGGTGAGCGACCACCGGGAAACCATTTTCTACTACCTGCTTTTCCTGGTAGCGCTGGAGCTGGGCCTGCGGCTCCTCTTTGTGATTTTCAGTTTCGTGTTCGGCAAGGGGGAGGCTGATACGCGCAGTGTCGCCCCGGCCGCTTCGCCACTGCCGCCGGCCGTGGAGAATGTGAATGCGCCCCGCGTTGAGGGCAAGCCGAACCGGGAGAGCGCATCGGTTGGAGAGTCCGCGACTGTGCCGCCGCAGGGCGCCGCTGGGAACCCGCGCCCCTAATCCCCGACGAAACGCGCCAGGAATCTACCATCTGCGCCGGTTTCGTACCACACCGTTACCGGCGTCCCCTGGATCTGGTGGTCTTTGAGGTGGCCCACGGAAACGCCGACCCAATCTTCGGCGCCGAACTCCCAGCTCTGCCCGGCGTCGTCGGTAATCAGCAGCCGGCTGAAGTAGCGGGGGTTGTCGGCTTGAGCGTCCACCCGGTCAATGTGCCCGGTAACCTTGGGCAGCTTGGGATACAGAGCATCGCCGTCGCCATGCCCCGGCGCATCGCGCCCTGGCATAGCCATCCCGTCGGCCGTGCACGCCGCCAGCGCCGTCAGCAGGATAACCCCAAGCATTCCGGCGGCAGCCAGGGTTGCCACGGGATGAGGTTGGTTCGGTTGCATGGGTGAGATTGTAGCAAATCGTACCGCCGTGCTTTATCATTAATGCGGGGCCCGGCTCCCTGTCTATCGGATTCAGGTAAATCGGCCGGCGGGCCGCAACGGACGTAAATGGCAGCAATCGGCATAACGGGACAACCGGACGGCGCCGCTCGGCGCGTGACCTGGCTACAGGGGTTGTCCACCGCAACGGCGGTATGCGTTTTCATTCTGGTGATAATCGGCGGCGTGGTGCGGGTTACCGAGTCCGGCCTGGGCTGTCCCGACTGGCCCCTTTGCTACGGCAAGGTGCTGCCGCCGCTGGAATACACGGCGATTATCGAGTACACCCACCGCTTCGTGGCGTCGGTCATCGTTGGGCCGCTGGTGCTGGCGACGGCGGTGGTGGGTCTGTTGCGCTATCGCCATGACCGTTGGGTCTGGATACCCGCCGCCGTGTCGGTTCCGCTGCTGATTGTCCAGGGCCTGCTGGGCGGCGTAACCGTGCTGACGCATCTGCCCGGCGGGATAGTCGCCCTGCACCTGGGAACCGCTGAAGCGCTGCTGGCCGTGTGCCTGTTCCTGATGATCGCATCCTACCGGACGCCGATCAGACGGGTCGCGGCTGTTGCCGGCGACGGCTACCATCGCTGGGCCATCGCCGGAGCGCTGGGCGTGTATGCGGTGATCATATCGGGGGCGCTGGTTACCGCAATGGGCGCGACCGGAGCCTGCATCACTTGGCCGCTGTGCCAGGGCAGCGCGTTCCCCATGCACCACTTGACGGCGATTCACATGTTCCATCGTTACGTGGTGCTGGTCCTGGGGATACTGCTGCTGTATGCCGTGTGGCGCTGCTACGCCGGGTCGAAGGGGGACGGCGCCATGCGCTGGCTGGCCGGTCTCACCCTGGCGGCCTTCATCGCCCAGGTCATCGTCGGCGCGGCCACCGTCTGGCTGGACTTTCAGGCCCACTGGCGCGCGCTGCACCTGACGGCGGCCACGGCGGTGTGGGCCGGCGCGGTTGGGATGGCCGTGGTGGCCTACATGAACGCTCGGACGGCTTGGGGCAGCCGGGCATCGCAGCAGGCTGACTAGCATGGCCGCCACCGCCGTCGCCCGGGATTACCTGGCGCTGACCAAGCCTAAAATCATCTCCCTGCTGCTGGTTACGGCGGCCGGCGGGATGTTCCTGGCCCAGCAGGGAGTGCCCCCGCTGCTGACTCTGGCCTGGGTCTGGATTGGCGGCGCGTTGGCCTCGGGCGGGGCCAATGCCATCAACCAGCACCTGGACCGGGACATCGACCGGGAGATGCGACGGACGCAAAGCCGCCCGGTGGCCGGCGAGCGCGTTGCTCCCCGCTACGCCCTGATGTTCGGCGTGGGACTGAACATTGCGGCCTTTGCGCTGCTGACCACGCTGGTTAACCCGCTGGCGGCAATCCTCACCCTGGCGGCCAGCCTGTTCTACGTGTTCGTCTATACGCTGTGGCTCAAACGGACCACGCCCAACAACATCGTCATCGGCGGCGCGGCCGGCGCGGTTCCGCCCATGGTGGGTTGGGTGGCAATAACGGGTAGCCTGGACCTGCCGGCGGTGTATCTGTTCGCCATCATCTTCTTCTGGACGCCGCCCCACTTCTGGGCGCTGTCGCTGCTGATTCAGGCCGACTACGAGCAGGCCGGCGTGCCGATGCTGCCGGTGGTGTCCTCGCGCCGGCAGACGACGCTGCACGTGCTGCTCTATTCCATCGCGCTGACCGGGCTGACGCTGATGTTCGCGATACTGCCAGACGTTGGGGTGATTTACCTGGCGTCGGCGGTGGTTCTGGGCGCGCCCTTCATATTCCTGGCCTGGCGACTCTGGCGGGACGATGAACGGGGCCGGGCGAAAGCAGCCTATCTGTACTCGCTGGCCTACCTGGCGCTGCTGTTCGTAGCGATAATGGTGGACAGCGTGGTGAAGCTGGCATAGCCCGCACAGGGACGAGCGGCAAAGGGAACAGCGCCGTACTCTAGGCAAATTGACAGGCAAAATGCCTTATGCTATTTTATCCGCCGCTAGTGAAATTTTGCACATACGGCGGCCGCTGCCATAACGCCGTATCCGGGGGTTCACGATGGGGCTGCTGCCCTTCTCTGAGAAAGACTCACCGACCATCTCCAAAGCGGGTTCCGGCCCCGAGCCGAACGGCCTTACTCCGGTGAGCAACGCCTCCGAATCCTCTTCCCGCCGCAGTGGCCGGAGTTCCCTGGTCGTACTAGCCGTTCTCGGCGCCGTACTGCTGCTGGCCGCCCTGGGCTGCGACGCTGACGCTCACCAGTCCGTCCTCAGCTCCACTCCGTGGACGCTGGACGGGGCCAACGGCCCGGTCGCCCGGGACCAGCTCCTTCTGTTCAACGTCCTGCTGTGGACCATGGTGGTCGTTTTCGTGCTGGTTGAGGGCGCGCTGCTCTACGCCGCCATCCGCTACCGTCGCAAGCCCGGCGACGCGCTGCCCCCGCAGACCCACGGCCACACGCCCCTGGAAATCGCCTGGACCATTATTCCCACCATCCTGATTCTGGGCCTGGGAATCTGGTCCGTGTTCGTGCTGTTCAAGCTGGAACCCGGCGAGGCCATCGCGCTGGCGGCCGAACAGGGCAAGGAACCGCTCCACGTGGAGGCCATCGGTCACCAGTGGTGGTGGGAGTTCCGCTACGAAGACGCCCTGCCCGACAACGACCCCAACCGGCCGGCCGAAGAGCAGATGGAACTGGTCACCACCGCCAACGAGATGCGCATTCCCGTTGACCGGCCCGTCATCATGACCCTCAAGAGCGACGACGTTATCCACAGCTTCTGGATCCCCAAGCTGGCCGGCAAGCAGGACGTAGTTCCCACCCGGGACAACCAGATGTGGTTCCTGGCCGAAGACGCCGGCATGTACTACGGCCAGTGCGCCGAGTTCTGCGGCACCGCCCACGCGCAGATGAAGTTCCGCGTCCATGCCCTGCCCGAGGCCGAATATGAGGCCTGGGTAGAGGGCTGGGGCAAGCCTGTGGACTTGACAAAGGTTCCCAATCAAGCCGCGGTTCAAAGCGGGCAGCTGGTCTTCCTGGGCGACGGCCAGTGCGTTACCTGCCACACCGTGGGCAGCGCCGACCAGGTGAACGAAGTGGGCGAGGGCGTGCAGCACGCCCGGATGCAAACCTACATCGCCTATACCCAGTGGCGGCAGAAGTCCGCCAGTGAGCAGCTGGCCGACGTGCGGACCGGACAGGAGCCGCCCACCGCCTTCGCCGCGCCCAACCTCACCGACCTGGGAGCGCGCACCACCCTGGGCTCCGGCCTGGTTGACCTGAACCGGGAAACGCTGCGCCAGTGGATTCGCAACCCCGACGACATCAAGCCGGGCAACCGGATGTCCGAGTTGGCCACCATCTACCGGACTCGCCTGGACCACCGGGCCGACCTCACCGAAGACCAGTTGAGCGACCTGGTGGAATACCTGATAGTGCAGGGCGATCCTGAGTTACAATAGACACAGTGAGAGACCAGACGCCGCTAACGCACGGCTCCGGCCGTAACTACCGCGCTGCAGCGGAGGAACTGAAGCAATGGTAACCATCACCGGCGTGATACCCCGTCCGACTACTTATACCGGCCTGTGGAGCTGGTTGACGACGGTTGACCACAAGCGCATCGGCGCGCTGTACGGCTTCTCTGCCTTCTTCTTCTTCGTGATCGGCGGCATCGAGGCCGGCATCATGCGCCTGCAGTTGGCCACCTCGGACGCCTCGCTGGTGTCGGCGGACTGGTTCAACGCCATGTTCACCATGCACGGCACCACCATGATCTTCATGGCCATCATGCCCTTCGGCGCCACGTTCTTCAACTTCCTCGTGCCCCTGATGATCGGCGCCCGGGACGTGGCCTTCCCCCGGCTCAACGCCTTTTCCTACTGGACGTTCCTGTTCGGCGCGCTGCTGATGCACGCCGGCTTTCTGATCGGACAGGTTCCCGATGCCGGCTGGTTCTCCTACGCCAACCTCACCGCCGCGCCCTTCAGCGAGGGCAAGGGCCTGGACTTCTGGGCGCTGAGCCTCCAGGTGCTGGGCGTCGCCTCCCTGGCGGCCGGCTTCAACTTCGTGGTTACCATCATCAATATGCGCGCCCCCGGAATGTCGCTGATGCGGATGCCGGTCTTCGTGTGGATGACGCTGGTAACCAGCATCCTGCTGGTGCTGGCCTTCCCCATCATCACCGTGGCGCTGATTGAACTGACCGCCGACCGGCAGTTCGGCGCCAACTTCTTCAACACCGCCGCCGGCGGCGACCCCATCCTGTGGCAGCATCTCTTCTGGCTCTTCGGCCATCCGGAGGTGTACATCCTGATCCTGCCGGCCATGGGCGTCGTATCCGAGATTATCCCCACCTACAGCCGCAAGCCGCTGTTCGGCTACCCGGTGATCGTGTTCTCCGGTATCGTCATCGCCATTATGAGCTGGGCCGTCTGGAGCCATCATATGTTCACGGTGGGCCTGGGCGCCATCGCCAACTCGGTGTTCACCATCACCACCATGCTCATCGCCGTCCCCACCGGAGTCAAGATCTTCAACTGGATTGGCACCATGTGGCAGGGTTCCATCGACCTGAGAACGCCGATGCTCATGGCCATCGGTTTCGTTTCTCTCTTCATCGTCGGCGGGCTCTCCGGCGTCTCCCACGCGGTGTCGCCCTCCGACTTCCAGCAGCAGGACACCTACTACATCGTGGCGCACATTCACTACGTGCTGTTCGGCGGCGCCATCTTCGGCATCTTCGGCGGCATCTACTACTGGTATCCCAAGATTACCGGCAAGATGTATCACGAGGTGCTGGGCAAGGTGCACTTCTGGCTGATGTTTATCGGCATGAACCTCACCTTCTTCCCCATGCACTACGCCGGCCTCAACGGAATGCCCCGCCGCATCTACACCTACGCGGAGGGATTCGGCTGGGAATTCATGAACCTGCTGGCCACCATCGGCTACTTCGTCATCGTGATCAGCCTGCTGGTGTTCATCCACAACTTCTTCCGCAGCATCAAGAAGGGCGAAGATGCCGGCCACGACCCCTGGGACGCCCCCACGCTGGAGTGGAGCATCTCCTCGCCGCCGCCGGTGTACAACTTCGCCGAGGTTCCGGTGGTGAAGGGTCAGGATGCTTACTGGATTACCAAGCGCGAAGCGGCGGCCCGTGGTGAAACCGTGCCGGCGGAAGCTCACGTTGACCCCTCCACCATCCACATGCCCAGCCCGTCCTACTGGCCGCTGGTAACTTCCTTCGGCGTGGTCTGGATTGCCGGCGGACTGCTCATCGACTTTGGCTGGGATTACATCCGCTTCCCCATCAGCTTCATTGGCGGCTTGATTACCATTATCGGCGTCATCGGCTGGTCCAACGAGCCTCCCGCCGAAGAACACCACGAAGCCGAAGCCCATCACTGACCGGGGCATCGACTCGACTCGCTCCGTCAAACGTATCCCGCAGGAGGCGCCCGTTGGCCCACGCAGATACCACTCACGCTCCACCGGCACATGAGGCGTCGGCCCATCCTCCCGCCCACGAGGAGGAAACCAACACCGGCATCAGCCACCGGAAGCTCCTCATGTGGGTGTTCCTGGGTTCCGACTGCCTGTTCTTCGGTTCCCTCATCGCCACCTACATGGTGTACCGGGGTCAGAGCATCGTCGGCCCCTATCCCATCGACATCATTGACGTTCCCATCACCACCATCAGCACCTTCGTCCTGCTGATGAGTTCCTTCACCATGGTGATGGCGGTGGCGGCGGCGCGCAACGGGAACCAGAAACGGCTGATTCAATGGCTGCTATGCACCATCGTGCTGGGCAGCGGCTTCATCGGCTTCCAGGTTTATGAGTTCAACCTCTTCCGAGTTGAAGGGCTGCGCTACGAAACCAACCTGTTCAGCAGCACCTTCTTCACGCTCACCGGATTCCACGGCGCGCACGTTACGCTGGGCATCTTCTGGCTGATTTGCCTGGCCGTTATATCGGCCCGCAACCCGGCCGGCCGACCATCCGGCGAAGACGTTGACATCGCCGGTTTGTACTGGCACTTCGTTGACATCGTCTGGATTGTCATTTTCACCCTGCTGTACCTCATCGGCGGTTTCGACGCCGGCCCGGACGTCGGCCACGCCGCCACCCAGGGATGGCAGTGGCTGACCGGCATCATTACCTAGTTCCCAGGAGGCACTCACGCGATGAGCAGTAACCCCGGACACGAAGGCGCTCTGCCCCACGAGGAGCACGACTCCCACGGCGACGCCGGCGTCGGGCGCTTCTTCTTCGGGCGCGTTCCGGAGGGCGTGCACGGCGGCCTGAAACAGTACGGCCTGCTGGCGATCTTCCTGGCGATCATTACTCTGGTCGAGTTCCTCATCATCGTCCCTGAAGGGCTGCAGGGTTCCAGCGTGGTCATCGCGCCCCTGGTCATCCTGTCCGTCATCAAGTTCTTCTGCGTCGTCGCCTTCTTCATGCACCTGAAGTTTGAGAGCCCGCTGCTGTGGCAGATATTCGTGGCCGGCCTCGCCCTGGGCTTGGTGGTTGCCCTGTCGCTGGTGTTGCTATTCGGCGTCTTCCGACCCACGCCCCGGGCTTTCTCCGAAGACCGGCAGGAGCCTTTCGAGCACCACCACGAAGAAAAGCCCCACTACGAAGCCCTGGTAGTGCCCACGCCCGCGCCGCCTGGCGCCGTTCAGCCCTCCGGCGGAACCTCTTCGGCAGCGGCCGGCGGTCATCCCGGACAGGCCCTGTTCACCGGCGCCGGTGGATGCTCCGCCTGCCATACCATCGACGGCGTCGCCCAGGGCATCCTGGGCCCGGCCCTGAACGGCATCGGCTCGGCGGCGGCCAACCGCATACCGGGCTACTCCGCGGAGGAGTACATCCTGGAATCCATCATGAAACCCGACGTCTATGCCGCCGGAACCGCCGACGGCCTGGACCAGGACTATGACGGCAACCTGATGCTCTCCACCATGGCCGGCATTCTGCCCGCCTTGAGCGACGAAGACATCGAAAATCTGGTAGATTATCTGCTGACCTTGCAGTAACCGCCGTTCCGGTCAGGGTTTGCCTGACGGCTGATAACGCTGGGGCAGGCTTGAAACCTGCCCCAACTACTACCAAACAAACGACGGAGGTCGTCGCCATGCTCGTTGACCTGATTCGCCTCACCGCCGCCGACGGTATGGAACTGGACGGAGCCTATTTCGCCCCGGAGCCGGGCATCGCTCCCGCCGGCGGAATCGACTCCGTGCTTTGCATCCATGGCTCCGGACGCAACTTCTACACTCCCGCCACGGCCAACATGGCCCACGACCTGCGGAACCGGGGCTACGCCGCCCTGACCCTGAACACCCGCGGCCACGATACGGTCTGGGTGGACCGGCAAACCGGCGTCGCCGAGGGCAACGCCTACGAAATCCTCGACAACAGCCGCCAGGACCTGCGGGCCGGCCTGGACTACCTGGCGAGCCTGGGCTATGGCCGCGTCGCCATCGTGGGCCACAGCATGGGCGCGGTCAAGGTGGCCTACTACGCCGCCGTGGAGGACGACCCGCGCGTCGCCGCCGTGATTCCGGTGTCGCCCGTTCGCCTGTCCTGCTCCTACTATATGGAATCGCCCGACGCCGCCGAGTTCCGCGCCAACCTGGAAACCGCCGACCGCATGGAGGCGGAGGGCCGCGCCCTGGATCTGTTCGCCGTGGACTTTCCCATCAAGGAACTGTTCTCCGCCATGGCCTACATCGACAAGCACGGGCCGCTGGAACGCTACAACATCATCCAGCACGCGCCGAAGATCCGCGTACCGCTGTTCGTGCTGTCTGGCTCGCAGGAAACCCACACCCGCCTGCTGGACGTGCCCCAGGACATGACCGCCGCCGCCGTCAACAGTCCGCGGGCCGAATACCTGGTGCTGGAGGGCGGCAACCACTCGCTCACCAACATGATGCCGGCCGCCGGCGCCGCCGTCATCGACTGGCTGGCGTCCCTGTCCGTCGCCGGCGTATCCGCCGCTGTGGCCGCCAACTGACCGGACGCAGCGCCCCATCTCTCCGACGGTATTGTCCCAATGCCAATTTACGAATACCGCTGCCAGGCCTGCCACCGGGTTAGCAGCTTCTTCTTCAAAGTTGCTTCCGCGGCTGCCAACGTTAGCTGCGCGCACTGCGGCGACGCCAGCGTCGAGCGCATCATGTCGTCCTTCTCCCAGGGCCGCACCGAGGCCGACGAGTATCGCAACCTGGACCCCCGCTACTACAAGATGGTGGACGACGCCATGGGCAAAGCGTCGTCCACGTCCGACCCCGACCACTACCTGCGGCAGATGGCTCCCTTCTCCGCCGCCGAAAAGACCGGAGACCCCTACTTCAACGAGTAAGCCGGCCTGCAAACAAATCATTTCGTCATTCCCGCGCAGGCGGGAATCCAGTAGCAAGAACGCTACCCATTCCCCAGGAGGCATAAAACCGAATGGCTGACGCAGCTATCGCATTCCCATCCCTGGCCTGGTTCGAGGCCCTGCAGGGGATGGTCAACGAAGACGCCGGCTATCGGCAGATCGGCACCGTGGACGCGGACATGGGCGTCAAGGTCGCCGACAGCGTGTTCATCATCACCTTCGAGGCCTTCCAGTGCCGTTCCGTCCGCGCCGGCAGCGAGTACGACCTCATCAACGTGGACTTCTTCATCGAGATGGCACCCGACGCCTGGCGCGCCATGCTGGAAAACATCAAGGCCAACGACGGCGCCGAGGCCGGTCAAACCCTGGTCAGCCTGGATATGCTCCACGAGATTTCCACCAACGCCGTCGGCGACCAGCTGCGCGCCGACCTCTTCTTCCGCTACAACCAGAGCCTGCAGCACTTCTTCGACCTCTCCGCTAACCTCAACACCGCTTTCGCTGACTGAACGAGGATTTCCATGACTACCACCGCCGCCGTTCTCGACCAGACGGGGATGAACCCCGCCGCCGTTCAGGAATTGGAAAGCCTCTTCCGCCAGCAAATCGACCAGGGCCTCCACCCCGGCGCCGGCCTGGCCGTCTATCGCCACGGCAAGCTCGCCATCGACCTGTGGGGAGGCCTGGCCGACGATGCCGCCGGCACGCCCGTCAACGCCGACACCATGTTCATCCTGTACTCGTCCACCAAGCCGCTGGCCGCCGTGTGCCTGCACATCCTCTGGGAGCGGGGTCAGTTGGACTGGGACGACCCAGTGGCGAAATACTGGCCCCGGTTTGCCAAGCACAACAAGGGCGGCGTAACCGTCCGCCACGTCCTGACCCACCGGGGCGGCTTCCCGGAAACCCCGCCGGAACTGTCCTGGGACCGCTGGCAGGATTGGGACTACGTGGTGGAGTGCATGGAGGACATCCGGCCCGACTACCCGGCCGGTCAGATTATGGCCTACCACCCCCGCAACTACGGCTGGGTCATCGGCGAGCTGGTGCGGCGCATCGACGGGCGACACATCGGCGTCTTCCTGCGCGAGGAAATCCTCGATCCCCTGGAAATCTTCGACGGCTACGTGGGCCTCCCGCCCGAACTGGAGCCTCGCGTGTCCCGCATCCACGCCATGGAAGACTGCGACCGCCCCGGCATGATTCGTCCCTACAACCGAGCCGAAGTGCACCAGGCGGTGCATCCGGCCGGCGGCGGCATCTTCACCGCCCGCGCGCTGGCCCGCTTCTACGCCATGATGGGCAACGACGGCGAGCTGGACGGCGTGCGCATCCTCAAGCCCGAAACCGTCGCCGAGGGCACCCGTCTGCAGCTGGAAGCCAACGACTTCTCCCTGGGCACCCGGATGCGTCGCTCCCTGGGCCTGGTGCTGGACGACAACCGCATGGGCGCCAGCGCGACTGCCGGGGCCGGCACCTTCGGACACGGCGGCGCCGGCACGTCGGTGGGCTGGGCCGACCCGTCCATGGGCCTGGCCGTCGCCTACATCACCAACGGCTTCCGCGCCAGCGCCACCAACAACCCCCGCCTGGCCGCCATCTCACGCGCCGTCCGCGCCGCCTGCCTATAGTATGTATCGCGCGATTCTTCAGGCCATGGGGTTAGTGGCGTTTTTGTGGCTAGCATTACTGGCGTGTGGTTCCAATACGGTTCAAGTCATAGAAGTTACGTCAACCCCGGCGCCTACGCCGGTCGTGGTAGTGGCTACGCCGACCCCTGACTTGAACGCAACGGTCGCTGCGATAGTTGCGGCAAGTTTGCCGACTCCAACCATCACCGTGGCTCCGACTGATACGCCTGTCCCTACGGACACGCCGATTCCTACGGTTACACCACGACCGACTTACACTCCGGTACCGACCTTTACTCCGAAGCCAACCGCTACTCCCGACATTCCGGCCACAGTGTCCGCCGAATTGACACGTGCGGCGCCTACACTAGCACCGAGTTCGTCTGCGGGCGGCATATCTGATATGGTAGAGCGTATTAAGGGTGGACTGGTGCATATTGCCACGTTGGATGGCGGAAGCGGCTCTGGGTTCGTAATCTCCGCAGACGGTCAGATAATCACCAATGCCCATGTGGTGGGACGGGACACTACGGTAACGGTCCGATTTGTTGATGGGATCTCGCTGAGGGCGAATGTGTTGGGTATAGACGAAACACTGGACCTAGCAATAGTCAAGGTGGCGGCGCACCGGCCATTAGAGCCAATGCTCTTGGGTGATTCAACCACCGTCCGCGTTGGTGATGAAGCAATTGCGTTGGGCTTCCCACTGAGCGATGAGCTAGGACATGACTACACAGTTACCACGGGAATAGTTTCGTCGCGACGCACAATCGGTTCTGCTGAACATATTCAGACTGACGCAGCAGTCAATCCGGGAAGCAGCGGTGGGCCGCTGGTAAATCCCCTCGGGCAGGTCATTGGCGTCAATACGTCGTCCTATTTTGGAACCTATGACAATATATCCTTCGCCATCTCGATTGCCGAAGTCAAAAAGAATTTAGCTTCTTTGGCGTCTGGCAACGATGTGCTGGTGAGCACTGGAACAGACGAGTGGTGGACCTACCAAAACGATGAGTGCCGGTACAGCTTGGTTGTGCATCCCAATTGGTTGTTCGTTGAGGAAGATGGATGCAACGCCTATTTCGAAAGGTATGACGGCGACGTGCTGGTGGGTACTATCAACATTTGGGTGTACGGGTTGGAAACCGGCCAAACATTGCGAGAATTCGCTGAGTGGTGGCGCGATGAAATGGTACGAATCGCTCGCGATTGGAGTACCTTTGACTTGATTGAATTTCGACCAAGCAACGACGGGCATGACGGCTATGTAATTGATTACCTGTGGAGCGAGACCGATGAGTACTGTATCTCCAGTGATGTTGACCTGATAGTGGAATCGAGCTACTACTACGACGCGTTGGTCTTCAATGCGGGCATATGCGCCTTCATGCCGCAGTCTGCTTTCGACGAAATCAGTGAAATGGAGTTCTCCTACTGATGCCCGCCACCATCTACCACCTGGCCTTTCGCGCCGACTGGGAGGCTGGTCTGGACGCCGGCGAGTACCGTGCCCCCTCGCTGGCCGAGGAGGGCTTCATCCACGCCAGCGCCGATGAAGCGCAGATGCTCCGCGTCGCCGCCCGCCTCTTCGCCGGCCGCGACGACCTGCTGGCGCTGGACGTGGACACCGAGCGCCTGCCCGCCGACTCGCCGGTAATTCGGGAACCGGCCCGCTCCGGCGAAATCTATCCCCACGTGTACGGCCCCATCAACCCCGACGCCGTGGCGCGGGTACGGATGCTGGTTCCCGATGCCGCCAACCCCGGCGCGTTCACGCTGACCGACGCCCGGTAAGTCCGTCCGAGGCATCCGATCCGCTATTCCGACGCGCAACTGGCAGCCATCCGGCAAGTCATCGCCGGCCTGCCCGCTTTGACGCCCGAAAGCATCCGGGAGCGGGATGCTGCGGTGTTCGCCGGGCAATGCCCTGAACCGCTGTGGCCCCTCTGGCCCCTGGCCCAGTCCGACGGCGCGCTGTGGAACCGTCTGCTGGACGACCAGCGCATCCCCCGTTTCTCGGTGTACGGCCTGTTCCCGGCCGCCTACCCGCTGGTGTACAGTCCCGACTCCCAGCACACCACCATCCGCTACGACGGACGCACCCGGGGCCGCGTCGCCATCATCGCCAGCGAGTCAACCGCGGTCGTCATCAAGCCCGGCCAAAGCTCGCGGGAGGCCGAAATCGCCGCCATCGCCGGCGAGCTGAATGTCGGCCCGGCGCAGCTGCCTACCATCCCCGGCTTCATCAGCGAGGAGTTCGTTGACGGCGCTTTTCTCACCGACCTGACCGTCGCGCAGGCAACGCCTGAGCGGATGCACGCCGTCGGTGAATCCCTGTCCGCCGCATTGTCCCGCCTCCACGCGGCCGGCGTCTGCTACAACGACGCCACCATCTCTGACCCCGAGGGTCGTTCCCATATCATTGTCCGTCCAGACGGCGAAATCCGGCTCATCGACTTCGGCGTAGCCCTGCTGCTGGACAACCATCCCGATGGGCTGACCTTTGAAGACGCCTGGAACGCCGCCCGCACCGACCCGATGTATCGCCTCTTCCGTCAGATGACCGGCGGCGGCGATGACGACGCGCTGGCCAGGTTCGTCGCCGACTACGGCCGGCGGTTGGCCGGGCAGACAGTGGAGCAGATTCAATCGCGCGACTGGCGCATCGCCGGAGAGGGCGCAGCCATCATCGCCTCCCGGTTCGGGCCGGCCGCCGCCGATGCCCTCCGCCAGGGCTTGAACCGGCCTTAAGTGGACATCCGCCCGGCAGCGGCTTACTATGCCGGTATTGCCAGCTCACCCTATCCCGCACAAGGAGATTCCCCCATGCAGACTAGGCAGATGACCGCCAGCGCTTCCCGACTCATGGTTGAGCAGATGGTGGCTTCCGGCGTCAAGTACGTTTTCAACAACTCCGGCTCCCGCGAGGCGCTGTTCTTCGACGCGCTGCACGCCCGTTCCGACATCCACGGCATCCTCGGCCTCCACGAGGGCGCGGTTACCGCCATGGCCGGCGGCTACACCCAGGCCGACCTCGCTCCGGGGGTGATGGTGGTCCACCTGGGCGCCGGCCTGGCCCAGGCCATGGGCCAGCTGATCAACATCTGGACGGGCAGCCTGCCGGTGGTGGTCATCACCTTCGCCGGCGACACCGGCAGCTTCGCCGGCAAAATCAGCCTGGACGTCAGCCACAACGCCGGGCCCACCGCCATCGCCGCGCCCATGATGAAGGCCAACTGGACGGTCATCGAGCCGGAGGGCCTCCCCGCCGCCCTGGAGCGCGCCCTGCGCGTCGCCATGACGCCGCCCGTGGGCCCGGTGCATCTGGCCGTGTACGACCGCCTGCTGGGGCCCCAGGAGCATACCGCCAACATCATTGACGGCGGCCTGCCAGAGTTCCGCGCCGGCTCTCCCTCCGATGCCGACGTGGAGGCCGTCGCCCGCGCCCTGCGCGACGCCAGCCGTCCCATGATGTACGTCGGCGACGGCGTGTGGAAGAGCGGCGCCATCGCCGAAGTTACCGCCCTGGCCGAGCGGTTCGGCGTCCCCGTGGTGGGCGACCCCCGCGCTTTCCCCATCAAGCACCCGCTCCACGCCGGCGGCCGTCGCCTGGAACAGGCCGGCGACATCGACCCCGACCTTATCCTCTGCATCGGCGTTACCCACAACGGCGCCGGCAACGCCAGCGATTACACCGCCTTCTTCAACGCCCAACGCACCATCGCCATCGGCGCCGACGCCGAAAACCTGGAGAACATCCCCGGCCTGGACCTGGCCGTGCTGGCCGACGAAAAGCGCGCCGCCCAAAGCCTGCTCGACGCCACCGACTCCGCCGCCGATGATATGTCCGGCCGCCGCGCCTGGGCCCGCGAGGAGGTGGCATCCCTGCGCGCCCGCCTCCGCGCCAACGCCCAGAGCATCCCGGCGCAGGACGGCAGGGTCCGTCCCGTCGTGCTCGGCGACGCGCTGGACGCTGCGTTGGAGCGTCGCGGCGGCGGCCTGGTTACCATCGAGCAGTTCGCCGTGGCGCAGGACATCCTGGACAACACCGGCGACGCCGGCAACAACCAGTACATCCGGCCCGCCGGCGGCTCCGAGGGCTACGGCGTCGGCGCGGCTATCGGCGCCAAGCTGGGCGCGCCCGACAAGCCGGTGGTCGGCCTGGTGGGTGACGGTTCCCTCTACTACTCCGACCATGGTTTGTGGACGGCGGCAAGCCACAGCGTGCCCGTGATGTACGTCATCTCCAACAACGGGGCCTACGGCATCGTCGCCAACTCCTGGGCCAACGCCGGCGCCCAGATGAAGGACACCGGCGAGTATCGCGGCGTGGTGCTGGACAACATCGACCCGGTGAAGCTGGCCGAGGGCTTCGGCGTGGAAGCCGCCGACGCCACCGACGAGGCAACTATCGGCGACGCCATCGAGCGCGGCCTCCGCGTCGTGGAAGACGAAAAACGCCCCTACCTGCTCAACGTCCATCTGCCCCTGGGCCTGCCCGCCGGCGGTCGCCCCGCCCCAATCTACAGCCTCAGCCAGGAGATTTCCTAGCCAGCACTCACCTTGCCCATCCGTTGCATCCGTGTAACAATACCGAAAATCCAATCCGTTGCGGAAAAGGGAGGTTACTATGGGTTACACACCGCGAAACCTCGGACACGTCAACATCTTCGTCCGTAATGCGGAACGCTCCCGCGACTGGTACGAAGACCTGCTGGGCCTGCACACCTACGGGTTCTTCCCCGGCCGCGCCGCCTTCATGTCCGCCGACCTGGGCAACTCCCACGACATCGCCCTCACCGAGGTGGGCGACAACGCCCTGGGCCCCCAGGGCGGGCAGGTCGGCCTCAACCACATGTGCTGGTACATGGAGACCCTGGACGACCTCAAGGAGCTGTACCACCGGGTCAAGGAGAAGAACGTTCCCATCGACCGGGTATCCGACCACGGCCATTCCATCGGCATCTACATCCGCGACCCCGACGGCAACGGCATCGAGCTCTCCTACGAAATGCCCCGGGACCAGTGGGGATTCGACGAGCAGGGCTACATGATTGGTGTAACCGACAAGGGGCGCCTCTCCGGCCCCTGGGACGAAGAACTGGCGGCCCAGGCCGCACTGGTGGGCGCCGCGCACTAGATTCCCGGCAGCCATAAGATCATAGGTAGGGGCGAATGATTATTCGCCCCTATTGCGTTTAATGTCGCGCGATGCGCTATTTGAAGTGCGGCATCACCTTTTCGCTGATTAGACGCAGCGAGTTCCGAACCAGGTCATAGGGGATTCGTCCGCCGTAGTTCACCTCCATCACCACGCCGGTGACGCCGAAGTCCTCCTGGTAGCCCTGGAACCGTGCCACGATTTCCTCGGGCGTGCCGAAGACCACGCGTTGCCGCAACACGTCCTCATAGGGAGTGTTGGCGGTCCGGCGGATGCGTTCGGCGGTTTCCTCGCTGGCCGCGGTCTTGACCAACTCGCTGGCCGCGTACTGGATGGCGGACATGGCGCTGGCTTCCGGTTCCGAATGCGCCTGCTGGGTCGTTTCGGCGACGTACACGGGCACGCGGATGGCGATGTCGGCCACTTCGGTATGCCCGTGCCCGGCGCGGCTGGCGTTGTAGGACGCGATGCGTTCCTGGAGCTGCGGCTTTGCGGTATTGGCGCTTACGAAAATCGGATGCCCCAGCTTGCCAATCAAGGGGAACGTGTCCTCGCCGGCCACGGCCACGCGCACGGGCGGATAGGGCTGCTGGAAGGGTTTGGGCACCACCGCGACCTCCTGGTAGCTGTGGAACTCGCCATCGTGGGAAAACTCGTCGTTGTTCCAGGCCTTCATGATGATTTCCAACGCCTCCAGGAACCTGGCCCGGCTCTCCGAGTAGGGGACGTTGTATCCCTGGTAATACTTGGTCAGGCCGCTGCGCCCGATGCCGAACTCGAACCTACCCTTGCTGATGTGGTCAACGGTTGCCGCTTCCTCGGCGACGCGCAGCGGATTGGTCAGGGGCAGCACCTGCACCGCCAACCCGGTCCGGATGCGCTCGGTGCGGGCCGCGATGGCGCTGGCGATAACCATGGGCGACGCCAGCACCGCCCGCTCCGGGCTGAAGTGATGCTCGGCCAGCCACACCGTGTCGAACCCCATGGCCTCGGCGTCGGCGACCTGCGCGAACGATTCGTCAAATGCCTCGGCCTGGGTCTTGTTTTCCCCAACGTGGAAGTCGGTGAACATACCGAAATTCATTGCGTTCCTCCCGCGAGCGAACCCGTGCTTTGTGGGCAGAATTATAGTGCCTGGCGATAGTGGAGTCATTACTGACGCCGGGAATCGTCTGCGCCGCCCTCCGGCGTAACCCTTTTCAACGCCAGCACCGTGCTTTATCCTTGCCCAAGTTCAAGATACTCAAACCAACGCCACCACAGGTGCAACCATGAAATACGACGTTATCGTGATCGGCGCCGGTTCCGGCGGCTGCGTCGTGGCCTCCCGGATCGCCGAAGACCCCGACCGGTCCGTGCTGCTGCTGGAAGCCGGCCCCGACTATCCCGAATACGAACATTACCCCGACGACCTGAAATATGGCTACAAGCCCGACGCGTCGGCCCAGGGCGCGCCCCACAACTGGACGTGGTGGGCCCAGGGTTCCCCGGAGCAGACCGAGCTGCTGCCCGCCCCAAGGGGCAAGGTCGTCGGCGGCACCAGCGCCATCAACGGCCAGGTGCTGCTGCGCGGCGTGCCCGAGGACTACGACGGCTGGGCCGCCGAGGGCAACGACGGCTGGGGCTTTGTGGACGTGCTGCCCTACTTCCGCAAGATGGAGACCGACCTGGACATCAGCGACGACTTTCACGGCTCCGAGGGGCCCATTCCCGTGCGCCGTTTCGCCCGCGAGACGTGGCTGCCCTTCCAGCAGGCGTTCGTACAATCCTGCCTAGAGGCCGGCTATCCCGCCGACGAGGATATGAACCATCCGGACTCCGGCGGCGTGGGGCCGATTCCGATGAACAACCCCGAAGGCGTCCGCATGAGCACCGCGCTGACGTTCCTGCGGGAGGTGCGGCACCGGCTCAACCTCACCGTGCGGGCCAACGTGGTGGTGCGCCGCATCCTGTTTGAGCATGGTTCGACAGGCTCCCCCCGAGCGGTTGGCGTCGAAGTCGAAAGCGGCGGCGAGGTGTACCAGGTAGAAGCCGGCCAGATTGTGCTCAGCGCCGGCGCCATGGCATCGCCGCAGATTCTGATGCTGTCGGGCGTCGGGCCGGCCGACCATCTGCGGGAGATGGGCATCCCGGTGGTCCACGAGCTGCCCGGCGTGGGGCAGAACCTGCGCGACCATCCCATCGTCGCCGTCATCTGCAAGGCCCGCGACGACCATGAGCAGGACCCGCTGGCCCCGCGCACTCAAACCGCCCTGCGCTACACCGCCACCGGCTCCCCCGACCGCAACGATATGCAGATCATGGCGTCGTCTTTCTCCACTCCCATCGGCGGCGCCGACCCCTTCGAGCCGGGCGGCGTCCGCATCCAGTGCATCCTGGAGCTGGCCGACGGCGCCGGCGAGGTGCGGCTGTCGGCCAACGACCCCCACACACAGCCGTCGCTGAACTACCGCTACCTGGAACCGGAACGGGATCGGGAACGGCTGCGGGAGGCGGTGCGCCTCAGCGTCGGCCTGCTGGAACACGACGCCTTCGGCCCCATCGTTGACGAAATCATCCAGCCTTCCCCCGAGGATTTGGTCTCCGATGATGCGCTGGACGCCTATATGCGTCGCACGGTGTTCAACACCACCCATGCCTCCGGCACCTGCAAGATGGGGCCGGCCAGCGACGCCATGGCCGTGGTTGACCCCCGCCTGAACGTCCACGGGCTGGAAAACATCAAGGTCGCCGACGCCTCGGTGATGCCCAACGTCATCCGAGCCAACACCAACTGCACCACCATCATGATTGGCGAACGCTGCGCCGACTGGTTGAAGGCGGGACTGTAACGCTATGAAATGGGAATACCGGGTTGACAAGATGCCCATTCGCTCCGGCGGCTTCGTAGGCAACGGCATGAACGTTGACGCAGTGAACGAGGACTTTCTGAACGAGCAGGGCGCGTTGGGCTGGGAGCTGGTGTCCGCCATGCCCCTGTTCGTGCCGCAAAACCCCACCGACTGCTTCGTCTATTACTACTGGAAGCGGCCGGCACAGGGGTAGGGCGGTTTGGGCGGCGGGCCGGAGTGGGCCAGTGAGTTGGGTTTGAGGTTGTCTTGCTCCTTTGGATGGTCCATCGATAGGCTCAGGATGAGCGAGGTTTCGATGTGGTTTTTTGGTTGGCTGGTTGATTGTGGGAGGCAGGACTTCGCTTCGTTGTCAGCATACGGCCGGGTTGGGTACGCAACTATTTGACCTACTTTCCGTGTACTCGACGCGTCGGGTCAGGACGCGCCTACACGCGGGCTGGGACTGTCCCAGGGACACCAGTGGGGCCGCGCCGGTGAGGAGTCAGGTCTTTAAGCGGCGTCGGCCACCTGGGCCGGTTGCGATTTAGGTACTGACGGGGTTGGCCGTCGAAGTGAAATCCTGCCTCTGGATGGGTGAATAATGGAATAAGGGTTTGCCTAGACGGTATTAGGATATACGTTCGTATTAGGGATTGTCAAGAGGGTTGCGGCGTTGATTTCTTGACACTGGGCGGGCGGTTTCGTAGCATAGCCCCATACGCTCGCTGTAATCAGCTTTTGATACGTTCCGTTCTGGCCAATCCTTGTACGGGAGGGGAGACCAATGGCGAATCGAGAAGACATTGCACTGATGGGCCATCTCATGCGGCGGGCCGGCTTCGGCGCAACCCACGATGAGCTGCAGGACAAGGCCGGCAGAGGGTACCAGTCCGTGGTGGAAGAACTGCTCAATCCGGAGCGGTTCGACCCGGTGGATGACGACCTGCTCTATCGCTACCTGCCCGGCTATGAGGGCGCGCTGGGGCCTCCGCTGAACCAGGCGGAATGGGTCTATCGCATGGTGAACACCCAGCGTCCCCTGGAAGAGAAAATGGCGCTGTTCTGGCACCAGCTCTTTGCCACCGGCAACTCCAAGGTGGACAACCCGCCCGAATTGACCCAGCAGATTGCCATGTTCCGCCGCGTCGGGATGGGCAAGTTCCGCGACATCCTGCTGGAGCTGGCGCAGAACCCGGCCATGATTTTCTGGCTGGACAACAACGGCAACCACATGGGCGCCATCAACGAGAACTGGGGCCGCGAGCTGCTGGAACTGTTCTCCATGGGCGTGGGCAACTACTCCGAAGAGGACATCAAGGAAGCCAGCCGCGCCTTTACCGGCTGGACCATCGGCCCCAAGATTCCCCGCAACCCCCTGGGCCGCTTCTACTGGAGCTTTGAGTACCGCCCCGAAGACCACGACGACGACGAAAAGACCTTCCTCGGCCGCACCGGCAACTTCGACGGCCAGGACATCATCGACATCGTGGTGAACCAGCCGGCGACGGCGCGGTTCCTGTCGCGGCACCTCTACAACTTCTTCGTGGCCGACGAGCCCCAGGTGCCCAGCTGGAACATCACGCCGCCCAACGACCCGGACGCCATCGACCAACTGGTGGCCGCCTACGACGAATCCGACGGCGACGTACGGGCGATGCTGCGGGTGCTGTTCAACTCCGACTTCTTCAAGCAGGCCCGCTTCAGCCGGGTCAAGAGTCCCGCCGAGTTGGTGATCAGCACGGCGCGGCTGGCCGGCAACTTCAACCAGCCCCGTCCCGGTTTCAACTCCCTGGCCTTCGAGTGCGCCTACCAGGGGCAGGAACTGCTCAACCCGCCCAGCGTGGAAAGCTGGCACACCGGCGGCGAGTGGATTGACGGCGGCGCGCTGGTGCGGCGGGTCAACTTCGCGGCCGGGCTGCTGGGCGACGTATCGCTGCCCGGCGTGCAGTCCATCGTGTCCAACCTGCGCAGCCGCGGCGCCCTCGCCCCCGATGCCATGGTGGACGCCTGCCTGGAACTGGTCGGCCCCATGGAAGTCGGCGACGGCACCCGCGCTGAACTGCTTGATCAGGCCCGCAGCGACGGCGAATTGCGCTGGGACACCGACGCCCACGCGGCCGAATCCGAAAGGCGCGTCGGCGTGATGCTGGCCCTCATCGCCGCATCCCGCGACTTCCAGTTTGCATAACCCACCCCTGGGACGACCCATACCCTGTATGGAGGGACAACATGACGACGACGACTAAAGACCCGGTGGTGGTGGTTCTCCAGATGACCGGCGCCAATGACTACCTGAACACGGTCATCCCCTACACCAACGGTTACTACCACGACGCCCGCCCCAAAGTGGGCATCCCCGCCGACCAGGTAATCCCCATCAACGACGAGTTGGGCTTCAACCCGCAGATGGCGCCCATCAAGAAGCTGTGGGATGAAGGCAAGGTCGCCATCATCCACGGCATCGGCTACGAGAACTCCCCGCGCTCGCATTTCCGCTCCATGGACATCTGGCACACCTGCGAGCCGGACATCGTCGGAACCGAGGGCTGGGCCGGCCGGGTCATCCGCGACCTGGACCCCCGAGGCGAGAACGTGCTCAAGGGCGTCAACTTCGGCCAAGGCCTGCCCCGGGCGCTGGCCCTGCGGGGCGTGCCCGTAACGTCCGTATCCAGCCTGGAATCCTACGGCGTCCTCTCCAGCGTTCCCGGCATCGCCGCCGAGGAGGAGCACAACAAGATTCTGGACCGCTTCGCCCGGATGTACTCCCCCACCGTCGGCACCGGCCCGGTCATGGACTACCTGGGCCAAACCGGTCGGGACGCGCTCAAGGGCGCAGACGTCATTCGCGCCGCGCCGGAACAGTACACTTCCACGGTGGAATACGCCGACACCCCCATCGCCAAATACCTGCGGGACATCTCCCAGGTATATCTGGCCGACTTGGGCACCCAGCTGTTCTACACCCAGCACGGCAGCTTCGACTCCCACTTCAACCAGCCGCCGATGCACACCAAGCTGTGGACGGACATGTCCCGCGCCATCAGCGACTTCTTCGACGACCTGGCGGAGCACGACGCCGGCGACAACCTCATCATGGTGCTGTTCACCGAGTTCGGCCGCCGCGTCAGGGATAACGGCACCGGCACCGACCACGGCGCCGGTGGCGCGGCCTTCGTCATCGGCAACCAGGTCAAGGGAGGCCACTACAGCGCCTACCCGTCCCTGGCTCCCGAGGACTTGACCCAGGGCGACCTGGAACCCAACTACGACTTCCGCGGCCTCTACTCCACCGTCATTGAGAAGTGGCTGGGCCTGGACGCGGTGCCCATCGTGGGCGGCAACTTCGAGCAGCTGGACTTCGTGTAACTCCCACATCGTCATTCCCGCGTAGGCGGGAATCCACGCACTGGACTACGTGAAGGAGGTCTAACCATGCTTACCACAGTGGCCGCCGGGCGAGTCTTTGACTACAGCTACTGCATCGGAATGTACGGAATGTCGGGCCAGGGCTTCTGGACGCCCCAGGACTTCGCGCTGGCCGAAGACAACCTGATGTACGTCATCAGCCGGGGCGCGGAGGAACTGGGCCAGCGCATCAGCCGCGTAACCCTGGACCACCAGTTTCTCGGTCAGTTCGGCGCGTACGGCCGGGGCGATGGGCAGTTTGTCTGGCCGCGCTCCATCACGCTGGACGCCGACGGCAACGTGTACGCCTCCGATGACTTTCTGAACCGCATTTCTATGTTCGACGCGGACGGCGCGTTCGTGTCCGCCTGGGGCGAGGCCGGCGACGGCAAGGGCCAGCTCAACGGCCCCTGCGGCATGGCCTTCGACTCCGACGGCAATATGCTGGTGGTGGACAGCCAGAACCACCGGGTGCAGAAGTTCACCCGCAAGGGCAAGCATCTGGCCAGCTTTGGGCAGCGCGGCGACGGCGAAGGAGAGTTCAACCTGCCCTGGGGCCTGTGCCTGGATGACGCCGGCAATGTGTACGTGGCCGACTGGAAAAACAACCGGGTGCAGAAATTCGACGGCGACGGCAACTTCCTGCTCAAGTTTGAGGCCGCGCCCCGCTCCGGCGTGGGCGATCTCCACGGCCCAACTGGCGTTGCGGTGGACTCCGACGGCGACGTGTACGTAACCGACTGGGGCAACCACCGCCTGCAGGTGTACGCTCCCGACGGCCGGTTTATCACGTCCCTGGTGGGCGACGCGCAGCAGCCGTCCCCCTGGACGCAGACCTACATCGACGCCAACCCGGACATCGTCAAGGCCCGCCGCCGGGTCAACCTGGAACCGGAGTGGCGATTCCGCCGCCCCGTGGCCGTGCGAGTGGACGAGAACGACCGCATCTTCGTGCTGGAATCCAGCCGCCACCGCGTCCAGGTGTACGACAAGATCAAGGACTACGAGGAGCATCCGCTGAACCTGTGAACGCTTTTCGACAAGCCGGTCTTCACGTAGGGGCGAATGACGGTTCGCCCCTACGCGTTTTGGCTGTCGGCGTTATAATTCGGTTGAATCAAACTGCTCCGGGAGGAACCGCATGACCCAGCAGGCTACCAAAATCGACGCCGGCCGCACCGCCGTATTGATCATGGACTTCCAGCAGCGCATCATCGCCAACGTGGCCTCCGAGCCGGCGGCGGTGGTTGAGACCGCCGCCCGTGCGCTGGACGGCGCGCGCCGGGCCGGCATCCCGGTGATTTACGTGGTGCACCGCGGCGGCGCTTTCGCCGAATACGCGCCCGACGTGGAGCTGCACGCTGGCGTCCCGCCGGCCGAGGGCGAACTGGTCATCACCAAGGTTCGGCCCGGCCCGTTCTCCACCACCGCCCTGGACGTTACCCTGAGAGAAATGGGACGGGACAACCTGGTGATAATGGGCGTGGCCACCAGTGGCTGCGTGCTCTCCTCGGTGCGCTGGGCCGTGGACGTGAACTACAGCTTCACCGTCCTCTCCGACGCCTGCTCGGATGCCGACCCGGAGGTGCACCGCGTGCTCACCGAGAAGGTCTATCCCCGCCAGGGCACGGTGATGACCACCGACGAATTCCTGCAGGCTCTGTAACACCGTCATTCCCGCGCAAGCAGGAATCCAGAGCGTCCCTGAACAAGGAGCAACGGTATGCGATACGACGTTATCGTGATTGGCGCCGGTTCCGCCGGCGGAACCATGGCCACCCGGCTGTCCGAGGACCCCTCCCGTTCCGTGCTCCTGCTGGAAGCGGGGCCCGACTACCCTGACCTGGAGCAGACGCCCGACGATTTGAAGTTCGGCTACGCGCCCCGAGCGTCGGCGATGGGCGCGCCGCACAACTGGTCCTTCGTCGGCACGGGAACGCCCCGCCAGTCGGAGCCGGTCAACGTGCCCAGGGGCCGGGTGGTCGGTGGCACCAGCGCCATCAACGGCCAGGTGTTTCTCCGCGGCGTGCCCGAAGACTACGACCGCTGGGCCTCCTGGGGCAATGATGAATGGAGCTACATCAACGTCCTGCCCTTCTTCCGCAAACAGGAAACCGACACCGACATCAGCGACGATTTTCACGGGTTCGACGGCCCCATCCCGGTGCGACGCCACAAGCGGGAAGACTGGCTGCCCCTGCAGGAGGCTTTCGTCCAGGCCTGCGCTGACATTGGCTACAACGAGGTGTACGACCACAACCATCCCGATTCCACCGGCGTCGGCCCCTTCCCCATGAACAACCCCAACGGCGTCCGCATGAGCACCGCCCTGACCTACGTGAACCCCAATCGGCACCGGCTCAACCTCACCATCCGGGCCAACGTGCGGGTGCGCCGCATCCTGTTCGACCAGGGTGCTGCCGGCTCACCCCGGGCGGTTGGCGTGGAAGTGGAAAGCGGCGGCGAAACCTTCCGCATCGAGGGCGAGCAGGTAGTCCTGTGCGCCGGCGCGGTGGCCTCGCCGCAGCTGTTGCTACTCTCCGGCGTCGGGCCGGCTGAGGAACTGCGCAGCCTGGGCATCCCGGTGATGAAAGACCTCCCCGGCGTCGGCAAGAACCTGCGGGACCATCCCCTGGTGCCGGTGCGGGTCAAGGTCAAGGACGACTTCCCGCTGGACCCCGACGCGCCTCGCATCCAGACGGTGCTCCGCTACACCGCCACCGGCTCCGATGCCCGCAACGATATGCAGATTTTCCCGTCGTCTTTCTCCACGCCCCTGGGCGGCGACCCCTACGACAACGAGGGCATCCGCATCACCTGCATGATGGAGCTGGCGGAAAGCGCCGGAGAGTTGACCCTCCAGTCCACCGACCCCGACGTGCAGCCCCATATCGACTGCCGCTACCTGGAAGCGGGCTGGGACCGGGAACGGATGCGGGAAGCCATCCGCATCGTGCTGGGGCTGCTGGAGCACGAGCAGTTCGGCAGCATCTACGACGGCCTGATTGCCCCCACCGAAGCCGACCTGGTGTCGGATGACGCGCTGGACGATTGGATGTTGCGGGAGGTCTGCATTGGACAGCACCTTTCCGGAACCTGCAAGATGGGACCGGATGACGACCCTATGGCCGTGGTTGACCAGTACTGTCGGGTTCACGGCATTGACAACCTGCGCGTGGCCGACGCCTCCGTGATGCCCGACGTCATCCGCGCCAACACCAACTGCACCACTATTATGATTGGTGAGCGGGTCGCCGCCTGGCTGGCCCAGGGCTAGATAGAGTTTCAGCCATCCGCTAAAGGAGCAACCCAATGTCAGTCGGAATAATCGTACCCCTGCCAGCCTACACGCTGGATCCTGCCTTTATCGCTCGAAAGGCCGAGGAACTGGGCTTTGAGTCCCTCTGGTACCACGAGCATCCCATCCTGCCGGTGCATAGCGAAAGTCCCTTCCCGGCCACCGGCGGCGAGATACCCTGGACGTATCGCCACTTCTCCGACCCTTACATGTCGCTGGCCATGGCCGCCGCCGTCACCGAGAAAATCAAGCTGTGCACCGGCATCACCCTGGTGCCCGAGCGCAACCCGCTGATTCTGGCCAAGCAAATCTCGGTGCTGGACCGGCACAGCAACGGGCGGTTCGTCTTCGGCGTCGGCGCCGGCTGGAACCGCGAGGAAACCGAGATGATGGGCGGCGACTTTGACCATCGCTGGACGCAGACCGAGGAAGCGGTGAACGCGCTCAAGGAGCTGTGGACGCAGGACCAGGCCGAGTTTCACGGACGCTACTACAACTTCCCGCCGGTGTATATGTACCCCAAGCCGGCACAGCAGCCGCACCCGCCCATCCTGTTGGGCGGCAACGCCCGCAACGTGCTGCGTCGGGTGGCGCGCTACGCCGATGGCTGGCTGCCCAACCGCACCACGCCGGAGCAGATTGAGGACAGCCGCCGGCAGCTGGACGCCCTGGCCGCCGAGCGGGGGCGCGACCCCCAATCGCTGACCATATCCGTGTTCGGGCAACCGCCCGAAACCAACCGGCAGACCGTTGACGACTTCCTCAACGCCGGCGCCCTGCGGGTCTGCGTCTGGCCCAACCACACCGACACCGAGACGGAAATGGGCGAGCAGCTGGAGCGCATGGCGGAAACGCTGATTCGCTAGAAGGAGGCAGCAATCATGGCAACTTACGTGTACGTGGCAGCCCAGGATGACAACAAGGTGTCCATCTTCACCATGGACGATGGCAGCGGCGCGCTGACGCTGGCCGGCGAGCAGCCGGTTTCGGGCGGCCCGTCCCTGCTGGCCATTAGCCCGGACCGGCAGACCCTGTACGCCGGCCACCGGGAAGAGCCGGAAATCAGCAGCTACCGCATTGATCACAGCACCGGCGCGTTGACGCAGACCGGGTCAGTGACCCCGCCGGGGCAGCCGGCCTTTCTGTCCACCGACCGCACCGGGCGGTTCCTGCTGTCCTCGTACTACGCCGACGGCAAGGCCGCGGTGCATCCCCTGGGCGAGGACGGCAGCGTGGGCGGCGCGCCCACGTCGGTGGTGAACACGGCGGTGGGCGCCCACGCCATGCAGACCGACCGCTCCAATCGGTTCGCCTACGTGCCCCACATCGCCAGGCAGAACGACAACGTGCTGGAGCCGCCCAAGAACATACCGGCGCCCAACGTCATCTACCAGTTCCGCTTTGACGAGTCCAGCGGCGCGCTGACGCATAACGACCCGCCCGTGCTGGCTCAGGACGACCTCATCGGCCCCCGGCATTTCACCTTCCATCCCTCGCTGGACATCGTGTATTTCTCCAACGAACAGGGCTGCAGCGTCTCGGCGTACCGGATGGACGACGCTGGCCGCCTGACCGCGTTGCAGACGGTATCAACCCTGCCGGAAGGGGTAACCGAGCGCAATACCTGCTCGCAGATCCAGTTCTCGCCTGACGGCAGCCTGCTCTTCGTACCCAACCGGGGCCACAACAGCATCGCCAGTTTCGCGGTGGACGGCGACGGGCGCTTGACACCGGCGGGCCACGTCGCCACCGAAGCGGTACCCAGCGCCTTCAGCCTGGACCCGTCGGGCCGCTTCGTGTACGCCGCCGGCTCGGCGACGGGACAATTGGCGTCATACAGCATCAACGGCGACACCGGAGAGATGACGCCCCTGGGCGCCTATGCGGTGGGCGCCCGCCCGATGTGGGTGCTCACGACGACGTTGGGATAGGCGTCCTGCGACATGCTCAGGACGAGCGCCGGAGGTATCGCTGCACTGCCAACAGGAGGCATACGGTTATGCCCTATTTGAGCCTGCCCGGTGTTGAATTGTGGTATGAAGACACCGGCGGGGATGGAACACCGGTCATCCTGCTGCACGCTGCGTCCGGCACTTGCGAGTGTTGGGAGCATCAGTTGCCGACTTTCACTGCGGCCGGCTACCGCTGCATCGCCTATGACCGGCGCACGTGGGGCCGCTCCGTTCCTACCGATACGGAACACCAGCCCGGCTTTGCCGGAGACGACCTGCACGCTCTGGTGGAAAGCCTGGCCCTGGAACGGGTGCACCTGGTGGGTACTGCGGCCGGCGGCATTCCGGCGCTGGACTATGCCTTGACCCATCCGGAGCGCGTGCGCAGCGTGGTGGTGGCGAACACCATCGGCGGCGTGCAGGATGCCGAGTACCTGGAAGTGCAGCATCGCCTCCGGCCGGCGGAAATCCAGAACCTGCCGGTGGAGCTGCGGGAGCTGGGCCCGTCATACCGAGGCACCGACCCGGAGGGAGCAAGTCGCTGGCTGGAGATCGAGCGCGCCAGCCGCCCCGGCGGCGTGGTTCCGACGCAGCCGCTTCGCGATTCCATCACTTACGCCCGGCTGCAGACCATGCGCGTGCCCACGCAGGTCATATCGGGCGAGGCGGACCTGATGTCGCCGCCGGCGCTGATGCGGATGCTGGCCGAGCACATACCAGGCTCGCGTTTCGTGTCCCTGCCCGACGCCGGACACGCGGGATTCTGGGAGCGGCCCGACGTTTGGAACGGCCTGGTGCTGGAGTTCATCGGCCGGTATTAGCGGCGCGGTTCTTCCCGGACACGGGCGATTGCGCTACGATGGCTGGCGCAATCGTAGTAATTGCTCAGGCAGGGAGGTTCACCATGCGACTGGAAGGCAAAGTAGCGCTCATCAGCGGCGGCGCGCGGGGGCAGGGCGCGGCGGAGGCCCGGCTGTTCGTGCAGGAAGGCGCCGCCGTGGTCATCGGCGACATCCTGGATGAGGACGGGATGAAGCTGGAGGCGGAAATCCGCGAGCTGGGCGGGCAGGCCACCTTTGTCCACCTGGACGTTACCGACGCCGACCAGTGGGCGGACGCCGTCACTGAGGCCGTGAACCGCTACGGCAAGCTGGACATCCTGGTCAACAACGCTGGCATCGGCAGCACCAACGTCGGCGGCGTCAACGCGCCCCGCATCCACG
This sequence comes from Dehalococcoidia bacterium, assembly GCA_965243255.1. Lineage (GTDB taxonomy): Bacteria > Chloroflexota > Dehalococcoidia > Lucifugimonadales > UBA3495 > Bin87. Next base: position 2,721,971 of record CBDEUH010000004.1, read on the forward strand.
AAGCTCCTGCCGAAGTGTGGGACCAGATAATGGATGTGAACGGCAAGGGCGTGTTCCTGGGCACCCGGGCGGCGATACCGGCGATGCGCGCTGCCGGCGGCGGTTCCATCATCAACATATCGTCCATCGCCGGCCTGGTGGGGCTGTACCCCGGTTCCGGCGCCGGCTCGGCCTACGCCAGCAGTAAGGGCGCGGTGCGGCTCCTCACCAAGTCCACCGCCGTGCAGTACGCCGGCGACGGCATCCGCTGCAACTCGGTGCATCCGGGCTACATCGACACCGCGATGACCGAGCGGATGATGTCGGATCCGGAGATACGGCAGATGCGGATTGACGCCACGCCGGTCGGACGCATCGGCACCGTCGACGACATCGCCAACGGCGTGCTGTTCCTGGCCTCGGATGAAGCGTCCTTTATGACCGGCAGCGAACTGGTGATTGACGGCGGCTATACGGCCAAGTAGCGGCGGCTACTCCACCGCGTGCAGCACACCGTCCTCAGTCCGCACCAGCAGGCTGCCCTCCGCATAGACCGGACTGGTGCGGACGGGAGCCGAAAGCTGTAGCCGCCAGCGCTCCGAGCCGTCGGCGCGGTTCAGGCCGTACAACCATCCCGATTTGTCGCCGAATACCAGCAATTCGCCCACCACTGCCGGGGAGGCCACGATGCCCGCCTCGGCTTGGAACTGCCATTCTTCCTCGCCGGTGATGGCGTCGGCGGCGTACATCTTGCCCAGGCTGTCGCCGACGTAGAGCCGGTCCCCGGCCACGGCCGGCGCGGAGATGATTCCCTCGGTCCTCTTCAGGCGGCTGGAGATGCCCTCGGGGTAATCGGTCTGGAAGCGCCACTTGTCGCCGGGCTGGGACGGCGGCGACGGCAGCGGAAATCCCCACAACCACAGCTGGCTCCAGGTGCGCGTTACGGCGTATTGCCCAGGATATTCCAGCGCGTCGGCGGCCATGGAGTACAGCTGCCGACCGGAAACGAAGTAGGCCAGGTCGTTGGCCGTTACCGGCGCGGCGGCCAGCGACGCTCCGGTGCGAAAGCGCGCCCGCTCCTGGCCGGTGCGCGCGTCCAGCGCGTAGAGGCTGCGGTCGGCGGAGGCAACATACACGATGCCCTCGCCCACCGCGGCGGGAGAACGGACCTCGCTGAGGGTTTCGTGCTTCCAGATGAGTTCGCCCGTGGTGGCGTTCACGGCGTAGGTAACGCCGTCCAGCGCGCCGGCGTACACGATGCCGTTGGCGACGGCCACCGGGCCTGCGGTAGAGTCGGACATCTCGTATTCCCAGCGGATTGCGCCGGAGGCTGCGTCCCGCGCCACCAGGCGGCGGTCGGGCATCGAGTAATACAGCGCCCCGTCGGCCAGCGCCAAGGAATTGCCGATAGGGCCGGTTGCCGGCATGGAATCCAGTTCCTGGCCGGTAGCAGCGTCCAGCACGGCGATGCGGAAGTGCGCGCCCAGGTAGATACGGCCGTCGGATACTATCGGCGCGGCCAGGGTGGCCGGCCCCGGGTCAGCGCTCCAGAGCAACTGGCCCGTTGGCTCCGACAGTGAGTCGGGAGCATAACGGGTTTGGCCCAACGTGCGGGCGGCCATCGTCCATTGCTGGCCGGTGGATGCCGAATCGAAGCGCAGTTCAGGCTGGCGCGCCAGTATCACCGGGTCGGGAATGAACGGAAAGTTGAGCCAGACGACAACGCCGATTACCAGCGCCGCCACCACGGCGATGGCAATGTTGCGGCGGGAGATGAAGCGTCGCCGTCGTGGGGCTTGCTGCGCCCAGTCGGGCAGGTGCCCGTCGGCGTCCGGGTCAATGTGGCCCGGGTCCATGTGGATAGATGCCGGAGGCGAGTCGGTAGGGTTGCCGGAGTTGTCGGGAGTGGACATGGCAGGTGTGGGGCGGGCGTTTCCGAAAAGGCGGCGGGGTGTCGGTGCACATCCCGCCGCAAGGAGTTCGGGCCGGTGCGCCGCCGGGCATTAGACGTTGCGCAGCTTGGGGTCGAGGCGGTCGCGCAGCCAGTCGCCCAGCAGGTTCATCGACAGCACCGTGAGCACGATGGCCATCGTCGGGAAGAAGAACAGCCACCACGCCGTGACGATCAACGCCCGACCGTCGGCCACCATCAGGCCCCAGGCCGGCGTCGGTTTCACCAGGCCCGCGCCCAGGAAGCTCAGCGTCGATTCAAGGATGATGACGTGGCCAACCTCCAGGGTGGCCAGCACAACGACGGTATTGACCACGTTGGGGAAGATGTGGCGAACCATGATGCGGGTGGGCGACGCGCCGGCCACCTGGGCCCGGGCGATGAAGTCCTGCTGCTTGATGGCCAGGGCCTCGCCCCGTACCATACGAGCAAACCTGGCCCACAACAGCAACGCGATGACCAGCACCACCGTCTGGAAGCCCGGCCCGCTCACTGCCACCAGTACCAGGGCCAGCAGAATCGAGGGAAACGCCAGCTTGATGTCCACAATCCGCATTATCAGGTTGTCGATCCAGCCGCCGCCGTAAGCTGCCAGCAGGCCCAGCACCGTTCCGACGCCGCCGCCCAAGGCGATGGCCAGCAGGGAAATGGACAGCGAGATGCGGGCGCCGTGAATGATGCGGCTGAGGATGTCGAAACCCTGGCGGTCGGTGCCCAGCACGTATTGCCAGCTACCGCCATCCAGCCAGGCCGGCGGCATCAGGCGGTCGCGCAGATTGACGTCCACCGGGTCGTGGGGAGCGATCAGGTTGGCAAAGATGGCCGGGATAATCAGCATCACCATCAGGATAAGCAGCGGAATGATGGGGTACTGCTTGATGTTGAAGACTGCTTGACCGAACTTGCCGCGCTGCGGCTCAGCCAGGGCGTCCTGCGCTGGCGTGGTGACTACCGGGGCTGCCGTGGGAGTCGTCATTGCCAAATCTTCCTTGTGCGGGCTGGACGTAGGGGTGATGGGACCAGGAAGCCAGCTCGCCTAGTAGCGTATCCGGGGGTTGAGGTAGGCGTACATCACGTCAACCAGCAGGTTGATGAAGATGTAGAACGCGGCGAAGAGGATGACGATGCTCTGGATTACCGGGAAGTCCCGGTTGCGGATGGCGTCGATGGCCAGGTCGCCCAGGCCGGGCCAGACGAAAACCGTCTCGATGACCACGGAGCCGGTGAGCAGCACCGCGCCAATCAGCCCCATGTAGGTGAAGGGGACGATGAGCGCATTGCGGAAGCAATGCTTCCAGATGACCTTCCACTCCGGCATTCCCTTGATGCGGGCCAGCTTGACGTACTCGGTGTCCAGCACTTCCAGCATCGAGGAACGGGTAAGCCGCATCACGGCGGCCACGTTGTAGTAGCCCAGGGCGACGCCGGGCAGGATGATGGACTTGAAACCGTCGTCGTTGCCTGAGGTGGGCAGCCATCCCAGGATTACGGCGAAGATCCACATCAGGATCAGCCCGATGGCGAAGGACGGCGCGGATTGTCCAATCAGGGCGACGACCTTGCCGGCCCAGTCGAAAGCCGAGTCCTTCTTGACCGCCACCATAACGCCGATGGGCAGGGCGATGGCCGCGCTGATTACCCAGGCAAAAGCCGCCAGCATGATGGTGTTGGGGAGACGGTTCGCGATCAGCTCGGTGATGGGAACGCCGCCGTAGGCCCAGGCTTCGCCAAAGTCTCCGGTGACGAAATTGCCAATGTAACGGACGTACTGGACGTAGATGGGCTGGTCCAGTCCCCACTTGGAGCGCACCTGCTCAACCACCGCCGCGCTGGCGTCCTCGGGCAGGAGAATGGCCACCGGGTCGCCGGTAACGCGGGCCAGCGCAAAGACCACGGCGCTGATGACCAGGATCGCCAGGATGGACTGAATCACCCGCAGAAAGATGAATCGCTGCATCGGAGACCTTCGCTATGCCGGATGGGATAGTTGAAATGGCGGGGCGACCGGATGGCCGCCCCGCAGTGGCTGACGGTTTACTGGCGCACGACCTTGGTGTACTCGTGGCCCTTCATGCCGCCGAAGTAGCTGTTGTTGACCGAGTATTCGGCGATAACCTCGGGGTTGATGCCGAACTCAGCGAACAGGAAGCCCAGGGGAATGGTGGCGTTCTGGTCGTACATGAACTGACCGGCCTCTTTCATCAGATTGAGGCGTTCGGTTTCGTCCACGCTGGTTGACCAGCGTTCGAAGAGGTCTTCGGTGAAGGGGTCTTCGAACATGTACACGGCGCCGGCCCGGGCGGGGCTGACGAAGTACACGCGCATGTTGCGGCCCGCCGGCCAGAAGCCGGTGCGGTGGGTCCACAGGGTGCCGTTCATCTCACGAGCCTTGTAGCGGGTGCGGATGGGCTGGAACTCGCCAATCTGCGCGTCCACGGTGAACCCGACTTCTTCCAGCCAGGAAATCATCGGAACGGCGATCTCGGTGAGTTCCGGCACGCCGACCAGCTTGCCGGACATGAACTCGATGCTGGGGCCGGCGCCATCCGCGTAACCGGCTTCGGCCAACAGCTCCCGTGACATATCGGGATCATAGGCCGGGATTACCCACGCCGGGTCGAAGGACGGGTCGGTGGGGTGCCAGCCGGTGTTGGCCATCAGCTCCATCTTGTTGTCGAAGAAAGCTTCGTTGAGGGCCTCGCGGTCAATGGCGTGGTTCATCGCCTTGCGCACCAGCACGTTGGTGTTGGGGTCGTTGGGGTCGTACCGGTCTTCCAGGTACTGGCCGCCGATGCCGACCCAGACCATGAAGGCCGGGAGCGTGCTCTGCGTGATGGCAAAGCCGGCGTCAATGATTTCGCCCTGCAATTCGCGAGGAATCTCGGCGATGTCGGCCTCTTTGGCGCGGAGCATGGCGACGCGGGTCAGGTCTTCTTCGGCGAAGAAGTAGGTGAGGGTGTCAAAGTCCGGATTGATGCGCCAGTGGTCGTCAAAGGCGCGCTCATATTCCAACTTGGCGCCCTGCTCGTAGCTGACGTGCTTCCAGGGACCGGTGCCCACCGGGTTCTCGGCGTACACGTCCTCGCCATGCTTTTCCCAGTAGTCCAGGCTGTAGATCAGCGGGTCGGTGGTCGCTTCCGAAGCGTAGAAGGGAATCCACAGGTCGGGCTTGTTCATGTTCCAGACCATTTCGCTGTCGCTGACTTCCGTCACCGTAGCGGCGGTGCCCAGGGCTTCGACGGCGAAGCTGGCGTTCTCACGATCGCCGGCCGGCCCCAGGGCCTGGTGCCAGTAGTCGCCGAAGCCGGTCTTGGCTTCAGGGTGGGACCAGAGCTGGAAGCTGAACACGAAGTCGGAAACGCCGAAGGTGTCTTCCTCGTGGTGGAAGGGCACGTTCTCCCGCAGTTTGATGGTCCACTCCTTGCCGTCCGGCGAGACGGACCAAGTTTGGGCCAGCATCGGCACGGCTTCCCAGGTGTGGTAGTCGCGCTGGAAGAGGGCTTCCTGCATCGGCTGCAGAATGCCCTGGTTGGTGCCGCCAACGCGCCATCCCAGGAGGTTCTCGGCGTAAGGCGGGGTGATGGCCACGCGCAGGTCGGCCTGTACCGGCTCGCCCAGCGTAGCCTCAGGGACTGCCGTGGCAGCCGGCGCAGCGGTAGGCGCGGCCCCGCCGGTGCTGGCGTCAGACATGCCCACGGGCTGAGCGGCAGCCGAGGTGGCCGTGGGCTGCTCGGCCGGCTGTTGCTGTTGTGGCTGCGACTGCGGCTGCTGTTGCGACGCGCTGGCGCCCGAGTCGGAACCCGAGTCGGACGTCGTTTGCTCGGCAGCCCCACCGCAAGCTATGGCCACGGTCAAAGCGACAGCGAGCGCGCCGAATATCGCCGTGCGTATCGATAAAGCCTTTTTCACTTTGGTGTACCTCCTCGCCGATTAGCGAATTGAGACGGTTGCGGCGGTGCAACGCTGATCCAACGATAGCGATACGACCGCCCGGCGAATTTACTCAAAAGCGGGAATGTTGTCAACCGGCCACAACCACATAGGGCGGGCAAACTCCTTCTCACTTAGTTGCCATTTATCACGCTGCCCGGATGGAGTTTCAGCCACGCCTGTCGGTAGGCGATGAGCGTCGGCAGTTCGCGCTGAATCCCGTCGGCGCTAGTGGCGGTGGCGCGGATGCCTCCGGTCGCGTCGTCAAGCCACAGCGTGACGGCGCTCTCGCCCACGGTGGCGTGGATGGTCTCGCCGGAAGCGGCGCGTTGGTAGGGCCAGGCGGCGGCAGCGTCGCCGACGACTACTGCCACCAAGTGCTCCGGGCCGGGCCGCCGGCCGCGGAAGGGCGGCGCCGGTTCATCGACCACCAGCGCCAGCGTGTCGGGATGGGCCGTTCGCCATTCCCGCCAGGTGGTCAGTTGGGACGGCAGCAGCGACAGCGTGCGGCCGGCGGCCGGGCCGGCGATGGCCATGCCGAGGGGCTGAGACCACACGCTGCCGGAGCCGTGGTCGTACCAGGTCATTGCCCCCTGGTACAGCGCGCCCTGGTTGCCGAACACCAGGGCGCTCCCCGTCGCGTCCATGGGCCGCCGGTGAACCAGCGCGGTGTAGCAGCGGGGACACCAACTGACCAGCACCGGCACGTCGCCCACCACGTCGTTGACCATCTCCCGGGTGTACAGGATGCCGGCGGGATAGGCCCGGGCGTCGCCGTTGATGGATAGCACGATGACCAGTTCGTCGTCGGGCAGGGACGCCTGCGGCGCAGCTACGAACTCCGGGGCGTAGATGGGCGGAATGTCGTCGGGGCGGAGCAGCTGTACGTAGTCTGCGTCGGAGAATCCGGCAGCGGCCCGGCCATCGGCGCCGATGATTTCATCGTAGGCGCCGGCGAACTCGCCCACCGAAGCGGCTGGCGACGTCGGTTCCGGCGGGCTGCAGGCCAGCAGCAGCAGGGCGGTGACCAAGATAGAGCGGAGGGCATTGGGTGAAGGCATACCGCACATTGTACGGGCATGCGGTACCCTCGCCCCAGGCTTCCTCCATCAAGGGAAAGGGAGTTATGCAGTGGGCTGGGGCTGGGGAACGCGGCGGAGACGGGAAATCAGCCCCCAGCGGCGGGGCGACGCGGCCACGGTAATCAGCAGCAGGCCGACCGACACCACCACGATGGCCGGTCCGGTGGGCAGGTTGAAGTGGAAGGACAGGTACAGCCCGATTACGATGGCGGCCAGGGCGGCGCCTACGGTTGCGACCATCATGCTGGCGAGACGCCGGGCCAGCAGGCTGCCGGTAACCGCCGGCACCACCAGCAGCGACATTACCATCACGTTGCCGACGGTCTTCAGCGCGGCTACCGTGGTCAGCGCCACCAGCAGCGGCAGCAGGTATTCCAGGAAGCGTACCGGCAGGCCCGATGCCTCGGCCACGGCGGAGTCGTAGGTGGTGAAGACCAGTTCCTTATAGAGAAGACTCACCACGAGAATGATGCCTCCGGCCAGCAGCCCCACCGCCAGCGCATCGTTCCACGAAGCGCCGAGGACATGACCGAAGAGGATGCCGAGCAGGTCTCCGGAGTAATTTTCCGACAGGTTGATCAGGATTATCCCCACCGCGAATCCCCCGGCGAAAAGAACTCCGATAATCGCGTCCAGGCGTATGCCGGCTCGTCGGGAGATTAGGGATATTCCGAGGGATGCCGGCACGGCCCAGATGAGCGCCCCCAGGAAGATATTGACGCCGAAGAGAAAAGCGGCCGCCATGCCGGTCAGCGCTGAGTGGGCGATGGCATCACCCAGGAAGGCCATGCCTCGCAGCACGACAAAGGTGCCGACTACGCCGCAGGCGGTGCCCGCCAAAGCCGATACCAGCAGCGCCCGCTGCATGAAACCGTATTGCATGGGTTCGATGATCCATTCAAGCATGGCCACTCATTCTCCACGGTTAGCGCGCGGCGATGGCTATGAAATTCAGGGGCGGATGGTCGTCCGCCCCTTGCTCGCTGCGTTGCTGCGCCTAGCGTAACAGCTCGGCCAGAGAGTCCGCATTCGCGCGCATCATCCCGATATAGTCAGGATATTCGTCGTCGGTCAGGGCGCGGATGAGGCCGACGGAAACGTCGGCATCCCGGGCAACCTGTTCCAGGGCGTCGTCGGAGAACTGGGGCTCGGCAAAGACTGCGGGCAGGCCCTCGTGTTCCACCAGCTCCAGCACGCGCACGATGTCGTCTGGGGACACGTCCCCGCCGTGGCCGCCCACGAAGGCCATCACTTCCATGTCGTAGCGGCTGGCGAAGTAGCCGAAAGCGTCGTGGAAGGTAACTATCACCCGGTGGTCATCGGGGATGCCGGCCAGGGCGTCGGCGATGTAGGCGTCCAGCGCTTCCAGTTCGACGATGTAGGCGGCGGCATTGTCCCGATACACGCTGGCGTTATCCGGGTCAGCGGCGGCCAGGCCGTCGGCTATCTGGTTGACGTAGTGGACTGCCAGGCGGGGATTCAGCCAGAAGTGAGGGTCGCCGGCGCCGTGGTCGTGACCGTGCCCATGGTCGTCGTGGCCGTGGTCATCGTGCCCTTCCTCTTCGTGCCCACCTTCGCCCAGGATCCCGACGAAGGCAATCTTGGTCGGCATGCCGTCCACTTCCCAGTGATTCACTTCTTCCAGGTCGTGGGCGTCCAGGGCGATGACTTCGCCGGCCATCGAGTTGGTAATGAAAATGTGGTCGGGGGCCGTAGCGATGTGGGGCCGGGCCCAGAAGCCGGGATCGATATCGTCCGAGAGAATCTCGGTGGTAGAGGCCAGCAGGTCGGCGTCGTGGGCGTCGTACAGGCGAATTTCGCCGTCGCTCATCACCACTATCAGCAGCTCGCCGTCGTGGCTGATGGCTACCTGTATCGGACGCAGCGAGTCGCTGGCCGGTATCAACTGCTCCATCTCGCCCTCTTCCGCCTCGACCATGTACAGGCCGACCGCGGAGCCCAGGGCGAAGAAGTGGTCCAGGCCGTGGTAGCCCCAAACAGAGGTGAGCCGGAAGTCGTTGGGCGAGCCGGCCGGCGCGGCGATGAACCAATCCTCATAGTCGCCGTCGTGGGCTTCCAGGACCAGCACGCCGCCGGTGCAGCCGAACACGGCCATGTGGCCGTTGCCGGCGTCGCCGTGGAGGTCGGGACAGCCCGCATCGGCGGTGTACAGCGCATGGCCGTCCAGGTCCCAAATCTCCGCGCCGATGGGCAGGCGGTAGTCCTGCGGGTTGGAGTCGAAATCGGGGTGCTGGATGGTAACCGCGAACAGGTCGTCCTCCAGGGGAATGGCGGCGCCGTGGTGGGGGCCGGCGTTGAGGATCGTGGGAGTGTAGGAATCGCCGTCGTGCTCCAGTTCGTGTTCGTTAATCAGGGCAATGTCGCCGGAACCGTCGTAGTAGATGGTGGCCCACTCGCCGCTGATATACATGTGTACCGGACGGTCGCCGGACAAGTCGAGGTTGACGGCGCTGGCTTCGGCTTCCACCAGGTCGAAGTGGTCGCCGTGTTCTTCCAGGTAGATGCCGCCATCCAAAACGGTGACGTTGTTGGCGTCGCTGGACACCGCGATGGCGAAACGTCCGCTGGCGGTGGGGTAGATGCGTCCGGCCCGGGAACCCAGGTCAAATTCGTCCTGGTGCACGGCGCCGGATTCCAGGTCGATGACGGACAGGCCGGAGCCTTCACCGTCGCCAATGAGCAACCGGCCTTCCAGTTCCACATCATGGTGATCATCGTGGCCGTGGTCGTCGTGGTCATCGTGGTCGGCTTCGGGGAAGGGGAGTTCAACCAGTTCCTGGGCTTCCAGTCCCTCGGAAGCGATAACCAGCACGGCGTCGGCGGAAACGGCGCTTTCGATCAAATCATCAACTTGCACGGCCAGCTCCGCGCCGTTGCTGACGATAACGTCGGCCTCGGCGATGCGCACGCTGTCTTGGGGCGAGCTTTGCCAGGAATGGACGTCGCTGCCCGGCGGGACCAGGCTACTGATGTTTACCCGGTCGCCGCCGACCTGGGCCACCAGGTCAGCCAGGATCACGTTGCTGGTGACGACGTTGATGGGTTCGGCCGGCGGGGCAGCGCCTCCCCCGGAACTTGTTCCGGAAGTAGCTCCCGAAGTGGTCCCGGAAGTAGCCCCGGAACCGGAATCGGTGCTAGGCGCGGCAGTGGCAGCGGCCCCGGCAGTAGAGCCGGTGGCATCGGAACCGGCGGCCGAACCTGCGGTGGCGGACGAGTCAGCCGGAGGGAGCGCGGACTCGTCGCCGCCGCAGGCGGACAAAAATAGCGCGGCGGCCATGCAGAGCGCGGCGATAACCGCGGCCAGCCGCAGCGTCTTGAAGTTGGCAAAGGGCGTTGAAGGGTTCGTTTGGGCGTTCATTTAATAGCTTCCTCTCGTGACTTGGTCCTTTAGGTACTTGGTATCAATAAATAACCTATTCGATATGCAGTATCAATTACATTGTCCAAAAAATTAAAGGAGGCGGCTCACGCGGCGCAGTCGGTGCAACTGCCGTAAACCTCCAGCCAGTGACCGCTCATCCGAAAGCCGGCGGCGGCGGCGGCGGCGCGCAGCGACTCATCAACGTCGCAGCCTTCCAGGTCGGCCGATACCCCACAGACGCCGCAAAGCAGGTGATGGTGGTGCCCCTGGCGGCTGAGCTGATAGCGCAATTCCCGGTCCTCCAGCAAGACGCGACATACCAGGTCGGTTTCCACCAGCAGGCGCAGGCCGCGATACACGGTGGCCCGGCCCACGCAGGGCAGCGCGGCGCACAGTTCCTCGGCAGTGAAGGGACGCTCCTGGGCGGCGGCGGCGCTGATGACCAAGCGCCGGGGTTCGGTGTCCCGGTAGCCAAGCTGGGAGAGTTGGGATACGATATCATCGACCACGGCGGCGGAACGGGGCCGCGGGTGGTCGTGGCCGCTATGCTTGAGGCTGTTAGAGACCATCGATTTGATACTCCGTATCAGTACGGTAACAGCCATCCGGGGGGCTGTCAAGTCATTTTTGGTTTCGCCGGCCGTGGAACAGATACTGCTGGGAGTAACCGGCGTACTGGCCGAAGTAGTCCTGCGCCCATTCTACCATCGCTCGGTCGGGCGGCTTCTTCTGCATCGGAAAGTACCACTCGGCCAATGCCCGCCGCACCCACACGTCCACCGGGAAAGCTTCCAGCTTCTCCAGGGAGAACACGGCGATGCAGTCGGCGATCTTCGCGCCGATGCCATAGCACTCCATAAGCCGCGCCTTGGCATCGGCATAGGGCCGGCGTATCAGTTCGTCTAGGTCCAGGGCGCCGTCGCACACCTGCTCGGCGGCGGCGATCACGTACGGGGCGCGGAAGCCCAGGCCCAACTCCCGCAGCCGAGCCTCGCCGGCCGACGCCAGCCCCTGGGCCGACGGAAACGTATGCCGCACCTCTCCGTCCAGCTCCAGCGGGTCGCCCAGGCTGTCCGCCATCGCCTCCATATTCTGGTGGATGCGCGGGATGTTGGAAGTGGAGGAGCAGATGAAGGCAACGGTGCACTCCCACGGCTCCTGCCGCAGGATCCGCAGGCCCGGGTAGGCGTCAACCATCTCGGCCACCCGGCGGTCCCGGCAGATGTCGGCGTAGATCGCGTCGATGTCGTCGTCCAGCCGGAAGTAGGCGCGCAGCAGCGACTCGGTATTGCCGCCGCCGGTAACCCGGTATTCCAGCCCGGCGTGGTTCTGGCGCAGGTGAAGCAGGGAATCGCCCAGGACGCCGGAGTACCAGCCGTTGCTCAGTTTCCGCCAGCGATGCGCCTGCCCGCTTTCCAGGCTTTCGGCCAAATCGAAGGGCTGGTGGATGGGCAGCAGCATGGCGTTACAGGTTCAGCCACTGCGCAGCCTGCCGGCCGGTGCTGGCCACGCTGGACTGCTGGATGGTGCAGGGCGGCAGCGCGTTGAGGAAGCGGTCGCCGTAGTTAGCCGTCTGGATGCGCCGGTCCAGGATGACCACGGCGCCCCGGTCGGTCTTGCTGCGGATGAGCCGGCCGAAACCCTGGCGGAAACGCAGCACCGCGTTGGGCACCTGGTAGTCGTTGAAGGGATTGTTGTAGAGGTTGCCCCTGGCCTTGATAATCGGGTCGTTGGGCACCGGGAAGGGCAGCCGGCACAAGAGCAGCGCGCGCAGGATGCCCGAATCCAGGTCAACGCCCTCCCAGAAGCTGGCCGTGCCCAGCAGGACGGCCCGAGGGTCCGATTGCAGCCGGTCGATGAGCTGGCGGGGGGTGCCATCGATGCCCTGGGCCAGCACCGCGATTCCCTCGGCCCGCAGCTGGCCGCGAACCCGGTAGGATGCGTCGCGCAGGGCGTTGTGAGAAGTGAACAGCGCCAGCAGGTGGCCGTCCAGCTCCCGGGCCATGTTGATGATCACTTGGGCCGTACCCTGGGCGTGGTCGGCGGCGCGGCGGGGGTCGGGCAGGTCGTCGGGCACCAGGAGCAGCGTGTTGCGACGGTAGTTGAATGGGCTGTCCACCAGCAGTTCGTCGCTGTCCTCCGGGAAACCCATCCGCTGGCGAAGGAAGTCAAATGTGGCGTCGGCGGCCAGCGTGGCGCTGGTCAGGATCACTGATTCCTTTTCCGCGAAGAGCTTTTCGGCCAGGATGGGGCCCACGGCCAGCGGCGTGGAGTGCACGGTGAGGCTGCGGCGCACCACGTCCAGCCACTGGATTTGCTGTTCGTCATAGCGACCGAAAACCGACGCCAGGTTATCGTTAATCTGGGTGATGGCCTCGGCGGCGCCGGCCAGTTCTACGGCGGGCGCGTCGTCGGGCAGGGCGAACCATCCGTCGCTGACGGCGCGCTGCAAGGCGGCCAGCCCGTTGACGCACTCCCGCAGGAAGACCGACAACGATTCCCACTCAATGGCCGTCAGGCTCCAGGTGCGGGTCTGCCGCGCGCCCTGGTCCAGCGTCAGCGGCTGGCGTTCCTGCTCGGCCCGGTTGGCGCCGTCGGAGCGGGAGCCGCTGCGATGCAACCCGTCGATGGCCTCCCACAGCCGCTGCCAGGCCTGGCCCGCCTGGTTGCAGGCGGCGGAAGCGTTGGCGATGGCGTCCCTGGCCCGTGGCGCGTCGGGTGCGTCGCCCAGGCGACCGGACGCGGCGTTGAGATGATTGATGACCCGATAGACCCCTTCCAGCTCCTGGGTAAGCACGCTTTCGGTTATTTCAAAGCCCAACTGCCGGCTGGCCTCTTCTTCCAGGTGATGCGCTTCGTCGATGATGAGACGCTGGTAATCTTGCAGCACGGTGCCGCCCACGGCCAGGTCGGCCAGCAGCAGCGCGTGATTGATGACCAGCACGTGGGCCGATTCGGCCCGCTGGCGAGCCTGGCGCAGGAAGCAGGGGGAGCCGTCGCGGAAAGCGGGGCAACCCTCCATCGCGTCGGCGCAGATGCGCGACCAGGCGGCCCAGTCCTGCAGGTGCAGGTTCAGCTGCGTCCGGTCGCCGTCTGCGGTATCGTCCAGCCACACGGCGGTCTTCCCGATAACCCGCGCTTCGTCCTCGTTGAGGCTGTCGAAGCTCCCCAGGTTGTTCCAGCGATGCAGGCAGACGTAGTTGGAGCGTCCCTTGAGCTGCGCCGCCCTCACCACGCCCGGCTCCAGGATGCCGGCCTCTTCCAGGATGCCGATGACGGCGGGGATGTCCTTGTCCATCAACTGCTCTTGCAGGTTGATGGTGTTGGTAGAGACTACGACTCGCTGGCCCTTGGCGGCGGCGTAGAGCACGGCCGGCAGCAGGTAGGCGATGCTTTTGCCGATGCCGGTGCCGCCCTCCACAATCAGCTTGCGCCCCTGGTAGATGGCGCGGGTGACGGCCTTGAGCATCTCCGCCTGCTGGGGGCGGTTTTCAAAGCCGGGGAAGGATTGGGCGAAGATGCCGTCGGGCGCCAGCAACTCCTCAACCTGTTGCTCGGAAAGCGGGCGACGGACGGCGTTGGCGGCGGGGGCATCGTCGGGGCCGTCGGGGGACTGCTCGGAGAGTCGTTGGGACAGCGCGGCCAGGTCAAGGCCGCTGACGGTGCTGGCGTTGGCGGCGTCGGACCGGGCGGCGTTGGCGCCGGCGGCGTGGGGAATCAATCCCTCCAGCAGGTCGGCGACGGAGGCGTTGGCGGCCCGGGCGGCCCGGGCGATGTAGGCGACCTTGGCGGCCGAGTGTCCGGCGCCCATTTCCAGCAGACGGTGGAACACCTGGGCGGTGGCTTCGGCGTCGCCCAGGGCCCGGTGCTTTTCGTGGAGGACGTTGAGGCGGCGCGCCAACTCGGTCAGGTTGTACTCTGCGATGGTGGGCAGGAAGATGCACGCCAGGTCCCAGGTGTTGTAGCGCCGGTTGTGCAGTGGCAGGCCGTGGGAGTTGAGAAAGTCCAGGTCGAAGGCAACGTTGTGCCCCACGATGGGCAGGTTTCCGATAAAGTCGGCGAACCGGCCGGCCACCTGGTGAAAAGCCGGCGCGCGCCGCACCTGCTCGTCGCTGATGCCCGTGAGCTGTTGGATAAACGGGGGGATTTTGCGTCCGGGATTGACGAAGGTCTGGAACCGTTCCAGGGCCTCACCCTGGCGGAACCGCACCGCGCCCAGCTCGATGATGGTGTCGGCGTTGGCGTTGAGTCCGGTGGTCTCCAGGTCGATGCAAACGAATTCCTGGGTGAAGGGATCGATCTGCCAGCTGCTCAGGACGGATGCTTGTACCATCGGGACTGTCCGCGCGGCTATTGGGTGCGGAGGCGGTAGGGATGCAGGCTGCTCTGGCGCAGTCCCTCCATGGGCCGGAAATCGCCCCGATGCAACGCGGCCAGGAACTGCGCTTCGTCAAAAATCTCGTCGGGAAACTCGGTAACGAACTTGCCCAGGCCGTGGGTGCTGTGAGCGTCGCTGCCGCCGGTTACCGGCAGGTTGAGACGCTGGGCCACTTCGGCGGCGAAACGGTTTTCCTCGTCGGAGGTGCCGCCGTTGGCGATTTCCACCGCGTCGGCCAGTTGGAACACCGGATGCAGCATACCCTCCTCCGGCTGGGTGGGTATGGCAACGTTGGGGTCTTGGTAGAGCAGTGGCCGGGAGCGGTGATGCTGGGCCAGCACGCCGCGGAAGGGGTGGGCCGACACGACGTAGCCGCCAACGGCATGGGCGGCCCTGGTCAACTCTTCGGCCTTGTTGAATCCGCTCTGGTAGCGGTCCACGCCGAAGCACAGGATGTGGCCCATGTCGGTGTCGGCTTCCATGGCGCGGATGAGCACCACGTTATGCTGGGCGGCGAAGGCGGCGAACTCGTGCCGGTCCCAGGGGCCGGAGTGCTCGGTGATGCACAGACCGCGCAGGCCCAGGCGTTCCGCTTCCAGGATGAGCTCGTCGGGAGTCAGGCTGGAGTCGGCGCTGCCTTTGGTGGTGTGTATGTGGAGGTCAAAGAGGCGAGCCATAAGCCTTACCAGTGTATGCCTGCCGGTGGCCGGCGTCAACGGCGAAGGCTCGCCAGCTACTTCGCAACCTCGCCGAGGGCAGATTGCAGTTCGTTGAGGGTGGCGAAGCCCTCAAAACGGTGGCGGATGACGCCGTCGCCGTCCAGTACGAATACCCAGGATTCGTTGGTCCAGTGGGGGATTTCTGTAAAGCCCCACTCGTCGGCGGCCGGCACCAGGCGGGCTACGCTCAGGTCGCCCTGGATTTCCGCCGGGTTGTCGTACAGCTCCACGTGGATGTAGTTGGCGGCCTCGGGATTGGCGGCGCGCAGTTCCGACACGGTGTCCACCTGGGGGCCGCACGTTGGGCTGGTACAGAAGGCCGGGGTGGCGAACACGATGACGCTGGGCCGGCCCGACCCGACGGCGTCGCCGACGGAGACCCGGTAAAGCTCGGCGTCGGGCCGGTAGGAGGTGGTAACGTCGGTAAGGGTCAGTCCGCCGTCGGATAGCGTCTTGGTCTGGCTGGCCGGGGGCTTGTCGCCGATGGAGGGCACCGGGGCGTCGGCCAGCACCGTGATGGGGATCATCGCATCGCCGGACACGTCGCCACCGACGGGGGTGGCGGTCAGCAGGTAGTCGCCGGCTGCGGGAAACTCAATGTCGGCGGCGTAGGAACCGCGCACGCCGTAGGGCCATTCGTTGTAGTCCGCCACGACCTGCGCCAGCTCTGTTGAATCTCCCTGATGCGATATGGAGATTTCAACCTGGGGCGCATTAACCAGGGCCTTCTGGGTGGTGAGCAGGAAGGCGACGCGCTGCTCGCCCACCTCCAGCACCTTGGTGGCCAGGTGTGAGTTGATGGCGTCGTTGGCAGGGTCAACGGTGGGCACTGCGATGACCGGAGCCGCGGTGGCCGTCGGCTCGACGATTGGCGCAGGGTCGGCGCTCGTGCAGGCGATGGCGATGACGGCTAACGAAACCGCGACAACTGATGTGAGCAAAAGGCGGGAGAGCATCACGGACCCTCCGCATAGACGCCGAAGGTGAAGGCGAACAGGCCGAAGTCGTCGGAATCGGAGCGCATAATCAGGACGGACGAGGGCAGGTACTCCGGATTGTCCACCAGCTCATACAGGCGAGGCTCGTCAACGTGAATGTAGGAATAGCCTTTCTCGTCCCACTGCACGTCGTTGCCGGCGTTCTCCGGGGTCAGCATGGCGCCGTCAACGGTTACGACGACCTGGTAGGGTTCGCCGGAGTCGGAGGTGAGCACGGCGTTGACGCTCTTGGCGGCGTAATTCAGCGCCAGGTAATCCTCCAGGTTCTCGGTAGCGCGGGCGTGGCGGATGCGTTCGGGTTCGACCGACCACTGGCCCTGGAAGTAGAGCTGGTGGGGTTGAATGTCCTGGGGAATAGTCACGTCAATGACGCCAACGGTTGCTTCGCTGCGCTTTTCCTGGTCTAGGATGGCGTCGAAGTATTCCTGTTGGGCGACGTAGGGCTGGCGTCCGGCCCGGGCGGTGAGAAAGTTGCGATGCCAGCCGGCATAGAGTTCCCGGGTCAGGGCGGCCTGGCCCAGCATGCTGCCGGCGTCCTGAAAGGCCTGGTCCCGGGCCTGGTCTTCGGGCAGGTTCAGCGGGTCGTCGGACAGGTCGGCGCCGGCCTCGACCAGGGCGTTGCGGATTTGCTGCTCCGTTTCGCCGTAGCGCCCCTCGCCGAAGTGGCTGTAAATCTGCTCGCCCCGGCTGTTGAACAGGTACTTGGCCGGCCAGTAGCGGTTCTCAAAGTTGCGCCAGGTAACCATGTTGTTGTCCTGGGCCACGGGCCAGCCGATGTCGTGGGTGGCGATGGCGTCGGCCACGTTTTGGTAGTCCTTCTCGAACTCGAACTCCGGCGTGTGGATGCCCAGGATGACCAGGCCGTCGTCCTCATAGCGGGCCCACCACTCCCGCAGGAAGGGCAGCGTGCGGACGCAGTTGATGCAGGTGTAGGTCCAGAAGTCGATCAGCACCACCTTGCCCTGGCCGGTCAGCTCGGCAATCTGGAGTTCCATGTCGGTGTTCAGCCAGGCGTCGATGCCCGCGATGTTGGGGATGTCCGTGTTGATGGGCACGCTGACCGCCGGCGCGGCGGTGGGCTGGGACGCGGCCGGCGCGTCGGTGGGAGCGTCGGCGTCAGACCCGGTGGACGATGCGGAGGCTGACGAGTCCGCAGCCGCCGGCGCGTCGGTGGCCGACGCCTGGTCGGCGGCCCGCTCCGCCGATGACGATGCGGATGAGTCGGTTTGGGCGGCGGGTTGAGCGCTGGGGGCGCAGGCAATGACTGCTGCCAGCAGCAGGGTCAGCAGGACGGCGGCCACCGCAACGCGGCGCGTGGGAAAGAACATGACATTACTCTCATCAATGCAGGTTAGTACGAATACGTTAACGGCGCGTTAACGGATTTATGGTTGGTCCGACGCCGCGTAACCGCAGGGCTATTGTACTGGATTCCGTCTTTTGTGCTACTATACCGCCGCAAACAAGCGCCGCTGGCGCACTTTGGAGGAATTGGAATGGCAACGATGTTGGATGGCGAGTCCTATCTGGGCCGGGTGCTGGTGCGCCCGCTGAGCAAAGAAGGCGACGTTACGATTTACTGCTGGCCGCTGCGCTGCCTCAAGGCCAAGTTTGGCGGACCCACTTTTGGCGTGGACGTCAACGGCGAGGAGATTATCCGCTTTGACCCCCACGGGGCCCGGGGCCACTGGCACAAGGGCGGCTACGACAAGCTGGGCGCCGGCGGTTCCCACGTGGAGTATCCCGACGGGATGCGAGAAGCTGCGGCGCAGTTGGACTGGTCGCTGTCCCAGGTTCTGGAACAGACCGGCAACTACCTGGCCGAGGCTGGGCATCCTGATGCCGCCGCTCACCTGGACGCCGAGCTGCTGCAAGCCGCCACCGACGCCATCCAGGCGCACCTGGCCAGCGAGGGCGACCTGATGACCGACGCCATCGCCAAGGGCGTGATAGCGGCCTAGATTGCCAAGTCTTAGGTTGATCAAAGCTTAGGGGCGGGTTTCAAGACCCGCCCCTATCGCCTTTAAATGCGGCCTGCGCTACGGCGTAATCCGCGTGCCGATGGGGTCGCCGTTGATGCAGTTCATCAGGGCGTCGGGCTGGCGTCCGTCGATGATGTGGGCGCTGGGCACGGCGCCGTCGGCCAGGGCGTCCAGGCAGGCGGCCAGCTTGGGCAACATTCCGCCCCGGGCCACTCCCGAATCGCGCAGGGCCGCCGCGCCGCCGGCGTTGAGGCGAGGGATGACCCGGCCGCCGTTGTCCATGACGCCGGCCACGTCGGTGAGAAAGATGATGCGTTCGGCGCGCAGGGCGTGGGCCAGGGCCCCGGCGGCGGTGTCGCCGTTGACGTTGAGCGGCTGGCCGACGTGGTCGCTGCCGGCAGTAACGTCCACAGCGATGGGGGAAATCATGGGAATGAAACCGGCGGACAGGATGGCGTTGACCGGGGCGGGATCAACGGCGACGATTTCGCCGACGTAGCCCAGGGCCGGGTTGGCGACGCGGGCCTGCAGCAGGCAGCCGTCGGTGCCGCTGATGCCGATGGTGGGGCCGCCCAGTTGCTGCATCAGGCCGGTGAGTTCTTTATTGACCAGGCCGCCCAGGACGGCGACGACGATTTCCAGCGAAGGCGCATCGGTGACGCGCAGGCCGTTGACGAAGTTGGGGGCCAGGTTCTGCCGCTGCATCCAGTCGCTGATGACGTTGCCGCCGCCGTGGACGATGACGATGGGCCGCCCGGCCCGGTGCAGGGCGACCAGGTCCTGCAGCGAGGTGTCGTTGCCGCCCAGCGTGCTGCCGCCGATTTTCACGACGATGGGCCGCTCGGTCAGGGATTGGGACATCGGAACGTCGGCGCCTACGTGGTGTAGGCGCTGTTGATGATGACGTACTGCTCGGTGAGGTCGCAGCCGTAGGCGGTGGCGGCGCCGTCGGCCAGGTTCAGGCTGACTCGGAAGTCCACCTGCTCGCTGGACATGAGGGCGACCACGGCGTCCCGGTGGAAGGGTATCGGCGTGCCGGCCTCCATGATGCAGACGCCGTTGACGAAGAGGTCAACCTTTTCCTCCACGGCCTCGGCGCCGCTGCGGCCCAGGGCCATCATCAGGCGGCCCCAGTTTGGGTCGGCGCCGTACACGGCGGACTTGACCAGGTTGCTGCCGGCGATGGTCTTGGCCGCCAGGCGAGCGTCGGCGGCGTGGCGGGCGCCGTCCACCTGCACGGTGATGAGTCGGGTTGCGCCCTCGCCGTCGCGGGCCAGCATACGGGTGAGATTCTCGGCCACCTGCTGCAGGGCGGCGCGGAAGTTGTCGGCGTCGGGCGAGCGGTCGTTGATGACCGGGTTGCCGGCCTGGCCGTTGGCGAAGGCCAGGTAGGTGTCGTTGGTGCTGCTGTCGCCGTCCACGGTCAGCATATTGAAGGTCTCGTCGGCGACGGCCTTGACGGTGGTTTGCAGGAAGCCTGGGTCAACGGCGGCGTCGGTGGCGGCGAAGGTCAGCATGGTGGCCATGTTGGGGTGAATCATGCCGGAGCCCTTGGCCACGCCGCCCACGGTGATGGTCTGGCCGGTTGAGGCGACGAAGGATACGGCGGTTTCTTTGGGATGGGTGTCGGTGGTCATCATGGCCCGGGCCAGTTCGCTGCCGCCGTTGGCGTCCAGCGCAATCTCGGCGACGCCGGAGCGGATGAGGGACATGGGCAACTCCACGCCGATGACGCCGGTGCTGCAGACGAGCACGTCCTCGGCGGCCAGGCCCAGTTTGTCGGCGGCCAGGCGGGTCATCTCCTCGGCGTCCTTGTAGCCCTGGGCGCCGACGCAGGTGTTGGCGATGCCGGCGTTGACGATAAGGGCGCGCCCGCGTCCGGTGGCCACGCGCTCCCGGTCCAGGTCAACGGTGGCCGAGCGGATGGCCGAGGTGGTGAAGACGCCGGCGATGGCGCACTGGGAATCGGAGACCAGAAGCGCCAGGTCCAGCTTGTCCTCGCCACGGGTCTTCAATCCGATGAAAACGCCGCCGGCGGAGAAACCCTGGGCGGAGGTTACGGTGCCGTTGGAGATGGGAGTGATGTCTGCGCTGGCGGGCATGGTGAGGCGCTCCTGGTGGCCGTGGTGGACAGGTATCAATAATGCCGGATCAATATACCACAGGGCTAGCCCTGGGCCCGGCGTTCCTCGAAGGCGGCGGTGATGGTCTGTTCGGCGCGCTTGCTGTGGATGGCGATGAATTGCTCCAGGCGGCGGATTTCGGCCTCGGTCTCGCCGGACATGGGCTGCCGGCCGGTCTGCTGCTTGAGCCGGGCCAACGCCTTGCGGGCTTCGTCAACCTGCTGGACGGATTCCAGGGCGGCCAGTTCGTCCAGCGCGGCCTGCTTGATGGTGAGCACGCGGCGGCGGTTGTCCTCGGCGTCCAGGAGGCGCTCTTCGATCTCGCCCATGGCGGACAGGGCCATTTCCAGCGGCGCGCTCCCGTAGATGGTCTGGCGGGGCAGCCGGCGCAACTGGGTGCGGAATTGGGCTATCGAGGCGTCCAGCTGCTCTTCTTTGTGGCGGATTTCGGCCAGGGACAGACGCAGGGACGCCATGGCCTGTTGCAGTTGGGAAGTGGATGACATGGCCGGTAGGTACATAGGGGCGAATAGTTAGTCGCCCCGGTCCTTTGGTTGCGAGACTGATTAGCCCTTGAAACCGACTTTGGGCAGCACCCGTTCTAGCGCCTCCAGAACCTCGGCGATGTCGGCCTTGGAGACCCAGCCCAGATGCCCGATGCGGAAGCAGTGGCCGGTGAGTTTGCCCTGGCCGCCGGCCAGCACCACGCCTTCCTCCTCGCGCATCATGGCCATGAACCTGCCGCCGTCGATTTCCTCAGGCATCTTGATGGCGGTGACGGTGTTGGAGGCGCGGGCTTCGTCGGTAGCCAGCAGCGTCAGGCCCAGGGCCTTGACGCCGGCGCGGGTGTATTCGCCCACTTCGGCGTGGCGGTCGTACACCGACTCCAGCCCTTCGCTGAGGATGCGGTCGAGGCCCAGGCGCAGGCCGTAGAGCAGGGCCACGTTGGGGGTCCAGGGCGTCTGGCCGCGGACCAGGGATCGCTCGGCGGCCATCAGGTCGAAGTAGAACTTGGGCATCTTGGCATCCTGGTAGGCTTCCCAGCCCCGGGGGCTAATGCTGATGAAGGCCAGGCCGGGGGGAATCATAAAGCCCTTCTGGGAGCCGGTGGCCACCAGGTCGCAGTTCCAGCCGTCCACGGGGAGGGGCAGGCAGCCCAGGCTGCTGACCGCGTCCACCAGCAGCAGCTTGTCGAACTCGCCCTTGACCACGCGGGAGATGGCTTCCAGGTCGTGGGTTACGCCGGTTGAGGTTTCGTTGTGGGTGACCAATACGGCCTTGATGGAAGGGTCCTTTTGCAGTTCGGCGCGAATGGCGTCGGGGTCGATGGCGTCGCCCCACTCGAAGTCCATGCGCAGCACGTCCGCGCCGTAGGTGTCGGCAATCTGGACGAAACGGTCCCCGAAAGCGCCGGCGGTGCAGGCGATGACCCGGTCGCCGGGGGACAGGGTGTTGACCACGGAGGCTTCCAGCGCGCCGGTGCCGCTGGCGGTGAGGATGTAGAGATCGTCGGTGGTCATGAAGACCTGCTTCAAGCCGGCGGTGGTGGCCTCAATCAGCTCCTTGAACTCTGGCCCCCGGTGGTTAATCATGGGCAGGGACATCTCCTCGACGATGTCGTCGGGGATGGGAGTAGGGCCGGGGGTGCGCAGGTTTTGCGGGGCGATTTTGGTCAAGGTCATCGGGGAATCTCCTGGGGCGCGGCCAGAGGGCCGGCCGGTTGAACTGTGTTTGGGGCGTGGCCGGCATATTATCCGGGCCGCGTCGAATAACGGCGGCCGGAACGGACACGCGGTTACGATTATAGCAGGGATTGACGAACTGGACGGCGACGGCGTCCGACGAAGTCGGCAGCCCACATGGCGCAGACTGAGGCGAAGGTGAAAGCGGCAGAAACGATGAAGGCCTGGACATAGTCGCCCTGCAGGTCGAACATGATGCCGCCGATGATGGGGCCGAGGAATATGGCCGAGCCGCGTCCCATCTCGACGAAGCCCATCACCGTGCCCAGCGATTCGGCGGGGAAGAGGTCGGCGGCCTTGGCCCCGACGATGAGGCCGCTGATGCCATCGGTGAGTCCGGCGAACAGCACGTACACCGCCAGGGGCCAGAAGCTGGTGCCGTCGCCGAAGTAGAGGACGAAAAGGACTGAGCCGGCGGCGATGCTCATGCCGACGGTGTACACCGATTCCCGTCCCCAACGGTCAGTGGCCATTCCGACCAGGGGGCGGGCGAAAAGGCTGACCAGGCCGACGGCTCCGATGGTGTTGGCCGCCGACTGAGCGCTGTAGCCGGCCAGCACGAAGAAACTTACCAGGTGGACCCGTATCAGCTGCACGCCGACGGAGCCGGTGATGCGGGTCAGCACCAGCAGCCACATGGTGAGGTCGCGCACGGAGTTGGACAGAGCCGGCGCGCTCCGGCGGGAAGGTTGCTGGACGGGCGTATCCGGTGGCGTTTGCTCAACCGCTGACGGCACGGCAGCCTCCGGGGCGCTTTGGGAGAGCGTTTCAGGGGCGCGGCGTTGCAGCAGGCCGTTGGGCAACGCAATCAGCACGGCGAAGACGATGCCGAAAATGCGGTAGGCCGAACGCCAGCCGACCTCGCCGGTGAGATATCCGGCCAGGGGCGCAAATATGGCGGCCCCAATGGGGTTGCCGGTGTCGGCCAGGCCGAGCATCCGGCCACGGGTCTGGGGGAACCACGGAGCGAGGGTGGCCGTCATTGAGAAAGAGGAGATGCCAGTGTGGCCGATGCCGGCGAAAATGCCGTAGAGAATGAACATCTGCCACAGGTCGGTGGCGTAACTGGAGGCGACCCAGCCGAATAAAATAAACAGCCCGGCCAGGGGCAGAAGGATACGCGCTCCCCAGCGGTCAAGGAGAATGCCCAGCAGCGGCGCGGAAAGGGCGCCGATGAGGCCGGCCGTTGAGAAGACCGCCGACGTGTAGGTGGCGCTGCGTCCGAAGGCGTCTTTCAGCGCGTGGAAATAGATGGACTCGCTGTTCTTGGTGCCGCCTTCCACGGTGAGGTTGCCCAGGGAGAGCACGAAGACGACCCAGCCGTAGTGGAGGCGGGCGCGGGCTGATGCAAGCATCCGCCGATTATACACGGCAGAAAGACCTTGCCGCCGGCTGTCGTATAATGCCGGCATCTCGACCACCGGAGTCCTGCCGACCATGGCCACCATCAAACCTTTTCGCGGCTGCCGTTTCGTCCCCGGCGTGGTGGGCGGTCTGTCCGACGTAATCTGCCCGCCTTACGACATGATTGGCCCGGAGCTGAAAGCCGAGCTGCAGGAACGCAGTCCGTATAACGCCGTGCACCTGGAAGGCGGCGAGCAGCCCGACCCGGTTGACCCCCAGGCCGGTTATCAGCAGGCGTCGCGCCTGTTCCGGCAGTGGCTGTCCGACGGCGCGCTGCAGCAGGACGAAGGGTCCTGCTTCTACCTGATGCGCCATTCCTACGACTTTGGCGGGCGCACCCGGCAGCACGTTGGCCTGTTTGCCGACGTGCTGGTTGAGGACTACGACGCCGGGTCGGTGCTGCCCCACGAGTTCACCCGGGAGCCGGCCGTGCTGGACCGGGTGGCGCTGCTGGACGCGTGCCAGGCCCAGTTCAGCCCGATCATGTCGCTGTACCGGGACGCGGACGGCGCGCTGCATCGGATCTTCGACCGGGTGATGGCCGCACCCGCCGATGCCCAGGGGGCGACACCGGCCGGCGGCGACGCCCAGCTGTGGCGCGTCGCTGACGCCGCGACGCAGACGGCCATCATTGACACCTTTGCCAACCGCCCGGTGTTCCTGGCCGACGGCCATCATCGCTATGAAGCGGCGCTGCGTTATCGTCGTGGCCTGACTGCCGACCTTCAAGCCGATGATCGAGCCGCCGGCAATTACGTGATGATGACGCTGATTGAGTTTGATGACCCCGGCCTGTTGCTGCTGCCCTACCATCGGGTGGCCGGAGGCATGAGCACGGAACAACTTAACGATGTGCGCGCCCGCATTGACGAGCTGTTTGACTCCCGTCTGCTCAGTCCGGAAACCACACCAGCCGCGGCGGTGGAGGAGGTGGCTCGCGCGGGCGAGGATACGCATTGCTTTGTTGTGTTCTGGCAGGACGCTGGCCCTGCCCTCTACACGCTGCGGGCCGGCGTGGACTGGGCGGCCTGGGGTTCGCTGGCCGTTTCGGAGGCGTGGCTGCTGCAGGAGAGGGCGCTGGGCCCGGCGCTGGGCGACGCGCTGGCGCAGCACGTTGACTACAGCCCCGACCACGACGCCATCGTGCAGCAGGTGAGCCGGGGAGAGCAGCAGATGGCGGTTCTGCTTAAACCCTTCCCGCTGGAACCGTTCCGGCAAATCGTCAGCGCCGGCAACCGTCTGCCGCCCAAATCCACGTTCTTCTACCCCAAGCTGCCGACGGGGCTGGTGATCAACCGCCTGGACGGCAGCATCTAGAGGACTTCCGGTTCGCCGGGCAACGCTTGTTTGGCCGGCCAACCTTTGTTACAATTCCGGCGCACGAATGGTATGGCTGGCAAGGTTCGCTTATAGCGCCGGCCTTTCACCGCACTGCTATCGTTCGCGTAACCAATGGAGGAGGAAATACTATGCCGTCGTTCTGGGAAAATATCCGAATGCCAGACCCAGCGGAAGATCGTGAGTCGGGGGCCAACATCGCCGAGGCCGGCGATATGGCCGCCTACGTCAGCTTCCCAGCGCCCAGCGCGGGCACCAGCCTGCCCGCCATCATCGTGGTGCAAGAAGCCTTTGGCGTCAACCAGCACATCCAGCGGGTGGCCGACGGGTTCGCGGCTGCCGGCTACGTCGCCGTGGCGCCGGCCCTGTTCCACAGGAACGAGCGCAACCCCAACCCCATGCTGGGCTACACGCCCGACGACTTTGACGCCGCCATCAACACCTATATGCCCGAACTGAGTGGCGCCGGCATCGTCGCCGACATCAACGCCACCGTTGACTACCTGCAGCGCACCTATCCGCGCACCCGCGGACAGAAAATCGGCATCGTCGGCTACTGCATGGGCGGGCGCGTGGTCTATCTGGCCGCCAGCTCCTGCGACGGCCTGGCCGCCGGCGTGTGCTACTACGGCGGCGCCATCCTGGCTCCGTACAGCGACGGGGTAACCCCAATTGACGGCACCGCCAACATCAGCATCCCGTTGATGGGCAACTTCGGCGATACGGATGGCAATCCAACGCCGGATGATGTCGCTCAGATTTCCGCAGCCCTCACCGCCGCCGGCAAGGCCCATGACTTCAAGTCGTACCCCGACGCCGGCCACGGCTTCAACTGCGACGACCGGGAAAGCTACAACCAGGCTGCCGCCGATGATGCCCAGGCCCGGACGCTGGCTTTCTTCAACGAGCACCTGAAGTAAGTCGGCGCATCGCTGAAAATCAGCAAGCCCCTCTCCAAAGCGGAGAGGGGCTTTTTGATCAGCCTAGGACGTCGGCGGGCGGAGATGGCTCCAGGGCCGGGCTTCCTCAAATGCCGCCATGGCCCGCAGCACCCGACCCTCGGCTCCCGACGGGCCGACCAGGTGCAACCCGATGGGCAGGCCGTCCGTCGAAAAGCCGCAGGGTACGCTGGCCGCCGTTTGCCCACTCATGTTGATGGGGAAGGTGAAGGGCAGGTAGCCCCACCAGGGCTCCACGGCCCGGCCGGCGATGCTGGTGGGATGCTCGCCGATGGGGAAAGCGGTTACGGCCATGGCTGGCGTCAGCAGCAGGTCGTAGGTGTTGAAGAAGTCGGCAAAGCGTCGCTTGTGCCGGTCAACGTAGGCCAGGGCGCGGGACAGGTCGGCGGCGGAGTGCTGCGAGGCGGCGTCGAAGGTGTTGCGGACGTAGTGGGTCAGCTCGTCGCGCCGCTCCGGGTACAGGTCGGGGTAGGAGGTATAGGACGCCGTGCCGAACACCGTAGAGAAGGCGGGGAATGGGTCGCCTTCGATTTCCGGCGCGGCCTCTTCGACGATGGCGCCCATCTCCTGAAACGCCTGGGCGGCGGCGCGGGTAACCTGTACCACCTCGGGGTCAACGGCGGCGTAGCCCAGGTCGTCGCTCCAGGCGACGCGCCAGCCGGCAACACCACCCTCCAGCGCGGTGGTGTAGTCCGGCGGCGTGTCGGTCATGGTGTTGGGGTCGCGAGAGTCGGGGCCGGCCAGGACCTGCAACAGCATTGCCGTATCGCGGACGGTGCGGCTCATGGGGCCGCTCTGGGAAAAGTGGTTCACCGCCGGGCCGCCGTAACCGCCATAGCGGGGCACGCGTCCCTGGGACGGCTTGATGCCGGTTACGCCGCTGAAGCTGGAGGGTATGCGGATGCTGCCGCCGCCGTCGCTGCCGGTGGCCAGGGTGCAGAGGCCGGCGGCCAGGGCTGACGCCGCGCCGCCGCTGCTGCCGCCGGGGGTATAGTCGGTGTTCCACGGATTGCGGCAGGGTTCGCTGACCAGGTTCTCGGTGGTACCGGACTGTCCGAACTCCGGCGTGTTGGTCTTGCCCAGGATGATTGCTCCAGCGGCCTTGACCCGCTCCACGACTATGGAATCAATCTCCGGCACGCGGTCGCGGAAGATGGCCGAGCCCAGGGTGGTGGTGACGTCTTTGGTCAGTTCCAGGTCCTTGATCGAGATGGGGATGCCGTGCAGTGGGCCCAGGGTATCGCCGCGCTGCACCGCTGCATCGGCGGCGCGGGCGTCGGCCAACGCCTGGTCGGGACAGAGGGCCAGGTAGGCGCTGAGTTGCGGGTTCAGCGCGTCGATGCGTCGGTAGAACAGCTCGGTGAGTTCAACTGAGGATAGTTCGCCGCTGGCGATGAGACGGCGGATTTCGGTGGCGGGTGCGAAGGCGAGTTCGGTGTCCATGGGGATGCTCCTTGGTATGAGTGCGCGGGTGGTGGATAGTGTATAGTAAGCCGCCGTTGCCTGCCCGTCGAAAGCGACTCTGAGACGTTCTGTATATGGCTACCGTTGGAATCATCGCTAACCCCGCCGCCAGCAAGGATATTCGCCGGCTGGTGGCCCAGGGGCGAGTGGTGCCCGATTGGGAGAAGGTGAACACCATCCGCCGGGCGCTGATTGGGCTGCAATCCACCGAGGTGGAGCGGGTGGTGGCCATGCCGGACAGCGGGAACCTGTGCCGCCGGGCCGCCGACGATTCCAGCATCAGCATCCCGCTGGAGGCGCTGCCCATGTCGCCCCTGTACACCGAGGGCGACACCACCCGCGCGGCGTCGATGATGGCCGAGATGGGCGTGGGCTGCCTGATTACCCTGGGCGGCGACGGCACCAACCGCGCCGTGGCCATGGGCACCAATCAGATCCCGGTGGTTGCCATCTCCACCGGCACCAACAACATCTTTCCCGTGATGGTGGAGGGCACGCTGGCCGGCATCGCGGCCGGGCTGGTGGCGTCGGGTCGGTTGAGCTTGGCTGATGCTGCGGTGGTCAGCAAGACGCTGCACATCCGGGTGAACGGCGAGGACCGCGAGTTGGCCCTGGTGGACGTGGCAATCTCCCGGGAGCGGTACGTGGCGACCCGGGCCATCTGGGACCTGAACACGGTGTACGAGGTGTTCCTGACCCGGGCCGAACCGGCCGGCATCGGGCTGTCCTCCATCGGCGGGCGGCTGCATCCGCTGTCGCTGGGCGACGTCGGTGGTCTGCACTACCGGCTGGCCGGCCGGGACGACGGAGCGAACCCGCAGGCTACAGTCATCGCCCCGGTGGCGCCCGGCATGGTGGAACCGGCGGTCATCTCCGATTGGGAGATGCTGGAGGAGGGCGTGCCGGTTCCGCTGGAGCGGCGCTACTGCACGGTGGCATTGGACGGCGAGCGGTCGCTGGTGCTGACGCCGGAGGACGCCGTGGAGATTGTCCTGGCCCGGGACGGCCCGCCGGTGGTACAGGTGCAGCGGGCATTGCTAAGGGCATCGCAGCTGGGCCTGTTCAACCTCGGCTGACGCCGGTCGGCTCAATGCTTGCGGGTTCGGAGCTTGCCATCGGTTTGGCGGCGCTGCTGCTGGGTTCGTTCGTGTTCAGCGCCGTGGGTTTCGGAATGGCGCTGGCCATGGCGCCCATCCTGCTGCTGATACTGGCGCCGCAGGAGGTGGTGGTGCTGGCCAACACGATGATCGTGCTGGCGACGCTGCTGATACTGGCGCAAACGTGGCGACACTTCCGGTGGCGCGATTCGTGGCTGTTCATCGTCGCCGGGCTGCCGCCGGTGCCCCTGGGGGTGTTCCTGCTGAACACTGCGGCCCCGACATTGCTGCGCACGGCCATCGTGGCGCTGATCCTGGCCATAGCGGTGATGAGCCTGTTCAACGTGCGAGTGCCGGCGGCGCGGACCCGGTGGGCTGCCATCGGGTTCGGCTTTACGACGACGTTGCTGACGACGACGTTGAGCATCGGCGGGCCGGTGGCGGGGATTTACGCCATTGAGCAAGAGTGGTCGCGGGAACAGATGCGCGCGACGCTGGCGTGGTATTTCCTGCTGGCTGGCGTGCTGGGGTTGGCGCTGTACCTGGCCGTGGGGCTGATTTCGACGGACATGGCGTACAACATCGGCGTGGGCGCGCCGGTGGTGCTGGTGGGCGCGACTGCCGGCGGCTGGCTGGCCCGCCGGATGAGCCTGCGGGTGTTCCGCTACGCCGTGCTGTTCGTGATTATCGGCGGCAGCGCGACGCTCTTGGCCCGGGAGTTAGCCCGGCTGTGGTAGAGGAGGCGCCCTCACCCCGGCCCTCTCCCACAACGGGCGAGGGGGATTAAGAGGACAGGTCGTGGAAGGCGGAGAGGGCGGCCGTGATGCCGTCGCCCACGGCGGCGCCCAGTTGGCGGGTGGATTCGGCGCGGGCGTCGCCGCAGACATAGACCCGTGGAATGTTGGTGCGCATGTGGATGTCGGCGTGGATGTGGCCCAGCTCGTCCATTTCCAGCTGTTCCTTGAAGGCTTCGGTGTTGGGGTGGAAGCCAACGTAGATGAAGGCGGCGGCGGTGGGGTAATCGTACACCTTGCCGGTTTTGAGGTCTTTGACGCGGGCGGCTTCGAGGACGTCGTTGCCGACGAACCCCTCTACGACGTGGCTCCACAGCCAGCGATACTTTGGATTGCTGAAGGCGCGGTCCTGCAGGACTTTGGTGGCGCGCAGTTCGTCCCGGCGATGGATGATGGTGACGGAGTTGCAGATGCCGGTGAGATAGAAGCTCTCGTCCATGGCCGAGTCGCCGCCGCCGATCACCACCACGTCCTGGCCGCGGAAGAAGTTGCCGTCGCAGACGGCGCAGTAGGAAACGCCGCGACCGCCAAATTCGTCCTCACCAGGGACGCCGAGCTTGTTGTGGGCGCCGCCGGTGGCGATGATGATGGCCCGGGCGGTGAAGTCGCCCTCGGAAGTGCGAATCAGCTTGCGTTCGTCATGGAGGTTGTCCACGGATTCAACTTCGGCAAACTCCATCGTGGCGCCGAAGCGTTCGGCCTGGTTGTACATTTCGTCGGCCAGTTCCTGGCCTTTGATGCCTTCCCGGAAGCCGGGGTAGTTTTCGATATCGTCGGTAATCAGTAGCTGACCGCCGGGGCCGATGCTTTCCACCATCAGGGTGCTCAACATGGCGCGAGTGGAGTAAAGGCCAGCGGACAAGCCGGCGGCGCCGGCGCCGAGAATCACAACGTCGTAATCTTTTGCCATCGAAGCGGTTCCTCCTGTCAGGTGGCGAGTCTGGCCCGTCCGGAGCGACGCACCATTGAGTTGCGAACGTAGTCAACGGAAAGGCGCAGCCCCTCTTCCAGGGATACTTTCGGTTCCCATGCCAATTCCCGGCCGGCGCAAGCTGAGTCCAGTGCAATCTTCAGCACTTCGCCGGCCCGGCGAGGCCGATAGACCGGTTCATCATGGAAGTCGGTGCATGCCTGCAACAGGGAATAGATGCGGTTAATGGTTACGGGTTCGCCGGTGCCAATGTTATAGGTTCGGCCGTCGCCGTGATACATCGCGGCGAGGTTGGCCTCAACTACGTCGGATACGTACACGAAATCCCGCTCCTGCTCGCCGTCACCGTAGATGTTGGGGCTGCGGCCCCGAAGCATCAAGCCGGCGAAAATGGAGATGACGCCGGCCTCCCCGTTGGGGTCCTGGCCGGGTCCGTACACGTTGGAGTAGCGCAGGATGGTGTAGGCCAGCCCGTAGGTCTGGTAGAAGAGCTTGAGATAAAGCTCGCTGACGTACTTGGAAAGGGCGTAGGGAGTGAGCGGCGAGACCGGCGTGTCTTCGTCGCAGGGAATGGTGTCCGGGTTGCCGTAGATTGCGCCGCCGGTGGAGGAGAAGACGATCTTGTCCACGCCCTCGGCGGCGGCAGCGGACAGCAGGCTGATGGTTCCCAGCACGTTGGAATCGGCGTCCGCCACCGGGTCCAGGGCCGACTGGCGCACGCTGCTCTGCGCCGCCAGGTGGAAAATTATCTCGGGGCCTTCCCGCTGGATAATCTGGTTGATCCGGGGATCATTGATGGGAGCATGATAGAAAGTTGCCCGGTGATTGACGTTGCGCAACTGGCCGGCGCTGAGGTCATCGACCACCGCCACGGCGTAATTGTTATCCAGCAGGCCGTTCACCAGATGGGAGCCGATGAAGCCGGCGCCGCCGGTAACGAGGACTTTAGTGGTTTCTGCCATAGATATGCGTCTCAGCGGAGAGGTGCAGCTGCGGTCGCAACGTACCGACGTATATCGTAATTCAAACGGCCGAATCGGGCAAGGCGAAGAGCCTCGCCGCGAGGGTTTGCCTTGACAGACGGCTACCCCTGTAACAGAATAACGCCATCCCAACATCCCACAGGAACGAGAGCATGACCACAGTTCAGAGCGGTTCCCGCACTACGGTAAACGTCAACGGCACCGCCGTCGAAATGTATTCGGGCGGCAATGGCCCGCCGTTGGTGTTTTTCCACGGCGCCGGCGGTTCCAACGGCTGGCAGCCCTGGCACGAAGACCTGGCCGAAGAATACACCGTGTTTGTCCCCAGTCAGCCGGGGTTCAACGGCACCGAGGCGCCGACCTGGGTGAAGACTATCGGCGACGTAGCCCACTTCAACCACATGTTCATCGACGCGCTGGGCCTTCAGGACATTGTGCTGATGGGCTCGTCAATGGGCGGCTGGGTTTCCGCCGAAATGGCTGCCATGGACGATCACAACGTTGACGCGCTCATTCTGGTTGACGCCGCCGGCATCAAGCCCCAGGAAAGCGAAATAGCCGAAATTTTCATGGTCTCCGCCGACACTAGGCTTCAACAGCGTTTCTACGACCCTGGCCAGGTGGAGAACTACGAACATTACAGCCGCGAGCTGACGCCTGAAGAGCAACTTGTGGTGCACTCCAACGCCATCATGGCATCCCAGCTGTGCTGGAAGCCTTACCTGCACAACCCCAGCCTGCCGTTCACGCTGTCGCGGGTGGAGACCCCTACGCTCATCGTGTGGGGCAATCAGGACGCCATCATCCCCGTTGAGTGCGGCCATCTCTTCCAGCAGGCCATCAACGGCAGCCAGCTGCGCATCATCGAAAACTGCGGGCATTCGCCGGCCGTGGAAAAGCGCGGCGAATTCGTTGCCGCCGTTACCGGGTTCCTGAACAGCCTGTAGATTTCCATTTTCCCGCTCATCCTGAGCCTGTCGCAGGATGGCATTGGAAGCGGCCCATGGTTCGACAGGCTCACCATGAGCGGATGAAAAAGAAGAAGGAGCAATCATCATGGCGCACGAACTCGAAGTATTCTGGTTCTCGGAACAGCCCTACGGCCACGTCACTGAAAACGACCTGGAACCCTACGAATCGGGGCGGATGCACTTCCCCAACACCTACTTCGACCCTGAAAAGGCCCACGTCCTTTACAGCAACTATCACGACCAGTACCAGCTGGCCGACGAGGTGGGCTTCGACGGCATCATGTCCAACGAGCACCACAGCTCCTACTGGTGCATGAAGCCGTCGGTGAACGTTGACGCCGCCGTGATCACCCAGCGCACCAAAAGGGCGAAAATCGCCATGCTGGGCAACGTCATTGCGGTCAACGACCCGGTGAAGATGGCCGAAGAAATCGCCATGCTGGACTGCATCAGCGGCGGGCGCATCATCTCCGGCTTCGTGCGGGGCACCGCCGTGGAAACACTGCACGCCGGCTATCCACCCACCGAGAACCGCCCGCGCTTCGAGGAAGCTCACGACCTCATCGTCAAGTGCTGGACGCAGCCCGGCCCCTTCCGCTGGGAGGGCGAATTCTGGCCGCACCGCATGGTCAACCCCTGGGTGGTGCCGATTCAGAAGCCCCATCCGCCGGTGTGGTTCCCCGGCACCGGCAGTCCGGAATCGGTAATCTGGGCGGCCAGGCACCGCTATCCGTACATGAACCTGGGTTCCCTGCTGGACCTGACCAAGCAGTTGAAGGGCATCTACCACGAAACTGCTGCCGAGGAGGGCTACGAGGCCGGGCCGGAACACTTCGGCTACCTGATTCGCTGCCTGGTGGCCGACACCGATGAGAAGGCCCAGGAAATCGGCCGCACGTTCCTCTGGACCGAGAACCACCGCAACCGGGGGCCGATGGAGTTCAACGACCCGCCGGGCTACCAGTCCCGCGAGGCCCTGCGCATCAAGATGTCGCGCCCGTTGATTGGCACCGGCACCATGGGCCGGCGGATGACCTATGAAGACCTGCAGGCCGCTTACAACATCATCGTGGGCAGCCCCGAAACCGTAACCGAGAAGCTGCGCCACATCCGCAAGGATCTGGAGCCCGGCTACATCCTCATCTACGGCAACGAGGGCCACATGCCCCACGAAGACGTAATGCGCTCCGTCGAGCTGCTGGGCACCAAGGTGATACCGGCGCTGAAAGAAGGGTAGGCGGACAACGAGCCGCAGAGAATTCGTAGGGGCGAATAACCATTCGCCCCTACGCCTTTTTCGGGTTGTCTGGCGTCGCCTACGCCCCGTTGCGCTCCTGGGAGCCGTCGGGATAAAGGTCGTCCCACAGCGCGTCGCGCCAGTCCACGCCGACGGGCAGGACGGCCTGGGCCGGGCGCAGCAGATAGTAGTTGTCGCCGGCGCCGGGCGGAACGCCGCCCTCGGCCACGGTGCGCGTCGCCTGCAGCAGCTGGCGGCGGGCGTAGATGATGGCCATGTCGGTGCGGCTCAGGTTCTCCCTGGAGCGGTCCACGATGTGGCCCATGCTTTCCTGCACCGCCACGTCCTGGGCGTTCACTCCGTCGATGCCGCTGAAGGTCTCCGTCTTCTGCACCGCGCGGTCGATCATCCAGTTGTTTCCGCGGTTCACCCTGGTGCGGAAGCTGTCCAGCATATGCTCCGGTCCGCGGCCGTAGCTGCGGTCCATCTCAACCCGCTCCTCGGCCTCGATGGGGTCGTCGTATGACAGGTCCCAGTTCCAGACCATCACGCTGTGGTCGTCCATGGGCACCCACATGTGGCCGGAGGCGAGGAAGCCCACCGGCCCGGGCCGGCCGCGATACCCGCGCTGGCTGGCCCGAATCTGGTGGAAGGGCATGATGAAGTGGTACGCCCGCACGTGGTTGCCCTCGTCGCCCAGGGAGCGAATGCCGGCGTAACGATAGCCGTAGTCGGTAACGTCAACTTCCAGCTCCGGCGGGCGGCCCTGGACGTGGGCGGAGTCGATGCGCAGGCCGGCGTGGGGCGTGTCGGGGCGCAGGGTGCGGTGCAGGATGGTGGCGTGGGCGGAATCGATGCCGCCTTCCAGCGCCTGCAGCCAGTTGCATTCCTGGATGTTCTTGGTTACGTGGCGATGGGTATCCGGCACTGCGGCCCACTCGAACTTTGGCGGCGGCGGCGTATGCTCCTTCGGCCCCATGTACGCCCAGATGACGCCGCCCAGCTCCATGGTGGGGTAGGCGGTGGTGGTCATCTTGGACGGAAAATCGCTGTCGGCCGGCTCGTTCATCATGTCGGTGCATTGGCCGTTCACGTCGAACTTCCAACCGTGATAAACGCAGCGCAGGCCGCACTCCTCGTTGCGTCCCAGCCACAGGGATACCAGCCGGTGGGGGCAGAGTTCTTCCAGCAGCCCGATGCGTCCGTCGGTGTCGCGGAAGGCGACCAGCTGTTCGCCCAGCAGCTTGACCCGCACCGGCTCGCCGTCGGGTTCGGCCAGCTCCCAGGACAGCAGGGCCGGCATCCAGTAGCGGCGCATCAATTCGCCCATGGGAGTGCCGGCGCCTACTTGCGTCAGCGCCATGTTGTCAGCCTGTGAAATCATAGGGCGTACCTCCTCTTGATGCCTCGGAGTAGAGAGTGGCGGTTAGCGGTCGCAGTGTGGCCCGCCTACTCCCAGGCGACGAAGCCCATGCCGCAGCCGGTGCCGGCCGGGGAACGGTAGCAGGGCACGTAGTCCAGCAGGCGGGCGTTCAGGTGCTCCGAGGCCCCCGCCGCCGCAATCCAGTTGCGTATTTCCGAGTTGCCGGAGTTCAGCTTCTCCCGGGGCAGGTTGCACAGAGCGTCGGCGTCCCGGTTGCGGAAGGCGTCGATGGTGGTCATGTCCAGGTCTTCGTCCACCACGAAGTGGCTGAGGCCGCCGGACGCGATGACGCCGACCCGCAGGTCTTCGTCCCAGGCTTCCACGGCCCGACGCACGGCGCGCCCGAACTCATAGCAGCGCTGGGGAGTAACCTGGTTGGGCGGATAGTAGGTGTTTATCATCAGCGGGATGGTGGGCGTTTGCTGCGGCGCCATTATCCGCTGGTACACGAACCCGAAGGCGTGGGCCATGCCCATGCCCTGGGGCAGGCGGCGGGTATGAGCTACGTCGAACTGCTCTTCCATCAGCGACTCGATGACGTACAGCGACAGGCGATGCTGAACCGGGTAGTCAATCTCCCGGTCGGCGGCCCAACCCCAGGCGGACGCCTTGCGGCTGGCCGGCGCGTTCTCCGGTACGTGAGGGGGCACGTTCTTGATGGTTTCGCCCCAATAGGCGGCCAGGGCCGGCATATTGTCGTCGTGAAATTGTTCCTGCTGGTCGTTGCCCATGATGATGAGGGCGTCCAGGTTGGCCTCGGCAAAGGCGGCGGACAGGCCGGCGATGCCCTGCTGGCAGGCTTCGTAGCGGGCCGCGAACTTATCGGGAGTCAGCTCCTGTTCCATGGCCGGGTCGGTCATGTCCAGCAGTTGCTCGTAGGTATAGACCTTGCCGTCGGGGGCGTGCAGGGCCGGATTGTTCATATCCCGTTTCGCGTGTTCCGACCACAGCTCCGGCGGGGTGCTCAACTGCGGACTGTGGGGCGTTCCCATTCCCAGTACGATGTTCGCCATGATGTTCGTCTCCTCGGGTGATTCCGACGGCATTATACAAAAATCCGTATCCCGTGTATTCTGCCGACTTGGACTCTCGCCGGCGAGGGCAAGAGGGCCCTTCGACCGGTTCAGGATGAGCGAGTTAGCCGAGGAAAAGAGGTTTTGTTATGCAAATCGTTGACACGCACGTCCACATCGGGCGGGACCACTACGAGCCGGTGGAGATGCTATTGGCGCAGATGGAGTTGAACGGCGTGGGCAAAACGGTGCTGGTGCAGTCCACGGCGACGCTGGACAATTCCTACGTGCTGGAGTGCATCCGCCGTTTCCCAGGCCGCTTCTCGGTAGTCTGCCGGGTTGACGTTGACGACCCGACGGCGCCGGATACGCTGGCCGGCCTACGCGATGCCGGGGCCGAGACGCTGCGCATCCGCAACTTTCACCGCTCGCCGGGCAGCGATCCGCTGGCCGTCTGGCGCGCCGCCGCCGACCTGGGTATGTCGGTGAGTGTGGGCGGCCCTGCCGACGGGTTCGCCTCGCCGGAATTTGACGCGCTGGTGGCCGAACTGCCCAGCCTCACGTTCATCCTGGAGCATCTGGCTGGCATGGGCATCCATGCCATCGGCGCGCCGGAGATGCCACCGGAAGCCACATTTCGGCTGGCTTTGACGCTGGCCCGGCATCCCAACACGGTCATCAAGATTCACGGCATGGGGGAAATCAGCGACCCGCCGTTCCCCTATCGCGACACGCCGCCCTGGGTGCGGATGGCCTACGATGCCTTCGGCCCCGACCGCATGGTTTGGGGTTCCGACTGGCCCCGCTGCACCAACCGGGAGGGCTATCGCAACTCGCTGCGCTATACGATGCAGCAGATGGAGGAGTGGTGTCCGCCGGAGGATATGGGCAAGATTTTCGGCGGAACGGCGCTCAAGCTGTGGCGATTTGCCTGATGTTGAGGTTATCGCATGATTGACAGATGCTTGAAATACTTGGGTTGCGGGGCAATCCTGCTGGCGCTGATGGTTGCCCTGGCGTGCGGGCAGGAAGAGCCGTTGCCTCCGGCGACGTCCGCGCGCGCCAACTTTCAGCCGTCTCCCGATGCGCTGGAGGCGACCGCCGCTCCCGCTACCAGCGAAGCCACCGCCATGGCTAACCAGGGCGTGAGCCGACTTCAAACCGTGCGAAGCCGGGGAACGCTGGTCTGCGCCAGCAACAACAGCGTCGCCGGTTTCGGTTTCCTGGACTCCGGCGGCAACACGGTGGGCTTTGACGTTGACCTGTGCCGCGCCGTCGCCGCCGCGGTTTTGGGCAATCCCAATGCGGTGGAATTCCGAACGACCACCGCTGCCGAACGCGGGCCGCAGATACAGTCCGGCGAGATTGATGTCATGTCCCGCAACACGACCTGGACCAGCTCCCGAGATGCAACTTGGGGCAATTTCGCGCAGACCATGTTTTATGACGGGCAGGGGTTCATGGTGCCCCGCAGCCTGGGTATCACCGACATGGCGGAACTGAGGGACGCCAGCATCTGCGTGCAACAGGGCACGACTACCGAGCTGAATATCCAGGACTTTGACAACCAGAACAGCATGAATTTCGACATCCTGACGTTCCCGGACGGCGTGTCGAGCAATGAAGCGTACCAGAGCGGTCAGTGCGATTCGCTCACCACCGACCGCTCCGGACTGGTCAGCACGCGCTCCGGATTCGAGAGTCCCGAGGACCACATCATCCTGCCCGGCACCATATCCGAAGAGCCGCTGGGTCCGGTGGTCCCACACGGCGACGACCTGTGGTTCGACGTCGTCAAGACTGTGATGGCCATCCTGATCTATGCGGAAGCGTATAGCATAACGTCCGACAACGTACCTGCCGCAGCCACCGGCAACACCAAGATTGACCGGCTCTTTGGGCTGGAAGGTTCCTTCGGTCAGGAAGCGCTGGGGTTGCCGGACACGGTGGCCCAGGACGTGATTCGCGGGGTCGGCAACTACGGGGAAATCTACGACCGTAACCTGAGCCCGCTGGGACTCCAACGGGGCGGCAGCCGCAACGCTTTGTGGGCCAACGCTCCGTGCCAAGATTGTCCCCGGGGCGGACAGATTTACGCTGCCCCATTGCGATAGCCCGGTCGGATCGCGCCGCCAACGGCTTATATTCCATATAACCGATGCCGAAACGCAGCGCGGGCGCTCGGTCAATGCGTGGTACAATCTAGGCCCAAAAAAGAGAACCGGCAGTTACGCCGTGACTTCAAAGGAGGATCTCCAAGTATGAAACCAATAGTCAAGTATTTGGCGGGGATGGCGATTATAGTCGCCCTTGTGGCAGCCATGGCGTGTGGCCAGGAAGAGCCGCCGGCGCCGGCCACCGGGGCCGAGCCTACCGCCGCCGCCGCCCCCCCTGAAGCCATGGAAGCCACTGCCGCGCCCGCGGCCACTGAGGCGATGGCGATGGACAACCAGGGCGAGAGCCGGTTGGACGCCGTGCGCTCCCGGGACAAGATCATCTGCGCCAGCCGCAACGACGTCCCCGGCTACGGGTTCCTGGACGACAATGGCAACAACGTCGGCTTCGACATCGACCTGTGCCGCGCCCTGGCCGCCGCCGTTCTCGGCGACCCCAACAAGATTGAAATTCGCCTGATTACCGCCGCCGAGCGTGGCCCGACCATCCAGTCCGGCGAGGTCGATATGCTGGTCCGCACGGTTACCTGGACCACCTCCCGCGACGCTCAATGGGGCAACTATGCCCAGACCATGTTCTACGACGGACAGGGTTTCATGGTCCGGAAGGACCTGGGCGTAAGCAGCGCGCTGGAACTCCATGACGCCAGCGTGTGCGTGACCCTGGGTACCACTACCGAACTGAACCTTCAGGACTTTTCCAACCAGAACGACCTGCACATAGAAGTGCTGACCTTTGAAGACACGCCCGCCGTGGTCGCCGCCTACGAAAGCGGCCAGTGCGACGCCTTCACCAACGACCGCTCACAGCTGGCCGCGTTGGGCACCGGGCTGCAGAACCGCGACGACCATGTGATTCTGCCCGAGACAATTTCCGAGGAGCCCCTGGGGCCCGTGGTTCCCCACGGCGATGACCAGTGGTTTGACATCGTGAAGACCGTCATGGGCATCCTCATCTACGCCGAAGCCTATGGAGTAACCTCCGGCAACGTTCCTACCGCAGTCACCGGCGACACCAAGGTTGACCGCCTGATGGGTCTGGAAGGCGGATTCGGCCAGGAGGCCCTGGGACTGAGCGAGACGGTGGCGCAGGACGTGATCAATGCCGTGGGCAACTACGGCGAGATTTACTCCCGCAACCTTGGCCCCGACGGCGTCAACCTGCCCCGGGAGAACGGCCGCAACGCGCTGTGGGCCAACGCTCCCTGTCAGGACTGCCCCAAGGGCGGCCAGATTTACTCGGCTCCGCTGCGCTAATCACTGACATCCTCGTAACCCGCGCAATTTGTGGGGTGTTCGGCCTGGGGCCGGCCACCCCACATTTGCTTTTTGGCTGGTGAAGCGCAGGGGGCGCGCCCTGCTGATATGCGTTACAATGCCGTGAGGTTCGCCAAGTTACGGCGGAAACGGCGCCGCGAGCGCGCTTGAAGGAACTCCAGTCCAGCCATGGCTGTATTGCGTCAATATCTGACCTATCAGGGCATCCCGGTATGGCGGCACGCCCAGATTATCCAGTGGGCCGCCCAGATCGCGTCGGCGATTCTGGTGGTGGCGTTGGTGATGTGGTTCTTTGGCAATATGGCCTTTGCCATTGATGACCGGGAAATACCTTTCGGTTTCAGTTTTCTGTCGCGCGAATACCAAACTCCCATCGGGGAGCATATCCTTCCCTATGAGTCCTCGGACACATTTCTTTACGCCCTCGTCGTAGCCGCCATTAACACCGTTGTCGTGGCGGTGGCCGGCGTCATTCTGGCCACCCTGCTGGGCATCTTTATCGGTGTTTGTCGTCTCTCCCCCAACTGGATAGTGGCAAGGCTCGCCACGGTCTATATCGAATTTTTCCGCAACGTTCCGCTGCTGGTCCAGCTCTTCTTCTGGTTTTACATCGTCCTCGCGTTGCCCAAGGTGCGTGAGGGCTATGTGATTGCCGACCGTCTCTACGTCAACAATGCCGGCATATCCTTCCCCTCGCCGGTGGTCAGCGACACGGCGCCGGTGTTGGTCTGGTTAGCCCTGGCGGTGGTGGCAGTGGCGGTGGGCATCATCGTCCATCATCGCCTGGCGCGACGGGAGGAGGAGTCCGGTCGGCCGTCATACCCGCTGGTGTTCGGTTGCGCAACGGCGGTGGGCATCGCGGCGATTGGCTGGCTGGCCGTCAGCGGTATTTTCGGCGAAGCGCCTTTTTCCGTCTCAACTCCGGCGCCCCAGGGCCGCTTTGGACGCATCGACGGCGGGGTTACCATCCGGGCCGGCATGCTGGTGGTGCTGATTGGCCTGGTAACCTACACGGCATCGTTCATCGCCGAAATCGTGCGCGCCGGCATCCAGTCCGTGGGCCGCGGCCAAACCGAAGCTGCCCGGGCGCTGGGACTGTCGCCCACGAACACCCTCCGGCAGGTCATTTTCCCCCAGGCCCTGCGCGTCATTATCCCGCCGTGGATCAGCCAGTGCCTGAACCTGACCAAAAACAGCAGCCTGGGCGGGGTGGTTGGCTACACCGACCTCACCAACGTCGCCATCACCATGACCCAGACCGCGCCGGCGATAAACATCTTCCTGATGATAATGGCGGCCTACCTGGCCATGAGCCTCACTTGGTCGCTGATTGGCAACTTGTACAACCGCCACATCCGGTTCACGGGTTAGCAGATGGCCGCCGAAACGCAAACCCGCGCCGCCAACGTGCTGCCGCCGCCTCGAACGGAGGTTGGCGTCATTGGCTGGATGCACGCCAACCTGTTCAGCAATCGCCTGAACTCAGCGCTGACGGTGGTATCGGGGGCGCTGGCGCTGGTCATCCTGTGGTACGGGCTGCGCTGGGTTTTCTGGTCGGCAGACTGGACGGTGGTCAAAACCGTCGGCGGCCTGTTCCTGATTGGGAGCTACAACACCGAGCTGGCCTGCCCCGGGCAGAACTGCTTCTGGCGTCCCCAGGTGTCGCTGCTGCTGGTTACGGCCCTGTTGGGAATGATCTGGGGCACCCTGGGGGGCGGCGTCGGCAAACGCATCGCGATACTCACCGCCGTGGTTGCCGCCCTGTTCGCGTTCCTGCCCTACAGCTTTGAGCGAATGGGGTGGGACGTTCGGATTCTGCTTCTGGCCAACCTGCCGTCCACCGCCATCGGGTGGGCGGTGGCCAGGTACACGCCCTTGGGACAGGCCCGTTGGGTGGTGGCCTGGGGCATTGCGGCCTTTCTGCTCACGCTGGTCCTGCAGCGCGGCCTGCCCAACGTACCGGGCCTGCAACCGGTGTCCGTGGTGTACTGGGGCGGGCTGACGCTGAACCTGATATTGGCCGTGGGTGGGATCAGCCTGAGCCTGCCCATCGGGATTGCGTTGGCGCTGGGGCGACGCAGCAATCTGCCGGTGGTGAAATTGCTGTGCGTGGTGTTCATCGAGGTGTTCCGAGGAGTTCCGCTGATAACCCTCTTGTTCATGTCGCAGACGGTGGTGCCCTTGGCCTTTCCCGAGGATTTCCCCCAGAACTCCCTGTTCCGCGCCGCAGTGGTGATCACAATGTTCAGCTCGGCGTACATGGCGGAGAACATCCGCGGCGGCCTGCAGGCCCTGCACCCCGGACAGGCGGAAGCGGCCCGCGCGCTGGGCTTGCCGGGATGGCAGACCACGATGCTCATTTCCCTGCCCCAGGCTATCCGCAACGTGATTCCCGCCATCGTGGGCCAGTTCATCGCGCTGTTCAAGGACACCAGCCTGGTGTACATCATTGGGATGGTGGACATCGTAGAAATGGGGCGCGTATTCATCAGCCGCCCCGAGTACCTGTCCGACGCCCCGGCGATGTTCGTGTTCCTGGCCGTGGTGTTCTGGCCCTTCTGCTACGCAATGTCCTACGTCAGTCGCGACATAGAACGCAACCTGGGAGTTGGAGAGCGATAAGCGCGGCTCTCTGCTAGAATGCCCACAGCGTTGCTTCTTCGTTGCACAATCACAGCCGGGCCGATGGAGCGGACATCATGACTACCAACGGACACACCGTTACCGACGAAGAGATTATCGTTTGCCGCGACGTGCACAAGTGGTTCGGCAACTTTCACGCCCTGCGCGGCGTCACCACCACCGTGAAGAAGGGTGAGGTGGTGGTTATCATCGGCCCGTCCGGGTCGGGCAAGTCCACCTTCATCCGCACCATCAACCGCCTGGAGCAGCACCAGCGGGGCGACATCATCGTGGACGGCATCGAGCTCACCAACGACGTGCGCAACATCGACGCCATCCGCCGGGACGTCGGGATGGTATTTCAGTCGTTCAACCTGTTCCCACATCTGACGGTAATGAAAAACATCACCCTGGCGCCGATGAGGGTACGACATCTACCCGTTAACGAAGCGGAAGACATCGCCATGGAGTTGCTGGAGCGGGTGGGCATACCGGAGCAGGCCGAGAAATATCCGGCCCAACTCTCCGGAGGGCAGCAGCAGCGGGTCGCCATCGCCAGGGCCCTGGCGATGCAGCCCAA
Source organism: Dehalococcoidia bacterium (assembly GCA_965243255.1). GTDB lineage: Bacteria > Chloroflexota > Dehalococcoidia > Lucifugimonadales > UBA3495 > Bin87. The sequence goes on from CBDEUH010000004.1 coordinate 2,764,505, forward strand.
CATCATGATGTTCGACGAGCCGACCTCGGCGCTGGACCCGGAGATGATCAAAGAAGTGCTGGAAGTAATGCGGGAACTGGCGGCGTCGCAGATGACCATACTGGCAGTTACCCACGAGCTGGGCTTTGCCCGGGAGGTGGCCGACCGGATCGTGATGTTCGACGAGGGCGTAATCGTGGAAGACCAGCCGCCCGACGAATTCTTCAACAACCCGCGCCACGAACGGGTCAAGCACTTCCTGTCGCAGATTCTGTAGCCAGTTGCATTGTGTCGCTGCTGTTGAAATTCCGCCGCTGGCTCTGGGCTGGAGGCGCCCCCGAAAGTCAGTGGGCCCGGGAACGCCAACTGCCCTTCTGGGAACATCCCTGGTTCAACCGGTTGTATCGCATCACGTTCCTGACCGGCTGGGCCGCGGTTATCCTGTTCTTCCTGCTGTGGCACCTGGTGTGGTCAACGCCGTAGCCGCGGCGGGTTGCCGCTTTATCCTTCCAGAATTACTCATCGCTAGTTATCAGGAGGCAGTTATGCCTGACCAGCAAATGCAAATCGGCGTAGTTTTCCCTCAAACCGAAATCGGCGCCGACCCCATCGCCGTGCGCGATTACGTGCAGGCTGCCGAAGAGATGGGCTTCGCTCACATCATCGCCTACGACCACGTGCTGGGCGCGGATACCGCCTATCACCAGCCGTGGACGGGCAGCTACACCAAGGAAAGCATGTTCCACGAGATTTTCGTGGTGTTCGGCTACATGGCCGCGGTGACCACCAGCGTGGAACTGGTATCGGCCATCGTCATCCTGGGGCAGCGACAGACGGCGCTGGTCGCCAAGCAGGCCGCCGAGGTGGACGTGCTCAGCGGCGGACGGCTGCGGCTGGGCGTGGGCATCGGCTGGAACCCTGTGGAATACGAGGCGCTGGGCGAGGACTTCACCACCCGGGGCCGCCGAGCGGAAGAGCAGATGGAACTGCTGCGTCGCCTGTGGACGGAAGAAGTGGTTGACTTCCACGGTCGCTATCACGACGTAACCAACTCCGGCATCAACCCCCTGCCGGTGCAGCGGCCCATACCCCTGTGGATGGGCGCCGGCAGCCGGGCCCGGGGGCCGATTCCCACCGACCGGGTGCTGAGCCGGGTGGGACGCTGCGCCGACGGCTGGTTCCCCCAGTTTGACGCCGACCACCCCGACGCCGCAGCCACCATCGCCAAAGTGCGCCAGGCCGCCGAGTCCGTGGGGCGCGATCCCGACGCCATCGGCATGGAGCCGCGCGTGAACTATTCCGACGGCGACCCGGAGTTCTGGCAGGCCCGGGCTGAAACCTGGCGAGGCATGGGCGCCACCCACTTTTCCATCAACACCATGTCCTCCGGCCTGGCCACGCCGGACGCGCATATCAACGCCATTCGTGAATTTCGGGAAGTTATCAACGGCTGAAAGGAGGCAAAGTCATGGGCAGGCTTGACGGGAAGGTAGCGTTAATCAGCGGAGGCGCTCGCGGGCAAGGCGCGGCGGAGGCGCGTATGTTCGCCGCCGAAGGCGCTTGCGTGGTATTCGGAGACCTGCTTGACGACGAGGGCCGCCGGGTTGAGGCCGAAATTCGCGAGTTGGGCGGCCGGGCTACCTACGTGCATCTGGACGTTACCAGCGAAACCGATTGGGAGGCCGCCATCAACGCCGCCGTGTCGGAATACGGCCAGCTCAACGTGCTGGTCAACAACGCCGGCATCGTGATGGGGCGCAGCATCGAGGAAATGACCGTCGAGGAGTGGGACCTACTGTTCGACGTGAACGCCAAGGCAGTCTTCCTGGGCACCCGGGCGGCGCTGCCGGCCCTGCGGGCAGCCGGCGGCGGCAGCATCGTCAACATCTCCTCAACCGCCGGGCTGGTGGGCAACGACTACAACCTGGCCGGATATAGCAGCACCAAGGGGGCAGTGCGCCTGTTCACCAAGTCCACCGCCATCCAGCACGCCGGCGAAGGCATCCGCTGCAACTCGGTGCACCCCGGCCCCATCGACACGCCGATGCTGCAGGAATCACGCCGGAGTCGCAACAGCGGGCTCAGCGACGAGGAGCAGCGACGCCGGGTGCCGCTGGGGCGCATCGGCCGGCCTGAGGACATTGCCTACGCCGTGGTGTATCTGGCCTCGGACGAATCGTCCTTTGTGACGGGAAGCGAGGTGGTCGTTGACGGCGGGCGCACCGCCATGTAGTGGTCGCAGAAATCAAAGCAGGCACGTCAAGCGACGTGCTTTTGGCTTATAATTATGGTCGGGGCGGCCAGATTTGAACTGGCGACCCCCTGCACCCCATGCAGGTGCGCTACCGGGCTGCGCTACGCCCCGCCCCGACGTTTACAGCATATCACGGCAGCGAATAACGCGCAACGCGCCTGCTCCGCAATGGAAAATTGCCGGCTGCATCCGGCATACTGACGGCGATGGAACGGAACTGCTACGACGTTCTCGGTATTGCGCGCACGGCGACTACCGGCGAGATACGCGCCGCGTACCGTCGGCTGGCCCGCATGTACCACCCGGATCTGAACGCCGGGCCGGAATCCGAAGCGCGGATGCAGGAAATCAACGAAGCGTACAACGTCCTGTCTGATCCCGTCCGCCGATTCCAGCACGATACCGATGTCAACGCTGCTGGACGGCGCCAGAGCCGGCGGCGCGACCGCCGGGGTGGCGTGGCCGTGCGCGAGCGGGACCCCCGGCGGGGCGAAGATATCGAAGTGGATTTGCTCATCACCCAACGGCAAGCGGCCGGCGGGGTGCGCAAGACTTTTCCCACTTCGCGCATGGAGACGTGCCCCCGCTGCCGGGGTTCCGGCGTCGAGCCGGAAGAAACCGCCGCGGCTGGAGTGTGCTGGCGCTGTGCCGGGGAGCAGCGACTGCACCGGGACCTGCGCTTGAACGCCACGATTCCCGCCGGTGTCGCCGACGGCAGTCGTCTCCGCCTGCGCGGGCAAGGCAACGCCGGGTTGGACGGTGGGCCGGCCGGCAACATCTACATCACCGTCCGCATCATCCCCAGGGAAGGACTGGGGCAAACGCTTTCCTTTTTGCGGCGGCACGTCTTTCCCGGTTGAACGGCGGCAATGGCGGACTATCGGCTTCTCACCGAGTATCTGCGCCAATGGCTGGCCGCCGTGCCGCCCGTTGGGATGGCCGTGGCGCTGACGGACCGGCGGCAAACGCTCTATACCGCCGGGTTGGGGTATGCCGACCTGGCCGGGCGCAATCCCGTGACGGTGGATACGACCTTTCAGATTGGCAGCATCGGCAAGTCAATGACCGCTCTGGCTCTGCTGCAGCTGGTGGATGCTCGCCGTCTTGACCTCAACGCTCCGTTGAGTGCGCATTTGCCCTGGTTCGCACTGCCCTCCCGGTACGGGCCCATCACCCTGCGGCACGTGCTCAGCCACACCGCCGGGCTGCCGGCGGGAACCGACTTCACCCCCGCCGCTCGCTACGAAGGATTCGCCCTGCGCGACACCGAAGCCGCCTGGGAGCCGGGGACCCGGTTTCACTACTCCAACACCGGCTACAAACTGCTGGGCTGGCTGCTGGAAGACATTACCGGGCATGGCTACGGCAGCAGCATCCGGGAACGAGTGCTGGAGCCGCTGGGTATGAACGCTACCGACCCGGTGATGACGCACCAAACGCGCCATCGCATGGCCACGGGTTACGTTCCGCTCCACGACGACCGGCCCTATCGCAAGAGCGATACCCTGATTCCCGCCACCTGGATGGAGTACGCCGTAGGTGATGGCAGCCCGGCGTCCACCGCCGGGGACATGGCCCGCTACGCCCGGTTGTGGCTGAACGACGGTCGCAGCGAAGGCAGCCCGTTAGTCTCTCCGGCGACGTACCGGCTGATGACCACGCCGGTCATCAACATGGCCCGGGGCGAGGACTACGAGCATGATTACGGCTACGGGTTCGGCATCATCTCGCATCAGGCCGACGGGCATCATTTCATCGGACACGGCGGTAGCACCGTGGGCTTTCGCGCCATAATGATGGCCGACCAGACCGACGGGCTGGGCGTGGTCATCCTGTGCAGCGGCTTTGACGTGGACACCTACGGGCCGGCACGTTACGCGTTGCAATTCGCTGCGGCGACGCGCAACGGCCAGCCGGCGCCGGAGCCACCCCCGATTCCCGACGTTACCCGCGTCGCTGACGCCCACCGGTTCGTCGGGGATTACGTTGACGAGTCAACGGGCGCCGTGCTGTCCGTCCAGTCCGAGGACGGCGGGCTGCGGTTGAACGCTGGCGCCGTCAGCGCGCGGCTGGAGCACATTGACGGCGGCGCCTTCTGCGTGCCCCACGACGCTTTCGACCCCTTTGCCCTGCGCTTTCGCGCCGCCGAGGATGACCAAAGCGACGGGCCGATGGTTGAAATCCACCACGGGCCGGCCGTGTACGTGCGCCGGGGCCGCGAACCCCTGGCTGGCACGGATCCCCACCCTGGGGAATGGGCCGCCTTTATTGGCCACTACCGCAGCCACGCGCCCTACGTCTCCAACTTCCGGGTCATCCTGCGGCGGGGGCACCTGTATCTGGTCTGGCCGGATGGAGGGGAGTTGCCACTGACGCCGTATCGCTCAGATGGCATGGCATCGCCGCGATTCGCGGTTGGGCCGGCCGGCGAACCGTCGGCGGAATGGGTGCGTTTCCATCCGGTAGTGGGAGGCCAAGCGCTGCGCGCCCTCTGGGCCGGCGGCGGATGCTTCTACCGGGTGTGAGGTAGATTCGTCAGCGGATTACCAGCACGGGGACGTTGGAGTGGCGAATGACCCGGTCGGTTACGCTACCCAGGGTCATGCGTCCCAGGCCGCTGCGACCGTGCGTTGACATCACCACCAGCGAAGGCTGGGCGCTGGCCCGGTCGATGATGGTTTGGGCAATGTTGTCGCGGACGACCTGCTCCGCAACCACTCCGTGGGCGTGGTCAATGGCCATCCGATTGCTCACGTCTTCCAGGTAAGCGGCAACGTCCGCCTTGTCCTCGGCAATCAGGTCGCCCGGCGCCAGCAGCTCAAGGTCGGGAATGGCTCCCAGTTCCGGCGTAACTGCGCTGAGCTCCTGGCGGTAGTGTTCCTCCGACGGCGTAACCCGCAGCACGGTAATGCTTGCCGACAGCGTAGCCGCCATGCTGATGGCGTGGGGCAGTGAGAGTTCGGAGCGAGGCGAACCGTCCAGCGGCACCACGACGGATTGCAGCGACGTTTCCGGCGACGCCGGGCCCATCACGTTGGCCCGCACGATGAGCATCGGGTTGGGAATCGTGTGCAGCACCTTGTCGGTAACGCTGCCCATCACCCAGCGGGAGATGCCGCCGCGGCCGTGGGTTGACATCACCACCAGGGAGGACGGGTCGCTGCTGGCCTGGGCGCTGATGACGTCGGCGGCCGAGCCGCGCTGGGTAACTGAGCTCACGGCAAGGCCGGCTTCCTCCAGTCGGCGGCGGGCCGGCGCCAGCGACACTTCGGCTCGCACCTGCGACGCCTGCTCCAGATGCGCAGTTGCCTCCCGGTTGCCACGAGTGCCCAGCAGCGTGGTGGGCAAGAGATCGTAAGCCTGCACCAGCTCAATGGGCGCCGACAGCGATTTGGCGACCATCTGTGCGTAAGGCAACGCCTGTTCGGAAAGCTCCGACCCGTCAAGAGGGACAATTATCTTCGAGTACATGGCAGTTCAATGCTCCAAAGCGGGGGGATCAGCAACAGCGGTTCCATTCTAGCATCCGCCGCGTCGGTTCTTTTCATTGCTTGGAAGCGGCTACACCGCTGCGGCAATATCGGTTTGGACGAAATCATCGCCCTTGTAAAGGAGGGGCAACTGCCGCGCGGCAGCGAGGGCGTAGGAGAAGGTGTCTCCGAAATTTAGGCCGGCCGTGTCTCGCCCTTTTCCGTAGCGGCGATAAGCGGCCACTGCAATCCAAAGTTGCTCATCATCCAGTGGAACCAACTCTATGAAAGGACGTTCCAGAAATTGAGCGGCGGCTTGGTAAATATCTTCCCCTTTTCCCATAGCGACAATCATGAGTTCAACAGCGGTGGCAATGGAAACTAGGACTTCGCCGTCGTTGACCATCAGGCGACTGAACGATTGGCGTTCCGGCTCAACCATCAATACGGCGATTATGGCTGACGTGTCTGCGACAATCATTTGGGCAGTCCGTGCTCATCGTATAGCTCATCCTGCCAAGCTATCGAAGGCGGGTAGTTCTCATCGTATTCGTCAGGATGTTCTTCCCGCCACCTACGGCCCGCCCAAGTCAGCCTTTCCAACTCCTTCATCTCCGCCTCAATTTCCTCAAGCGTCAACTCGCGGCGCGGTGGTGGTGCTTTAGCATCCAAATCTTCCAGAGCTTTTTTCAGCACGCGCTCCGCGGCATCCGGGCCGGCAAACCCTAGCCGGTTGGCCAAGTCGGCGATGCGCGCCTCCATCTCAGGTTTCAGTGTGGTAGCCATGTCATTCTCCGTGGGTTTGCTGCCCAGGGATTATTGCCCCGCATATAATTGTACGGTGTCAGGGCTGACGCCGCAGTGGGTTAGCAACGTGCGTGAATTTTTCCTCATTTGAATGGCGCTGCCATGGGTGTTGACTTCCAACAGCCCGTTGGCAATGGTTCTATGCATGAAAAAATCGTTGCCTGTAGGATGGGTTGGCCGACTGTGGACAACGTAAATCTTAGGGCTTGACGATACCGGTACATTGGCTGTCGTAAGTCGTCCGTGGTCGTATAACCACTCGGCAACAGCAACCAGGATACTGTTCCAGCTCCTAATTTCCTTTGTGCTGCTATCAGGGAACCGGATGGCCGTCGGCGGCTTGCTGCCTCCTGGTGGGTTGTATTCAGGCAATGATACCCAGCCCGGCGAAGACGGTGCAGGTACCATAGTATCTGGCATCGGCGTTGAGACGATTGGCGATGGCTCCTGCACCTGCGGTGTTGTCTCTGGCACTTGTGCTTGGCCTACAATCGGTTCGCCCGCTGCCACCGGTTCGCCCGCTGCGAGGTTGGTCCGCCAGAGCAGCAGCATTTTCAGCGCAACTTCGTGCGCCAACATGCCGGAGATGGATACGTCCAAAATCCGCCGGTCCTCCAACTGTCCGCGTTGGAATACCTCGTAGAGTTCCCAATGGTCTCCGTCGGTCAGTCCAGCGTATTCCACGCCCGACGCATTGGAATAGTTGAGCATCTGCATCCGGTGCGAGGCCAGCGATTCGCCCAACTTTTTGGCCTCTACCGTCGCTGCCGGCTCGCCATCAGGACGCAACAATGCATAGTCGGCCCACCGCCCACTCACGTTGTACTCCGGTGCAACCGCACCCGGATCCGACACGTCCCATCCCAGCGCCGAGAGCAGTGGGTCAATCAACGCCATGCGGGTGCGTGTCTCATTCTCCCGCAGCGTTGTGCTGTGATCCCGTATGCGTTGTTGCAGCGTCTCGATAACGTGTACCAGGTCGTCCAGCATGGTCTTTTCCCTTGTTGGCCGCAGTCTTGCCCATCCGCTCGTCTTGCGTCTGTCAAACCATGCCCTACTCCTCAAGCGTGGTTATATCGCCTGGGTCCAGGCCCAGCTCTTGCGCCTTGAGCAGGCGGCGCATGATCTTGCCGGAACGGGTTTTGGGCAGTGTGGGCGTGAACTCGATCTCGGCGGGGACGGCGATGGGGCCCAGCTCCCGGCGCACGTGCAACTGCAGTTCGTTGATCATCCGGTCGGAGCCTTCGCTGCCCATGCGCAGCGTTACGAATCCCTTGATGACCTCGCCGCGCAGCTGGTCCGGCTTGCCGATGACCGCCGCCTCCGCAACCTCGGGATGGGACACCAGCGCCGACTCCACCTCCGCCGAGCCGATGCGGTGGCCGGCCACGTTGAGCACGTCGTCGGCGCGGCCCACCACCATGTAGTAGCCGTCGGCGTCCCGTAGCGCCACGTCGCCGGAGGAGTACACGCCGGGCACCTGGTTCCAGGTGTCCGCGTAGCGTTCCGGGTCTCCCCACACGGTGCGGGAGAAATGGGGAAACGGCCGGCGAATCACCAGGAAGCCGCCCTTGTCCGGCTCCTCGATGGGCTGGCCTTCCCGGTCAACAATGTCCATCACGGCGCCGGGCAGAGGCTTGCCGACGCGTCCGGGCCGGGCCGTCATGGTGGCCGTGGTGCCCAGGCAGGGGCCGCCGGTCTCGGTCTGCCACCAGTTATCCACCATGTGCGCCCACTCGCCGTTGCCGCAGATGTGTTCGTAGGCCCAGCGCAAGGCTTCGGGATTCAGCGGTTCGCCGGCGCAGGTGAGGAACCGCAGCGAGCGCAGGTTGTAGCGGCTGGCCGGCTCCTCGCCGTAGCGCATCAGCATCCGCACCGCCGTGGGCGCGGTGAAGATGACGTTGACGCCGTACTTCTCGATAACCTCGTAGAACACGGCGTTATGTGGGAAGTCGGGCGCGCCCTCTCGGAACACCGTCGTCGCTCCCGCCACCAGCGGCGCGTACACGATGTAGCTGTGGCCGACCACCCACCCGATGTCCGACATACACCAGAAGACGTCGTTGTCCTTCACGTCCCAGAAGTTCTTGAAGTGGTAGTGGGTGCCCACCATATAGCCGCCGTGGACGTGCACCACCCCCTTGGGCTTGCCGGTGGTGCCGCTGGTGTACAGGATGTACAGGGGATCCTCGGCGTCCATCACCTCGGCGGGGCAGTCGATGGCGCTGTTGGCCAGCAGTTCGTTGAAGTCGGTTTCGCCGTCGCGCAAGTCCTCCCGCGCCAGCTCCCGGCGGAACACGATGACGCTCTCCAGGTTGTCGCACCCCTCCACCGCCTCGTCGGCGATGCCCTTGAGGTCAACCCGGTTGCCCCGGCGGTAGCCCACGTCGCCCGTGATGAGGGCCTTGGCGTCGGCGTCCTGGATGCGGTCGCGCAGCGAGCCCACGCTGAACCCGGCATACACCACGCTGTGAATCGCCCCGATGCGGGCGCAGGCCAGCATACTGATGGCACCCTCCGGCGTCAGCGGCATATAGATGACCACCCGGTCGCCCTTGCCCACGCCCAGCGACTTCAGGCCGTTGGCGAAGCGGTTCACCTGCTGGGCCAGTCGGGCGTAGGTATAGACCTGCTCGGTGCCGTCTTCGCCCAGCCAGATGAGCGCGGCCTTGTTGCGCCGTTCGGTGGTCAGGTGGCGGTCCAGGGCATTGTAGGCGATGTTCGTCTGCCCGCCCACGAACCAGCGGAAGTTGGGGTAGTCCCACTGGAACACCTCGTCCCACTTGCGGAACCAGTGCAGTTCTTCGGCGGCCTCGGCCCAGAAGCCCTCGGGGTCGGCCACGGAGCGGGCGTAAACGCCCTCGTAGTCGGATAGCGTGGCCTGGGCGACTACGTGAGGCGGCGGGGGAATCTCGCCGGCCTCCTGCAAAAGGTGGTCAATCTGTCCCTGCTGAACCATAGAAGCGTACCTCGCAAGAATCGCGTGAAGTACGCCCATTATAACGGCACACGCGCGGCAGCGTTGGGAACGAACACATCACGCAAGGATGCTCACGATGGCACAAACCACGACTGAACGCGATTTCCGATATGTCATAATCAGGACGATCGACGCCCCGCGGGAGCGTGTGTTCCAAGCCTGGACGGACCCAACGCATCTGCTGCGCTGGTGGGCCGCTGAGCCGGGCTGGGCTACGCCCATCGCCGAGGTTGACCTCCGCGTGGGCGGCCGTTATCGCCTGGGAATGCAGAACCCGGAACAGGAACTTCCCTAGGTTGTGGACGGGGTCTATCGAGAGGTTTCCTAACCCGAGCGGATGGCGTTCACCTGGACCTGGGAGAAAAGACCCGGCGACGACCCTGACTGGACTCCGGCAACCACCCTTGTAACTCTGCAATTTCATGACCGGCAGGGCGCGACGGATGTGAAGATCACGCATGAACAATTCCCCGACGCCCACATGAGGGATGCGCACAACGAGGGCTGGAGCGCGTGCTTCGACCAACTGGCTCCATACCTGGCTGTGGCAACCGTCTAAAAGTATGGCGGCGAACGTGGCAAGGGCGAGCGGCCGGCGGTGTTCAGCTCGCGGCAGGAGCTGACAGCCTAGCTGCACTCCTCTGCGGAAGAGACATGGTGCGGCTGTTGGGGTGAGACTAGTCCAAGATTTAGTGTGTATGCCTGCATCAGCGTTCTCCTGCGACGCTGGCGAGCGCTGCCTTTAGGACTTGGAAGCAAACTCTGGCCGTGTGTTCGTCAGGTGTAAAGCCCTGCGACAATTGCGCATAGGGATGAATGTAGTTTCGGAAGTCGCGCAAGCCATGAGAAAATTTCTTCACATCCAAATCCAAAAGGCCTATGCTGTGCGCTGTGTCTATAAACTGCGCCAAGCTCCATTCGTTGAAGCCCTTTACCTTTCCATCTCTGTCTCGCGGGCTTGAAAGTGACTGGTTGAACTTGGTCGGCTCTTTCAGAGCTGCACCAAGCAAGATACCCTCCAGGACGCTGCCGCATAGGAAGATAACCGACAGGTGAGCATCGGCGGCAAAAGCCTTTTGTGCTTCTTTCAGTCGCGCTTCAATGATTGTGGCGACTTGTGGCTCAACCGGCAACTTTTCGACATTCGGCAGAACAAATTCTTTGTCCATGAAGCCCTTACTGTCGCCGGAATCGGCAACTGGAACGATACCGTTAATCCTTGTAACGACCTCACGGCATCTATCCAGGACGCCGGAATTTTTGTCGTATCCCCCTATGTCGCAATTGGCCTCGTAAGCGTCCAGCATTTCCCCAAGCACACCCGCAACTACCCTGTCGGTCTCGAGATCCCAGAAAGCCCGCATCTTCTTAGCCTTTGAGGTCCCGTAAGTCTGGTATTTTGGGCCATGGATGTCTATATGATGCCTCCGAAAGAAGGCACCAAATGTTGCATCGGTATAGCTCAGCACGTAGCCATCGCCCATACCTAAAATTCTCTCAAAATAGAGCCTTTCCGCGTTGGTTATACTGCTCATACGGTAACCTCTGATTACTCTGGTGTTTGGAAACGTGCATATTGTAAGTTAGTGAACTTACACACGCTCTTTTCTCTCTGCATGAGACACCCATGTGTAACGCTGTTTCAGCTCCGTGAGCCGGTTGTACGGAACACGCCTTTCCTTCTGCAACCTTCCAACCACGATGAACGGGGCGATTCCAATCGACTGCGCGAACTCCCTGATGTTGACCGGCGTGAAATAGCCAAAGTCGCAAAAATCGTTCCACTTCTCCTGCGGGATGAGGAAATCTTTGGCGAACTGGTCGGCCTCCGCCTCAATCTCAGCCATGTCTAAATCTGGCCCCAGACCGTCAATCAGAATCCGGCGTTGGGTACGATGATCCAAGAGGTGGTCGGCTTCGTGAAAGAACGAAAACCAGAAGATGTCGGCCCACTTGTTACGAATGCTCATTTGAATCAGCGCCTTGTTGTCGGTCAGCCACCGAGCAACACCATTGGCTCCAATTTTCGGGAGTTCTTGCACCACACGAAAGGCGACCCCCGCCTCCGCGCAGAGTGCTGTCATATCCGGATAGAATTTCTCGGGTGGCAATTCCGTCATACCCTTGATTTTTACCAGAGCATTGCGGAACCGCTGCTCGTCGTAATCGGCTGTATCAAGCTTTTGCGCTTCAATTTCTCCCTGACGAAGCCAGACAGCTAGAGCACCCGGCGACACTTTTTGTTGTGCTGCCTCGGTAATCCGAAACCCGATTGCTTCCTGGTACACCTGCGGCTGGATGCTGGCAACCTGAAAGAAACTCAGCAGCGCCTTCAGTCGGCTTGCTTTGTCGCGCCCGGCTTCAATCCAGCCACGCTTTATCATCTCCCTGATCGGGTATGCACTTAACCACTGCTCCTCGGTCACTTGAGCTTCTCTGTGTCGCTGCCGTGCCAAGGTCATCTGGTAGCGGGATTCGAGGTTAATCCAAAAGCTCGCTTCAATTCCCAACACTTGGCACAATCCGATTGCAGTATCGGGCGTAATGGCTTTCTTCCCATTGATAATCTCGTTCACCACTTGGGGTGGACGGCTAAGACGGGCTGCCAACTCCCTTTGGGTCATGCCACGGACTTCCAACTCTTCCGCTAGCGTTTCTCCGGGGGGTATTGCCAAATCGGAATACACCCGCGGGGGTTTAGTTGTCATAATGATCGCTCACCTCCTCAATATTTGCGATTTCCTCCGTTTCTCCTTTTGTCACGATAAGCCGCCACCGTCCGGTCAGGGTAATGGATAACTCGCCTCTTTGGGATGATATTAGCGGATGCAGGCGTAGCGACTGGATTTTGTACGCCTCTTGAAAATTGCTGACTTCAGACAGTTGATCTACCCTGTGAATGTACCGTTGCCCGACTACTGGCCCCCACCGTCGGACCGCTCTGGCCGAATTTTCGTAGCATCGCCGCAATTCGTTTGTCCGGAAAACGACTTCCATCATTCACCCATGAGGTGAATGTAAAGTATCTGCTGATCGTTTGTCAAGCGTGAGCCAGCATGCATGCACCCAATCCCCGTTGACCTGCTAACCTGCTGCGCCATACAATCAGGCCATCTACCCATCACGCAGGAGTTCTTTAATGACCACCGCCGCCGGCTACGCTCACCCCGAATACCTCACCGACCCGGCCTGGGTGGCCGCGCATCTGGACGACCCCAGCGTAGTTGTTCTGGACTGCGCCAACACCGCCGACGCCTGGCAACGTGGGCACATCCCCGGCGCGGCCCACGTGCCGGACAACTGGGCCAAGAACCCCGACGACCGGCAGCACGTGATGACGCCGGAGCAGTTCAAGGCTTACGCTGAAAGCCTGGGTGTTGGCGACGATACCACCGTCGTAACCTACGACCACGCCCAGGGGCTGACCGCCGCCCGGATGTGGTGGGTGTTCAACTACTACGGCCATGGCAACGTCAAGGTGCTCAACGGCGGCTGGCGGGCCTGGGTGAACGCCGGACAGCCCGTTGACTTCGGCCGGCCCCGTCCGCCGGCAGCGGTGTCGTTCACGCCCCGGGCCGACGGGTCGTACATTGCAACCGGCGACGAGCTGAAAGAAGCTTGCTCATTGGACGGCGTACGGGATAACGTCGTGGTGTGGGACGTGCGCAGCGACGCCGAATGGGATGGCACGGCGGAGAACTATCGCAACAAGCGGGTCGGCCACGTTCCAGGCGCGGTGCACCTGGAATGGTTCCATCTGATGGACCGCAACACCCACGAGTTCAAGCCGGCGTCGGAAATCCGCCAGATTCTCACCGAGCATGGCATCACGCCGGACAAGACGGCGTACACCTATTGACAGGCCGGTATCCGTGCGGCGCACGGCAACTTCGTACTACGGCTGGTGGGGTTTGAAAACGCCAGGAACTACGACGCGTCCATGGGAGAGTGGGCCAACCGGGACGACACACCGCTGACCGTGTAGCCCTCTGATGGCCCGCAAGGTGAAGGTGCGGCGAGTGGTGGACGGCGACTCGCTGGTGGTGAACTACGGCGGGTTGTTCAGCTGCCTGCGCCGGCCCTTTCCCGTGCGGCTCTACGGCATCGACGCGCCGGAGCTGGCGCAACCCTACGGCCCGGAGGCCCGAAAAGAACTGGCGTCTCTGGTGCGGCGCGGCGCCGTCCGCATGGACGTGATGGCTACCGACCGCTACGGTCGAACGGTGGGCCTGATTTACGCGGGACGCCGCCGACGGGAGTCCGTCAACGTGGCCATGGTGCGAGCCGGCATGGCCTACTGGTATCGCCGGTACGGTGGGCGAAACCTGGGCTTTCCCGAAGCCGAGGCCGAGGCCAAAACCAGGCGGCGCGGCGTGTGGCGGGATGGCCGGCGCGCCCGTCGTCCCTGGGACTATCGCGCCGACCAGCGTCGGGCCCGGCAACGCCGAGGACGGCTGCGCCGTTCCTTCAACCGGCTGGTGATGGTCGGCATAATCCTGGTTGTGCTGGTAATCCTGCTGCTGATCGCCCGGTCGCTGGGCTATGGGGCCAGTGGGTAACCCACCAGGTTCCAGTAGGGAATCACCAGCAGCAGCAGCACGGCGATGACCGCTACCGTCATTGTGATGCCGAAGCGGAAAATCTCCGGGTTGGCTATGTTGGCGCGCTGGAAGACGAACACCGCCGAAGTGCCGCCGGCGCCGTAATACACCGCCGAATCGCCCACCACGACGGCGGCGAACCCACACACCAGCGGGTCCAGCCCCAGCGACTCCGCGGCGGCCATGGTTACCGGAATCACCAGCGCCAGGTAGCCGGCGATGTTGGGCAGCAGCATCCGCAGCAACGCAAAGCATACGCACAGGGCCAGCAGGATCAGCATGGGCGAGGACACCAGCTGCGACACGCCACCCACCAGCGTCTCCGAGAACCACGCCGCCGCGCCGCTGGACACCAGCGAGTGGGACAGCGATAGCGACGTTGCGATGACGAAGAAGTTGGTCCAGCCCACGTTGCGCTCGAATTCACCCCAGGTGAGGATGCCAACTCGGGGCAGCAGGATGAGGCACAGGGCGATGAGAGCCGGCACCGCCGGATGCAGCCCGTGGGCGAAGTCGGTGAACCACATCAGCGCGGTGACGATAACAATCGCCCCGGCGCGGAGTTCCACGGGCTTGATCGGGCCGGGCAGAGCCGGCGTGGCGTCGCCGGTGCCCTGATTCCGAAAGCCCCCACGGTAGAACAGAAACAGCAGCGCGCCGCCCACAACCAGGTTGGCATAGAAGGGCACGCTCATGATGACGAACCACTGGGTCCAGGAGAAATCGCCCAGCAGACCCGACGCCACCACCGGAGTGATGCCGCCGGCCAGCAGCGCGGTGGAACCCAGCCGGTTCAGGCAGCCCATGGCCATCATGGTGGCGTTGTAGAAGGGGTGCCCCTGGGGGATGTTCCACTGCTCCAGCACCTGCTCGTACACGTGCACCATGATCGCGCCCCTGGTGCTGGCCGACGGCAGCGCGAACGTGAGCGCGGCGAAGGAAAAGAGCATCTGCACGTAGAGCAGGTACGGGCTGCCCACGGCGCCCCGCATCAGAAACACTGCCATGCGCTCGGCCAGGCCGGACTGGTGCACCGCCAGGCCCAGGGTCAGGATGCCGATGAGGAAGTAGCACACCGGCTGCGAGAACCCGTACACCGCCTCGCCGATGCCGGGCACGGCTCCGAAGAGCACCAGCAGCACCACTCCGCCGATGCCGGCCACGCTGACGTGAATCGCTTCGGTGGCCCACAGCACGACCACCAGGGTCATTACCGCCAGGGAGCGCTGCCCCTGCACCGTCAGCCCTTCGGGCGTGGGCATCAGCAGAATAGCGAGGAACGCCGCGATGGCGACCAGAAGCTTGACCGCCGTGGGGTTGAAAACCGCTCGGGAGAGGGTGAAGGCTCCCTGCGGGCTGTCCTGGCTCACCGCTCGGTCTGGCGCAGCGGGCTGCTGGTAACCCTGCTGACGGAGGTAACGCCGCGGACGCCCTCAATGCGCGAGAACACCCGGTTGAGCTGCTGCAGGCCGGCGATGTGAATGGTCAGCTCCATGCTGACGGTGGCGTTGTCGTTCTCGCGGGTTACCACCCAGGCAATGTTGATTTTGTCCTCGGACAGCCGGGTGGAAACATCCCGCAGCAGGCCCACCCGGTCGATGGCCTCGATGCGGACGCGCACGGGATAGAGTTCCTGCTTCTGTCCCCAGGAAACGGGCACCAGCCGCTCCCGTTCGTCTTCGTTGAGGACGTTGATGCACTCGACCTTATGGATGCTGACGCCTCGGGAGCGGGTTACGAAACCGATGATGGCGTCGCCCTGGATGGGGTTGCAGCAGGCGGCGATGCGGGTGAGCAGGTCGCCGACGCCCAGCACGGTAATCCCCGAGGTGGGGCTGTCCAGGCGTTGGGAACCCTTGAGGGGAATCTGCCATTCCTCGGTTTCGGTGTCCTTGCTGCGGTATTCGGACAACCGGTCGGCCAGGGCGGAATCGCTGAGTTCGCCGGAGCCCAGGGCGGCCAGCAGGTCTTCCATCGTCTCGTAGCGGCACAGCGCCAGAACCTCCCGGTCGGCCAGTTTCACGCCCATGCGACGCAGTTCGCGACGCAGCAGGTCCTTGCCTCGCGTGATGTTGGCGCTGCGGGCCTGCCGGTTGAACCAGGAGCGAATCTTCTGGCGGGCGCTGTTGGTGGCCACGTAGCCCCGGGAGGGATTGAGCCAGTCGGGGGAGGGGCCGCGTCCGGTCTTGCCGGCGACGACCTCCACGGTATCGCCGTTTTCCAGCGGAGTGTCCAGCGAGACCAGCCGTCCGTTGATCTTGGCGCCGGAGATGCGATGGCCGAGGTCGGTGTGAATCTTGTAGGCGAAGTCAATGGGCGTGGCGCCGGAGGCCAATTCCATGATGTCGCCCTTGGGGGTATAGACGAATACCTGGTCATGGAAAAGGTCTTCGCGCACCGAGTCCAGGAACTCGTTGGTGTCGGGAGTTTCCCGCTGCCACTCCAGGAGCTGACGCAGCCAGGTCATGCGCTCCTCGAAGCGGCCCCGTCCGCCGGCGGTTCCGGAGCCTTCCTTGTAGCGCCAGTGGGCGGCGACGCCGTACTCGGCCACCCGGTGCATCTCGTCGGTTTTGATCTGCACTTCCAGGGGATGGCCGCCGTCGCAGATGACGGTGGTGTGCAGCGCCTGGTACATGTTCTGCTTGGGAGTGGCGACATAGTCGTCGAACTGGCCGGGGATAGGCATCCACATCCGGTGGGTCACGCCCAGGGCGGCGTAGCAGTCGGCCACGTCGTCAACGATGACGCGCAGGGCGTAGAGGTCGAATATGTCGCTGAGTTCCTTGCCCTCGGCGGCGTACTTCTCGATTTTCTTGTGGATGGAGTAGATGCCCTTGGGGCGGCCGTTGACCTCGGCGTTGAGCCGGTTTTCCAGCAGTTCCTCGCGGAGGCGGTCGGCGACGCTGGCGACGTAGGCCTCGCGCTGGGAGCGGCGGGCGGCCAGCATCTTGGAGATTTCCCGGTACCTGGCTTCGTTGAGATGGCGGAAGGCCAGGTCGTCCAGCTGCCACTTGATTTCCCAGATGCCCAGGCGGTGAGCCAGGGGGGAATAGACGTCCAGGGTTTCCTGGGCGATGCGCCGGCGCTTGGGTTCGGGCAGGGCGTCCAGGGTGCGCATGTTGTGCAGGCGGTCGGCCAGCTTGATGAGGACGACGCGGATATCCTCGGCCATGGCCACCAGCATCTTGCGCAGGCTTTCGGCGTAGAGACTTTCGGCGTCGGCGGCGCTGAATCCGTTGGCGCCGGGGGGGCGGTAGTCAACGCGGGTGAGCTTGGTTACGCCGTCCACCAGTCGGGCCACGTCGGGGCCGAAGCGGTCTTCCAAGTCCTCCACGGGGACGCCGCAGTCCTCCATGACGTCGTGGAGGAGGGCGGCCTTGATGGTATCGGGGTCCAGGTAGAGGTTGGCCAGGATGGTGGCGGCGGCCAGGGGATGGACGATGTAGGGGTCGCCGGAGAGGCGTTTCTGGCCGTCGTGGCAGCCGGCGGCGAAGTCGTAGGCGTCGCGGATGGCGTCAACCTGCTCCGAATCGTCCACGTATTCGGATACGCAGGCGATTAAGTCAGTGGAGTCGCTGGCTACTTCGACCATTGGCGTCCTCCGGTCCGCCGGTGGCGGGCCCATTACTCCGGGCGTGAGGCGGCGCGGTATGCGGTGGGAACTGATGATACCGATACGGCGGCGGTATGTCCAGCGTTGGGGCGGCGGTGGGAATGCGGAACTGCATGTGATGGGTGGGCGGTTGGTTTTTGTGATGTTCGTTGGGGCTGGCCTCCGGTGGGTTGGTGTTGGTTTTCGGTAGGTTGGGTAGCCTGCCTGAGGTAAGTGGTCGTTGTCAGCCCCACGGCCGGGGGAGTTACGCAAGGGGGTTTATACCCTCCGAGTGGATGAGCCTAATGAGAGCGTCCAGTTCAGAGGTAGCCACCGTTAAGATTCGCACGGGTCATTTAGTTAGCCGTACACGACGCAGTGGGTAGCGCGCTGGAACAAGCTGGGTCTTGCGATTTGGGTTTGCTGACGGTTGTGGCCGTTGACGACCGAACGAACCGGGTGTGGTAAGTTCTTGATTTACCTCGTTGCAGGCTGTGGGTTACCGATGGTTTCGCTAGCGATGGGGCTATTATGAACGTACGTTCTATGATTTGTCAATAGGCCGGCGTCGGTGGATTTTCCGAGTTTTCGGCGGGTGCAGGGACGTACTAGCCGCGGCCGGAGGCGGTGAAAGACAGCCTAATGCGAGTTGGCGGGAAGCCAAGGTACAACGTCACCTTTGGCCGGCATCGTGGGCGGATGTTTTCTTATGGAGTTGGACGTTTTTGTTGTGTAGAAAGTCCTATCACTGTAGATCCATCGACGCGAATTTCGTGACCGCTGATGGCAATCACATTGCCCCGAAGCGTTTCAATTGAACCCGGGAAGTTGGGGTCGTGTACTTCCACTTCAATTTGCTGGCCAGATTGAATGCCGTGGTCGTCATCCCAAAACTCCAGCGAGTATGACTGCAGCCATGGGTTGTCGTCTGATGGCGGTGTTAAGTTGCGGAACGCAACTGGGCCATCAGCACAGACCAGTCGTAGATTTTTCTCGCCGTTGGCGGTTATAACTCTGACATCGACTGTGAGCAGTTGGGCCAAGTAGCATCGGGCATCGGTTTGGCTCTTGGCCCGCGCACGCACACGGACCGCGCCGTTGGTCATCGGTGTAATGTCCCACACACCGTCAGCTCTACGGTCTATAAGACCCAGAGTCGTACCTGCCGGTGTCTGCACAATGCCAGAACGCTCCTTCTTTGGGCCGAGCCAATCTACATCCGGTATGAATCTACGTGGTTGAGGTGGAAGAACGTCAATCCTGCTCAGCCAGTATTGCACGGCGGGGTCCTTGGATTGCGCTAGTTGCCGGTACGCGTCCGTCACTACCTCATTCATAAACTGGTCCCCGATGCAGAAATTATTACGCTTTGCGTCGGCAAGCGCCTCACGAAAGGACGGATGTTGCTCCACCCATTGGACGTAATTTTTGACGGATTTCTCTTTCGGGGTGCCAGGGGCCTTGCCCGTAAAATCGGTTTTTTGGACGGATTTGTGGGCAGGTTGGATGGTATTTGGGCAGATGTCAAATTTTATGGGCAACTTCTGGGCTCTTCGGGCAACGCCTATCCGTCCCCTTTCCGCTACCGACGCCGCCCATGCGCTATCACGGCATGGCACCGACCGGACTCTAATCCTATCAGACCATCGCCATCAGCGTCAGTTAGCGCGGACAGCACGAGGTCCCAAAAGTCACTCTAGATTCCCCAGAAATTCACTGGCGAGTTTCAACGTATCCTCAGAGTCTGCGTGCTGAGCGATCGCAAGGGCCAAAATCTGGGCTGCATTCGGGTCTGACCGAGATATCTCCATATCCAGGGCTCCAGCATAGCTCCCCGACAGCACGTGAAGCAACACACAAAGTTTGTATAGGGACCTGACCTCATGTCCCGCAGCCTCGGGAACGAGTGCCAGGACGGTACTCGTGGGGTGAGTGAGCGGGGCCAATTCTTCATCAAAACGGTCAAAACATCTGGGCACGTGGCATTCTTCCCCAGGTTCATGGGCTATCGTACACATACCGCCGAGTGTCAAATGGCGCAGTTGTTCGAGCGCGTACCTGATTTCCGGGGCCATCACGTGGATCGCCCATCTGTCTATGTTCCACCCAACGACGGCCCTCACGTGACAACTAACCTTACGGAGACGGAGCAAAGCGTCGGTATCACCATCCCGCTCCGGACTAAACGGACCAAAACGCTCGTGATGAAGATTCAAGAGTTCGCAGAGCGCCTTAATTTGCCGGTCACACGCTTCGGTCAGTCGCTCGATGACTTCATCCTTGATGGGCAGGGAATGGTTCTTCATGAGGAGGCTTCACCCTCATCCGTCGCGCCCCCTTCGACGATTCGTTTCTGCAATGCCCTGAACGGAGCGGCTGTCTCCCTTGCCCTTTGAGACAGCTCCAGCGCATCGTCAAAGAGTTGGCTGGTACCTCGAGGAATCTTGAGAGCCCCATACGCCACCAACGACCAACACACGTAATGCTGTGCGCTGTTCATGATGTCAGCGAACGCGAGGTCAAACTGTAATTCTGGCGCTGGCATCACCCCGCCCAATCCCGGCGTCATACGGAGTCTAGCGGGAGTAGTGTGGCAGAAGCTGTCATTTAAATGGTCCCAGTACATACGCCCTTGGGTTAGCACCGAGACTCGTTCCGACAAGTAAACCTTCTTCGGTTTCTTCTCGTCGAAAACACCAACGTTTGCCCTCGCCCTCATGATGCTTGCCCTCAGTTCCTCCTTGCTTATCGCCCCTCTGGTGAGCCTCAATAGCCAGTAGTTATAGTCGTATTCCAGGCTATTGGTAACGTAGTACAGCGCTTCCGGGGTTTTCTCCACGGCCATCCGGCTTATGGACGTGATTTCTGCGGCGCATTCAATCAGTACCTTGGTTTGCACTCCTAGCGAGTGCAGATTGCCCTGCTCGTTGGCACGAAGCACGGCGGCAACATGAAACCCTTCCTTCCTCATCACAAGGCTGTGCATGCGAAACGTATCGTTAAGGATGTCTTCGTCGCTTGGTTCCTCTGGAAAATCAAACAGGGGCTTATCCAGGTCAACGTCGGCGAGGTTCTGCTGAAGAAGCTGATGAGCTTCCACAAGATGGCCAGCGAGCGCCGCACGTATCTCTTTCAGCCGTGAAAAATCGATAAAGTCTGAACTCATAGCTGTCTGCCTATTGGGTCTGTTCTCCAAATGGCAATTCTACCTTCCTGCTGCCTTCGTCCGACTTGCCCGGCTTGAGCAGCGCCCGAAAGGACTTGATGCTATTGGGGCCTATTTCGCCGCCCACCTGCCGACCAATGTCTTGGTTTAGCCGATAATGCCGGATGTTCTAGGGGGAGTGTCTGCTAGGTGGGTGCACAGTACGTGTGAACGGTTCTCCCCGGAGGTGAGCACCGCCTTACCGCATCACCCAGAATCCGAGCATTTGGACAGGCCGTCGGGGAACTCAAAGACCTTGCCGTCCCCGACGACGCGGAATCTGTGGAGATTGTAGCAAGGGACAGAGGATTCAGGAAATACCCAGCGAGGGTATCGCCCTTATCGTTCCCCGAATGGTGGCCGTTTCGGGTGGGCTTTAGGTTTTTCGGGCAAAATTTTCTCTAGCATCTTACTTGGAGTGAGCGGCGAAGGGATCAAAAATCGTCGGTGTTGCCTTCTTGGCTTGGACCGTCGGAGTCTATGCGTTCGGTGCAGTCCAGTATGTCGCAGAATTGGCATTCCGAACTGCTGGGCACGGGCCCGGGTGGCGTGTCCGCGGCCAACCGTCGGATGAGAGCCCCGAGGGCCTCTACGAACAGATCGGGCAGCGATTCTTGCGGAATCCTCACCGTGTGGGTGGGATAGACGACCTCACCATTGACCCGGACGTTCCGGTACTGCGGTAAGGCCAAGGGCAGGGCGTACTGGTAGATCATGACCTGCACACGATGCCAGGGCTGTTCCCGACCGGTCTTGACGTCGATAATGGTGGCGTCCCGGTCGTCGAGCGTAACGAGGTCGGGACGCCCGGCCAGCGTGGCGGACTTTCCGCGCAGCCGAAAGGCGTTCTGCCCTTCGACGTACACGGCGTAGCCGCGGTCTTTCCATTCTTGCTTTTGCCGGTTCAGCAGCGCCGTATGGCGCATCAGCCACTCGGTCTGGTCGAAGCCAGAGGGCGGCTTCGACCAGTTCCGGTAGTGTGCCTTGAACCAGATGCTCCACTCGCACGAGCTTTCGCCCGTCAGCAGGCGGGGCAACCAGGTGGTCCAGATGTAGGGGTGATTTCGTTGTTGCGACATGGGGCGACTCCTTCAGTTTGTGCGGTGGGAGAGAGCAGATTGCTCTCTAACCCACAGCATTTGGGCGCGCCCCGATTTTCGAGAACTCGGGCTCTAGGCCGAGTTCGTAAATGGAACGGACCAGCACGTACAGGTTGTTAGCCAGAAGTTTGCAGAGCACGTTGTTGGCTTGGCTGACTGGCGTTTTCCCTCTGACGCTGGGCCCGTACTTGGCTTTGACCATTGAGAAGGCAGTTTCGACCTGCGACCTCTGGTGGTAGTGCTCGGCGAACCGCTCCCGGTTGAGTAGGAACGTCGCCAAGTGTTTGTCCCAGAGGGAGTTGTCGCTGTGGAATTTGGAGTTCTTGCGGAACGGTATCCAGGACTCAATGCCCAGTTCGTTCAACCATTCCAAGTTCTTCTCGCTCAAGTAGGCACCATCAGCCACCACCTCTTCGACCGTGAACCCGGCATCCCTCGTCTCTCGCAACAGGGCAGGAAAGGCGGTGATATCGCCGATTGGTTCGACCGACGCGATGGCCGAGGTGATGATATGGGTTTTGACTCCAACGATGATGTGGGTCTTCACGTAGGAGGCTCCAGTTTTCACCGAGCCGTACTTCTCGTCGCGCCAACGACCGTTTGCCTCGGTGCTGAATCCCGAGCTGTCGGGGGCGAAGGTCCTCTCAACCCTTTGGAGGGGCCGGGCCGACTCGGTGATGAGAGCGCGGAGGAGGTCCGTGGTCTCGGGAGCGTTCAGAAACGCGGTGCCGGAGTTGTGCCCGTACTCCGTCGAGATATACCCTTCCGCAGCGGATTCCTTGACAGGAGGCTGGAATCGCCTGGATGATAGGCGTGAATACTCGCGATACACCTCACCAAAAATGAGGTCGCGGAGTGGGATTCGCGGGCGTCCCGGCCCGCTCCTGACCGGTTCTGGAACCGCTGTACAGAGTGCATACAGCAGCTGTTTAAACAGGGGCCTCTCGTTTGTCTGAGTGCGGTTGTACATCCCCCAGTAGGTTTGCTCCTCCGGCGGGGCCGGCGGGTCCACTGGGATCCCCACGCTGCCATTGCGATGCGATACCGGGAGGAGATGGTCGATGGTTGCCGTGACCGGCACGGGAACGGCTTTGGCCTTCTGCTCCCGGTCGAGCACAATCTCCAAGGCGCGGATATGTTTGCAGGTCCTGAAAGCGTCGGGGCAACTGCAGTGTGCGCCGTCCTCGTCCATCGACAGGTGGTAGTACACGCCCGGGTTGGACTGGGACGGGATGGTCCAGCCGCCGGCTGTCTTGACGATGGGAGTTGATGCCGCGATAGCCATGCCACGTTGTTGGCGACCTTCGTCGCCGTCGTCCGTACCGGGCCACGGCGCAACGGTGGGAAATAGGTCAGCAATACTCATGTTCACCTCTCCTGAAGCGGACCCCGGAACGATGCGCTGACGGTTGCAGGCCTGAAATGCTGGCCCCGAGTGGGCTGGCGTTCGGCCGGCTGGTCCGTCGGCGTGGTCGGGGGATTTGCCGGAGAGGCGGCATGAGGCCCCACCAGCCGGGTTTGGCGGCGGCGGGGTCTGTTGATTGATAGGAGACTGTGCGTAGTCTACAATGTGGTGCAGCCACTGGGGACACCTACTCTCCGGCGGGCCAGGCATCGCAGGGCGTTCGCAGCGTCCTGTGGTGCCGTCTTGATTAGAACAAGTGTACACTATCTCATTCAAAACATCAAGCGGCGCGCCGTGGCTAATGATCCTCGTCGCCCTGACCGGAGCCAACTCCGTACCGCTTGTATCGATAGACATGCGGGGCAATATTCTCCCAATCCTGGGGATGTTGCTTGATCCATGTGCGTATCTCGTGACCGATGGTGTCCCTCTTTGCTTTGGTCGGCCATGTGCTTTCCATGAGGTCAAGCGCTTTGACAATGTCGACACGCCCCCCAGTAACTTGGGCGATTCTGTGTAACCTCTCGCCCATATTCCGACACCCCTGGATGTCCACGGGCGGAATGGCGTCCTCCATCGCCACGCTGTTCACAGCGTCCGATATTTCTTCCTCTAGGCTGGTGATAGCGAGTCTGATCGCCTGGCGCCTGGCATCCAACTTCTCATAACGGGCCAAGGCAGTAGCACATTCTTCATCTAGGTTTTTGAGGCTGCGCTGATTGGCAGAAACAGCCGTGTTGGCATCCTGAATCTTTTGGTACAGGGACATGGTTTCTCACTTCCCGGACGTATCGAACGGATACCCGTTCCGTGCCCGGTTGCTCCGCGAACCGCGGAGCCCTGGGAGCGGACGTGCGTCCGCTCAACAGGCCGCTTAGGTCGCCTCTGTCGGTGGACTCAACCCGGCAATGTACTCAAACTCGCCGGGCCCCGTTCTCACCCAACCCGCGCGCTTGGACAATATCTTGTGCACGGTCACATAGAGACTGGCGTGTTTCGCATCACTCAAACCGCGCTTTTTGATCGCCCGCGCCACGTCGGCCACTCGCACACGCCAGTCTTGCCGGCGAGCAAGGGACACCGCCACAGCCGAATAAGTGCGTTCCTGCCCACGCCAAGGGCGGGGGGTGGCTGCTTGGATGTCAGGTTCAGCCCATGCGTCTTCATCAACACTTGCCCTGGGCTCGATGTCAGACATGTCGAGCAGGCAGGCGTCAGGCGGTTCCGCGAGGAAAGCCAGCGACTCTTCCAGGTGTCGCCGCCGTGCCCGGGTCCGCTGCAGTTGGAGAACTAAATTGTTCTCCTGAACTCGGTACAGCTCAATGCCCTGATGCAGCTGGCAACTCATGGTCGTGCTCCGTCGATGGGACGTCGCCGTGACTGCGCCGGCGATGTCTGCTATAATGGCGGCAACGGAGTGGGAAGCGGGCAAGCCCGCCATAGCCGCGGTGCATCCAAACAGCGCGCGGACGCTCCCACCCCTATCGCTTTCTTGGCGGGTTGGTCGGCAAACTCTACCCGCCAAAACTCCATTGTCTACCCGTATGACATACCTGTCAATGGAACGGCACGAGCAGCATTCGTGCCTCCCGGGCACAACCTATGTCAACTGGCACGAACTGGCGATTACACCTGCGAATAGCAACAGGCCCGCAGTTTTGCGCTGCGGGCCTGTTGCTATTCGCCTCGGCATATGCCACCTATTGGCTGAGGTGGAGTTTCCCCAATTGATAGGCCCTGATCTTGATTTTCTGGGTATCGTTGCGATTAACGGCGGGGTGTTCGCAGTTAAAGTTCGCCACGTTCACGCGGACCTCGATCCAAAATGCCTGCTCGGTCTCGAATGTTCCGACGGTAGCGGTGTCGCCTGTAAAGTTGCTCCAAGATGATTCATGGCCTTCAAAGAACTGAAACCGCCTCTTTTGCCATCAATGCCGACAGGTGGTTGGGTCACCGGCAATGTCGATGGTGATGCTAGAGGCTGTTTACATTCAAATGCGGCAATTGCGCCCTTGGTCAACCAGGGGGCAATTACTTTTGGAATTCCTGCCATTCCAACACCCCTTGGCCTAGGGCCCGTCGCAGGCTGGGGAACCGCGAGTTAAGCACGTGAGGGGAATATAGATATTGGTTTGCTCGTACGTTACTTTGGTCCACCATCGCAGGATTTGTCCGCGGTATTCTTCCGGGATGCGGTGACACCAGCGTTCTCCCGGTACAAGGGGTTCAGTCCCGCGTCCGGTACTTCTCCCCAACCGTCTTGCCAGTGTTCCTTGACCCAACGTTCAAAGTCTTCCTGCGTAGTGAGCGTTTCGTCATACTGGACTGTCAAGGGCGGCGCAAAATTGTGCCGGCGGGGCGGAGTAAAACTGTACCACCTGGGCGGTGCCTAACGGCCATGGCCGGGCCCGACGACGTGCTAACCGGCGGCTGTCAGTCCTGGCGGAACTGACCCGACTACGCCCTGCCTGCTGCCCCGGAGGCGATAGCTGTCGCCGTTCATCTCCAGGATGTGCACGTGGTGGGTGAGACGGTCCAGCAGCGCGCCGGTGAGGCGTTCCGACCCGAAGACTTCGGTCCACTCGTCAAAGGGCAAGTTGGTGGTCACCAGGATGGAGCCCCGCTCGTAGCGTTGGCTGAAGATCTCGAAGAGCAGTTCCGCCCCTGTGTGGGATAGGGGCACGAAACCCAACTCGTCGATGATGAGCAGCTTGAGCCGGGCCAGCTGGCGTTGCAGGTTGAGCAGCCGGCGCTCGTCCCTGGCTTCCAGCAGTTCGTTGACCAGGGCGGCGGCGGTGGTGAAACCCACCGACAATCCCCTTTGGCAGGCGGCCAGGCCCAAACCCAGGGCGACGTGGGTCTTGCCGGTGCCGCTGTTGCCGATGGCGATGATGTTTTCGCCCCGCTGGATGTACTCGCACCGAGCCAGTTGCATCACCAGCTGCATATTCACCGAGGGGATGGCCGAGAAGTCGAAGGTGTCCAGGCCCTTGGTGACGGGGAAGCGCGCGGCGCGGATCCGGCGCTGCACCATGCGCTGGTGTCGGTCGGCGAGTTCCATTTCGGTGAGCCGGAGCAAGTAGTCGGGATGGGTGACACCCTCGGCGGCGCACTCGGCGGCCAGCTTGCCGTACTCTCTCAGGAAGGTGGGCAGCTTCAATTCCCTGAGGTGATGCTCCAGAAGCAGCGTGGCTTGGTCGCTCATGCCGCCCTCCTTCCCGACAGCAGGGTCAGGTAATCGCCGGCCTGGGTGGTCCGGACACTGACTTGGGGCAGATGGGGATAGAGCTCCAGGTCCAGGCGGGGCGGGCGGCCCTCGATGCGGCACAGCAAAAGGTGTTTCACGGAATCAAAGCCCACGGCGCCCAGCCGCAGGGCCTGGCTCACGGCCATATGGACCTCCGCCTGGGGGAATTCTTCCATCAAGCGAAGCACCCTCACGAATTCCCGCTTGCCCGGCTGCCCCAGCCGGGCTTCCAGGACACCGCGCAGCTTGGCAAAGTCCGCTGGCAGCTCCCATCCTTGCAATGGCGCCGCCTGGTCCAGGGCGCCGGTCTTCCGCTCCAGCAGCGGCAGGTAGTGGATGGGGTCGAAAACGAAATCCTCCTGCTCGTAGGAGCGAGGATGTCGGGCGATGACTTGGGCGCCGCAGCTGATCACCACCTGGTCCACGTAGCCCTTGACCAGCACCTCACGGTGTCCGTAGGCCACCGGCACCGAGTAGTCATTGGTGCGGTAGCGCACCAGGGACAGCGAGCTGACCCGGCTGGCCTGCTGGTCGCAGGCCTCATAGGCCGCGGCCGGCAACGGCGCCAACGCCTCCAGGTCCCGCTCCATTCGCTGGCCGATGGTCTCCTTGTGGCCTCTGAGCACGGCGTCCATCCGCTCCAGGCACTTCCGCTCCAGGTGGATATTCAACGCCGCGAAACTCTCCGCTCGTGGCACCGGCACCAGGAAATTGCGCCGGGCGTAGCCCACCGTCCCCTCCACACTCCCCTTGTCATTTCCCTGTCCGGGGCGACCGAACCGGTCCTCG
Source organism: Dehalococcoidia bacterium (assembly GCA_965243255.1). Taxonomy (GTDB): domain Bacteria; phylum Chloroflexota; class Dehalococcoidia; order Lucifugimonadales; family UBA3495; genus Bin87. The sequence goes on from CBDEUH010000004.1 coordinate 2,791,934, forward strand.
AACAGGTAGTGGGACTGCAACTCGGTGAATGCTCTCGTGCGCTGGCGCCGACCACTTCCCAGTATCCTGGCCACCGCCAGCTTCGTATTGTCGTACAGGATGCTCTGAGGCACGCCGCCCAGGAAAGCGAAGGACGACACGTGGCCATCGAGAAAAGCCTCGGTGGTCTCACCGGGATAGGCCTTCACGAAGCTGCCGTCGCTGTGGGGCAGGTCCAGCACGAAGTAGTGCATCTTGCGCTCCACTCCGCCGATCACCGCCATTGCCTCGCCGAAGTCGCACTGGGCGTGGCCCGGGCCATGGCTCAACGGCACGAACATTTCCCCCACCTGCCGCCGGCGCTCCCTGACGTAGTCCTTCACTATGGTGTACCGGCCACCGAAGCCATGCTCGTCCCTCAACCGCTCAAAGATGCGCTTGGCGGTGTGGCGCTGCTTCCGGTGAACCCGCCGGTCCGCCTCCAGTATGGCGTCAATTACTTCGGCGAAGGGCTCTATCTTCGGCTTGCGCGGCGGCCTCTGCCGCGTGTAGCCCTGGGGCGTCGCATTGGCCAGCATCTTGCGCACCGTGTCCCGGTGCACCCCGAACACCCGTGCGGCTTCCCTGACGCTCATCCCCTCCACCAGGCAGGCTCGGCGAACCCGATAATACATCTCCACGGAAAACATCCATCACACCTTCCACAGGCTGAAAATCAGCCCTATGGAAAGCGGCGGGTGGTACAGTTTTCAACCGCCCCAATTCAGCGATCGAGCCGCCCCGCCGGTACATTTTCTCTCCGCCATTCACATACTGGACCTCGCCGTCCAAAAAAATCCAAGGCCCAGAACGCCAGTGCAACCCCGACGATGGACACGGCGGCAATCCCTAAGATGATGAATTTGGGGCCGGTCAATCTTGGCATGATGATTCATCCTTGCGGCCGCGGTATGCCGCTTGTCATGGTAGCCAGAATGTGGAGGGACCCTAGTTGCAGAACGGCAGACCCAGTTGCGGCAAGTCGCTGTCGCTGATGGCGCGTAAGCCGCTGGGGATGCATCCAGTGAACTGATTGCCGCTCAGGTTCAGCGCCATCGAACTGGGCAGCTTTTCCAATTCTGCCGGTATCTCGCCGGTCAGCCGGTTCTGTTTGAGGTGCAGTCCTCTGAGTTTGACCAAGTTGCCCAGTTCTGGCGGTATGGACCCTGTGAACGCGTTTCCATGGAGATGGACCTCGCGCAGTTTCACCAAGTTGCCGAGCTCCGGCGGTATCGGGCCAGTCAGACCGCTGTCGACAATTTCCAGCGTTTCCAAGTTTCCCAGTTGCCCCAACTCACCCGGCATGGCGCCGTTCAGACGGTTGTTGGTGAGGTTCAGCCAATTGAGCTTGGTCAGGTTGCCCAACTCCGGCGATATTTCACCGCGCAGTCCGTTCTCCGGTAGCCAGAGATGTATGACGCGGCCGCGCCCATCGGTTCTTACGCCATGCCATTCGCCGAGAGGGGCGTCGCTCAGCCAGTTGCTATTGTTGATCCAATCTTCTCCTCCCGTGGCATGATAGAGAGCCGTCAACGCGGGTCGGTCGGAGAACGTCGTTTGATCTGATCCGTCACCGCAGAACGGCAATCCCAAGTTCCCCACGTCGTGACCGGGAACGTTCTGCAAAGCTGAGGGTACGCACCCCGTAAACTGGTTGCCTTGGAGAAGCAATCCTTCCAGATAAGGGAGGTTGCCCAACTCCGGCGGTATCGCCCCAGTCAATTGGTTGCCGTGGAGCCACAAGTCCCCCAGATTAGTGAGGTTGCCCAGTTCTGGCGGTATCACTCCCGTCAATTGGTTACCTTCGAGAAGCAACCCCTCCAGATAAGTGAGGTTGCCCAACTCCGGCGGTATCGCCCCAGTCAACTGGTTGCCTTGGAGCCACAACCCCTCCAGATAAGTGAGGTTGCCCAGTTCTGGCGGTATCACTCCCGTCAATTGGTTACCTTGGAGAAGCAATCCTTCCAGATAAGTGAGGTTGCCCAACTCCGGCGGTATCGCCCCAGCCAACTGGTTATTGCCGAGCCACAACCCATCCAGGTAAGTGAGGTTGCCCAGCTCTGGCGGTATTTCTTCACTGAGTCGGTTGTGGGAGAGACTCAAACTCTCCAAGTTGGTAAGGTTGCCCAGCTCCGGCGGGATTCCTCCGCTGAGTCGGTTACTGGAGAGATTTAAACTCTTCAAGTTGGTAAGGTTGCCCAACTCCGGCGGGATTCCTCCGCTGAGTTGGTTGTTGCTGATCGTGATGCTATGTAGATTACGAAGGGCGCCGATTTCCGCCGGTATCTCACCAGTCAGGTCGTTATTGAAAAGATGCAGGGTATGCAGATTGGTGAGCTCGCCCAATTCTGCAGGCACCTCCCCAGTCAGGTTGTTATAGTCGAGCCTCAGTATTTGTAGATTAGCAAGGCTACTAATCCCTGGCGGGATCGAACCTGTAAGCCAGTTGTCAATGAGAGCCAATTCGGTGACGCGACCGCTGTCGTCGGTGATTACGCCGTGCCATTCATTAAGCAGGGCATCGCTAGTCCAATTGTCGTTGTTGTCCCAATTTTCGCCGTGCGTAGCGTCGTAAAACGCGACCAGTGCCTCACGATCAATATCTACAGGCTCACAAGCAACCCCATTTCCGTCGGAGTCAAGATCTGGACGATATATCGGGCTACCTTGCGACACTCCGCCGGGATAGTCCGCCTGCACGGTGCCGCAGTTTGGGTACAGACTGACATAGTCGACCTTTGGTGGTTGTGTAGGCGTAGGGGTTGGCTCCGATGTAGGTTTCGGCGTCGGCGTCGGCGCCGGCGGAGGAGTGGGAGTAGGCGGCGTGGACACCGCCGTGGCCTGCACGGTGGCTGACGGAGTTGGTAAGGCGACGGTAGCCTGTGCTTTCGCATTCGTCTCTGATGTTGGTGACGGACCTGCGGTGGAAGGGACATCCGCTGAAAAGGGCGTGCAGGCAACGGCACCAACGATCAGCAGCGTCATCGCGGCGGCTCGTGGCAGACGGCGATGCCGTAGCGTGGCCATTGCGATGCGCCATGAAAGAGGGCAACGGAGCGACGGCGTTGGCGAGGCCGCACCACCGTGTGGTAACATACGCATCAGTTCACCTCCTTGGGTGACTGCTCGGTCGCCGGCGTAGTGCAAAGACCCGGCGGCCGATGTTTTGGCAGGGGAGAGGGAACCGTCCACGGGCCGTCGCCGCGCACTGGCACCTCCCTTGCGGTCAGGATAGGCACTTGCGATAGCGACCAGCGTCCCGAGAAGCGTAAGCCCCGCAAGAGAGGCATGAAGCCTCATCCCGTAATGGCTTACGGGGGATGGAGCATCCCCGCTTCAGGGGAAGGGGACGAGCCACGCTCGTCGCTATCGCGCCGCAACTGTACGCCAAGCACGATAGTTTTGCAACACTAAGAATCCGAATCTGCCTGCGGCCACCCAGGATTCAACGCGCCGTGCGCGCTTAGTCCTATAATTCGGTTGCACGGGAAGTGGTCGGATAAGCCTTTCCCACTTTCAGTAGAAGCCCTGGATTTGGCCCTGTACCTTGCCAATTCGAATGTCAACAGCCCCTAGTCTTCCTGGGCCTAATTGACGGTAATGTGGGCACGCTCCGTTGGCTCTTGAAGGCAGTGATGGAGGTGGATTCACCATCTGGCGTCGGTGCCTTCCCCGACCAAGTTAAGCGGTTCCAATATTCCATCGGACCGGTACTGCTCCAGTGCTGCGAAGTGTTCAGAATTTTTGGCATCAATCTCGCCTACGACGGCATGGTAGACCGGAGTGCCCCCTTCCGCAAAAAGCTTGATGTAGACCACGACGAGCCCGATGCCGTCCTGCACAAAACGGATATTTATGCCGAAGTGGTGCTTGCCTCTGCTTGGCCACCCGCAAGATGGCGGCTCTCGCGGGGCACTACCCACGAAGTGGAAATAGTCGTCGGACTGACCGAGGATGATTTCATTCACCAACGGCCGGAAGCAGTGAAGTCCCACTTCCGCACGGCGTAAGCATAGCCAATCTTGGCGATGAATCGGGCGAACCGGTAGGGTTCCACCCTGATAGCGCGCCGCCTGTTCGGGGCTCATATACCCCGCTAGACCCAACCTAGATTGCACCCATGCCCATCCCGGCCTAACCCCAGCATTCTCATCACTCGGCTAGGATAAACCCTCGTGGATAAATTGCGCAATTGGGGGCACTGACAGGTGCCGTTTCCTTCTGCGGAATAACCGTTTCATTTGACCGGATCAACCAGGCCTCCGATGGACATCCCCACACATTAGCCTATCGTTTTGGCGTACCGATACGCTTTAGGCGCAACCAACATCAAAACGGCAAGTCATCAACTGCCGTTGAGCCGTAATGGTCGTGTTCCGCCACCATCCTCTCGAACATTGTTCTTAGCTCCGGAATAATTGTGTCGGTGAAATGCGATTCGGACGCAAACCGGTATTCGAGCAATCCAGTCAATTCGTCGAATATCCTTGACCCCGTGTTGACGTCTCCAGCGACGACCCGTGAATATGCGGCGACACCCATTTCATAGATCCATGGGTATGTGTTTCGCATGCTGCCTATAGACGCGATAAAGCCGTAGGGACCTTGGCTTTCTAGGGCCATCCGGTGAATGGCGACGCTCCAACGGCTTGCTGTTGGTCGTCCGGCTCGGTTGCCTGCTTCAACCAACCGAACAATTTCGTTACTATTGTTGTGTACTGCACCGCTGATATCCTCCAACAAAGGCAACAAATTCTGCGCCCCGCTGCTGTTCGGGTCTCCGGCACCACGCAAAGCTTGGAGGTCCAAGGTTACCGAAATCGGCGTTTCTAGCGTAGAAGGCTCCTCTTGGAGGAACTCTATTTGGCGCGCTATCTCTTCCGTCGCCTCAGCAGCCCCATTGAGGTCCAGTTCGTAACGAACCGTGCGCGCCGTGGCTACATCAAAAGGAATCGCCTCGCCTTTTCTTATCAACTGGACAAAAGGCCTTCGGATTGCGTGGCGAATGGCCAGCTCGTAAAACACGTTGGGATTGTGGCCAGTCAAGTCGGCAACCACCAGAGGACTTTCGACGATCCGTTCTATCACTTGGCTGGCAATGATGCCCGGCTCGGCTATCTCGTCAGCCCGAACTGCTTTCATACCGAACCTGGATGCGGCCGGCCTCACTATGTGCCTCAGGACTTGATCGGAGTCTTCTCGAACAGAGGTGCCTGCTTCGCCAATCGGAGCAATAAAGAAGCAAACTTCGTCAACGACGTGTTCCATAATGGTCCTCGAACCCACACGATTCTTGCGGCGATTGCACGCCCTGCTAGGTGCCCGGGAGTGAATACGCGCTAGGGCGGCCAGTGTGCTACAGTATCGCCGCTAATGCGAGGTTGGCCAAGCCCTGGGATGTCATTAGTTGATAAACCTCGCTACGAGTAGAGCCAAGCTACTAACGGCCGCAATCGTAGCTGCAGCGGCACCCCAAACAGCAACGGATTGTTGTCGTAGCCAATGCCGGACAGGATATTCCAACTGATAGAGCCTATCTACACCCTTTGGCGAGATTCCGTCATGCCCGGACCACGCTCCCATTCGCTTTCCATCGTCTGCTACCACCGGCAGCACATACCCATTGTCCATCAAATCCCTCAACAGCCAAGTGGCTGCACCGCCGTGTTCGTCATCCACCGTGCCGAAGTATTGTATCCATTCTTCCCTGCCCTGGCCTGCGCTAAGGTTTTTTGGTCCCGTTGAGGCAAACCTCAATAAGGCGAGCTCCAACTCTCGGACTGGCAGTCTCTTCGACCTGCTCAACTCATTCATGGTATCGCTCTCTGTCAAAAGGCGATGCTGGTGTCCAGATCAAGGTCAATTTGGTCAACCGGCACTACAAATCGGAGCACCTCAGTTCCGCGCACGTAGAACAGGAAAGGCGCTGTAGCGGTGGCCGTGATCTTGACGTTCGGAGTCTGCCCGGTCGAAACCGTGAACGAAAACGCAGCGACGTTGGTGACGACGGCCTGGTCGTCCTGAAACTCCACGTCGGCTACATCCCACGCTATCCCAGCCCCAATGCTCTCGACCAGGTCTGACTCGGGGACGACCTCCAGCGATGCATTCAGGTTGATCAACTGCTCGGCAAGGGAAGCTACCAGGGATTGACCGTTGGCGCTGATGTAATTTGCTACGACCTCTCGCGGGTCAGGTTGGGGCTCCGGTTCACTGCCACAGGCGATGGTGCCGGCTGACACCAGGGCGACAATGCCAACGATAAAGACGGCAAGCATTCCCCGATTTCGAGGTCTCGACAGCGGCCTGGGCCTGATGTAACGCACAGCTTATCCTCCGCAGCGGCTGCAATTTTGAGCCGGACGCCCAGACGTCCGGCTCGCTGCATTATACCAAAGCCTCCCAGCAGACGCGGGAGCAAAGCTCCGAACTGGAGTCTGAAATTCTGCAGCCGCTAAGTTGCCCACTATTTCGCGGGCTCTCACCTTGCCATGACTAGGACAATTGAGCCTGTTGCTCAATTGCCAAGGCTTCAGACAAACTACGAGCAACGCGTATGCCTTTATCTCCCCAGGCGCGCGCGACGTAGTCTATAAATCCTTTTGGAGGCGTCAGCGGCACGCAGAGCTTGGACAATTCCTCACCGGCAGGGGTGAACTGACAGTTCCCCATGGTAATGGATTTACTGTCCGGAACAGCGTAGAGCAGTTCGTTGCCGAGCAGCCAGGCCCGTACTCCCGGAGTCTCGGCGGTCATTTGGTAGCCGGTGGCGTGATTCACTACCAGCCCCAACCACTCTAGCCGCGTTAGAGATGTGAAATTAACACCGGCATCTGTGTATATGATGTGCCGATTGTCCAATACCACCAATCGGGGTTTTTCGTGGGATCCAACTCCGATTATTTCACCCGAAGCGGGATTATATTCTACCTCGGTGGGGACAATACGGAACATAGATAAATTCCGGAATAGGCGCGCATCGTCGGGTTCCAAGTCTGCCACTACGTTGACCGTCTTCTTGGAATAGGAGCCGGGTGCATTGGCTTCCCCTCCCAACAATGAAGCCCACAGGTCGGCCATATCGGGATCAGAGCAGGTACGGGCCTTGTCTTTGAGGTTGGCTAGCCAATCGTCCGAGATGAGGTCAGGTCTCGCATCACCGCTGAGTCGCGGTACAACCAGTTGCAAGATGCGAACTAGACTTTTCAGATTCGTTCTGCCCCCGCACGATATGAGGGCTTCTAGCATCACAGGATCATGCGGATTGGCCTCGATGCGATCCCCTATCACATTTGCCAAAGCCGTGGTTATGTTTTCGTAGGCGTTAGCGTCCGCCGCCGCTATGGATTGATCATCAATCTGTCGGCGCATAGGCCACAGACCAAGTATCTTGCCTGCTAACCTTGCGAAGGGTGCGCCATCTTCGAGTATTTTCTGCATCTCTTCCATTTGATTATTCCTCGGCACCCGGTCTTACGGGCGCACGGGTTGATTCGGTCGTTGCGAACGATTGCTGATGTGCGATTATGCGCCCTAGTTGGTACCGGTGGCGCTTCTCATCGTGAAATCTTAAAGCGTACTCGATAAGCAATCCTATCACGATGAGAGCCACCCCGATTTCAGAGTGAAATGAGGAGACCACCGAAGCTGCCCCTGCTACAACGAATGCCAAGCCCCTTGCGATCACGTAGATGGCGGCCACCACGGATACCAGCGCGAATAAGAGAATCACCAGCGCCAGGGAGACGATATGAAGTATGCAGGTGGCAGGAAAGGCCGACATTAGCAAGATCCATGCCAACATGAACGCTCCGGCCCAGAATGCGAGGGCTACGGGCAGTAGGACGACTCCGATCAAGATTAGAGTGCACCCGGTGGCGAACGTTCGGAGTCGGCTGTGCGATTCGATACCGCCTACAACAGGGCTCCAGAAAGTATCCAGCCAGATCTGGAAAAAGGAGGACAGCCACTTGCGATAGGCGCTGTGGGGCATTACGTCTCGTGCAATCCGCCACAGGGGAGCGTAGATAAAGCTGAACACGGGGAAGAGCGCCTTCGTGTTCTTTAGAAACCTGAGCAAGACGATAGGGAATAGGTAGGCGAGCATATTAACGCCAGCATCAGGGCCGTACCAAACCCCACCGCATCCGCAAGGACATTCGTGTGGCTGGCTATCGATCAATCTGTCCCAAATTATCGATGGGCTAGCGAAAAATTGGGAATATGCCTGGTGGGCGAGCCATTCCTGATGTCGCCTCTCGCGTGATTGCTCCCTCAAATCGTTACCTCCGGATCGGTTTTACAAAACAGGCTATGCCTGAAACCTTGTGCCCCGTTGCAAGTAGTCGGCAGTCAGGCCAGATAGGTTGACTTTAGCCCCGTATGCCTCCATCCAATAGCTTCCGTCTTAGTCATCGGTGCCGTTCACCTTTACGGGATGACCCTACTCGCTTGGATTGAGGAAGGCGAGGCGGCGATTGCGTCACCTAGCGAGGCAATTGCATAAGTCCTTGACATCTGAGTGATGGGCCATGAAGGCCGATATCTCCGCGCACCCTGCCGCGTTCTGTTGGTGTGCCCAGTCTTATCACGACGTACGTCGTGCCCCTAGCAGCACGAAGTTGCCTTTAGGCGCAGTATATTAGCTGCGTGCCTTTGACAACCCGGCCCCGATACCGTACTCTGGCGCCGCCACAGTACCTCGGTATCTTGCCTGATGCCCCCGGCTGAATGAGGGGCATACTTCGCGTTCGTTCTTGGAAGCCAGAAGGGTTTTCTTCTGAGCCTTCCTTGCGGAGTGAACGCGAGGCATCGGGGTACTGTGGCAAGTAACCCTTTTCCTGGCATTCGCAAGGGAGGTGCCACGTGCCCCACGAGTTGCGCAGCTCGCGTAGCCGCCTGACGGCCCCATTGGCGTCGGCGGTGCGCATCAGAAACCGGCCCCCGTCGGCAATTCTCACTATCGCATCCAAGGATGTCCGGATCTACTTCTGTAGCCCGATAGCGTATCTGGTTGCGATGACGTTCATGCTGACCACAGGAGTCGCTTTCCTGTGGGATTTGGGCGACCACGGGAAATGGCCAGTGGCGTCTCTGGAGAGCTTCTTCCTCGGGGACCTTCGCGAGGGCAACGTCTTCTCGGCCGCAATGGTCTTGATCCCGTTGAGCCAGCTCCTGACGATGCGGCTGTTGGCGGAAGAGCAGAGGCTCGGCACCATTGAACTGCTGCTGACTGCTCCAGTAAGGGATTGGCAGGTAATCGTGGGTAAGTACATCGCGAGCTGCACCTTACAGACCCTGCCTGCGAGCGATTACGGGTAATGGTCGCAGGGATACTGCTCTCCCTGCTGTTGGTCTCATGCGTTCCTGGCCGCGGTGCTGACCGGCCGTCGTTGGGGAATCCATTCCTCACCACCCATTCAGCAAACGCTGGGTCTATCGCATTCGTGAGCGCCAACTCCACCGACGACTCCGCAAAGGCGTATTGCCAAATGGACCCGTCGCTGCTCGATTCATCGGTCCCTGGCTGACACTCCATGCCCACCGCATTCAAAGTGGACGCCTACGGCACCGTGGTGAGTAACCGGAGCGGGCTCGCGCCATCTACGGATCCCGAACCAAGTGGTAGTCCCAAAGCGGCCGTCTGGCATTCCGCACCTCCGAATCCGACGACGCCGGCTGTAGGACGACAAGGTTCTCGGCTGGACATAGAGCATACACGGGGACCCTGAATTTCGAGAATGGGAGGTTCCTGATGAAAAAGAAGATTCAGTTCCTACTGCTGCTGGTGTCATTGCTGCTGTTGACGATGTCTGTCTTGGTCTTCGCTCGCAGCCACGATGATTACGACCACGACATCTCTGCGGCGGTGGGGCAACCAGATAACGGCCACGCGACGGTTTCGTACTCAGGTCACATCCACCGGTTTGCGATGACGCCACCTGTGACCTGGTGGAGAGTGACCCACGACGGGTTGCAGATTGATTCCGGGTCGGTTTCGACAGGCGATATTCTATCGTTTTCGGGGTCTTTCATCCTAGTACAAACCCCGCAAGGGCATAATGGGGAAGTATGCGTACGGAGCGGGAATTCATTCAGCCCAGGATACGTCGTGGAATGCATTGCGATTGCCGTGCCGCCTTCGCTTTCGTCTATGCCCGAGTCTTGACGGAAAGGGGAATAGGTAGCGATGGCCTTGCCCGAAGAACCCACATTTGTTCCCCGAGGGCCACGCCCTGGCATTCGCCTTCACCGCCTACCAGATGGCTTGGCTACGCCGATATCACCCGCTGGAGTTCTTCGTGGCACCGTCCAATGAGTAGCCCATGGGCTTCTGGGACATGGACACCCTCAAGCAGGACGCCCACCGGCAGGGGTTGCGGGTTGCCCATCCCGACGTGAACCGGTCCGAATTGCTCAGCACCAACGAGCGCGACGACACCCTGCGCCTGGGGCTGACCTTCGTGAAGAGCGTGGACTACCACTTGGGAGAGGCACTGCTGCGGGCGAGAGGAGCCGGCACGTCTGCCGATTTAGCGGACCTGCTGGCGAGGTCAGGGCTGCCGCGGGAATCTCTGGAGAATTTAGCCCGGGCCGGCGCCATGGACGCGTTGCCCGGCTGCTCTGACCGGGGGAGCGTCCTGTTGCAGGTGGGGGCAGGCTACTGTGCTGGCCGGGTCTTCTCCCTTGACTTGGATTACCCGGTCATCGGATGCTGGATGAATTCGCCATGCTGGGCCTCTGCCCCGAAGGCCACGTGATGGAACTGCTGCGGCCCCAGATTGGCCCCGAGGTACTGACCAGCGACGGTCTGCTGGGATGCCGCGATGGGGATGTGGTGCGCGTGGCCGGCCGCGTGGTGCGCCGGCCATGTCCGTTGGCTGCTGCGGTTTTTTTGACCCTGGAGGAAGAGTACGGGCTGATACCCTAGCCGTCTGGCCTGCCCAGTGGGAGCGGCTCAAGGACGCGCTGCGGCGCTCAATCATCGTGTTTTAGGGTCAGGTGTCCCGGCGGGACGACACGTTGAGCGTGGCGGTTCTAAATGCTTGGCCGATGGCATTGGACCTGGATTACAGGCATGGTCGGCGGGACTGGCAGTGAAGGTTACACAACATATGCCGACCGCTCATCGACTTATCGACCTAGAGCGACGTATATCGTATCGGTACCTCGACCGAGGTTAGGGTTTTGTCCTAGCTCCATATGCACTCGCTGGCCTGAAAGAAAAGCCGGCAGACGCAACTTCAGTAATACTAGCCGACCAATAATATCACAATATTTGTTTATTGTTGCCAAGATTACGCCCAATTTTACAGACGCTGACACGAAATCGGCCCCCAAAACCTGTTTTTTCGTCCGAGGCTTGCTATACTGGTTGCCCAAAAATCCGCCCACTGGTTTGGAGAACCAGCGGGGTACGCGTGTCAGGAGACAAATGACGGCGTTCAAGGGCAAAATGGATGGAAAGACGTTTCATGCACGCGCACCGCGCTACCCGGCGGATTCGATCCGTCGAAATTGGAATGAAGCGACAGTATCCAAGAGACCGAGCAGCGTCGAAACGTTGAGTACCATAATTCACCGCCCGTCTGCTAAGGCAGAATACTTACCAATTTCCGTTCCAGTCCTGAAAATGAACTATAACGGAACCCTGCTGGTATAGCAAGTTGGGAAAAAGGGTGGAGTCATTTATCCCATCCCCGAGAAATTCGCTTCGAAATAACTCGGGGCATCTCACTACGGGATAGGGTTTACTACGAAGTCCGAAACCAGATCCGCATTTTCACCAATGTCGAGACCGTTTAGGATGCCAGTTTAGCACCGAATCCCAAATGACGCAACAGGTGTAATCATGCCCATCAATCCGAGAAGAATAAATCTTGGGAGTGTAATTTTCCACAGCGTCCCATCGGGACCGAACGACGACGTGAATCCCTTCCACTTGAGCGGGGTCGAGAGCCCCTTGGGTACCGAAGCTAGAAACTACTTTCAGCAAAAATTGACTGCTACGCTGACCAATGGCGCCTACCCCGTCGTGTTCGACGAACAAAGCACATCCATGGTGCCGGGGTTGGTGTTGAATATCACAACTCCAGGCTATTCGCATTTTGTGGGCGATTCCCAAATCATGGCCCATCATTTGCGCGATGTACAGACCAAAAACAACGCGCCGGGGACTCTGGCAGTTGCCGAAGTTGATGCTGGTGATCAACGGGCGGTGGCGATCGTCAAATTGGAGCACGAGGAAGGAGCAAGGGCTCACCAAGTTGACCATCAAGGGGAACTCACCATCAACATAGAACACCTACAAGATTTGATGCTGACGGGTAAGACTCGAGTATTCAAGGCGGCTCTGTTCGTGCAGTACGGAACGGCTACCAGCGACATTGAGGGTCTGGTTTCAGACAATCAAAACAGGAGAGGTCTAAGTTCAGGGGTGGCAGCTTTCTTCTTGAAGACCTTTCTCGGATGCCAATTGCAGGTGGATCCTTCTACCGTTACCCGCGATTTTCTCGAATCGGCTCAAGAATGGATCAATACTGAGGTTCCTGACCCCGGCAAGAAAGCAGGTTACATGATAGCCCTGTTGGCAGAAATAGCGAGCAACGATGAGACAGTTGACCCAAAATCCTTCGCAGATAGCCATTTGGAATTGGACGACAACCAGAGTTTCATGGATTTCGTTGAATCCCGAGACGTGCCCACCAGTGCATTCCCGAAAGACACTAGTCTGGTCGCTAGTCAATTGAAGAAGGTTTCAATAACCACAGACAGCGGGCTGGCTGTTATAGGCACTACGGACGCGCTCGAGGAAAATGCAAAGATTGACTCAACGATTGATGGCCGAGTGCAGATTTCTATCGTTGATCGCCTAACGAACGTGAAGGGACGTGGCTAGCATGCTCGTTAGTATAGACCAATTGGGCCAACAATATGCTGAGGAGCGTCCAAAATACCTACGACTAGCAAAAGAAATACGCGACGTAATTGAGGCCACAATGCGCGACCGGGGTGTGCAGTGCGACGTCACGCATCGGGCCAAGGAAGTTTGGTCTCTGTGTGGAAAGGCGCTTACTAAGGGCTACTCGGACCCGTATAAAGAGATCCGCGACAAGGCAGGTGCACGACTCTCAGTAAAGTTCCCATGGGACCGAGAAGCCGCCGAATCAGTGATAGACTCGCTGTTTTGCGTTCTTGAACGGGATGACAAACGCGCCTCAGTCGGGCCCGATGTGTTCCGATATCGGGCAACTCACTTCCAAGTCAAGCACCCGGGAGCAGCAGGGGACATTAAGGATTTGGAATGCGAAATCCAAGTGATGACCAAAGCAGAGAGCTTGTGGGCTGATACCACGCACGATTTGGCCTACAAGCCAGCTGAATCCCTTCCAGATGAAATTAAGCGGATTTACCACCGCCTGGTCAGCCTCGTTGAACTTTTTGACTTGGAGATTGAGCGTGCACGCGAGGAGGTGAAGCGGATGCCGAATTACATCGGGGCACAACTGCTGGATATCCTTTTGCCCCATCATCGGCGTTTGACTGGAAATCATTATAACAATGAACTCTCAGGATTAGTGTTGGATTTCTTGGGAGAAAACGTCATATCTGACCCAATAGATGAGGTCAAAGAAAAATTAGACGAATTCATTGCTGCAAATGATTGCGACATCAAGGCATTGCTCAGTCGCTACCGCGGAGACGCTCACGCCAACCCTTTCCTATGGCAACCAGAGCTACTAATCATCCTGTTCCAACTGGAGCGAAACAGGGCTGTGCTGCAACACAATTGGCCGGAAATCTTGCCGGAGAGCTTGTTGCTATCGCTCGCCGACAATTGGGGCGTCTCCATCAACCCGACCCATGAGTGACCGTAAATGCGGATTTGGGATGAATCTACGGATAATCTTCGAATTCTTGACCGAAGCAAATGAACGTGCAAGTTAATGAGGTCAAATTTGTGGCAGTTTATTCCCCTCTTGTTGCTTGCGGGGACGATCGCCTTTACGGCCGCGGCCTGCGGCGGCAATTATGATGAGGGGATGGTTGCCGTGACGGCAACGCCGCCGCAGGCCGGGGAACGGAACGCTCCTGCCCTCGCGCTCAACTCTCCAGACCCGCCCGCTAGTGAGAGTGCCATTGGGGAGATCGAAACCGCGGCACGGAAACTACTCGCCGACGAGTTGAACGAAGACGAGGGGGAATTCAAGCTCGATAGCTCGGAGAAGGTGGGTTGGTCCGACGCCAGCTTGGGGTGTCCGCAGGAGGGCTATTCTTACGCCCAAGTCATCACTCCGGGCTACAAGCTGGTCTTTAATTTGGAGGATATGCACTACGCGGTCCATACCAGCTCCGACGGCTCCAACATGGTGGTCTGCGGGGATGGACAGTAGTGCGGCGAGGTAATTCGGCAAAGGAGTGGCAAGGCCTCGTTGGTTAATGCGGTCTTAGGGTGAAATTACGGGCAGGGTTTTAAGTTTTTGTGCAGATGGCAGGATTTCTGGGCAAAATCGAATATACGGGCAAGGCCGGTGCCAGGGCCGTATGCCAACCTTCCTATCGGCCATAGTGCTTCACGCGCCGCAGCCTCGACGCGGTGTTTGATAGTCCACTTGGGTTTCTCCTGCGCCCGGCGACAAAGTTCCCACAAGCCGTACATAATCTCGGTATGGATGGGTAACCAGATCTGTCCGATCAGTGGCTCAGACAGAGATGGAGTCAGCTCCCAATAGCGGATTCTCTGGAATGCGTCCTCGGTTCCGACCTGGGACAAGTAGCGATGCAGCGACTTAAGGTGCGTTAAGCCTTTCTGATTTGTGTTGGGCCCGTAAAAGCGGACTGCGGCATCGAAGTACTCCACCAAGAATTCCGCATCACCCTGTGAGCATTCGCGTAGTACTTCGAGAAGGTCGCGAAGATCGTGAACCTTTTCGAACTCGCACCCTGCCTCCGTGATGAGGAATTTAAGGCCCCTTTCGATAGCCAAGTGGGCTATCGACACTCGATTTGCCATGTGTACGACGTTTACTTCTGTAACCAGGTCCGCCATGGCTGGTGCGGATTCCAAGATTTTAATGGTGTCGTTGATGGATATCCCAATCAGATACTTGTTCATAGTTGGTCATCCCTTGACATAGGAACGTCATCGCGCTTCCGTCGGTTCCTATACGTCATTATACATTGGCTCTGAAATTTCTCCGTTAGACAGGTTTAGGGTGAGTGGCGGGAGGGGTGACCGGGCGGGGTTGACGGATGGGATGTTGAGGCCGTATTATGAACATACGTTCGCTACTGGGCGGACGGAGTTTTGAAGGGCGCGTTGCGCCGTGAGGTTTTTGATGTTGAATTGTCGTCGATACCAGTCGGAGGCGCTGCTGGAACTGATGCGGCGTCGGCCGTCGGCGGGTCGGTGTAGGCCAGTCCGACGCGCCACGCCGAGGAGTGGGAGACGGTGATGCGGGTTATGGTAGAATGGGCGCAGTCGGAGGATATTGATGACCATTGGGGAACTGGCGACTTTGGGGACGGCAATCGCGATGGTGCTGGCAGCCATCGGGGCTGGCGTTGCTTTCGGCCGGCTGAGCCAGCGCGTCACCCAAGTGGAACACAGGGTTGACGAGCTGGGGAACGAACTGCGGGACGAGATTGCGGCGGTGCGGAGCGAGCTGCGGAGCGAGATTGCGGAGCTGCGGAACGAAATGCGGGCCGGGTTTGCGGAGCTGCGGGCGCAGATAGAGGAGACCAACCGAAGGATCGAGGAGACTAACCGGATTCTGGTGGGACTGGCGAATCACCGGCACGACACGGACGGAACTACGGTATTTACCATCCCGCAGCCGTAGCCGGATTAGCGATAGGTTTGGCGGGAAGCGCAGTCGTCGCCCTGGGAATGGGGGCGGCGATTTTTGTTGAGCGACACCTGGGGGTTGACGGATAGGGCGTTGAGGCTTCATTATGAACATACGTTCGCGATTGCCGAGCAGAGTTTTGAGAGGGCGCGGTGCGCCGGGAGGTTTTAATGTTGAATTGTCGTCGATGCCAGTCGGAGGCGCTGCTGGAACTGATGCGGCGTCGGCCGAAGGCGGGTAGGTAGGTGGGCCGACAGGGGACTAACCCAAAAGCAGCAATTGAGAATGATGGTGGAGAGGTTGACCCGGTGGGGTTTGCCAGGGATGTGCTGGGGGTGACGTTGTGGAGCAAGCAGGAGGAGGTGCTGCGGGCGGTGATGGAGGAGCGCCGGGTGGCGGTGAAGTCGGGCAATGGACTGGGCAAGGACTTTACGGCGGCGGTAGCGCTGCTGTGGTATCTGTACACCCATGACCCGGGAATAGTGTTGAGCACGGCGCCGACGTTTCGGCAGGTGCGGCACGTGCTGTGGCGTCAAATACGGACGCTGCATCGCCGGGCCGGGGAAGAGCTGGGGGGCCGGATGCTGGAGACGCGGTGGGAACTGGCGGATGATCGCTACGCACTGGGGCTGTCGGCGGACGAAGCGGAGCGGTTCCAGGGATTTCACAGCGAGAACATGCTGGTGGTGGTGGACGAGGCGGAAGGGGTGGATGATGAAATCTACGAGGCGATTGAGGCGGTGATGACGTCGGATAACGTGAAGCTGCTGTTGATTGGAAATCCGACGACGACATCGGGAGCGTTTCATCGGGCGTTTCACGGTGAGGAGGGGATTTACAAGACCATAACGATATCGGCGTTGGAGTCGCCGAACGTGGTGAACAGGAAGGTGGAGATAGCGGGGCTGACGACAGCGGAGTGGGTTGATGAGCGGCGGGCGATATGGCGGGAAGACAGCGATTTGTACCGGTCGCGGGTGCTGGGGAAGTTTCCGAAGCGGGAGGAGAACGCGCTGATTGCGATGGAGGACATTGTGTCGGCGGTGGAGGAGGGAGGCCCCGTTGCCCCTCCCCTGGATTCCCGCCCCGTATCAAGTACGGGGCAGGCTCTGCGCGGGAATGACGAAAGTGAGCGCCGGAATGACGGAGAGGCGAGCGGGAATGACGAACGCCGGCGGGACTGGTCGGGGATGTTTTTGCCGGGGGTTGGAGCGGCGTTGGGGCCGGTGGTGATCGGGATGGACGTGGCGCGGTTCGGGAGGAACCGGACGGTGATAGTGGTGAGGCGGGGGGACGTGGTGGAGTCGGTGCGGGTGTTGAGCGGGATCGACACTATGGCTGGGGCGGGTGAAGTGATTGCGACGTTGCGGCAGCATGGGCCGGCGCTGGTGAACGTGGATGAAGTGGGGGTTGGAGGCGGCGTAGTGGACCGTCTGAAGGAGCAGGGATATACGGTGCGCGGGATGGTGGGCAGCGGGAAGCCGGAGCGATTGTATTGGTGCAAGAACCGACGGGCGGAGGGATATCAGATGCTGGCGCGGCGATTCGCCGAGGGTCGGATACGGATACCAAGGGACGTGGAACTGATAAAGGAACTGGAGGAATTGCGCTACGAGCCCGACAGCCAGGGCAAGATACGGATGGAAAGCAAGCGGGATATGCGGCGGCGTGGAATATGGTCGCCGGACAAGGCGGACGCTTTGATGCTGGCGTTCTTGGATGACGGGTGGGACGGGTTTTTGTAGGGATGAACCCGTCAGGACCGGGCGTGCCGGGCTTTCGGGATGTTCAGTTCCGGCAGCCCGGCTTCGGCTACATAAACAGCTCGCCTACGGAGCGGCCTTCGTGGATGCGCTTGATGGCTTCGCCCATCAGGGGGGCGACGGGCAGGACGGTGAGGTTGCCCACCATCTGGTCGGCGGTGAGGGGCACCGAGTCGGTGACGACCACTTCCTTGAACGGGCTTTCGGCCAGGAGCTTGGGCGCCACCGGCGAGAAAACCGGATGGGTGGCGCAACAATAGACCTCGGTTACACCGGCGTGGAGCAGGGCGTTGGCGGCGTTGACGATGGTGCCGCCGGTGAGAATCTCGTCGTCGAAGGTGAGGGCGCGCTTGCCCTTGACGTCGCCGATGACGTTCAGGGTCTCGGAGCGGTCATTGTTGCCGGTGCGCCGCTTTTCGATGACGGCGACGGGCACGCCCAGGCGCTCGGCCATGTCCCGGGCGCGCTTGCTGATGCCGAAGTCAACGGCGACCAGCACCAGATCGTCCAGGCCCTTTTCCACGAAGTAGTTGGACAGGATGGGCTCGGCGGTAAGCTCGTCAACGGGGATGTTGAAGAAGCCCTGGATCTGGCCGGCGTGGAGGTCCAGGGTCAGCACCCGGTCGGCGCCGGCGGTGGAGATGAGGTCGGCCACCAGGCGGGCGGTGATGGGAACCCGGGGCTGGTCTTTCTTGTCGGTGCGGCCATAACCGTAGTAGGAGATGACGGCGGTGATGCGGCCGGCGGACGCCCGTTTGCAGGCGTCGATCATGATCAGCAGTTCCATCAGGTTGTCGTTGGTGGGGGCCACGGTGGGCTGGACGATGAACACGTCGCGCTCGCGGATGTTCTCGCGGATGCGGACGAAGGTGTTGTCGTTGGCGAACTTGAACGCCTCGCTCTCGCCCAGGGAGATGCCCAGGTAGCGGCACACGTCTTTGGCCAGTTGGGGATGCGCGTTGCCGGAGAACACCTTCAGTTCGGTTTCGTTGAGCACGGACATAGGACCACCTTTGCGTGAATACGATGCGCCGAAAGCCGGGGCAGCCGGCCGCCACTGCGGGCCGGACGGGAGGTAATGGTAAATCGGCGACGGATGGTAGTCAACGCAGTTTGGTAAAATATGGCTATGAAAGAGACCGGCTGGTTCAAGGAGCTGCTGGAAGCGGCCATGATCGGGATGGTGATGTTCATTGCCATCCAGGCGGCGCTGGTGAACTTTCGGGTGGAAGGGTCCAGCATGCAGCCCACGCTGCTGCCCGGCCACTACCTGATGGTGAACAAGCTGGTGTACTTTCAGCTGGACACCGAGCGGCTGGGCATGATTATTCCCTTCTGGCAGCCGGCGGAACCCGGAGAGGTGTACCTGGGCCGAACGCCCCGGCGGGGCGACGTGGTGGTGTTCGACTACCCGGAGGACCCGCGGCGGCAGTTCGTCAAGCGCATCATCGGCGAGCCGGGCGACCGGGTGTCCATCGACGACGGGCGGGTGCACGTGAACGGAAGGCCGCTGGGCGAGCCGTACCTGACGCAGCTGGGCCGCAGCTCGATGCACTCGGTGGCGCTGGACGAGGACGAGTATTTCGTGATGGGCGACAACCGCCGGGGCAGCCAGGACTCCCGGCACTGGGGGCCGCTGCCGTCGGACCACATCATCGGGAAGGTGTGGGCGGTGTACTGGCCCCGCTCGGCGTGGGGCTTTCCGCAGTAGCTTACAGGATGAACTCGCCCGGCTCGGTCAGCATCGCCTGGCGCAGCAGGGGAACGGGCGGCGCGCCCCAGGACAGGACGGCGTCGTGGAAACGGCGCAGGGTGTAGGCGGAGCCTTCCTGCCGGCGCCAGTCCTGGCGCAGTTTGAGCAGCATCAGCTTGCCCAGGGTGTAGTTGAGATAGCCGGGGTCGAAGGTGCCGCGCAGGGTCTCCTGGCGGGCCGGGTGCTCCTCCATGTAGGCGTGGGCCTGGAAGAACTGGGTGGCCTCGTCCACGGTCATGCCCTGGGTGTGCATCCCCAGGGAGCAGAGGTAGCGGCAGTTGCGCACCAGGGCTTCCAGCAGCTGAGTCAGCCACAGGGCGGGATTGTCCCGGGCGTAGTCGGTTTCCAGCATCATCTCTTCGGTATAGTGCGCCCAGCCCTCGGTGAAGGCGTAGGAGGTGGCGACGCGGTTGATTAGCGGCAGGTCGCGTCCCTGGCGGGCGTGGCCGTGTCGGTTGTGCAGGTTGTGGACGTAGTGGCCGGGATAGACCTCGTGGATGCTGATGATTTCCAGGGTGTGATAGTTGAAGTTGCTCAGCCACTCTTCCTGCTGACGGGGCGTCCAGTCCGGTTCCACCGGGGTAACGTAGTAGAAGGCTTCCGTGGCCACTTCCTCCAGGCCGCCGGGGGAATCCATGGCGGCGAAGGCGTAGCGCATGTAGGACGGCGTTTCGGTAACCTGGCAGCGCTCCTCGGAGGGCAGGCCGATGATGTCGTGGTCAATCAATGCCTGGCGGATGTCTTCCAGCATAGCCCGGGTTTCGGGGATCAGGCCGGCGGCGGTGGGATGATTGGCGCTGATTTGGGCGACGGCTTCGCGGACGGACTTGCCGGGGGCACCGATTTGAGACAGGAAACGGGCGGCCGCTTCGTCCAGCCGGCGCAGGTTCTGCTCCAGGTTGGCCTGGCCGATGGATAGCACGTCGGTAAGTGGTACGTCCACCGCCTCGCCCACCGAGAGCATCCGCTGGTAGAGCTGGGAGCCGATGGCGAAGTCGGGGCGGGCCTTGCGGGCCTGCAGCCGGTCGGCGAAGGCGTTCACTGCGACGGCGGCAGACGCGCGGGCGGCGTTGAACTCGGCGGCCACGTCGGGAGCGACGGCCGCGCACTGGGCGGCTGCATCGGCCAGGCCGGTATCGTAGAAGGACGCCATGCCCCGGTAGGCTTGCACCGCCATGTCGCGTACCGGTTCGCCCAGCTCCGGCTCGGTGAGCGAGTCCAGCGTGGCCAGGAAGTCGGGAACCTGGCGCAGGATGGCCGTGGCGGAACGGATGCGGTCGGGCAGGGGCGCGTAGTCGCGTTGGACGTAACCGCCGACGCCCAGGTAGCCCACCTGACGCTGGGGGTTGTCGTGCAGCGTCCGCATCTCCTCCAGGTTGAACAGCTCGCGGCGCAGGAACGACTCCAGCAGGTTGCGGCTGAGTTGGTCCATGCGGGCGTCGTGGTCGGCGGCGCCGTTGGGTTCCGGGCCGGTGGGCAGGGCGGACAGTTGGGCCAGGGTCTGGTGCAGCTCCTCGACGCGGCGGCGGATGCGGCTTGCGGAGAAGTCGGGCAGCCGCCCGTCGTACTCGTGCACGCCGATGCGGCTGCCGGCGGTGGGCAGAAAGTCCCAATGCTCGCGCACGGCGCGCTGGGTGAGGGCGTCGAGGGCGGGGTTCATGTTACGCAATCAGCTCGCTTATCAAAAACTTGGGCTCGATGTCGGTGAAGTTGGGGACGTCGCCGACCAGCTCGCGGCCGTGGGTCTTGAAGCCTTCGTGGACGCCGTCAACGTCGTTGAAGAACAGGTAGCCGACGGCGGTGTACATCGGCGGCGCGTTAGGGTCGGTGTCGGAGATGCCTCGCTCCACGTTGTAATAGCGCATCCCGAAGGTGGTCAGGCGTTCCTGCACCAGGGGCATGTGGGTGTTCACGTAGTAGTCGAAGTCGAAGGATTTGCCCGCTTCGTTGCCGTAGAAGACGGTTACTTTAATCATTGTGCTGGTCTCCTCTTTGCGATTTTCTGGATTCCCGCCTTCGCGGGAATGACGGGTGTGCGGCGGGAATGACGGGTAGGAGGTCAGTGATAGACGTTGGTGCCGGCTCCGCCGCCGGCGGCGATGGTTTCGCCGCTGAGGGCGATGCTGCGGGGCGAGGCCAGGAAGGCCACCACCCAGGCCAGCTCTTCGGCGTCCACGATGCGGCGGGTGGAGTTGCGGGCGGCGACGCGACGCTCGACTTCTGCAACCGTTACGCCTTCCCGCTGGGCCTGCTCGGCGTACATGGGGCCGCTGCGCTCGGTGCGCGTAGTGCCGGGATGCACCAGGTTGACGCACACGCCGTCGCCGCCCAGCTCCTCGGCCAGGTACTTGGTGAGGTTGGACAGGCCGGAGTTGCGGACGCCGGCGCTGAGGTTGCCCTCGGCGCGGCGGGCCGACAGGCCGCCCACGTTGACGATGCGACCCCAGCCCTGCTGCTGCATGTAGGGCGCGACGGCCCGGGCGCAGCGCAGGTAGCCCATCACCTTGGTGTCCAGGTCCAGCAGCACGTCCTCGTCGCGGATTTCGCTGAGCCGGCCCCGGGCCAGACCGCCGGGCGCGGCGGCGTTGTTCACCAGGATGTCGATGCGTCCGCCCAGGGTTGCGGCGGCCTCGGCCACCATGGCATGGATCTGCTCGGCGCTGGTCATGTCGGCCACGATGGGAGTAACCGAGCCGCCGGTGTCGCCGGCGATTTCCTCGGCGGCGGCGGACAGGGTGTCGGCGTAGCGCCCGGTGATGACCACGCGGCAGCCGTCAACGGCCAGCACGCGGGCCACTGCCTTGCCGATGCCGCGGCTGCCGCCGGTTACGATTGCGGTTTTGCCTTGCAGTTCCAGGTCCATAGGTGGCAGTCCTCCCGATGGGTCAACTTGCGGGCATTGTACAACACCGCAAAAAAGTAGGGGCGAATGATTATTCGCCCCCACAAGATCGGCATTTCGGGTTGACGACTACGCAACCTGTACGGTGGCGCCGGCCTCTTCCAGCTTGCCCTTGATGTCGTCGGCCTCTTCCTTGTTGACGCCTTCCTTGACGCGGGTGGGAGCGGACTCGACCAGCTCCTTGGCTTCGCGCAGGCCCAGGTCGGTAACCTCGCGAACGGCCTTGATGACGTTGATCTTGTTGGCGCCGAAGTCGGCCAGGGTGATGGTGAACTCGGTCTGCTCGTCGCCACCGCCGGCGGCGGGAGCGTCGTCGGTTACCACACCGGCTGCCGGCGCGGCGGCGACGGCCACGGGCGCGGCGGCGGAAACGCCGAACTCTTCTTCAATGGCCTTGACCAGATCGGCCAGGTCCATCACGCTCATGTTCTTGATTGCGTCCAGAACTTCCTGATTGACTGCCATGGTTGCTGCCTCCTGATTTTCCTGGGTTGGTTGACTGGTTGGATGGTGGGCTGCTATTCGGCAGCCTCGGCGGGTTGCAGTTGGTCGATGCGGGCCTGCAAAGCGTAGGCCAGACTGCTGATAGTGGCGTTGAGCACGCTGGCCAGGGCGTACAGCGGAGCCTGCATATTGCCCAGCAGCTGGGCCACCAGCACGGGCTGCGGGGGCAGGCTGGCCAGGCGAGTTACGCCGTCGCGGGACAGGGCCTCGCCGCGATTGACGACCGCGCCCTGTATCGCCAGGGTGCCGTCGGCGTTGGCGGCGTCGTTGACGGCCTTGGCGGTGGCGGCGGCGTCATCGTAGCCCAGCGCGATGGCGGTCTGGCCGGCGATGACGTCTTTGAGCTGGGGCACGTCGGCCGCGTCGGCGGCCAGCGACAGCAGGTTGTTCTTCACGACGATGAACTCGACGCCGCCCTCGCGCATCCGGCGGCGGAGGTTCACCATCTGGTTCACGCCGATGCCGGAGTAGCCGGTGGAGATAACGATGGAGCTGTTCTCCAGTTTCTCCTTCAGTTCGGCCACCCGGTCAACTTTAGCCTGGGTTGGCAATGTCTTCCTCCATGCAAACAAAAACCCGCGCCGGTGAGACTCGAGGCGCGGGCTGACGACGCGGACGGGCCGGCGTCGTACCAGGTTCCCATTGCTTCGCCTCGGCGGGCGGCCTTGACGCCATTACCCCGATGATGTCGGGACCCACTGTCTCAAGCGCTGTGTTTGGTATTCAAGTGTGCGATCAGCGTATCACCTGCGAGTCAAAACCGCAAGGCGATGGGGCGATTACTCCGGTCTCAGCGCCTGCAGCGTGCCCACGTCCACCGAGATGCCGGGGCCCATGGAAGAGGTGATGTAGGCGGATTTGATGAATGCGCCCTTCACCGCCTCGGGCCGTTCGCGCATCACGGAATCCATGAACACCGTGAGGTTGTCCATGAGGCTGTCGGTCTCGAAGGACGACTTGCCGAACTGGCCGTGGATGATGGCGGTGCGGTCGGTGCGAAACTCCAGGCGTCCGGCCTTGGATTCCTGGATCACCCGGGGCAGATCCCGGGCCGGCACCAACGTGCCCGTGCGCGGGTTGGGCATCAACCCACGGCGGCCCAGGATGCGACCCAACCGGCCGATCTTGGACATCACTTCCGGGATGGCCAGGCCGACTTCAAACTCCAGCCAGCCGCCTTCGATCTGGGCGATGAGGTCGTCGTCGCCCACGTAGTCGGCGCCGGCCTGACGGGCGATGTCCACCGCCTCGCCGTTGGCGAAGACCAGGACGCGAACCTGCTTGCCCAGACCGTGGGGCAGGACGGTAACGCCGCGCACCTGCTGCTCGGCATGGCGCACGTCGGCGTTGGTGCGCAGGTGGACTTCCATGGTCTCGTCGAACTTGGCGGTGGAGAGCTCCTTCACCAGGTCGATGGCTTCCCGGGGCTGATATACGGCGTCTTCCGGCACGCGCTCGGCGACGTTGTTGTAGCGGCGGCTGTGCTTGGGCATGGTCTTATTCTCCTGGTCGTCCTGCGCTCCTACTCGTCCTCGTCAGCTACGGTGATGCCCATGCTGCGGGCGGTGCCGGCGATGATGTTCATGGCATGCTCGACGGAGTTGGCGTTGAGGTCCTTTAGTTTCTCTTCGGCGATGCTGCGCAGCACGTCGTTGCCGACGGTGATCCCGATGGGTTCGCGAGCGTCGCCCTGGCCTTTCTCGATGCCGGCGGCCCGGCGCAGCAGGTCGGAGGCCGGCGGCGTGCGGGTTACGAAGGTGAAGGAGCGGTCCTGATACACGGTGAGGTGCACGGGCACGATGGTGCCGGACTGGCTGCCGGTGCGCTCGTTGTACTCCTTGACGAAGGCCATGATGTTGACGCCGTGCTGGCCCAGGGCCGGACCCACCGGCGGCGCGGGAGTAGCCTTGCCCGCCTCCAGTTGCAGCTTGATGACTGCCAGAACTTTCTTAGCCACTGATGGCCTCCAATGGGGTTAAACTTTTTCGACCTGCATGAAGTCGAGTTCTACCGGGGTTTCCCGGCCAAAGACGGAGATGAGAACTTTGACCTGCCCGCGGTGTTCGTCCACTTCTTCCACCCGGCCCAGCATATCGGCGAAGGGGCCTTCGGAGATGCGGACGGTATCGCCCTGGATCATGCCGATGACGGCCCGGGGTTCGCCGGAAGCGACCCGGTCCAGGATGTCGTCAACCTCCCGGTCGTCCAGGGGCACCGGCCGGGGACGGTCGCCGCCTTCTTCTTCGGCGGAGATGAAGCCGGTTACGCCGGTGGTGTTGCGCACCAAGAACCACGCTTCGTCGTCCATGACCATCTGCACCAGGATGTAGCCGGGGAACAGCTTGCGCCGCTGGGCGGTGCGCTCCCCCTTGTTGCGAATGATTTCGTCCTCGGCGGGAACCTCAACCCGGGTGATGCGGTCCATCATCCCGAAGCTGTGGCGACGCAGGTCCAGGTTGCGCTTGACCATGTCCTCCTGGCCGGTATAGGTGTGAACGATATACCAGCGCAGGTCGGCGGGTGGTTGCATTGTGGTCATAACGTGCTTGAATTTACGGTTGGGTAAGTATGGCGCCGGAGTGGCCGGTGGAGACATGGCAGACGGGGCCGCCCTCCGCCAGCGGCGGATGACCTTGCCGTCGGGTTAGCGCCGTCCCCAGGGGCAGACGCGGCCGGCCGCTGGGCTAGAAGAGGCCGGGATTGAGGATGATCCGGGTGAACAGTTCGGCGAAAACCCGGTCCAGCAGGCCGAGGAAGAGCCCCATGATGATGGCCATCACCAGAACGATGACGGTCAGGCGGGCGGTTTCTTCCTTGGTGGGCCAGACCGATTTGCGGAGTTCGGAAACGGTTTCCCGCAGAAAACCCACGGGGCCGACCCTCCCCACGGAGCGGGGAGAGATCGGCGTGGGTCGTCCGGCAGAAGCTCGGGCCACGGAGGGCTACCTCACTTCACGGTGCACGCGATGGTTGCGGCAACGGCTGCAGTACTTGCGCAGTTCCATGCGGCTGGTGTGGTTCCGCCGGTTTTTGATGGTGGAATAGTTACGCTCCCGGCAGTCGGTGCACTGCAGGGTGATAATCTGCCGGGCGTCGGTTGACTTGCGGGCCATGGTATCACTCCAGGAGTCGGGTGAAGACGCCAGCGCCGACGGTTCGGCCGCCTTCGCGGATGGCGAAGCGCAGGCCTTCCTCCACGGCGATGGGGGTAATCAGGCTGACGGTCATGGTGATGTTGTCGCCGGGCATAACCATTTCCACCCCGTCGGGCAGGGCGATCTCACCGGTAATGTCGCTGGTGCGGATGTAGAACTGGGGCTTGTAGCCGGTGAAGAAGGGGGTATGCCGGCCGCCTTCGGCCTGGCTGAGGACGTACACCTCGGCTTCGGCCTTGCGGTAGGGCTTCATGGAACCGGGGGCAACCAGCACCTGGCCCCGTTCCACTTCGTCCCGGTCCACGCCGCGCAGCAGCACGCCCACGGCGTCGCCGGCTTCGGTGGTGTCCAGCAGCTTGTGGAACATCTCCAGGCCGGTGGCCGTGGTGCGGCGCACGTCGCCGGAGCGGATGATTTCCACTTCCTGGCCCACGTTGAGCTGGCCGCGCTCGACCCGGCCGGTAACCACGGTGCCGCGTCCCTTGATGCCGAAGACGTCTTCAATGGGCATCAGGAAGGGCTGGTCGGTGACGCGGGACGGCTGGGGAATGTAGTCGTCCATGGTCTTGACCAGTTCCCGGACGCCTTCCATGGCCTCGGCGTCGCCTTCCAGGGCCTTGAGGCCGCTGACGCGGACGATAGGGGTGTCGTCGCCGGGGAAGTCGTAGGTGTCCAGCAGCTCGCGGACTTCCATCTCCACCAGTTCCAGCAGCTCTTCGTCGTCCATCATATCGACCTTGTTCAGGGCGACGACGATGGAGGGAACTTCCACCTGGCGAGCCAGCAGGATGTGCTCGCGGGTCTGGGGCATGGGGCCGTCGGGGGCGGACACCACCAGGACGGCGCCGTCCATCTGGGCCGCGCCGGTAATCATGTTCTTGATGTAGTCGGCGTGGCCGGGGCAGTCAACGTGGGCGTAGTGCCGGTTGTCGGTCTCGTATTCCACGTGAGCGATGGCGATGGTGATGCCGCGGGCCCGCTCTTCCGGCGCGTTGTCGATGCTGTCGAAGCTGCGGAAGTTGGCGTTGTTTTCCTGAGACAGCACGCTGGTGATGGCGGCGGTCAAGGTGGTCTTGCCGTGGTCAACGTGCCCAATGGTGCCTACGTTCACATGCGGCTTGGTACGGTCGAAGACTTGCTTAGCCATGGTGGGGAGTTACTCCTTGCTCCTTGTTGGTTGCTGCCCGCCGGCCGTTGCGCTGTACAGCCTGCGGGGAATGTGCGCGGTGGGTGTTTCGGTGGCTGGAGCCCAAGGGCGGAATCGAACCGCCGACCCCGTTCTTACCAAGAACGTGCTCTACCTCTGAGCTACTTGGGCCTGTGGTGGAGGGGGCAGGATTCGAACCTGCGAAGCCCGTCAGGGCGCCAGATTTACAGTCTGGTGGCTTTAACCACTCACCCACCCCTCCAGGTTGCCGTGTCCTGATGGTCCGTCGTACCTTCGCTGCTCCGTTGCTATTGTATGGATGACCCGTTGAAAGAGCCCCAGAGGGGACTCGAACCCCTAACCTGCCGATTACAAATCGGCTGCGCTGCCAATTGCGCCACCGGGGCGCGATTCTCAACGGCGACGATGGCGGGAATTGCGCCCTGCCGCAACCTAAAACAGCCCCGACTCAGCCGAGGCCATCCGGTTTTCGTCAGTCGGCTTAACAGGTTACGGAAAAGCCCGAAAATTGTCAACAGCCAATCGCCCCAGGTTCCCTTTGGAATCATGTGATGGCAGCACGCTGCCCGAGCCGGTCATCCCTCAAAATCAAGACGCCCGATGACACTTCCCCCCTTGCGCCGCCTGTCGTACATATGTACTATATTAGCCGGCAGTCCAAATCCAACTCGCACCCAGGCCCGGAGTCATCCCATGTCCGCGTCCAAACATCGCAAAACCCGTACCAACCGCTCCCCCAAGTCCTCCCGCCGGCCCGCCAAAACCACTGAAATCGCTCCCAAAACCCATCTCCCGGTTCCCATTCAACCCCCCGACCCGCCGCCAGCCCTGCTTGGATTGGAGGAAATGAAAGGAAATGAGCGGGAAATCGACCTTTCCGCCCTTTCACCACGCCAGCAGGCCGCCCTTCCCATCGTCGCTGGCTTCCCCTCCGTCGCCCGGGCCGCCCGCGCTGCGAACGTCGGCGAGTCCACCCTCTACCGCTGGCTCGCCGACCCGGCCTTCAGCGCCTGCCTGGCCGAACTCCGCCGTCAAACCGCCAACGTCGCCCGGCAAAAACTCCTCGACCTTGTCCCTCTCTCCCTATCCGTCCTCGCCGACGCCATGGAGGACGCCAATCCGGCCATCCGTCTCCGCGCCGCCAACTACGCCCTCTCCTTCAACCTCCGCGCCGCCGAACACGAAGACTTCCGCGCCGGTCTCAACGAACTCCAAAACGCCATCAACGACCTCAAGTCAGCCGCCTGATCCCCATACCGCCCAGCGTCCCCTCTCTCTTGATGGGAGAGGGCCAGGGTGAGGGTGAATCCCCCAAATCCCCAACGTCCCGATTCACACCATCAATCACGAGGTAACACACCATGTCCTTCGCAGCCATTGACCGGGAAATCTCCCAACTCCGCAACCGCATCGACACCCTCATGCGCAAGTTCCACCGCGAACTTGCTATCATCCAGGCCCGCCGCGTCGCCGAACCCATCGCCAACCAGTGGAACACCGCAGAACCCCCCGACCCCTTCCAGGTCGGCAAACGCTTCACCGACGCCGGCTGCCGCTCCTTCGCCTTCGCCAACTTCCACAACTACCTCTACCAGGTCATCGGCAAGGGCGAAGTCCCCAACCCCATCACCATGGTGCGCAAGCTGCTGCCTTATGCCTGGGACCACCGCTACGACAACTTCTTCGCCTTCGACCTGCCGCCGAAAGAGCCCAGGGCCTCCGAGGTCAAACTCCCGGTCTGGATGCTGATGCCCTGAACCGGGTACCCTTGTCCCAACCTGCCGGCATGGGTATGATGGCCCCGTCGACTCGTTCGCTCGTCAGAGCGTACACAATAACGGAGGGACACGTTATGCCGCAGGTCGGGATTCCATCGGAGCAGGAAGTGCTGGGCTGGTTCGACAGCCTTTCCAACTGGGGACGCTGGGGCGACGACGACGAACTGGGCACGCCCAACCTCATCACGCCGGAGAAGACCAAAGCCGCCCTGTCCACCGTTCAGGAGGGCCATTGCGTTTCGCTGTCCCGCGAACTGACCTGGGACCCCGCCGTGGATGTGCCCGCTCCGCCCGTGCATTACATGATTGAAAGCGGCGAGGGTTGGGCATCAGGTGACAAGGTGTCCAATCGCGCCTCCGCCGTGGCCATGGACTACATCGGCATGATTTTCCACGGCGTTTCCGTTACCCACGTGGACAGTCTCGCCCACTTCTTCTGGGACGGCAAAACCTACAACGGCAAGCCGGCCCACATGGTCTCCACCAGCCTCGGCGCCACCGTCTGCTCCGTCGAGCAGGCCCACAAGGGTTTCATCACCCGCGGCGTCCTGGTGGACGTTCCCCTGGTGCGCGGCATCGACTGGGTGGAACGCGGCGAGGGCGTGATGCCCGAGGACATCCTGGCCGCCGAGGAACGCTGCGGGTTCCGCATCGAGTCCGGCGACGTGCTGCTGGTGCGAACCGGTCAGCTGCGCCGGCGCCAGGTCGAGGGCCCGGTGCCCCGGGAGGCCGGCTCCACCGCTTGCCAGGCCGCCTGCCTGCCCCTGTTCAGGGAACGCGACATCGCCGTCCTGGGCTCCGACACCGGCAACGACGTGGGCCCGCCCCAGTATCCGGGCCAGTTGACCAACCCCATACACCAGGTTTCCATCGTGGCCATGGGGCTGTGGATTCTGGACAACGCCAACCTGGAAGACGTTGCCGAAGCCTGCCGGGAGCGCAACCGCTGGACCTTCATGGTCAGCATCAACCCGCTGCGGATGCAGAACACCACCGGCTCGCCGGTCAATCCCATAGCGGTGTTTTAGGAGGTATGAATATGGCCGACGCCGGTGAATCAACCGTAAGCATGGACGACCTGCGCGCCCTGGTGCGCGTCGCCGGTCTGCCGCTGGACGACGGGGAGCTGGAAGAGCTGCTGCCGCTCTATCAGTTTCTCAAACAGCGCGTGGATATGCTCCACGAGGCCGACCTGCCCCTGGGCGGCCAGGCCATGACCTTCCCCGCCGACTGGAACCGTTAAAGGAGGCGAGCAATGGCCGCACCGGGCGAACTGCACTACTTGACCATTGGCGAGGCGGCGCCGCTCATCGCCTCCGGCGAACTGTCGCCGGTGGAGCTGACCCGCGCCTACCTTGACCGCATCGAAGCCATCGATGGCCGGCTGGATTCTTTCGTAACCCTGACGCCGGAGCTGGCTCTGTCCCAGGCGCGGCAGGCCGAGGCGGAAATTCGGGCCGGCAACTACCGGGGACCGCTGCACGGCGTACCCATCGCCCTGAAGGACCTGTACGACACCGCCGGCATCAAGACCACGGCCATGTCCCGGGTTATCCCCGACCGGGTGCCCGACGAGGACGCCACCACCGTGGCCAAGCTGTACGAGGCCGGCGTGGTGCTGCTGGGCAAGCTGGCAATGCACGAGTTCGCCCTGGGCGGCCCCGACTTCACCAGCCTGTTCCCGCCGGCCCGCAATCCCTGGAACACCGAGCATATGCCCGGCGGCAGCAGCAGCGGCTCCGGCGCGGCGGTGGCGGCCGGCCTGTGCATGGGCGCGCTGGGGTCGGACACCGGCGGCAGCATTCGCGGACCGGCGTCCATGTGCGGCATCGTGGGCATCAAGCCGACTTTCGGGCGCGTCAGCAACTACGGCGTGGTGCCGCTGTCCTGGTCCCAGGACCACTGCGGCCCGATGACCTGGACGGTGGAGGATACCGCCATCATGCTGCAGGCCATCGCCGGCCACGACCCCAAAGATCCCACCACGGCCGACGTGCCGGTGCCCGACTACCTGGCGGCGCTGCGCGACGGCGTGCGCGGCCTCACCGTGGGCGTGCCCCGGGAGTACTTCTATGAAGAGGCGCCCGGCGTGGACGTTCAGGTGATCGAGGCGGCCGAGCGGTCTTTGGAAACCCTGTCGGAGTTGGGCGCGGAAATCAGGGACGTGGAGATTCCCCACATCCGTTACGCCCAGGCCGCCAACCAGGTCATCATGATGTCCGAAGCGTATTCCTTCCACGAGGCTAACCTGAAGAGCCGGCGGCAGGATTACGGCGACATGGTGCGGAACCGCTTCCTGCTGGGCGGGCTGCTGTCGGCGTCGGACTACAACCAGGCCCTGCGGATGCGTCGGGTCATCAAGGACGAAATGGCCGACGCCCTGCATCAGGCCGACGTGCTGGTAAC
The DNA here is from genome assembly GCA_965243255.1 of Dehalococcoidia bacterium. GTDB lineage: Bacteria > Chloroflexota > Dehalococcoidia > Lucifugimonadales > UBA3495 > Bin87. The sequence goes on from CBDEUH010000004.1 coordinate 2,823,229, forward strand.
GCCCACCTACGCGGCGCCGGCGCCGAAAATCGAAGGCTACGCCGGCGGAACCACGCTGACCCAGCCCAGTTTCACCGGGCCGTTCAACGTGTCGGGGCTGCCGGCGGTGTCAACTCCCTCGGGCCTCTCTGACGACGGTCTGCCCATGGGCCTACAGATAGTTGGCCGGCCCTTTGACGAAGCAACGGCCCTGCGGGTGGCCCACGCCTATGAGCAGGCGGCGCGGTTCATTGACCGTCGGCCCCCGGTGTAACAACGCTCGTGTAACAACCGGGGTGTAACAATCGGTTGACAAGCAGCGAAAATTACATAAAATACGCCAATCCCTATTGACGAATCGGCAACGATTGGCATAAGAACAGTAGCATAGCTGGGGCAGCCTGTTCCCGGCGGCAACATAACATCAGCGTGGCTTGGAAAATTTCTTTTCTCCGGCCGGCGCGATACCCACCTCACTAAAGGAGTGAAAATTATGGAATGGCCCCTGCAAGCCTACTCGGTCAAGCTCAAGCGGAAGGTCGACATCGCCGAGGATTCCATGGAGTTGGTCACGATGAAAAACGGCCGCCACGCCCTGAAGGGTGTTGCTGCCGAAGACCGGAGCATCAACGTGTTTCGCATCCTCGGCAACGCCGAAGTTGACGAAGTACGGGCGAAATTGGGCGGCTAGGAAGGCAATGCCCCGGCCTGCAACGCTTCGGCGCCTGACGCCCTACAACAGTAGCTCCCAGCGCGGTGGGGCTGAGGCTACTTGCCGTCCTCGACGCTGACGGTGATGATGGCGTTGGCGATGAGCGTGCCGTCGCTGCCGTCTTCGTTCAGCAGTTGCAGGCCACCCACCACTACGTCAACGTTGGCGCGCCCATGGGGCAGCGAGTCCGCTACTTCATCGGCGTTGACCTTGCTGGGCTCCGGCGCGCCGATGGTAACGTTGACCGTCATGTCATCGGCGGTAGCGCCCACCAGGCGGGCAAAGCCCAGGCTGCTGTGGTGAATGGCGTCGAAAACGGCCCGCTTGGCCGCCAGGGTGTAGTCCAGGCCGTGGACGTCCACGCCCATGCCCATCTCGGTAACGCAACGCACGAGAGCCATATCGTAACCTCCTGTGAATCTCGGAGTCCGTTTTCATAATGCTCCCTCACCCATTCCGGGAGAGGGTTGGGGTGAGGGCCAACTTGCCCTCGCCATTTAACGGCAGCGGCAACGGCAAGTCAAGGGACTGTGCTATAATGCCGAGACAATCAACGGATGGGTTAGAAATCATGCAGTGCCAAATATGCGGAAAATCCGGCATGACCGGCAACAACGTCAGCCACTCCAACCGCCGGACCAAGACCCGGTGGAAGGCCAACGTCCACAAGCAGACCCTGGCCATCGACGGCAAGCCCACGCGGGTCAAGATTTGCTCCCGCTGCCTGCGGACGATGTACAAGCCGCCCCGGGGGCCCAAGGCGCGAGCCAGAGCCGCCGCCGCGGCCTAGCAACGCAACCAGGCAGCCGGTACGATAGGGGCAGGTACGATACCTGCCCTTACGTTTTGCCCGGAGTCAATCCGTCCACGCTGGCCCGCAGGGCGGCCATGGCCTCGGCTACGGACTGCTCCCGGTTGAAGATGGCGGTTCCGGCCACCAGGATCTCCGCGCCGGCGGAGACTGAATCCCGGGCCGTAGCGTCGGCCTTGACCCCGCCGTCCACTTCCAGCCTGGCGGGGTAGCCCTCTTCCTGAATTTTGCGGTGCAGACGCCGCAGCTTGTCCAACGCTGACGGGATGAAAGACTGTCCGCCGAATCCGGGGTTGACCGTCATCACCAGCACGATGTCCAGGTCGGGCAGCACCTCCTCCACCGCTGCGATGGGCGTGGCCGGATTGATGGCGACGCCAACCTGGCAGCCCTGCTCCTTGACGTAGCCGATGGTCCGGTGCAGGTGGGCGCAGGCTTCGGCGTGGACCAGCACCTGGTCGGCGGCGCTCTTGACCAGGGCGGGCAGCAGGCGGTCGGGTTCGTGCACCATGAGGTGCAGGTTCAGGGGCAGGTCGGTGGCGCTGCGGATGGCGTCAACGACGACCTCGCCGAAGGAGATGTTGGGCACGAAACGGCCATCCATCACGTCCACGTGAATCAGGTCGGCGCCGGCGGCGTCGACGTCCCGCACCTGTTGGGCCAGCCGGCCGAAGTCAGCCGCCAGCACGGACGGGGCGATCTGGACGTGGGCTACGGAGCTGGTCATGGGTTGCCGGCCTCTAGCAGAATCTTTCTGGCGCGGGCCAGGCCGTCGGCCACGCGGTTGGGCGCAGTGCCGCCGGGATTGTCGCGGGCGGCTACGGACGCAGCGGCGGTAATATCGTACACGTCCTCGGCGAAATGGGTTGAAAACTCGCGATACTTGGAGATGGGCAAGTCGGAGAGGGACAGGCCGGCGGATTCGCAATGCTGGCACAGCCGGCGCATCACGCCGTGAGCCTCCCGGAAGGGGACGCCCTTGCCGACCAGGTAGTCGGCCATATCGGTAGCCAGCATATAGCTCTCGCCGGCCAGCGATTCCACCCGCGCCGTGTTCAAAGCCATGCCGGGGAGCATATCGGCGAAGACGCGCAGGGTGGACAGCAGGGTGTCCACGGTGTCGAAAAAGCCTTCTTTGTCTTCCTGCAAGTCGCGGTTGTAGGTGAGGGGCAGCCCCTTAAGCACGGTGAGGATGGCCATCAGGCTGCCATAGACCCGGCCGGTTTTGCCCCGGGCGATTTCGGCGAAGTCGGGGTTGCGCTTCTGGGGCATGATGCTGCTGCCGGTGGTGAACTCGTCGGCCAGGCGCACGAAGTCGAACTCGCGGCTGGACCAGATGACGATTTCCTCGGACAGCCGCGACAGGTGCAGCATCGCAATGGACGCCGCCGACTGGTATTCCACGATAAAATCCCGGTCGGCCACGGCGTCCATGCTGTTGGGGCTGATTGCGCTGAATCCCAACGCTTCGGCCACGGCCTGGCGGTCGGTGGGGTAGGGAACGCCGGCCAGCGCGCCGCTGCCCAGGGGCAGCACGTCCATGCGAGCGGCGCAGTCGGTGAAGCGGCCAATGTCCCGCTGGAACATCTCGAAGTAGGCCAGCATGTGGTGGGCAAACAGCACGGGCTGGGCGCGCTGCAGGTGGGTGTAGCCTGGCATCACGACGCCGGCGTACTTCTCGGCCTGGCCGACCAAGGCACGCTGCACGCCGCGCAGGGCGTCGATGGTGTCGGCAATGGCCTCGCGAGTGTACAGGCGCATATCCAGGGCAACCTGGTCGTTGCGGGAGCGCCCCGTGTGCAGACGGCCGGCGGCGGGACCGATGAGGTCGGTGAGCCGGCGCTCGATGTTCATGTGCAGGTCTTCCAGGGCCGGGTCCCAGGGGAATTCGCCCCCCTCGATTTCGTCCTGCACCTGGCCCAGGCCGGCGATGATGCTATCGGCGTCGTCCTGGGTGATAATCCCCTGCCGGGCCAGCATGGCGGCGTGGGCCCTGGAACCGGCGATGTCCTGCCGATAGAGCCGACGGTCGTAGTGGATAGAGACCGTGTAGTCGCTGTGGTTGGTCATTGGGGGTCAGGCGTCGAGGTATGCGAAGCTGGCGGCCAGGTTGTCGAACACGTCGTCGGCCGGGGGAATCTCCATGATGGCGGGGCCGTCGTAGGCTTTGCCGTGGAGGATGCGCAGCATGGCGCGGCAGTCCAGGTCGCCGTCGTCAACGCTGCCGATGGCGACGCCGTCGCGGGCCTGCTTGAAGTGGACAATCTTGATGTAGTCGGCGGGCAGGCTGGCCAGCTCGTCCAGGGGATAGCTGTCGGGATGGCGACGCAGCTGGTTGGTCGGGTCGGGACACAATCCGAGATACTGCCCTTCCTCGTCGGTCAGCTGAGCGCGAACTTCCTGCACCAGCAGGGCCATGGAACGGAGGGGCTGTCCGGAGTTCTCCATGGAGAAAATGACGCCCTGCCGGGCCGCCTCACGCACCAGGGGCGCGATGCGGGCCGCGGCGTCGGCAACGTCGGCCGGCGTTTCCCAGGGGGTATCGGAGGCGCCGGGGTCAACGGTGCGCAGGTGCGGTTGGCCCCGGCCAACCAGGCGAGCGGCCTCCAACTGGGATTGGTACAGTCCGCCGTGGGCGTCGATGTCGGTGGTGATGCAGGGCAGGCCCACGGCGAGGTCGAAAGTGAGGTCGGGGAAGCGGACCACGACGCTGGCCAGGGTTTCCAGGTTGGGACGCCAGCCGTCGCCCTCACCGGATTCGGCGTCGCCCAGGCAGGTTTGCCGTAGCTCGATGTGGAGTGAACCCCGGGCCTGGGCCTCGGCAATCAGGTCGCCCAGGTCGGCGTCGTCCAGCTGGTTGCGCCAAGAGTTGGTAATCGCGCCGTAAATCATCGCAGCCCTCCGGTTGATTGGTGGGGTAGAGTCGGCGAAAACTATACCCCAGCCGGGGCTGACGCTCAACTATGCTAGAATTGCGCCAGGTTTTGCAGGAGGTTTGAGATGGCTGAGCTGTACAGTGAAAGGTGCACGGCCTGCCGGCGCGATTCGCCCCACGTTACCGAGGCGGAAGTCGCTGAGTTGCATCCGGCGGTGAACGATTGGGCGCTGGTTGACGAGTCGGGCATTCCCAAGTTGGACCGGCAGTTCAAGTTTGCCAACTTCGTGGACGCGCTGGAGTTCACCAACGCGCTGGGCGAGCTGGCGGAGTCGGAGGGCCACCATCCCCGTCTGACCACCGAGTGGGGCCGGGTCAGCGTAACCTGGTGGACGCATAAAATCCGCAACCTGCACCGCAACGACTTCATCATGGCCGCCAAGACGGACCAGCTGTACGGGGAGCGGGCGGGTGCGTAAGGGCAAAGGAGCCACTACCAAATGCGAGTTGTTTATTCCCTGAAATCCCGCGACCTGAACGCTGTGGCTGCCGAGGCGGCCTGGGCGGAGAGCATGGGCTACGACGGAGTGTCCACCAACGAAACGGCGCACGATTCGTTCTTGCCGCTGGCGGTGGCGGCCACGTCCACCAGCCGGGTTACGCTGGAGACCCACGTGGCTATCGCCTTCCCGCGCTCGCCGATGGTGGTGGCCTATACCGCCCGTGACCTGCAGGACGGCAGCAACGGACGGTTCCGGTTGGGTTTGGGCACGCAGGTGAAGGGACACATCGAACGGCGGTTTTCTACGCGCTGGACCGGCTCCGCAGGTTCGCGGCTGCGCGAGTACGTGCAGTCCCTGCGGGCGATCTGGAACTGCTGGGACACCGGCAGCAACCTGGAATACGACGGCGACTTTTACCAGTTCTCGCTGATGACACCGTTCTTCAGTCCCGGCCCCAGCGAGTACAACCCGCCCGAGGTGTTCACCGCCGCCGTGAACGGCTACAACTGCCTGGTGGCCGGCGAGGTCGGCGACGGACTGATGCTGCACAGCCTCACCTCACCGGAGTACATCCAGCAGATGGTCAAGCCCAACGTGGCCGCAGGCGCGCGGCGGGCCGGACGCGACCCGGAGGACGTAACCATCGTGGGCGGCGGTTTTATCGTTACCGGCCCGAACCGGGAGGCCATCCGGCAGCAGGTCGAGGCGACGCGGCGACGCATCTCTTTCTACTCGTCCACCCGCACCTATTTCCCGGTGCTGGAATGCCACGGCTTTGAGGACATCGGCAAAGAGCTGCACCGCCTGTCGCGCGAGGGCAAGTGGGACGAGATGCCTGCCCTGGTGCCTGACGAGATGCTCCACGCTTTCGCCACCATCGGCGAGTACGACGAAATAGCCGGGAAATTCGCGGAGAAGTACGGCGGCCTGGTGGACGAAATGCACTTCTCCTTCGATGCGCCCAGCGACGCGGAGCAAGCCCAGCTGCGGCGGATTGTGCGGGACTTGCAGGAACTGTAGGGGACGCCGGCCGGACTAGCGGTTCAGCAGCCACCATTCGTCGGAGCCCAGGTTGAACTGGATGCGGCGGAAACCCTCGGCGTAGGGTACGCCGCAGCGTTCGCCCTGCAGCCGGGAGCCCTCGGTCATTCGCTCCAGGCGCTGGGATGCGGTGCGCGCGCTGATCTGCGACGCGTGCTGGCTGAGGGCGGCGGCCTTCATCAGAATGTGTTGCTCGTTGATCGATATAAAGGTATCGGGGCGCTCGGAACCCCAGAGCAACGCCTCCCCCACCTGGTGCGGCTGCAGTCCCTCGGCGGCAATCTGCTCGGGGAAATCCAGCCAGCTCCAGGCGTAGGAGTATGCCGCGTCCAGCGCGGCCTGCCCGCTGTGGCGGTGGTCCCGATGCGTGTGCGACGTTACCCGGTAGGGGTCGATGCCGAAAATCACCTCGGGCTTGTGCCGCCGGATCTGGCGCACCACCTCGCCCCGGTATTTGTGAGTGTCCTCCAGCTCACCGTCGCCATAGCGCAGAAACACCACCTCGGAAACCCCCAGGACCCGGGCGGCGTTCTGCTGCTCTATCTCTCGGGTGGCCGCCAGCCCCTCGGGCGTGAAGGCGCGGTCGCCCGTGCCCTTGTTGCCGTTGGTGCACATCAGGATCACCACCTTGGTGCCCGATTCCGTGATCCACTTGGCCATGGTGGCGCCGCAGCCGCCCTCGGCATCGTCGGGATGAGGCGTTACCACCAGGGCGCAGCGTGGCGCCTTGTCCATAACGTGGGGTTCGGGCGCGTATTCCTGGTTGGGATAGCCCCATCCGTCGATGCCGTGCGGTCGGCTGGTCATGTTGCAGCTCCGTGGTAGCCCTAGCCGCCCAGGTGGAAGACGACCATCTTCAGCTCGGTCATCTCGTCGATGGCGTAGGCCGGGCCTTCCTTGCCCATGCCGCTGTCCTTGAGGCCGCCGTAGGGCATCACGTCGGCGCGCCACTGGGGCGAGGAATTGATGTGCAGGTTGCCGGAGTGGACCTCCTGGGCGAATTTCATGGCCCAGTCCACGTTCTGGGTGAAGATGCCGGCGGATAGGCCAAAGCGGGTATCGTTGGCCTTGGCGATGGCGTCGTCAATGTCGTCAAAGGCGCTGACGGCGACGGCGGGGCCGAAGAGCTCTTCGCGGGAAATCAGCATCTCCGGGCGAGCGTCGGCGACCACGGTGGCGGAGTGCAGCGTGCCTTCCCGCCCGCCGCCGGCGATGACGCGGGCACCCTGGCCCACGGCCTCGGCAATCCAGCTCTCCACGCGCTCGGCGTCGGTCTGGCGAATCATCGGCCCCATCTTGACGTCTTCGTCGAAGGGGTTGCCGGCGGTGAACTCCTGGGTGGGCTTCACCAGCGCGTCCAGCAGGTCGGCGTAGATGGCGCGGGCGGCAAAGACCCGCTGGGTGGAGATGCAGACCTGGCCGGCGTTGGCGAAGCCGCTGGACACGGTGGCGGCGGCAACTTTCTCGATGTCGGCGTCGGACATGATGATGAGCGGGCTGTTGGAGCCCAGCTCCATGGTGACCTTCTTGATGCCGGCGTTGCGGCAAATCTGGTCGCCCACTTCCATGCTGCCGGTGAAGGTAATCTTGCGCACGTCGGGCGAGCCGGTGATGGCGTCGCCGATTTCAGCACCGGAGCCGGTGATGGTCTGGATGGCCTCTTCGGGCAGACCGGCTTCCAGCAGCAGGTCGGTGAGCTTGAGGGCGGACAGCGGAGTGTCGCCGGCCGGTTTGAGGATGACGGCGTTGCCGGCGGCCAGGGCCGGGCCGACCTTGTGGCAGACCAGGTTCAGCGGGAAGTTGAAGGGCGCGATGGCGGCCACGATACCCACCGGCACGCGGATGGTGAACCCGAACTGGCTGACCACGCCGGGGGCCGCGTCTAGCGGCACGGTTTCGCCGTGCAGCCGCTTGGCCTCTTCTGCGGACAGGGTGAAGGTCTGGATGGCGCGCTGCACTTCGCCGCGGCCCTCGGCGATGACCTTGCCCTCTTCGCGGGTGATGGTCTCGGCCAGGTCGTCGGCGCGCTCTTCCATCAGCTCGGCGGTGCGCTTGAGGATGGTATAGCGGCGATGGGCCGGCAGCTTGGCCATCACGGCGGCGCCCCGTTTGGCGCTGGCGATGGCCGCCTCCACGTCTTCGGCAGTGCCCCGGGGCACGGTGTCGAAGGGGTTCTGGTCAAAGGGATTGATGACGGGCATCTTGGCATCGCGGTCAACCCACTGGCCGCAGATATACATCTTCATTGGGAGGTCTCCTTCAGTCTTCGGAATCGGATGTGCCGGCGCTGCTGACGGCGTTTTCGCCCAGCACGATTTTGCGGCCGGCGTTGGTAACGCGGTAGTGTCCCAGCTGACCGGGAATGCGCTCCATCCAGCGGAATTTGGAGCGGGCCGCGTTGCGCAAGGTCTGGACGAAGCTGTGAGGTATCGGCCAGCCGGCCAGGGTGAACAGGCGGGACAGCTCGTCGGGGTCAACGCTCTTGACGGCCAGGTGCCGGTCGGCGGCTTCGGCGGCGACTACCACCCGCCGCATATCGCCCAGGGGATTCACCCGCTGGCAGAAGGCGATGTATTCGTGCTCGTCCGGGGTGGACGGAGCGACAACCGGGGACGGCGCGGCAGTGGGCGCGGTTTGAGCGACGGCAGCCGCGGCGGGTTGGGCGGGAGTGGCAATAGTCGCATCCGGGTCGGCGGGCCGGTGAGCCGGCGCCGGTGGCGGGCTAGCCGCGGCGACGGCCGCCGGCTGGGGCACGCTGGCCGGGTCGCCGGCGGTTTCCTCGATGGGCGGATGATGGCCGTTGCCGGGCTGGGCCGTGTCAGTCCCGGCGGAGTCGTGGCTGATGGAATGCGCGCCGTTGGAGAGGGTGGCTGGCTCGGCGGGGCCGCCGGCGGCGGTACGGGCCGTCGAACTGACCGCGCCGTTCAGGTGGGGCATTGCCGAATACAGCACCTCGCGAACGAAGTCCTTATCGTCGGCTTCGATGGACACCTGCGCGCCGGAGGGCAACGTAATGTTGAGCTTTATCATCGGCACAATGGTAATGTACCGCCGGGGGTTGTGCAAGGCAGAACGACGGTCGGTTTAGATCGTCTGCTTGAGCCTCACCGCCAGGGAGCGGGTCAGGCCGGGGACGGCGGCAATGTCCTCAATGGTGGCTTCCTTGATGCCCTGCAGGGAGCCGAAGCGTCGCAGCAGCATCCGCTTGCGCTTGGGCCCGATGCCGGTAACCATGTCGATGGGCGACTTCAGGCTGCTCTTGGAACGCAGGTTGCGGTGGAAGCTGATGGCAAAGCGGTGGGCCTCGTCGCGGATGCGCTGCATCAGGTAGAGGGCCTGGGAATCGCGGGGCAGGACGATGGGTTCGGGCGTGTGCGGCACGAAGATTTCTTCGTTCTCCTTGGCCAGCGAGCACAGCGGAATCTGCTCCAGGCCCAGGTGCAGCATCACCTCCCGGGCGGCGGACAGGTGCCCCTTGCCGCCGTCGATGATGACCAGGTCGGGCATCACGCCCCAGGTATCCACCTTGCCGTCCGGGTCGGGGTTGCTGATGGCCTGGCTCAGTCGCTTGAAGCGGCGGGTGAGCATTTCCTTCATGCTGGCGTAATCGTCAACGCCGTCCACTGCCTTGATCTTGAAGCGTCGGTAGTCGCGGGTGAAGGGCTTGCCGTCGTCAAAGACGACCATGCTGCCAACCAGGTTGCTGCCCTGGATGTGGGAGATGTCGTAGCACTCCATGCGCATGGGAGCGGCGGGCAGGCTGAGCTCCTCTTCCAGTTCGGTCAAAGCGCTCTGGATGATGTCGGAGCGGTTGAGCCACTTGACCCGGTGTTGGGCCAGGCCCTCCGCGGCGTTGGCGGCGACCACCTGCAAGAGCTGGCGGTTTTCGCCGCGCTGCGGTCGGTAGAGGCGGACGGCGCCGCCCCGACGGCTGCGCAGAAAGTCCTGCAGCAGCTGGCCGTCCTCGTCGGGCGGGTCGTGCTGCACGAGGATGGTGGGCGGGATTTCCAGGGCGGTGGCGTAGAACTGCTGGACGAACTGGGCGATGATGGCGCCGGGCTCGTCGTCCTCCGGCCCTTCCATGAAGAAGTGGTCCCGGCCAATCAGCTTGCCCCGGCGGATGAAGAATATCTCCACCCAGGCTTCCCGAATGCGGGAATCGGGGTCGGCCACGGACACGGCGATGGCGTCCAAATCCAGCTTGCGCCCGGAGTCCACCTTGACGGTACGTTCTTCCTCAAACTTCTGGATGGCGGCCATCTGGTCGCGGAGGACGGCGGCGCGCTCGAACTCCAGGTCCTCCGACGCCCGGTCCATCTTCTCCCGCAGCTGGCCGGTAACGGTTTCGGTGTTGCCTTCCAGGAAGAGGATGACCTGCTTGATAACCTCGTCGTACTCGTCGCTGGTGGCCAGGCCGGCGCAGGGGCCGACGCAGCGGTGGATGTAGTATTCCAGGCAGGGACGGGGGTCGGTTCCGGTGATCTTCTTGGTGCACGAGCGGTACGGAAACAGCTTCTTCACCAGGTCCATGGACTGCCGGACGCTGCCGGCGCTGGCGAAGGGGCCGAAGTAGCGGGCGCCGTCGGTGTGGACGCCCCGGGTGATGTACACCCGCGGAAACTCCTCGGCCAGGTCAACCTTCAGGTAGGGGTAGGTCTTGTCATCCTTGAGCCGGACGTTGAAGTAGGGCCGGTGCCGCTTGATGAGCGTGTTTTCGAGGATGAGGGCTTCGGCTTCGGTGTCCGTTACGATGTACTCGAAGTCTGCCAGTTCGCTGACCATGCGGCGGGTCTTGCGCTCCAGGCCGGCGGGCGAGCCGAAGTAGGAACGCAGACGGTTGCGCAGCACCGCGGCCTTGCCAACGTAGATGACCGCGCCCTTGGCGTTCTTCATCAGATAAACGCCCGGACGCTCCGGCGTTACCAGGAGGCGGTGGTTGAATTCTTGCCGAACCATGGGATGCCGATACCCTCACCCCCACGTCAGGCGCGGGGCTGGCTCCGGCCCTCTCCCGCAGGAGGGGAGGGGGTTAGATGACGAAAGAGATGGCGATCAGAGCCACCAGCAGCACGCCGGCGAAGATGCTGATGCGCACCAGCTCGGGGCCGACGTGGTTGTAGGCGGCCGGCCGGTCGAAGCGACGGCCGCGGGGCTGTGCCTGGGGCCGTCCGACGGCCTGGGAGACGCCGGCGGCCGCCGGCGCTGCGGTGGCGGTGGCCATGGCGGGAGCCGTGGCAGTCGCGGGGCCGGAGTCGTCTGCCGTCAAAGTCGATGGGGAACTGGCAACGGCCGCTGGCTGGGAGCCGGCCGCCGCGTTGCTGCGGTTGGCGCTGTTGCGGCGGCGTCGGAGGTTGCCCTGGCGCGACGCTACCCGTTTGCCCTTGCTTGGCATTGCGACCCTCCAAGCGCCGGGACGCCGAGGGGGTCGGTCTCCGGCGCGCTATACGGTCTGATTACGAATGCCCACGGCGATGCAAGATAGGAAAGCCGTTGGCACAGGTCAATGATACCAGCAAACGCGGTGGATTGGGCAGAGTCCGGAATGCCGGTTTATGTTAATGATGGCGTCCTTCGACCAGCTCAGGATGAGCGAGGTGAATTACTCCAGCGGGTTGCGCCCGGCCAGGGCGCGGCTGAGAGTGGTGTCGTCGGCGAATTCCAGCGAGCCGCCCACGGGTAGGCCCAGGGCCAGGCGGGTGATGGGGATACCGCGGTCGGCCAGTCGGCGATAAATGAAATCCGCGGTGGCGTCGCCCTCCAGGGTGGGGTTGGTGGCGACGATGAGTTCCTGCAAGGGATGGGTCCGGCTCTCCAGGCGACTGAACAGCTGGGGCAGGTGGATGTCCTCGGGGCCGATGCCGTTTAGGGGCGACAATGCGCCGTGCAGAACGTGATAGAGGCCGCGATAGACCCGGGTTCGTTCCAGGGCCACCAGGTCGCGAGACTCCTCAACGACGCAAATCTGGTCGTGGTTGCGCTGAGGGTTGGCGCAGAGGGCGCAGGGGGAAGCGTCGGTGAGGTTGCGACACTCCTCGCAGAACAGGATGCTGTCCTTGACGGCGATGATGGCATCAGCCAGGTCCCGCGCCGCTTCCGCCGGCGCGTGGGCGATGTAGTAGGCGATGCGCTGGGCGCTCTTGGGGCCGATTCCCGGCAGCCGGTGCAGCTCCTCGATGAGCTGGCTGAGCGAGCGAGTGGTGCCCGGCGAAGGGTCGGTGGTCATACGCGTCAGATCAGTCCCGCTAGATCAGACCGGGTATGTTCATGCCGCCGGTGACGGCGCCCATCTTTTCCGCGGCGAGCTGCTGGGTGCGCGCGAAGGCGTCGTTCACCGCGGCGGCCACCAGGTCCTGCAGCAGGTCAATGTCTTCGGCAGCCTCGGGTTCAATGACCACGTCGGTGATTTCCTGCTTGCCGGTCATGGTAACGCGGACCACGCCCCCGCCGGCAGAGCCTTCCACCGACATGGATTCCAGTTCTTCCTGGGCTTTGGCCAGCCGGTTTTGCAGCTGCTGGGCCTGTCGCATCATGCGCTTGTTCATCATAGCGGTTTTGGTGCCTCCTATTGTTCGTTCAGGATGCGCGCGCCCAGGCCCATGGCCGTGCGAACCAGGGGGCTGTCCTGTACCGGATTGCGAGCCGGCGGCGCGCCGTCTCCGTTGGCGCCGGCCAGCGTAACCTGGAAGGGGTGTCGGGAGCCAAATGAATCTTCGATAGCCTGCTCAATAGTATCACGAACCCGGGAGTCGTTCAGTTCCTCTTGCATCCGGTCCAGGTTGGCGGCGTTGCTGAACGGCAGCATCAGGGTGGCGTCGTCCTCGGCGAAATGGACGTTGTTGGGGCGGCAATCCCGCAGCAAGGCTCCCAGGTTGTACTTGCTGCCCTTGGACTGAGCCAGCTGGCGAACGGCCTGTTGCCAACGCCCCTGGATGCTGTCGGGAGAAATCGCGGCCGGAGCGGGGGCGGGAGCCGGCCGGCTGTCGGGCGGCATTTCGGCAGGAGCGGGTTGACGGGGTGGCGGTCCGGCGCTGCCCTGGCGGGGTTGCCCTCCGGTTGGCTGAGGCGGTGGCGCCGGTCTCCGTTGAGCCGGCTGGCGTCCGCCGCTGGCGGGTTGCCGGTCGGGCGCAGGCGCGGGTGGCGGCGGAGGTGGAGCTGCGTTCGGTTCGGCTGGGACACTATCGGTAACTGGCGCGGGCCGGCAGATTTCGGCGGCGGCAATTTCCAGCGGCAGCGCGGCGGGAGCGTCGTAGCGCAGGCCGGCGGCGGCCTCGCCCCAGATGCGAACGGCGCGCAGGATGTGTTGCGAGTCGGTTTGCCGGATGATGGCGCTCAGACCGGCCTGGGTGTCGTCGGTCAGGTCGAGGGTTTGGCCGGCGTCCCAGGACAGCAGCAGCATCGAACGCAGCAGGTCCAGGGTCTGGCGATGCAGTTGACGCGGTTCGCCGCCCTCCCAGACCACCCGGTTGATGGTTTCCAGCGCGCCGGCGGTATCGCCGGCCAGCAGTTTTTGCGCCAGGGCGAGGTAGGCGTCGCTGCGAACCAGGCCCAGGGATTCCTCAACGTCCCGCAGGGTGATTTCTCCGTCGGACGATACGGCCAGCTGTTCCAGGATGTTCAGGGCGTCGCGCATGGAGCCGCCGGCGTTGCGGGCAATCATGCGCAGGGCGTCGTGGTGGATGGCGATGGCTTCCTGGTCGGTGACGTAGGCCAGGCGGTCGTAGATGGTCTGGCCGGGCAGGCGTCGGAAGTCGTAGCGCTGGCAGCGGGAGAGTATGGTGGGCAGGATGCGGTCGGCTTCGGTGGTGCAGAGGATGAATATGACGTGACCGGGAGGCTCTTCCAGGGTCTTGAGGAAGGCGTTGGAAGCCTCGCGGGTGAGCATGTGGGCTTCGTCGATGATATAGACCTTGCGCCGGTTCTGGGCCGGCTGGAAGTGAACCTTGTCGCGGATTTCGCGAATCTCTTCCACGCCCCGGTTGCTGGCCGCGTCCAGCTCGATGATGTCCAGGTTGCGGCCCTCGTTGATGGAGACGCAGATGGCGCACCGGTCGCAGGGGTCGCCCTGCTGCGGGTCGAGGCAGTTGACCGCCTTGGCCAGGACGCGGGCGGTGGTGGTCTTGCCGCTGCCCGGGTGCCGCAGAACAGGTAGCTGTGGCTGACGCGGTCCTGCATCACGGCCTGGCGCAGGGTGTTGCCGACGTGGTCCTGGCCGGCCAGATCGCTGAAGGTGCCGGGCCGCCACTTGCGGTAATAGACTTGGGCTGCGGTGGTCATGGCCCAATAATAACGCCAACGGCCCCGCCCGCGCCATAGGGATGTTGTTTGACATACAGTTTGGAGACTAGCAAAATACTGTGCCTGAACTTGAGAGAAGATTTGCGCCAGACATACATACTGGACGTGAGAGGGTCAATTTCCGTGGCTTATACCTATTGGATACTGGCGGTTTTCATAGCCTATTTCGCCGTCTTGATCGGCATCGCCGCATTGCGGGCGCGGAACATGAGCGATATGTCAGACTACGTGCTGGCGGGGCGCCGGGTGGGATACATAACCTCCGCGCTGAGCGCTGCTTCCTCTTCGTCCAGCGGCTGGACCATGCTGGTGCTTCCGGCGCTGGCCTTCGCCGCCGGAATGATGCACCTGTGGACAATAGCATCCATAATCGCCGGAATCTGGCTGTCATGGACGGTAATGGCCCGTCGTTTGCGTCGTTACACCATCGCCACCGATAACTCTCTGACGTTGCCGGAGTTTCTGGAGAAGCGATTTGAGGATGACAGCGGAATACTTAGAAGCATAGCGGCGGTCATCGCCCTTTATTTCATCACGCTGTACGTCTGTTCCGGCCTGATTGCGGGGGCCAAGCTGCTGGAAGTGGTTTTCGGTCTGGACCAAACCGGCCCGGGGCACAACATCGGTGTGCTCATATCACTGGCAGCGGTGGTGTCCTACACCTTCATCGGCGGATTTCTGGCCGTTTCGCGCACGGACGTTTTCCAGGCCATGATCATGCTGGCGGGGTTCATCATCATACCGGTAACGCTGCTGGCCACGGTGAACAATCCCTTCCAAGGCGAGGGGTTGGAGTTTGCCGCCGGCTTCTGGAATCCGCTGACCGACCAGAGCAATCAGGGTTTGGGCGTGCTGTTTTTCCTGTCCACGCTGGGTTGGGGCCTGGGCGCCCTGGGCGCGCATCGGATCCTGGCCCGATTCATGGCCGTGGACCGGGAGGCAAATCTGAAGCGCAGCCGAAACGTTGGCGTGGTTTGGGCGGTCCTGATTTTCGGGTTCGGGCTGCTGATGGGCCTGGTGGCCGCGCCGGCGCTGCTGGACCGGGGCGTCATGCTGCCCGACGCGGAGAAGCTGTACCTGGTGGTGGCGGAAACCTTCTTCCATCCCGTGATTGCCGGCCTGCTGCTGACCGCCGTTATTGCCGCCGTGATGAGCACCGCCGACTCACAGTTGCTGCTGGCCTCGGCCATTGCCACCGACGACCTGCCCTTCATGCGGCGCGTTGCCTATTCCGTGCAGACCCGCTCCCGGGTTTGGCTGGGACGGGGAATGCTGCTGCTGGTGGGCATTGCCGCCGCCGTGATTTCCATCGTGTCGCCGGAGTCGGTATTCGCGCTCGTTTCCCTGGCCTGGGGCGGCATGGGCGCGTCCTTCGGGCCGGTGCTGGTGCTGGCGCTCTACTGGCGCAGGTTCAACAGGTGGGGAGCCCTGGCTGCGGTGGTGTCGGGTATGGTCATATCCACCTGGTGGTGGCTGATGGGACTGGGGTATGAAGGCGCGGCGACCCTGGCGGAACTGCTGGGTTTGGAAGCCACCATCGCCCTGATGAGCGAAGTCGGCATCTGGCAGATGAATCCGGCGACTCCCGGCTTCGCCGGCGCTACGATTTTTGCCGTGGCGGTTACCCTGCTAACTTCCCAGCCTTCCAATTCCATGGTGGAACTGTTTGACCGGGTGAACGGCCCCGACTGGAGGGAGGAGGCGGCTACTACGGCCAGCGCTGCGACCTCGTAGGCCACGGCACGCCTGCCCTATGGTTGGCGACCCATGTAGGCAATCAGCTTGTCCTGCGCACTGGAGCCATCGGGCACGGTAATCTCCGGGCCGATGAAACCGGCCTGCCGGCCCATATCGGCGAAGCCGCCGGAGGTCAGCATCCCGTAGGCGAATTCCACCAGGTCGGCGTCCAGGGCTGTATCTTGACCCGTCGCTTTCGCCAGGTCCCAACCGTGGATGAACTGGTCCATGGTGGTGCCAACGAAGATTTGGCCAACGGGCATATCGCCAAAGTTGGGAGTCGCGACGACCCCGTCCAGCGCGCCCGGTTCGCTGCCGAACCGCAACACCCGGTCAAGCAGGGTGTGATACGCCTCAACCAGCACGGCGACGTCCGGCTCGTCGATGTAGCTGCTGTCGGCCTCGGAGGGCCGAATGTCGGGCGGACTGCCGGCAATGCAGCCGGCGGTGAATTCCAGGCCGCCAATCAGGTGGTTCAGCAGGCCGCGCACGTCCCACTGGGCACAGGGCGTAGGATCCTGGGCCTGGGATTGCTTTACGTTGGTTACCACTTCCCTCACCCGAAGGGTAGTTTTGCGAAGCATCTCCACCGGATCGGGCATTTCGGACGCAGTAGCCATGATGTCCTCCGTGCCTAGAACACCTGCGGGCAGGGGCGGGTGAACACGTCCCAGTCGCCCTTTTCGGGGTTGTAGCGGGAGTTGACGAAAACGCGCCAGTTGGGTTCGTCCATTTCGGGGTAGTCGCTGCGGTAGTAGAAGCCGGGCCAGCGGGTTTCCTTGCGGTGGAGCATATGGCGCAGGTGAGCTTCGGCAACCCAGGCGCGGTGAATCAACTCGTGGCAGCGCAGCAGCTCGTGGCGGTTGCGCGCGGCCAGTTTTTCCAGGTCCTCCCGGAGCATCCCCATCAGTTCCAGCCCGCGCAGCATGGTGGACTCGTTGGTGGTGAACCCGGCCGACACGCCGGCGACGTACTCGTCCATCAGCTTCTGGAGGCGGAACAGGCCCTGACGCGGCAGCAGGTAGTTGGGGTTCACCTCCGGATTGGTGGAGGCGTACTGGTTTTCCTCGAAGGTGACCATGGGCGCCCAGGCCTGTCGCTTCAGTTCGTCAATCTTCCGGTCGTCCACCTTGGGCGGCGTGGTGTTGTCCAGGGCGTAGGCCACGGCGGACTTGCCGGCCAGCCGGCCCTCGGTAAATGAGCCGGAGGAGAACTTGTGGGGGCACGCGCCCACGCCGTCGCCGGCGGCGAACAGGCCGTTCACCGTCGTCATCTTGCTGTAACCCCAGTGGTAACCGTCCGGGGCCACGTCCTCAGGCCCGCTGACCCACGCGCCGGCCTCGCCGCTGTGGCTGCCCATGATGTACGGTTCGGCCAGCACGACCTCGGAGGGTCGTTCCTCCGGCGCGATGTTATGGGCGGCCCAGAGGATGGCCTGGGAAATGGTCATATCCAGGAAGTCTTCCCAGGCTTCGGCGATGATGTCGCGCTTGCGATCCTCGTCGCCGGCGGCCAGGGCGTCGATGGCCTCGGGGGTCTTCAGCATGATGGGGCCGTTGCCGGCCTGGATTTCCGTCCAGAGCAGATGGTTGCGCAGGGGCGTAGGCGTTGGGAAGGCGGAACCGTAGGGATCGTACTTTTTCAGTTCGGGCAGCCGGTTGATGAAGTAGTTTTCGCCGGCGGCGTTGGTGAGGTCGGCGCGGAACAGCTGGGACCACGCGCCCACCGGCCCGTAGGAGTCCTTGAAACGGCTGGGTACGAAGCGGTGTTCCATCTGGGTCATCTCACCGCCCACCGGGATGATGAGGCCATAGACGGAGCCGGTGTCGAAGATGGAGTACCAGGTGCGGCCCATGCCTTCGCCCACGCTGCGGGGCCGGAAGATGGCGGTGGCCCCGCCGGCCGCGCTGACGACGGAGCGGGCCTTGAAGATGTACACCACGTCCTCACGCACGCTGAACCCCACGGCCCCGGCGATGCGGCCCGGGTCGTCGGCGTCGGTGAACAGGTGGGAGATGAACACCCGCTCGTAGTGATTGTCCGGCCCCAGGGCCTTCTTGGTGGCTTCGGACACGATGGGCTTGTAGGCTTCCCCGTGAATCATCACCTGCCAGCGTCCTTCGCGGACGTACAGGCCCTCGTCGTCGTACCAGAAGGGCAGGCCCCATTCCTCAAACATGTGCACGCTGCTGTCCACGTGGCGCGCCACGTCATACACCAGGTCTTCCCGGGAGACGCCCATCATGTCGTTGCGCACGTACTCCACGTAGTCCTCGGGCTGGTTCCAGCCGTGCCGCATCCCCATGTACATGTTGATGGCGGACAGCCCCTCGCCCACGGCGCCGCTGCGGTCGGTGGCGGCCTTGTCCACCATTACGATGCGCAGGTCGTCGCCGCCCCAGTAGCGGGCTTCGATGGCGGCGCCGCAGCCGGACATTCCGCCGCCGATGATCAGCACGTCGGATTCAACGATTCGGGTAGTAGGTTCGGGCATCTTGGTGGCACTCCTCTGGGTTTGGCCGGTTCGGCCGGCGGTATCCGTTAGCGGCGGTTGTTCCTCTAGGCCGATTCGGGGAGTTTGAGGTATTCCGGTTCGCCAAAGAGGGCTTGCGCGCGGATGGCGTCGCGGTCGGCGGGATTGATGCCGGCGTAGGGGTCGATGCTGCCCCAGGGCGTTGAGCGCGACGCGAACCGGAAGTGTTCGGTGCGTCCGTCGCGGAAGGTAACGTTCCACACGATGTCCTGGCCCTCGTAGTGAGGCTGTACTTCGGCGCCCAACGGCACGAAGTCGGCATAGCCCCGGACGTGAATGGCGTTCTCCGGGCAGAGCTTGACGCAGGCGTAGCACTCGGAGCACATATCGGGCTCCTGGTTGCTGCCCTTGTTGACAATGTCGTCCAGAACCATCAGGTCGTTGGGGCAAATGTAAACGCACTGGGGGCCGCCGTGGAGGCCGGCGCAGGCGTTGCAGGCGGCAGGGTCAACGTAGGTAGGCACGGATAGTTCCTCCGGTAGCGGCAAAAGTTGATAGCGGCAAAATTGCCGACGGGCATTGTAACATCAAACTAGCGGCTGCGTCCGGCAACCAGTCCGTGCACCCGGAAGTAGAGGTTGGGCAGGGACTCCTCCAGGAGCATGTACACCACCGGAACCGCAATCAGCGTCAGAAAGGTCGAACTCAAAAGGCCGCCGATTACCACCGTGGCCAGCTCTGCGCCCACCAGGCCGGCCGAGTCGCTCAGCGACAGCGGAATCAGCGCCAGGATGGTGGTGAAGGCCGTCATCAGGATGGGACGCAGGCGGGTGCGCCCGGCGGTCATCACCGCTTCCAGCGGAGGCGCCCCCCGTTGTCGCAGCTGCTGCACAAAGGTCAGCAGCACGATGGCGTTGGTGACCACGATGCCCACCAGCAGCAGGAATCCCATCAACGCCGGCAGGCTCAGCGAACGGTCGGTAATTACCAGGGCTACCAACGCTCCCACCACCGCCAGGGGCATACTCAGCACGATGATGAACGGAATCTTCAGCGAGCCCAGGGTCGCCACCATGACCAGATAGACCAGGGAAACGCCGATGGCCATGGCCACATAGACGTTGTTGAACTCCTCGCGAATGTCGCTGAACGTGCCGCCGGATCGCACGCTGATGCCGGCCGGCAGCGTCGTGTTGGCGATGATGTCGTCGATGCGCTCGCCGATGGCGCCGGCGTCCCGTCCGGCCAGGCTGCCGGACACGGTGGCCGACCGATAGCCGTCGTAGTGCGTAACCACGCTGGGGCCAACGGTGTAGCCGGTGTCGGACATTGCGCCCAGGGGAACCACGCCGGCGTTGCCGGAGATGGGCAGCAGCGGGATGTCGCCGGGGTCGTCCACGGCTTCGGGCGCGCCGCGCACCACCACGTCCATGGTGTCTTCGCCCAGGTTGATCTCCGCCACCTCGCTGCCCAGGAGCCAGGTGCGGATTTGGCCGGCGACGTTGGCCGTGGACAGGCCGTAGCGTCCGGCCTCGTTGGGGTTGATGGCAACAGTGAACTCCTCGGCTCCGTCCACGATGTTGGTGCTGGCGTTGCGGACGCCGGGGTCGCGCTCGATCGCCTGCTCCAGAATGCCGGTGGCCATGCGGACGTCTTCATAGTTGGGGCCGGTCAAGGTGAGCCTGACGCCGCCGCCGCGACCCGGACCGCCGGAGTCGGCGAATACCCGCGCCGTTACGCCCCGGCTCTCGGGCAGGGCGTTACGGATTTGCTCGTCCAGGTCGGCCGGGGCGTCCTCGGCCAGCACGACGGTGAATCCGGCCCGGTCAAAGGACGCGTCGGCGCTGCCAGGTCCGAAGCTCCGGCTGCCGGATCCCAGGGTAACCTGGTAGCTCTCCACCGCGCCGCTGGCCACGAAGCCGTCCAGCGTCTGCTCCACGCTGCGCACCTCTCGGAACAGCGTGCCGGTGGACGGGTTCCGCAGGCTCAGGTCAATGCGGATGCCCTCGGTGCGCCCCTGGGAAAAGAGTTCAACGGGCAGCAGTGTGATGAGGCTCAGGCTGGCCAGCACAATAACAACGCTGCCGATGGCCGTCAGCAGCCGGAACCGCAGGGCCAACCGCAGCGCCGGGGTGTAGAGTTTCTGCAGCATCGTGTCCCCGGTATTTGCGGCGCGGTCGGCGTCGATGTCCCCTTGCCGCAGCAGCCAGGAGGCCAGCACCGGAACCGCGGTCAGCGCCACCAGGGTTGACGCCACCAGGGACACGCACACGGTTTGCGCGAAGGGCAGAAAGAACTGGCCGACCACGCCCGGCAGAAAGCCCAGCGGAATAAACACGGCCACGGTGGTCAGCGTTGACGCCACGATGGCCGGGCTCACCTCCTGGGTCGCCTCGATCACGGCAACCGCCCGGTCGCTGCCGGTTTGGATGTGCCGGTAGATGTTCTCCAGCACCACGATGCTGTCGTCCACGATACGCCCCACCGCGATGGCCAGGCCGGCCAGGCTCATGAAGTTCAACGTCCAGTCGAAGATGGCCATAACCAGCGTGGTTACCATGATGCTCAGGGGTATGGACACGCCGATGATGGCCGTGGGCCGGAAGGTGTTGATGACGCCGGAAGCGATGTGCGGCCGCACCTGCAGCAGGAACACGAACACCGCGATGACGGCGAAGGCAAACCCCTGCGCGCCCTGGGTGATGACCTTGCTCAGCTCCTCCTCCAGCCGGGGGGCCTGGCTGTCCATGACGGTAATGTCGAGGTCGGTGGGAAGTTCCCTTTCCAACAGCAGCAGTTGCGCGTCGATTTCGTGGGTGATGTCGATGGTGTTGCCGTCGGGAGTCTTGAGCACGTTCAGGCTGACGCTGGGCTGGCCGTTGGTTCTCGAAACCGTGCGAGCCTCCGGCGTAGCGACCCGCACGTCGGCCACTTCGGCCAACCGGATGGGCGTCGCGTTGGCGCCGGCCGGCCGGTTGGTCCCGGGCGCTGCCTCCGGGCGGGCGAATCCCACGGGCAGGCTGCGGATGGCTTCCAGGTTGCCGTACCCGTGAAACGCCCGCACCGTTACGATGCCGTCGCGGGACGACATGCTGCCGGCGGTCAGGTCCACCGAGTTGCTTTGCAGCGCGCCGATGATGTTCTGGATGGTGAGGTCGTAGGTTTCCAGCTGGGCCGGGTCAACGGTGACGAAAACCTGCTCGGACACGCCGCCCTCAATAGCCACCTCGAACACGCCGGGAATGGCCTGCAAAGGAGGAACAATCTGGCGCTCCGCAATCCTGAGCAGCTCGGGAATGTCCCGCTGGCCGGAAATGCTCAACTCCATCACCGGGCGCTGGTTGGGCGTGAGCGCGAAGACCCGGGGGTCGCCGGCGGCTTCGGGCAGTCGCAGGCCGGAAACGCGGCTGAGGATCTCCGCTTCCGCCTCTTCCAGGTCTGCGTTGGTCTCGAAACTGGCGCGCACCGAGGAACGGTTGCCGCGGGAGGTGGATGTTACCTCCTTCAAGCCCTCCATGCCGATGATTACGTCCTCAATGGGCTTGGTAACCTCCTGGGCGACCTGGTAGGGGGTGCCCTGCTGAAAGGAGGTTGAGACGTTGATGACCCCCAGGCTGATTTCGGGGAAAAGTTCCTGCTGCAATTCCCGGTAGCCGTACACGCCGCCAACCAGGATGAGGACCAGCGCCATCACCGTTACGGTTCGGCTGCGCAGCGCCAGCTTGGACAGAATAATCATAGACAACAGGATACTACGCTTCTGCCGCTTCCGGTTATTCCTTCCCTCCGGGCCCGCTCGTTGATTGCCCCTCGGATTGCGGGCGTGCTACCATAATGCCGTTGACGAGGACGGCATCCCATTATGAACCAGCAGCGCATCCGCAATTTCTGCATCATTGCCCACATCGACCATGGCAAGTCCACCCTGGCCGACCGCCTGCTGGAAATCACCGGAACCGTCCGCCCCCAGGACATGAAGGCCCAGTTCCTGGACCAGATGGAGCTGGAACGCGAGCGCGGCATCACCATCAAGGGCAAAGCGGTTACGATGTCCCACCGCGTCGCCGCCGGAGACTACGCCGGCGAGTACCAGCTGAACCTGATCGACACGCCGGGCCACGTGGACTTTTCCTACGAAGTGTCCCGGGCGCTGGCCGCCTGCGAGGGTGCCCTGCTGGTGGTGGACGCCACCCAGGGCGTGGAAGCCCAGACCATCGCCAACACCCTGCTGGCCATGGAGTACGACCTGGAGATGATTCCGGTCATCAACAAGGTTGACCTGCCCTCGGCGGAACCGGAGCGGGTGGCAGCGGAAATGCAGCAGATCTTCGGCTTCCGCCGCGACGAGATGATGTTCGTATCGGCCAAGTCCGGCCTGGGCTGCCGTGAGCTGCTGGACGGCATCGTGGAGCGGGTGCCGCCTCCGGCCGGCGGCGCGGACGACCCATTTCGCGCGCTGGTCTTCGATTCCACCTACGACACCTACAAGGGCATCATCGCCTACGTTCGGGTCGCCGACGGCGGCATCTCGGCCAACAACCGGCTGCGGGTGATGTCGTCGGGCAAGTGGGTGGAGATCATGGAGGTCGGCGTCTTCGCGCCGGAACCTACGGCCACGGACATATTGCAGGCCGGACAGGTGGGTTACGTTGCCACCGGATTCAAGGACGTGCAGGAGTGCGCCGTCGGCGACACCCTGACCAACCACGCCGACCCCGCTGAGGAGCCGCTGCCGGGCTACGTGGAGCTGAAATCCATGGTGTTCGCCGGCCTGTATCCTGCCGACGGCGAGGACTACACCCGGCTGCGCGCGGCGCTGGACAAGTTGAAGCTCAACGACGCGTCGCTATCCATCGAGCCGGAGAACAGCGGGGCGCTGGGCTTCGGGTTCCGCTGCGGGTTCCTGGGGCTCGTGCACCTGGAAATCGTGCAGGAACGACTGGAACGCGAGTACGACCTGGACCTCATCGTAACCGCGCCCAGCGTCGCCTACGAGGTGCTGCTCACCAACGGGGAGGTCATCAGGGTGGACAATCCGTCTCTGCTGCCCCAGCCCAACGCCATCTCGGAAGTGCGCGAGCCCATCCTCGACGTCACCATCGTTGCGCCCAGCCGGGCCGTGGGCGCGGTGATGGAGCTGATGCACGCCCGACGCTCCGAGTTCCGGCGCATGGAGTACATCCAGGGCATCGGCGGCAAGAGCGATGAAAACGGCGCCGAGTCCGGCAAAGACTCGGACCAGACGCGGGTGGTGATGGAATACACCATGCCCCTGTCTGAAATGCTGGCCGATTTCTACAACCAGCTGAAATCCCGCACCCAGGGCTACGCCTCGCTGGACTACACCTTTGAGGGTTACCGGGCCGCGCCCCTGGTGCGCATCGACATCCTGGTGAACCAGACGCCGGTGGAGGCGCTGAGCATGATCAGCCACCGGGACCACGCGGTGGTGCAGGGCCGCAGCATCGTCGAGAAACTGCGCTCCACCATCCCCCGCCAGATGTTCGAGGTGCCCATCCAGGCCGCCATCGGCAGCCGCATCGTGGCCCGGGAGACCGTCCGCGCCATGCGCAAGGACGTGCTGTCCAAGTGCTACGGCGGCGACATCACCCGCAAACGCAAGCTGCTGGAAAAGCAAAAGGAAGGCAAAAAGCGCATGAAGCGCGTCGGCCGCGTGGAAGTCCCCCAGGAGGCCTTCCTCAGCCTGCTGCGCATGGATGAAGAGGGGTAGCGCAACCGCGCTACCCCGATGTGCCCTACTGCACCAGGTTCGGCGTTACCTCGGCCGGAATGCCCTGGGCTTCCATCTCGCGGCCGCGCTGTTCCACCTGGGGGATGACGGACGCCAGCAGGTCTTCGTCCAGGTCGGCGGCGACGCCGGGGTAGCCGGCCCGTTCGATCATGGCCCTGAGCTTGCCGCCCTTGAACTGGTCCAGGCACCAGGCCAGCGGGTCGGGAACCAGCGTCTTGTCCCAGAAGATGCGGTGGTTCTTGTTGCGCGGGCCGTAGTGGTAGTGAGGCTCGTCCCGGAAGCAGTCGAAGGCCAGCAGCTCGGTCTCCTCGGTGAAGACGCGCCCGGTGTTGCCGGCCAGGTCGCTCAGCACGTGGATGGCCAGGCCGCCGTCGCCGGATGACTGGCGCCGCATCTCCAGGCCGAAGCGGATGTTGCCGGCCTCGATGATGTCGGTGCCCCGGTTGTGTTTGACGGTGTTGCGGTCGGCGGCGAACTTGGCCCGGGCGGTGCTGTCCACCTCGTCCAGGGCGGCGTTCACGGCGTTCATGTCCAGCGCGCCGGCGGCGCCTTCGTAGCCGGCCTCGGTGAGCATCGCCCCCAGGTTCTGGCGCATGGTGCGCACCGACCAGCCGATGGGATTGCCGTCGGTGGTGCGGTCCATGCGGTACTGCACGTTCTTGCCGTCGGGCGCGTACACGTAGCTCTTCTCGATGTCGAAGCAGTTGAACCGCAGCGCCGTCTCGTCGCCAACCTGCACCAGGATGACCACGCCCTGGTCGGAGTGGTCCTGGATGTTGCCGTCCCACAGCTCGTGCTGCACGATGAATCCTACGTTGCCGGCGTCGAAACTGACTCGTCCTCGTGGTGTCGCCATGTCGAATTACCTCCGGTTGGGATAGTGAATGGTGTTGGCCCGAATATAGCCACCCGTTTGAGGGGTGTCAAACCGGATTACTGCTCCCACCGGGCCGCGCGCTGCATGAACACCGTGGGGTCAGCCCGCCATTCCGCGTAGCCGATGCGCCGGTGGTCGGTGAGGAAGTCAATGCGCTCGTTGAGCCGGGCCAGCAGTTCCGTGTCGCTGGCGTTGACGGTGAAGCCGCCGAGTTCCACCGCGTCGTCCAGCGCGGCAACCACCAAGGCGCCGTCCGACTCCTGCGCTGCGTCGGCGTTGCCGATTGCGCCCCGGGCCACGGCGTCAATGTCGCCGTTGCGCAGTGCGTTCAGCAGCTCATCCTCCCCCGACTCGTCGCCCAGATAGACGACCTGGGGCATTGTTGCGTCCGGCGGATGGATGTGGCGGCGGTCTTGCAGAACGGATGAAGCGTGAGCGGCGGTGATGACGTAAGCGTCGCTGCCGTCCGCCAGCGCCTCGCCGGCGTCGGTTGCGACGCGGGTTCCGGCGGCCAGGACGCCTTTGCCATCGGCCAGGCCAGTGAGTTGCAGCAGGCGGGCCTCCCCGGTGGTGCCGGTCAGCGCGCCCACGCGCACGTCGGACGTGAGAGCGTCGTGGGAGTCCAGCCGCGCCGCGTCTTCGCTGCGAACCAATAGCGACTGGCGGAATGTGATGTGCCCGTTGGTGAAGGCAACCCTGGTTTCGCCGGCATCGTTGCGGGTTCGGGTGTCCAGGATAGTGATGCCTCCGCCCACGACGTCGAACTCGTCGCCGGAGGAGAGCAGCCAGATGCCGGGCCATTCGGCGATGGCGCGGCGAGTGAAAACCAACTCGGCGTCGCCCATGGCTTCCAGCGCGGTCAGCAGGTCGGCCTCGTAGCCCAGGTGCGTGTTGAACTCGGCGGAGTCCGGCGGCGCATCGGCGCTGTAGCTCACCGGCGCAAAGTAGGCGTAGAAGCCCACGTTCAGCGTCTGGGGATTGCCGGAGCAGGCAGCCAGCAGAACGGCGACCAACGCCATTGCGCCAACTGTGATGAGGAGACGCAGCAGTTTCGGCAAAGCAATCATACCCCCAGCGCCTCCCGTATCGCTCGCAGCTGTGCCAGGTGTTCGCCCCAGTGCCGTTCCAGGCCGTCGATGAACGCTTGCGCCGTGCGTACCTCGTGGAGGTCACGGTGGGGCAGGTGGGCCATGGCTGTCCTCTCCATAAAGTCGGTGTCCGATGCGGCGGCGATGGCGTCCTCGGCGGTTCGCAGGATGGCCAGGGGGGCGGCCTGCGCTTCATCCAGGTCGGCGGCCATGCGCTCCGGAGTCATGTTGTTGGCGTCGGGCAGGATCGTGATTTCGTCGCGCGTCCCGTCCAACACGCCGGCGATAACGCCGCCGATGCCGCCCTCTGGAGTGTCCACCAGGTGATACAGCACCTCCCGGGCGCACCAGTTGTCGCCGTCCTTCCAGTCCAGGCAGTAGTCCATGCCCTCCAGCAGGGCGGTCAGTTCGTCGCGAATGCGGCGGACGGTGGCCAGGTTTTCGTCACGGGTTGCCATGTTGGGTTACTCCCTTGGGGGTTTTGAGCAGTTCGGCGGTCAGCCACACGCCGCTGACGATCAGCCAGATCAGGAAGGCGATGCCCGAAATGCGGTGCATCACCGTAGCGGCGTCCACCCAGATGAACAGCATGGCGACGCCGATAATCACGTCGGCGACGGCGGAGATTTTCAGCAGCCCACCGATACGCCACTGCACCGGCCCCAGCGCAATCAAGCTTAGGCCGGCCAGCGTAAAGCCGACCTTGCCGGTTATCCAGCGCGCCTGATTCACCGGGTCAATCCATGCCTGATGATCCAAGGCGTTTGCCGGGTACAGGTACACCCGCGAGGCAGCGCTTTCCGGTACTCCCGCCGCCAGGGCCAGCATGCACGCGCCGGAGATTGCAGTGACCGCGCCCGATAGTTCCAGCAGGGTGGTAGCAATGCCGGCTGCCACGGGCTGCCCGTCGCGCAGTGTCAGCCGCAGGAAAATCGCGGCGGCCAGCAAACCCAGCCCGGAGATGACCCGGGCCGCGCCGGCTATGACGTATTGGACGGTGTCCAGGATGATGGGCGTCTGGATGGGGCTGTCGGGCGATGGCTCCATGCTGCCGGACAGCCGGGTCATCACCGACACTGCCGTGGCTGCGGCGGTAAGCAGGAGCAACAGGCCCGATATGCGGATGGCAGACATGGTCAGGAGCAGCAGCGGATCGGCGGGTGTGCCACAATTATAGCGGTTGCCTGGCTCGGCTAGGCTGAGGCGGCGGCCGGCTCCGCACCGTGGCGGTCGCCTGGGATCATCAGCGATGCCAGCAGGCCGACGAAGTAGATGCCGGCGGCGATGAAGAAGCCGTACTGCCAGTCAAGCCACTCGATGGGTCCGAAAATGAACACGGCGGCCACCGCGCCGAACAGCACGTTGTTGCCCCACATCAGGCCCAGGAAGCTGGATTCCAGCCGGTAGCGCGCCGCCACATCCGCCGCTGCCGCCGAGGTGAGGTTGATGACCGTAAAGTGCTGGAGCCCGTACAGCGCGACGCATATCGTGATCCACGGGTTGTATTGCTGACCTCCCAGCGGCATGGCCACGGTGAGGACGGTGGTAAAGGCCATGAGGAACACGATCAGAGACTTGCGCCCCACCTTGTCCGACAGCGCGCCAATCAGCGGCGCCGTTATCATGGCAGGACCCACCATCAGGGCCAGGTGCGCCGCCGCCTGGAACGAGTTGACCCCCAACGCCTGGGTCATGTAGAGGGGCACCAGGAATAGCAGCGAGCCATCGGCCATGCCGCGCACCGCCGACACCGCGAAGATCGCCCACAATCCCGTCCCGCGAAATGCCACGCGGGTGCTGTCCCACTGGTGACGCATCCGCTGCACGATGTCGATGTTCAGGGGCGGCGCGTTGCCGGCGTGTCGCAGCAGGCCGTAGATGATGAACGCCGAGACAATCATCACCGGCGCGCTTACGGCCAGCCACGCGCGCCAGCCGATTGGCTCCCATCCCAACTCCCAGCCCACCGTCAGCCCGTCTGATGCTTCCCACTGCAACGCCCCCAGCAGCAGGATGCCGGCGGCCATGGGGCCGAGCACGTCGCCAATGCTCCCCGTCGAACGGTGCATGGAAATGAACAACGCCCGCCGGTTGGGAAACCGCTGCGCCAACAGTCCCAGCGCCGGCGGATGCCATAGGGCCGCGCCCGAAGACGCGCAGGCCAGCGCGAACAGCAACAGCCCGAAGGACGGCGACACCGCCATCAGCAGCAGACCCACGCCGGACAGGAACGCGCTGATGGACAACACCCACGCCACCCGGTGATGAAACAGGTCCGACAGGAACCCGCCGCCCACGCTGGTGATGCCGGCGAAGGCCGAACGCACGGCGACGATGATGCCGACCTGTATCGCGCCCAGCCCCATGTCGGCCGCGATGAAGGTGGTCAGCAGCGGGATGGCGTTGGAAAAGAAGTGCTCGAAGGCGTGCGCTCCGATGAGCGTGGACGCCATCACGCTGTTGCCGGTGCGACGGTCCTGGCTCAACGGAGGATTTGGCGAAGTTTGCGGCGGCGGGGACGTTGGCGATCAGGCAGGTACCGCCACGGCTTCCGGCGCCCGGGGCTTGCCGGGAATCAGCAGCGATACCAGCAGCCCCACGAAGTAGATGCCCGACGCGATGTAGAACCCGTACTGCCAGTCGAACCACTCCACCGGCCCGAAAATCATCACGGCCGCAACCGCGCCGAACAGCGTGTTGTTGCCCCACATCAGGCCAAGGAAGCTGGACTCCAGCCGACGGCCGGCCGCGATGTCGGCGGCGGCGGCCTGGGTCAGGTTGTTCACCGAGAAGTTCATCAGGCCGTAGATGGCC
Source organism: Dehalococcoidia bacterium (assembly GCA_965243255.1). Lineage (GTDB taxonomy): Bacteria > Chloroflexota > Dehalococcoidia > Lucifugimonadales > UBA3495 > Bin87. The sequence continues at coordinate 2,852,186 of CBDEUH010000004.1, forward strand.
ACGAAGAGCGTAATCCAGAAGGTGTACACCTGGTGCGACTGGCCCGCCCAGATGATGCCCAGAGTCAGCAGCGTGGTGGCCGCCATGATGAAGATAATCAGCGGGCGGCGTCCGATGCGGTCGGACAGCGCGCCAATCAGCGGCCCGGCCAGGATGCCAGGGCCGACCATCAGGGCGACGTGGGCCGACGCCAGGAAGGTGTTTGCGCCCAACGCCTGGGTCAGGTACAGCGGAATCAGGAAGACCAGGGAGCGGTCGGCCATGCCCCGCACTGCCGACACGGTAAAGATGGCCCACATCCCGGTGCCCCGGAAGGCGTCCTTCATGCCGGCCCAGTTGGTGCGGATGCGTTCACCAACGTCCACTCCCTCGGGACGCTCGCTGCCGGCGTTGCGCAGCAGGATGAAAATCAGCACGGTGGAGATGAACATGATCGGCGTGCTGACGCCCAGCACCCACCGCCAGCTGATGGCCGGCCAGGGCAGTTGCCAGCAGAAGGGCAACGCGCCGCAACCCTGCGTGACGATGTCCTCGGCTTCGCCGGCGCTCCACGCCAACGCTCCCAGCACCAGCGCGCCGGCCACCATCGGCCCCAGCACGTCGCCGATGCTGCCCGTGGAGCGGTGCATGGATATGAACAGTCCACGCCGGGCCGGGAAGCGTCGCGCCAGCAGGCCCAACGCCGGCGGATGCCACAACGCGCTGCCCATGGAACCCAGGGCCAGGGCGCAGATTATCAGCCCGAAGGTGGGCGCGATGGACATGAGCAGGTAGCCCATGCCAATCATAAAGGTGCTGATGGATAGCACCCAGGCCACCCGGTGATGGAACAGGTCAACCAGGATGCCGCCGGAAACGCTGGTCAGCCCGCCGAAAATGGACCGCACCACGACAATCAATCCGACCTGCAGCGCGCCCAGGCCCAGGTCGATGGCAATCACCGTGGCCAGCAGGGGGATGCTGTGGGCGTATAGGTGCTCAAAGGCGTGGGCGCCGATGAGCGTGCTGGCCATCACGGAGCCCTTGGTGCGCGGCTCCACGTCCTGGGCCTGCGGTTGGGAAGGACTGACACCGGCTGCCTGTACCATGGAATGCGCTCCTTATGCAATGCGAGGCAACGCGCCACCAGACGCGAAACCAGGCGCATTATACACGCTGGCCGGCTATGGGAAATACCCGCCCCGGCTCGCGATGGCAAAAGCGGGTATCCCTTGGTTCGGTAAGGAGCGAGGCAGGCTCGTTACAGAGGGGTGCTCAGGGCCAGATTGCTGGACAAGAAGGCGGTTATCAGATCCCCGAACTTGATTTGCTGAATATCGGGGGGATCGCTGAGGGCAGGCGTCATGCAAAGGAAGCCTCTGTTGACCACGCTGTTGAGGTCCGCAAGGTTTGCCGTGAAACCCGATGATCCATGAACTACGCCCGCAGGATCGACGGCAAGAGTGACGAGCAGTCGATAAGTGGTCGCAGTGGCCAAGCCCTTGAAGCACGTTTCGGCATTGGCGCTCAACCGGCCGGTCGGTGAGGCAATACCGGCCCGGCTAGAGGCTACGTGAGCGTAAACGTTGGTTGCCGTTTGCTGGTCCAGAAGCAAGCATTGGAGCAGTTCGCCGTTCGGGAAGTGATTGAAGCTCTGGATGACGGACAGACCTCTGATTTCATCGAGGCGGCTGCGCACGTTATTGTCGTCGATGCAACTATTCAGGGCAGAGCTGGTGGATGCGTTAATCGCACTGATGATATAGGCCCCGTTGGAAACCCGGTCGAGAATGTCTTGCGCCACCACGATGTTGAGCAGGTTGTTAATCTGCTCCTCCAACGTCATGCAATTGGTCATCTCACCGCTAGCAGGGCCCAGTAGCTGCAGTTCCGCCTGAGTCAGACTGCCCAGAGGTACTGTTCCCAGCCGCAGGTGGACCAACTTCGGAATGCCCACGCTGACACGGATGAGGCAATCGATGGTAGCTCCCGACCGCCCGCCGTCCTGGAAGGCGAACAGCTTGACGCTGAAGATGATGACAGGTTCGTCGTACCACTTGCTTTCAGGAACGCACCGCAACATCGGCAGGACGTTGCGCTTGTCCATCAGCCGCTGGCTTTGCAGGGTCGGGTTCTCGCCGATAACGTTGCGTATGCAGCTTATCTCGGACGCGGAGAGCGAGGCGAAAAGTTCTTCCACAAAGGTCAGGTTTTCCCGCTCTCCCCCTTCTTGGAACACTATCTGGGTGGGCTTGGCAGCATCCTCAGTGTCGCTGGGGCGGCGCACGATGAGGTAGCAGGTCTCGTCGGAGGAGCCGCTGCGGTAGCCGGAATCGTAGTCGTCGTCGGCAGCGTAGGCGCGGATGCTAGCGTAGCCGTTGCTGTCGGTGCTGCGGATGACGAACCAGCGCTCGCCGTCGCCGTCCGTGTGAAAACCGTTGTAGTCAACGCTGCCCAGGCCGTGCGGCGACGCGGCCCCTTGCTGGGCAGGCCAGTCGGAGGGACAGCCGTGGCCGCCGGCCTTAGCGGTGTGGTTGACAATCAATCCGACGGCCGCCAACGCGCAGACCAGGACGATGATAGAAGCGGCGGTGATTCGCATGGACTGCCTCCAGTCATATCCGCGGACGCCAGACAATGCGCGGACTATGGTGGCGACAATTTATCACGCCAATTTAACACTGACAACTTTACCTAGTATTCGTAAAACATCCGCTGAATGGCGTCCCGGTCATCCGTAACCGTCAGCGCCAGCATCAGCAGGATGCGCGCTTTCTGGGGCATCAGGTTATCGGACACGATGAAACCCTGCTCGTCCTTGCGCGGCGTCATCACCACCCGCCCGGCGCTGGAGCGGCTGGCCAGCACCACGGGCATACCCCCGGCTACAGCCGACTCGGCGGCCGCGATGAAGGTGGGCGGGAACGTGCCGGCGCCGAATCCGGCCACCACCAGGCCGGCCGAACCATTAGAGCGCACCGCGTCAATCAGCATCCCGTCAGCGCCGGCGTAGGCGTGGACGATATCCACCCGGGGCAGGTCGGCCATGCCGTCCACCCGGAAAGGCGTCTCCGTGGTGTGCTTGCGGTAAGGACGGCGGTAGAACTCCACGCGGTGGTCGGAGTCGGCATAGCCCAGGAAACCCAACTCGTTGGGCATGAAGGTCTCCACCCGCAGGGTGTTGGCCTTATAGACTTCGCGGGCGCAGTGGATTTCGTTGTTAAGTACTGTTAACACACCCATGCCGGCCGATTCCGGCGTAGCGGCGATTTGGCAGGCGTTCAGCAGGTTCAGGTCGGCGTCGGTGCTGATGGACGTGGGCGGCCGCATCGCTCCGGTGATGACCACCGGCTTGGCGGCTTTGACGGTGAGGTGCAGGAAGTAGGCCGTTTCTTCCAGGGTGGCGGTGCCGTGGGTGATGACGATGCCGGCGGTGTCCGGCTCGTCCCGGTCGATGGCGTGGATGCGCTCGGCAAGGGCGATCCAGTTGGCCGGGCCGATGGCGGTGCTGCCCACGCTGACCATGTCCTCGGCGATGACGTTGAAGTTGTCGCTAATCTCCGGCACCCGGGCCAGGTTCTGGTCGATGGTGAGATGGTCGCCGATTTCGGGGTAGCGGATGTAGTCCATGCGGTCGGGGCCGACGCCGGCGATGCTGCCGCCGGTGGCGATGACGTGGACGGTGGGGTTGGGCATGGTGGATTCCTCCTGCAACGTGCGGCGCTATGCTACCATACCGCCCATGCGCGCCCTGATCGTGTCCGACGTACACTCCAACCTGGAAGCTTTCGACGCCGTGCTGGCCGATGCCCACGCGCGCGGCGGCCATGACATCGTGTGGTTCCTGGGCGATCTGGTGGGCTATGGCGCCGATCCCGGCCCCTGCATCGCCCGTCTGCGCGCCCTGCCGCACCTGGCCATCGCCGGCAACCACGACCAGGCCGTTACCGGTCAACTGGACCCCGACCTGTTCAACGGCGCGGCCCGGGCCGCCGCCCTGTGGACGGCTCACCAGCTCACCGCCGACGAAATGGCCTACCTGGCTGGCCTTCCGGAAGTGCTAACCGTGGGCGACTTTACCCACGTGCACGGCAGCCTGCGCGACCCGGTGATGGAGTATCTCATCAGCGAGCCGGCGGCCCTGGCGACCTTCGCCCTGCTGGCAACACCCTTCTGCCTGGTGGGACATTCCCACTACCCGCTGGTCTGGACGGAACGCGAGGCCGGCGCCGACGTTGCGCTGCTGGATGCCACTGAGCCGCTGCTGCTGGACTCCGCCTGTCGGCTCATCGTCAATCCGGGCAGCGTGGGCCAGCCCAGGGATGGCGATTGGCGGGCGTCGTACCTGTTGTACGACAGTGACGTTGGCGACGCCGGCGTACTGGAACACCGTCGCGTCGAATACGACATCGCAACGGCGCAACGCAAGATACGCGCCGCCGGCCTCCCGGAGTCCCTGGCCGACCGCTTGGCGCGGGGCCACTGACGGGTTGCCCCCATTGCTCGGCACGTTTAGAATCCTGACAGCGAGGTGTCAGTGATATGAGTCAGAACAGAGACCAGGAGCAGATCTACCAGGAACTGCGCCGGCGTGCGGTGGTGGAGTTCGGTGAGGAGCGCGCAACGGAACTGGAATCGTTCCTGCGGACGGCGGCGCAGCAGATTTACGACGTTGAAGGCGCCGAAGTGCATCCCGACCTGGAGCCCCTATTCCAGGAGTAGAGGTAGAATCATGCCTGAACTTCATGAGCTTTCGGTGGCGGAAGCCGCCGCCCAGATTCGTGAGGGAACCATATCTCCTGTGGCGCTGGCGGAATCGCTGCTGGCGCGCATTGACGCGCTGGACGGCGACCTGCAAGCCTGGGTAACCATCGACCGGGACGCCGTGTTGTCGGCGGCCCGGCAGCGCGAGGCCGAAGTCCAGCGCGGCGAAATACTCGGTCCCATCCACGGGGTGCCCATCGGCCTGAAGGACATCTTCTACACCCAGGGGATGCTCACCGCCTGCGGCTCGAAGGTGTACGCCGATTTTGTACCAACATTCGATGGCACGTCGGTGACCAAGATCAAGCAGGCCGGCGGGATTGTCCTGGGCAAGGCGGTTACCACCGAATTCGCCACCTCCGACCCGTCGCGGACACGCAACCCCTGGAACCTGGAGCACACGCCCGGCGGTTCCAGCAGCGGATCTTCGGCAGCGGTGGCGGCGAGGATGGTGCCGGCGGCCCTGGGGTCCCAGACCGGCGGCTCCACCTGCCGGCCGGCGGCCTACAACGGCATCGTCGGCCTCAAACCCACCTACGGCCGCATCAGCCGGTACGGCGTTGCGCCGGTGAGCTGGTCCCTGGACCACGTGGGCATCCTGACTCGCACCGTGGCCGACGCCGCCCTGATGCTGATGGTGCTCAGCGGCGCCGACGACAACGACCCCGGCAGCCTGCGGGAGCCGGTGCCCGACTTCGTATCCCAAATGGCCGAGCACGACCGTCCGCCCCGCATCGGCCTGGTGCGACAGTACTACCAGGACTACGCCACGCCGGAAATCTGGGCGCATACCGAGGCCATCGCCAACCAACTGGCCGAGGCCGGCGCCGAGGTGGAGGAGCTGCCGCTGCCCGACAGCTTCGCCCGGGTGCACAGCTTCCAGCGCATCGTGATGAACGTGGAGTGCGCCGCCTTCCACCAGGCCAATCATCGCACCCGCGCCGCCGATTACGGGCCACGCATCCGCGGCGGTATGGAGATGGGAATGATCATCCCGACCGCCACGTATATGAAGGCCCAGCGGCTGCGTCGCCAGTTCCGCGCCGACATGAGCGAGATGGCGGCTAAGGTGGACGTGGTGATGACGCCGGCCACGCCGGCCCCGGCGCCGAGGGACTTGAACACCACCGGCGACGCGGCGTTCCAGCAGCCCTGGACGGCGGCCGGATTGCCCACCGTAGTAGTCTCCACCGGCCTGAGCGAGCTGGGGATGCCCATGGCGGTGCAGTTCGGCGGGCCCTGGGCGCAGGAGGGCCAGGTGCTGGGCGCAGCCCAGTGGTGCGAGCGCATCGCTGCCCTGAACCAGGCTCCGCCCGTCTAACCGCTCCGGCTACTTGGAGAGCCGGTAGATGCCCGACTTCTGGGAGAGCAGGTACAGCTCGCCGTCGTTGTCCTCCGCAAAGGACATGATGCGCAAACCTGTATCGGCCAACCGCCGGTGCTCCACCACTTCGCCATCGACGTAGCGCAGGCCGAAGACCTCGCCGGAGCAGAAATCGCCGTACACGTAGGCGCCCTTCAGCCACGGTATCGCAGCGCCGCGATAGACGTAGCCGCCGATCACCGAGCAGGCTGCGCCGTCCAGGGAGTATTCCCATACCGGCGGGGCCATTCCCTCCCGTGGGCAGTTGTCGCTGGGACGGAAGCAGTGGTTGCCCTCCAGCACGTTCCAGCCGTAGTTGCCGCCTCGCCGGACGAGGTCAATCTCCTCCCGGCGGTTCTGGCCCACGTCGCCGGCCCATAGGTCGCCGGTGTTGCGGTCAAAGCTGAACCGCCACGGGTTGCGCAGGCCGTAGGCCCAGATCTCGCCGCGCCCGCCGCCGTCCGCAAAGGGGTTGTCCGGCGGGATGGCGTAGCGCTGCTGCGACGGGCTGACGTAGCGTTGCTCCGACGTGGCCTGCGATGCGTCGATACGCAGTATGGCGCCCAGCAGCGTGGACGTATCCTGCCCGTGGCTCTGCGGGTCGCCGGCCGACCCTCCGTCGCCCAGGCCGATGTACAGGTAGCCGTCCGGCCCGAAGGCCAGCTGGCCGCCGTTGTGGTTGGCGTAGGGCTGCCCGACTTCCAAAATCACCACTTCGCTGTCCGGGTCGGCTGCGAAACCGCCGGACGCAATGGTGAATCGTGAGATTACCGAACGGCGCGGGCCGGAGGCTGAGTAATAGAGGTACAGATGCCGTTGGTTTGCCGGGTCTAATGCCATGCCCAGCAGCCCTTCTTCGGAGCCGCGGCTGCTCACCCGGTCGGTGATGTCCAGGGCTTTCTGGATGAAAAGATAGTCAGGGTCCGAGTCGTCGAATGCCCAGACCAGCCCGGCGCGCTCCGATACCCACACCTGCCCATTCTTCCCCTGGACCAGGTTCGTTGGCGACCGAGCCTGCTCGGCAACCTCCACCGGTTCCAGTCGCAGAGTCTGCAGTTGCCGAGTGGCAGCCGGCGCCGGGAGCGAGGGAGTGGTTATCGCCGCCGGCGGTACACCGTCGCATCCCACCACCAGCGCCACCAGCAAAATTGTCAGGATTGTCGCTGCGATTGCCATGTTCTCACGATACCACGCTCCAGGCGCTGCGGAGGCGCGCCGGTTCAGTTTCTTGACACCCCGATACGATGTTGATAGCCTACGATTGCGCCCTGAGCGCCCTACGTGGCCCGCTAGCTCAACTGGCAGAGCAGCTGACTCTTAATCAGCAGGTTCTCGGTTCGACCCCGAGGCGGGTCACCATCTACGGAATCTTTGCCCCCACTTCTACTTTGACCACCTTTGCCGTGACTTCGGGGAAGTGTCGGAATTGGCAGACGAGCATGACTTAGGATCATGTGCCCCCGGGCGTGCGGGTTCGAGTCCCGCCTTCCCCACCAAACTGTCCCCCCTCACTGGCACATCTTTCTTGCTTAATCGTTTCTCCGACCTGCGTTACGACTTGAGAACTCTCCGGGGGGATGTCCTGGGGGGCGTTACTGCGGCGGTGGTGGGTCTGCCGGTGGCGTTGGCCTTCGGCCTGGCGGCCGGACTGGGTCCGGCGGCCGGAATCTACGGGGCCATCGCGGTCGGTTTCTTCGCCGCTGTGTTCGGAGGCACCAGGTCGTTGATCTCCGGGCCCACCGGCTCGATGACCGTGGCCATGGCGGTGATAGTTGCGGCCCATGCAGACAACATCGGCGAGGCTTTCACCATAGTCATACTGGCCGGCCTGATACAGATAATGTTCGGCCTGCTGCGAATCGGGCGCTTCGTTACCTACACCCCATACTCGGTTATATCCGGGTTTATGACCGGGGTCGGCGTGATAATCATAGTCGGGCAGAGCCTGCCCTTCCTGGGCGTGCCGGCCGCGTCCGGCGGCACGATAGAAACTCTCCGGAACTTTACCGAGATAATTGGCAACTTCAGCATCAGCGCTCTGGTGATATCCATCATTACCCTGGCGGTGGGATTCTTCTGGCCCAACCGGTTCGACAAGTACCTTCCCTCGACCCTGGTGGCCCTGGTGGTCGGGACGCTGCTGGGCGTTTTCTGGCTCACCGACGCGCCGGTCATCGGAGCCGTGCCCACGGACCTGCCCACCTTCCAGTTGCCGGAGACTTCCCCCGGCGCCCTGGCCCGGGCCATCGAGCCGGCCATGGTCATAGCCCTGGTGGGTTCCGTGGACACTCTGCTCACCGCTTTGGTGGGCGATTCCATGACGCGGACGCGCCACGACCCGAACCGGGAGCTGCTGGCCCAGGGCCTGGGCAACGTGCTCACCGGATTTATCCGGGGCCTGCCCGGTTCCGGCGCTACTCCCAGCACGGTGGCCAACATCCGGGCTGGCGGATGGACCTTCTGGTCCGGCGTGATTGCGGTAGCCATCCTGATCGTCATGGTGATGCTGCTGGGCGAGTACGTCGCCCTGATCCCCACCGCGGTGCTGGCCGGCATCCTGGTGAAAGTTGCCCTGGACACCATTGACTGGCGGTTCGTCGCCCGGATGCACCGGGTGCAGCGCGAGCACCTGGTGGTGATGCTGCTCACTTTGGGGCTGACGGTGTTTCTCGATCTGGTGGCCGCCGTTGCCGTGGGAATGATCGCCGCCGCGGTTACCAGCGCGCGCCAGTTCGAGCGCCTGGAGCTGGACAGCGTCATATCCGTACCCATACTCGACCAGAGCTTCTTCGGCGATGGCGACGGCCAGGAGGAGGCGGACCTGTTCACCGCCCGGGTTGGCATGGTCGCGCTGCGGGGGGCCTTCACCGTCGCATCCTCCGGCAAGCTGATTGACACCATCGGCGAGGACATCCGCGAGCATGAGGTGGTGATTCTCAATTTCTCCGACACGGTGCATATCGACGACAGCGCAGCCCTGGTGGTGGAGCAGCTCATCGACACGGCCATACTCCAGGACACCGACTGCATCGTCATGGGCCTGTCGGGCGGGCCAGCCCGCAACCTCGGCGCGCTGGACATCCTGAAGCGCGTCCCCGAGGACCAGATAGTCGGCAGCATGGACGAAGCCAGGGAAACGGCGGCCCGGCTGCTGGCGGCACAGGACGCCTGAGCTGCCGACACCGGGCAGCGCGGGCAGCTTTCGCGGAGGCTAACCATGGAAAAGGTCAGAAAGAACTATCCCGACATCGCTCCTTCCGGGCCGACGTTCAGCCGAGGCGTTCGGGTGGGCAACCTGCTGTTCATCGCCGGCTGCACCGCCCGCGGCACCGATGCCCAGGGCGGCGGGATGATGGACCAGCTGCGCGTAACCCTGGACCGCATCGTCCGCATCGTGGCTGAAGAAGGGGGCGCGCCGTCGGACATCGTGAAGATCACCACCTACGTAACCAGCATCCCGGCCTGGCGCGAGGATGGCGAGCAGCAGGCTGCGTTGTTCTCCGAGTTCTTCCAGGGCGATTACCCCGCCAATACGCTGGTGGAGATAACCGCCCTGGCCGAGCCGGGGCTGGACGTGGAGATTGAGGCCATCGCCGAGCTGGGCTAGTCGTCCGCTGCGGTGGCTCCCTCCGGTACTGCTGCGGGGCCGTTGACCTGCGCCACGTAGGGTTTGCCGGTGGCCGGGTCAACCTCAAAGGGGCCGGGCAGTTCCAGCTCGTCGGCGATTTCGCGGACGGCCGGCAGCACTTCCTCACCCATCAGGCGCAGGCTGCGCATGGCGTCGTCGTGGGTCATGGCGCCGTCGCCGTCCCAGAAGAAGATGCTGCCGGGGCGGATGGTCTCCAGCACGTGGCGGATGCGCGGGATCACCGTCTTGGGCGTGCCGGAGATGATGGTGTAGTCGGCGATCTGCTGCTCGTAGGGTCGGCCCAACACGCCGGCCGGCCCGGCTCCGCCGCCGCCGCGGGCTGCCGTGGCCACGGCCTGGGTGGGCAGCACCCGCCGGCGGGACGTCAGGCCGGGGAGCTGCAGCAGCGCCGGGTTGTTGGTGCCCTCGTTGCCGGCCAGGAAGGGATTGCTGGGGCCCTGCACGTACTTGCGCCCGGTCTGCTCGGCCAGCTCTTCGGTTTCGTCAACGTGGACTTTCCAGAGGTAGCCGATGTTCTGGGGGCCGGACTCGTAGCCCAGCTCCTCGGCGGTGTCGTGGTAGAGCTGGAAAGCCTGCTTGGTGGGTTCCATCTCGGTGGCCAGCATGATGTAGGGGATGCGCTGCTCGGCGGCCCACATCAGCGAGTCGCGGCTGACCACGCCGGGCAGCCAGATGGGCGGGTGGGGACTCTGGTAGGGACGCACCCAGGGGTTGACGTGGCGGAAGTGGTAGTGCTTGCCCTCCCAGCGGAAGGGGCCGGGAGTGGTCCACGCCTTGACGATGAGCTCGTGCGCCTCCTTGAAACGCTCCCAGTTGTAGTGGGGCTCCACGTTGTGGGCCACGCTTTCCCGTCCGGTGCCGCGCACCCAGCCGGAGACCAGGCGGCCCCGGGAGATCATGTCAATCATCGACAGCTGTTCCACCAGCCACAGGGGGTCGTCCCAGATGGGGATGATGTTGCCCAGTAGCACAATCTTGGCGCGGTTGGTGATGCGAGCCAGGATGGATGCCTCCACGTTCATCGCGCCGCCCATGCAGAATGGGGTGCTGTGGTGCTCGTTGAGCATCAGGCCGTCGAAGCCCATCTCCTCGGCGTAGATTTTTTCGTCCAGGTAGCGGTTGTAGAGGTTGGCGCCGAGCTGAGCGTCGTAGATTTCGTTGCTGACGCTCAGGTCCATGATGGGCTTGCCGGTAGCGCCGAAGTAGCCGGACTTGGGGTCCTGGTAGGGCCTTTCGGTGAAGTATCCGATGAACATGATGGGTCTCCTTGTGGGCGGGTTTGCCGGTGGCTATTGGCTGCGCTCTACGCGGTCAATCAGGGCTTGCAGGGCGGCGACGGCTTGGGGTATGTCCCGGGCGATGGCCGGCTTGTTCAGGGGGAGGTGCTCGTGGGCGTAGAGGGCGGCGCCGCTGAACTCGGTGAGATAACGATAGTCTTCGCCCGGAACGGGGGCGTCGGGCGGCAGTATGCGGTACTGCCGAATGCTTTGGATGAGGACGCGGAGGTTGTGTCCGTCGCGTCCGCTGGAGGGATATTCGAAGCCGTGGGCTGCGATAACCGCTTTGTAGGCGTTTTCCAGCGCGTTTTGCGCCATGCGGCCGATTTGCTTGTCGTCAAATGATGCCACGGCTCCCAATGATGCTAGTGTAGCAAGTCCGTCGGCGGCCCCGGTGGCGTCTTGGATTTTGCCGTCAACGTCGGCCCAATCGATGGATTCTTCGGGCATATTGGTGGGTTCTCCGGCTATGATGGGCGCGCCCTGCTTGGCAATGGCATTGGCCAGGTTGTTGCGCAGGTGGCGACGGCTGTCGAACTCGCCCCGAGTCATGCAGATTACGTCGATGCCCGACGCTTCCGGCAGCTGGGCCTTTTGCAGCGTTCGGGCATGGTCGCGCAACTCTTCCAACCACCTTTCGGAGGGCTGTGGCTCCTTGATAATCAGAACGTCGATGTCCGAGTCAGGGCGGTGGTCGCCACGGGCGCGGGAGCCGAACAGGATGGTTTGCTGCGGTTGGGCTATGCGATGGACCGCGCGGGCAACGGCCATGGCGCGCCGGTCGGTTTTGATGTCACGGGTGGTCATGGTTCGTCACGTTGGTGGTTTGACAGTCTCACCATGAGCGGCTACCGGTGGTTTTGAGTTGTGTGGTCAGGAGGACAGGAAGTCCCTGACGATGGCGACGAACTCGTCGGCTTTTTCGATGTGGGGGTTATGGCCGCAGTTGTCCAGCAGGGCGACGGTGGATCCGGGGATGGACTGGTGGAAGACCTGGCTGGCGCTGACGGGGACGATTGCATCGTCTTGCCCCCAGACGATTTTCGTGGGCAGCCGCTTGAGGCGGTGCAGCAGGTTGGGCAGTCCGGCGTAGTGCATGTAGGGGCGCCAGCTCAGGCGGCAGGCTTCCTCCCGGGCGACTTCCCAGGCTTCGGCCAGCTCCGGGTCGGGTTCGTCGGGGCAGATTTCCAGGAACTCCGGCGTGGCCGAAGTGTCGTGGAATCCGGCGGTGAGGAACTCCTTGGCCACGACCAGGAACATATCGTAAATGTCGCCTTCCGGGGGCTTGATGCCGGCGGGACTGACCAGCACCAGCTTGTTGAACAGGTCGGGCGACATGGCGGCCATCTCCGCGGCCAGCCAGCCGCCCAGGGAGAAGCCCATGAGGTTGGCGCCCGACAGGTCCAGGTCGTCGATGGCTTCCAGATACCAGCCGGCCATGTCCCGCATGTTCATAATCCAGTCCTGGCGTTCGGTGGCCCCGAAGCCGGGATGGGAAGGCAGGTAGAGGGTATAGTCCTGGGACAGGGCCTGATGGCAGCGCAGCCAGCCGTGGTGGCCCAGCTCGCCGTGCAGGATGAGGAGGGGAGGGCCGCTGCCGCCCTGCACCAGTTGGAGGTTGACGCCGGCCGCCTTTACCAGTTGTTCCGTCCATGCCTGCGCGCCTGTGGCCATTTTGGGGTGTCCTCCCTGGTTGGGGTAATCGCGCCGCTGGTTGATCTGGGTACGGGCAGGCGCGACTATTGCGTCGTCATCATACCCATGCCGGCAGGTTGGGACAAGGGTACAGAGGCTCCTGGGGCGGAAGGTCCCAGTCGAGGAGCCGGTCGTAGCGGTGGCTCCAGGCATAGCGGAGTAGATTGCAGACCATGACGTCGGGATAGGGGATTTCGTCCTTGCGTCGGCTTTCGTCCAGGTATTCGGCGAGGTTGCCGTAGGTGTCGGAGCGGAGGCCGGCGTCGGCGAAGCGCTGGATGACGTGGTGATTTTCGGGAGGGATGGAGTGCCGCCAGTCGTTGGCGACGGCTTCGGCGACGCGTCGGGCCTTGACGATGTCGATTTCGCGGGCGAACCGACGCTTGAGGGCGTGGATGCGGCGGCGGATTTGGTCGATGGTCATGGGGCTACCTCGTGATTGTCAGAATCAGGATTTACCGGATTTCGGGATTTTCAGGATTGGGAATCGGGTGGGCTATTGGAGGTGGCTGATGGCGTTTTCGAGGTTGTCGAGGTCGGAGCGGAGGTTTTCGAGGTCAGCGGCACGGAGGTTGAAGGAAAGGGTGTAGTTGGCGGCGCGGAGACGGATGGCCGGGTCGGGGTCGCTCATGGCGTCGGCGAGGACGGAGACGCAGAGAGGAGTGAGGGAGAGTAGTTTTGCCGGGCGATGTTGGCGGATTGGCGGCGGATTTCGGCAAGGCAGTTGCTGAAGGCGGGGTCGGTGAGCCAACGGTAGAGGGTGGATTCGGCGACATTAGCGGCGCGGGCGGCCTGAGCGATGGTGGGCAAGCCGGCAACGATGGGCAGGGCGGCCTGCTGGCGTGGTGAAAGGGCGGAAAAGTCGATTTCCCTCTCGTTTCCTCCAATCCAAGCAGGGCTGGCGGTGGGTCAGGAGGCAGAATGGGAGCCGGGAGAGGGGATTTGGGGGCGATTTCGGAGGTACTTGGAGGCCGGTGAGAGGATTTGGGAGGGCGGTTTTTGCGATGTTTGGACCTGGGCATTGGATGACTCTGGGCCTGAGTGGCGAGCTGGATTTGGATAGCCGGCCACCATGGTACAGATGTGCGGATAGCAGGTGCAAGGGGGAAGTGTCATCGTTTGCGGGATGCCGTGGCCCAAAGAGCGGCTTGGTCGCTGCTCGGGTTTTGAGATAGTGTTTTATTCCTCGTCTTCTTTCCAGGAGATGAAACGGACGGGGGAAATGACAATCAGGGTCAACCGTTCTTCGGCCAGCAGTTCCGCGGCGAACTCGGCGCCTCGCTCGTCCCCGTCGTAGAGGACGCACGTCCTGCGCACCATATCTTCCAGCCCGCGGTCGGTGATGCTGGCCGTGCCCTCGACGGTTACAAATGAATAGGGTCTATCCGCGGTGGGGACGCACAGGGCCACGGAGGAGTTGCGGCGAATGTTGCGCACCTTGACCGTATTTCTGCCGGCCATCACCAAAGCTTGGCCGTTATCCCAGAGAAACCAGACCGGCGCCACGTGGGGAGTGCCGGTGGGATACATGGTAACCAGCTGCGCCGTTCGGGGCTGGGATAGAAATTCAGCCACCTCTGCCGTGTTCAAAGTTCCCAAAGCATTGCCTCCTGTATCCTGTCGGTTCCGCGATGCAATTTGTCGACATACAGAACTCATTATAGTGAAAATGTAGCTGGCGGCGGGCCGATGATACAATTGCGATACTCGCCGGCAGCGCGCCGCCCTCGCCTGGCCGGACTACGGAGGCCCGCCATGACCACCGTCAAACCCGAAACGCTGGAAAAAATCGCCAGCATTATCAGGGCTGAGTTGCCCAAATACCTGTCCCCAGATTTCCGCATCAATGACGTGAAGGCGGAAAGTTGGGCCGGCCCCGATGCCGAGGACTTTGTCCACGTGAGAGTAGTTCTTGAAGACGACCATCCAAAACTCGACCCCCAAACGAGGATGGATGCCAGGAGCAAGATGCGCGACCACTTCGAGCTGCTCGGAATCGACCCGCCTCCGGTCATTTCCTTTGCGATCCAGAGCGAAATGATCCGATGACCACGCCCGATAACGCGCCACCATCCCCGGTTGACTGGCGAAACCTCATCCAGGCGGGGCGAGACCTCCTCAACTCGCAACAGTTGGGACGGCTTCCCACCGACGAACATATCCGTAGAGCCGTCAGCAACATCTACTACGCTCTGTTCCACGCACTGGCAGAAAGCAACGCCAGCGCGCTCATTGGTTCACCAGGCAACGGGTTAACCGCCGCCGCCTGGTCTCGTATTTACCGAGGCCTGGACCACACTACAGCCCGCCGGGAACTACAGAGGCATCGGGAGGCATTTTCTGTCCAAACTCGGCGTTTCGCAGAGGCGTTTGCTGATATGCAGCAACTCCGCCACATGGCCGACTACGACCACAGCGCTGCCATCACCATTAATGAAGTCAGCACCTGGCTTGATGACGCAGAAGCCACAATCCTAAACTACTTGCAATCACCGCTGAGCGAGAGGATATACATCGCCACTCTGACGCTCATCAGGCCACGCTAAACGAGATCTCAAAGCGAACTCTGCCGTGTGGCCCTCGCGGTTGCCAAGCGGGGCGATTCGTGCCAGAATCGGCGCAGTTTGTGGGAACGATTGACTCCGCATTGAGAGGTACAGCCATGCAAGTACGAATAATGTCGCCGGCCGCCGCGCGGGTGGATTTCAAAGTGCCGCCGGCGCCGCGCCTGGACACGCTGGAAGGCAAGACCATTGGCCTGTACGACAACATGACCGGCGGGGCCGGCGTGGCCGTTGACCGGGTGGCCGAACACATCGCCCGCCGCTACTCCGGCGTGAAGTTCGAGAGCTACGGCGGCGACCGCCGACCGGGCCGTCCGGCGCTGAGCCGGGGCGTGCATATCGACGAAGCCGAGGCTGCCATCATCGCCAACGAGGTTGACGCCATGGTGGGCGCCGCCGCCCATTGAGGGGGCTGCACGTCGTGGCTTGCCCACGACATGGTAGCGATGGAGAAGGCCGGCATCCCCGCCGTGGGTATCGCCGCCCGCAGTTTCGCCCGGGCCTGGCAGTCCTGCGTGGACGGCTGGGGCCAGCCGGGCACGGCCTACGTAACCATCCCCCACGCCTGCACCGGGCAGCAGGCCGACTACATCCACAAGATGGTGGACGAACAGATTGACAACATCATCATGGGCTTGACCCGGGTGTCAACGTCGGCGGACCTGTCGGGCATGAGCAACGGTCACAGCGAGACCGACGTGTTCACGGTAACCCTGGACGAATCGCCCTGGGGCCTGGACGCGGTGAACCGCTTCATGGAGGAACGGGACTGGAGCGACGGGATGCCCGTGGTTCCGCCCACACCGGAGTTGGTGGAGGCGATGCTGAAAGGCACCCGCCGCGCTCCGCAGGACGTGGTGATGGTGATGGAGCCGGGGTTCGGGCTGGCGACGGTGGAGAAAATCGCCATCAACGCCGTGATGGCCGGCTGCCGTCCGGAGCACTTCCCCATCCTGCTGGCGGCCATCGAGTGCATCGCCCAGCCGGAGAGCAACCACCGGGACATGCAGGTGTCGGGCCATACCGAGGCCCCGCTGATCCTGGTGAACGGGCCGATTGCGGACAAGGCCGGCATCAACTACGGCACGTCGGCCATGGGGCCGGGCGTGGTCAACAAATCCAACACCGCCATCGGGCGCGCGCTGCGGATGTGCCTCATCAACATCGGCTACTGCAAGGCCGGCGCCGGCGACCCCAACTTCATTGGGCTGCCCACCAAGTTCGGCATGTGCATCGCCGAGAACGAGGAAGTCAGCCCGTGGCAGCCGTACCACGTCGATAAGGGGTTCCGGGCGGACGAAAGCGCGGTTACGGTGGTTACCGTCACCGGGCCGACGGACGTGCTGGACAACGCCTCCAAGAACCACCTGGACACGCTGAACAACATCGCATCCATGATGTTCTACCGCCACGCCGGCGGCGGCAGCTGGGTCAAAGGCCGGCAGTCGGCCCAGGTGGGTCACAGCAACCGGCGGGTGGAGTACCAGGGGCCGTACCATCCCATAATGCTCAGCCCGTCCCGAGCGGTGATTCTGCACAACGCCGGGTTCAGCAAGCGGGACGCGCAGGAATGGCTGCACGAGCGCTGCCAGGCGTCGTTGCAGGACGCCATCCGCGCCGGCGTGCCGACGGATGAAAACGGCAAATGGCTGGCGCATCCGGAGCTGCAACACCTGGCCGACGACCCGGAGGCGACGATTCCGGCGCTGGAGGATCCCGAACAGTACCTGCTGTGGGTAACGGGCGGCTCGACGCACTACGCCAACTTCTTCTACGGCACCTACGGCATCGCCACCGTGGGAGTGGAGGACGTGTAGGCGTGCCTTTCGACTGGGCATCCTTCGACAGGCTCAGGGTGAGCGGAGGGTTTTGAGTTCCGACGGGGCGGTGGCCAACAAGGCATGGTTTTACACCGTGCTGATGGTTGCCGTGTTCGCCACCCAGAACTCGGTGATGATTGTTCCGCCGCTGCTGGTGGAGATCGCAACCGACCTGGAGATTACGGTGGCGGTGGCCGGACAGCTGGCTACCGTCACCGCAGTCGGTTGGGCGGTATCGCTGCTGACGATAGGGCCGTTGTCGGATTCATTCGGACGCCGGCCGGTGGCGCTGACGGGATTGGTCGTGCTTGCCGGGTCGGTTTTGGGGTCGGCCTTCGCGCCGAACCTGGCCGTGCTGCTGACGCTGCGGGTGTTGACCGGGCTGGCCGGCGGAACCATCCCGCCCACGTCGGTGGGAGTGGTGTCGGACGTGATTTCACCGGCGCGACGGGCGCAGGGCGTGAGCGGGATTATCGCCATCAACGGGGTGGCCTTCGCAATCAGCGCGCCCATGGCGGCGGTGCTGGCCGACTGGCTGGGCTGGCGGTCTGCGTTCCTGGCGGCCGGCGCACTGCTGGCGCTGGCATTGCTGGCCAGCTGGGTGTGGTATCCCCGGAGCAGCCAGGAGCGAGTCCACGACTGGGCCTTTTTCTCCAGGTACTGGTCGCTGCTGTCGCTGCGGTATTTCCGCGTGGCCGTGCTGGTGGGGGTCACGCAGCGGACTGCGTTCTGGGGCGTGAACGGCTACCTGGCGGCGTACCTGATACACACCTACGGAGTCAGCGAGGCGTTTGTCGCGCTGCCGCTGGCGATCTACGGCGCCGGACAGGTGGCGGGCAGCTATGGCGCGGCGTTCATCACCGCCAGCCGGCGGCGAGCCCTGCTGATTGCCGGTACATCCGTGGGCGGCGGGGTGTGTGCGCTGCTGTGCTTTTCCGTACCCATCGGCAGCTTCTGGGCGACGGTGGCGCTGGCGGTGTTGGGTACGACTCTGCTGAGCGTAACGATGCCGGCGTTGTTGTCCATCAGCACGGAGTATTCGGGGGATTCCAAGTCCACCGGCGCCAGCCTGATGGGGTTCAGCAACCAGACCAGCGGCGCGCTGGGGGCGGGCATCGGCGGCGCGTTGCTGGCGACGACCGGGTACGTTGGTATCGGCTACCTGTTCCTGGGGGTAACCATCGCCGGCGCGCTGCTGGCAGGGCTGTTTGGGCGCCAGTTCGGCGAGCAGGCCGGGAAGGTAGGGTGATGGGGGCTAGGGGGAGGCCGAAGGGTATTGGGGGCGGCGGCGTTCTTTCAGGGCGGCCAGGCCCTCTTTTACGTCGTCGCCGAAGAAGCCCAGGGCTTCGGCCAGGAGGGAGTAGTCGAAGGAGGTGTGGCCGGCCTGGCGCAGCCACTGGTTCAGGGCGCGCTTGGTGAAGCGGATGGCCGGCTGGGGCCCGTCGGCCAGCCGGCGAGCGATGCGCATCGCCGTTTCCATCAGCTCGTCCCGGGGGACGGCCATGCTGACCAGGCCGATGCGCTCGGCCTCCTTGCCGTCCAGGAAGTCGCAGGTGAGCAGGTAGTACTTGGCCTTGGCCATGCCGCAGAGCAGGGGCCAGATGATGGCGGCGTGGTCGCCGGCGGCGACACCCAGGCGGATATGTCCGTCGGTGATGCGGGCGTCCTCGGCGGCGATGGAGATGTCGGCCATCAGGGCCACGGCCAGGCCGGCGCCCACGGCCACGCCGTTGATGGCGGAAATCACCGGCTTGTCCAGGTTCAGGATGTTATAGACGATGTCGCCGGCCTCCTGGGTATTCTGGGCGACGATGGCCGGGTTGTCGATGGCCTGCTCAATCATCTCGAAGTCGCCGCCGGCGGAGAAAGCATCGCCGGCGCCGGTTACCACGGCGACCCGCACCTCGGGGTCGGCGGCGATGTCCAGCCAGACGCGGCTGAGTTCGTTGTGCAGCCGGAAGTTGGTGGAGTTCAGGGTCTCCGGCCGGTTCATCGTCAGGGTGATGATGCCGTCGGATTTTTCGATGAGCAGGTGCTGGTATGAGGAGTAGTCGGTCATATTGGCTCCAGGGGATGAGTCTTACCAGACGATTTGGGCGGTTTGCAGCCTGGTGAGTTCGGCTTCGTCCATGCCGAGCAGGCCGCAGAAGACCTCACGGTTGTGCTCGCCCAAATCGGGAGTCCAGCGCAGCGGGTCCGTGGGCGTCTCGGAGAAGCGCCAGGGCGGAGCGACGACGCGCTGTTCGCCCTTGGTCGGGTGCGTGGTCTGCGGGAAGACGTCGCGCTGGGCCAGGTGGGGGTCGGCCATCAGCTGGTCGGCGGACAGGGACGGGAAGGCGGCGATGCCGGCGGCTTGCAGGAGGGCGGTCAGCTCTTCGGCGGTGCGGGTCGCCGTCCATCGGTACAGCTGATGCTCCAAGGTGTCCTGGTTCTGCCAGCGCAGGAAGGCGTCGCCGTATTCGTCGGCGTCAGCCCAGGTTGGGTTGCCCATGGCATCTTTCAGGGCGAGCCACTGGGCATCGTCGGCGACGGCGATGGTTACCCACTGGTCATCGCCCTGGCAGGGAAACACGCCGTGGGGAGCCATGGCGTCGTCGCGGTTGCCCAGGCGTGGGGCGTCGCGTCCGTTCATGGCGGTGTCCATCAGGGCGTGGCCCATGAAGGCGGTGGCGATGTCGCGGACGGCCACGTCGGCGCGCTGTCCTGTCTGGTGGTTGCGATGGGCGCACAGGGCGGCGACGGCAGACCAGGCCGCCATCATGCCGCCGGTGTGGTCCATGGCGTGGCGCAGTTCCACGGGTGGGCCGTCGGGGTAGCCGGTGAGGTAGCCCAGGCCGCCCAGCGCGGCGAACATCGGCGCATAGCCGGCGTAGCGGGCCTCGGGGCCGGTCTGCCCGTTGGAGGACAGGGACACCATGATGACGTCAGGCTTGATTTCCCGCAGCTGCGGGTAGCCCAGCCCCAGACGGTCCATCACGCCCGGCCGGAAGTTTTCCAGCACCACGTCGGAGATGCGCACCAGATCGTAGGCCAGCTCCAGGGCGCGGGGTTCCTTGAGGTTCAGGGTTACCGAGCGCTTGCTGGCGTTGACCTGCTCAAAGGACGACGGCGGCTTGCCGTACATGGCGTGGGGGCGTCGGGTGATGTCCAGCCGCGCCGCCGACTCCACCTTGATGACGTCGGCGCCCAGGGACGCCAGGATCATGCCGGCGAAGGGGCCGGCGGCGTGGACGGAAAAGTCGGCGACGCGGACGCCGGCCAATGGAACTGTTGGGTTGGTCATAGCGTCATTTCCGTTCGGTTTCTGGATTCCCGCATAGGCGGGAATGACGACTTTGTGCGACAGGCCCTAGTAGTACACGGCGGTGCCGGTGCCGCCGCCGGCCGCGATGAGCTCGCCGGTGATAGCCCAGGCCTTGTCGGAGGCCAGGAAGGCGGTCAGGAAGCCGATTTCCGAGGCGTCCACCATGCGGCAGATGTGATTGCCCCGACCCGACCCGGGCGCAAAGTCCTGGGCCTCGGCTTCCTCCGGAGACACGCCCAGCTGCTCGGCGCGGGCGGCCAGCAGGCTGGGCGTGCGCTCGGTGCGGGTGGTGCCGGGATGGATGCAGTTCACGGTGATGCCAAACTGGCCCAGCTGCGCGGCCAGGGTCTTGGTCATGTGCACCAGGGAGGTGTTGCGCGCGCCGCCGCTGAGGTTGCCGGCGTTGCGGGCGTTGAGTCCGCTGATGTTGATGATGCGGCCGTAGCCCTGGGCCTTGAGCAGCGGGATAGCGGCGCGGGAGCAGCGCAACGCGCCCACGAACTTCACGTCGAAGTCGCCGATCAGCTCTTCGTCAATCAGGTCTTCGATGGGGCCGGTGGCCGAGGGTGAGCCGCCGGGCAGGGACGCGCTGTTGACCAGGATGTGCAGGCCGCCCAGGGTGTCGGCGGCGGAGTTGATGACCCGGTCCACGGACGCCCGGTCGGTGGCGTCGAAGGACATGGGGATGGCGCGGCGGCCGGTGGTCTCGGCGATTTCGGCGGCGGTCGCTTCCAGGTCGGGCATGGAGCGGGAGCCGACGACCACGTCAGCGCCCTCGCGGGCCAGTTCCAGGGCGATGGCCTTGCCGATGCCCCGGCTGGCGCCGCCAACGAATGCGAGTTTGCCTTCCAGTCCGAAGTCCATAGGGGTTGCCTCCATTTGTAAGTTTGCATTGCGCGCTGCGAAACACGCAGGAATGTGGGGATTATACATCCCCTTTGGTTTTGCCGGCGTCGGGGCGGGCCCGATTGCACCGGGTCAGTTGACACATTAGCGTCATGGGCATTACTGTGGTTTCATGTAATGTCAATAGAATCGTTTGAATGCGATACGTTGAGGAGGAAGGCGGATGACCACCCAGATTACAGCGCGGCTGCCCAATGAGTTGGCGGCGGGTCTGGATGCGGCGGCGGCGGCGCTCAAAAGGAGCCGTGCGGAGATAGTTCGCCAGGCGGTGGAAAACTACCTGGAAGATTTCGACGACCTTTCCGTGGCGGTGGAACGATTGCGCGATCCGTCAGACCCGGTTCTGGACTGGAACGAGGTCCGTCGTGAACTACTCGGTTCGGATTAAGGACAGCGCGGCCAAGGAACTGGCGCGCTTGCCCAGGGACGCCAGGGAGCGCCTGGTTGACGCCATTGACACCCTGGCGGAAACCCCGCTCGCCGGCAGCGTGCTGAAAGGACAACTGCTGGGGTTGCGGCGCCTGCGCGTTGGCAACTACCGGATTGTGTACGAAGTGCAGGAAAACGAACTGGTGGTGCTGGTGATACGGGTGGCCCATCGGCGGGAGGCGTATCGGTGAGGTCGGGAATGGCGCGCTAGGGGGTATTGGAAGCGCCGGCCGGCGGCGCGGTTTGGGGGTTACGGCGGGGTGGAGGTGGCGCGTCTTGCAGGCTGGACAAATCCAGGGGCGGCAGGTCAACCTGCAGGAATCCCTGCACGCTGTTGGCCAGCTCGTTGTAGCGGTCGAACCAGGCGCCAATCTGGTGCTGCCAGGCGTCCAGGCCGCCGCTGGCGTGGAGCTCAAACGCGGCCTCCCGTCCGTCCAGGCCCGACGCCACCTGATCCCAGGCCAGCTGCAGCAGGGCGGCCCGTTGCAGCCCGGTGTACCCGCCGCCGCCGAAGGCGTCCTCCAGCTCGGCGGCCATGTCAGCGTCGGCAAAGTCGGTGTCGGCCGGCGCGTTGAGCAGCGATGAGCCGGGCAGGCCGCGCAGGATTTCGGTCATCCGCTGGCGAACCCTCAGGGTGTTGACCCCCGCGGAGGCGACGTGCAGCTGGTTGGGCAAGGCATATCCGCTGGCCGCCGTCTCGGGTTCCAGTTCCGCCGCCGCCATGCAGGTGCGGGAAATCTGGACGTTGACGGTCATCTCGAGCAGCTGCTGAGTGGTCACGGGGTTGCTCTTGAGTCCCATGACTTCGGCCAGGGCCAGCCCTAGCGCCAGGCTCAGTTCGGCCTTGGCGAGCCACCCGTAGCTGTGATGCCAGAGCATCCAGCAGACCAGCGATTGCTGGCGGTTCCGGTTGGCGGGTTCGCCGGTAAAGACGTGGTGTCGGGGGACGAAAACGTCCTCCATCCAGACCATGGAGTCCAGTTCGTCGAAGCGGCTGCTCAGCGGCGACAGGAAGGGATTGGCGTGCCGGACGGCAGAGCGGCGGGACACCACCCGCAGGCCTTTGGCGTTGACGGGCACGATGAACCACAGGTGCCGGCCACTGCCCGGCGGCAGCTCGTCCCGGCTGCTGATCAGCAAGTCTTCGGCGAAGGGAGTGCTGGTGTGCATCTGAATCTTGCCGCTAACGACGATGCCGTCGGCGTTTTCGCTGACCAAACGGAGGGCGGCGCGCTGGCTCTCGTCGGGTCGCAGGCGGGTTCCAATCAGCGGGCCGCCGCCGGCGTAGGTCAGGAACCGGCCGCTGTCGGCCAGCGCAGCCCGGTACTCTTCG
Source organism: Dehalococcoidia bacterium (assembly GCA_965243255.1). Lineage (GTDB taxonomy): Bacteria > Chloroflexota > Dehalococcoidia > Lucifugimonadales > UBA3495 > Bin87. The sequence goes on from CBDEUH010000004.1 coordinate 2,875,269, forward strand.
GCGGCCTGGATTTCCTCGGACGAGTGGTTGATGCGCGTCAGGGCGTTGAGCGCTCCCAGCGCAATCAACCCGCCGTAGGTGGGCGTATGGGTCATGTTGCCGCCGGTGAGGAAGTGCACTGCGCTGATGGCCTTGCCCAGTCGCCGCAAATCGTCGGAGGTTTCGGGAGGAGTGAAGGCCAGCGGGCGGCGCGGACCGTTCGACCCCGTATCGGGGTACGGGGTGACGTTGTTGGCCGGCGTGAGGAGAGTGTCCTGCCAGTCGGGATCGAAGTGGCGGTCGTACCAGGCCACGTACTCATCGACCATGCCCGCCGTCGCCGGGTGGGTGGTGACGTCGCTAACGGGGCCTTCGCCCAACACCCAAACGTCTCTGCCGTCGCGCAGACTCTCCCTGTACTCAGCGCCTGTCCTCATGCCGTACCGTTCCAATGCGTGGGGGTTGGGGGGCAATGGTACATTGTGATAACGGGGATTTTTGCGAGAACCCTTTCATTTCCTCTGAATTCCTCCCATTTGAGTAGGGGCCGGTGGCAGATTTGGTGGGTAAATGGGGGTAAATAAGAGGCGATACGGGCGGTCGGGGGGGCCAATTGAGAGGGTTTGAGAGAGGAGTTTTGCGGTTCGCCCGGCTCACCATGAGCGGGTTGGTTCGGTAGTTTGGTTGGCGGGTTGGATAGTTAACATGGTACGGATAGGCATAGGGTTGGAGCAAGTGGAAAGTGTCAGCAAGTTGTCGTCCGCTGGGGGCGGATGGGGTGGTATAGTGCGTGACCGAGGGTGAGACGAGATGATATCGCAGCTTCCTAAAATGACGGCGATGGAGTTCATTGCCAAGTGGCGGGACGTGGCTTTTGGCGATGGGAACCCAGTTGGAAACCCTACGGCGCTACACGCCGACCACGTGCTTTGAAACCTTCCCGTTCCCGCATCCTACGGACGAACAGCGCGAGGCGATTAGGTTGGCGGCGGTGGAGTTGATCCGTCTGCGGGAAAACGATACGCGGACGCTGACCAATCTGTACAACGCCCGTCCCACGTGGTTGGATAACGCCCACCGTACGCTGGACGCGGCGGTAGCAGCGGCGTATGGGTGGCCGTCGGATTTGTCGGACGAGGAGATACTGGAGCGTCTGCTGGCGTTAAACCTGCAGCATGCGGGAGGTTGAGGCGAAGCCGTATGATATATTGAATCGTAGGATCGCGCTGCCATGAGTACGCAAGACCAAATTACCGAAATACTGAACGCCATGGACCGGAATCCAGAATTGGCGGAGCAGCTTCGCGCCCGAATCCTGGGCGATGATCTCATGGCGGAAATGGATGAAGCTCAAAATGAACGTGTGCAGATGGCCGGGCTTCTGGGAACCGTTGTTGATCTCTCTGGTAGCTTGGCCCGCTTTATATTCGCGGTTGATAGTCGCCAGCGCAAGTCAGATGAAGCGATAGCCGGACTACAGGATGAGCAGGAGGTCGTGCAGTCCGCAATCGCGAATATGCAAGCCGACATCGAGCGAATGGCGGCCAGCCAATCGCGAATGGATGAAGCCATAGGGCAGTTGCAAACCGACGTGGAAACGCTCAAGTCTGACGTAACCACGCTCAAGTCTGACGTAAGTACGGTCAAATCAGACATGGTTTACGTCAAGGGACGTCTGGATAACGCGGCGGGGGCCAACTACGAGTTCAAGGTGCAAAAGAACTTGGGGAGCATCGCCGGCCAGCACCTGCGGCTGCGACGGATTCGGACGCTGAAAGGGCCGCGTGCAGAAGACGACCAGGATTTGCGGAGCCGGGTGGATGAAGCAGAAGACAAAGGGACCATTGCCGAGTCCGAAAACCACGATATGTGGCTGCTGGACCTGATATTCTCCGGACGACGCCGGGACGACGGTGAGGAAGTTCTGGTAGCAGCGGAAATATCAATAACTGCGGGCGACGAGGACATAGCACGGGCCAAAGCACGGGCCGAAACGCTGAGCAAGGCTACGGATACGGATACGATACCGGTGGTGTTTGCGGAAAACATCGATCAGGAGCGTCGCCAAGTCGCGGAACAGGAGGGGGTGGTGATTATCCCGGTGCCGGAGAGCTGAAATCAGCTAGCTCCGGTGGGCTAAAATTGCGCTCGGGAGCAACATGACCACCCAGAAATACCACGAAGCCAGCCGCCACTCCCTGAGCCAAGCCCGGAACGAGCTTGCCGCCGGCGATATGAAGCAAGCCTCCGAGAAGGGCTGGGGAGCCGCGGCTCAGATTCTCAAGGCCGTCGCCGAAGCGCGCGGGTGGGAGCATGGCCGACATCGCCACCTGTCCCGCGTCGCCAGCCGCCTCCGGGCGGAAACCGGAGACCGGGACCTCTTTCGTCTCTACATGGTGGCCGACTCCCTCCACGGCAACTTCTACGAAGACGAGCTGGAAACCGGTGACATCGCCGAGGCCCTGGACGACGTGGCAGCGTTTGTCGCCAAGGTCGAGCCGCTGATCCACCCATCGACGGGCTAAACCACCCCCGCCCTCGCCAGCGCCGCCAGCTCCGGCGGCGGGTAGCCCAGCAGCCCGGTGTACACCGCGGCGTTGTGTTCGCCCAGCAATGGGGCGCGGGTTAGCGTGGTTGAGGTTTCGCTGAGCTGGAAGGGCGCGCCGGCGTATTCCACGGGGCCGGTTTCGGGATGGTCAACGGCGGCGTAGAAGTCCCGCTCCCTCTGCTGGGGGCTGGTGAACACCTCCGACGGCGTGTAGTAGGGCGCGACGGGGACGCCGTGGGCCTGGCCTTCGGCGTACAGCCACTGGCGGGTGCGCTGGCCGAACCATTCCCGCATCTGCCGGTTCAGCTCCGGGCCGTAGGTGGCCGGATCGCTGAACATCTCCGGCGTGGCCCAGTTGGGGTTGCCCATGAAGTCCAGCAGGCCCTGGAACTGGCGCGGCTCCAGGGTCAGCAGCTCCACGTAGCCGTCCGATGCCGGCAGCACGCCGCCGACCCGGAAGTAGCGGGACTGGCGGGTTTCGGCGATGCCCTCGGACTCGTGGCGCTGGATGGGCATATAACCCACGGACAGCTGGGCTTCCTGGCCCGATGCGTCCACGGTCTGGCCGGTGGCCGCGTCGGGATTGGCCAGGCGATGATAGACGGCGGCAATCGCCCCCACGGCGGCGGTGAGTCCGGCCTGGTAGTCGCCCATGTTGGCGCCGGCGACGATGGGCGGACGGTCGGGGAAGGTGTCCAGGGCCAAGCCGTTGGGCAGCAGCCAGCCCTCGCCGCCGGCGTGGAAGGTGGCCAGGTGTCCGGCGTGGTAGTCGGCGTAGGGGCCGCTGCTGCCGAAGGGAGTTACGGCGGTGATGATGACCTTGGGGTTGGCGGCCAGCAGCGAGTCGCCGTCCAGGCCGACGACGGCGGCGTTGGCCGGCGCGTAGTCGTGGATGACCAGATCCACGCGGGCGACCAGTTGCCGCAGCAGGTCGCGCCCGGCCGGGTCGTTCAGGTTGAGGGTGATGGACTGCTTGCCGGTGTTGAGGTACAGGTACAGCCCGCTGCGCTCGGGATGGGGCGCGTCGTCAGGGAAGGGGCCGCGACGGCGGGACGGGTCGCCGGCGCCGGGCGGCTCAACCTCGATAACCTGCGCGCCGACGGAGGCCAGGAGCTTGCCGCAATACGGCCCGGCGATGAGCGAGGCCACCTCCAGGACCCGGAGGTTGGTGAGCGCAGTGGGGGTGGTCATATTGCCCTAAACCGGCAATATCGGCGGCGCTTCTTCGGGGAGGGAGGTGTTGCGGAGGGAGAGGTGGCTGCCGTCGGTAAACCAGGGGTGATGAGGGTTGCGCGAGGGCAGCAGCACCGTGGCCATGCCGGGGGCGGTTACCTCGCCCCGCTGGTTTTCGGCCCAGATGTCCACGTCCACCAGGGCGTTGCCCAGATTGGTCAGGGGGTCCGAAACGATGTACTTGCGGGCGACCCGGCCCTTGAGGAATTGGGTGTCGCCATAGACGTTGAATCGTCGCGTCTCCACCCGCAGCCGCTTGAGAAAGGCGTCGTCGCCCATCCAGTTGGTCATCAGCGTGCCCAGCCAGGAGACGCGCTGCGGGCCGTAGTCGTACGCGCCGGGGACGCCAACGGCCTCGGCGACGGAGTCGCGCAGGTGGCCGATGCCCGTATATTCCAGCCCGCCGCCGGATTCGGGGTTGCGGAAGAAGTGGTTGGGATGGCGCATGGCCTCCCGGAGCAGCACGCCGTGGGCGCTGGAGCGTCCGGTGCCCACCAGGAACGCGCTCACGTCCTGCAACGACAGCGGGCCCCGCACCACGGTGGGCAGCTCTTCGCCGACCTCGGTGTCCTCCCAGTAGCGGGGTTGGCCGCCGCGGGCGGTCTCGTTGAGCACTTGCTCGTCAATGGCGGCCAGTTCGTCCTCGGTGTACTCGTGGCGCTTGGGCACGTCGGCGTACTTGCCCCGTTCCCGGGAGGCGCGCCGCTGGTGGCGCGTACACCATCCGACGACCCGGGCGACGACCTCGTCGCGCTGGTTTGAGTAGGTAGTCTCCACGTACTGGATGACCAGCCGGCCGGAGTAGGCAGACTGCTTTTCCTGCACGTCCAGCACCCGCTCCACGCAGTTGACGGCGTCGCCGGGACGCAGCGCTCGGAAGAACTCCCAGTCGTTGCCGGCGAAGAAGCCGTGGACGCCGGGCAGGCCCCAGCGGGTGCGACCCGACCAGTGGCGCATATAGGGCGCGCAGGGGTGCCCGATGACGCTGCCGTACTTGGAGTAGGCGGCGTATTCCTGGTCGCGGAACAGCGGGTTGGCGTCGCCGATGCCGTTGACGAAGTTGAGCATGGTGTCCAGGTTGGCCTGGCGGACGTACTGCTCGGTGCGCATCCGCACGCCAATCATGGCGCGGGCGGCGGCCAGGGCCTCGTCCGAGATGCCGCCCTCCACTTCGGGTAGGGTTTCCATAACCTGCTGCTGGGTTTGCTGCTGCGTCATTGCCGATCGCCCTCTCAAATAAGGTCTTGCGGCATATAAAATATGCCGATGATGAAAATCAGCGCAACCGATGCCATTACTAGAGCCGTTTGCAACAAGGGACCGTGGGTTACCTGTTGCCCGGTTACGGGCGTTTTCTGCTTTATCAAGCCGCCTATAACTGCAAGCAGAACGCCGTATTGGGCCAGAGCGTGCAAGCCTAAGAGCAGTTTAAGCGCTGCCGCCAAGACCATTTCCTGAGGTCCCTGAAACTCAATCCCGACCAGTTGATCCGATCCGAAGAGCCCAAAACCTATAACCGCAGTTGCAATCGCCAAGATGGTTACTGCTAGAGTCTGATAATGGCATGTTTGCGAGTTCATGACGCCGGGCTTCCATCCGTTTGGGTTTCTGGCTCGCCATCACTGCCAGCGTCTCCAATGCGTTTCCAGTCGAGGTGCACTTTGTACGCAGACCCGATCAACAGCGCCAGGCAGAGAGGGGAAGCCAGCCAGAGGGCTCCGGCGGCCGGGTTGTCATATAGCAGGAAGGCCAACAAAGCTGTCGCTGCAAAAACGCCGATTAAACTGAAAATCTCGACAGCGATAATGATGCCGTCAACCGACCGTAAAGCGCGCGCATTCGGAACTTTTATCGGGCTAACGTTCATAGTATCTCCCTCCATCGCTATCTTGCGTCTAATATACCACCTGCCGTTCTTGCAACTCGGTCAGCTCGTTCTCGCTCACCCCCAGCATATCGCACAGCACCTGCCGATTGTGTTCGCCCATGAGGGGAGCGTGACGGCGCACTGCCGACGGGGTTTTATTGAGGTTCCACATCAGGTTGAAGATGGGTTCCGCGCCGAGGGCCGGGTGGTCGATGTCCCGGTACAGCCCGCGCTCCATGAAGTGCGGATGGAAGAGCCGTTCCTCGGCGCTGAGCACCGGGGCGGCGGCGACGCCGTGCTGCTGCAGCAACTCGGTGAGGGCGTCGGCGTCGTGGTGCGCCGTCCACTGGGACAGCTGGCCGTCCAGCTCCCGGCGGTGGCGCTGGCGGCGGTATTGGCTCCGGAACCGTTCGTCGTCGGCCCAGGCCGGGCGGCCCATGGCGGCGAGCAGACCCTGCCACTCGTCTTCCGAAGCCACGGCGATGGACACCCACTTGTCGCCGTTGCCGTCGGGGCCGGCCGCGCAGGGATAGTTGCCGTAGGGAACCATGGTGGGGTCGTAGTTGCCCCGGGGCTGCAACGCGCGTCCGGTGAGGGCATGCTCCATGAGGCCGACGCCCTGGGTTACCACGGTGGCGCGCAGCATGGACACGTCGATGTACTGCCCCTCTCCCGTCTGATTGCGGCGGTACAGGGCCGACACGATGGCGAACACGGCGTGGAGCGCGCCGCAGATGTCGCCGAAAGCGTGCTTGAGTCCCAGGGGCCCGCCGCCCTCGTAGCCCATGGTGCTGTCCAGGCCGGACAGCGCGCCGATGGAGGGAGCGTAGGCCCTCAAGTCCCGCAGCGGCCCGTCCTGCCCCGTGGACGATATGGACGCCATGATGATGTCGGACTTGACGGCCCGCAGGGTTTCGTAGCCCAGGCCCAGCCGGTCCATCACGCCGGGGGAGAAGTTCTCGATGACCACGTCGCACTTCTCCACCAGGCGTTTCGCCAGCGCGACGGCGTCCGGCTCGCTGATGTTGAGGGTAACGCTGAGCTTGCCCCGGTTCACGTTGTGGAACATGGGGTTCTGCTCCGGGTCGGGTTGGTCTCCGACGATGGGCCGACCCAGGCGCATGTAGTCCAGCCGCTGGCGGGTTTCAACCTTGATGACCTCGGCGCCCATGTCCGCCAGGACCATGCCGGGGATGGCGCCGGCCAGCACCCAGCCGAAATCCAGCACCCGATAGCCGGCCAGCGGGCCGTTGTTCTCGCCGTCGTTGCCGTTCATATCGCTTTCAGACATATCTACCGCTTTGCCGGCGGGTCTCCCTCTCGTTTCCGTTCCGGTGCGACCCAGGCGGCGAAGGCCGGCATCGCGGCCAGGACGATTGCGCCGGCTATCTTGGTGTACAGCGGCTGGTACACCAGGCTGACCGTCCACAGCGCGGCGAAAACCAGGGCGCCCACTATGATGCCGGCGGCGATGATAACCTCCGGCCGGTGGTTCTTGCGCAGGGCAATCTGCCGGGCGATGAGGCAGCTGCCCAGAAATATCACCAGGCAAACGATTACGATTCGCAGCAGCATGATGGCGCCTGCCTTCTCAGATGATCCCGGTCTGATACAGCTTGACCAGTTCCTCGGCCGAGTAGCCCAGCTCTTCGCACAGGATGGCCTGGTTATCCTGGCCCAACGTGGGGGCCGGCGTGGGCGAGGCAACGTAGGCGTCGCCCAGACGATAGGGCGGGCCGGGGTAGGCCACCGGCCCGGTGTCGTCGCGCTCGATGACCACGAACAGGTCGGCCAGGGACGGGTCGGCCCGCACCTCGGCGTAGGTGCGCACCGGAGCCAGCGGGATGCGATGCTCCAGGGCGATTTCCAGCAGCTCGGCCTTGGTGTAGTCGGCCAGCCATTCCTCCACATAGCCGTCCACCTCGTCAGCGTACAGGTTGTTCATCGCCGTGCGATTGCGGAACCGCTGCTCCTGGGACCACTCCGGGCTGCCCATAATCTGCAGCAGGCGACCCCACTGGCGGCCCTCCGGCGAGCCGACGAAGATGTGGCCGTCCCTGCAGCGCAGGATGCAGTTGGGATAGGGAAAGTCCAGCGCGTGGTGTCCGGTGCGACGGGTTACCCGCCACTGGTACACGGCCATCAGCGCCTCGGGCCCGTTGTAGAGTCCGGCCATGGTTTCGGCTTCGGCGATGTCGATGTGCTGGCCGCCGTGGGTGTCCCGGGCCAGCAGCGCCATCACGATGGACGATGCGGCGGCCATGCCGGCAAAGTAGCCCACCTCGGGCGTGCCGAAGGTCAGTGGTTCCCGGTCGGGTTCGCCCAGGCCCTCGCAGATGCCGCCGGCCGCGGCCAGGTTGATGTCGTAAGCCCGGTGGTCGCGCCACGGGCCGGAGAGACCCCACGGGCTGATGCTGGCCATCACCAGGTCGGGGTTGTCGGCCGCCAGCGCGTCGTAGTCCAGCCCCAGCCGTTCCATATCGGCCGGCGGCACGTTGTGCACCACCGCGTCGGAGGCGGCAGCCAGCCGGCGCAGGATGCTGCGTCCGGTGGGAGTCTCCAGGTTGGCGGTGATGCCCCGCTTGTTGCAGTTGAGGTACAGGTACAGGCCGCTGCGCTCGGGATGAGGAGCGTCATCGGGCCAGGGGCCGTAGCGTCGGGACGGGTCGCCGTGCTGCGGTGGCTCCAGCTTGGTTACGGCGGCGCCGGCGTCGGCCAGCAGCTTGCCGCAGTAAGGCGCGGACAGCATGGAGCCGACTTCAAGGACGCGGAGGCCGGAGAGCAGCGAGTAGGTCATAATCGTTCTGAAAAGAAGAAAAGCGGGACGGTGGCAATGTTACCACACGGCCCGCTGCTCCCTGGCTTGCGTCGGTTGGTGGACGGGCCGGCTACTCAAACACAGTATCCATTTTGCCGGGGATGGCCAGGTTCTGGATGCGCCGGTCGTGCCGGGGCGTGGTCTCCGGCTGTTTGAAGGGGACTTCGGCGTGGAAGTGAGCCAGATACTCGACCAGCGCGTCCTGTTCCCGGCCGGGATTGAAGCCGTCGGCCAGGCCGGGGTCGGCGGCGGCCACCGGCTCATCGATAACCCCGTTGCCGTTGGTGTCGGGGAAGTCCGGGTTGGGCGGGTTGTACTGTCCTGCCTCGCCGCTCAGGTCAACCCGTCCCGGTTGAAGCGCCGGGAAGGGATAGTCGTCGCCGCCGTTGGCCAGGAAATCCAGCGTTGCCAGCTTGATGATGCGTTCCGGGTCTCCCACCAATCGGCCATCCTCCACCACCCGGTCGCGTACTTCGCCGCCGTCGTCAATTATCGCCAGGGAGCGGACGCGCTGCCCGGCCGGCAACGACGGATCGAAGCTGAAGCGCATCCCGCCCACCTGGGGAAATCCGCCGGACTGGACGCTGCCGATGTCGGCGGCGGCGACGGTGTGTTCGATGATATCCGCCAACTCCTGAGCTGTCAGCGGGACGATGACCACGCCGTTGTCGAAGCGCAGCGCGCCCTGAATGTCAAACTGCGATACGTCGCCGGCCGCCTTGCCGGTGGTCGGATTGGCTGGCGGCGGCAGCAACTCCACGTCTGACGGGTCGGTGGTTCCCGGCGGCTGTCGCACCACGCCGATGGCGTCGCGGATGCCGCCGCCGTTTTTCAGCGATGCCGACACGTCAGGGTCAACCAGCCGGGCCGTCCACAGGATTGCGTCGGCAATCAGGTTGCCCAGGTTGGTTTCCTGGGTGCGCACGGCGCCGCGCCGTCCGTCCAGGTACACGTCGGTGCGGGCAATGATGTTGCCGTCCCGCACGATGAGCACGCCGCGCAGGGATTCCACGATTCGGCTTACCTCAGGGATTGGCTGCCCGGCGAAGGCTTGTCCGTCTTGAATGGCGGTGGCATAGGCGCCGCTGAGATACGGGTCGATGGATTCGGGAATCACGCGGCCCCGGCCGTCGAATTGGACCACCAGCCGGCCCAGATATCGGTAGTCTCCATCGGTGTTGACCAGCAGGACGGGAGCGTCGTCTGCGGAGCGGTAGAGCAGGGGGTATGTATCCGCCGCCACGTCGCCGTCCCACAGCCGGTCCGTTGCGTCGGCCAGCAGCGTGTTGGAACCGCCGGCCACGATGATGTCAACGTCCTCCAGCCGGGTGGCCAGGGCCTGCTCAACGTCCAGCCGCTGCATATGCGCCAGCAGGATGACCTTGTTGATGCCCTGCCCCGTCAGTTCGTCCACCGCGCCCTGGATGATGGCGGCCAGCGCGTCCAGGTCGTTGCTGTCCCCCGGCAGCACGCCGATGGTCCCGGCCCCGGTGATGGAGGCGAGAGTGGGCGTGGTTGCGCCGACGATGCCGATGCGTTGGCCGTCCACCGTAACCACCGCGCTGCGGGCCAGGCCCCCGCCCACCAGCATCGCCTCCTGGGCGTCGGCAACCACCAGACCGGCCAGGTTCTCGTCGGGCGCGAAGTTCAGGTTGCTGGACAGGTAGGGGAACGATGCTCCAGGGTAAGTTCTGCCGTCGGCGGTTTCGGAGGCGATGATGCCGGCAAAAACGCCGGTGCCCTGGTCCAGCTCGTGATTGCCCAGGGCCGACGCCTGGAAGCCCATGGCGTTCAGCAGGGCGATATCGCCGCGACCGTTGCCGGCGATGCCCAGCAGGGGGTCGTTGACCTCGTCGCCGGCGGCGAAGTAGCGCGGGCCGGGCACGTAGTTGTCCCCTGAACTCAGCGCCAGCGTGTTGTCAGGAAGCTCCGCCCGGAACGCGTCCAGCATGGCGGAGAAGTTCTCGACGTTCTCCAAAGCGCCCACCGTGCCGTCCATGTCCCCGGCGTGCAGCAGTTGCAGCGTGAACGTCGGCTCCTCCGACTGCGGAACGTTGGCCTGCTGAGAGGCGGCCGGTTCGCTGCTGCCATCGCACGCCGCCAGGACCAGGGCGACGACTACGGCCAGACCTGTTATCCACCTGACTTTGCTGAACATATACCGGCGCCTACTGCGCTTTGCGAAGGCTCGCCCCGGCGAGCCCGGTTGCGCTTTTCAACTTCCCCGGACGCTATTGCGGGGGCGGATTATGTTACACTACCCGCCATCAATTCGACCCCCACAGGAGGCACTGATTATGCCCAGCAAGAAGCGCGGCACCGGCTTGATGATGGTCTGGTGCGAGGTTCCCGCCGACGTTGAGGAAGAGTTCAACCAGTGGTACAACACCGAGCACTTGCAGGAGCTGCTGTCGGTGCCCGGCGTGCTCAACGCCGCCCGTTATGAGGCCACCAGCAGCGGCCCCAAGCACCTGGCGATGTACGAGCTGGAATCGGCCGACGTCATCAACACCGACGCCTTCAAGAACCGTCCGCCGACCCCCTGGGGCCAGAAGGTTGGCCCCCGCGCCGTGGCGACCACCCTCATCAACAACGTGTACAACATGATTCACCCGGCCGGCTTGTCCGACGCGCTGGCCAACGCCGATATGTCCCCGGCCCTGCAGATTGGCCGAATGGACGTGCCCGCCGAGAGCGATGACGAGTGGAACAACTGGTATTCCACCGTGTACGTGCCCAACTACGAAAAGGTGCCGGGATGCATCCGGGGCCGCCGCTGGAAGGCGGTGCGGGGCGAACCGGCCTACGCCACCGTGTACGAGTTTGAAAACCCCGAAGTGTCGTCCACCGCCCCGTGGCTGGAACAGCGGGAAGCGCACCCCGACAACGTGCGGATGCGCGACGTGATGACCCACGCCGCCGGCTCTCCCGGCATCTGGCGCAAGACTTTCCAGCCCTAGCGTCCGCCGGCGAACCGATGTCGTACAATATAGGGGCGAGCCCTCCAAAGGCGGGTTCGCCCCTACGCTTTGCCATCAGGCGGTAGCAGATTGTACGGTTGGATTGAGAAAACCCTTGGCCTGGCGCTGCTGACGCTGCTCAGCGTCGGTATCGCCGTCGCCTTGCCCTGGCCGGCGGCGGCGCAGGACATCGACGTAAAGGAAACCCGCCGGGCGGAGACCAACGTCGGCCCCTACACCGTGGTCACCGACGCCAGCGCCCTGCCCTCCTTGCAGTCCGCCCAATTCTTCATACGGGTTACCGACAACGCCAGCGGACAGCCCGTTGAGGACCTTACCGTTACCATCCTGACCCATTGGAGCGGCAGCGATGAAACCGGAGAGAACATCGCCCTCAGCCCCAACGTGGCGGGGTTGTACACCGCGACCCTGAAGTTCGACCCGGGCACCTGGGAGACAACCATCCTCCTGGAACCACCAGGCGGCGGTTCCTACGGAGCGGACGGCTTTGTGTTCGAGGTGCCGGAGCCGTCCAATAACCTGGAGGCCGGCTACGTGTTTCTCGGCGTGTCCGTGGCCCTGATGGCCGGCGCCGGCTACCTGGTGTGGCGCGTGCGGCGCAACCAGCGCCAACGGGCGGCCGGGTCCGGTTCGACGGTGGCATGATGCGCCGCGCGCTTCCCGTGGGCATCGTTGCCGGCATCGTCCTGGCGCTCACTGCCGGCGTGGGTGTGGCCTCGGCGCACCAGGGCATCCCGCCGGGCCAGACGCCGCTGACGGCGTGGGGGTTCGTCACCAACCCCATACCCAGCCTGTTCCTGCTGGCCGCCCTGTATTTCTACATCAACGGCCTGAACAACTGGCCCAACCCGACGCATCCGGTCAACAACTGGCAGAAGGCCAGCTTTTTCGCCGGCATACTGACGCTGTTCGCGGCCCTGCAGTCGCCCATTGAGCCGCTGGCCGAGCACTACTTTGCCATCCACCAGGTGCAGCACCTGCTGGTTCGCATGATTGGCCCGCTGCTGATCTTGCTGGGCGCGCCGCTGACCCCCATGCTGCGGGGGATGCCGGCGTGGCTGCGCCAGGGCGTGGTGCGGCGAGTGGTGCGGACGGCGGCGGCCCGCTGGATTTACATCAAGCTGACCAACCCGGTTTTCACCATCGTGGCTTTCCTGGGGCTGCTGTTCATCTGGCAGGTTCCCGGCCCGCACGACCTGGCCGTGCAGAACGACTGGGTGCATGAGTTGATGCACGGCACGATGCTGTTCAGCGGGTTCCTGTTCTGGTGGGTGGTGATTGACCCCAAACCGCACCGTTCGCGTCTGCACTACGGGCTGCGGGTGCTGTACCTGGGCCTGATTGTCCTGCCCAATACGTTGCTGGGCGCGGCCATCACCTTCCAGGAGCGGCTGATCTACTCGGCGTACCAGGAGCTGCCTCGTCCGTGGGAGGGCTTCGCCTACATATCCGACCAGCGGCTGGGCGGCCTGATGCTGTGGGTGCCCGGCGACATGATGTGCATCATCGCCGCCGGCATCGTGATGTTCATGTGGTATCAGCGGGAGATGGAACTGAACCCCAACCCGCCGCTGCCCGTGCCGGCGGAGCCGCCCGGCGAGGACGAGGATGCCTGATCGCATTGCCTACGCCGGCGGATTGTAGGATACTGAGCGCTGCTTTAATTCCCATACCAACCGCCGGCTGGTGAGTTACTAATGGCTAACCGCAACGGACAGCACGACCATCATCGCCCCGAACCGCGCTTTGACTGGTTCATTCCCATCGACGGCGACGGCGACCGGGCCGGAACGCTGCGAGCCCAGCGCGCGCCGACCTTCGACTACCTGCGGCAGGTGGCGCAAACCGCCGAGGACTGCGGCTTCTACTCCATGCTGATTCCCACCCGGTTCGCCAACGGCCTGTTCGCAGAGGACGCGCCCCTGGCCGAAACCTGGACCACGGCCACCGCGCTGGCGGCGGTAACGTCCCGCATCCGCTTCCTGGTCGCCGTGCGGCCCGGCTTCATCGCTTTGGGACTCTTCGCCCAGATGGCGGCGGCGTTTCACCAGATTTCCGGCGGCCGGCTGGACATCAACATCGTGCCCGGCGGCATCCAGAACGACTTTGAGCGCGTTGGCGAGGTCAGCGACCACGCCACCCGCTACGAACGGGCCGAGGAGTTTATTGAAGCCTGCCGCGCCCTGTGGCAGCAGCCGCAGCCGGTGAGCTACCGCGGCGATTTCTACCGCCTGGAGGACGCCTACTGCGCGCCAGCGCCCGGCGACGATGCGCCACGTTTCTACCTGGGCGGCGCGTCGCCGCGAGCGCTGGGCCTCTCGTCCCGCCAGGCCGACGTGCACCTGGGCTGGATCGAGCCGCTGGAAGACACCGGGCAGCGCGTTGCCGACCTGCGGGAACAGTTTGACGCCACCGGACGCCCCCTGAGCCTGGGCCTCCGCACCCACCTGGTCATCCGCGATACCGAGAGCGATGCCTGGGACGCCGCCCGCAGCCTCATCGCCGACGCCGCGCCCGAGGTCAAGGCGCAGCGGCAGTCCGCCATCGCCGGCACGCCCATGGTGGGACAGCAGGCCCAGGCCCGGGTTGCCGAAGACCACCGGCTGGGCCGGCACCTGTGGAACGGTCTATCCGAGGTGCGGGTCAACTGCGGCAGCGCCCTGGTGGGCACGCCCGATCAGGTCGCCGACCAACTGCTGGACTACTGGCGGCTGGGCATCGACGAGTTCATTCTCAGCGGCTTCCCCCACGTCGAGGAGTGCCGCCGGGCCGCCGAGGATTTGCTGCCGCGATTGCGGGAGCGCATCGCCGCGGAAGCGTGATGCAGAGTTTCGCCCTCCTCTTGTGGCTGCTGCCCCGGCGGATGCGCTCGGCGTGGGGCCTGCTGGCAGTTACCGCTTTCGGAGTGCTGGCCGCCGTTACCATCATGGCGCTGGGCGCGATGTATTCCCAGGCCCTGGCGGAGGCCGGCTTGCGCCACGCGCTGGCAATCACGTCGCCCACGGTCATCAACACGCAAGTGGTGGTGCGCAACCGCCCCATGGGGCCCGATGACTACGCCGCCCTGCGCACCGAAATTGAAGGCATCGTTGACGCCGACGTGAGCTACCTGCTCCGAGGCGCGAACCGCTACGCCCGGATGCTGCCCACGCTGCCCCTCGCCCGGGCCGGCATTCCCTACGGCACCAGCGACTCCCCGCTGGGCCGGCCCTTCTTCGTAACCGGGTTCGCCGATAACGTCCGGCTGGCCGAGGGCAACTGGCCCTCGGATAGCGTAACCGTGGACGAGGCCGGCTGTCCGCAGCAGGGCGGCTGCCCCCGGATAGAAGGGGTGCTGGGCGTGGACACCCTCCGGCTGATGGGCTGGGAAGTGGGCCAGGAGACCTGGCTGGTGGTGTTTGAGGGTGATGACGAGGAACCGCCCCAGTACGTGGCCGTCAGCATCGTCGGCACCGTCGAACCCATCGACCCGCGGGCGGAATACTGGATGGGCGCGTCCGACTACTTCCGCATCGGAGATTGGGAGGGCCGGCCGGTAGCGCCGATCTACGTGCCCGAAAGCGCCTACTTTGAGGGCGTCGGCAAGCCCTACCCTACGCTGGTGGGCGATTACGGCTGGCTGCTCTACGTCAAACCCGACGTCATCACCGCCGACACCGCCCAGGACGTCCGAGACGACTTGACCGCCCTGGAAACCAACGTCAACAACGCATTCCCCCGCTCCTACGTTTTGACCGGACTGGAAAACAGCCGGGGCACCGGGCTGCTGGCAACCTACCAGCGGGAGTTGACCCTGGCCCGCGCGCCGCTGTTCCTGTTCATCTCGTTGGTGGTGGTGGTGATTCTGTACTTCCTGGCGCTGGCGGTGTCCCTGCTGGCCGGCGCCCGCTCCGCCGAGTCGTCAATGCTGCGCAGCCGGGGCGCCAGCGTGAGCCAGGTGGGCGGCCTGCTGGCGGTGGGCGAGGGCCTCATCGTCGTGATTGCCACCGTAATCGGCCCCCTGCTGGCCTGGGCCGTCGGCAGCCTGTTCCTGGTGGGCGCCATCAATCCGGCGGAGCGGGCCGGAGTGGGCGAAACCCCGCTGGACGTATCCCTGTCCTGGCAGATGTACGCCATGGGGGCCGTGGGCGGTCTGCTGAGCCTGGCCGTGCTCACCATAGCCGGCGGCAGCCTCGCCCGGCTGGGGATACTGGACTTTCTGCGGGCCAGGGCGCGCCCGCCGTCCGCGCCATGGCTGCAGCGCTACTACATCGACCTGCTGGCCATCGTCGCCTTGGCCGTCCTGGTCTGGCAGATCCGGCAGCGTGGCGGATTCGTGGAGGGCACGCTCACCGGCCAGGGGCCGGCACTGGACCCGTCGCTGTTGCTGGCCCCGTCCGCTGCCTTGCTGACGCTGGCCTTCCTGATGCTGCGCCTGCTCCCCTGGGCGATGACGGCGACCGCTTGGGCGGCGCAACGGGGCGCGCCGGCCTGGGTTGCCCTGTCCCTGCGGCGCATGGCCCGCCATCCCCTGCCCTACGCCTCGCTGACGGTGGTGGTGACGCTGGCCGCGGCCCTGGGCGTATTCGCCGGCTCGTTCCAGACCACGCTGGCCCGCAGTGAGGCAGACCAGGCCAACCACAGCGTCGGCGGCGACATGGTTCTGGGCGGCGCCACCTTCGCCGGACGCGCCGAGCAGGAGCGGGTTGCGCGGCTGGAAGGCATCGAGGGAGTGCAAGCCATCGCCCCGGTCGTCCGTCTGCCGGTGGGTTTCCTCGATGGAGGTTCCCAGCGAGGCGTGGCCCTGGGAGTTGACCCCATCACCATGCCCGACGCCTCCTGGTGGCGGGATGACTTCGTGGAAGGCGAGCCGGCATCCCTGGACACCCTGTTGGCTCCGCTGCGTCGCACCCTGAGCCCAGAGGCGGCCGGCGTCGCTCTGCCACCGGGCACCGAGCGAGTGGGCCTGCGGGTGCGCCGGGACGATGGCGAGCACGTCGGCGCCGCGGTGCCGCTCCCCACCTACCGGCTGTGGATGCGCGTGGGCAACGAGCGTGGACTCTACCGCAACCTGGAGATGGGAACCCTGGCTCCCCAGTTCGGCCGGGGGGAGCCGTGGCTCAATCTGTCCGCGCCCCTGCCCGAGCAGAGCGCGATTATAGAAGGCGAAGACCGCTGGCGCGTGGTCGCCGTGTACCTGTCCGGAGATACCTTCTCCCGCACTCCGCCCGGCGGCCTGTCCTTTGACGACATAACGGCCTACGGCCCCGACCTGCCCGCCGGCGGCATGGTGGTGGAAGGATTCGAGGACGTGGGCCCCTGGACGGCGCTGCCCCAGCCCGGCGAAACGCCGGACCGGGCCGAGCTAACGGCCGACGCCGCCCACTCCGGCGATACCGGCCTGGCCATCCGCTGGGAGGAACCCCTGGGCCGCTCGCCCCGGGGCATCGTGATACCGCCCGGACAGCTGCCGCTGCCGGCAGTCCTGGGGCCGGAATTCCAGGTGGGCCAGTGGGTGCGAATCACCGTTGACGGTTACGTCGTTCCCACGCGGGTAACGGGTACGGTCAATCACTTCCCTACCCTGAACACCGGCCGCCCCTTCGTGGTGGTGTCGGTGCACGAACTGCGGGCCTGGCTGGCCCAGGCTCCCGGGGCAACTCCGGTCTTGCCCGATGAGTGGTGGTTCGACATTGCCGACGCCCCCAGCCTGGACCGGTCGGCCGTGGCCGCCGAGATTCTGGACGTTGGCTATCGCCTTTCCCACCTGCGCGACCGGGCTCACGCTGTTGACGTGGCCACGCGCAACCCGCTGGCCGGCGGCGCCTGGGACGCGCTCACCGGCATCGGCTTGGCCGCCCTGGCCCTGGCGGTGGGATTGGCGCTGTGCGCTCACGCTGCGGTGGCGGTCCGGGAGCAGCGGGTTGACATGTCGGTGGGCGCCGCCCTGGGCGTGCCCCGCTGGCAACGGTTCGCCGGCCTGGCCCTGGAGCGCGCCATCATCGCCGTGCTGGGCATCATCATCGGCGGGCTGGCCGGCTGGGCCCTGGCCCGCTGGACCTTGAGCGAGCTGGCCGGCAACGCCGCCGGCGGCGCCGTTACGCCGCCCCTGGTGTTCGTGGCCCAGGGGCCGTGGCTGGCGGCGACCTTCGTCTGCCTGGTCATCGCCGCGGCGGCGGCCATCACCCTGGCCGGAACGGTGGCCGGACGCCTGCGCCCGCCCGAAGTGCTGCGGGAGACGGAGTAGGCCGAGCCATGACTGCCATCCTGAACCTCGGTTACGTGCTGGCCCGGCGCCGTTTGATGTCGTCTTTCCGCATCGAGCTGACGGTGCTGCTGGGCGTTACGCTGGCCGTGGTGCTGCTTTCCAGCGCGGTGGTGTTCAACGACCTGTTGGCCGAGACCGCCCTGCGCCGCGCCTTGGGGGAGGCCGATTCCAGCGACGTCAACATCTGGGTGCGCGTTTTCAACGACCTGGACGATCCTCGCACCGCATCGGCGGCCAGCGACCGCTACCGCAACGCCCAGCAATTCGTAGCCCAGCGCGTGCTGCCGCCCCTGGGCGACGCCGTCGGCGCAGTGTCCTTCCAGGCCGAAACGGCTACCTTCTACTTCGCCGGCCGGCCCAACCTGGACCTGCCCGACGACGTAAGACCCCGTGGACGCATACAGTATCTGTCCGGCCTGCGCGAAGAAAAGGGACAGCTGGTCCAGGGACGCTGGCCCGGCATCGCCGGCGACGGCGGGTATGACGACGCCACCGGCGCAACCGGCGATATGGTCATCGAGGTCGCGGTTGACCGCACCGGCTTTGAGTTCCTGGACATCCCACTGGGCGAGGGCTTTGACATCGTTCCCGCCACCGGCGGCGATGGACAGGCGTCAACCCGCGTGGCCGTGGTCGGCGTCATCGAACCCACCGACCGGGATGAAGAGTACTGGTACCGTCGCGACAAGCTGCTGTCATATCACGATGACGATTGGACGTTGGTGCCCCTGTTCGTCTCCGAAGATGCCCTGCGGCAGCAGGTGGGCCGCCGCTATCCGGGAATCTACACCAGTTCGGCCTGGTTCCTGCAAATCGACCGCACCGGCCTGCCGGCCAAAAAGGTGGACGACTTTCAGACGGCGCTGCGCCAGGTTCGCCGCGACGTGTCCGGCAGCCTGCCCAACGGCAGCACCTCCACCGGCCTGGCCCGGATCCTGGAAGACCACGAGGAGCGGCTGCTGCTGGCCCGCATCCCCCTGTTCCTGATGGTGTTCCTGGTTACCGGCATCCTGGCCTACTACCTCACCATCACGGCCGGCATGGTCATCCGCGCCCGGGCCGCCGAAATCGCGATGCTTAAAAGCCGGGGCGCTACCACCTTCCAAATTGGCGTACTGACGCTGGTGGAGGGGTTGCTGCTGGCGGCGCCGTCGGTGGTGGTCGGCGTGCTGCTGTCGCCCCTGCTGGCCCGGGCGCTGGGCGGGCTGGTGTTCGACGCGGCGTCTGGCGGAGCCCCCGTCTCGCTGTCCTGGCAAGCCTTCGGGATGGGCGCGGCCGGCGCGGCCCTGGCGGTGCTGGTGCTGTCCCTGGCCACCCTGGCGGCGGCCGGCAAGGGCATCGTGGAGTTTCGGCAGGCCGGCGCCCGGCCGGCCCGCACTCCCTTCGTCCACCGCTACTATCTGGACCTGCTGGCATTGGTGGTCATCGCCTTTCTGTGGTGGCAAATCTCCAGCCGGGGCACCGTGTTGACCCGCAGCCTGGGCGGTCGCGACCTTGAGATTGACTTTGCGCTGCTGCTGGGTCCGGCGCTGGGTTTGATTGCCCTGGGTTTGTTGGTGATGCGGTTTTTCCCGCTGGCCATGGGCCTGTCGGCCCGGATCGTCGGCCCGGTGGGTCCCGGCTGGCTGGTGCAGGGCCTGCGACGCATCGCCCGCGACCCCATCGCGCCTGGCAGCCTGGTGGCCCTGCTGATGCTGGCCACGGCCCTGGGCGTGGTCGGCAGCGCGTTCTCCGCCACGTTGACCCGCAGCCTGGACGACCGTGTCCGGTACGAAACCGGCGCCGACATCCGCATCAAGCACGACGGCGGCCGGGTCGCCCGGGCCTACTCCGGCGCGTCTCAATCGTTGCCCGACTCCGCCGAGGTGCTGCGAACCGAGGGCAGCCTGCTTACCGAGGGCTTCGGCTCCCAGCGGGTATCCGTGCTGGCCGTGGAGTCGGACAAGCTGGCCGACGTGGCCTGGTGGCGCGACGACTTCGGCGACGCCAGCAGCCTGCCGGATCTGATGGCGCTCCTCGCTCCCGACCCCGACGGGCCCAAGGGCTTGGCCCTGCCGGAAGATACTACGGCCATCTCCCTGTGGGCGCGCACCGGAGGATTGCAGAACCGGCTGATCAGCGTGTCCGTCCGCCTGCGCGACGGAGCCGGCCGGCACTACGACATATCCCTGGGCGACGTTACCGGCCACCAGTGGACCCGCCTGGAGCGCAGCGTGGCGCTCCGGCTGGGCCGAAGCGGACGCCCCAGCGAGGACGAAAGCCGCCCTCGCATCGACCAGCCGCCCCACACCCTGATCAACCTGCAAATCGTCGGACGCACCGGCGGCGACCGTCCCGGCATCCTGTTCATGGAGGGTCTCACCGCCCACACCCCCCGCGGCGACATCGCGATAGCCCCGCTCCATACCGCCGACGGCTGGAGCGTCATCGAAGACTACGTGCGTCCGGGTCTCTACTCCCTGGAAACCAGCCGCAGCGTGGCCAGGGGCGACTCGGCGGGCTCGACGGTGTTCAGCTGGGCGCCGGGAGGCATCGGCGCGCCTGGGCTGCATCCCGGCGCAGCCGCGCCACCGCTGCCGGCGGTGGTCAGCCCCCAGATTCTGGAAGCCACCGGCGCCCAGGTTGGCGACCGCATCAGCCTGGGGATGTCAACCTTCGCCCTGCCCCTGCTGGTAACCGGCGCCACCGATTTCTTCCCCACCGTTGACCCCCGCGAGCAGCCCTTCGTCATCGCCGACCTAGGCGCTTTCGTGGACTATTCCAACCTCTACAGCCGGCGCATCATCGGCGGGGCCGGCGAGTTGTGGCTGGACCGCGGCATCCCGCCCGGCGATTTGGACGGCGCGCTGGCCGCAGCCGAGGAAGTGGTGGCAAGAATCAACGAGGATGGGTTGAACGCCGGCAGCGTCATCGTCGCCGAGGAAGAAGCCGCCTTGCGCGGACAGGAACCCCTGGCCAACGCTGGCTGGGGCGGCCTGCTAGTGATTATGTTCCTGGCCCTGGCCCTGGCCAGCGCGTCGGGCATCGCCCTGTTCTGCTGGTTGGACACCCGGGAGCGCCAGACGGAGTTTGCCCTGCTGCGCACCCTGGGCAGCACCCGGCGCCAGCTCAACGGCGTGGTGTGGTTCAACCTGGCCATCGTGGTCATCGCCGGCGTGGCCGTGGGCACCTGGGCCGGAGCGCAGATTGGCGCGGCCCTGCTGCCCGTGCTAGAAGTGGCCGAGGGCGGCGTCCGCGCCACGCCGCCGCTGACCTTCGAAACCGACTGGCGGATGCTGGCCCTGGCCTACGCGGTGCTGACCGTGGTGAGCATCGTCACCGTGGTCTGGCTGGCCTACGTAACCGGCCGGCTGGAAGTGCAGCGCGTGCTGCGGGCCGGCGAGGGCGGCTGACCCTTACACCAACCCCAGGCCCCGGCACATTTCCAGCATGGCCTTGGCGGTCTCCTCGTGGGCCACGTCCACCATGTCGCCGGCGTAGGTTACGGCAGCGGTGCCCTGGCGTCGGCTCTCCTCCATGGCGTCCAGCAGGCCCTGCCAGAAGGCGATTTCCTCCGGCGTGGGCGTGAAAATCTCGTTGACGATGGGCACGTGGGACGGGTGAATCAGGTGCATCCCGGTGTAGCCCAGCGCCTTCAGATTGTTGGCCCAGTAGCGCAGCCCGTCCAGGTCGCGGATGTCGAACCAGCCGCCGCTGACGGGCCATTGGATGCCGGCGGCCCGGCTGTCAATCAGTACCTTGCTGCGGAGGTACAGAGTCTCTTTTCCTTCCAGCGTCCAGCGGTAGCCGACGCTGCGGGCGGTGTCGCCGCCCTTGCCGCCGCTGCCGCCCATGTGGGCAACCCGGTCCGACGCCATGGCGATGTCGTAGGCGGTGCGGATGCCGGCCGCCGTTTCCAGGCCCGGGTCGATGCAGACGGTGTTCAGCTCCATGCCCGCCTTGCGCTCGAAGTAGCGCAGCAGCACGTCGGCCTCCACCACGTCCTCCGGCGATTCCACCTTGGGCAGCAGGATGCCGTACAGGCCGGGGCGCGTGATGGCCTCCAGGTCAAACCCGGTCAGCCCGGTCTCCAGGCGGTTGACCCGGACGAACAGCGTCTGCCCGCGCTGGGATAGCTCGTCAATCATCTTGGCGACCAGCGGGCGCGCGGCGTCCTTGTCGTACTCCGGCACCGAGTCTTCCAGGTCCAGGATCAGGGCGTCGGCGCCATACTGCGGCGCCTTGCGCATCCAGTCCTCCTTGTTGCCGGGAACAAACATCACAGAGCGCAACGGTTTGGTGGTAATGCGGGGCATTGGTGGATTCCTCCTGTGAAAGGTAAAGGGACCCTATCGTATCACCCTGGAAGATTTTGGAGTAAATTGGTGAGTGATACAATTGAGTCAATCAGGTGATTGAAATGACTACGGTAAATACCATAGAGGATCTGGTTAGGATCCTTGACGAGCGCCCGGAGTGGAACGAAGCGCTCCGTGCCCGGGTGCTGTCGCGGGAGTTGCTGAACCTGCCCCAAACGCTCGCGGATTTTGCTAAAAGCACAGAGCGAAGGCTGGCCGCGGTGGAGGCGACGCAGGCAGAGATGCAGGCGACGCAGGCGGAGATGCAGGCGACGCAGGCGGAGATGCAGGCGGCGCAAGCGGAGATGCAGGCGGCGTTGACCAAGTTCATCGAGAACACGGACCGCCGGCTGATGTCGCTCGAATCAGTGCAGAATCGTCTTGTGTCTGACGTAGCGCCACTGAAAGCGGCCCACGCCCGCAATGGTGCTCTGATTATTGTCGCACGCATCGTCAGGGTGGTCGCTTGTCAGGATCCCCGGGTTCTGGACCTGGGCGACGTGTTGAACATGATTGATGATGCCGCCACTGACGGCATACCTGCGAACGAATTGACCAGCTTTGAGAACGCCGACATCATCATAGAGGCGACGCACCGAGATACCGGCGAACGCCAATACATCGCCGTGGAGGCGTCCTACACCGGCGGCTGGCGGGATGTTGACCGCGCTACCCGCAACGCCGGCTATCTGACCCGGTTCACTGGACAGCCGGCCCATGCAGTGGTAGCGGCACAGCGTATCCGCCCCGGCATCGAGCGGCTGATTGAGCGCGGCGAAGTGCACTGGGCGCAGATATTGCAGAAGGAGCTGGAGACTGAGTAAGCCTCTACACCGGTTCGGCGCTAGATAACCGATTCCTCCCGAAGACGCTCTATTTCCTTCCCATCCACCCTGCACAGCTCGCCGAACACCTCGGCGTTGTGCTGGCCCAGGGCCGGCGCGCCCGGCACGTCGGGCAGCGGCTGGCCGTCAAACAGGATGGGAAAGCCGGCCACTACTTCGTCCACCTCGCCGTTATAGGCGGCGTTGCGCATGGGTCGCAGCGCGCCCCGGTCGCGGAAGTGGGGGTCGGCCAGGATCTCCGGCACCGTGCGGACGGGCGCGCAGGGCACGTCGCCGGCAGACAGACACTCCAACGCCTCGGCGCGGGTCATCTTGCCGATGCGTTCCTGCACTTCGGCCCGGGCGTCGGCGGCGTTTTCGGAACGAACCTGGTAGCGGGCGAACCGCGCGTCCTCAATCAGCTCCGGCGTTCCGATGGCGTTGCAGAGGCGACGCCACTGGTCGTCGCTGGCGGCGGTGATGATGATTGCGCCGTCGCTGGCCTGGTACTGGCCGGTTGGCCCGCTGCGGCTGTTGTTGCCGGTACGCAGCGGAACACCGGCGGCCAGGTCCTCCTCCAGGTTTTCCATCAGCATCAGCGAGGTCAGCGTGTCCATCATGGACACGTCCAGATATGCTCCCCGGCCGGTGCGTTCCCTCTCCCGCAGAGCGGCCAGGATGGCGGTGGATGCGAACATGGGCGTAACCAGGTCGCCAATGTAGAAACCGACCCGCGTCGGTGGGCCGTCGGGTTCGCCGTTGATGTCCATGAGGCCGCTCATGCCCTGGATTTGCGGGTCGTGGGCCGGCTGGTGCGCGTAGGGTCCGGTCTGGCCGTAGCCGGAGATGCTGGCGTAGATGACGCCGGGGTTCACCGCCGCCACGTCATCGTAGCCCAGCCCCAGCCGCGTCATGGAGCCGGGAGCCAGGTTTTCCAGCACGATGTCGGACCGTTTCGCCATCTCAAGAAAAAGTTCGCGCCCCTTTGCAGTGCGCAAGTTCAGCGTAACGCTCTTGACGCCCTGGCTGCGCTTGAGGAAGCGGGTGGCGATGTGCTTTTCGGATCGCTGCTCGGAGTGGATGCCGTCCGGGCCGGCGAAGGGGCCGTTGCCGCGCACCGGGTCGCCCCGGCCCGGTATCTCCACCTTGATGACCTCGGCGCCCAGCCGGGCCAGCGTCATGCTCAAAAATGGGCCAGCCAAAAACACGGTAACGGCCAGGACCCGCAAATCCGAAAGCGGCTGCATAGCAATCTCCATATGTGGATTCCGGCGAGCGCCGGAACGACGGTCCCGAGTCAACGGTACCGAAATGACGATCAATGACGCCGCAGTGTAACACGGGGTTGCGTGGTATCATCCGGCGGTATCTTGCCCCACGATTACAGGAGGTTGACCAATGGCAACGAAACCCGCACTGACAACCGAGCAGGTTACGGCGGCAATGAACGCGATGCTGGCCAAGGCCAACGAGACCCCCGACGCGCCGGTGGCCATGGCCATCGTTGACGCCGGCGGCGAGCTGCTGGCCTATCTCACCATGGACAACCTGCGGATATTCAGTCGCCGCCACGCGCTGCGCAAGGCGTACACGTCGGCGGCGATGGGCCGTGATTCCGGCGAACACGCCGCCGGCCTCCACGCCCAGGGCCGCAACATCGCCGACCTGGGCGACCCGCGCTTCACCCACGGCCAGGGCGGACTGGTTATTATGCAGGACGGCGTTATCCTGGGCGGCATCGGCGTGGGCGGCTACCCCAGCGGCCAGGCCGACGAAGACCTGTCCCGCGTCGGCCTCGATGCGATGGGGCTGTAATCGGGCGGCCAAAGCAAGGCCCCGCTCACCAGCGGGGCCTTTTGAATCCGTAGCGACGCACCGGCTATCCCCGCAGGGCCGGCGCCACTTCCTCGGCGTAGAGCTTGACGGAGTTCTGGACGCGTTCGGCCGGCACCGTGCCTCCCAGGTTGGGTTCCATGATCACGCCGGTGAGGCCCAGCTCGTCTCGGATTTGCGTCAGCCGCTCGGCGACTTCCTCCGGCGAACCATAGGCTACCCGGTCCACCAGCAGGTCGTCGTAGGTGGTGTTCAGCAGCTGCTCGGCGCGCTGACGACGTTCCGCCGAGGCGTTTTCGCCCTCTGCTTCCACCGTCCGGATGTAGGTATCGGCGGTGCGACGGAAGGCGCGCATGGTGCTTTCCTCGGTGTCGGCCCGCACCTGCTCCATGTTCTCGGCCACGTAAATGGGCATTCGCACGTACACGTCGTCCACGTCGTGGCCGCCTTCCTTGACCGCGGCGCGGTAGAGTTCCAGGTTGTTGGCCACCTGCTTCAGGCCCTGCCCCCGCACGCCGGTAACCAGCGGGAAGCCCAGCTGCCCCACGATGCCGAAGGTGTCGATGGAGTTGGCGGCGATGCGAATGGGCGGGTGCGGCTGCTGGTAGGGGCGCGGCGTAACCACCACGTTGTCCATGTTGTAGTAGTGCCCGTGGTGGTCGAAGCGATAGTTGTTCCACGCCTTCAGGATGATGTCCAGCGCTTCGGCGAAACGCTCCCGGCTCTCGTCGTAAGGCACGTCGTAGCCGTGATAGGAACGGGGAAAGCTGCTGCGGCCGATGCCGAAGTCCAGGCGACCCTGGGAGATGTTGTCCACGGTGGCGGCTTCCTCGGCCAGGCGAATGGGGTGAGCCAACGGCAGCACGCTGACGCCGGTTCCCACCCGCACGCGCTCGGTGCGGGCGGCGATGATGCCGGCCATCAGCAGCGGGACCGACGACACCGATGGGATGCCGGCTCCGCCCGGGTCGGTAGGCGTGCGTGGCGCGGCGAAGTGCCGCTCGGCCAGCCAAACGCCATCGATGCCGGTTTCGTCGGCCAGATGCGCCATTGCGAAGGCCTCGGCGAAGGCTTCGTCCTGGGTGCGGCCCTCACGATAATCGCATTCCATTACCAGACCGACGTGCTGCATAATCGTCCTCCTCAAGAATCAGGGATGCCACCGGCGTTTAGCTTTCGATGTAGGTGTTCGGCGCCGTCAGGAACCTGGTGCGGCACTGCAGGGTGCAGAAATAGAACCACTCGCCGTTGAAGAAGCTGCGGGTGCCGGCGTTGGGGTCAACTTCGTTGGCGCCGTACATTGTCTGGCCGGTGGTGGCCCGGGCGCTGTTCTCGTTGATTACGGTTTTGCAGACGGGACAACTGGGCTGGCTGACCATTGCTATGTTCCTCCGTTGGTCAAATGATGCGACGTTGGCGTCAGGCCACGGGCTGCAGGTTCATCCCCAGGCGAACCTTGCCGGGCTGGTCCAGCAGGGCCCGGGCGACCCTGGCCCGGTGCTCAAAACTCGTGCCCAGGCGCATCGTCCAGGCGGTAACCCGGCGATACCACAGATGCAGGTCAAACTCCATCATGAAGCCGATGCCGCCGTGGATCTGCTGCGACGAGCGCACCGTGGCCTGGCACTTGTCGTTGGTGAAGGCCTTGGCCTGGGACACTTCCACGCCGTAGGGCAGGCCGGCGTCCAGCTTCCACAGCGCTTCGTAGGTGAGCAGCTGCGCCCCGTCCACCCACACAATCATGTCGGCGCAGAGGTGCTGGATGGACTGAAAGCCGGCGATGGGACGGCCAAATGCGACCCGGTTCTTGGCGTAGTCGATGGCCATCTCGGCGTCCTTGCGGGCGGCGCCGATAATCTGCGCGCAGAGCAGGGCAGTTCCGGTGTCCAGCATTTCGGACGTGGCGGGCCAGCCCTGGTTGACCTCGCCGATGACGTTGCTCAACGGGATGCGCACACCTTCCAGATTGAGCTTGCTCTGGGAGTCCTTGGCCAGCGTCGTCAACCGGGTTTCGGTGATGCCGGCGGCGTTGGTGGGCACGATGGCCAGCGTGATGCCGCCGTTGTCCTCCCCCGGCGCCCCGGTGCGGACGGCCATGACCATCAGCTCGGCGGCGGAGAAGTTGTCCACGAAGTGCTTGACGCCGCTGATGACGAGGCTGTCGCCGTCCACCTCTCCCCGGCACTGAATGGCGTCGGCCCGCAGGCGCGGGTCCTGCTCCTGCACCGCCCAGGTCATGATCAAATCGCCCCGCGCAATCCGGGGCAGGATGGACTGCTTCTGCTCGTCGGACCCGTGGTTGGCCACCGCCAGGGCCGCCGTCGCCGTACTGTGGAAAGGCACCGGCGCAATGGCCCGGCCGCACTCCTCCAGGATCAGGCCCAGGTAGGTTACGGGCAGACCGCCGCCGCCGTAAGCTTCGGGCAGCGAGATGCCGAACCAGCCCAGGGAGGCCATTTTCTCCCACAGTTCGACCGAGTAGCCGCGCTCGTCCTGCTCAATGGCGCGGGCCAGGCCGGGAGAACATTCCGCATCCAGAAACTCCCGGGCGGCGTTCTTCACCATCAGTTCTTCTTCTGCCGGTAATACGTTCATCGTGCCTCAGTTCGCAGTGTCATTCCGTTAATTCGGTGTCAGTTAAACCAGCGATCAAGTCAATGAATTTTTCTACATCGTCGAGCCGCCCCGCTATCATTTGGGCATCCATCCAATCCTGGTAGAAATTCTCATGCAATGCGCTGGCGCTAACTGCCCATTCCCGCGCCATGCGGTTGTCTGTTTCCTGCGC
Organism: Dehalococcoidia bacterium; assembly: GCA_965243255.1. Classification (GTDB taxonomy): domain Bacteria; phylum Chloroflexota; class Dehalococcoidia; order Lucifugimonadales; family UBA3495; genus Bin87. The sequence continues at coordinate 2,902,724 of CBDEUH010000004.1, forward strand.
CAGCAAATTCACGACGTGATTGAAGTGGCTATGGCTCCGATAGGCATAATCCCGGGCATCGGCGTAAACTTTGGCCGCCTGGGCCGCGGCTCCCCAGCCTTTTTCAGAGGCCTGAAGGAGAGCCCCATCAGCCAGGTATTGGCGACTCCGGCGCAGAAACTCGATGCAGATTTGGCCGTGGTCGGCTTCGAACTCGGACATCATTAGACCCGCGGCATACCCAGGCCCCGGCGGGCCACCTGGTCGCGCATCACCTGGACGCTGCCGTGGTTGATGCCGCTCTGGAACGCGCCCATCAGGTTGTGGGCGAAAACGCCGCTCTCGATGGCATCCTCGGAACCGTTGAGCAGCTGCCCGTAGGGGCCAAGCATCTGCGCGATGGTTTCGGTGGTGCGGACGCCGTGCTCCGGCGCAAAGACTTTCTCGGCCGAGCCCTCATAGGTGAACGTACCGTCGTGCTCCACGATGGACATGCTGCGCAGGGTCATCAGACGGCACACCTGGCCCTCAATCCACATATCGGCCAGGCGGTCGCGCACGGTGGGGTCTTCGCGCATGGCGTAGCCCTCGATCTCGTTCTCCTTCACCCAGTTCACGATGTCCTCATCGCGCTGGATTGATATGAGGTAGCGGGACGCGCCCACCCGGTCCAGGTTTAGGCCCATGGCGCCCACGTACCAGCCCTGGTTCTCCTCGCCGAGCATACAGCTGGCGGGCACCCGCACGTTCTCAAAGAACGTCTCGTTGGTGCGGTTGTCTCCGTAGGTGGTGCCCAAAGGCGCCGGCGGGTCGTTCTGGATGGTCCACAGGGGCCGCACGGTAATGCCCGGCGTGTCCATGGGAATCAGGAAGATGCTGATGCCCCGGTGTCGCGGCGCGTCCGGGTCGGTGCGTGCCATCAGGTAGATGTGCGTGGCGTAGTGAGCGGCGGTGGTGTACATCTTCTGGCCGTTGATGACGTACTCGTCGCCGTCCCGCACGGCCCGGCACTGCAATCCGGCCAGATCGGCGCCCGCCTGGGGTTCGGTGAAGCCCAGCGCGAAGGAGATTTCGCCGCGGATGATGCCGGGCAGGAACTCCTGCTTCTGCTCCTCGGTGCCGGCGGCCAGGATGGCCGGCGCGCCGGAGCCTGCCCCACCCACGGTGATGCCGGCGCGGGCAAATTCCTCTTCAACGATGTACTGGTCGATGCGGCTGCCGGCCTGCCCGCCGTACTCCTTGGGCCACGAGATGCCAATCCAGCCCCGTTCGGCGATGTGCTGGTACATCTCGCGGGTCTTGGGGCCGCGGCGGCGGATGCCGGTGCTCTCCAGTTCCTCCACGATTTCGGGAGTAACGTTTTCTGCGATGAACTGCTGGACTTCAGCGCGCAGGGCTTCCTGTTCCGGGGTGAATGCGAATTCCATAATTACGCTGCCTCACGCAAAGGGTGGTACCGTGCCTGCTTGATTCGTCGTGCAATTATAGCGGGTTGCAGCGGCGGTGTCATGCCTGATTGCGCACCGCCGACGACTGGCGATTTCTTCAATCGGCGTTACGGGCCGGGCGCAACCAGCAGCACGTGGACGCGGGCGGCATCGGCGCGTTCCTCGTCCAGTACGCCGATTCGATGTCCGACGACTGCGGCTTCAGTGGGCTGTTCGAAAATGACGGCGAGAACGTCCGCGCTCTCCCGTGCCCGCTGAATGTCGTTTTCATTGAGGCTGCTGGACGCTTCAATGGCGACCCAGATCGCGGCGCCATCGTTCTTACGCTCGGCTTGCAGTATGATGTCGGTGGCTTCCACGCGGCTGTCCTGGTCGTCGGTAATCAGTCCGTCAGCGAGGGCCGAATCCATACGCTCCACCAGTTCCGGCAATGGTTGCAGCAGTTGACTTTGCATAATCCGGGCGCGTCGCAGCCCCAGCGCCTGGCTGACCCTGGATCGCACTCTGCGGTGCAGCCTGGTTTCCAGGTCGGTACCCTTGAGGTGGCCCACCTCGATGACCAGTTGTTTGACCGCTTCCACTAGCTCGGCAACAGATTTCTCCAAGTTAGCCAACCGGTCTTCTACTCCGACCAGTCGATTCTCGACCGCCTCCATCCGAGCCGGCAAGCCCAGGAACTCTTGCGTCAGCACGGAGCGCAACAACAACTCCCGGGCCGCCGGGTTCGCCTGCAACTCGGCCATCATCCGAGCAACGAGGGATTCGGGGTCAATTTGTGGTTCGGTAGCCATGGGTCAGTACCGACGCGGGTATTTCACTATTATAGCGCGTCAGCGAAGCGTACTGACGGGTAATCACCCCAACCCGTACTCCGCCAGCACCGGCTTGATGGCCTCTGCCACTGCCGGCAGGTACTCGTTCCAGTCGCCCACGATGCCGTAGTCGGCGGCGCGGAAGATGGCGGCCCGATGGTTCCGGTTGATGGCCAGGATGACGCCAGCCTTCTGGATGCCCACGGTGTGGTTGAACGCTCCCCGGATGCCCACCGCCAGGTACACCTGCGGCGCAATCGTCCGCCCGCTGATGCCCACCTGTATGTGGTGCGGCAGCCACCCGGAATGCACCACGTTGCGGGTGGTGCAGATGGACGCGCCGATGCCCGACGCCAATTCCTGCGCCGTCGCCACGCCGTCCTCGCCCACGCCCATGCCCACGCCGACCACCACTTCCGCGGAGGTTAATTCCAGCGCGCCGTGCTCCTCGGAGAAATGCTCGCTCACCAGCGTTACGTCCGCGCCGTCCGGCGTGGCCGGCGGTATGACGACCATCTGGACCAGCTGGGCGTCGCTTTCCGGCGCGGCCGGCGTCAGCACGCCGGGGCGCAGCGTCACCAGGTTGGGCAGAGTCTTGGACAGGATCGGCGCGACCACGTTGCCGCCCAGGGCCGGCTTGAGCTGCACCAGCTGGCCCGCGTCGTTGATTTCCAGGTCGATGGCGTCGCCGGTGAGGCCCAGACGGAGACGCGCGGCAATGCGAGCCGCCAGGTCGCGCCCGTCGGCGGTGGCGGCGAACAGCATGGCGTAGGGCGGGTCGGCGGCGATGGCATTGGCCAGGCTATCTGCAACGCCGCGCCCGCACACCGGCCCCAATCCGCCGGCGTCCAGCGTCAGTATCCGGTCCGGGCTGCCGGCCATCAGCTGCCGCATCACGGCGAACCGGCTGCCCTCGTCGTCCAGGTTGTCGCTGATCACGACGGCCACGACTTCGCTCTGGGTGATGGGCGTCAGCGCGCGAGCCTTGCCCAGCATTTCCAGCGTAACCTGCCGGACTCCTTCCTCCGATAGCTCCGCCACCACCCAGATGGGCCGGTCGCCGCCGGTGTAGTGAGGCAACGCCGCGTCATCAGACTCCTGCCCGCCGGTTGCGGCCAGGGACGCCAGCCGTTCCCGCAGCTGCTCGGCGATTTGCCGGGCGGCTTCTTCGGGCGTTTCGTCGCGGATCACCACGCCCAAGCGGTCGGGTTCCACCAGCCGAATGTCCTCAACCCAGGTGGGCGAACCCTCCAGGCCGAACAGCGAGAGGTCATCGGTGAGGTCGGCGCAGGTCAGCTGCTCGACGGTCTTGGTCTCCGCCTCGGCCATTTCCTCGCGGCCGGGATAACGCTCCTGCCCGGCGCCTTCGGTTACGCAGACCACGGCCGGCAGCGGGCACTGCAGCACCTGGTAGCCCTCGTCGGTGGCGCGCTCCACAGTGATGCGATTGGCGGCGCGGTCAATCTCCAGCTTGCGGACGTTGCTGACGTGGGGCAGACCCATCAGCTCGGCCACCTCCGGCCCCACCTGTCCGGTTTCGGCGTCGCTGCTGTTGCGCCCGCACACGATGAGGTCAGGCGATTCTCGCTGCAGGGCCAGCGAGAGGGCCTGCGCCGTCGCCAGGGTGTCGCTGCCGGCCAGCGCCCGGTCGGACAGCAGCACGGCCCGGTCGGCGCCCAGGGCGTAGCATTGGGTCAGTCCCTCGGCGGCGTTGGGCGGGCCCATGGACAGGGCCACCACGCTGTCGGCGTCGCCGTCCTTCAGGTCAACGGCCATGTTGATGCCCAGCAGGTCGAAGGGGTTGATTTCCGACGGCACGCCCTCCCGCTGGATAACCTTGTTTTCGTAGTCGAACTGTATGCGGGAAACCACCGGGACGTATTTGACGCAGACGGCTATCTTCATCGAGGTCAGACTCCTTGGGCTTGGCCGGCGGATATGTCGTTGCGGATTTGCTGCTCCAGGCGGGTGACGCCGTCGCTCACCGATACCGGAAATCGGGCCGGCTCCCGCAGCTTTTTGTACTCGTCGGGCAGCGACGCCAGCCCGTCGGCGACCCGGCGGCGGGCCTCACCGATGTTGCTGGCGATGGTGCGCCGGCCGTCGGTCATGGCCACCTGCAGCAACGGCGCGCCGGGGCTGACGCTCTCGTTCTCCAGGGCGATGACGTCGCCGGCCATCCTGCCGTCGGCATCGTGCTGACGGAACACCTGCTTGCCGCCGGGCAGCGATACCTTGCCGTCGCTGAGTTTCATCACCGGGCGGCCTCCGTAGCACACCATCTTATAGACCATTTCGCACGAGGGAGCATCTTCGGAAACCCCCACCCGGGTGCCCACGCCGAACATATCGATGGGCGCGCCGCCCAGTACCAACCGCTCCAGCTCGTATTCGTCCAACCCGCCGCTGGCCACGATGCGCACGTAATCCAAGCCGGCCCCGTCCAGGATGCGGCGAACCTGCCGGCTCAGGGCGTCAAAGTCGCCGGAGTCCAGCCTCACGCCGGTGAGACGGTGGCCGTCGGCCTCCAGTTCTTTCGCCACGTCAACGGCGATGTGGGCGGCGTTGATGGTGTCGTAGGTGTCCAGCAGCAGGATGCTGCGCTCGGGAAACCGCCGAGCGTAGGCTCGGAAGGCGGCAGCCTCATCGTCAAAGCTGGTGATGTAGGAGTGCGCCATGGTGCCCGTGGGCGGGATGCCGTAGCGTCGAGCGGCCAGCACGTTGCTGGTGGCCCCGAACCCGGCGATGTAAGAGGCCCGGGCCATCCTCAACGCCGCCTCCGATCCGTGGGTGCGCCGGGCGGCGAAATCGGCCAGGGGGCGGCCCTCCGCCGCGTCCACGCAGCGGGCCGATTTGGTGGCCAGCAGCGTTTGGTACTGCACCTGGTTGATCACGATGGTCTCGGCCAGTTGCGCCGCGATGACCGGGCCGGTAACTTCCAGCGCCGGCTCGTCGGTAAAGAACAGGCTGCCCTCGGCCACGGCGCGCACGCTGCCGGTGAACCGAAAACCGCGCAGGTAGTCCAAAAAATCGTCGCTGAAAGTCCCCGTCGAAGCCAGGTATTCGACGCTTTCGTCGTCAAAGGACAGGGCGGCCAGGCAGTCCAGCGCGTCGTCGATGCCGGCGGCCACCAGGTAGCCCCGGCCGGGCGGGTATTCCCGCACGTAGAGGCTGAAGGTCGCTTCGCCGTCCATCCCCTCGACGAAGTAGGATTGGGCCATGGTCAGCTCGTAGAAATCGGTCAGCAGGCCCAGGTCGCCGGCCGGCACGGGGAGATACGGTTGTGGGTGTTGGCTGGCCATGACAGTCCGTAACTGCCGGCTGAACCAGGTTCCCTTGGCCTCCGCCGGCACGGGATGTTCGCATTATCCGGCGGCCCGTCGGCAGTGTCAAACCTGGGTTACACTGTACCGGACACCACCCAGGACGACCGCGATATGACCGATAACCTCCAGCGTCCCGACGGACGCCGGCCCGACCAGCTGCGCCCGGTGCGCATCACCCCCGGCTGCCAGCCCTTCGCCGAGGGTTCGGCCATGATTGAAATGGGCGACACCGCCGTGCTCTGCGCCGCCTCGGTGGAGGAGCAGGTGCCCCGCTGGATGCGCGGCCGAGGCGCCGGCTGGGTAACCGCCGAGTACGATATGCTGCCCCGGGCCACGTCATCCCGTCGCAGCCGGGACCGGGACACGGGACGCACCGCCAGCCGTTCCCAGGAAATCCAGCGGCTCATCGGTCGTTCCCTGCGCGCCGCCGCCGACCTGCCGGCCCTGGGCGAGCGGGCCATCTACCTGGATTGCGACGTGCTGCAGGCCGACGGCGGAACGCGCACCGCCGCCATCACCGGCGCCTACGTCGCGCTTCACCAGGCGTTGCAGGGGTTGGTGGGCGACGGCAAACTGGAGCGGATCCCCCTGCACTGCGCCGTCGCCGCCGTCAGCGTTGGCCTGAAGGATGGCAACCTGCTGCTCGACCTGAACTACGCCGAGGACTCCAGCGCCGATGCCGATTTCAACATCGTGATGACCGACGCCGGAGACGTTGTTGAAATCCAGGGCACGGCGGAGGGCCGCCCCTTCCCGCGCCGCCGCGTCAATGAAGCCATAGCGCTGGCCGCCCAGGGGATGGAGCAGCTATTCGCCGCCCAGCGGGGATGCGTCGCACCTGCCGCCTAGCAGATTGCATCGCCCTCCCCATCCAGCAGCGTCAGGCTATACCCCAGCGAACGCAGCGGCTCCTCCACCTGCTCCCGGTCGCCCACCACCAGCACGGCCAGACGCGACGGCGCCAGGTATTCCGCGCCCACTCGGTGCGTGTCGGCCAGGCTGACGCCCGCCAGCCGCTGCTCGAATGTGCGGAAGTAGTCGTCGGGCAGGCCGAACTGCGCCAATGTCACCAACTGGCCCAGCAGTTGGGCCGGACGCTCAAATCCCGCCGGATAGCCCAGCCGCAGCCCGTTCTGCGCGTTTTCCAATTCTTCCCCGGTCAGGGGACGCTGGCCGCTGATGTCTGCAAACTCTTTCAGCGTCTCCACCACCGCCTCCCGCGTTACCGCCGTCTGCACGCTGCCGCCGGCCGACAGCATCGACGGCGCGTTGTACCACGAGATGCCGGAGTTGTAGCCGTAGGAATAGCCCTTGTCCTGCCGCAGGTTCTGGTTCAGCCGTGCCGAGAACTGCCCGCCGAAAGCGTAGTTCAGCACCGACAGCGCCATGTAATCAGGATGGCTGCGCGCCACCACCGGCATCCCGGCGCGAATGACCGATTGCGCCGCTCCCGGCTTGTCAATCAAGTAGATGTGCGGCCCGTCCCCGCTGTTGGACGCCTCGCCAGCGTCGATGCTGGCCGCCGCTTCCGCCGGCGCTTGCCAATCTCCGAAGAGCTCCTCGGCGGCGGCCATGGCATCGTCCAGTCCCACGTCGCCGGCCACCAGCAGGCCGAGGCGGTCGGGCCGCAGCGTCCGGCCGTGTTGCGCCGCCATGTCGGCCCGCTGCGCCGCCGCCACAGTGGCCTCATTGCCCAGGTTGGAGTGAGCGTAGGGAGAGTTAGCGCCGAAAACCAGCGCGCCAAAGTTCGAGTCGGCGAGAAAGCCGGCGTCGTCCCTGGCCCGGCGCAGGTCGGTCAGCCGTTCCCGGCGTACCCGCTCCAGTTCATGCTCGGGGAAGTCGGCGTTGCGGGCCACGTCGGCAGCCAGACCCAGGGCGTGCTGCCAGTGTCGATTGAGCGTCTCCGCGGTCAGCAGCGTCGATTCCTTGCGGGCTTCGGTGGACAACCGCGACCCGATGTGCTCGAACGCGGCGGCGATTTCCTGGCTGCTGCGGGTGGACGTGCCCTCGTCCACCATCGCCGCCGTGAAGGACGACAGGCCGGGCAGTTCCGCCGGGTCGCCGATGGCGCCAGCGCGGGCCATCAGGGCGAAGGTCACCAGCGGCAGCCCCGGCTTGTTGGCGACTATCACCTCCATCCCGTTGTCCAGGCGACCCCGCTCGGGCTTGGGCGGAACGAAGGCCGGCGTCGGCCCGCCGGAGGGCTGCTTGGTCCGGTCGAGGGTTACGGTGGCTGTGCTCAACGACCGTTCGGGATTCACCTGCATTCGCACCTGCCCAGCGTCCATGATCTGTCGGTGCACCCGCAGCACGTCCTCCCGCGTAACCTTGCGATAGCCGTCCATGGCGGTGTTCAGGCCGTCCGGGTCGCCGGTGAAGACGTTGAAGTAGTTGAGTGCGTCGGCCCGCCCGCCGAAGCCGCCGACCCGCGCCAGCATCCGGTAGTGCTGCATCTCGATGCGGTTGATGGCCCGCTCAAACTCTTCGTCCGTGGGCGGCTCCGTGGCGATGCTGGCCAGCACTTCTTCAGCCGCTTCTTCCACTTCTTCCAGGGTGTGCCCATCCGCCGGCGTCAGCTCCATGCGGAACTGGCCGGCGATTTCGGCGGCGTAGTAGCCAACCGACGCCGACTGCGCAATCTGCTTTTCGTACACCAGCGTGCGATACATCCGGCTGCTCTGCCCGTCGGACAGGATGGCCCGCAGGATGTCGCCGGCGTCGTCGTCCCCCGACAGGTTGGCCGGCGCCAGCCGCACCGAGTAGAGGCGAGGCAGCGTAACCCGGTCGGTCATCTCCAGGTCAACCCGGCCGGCCAGGGGTGAATCGGCCCGGCCGATGCGGCGAACCGCCGGGCCGGGCGGCAGGTCGGCGAAATACCGCTCGGCCAGTCCCAGCGCCGCGTCGGTGTCAATGTCGCCGGCGATGGCCAGGCTGGCGTTGGACGGCGAATAGTACTGACGGAAAAAGTCCTTCACGTCGTCCAGGCTGGCCGCGTCCAGGTCTTCCTGCGAGCCGATGGTCATCCAGTGGTAGGGATGGGGCAGCGGGAACAGGGCCTGCTGGATGTGCCACTGGGCCATCCCGTAAGGACGGTTCTCGTAGCTCTGCCGGCGCTCGTTCTTTACCACGTCCCGCTCGGTGTCGAAGCCGTCCTGGTCCAGCGCGTCCAGCAGAAAGCCCATGCGGTCGGCCTCCAGCCACAGGGCCAGCTCCAGGTAGTTGGACGGCACGTCCTCCCAGTAGTTGGTGCGGTCGCCGGTGGTTGAGCCGTTGAGGGTCGCGCCAATCTTCTGCAACGGCTCAAAGTGGCTGGCCTTGTGGTGCCTGGTGCCGCGAAACATAATGTGCTCAAAGAGGTGAGCGAACCCGGTCCGCCCCAGCTCCTCGTCCTTGGATCCCACGTGATACCAGACGTTGACCGCCGCCACCGGAATGGAACGGTCCTGGTGCAGGATCACGTCCAGTCCGTTGGGCAGGGTGTGTTTCTCAAAAGCAATGGCGGCCATAAGTCAACGTCCTCAGAGTCGGAAACCGGATTCTACCCAGCCATTGTAGCATTGGATGGGCTGAATCAGAGGTTCCGAAAGTTTGACGCTGCTAGCATCGGTTGCTATCATCAACCCAGTAATGCCGTTGGCACAAATGTAAGGATTAGGTTGGTTTTGTAATGAACGAGTCCACCATAACCACCAAGGGACAGACCACATTGCCCAAGGCAGTGAGGGAAGCCTTATCACTGGCAGCAGGAGATCGGGTGCGGTACTTTATCCATGATGGCGAGGTCCGCATCCGAAAAGTGCGTACCATCCATGGGCTCTACGGCGCGTTGCCGTATGATGGGCCGCCAATTTCATTGGAAGAAATGCAGGAAGCCATCATTGCTGGCGCTACTCGCGAATGATCGCGTTAGATACTAACGTGCTGGTGCGCTACCTGGTGCGGGACATTCCGGATCAAGCCGAGGCAGCTCAGGGCTTGCTGGAAGGGCTAACCCTGGAAGATCCCGGTTTCATCGGTCGGGAAGTTACTATCGAAACAGTTTGGGTGCTGGAGCGGTCATACCGGTTCTCACGGGAACAAATCGCAGACATTATTGAGGAATTGACCGCAGTTCAAAGTTTGATCTTCGAGGCTAGAGACGAGGTAGCGCAAGCCGCTTCGCGTTTTCGACAAGGTGGTCCCGATTTTGCTGACCTCATGATCCTTGCCGCAGCGGGGCGCGTCGGGGCGTCGCCCCTTTACACATTTGACCAAGCTCTGGCACGCGTGGCCGGAACGGTTCTAATGAGTGCCCCCGAAACATGATCCAGGTTGGAGACTTGTCCTATTGCTTTACGAAGTTGAAGTTGTCGCCGACGGCAACAGCCCCATGGACCTGAACCGGGTTTTTGACCTGCTGACTGACCCCCGGCCGGCGTTGCGCATCGTCGCGCCCGACCCCATGGGCAATGACGTGTGGTGCGACGTTACCGGCTGGGAGAACGGCGCCCCCTGTCCGGCCATGGCCGCCTTGTCCGAGGACTCCGGCGAGGGCGTCATCATGCTGATCTACGGCGGCGAAGACGGCATCCGGTTGAAGCCCGCCGATGCGCCGGCCGAGTGGGATGCTGCCGACGGCGCGCAGTGGGGTGAAGCCTGCCTCATGCTGGGCAGCGACGTTGAGATAGAATACGCGCCCGACGGGTGGGACTTCTCACAGCATCCCCACTGATTCCGGCGCGTCGGGCCAGTTGTCCGACTGGGACACCGCCTGCCACTCGGCGGTCAGGATTTCCAGCACGCCGGGCACGTCCCGCCGGTAGCCGCCCTTGCCGTCCTTGCGGGGACGCAGCCGCGCCGAAGGGCCGTCGTGCAGCCTCTGATACAGTTCGTCGGTGTCGTTTTCCAGGCAGTCGTCCAGCGTTACCGCCGCCACGTGGACCCGCCGGGCCGCCGACTCGGCCTGCCGCTGCATGATCTCCTGGTAAAGACGCCAGCACGCCGGGCTTTCCAGCGCGTCCCGGGAGCACAGCAGCGCCACCCGGTCGTAGTTGCGGAAGCGGCTCATCGGCGGAAAAACCTGCGCGTTGTAAATCGTCTCCTCGTCATCGGCCAGCAGGCTCCAGCACTGCACGCCCCGCTGCCGCAGCTCGCCCTCCAGCCAGGCGACCACTGCGTTGTCCATAACCGACCCGATCAGCAGGATCCTCCGGTGCGGGACCGGCGCGTCCGGCAGCTCCGCGCTCCCGTTCCGGGCCACAAAGTCGATGAAGTCGGGCGGCACCCCCGCCGATTGCAGAAAGACCTGGGATATGGACCCGCCGGAGCGCGCCAGGGTGTCGGCCCCCACGATGCTGGGCCCCTGGTGCCGGAGGGTTTCCAGCCCGATGGCCACGCTCAGGTCGCAGTCGGCGAAGAGGGTCATGTCCACCACGCCGTCGTGCAGCAGCGTGCGGTCCAGGCGGGTGCGCACCAGCAACGTGCGTCGCAGGTCGCAGCGGGTCAGGTTGGCGATGTCCAGGCATGCGGCGTTGAGCCGCGCTCCGCTGAGGTTGGCGTCGGTGAGGTCGGCCATGGTCAGGTCGGCCTCGGTGAGGTCGGCGCCGGACAGGTTCGCCCCCACCAGGGTGGCAAACGCCAGGTCGCAGTTGGAGAGGTCGGCGCCCCGCAGGTCGGCGTTGTTGAGATTGCCGCCGCTCAGGTCGGAGCGGGTGAAAACCGCCCCCGACGCGTGGGAGTCCTCAAAGCTGGCCCGGTTCAGGTTGCAGCGTGTCAGGTACGCTTGCCGCAGCTGGGCTCCGTTGAAGACTCCCCGGCGCAGGTCAGCGGAAGTAAGGTCGATCTGGTCCAGGTTGTCGTGGGAGAGGTCAACGCCGGGCATCCGCACGCCGCTGAGGTACGCGCCCGACAGGTCCAGATGCGCCCGTTCCTGGAAGAAACGGGCCCGCCAGCGGGCGATGGCAAAGCTTCTCCCCTTGGCGACGGCGACGTGCTCAGGGTTGGCCAAGCCGCTGCTCCGCTCCGCGTGCTGCGACGCGCCTAATTGTCCGCTGCGGTCAGCGCCGCCTCCCGCCCGGTGAAGGCCGGCATCACCTCCGACGAGAAGATGGACAGTTGCTCCTTGAACTCGCTCCAGGGCATACCCTCCGGCCATTGCAGCACGATGTCCTCCAGCCCGGGGTATTTCTCCTCGATGTCATGCAGGAAGGCGACGAAGTCGTCAGGATTGCCGCAGAACCAGGCCTTCTGGTCAACGCCGTCTTCGATGCGCGGCACCCGGGTGGGCGCGCCCGGAGTGCCCCAGGGCCGTCCCTCTTCGTCGGTGTAGCGCACGAAGCCGAAGGGCGCGAACCACTTGTAGCGTTCGTCGTGGAAGGGGCGCACCCGCTCGATGGCCTCCTCCCGGCTGTCGGCGATGTAGAAGCCGAAGCCCAGGGCCATGTCGCCGCCCAGGGGCAGGTTCCGGCCGGCGGCAGTGGCCGCGCCGTGGTACTGGGTGATCATCTGCTCGGCGTACAGCTCTCCGGTGAGGGCCACCATGGCCTTGATGCCCTGCTCGGCGATGTAGTTCAGCGTGCGACCGCTGGCGATGGGCTGCCAGATTTCCACGGGCCGGTTGGTGGGCCGTGGCACCATGGTGATTTCCTTGAGGTCGTAGCCGCGGTAGGGCACTTCCGGCGGAATGGTGTAGTACTTGCCCTGGTGATTCCAGGAGTCCTCGTTGAAGGCTTTGAGGATGACCTCCATCTGCTCCAGGAACAGCTCCCGGTTGGCGTCGTTGTCGATGACGGGGGATCCGAAGGTCTCCACCTCCCGGGAGTGGTAGCCCCGTCCCACGCCGAAAATCATGCGCCCGCCGGTGAGGATGTCGGCCATGGCAAAGTCCTCGGCGATGCGCAGGGGATGCCACATCGGGATGATGTTGAAAGCCTGGCCGAACTTCAGGTTCTTGGTCTGGCCGGCCAGGTGCACGCCCATCAGGATCAGGTTGGGGATGCACTCGTAGCCTTCGTGCTGGAAGTGGTGCTCGGCCATCCACATGCAGTAGAAGCCCCGTTCGTCCATGTGCTGGGCCAGGGCCTGGGCGTGGTCGTAAGCCTGGGCCAGCTGCTCGTTGGTGTAGCGACGCTGGTCGGCTGGCGTGCCGTCCGAACCTACGTTGTCCAGGTCAATTTGCCCCACGTACAGAACCGAAAACCGCTTAATCATCCCGTCAATGCTCCGATGTTGGTTTGCCTCTAAAATTGCGCAGCATTATAGCACGGCGGGTTATGACGACGGTTCCGATTCCAGTGGCCCCCAGGTTACTCCGAACTCGGCTCTGGCCACCCGCTCGCCGGTCAGGGTTTCGGCGGTCTGGCCGACCAGCCAGACGCCCGGCGCGGCCAGGAGGTCGGGCTGCACCATGGGGATGTGGGCGGTTCCCGGCCAGTCGCCCCGCCGGTTCATCCAGGTGTCCACCCGTCCGGGCTCAAAGACGTTCACCGCGATATTGTGGGGCCGGACCTCCTCGGCCAGGCTGAAAAACATCCGCTCCAGCGCCGCCTTGCTCATGGAATAGCCGACCCGGCCCTCCCGGTAGCTGCGGGCCGCCCCGGAGGTAACACAGTAGATGGAGCCGCCCTCGCCCCGGGCGATCATGGACGGCAGCGCGTACTTGCACAGCAGCAGCGGGCCGCGCACGTTCACCGCCAGGCACTGGTCCAGCAGCTCAACGTCCAGGTCCACCACCGGCGACTCGCAGTCCATGCCGGCGTTGCAGACCAGCGCGTCGATGCGGCCGAAGTGGTCCAGCGTGGCGGTTACCAGGTTCTGGATGTCCTTGACCTCGGCCATGTCGCAGCGGACGGGCAGCGCCTTGCCGCCGGCAGCGGTAATTTGAGCTGCCGTGTCGTGGATGTCGCCGGAGCCGTACTTTTCGTACTCGGTGCCGGCCGACGCGTCCACCTCGGTGCGGGAGGTTACCACCACGCTGGCGCCGGCCTTGCCCAGGCCCAGGCAGATGGCGCGCCCGATGCCGCGGCTGCCGCCGGTTACAATCGCTACTTTGCCCTCAAGTTTCATGCCAACCCCACCAATGTTGAGTCGCCTACCGCAATTGCGGCAAGCATATCGGCCCGGCCCGGCCGCCGCAAGCGGTTGGGGCCGGACGGCCAATGCCGGATGGCGCGGCGAATTCGGCGGCGACCGGCGGCGGATTGAAGGGTGCGGTGTTGAAGATGTTGGTGATTGGGTGGTCGGTTGGTCTTTATTGCGTTCGTTGTGGGTTCCTCCCTTGGTGGGTGTCGGTTGGGTAGCCTGCCTGAGGTCGGTTTCCGGAATTCACTGTGGTCGTTGCCAGCCCCACGGCCGGGGGTGTTACGCAAGGGGGTTTATACCCTCCGAGTGGGTTAGCCTAATGAGAGCGTCCAGTTCAGAGGTAGCCACCGTTAAGATTCGCACGGGTCATTTAGTTAGCCGTACACGACGCAGTGGGTAGCGCGCTGGAACAAGAGCTGGGTCTTGCGATTTGGAGATGCTGACTGGTTGTGGCCGTTGACGACCGTAGTGAAGTTGACCTCGTTGGCAGGCTGGGATTCGCTTTTGATGTGCACAGGGCTATTATGAACTGATGTTCGGTAGTATGTCAAGCGGTGGGTGTCATCGCTTGAATAGGAAATTGGGAGATTTCAGGATTGGTGGGGCCCGGTTGGTGAAGAATTGGAGGGTGCAGAGCGGCGCGATGCAATTGTCCGGGGCTAACTGCGTCGGAGCAGTCGGTCGTACTCCTGGTGGGAGCCAATCCAGAACCAGATGATTTCGTTTTGTTCCATCAAGCCGAGAGCACGGTAGCCGGCCCCGACGCGCACTGAGAAGACGGGGCGCCTTCGTCCGACGCGCTTGAAATTCAGGCTCGGGTGGTTTGGGTTGTCCTGAAACAGGATGTACGCGTTCCTGGCCTGCTGTCTGACGTGGTTGGGCAGAAGGTAGTAGGCATCCCAGAAGGTGCTGCGCGTGAAAGAGCGCATAGCTAAAGGTCAGCCGGGTCCAAGGGAGTGGTTGCTCCCCCTCGGTGGTCGGCCAGCGCTTCGTCGGCAAGGCGGCTCAGCAGCTCATCCGACTCCGGCCGGTCGAATAGTTGGTCCCATTGTTGGTCAGCCTCCAGCTCGGCCAGCAGGAACCTGGCGAACCTATCCTGTTCTTCGGGAGGCAGGTCAGCGGCTCGATTGAAGGCGTCTTGCAGCAGTTGGTTCATGGCTTTCCTCCCGATTGGTGCGCCTGCGCGTCTCGACAAGGGGCGGTCTGGGCTGGTAGGACGTCTAGTGGTAGCGCCGTGGCCGATGGACCGGTTGTTGGCTGAGTCATAGCGCAAAGCGAATTGCAGGGTGCAGATCGTAGTAGTATTTTTACTGGCTTAGCATTTGATCTGCAATCTGTCGTAACTCATCTGTGGTGACTTTTTCTTGCTCGGCGCTTAGCATTTCCGCGGCACCAGATTGTTCGTCCAAATCATGGGCGATATTCAACATCACCGCATCCAGTTCTTCAAGTATGGCTGTGTCTGGGATGCTGATAGTCCAATTGCCCGTGTCCGGGTAGCGGATAGTTTGGAACGCGTTCGCCTGACGCACCACGAATTCTGTGATCTGCTCGTTGGTCAGATTGCTCTGCGCGCTGACTGAGCTTGCCAGATTGCCGGATGTCTCAGCCTGCAGTATGTTGAGTAGCTCTGATAGGTTGTGAATGTGCTTAGGTTCCTTGGGGGATACGTAGGCGAGCACCGCCTTCATCGCCACCTCCAATGAAAAGAGGCGCAGTACGTACCCCGACAGCAATACTGAGAAGACGTTCTGGGTGGGTTGCTGCTGAGTCACCGTTGCGACTACTTGGTCATACTGCTTCAGGTAGTCGGCGCCGTTGCGAAAGAATATAGCGTATAGGCGCAGTCGCGAAGCAAGCTTCAGGACTTCGGCGTTGTTATGCGGTTTCATACTAAATTCCTCTCTTGCATTTGCCGCCCGGCCAACTGCCACCCACTACCATTGTAGCTTGCACGGGGCAGCCCCTTACAACCGCCGGTTCGTCACCACCAGCTCGGAGGCGAGGCTGTGGAAGCCGGCCATATCGGGCAGGCCCAATATCGCCGTCAGGCCGTCGTCCGGGCGGCGGCGGGTGGGGCAGTCGGCCAGGGAGTCTAGCCAACCCTGTGATACGTCATCTCCGTGGCCTCCCAGGGCCATCACTGAGAGGTTGAGGCGGTCAAACTGGATGTCGGGGTTGAGCATGGCCCGCCTGGTGGCAGGGCCATCATAGCCTGTTGGCAGCCGACCTTTCAATCGCTCAGCGCTCACGGCGGCGTTGCTGTATTTCGTAATAGAGATTACGAATTACGTTGCAATCCCCCACCAATTCTGCGAAATGCCAAATTGACAGCCCAACTGGGTGAATATAAAATCCCCGCCAGCCGCAATACATGGAGGGTTGTATAAAATGCGTAGCATTGTGAAGTCTGGCAGCGTGGTTGCGCTGCTCGTTCTGGCTGTGGTTTCGCTACTGTTGGCGGCCTGCGGCACCACGGAAGAGCCGGCCGCCGCTCCCGCTGAGCCCACCGCCGCGCCGGCCCAGGTCGCCGCCCCCTCGGGCGACGCCATGATGGCCCCCGCCGACGCCGAGGTGGCGCCGGCCATTTCCGAATACTGGAACCCGCCCACCGCCTACTACGGCGACCCGGTGTACGGCGGAACGCTGCGCATCAACTACGAGGACCCGCTGGAGCACGCCAACGCCTGGGGCGCTTTCTCCGGCGTCACCGTGCGCTACCGGACTCCTACCCATAACAACCTGGTGGAGACCGACCCCTACGACGACGGGAAGATCATCCCCGACCTGGCCGCCGGCTGGACCAACCACGATGACGGCCAGGGCCTCACGCTTTACTTCCACGACGGCATCACCTGGCACAACGGCGACGCCTTCACCTGCGAGGACGCTCGTTTCACCCTGGAGACCATGGTGACGGGCAACGGCATTACCGCCAGCGAAATGCGCGGCAAGCTGGGCTTCCTGGACATCGGCGCCTCCTCGTGCCTGGACGACTCCACCCTGGAACTGCGCTTTTCCGAGCCCAGCGCCACCGCCCTGCTGGCCTTCACCGACCGGGCCGGCCTGATTTTCAACAAGGCCTGGTTTGAGGAGGGCGGCGAGGAGGCCATGTTCCAGGACGTTTCCGTCGGCACCGGTCCCTTCCGCTGGGAAGACGGCCAGAGCGTCGGCGTTGACGAGCAGAACTTCGTCAAGAACGATAACTATTTCAAGAACGGCCTGCCCTACGTTGACCGTGTGGTGGTGTTCGGCATCCTGGACGAGTCCATCCAGCAGTCCGTGATGCTGGCCCACCAGACCGATTGGCACTGGGTGCGCAACTTTGGGCAGTACGACGCCTACGTGGAGCATCCCCAAATCAGCACCGTCATCCGGGCCACCCGCGGCCATCACTCCCTGTGGCTCAACGCCCGCAACGCTCCCTTTGACAACGTGCGCGTCCGCCAGGCCATCATGATGGGCATCGACCGGGACACCGGCATCACCATCCTGCAGGCCGGGCATGGCTCCGCCGGGTTCCTGATGGCGCCGGGCAGCCCCTGGAGCCTGGACGAGTCCCAGGGCTGCGCCGTGCCGGGCTGGTGCGCTCCCGCCGACGGCGACTGGGACGCCCGCCGCGCCGAGGCCAAGTCCATCCTGGAAGAAGAGGGATTCGACTTCGACAAGACCTACAAGTTCACCGTCGAAGCCGACGCCCAGGTGCAGGCCCGCGCCACGTTCTTCCAGGAACAGCTGCGCCTGCTGGGAGTGCAGACCGACTTCGACCTGGTGGAAACCGTGGCCTATCGCAAGCAGACCTCCGAAGGTTCCTGGGGCGATATCCTGCCGCGTAACGACACCATGCCCAGCGACGACCCCGCCCTCGGCATGGGCCACTACTTCCGCTGCGCCTCGCCCAACAACCACTGGACGCCGGGTCTGGACTGCGACGAAAAGGCCGAAGGGCTGCTGGACCAGGCTTCCACCACCGTTGACCATGATCAGCGGAAGGCCATTTCCGACCAGCTGCAACTCCACGCCATGGAGCAGTACTGGAAGTTCCCGCTGTACTGGGAACAGGAAGCGGTAGCCTTCTGGCCCGAAGTGCGGGGCTACTTCCACCATCCCCAGCCCTCCAGCTCGTTCCTGCGCTGGGAACACCTGTGGATTGACCCGGCCCACGCCGACGACTCCGACAAGAGCGGCCAGACTACCGGGGTTCCGGGCGGACTGTAGGCTTCATCAGCCCTACGCCATAGCCGCACGCCGGAGCGAAACACCCTTCGCTCCGGCGGCGTGCCGATGATGAAGGCAAACTATGCGCGCTTACATCCTGCGCCGCATGGCGCTGTTCATTCCCACCGCCTTCGGCGTGTCGGTGTTCATCTTCTTGATGCTCCACGTAATCCCGGGGGATTACGCCACCACGCTGTTGCTGGGCGGACGGGACCAGGCGCTGATCGCCACTGAGGAAGACTTCGCCCGGGTCCGCAACCAGTTGGGACTGGACAAGCCGCTGCATATCCAGTACGCAACCTGGGCGGCCAAGTTAATTCGCGGGGACCTGGGCATCTCCTGGATCAACCGCCAGCCGGTGCTGGAGCGGATGCTGCCTCGCATCGCGGTCAGCGCGCAGCTGGGCGTCATGGCGGTGCTGATCGCCTCCATCATCGCCATACCGGGCGGCGTCATCGCGGCGGTGCGGCAGGACACTTACATCGACTACGTGCTGCGGTTCGTCAGCATGATTTTCGAGTCGATGCCCAACTTCTGGATCGGCCTGCTGCTGATCGTGGGCCTGCTGACGATCTTCGACTGGATTCCGCCCATCTCCTACGCCAACCTGTGGGAAGACCCGTGGGACAACCTGATGATACTGATTTTCCCCGCCATGGTGGTGGGCGCGCGCAGCTCGGCGGGTATGCTGCGGATGACCCGCTCGTCGGTCTTGGAGGCGCTGCGGGAGGACTACGTGCGCACCGCCGAGGCCAAGGGCCTGTACCGCAGCCGCATCCTGTTCATTCACGTGCTGCGCAACGCGCTGCTGCCGGTGGTTACCCTGGCCGGCTTTGAGATCGTGTTCCTGATGGGCGGCCAGGTGGTGATCGAGCAGGTGTTCAACATCCCCGGCCTGGGCAACCTCTTCATCCAGGCGGTGGGGGCCCGGGACTTCCCGGTGATCCAGGCCATCGTGATGTTCATCGCCGCCGTGGTGCTGGTGGCCAACCTGGTGGTGGACATGATGTACGCGTGGCTGGACCCCCGGATACGCTACACCTGACCGGCGGCCTGATATGACATTGCCCAACATCGCCCGCCAACGGGATGAAACGCCGGACGCAACGCTGGAACGGCGTCGGATGTCCTTCGCCCGCATGACCCTGCATCATCTCCGCTCCAAGCCGCTGGGCACCGCCGGCCTGCTGATGGTGCTGGCCATCGCCGTGGTGGCCATTTTCGCCCCGGCCATCGCTCCCTTTGACTACCAGGCCCAGAACTACGAAGCGGTGCGCGCCTCACCCAACTCAACCCAGCTGTTCGGCACCGACCAGTTCGGCCGGGACGTTTTTTCCCGGGTGGTGTACGGCGCCCGGATCTCCCTGATTGTCGGGTTCTTTTCCGTGCTGGCCGGCACCGGAGTGGGCGCGGTGGTCGGCCTGTTCTCCGGCTACTTCATGGGCAAGACCGACGCCGTCATCCAGCGCCTGGTGGATATGTGGATGTCCCTGCCCGACCTGATCCTGGCCCTGGTCTTCGTGGCGGCGCTGGGCAACTCCATTCCCAACATCATCCTGGCCATCGGCGCGACCATTCTGCCCCGGGGCGTGCGGGTCATCCGCTCCTCGACCATCTCGCTGCGGGAAACCGATTACGTCATGGCGGCCAGGGCCATCGGCTCCTCGGACCTCAGGATTATCCTGCGGCACATTGCGCCCAACACCATGGCGCCCTTCCTCATCATCATGTCGTCCATGTTCGGCACCGCCATCCTCACCGAAGCCGGCTTGAGCTTCCTCGGCCTGGGCATCGCCGAGCCGACGCCGTCCTGGGGCCGGATGCTCACCGGCCAGGCGGCGCAGTACCTTTCCACCGCCCCCTGGATCCTGGTCTTCCCCGGCCTGGCCATCAGCGTAACCGTGCTGGGCTTCGCCTTCGCCGGCGACGCCCTGCGCGACATCCTTGACCCCCGGCAGCGCGGACGCTGATCATGCCGGCGCCATCATAAACAGCAACCCGGGTCTCTGGAGAATCGGAATTCCGCCGGAGGGAATTGTGCGAAGTATCGATATCCACGCTCACCTGACGCCCCAGTGCTTCCTGCAGGCCATGGCCGCCGGACAGTCCTGGCACGGCGTGAACCCCGGCGATATGTTCGTCGCGCCCCGCAACGTCTGGACACCCCAGCAGCGCATCGACGACATGAACTCCCTGGGCGTTGACGTCCAGGTCGTTTCCACCGGCGCGGCTTTCTACTTCTACGACCGGGACGCCCAGGTCATCTCCCAGATGCACCGGGAATGCAACGAGGAAGTCCACCAGATGACCATGGACTACCCCGAGCGGTTCAAGGGGTTCGCCCAAATCCCCATGCAGGACGTGAGCGCCGCCATCGACGAGCTGGAGTACGCCGTAACCCAGCTGGGCCTGGTCGGCGCGATGATCAACGACACCGCCAACGGCCTGCCCTACGACGACCCCAGCCTGATGCCCCTGTGGCAGGCCGCCGAGCAGATGGGCGCGGTGCTCTTCATCCACCAGCAGGGCGGCGACACCCTGGTTACGACCCGCTCCAACCGCTACCACCTGCCCAACACCATCGGCAACCTGGTTGACCGGGCCGTTACCTTCGCGTCCTTCGTCTTCGGCGGCGTGATGGACAAGTGCCCCGACCTCAAAATCTGCCTGGCCCACGCCGGCGGCTACACCTGCTTCGGCGTCGGGCGCATGGACCGGGGCTGGCAGGTGCGCTCGGAGGCGCGAGTGAACATACAGCACCCGCCCAGCACGTACCTGAACCGCTTCTACTACGACTGCCTCACCCACAGCGAGGCGGCCCTGCGCATGGTGATTGACGCCGTGGGCATCGACCGGGTGGTCTTTGGCACCGACTGGCCGGCGGACATGGCCATCGACCAGCCCGTTGCCTGGGTGCTGGGCCTGGACAGCCTGACCCAGGACGAGAAAGACGCCATCCTGTGGAAGAACCTGGAAAAACTGCTGAACATCTAGTCACGGAGAGACGCAAGATATGCGAGCCATTGACATTCACGCTCATTCCACGCCCCAATGCTTCCAGCGCGAGGTATTGCAGGGCCGGACCTGGCACGGCATGACCGCCGCCGAGGGCGAGCTGTTCAACCCCCGCAACGCCTGGACGCCCGAACAGCGCATCGCCGACATGAACTCCATCGGCGTTGACGTGCAGGTCGTGTCCACCAACGTGGCCTTCTACAAGTACGACCAGGACGTGGATACCACCGTCGCCATCGCCACCGACTGCAACAACGAAGTCCACCAGATGACCATGGACTACCCCGAGCGGCTGGCCGGCCTGGCCACCCTGCCCATGCAGGACGTGCGCGCAGCCATCGCCGAGCTGGAGCGCGCCGTTGCCACCCTGGGCTTCAAGGGCGCGATGATTAACGACCACGTGAACGGTCGCACCTACGACGACCCGGCCTTCCTGCCCTTCTGGCGCGCGGCCGAGCAGCTGGGCGCCGTGCTGCTGATTCACCAGGCCAACCCCACCATGGTCACGCCCCGCATCGACCGCTACCACCTGCCCAACACCATCGGCAACCTGGCCGAGCGCGCCGTTACCTTCGCCTCCTTCGTCTTCGGCGGCGTGATGGACCAGTGCCCCGACCTGAAAATCTGCCTGGCCCACGGCGGCGGCTACACCTGCTTCGGCGCCGGCCGGATGGATCGGGGCTGGCTGGTGCGTCGGGAGGCACGGGTCAACATCAACCGGCCGCCCAGCGAGTACCTCAACCGCTTCTACTACGACTGCCTGACCCACAGCGAGCCGGCCCTGCGGATGCTCATTGACACCGTGGGCATCGACCGGGTGGTGCTGGGCACCGACTGGCCGGCCGACATGATGATTGACTGGCCGGTGGGCTGGGTCATGGGCCTGCCCTCCCTCACCCAGGACGAAAAAGAGGCCATCCTGTGGAAGAACCTGGAGCAGTTGCTGGGCCTCTAGTTGCTCGCCCAATCTGCTCCTCCCCCGCCGCCGCTGCCAACCCGCTATAATCCCTGCATTCCAATTATGCGATAGGGAGGCAATCCCATGGATTTGAGCCTGAACGGGAAGGTAGCAATGATTACCGGCGGCAGCCGGGGTCTGGGCCGGCAGTGCGCGTTGGCCCTGGGCCGGGAAGGTTGCGCCGTGGCCATCTGCGGACGCGACGGCGACCAGGTGAATGCGACGGCAGCCGAGCTGTCCGGCCTGGGCGTCAAGGCCAGCGGCAGCCAGGCCGATGTTACCAATGACGCCGACGCCGCCCGGTTCCTGCAGGAAACCACCGACGCCCTGGGCGCGCCCGACATCCTGGTGAACAACGTGGGCGGTCGCCGCGGCTCCGTCCTCTTCGACGAAACCCCCATGGAGCTGTTCCTGGAAGGGCTGGAGGTCAACCTGATCTCCGCCGTGCGGATGACCAAGCTCGCCCTGCCCCACATGCAGGCCCAGGGCTGGGGCCGGGTCATCAACATCGCGTCCATCTACGGACGCGAGCACGGCGGCTCGGTGGACTACATGACGGGCAAGGCCGGCATGATTGCCTTCTCCAAGCACCTGGCCTTGCAGCTGGCCCAATCCGGCGTGCTGGTCAACTGCGTCGCGCCCGGCAGCATCGACTTCCCCGGCAGCAGCTGGGACCGTTTCCAGCAGAACAACACGCCGGAGGTGGTCGCCGAGTTCATCGACCGCAACCTGCCCATGGGCAAGTTCGGCTGGCCCGAACCCATCGGCGAGACGGTGGCGTTCCTGGCCTCCGACCGGGCCGGCCTGATTACCGGCGCCTGCATCAACGTGGACGGCGGCCAGTCCAAATCCCTGTTCTAGGCGGGCTGGTGCACCGTCCCCACGAATTCCTGCCACGCCAGCACGCACTGCGCCGGCGCTGAGTGCTGCACGTACCCGCCGGCGCCGGGGATGCGGGCCAGCGTGCAGTTCGGCATCAGGTCGGCCTGCCCCTGCGCCCGGTCCGGGATGTCGCCCTCGCTGAGCTCGCCCACCATGGCCAGCGCCGGCGTCTGGATGGACGGCAGCCGGTCGGTGAGGTTCTGGGTCCCCAGGTAGGCCAGGGTTTCCAGCACCACGTGTCGGGCCGTCTGCCCCATCTGCTGGATGTACCACTCGTGATGCTCCGGCGCGGCGTCGGCGCTGACCCGGCGGCCGCCGGTGGCCCGCGCCCAGCCTTCCACGCCCTCCTCCTCCACCAGCCGGTAGTAGTTGCCGTAGGTTGCCACGCCGGTGAAGTTATAGGGCGAGGTGCAGGTGGTTACGGTGTGCAGCCGTTCCGGATGCTGGTAGGCGAACTGCAACGCGATGGTGCCGCCGATGGTCTCGCCAATCAGGTGCACCTTGTCCAGTTCCAGATAGTCCAGCAGGTTGCGCAGGTCGCCGGCGAATCCTTCCAGCGACCAGTCGTAGCTGCCCGGCGCCGGCACGCTGGAGCGGCCAAAGCCCCGGGCGTCCACACGGATTACCCGGTACTGGCGGCCCAGCAGCGGCGGCCAGGCGTACCACAGCCGGCCGCTCTTGGCGTTGCCGTGGTGCAGCACGACGGTTTCCACCGTCTCCGGCTCCCGCCACGGGTCGGTGAAGTTATCGTCGTCGTAGTACATCTCCAGGTTGTCGGCCAGGGGCGCGATGGGCATAAGACCTCCTGCTGCTGCTCCCTCTCCGTTAATGGGAGAGGGCTGGGGTTAGGGTGAAGTTTCTCCCGAATACGCCGCTCTGCTATACCCCGAAGCCGCCGCCAGGGGTCTGGTCGGCCAGAGGGATGGACACGCTGACCCGGTCAACGTCGCCGACGCTGCGGGTGGTGTGCCCGCGCCCGGTCAGGTCTTCGCACAGCTCGATGTCGCCCACGTTGAAGATGCGCTTGCTGCCGTCGCCCAGGCCGATCTCCACCTGCCCCTGCAGGGTGATGACGTACTGGCGACGGGGCGCGGTGTGAAAGTCCACCAGTTGGCTGGGCTTGAGTCGGCTGAACTGCACGCCGGTAGCGGCCTGCACCGCGGTGCGCATGGCGTGGCCCACCTGCTCGAAGGGAAGTTCCAGCTCTTCAATGTGAGACTCGCCGTCCGCGCCGGTATAAATCCTGACTGCCTGCATCGTTGTGTACCTCCAATAATGTTGGTTAACGCCACCGTATCATAGCACCGACTGGCAACCGTTGACTGGGGGTCGCGTCGGACTTACGATTAACGAGGAACAGTACGGGAGTTGCAATTATGGGTGAGAGAATCGTTCAACTTGACGCAACCGCCGAGGCAAGGCTGGCTGCCTTGCAGCGAGTAACCGGCTTATCCGTTGCAGAAATTCTCAACCGGTCCCTCGCTATCTACGCCGATGCCATCGGCTCCGGGCCAGATGACGGGGAGGCAATGTCTAATCCCTATGAATACTACCGTACTCTCGACTTGGGCCCGGGTGGTTACGCTCATGGTCCGGCAGAGAAGATGGAAGAACTTCTGCCGCGAATAATCCGAGAAAAGCGTGAGGCCAACAGGGATGATTCTCACTGACGCCGGCCCGCTCGTCGCCTTGTTTGACCCCTCTGACGACGCCCACGGCAGATGTCGCCAGATGTTGACGGCCATCAGGGAACCGATGGTTACCACGCTGCCTGTCCTCACCGAGGCTTTTCATTTTCTCCGGCCCGGGAGCACGGCATTTCAGAGGCTCATAGACTTCGTATTCAACGTGATGGGGTAGCCCGCCCCGTCTCGCACACATCCTGCAGGCAGCAGGCGTGGCAGCGGGGCGCGTTTTTGACGCAGGCTTCCTTGTGGTGGCGATCCAATAGCGCGTGATATTCATTGTACATCGGCACGTCCGGCGGCAATGCGGCGTGAAACATCCCCTGCCAGCCGGCGTAGTCGTCTCGCCCCGCCGGCGTCACCCCAACCCTCCCCATGATGCGGATGGTGTAAGCGTCAATCACGAAAGACGGCTTGCCGGCGGCGTACAGCAGGATGTCGTCCGCCGTCTCCGGCCCGATGCCGTGGATGCCCAACAGCTCCCGGCGCAGCGTGTCGGTGTCCGCCGCAAACATGGCGTCCAGGCTGCCGCCGTACTCGACGCACACGTGGGCGGCAAAGGCCTTCAGCTTGCGCGCCTTGGCGTTGTAGTACCCCGACGGGCGCACCAGCTCCGCCAGCGCGTCAACGTCAATGCGCTGTACCGCCGGCCAGTCGTCGATGCCGGCGGCGCGCAGGTTCGCCAGGGCCAGCTCCACGTTCCGCCACGCCGCCGCCTGGGTCAGGATGGCGCCGGCGATCATCTCGAACCGGCTGTCCCCCGGCCACCAGCCCTGCGGCCCGTAGGCTTCCAGCAGCCGGCGGTAGATCTCCGGCAGCGTCGCTTTACGGTCTTTCGCCGTCACAACCGCACCGGGATGCTGTCCGCCAGGGTGACGCTGCGTTCGTCAACGCGGCAGCGGTAGGCGTAGATGGACACGCCGGCGTCGGCGGCCTGCCGCAGCGTCGCGCCCAGCAGCGGGTCGGCCACGTCGTGGGGAGCGAAGGCGTCGGCGTCGCTGCGCTGGATGACGAACATCACCGCCGCCTGGTGGCCGGCGTCCAGCGCGGCCATCAGGCTGTGCAGGTGTTTGACGCCCCGCAGCGTCGGCGCGTCGGGAAACAGGCCGACGCCATCCTCCACCAGCGTAACCGACTTGGTTTCCACGTAGCAGAGCCCCTCCGGCCCGCTGAGCCGAAAGTCCAGCCGGCTCTCGCCGAACACGCTCTCGGGACGCACGTCGGGATAGGCGGCGAACTGGGGCAGCCGGCCGCGAGCGATGGCCTCGGCGACCAGCTTGTTGGGCAGCCGGGCGTCGGCCGACGACAGCGCGTCGCCGGTGTCCACCAGGGCCAGGTCGTAGGCGGTTTTGCGCGCCGTGCCCTCCGGGGCGGGAATCATCAGCACCCGGTAGCCGGGCACTAGCAGCTCATGCATCCGGCCCGAGTTGGGTACGTGGCACAGGTACTCCCGGCGGTCAACGTCCACCAGCGCGGCGAACCGATTCAGCCGCTTGATGAACCTTCCCTCAACCAACGGTGGCAACCGCAAATTACGACTCCATGCTCCGGATTTTGCCATATTAGCAGATGTTGACAGCGCTACCCCTACCGCCTAATGTTGCCGGCAGAGGTGGCATCGTGCACTACTCCTTCCGACTTCCCAACGCCGACTACCTGGGCTTTCCCGCCACTAC
This sequence comes from Dehalococcoidia bacterium, assembly GCA_965243255.1. Taxonomy (GTDB): domain Bacteria; phylum Chloroflexota; class Dehalococcoidia; order Lucifugimonadales; family UBA3495; genus Bin87. The sequence goes on from CBDEUH010000004.1 coordinate 2,928,781, forward strand.
GCAAGCCATCAGCCAGACCGCCGTCAAAGCCGAACAGTTGGGCTTCGACGCCATCTTTGTCAACGATCACGTGATCGTGGACGACGGCCCGCGCAGCGTCCCCTGGCGCAACGTATATGACCCGCTGATGGTCCTGTCCTACGTGGCGGCGCTGACCTCACGGATTGCGTTGGGCACCTCCGTGCTCATCATGCCCTACCGCAATCCCATCGTAACCGCCAAGATGATTGCCACCCTGGACCAGATGTCCGGCGGCCGCGCCATCGCCGGCGTCGGCGCCGGCTGGAGTCAGCCAGAATATGACGCGCTGGGCGTGCCCTACCGGGAACGCGGCGCCCGCACCGACGAATACCTGCGCCTGTGGCAAGCCTGCTGGGAACCGGGGCCGACCAGCTTCAAGAGCCGGTTCTTCTCCTTCGAGAATATGCACGTCAACCCCAAGCCGGTGCAGCAGCCCCATCCGCCCATCTGGATCGGCGGCTCCAGCCACGCCTCCCTGCGCCGTGCCGCCCACTTCGCCCAGGTGTGGCAGCCCACGCCGACGCCGCTGCCCGATTTGATCGCCAACCGGGCTCACCTGCGGGATTACAGCGCCGAAATCGGAAGGCCGGAACCCCCGCGCACCCGCATGAGCTTTCGGGTGAACCTCGGCAGCATCACCGGCTTTTCCGGTTCGGGCAGCGATCGGCCGACCGGGTACGGCACGCCTGAGCAGGTTGCATCCGACCTGAAACGCTACCGACAGGAGGCCGGCCTGGAGGAGTTTCAAATTAACTGCCACGATTGCGCCAACCTGCAACAGCTGTTGGATACTATGGACGCCCTGGTCCAGGACGTGCTGCCCAAGGTGGACGGCTGAGCAACGTGAACTCCTTCCCTACCGACCCCGTCGCCAAGCGCCGCGTGCTGATGGACGCGGTGGCAAGTGTGCGCGCTACCCTGGAGGACGGCGCGATGGATGCCGAGGCGGACGCCACCCTGCCGCCGGCCTCGGTGGGCGCGCTCTACGACTCCGGCCTGCTGCGCCTCAAGCTGCCCCACGTCCTCGGCGGCGCCGAAGCCGACCCGGTAACCCAGCTGGACGTGCTGGAGGCCGTCAGCCGCATCGAACCTGCGGCCGGCTGGTGCCTGATGATTGGCGCGGCCAGCCTGGGCGGCCTGTCGGCCTTCTTGCCCGACGAGGCCATTGAGGAGATTTTCGTCGGCGGCCAGCCTCCCAAGGTCGCCGGAGCCGCCGCGCCGTCAGGCACCGCCACGCCGGCCGAGGGCGGCTACCGACTCACCGGACGCTGGCAGTTCGGCAGCGGCATCCAACACGCCGAATGGGTCTCCGCCGGCGCTCGCGTCGCCGGCGCGTCCGACGGCTACCCACGCCAGCTGCGCGTGGTGATGCCCCGGCGCCAGGTCAAGGTCCACGACAACTGGCAGGTCATGGGCCTGCGCGGCACCGGCAGCTGCGATTTCTCGGTGGACGACCTGTTCGTGCCCCACCGGTTTGCCTGGGACTCCACGCTGACGGAGCCGATTCGGGGCGGCGCGCTGTACCGTCTGGGTCGGCCCGGCTTCGTCACCAACGAACACTCGGCCTTCGCGCTGGGGGTTGGCCGCCGCGCCCTGGACGCCCTCACCGACGTCGCCGCCGCCAAGACGCGCGGGTACAACTCCACCAACCTGCTGGCCAACCGCCCGGTGGTGCAGCGCGCCCTGGGCGAGTGCGACCTGCGTCTGCGCGCCGCCCGCGCCTTGAATATCGAGATACTGGAGGCAGCCTGGGACGCCGTCTGCGCCGGCCATCCGCCCCCACCGCCGCTGCAGGCCGAGATGCGTTCCGTCGCCACCTACACCACCGACGTGGCCGCCGACGTGGCGTCCCAGGCCTTTCGCTACGGCGGCGGGTCGGCCCTGTTCACCACTAGCGTGCTGCAGCAATGCCTCCGCGACATCAACGCCGCCGCCCAGCACCAGATGGTCAGCGACACCGCCTACGAGAACCACGGCCAGTTTATGCTGGGCCTGCCCGACGCGCGGGTGATGGAGTAGCGCCGCCGGTCGCACCCCCGTGTGCTATCATCCCGCCATGCTTTCCGCAATCCGCAAAGCCGTGATCCCCGCCGCCGGGCTGGGCACCCGCTTTCTGCCGGTAACGCGCTCCGTGCCCAAGGAGCTGCTGCCCATCCTGGACCGGCCCATGCTGCAGTACGTGGTGGCCGAGGCCGCCGAGGCCGGCATCACCGACGTAATCATCATCACCTCCCACGGCAAGGAGAGCATCGCCGACTACTTCCGGCCGCGCCCCGACCTGGAGGAGCGGCTGGCCGACGACGCAGCGCTGCTGGAAAAAGTCCGTTCCGGCGCGCGTCTCGCCAACGTCTCATTCGTGATTCAGGAAGAGCCGCTGGGTCTGGGCCATGCCGTGCTGACGGCCCGGGACGCCGTGGGCGACGAGCCCTTCGCCGTCATCCTGCCCGACGACATCATCGCCCACACGCCGGGCGCGCTGTCGCAAATGATGTCGGGCATGGCCGAGGCCGGCGACGCTGCCGCCGTGGCCGTGGAGCGCGTACCCTGGGACCTGGTGCACAACTACGGCGTGGTGGACGCCGAACCCGTCGGAGGCGGCGGACACCGAGTGCGCGGGCTGGTGGAAAAGCCGCCGCCCGGGACCGCCCCGTCCAATCTGTCCATCGTGGGCCGCTACCTGCTGCCGCCGTCGGTTTTCGACTGCCTTGAGCGCACGCCCCCCGGCGCCCGCGGCGAAATCCAGCTTACCGACGGGCTTGCCCTGCTGATGGGGGATACCCCCCTCTACGCCTGCGAGTTCCTGGGCATCCGCTACGACGGCGGCAACCCCCTGGGCCTGCTGCGCGCCTCCCTGGAGTACGCTCTTCGGGAGGAGGATACGCGGGAAGCAGCGGCGGCGTTGATTAAAGAATTGGCGGCCACCTTGTAATTTCCCACCCGCCATTGCCGGATTCACACAGTCATTCCCGCGCCGGCGGGAATCCAGAACAGGATACGACCAGATGAAAGTTGCAGTGATGGGCGCCGGCAGCATGGGCGGTTACTTCGGCGGGATGCTGGCCCGCGCCGGCCACGAGGTTACTCTCATCGCCCGCGGCGAAAACCTCGCCGCCATCCGCGCCGACGGCCTGCGGATGCACACCGAGGCCGGCGAGTTCACCGTGCCCTGCTCCGCCACCGACCGCCCGGCTGACGTCGGCCCGGTTGACCTGGCCCTGCTTACCACCAAGACCTACCATAACGTTGACGCCGTGCCGGCCATGGCCCCGCTGATTGGCCCCAACACGGCGGTGTTGAGCCTGCAGAACGGCATCGACTCATACCTGCCCGTCCTGGAGCAGTTCCCCGACGCCATCATGCTCCCCGGCGCGGCCTACATCGAGGCCACTCGCCTGGAGCCTGGCGTGTTTCAGCAGGCCGGCCGCGTCGTGCGCGTCGTCACCGGCGGCGCGAAGGGCAGCCCGCCGGAGCACGGTGAACGGGCCGCAGCAGTCTGCGCCGCCTTTCAAGACGCCAAGGTGGAAGCGGAAGCCTCCGATGACATCGACCTGGCCCTGTGGACGAAATTCCTGTTCATCGCCACCATGGCCGGCGTAACGTCGCTGGCCCGGGAGTTCCTGCGCGATTTGCTGCCCCGGCCCGAATGGCGCAAGATCGTACGCGCCTGCCTGGAAGAGATTGAAACCGCCGGCCGAGCCTCGGGCGTGAACCTGGAGCCGGACGTTGTCGCCAGCACCTTTGACTACATGGACCAGTCCCGGGGCGCGATGCGCGCGTCCATGCACGCCGACCTGGTGGCCGGGCGTCCGCTGGAGCTGGAAGCCCTCAACGGCGCCGTGGTGCGCGCCGGCCAGGCCGCCGGCGTGCCCACCCCGATCAACGACGTGATTTACGCCATCTTGAAGCCCTACGTAAGCGGCTCCACGCCCTGAAATCCTACTCCGCCACGTTGGCCGTCAGGCGGGCCGGTATCCAATCCCGCAGCAGGTCCATCAGCTCGTCCCGGCATTCGTTCAGGCGATGTTCCGCGCCCTCGTAGAGCACCAGCTCCCGCGGCTCCTTGGCCCAGTCGTGTATCGCCACCGCGCACGAGAAGGGCAGCCGGGTGTCCGCCTTGCCATGCACCACCAGCAACGGTGTCGGCGACAGCATCCCCGCGCCCTGCGCGCCGTAGGTCTGCGGCGACAGCGATACCACTCCGGCCACGTGGTCGCTGAACGCGGCCCCGGCGATGACCACCGCGCCGCCGAAAGAATGTCCCACCACCACCGCCGGCCCGTAGCCGGTGGCCCGCAGGAAGTTGACGCCGGCCAGCAGGTCCAGGGCGCACTCCTGGATGTTGTTGGGATGCCGGTAGTCCATGCGCAGCGACGTGATGCCCTGGGCGGTGAATTCCTCCGACAGTTCGGCGTAAAGCCCGCTGGCCGGCCCGCCGAACCCGCCCCGGGCTCCGCAGACCCAGACCACCGCCCGCGTGGACTCGGCGGCGGCGTGCAGAATGGCCGGTATGTCGCCCCGGCTGGTCCGCAGCACCAGGCCCTCGCCAGCCTCGCCCTCGTGGGGCGGCCCCACCATCACCTGCTCAATTCGCATTTCCATCGCCGAACTCATTACGCCTCGTCGTCGTCATCGTCTAAATCATCATCGTCCAGCAGGTCCTCCACCACCGGGGTATCCGGCAGCGCCAGGGGCAGGCTGATGACCATTTCCGTGAACTCGTCCGGTTGCGATTCAACCTCGATGGCGCCGCCATGCTCTCGGATGATGTCGTTGCAGATTGAGAGGCCCAGCCCGGTGCCCTGGCCGGTGGGCTTGGTGGTGAAAAACGGGTTGAATATCTTTTCAACGATGTCTTCGGGCATTCCGCTGCCGTTGTCCCGGATGCGCACTTCAACGTGCTCTTCCCCCTTCCGGGTGGCCAGCAGCAGCGTCGGCATATAACTGCTGTTGGGGTCGGCTTCCATCAGGTGCCGGCGCTTTTCGTCGGTGGCGTAGCAGGCGTTGCTGACCATGTTGAGGAACAGGCGGCCAACGTCCCGGGGGTTCACCTCAATGTCGTCCATGTCCTCAAAGTCATACTGCAAGTCCAGCTGGAACTCCGAATCCAGCGCCCGCGCGCTGTGATAGGCCAGCCGCGCGTGTTCATCCAGCAGGTTGTTGATGTTGGTCATCTCGCGGGTTACCGACTCCCGCCCCATCATCAGCATATCCTGCACGATGCGGTTGGCCCGCTCCCCGTGGGTGCGGATGCGTTCCAGGTTTTCGTTCAGGTCGTCGAAGATGTCCTTGATCAGGCCCATCTGCTCGTCGTCCAGCTTGCCGTCCTCGCTTTCGTCGATGGTCTCCCGCATCTCCTCCAGCAGCTCCTCGGAAGACTCGGAGAAGTTCTTGACGAAGTTCAGCGGGTTCCTGATTTCGTGGGCCACGCCGGCGGTCAGCTCCCCCAGCGACGCCAGCTTTTCCTGCGCCACGATGCGGTCCTGGGCGGCGGCCAGGTTGGTCATGGCCTCTTCCAGTTCGTGATTCTTGCTGTCCAACTCGTGGTTCTGGCTGTCCAGCCGCGCGTTGACGTTTTCCAGCTCGGCGTTCTTGTTGTCCAGCTCATGGTTCTGGCTGTCCAGCCGCGCGTTGATGCCCTCCAGCTCGACGTTCTTGCCCTCCAGCTCCTGGGCCAATTCTTCCACCAGGTTCAGGCGTATGGCCTCCTGGGCGTTGTGGCGAAACACCTCCAGGGCCGCGGCCATTTCCGCTACTTCATCCCGCCCGCCTACTTCCACCCTGGTGTCCAGGTCGCCGGCGGCCAGGCTGCGCATCCAGCCGGCGATCAGCTCCAGCCGACGCAGCAGCACCCGGCCCACGTACAGCCAGGCGATGAGCAATGCCCCGCCGATGCTGACGAAGCTGATGGCCAATAGCAGCGTGCGGCCGGTCAGCATCGCCTGGGCCGAGGCGTTGGTGGCCTCCTGCGCTCCCGCTTCGGCGCTGTTGACGAGGCCGTCCACCTCGTCCACCAGCAACACCGCGATGTCGTGGTTGTTGTCCAGCAGCAGTTGCTGGCGCCTTTCCAGTTCCAGGTGCCTGGCTTGCAGGTTGAATCCGTTCTGCTGTCCCAGACCCAGCTCCAGCAGCCGGTTGAAGATGGGTTCCAGGTCGTCGTGCAGCGGCGTTCCCCGCAGGTGCGACAGATTGCTCCGGATGTTGTTGGCCGAAGACTCGAACCTTTCCCGGAAAGGCTCAATCAGGGAGCTGTCCGACACGATGGACGCGCTGGCCAGCAGTTGTATCGCAATCTTGGCGTTGGACTGCAGTTCAGTTAGGTAGCGATACCGGGCCTGTTCCTCTTCGGAGATATGGTCCGCGCGCATGGCTTGGGGTTGGTCCAGCGCGGTGTATCCGGTCTGGATGTAAAAGAACTGCCGGTCAATCTCCGGCACGATGATTTCGTCCAGTTCCGCGGTGAGGCTTTCCAGCTCGGCTCGCACCTCGTCCAGCTGTTCGTTCAACGTGAAACTTTGCCACATCCCGCTGTTCAGGCCGGCGATGTTGTCGATCAACGCGTTGGAGTACGTATGTATCCGGTCGAATCTTTCCCCGTGCCCGCTCTTGCTTTCCAGGATTGCCAGCTGTTCGTTGAACGACTGGTGCGACGACGCGATGTCATCGCCCACTCGAGCCACTTCGTCCGGCGTCGCCGCTGCCGTCAGCGTGTCCGCCGATGCCACCAGCGCCTGGCTGTACTGCGCCACGTCAAACGCGGCCGCCAGCTCCGGCACGCTGCCCTCATTCACCCGGTTCTGCGCCTCGCCAACCTGGTTGAAGGAGAACCAACCCACCAGGCTGGCCGCAAAGGTCAGGGCCACCGCGCCGCCCAGCGCCACGTACAGCTGCGCAGATATGCGGTAGCGATATTCCAGCAGTCGCCTCAATCGATCCGTCATCTGCCAGTCCTCCCGCCTTCGCCAAGCCGGTCGAGGGGAACGTATTTCCCTTCCTCGTCAATCATCGTCAGGAAAACCGTGTCCGAGCCCTGGTTGTCGCTCTCTCCATAGTGGAGTTCAAACCCGTCCAGGTCAATCGGTTCCGAGCTGCGCAGGCCGGTCAAAAAGCACTCCCGGTCCAGGTCTTGCCCGCAGCGCTCCAGTCCGGCGATGGCCAGCCGCCCCGCCAGGTAACCCTCCAGCGAAACGAACCCCGGCGTTGCCTCCGGGTCATACTCCGCCAGAGCCCGGTGATATGCGGCCACCACCGGCGTTGAGTCGTCGTGGGGGAACGGCACCACTTGGGTCACGAAAACTCCGGCCCCCTTTTGCGGGTCCAGCTCACCCAGCTCCTCGGCCAGCGCGTTGCTGCCCACGAAGGAGATGTTGATAAACTCCCAGTCCACGCCGATGTGACGCGCCCACGCAATCAACTCGGCCAGCGGACCATACGCGCCCACCAGGATCACCCCCTCCGGATTGCCCTGCTTCAGGTCCAGCAGCCCCGTCTTCACCGCCGTGGTGTTGCGCGGATATAGTCCCACCGCCGCCGGCTCCATGCCCCGCTTGGTCAACGCCGCCAGGGCCCCGTTCAGCCCGGCCCGGCCGAAGGAATCCTCCTGATACATAATGCCGATCCGGTCCAACTCCAGGTCGGTGGTCAACCGCTGAACCATTTCCTCGGTCTCCTGGTTGTAGGAGGCGCGCATGTTGATTACGTTGGGCAGGCTCTCCGCGTCCCGCAGAAATGCGGCGCCGGTGAAGGGCGCGATATATGGCACTCCCGCCGCCAACGCCACCGGAGTCGCCGAGCGGGACGTGGGCGTGCCCACTGCGCCAATCAACGCGAAAACCCCGTCCTCCTCAATGAGCCAGGTGGTGTTGATGATGGCCAGTTCCGGTTCGTAGGTGTCGTCCAGGGTCACCAGTTCCAACTGACGCCCCTGCACTCCGCCGTTGCGATTGGCCTCGGCGAAGGCCGCCGCAATGCCCAGGTTCATCCCGATGCCCAGCTGGCTGGCCGGGCCGCTGAAGGCTGCCGACTGCCCGAATACCACCCGGTCCGCGAACACCCCCGGCGTTCCCGAGGCGGGCGCGCTGGTAGTCGCTGATGCCGTCTGATGCGGATTGCCACCCTCGGCCGTCCCCTCAGGGGTGGATTCCGGCGGCCCGCTGGCGTTCGGCGCGGCCGGCTGGCAACCGGCCAGGCCCAGGGCTATCGCGATGACGATTACTGCGGCGAGCCAGGGCAGCCGGCCTGTTGGTAATCCTGGTACACGCGTCATCCGTTCTTACGCTTGACCATCGCCAGCCGGTTCCTGCCGTTCTCCCGGCTGTAATGCAGTTCGTCCATCATCTCGCGCACCAGGTAAATCCCCAGCCCGCCGATTGGCCGTTCTTCCAGCGGCGCGTCGATGTCGGGTACCGGCGCTTCGTGCAGCGGATCGAAGGGCTGCCCGTCGTCGGCAATCTCCACCCTCACCACGTCCGCGTCCGAGGCCAGCGAAACTTCGATCTCGCTCGCTCCGCCTCCGTAGTTCACCACGTTCACGCTCAGCTCGTCCAAAACCAGGTGGACCTTGAAGGTCAGGTCAGGCGGCCAGTCATCCCGCTCGGCGAACTCCTCAACCGCCGCGGTGATGCGCTCCAACTGGCCCATCTCGGAAGGAATTTTCAGCGACACCGATTGGCTCATGGTACGGCCTCACTTCACCCGCAGCGCCAGGCAGGTGATGTCATCAAACTGCGGCGCCTCACCGGCAAAGTCGCTCACCGAGTCAAAGACCGCTTCCACCGCGAGGCGGCAATCCCCCGGGGCCGACGTGAAGATTCCCTGCAGCCGGTCCATCCCGAACTCTTCATCCGCTACGTTGATGGCCTCGGTTACGCCGTCGGTGTACAGAACCACGGTGTCGCCCGGGGCGCAGGTGATGCTGTTCTGCTCATACTCGCCGCCGGACAGAATACCCAGGGCGATGCCGTTGGTGCTGGGCATCACGGTGTTGCTGCCGTCGGCGTGCACGATTACCGGCAGGTTGTGGCCCCCGTTGGCGTAGGTCAACTCGCGAGTCGCCGGGTTGTACACCGCGTACAACACCGTTACGAACATCATGGCTTCGTTATCGTCGTAGAGCAGGTCGTTGACTTCCTGCAGCACCCGGCCCGGATCGTTAAGGCCGATGGCCGATCCCTTGAGCAGGGTGCGGCTGGCCATCATGAAGAGGGCGGCGGGAACCCCTTTGCCCGAAACGTCGGCTATGGCCAGTCCGATGGAGCCGTTCTCCAGGTTGAATATGTCAAAAAAGTCGCCGCCAACTTCCCGGGCCGGCGTCATGCTTCCAAAAACTTCATAATTGTCAGAGGTGGGGAACTCGGTGGGCAGAATGCTCTGCTGCATCTTGCTGGCCACGTCCAGCTCGTTCTCAATAGCGGCCAGGCGCACCCGCGAGGACTCGGCTTCGCGCCATGCGGTCAGGTTGTTCAGGGTCCGTTCAATCGTAACCCGCAGGTCGTCGAAATCCAGCGGCTTGGTGACGAAGTCAAAAGCCCCCCGGTTCATCGCGGCCCGTATGTTTTTCATATCTCCATAGGCCGAGATAATCACCGAGCGAGTGTCCGGCGCCACCTCCGGAATCCGCTCCAACAGCGAAAGCCCGTCCATCTGCGGCATATTTATATCCGACAGCACCATGTCTATGGCGGTGTCCTGTTCCAGCTTCTGGAGCGCCTCTACTCCGTTCTGAGCAAACACGAACTGGTACTGGCCCGACCGGATGCTGCGGCGCATCCGCTGCAGAACCAGCGGTTCAACGTCGGGTTCGTCGTCAACTACCAATATCCGGTATGCTTCTGCCGTATCAGCCATGGCTCCATCCTCCGCAATATCCCTCGCACCGGCGACGTCGCTGCCGGGCGCGGCCACTGGCCCCGGGTTGCTATCCGTTGACCGCCGCTACCGCTTCCGCTTGCGAAGAGTGAATATCGATCACTCGGTCAAAGCCGCTGATTTCGAACACCTCGCGCACCGTCCCCGTCAGCGAGCAGATGGCAAACTTCGCGTTCTGCTGCTGCAGCTTCCGCGCCGTTTGCAGTATCACCCGCAGACCCGCACTACTGATGTACGACAGGCGTTCCATGTCCATGACTACCGCGCGGTCATCGGAGTCTATGGCGGACTCCAATTCCTGGTAGAACGTCTGCGCGTTGGCGCTGTCAACGCGTTCTTCGGTCTGGATAATCAGAGTTCCATTATCTCTGTTGACTTCTATCGGCATGATTTCGCCCTCAGTTTGTTTGTTTTGCTCGCAAGGCGCCAAAAACACCTTCACGGTGGCGGCCATTTTACGGCGAATTTACACTCCTGTACAGTGCCCGGCGCCGCCACGCCGGCCCTGTCGACTACCCCGGCCACACCGGGTCGTGGTGGCCCAAAGGAACCGTCGGCCTCGACCAGTAAGGCTGCGTCTCCGACAGTTGCAGCGTCGGCGCCAGGTGCCCCAGCCGGCCCTCCGGCACGTCGCTGGTCGTTGACCAGCTCTTGATTTCACCGGCGTCAAATTCCGCCGCCACGTCCCTCAGTTCCGGCTCCGGCACCTGCCCCTGTTCCACCAGCCACCGGCCCACCTGGGCCAGCGAGATGCGCACCAGCCAACTGCCTCCTTCCCGCGCCCGCCGGCCCAGGGCCAGCATGGCGCCGAAGGCCATCAGGTACCCGGTCAGGTAGTCAATGGCCGATACCGGATAGAACTGAGGTCCGGGTTCCGCTCCGGGGAACAGCTGCCCCTGCCGGTCGGTGATTCCGCTCACCGTCTGCACCACGGTGTCAAAGCCCCGCCGTTCCGCCCAGGGGCCCACGCGCCCAAACGCCGACAGCGACACGTACACGATGCCCGGTCGCAGGCCGGCCAGGTCTTCCGGCGACAGCCCCCGCCGCGCCAGCGTTCCCGGACGGTAGCCCTGGGAGAAAACGTCGGCCTCGCTAACCAGGCGGCGCAGCGTCGCAACGTCCCGCTCCTCGCGCAAGTCCAGCGACGTGGACAGCTTGCCGTGTCCGGTGTCGTATTCCTGGGCGCGGCTGCTGGGCAAATGCTTGGCCGTAACCTTCATCACGTCCGCCCCGTGTTCCGCCAGGGTGCGGGCGCAGGTGGGCCCGGCCAGCACGCGGGTCAGATCCAATACGCGTATGCCGGACAGGGGCCGGTCTCCCTCCGGCAGCGGTTGCGGCGGACAATCGCCAATGCGCTCGATTTCCAGCAAAGGCAGCGATGCCACGGCGGCAGATTGAGGATGCTGCGCCCACTCGGCCATGGAGCGCACCATTCCACCGGCGCCGTTGGCCGCGATGATCGCCTCCTCCAGTTCCAGCGCGTCCCATTGGGCCACCGCCCGGCGCACGGCCTCCCGGTCTTCCTCCACGCCCAGCACGCTCAGGGCCGCCTCCCGGTGGTTGGGAAAATTGCAGTGCAGGTAGCTCCACCGGCCGTTTTTGGCCGGATACACGCCCATCACCGAAGGCCGCTCCCCGGCCGCCGGCGCGTCGTTCAGCGTCAGGTAGCGGCCGCTGCGCAGCGATGCCGTGGCCCGCCGAGTGTCAACGGCGACCTCTTGCCGCCGTCCCGTGCGCAGTTCCCACAGATCGGAAACGGCCAGACCCACCGCGGCCAGGCTGGCCGCCGCCGCCTCGCCGATGCGGAAAGGCGTGGGCAGTATCGGATCTGCGCCGCCGGAGAACTCAACCGCTTTGGCCTTTTGCGGCTCCCACCCTGCTATGGGGAGCAGGGTCGGCAGAATCTTGTTCGCCATTCTGGATTCGCCCCTAATTCGGTGTCCTGTAATCGCTGGGATATTACAATAAACGGCCCAGCGGAATCAATTGAGCCCCAAACACGCATAGGGGCGCATCGCAATGCGCCCCTACTCAGCGTCGGTGAATGCTGGAGTCGATCAATGGCCGCAGCCGCAGAACCCTCCGTGGGTGTGACCCGCGCCCACCGGGGCCGGCATCGGCTCGCCGCCCAGGTCGGCCATGTCGCTGGCGAACCCGTCGCCCTTGCTCATCGCCGCAAACACCGAGATGGCCCGCTTGGCCGGCTGCTCGCATACTGGGCAATCCGCGCCGGTGGCCGACATGGCTTGCAACTTCTCAAACTTGTACCCGCAGGTGGGGCAGACATATTCATAGATCGGCATAGCGCACACTCCATCAAACGCCATCGTTCCTGCGAAAGGACTAACCCCATGCTCAATACGAGGCGGAATCCAACCGCTGAACTCTTGATACCGCGACTATACCGCCAGCGCGCCCCAGCGTCAAGACTCTTGGGGTTCCCCCTTGCCTCTGCTTCTTGGCGCCGATACAATCACCGAACGCTCTTCCAGCCGCAGGGGGCCTTTTGCAAGCAGCCGCGCCGGCCGCACCCGAATCTCCGGACGTCAAGAACAACCGGGTCTTCATCCTCAGCAGTCTTTCCGTGGGACACGGCCTGTCCCACATGTTCGACCAGGGCTTCCCCCTGCTGGTAACCGAGATTGCCGCGGCCATGGGCCTGGGCAACTTCCAGACCGCCGTCCTCTTCGCCGTCCGCCAGGCCGGTTCCAGCGCCACCAGCCTGGGCGGCGGCCCCCTCACCGACTACCTCAAGGCCTACTGGGGTCTCATCCTGACCGCCTGTATGCTGGGCCACGCCGTTACCTTCGCGGCCATCGGCATCTCCCCGACCTTTGCCATCGTCGTCCTGGCCGTACTGTTCCTGTCCATCCCCGGCTCGCTGTGGCACCTGCCTTCCGCCGCCGCCATCTCCCAGCGCTTCCCAGAGCGTCGCGGCTTTGCCATCTCGATGCACGGCTTCGGCTCCAACATCGGCAACGTCATCGGCCCGGTGGTGGCCGGCTTCTTGCTCGGCGTGGGCTTCCTGATGTGGCGGCACATCTTCTTCATCTACGCCGGCCTGGCCGTGTTCATGGCCCTGTTCGTCTGGTGGTCCCTGCGCGGCCTGGGACGGGAAAACGCCGGCCTGGCCGGCAACAGCCTGGCCCGCCAGTTCGCCAACGCGCTGACCCTGCTGCGCAACCCCGTGGTCATGGCCCTGATCCTGGCGGCGCTGCTCCGCGGCATCGGGCTAAACGCCCTGTTCAACTGGACGCCCTTCTACCTGCGCGAGACCCTGGAGATGTCCACCCTGCAGGCCGGTTCCTACTACGCTCTGCTCACCGGCATGGGCATCGTGTCGGCTCCCGCCCTGGGCTGGCTGTCCGACCGCTGGGGACGCAAGGCGGTGCTGGCCCCCGGATTCTTCGCCGCCGCCGCCCTGGCCATGGTGGTCGTCAGCGTGGGCGATACCCTGCTGCTGATTCCCGTGATGGCCGGCCTGGGCCTGTTCAGCTTCGCCCTGCACCAGATTATCCAGGCGTCGGTGCTGGACTACGTGGGGCGCGGCGCCGAGGCTACCGCCATCGGCCTGCTCTTCGGCATCAACGGCGTCATCGGCATCGGCTCCCCGTTCGTGGCCTCGGCGATTATCAACCACTTCGACACCTACGGCGCCGTTTTCTACTACGCCGGCATCCTCACCCTGCTCACCGCCGTCATCGTCATTGCCATCCCCATGCGCAACCCCAACGCCCCCGCGCCGGCCTAGCCTCCGCACGGCTGTCCCCGGCGTTTCCCGTTATCCCCCGCGTCTCCCGTTATCCCCCGCGTCTAATGATGGCGTCGCAGGTAACGGACTATTTCCATCATCGCCTTGCAGTCCACTTCGTTGTAGTCGGCAATGTCGGACATCAGCGGCAGCGAGGCCATCGACACTCCCTTACGGTGAGCTTCAGCGTCGCACCGCCATGCCCCCACCATCGCGCCCAGGCCGTCAACCGGACCGTCCGCCCAGTCGGTTTCAATCCAGCCCTGGGAGTGCATCGCCTTGGCCACGGCTTTCAGGCCGAACCCAAACGCGCCCTTCACCGTTATGGGTTCCTTTTGCATCACGGAACTCCAGAAATCAAACCAGTTAAGTTCCGGCCAGTCTGCCTGCGCCCCGTGTCGCGCCCTGGCCGAGTTGTAGGCGCTGTCCAGCGCGCTGACCTCGGCGGGAGACCAGTGAAAGATGCGCGGCCTCTCCATCCCGGGAGACAGTCGTTCCTGAACGGCGGTCATGTGGTCAACCCAGGCGCGGATGATGCGCAGTTCTTCCCCTTCGCACAATCGGTCCGTTACAAACGAGCTGAACTGCCATTCCCCGTTTTCAACGTGGCCGCAGCCAATCATGAAGATGAGAGCCTGCCCGCCCTTCTCCGGCAGCTTCGTAAAGTCGTCGTTCAGGTCGGTGCAGAACTCGAAATCGACGTAGATCTCCAGGCCTGTCGTTTCGTGCCATTCGTCCCTGGTCTGCTCAATCCGTTCCGGCAGGATTGACGGCCCGCCGTCCGTGTTCACCGCCAGCAGTTGCTCCAGCACCGGCCCGTAGGTTGCGGCGCCGCGAGTAATCACCATCTCGGGACCAACGCGCGGGTCGTCCCAGCGATAGATGCCGGCCTCGTGCGCCCGTTCACGTCCGGCGATCCCCACTCGCCACAGCGCCGTCAACTCCTTCAGCTCACCGGCCAACCACTTTTTGACGCTCTGCCAGTGCAGTTCTCCCCCATCATCCGATTCGTCCTCCGGTTCGGCCGGCGCGCTTGCCACCATCATCTCGCCATCGTCCGAGCTGCTCATATTGGGGTACAGTTCCGGCACCGACGGCGTGGGCACAATCTGCCAATCCGCCCCCTCGGTTCGCACCCGCCGCACCCACCGCAAGGCCTCCTCCACCGCGCTGGCGATGGATACGCCGCCGGCCACGTTGCCGTCCTGGGCGACGGGCGCCAGCCTTTCCAGCGCGCTGTTGCCCCGGTAATCAACCCCTCTGCTTCGGTACTGCCAGCCGCGCCCCAGCAGGTGCGATTGCGGCGGCAGATAGCCCTGCAAACGGCCCAGCATCCGGTTGTAGATATAGAGTTGAGCCTTGTATGCCGGATAGTTGGAGTCCGTCAGCCCGGCGCCCGATGCGTTGAAGTGCAGGGTCGTGAACTTGGTATCCACCACCCGGTAATGCCAGCCGTCGGATCCCAGGTCGGGCGCGGACGCCGCCGCTTCCGCTGCGCCGATGTCATCGGGAAACAGCTCCCTCAGCACGTCGCTCCGCACCAGAAAGTCCGGCGAGCCGTAGTTCCGGTTCTCGGCGTCCCACAGCACCCCCTGGTAGATGATGGGAACGCCCCGCTGCATGGCGGCAAAGGTTTCCTCCGCCTTGTCCAGCTGCAGGATGTCCCGGTAGTCCTCGGCCACCGTAACGACTTCATACCGCTCCCCCAGCAGCCGCAGGATGCCGCTTTCAAACTGGTGGCCCTGTTCAAAAATGAACTCCAGAAAGTCCAGGTCTTTCTCGTAGTCGGGCGTATCCCGTTCGGGCCGGTAGCCTCGGCTCGCGCCGTGCGCTTGCAGCCAGTCGATCAGCGGGTCCTTCAGCATCCAGTTGCGAGTGCGTCCGGCGCTCACCCACTGCTGCCAGTCGTCCCGAGATTCGGGAACGACCACCGCCGACCCGTCATCCCCATGCGTCAACGCCTCAATACCCATAAAGTACTCCTGTGCGGATGATAGGAAGCTGGCAACGGCATGGTCAACCTGCCGTCACCTCGCCTTGACACCCCATCGCCCCGTGCTACTATTGACCCATCCTGAAACCGGCGCATTCCCCGCCGGTTTTTCGTATAATTGCCCCATTCTCACCAGCCCAATAAGGAGCGCGTTGCCATGGAACTCGACCGCGACACCTTGCTGAAACTCTACCGCACCATGACCACCATCCGCCACTTCGAGGAGCGCGGCGTCCCCGAAACCGGACAGCGCGGTATGTCCGCCTCCGTTCACTCCTCCGTCGGCCAGGAAGCCGTCCCCACCGGCGTCTGCGCCCATCTCTCCGATAACGACTACATCGGCAGCACCCACCGCGGCCACGGCCACTGCATCGCCAAGGGCGTTGACCCCAAGCTGATGATGGCCGAGCTTTTCGGACGCAGCCACGGCCCCAACAAGGGCAAGGGCGGCTCCATGCACATCGCCGACATGAGCAAGGGAATGCTCGGCACCAACGGTATCGTCGCCGGCAGCGTCCCCCTGGCCGTCGGCGCGGCCCTTACCTCCAAGATCCAGAAGCTGGGCCGCGTCGCCGTGGCCTTCTTCGGCGATGGCGGAGCCAACCAGGGTGTCCTCCACGAGTGCATGAACCTGGCCTCCGTGTGGAAGCTGCCGGTCATCTTCTGCTGCGAGAACAACGGCTACGCCGAGTCCACGCCGGTGGAGTACGGCCTCTCCGTCGCCAACGTGGCCGACCGCGCCGCCGCCTACGATATGCCCGGCTTCCACGTGGACGGCATGGACGTCCTCGCCGTGTACGAGGCCGCCGGCGAAGCCGTCTCCCGCGCCCGCGCCGGCGATGGCCCCGCCCTGCTGGAAGCCCGCACCTACCGCTACTACGGCCACACCGTCTTCGACAACCCGCTGACTTACCGCACCAAGGAAGAGGAAGACCACTGGCGAGCCCGCGACCCGCTGCTCACCTTCCGCAACCACATGACCGCCCAGGGCAACCTCATCACCGCCGAAGAGCTGGACCAGATGGACGAGGAGGCCCGGCAGCTGATGGAAGACGCCGTCGCCTTCGCCGACGCCAGCCCCCTGCCCGAACCTCACGAAATCTACGAGGACGTGTACGGCGAGTACCCGGTGGACATGATGCGCCGCGGCGCCAATATGTCCGTGTAGCGCAACGGCCCCGTAACCATCACTCCTCCAGGAGGCTGACAATATGACCACCATGGTTGAAACCCCCATGCTGCCCCCGCCGGGCGAAACCCGCGAACTCCAGACCCGCGAGGCCATCAACGAAGCCCTGATCCAGGAAATGCGCCGCGATGAAACCGTTATCATCATGGGCGAGGAAATCGCCGGCGGCGCCGGCCGCGAACACCTGGGCATCGTGGACGCCTGGGGCGGCGCCTTCCGCACCACCCGCGGGCTCATCCAGGAGTTCGGCAACGAGCGCGTGCTGGACACTCCCCTGTCCGAAGCCGCCTTCGTCGGCACCGCCATCGGCGCCGCCTCCACCGGTATGCGCGCCGTCGCTGAGCTGATGTTCGTCGACTTCATCGGCGTCTGCATGGACCAGCTGCTCAACAACGCCGCCAAGATGCGCTATATGTTCGGCGGCCAGGTCAAGGTGCCCTTCGTCATGCTCACCCGCATCGGCGCCGGCTTCGGCAGCGCCGCCCAGCACTCCGAGTCCTTTTACTCCCTGTTCAGCCACATCCCCGGCCTGAAGGGCGTCTGCCCCTCCGACGCCTACACCGCCAAGGGCCTGCTCCTCTCCGCCATCCGCGACGACGACCCGGTGGTCTTCTTCGAGCACAAGGGACTCTACGGCGACACCTGCCCCGTCCCCGAGGAGATGTACACCCTGCCCTTGGGCAAGGCCCGCACCGTCCGCCCCGGCTCCGACATCACCATGGTCGGCATCAGCAAGATGACCTGGGTGGCCGTGGAAGCCGCCGAAGAGCTGGCCAAAGAGGGCGTCAACGCCGAGGTCATCGACCTGCTCAGCGTGTCCCCCATCGACTACGACCACGTGCTGGACTCCGTGCGCCGCACCCACCGTCTGCTGGTGGTGGACGAGGATACCCCCGTGTGCAGCATCTCGTCGGACATCTGCGCCCGTGTCGCCGAAGAAGCCTTCGACGACCTGGACGCGCCCCCGTCCCGCGTTACGCCGCCCCACACGCCGGTGCCCTACAGCCGCGCCCTGGAAAACCTCTACGTCCCCAACGCCGAGCGCGTCGTAACCACCGCCCGCCGCCTGCTGTCCTAAGGAGACCTACGCCATGACCACCGTCGGAACCGGCAACCACACCTACACCCTCACCTCCGACTGGGCCAAAATGCCCGACGCCCACCCCCTGGGCGCCGTCAGCGCCATCGCCAGCGACTCCGCCGGCGACATCTACGCCTTCCATCGCGCCGACCCGCCTATCGCCATCTTCGACCGCGCAACCGGCGCCTTCAAGAGCGGCTGGGGCAACGGCGGCTACGTGTACGCCCACGGCTTCTACATCGAGGACGACGTCGTGTACCTCACCGACCGCGACACCTCCACCTGCATGATGTACACCCTGGACGGCAAGCTCATCCAGATGCTGGGCCGCTACATGGTCCACTCCGACACCGGCGCCGAGGTCGCCGGCCAATTGGTGCCCCGCGCCGCCGGCCCGTTCAACTACCCCGCCGAGCTGGTACCCTCGCCCAGCGGCGACCTCTACGTGGCCGACGGCTACCGCAACGCCCGTGTCCACCGCTTCGACAACGACGGCAACCACAAGTATTCCTGGGGCAAGCCCGGCAAGGAGCATCCCTACGAGTTCCACCTGCCCCACAGCCTGCTGGTAACCCGCGACGACCGCGTGTACGTCTGCGACCGGGAGAACAGCCGCGTCCAGGTCTTCAACACCTCCGGCGACTTCCTGGCCATGTGGACCGACACCTGCCGTCCCACCGACATCGCCGAGACGCCCGAGGGCGACTTCGTGGTCAGCCAGCTGGCCCCGCTGGACGAATCCCACTCGCCCCGCGTCGCCATCTTCAACCGCGACGGCAACGTGCTGGCCCGCTGGGACAGCCGCTCCGCCCACGGCATCTGGTGCGACGCCCAAGGCGACATCTTCCTCGCCCTAACCGGCGACAAATCCATCGACAAATACGCCCGCAATTGATCGGGCACAATCACGCCCTGGTGGCTAGTGCCGTAGGTGAACAAGACCTATAAGGCTTGACCGCGTCTTGCGGTCTTGAGTTGACTTGCATCGT
Organism: Dehalococcoidia bacterium; assembly: GCA_965243255.1. Taxonomy (GTDB): domain Bacteria; phylum Chloroflexota; class Dehalococcoidia; order Lucifugimonadales; family UBA3495; genus Bin87. The sequence continues at coordinate 2,947,669 of CBDEUH010000004.1, forward strand.
ATTTTCAAACTATGATGAAGAAACCCTGCGGAGCCTATTTCACAGATGCTTACGCCTTTGTGAACGTTGAACCCCCCAGGGCCATTTGTATATGCAAGCGTAGATGTCGAAGTAGGTTCGATCGTTCATCTGAAACGCTAAGCAACTGCGGAGTCCTCACGATGGCTAGTACTAATGCCCGCCTCACGCACCTCCCCGCCGATCACGGGTCCAGTCTAGACGAGTTTGGCTTGGAAAAGGAGGAACAGGACCCAATAGAACCAATTACTGAGCCGTTCGACCCTGAGCAGGTCGACATCCGGACTGTGCCGATCCTCATAGGGCAATTGGTGTCCAGAATCGAGCACCATGAAATCGATCTCTCTCCGGAATTCCAACGACTTCGCGGGATCTGGGATATGAAACGCAGAAGCCGCTTGATTGAATCATTGCTGTTGCGCATCCCAATACCGGTTTTCTACGTCGCGGCTTTCGAAGATGATGCTTGGTCAGTGGTTGACGGTTTGCAGCGGATGTCTACCATCTTCGATTACGCGACAGGAAAATTCTCTCTGTCTAACCTTGAATACCTCGATGTCTTCAATGGGTGCAAGTACGCCGACCTACCTCGTTTAATGCAGCGCAGGATCAATGAGACCCAGTTGATAGTAAACGTTATAGAGCGTGGGACACCGCGAGACGTGATGTTTAATGTGTTCCTACGGATTAACACTGGTGGGATGACGCTAAACCGACAAGAAATTCGCCATGCCATCCACTCAGGCCCGATAAGAATGTTTCTTCAACAGCTAGCGGAGTCCGATGAGTTTCTCGCTGCGACTGGCAGTTCTATCAAGAAAGATCGCATGGCGGATCGAGAATGTGTACTCCGTTTTCTGGCTTTTTACCTCACACCACCGGAGGAATATGCGGTAAACGATTTGGACAAATTCCTCTCTAACGCCATGTCAAGGGTCAACAGCATGAGTTGCCAAGAACGGATCGATATTGGCGAGGACTTCAAGAAAGCTATGGTGGCCGCATATGAGATTTTCGCTGAAGACGCGTTCCGCAAGCGGACGAACGAAAATGACATGAAACGACCAGTCAACCGGGCATTGTTTGAGGTATGGAGCGTTCATTTAGCGAGACATTCCCCGGATCGAATCAGAAAATTAGTAGACCGCCGTGGCGAAATCAGGGATCGCTTCATGGAATTAATGCGAAATGATCGCGATTTTGACAGGGCAATTTCTTTAGCCACAGGAACTCCGCAGCGAGTGCAAAAGCGATTTAGGGCCATCAAGCAGGTTCTTGAGGACTTATCATCATGCTAACTGACGTCAGGCTGACTAATTTCAAGTGCTTCCAAGAGCTAGATCTTCAATGTACAGCTCTGAACTTGCTATGCGGACTTAACGGAGTGGGCAAGAGCAGTGTTATACAGGCGTTTTTGCTGCTTAGGCAGTCGTTCGAATCGGGAGACCTTCGACACGGAAGGTTAGTTCTTGGGGGGACACGCATTGACCTCGGGACGAGCTTGGACGTCTTGCACGAGGACGCCAATTATGACGAAGTTGAAGTCGAACTCGTATGCACCGACATACGAGAGTCTTGGCGTCATGCGTTCGATTGTTCCAGCGATTCCAATCTGTTGAACGCTACCGAAAATGTTGAATGGCCCTCTTGCGATTCTCGGAGTTGGCGGGAGATACCCCCTTTTGGCGGTAACTTTGTGTACGTCAATGCGGAGCGACTTGGTCCACGCAAGGTATACCCCAGCTCTGAAGCGCTGGCCACAAGGGGAGATTTTGGCCAAAGTGCTGAGCAGACTTGGAATATTCTGCACCGTTATGGAGAAGCTCTTTTGCAACCAGAGGATGCTAGGGTAGGATCATCAGGGAGTCGCCGGATTTTGCATGTTGTGGACGACTGGTTGCAGCACGTAAGTCCAGGTGCCCATGTGCAACTGGAAGCGGTGAGGGAGGCAGACGTGATAATTCCGGGGTTCACTTTTGATAGACCGGGAGATGTCCCCTCACGGAAACACCGTGCAACCAATGTCGGTTTTGGGCTATCGTATGTTTTGCCGGTTGTTATGGCATTGCTGGGTTCCCCGGGCACCCTGTGCCTGATAGAGAATCCTGAGAGCCATCTACACCCGCAGGGTCAGACCAAGTTAGCCGAACTCGCCGCCTTGGCAGCCGCAGCCGGCGTTCAGGTGTTTGTAGAGACTCACAGCGACCACTTTATGGATGGCGTCAGGATTGCTGTCAAGGAGGGCATAATTACTCCCGATCAAACCTCATTCCACTATTTTGAGCGTCAGGCGACAAGAGCGGTCGTGAATACGCCTGCGATAGATGGCGATGGTCGGCTGGAGTACTGGCCCAAGGGCTTCTTCGACCAACGTGAGACCAACTTGATGAAATTGCTTTAACAGAGGAGACTAATGCGGGAGATGATACTAAATCACGCTAGCGTATTCGCCGGCAACCGAGACACTGCGGTCGAATGGCTAAATGGTCTGGTGCACGGATTAAAGGATGTTGTCGCCGACGGTGTAGCCGAACCCTCATTGAGAGCCTGCTATCATCCCCAGGAAATCAGCTGCCTTCCGGGTTGCTCGCTTTTTGATCTGTTCGAGGAGCTACGTGAGCGCGGATTCCGTGAAGAGTTTATATTTTTGATTGGGCTGAACACTAAATCACCCATTCTGAAAGACACTGATGGAGAGATCGCGAATCGTTTTCTCCAGTGTGAGCATGCGACTTTGCCAAAGCGAGACGGCGAGCCTCTGGTATACTGCGCAATCACGAACGGCATTTCTGTTGGCTTCCCATCAGAGCCTTCGTGGGAAAACGACCAGATCACTGTTACCTTTGATGAACTGTCACTTGAAGGAGACATCACTCCCGCGGTTGAACAAGTTGACAACCTAACGCGGTCGACTCATGCGAGCCCGATCGTCCGCCGCCATCGGGTTAGCTACCGGAACAATCTACTTCAGTCAGCAGATGGTCGGATGGTATGGGACAAGAAATCCGAAGCGTTCCCTCACCTGATGTTCAGTCCAAGTGTGGAAGCTAATTTAACTATCCTGAACCGCGGTCTCCTCGCCACAGTCATCAACAAATTGTCGGCAATCGATGATTCCGCCGCGATGTGGCCACAACATGAAGGGTATACCCCGCCTTGGGGATCGAAGGTAACAGATGAGAACACAAGGGTGAAAAATAACCCGGATTCACTTAACGCGCGCCGGTTCTTATCGCATGATGGCACCCTAAAACTGTTCTTATGGCACGCGCGTTTCGGAAGTGCAGGGAGAATTCACCTGTACTTTGATCGTAGGGATTATAGCGTTGAAATTGGGTACATTGGGCACCATTTACCTTGAAAATGTATCGCTCTTTCGGTCCTTAATCCATTGGGGCGGCCTCGCAGCCGCCCCCTTCGTCTCCCTATCGGACGTCCTCGCCCCCCGCGTTACGCCACCCCCGCCGGCACGTGCGCCTTCAAAAACTCCCGCGCCTGGTTGATGGTCAGCGCCTTCAGCCCCGGCTCTTCCTTCCACGGCCAGGCCGTCACCTGCGCCCGCGGCGCCAGCGCGACCATGTCCATCGCGGCTTGCAGCGAGTGCGACGGCGTGTCGTCCGGCATCACCAGCAGCGGCGTCTGACACTGCCGGGCGAAGTCCCGCGACACGCTGTAGAAAAAGTCCGGCTGGATTCGGTACAGGTTGTGCAGGTACTGCTCGATGGTCTCCATCGTTAAGTCCGGCCGGTTCGCCAGCAGCTCCGGCGCCCAGATGTCCGTGCCCGAGTCATACATCGAGTCCTTCGTCGCGTCGGCGTGGCCCACCGGCTGGCACAGCACCGCGGCGGTAACCCGACCCGGCGCCCGCTTGATCAGCGTCATCGCAAAGGGCCCGCCGATGCAGAAGCCGATGAAGCCGAACTCCCGGATCCCCAGGTGATCCATCAGACCCAGCTGGTCGTCGGCAAACGCGCCCCAGGGGTCTTCAACCTGCACCGGCCCGGTGGACTGGCCGCCGTTGGCGTTGCGCTGGTCCATGGTGATGACCCGGAAGTCGCTCTTGAACTCCTCCACGGCGTTGAACACCTGGTTGGGCCAGCCGGCCATGATGGAGTTCAGCCCGCCGCCCGGCGTCGCCAGCAGCGGAAAGCCGGAACCCGTCTCTTCGTAGTGAATGGTAACGTCGCCTCTGGTATAAAACGGCATTGCAGTGCCTCCTTCGTGGTCCCGGTATCAACGTCCAAACCAAATGGACTTCCGGCCAAATTGTAATTCGGCAAGCCCGGTTGTCAAGGCGGCCACCAACCCGTCCATCGTCGCAAAAATGCCTATTGACAACCCGTAGTACATCCGTGCTATCATAGCCCAGTGCAGCACAACACAATCCGGTCAACAGCCAGTCAGAGGTGAATCCAGCCTACCCTTCGGTCGTACACGGCCAACCTAGTCAGACCCAAATCGCAACCGGCCCAGGTGGCAACTGCCGATCAAAGACTAACTCATCACCGGCGCTGCCCCACTGGTGTCCCTGGGACATCCCAGCCCGCGTGTAGGCGCGTCCTTACCGACGCGTCGAGTTCACGGAAAGAATAGGAGAAATAGTTGCGTGCCCATCCGGCCGTATGCTGACAGCGACCGAACCCAGGTCAACTCACCTCTGGCAGACCGGAAAATCCCAAACCGAAACCAACCTCAAGAGAACCCAACCAACTTCAGGAGAACCAACCCAACCAACCCGCTCATGGTGAGCCTGTCGAACCTCCAATCCAAAGGAGCCAACCGCCGAACACAAATCAAATGATAGTATGGGCCATGCGAAACCGACCCGATACCCAAGGAGTTCTCACATGCCCCGTCTGGATGGAAAAGTCGCCCTGATTACCGGAGCCGCCGGCGGCATCGGCCGTACCGCCGCCCGCCTCTTCGCCGACGAAGGCGCCCGCCTCACCCTGGTTGACCTCGACGAGGCTGCCCTCCAGGATGTGGTCAACTCCATCGGCGCCGACCGGGCCGGCTACGTCGTCGCCGACGTCACCCAGCCCGACCAGACCCAGGCCTACGTCAACGCCGCCGTGGAGCGTTGGGGCGGCATCGACGCCTTCCTCGCCAACGCCGGCATCGAAGGCGTCATCGCCCCCATACCCGACTATCCCGTCGAGATGTTCGACCGGGTGATGGCCGTCAACGTCCGCGGCGTCTGGCTGGGCCTCAAGTACGTCATCCCGGTGATGCGCGAGCGCGGCGGCGGCAGCATCGTCATCACCTCCTCCACCGCCGGCGTGGGCGGCAGCATGGACCTCTCTGCCTACACCACCAGCAAGCACGCCGTCATCGGTATGATGCGCACCGCCGCCGTGGAGGGCGCGGCCTCGGGCATCCGCGTCAACACCGTCAATCCCGCTCCCATCGAAACCCGCATGATGCGCTCCATCGAGGAGCAGCGCGTGGCGACTTTGGACGACGGCGACGTAACCACCGAGCAGCTCAAACGCGCCACCGCGTCCCGCATCCCCCTGCAACGCTACGGCGACCCCGCAGAGGTGGCCCGCCTGATGCTGTTCCTCGCCAGCGACGACAGCAGTTTCTGTACCGGCGGCGTGTACATGGTGGACGGAGGCCGCTCCGCCGGCAGCCGCTGACCCCCACCTTGCCCCGCCCGGAGGCAGGTGCTACACTGCCCGGAACCTCAATTGCCGACCACAGGAATGTGATGCTGGCTGACCCCGACGCCTCTACCGTCGGTATTTTTTTAAACGCCGACGCCCGAATCGCCGAACTGCTCCGCCAAGTTCAAAAACTGGCCGGCGATTCCGGGGTGTCCGCCTACCTGGTCGGCGGCCCGGTGCGCGATTACCTCCTCGGCGCGCCGATCAAAGACCTGGACATTTCAGTCGTCGGCAGCGCGCCGTCCCTGGCCCAGAAACTGGCCGATACCCTGGGCGGACGGCTCACCGTTCATCCCAAGTTCCGCACCGCCACGGTGTACCTGTCCGAGGGCGGGCCCCCCATTGGTATTGACCTGGTAACCGCCCGACGCGAGACCTACTCCCGCCCCGGCGCCCTGCCCGACGTGCAGCCCGGCAGCATCGCCGAAGACCTGGCCCGCCGCGATTTCACCGTCAACGCCATGGCCATCCCCCTCTGCGGCGACGCCCGCGATTTCGTTGACCCCCACCAAGGCCGCGCCGACCTGGCCGCCGGCGCCATCCGCGCCCTGCACCGCAACAGCTTCGTGGACGACCCCACCCGCATCTTCCGCGCCGTGCGCTACGAGCAGCGCTTCGGCTTCCGCATCGACGACGACACGCTGGCCGATATGCGGTCAGCGCTGGCCGGCGGCGCCATGGCCACCGTATCCGGCCCCCGCATCGACAACGAGCTGGGCCGCATCATCAACGAGCCGTCGCCCCTGCCGGCCCTGCGCCGCGCCACCGAGCTGGGCGCGCTGGCCGCCATCCACCCGGCCCTGCCCACCATGGCGCACTGGGACGCCCTGGCCGACTGGTCTTCCGTCCCGCCGGGAGCGCAACCCGCCGACCGCGAATGGCCGGCAACGTGGGACGCCGCCCTCTTCTGGACCATGACCCACGACCAGGTTGCCTCCCTGGCCATGAAAAACCCATACCGCACCCGGCGGTGCCGCTACGTGGATCTGCTCAAGGAGGGGATGCCCATGCTCTCCGCCGACGGGCTGCTCCCCTCCGAGGTCTGCGCCTTCCTGGATTATCCCCGTCCCGAAGGTTCGGCAGTCTATGCGCTCACGGTGGCCTTGGCCTTTGCCGAGCCGGTGGCCGCCGAACGCATCCGCCGCTATCTCACCGAGTGGCAGGATTTGCAGCCCCATCTGCGCGGCTCCGACCTGCTGGAGCTGGGCGTGCCCGAAGGTCCCGCCGTGGGCGCCGCCCTCAAAGCCCTGCGCAAGGCCCGGCTCGACGGCGTAACCCGAACCCGACGCGACGAGGGCGCCTTCGTGCTGCAATTCGTGCCCCCGACAGAATCAATACCCCCGTCAGAGTCAACACCCCCGCCGGAATCAATGCCGGCTTCAACCTGAAATACCAATCACCCAACCATACCTGATTCAAACCATGGCCCAATACCATTCTTCGTGAGGTAGTTAAGTGGCAACCGCATTCCAGATATCCGTCCCCGTCTTCTGCGTCGTCTGCAACGAGGAGCTGGACGGCCCCAATCGTTCCACCTGCCAGATGTGCGGCGGCCCCTTCCACCAGCCCTGGCTGCCCGACAGCAACTCGCCCCGCTGCGGCCGCGGCGCCAGCCACGACGAGACCCTGGCCGTGGTTTTCCTCTGCCGCGATTGCTACGACAATCGCCGCACCTCCAGCCAAAACTAAGGAGTACCTCTACCGATGAAAGCCGTTTACATCGAAGCCCACGGTGACGCTTCCGTCCTGCAGTTCGGCGACCGGCCTGACCCCTCGCCCGGCCCTCGGGATGTGGTGGTCCGTGTCGGCAACACCGCCCTGAACCGGCTGGATATCTTCACCCGACAGGGCCAGCGTGGCCTGGAGCGCGAGTTTCCGCCCCCTTTGATTCTGGGCGGCGACACCGCCGGCGAGGTGGCGGCGGTCGGCGACGACGTTACCACCCTCAGCGTTGGCGACCGGGTGGTGGTCAACCCGCGCATCGCCTGCGGCGTCTGCCAGTGGTGCGGCGCCGGACGGGACGAGCTCTGCCCCAACAGCCGCTTCCTGGGCACCGCGCGCGACGGCAGCTACGCCGAGCTGGTGGCCGTGCCCGAGGTCAACGCCTACAAGCTCGATGCCGACGTGTCCTTCGCCGCTGCTGCCGCCGTGCCCACCACCTACCTTCCGGTGTGGAACATGGCGGTGCGCCGCGCCGCCCTGCAGCCCTGGGAGACGGCGCTGGTCTTCTCAGCCTCCGCCGGCGTTGGCGCGGCGGCCATCCAGGTGTTCAAAAACGTGGTGGGCGCAAGAGTCATCGCCACCACCAGCACGGCGGAAAAGGCCGAGCTGGCCCGCAACCTGGGCGCCGACTACGTCATCAACTACAACGAGGAGGACATCTCCCAGCGCGTTCGCGAAATCACCGGCGGCACCGGCGTTGACCTGCTGGTTGACCACGTGGGCGCCGACGTGTGGGGCCACGGCTTCCGCTCCCTGCGCGCCGGCGGACGCTACTGCATCTGCGGAGCCACCAGCGGCCTGCGCACCGAGCTGCACCTGGGTTTGCTGTTCAGCCGCCAAATCGAGGTGTACGGCGGCTACATGGGCTCCCGCGAAGATATGCGCCAGATTGTCAACGGCCTCAACCGCGGCGTCATCCAGCCCGCCATCCACCAGACCTACCCGCTGGCCAACGCCGCCGACGCCCACCAGGACATGGAGGCCACCAACTTCTTCGGCAAACTCCTGCTCCAGCCCTGACCGCCGGCCCCTCGCTCCTACTGCCCTAGCAGCCCCCGCGTCGCCTCCACCACGTCGTCCAGCGCCACCATCTCGGCCTCTTCCGCCGTCCGGCCCCGCATCTCCACCGCAGACTGCCGCAGGTTGCGCGGGCTGACCACCAACCGCACCGGCAGCCCGATCAGGTCGGCGTCGTTGAACTTCACGCCGGCCGCCGCGTCCTCCCGGTCGTCGAACAGCGTTTCAATGCCGGCCGCCCATAGCCGGTCATAGAGCTGGCCGGCGGCCTCGGCCACGGCGTCGTCGGCCATATTCAGCCCCACCAGGTGCGCCTGGTACGGCGCGATGGGCGCCGGGAACACGATGCCCCGCTCGTCGTGGTTCTGCTCGATGGCGGCGGCCAGGATGCGGCTCACCCCAATGCCGTAACAGCCCATGGTGATGGGTTGCTGCTGCCCCTCCGGGTCCAGGTAATACGCTCCCAGCGCTTCGCTGAAGAACGTCCCCAGCTTGAAGATGTGCCCGACTTCCACCCCGCGGGTGAAATTCAGTAGCGCGCCGCAATAGACACATTTGTGTCCCGGCTCAGTGAGGGCGATGTCGGTCAGCAGGTCGGTGTCGAAGTCCCGCGGGTAGTTGGCGTTGCGATAGTGAGTGTCCGGCTTGTTGGCCCCCACCACAAAGTTGCCGCCGCTCTTGATTGAGAAGTCGGCGACCCGGCGGATGTTGGTGATGCCGATGGCCGACGCCGACCCGGCCACCAGTCCCGCCGCCGCGACCTCGTCGTCGTCCGCCAGGCGCAGCTCGTTGCAGTGCAGCGCGTTCTTCAGCTTGACCTCGTTCACCTCCAGGTCGCCCCGGATGGTTACGAACACCACCTCGCCGTCGGCGGCGTAGAACACCGCTTTCAGCGTCTGCGCTTCGGAAACCCCCAAGAACTCGGCCAAGCCGGCGATGGTCTTGATGCCCGGCGTGGCGACCTCCTCCAGCGGCAGCGGTTCCGGCATATCCTGGGCGGGATAGACCCCCTCGGCCTTCTCGGCGTTGGCCGCGTAGCCGCAGTTGGTGCAGGTGATGACCGTGTCCTCGCCGGTGCTGGTGGGCAGCAGGAACTCGTGGGAGTCCTTGCCCCCGATGGCGCCACTGTCCGCTTCGGCCATCACCACCGGGATGCTGCAGCGGCGGAACACGTTGCGGTACGCCTGCGCCATGGCCTGGTACGAATCGTCCAGCCCGGCGTCGTCGGCGTCAAAGGAATACGCGTCCTTCATCGTGAACTCGCGGACGCGCACCAGACCGGCTCGAGGACGCGGCTCGTCCCGGAACTTGGTCTGCATCTGGTACAGGATTACCGGCAAATCCCGGTAGCTCTGCACGTTGCCCTTCACGATGTTGGTTACCACTTCCTCGTGAGTGGGCGCCAGCGCCAGCGGACGGCCCCGACGGTCTTCCAGCCGGAACATATTATCGCCGAAAGCGGCGTCCCGGTCCGTCTGCTGCCACAGTTCCAGGGGTTGCAGAGCCGGCATCCGCAGCTCCTGGCCGGCGGCGGCGTCCATCTCCTCGCGCACAATCTGCTCAATCTTGCGCAACGACCGCCACGCCAGCGGCAGGTAGTTGTACACGCCGGCCGCCACCTGCTGAATCAGGCCGGCCCGCAGCATCAGCCGATGGCTGGCCGTTTCCGCCTCCGGCGGATCGTCGCGCAACGTACGGGTAACAAGTCGGGAAATACGCATAAATTAAGCGGTTCCTTCGGTTGCCCACGGGTTAATCAGTTCTGCGCCGCAATCAGTGAAATGGCGCACGTTGCGGGTGGCTATCGCCATGTTCCGAGCTATGGCGATGGCGGCAATTTGAGAGTCGGATTGCCCTACGACACGGCCTATACTGCGTCTGTGGGCGGCGATAATGGCATAAGTCTGGGCCGCCGCGCTATCGAAGGGTAGGATGCGATCGCTAAAGTCAATACCCAGCAGGTCGTCCACCTGGCCCAACAGTCGTGAGCGATTCCTGCCCTCCGGCATAATAGCAACCCCGTAGCGCAATTCCATCTCGGTGATGGCGGTAACAAACACCTCTGCCAACGTCTGACGATGCCACCAGTCCATGACTTCCAATTGCGGCCGGTCATCGATCAGTTCCGACGCCACGTTAGTGTCCAGAATTATTGCCATCGTCTTCGTCATCCCTGAAGACAAACTGGATCGGTTCGCCGGAATCCCGAGGCGGCAGGACTACTTCCTTGATGCCCACACGTCGGAACCGCTCGTGAATGGCCAGTGCCCAGTTCTTGGGCTGCGGCAGCACCTTCCGGTTGTTCAGCACGAAGTTCAGGATGTCCCGCGCCTCTTCCTCAATAGTGGAGTCGTTGGCCAACGCACGTATGCGCAACTCATCGGCGGCCGCCGCATCCAGCTCATCTATCACTATACGAACCATCGCACCACCTCCGTACAAGGCATGGCCTATTTTAGCACGGCGGGCGCAGCGGTCATTTGGGTGGCGGCGTAATCGCCTCTACCCCATCGCATTAACACCCGTCATCCCCAGCCGGAACTGCCCCAGGTTGTCGTATGCGCTGGTGTTCACCATGAAGTGCTGGGCCGCGGCGTTAATGTCCCGCATACACCGTTGCAAAACCCGGTCGTTGTAGATGGCGTTGCCGCCGCCGTAGCGAAAGGCCGCCGTTGCTACCTGGCTGGCCACGTCGGTGGCATAGACGCAGGCGCCCCGCAGCCGCAGCTGCCGCTCCAGGTCCGGCCGTTCGTGGCGCAGGCAGAACTCCCAGGCGTCTTCCAACGCTTCCCGGCACAGCGCGCGGGCGGCGCGCAGCTGCTGATCGCACTTGCCCAGGTCGTGCTGCAACGCGCCCCGCAGCGCAATGGGCGAGGTCAAGTAGCCCCGCTGGTACGAGCCGGCCTGTAGGGAAATCTCGTCCAGCGCCCGGCGCGCTACCCCCAGCGCAAAGGCGGCGTGGTCGGGAGTCACGAAGCCGGGCCGGCCCAGCCAGTACAGCGGCCCGCCCCGTTGCGGATCGGTGGTCAGCAGGTCAAAGGCCATCTCCTCCGGCACGAAGTAATCGGTGAGGACGAAATCGCAGCTGCCCGTGCCTTTCAGACCCATCACCTGCCAGTTGTCAATGAACTGCACGTCGTCAACCGGACAGGTCATGATCATGTGCTCCGGCCCCGGCTGATCGTTCCGCACGATGCGAAAACCGGCCAGCATCCACGACGAATGCGCCGCCCCGCTGGCAAAGGGCCACCGTCCGCTCACCCGCCAGCCGCCCTCCACCGGCCTCGCCAGCCCCCGGGGGATCAACGCCCCCGATGCTATCGGCATCTTGCCGGTCCCGAACACCCGGTCAACTCCTGCGGAGGGCACGAACGCCCCGATCAGCCCGGCGCTGGTGCTGTTGATGAAGGCGCACCAACCGGCCGACGGATTGACGTAACACATCTCGTCGCACATCTCCAGGTACAGCAGCGGGTCAACCTCCGGCCCGCCCAGCTCCCGAGGCACTTTCAGGGAGAGCAGCCCTTCCCGGTACAGCGCTTCCACCGATGGCCAGGCCAGCGTTTCGCTGGCGTCGTTGGCCTCCGCGTCCCCCTCCAGCGTGGGCCGGATGCGCGCGATGGCGTCCAGCAAGTGCCTGCGCAAAGCCTCCCGCTCGGCGGGCAACTCCGGTATGCCGCAGTCCTCCAGCGCGGTTACGTCGCCGGGTACAATGCCTTCAGTGTCAACGATGGTGGTAGCCGAGGCGGTTGAGGTCATGCCGCCGCCCCCGTGGGCGTCTGCTCAATCTCCTCCATCAGCGCGTCCAGCATCTCCGCCTCGGGCACCACGCGCACCTTTTCCCCCTTGCGGAAGATGATGGCCCGCCCGGCGCCGGCGGCGATGCCCACGTCAGCGTCCTTGGCCTCGCCAGGGCCGTTCACTTCGCAGCCCATCACGGCCACCTTGATGTTCTTGTCGGTGCCCCTGAGCAGCGCGTCCACGTCGTTGGCCAGCTTGCGGATGTCCACGTCGGCTCGGCCGCAGCTGGGGCAGGCCACCATCACGGCGCCCTTGTCCCGCAGGTTCAGCGACTTCAAAATCTCGTAGCCGGCGATAACCTCTTCCACGCTGTCGTCGCTCAACGACACCCGGATGGTATCCCCGATGCCCTCGTACAGCAGCACGCCCAGCCCCACCGCGGTGCGGATGGAACCGGACTTCGCAGTGCCGGCCTCGGTGATGCCCAGGTGCAGCGGGTAGGGGACCATCTCGCTCAGCCGGCGATAGGCTTCCACGGTGGTGGGCACGTCAAAGGCCTTCATGGAAATCTTGATGTGCTCGAAGTCCTGCTCTTCAAGCAGGGTGATCTCCCACAGCGCGGTGGCCACCATGTGGTCAACCACGCTGTAGTCCCCTTCCTGTTCCTCGCCGGCCTTGGGCAGTTGGTTCACCAGGTCCATGTGCCGGGAGAAGCCCCGCGTGCGGCCGATGCCTCCCACCGGAGGCAGGCTGCCGAAGTTCACCCCGATGCGGATGGGAATGCCCCGCTCCTTGGCCGCCTGCACCACTTCCCGAACCTGGTCCTCGTTGCGCAGGTTGCCGGGATTCAGCCGCAGGCAGTCCACCCCGCCGGCCGCGCACTCCAACGCCAACTGATAGTGAAAGTGAATGTCGGCAATCAGCGGAATGTTAATCTGCTTCTTGATCTCCGCCATGGCCTTGGCGGCTTCCATATCGGGCACAGCCGACCGGATGATTTCGCAACCGGCCTCTTCCAGTTGGTGAATCTGGCGCACCGTGGCCTTCACGTCTCGCGTGTCGGTCTTGGTCATCGACTGCACCGATATATCGGCGCCGCCGCCGACCTTGACTCCGCCAACGTACACCGGTTTGGTAGCCCGTCGCCTGGTCATACTCATCATTGCACCGCCCTTGGCAAGTTGTGCAAGTCTCCCTCTCTGTCCAGCAATCATACACGATTGCCGACTTCTCCCGCCACCGCCGGATTGCCCTGCCGAATCACAAATAGTGATATTGACGCCGGCCCGGTTGTGCAAGCGTTAATCACAACGGGTATAATAACCCAGTACAATACGCCCCAATCAGGTGTCAGGCAGGTGAAGGCGTGCGAGAAGTAATTCAGGAAGCGGTCAATCAGGTCGAATCGGGCAACCCCTGCGTGCTGGCCACGGTGGTCCGCACCAAGGGCTCTACCCCCCAGAAAGCCGGCGCCATGCTCCTGGTCCGCCAGGACGGCAGCGCCGTCGGCACCCTGGGCGGCGGCTGCGTCGAGGGCGACATCTGGTTCGCCGCCCGCGAAATCCTCCGCAACCAGGGCGGCCCCGAGTTCAAAGACTACTACCTCAACGAGGACATCGCCGCCCGCGACGGCCTGGTCTGCGGCGGCACCATGTACTTCTACCTGGAACCCTTCTGGGACACCGACGACTTCTCCGACATCGGCCACGAACTGCTGGGCGCTTACGACGGCGCCGAGCCGGCCGCCCTGGCCACCATCGTCCGCTCCGATGGCAACACGGCCCCCCTGGGCGCCAAGCTGCTGCTCCGCTCCGACGGCTCCGTCGCCGGCGGCATCGGAACCCCCGAGCTTGACGAAACCGCCCTGGATGTCTGCAGCCGCGTCGCCGCTGTCGGCGCCAACGAGTCCGTTGATCTGGACGCCGACACCGAGCTCTTCGTGGAAGGCTTCACCACGCCCCCCACGCTGGTAATGGTCGGCGGCGGACACGTGGGCAAGGCCACCGCCGACCTGGCCCACCGCCTGGGCTACCGCGTCTATATCGTGGACGACCGCGAGGACTTCGCCAACCCCCAGCGGTTCCCCTACGCCGAGGAGACCATCGTCACCCCCTATACCGGCTGGGCCGAATTTCTGGACGTCAACGTCAACAGCTTCATCGTCATCGCCTCTCGCGGCCACTGGTTCGACGACGTGGCTCTGGAGTCGGCCCTGTCCACCCGCGCCCGCTACATCGGATTGCTGGGCAGCCGGCGCAAGACCTTGATGATTTACCAGCGGCTGCTTCAGGAAGGCGTGCCCCGGGAGCGGCTGGCCGAGGTTCACGCTCCCATCGGACTGGACATCGGCGCACTGGAACCGGAAGAGCTGGCCGTGAGCATCATGTCCGAAATCATCATGGCCCGTCGCGGCGGCAAGGGCAGCCCGATGACTATGGACGACTGGTATCTCGAACGGGCCGAACGGCGCGCTAACCGGGCCATGGGGCTGCCCGCTGACTGATTCCCTGGGTATGGTGGCCAATCTGCCGCACTTACCGTGTACGGTGGCCAATCTACCGCACTTAACCCACCTGCATCCCCGAACCACGATTCATACCCCAAGAGCAGGTATGCAACATGACTGAATCATTGGCACGCTTCAGTGCCCGACTACCCTGGCTTGTCATCGCCTTGTGGGTGGTTCTCGTCATTGTCGGCGGGGGACTCAGCAGCCAACTGCTGGACAGCGCCACCACCACCGAACTCAAGCTGGGCGGCGGCGCTGAATCGGAGCAGGCCGCCGAACTGCTGGAGACCCGCCTGCGCGACGGCAAGCCGGAACCTGTGATGGAATTTGTCATCATCCAGTCGGACAGCCTCACCGTCGACGACCCTGCCTTCCAGGAAAAGGTCGATTCAATCTTTTTGAACGTCGCTGCCCTCGTTCCCGATGTGGTAACAGTGGCCGGGCATTACTATCTGACCAACGATGAAACCCTGGTGTCCCAAGACCGGCAGACCACCATAATGCCCGTTGAGATGACCGGCCGGCTGGAAGAAGCTACCGAAAACGTGACCAGCCTGCTTGATGTCGTGCACTCGGCAAACGAGGACGAAGGATACCGCGTGCTCCTTGGCGGCAGCGCCAGCATCGCTCACGAGTCCAACGAACTGGCAACCGAAGACCTGGAACAGGGCGAGCGCATCGGCGTTCCGGTAGCCCTGATTATCCTTTTGGCCCTTTTCGGCGCGGTGGTGGCCTCCCTGATCCCCCTGGGCCTGGGCATCGTGTGCATCGTCATCGCCCTGGGCATCGCCGCGCTGATCGGGCAGGCCTTCGAGCTGGTTTTCTTCGTAACCCTGATGATTACCATGATCGGCCTGGCCGTCGGCATCGACTATTCGCTGTTCATCGTCTCCCGCTTCCGCGAGGAGCTGGATAAGGGCTTGGACAAGCGCGCCGCCGTGGCACGGGCCGGGGCTACCGCCGGACGGGCCGTGCTCTTCAGCGGCCTCACCGTGGTGGTGGCGCTGTTCGGAATGCTCATCGTTCCCGCCACCTTCTTCCAGTCCCTGGGCATCGGCGCCATCGTCGTCGTCCTCGTCGCGATAGCCGCCACCCTCACCCTTTTGCCGGCCGTGATGGCCCTCCTCGGCGACAAGGTCAACTTCCTCTCGCTGCCCTACTTCGGCCGGCGGCGCGCGCCGGACACCGAAACGCAGCAGCACGGCTTCTGGGAGACCACCACCCGCATCGTAACCAAAGTTCCCATCCTCAGCTTCCTCATCGTCGCCATCCCCATGGTGGTCGCCATCGTCTTCTACTTCCAGATCAACACCGGCATCAACGGCGTTGACACCTTCCCCGAAGGCGCTGAGACCAGGGATGCGTTTTTCATCCTGGAACAGGAATTTTCCTTCGGCCTGGTCAATCCCGCCGAGGTCGTCATCGACGGCGATATCAACAGCCCGCAGGTTCAGGAAGCCATCGCCAGCCTGCAGCAATCCCTGCTGGAGGACCCCCGCTTCCCGCTGCCAGCCATTCCGGTTCCCAACGCCTCCGGCGACCTGGCGATGCTGCCGGTGATCATCTCCGGCGAACCCAGCGGGCCCGACGCCGTGGCCGCCATGGCTGCCCTTCGCGAAGAACACATCCCGGCCGCATTCAGCGGTGTCCCGGCCGATGTCTCCGTGGGTGGCGTCACCGCCGTTACCGCCGACCTCTTCGACATCGTTGACCTGTACACCCCCATCGTCTTCGCCTTCGTGCTGGGACTCAGCTTTATCATCCTGCTGCTCGTCTTCCGGTCCATCGTCATCCCCATCAAGGCCGTGGTGATGAACCTGCTTTCCGTGGGCACCGCCTACGGCCTCATCGTGCTGGTGTTTCAAAAGGGAGTCGCCACCGACCTCCTTGGTTTCCAGCACGCCGAGGTGATTGATGTCTGGATACCCCTGTTCCTGTTCACCATCCTGTTCGGCCTTTCCATGGACTACCACGTGTTCCTGCTCAGCCGTATCCGGGAGCAGTACGACCGCACCGGCGACAACGCCGCGTCGGTAGCCTACGGGCTGCGCTCCACGGCCAGCATCATCACCGGGGCCGCTCTCATCATGGTGGCCGTGTTCGGCGCTTTCGCCGCCGGCGATACCATCATCAACCAGCAGGTGGGCTTCGGTCTGGCCGTGGCGATTTTCCTGGATGCCACCCTCGTCCGTTCGGTATTGGTTCCTGCCAGTATGGAAATGCTGGGGCGCGGTAACTGGTACCTGCCCTCCTGGCTCAGCTGGCTTCCCGACCTGCGGGTGGAACCCATCGAGGAGTAGCCCGGCGGGTGTGTGAGTCTTACCGCCGGCAGTATTTACGATGTTGCAAGTTCCCACCGAATACGTACCAGGCTACGCCCAAGCCCGCGAAATTGACGCGGAGCGGGCCGACCGGTACATCGCCCATACCCATATCGGCGACCCACTGGCCGACCGGGCGGTGGAGTTTTTCGCCGGCATCTCCCAGCGGGAGATGCACCAGTTGATTTCCGCCGGCATGAACCGGGATGAGCATGCGTTCCGCGACGCTCCGCAAGAACTGCGCGACCTGTTCACCGCCAGCGAAACCACTCCCGACTGGTTCTACGACCATCCCGTGTACCCCGGCTGTCGCCTCTTCCACGCCAACCCCGACCTTTTCTTGATGGCCTTCGCCGCCGGCGCCATCGTCCAGGGCTTTACCACCCGCATCAGCAAGTCCTTCACCACCACCGGCCGCATCATCGACCGCGGCGTTCACCGCCTGGCCCAGAACATCAAGCATCTCTACGAGATTATGATTCCCGAAGGACTGGAACGGGACGGCGAAGGCTGGAAACTTTCCGTCCGCATCCGCCTCATCCACGCTCAAATGCGCCAGCTGTTCGCAAATTCCGGCCAGTGGGACACCGACGCTTACGGCGTTCCCCTTCACGCCGCTCATATCGGCCTCGCCTCGGCCCTCTTCTCCGAGCAGCTGATGACCCATACCCGCCGGCTGGGCGTTCGCATGACGGCGGAAGAGCGCGCCAGCTTTATGCACATCTGGCGGTGCTCGGCCTGGCTGATGGGCGTCCCGGAATCCATCCTCTTCAACAGCGAGTCCGACGCCGCCGCCCTCGGGCGCATCGGCCTGCTCTGCGAGCCGCCCCCCGACGAAGACGCCATCATTGTCGGCAACGTCATCATCAACAGCGCCGCCCTGGTCGCCCACGTCCTGGAGCCCGCCGAGCGTCAGGCCCTGACCAACCAGGGCTATCGCATCTCCCGCGCCTTCATCGGCGATGAACTCGCCGACCGGTTGGCGTTCCCCAAGCAGCGGACCTTTTACATCCTGCCCGCCCTTCGCTTCGAGCGCCAACTCAACAAGACCATCGACCGCCTGATGCCCGGGCGCGCCGCCAGCCGCAAGGCTCAGGCCCTCGACTCCCTGCTCAACGCTGCCACCCCCGAAGATTTCGGCGTGGGCATCAGCTACCGCCTTCCGGTTACCATCGGCGACGACCCCCAACGCCCATGGTAAAACCGCCGCTATGCCCCCTTTCACCTCCGCCGTTCTCCTCGCCGCCGGCGTCTCCCGGCGCATGGGCACTCTAAAGGCCCTCCTGGATTGGCAGGGCCGCCCCCTCATCATCCACCAGATAATCGCCCTGCGCCAAGCCGGCGCCGATGAAGTCATCGTCGTTCTCGGCCACCGCGCCGACGAGTTGCAAGCCCGCATCGGCGCCAACCGCGACGTGTACCAGGCCGGCGCCGTGCGCTGCGTCGTCAACGCCGATTACGCCCAGGGCAAGACCACGTCCATCAAAACCGGGCTGCGCGCCATCTCCCGCCCCAACCACGAACCGCCGGGCCCCATTCTGCTCCTCAACGTTGACCAGCCCCGCAGCGCCGCCGTCATCCAGCAGGTCATCACGGCCCACCTGGATGGCGACGCGCTGATTACCATCCCTACCTGCAACGGCAAGGGCGGACACCCCATCGCCGTCAGCCGCGCCTTGTACCAGGAGCTGCTGGAGATCGACGAGGTTACCCAGGGGATGCGCGCCGTAACCGAACGTCATCAGGACCCATCCCGCCGGGTCGAGCTTGGCGCGCCGGAATTGCTGTGGGACGTCAACACTCCCGAGCAATACCGGGCCGCCCTGGCCGCAATCGCCGCCGATGCCAAAAGAGAAGCCAGCGCCCGATAAACAGTCGGTGCGCTGGCCTTGTTCTCATCGGCTGTGGCCATCCGCTTGCCGGTCTTCCGACCGATGTGCCCGCCCCTCCGGGAGCGCCTTGACTGCGCTGCTCTGGGCGTCTGGCGTTGTCAATGCCAATCAATGGCCCGCTCGATTTGTTTTCGCCCCGGTCGGCGTCCTCCCGGCATCGTCATACCGCGTCGACTACGCCAACGGGGCGCTTACAGGGGAAATGCCAACTATGGTTCAGCGTTATCAGCGAAACCACTTCAACCTCCTGCAATGACGACGGCTCTTTTTCTTTGCCATCGGGCTTGGCGAGTGGGGTTTCCCTAGCAACCCCAGCGCCGTGAATACATAGTATAGCGTATTGTGATGCTTGTCAACACCCAAATCCACCAATTTGTCCATGAATTTGCCCGCTTTGCTCCCGTCCACCGCCAAATCGTCTAAACTGGCCTGGCAAAACATCCCCAGCGCAGGAGTTGTGCACCCATGAGCGATGTCAGCGGCAACGGAATCACCCCGACCCCGGCGGTTCCCCCGGCTCTTCCCAGCGTGTACGGTGACGACGGCGTAACCGTCATCGGCATGATCGGCGTGGTCCGCGAGGCCGCCGCCAACCAGGGCGCAACCCTCAGCCTCTTCGGCGGCGGCATCAACCCCGGCGCTGAAGTCCCCTCCGGCGTTGACCCGGACTATATCCTCGACTTCGCCCGCACCCACGAGGCCGCCGGCTTCGATATGGTCCTCACCGGCTACTCGTCCTCCACTCCCGACGGCTTTGAAGTCGCCGGCTACGCCGCCGCCCATACCACACGGCTGGGCTACCTCATCGCCCATCGCCCCGGCTTCGTCGCGCCCACCCTGGCCGCCCGCAAGGCCGCCACCCTGGACCAGCTCAGCAACGGACGCATCGCTCTGCACATCATCACCGGCGGCAACGACCTGGAACAGCGCCAGGATGGCGACTGGCTCGACCACGACGCCCGCTACCGCCGCACCGACGAATACCTGGGCGTCATGCGCCGCATCTGGACCGAAACCGAACCCTTCGACCACGACGGCGATTTCTACCACCTGCAGGACGCCTACAGCCAGGCTCGTTGCCGACAGAGTCCCCACCTGCCGCTGTTCTTCGGCGGCGCCTCCGACATCGCCCTGGATGTCGCCAGCCGCCGGGCCGATCTCTTCGCCCTGTGGGGCGAGCCCCGGGCCTCCATCGCCCAGCGCATCGCCGACGTTCGGACGCGCGTCGCCGCAGTCGGCCGCAATCCCGACGAGATGCGCTTCAGCCTGTCCGCTCGCCCCATCCTGGCCGACACCGAGGCCAAGGCCTGGCAGCGCGCCGAGGAGATTCTCGCCCGCATCCAGCAGGCCACCGCCGGCCGCATCACGCCCGGCGTGCCCACCCGACCCCAGTCCGAAGGCGCTTGGCGCCTGCTGCGCTTCGCCGCCCAGGGCAGCGTTTACGACGAACGCCTGTGGATGCCCATCGCCGCCGCCAGCGGAGCCTCCGGCAGCACCACCTGCCTGGTCGGAACCCCTCGCCAGGTCGCCGATTCCCTGCTGGCCTATTACGACCTGGGTTGCTCGGCCTTTATCATCCGCGGCTTCGACCCCCTTGCCGACGCCGCCGACTACGGCCGCGAGCTGATCCCCATGCTCCGCGAAGGCGTGGCGGCCCGCCGGCAGGGCCGGGTATAATCCCCCCGTAGAACCAGCGCAGCCCGGAGGCAATAGAAGCAATGGTGGATTACTCAGCCCTGTTCTCCCGCAACCTGCCCCGCGCCGTCGCCATGCCGACCGGCGCCGACGCTGCGGTCAAGTACACCTTCTCCATCACCAACGCCGTCCCGGAAGTCATCGGCTTCGACGAGTATCTCGCCGCCGCCCGCGCCGGCCTGGACGCCGGCGGCCCCAACTCCCTGGCCGCTTACCCGCCACCCGGCGGACACCTCGGCCTGCGCGAGCTGATTGCCCAGCGGCTGGACGCCAACCGGGGTTTCAGCGTATCCCCCGGCGATGTCTTTATCTCCGACGGCGCCGGCGGCGCCATCAGCATCATCCTGGAAGCCTTCATCAATCCCGGCGACGCGGTACTAGTGGAAGAGTTCACCTACCTGGGCAGCCTCCGCATGATGCTGGAGCGCGGCGCCGAGCCCATCCACGTAGCCTGCGACGAAGACGGTATGCTCCCCGACGCTCTGGAAGACGCTCTACGTTCTCTGGACGCCGCCGGCCGCCGTCCCAAGTTCGTCTGGATGATTCCCGTGTACCAGAACCCACTGGGATTCACCGTGTCCGAACCCCGTCGCCGTGCCCTGCTGGACATCGCCCAACGCTACGACGTTCCCGTTCTGGAAAACGAGTCCTACGCCGACTTCCGCATCGACGGCGCGCCTCTGCCCACCGCCTTCTCCGGCCTCACCGACCGGGACGACGTGATGTACGTGTCGTCCTTCACCAAGCTGCTCGGCTGCGGCTTGCGCGTCGGGTTCGGAGTGATGCCGCCGGCCGTCGGTCAGGCCTTGCGGCAGGTCAACGGCGGCGTCCCACCCCGCCGCGGCGTCAGCCACCTGGCCACCATGATGGTGTACGAATACCTGCGCGAGCACGAGGCAGAGCACATCGAGGCCGTCCGCCAGGCGTTGCAGGCTCGCCGCGACGCCATGCTGGACGCGCTGGAACAGAACTTCCCGTCATTCTGCCAGTGGCCCCATCCCCAGGGCGGTATGCTGATTTTCGTCCGCCTGCCGGAAAACGCCGATACCTGGGCCACGCTGCCCAGCGCCGTGGCCCGCGGCGTGAAGTACAACCCCGGCGGAGTGTTCCGCGCCGACCGGGGACGCAACAACTACCTGCGCCTGACCTACAGCCACAACACCCCCGACGAAATCCGCGAGGGCATCGCCCGCCTGGCCGAGCTCTTCCGGGAAGAGGGTTACTTCGAGGGCTGACCCATTTCGGCGCTAACCGCTGCGCAGCCGCGCCCGCTCTCGCCCTTCAATAAAGTGGACGGCCTCGTCGGGGCTCACGCGACCCACCGGCCCGCTGGCGTACATCGCGCCCAGCACCGTCCCGCCCCGTCCCAGCAGCAGCTCCGTGGGCTGGATGTGTCCGTCGTGAGCGTCCGACCACCACGAACCCAGCAGGTCCGCGTCGGCCCGCGTAACCCCGTAGGCCATGGGGAAGGTTACGCCGGCCTTTTCGGCCATCTCCTGCACCAGCTCCTTGGGCTCCACGCTGGCGGCCACAATCGCCAGACCCATCTCGGCTAGGGCATCCTGCTGCGATTGCCAGGCGGCCAACTGCCGCGCGCAATAGGGTCACCAAACGCCCCGATAGAACAGCAGCGCCAGGTAGCGGGAGGACATATCCCCCGGCAGCGTCAGCGATCCCCCGTCAATCAGGTTCAGCGTAAGGGCGGGCATCCGGTCGCCCTGCTGCAGCTTTTCGCTCACGGTTGATACCCCTCCGGCCAGAACAGCTCGTAAAGCCGCTCCGATAGCTCCTCGCACAACTCCAGCCCGGAGGCTACCTCAACCTCATTAGCCTCATCCTCGTAAAAATTAGCATGCAGGCTACGCGCGACCATGAATGAATTGTTGATCCAAGCCTGGGTGTTGTCGTCGCCGGATTCCCCCACCAATCTCGACAATTGCCGTACTATTTCCCAGATGGAACGATGCTGGTGGATGATTCCGCCGTGCTGCGCGCTAACCGCCTTCACCGTTTCCGCCACCATTCCCCACGCCTTGTTCGACGCCTGGGGCAGGTCGCCATCTTCCCGCAGATGCTTCCACGCGCTGGCGCGGAAGTCCCGGCTCAGGTCGGCGTAC
This sequence comes from Dehalococcoidia bacterium, assembly GCA_965243255.1. GTDB lineage: Bacteria > Chloroflexota > Dehalococcoidia > Lucifugimonadales > UBA3495 > Bin87. The sequence goes on from CBDEUH010000004.1 coordinate 2,970,367, forward strand.
TTTTCCGGCGTCCGTCCGCCGTCGTCAGGTCGAGCGCCGTCACTGGCCGCGCCCAGCCCACGAGCCACGGCGTCGGCGATGTCGGTATTCGCGTAAGCCATCGCTCAGTCGCCCACCGCTTCGGCAGTCCCCGACTTCAACCGTTCCGGCCACCAGGGGTCGTCGTAGTCGTCGAACATCCCCTTGATGTGCGGCATCACCTCGTTGGCGAACAGGTCGGTGTTCTTCTTCACCAGTTCCGTCGGCATACTGCCGATCTGCAGCAGCACCATCAGGTGCCCGATGCGCAGCAGTTCACACGCTTCGGTCAGCTTCCGACGCACCGTTTCCGGGCTGCCGCCGATGACGTGGCCCTGGTCAATGTAGTCCTTCCAGCTGTTCTCGGTGGCCGCCCGCTGCGCCTCCTCGCCCATCTGCGGACGCAGCGACTTCCGGATGGAGTCCAGCGAACGGTAGCCCGGCGATTCGGCAAAGGGAGGATAGACCCGCAGCATTTTCTCGTAGAAGTACTTGACGTGCTCCTCGTAGTCCTTTTCCGCCTGCTCGTCCGTCTCGGAAACGCACACCAGCTGCAGGAAGCCCAACCGGTGCGGATTGTCGTCAATGCCCCGCTCGGCGACCCGCTCCCAGTAGCCCTTCACGATGTTGTAGCCCCGCAGGTAGCCGTAGTAGGACAGGTAGCAATACACGTAGTCCCGGTCCAGCACCCAGTCCCAGGTCTCCAGGCTGCCGGAGCCGGGAACCCACACCGGCGGATGCGGTTCCTGCATCGGGCGCGGCCAGATGCTGATGTAGCGCAGCTTGTTGTACTTACCGTTGAAGATGGTCGGCTGATGCTGCGTCCATGCCTGCATCACCACGTCGTGGGCCTCGGTGTGCCGCTCCCGCAGCGTGATGGGAACCTGCCCGTAGGAGAAGGTCGTATCCATCGACGTGCCCACCGGAAAGCCGGCCACCAGCCGCCCGCCGGATATCACGTCAATCATCGCCATCTCTTCCGCCACCCGCACCGGCGGGTTGTACAGCGCCAGGCTGTTCCCCAGCACGATCACCGCCCCGTTGTTGGTGCTGTTCGCCAGCACCGACGCAATCAGGTTCGGCGACGGCATGATGCCGTAGGCGTTGTTGTGATGCTCGTTGACGCAGATGCCGTCAAACCCCGCCTCGTCAGCGTAGCGCAGCTGGTCAATGTAATCGGCGTAGTACTGGTTGCCCTTGGCCGGATCGAAGTTTTCGTTGGGCAGGTCAACCCAGGCCGAATGGTGCTGCTCGGCGAAGTCGTCCGGCAGGTCCTGGTAGGGCATCAGGTGGAAGAACGAAACTTTCATGACAATCTACCTCAGCGGCGCGGCTGCCGCCCGTATCAAGTGCTCGGATTGTAACACGACGAGCTCCGGCAGCCGCGTCCGCCAGCGTGGTTCAGCCGGCCAGCCACCCCTTCACCGCCGCGATGAAATCGTCCGGATTGTCCTCAAACACCATGTGGCCCGCCCGCTGGATTTCCGCCAGCGTGCCCTGCGCCAGGGTGTCGATCATCCGCTGGGCCGTTTCCTCGGTCAGCAGGTCCGTTTCCATGCCCCGCACCAGCAGCGTCGGGCAGGTGATCCGTTCCAGCGTCGGCCACAGGTCCGCCGCCGGCGCCGCCGTGCCGTTGATGCGCTGTTCCCGGATCGCCGGGTCGAACTTCCAGACTATCTTGCCGTCGGGCAACTGCTGGGTCTGGCCGGCCAGCCGACGCCGCATCACCGCCTCCGACGCGAACCGGTTGCCGGTCTGCACGTGGGTCAGGGCGTCCTCAAAGTTGTCAAATTGCGGCGGAATGGCTCGCAGCTCTTCGGTGATGCGATTGCCCCCCGTCGCCTCAATGCGCGGCCCGATGTCCACGATGCACAGCCGCTCCAGTCGCTCCGCGTACTCGCCGGCGAAGGCCATGCTGTTGCGCCCGCCCATGGAGTGTCCGAACAGGATGAACTTGTCCAGGCCGATGGCGTCCACGAACCCCACCAAATCGGCCACGAAGGCGTCGGTGGAGTAGTCCCCGCCGGGGGCGTGGTCCGTGTCGCCCCGGCCCCGTTGGTCCAGCGCGTACACGTGATAGTCGCCGCACAGGGCCTCGGCCACGTCTTCCCACACGCGGGCGTGGCCCCGCAGGCCGTGCAGCAGTACCAGCGGCGGCTTGCCCTCCGTCCCCCAGTCCAGGTAGTGCAGGTTGATGCCGTTGGCGGTAACGGTTCGGCTCTTGGGCTGTACCTGAGTAGTCATAATAATTGCTCCTTTTGCTTCCGCTCCCACCAGGGGAGAGGGTTGGGTGAGGGCGCCGCCTACTTCAACTGCCAGTTGGGGCGGCGCTTTTCGGCAAAGGCCCGCGGCCCTTCCTTGCTGTCCTGCGTGGTCAGGATGTAGTCGTATGCCACGTAGGTCTTCGCGCTGATTTCGGCGATGGACATATCCAGGCTGTTGTACGCCAGCTCCTTGATGGTTCGCACGGCCAGCGGCGCGTTCTGCGCGATGCTTTCGGCCATCTTGATGGCCTCCGGCACCAGCTGGTCGGCCGGCACCACTTTGTTCAGGAAACCCATTTCCTTGACCCGCTCGGCCGGCAGAAGCTCGCTGGTCATCACCAGTTCCAGCACGTTGGTAATGCCAATCATCTTGGTCAGCTCTACCGCAAAGGGAGGCATCAGGCTCCACTTGGTTTCGGTGATGCCCAGCCGGGCATTGTCCGCCGCCAGCCGCACGTCGCACATCTGCGCGATGGACCAGCCGCCGGCCGCCGCCGCGCCGTTCACCGCGGCCACCAGCGGCTTCACCGGACGCTCCCACATGTGCGGCTTGTTGGGCGACATGCTGTTCTCGGCCCGCGCCTGCACGCCCTCGGCGTTGTCCGAGGCCCGCTCCTTCAGGTCCCGGCCGGCGCAGAAGTTGCGCCCGGAGCCGGTGATCACCGCCACCCACGCCTCGTCGTCCTCATTGTCAAAGTGTTTGATGACCTCTTGCAGCTCCCGGCGCAGCTGCCGGTTGATGGCGTTGGAAGCCTCCGGCCGGTTCAGCGTGATCACGGCAACGTGATTGTCCACGCCGGTCTTTTCGTAAAGTATGGTCTCGGGCATCGTGGTTTGCTCTCCTTTGCGGTTTGAAATTTGCGAACTCCACCGGCTTGGCAATCAGGCGTAGTGCCCCAGAAACTGCCCGCCGATGACGTGCAGATGGCCGTGAGACTGGCTTTGCAGTCCATCATAGCCGAAGTTGGACAGGATGCGAAAACCTCCGGGGCAGTACATGCAGCCCAGCGTCGCCGCCACGTCTCCCAGCCGGGTCATCAGGCCGCTGCTCCACATCTCCAGCTGCGACATGTGCTGACGCGGCATTACCAGCAGCATGATCGGCACCCAGGTCAATCGGTTCACGATGGCGATGATGTCGTTGTCCAGGTAGCGAATGCGCGCCGGTTCCCGCCCAGCGATTATCTCGCAAAACACGCAGTAGGGGTTTCCGGTTTCGGCGTTGGTCATACTCTCTCGGTTGGTCGCAGCCTCTGGCGCCGCTCCGGTTGCGGAGCGTCCGACTAAGGAACTTTCCGGCAATTGTAACCCATATCGGGCATTCGCAACTGCCGGCCTCCCAGCCTTGGCCTGTCCCAAAACAGCCCATATCCTGGCCGCCGGAATTCTTGCACTAAACTAAAAAACCGTCTAAATTTGGCTTGTCGCTCAACCCGGGACCACCGTGATATGAAGCTCCACCTTGCCAAGCTACCATTGGCGCGCCGCCTTACCGCCCCGCTGCGCACCGTCCCCATCGTGGCCGCCTTGGGCCTGTGGTTGATGTCCACGGCCTGCTTCTTCGGCGGCGGCGACCTGCCGTCCGTCGCCTACGTCTCCGGCGATCAAGACCAGGCCCGGGTCTGGATTATCCAGCCCGGCGAGGACGATCCGACCAACATATCGCCCCGCAACGCCCGCGCCGGCTTCCCCCGCTGGTCTCCCGAACACCGCTATCTCGCCTGGATTTCCAACCGGGAAGTCCCCCTGCTGATGGTCTATGAGGTCGCCACCGAGGAAACCCAACTCCTGGTTTCCGGCATCGACCCGGCACAGCCGCCCGTCTGGGCCCCCCAGGCCGACCGCCTGGCCTACGTCTCCGACGCCGACGGCTCCCCCGACATCTACATGGTCGAACTCGACGCCGGCCAGGCTACCCGCCTCACCTTCAGCGAGGAGCGAGAAACTATCGGCGACTGGTCACCCGATGGGCAATGGCTGGTCTTCACCGAAGCGGGACGCGACGGCCTCCTGCTCCGCAATCCCACCGGCGTCAACCGCATCGAACTCACCGATGGCGCCGACAGCAACCCCGTCTGGTCTCCCAAGGGCGACCGCATCGCCTTCGTGCGCGAATCCGAACGTGGCCAGGACATCTACGTCCTGCGCCCCACCCGTTCGGACAACTGGGCCGACGATACCGACGAGGTGGCCGTCGCCCACGACGAGTACGACGAACTCCAGCCGGCCTGGTCTGCCGATGGCCGCCGCCTGGCCTTCGTGGTGCAGTTCGACGACCAATCCGATATCTTCACCGTCCTGTCCGACGGTTCCGAACGCGAGCAGCTGACCTACAACACCGTTGACGATATGATGCCCGTCTGGTCCGCCCAGGGCGACAAGATTGCCTTCGTCTCCCACGCCTACGGCAACTCGGAAATTCTGTATATGGACCGCGACGGCGCCGACCAGATTCGTCTCACCGCCACCGAACTCACCGACAGCCACCCCGACTGGTAGCTCCGCCGCTGCCAACCGCGCCCTCCCCCGGCCAACGCCGATGCCAAACCACGCTCCCGACGCCAACCCCCCGGACGTCGCTCCCCCGGACGTCGCTCCCTCAGACGTCGGCCCCCTGCTGGCCGGCCTCAGCGCTCCCCTGGCCGCCGTCTCCACCCGCTCCGGCCCGGTGGTCAACGCCCAGATTGCCGTGGCGATAGCCGCCGCCTCCATCGTGCTCCATCGCCCCCGGCTCATCGTGCAGATTTACCACACCAACTACACCCACGACCTTATCGCATCCGGCGGTGTCCTGGCCGTTAACTTCCTCAGCGCCGACCAACTGCCCCTCATCTGGCAGCTGGGGATGCGCTCCGGCCGTGACGGCGACAAGCTGAAAGATGTCCCCTACGTAACCGGAATAACCGGCAGCCCGCTCCTCCAGGGCAGCTTCGGCCATCTCGACTGCCGCGTGGTCAACGCCATGGACGGCGGCGATATGACCGCGTTCCTGGTCGAGGTGCTGGCCGCTCAAACCAACGATGGTGAGCGCATGACCTGGCGGGAAGCCCGCCCGCGCCTGCCCCAGCATTGGGCCGACGAATGGGACCGCAAAATCGCCGGCGAAATGGACGTCTCCCTGGCCACCATGGCTGCCATCGACCCGGCGGCCTGGTCCGTCCCGCCGCCTTCATGGAACCGGCGTTGATCCGGTGCTACAATGCCGGCATGACCGACCACCCTGTTGACACCGTAATGGACGACGCCATCGCCGGCGTCGTCGCCAGCATCCACAACACGCCCCCGCAGGCCGTCGTAGCCGTTGCCGGCGCCGGTAACTACGCCCTGGCCTGGCTGCTGGGCGTCGGCGGCGCGTCCCGCACCGTGCTGGAAACCCGCGTGCCCTATGGCTACCTGGCCATGACCGACTTCCTGGGCGGTTACGCCCCCGATCAAACCGTCTCGGCGGATACCGCCCGCCGCATGGCCCGCTCCGCCTGGCAGCGCGGCCTCAGACTGCGCGAGGGCGACGCCCCCATCGTCGGCCTGGGCTGCACCGCCACCATTGCCACCGACCGCACCAAGCGCGGCGAACATCGCGCCTACATCGCCACCTGGGACGACGCCGGCGTAACCACCGACGCCGTAACCCTGGAGAAGGGTCTGCGCGAGCGTGCCGGCGAGGAGGACGTGGTCAGCCGCCTGGTCATCGCCGCCCTGGCCCGGGCCTGCAACGTGGACGCCGAATTCGACCTGCGACTGGCATCCTCCGAGCGCCTGACTACCGAAACCGTCCGCCACGCCGACCCCGTCCAGCGCCTGCTGGATGGCAACGCCCGCTGGGTCACTGTTCGCCCCGACGGCGCAATGGCCGTGGATGCCGACCCGCCCCTGGCCCTGCTCCCCGGCTCCTTCAATCCCCTCCACCAGGGCCACGTCGAGCTGGCGGCGGCGGCCGGCGCGGCATTGGGAGAGCCGGTAGCCTACGAGCTCTCCGTGATCAACGTGGACAAGCCCCCGCTGGCGGTGGACGAAGTGCAGCGGCGCATTCAGCAGTTCCGAGGCGTAGGCGCCGTGGTGTTGACCGGAGCCGAGACCTTCTACAAAAAAGCCCAGCTGTTCCCCGGCTGCGACTTCGTCATCGGGTGGGACACCGCAACCCGCCTCATTCAGCCCCGCTACTACGGCGATTCGGAGTCCGCGATGCTCACCGCCCTGGCCGAGATGTGGGCCTCCGGCTCCCGGTTCGCCGTGGCCGGCCGAGCCGACGACAGCGGCGTCTTCCGCACCCTGGCCGACGTGAACCTCCCCGGCGGCTTTCACCCCCTGTTCTTTGACATCCCCGAAAGCGCCTTCCGCTCCGACCTATCGTCCACCGCCATCCGCAACCAACGCTAATTTGACACGGCAACAGGCCGTTGCTACGATGATTTTGCCCATTCATCAGGGCCACGTTGCCAACCTATGCTGACAATACTGAACGCTCCCCTCCTCCAAGCCTTCAACCCCTCTGCCTACGCCGGCAACTGGCTGGCCGTGGTCATCGCCGTCATCATCGCCCTGGCGGCCATCGGCGCCATGTTCGCCGGCTCCCAGTTGCTCTCGGCCCGCCGCCGCTCGGCAACCAAGCTCACCACCTACGAGTGCGGCATCCCGCCCACGCCCTTCGCCTGGTCCAACATCAACATCCGCTTCTACATCTTCGCCATCCTGTTTCTCATCTTCGACGTAGAAGCCGTGTTCCTGTTCCCCTGGGCGGTGGTATTCGTCAAGGAGCAGGCCGCCGGCAACCCGATACCCTTCTACGCGATGATTCTGTTCCTCGCCATGCTGTTCTTCGCCGTAATCTACGGATGGCGCAAGGGGGTCCTCGATTGGCAGAAATAACGCCGCAGCCCGGCAGCAGCGACGCCCCATCCCCCCTGGCCCTGCCGCCCCAGCCCACCGAGATTATCCTGGGCTCCGGGAACCGTCCCGGCCCCAGCCTGCTCAACCAGGCTACCGACGGCCGCGTGCCCGGCGTTATCACCACCACCACCGACCAGCTCTTCGCCATGGCCCGCAAGTCATCCCTGTGGACGCTCAGCTTCGGCCTGGCCTGCTGCGCCATCGAGATGATTTCCACCTACATGGCCCACCACGACTTCGACCGTTTCGGCGTCGTAACCTGGCCGTCGCCCCGCCAGTCCGACGTGATGATTGTCGCCGGCACCGTGGTCAAAAAGATGGCCGAACCCATCCGCCTGCTCTACGAGCAGATGCCCGAACCCAAGTGGGTCATCGCCATGGGCAGCTGCGCCACCAACGGCGGCCCCTACTACCGCTCCTACTCCGTGGTAATGGGCGTTGACCACATCATCCCGGTGGACGTGTACGTCCCCGGCTGCCCGCCGCGCCCCGAAGCGCTGCTCTACGGCATCCTCAAGTTGCAGGAAAAAATCATGGCCGACGCTGGTGCCTCCGATGCCGCGTCCCCGGACTAACCGGCCCGCACACAACGCCGAGGACGCCGAGCCGCCGCCGGACCCGGTGGAACTGCTGTCGCCGTCCCGTCGCGCCACCCTTGACCGCGCCCTCGACCTGCTGAGCGACCGGTCACCCACCCCCGGCGCCCTGGGGGACCTTCCCCAGGTAACCGTGCCACCTTCGCAGGTCAAAGATGCCTGCCTCGCCTGCCGGGACGATGGCGAACTGGACTGCCAGATGCTCCTCTGCCTGGCCTGCGTGGATTACCAGGAGCGCTTCGAGCTGGTGTACTTCCTGCAATCCTTGGCCAGCGAGCGCACCCTGGTCATCAGGGCCGCCGTCCCCTACGACGTGCCTTCCCTGCCCACGGTAACCGACGTATGGCCCGCCGCCGACTGGTACGAACGCGAAGCCCACGACCTCTTCGGCGTAACCTTCAGCGGCCACCCCGACCTCTCGCCCCTGCTGCTTTACCCGGAGTTCCAGGGTTTCCCCGGCCGCAAGGAGTACGATTTCTATGACTACCGGGAGTTCTGAAATGTCCACGCCGGCCGACGGGAACGCCCCGGCGCTGGACGCCCCGGTGGAGCTCACCGCCCGCGTCGCCGCCGCCGGAAATCGCTTCATCGCCGCCGTGGATGGCCTGGAACTGGAGGGCAGCGGACGCACCCCCGACGCCGCTCGAGACGCCCTGGTGCAGACCATGCGCGGCTGGCTCGAACGCCAGGACACCGCCGGCAAGCTGGCCGATGCCCTGGGCGTTGACCACTTGGACGAAGATACCGAAATCGTGCTTCAATTCGCCCCCGACGATTCAGACGACTGAGCCTTCCACTGGCCCATGGACCGCATCGTGTACCAAATCGAGGAATCCCGCGCCGGCGACGGCTGGTCTTCCCACTGCCCCGAGCTGGAAGTAACCGCCTTCGGCGACACCCGCGACGATGCCAAGATGGCCCTGCGCCGTCGCGTGGGCGAATTCCTGGAAGACTGCGAAGAATTGGGCATCCTGGAAGACACCCTCATTGAAGCCGGCTTCTACGACAACGGCGAGGTCTGGATGAGCAGCCTCGTCGAACCGCCCCAGCCCAGCATCCGCTTCATCGGTTCGCCATGCTAGAGCCAACCACATCAGCAGTCGGCGCGCCTGCCGAAGTCCGGGCCGATTCCCAGCCCGTGGAGATGCTGCTCAACATGGGCCCGCAGCATCCTTCCACCCATGGCGTCTTCCGCATGGTCCTCTGGGTTGACGGTGAGAAGATTGTTGACGTGGAACCCCACATCGGCTACCTCCACCGCGGCTCCGAAAAGCTCTGCGAGGGCGAACAGTATCACCAGATCGTAACCCTCTTCGACCGCATGGACTACATCGGCAACTTCAACAACGAGCTGGCCTACTGCATGGCCGTCGAAAAGCTCATGGGCCTGGAAGTTCCCGAACGCGCCGAGTACGTCCGCGTCATCCTCTGCGAACTGAACCGCATCGCCAGCCACCTGCTCTACGTCGGCACCATGGGACTCGACGCCGGCGCAATGACGCCGGTGATGTTCTCCTTCCGCGGCCGCGAGCGAGTCCAGGCTCTCTTTGAGGCAGTATCCGGCGCCCGCTTGATGCACAACTACTTCCGCATCGGCGGCCTCAAAGAGGACGTGCCCGACAACTTCCGCCAATTGGTCCATGACCTGATGCCCCTGCTGCGCGAGGATGTGGAGCAGAGCGACCGTATCCTCACCTTCAACGAAATTTTCCTTTCCCGCCTCAAAGACGTCAGCCCCATCGGCGCCGACGAGGCCATCGCCCTGGGACTCACCGGCCCCCTGCTTCGCGCCTGCGGCTACGAGTACGATGTGCGCAAGGCCCAGCCCTACTCCATCTACGACCGCTTCGATTTCGAAGTGCCGGTCGGTCTGGATGGCGACTGCTGGGACCGCCACTGGGTCCGCGTGCAGGAGATGTACCAGTCCCTCCGCATCGTCGAGCAGGCCATGGCCCAACTGCCCGATGGCCCGGTGGCCTCCCCGCTGGGCCGGCGCCTGATTCGCCCGGCCGCCGGCGAAGCCTACGTCCGCGCCGAAAACCCCCGCGGCGAAATCGGCGTCTATCTGGTCAGCGACGGCACCGACAAACCCTATCGCCTGAAAGTTCGTCCTCCCTCATTCTGCAATCTCTCCGCCCTGCGCCGCCTGCTGGTGGACACCTGGCTGGCCGACAGCGTCGTTGTGCTCGGCTCCCTTGACATCGTCCTCGGCGAGGTTGACCGATGAGCTTTCTGATTGACCTTGCCTGGAGCGCTCTCGGCCTCGCGGTGATGTTCGCCGTCCTCTCGGTTGTCGTCCTCTCTATGGTCTGGCTGGAGCGCAAGGCGCTGGGACGTCTTCAGCTCCGCTACGGCCCCACGCGGACCGGCCCCTTCGGCCTGATGCAGCCCATCGCCGACGCGGTCAAGCTCATCCTCAAGGAGGACATCATCCCCGAAGATTCCGAAAAGGCGATTTTCTGGATTGCCCCGGTCATCGTCGTGGTGTCCGCCTTCGTCATCTGGGTTACCATACCCGGCGGCGATGGCGTTTTCATCAAGAACCTGCCCCTGGGCCTCTTCTACATCGTCGCCTTCGCCGTCATCGGGATTCTCGGCCTGGTGCTGGCCGGCTGGGGTTCCGCCAACAAGTACGGCATCATGGGCGGCCTGCGCTCGGCGGCTCAGCTTATCTCCTACGAGATACCCGTAGTGCTGGTCGCCGCCGCCGTGGCCATCTTGGCCCAGTCCCTGGATATGCGGGAAATCGTCGCCGCCCAGTCCTCCTATCCTTACCTGGTCGTCCTGCCTCTGGGATTGGTGATTTTCTTCATCGCCGGCCTGGCCGAAGTTGGCCGCACTCCCTTCGACATCTACCACGCCGAAAGCGAGGTCGTCGGCGGCCCCTTCGTCGAATACAGCGGCGCCCACTGGTCGGTCTTCTTCCTGGCCGAGTACATCAACACCTTCGCCATCGCCGCGTTGACCGCCCTGCTGTTCCTGGGCGGTTGGGGTGGCCCGGCCCTGCCCGACGTGGTGTGGTTCCTCGTCAAGACCTACGCCGTGGTCCTGGTCGTGTTCTGGGTGCGCGGCACCTTCCCCCGCCTCCGCATCGACCAGCTGATGGCCTTCGCTTGGAAGGTGATGGTTCCCCTGTCCTTCTACACCGTCATCATCGCCGCCGCCTATCGCTTCTACGCCCTGCCCTGGTGGAGCCTCACCCTGATGTCCCTGGCCGGCTTGGCCGTGGCCGGCTGGGTAATCTACCGCCGCATGGCGGCTCCCGCCCGCCGGGTGGCCCAGATTCAGGAGCGCCTGGCCGCCCAACGCCGCGCCGCCGCCTCACCGCGCACGTAGCCCCCGATGCTGGTATCATATTGGCAGTTTGCAGAGGTGTGTCCGCCATGACGACTAAGACGCGCAAAATCACCGTTGAGGAGTTCTGGAAGATGCCGGAAGACCCCGGTCATCGCTACGAACTGGTGGATGGAGAGCTGGTTGATATGGACGGCACACCCCCGCACAGCGTCGTTGGCGCACAGATCAGCCGGCTGATTGGCAACCGTATTGTAGAAGCCGGCCTCCCACTCCACGTCGGCCATAACGGGGGGTTCCAGATGAACCCTCACACGCTGCGCTTTCCCGACGTTCACGTGACCACTTGGGAGAGGATGGAGACGTACAATCCTGGTGAGGGAGCGTGGCCCCGCTTCGCACCCGACGTGGCCATTGAAGTCGTCTCGCCCAGCAATACCCCCGCCGTGCTGGCCCGCAAAACTGCCGAATACTTCGCCAACGGCTCCCGCGCCGTCTGGATAGCCGACCCAACCCCGCGCACGGTGTCCATCCGTCGCCACGACCAGCCCGAGCAGGTTTTCGCCGTCGGCGATGTCTTGCACGGCGACCCGGAAATCCCCGGCTTCGCCTGCCCGGTGGCCGACGTTTTTGCCGTCCTTGACCGGATGCCCGCCCCGGCAGCAGAGGAAGAGTAGCCATGCTGGAAAGCTTGAAAGGAATGATGCTGACCCTGGCCTCCACCGTCTCCGGCCTGCGCCGCCCCGTTACCCAGCAGTACCCCAAGCAGGCCACGCCGGTTCGCCCCCGATTCATGGGCTTTCCCGCCCTCACCTGGGACGGCGAAGTCAGCGAACCCTACTGCACCGGCTGCATGGTCTGCATCCGCAACTGCCCCACCCAGTGCATGTCCGCCAGCATGATGGACAACCCCAAGCACGCCGATGGCGAAAGCAGCCGACGCAAGATCGTCGATTACTTTGAAATCAACCTCAACCGCTGTATATTGTGCGGCATCTGCGTCGAGTACTGTAACTTCGACGCCATCGTGATGAGCCACGAACACGAGATGAGCACCTACGCTCGCAACGGCGACCGCGTTGACATGCCGGCCCTCCTGCAAATCGGCAAGAAGTACCAGGACGCCACCGGCTGGATTCCACCAACCGTCTTGGCCAAACAAAAAGCCGACGCCGCCAAAGCCGCCGAGCAATCGACCGACGCCGACGCCGGCTAGTCGTCAGCCCAGCGCCCCACGCCAAGCCGAGGAACGCCGTGCCCAGAGAAGACGAACGCTACCGCAACCTGTCGCCCACGCACCCGCAGTATTGCACCTGCGTGGATTGCGTGCAGCAGCGTCTGGACGGCGGCGATTCCAACCCGGCGCAACGGGCCGGCGGCCTGGTGGGCAAGCTGGCCGGCAAAGCCGCCAAAATCGGCAAGGGCAAGGGCAAGCGCCGCGGCAAGTCCGGCGGCTCCGGCAAGGCAAAAGGCCGCTCCCAGGCCATCGGCGAGCCGGTGCGCAAGCACAAGGCCAATTGCCAATGCGCCACCTGTACGCTGCTGAACTCCATCTAGCCCTTGGATGAAGAGGACGGATAGCCTTGCAGCTGGCCCTTTTCATCATCGTAGCCATTTTCACCATTGGTGGCGCCCTCGGCGTCGTGGCTACGCGCAACGTGGTGCACGCCGCCCTGTTCCTGCTGCTCTCCCTGCTGGGCGCGGCCGGCGCTTATCTGCTTTTATTCGCCGAGTTCCTGGCCCTGGTGCAGGTTCTGATCTACGGCGGGGCTGTAACCATCGTCGTCCTCTTCGCCGTGATGCTGACCCGTTCCTCCGAGTACCCCCGCATCACCGACAACCGCCAATGGCCCCTGGCCCTGATTACCGCCCTGGTGCTGTCCGCCGTGCTGGGCGCGGCCTTCTGGCTGGCCCCCGAAGTAACTGCCGAACCCCAGGCCCCGGCCTTCACCGGCCTCGCCTCGTCCCTGTTCACCAAGTGGGCCCTGCCCTTTGAGATTGCTTCGCTGGTTCTGTTGGTCGCCCTCATCGGAGCCATCATCATCGCCCGGGCGCAGAATGTCCTCGCCAGCGACGACGCGTCCCCGGATGGCGAGGACTAAACTCCCCGATGGTTCCGCTGCTCTATTTCCAGCTCCTGGGTGCGGCCCTCTTCGGCATCGGCCTCTACGGAGCGTTGGCCCGCCGCAGCGCCGTGCTCATCATCCTGTCCATCGAGCTGATGCTCAACGCCGTCAACATCAACCTGATTGCCGCCGCGTCCTACCTCAACGGCATTGGCCGCTTCACCGCCTTCGACGGCCAGATCATCGCCATCTTCGTCATCACCGTCGCCGCCGCCGAAGTGGGCCTCGCCTTCGCCATCATCCTCCGTATGTACCGCAATCGGGGCACCATCAACGTTGACGAAATCAACATCCTGAAATGGTGATATGCCGCTAGCCTTTCTGATACCCGTCTTCTCCTTCGCCGCCTGTCCGCTGATTATCCTCTTCCAGCGCTGGCTTCCCCTGCGCGGCGCGCCGCTGGCGATCCTGGCCATCGGCGGCGGCTTCGTCGTCTGGATTCTGGCCACGCTGGGATTTCTCGGCGCGTCTGCCGACCATCCCGCCTGCGACGTCAGCGCCGTTACCCACGCCCTCACCTGCCACTTCACCACCACCTGGTTCGATGCCGGCGTGCCCAGCGATGTCAACACCGACTCCATCCACCTCAACTGGGGTATGCTCATCGACCCCCTCACCGTCGTCCTGCTGGGCCTGATTACCTTCGTCGCCCTGGCCGTCCAGCTCTATTCACTGGAGTACATGAAAGGCGACCCCCGCTTTGGCTGGTACTACGCTTGGCAGGCCCTGTTCGTCGCGGCGATGCTCACCCTGGCCCTGGCCGACAACTTCCTGCTCCTCTACATCGCCTGGGAGCTGGTCGGCCTCTGTTCCTACCTGCTCATCGGTTTCTGGTTCGAAAATCCCGGCCCCCGCGAGGCCGCCAAGAAGGCCTTCGTCGTAACCCGCATCGGTGACGTGGGCCTGCTGGTGGGCATCCTGCTCCTGTGGGTCAACGTCGGCAGCTTCAGCATGACCGAAGCTTTCGAGGCGGCAGCCTCCGGCCACCTCAGCGACGGCGTAATCACCGCCTCCGCCATCCTGCTGCTGCTGGGCGCGATGGGCAAGTCCGCCCAGTTCCCCTTCCACGTCTGGCTCCCCGACGCCATGGAGGGCCCCACTCCCGTCAGCGCCCTGATTCACGCCGCCACCATGGTCATCGCCGGCGTCTATCTCGTCGCCCGCGCCTTTCCCATCTTCGCCGCTTCTCCCGAAGCCCTCATGGTCGTCGCCAGTATCGGCATGGTAACCGCCCTGGGCGCGGCCACCATCGCCCTGGTCTCCACCGACCTGAAACGCATCCTGGCCTACTCCACCGTATCCCACCTGGGCCTGATGATGCTGTCGTTGGGCGCGCTGGGCTGGACGGCTGCGGTGTTCCACCTGATGGCCCACGGCTTCGCCAAAGCCCTGCTGTTCCTCGGCGCCGGCAGCGTCATGCACGGCGTCGGCGCCCACGGCGACGTTGATATCCGACGCGTCGGCGGCCTGCGTCGCGCCATGCCCCTGACGGCGGCGACCTTCGCCATCGGCGCCCTGTCCCTGGGCGGCATCCCCATACTCTCCGGCTTTTGGAGCAAGGACGAGATCCTGCTGGCCGTTTCCCACAACCTGCCGGTGATTTTCATCGTCCTGACCATGCTCACCGTCTTTCTCAGCGCGCTGTACATGGCCCGCGCCATGTTCATAGTCTTCTTCGGCGCCCAGGGCGAGGACAGCCACCACGCCCACGAGTCGCCCATCCTGATGACCGGCGTCCTGTCCGTTCTCGCCGTGCTGGCGATAGGGTTCGGCTGGATTGCCTTCAATTGGCCCGGAGCCTTCGACGGCTTCGGTACCTTCGTCTTCTACGACCACGCCGAGGGATTCCACTTCAACCTCGTGCTGGGCGTGTTGAGTATCCTGCTGGCCGTCGGCGCATTCGCCCTGGCCTGGCTGGTGTACGTCCGCCGCGCTCTGTCCATCCAGTCCTGGCGAGCCAGATTCGCCCCCGTCCTCCGCGTGGTGGAGAACCGCTACTACGTCGATGAGACCTACCAGTGGGTCATCGACCGGGTGGTGCTTACCGTATCCGCCGCCCTGGCCTTCTTCGACCGCGCCGTGGTCAACGACGTGGGCATCAACGGCCCTGCGGATGTTGTCCGCAAGGCCGGTATCGCCCTGCGCCTCCACGTAACCGGCCACGTTTATACCTACGCCCTGGTGGTGGCCCTGGGCGTCATCGCCCTGGCGATTTTCTGGTGGCTCCGCTCGGTGTAGCCGCCCGTGATATGACCCTGATCTGATGATGGCTAATTTCGACCAGGTATCGCTGCTGCTCCTCGTCCTCGTGCCCCTGGCCGGGGCCGCGCTGACGATGTTCCTGCCCAAGGACCGCCCCCGCGACGCCTGGCAGCTGGCCATCTTCGTCGCCGCGATTTCCTTCGTCCTCTCCGTCATCGTATTCCTCCGCTACGACTACGCCGCCGCCGGCGTCCAGCTGCAGCGAGAATACGCCTGGATCGGCCACCCCCTGAACATCAGCCTCCACCTGGGATTGAACGGCATCGGCGCGCCCCTGGTGCTGCTCAACGGCATCGTCCTGCTGGGCGCAGTCCTCATCAGCCAGACCATCACCCGCCGCACCCGCGACTTCTTCGTGCTGCTCCTCGCCCTGGGCGCGGGAGTGTACGGCGTCTTCATCGTCCGCGACCTCTTCTTCCTGTTCTTCTTCTACGAGCTGGCCGTGCTGCCCATGTACCTGCTCATCGGCGTCTGGGGCAGCAGCACCGATTTCGGAACCTTCCTGCGCACCAAGGAATACGGCGCGATGAAGCTCATGCTGGTCCTGGTCGCCGGCAGCGTCCTCATCTGGATTGGCATCCTCGCCCTCTACGTCGCCTCCTCCCAGGCCGGCGACCCCACCTTCAACATCGACAAGTTGGCGCAGTTGCAGCAGAACGGCGCAGTCTCCCGCATCACCGAGCTGTGGGTGTTCCCCCTCTTCGCCATCGGATTCGGCGTGCTGGCCGGCCTCTGGCCCTTCCACACCTGGTCCCCCGACGGCCACGTCGCCGCCCCCACCGGCGTCAGTATGCTCCACGCCGGCGTCCTGATGAAACTCGGCGCCTTCGGCATCATCCAGGTGGGTATGCTGTTGACTCCCCAGGGCGCCGAAGCTTGGATGCCCGTCCTCATCGGCCTGGGTACCGTCAACGTCATCTACGGCGCAATCTCCGCCTTGTCCCAGAACGATTTGAAGTACGTCATCGGCTATTCCAGCGTCAGCCACATGGGGTACGTGCTCATGGGCATCGCCACCCTGCACCCCGTCGGCCTGGCCGGCGCCGTCCTGCAGATGTTCTCCCACGGCATCATGACCGCCCTCATGTTCGCCATGGTTGGCGCAATCTACGAGCGGGCCCACATCCGCGATTCCTTCATCCTCAACGGCCTCATCAAGCGCATGGGCACCACCACCTTCTTCTTTGCCATCGCCGGCCTGGCCTCCCTGGGCCTGCCCGGACTCAGCGGCTTCATCGCCGAGTTCATGGTGTTCACCGGAGCCTTCCGCACCTACCTGCCCCTGGCCGTCCTCGGCGTCATCGGCGCCGCCATTACCGCCGTGTACATCCTGCGCCTGCTGGCCCGTTCCTTCTTCGGCGAGGCCGACCCCCAGTGGGAGCACCTCACCGACGCCAGCCCGGTGGAAAAGGGCGTCGGCGGAGCCTTCGTCGTCATCCTCATCGCCGTCGGCGTCTGGCCCGCCCCCCTGCTCAACGTCATCAACACCGGCGTCGCCAGCGCGCTGTCCGTGTTCTAGGCGGTAGCGTAGATGGAAACCGGACTGACCTCAAACCTCCACCTCCTTACGCCGGAGTTCGTCCTCACGGCGCTGGCCTTCCTGGTCTTCACCGTTGACCTGTTCCTGCCCGAGCGCAGCAAGGAATGGCTCGCCGGTCTCGCCGCCGCCAGCCTCCTGGCCGTCATCGCCGTCGCCCTGCTCATGCGCCCTGACCAGAGCACCGAGCTCTACGGCGGCCTGATGGTCGTGGACGGTTTCGGCCTCTTCTTCAAGATATTCTTCTGCGCCATCGGCCTGGGCATCATCGCCCTCTCCGTCGAGTACGGACGTGACCGCCTCCAGCACCGGGGCGAGTTCTACGGCTTGCTCCTGTTCAGCATCCTGGGCATGAACCTGCTGGCGATGTCCCGCGAGCTGCTCACCGCCTACATCTCCCTGGAACTGCTCTCCTTCAGCCTCTACGTCTTGGTCGCCTACGGCCTGCGCGAGGCCCGTTCCAACGAGGCCGGCATCAAGTACATCATCATCGGCGTGCTGTCTTCCGCCATCATGCTCTACGGACTTAGCAACATCTACGCCGCCCTGGGCACCACCTACTTCGGCGACATCGCCGCCGACCTGGCTGCTCCGGGCGACGCCAGCCCCGTCCTCTGGGTCGGCATCGCCCTGCTGGTCGTCGGACTGGGCTTCAAGCTGTCCGCGGTGCCTTTCCACATGTGGGCCCCCGACGCCTACGAGGGTGCGCCCCTGCCGGTAACCGCCTATCTCGCCATCGGCTCCAAGGCCGCCGCCTTCGCCCTCACGTTGCGTCTCTTCGCCGAAGCCATAGTGCCCGCCGCCAGCCGCTGGGACGAGTGGCAACTGGTCATCGCCGTCCTGGCCGCCATCACCATGCTGGCCGGCAACCTGGTGGCCCTGGCCCAGCGCAACCTGAAACGGCTGATGGCCTACAGCAGCATCGGACACGTGGGCTACGCTTTGGCCGGCGTCGCCGTGCTGGGTAGCGATTTCGCCCTGGCCGCCAAGGGCGTGATCTTCTACCTGGTGGTGTACGCTGTAACCAACCTGGTGGTATTCGCCGGCATCACCGCCTACTACAACCGCGAGGGCAAGGACAACATCGCCGACCTGGCCGGCATGGCCGACCGGCAGCCCTTCGTGGCGGCGGCCATCGCCATCGGCCTCTTCTCCCTGGCCGGACTGCCCATCTTCGCCGGGTTCACCGCCAAGTTCTACCTCTTCGCGGCGGTGGCCGACGGCGGAATGCTCTGGCTGGCCGGCGTCGCCATCTTCACCAGCCTGGTCTCCCTCTACTACTACCTCCAGGTAATGCGCCAGATGTACATCGAGCGCCCCGTCCACGCCGAGCACTACGTCACGGCGCATCAGGAGCACGCCCAGCACGATAACATCCACCAGCACGCAGCCCACGACGAACCCGAACCACCCGTCCCCCCTCTGCAACGCCCCTCAATCCTGCTCACGGCCACCATGGGCGTCGGGCTGCTGGTAGTCGTCTGGCTCGGCATCTACCCGGCCCCCCTGCTTACCCTCATCGAAACCGCCAGCGCCGCCATCATCCCCCTGGGCTGACGCCAAAACCGGAGACAGTACCACCATGATCATCGCAGTCATCGGCAACTTCGACCCGCCGCCCCACGTGTACGCCTTGGCCGAGGCCGTCGGCAAGGAGCTGGCCCGGCGCGGCGTTACCGTCGTCTGCGGCGGACTCACCGGCGTCATGGAGGCCGTCTGCAAGGGCGCCAAGTCCGAAAACGGCCACACCATCGGCATCCTGCCCGGCGGCTCCCCCAACTCCGCCAACGAGTACGTGGACATCCCCGTAACCACCAACATGGGCTTCGCCCGCAACGTCGCCGTGGTCAGCACCGGACAGGCCGCCATCGCCGTCGGCGGAGCATTCGGTACCCTCTCCGAAATCGGCTACGCCCTCAGCTACGGCATCCCCGTCGTGGCCCTCAACAGCTGGCCCCTCACCCTGCGCGGCGACGGCCTGCCCGTGGGTGACAACTACATCACCGCCGCCGACCCGGTGGATGCCGTCAACAAGGCCATCGCCGCCGCCGAAGCCCGCACCGAGGAGACCCAAACCGTTCCCTTCTCCGAGCCCCTGCCGGAGGTGCCCAATGGCTGACGCCACCATCGCCAGCATCGTCGGCCGCGAGGCCCTGGACTCCCGCGGCAACCCCACCGTCGAAGCCCAGGTAACCCTCACCGACGGCAGCGTCGGCCTGGCCCTCGTCCCCTCCGGCGCCAGCACCGGCAGCTACGAAGCCCTGGAACTGCGCGACGGCGACACAACCCGCTTCGGCGGCAGCGGAACCCTTACCGCCGTGTCCAACGTCAACCACCGCATCACCCCGGCCTTGGCCGGCGTGTCCCCCTTCGACCAAACCGACGTTGACCGCCGCCTCAATGAGCTGGACGGCACCGGCGACAAGAGCGGCTTGGGCGCCAACGCCGTCCTCGCCGTGTCCATGGCCGTAGCGCGAGCGGCAGCCGTTTCAGCCACCGGCGGCGCGCTGTGGCGGCATCTGTCCTCCGACGGTAGCGACGTAAGTCTGCCCGTCCCCCTGCTCAACATCCTCAACGGCGGACGCCACGCCTCCAACTCCGCCGACGTGCAGGAGTTCATGGTCGCCCCCGCCGGCTTTGACCGCTTCTCGGACGCGCTCCGCGCCGGCGTCGAAATCTATCAGGCCCTCAAATCCATCCTGCGCGCCGGCGGCCACAACCTCAACGTCGGCGACGAGGGCGGATTCGCCCCCAGCCTGCCCTCCAACCGAGACGCCATCCAGGTCGTGCTCCAGGCCATCGAAACCGCCGGCTACCAGCCCGGCCAGCAGGTCTATATCGCCCTGGACGTGGCCGCTTCCGAGCTATGGAACGCCGACGCGTCCCGCTACGACCTGGAACGCGAGGGCGTGTCACTAACGGCCTCGGAGCTGGTTGACCTCTACGCCGAATGGTGTCGCGAATACCCCATCATCAGCATTGAAGACGGCTTGGACGAAGACGATTGGGACGGCTGGGCTGCCCTGACCCAACGCCTGGGCGATACCGTCCAGCTGGTCGGCGACGATCTGCTGGTAACCAACATCGGCCGCCTCCAAAGCGGTATCAACGAGTCCGCCGGCAACGCCATCCTGCTCAAGCCCAACCAGATCGGCACCCTGTCCGAAACCCGCGCCGCCCTGCAGATGGCCCGCAACGCCGGCTGGACCGCCGTCATGAGCCACCGCTCCGGCGAAACCGAGGATACCACCATCGCCGACCTCGCCGTGGCCTGGAACGTCGGCCAAATCAAGACCGGCGCACCCGCCCGCTCCGAGCGCGTCGCCAAGTACAACCGCCTCCTCCGCATTCAGGCCGAACTCGGCCCCACCGCCCGCTACGCCGGCCTGGATACCTACCGCTCCCTGGGGCGGTAACCCGCCGTTGCTGATGCCCAACTCGCCCTTGTCGGTGGTATAATCGCCCCGCCAGGCCCGGACGCTTCCGCCTCGCCTGTCCACAACCCTTTGACCACTACTGACTGAACCCTCGGGAGGCACACCGATGACACGTTCCTCTGCCAATCTTACGCGCATCGGTATCAACGGCTTTGGCCGCATCGGGCGACTGGTGGCTCGCGCCGCCCTGTCTCCCACTTATCACGACCGCCTCGACCTGGTCGCCGTCAACGGCACCGGCGACACCGACACCGCCGCCCACCTCTTCAAGTACGACAGCACCTACGGCCCCTACGCCGGCACCGTCGCCACCGACAACGGCAACCTCGTCTTCGACGGCAAGACTATCCGCAAGTTCCAGCAGCCCGACCCCAACAACATCCCCTGGTCCGAAATGGACGTGGACGTCGTCGTCGAATGCACCGGCGTTTTCACTGACGCCGCCAAGGCCGCCGCCCACATCGATAGCGGCGGCGCCCGCAAGGTCATCATCTCCGCGCCCGCCCGCGGCGCCGACGCCACCATCGTCCTCGGCGTCAACGACGACCTGCTCGACAACGACGAACATCGCATCATCTCCAACGCCTCCTGCACCACCAACTGCTTCGCGCCCATGGTCAAGGTCCTCCATGACGCTTTCGGCATCGAACGCGGCCTGATGTCCACCATCCACGCCTACACCAACGACCAGAGCATCCTTGACCGCAACCACCGCGACCTGCGCCGCGCCCGCGCCGCCGCCCAGAACATCGTCCCCACCAGCACCGGCGCCGCCCGTTCCGTTGGCGTCGTGCTCCCCGAGCTGGAGGGCAAACTCCACGGTATCGCGTACCGCATCCCCACCTCGGTCGGCTCCGTAACCGACTTCGTCGCCGACCTCAAGCACAACGTAACCAAGGACGATGTCAACGCCGCCTTCAAGAGCGCCGCCGACGGTTCCCTCAAAGGCATCCTGGAGTACACCGAAGACCCCATCGTCAGCTCCGACATCCGTGGCAACACCCACAGCTGCATCTTCGACGGCCTCAGCACCATGGTGCTGGACGACAACATGGTCAAGGTCATGGGCTGGTACGACAACGAGTGGGGCTACTCCTGCCGCACCGCCGACCTCTGCTGCCTGGTCGGCGGATAAACCTTACCGTTACCACCGTAATTCCCGCCCAGGCGGGAATCCATTACCGCGACAGCCAGCCAACGCTCCCGTGGCAACGCTCCTGTCCCTGATTCCCGCCCCCCTGCATCGCCTGTGGGGGCCAAATTTTCTCCTGCTGGCCATCCTGCTGGCGGCCCTCGCCCTCCGTCTCTACGGCATCGACTGGGACGACGGCCACGGCTTCCATCCCGACGAGCGTTCCTTCTACCTGCGCGCCGGCGATATGCTCTGCCTGCTCACCGCCGACCCCCAATCCGACGGCCCCCACTGCTCGGCGGAGCACCTGCGCTCCCTGCTGGACGGCGACCAGTTCCGTGGGATTGAGCCCGGCCTGCCCGACTTCCGGACCTCCCTGTCCGCCGAGCACAGCCCGCTGAACCCCCGCTGGTTCCCTCTGGGCAGCGCCCTCATCTACGCCCTGGTCCTGCTGCGCACCCTGCTTGAACCCTTCGTCGATTGGGGCGTCATGGAACTGCGATTCGCCGGCCGCACCCTCGCCGCCCTGGCCGACGTTGCTTCCGTCGGCCTGCTCTACGTCGTCGGCCGCCGCATGTACGGACGCTGGACGGGATTGCTGGCCGCCGCCTTCGCCGCCTTCGCCGTCGCTCACATCCAGCACGCCCACTTCTACCGCCCGGAGCCCTTCACGGTGCTGGCGTCCCTGGCCTGCCTGTGGGCGATACTCCGCTTTCTCGACGGCGGACGCGCCCGAGAGGGCGCACTTCTCGGCGCCCTGGTGGGGTTGGCCATGGCCCCCAAGGTGTCCGTCGCCCCCATCCTGGCCCCCCTGGCCCTGACCTTCCTCTGGGTCGCCAAAGACCGCGCCGCCCGCCCCTGGTCCGAGCTGCGCCCCGCCGACATCGCCCGCATCGCCCCCACGGCGGCCCTGGCCGGCCTGGCCGCCCTGGCGACCTTCTTCATCGCCACGCCCTACGCCTTCCTCGATTTCACCAACTTCATCGCCGACATCCGCGAGCAGGCCGGCATGGCCGGCCAGGCCGGACGCTTTCCCTTCACCTGGCAGTACGCCGACACTCCCGCCTTCGTCTATCAGATTCAGCAAACCTCAATCTGGGGTCTCGGCCTGCCCCTGGGCATCGCCGCGTGGCTGGCCGCTCCGGTGACGGCGTGGTTGGCCTGGCGCGGCGGAGTCGCTCAGCGCGCCGACCTGCTCCTGCTGGCCTGGGCCGTCCCCGCCTTCGTCTTCCTCGAGCTTTTCGAGGTCAAATTCCTGCGCTACGTCTTCCCCCTGCTCCCCTTCTATATCCTGATGGCCGCCCGGATGTTGACGACGTTCATAACCTGGGCCAGATCCCAACGCTACCCCCCGGTGGCCATAACCCGCCCCGACGACGCCCCCTTCTCGGAGGAATGGCACGCTACGCCGCCCACCGTCGGCGACGACCTCATCTTCGACGAACCCCTCTTCGGCGACGAACCCTTCCCCGACGCCCCCTTTTCCGAAGAATGGCACGCCACCCCGCCACTGGCCGGCGCCACCACAACCCCCTCTCCGCTCCAGCCGCGCCCCAGCGCATCCTCCCCCCTCGCACAGCGTCCTAACCCCTTTCCCCTTGCTTCCCCCACAACCCGCCGCCTGCTCAACCGCTACGCCTACCCGGCCACCATCGCCGCCCTGGCGATCATCCTCGTCGCAACCGCCCTCTACGCCATCGCCTTCGTCGGCATCTACAGCCGACCCCATACCGCCGTCGCCGCCTCCCAGTGGATCAACGCCAACGTCCCCAGCGGAGCGTCCATCATCAACGCCGGCTCATTCTGGGACGAACAGGTCCCCGATTTGCACCGCTACGACCTCTGGACCTTCTCGGCCTATCATCCCGACCACGATCTCACCAAGATCCCCGACCTGGTCCAGCGCTTGGCCGATGCGGACTACGTAATCTTCTACTCCAACCGCGCCTACGGCTCCGTCGCCCGCCTGCCCGATCAGTTCCCGGACAGCTCCGCCTTCTTCCGCCTCCTCTTCGCCGGCGACCTCGGCTATCAGCTTGAACGCGGTTTCACCTCCTACCCCTCCCTGGCCGG
The DNA here is from genome assembly GCA_965243255.1 of Dehalococcoidia bacterium. Lineage (GTDB taxonomy): Bacteria > Chloroflexota > Dehalococcoidia > Lucifugimonadales > UBA3495 > Bin87. Next base: position 2,993,993 of record CBDEUH010000004.1, read on the forward strand.
CGTCCACCTGCTCGACGACCCCTACCGCCGCGCCGGCCTGCCCAACCCGCCCCTAGCCCCCGGCGGACACGACGGCCAGCCCGACGGCATCGTCATCAACTTGGGCTACGCCGATGAAAACGTCATCGGCTACGACCACCCCCAGGTCCTGCTGTACCGCAACGTCGAGGGACTGCAACGCGGGCAGCTTGAGCAACGCATCAACGCCGCCGCCCGCCCCGATGCCAAGGACGCCGCCCCGCTGTTGCTCTCCGATTCCGCCCGCGTCGCCCAGCAATCCGGCGGGACCTGGTCCGACCTGTTCCATCCGGACGGCTGGGCCAACCGCGTGCCCTGGCTGACCTGGCTGCTGGTCATCGAACTGATTTGCCTGGCCGCTTTTCCCCTCACCTGGTGGCTGCTGCGCCCCCTGCCCGACCGGGGTCTGCTGCTGGCCCGCGTCCTCGGCCTGCTGCTGGTCGCCTGGATCGCCTGGTGGCTGGTCAACGCCGGCATCCTGCGCTATTCCGTCGCTGCCATCTGGCTGGCCCTGCTGATAGTCGCCCTGCCCTCGACGTATATCCTGTGGCGACAAGGGCGCGAGCTGCTGGCCTGGTTGCGAGCCAAGTGGCCCCTGATAATCACCGCCGAAGCGTTGTTCCTCCTGGCCTACCTGTCCTTCACCCTCATCCGCGCCGCTAATCCCGACCTCTGGCACCCCTGGCGCGGCGGCGAAAAGCCCATGGAACTGGCCTACTTCACCGCCGTCGCCCGTTCCTCGGTAATGCCGCCCTACGACCCGTGGTTCAGCGGCGGCTACCTCAACTACTACTATTGGGGCTACTTCATCCTGTCCGCTCCCCTGCGGCTCACCGGCATCCCGCCGACCACCGCCTTCAACCTGGCCGTCCCCCTGCTCTTCGCCCTCACCGCCACCGGCATCGGCTCCCTCGCGTACAACCTGGCCGCCTCCTCCACCAAGCCATCCCCGCCCCCCACCTCGTCATTCCCGCGAAGGCGGGAATCCATACGACGCCTCAACCCGCAACGCTGGCTCCCCGGCAGCGCCGCCATCGCCGGCCTCGCCGCCGCCGCCATGGCCACCGTAGCCGGCAACCTCGATGGTGTCGTCCAACTCGCCGAGATGCTCCAACGAAAAGCCCAGGGCGTGGCCGCCCCCCTGTCCGGCTTCGACTTCTGGCGCAGCAGTCGCGCCATCCCCGTAACCGATGAGTTCGAGCCTTCCAGATTGACCCCCTGGCTCGACCCCCGCAACTACAACGAAACCGCCTTTCACATCACCGAATTTCCCTTCTTCACCTTCCTCTTCGCCGACCTCCACGCCCACATGATGACCGTGCCCTTCGCCGCCCTGGCCTTGGCCCTGTCCTTTGCCCTGCTGCTGGGATTGAAGCGCGCCGGCCTGCGCAGCCCCTGGCCCTGGATTGCCGCCGCCGTCCTGGGCCTCACGGTGGGCAGCCTCTGGGCCATCAACTCCTGGGAGTATCCGGCCTACGCCCTCCTCATGGTCGGCTGCATCGCCGCCGCCGCCTGGATGCTGCCCGCCTCCCTCAAACTGCGCCTCGCCGTCGCCGCCGCTCTGAGCCTGCTCGCCCTGGCCGTAAGCTACCTCGCCTTCCAACCCTTCCACGCCGCCACCGAGACCTTCGGCGCCGGCATCGAACCCACCCGCTGGCGCACTCCGTTGTCCTACTATCTGCTCATCCACGCCCTGCCCTTGCTGGCATCCATCGCCCTGCTCTACGCAACCCTGCCCCACAGTCTCGCGCCCCTGCTGGCCCGCTTCAGACACGGCTCGCCCCTGCCGGCGATACACCAATGGCTGCTGACGGCGGCGATACTCGGCATACTGCTCGCCGGCTACTGGTTGGCCGCCGGCTACGCAACCGCCGCCTTTCTCACCGTCCTGCTCACCCTCACCGGTTGGGCGCTCGCTGCGGCCCTGGCGTCCCCGGAGTACCTGTCCCGCCGCTCCGACGTGATGGCCCTGGCGATGCTCGCCCTGGCCCTGGCCATCGGCGTCGGCGTGGACTTCATCCGCGTCGAGGGCGACATCGCCCGCATGAACACCCTGTTCAAGTACTACCTGGTGGCCTGGCTGCTCTTCGCCGCCGCCGGCGCTTACGGCTTCTGGCGCGGCTGGACGGCTGCCCGTGCCGCCAACTCCGTAGTTCGCCGCAACCTCCGCTGGGCCGTCGCCGGCCTGGTCGCCCTGGTCGCCGCCGGTACGTTGGTCTATCCGGCCCTGGCCACCCCCGTTCGCATCGCCGACCGTTTCAATCCCACGCCCCTGACCCTGGACGGCGCAGCCTGGATGCCCCATGCCCAATATCATCCCCCCGACTGGTGCACCGACAACCCCACCCATCCCATCGCCCTGCGCTGGGACTACGACGCCATCCGCTGGCTGCAGCAGAACGTATCGGGAACCCCCGTCGTCCTCGAAGCCCACGCCAATCAGTACTGCTGGAACACCCGCGTCTCCCAGTACACCGGCTTGCCCACCGTCATCGGATGGCCCTGGCATCAGCAGCAGCAGCGCGGCGATGGCGACATCATCCGCCGCCGCGCCACCGATGTCGCCACCATCTACAACACCCTGAGCTCCCAGAGAGCGGAACGACTCCTCGAAGAGTACCAAGTTGCCTACATCGTCGTCGGCGACCTGGAACGCACCTACTACGACCCCGACGGCATCGCCAAATTCGACGCCATGGCCTCCGAGGGTGCCCTCTCCGTGCCCTACGCCAACCAACACACCCGCATCTACCGCGTCACCACCCGTTGATCTCGCCTCCCTTTTGACCCGCCGCAACCCCTACCCTATAATCACCCCGCTGCGCCGCTGCTCACAATCCCCGCCGGCGCTGGAGGTAACACCGTGGCAATCGAACCCGTCCGCGTCGGTCTGATTGGAGCCGGCCGCAACACCCGAGACCGGCACATACCCGGCTTTAACAGCACAGCCGCCGTCGAAATCGGCGCTGTCGCCAACCGTTCCCGCGAATCGGGCCAGCGCGTCGCCGACGCCTTCAACATCCCCACCGTGTACGACAACTGGGAAGAACTGCTCGAGGACGAAAGCCTGGACGCCGTCTGCATCGGCACCTGGCCCTATATGCACCGCACGTTGACCATGGCCTCCCTGGCCGCCGGCAAGCACGTCCTCTGCGAAGCCCGCATGGCCATGTCCGCCTCCGAAGCCCACGAAATGCTGGCCTTCTCCCAGCAATGCCCCGACCTCGTGGCCCAGATCGTGCCGTCGCCCATGACCTTCGGCATCGACGACCTGCTCATCCGCCTCGTCTCCGAGGGTTTCCTCGGCGACCTGGTTTCCGTAGATGTCCAGTCCCAGACCGGGTTCGCCGACCGCGATTCCACCCTCCACTGGCGCCAGGATCGGGACCTCAGCGGCTTCAACATCCTCAACATGGGCATCTGGTACGAGGCCATGATCCGCTGGGTCGGCCGCGCCACCCAGGTGATGGCCATGAGCAAAGTCTCCGTCCCCCACCGCCGCGACGACGATGGCAACTGGCGCTCCGTTACCGTCCCCGACACCGTGGACATCCTCTGCCGACTGGCCAACGGCGCCAACGCCCACCTGCGCTTCAGCGCCTGCGCCGGCCTCTCCCCCGGCAACGACGTCTGGCTCTACGGCACCGACGGCACCATCCACGTGGACAACCAGATGCGCGTCTTCGGCGGCAAGCGCGGCGACTCCGAACTTCAGGAAATCGCCAACCCGCCCGAGGGACGCTACTCCTGGTCCGTCGAGCAGGAGTTCATCGCGTCCATCCGCGACGGCGCTCCTGTGCTGCGCACCCCCTTCAACGTCGGCGTCCACTACATGGAGTGGACCGAGGCCGTAACCAACAGCGCCCAATCCGGCGACGCCGTGTACCTCCCCCTCTAACCCGCCAACAACCACCCCAAAACGCGCAGGGGCGACGCATCCGTCGCCCCTGCATTGTTATTGGTGATACGAGTATAATGAATTAGAGCGATTTGCGCTGCCGACAGGCTAACTAATGACCACGATTCACACTACCATCGATTTGGTCCGCGCTTTACGGGAGCAGCCGGAGTTCATGGAAACCGTCCGGGCTCTGGTTCTGACGGAAGAGCTTCTCGCTCTGCCGGCCCGGTTTGACCGGCTCGTCGCAACGGTCGATACCTTGGCGCAATCGGTGAGGGAATATACCGAGCGCACTGACCGCAGGCTGGCGAGTTTGGAGACCGGCGTGGGCGAATTGCAGACCGGCATGGGCGAATTGCAGACCGACGTGGCAGAATTGCAAACCGGCGTGGGCGAATTGCAGACCGACGTGGGCGAGTTGCAGACCGGCGTGGGCGAGTTGCAGACCAGCGTGGGCGAATTGCAGACAGGCATGGGCGAATTGCAGACCGACGTGGGCGAATTGCAGACCGGCATGGGCGAATTGCAGACCGGCGTGGGCGAATTGCAGACCGACGTGGGCGAGTTGCAGACCGGCGTGGGCGAGTTGCAGACCGGCGTGGGCACACTCAACGGCTGGTTTCTGGAGCAGCGCGTTCGCAACAACCTCCTGAACATCGCCAAAGATGAACTGGGACTGACCCGGGGCCGCGTCCTCGCCGACACTACCGGAGATATCGACCCGCAGCTCCGCGCAGCTATCACAGAGGCGGAATCCCAGGGGCTGGTTACCGAGGATCAAGTTGATAACCTGGAGGTCGCCGACGTTGTGATACGCGCCCGGCGCACTGGCGACCGGAAGTATGTCTATGCCGTTGGTGAGATCTCTCGCACTATCGGGAACAACGACATTGATCGCGCCCGGGACCGGTCCGATACGTTGGCTACGGTTACCGGCGACGAGGTCATTGCCATCGTCATCGGCGGCATCATTCAGCCACCACAGCGTGCCTTGGCCGACCTCAGGAATGTACGGGTAATCATACCCGCTATGCTTGAGGAAGATACGTAGGCAAGCAGACAGAAAGGGCTCCTGCGCGAGTTGCCCCTTCCATCTCCTGCGAATCAGACTAATTGGCTACTTGTCCACCAAACAGGAAATCACCTGCGGCGCCGCCGTTGCCGCTCGCTCCGACAGCTCGGCGTCGTTCAGCGTAACGATGGGATGCTCAATTATCGCCAGCCCGTACTCCGGGTCGCCCCGCATCCGCGACATCGCTCGCGCCTGGCTGATGAACGGACGCGTAGTCAGCACCGTCGAGGGGATGCCCAGCAGCTCGGTTTCCATTGCGTCGTGCACACTGCACGCGGTGCAGGACCCTCATTCCGCCGTCGCGTGAATCGCCACGTCAATGCTGTTGGCCGTCCGCTGCAGGTCCTCGATGCGCGCCGGCCACTGCCAGCCGCCCTTGTTGTGCTCCACCGTCCCGGCGATCTCATAGCGCTCGCCGATGATCGCCGCGATGCGTCGCAGCAAATCCTCCGAGTGCGGCTTGTTGTTGGCAAACAGCCCGATGACCTTGCCGTCCAGCGTCGCCGGACGCTGCGCCAGCCGCGCCGGCCCCTGCGCCCCGTCGTCCCGCGGGTCCAGTGTAGTGATGGATGAGTTTCCCGTTGCCATTGTTCAAACTCCTCTCTTCGCCAGAAGCAGGATTTTCTGGATTATAAAGATGTCCGGCACAAACGTATATCCAGAAAATCCTCAAATCCGGTAAATCTTGATTCTGACGATTATCCCGGCACCGCCACCCGCCGCGTCACCGACCGGCTGCTCCCCCACGTGCTGATCAGGCTGATGAACCCGCCGGCCATCCCGCCCCCCGGCAGCACCGTGATGCGGTCGGCGTCCGCCACCACCGGAACCAGCCGGTCGTGGTCCAGCTCGTGCCCCATGCGATGCCAGCGCATCCACTCCGCCACCGGCAGCTGCGCCTTCTCGTGCAGAAACTCGGCAACCTGCCGCCGACTCCAGCCGGCCTCGGCGATATGCAGCATCGCCTCCGGACTGATCACGCACACGACCTCCGGCATACCCGGCCCAAAGGCCAGCATGGCGTGGGCCACCGTGGTCAGAAAGTCCGACGGATTGCGGTCGCCGTGCAGCGTAACCTGCAGCGGCCCCAGCGTGGCGTATGCCGTCACTATCGTCCCGTCGTCCCCGTAGCCCAGTTCCGACGCCAGCGACGGCCACGGACTCACCGCCAGGTTCTCCGGGAAGCAGAACGTGATCTTGCCCGGATGCCCGAAGGTGCTGTTGTCCATCACCACCGGCACCGACCCGTAGAAGTTCGCCTTGAACAGATTCACCGCCCGCCCGATGGACGCGTTGGCCCGGTTCCCGTTGCCCATCATCTCCACGCCGGGGTTCATCCCGATGGCCTCGGCGTAGGGCCCGCTGACCATCGTCAGCACCGTAACCCCGTTGGTGGACGTGCTGCTGGCGTGCAGGTTGAACGACCGGTCGGCGATGGCCGATAGCGACGCCAATACCACCGGAAAGTGCTCCGGCAGACAGCCGGCCATCACCGCGTTGACCGCAGCCTTGCCGGCCGTGAACCGCTTTTGACGGATAACCTCCGTGCCCAGGTCATGCTCGGCGGATACCCCGGCGTAGTCCAGCATCTCCTGCACCCGCTCCGCCGTGGGCGGTACGATGGGCAGCCCGTCGGTCAGCCCGTTGGCGAAGTAGTACTCCTGGGCCGCGTTCCAGTCATCGAATTGAAAAGGCGCGGCGTCGTTCCCGTTTGCTGCGTGGTCAGGCATGGCGATGTCAGCTCCTGGCGTCGTCCGGCGTGTTGTTATTCCTTGGCAGTGTGTACTTTACAGTATTCGGCGCCGGCCCGGCCTCATCGCCCGGTTATGCCCCGCCGGTAGTCCGGCGCCTCGATGGGCAACTCGGCCACCACTAGCGGGTCCTGCAGACGCGAAGCGATGCGCGGGCGCGCCCTGGCGATGTCTTCAATCTGGTCCGACGTGGTGATGATGGTCGGCAGCCGCTCGTCATAACGATAGCCCACAATCTGAAACAGCTTGTCCTCGGCGAATGGCGTGCTCCGCTCGGCCCCCATATCGTCCAGCACCAGCATATCGGCGGTGCGGATGTGGTCCAGCAGGTCGTCGTGGGTGACGGGACTGTCCGGCGAAAACGTCGCCCGCAGGTAGTCCAGCAAGTCCGCCACCGTGGCAAAAAACACCGTGTCCCCGCGACTCTCCCGCTGGGCGGCGGCGGCCACGGCCAGATGCGTCTTGCCCACCCCATACGGCCCGTGCAGAGTCAGCCATCCGTTGGGGTTGTTGGCCCACCGCTGCACGTAGGATTTCGCCGACTGCAGGCTCAGTTTTTCATGGGCCGCCAATCCGCCGTTGCCCTCCGCGTCAAACGCCTCAAAGGTCATCCGCTGCTTCATGTTGTGCGGAATCACCCCCACCGTTCGCCCGGCCACGCTGCCCACGCGCCCCAGCCGGTGCAGCCTTCCAAATCCGTCCGGCGACTCAATCCGGGTGCGCAGAAAATCATCCAGCCGGTTCGGGTCGCCCCGCAGCGTGATTACCGTGGGCAGCCGCGCCGAGTGTCGCCAGGCCAGCAGCTGGAACAGCCGCTCCTGCGTCCAGGGCGTCGCCGTCCGGGCCGGCAGGTCGTCCAGCGCCAGCAGCGGCGCGTTGCGCACCTGCTCGAACAGATCGATGAATGTCGCCTCGGCGTCATCGTCAAACCCGCCCCTCAGATAGTCCAGCAAGTCCGCCGCGGTGATGAACAGCGCAGCGTTCCCCGACTCTATGCGACGGTTCGCGATGGCGGCGGCCAGGTACGTCTTGCCGCTCCCGCTGGGCCCGGCGAAGGTGATCCACCCCTGCGGATGGGCCGCATATTCTTCCGCGTGGATGCGCGCCTCGGCAAACGCCTTGCGACCCGCCGGGTCACCGCTCAATCCGCCGGGGTCGCCGTTGGCAAATGTCGTCAGCTTCAGCGCCCCCAGGTTGCTGTACCGTTCCAACGCCGCGATGCGGAGTTCCCGGTCCGCGTCCGATTCCTGGCACTTGCAGGGTATGGCCTTGCCGAAATCGGCGTGGGTCACCGACACCAGCGGCGTCAGCCAGCCCGCGCCGCCACACACCGGGCAGCTGTTAGCTGCCGGTTCCGTCGTGGGCGTCGTCGGACTCCCACGGTAAGCGTCCATATCGCCGTCGGTAGCTTTCCAGGTACCCCGTTCGGCGATCCGGTGCAGAATCGTGCCCAGGCTTTCCATGGTCATGGCTTTGGCCGTGTTCCCGGTTGGATTTTCCTTGCTGCTGCCACGCCGTCAGGATAGCATGAACGTAGCTCCAGCTGCGCGCGCCCTGCCCGATGGCTATCTCAAAGGCCTCTTCAATCCAGCTCGCCGGATATTCTTCCTCGGCGGCCCGCAGCTGCTCCGCCATCCCGTGGCCGAATGTGCCGATGTGCCGCTCGTACAGCGCGAATATGTTAGCACGCGCCGCTGCCGGAATCCCCTCTCTGCCCGTAATTGCCGGCTTTTCCGTAAAGCCTTTCCCGGCCACCTCGTCTGCCCCCAGCGGCGACAACCCCGCCTTCTCAAAATAACCCCGGCAGGCTTCATCGTTGAGCCAGACCCGTATCTCGCCGCCCACCAGCGCCGCCACCAGCGTGCCCCGCGACAAGCACGCCCCCAGCGCCTGCCGTATCCCCGACTCGTCCCCCGGCCGGGCCGCCCGGCTCAAAACCTCGTCGTCCAGCAACCCATCCAGCGATAGCGACGGCGGCACGTCCCGACGCGTGGGCTCCTCGCCCAGCAGGGCCACCGCCCGCAGCGCGACCTTCAACTCCGCCAGGTCGTCGATCTCGGCCAGCCACTCCCCTAGGGCGGCCGCCGGCGCCGGTATCCGCCGGGCGTTTCTCGGCAGTGGCTGCATCCGCCCGGACTGAGCCATTTACGCCACCGATTCTTCGTAGCGCATCAACTCGTCGAATCGCATCAGGTTGTCCCGGAAATACAGGTGCAGACTCCCCGTCGGCCCGTGCCGGTGCTTGGCTACAATCAGCTCCGCGATGTTCCGCGGATACGGACGACCCGGCGCGTGCTGCTCCCATTCGTCCTCCGTAAAGTTCCGGTCCTCCCGGTAAATGAACATCACCACGTCCGCGTCCTGCTCAATGCTGCCGCTGTCCCGTAGGTCCGACAGCTGCGGACGGTGCCCCGGACGGTTTTCCACCACCCGGCTCAACTGCGAGCAGGTGAACACCGGCACCTCCAGGTCCCGCGCCATCGCCTTCAGCGACCGGGATATCTCGCTGATTTCTTGCACCCGGTTCTCGCCGTAACCCCGGCGGCTGCCCTGCCCCTGCACCAGCTGCAGATAGTCCACCACCAGGAAATCCAGCCCGTGCTCCAGCTTCAGCCGCTGCGCCTTGCTCCGCATCTCCATGGCCGTCTGGAACGGCGTGTCGTCAATGTAGATGGGCAGACCTGACAGCACCCCCACCGCGTTGGCGATGATGCTCTCCTCCTGCTCCGACAGCAGCCCCAGCCGCAGCCGGTGCGAATCCACCCCCGACTCGGCCACCAAAAAGCGCATGGCCACCTGCTCCCGGCTCATCTCCAGGCTGAAGATCCCGCACACCTGGCCGGCCTTGGCCGCGTTCACGCAGATGTTCAACGCCAGGCTGCTCTTGCCCAGTCCCGGCCTGGCCCCCACGATGAGCATGTCCGACCGCTGCATCCCGCCCAGCAGGCTGTCCAGGTCGTTGTATCCGCTCTGCAGCGGCGGCGCGTCGGTCAGAATTACGTCGCCGATGTCGCCCTGCAAATACACGTCCAGCACCGAACCCAGCGGAATGAACCCCCGCTCGGCGTTGGCCGGCTGCACGCTGAACAGCGTGTCCACCGCCTGCCGCATGGCGTCCTCGGCGTCCCCCGAATCTTCAAACCCGATCTGGGCGATCCTGTTGCCGGCGTCGATGATGCGCCGCTTGGCCGCCGTGTCCGCCACGATGCCGGCATAGTATTCCACGTTCACCGACGTGGGCGTCTCGGCGATGAGCTGACCCAGGTACGCCAGGCCGCCCACCTGCTCCAGCCGGTCCTGCTGCTGTAGCTCCCGGGCCACCGTAATCTGGTCAACCGCGTCGCCCCGCTGCGACACTGCGGCGCAGGCCTCAAAGCAAAAGCGGTTGCGTGCCCGGTGAAAGTCCTCGCCCTTGATGATGGGCAGCACCCGGTGCAGGGCCTCGCCGTCAATCAGCAGCCCGCCCAACACTGCCCCCTCCGCTTCGTGGTCGTAGGGCGGCTGCCGCTCGGTGTACTGGGCGACGACCACGGCGATTTACTCCTCGATGGACGCGATCACGTTCACCGTGGCCCTGATCTCGCTGGACAGGTTCAGCACAACCTCGTACTCCCCCGGCTCCCGGATCGGTTCCACCGAGTTGGTGATGCGCCGGTCCAGCTCCCGTTCCAGCAGCTCCCCCAGCGCGTCGGCGATGCGCACCCCGCTGATGGCGCCATAGTAGCGGCCCGTTGGCGTGATTCGTCCCGGAATCGTAACGGTTACGTTGTCCAGGGCTTCGGCCAGTTCTTCCACCACCTGGGTCTCCCGCGCCCGCTCGGCGTCGCCCTCGGCCTTCACCTTGTCCAGCCGCTTCAGCGTCTCGTCCGTGGCGATTTCAGCCAAGCCCTTTGGCAGCAGGTAGTTGCGGGCGTACCCCCGGGAAACCCGTTTCACCTCCCCGGCCCGGGCCTGGTCGGGAACGTCCCGCAAAAACAGCATCATCATAGTCAAAGCAGTTACCTCTCGTTTCCTCTGTCAGCCTCGTTTCGTCTTTCAATCCGATGATAGCACAGCCCGCCCCGCGCTAGACCATAAACACCGGCGCCTCGTCCCGGTTGATGCGCGTCTCCCCGGCGATGCCTTCCCGGATGTGCCGGGGCAGCGTGAACATCGCCGCGTGACTCTCCCCGTCGTAGTGACGCAGCGGACGCGTGATCCGCTCCGCGATCCGCCGGTCAACCTCCTCCGGCGTCAGCGATGCCAGCGGCGACCCGGAAGCCACCGTGAACCCCCAAAGGGTTATGAACGATGGCACGTGGGCCTGGTAGGGCAGCGCGTGCTCAAAGATGCTCTCCAGCGTCTTATAGATGGTGGTAAAGCACTCGTGCAGGCTCAGGTATCCCGCCGGCCCCGACTGCGTAACCAGGATGCCACCCGGTTTCAACCGGGCCCGGGCGATGTTGTAATACTCCTCGGTGTAGAGAAGATACGCCGGGCCGCCCTCCAAAGGGTCCACCAGGTCCATGATCATCACGTCGTATTGCCGGCTGTCGGTCTCAAGATATTTGCGCGCATCGTCGTGTATCAGCGTCGTCCGTCCGTCCTCAAAAGCCCCCTGGTGATGCTGCGGCAGGTGCTCCCGGCACAGCTCCACCACCTGCCCGTCCAGGTCAACCATCACCACGTTCTCCACCGTCCGGTGCGCCAGCGTCTCCCGCAGCGTGCCGCCCTCGCCCCCGCCGCCGATGAACACCGTCTGCGGATTCGGATGCAGCAGCATCGCCGGATGCACCAGCGTCTCGTGGTAGATGTGCTCGTCCCGCTCCGTGGATTGCGTCTTGCCGTCCAGCAGCAGGCTCCGACCGTAGATCTCCGAGTGCACCACTTCCACCCGCTGGTAGCCCGTGTGCCCCGAAAACAGCACGTCATCGACCTTCAGCATTACCGCCAGGTCGGGCATTACCGTTTCAATCACCCACTTGCCGGTGATTTCTTCCATGGGATAGCTGGCCACGATGACACCTTGGGGGTTTGGACTTTCCGACGGCCCGGCTCAACGCAGGACGGCATCAATCGCCGTCCTTCGCCGGCCTCAGCTCAGAGCGTGGGCCGGTTCCAGTTCCGCGACCCTGGCCCCGTCCAGGCCACGCCGGATCTGCGTAATCTCCGGGTCCCGGCACCGCAGCGCGGCCACGATGGATGCGGCGGCCCGCTCGGGCATCGTCTGGTCGCCGCAGGTGAAAATATCCGCCGCCGCGTAGCCGAACTCCGGCCAGGTGTGGATGGAGATGTGCGATTCGGCGATGGATAGAATGCCCGTCACCCCTTGCGGGGTGAATTGGTGAAACGACTCCCCCACCACGGTGGCGCCTACCTCGGTAGCTGCGCTCAGCAAAGCCTGGCGAATGCCCGCCAGATCATCCAGCAGCTGGGGGTCGCAATCTCTCAGTTCCAACAGCACGTGCGTACCTAGTACATTCAATCACCCTTTCCTCCGGTTGAATTGGCCGCTCCAATACCCCGGCGCTTCACGCAGCGGTGCCAGGGAACAGCAAGCGTTGATTTTACTCAAACTTCCCCCTTGATTCAAGCATGCCCCTCTTCCACCCTCTCCCCTACTCCCCTCCCCTCTCCGCCCTGTCCACGCAGGTGCCCCAGACCTCTGGGTATTGGGTTGCTGATGAGCCGGCCCGGCTACCCCTTGAATCCCCTACTAGAACGTCTGCCGGCGCTCTTCCTCAGCCGCCGGTACACCACCCAGGATTGGTCGCCCATATTTATAACGTAGCGGTATGTCCTGCCCTCGTAAATCAGCCGCCTACCCGCATCAGGATAGTCGATGAGCCTGGTTCCATGACTGCCTCCCTCGTTGGCGAATCTTGTCAAAACCCACTGCGGAATTTTGGTGGTGTTCTGACTGTCTCCGATGCGCTCCCAAGAACTCCGCCTGCGTCGCCTCGGCCTCCGGTCTGCCGCAAATATGCGGCGCAAAAATCGTATCATTGTGTTCTCCCTCAATTCTTGCTGTTGGTTTACGGCAAGGTCAGCAGCATCAACCACAGCAACGACACTGACACCAGCGTCAGCAGTTTCAAGTAACCGATGACCATCAAGAGCGTTACGACGAAAACCCAATCGCCCGGATATTTCTTGTGAACCGACCGCATCGACATAGGAACCTCCGTTTATCCGAATACTGGCGCATCATTGGTAGCCGCCAACCCCGAGGCGCATGAATCCCGGGGCAAACACCGGCGTGATGGCGATGAATTCAGCCAGACTGGGCAGAACGGTTTCAGACATGGGGGCTGTCCTCTAATAGTGGCAGTCGAATAACTGCCCTAACTTCAAGAAGTCGTCATCGACCTCGGTACAGTTATCCGCATTTACCGCGTCTGGATATTTGGTGAGCAGAAGCCAGCCGTATGGCTGATCCCAGAAGAAACAATGGTCATTTGCCTCGCTCCCGTTCGTACTGGCTGATGATGGCTTTCACGCTGGGAAAAACTTCCAGGCCATTCCGCTCACGCCCGTCCCACCAGAGGTAGGCGTCTATTTCCTTGCGGTCCATCTTGACCCTGCCACCGGCGTGCACCAGTACGACCTTGTGGGTGTTGAAGCTTCCGGGTGGATCGTAGTCAAAGAGCCGTTCCGCCTTGTAAGCTTGGAGCGACAGTTCCTCGCCGAGTTCCCGGCAAGCGGCGGTCAACGCTGCCTCGCCCCGGTCGATGCCACCCCCGGGCAATGAGTACCTGCGACGGCCTTTGTCGCGCACCAGTAGATATTTGCCGTCCTGAACGACCAGGGCGGTAGCCCGTTGCCGTTTGCGCTTTTCCGCCATTTGGTTGCCTCCTGATGGACAACCAACAAAAATGCGGCTGCCCGATGGTTTCTCCGAATTGGATACGGGAATCCGCATCCGCGCCGGGTTTGAACCAAAGGGCAGCCGCTCGTATAATCGTGCGGCCCTTCTGGGCCTCTGGGCGTCCCAGCGCGGATGCCCAGCGCGCAGCCCCCGCCTCTTGCACAAGCGGGGGCTGCAAGGTTTATTACGTAGGGTTGGGGTTAGGACGGGTTGGCTGCAATCCGCCAACGCCGGGGAATGGAACAGCAGCACGCATAGGGAACCCCCCTTGCGGCCATTAGGATGGCGTCATGCTACTGTTGCCGGGTCCTGGTATGGAGTTCGCAAGGGAGGCAAGAAGCCATCCCCGGCGACGTCTCCAAATACCAGGCAGGGCAGATTCCCCGAACCCTCAACAGTAGCGGGGCCAGACTAGCACGCCCGGCCTCAGGGGGTCAATCGCCGGCAGCTTCCGGTGGCCGGTAAAGGGTTGGGCACCAAAACGAAACCCTGCCCCCTTCCCCTTCCCACCGATGAAACCAAAAAAACCCACCGCCGCTACGTGCTTGCCAGGCCCGTAATGATGTATAATGCCCGTCAACCTTACGCATTGCTTGTGAGTGGCCTCTTCCGTCACACTACTTCGGTCACGGATTCGTCGCCGAAATTTCGACGCTGTACACTGACCTGTGGAGAACGTGAGCTATGAGCGTCATACCCTTGATTGATGAAAAATTCGACGGCACTCCCGCCACCGTTTCCCCGGTCTCTATTCAACCCAAAGGTGACCGCACCCGCCGCGTGATGATGGTGCAGCCGGCCTCCGCCGGCGGCAACTTCGAGTACATCGCCATCCCTCGCCAGGGTATGCTTTTCCTCTCCGGCGCTCTCGCCCAGTGGGAAGGCCCCTACGTGTACGAGCGCGACATCTGGTTCGAGGACCGCCTGGGCCGCATCGACCCCGACAAGGACCTCGACGGTATCGACGTCCTCATGATGACGTCCCTCATCAACGAGACCCCCCGCGCCTACGAAATCTCCCGCCAGGCCCGCCAGTTCCATCCGAACTTGGTCATCCTCGGCGGCGGCCCCCAGATGAGCCCGCTGGCCGAAGAAGCCTTCCAACGCGGCGACTTCGACGTCATCGTCAACCGCGAGGGCGAGGACATCATCGGCCAGCTCTGCGACATCCTCCTCACCTGGCGCGACGACCGCCGGTTCCAGTACCTGGAACGCGTCGCCGGCATCTCCTACATGCAGGACGGACACCTGGTCGCCACCCGCCGCAAGGGCCTGGTCGCTCCCAACTTCGTCCCCCTGCCCGACTTCCGCTCCATCCGCGGCCTCTCCCCGGCCAACCCCATGGCCGGCGGCGTCCTGGAAACCGTCCGCGGCTGCACCGAAAACTGCTCCTACTGCCAGGTCATCCAGCAGTTCCTCGGCTACCGCCTCATCGACCGGGACACCGAGTTCAAGCGGCTGGAACAACTGGAAGACCTCGCCGCCGATGGCCTGATCCATACCGGACGCAACGGCAAGTTCAACGTCTTCATCTCCGACGACCTGCACACCCCGCCCCTGCGCGCCGTCAAGTTCCGCAACGAGCGCCTCGAACGCCTCCAGGGCTGGAAGGGCCGCACCGACTCCATGAACATGATCTGCCAGGCCCGCGCCGAAATCGGCCAGGACGACGAGCTCGCCGACGCCCTCCTCGACGCCAACGTCAAGATGCTCTACCTCGGCGTCGAATCCAACAACGCCGAAAGCCTCGCCGCCGTCCGCAAACGCCAGGAACCCGGCCAGATGGAACGCGACCTCGTCCATCTCAACGAAAAGGGCTTCTCCGTCGTCGCCATGACCATCATTGGCCTCCCCTATGACACCGAAGAGTCCATCATGACCCTGGCCGACTGGGTCACCCAGCACAGCCGCTACCAAACCGCCAACCTGCTTACCCCCCTGCCCGCTACCTCCAACTGGAGCCTCAAGCCCCTCAACGCCGACGGCCAGCCATTGGAAGAAGGCGAAATGCGGCCCTACGAGCTTTACACTGGCCGTCAATTCGTCCACGAGGACGAGCGCTGGACCATGGCCGAAAGCCGCGAACTCTTCGACCGCTACAACTCCAAGCTCGCCTCCATCGACGACCTCTACGGCCGCATCTTCCGCATCCTCGGCAACTACCGGATGCGTCAGGCCCGCAGCGTCCAGGACCTCTCCGAAACCACCGAGACCATGCGCGCCTGGTCCCACCAGGTCCAGCAGGCCGGCAAGGAGTTCGGCGAGAACATCCACGGCCGCGTCAACGAACTGGCCGAAACCCTCCGCTCCGCCAGCCAGCCCCTCTCCAACTCCGGCGCCGATTTCCTGGACAACCTCCGCACCCGCATCAACGAGACCTCCGACGCCCTGCGCATCTACTCCGAACGCGCCGACGCCGGCAGCAAGGAAGTCGCCGCCGGCATCACCGCCCGCGTCAGCGAAGTTACCGACATGCTCAACAGCGTGCTCCACTCCAGCCAGCGCCGCAACCCCAACCGGGCCGGATAGCATGGCCAGCAACGGCGCCACCAATCGCAACGGTGCCCCTGAACACAACGGTCCCCCTCGACACCGGGTGGTCGTTACCGGCCTGGGCATGGTGAGTCCCCTGGGACTCAACGTCGCCGACAGTTGGGATGCCATCGCCGCCGGACAGTCGGGCATCGACTACATCACCGGCTTCGACGCCGAAGCCTTCGACACCCGCTTCGCCGCCGAGGTCAAGGGCTTCAACCCGGAAGACTATCTGGACCGCAAGGACGCCCGGCGCATGGACCGCTTCGCCCAGTTCGCCGCCGTCGCCGCCCAGGAAGCCTGCCGACAGGCCGACCTCAACCCCCGGGAAATGGACCGCTACAGTGTCCACGCCGTCATCGGCAGCGGCATCGGCGGCCTCAGCACCCTCACTGAGCAGCATCAGGTCCTGCTCGAACGCGGCCCCCGGCGGGTCTCCCCCTTCCTCATCCCCATGATGCTGGCCGACATGGGCTCCGCCCAGGTCTCCATGGTTACCGGCGCCATGGGGGCCAACTACTGCATCACCTCATCCTGCAGCAGCGGCGCCGACGCCATCGGTGCCGGCTGGGAGCTCATCAGTCAGGGCCGCGCCGACGTCGTCCTCGCCGGCGGCGCCGAGGCTCCCATAACCCCCCTGGGCGTGGCCGGCTTCAACGCCCTGCGCGCCCTCTCCCGCCAGAACGACAACCCCCAGCGCGCCAGCCAGCCCTTCAACCGCCATCGCGATGGCTTCGTCCTGGCCGAGGGCGCATCCGTCCTGGTGCTGGAAAGCGCCGAACACGCCCAGGCCCGTGACGCTGCCCCCCTCGCCGAACTCCGTGGCTATGCCGCCACCAGCGACTCCCACCATCTCACCGAGCCTAACCCCACCGGACAGAGCGCCGCCGCCGCCGTAACCGCCGCCCTGGGCGCCGCCGGACTCTCCCCCGGCGACGTTGACTATCTCAACGCTCACGGCACCTCTACTCCCCTCAACGACTGGCACGAAACCAAAGCCCTCAAGCTCGCCCTGGGCGACGATGCCTACCGCATCCCCGTCAGCAGCACCAAGAGCATGACCGGCCACCTCCTGGGCGCCGGCGGGGCCCTGGAGGCCGTGCTCTGCGCCGTCGCCCTCCGCGAAGGTCTGATGCCTCCCACCATCAACCTCAACGACCCCGACGACGAGTGCGACCTCGACTACGTTCCCAACACCGCCCGTCCCGCCGATCTCAACGTAATCCTCAGCAACTCCTTCGGGTTTGGCGGCCACAACTCCGTAATCGTCCTTACCCGCGCCGATTTGTGACCCCCCCACCGGCTACCCCTCCCAAGCGCTGGTTGCCGCCTCCGACTACGGCCGGCCACCGCCTGCCCGCCGACCTGCCGGCCCCGGCCGTCCAGTTGCTGCTCTCCCGCAACATCGGCGACGCCAGGTCCCTGGATCGATTCCTCAACCCCACCGGCCTGCCTCACTCGCCCCACCTGCTGGCCGGCGTCGCCGACGCCCTGCCCCGGCTGGCCGCCGCCGTCCGTAACGGCGAAACCGTCGCCGTCTTCGGCGACTTCGACGTTGATGGCATCTCCGGCACCGCCATCCTCACCGAAACCCTCACCCGCCTCGGCGCCCGCGTCATTCCCTACCTGCCTCACCCGGTCGCCGAAGGCCACGGCATGACCCCGCAAGCCGTAAGCCGCCTGGTGGAACGGGGCGCAACCCTCATCCTCACCGTCGATTGCGGCATCAGCAACGCCGACGAGGTCGCCCACGCCCAACGTTCCGGCGCCGATGTCATCATCACCGACCACCACACGCCGCCGCCGGATTCCCCCGACGCCATCGCCATCGTGAACCCCCGGATGCCCGGCAATGCCTACCCCTTCCCCGAGCTCTGCGGCGCCGGCATCGCCTACAAGCTGGCAACCGCCTTGCTCGACTCCCTCGGCCAGCCCGCCGACCCTTCCCTCCTCGAGTTGGCCGCCCTGGGCACCATCGCCGATTTGGTCCCCCTGCGCGACGAGAACCGCTACCTGGTCCAGCAGGGCCTCGCCAATCTGTCCGACACCCACCGTCCCGGCCTGCGCGCCCTGCTCCGCCGCGTCAGCCTGGATGGCCGCCCCATCAGTGCCGAAGACGTCGGGTTCCGCATCGCGCCCCGACTCAACGCCTCCGGCCGCATGGAACACCCCGAAACCTCCCTTGACCTCCTGCTCACTCACGACTCCCAGGAAGCCGACCGCCTGGCCGACCAGCTCGAGCAATTCAACACCCGCCGCCGGGACCTGACCGCCCACGCCAGCGAAATCGCCATCAACCGCATCCTTGACGCTGGACAGGTGCCCGCAATCATCATCACCCATGATGACGCCTACACGCCCGGAATCAACGGCCTCATCGCCGGCCGCCTGGCCGAAACCTTCAACCGCCCGGCTATCGCCCTCGCCGTAGCCGACGCCGACCACCTCGTCGCCAGCGCCCGCAGCGCCGGCGACTTCAACCTCATCGCCGCCATATCCCAATGCCGCGACCTGCTGGTGCGCTACGGCGGACACCACGCCGCCGCAGGCTTCACCGTCCGCAACGACCTCTTCGTCCAGGTGTCCCAACGCCTCACCGACATCGCCAAAGCCGAACTGGGCCTCTTCGAGCCGCAGCCAACCCTGCAAATCCACGCCGAAGGTTCGCTCGACGAACTCTTGAACCCGGAACTCGCCCGCCTCTGCGCCCGCCTCGAACCCTTCGGCAAAGACAATCCCACCCCGATGTACCTCACCCGCCGCGTCCGCGTGCTCAACGCCGGCTTTGTCGGGGCCCAGCGCCAGCACCTCAAGCTGCACGTCAGCAGCGGCGGACGCACCGTTGACGCTCTGCGCTGGAACCACCCCGGCAACTGGCCCGGCTACGATACCGTTGACCTGGTATTCCAGCTGGCCGAAGACAGCTACCGCGGCGAGCGTCGCACCTACCTCCGTATCGAAGACCTCCGCCCGGCGGTATAATGTCGCAACGGCAAGCTCCAACCGGGAGGCAACTACAATGACGCAGCCTCAAACATCTTCGGCCCAGCCCAAACCCCGCGGCAAGCTCACCAACGCCGATTACATGGCCATGACCCCCCCGGTTCCCCCAGGCCCACGCTTTCAGCTCATCAACGGAGGCTTGGTCGAAATGGCTGCCCCTCACGACCCGCATCAGGTTTTTGCCGGCCGCTTCTACATCGCGCTTACCCTCCAGGCTGACGCTCTGGGCATTGGTGACCTACGTATTGCTCCCTACGACGTGGCCATTGACGAATTTAATACTTACCAACCCGATGTGCTGTTTGTATCCAATGAGCGGCGCCAAATCTATGATGGCCACGGCATCACCGGCGCTCCCGACGTCGTCCTCGAAATTCTCTCCGATTCCACCCGCCGCCGCGACCTCAACGAGAAGATGCCGGTCTACCTTAACGTTGGTGTTACGGAAGTTTGGGTTGTGGACTTGGACGCCCGTACCCTGTCAATCTATGCCGGCGACCCCTCAACCCCCTCTGCCGTCCTCACCTCCACCGACACCCTGACTTCTGAGACCATGCCCGGCGTCTCCATCGACCTCGCCCCCATCTTCAACCGCGCCCTGGCCCCCGCCTAACCGCCCCACCCCGCTCATCCCGAGCCCCCGCTCATCCTGAGCCTGTCGAAGGATCGTTCCCATCACCCCGCTGCTCCGGCCGCACCAGCCGCGCCCGGTAGATCAACAGCGGCACCGTCACCAGCATTATCGCCAGCGACACCAGCTGCGCCTCGTTCAGCCCGAATACGTACGTGTTCTGCTCCTCCCGCACGAACGAGATGAAAAAGCGACCCGCCGAATAGCCGGCGAAAAACAGCGCAAACAGCATCCCCCGCGGGCGTATCCGGTCTCGCATCAGCCAGAGCGCCCCCGCCAAAAGCAGGCAGAAGATCATCTCGTAGGCCACCGCCGGATGCGACGCCGGCCGCCCGTACCCGAAACTGTCCGGATCCGTATAAACCCAGCCCCAGGGCAAGTCGGTGAAGCTCGACCAGTGTTCCCCGTTGATTACGTCCCCGATGCGCCCGATGGCCAACGCGATCAGCAGGGCCGGCGCCGCGATGTCCGCCAAATGCGCCACCGACGGTATCTGCGGAAACGGACGGTGCATCCCCGTCCAGCGCAGCGCTCCGTTGTCGCACAGCCGGTGCAGCCACGCCGCGTTGCGCATCAGGATATACGACGCGCCCCCGGCGAACCCGCCCAGGTAGGCCCCCAGGATCGCGATGCCACCGCCCCAGAAGTACAGAATCTTCTCTGGCTCGTACTGGTAAATGTCGTCCCAGAAGTCAATCACGTGTAGCAGCCGCGCCCCGATGATGCCCCCGATGATGCACCAGGTGGACACCGACAGGATGGCGTCGCCGTCCAGCCCATCCTTCCGGCCCCAACGCCAGGTCAAATACACCGCCACCGCCACGGCCACGAACGTCAAAAAGCCGTGCCACGACAGAATGAACCCGGCCGTCCGGATGATGTCAGGGTCAAAAGGTATGCTGATTACGGCAAGAATGTCCATGAACGTCGAGTTCCTGAAGAGTAGTGTTGAGTCTCGAGTATTGCCCGGGAATATTATACGACCGGAGCCGGATTAATCGTCCGCACAAGGTACGCCCTTGCCCCGGTATCCTGCAAGGCATCGGCAACCGTGTTCCGCTCTCCTTCGTCCGACGGGATGCAGAAGATTGCCGGCCCGGCCCCCGACAGCTGCGGCGGATGCCGCGTGATCGCCCCCGTCTTTTCCCATACGTCAGCCAGCCCCGGAAAGATTGCCACCGCCGCCCGGGCAAAGGCGTTGCGGCAATCGCCGGACGTCAGCCTCCCCCCGGCCACGCTGCCCGCCAGCCGGTGCGTCTCCCCTCCGTCGCTGAAGTCCGACGAGTCCAACGCCCGGTACAGCGTCGGCGTCTTGCCCTCAATCGTATGCGCCGGAACAACCAGCAGCGCCGGCAGCCCGTCGGTGGCGGATAGAGACTGCACCAGCTCCCCCCGGCCCGTAGCCAGCGCGGCCCCGCCGTTGAGCAGAAAGGGCACGTCCGAACCCAGCCTCGCCGCCACCGACGCCAGGTCCGCCTCCGGCAAATTAAACCCCCACAGCTGGTTCAACCCTACCAGCGTCGCCGCCGCATCCGCCGATCCCCCACCCAGCCCGGCCGCCACCGGAATGCGCTTCTCAATCCCGATGTGCACCTTCGGCGCAATCCCCCCGCGATTCGCCAGCGCTACGGCGGCCTGCCAAACGATGTTGTCCTCTCCCGACAGGCTCGCGTCGTCGCACTCCACCGTCAGGCCGTCGCCCAGCTCCAGCGTTACCGTGTCGGCCAGGTCAACCGTCTGCAGAATGGTCGCAATCTCATGGTACCCATCATCCCGCCGCCCGATTACCTCCAGCGACAGGTTGATCTTGGCGTAGGCCGGGATACGCAACACGCCGGGCGGCATCATTGCGCTCTCTGCCGCGGCGCCCCGTCCGGCCAAACGCCATCCAGCATTCCCCATTCCCCGATAGTCAGCGTCGCCGGACGCCGCTGCCCGTCAATCCCGGCGCCGGCCAGCGCCCCGCTGACCACGTCGCCGCCGGCCCCCGTTCCCTGCATCAGCGAGTTGCGCAGCTGCTTACGCGGCGCGGCGAACCCCGCCCGCACCAGCGCAAAAAACCGGTCCCGGTCCCCAACCCCCGTTGCCGGCGCAGCCCGCACCGCCAGCTTCACCACCGTGGACGACACCTTGGGCGGAGGACGGAACGCCCGCGGCGGCGCCTGGACCACCACCGACGCCTCCGCGTAAAACTGCGTCGCCACCGACAGCAGCGTCATCGCCCCCGGCTTCGCCGTCATCGCCTCGGCCACTTCCCGCTGCACCATCACCACCAGCAGCGATGGCGGGCGCTCCGATTCCAGCAGCCGCCGCACAATCGGCGCCGCCGCATAGTACGGCAGATTGGCCACCACCTTGTACTCCTCCACCACGCCGGGCAGGTCAGCGACCGTCACGTGCCGCGCGTCGCCCTGGTGCACCGTCAGATTGTCCGGATAGTCCAGCCGCCCCGGCAGCTCCGACGCCAGCCGTTGGTCCAACTCCACGGCAACGA
Organism: Dehalococcoidia bacterium; assembly: GCA_965243255.1. Classification (GTDB taxonomy): domain Bacteria; phylum Chloroflexota; class Dehalococcoidia; order Lucifugimonadales; family UBA3495; genus Bin87. The sequence goes on from CBDEUH010000004.1 coordinate 3,016,245, forward strand.
CTCCGCCGGCCTGCGCCACCAGCCGCCGCGTCAGCATACCCGTGCCCGGCCCGATTTCCACCACCGTGTCTCCGGCGCCCGGCTCGGCGGCGGCCACGATGCGGTTGGCAATCCGCGGGTCGGTCAGAAAGTGCTGCCCCAACGACTTGCGCGGCCGGTGCCTTCCAGTAGCGGCGATTGCGGCGTCAACCATGTAACATTCGGTGGCAAAGGATTGGAAAATCCCTCTCTCCTTTACGGAAGAGAGTCAGAACTAACCCCGTACTTGATACGGAGGTGAGGGGCATACAAACAAAAAGTGGCCGAGCACCTCCCGTTGGCTGCAGCCTGGGGGCGTATCGTCGGGATTGACTCAGGCCAGGCGCTCCCACGGCGCCCGCGGGACATCGCTTACCGTTGCTGCCGTCAAGCCCTGGCGGGGTTCACGAGCCTGCGCCGCGTGGGACCCGGCCGTCAGCGCCATTCCCTGGGACATTGGCCCTTGCGCCTTGCCGAAGAGAGGAATTCCACCCCGCTGTGGCGGATTGCGGGTTCAGGGCACCGCCAGCTCCCCGTGTAGCACGACCACCCAACCATGGTATGCCCCCCTGTGCATGGTGTCAATCAATCCTGCTGTTATCAATGGCCGAGAGTATATGACCGACCTGCATTGACTTACACGTAAAACGTCGTTTACGCTGACCATACCAAATATGCGTCCACATCACCGACAGCGGAGAGTAACGATGCCTAAAACGAACCGCGCTCTCCAAGCAACGGTAGAGCTAATTCAGAAAAACCTGCCCCAAGCCTTCGGAGCGGGGTTTCGCATCAGCCATATCGAAAGTACCTCCTTGCAACGAAACAACCGGGATGTGAACTATATGACCGTGTACCTGGAACCAGACCATCCTCCCCTCGACGACGAGGCCATCGTTGAGTTAGACATCCAACTCCGTGAGATGCTCATTGCCCAGCACATCTTCGACAAACCCGCAGTCGCCTACATAGATCGAGACGACAGTGCTGCATGACCACGCAGCAACCCGTTGCTCCCTTCCAACCTCCGATACCCTTGGACCCGTGGGAGCTGATTTACTCGGTGCGCGATACCCTTGACCGTGCGGCACATCTTGCGCCCGCCTCGCGCGAGACTTTTCACCGCGCCGTGAGTACCGCCTACTATGTGTTGTTCCACGCGCTTGCGCGCAATAACGCGGACAACATCATCGGCGCTCCGACTAACTCATCGATGGCTTCCCGCGGGTATCTGAACGCAGTCAGCATCCCAATTACCGCCCCCGAAAATGCGGCACGATGTCCTTGGCAATCACTTCCAGGTGCCGCCGCCGGTCCTCCCGGGGCGCCGCAATGCTGAACACGATGTACCGCGCTCCCGCGTCAATGTACTCCTGCAACCGCTCAATGCACATCCGCGGCGTTCCCAGCAGGCAGTACCTCCTCACGATGTTGATGAACTCGCCGCCGTACAGATACTGGTTGCCCAGCGATTCCGCCGCCGTCCGTGCCGCCTGTTCCTCCGTCGCCGCCAGCGTGATGTACGGGAAGAAGGCCCACTGAAAACCGGCCAGGTCCCGCCCCTCTTCAGCGGCAAACTCGCCGATTTTCGTCATGCTGTCCCGGTAACGCTCCGGACTGTAAAAATACGGCAGCCAGCCGTCCCCGTAACGCACGGCCCGGCGCATGGCCGCATCCCTCCGGCCAGCCACCCACACCGGCGGATGCGGCTGCTGCGTCGGCTTGGGATTTATCGCCGCCTCGTCCAGCGTGTAGTGCCGACCCCGCATCGACACGCTGTCCTCCGTCCACAGCCGACGCAGCCCGTCCAGGCATTCGTCCGTCCGCCGTCCCCGGCGCCGGATGTCGATGCCGGAATTTTCGTACTCCATGGGAAACTCGCCCCCTACGCCCACCCCCAGCGTCAGCCGCCCGCCCGATGCGATGTCCAACGTGGCCGTCATCCGCGCCAGCATCAGCGGATGGTAAAAGGGCGCCAGCGCAACCGAGGTAACCAGCCGTATCCGTTCCGTTGCCCCGGCGGCCACCGCCAGCAGCGGCAGCGCCGCGTGGGTCGGCCCCGGCGGACGGCCTCGCATGAAGTGTTCCCCGGCGCCCATGTACTCAAAGCCCAGCTCTTCCATCAACCGGGCCTGCTCCGCCGTCCGGTCGGCCGGCAACGCCATGCTGGCCCCGAAATGCAGCCCCTGGCCAGCTTCCGATGCGGTAGTCATGTGACTGCTTCCCTTTAGTCAGCCTCGATTTCCCGCTCGTCCAGTTGCAACCAACGGATGGCGCCCTGGTCCACCAGTTCCTGAACGGCGTGGTCATTGGATACGCTGGCTACCATCGGATGCGCCGGCTGTCCCGTGAATCTGGTCAGGAACTCAGCGTTGCGTAGCGCCCGATCCGTGTCCCGTCGATCCGCGGTGAATGACGCCTCAGCGGCCACGTAGTGGATGTTCCCATCGGCATCAGTGCATTCCAGCACCAGGTCCGCGGCGTAAAAGCTGCGCCGCTGACCGAACTCTATCGTCCTGGCCACACCCGAGTTACGCATCATGCCGGTCAGGTCATCGCGCTGCAGCGTCCGCACAAAATCCAGCTCAAAGATGTCCAGTATCGTATCGTGGTGCACCCTCAGGAGCCGCCGGGCCGCGTTGCCCTTCAGGATGCCGATGTTGGCGTCCGCCCGCCTGTAGAGTGTCCGCAGCTCCTCGAAGTTGGCGTCGGTGCGCGCGTTGAACGCCCGCTGCTCGTCATTAAAAGCCTGCTGCTCTCCGATGAACGTGTTCACATAGCCGGCAAACTCGGCGAAGCGTTCCGGCAACTCCAGCAGTTCCTTGCTCAGCAGTTCGCCCCGCACTGCATTGCGGAACTCGCTGTCCTCTCTCAGCGCTTGGAGAAACCGCGCTCGTTCGCCCGCGCTCATACTAGTGCTCATGACCTTGACCTCAATATACAGAGTACATCAGCCTCGGCTGGTTTAGCAATTTTCTCAACCTGGTTCCCCAGGGCATCTCTGATTCGGTGTTATACTCCAAACATACTACCGTCCAGCGCACTTTCCCCAGCGCTATTCCGAGCATCCCCATGACCGTTCTCGTCACCGGCGCCACCGGATTTGTTGGCCGACAGGTGGTTCAACGCCTGTTGGATACCGACCATGAAGTACGCGTCATGGTGCGCCGACCCGGTAGCGAAAGCGTCTTCGCCACGCCGCCCACCGACGTATGCTATGGCGATGTCGGCAACCCCGACGCCATCGCCGAAGCCTGCCGCGACATCTCCCAGGTCATCCACCTGGTGGCCGTCATCCGGGGCGGCCCCCGCCAATTCGACGCTATCAACCGCCAGGGCACGGCCAACGTGGTCGCCGCAGCCAAAGCCGCCGGCTCCGTCCGTCGCTTCATCCACCTCAGCGCAGTCGGAGCCGCCAACGTCCCCCGCCTCCGCTATCTCCACTCCAAGTGGCTCGGCGAGCAGGAAGTCGTCAACAGCGGCCTCCCTCACGCCATCATCCGCCCGTCCCTCATCTTCGGCCCCCACGACGAATTTACCACCGCCGTGGCCGCCCTGATCCGCTCGCTGCCCGTCACGCCCATCATCGGCTCCGGCAACAACCGCCTGCAGCCCATCCACGTGGACGACGTCGCTCGCTGCGTGGTCGCGTCCCTCGGCGGCAATCTGCGCGGCAACCTGACCGTGGACATCGGCGGCCCCGACCAGCTCTCCTACAACGAGATTATCGGCATCGTCGCCGACACCTTGGGCTGCCGCCGCCTCCGCCTCAACGTTCCGGTGTGGACTCTCGGACTCCCCATAGCCCTCATGGAATTGCTGACGCCTCACCCGCCCATCAACCGGGCCATGCTCCAGCTCATCACCCTCCGCAACGTGGCCCAGCCCCATTCCGTGGTCGATGCCTTCGGCTTCCGTCCCCGTCCCCTGGCCGGCAATATCGATCACGTCAAGGCGATGACCTTCGGCCAGGCCCTCCGCTTCAACCTCGGCCTGGGCTGACCTTCCCGTCGTCATGCCCGCGCCGGCGGGATGCCGGCCCATTCCTACCACCATGCAATACCAGGACGCCATCGCCCGGCTGCTGTCCCTGGTGGACCACGAACGCAGCGTCCCGGCGCTGCCCCGCCAGAAGCGCATCTACGACCTGCGCAGCGTGGAACACCTGCTGACCCGCCTGGGCGACCCTCACCGCCGGCCCGGCATCGTCCACGTCGCCGGCACCAAGGGCAAGGGCAGCACCGCCGCCATGATCGAGTCCATCCTCCGCGCCGCCGGACACTCCACCGGCTTCTACTCCTCCCCCCACCTCCATTCCTTCTGCGAACGCATCCGACTGGATGGCAACCCGGTATCCCCCAGCCGCTTCGCCCAGTTGACCGCCACAATCTGGCCCCATCACCTCGCCAACGCCGCCGATCCCGACGCCGGCCCGGCCACCCTCTTCGAATACCTCACCGCCATGGCCTTCCAGTGCTTCGCCCAAGACCACACCGATTTCAGCGTCATCGAAGTCGGCCTGGGCGGACGCCTCGACGCCACCAACGTCGTCACCCCCGAAGTCAGCGTCATCACCCCGGTCAGCCTCGACCACACCGCCATCCTCGGCGACACCATCAGCGAAATCGCCGCCGACAAGGCCGGCATCATCAAGCCCGCCGTCCCCGTAATCGTCGCTCCCCAGTTCCCCGACGCCATGGCCGCCATCCAATCCGCCGCCTCCGCCCAATCCGCCCCTCTGGTTCCCGTCGCCGATGTTGCGTCCTGGCGCATCAACGGAGTATCCCCCGCCGGCCAGGACCTGACCCTCCAAACCCCTCATGACACCTACCGGGTCAGCCTCCCCCTCCTCGGCGATTTCCAATGCGCCAACGCCGCCGTAGCCGTAACCGCCGTCGAGACCTTCGCCGCCGCCGGCCACGCCATCCCCCACGACGCCATCGTCGCCGGCCTGTCCACTGTGCAGTGGCCCGCCCGCCTGGAAGTCCTCAGCCAGACCCCCGTCATCGTCGCCGACGGCGCCCACAACGACCACTCCGTCGCCACCGTGCTGAACACCCTGCAAGACAGCCTGCCCCACCGCCGTCTCACCGTCGTCGCCGGTTTCTCCCGGGACAAGCGTGTCGCCGCGATGGTTGAGCTCCTCGCGGCCCGCGCCCACCGCGTCATTGCCACCCGCTCCCGTCATCCCCGCTCCATGCGCCCGCCGGAGATTGTTGACCAGTTCCTCGCCCACGGCTTTGATCGCAACCTCCTGGCCGCCGTCAACTCCGTCGGCCCCGCCATCGACGCCGCCGTCGCCAACGCCGACGCCACCGACCTCACCCTGGTAACCGGCTCCCTCTTCGTCGCCGCCGAAGCCCGCGAAGCCGTCCTCGGCATCCCGCCCGAAACCTACCCCGACCTGCTCCCTCCCGACCTCAGGCCGCCGGCGTAATGCGCTCTACAATGCTAAAATCCTTACCATCCCGTTTATCCTGCTTGTCTCGGTAAATCTTCCTATGTCGTCCAACCACACGCCCTCTCGCCGCGTCGTCGTCACCGGCCTGGGCGCCGTCACGCCCCTGGGCCTTACCGCCGACCAGTTCTGGGCCAACCTGCTGGCCGGGCAGTCCGGCATCGGCCCCATGACCCTCTGCGACCCTACCGATTACCCCTGTCGCATCGCCGGCGAAGTCGATGATTTCAACCCCGCCGACTACCTGCCGGCCCGGGAGGCCCGCCGCATGGCCCGCTTCTCCCAGCTGGCCGTCGCCGCCGCCCTGCAGGCCGTGGCCGACGCCGACCTCGACATCGCCGATGAAGACCCCTACCGCGTCGGCGTCCTCCTCGGCAACGGCAACGGAGGCTTTCCCACGCTGGAGGAAAACTGCCGCATCCTGGCCGACCGCGGCGGTATGCGCATGTCCCCCTTCTTCTTCCCCATGGTCCTGCCCAACATGGCCGCCGCCAACGTCAGCCAGTACGTCGGCGCCCACGGCTACAACTCAACCGCCACCACCGCCTGCGCCGCTTCCAACAACGCCATCGGCGAGGCCCTCCAGGCCATCCGCCACGGCGTCGCCGACGTCATGCTGGCCGGCGGCACCGAGGCCGGCATCAGCCAGCTCGGCCTGGCCGGATTCGCCGTCATGCGCGCCCTCAGCGCCCGCAACGACGACCCCCAACGCGCCAGCCGACCCTTCGACGCCCATCGCGACGGATTCGTCCCCGCCGAAGGCGCCGGCGTCCTCATCCTGGAAGAACGCCAACGCGCCATTCGCCGCAACGCCAACATCCTCTGCGAACTCGCCGGCTTCGGCGCAACCTCCGACGCCGGCCACCTGGTTCAGCCCCAGGAATCCGGCGCCAGCGCCGCCCGCGCCATGGCCAACGCCATCGCCGACGCCGGACTCAGCGCCTCCGACGTGCACTACATCAACGCCCACGGCACTTCAACCCCCCTCAACGACGCCGTGGAAACCGTCGCCATCAAGCGCCTCTTCGGCGATGACGCCTACCGCATTCCCGTGAGCAGCACCAAGAGCATGATCGGCCACTCCCTCGGCGCGTCCGGCGCCCTGGAAGCCGTGGCCTGCGTCAAATCCATCTTGGACGGCAAAATCCATCCCACCGTCAACTACGAGGAACCCGACCCGGAGTGCGACCTCGACTACGTCCCCAACCAGGCCCGTTCCGTCTCCGTTGACACCGTCCTTTCCAACGCCTTCGGCTTCGGCGGCCAGAACGCCTGCCTCGTCTTCCGCCGCCACCAATCCCAGGGTTAGGCGACTCCTTCCTACACCGCCGCCCTTTCCTGCGCCGCCTGACCGGCCAGCATCTCCTCGAGCATTCGCTGCAAGGCCATTATGTGGCTGCACACCCCTCGCGTCGCGAAAAACGCGCATTCGCAACGCCATTCGCCCTCGCTATACCTCACCCGGTACGTGTTGTGGTTCCCGGTAAACGTCGCTTCCATCGTCTGGATGTGCACCCGGTCCGGTTCCTCAGCGTACTTCCGTGCCTTGTCAACCTTGCCTATGTAGCTCGAGCTCATCTCAACCCCCACTGTGTTGTCGGGTGATTTATCGTCAAACCGCCCGCTACCTAGATGGTAACGGCATCCGGCAACCCCGGTCAATACGCCGCCAACGTCCTTACATCCCCAGTGCCCTATGGAATCCCCCAATCCTGCCAATCCTGAAATCCGAAAAATCCTGATTCTGACAATGATACCTCCCCGTTGACACCCGCTATTACCCACCCTAAAATAGAATATATGTACGCATTGGCCCACATCATCGCCCAGGAAACCCAGGACGGTCGCCGCATCGTCCGCTTCCTGCTCTCCGCCATGGAGGGCCAACTCCCGGACTTCCTCCCCTGCCACCGCATCGACGCCGCCCGCCTGCTGGTCAAACTCGGCTTCGACCAGGCCCAGGCCGTAGTTGACCGGGCCCGGGCCGACCAACGCGCCGCATCCCGTCATTCCCGCGCCGGCGGGAATCCAGGGGCGGAGGCGGGGGAGTCCCAGGACGCCGCCCACCGGGTCCGGGCCCAGCTGGCCCGCATCGTCCGGGAGGAAACCGACGACGGCCGGGTCGCCGTCCGCTTCCTCATCGACGCCATGGAGGGACGCTTCCCCGACTTCAAACCCTGCCACCGCCTCTCCGCCGCCAAGGAACTCCTCCAACGCGGCTTCGACTACACCCCCGACGACGAAGACGCCCTGGCCGCCGCCGAACCCGAACCCACCCCGGAGGAGCTGGAAGCCCAGCGCCGCCGCACCGACGACATCGAATTCAGCCTCCACGGCCGGGTGTACTACCAGAGCTATCCCTACCCCTGCGTCTGCGAAGACCGCCTCCATGATTGCCAGGGCAACGAGCTGGACGCCGAGCAGCGGGAAAGAGAGTCCCGCAAGGGCATCGCCGCCCAGTACTACATCACCGAGGCCGACCGGGTCGAAGACTTCCACGCCCGCTACGCTGAGTACCTGGTCCGCTGGAACGCCGAACACCCGGAGAACCCGGTGGACATCAACCGCATCCACTGGAACAACCGGAACTGGCAACACTACAACCCGCCGGATTCAGTAACCCCCTACACCCACCTCCCTGGAATCCGCGGCCCCTGACCCGGCCGGCCCCTTCCTTGACTTTACCCGGCCCCGACACTAGGATTAACGCAGGGCAAAACATCCCGGGCATTGCCCGGACGGACTCAGGAGGTTCCATGACAACCATCATACTGTCCGTCCTGGCGGTCGCAGGGTTTGCAACAGGCATAGCAGCGGTGGTTTGGCTGCTGCTATCTACCAAAAAAGACGGCAATAAACTGCAGCGCAGCCGAGAGGAGGCTGCCGACACCATCACCCAGGCCGAGGAGGAAAAGCGCACTATCCTGCTCCAAGCGCAGGAAGAGGCTATCAAAATCCGCGAGGCCGGTGACCAGGAAATCAAAGATCAACGTCGCGAACTCAACCGCATGGAGCGCCGCTACATCCAGCGGGAAGAACAACTCGACCACAAATCCGAATCATTGGAAACCCTGGAAGCAGACTTGGTCCGGCGCGAGTCCGACGCCAAATCCGCCCTCCAGCAGGCCGATGAAATCAAACATCAGCACACCCATGAGCTGGAACGTATCGCTTCCCTCACCACCGATGAGGCCCGCTCTATCGTCCTCAAACGGGGCGAAGAGGAGGCTACCCACGAACTGTCCCGCCGCTACTACGAGCTGGAAAAGGAACACCAAACCCGGGCCGATGAAAACGCCCGTCGCATCCTTACCCTCGCTATCAATCGTCTCGCTACCGACGTAGTCTCGGAAAGCACCACTTCTGTTGTTTCCCTGCCCAACGATGAGATGAAAGGTCGTCTCATCGGCCGCGAAGGACGTAACATCAGGGCTCTCGAAGCCAGCACCGGCGTCGAAATCGTCGTTGACGATACGCCCGGCATCGTTACCATTTCCTGCTTTGACCCGGTTCGCCGGGAAATCGCCAAACTCGCCCTGACCCAACTGGTCAAGGACGGACGCATCCAACCCGCTCGCATCGAAGAGAGTGTCAACCGCGCCACTCGCGATATCGACGAAATCATCTGGCGCGCCGGCGAAGAAGCTACCTTCGAAGTCGGCGTCAGCGGCCTCGACCCCGAACTGATTCGACTCCTGGGCCGCCTCAAATACCGCTTCAGCTACGGCGAAAACGTCCTCACCCACTCCATCGAGGTCGGTCTCCTCGCCGGTATGCTCGCCTCCGAAGTCGGCGCCGACGTCCAGATCGCCACCACCGGCGGCCTGCTCCACGATATCGGCAAGGCTCTGACCCACGAGATCAAGGGCCCCCACGCCGAAATCGGCTACGACCTCACCACTCGCAACGGCGTCCACTCCCTCATCACCAACTGCGTCCTGGAACACCACGACGACGACCACTCCAGCATCGAGTCCTTCCTCGTCGCCGCCGCCGACGGCATCAGCGCCGCTCGCCCCGGCGCCCGACGCGAATCCATGGAACAGTACACCCGCCGCCTGCGCGAACTGGAGGAAACCGCCTACAGCTTCGACGGCGTACAGCGCGCCTTCGCCATCCAGGCCGGACGCGAAGTCCGCGTCATGGTCAGCCCCAATGACGTGGACGACGTGGCCTGCGCCACCCTCGCCCGCGACATCGCCGGCAAGGTTTCCAAGGAACTCCAGTACCCCGGCCAGATCAAGGTTACCGTCATCCGCGAAACCCGCGAGGAAAGCATCGCCAAATAATATGCGCGTCCTGATGATTGGCGACATCATCGGCAAGCCGGGTCGGCAAACCCTGGCCCGGCTCCTGCCGGCTCTCCGCCGCGAACTCCACATCGACCTCGTCATCGCCAACGCCGAAAACACCGCCGGCGGCTTCGGCCTCACCCCCAAAACCGCCCGCAACCTCCTCGACGCCGGCGTTGACGTTATGACCTCCGGCAATCACATCTGGGATAAGAAAGACATCATCCCCCACATGGACGAATTCCCCCTGCTCCGGCCCGCCAACTACTACGGCGCCCCCGGACGCGGCTGGCTCATGCACGGCGACGTCATGGTGCTCAACCTCCAGGGCCGCACCTTCATGCCCGCCACCATCGACTGCCCTTTCCGCGAAGCCGATAAACGCCTCGCCGAAGCCGAATCCCAATTGGGCCACCCGCCCCCCGTCGTGCTCGTCGATTTCCACGCCGAAGCCACCTCCGAAAAGCAGAGCCTCGGCTGGTATCTCGACGGACGCGTCAGCGCCGTCGTCGGCACCCACACCCACGTCGCCACCGCCGACGCCCGCCTGCTCTCCGCCAGTACTGCCTACGTCAGCGACCTCGGCATGACCGGCCCCCAGGACTCCGTAATCGGCACCGAAACCGCCCCCGTCCTCGAACGTTTCCGCACCGGCATCCCCCAGCGCCTCTCCCCGGCCGATGGCCCCTGCATCCTCAACTCCGTCCTCATCCAAATCGACCCCCAAACCGGCCACGCCACCGAAATCGTCCGCATCGACCGCTCCCTCGCATAACCCCTATATCCACGTAAAACCTCGGAGCCCCATGTCCATCACCGTTGATCTCCATACCCATACCACCGCCTCCGACGGTCGTCTCACCCCCACCGAACTGGTGCAAATGACCGCCGCCAAGGGCATCCGCACCCTGGCCGTCAGCGACCACGACACCACCGACGGCCTGGCCGAAGCCCAGCGCGCCGTCAACAAAATCCCCGGTATGCGCCTGGTCCCCTCCATCGAACTCAGCTGCGATGTTCCCGGCGGCGAGGTCCACATGCTCGGCTACTTCATGGACACCGGCGACCCCGACTTTCAGGAAACCCTGTCCGTCTTCCGCCAGGGCCGCCTCGAGCGCGGCGAAGGCATGGTCCGCAAGCTCGCCGAATACGGCCTGCACATCGAATGGGAGCGGGTCCGGGAAATCGCCGGCGACGCCTCCGTCGGCCGTCCCCACGTCGCCCGCGCCCTGGTCGAAGCCGGCTACTTCTCCGAACCCGCCCAGGCCTTCGAAGAATACCTGGGACGCAACGGCAAGGCTTACGTCGAACGCGCCAAGCTCACCCCCATCGATGCCGTCAAGATGCTCAACGATATCGGAGGCGTGGCCGTCTTCGCCCACCCCTGGTTCGAGCGGCGCGGCGGCGAACCCGAACCCGAGCAGTCCCTCATCCAGACCGTCGAGGAGCTCAAGGCTGCCGGCCTCCACGGCATGGAAGTCCACTACGCCATGTACGACCAGCAAACCGTCGATTGGCTCGCCGATGTCGCCCGCGCCTACGACCTCATCCCCTGCGGCGGCAGCGACTACCACCACAGCGGCAACTCCCGCGAACCCCTCCCCGGCACCAACGGCCCGCCCCGGGAATCCGTAGAACGCCTGGAAGCCACCGCCCGCCAACTCGACGCCGCCCGCTAACCCCCCCGCTGAAGCGGCAACGCTATGCCCGCCGCGCTCTTCACCATCATCCCCCTCTGGGCCGCCGCCTACCTCATCGGCGCAACGCCCATATCCTACCTGCTCGCCCGCGCATTCGGCGGCATCGACCTCCGACGCCACGGCAGCGGCAACGTCGGCGGCAGCAACCTCGCCAGCCAGCTGGGCAAACGCTGGTTCCCCGCCATCATCGCCATCGACCTCACCCGCGGCGCCGCTCCCATCCTCCTCGGCTACTACGTCCTGGGCCACTATCTGCCGGCCCTCAGCGAACATCCCTGGCTATTGATGCTCACCCCCTTGTTCACCCTGGCCGGCAACGCCTGGTCGCCGTTCCTGCGTTTCACCGGAGGCCGCAGCGTCGGCGTCTGGGCCGGCGGATTGACCGGCATCTCGCCGCCGCTGTTCCTCGCCGCCCTGCTCACCTACCTGCTCACCTGGTTCGCCACCCGTCGCTCCGCCGAGTCCTTGTTGGCGGTCATGCTTCTGTTGCCTCTGGTCTGCCTGGCCTGGCCCGGCCAGTTGCTCCTGGTCGGCTCGCCTCAGCAATACGCCGTCTATGCCGCCGCCGGCGTGGCGCTCATCCTGCTCAAGCGCCTGCTGTCCAACGGCGGCCCCCTGCCGGCCGACCTGCCCCGTCGTTCGGTGATGCTCAACCGCCTGCTCCGCGACCGCGACATCGCCGACCGCCGGCAGTGGCTCTCCCGCGTCGGCGACCGCCCCCGGGACTTCTGATGGCAAGTTCGCCCTCCGACCCTCAACCCTTCACCTGCTACTGGCACCCGGAGGTCCCCACCGGCCTGTCGTGCAGCCAGTGCCGGCGTCCCATCTGCACCCAGTGCCTGGTGCAGGTTCCCGTCGGTATCCGCTGCCGGGAATGTGGACGCGCTCAGCCCCTGCCCACCTTCGACGTTCAACCTTCCAACTACGCCCGCGCCGCTGTGGTCGCCGCCGTCGTCGCCGTCGGGGGCATCGTCCTCACCGTCCTGCTCGCCCTGTTCCTCGGCGGCCTGGCCTTCGTCATAATGCCCCTGGGCGTCGGTTACGTCGCCGGCGAGGTTATCAGTCGTGTCGTCAACCTCAAGCGCAGCCGCGGCTTGATGTACATCGCCGGCAGCACCGTGGTCGTCTCCGTAATCGTGCCCCTCTACCTCTTGGGTTTTCCCTCACCGGGCCTCTGGGGCATTCTCGCTACCGTCGGCGGCGTGCTCATCGCCATCGCCCGCGTCCGCCTATAACCGCCCAATCCCCAACGTCCGCTGATCCTGTGCACCCTGATTCTGACAATTCACGGCTACCGCAATACCCGTCATTCCCTTGCCTCATGCTCAGCCCACAGTCTCGCAATCGTATCCCGCGCCACCCCGCTGGCAAAGCCCCGTCGCCGCAGGTAGTCCCACATCTTGCGACGGAACGTCCCGTAGGGCATGTCGCCCCGTTCCAGCCACCGCCGCGCCCGCCGCTCGCCAGCCCGGTACGCGCCATCGGCTTCGTCCAGCCCTTCCAGCGTCTCGTCAATGATGCTGTTCGCCACGCCCTTGGCCCGCAGCTCCCGCCGCAACGCAAAGGCGCCCCTGGGCTTGCGACGCTCCCGGCTGTCCCGCCACCGCCGGGCGAAATCCTCGTCATCCAGGTAGCCGTAACGATTCAGCGATGTCAGCACTTGCTCAACGACGGGCTGGGAAAACTCCTTCCCAACCCGTCGCCGTACTTCCGTAACCGACCGCTGCCGGAAGCTGACGTAGCGCAGAGCTACCTGTAGCGCCCGCGCATAGTCATCGGACTCAGATGCTTCCATCAGTTCAGGCTCACCCCGCCAGCGCCGGCAATGTGCGGCGTCCCGCCGTTGGCCGACGCCATCCCATAGCCGTTGACCAGGTCGTCCGCCAGCGTTTCCTCCGGCTCGTCTTCCCCGCGAATCAGTGCTTCGATGGCATTGGCCATTTCGGGGTTCTCGCTCAGGAACATCTTGGAGTTCTCTCGCCCCTGCCCCAGGCGGGTGTCACCGTAGGAGTAGAACGAACCCGCTTTCTTGATGATGCCCTGGTTCACGCCGATGTCCAGCAGGTCCCCCATCTTGCTGATGCCCTGGTTGAACATGATGTCAAACTCGGCCACCCGAAACGGCGCCGCCACCTTGTTCTTCACGATGCGCGCCCGCACCCGGTTGCCGATGATTTCCGAACCCTGCTTCAGCGATTCGCTCCGCCGCAGGTCAATCCGCACCGAGCTGTAGAACTTCAGCGCCCGCCCGCCCGGCGTTACCTCCGGACTGCCGTAGCTGATGCCGATTTTCTCCCGGATCTGGTTGATGAACACCACTGCCGTCCGCGAGCGGTTGATGGTCGCCGTCAGCTTGCGCAGCGCCTGCGACATCAGCCGCGCCTGCATCCCCACGTGGATGTCTCCCATGTCGCCTTCAATTTCCGCCTGGGGAACCAGCGCGGCCACGCTGTCAATTACCACCGAGTCAACCGCGCCGCTGCTCACCAGCTTCTCGGTGATGTCCAGCGCCTGCTCCGCCGAGTCCGGCTGGGCAATCAGCAGGTTATCCAGGTCAAGCCCGCAGTTGGCGGCGTATTGCGGGTCCAGCGCGTGCTCGGCGTCAATGTAGGCCGCCAGCCCGCCCTGCTTCTGGGTCTCGGTCATAATGTGGATCGCCAGCGTCGATTTGCCCGCCGACTCGCCGCCGTAGATTTCCGTCACCCGGCCCCGGGGCAGGCCGCCTACGCCCAACGCCAGGTCCAGCGACAACGACCCGGTGGGAATGACGTTGGTTATCAGGTGCGCCACCTGCTCGTCGCCCCGCATCACCGCGCCCTTGCCGTGGTCTTTCTCAATGCGGCCCAGCGCGATTTCCAGGGCGGCCAGTTTGTCTTTGTCCAGGTTCAGGGTTTCCGGGTTGATTGCCATCTTTAACCTCGCACGCTTGTTCCGCGCTGTATTTTGTTGGCGGCGATAATAGCACGGGCGTTCCAGTAACGCAAGGCCTTTCTGTCATCAATTTTCCTCTCCCCTCGCGGGAGAGGGTCAGGGTGAGGGAGTACTCTCAACCGGGCCCACGGCCCGGCGCCTAAAAATCTCAAAACCCGCCTTCAAAACCAATCGTAACCGCGCCGTTCTCCACGATTATCGGCGTTATCCGCTCGCCGCCCGACAGCTCCAGCAGCGCCGGTATCTGGTCCGGCTGCTTGGATACGTCAATCTCCGTGTAGGCCACGCGCTGCCGCCGGTAGTGCATCTTCGCCTGCGCCGAAAAGGGACAGTCCGGGTGCGTGTAAAGAATGATTTCGGTCTGCTCTGCGGTGGTCAAAACAATCTCCTGAACCGGGCCATTTCCCGATTTTGCCAATAGCGTTGCCCAATTGTACGTATCGCCGTCCCAACTACGGAGCCGGCGGAACCCTGAATCTCACCGTGCCGTCGGTATCGTGTTCGTGGTAGGCGATGGCCGCCAGCAGTTCCCGGCGTGTATCGGCTACTGTGGCGGCCAGGGCGTCAATCCGGGCATCAAGCCGAGCGCCCTGGGCGTCAATCCGTTCGGACAGAGTGTCGACCCGTCCGGACAGAGTGTCCGTCCGTTCGGACAGAGTGTCGATCCGTCCGGCCAAAGTGTCCATCCGCGCGGCCAGGGCGTCCATCCGTTCGATCACCTTCCCGGCCCAATAGAACATTGACCCCACCAGGGCCACCAAGGTAACCACACCCACAGCGATGCTGATTGCGATGCCTACGTCCATAGTGCCGCCAATTATACCCGGCGGTGCGCCCACCAACAACCGGAACCCCTTGAGGTCAACTTGCCTCGCACTGGAGCCCCTGCTCAACCGCCCATGCCTGGATTCCCTACACCGGCACCGGCTGCGCTTCCAGCAACTCCGCTATCACCGATTCTTGCGTCCGTTCCCGCAGTCTCGCCATGCTTTTCAGGATGATGCGATGCGCCAGCGCCGGCCCGGCCAAGGCCTTGATGTCGTCCGGAGTAACGTAGTCCTGCCCCCTGATGCCGGCCAACGCCTGGGCGCAGCGGTACAGCCCCAGCGTCGCCCGCGGACTGGCGCCCAGCTCAACGTCCGGATGCTCACGGGTGGCGCGAATCAGCCCCACCAGGTACGACCGCAGCGGCCGACTGATGTAAATCCGACGCACCAGGTTCTGGATGTTCAGCACTTCGTCCGCCGACGCCACGGCCCCCAGCGAACCCAATGGGTCGGCATCCTCAAACCGCTCTAGCATCGCATCTTCGTCGTCTTCCGATGGATAGCCCAGGCTCAGCCGCATCAGGAAGCGGTCAATCTGCGCTTCCGGCAGCGGAAACGTCCCCTCCAGTTCAATGGGGTTTTGAGTCGCCAGCACCAGGAACGGCGCCGGCAGGCGCACTGTGTCCTGGTCAACCGTAACCTGCCGCTCCGCCATGGCCTCCAGCAACGCCGATTGCGTCCGCGGCGTGGCCCGGTTGATTTCGTCCGCCAGCACCACCTGCGCGATCACGGGCCCGGGCCGGAACTCAAACTGCCCGCTGCGCTGGTTGTAGTAGTTGATCCCTGTGATGTCCGACGGCATCAGGTCTGGCGTGAACTGGATGCGCCGGAACTCGCAGTCCAGCGAATAGGACAGCGACCGGGCCAACGTGGTTTTCCCAATGCCAGGCACGTCCTCAATCAGGATGTGCCCCGCGCTGAACAGGGCCGCCAGCGTGAACTCAATCACCTCATCCTTGCCCACTATCGCCAGCTGGATGTTCTCCCGGATGGCCCGGGCCGTATCCGCAATGCGCTGCGTTTCCGATGCCGTGGTCAAGGCGTTGCTCCGGGCGCTGCCAGCTTGCCCTCCAGGTGTTCCGCCGCTTCCCTCAGGTCCTTCGGCGAGTCAACACTGCGCCAGAACTTATCCGTCAACACCGCCGACATCCGCCCCGTCGCCGCCAGCGCCGGAAACGTCGTGGTTTCGTGGTCGCCCACCTCCGGCAGCAGCTCCCGGATGGACGGGTCCAACACGTAGACCCCGCCGTTGATGGCATAGGGCAGCGCCGCTTTCTCCCGGAACCCGTGCACCAGGCCGTCGCTGTTGGTGTCCACGATGCCGTAAGGGCTGGTCATGGGCACCGTCAGTATGCTGGCGCAATGCGACGGGTTCGCGGCCGAACGTCGCCGGTAATCCGCCAACAGTTCGCCCAGGTCGGCGTCGGTGATTACGTCGCCGTTGGTGGCAATCACGGGTTCTTCGCCGCCGGATAGCATGGCCAGCCCCTTCTTCAGCGCGCCGCCCCGGCCCAGCGGCGTTCTTTCGTGGCTGTAATGCGCCCGGATGCCCAATACGCTCCCGTCACCGAAATAGTCCGCCACCATTTCCCCCAGGTAACCCACCAGGAACACCACGTCCGTAACCCCGACCTCCCGTAGCCGCCGCATCTGGTGCCACAGAATCGGCCGGCCGTTTAGTTCCACCATGGGCTTCGGCGCGGTGTCAGTGAGGGGCCGCAGCCTTTCGCCTTTGCCCCCGGCCAGAATCAAAGCATACATGACGCCCGCACTGTGGCTACTGGATAAAGGGCAGCGCCCGGATATACACTTCCGTTTGTTTTCGCCCGGTCCCTATCTCAGTGCCGAACACTTCTATGCGCCGGGCTGCGACTAGTCGGAACCCTAACAGCAAGGCCGGCCAGTGTCAACAATTCCCACCGTTTTTCAGCCCGTGCATTGCCGGTGCGGATTCGCTCCCCGGCGCCGGCGCCCAATCGACCGCCGACCTGGGTCGGGCCGCCCACGATGCGACCGCCAACGACCCGCAACGCCCCCTGTGCTATAATCCCGTAGGCTTGGCAATGGGCCCGGCGATGGGGATGATTGCCCCGGGCTTGCGCCGTGATATTGCAAAGTATCGGTATTTTGTGAGGAGGAACACAGCCTTGACTACTCCTAATGACCGCCTGCAGGCAGGTATCGGGATGCGCCGCACCATGTCCGGGGGTGATAAATCCCATCTGGCCCTGCCCGGCGTTGACCAGTTGGCTCCTGACCTCAAGCGCATCATCGACGAAGCCCTGTTCGGCACCATCTGGACACGGCCCGGACTGGACTTGAAACAGCGTTGCATCGCCACAATCTCGGCGCTGATGACTCAGGGAGAGCTCAACCTGTTGCGCCGCCACATCGTCCGCGCCCTTAACGTGGGCCTTACGCCGAACCAGGTGGTGGAAATTTTCTTCCAGTCCACCTTCTACATCGGCGTGCCGGCCGTTGAATCGGGCCTCCGCCTCACCAAGGACATCCTAGAAGAACTCGGCATCGAATACGAGCCCACCCTGGAATACGACCCCAACATGCACGCCGACGAACGCTTCGCCCTGGGCCAGGAACTGCACCGCCATCACATGGGCAGCACTCCCGACACCGGCGCCGACGCCAACAGCCCCGAAGCGCAGCTGGAGCGTATCGTTGACGAGTATAACTGGGGAGCCATCTACAGCCGTTCGCTCCTGGACGACAAGGAGCGCGCCATTATCTCCCTGGCCGCCCTGACCAGCATGGGCGTGTACGACGCACAGATGCGTCGGCGCATCCGCGGCGCCGTCGGCGTCGGCCTCGGCCCCGATGAGATTATGGAGGTCTTCATCCACCTCTCCATGTACGGCGGCTATGTGAACGCCCGGACGGCGATGCGCATCGCCCGCTCCGTTTTCAACGAGTTGGGCATCGGTTAGCCGACCGTCCTCTCGCCGCACTCGCAACTGTAGGGGGAAAATATGCAACTGCGCCTGGACGACGGCTGCGAGCTGTTCTATACCATCGACGATTTCACCGACCCCTGGACGCAGCCCGAAACCGTGGTCATGCACCACGGCATGGCCAAAAACCACAAAATGTGGTTCGGATGGGTGCCCATTATCGCCCGCCACTACCGCGTCATCCGTCTCGATATGCGCGGTATGGGCCAGTCATCCGTCCCCGAACCCGGTTATCCCTGGTCGGTGGACAACTTCGCCCGCGACCTCGCCGAGTTTGCGGACAAGCTCGCGCTGGATCGCTTTCACCTCATCGGCGAAACCGTCGGCGGTAGCATCTCAATGCGCTACGCCACCATGCACCAGGAACGCCTCCTCTCGCTGACCGCCTGCACTTCACCCACCAGCTTCAACGACGCCCATCACGCCCAGTCGGCAGTGCAGATTGAGCAGGAAGGCATCGGCGCCTGGGTCGAAAGCAGCATCGGTCGCCGCCTCGACCCCCAAATCGTTGACCCGGCCTATACCCGTTGGTACGCCGAACAGATGAAGGCCACCACGCCCCACGTCGTCGCCGGTTTCCAGGCCCAGGCGGCGGGCGACCTGCGCCCGTTGCTCCGCGAGGTGCAAACGCCCACTCTGATTATCGCCGCCGCGGCCCTGCGCGAGGAAGTGCTGGGCGATTTTCGTGGCGCCGCCGACGTCTTTCCCAACGGACGCGCCGTCGTGTTCCCCGGCGTGTCCGGTTTTGTGCAGCACATCCTGCCGGTGCCCTGCGCTCGCGTGTGGCTGGACTTCGCCCGCAGCCTGGGTTAGGTATCGCGCTCCCCATGGCTGACCGTGCCGGCGCCACCAGCGGGAGGCGGAAGGTAGGGCGAGGGCGCAGAGCCGCAAGCTCAAGCCGAAGCCGCAATCTGTGGCGACGGTGGCGGCTGTCCCTGCTGCTGTTCTTCCGACGCCACGTTCGCGATGCCCATGGCCGGTATCACGCCGGCTTCTGGGCTCACTTGGTCGCCCGCGGCGAGCTGCAGGTGCTGCCCCGGCGATTCGGACGGCGTACCCATCTTTCTCCCTACGTAGAGCTGTACAACGTACAGTTCTTCCGACTGGCCAGAAAATACCTGCTCCAGTCACTGCTGGCGGCGGGCGCGATGCTGGCCGTGCTGACCCTGGTGGACTCCATCGCCGACGCAGCTCTGGCGGCGGGGTTGGCCTCCAGCGTTTTCATCGTCGCGATGACCCCCGGCGCCCGCCGCGCCGACCTCCGCCACCTCATCGGCGGACACCTGCTCGGCCTTGCCGTCGGCGTCCTGGTGGCGCTGATCCTGTTTCATTCGCTCCTGCCACCCCTGGTCCTGGGGCCGGATGGCGTATCCAACTGGTGGGTCAACATCATCGCCGCCTTGGCCGTGGGCGTCGTCATACTGATGATGGCCATCACCGACACCGACCATCCGCCCGCCGCGGCCACCACCCTGGGATTCGCCCTCCGCGACCTGGACTGGACTCTCGTCTTGCTCTTCGCAGCGGCCGTCCTGGCCCTGGCCGGCTTGAAGCTGCTTATGCGCCATTGGCTCAGCGACCTCATCGAGTAAAATCACCGTCCATCCCCCAACCTGTTCCATAAGGAAGGTATGCCATGCCAGACTCCCTTTCCCGACAACTGGCCCGCTGGGTCGTCAACCTGGCCCCTCGCGACCTGCCGCCGGCCGTGGTGGACAAAATGCAAACCTCCCTGCTCCACGCTACCGTGGTGGCCGTCGTCGGCGCCGGCACCCATCACGGCAAGGCCGCCGTTGACCTGGCGTTGGCCGAAGAATCCACGCCCAACGGCGCCACCATTCTGGCCAACGGCGGACGCGCCACCCGCTGCGGCGCCGCCTTCGCCAACAGCAAGCTGATGCACGCTACCAACCAGGCCGATTCCTACCGGATGCTCACTCACCCCGGCCCCTGCGTGATACCCGCCGCCCTTGCTTCGGCCCAGTTGGGCGATGCCTCCGGAGCCCAGCTGATCACCGCCCTGGCTGCCGGCTATGAGGTCGAGTCTCGCATCGCCGGCGACTTCATCGCATCCACCCAGGCCCGGGGTTTCCGCTCCAGCCCCATCTATGGGACCCTGGGCGCGGCAGTGGCCACCGGCAAGCTGCTGAACTTGACCGAAGACCAGATGGTTACCGCCATCGCCCTGGCCTGCACCTTCACCGCCGGAACCAACGAGGGCCCCCGTTCCGGCGGGCGCGAGATGATGTTCCACGAACCCCAGTCCACCCGCAGCGGCATCATGGCCGCCCTGCTGGCCCGCGAAGACGTGCGTGGCTCCGAAGAAGCGCTGGAAGGCCCCGCCGGCTTCTACAACGCCTTTACCGGCAACAACCGGGGCGAGCTGTCCTACGTGTTCACCGGCCCCCAGCAGGTGACCTTCAACCCGGTTACCGAAGGGCTGGGCGCCCGCTGGGAACTGCTGCACACCGTCCTGAAGATGTACCCCACCGCTGGCTACAACTGCCCGATTATCGACCTGATGACCGACATCCGCCGCGCCCACAATTTGAACATCGACGAGATTGAAAAAATCACCATCGATATGAACTGGTTGGAGACTCTGTACCCCTCTCCCGCCTTCCCCAACCCTTCCCGCGGGCAGGCCGTCATCGGCAGCACCCACTACTTCGCCGCCTACGTGGCCGTTAACGGCTCCTATCCGCCCCTGCGGACCCGCATCGACCCCGGCGACGACGCCCAGGCGGCCACGGCCGAAAACCACGACGCCGTGCTGCGGCTAATGCACAAGGTGGAGACCGTCGGCCACCAGGACCGCCGCGCCTTTGCCCCTCGTATCACCATCGCCATGGCCGGCGGCAACGCCTACCAGGGCGAGTATCACGGCGCCGAGTTGGAGTGGGGACTGGACACCGAAGCCCAGCGGCTCCGTCCCCTGTTCTCGCAAATACAGTGGCCCGAAGACAAGCTGGAGGGCATCGTCAGCGCCTCCCGCACCATCTGGGACGCAGCCAACGTCAACGAGCTAATCGCGGCGGCCACCCCATGACCCTCCCCGTGCTCAACCCCTGACCCCAACGGATTCCAACCCCATACTAGGAGTGAGAATATGCTGCCAGGACTGGAAGGCAAAGCCGCATTGGTTACGGGCGGTAGCAAGGGCATCGGCAAGGCCATCGCCTACGCTCTCGCCAGGGAGGGCTGCGCTGTCGCCGTCTGCGCCCGCGGCGAGGCTGACCTGCAAGCCGCCGCCGCCGAAATCGGCGACGCTACCGGCGCTCGCGTCATTCCCATACGCGCCGACATGACCGAGCCGCATGACATCATCAACCTGGTCCACGACACCGTAGCCGGCCTGGGTAAGCTGGACATCCTGGTCAACAATGCCGTGAACAGTACCAGTGACCGGGCCAGCCAAATCCCCGACGACGTAATCCTCAACCACATCACCACCAAGGTGATGGGCTATATCCGCTGTGCCCGCGAGTGTGTGCCCCACATGATAGCCGCCGGCGGCGGGCGCATTATCAACATCGGCGGGATGGCCGCGCGCAATTCCAGTCCCACCAACCCCGGCTCCGGCGTAACCAACTCGGCCATGTCCAACTACTCCAAGGCCCTTTCCGACGATGTGGCCGCCGACGGCATCCTGGTCAACTGCATCCATCCCGGCAGCACCCGCACCGAGCGTTACATGGGACTGGTGGAGGAGCGCGCCGCCCGCAGCGGAATCACCCCCGACGCCGAACTGGCCCAATCCGTCGCCGATATTCCCATAGGCCGGATGATCGAGCCGGACGACATTGCCAACCTCGCGGCCTTCCTCTGCTCAGACCTGGCGTCGGCGATTACCGGACAAACCATCGCCGTTGACGGCGGTGGCGGACGCGGCGTCCACTTCTAGGCTCCCAGTTCCCTAGCTCAGCCCCAACTCTCCCATGGCCTCGGCAAAATTCGCATCCAGGGTGTACACGTCCTCAACCTTGTCATAAGTGAGCGGACGGGGCAGGTTGACGTTGCCCCGGCGTCGCTTCAGCCGGTTCAGGCTGTGCCCCTGGCTGGACAGCGAGCCGGACAGCTCCCGCTGGGAAAGTTGCAGGGTGTGCATCAGCTGGGCCCTTTTCTGAACGTGATTGGGAGACCGGGAAACCCTCACCATTGCCTGCCGCGCCGTGTCCGACAGGTTCCGCCAGAAGGTGTGCACGTAACTGGAGTTCCAGACCGTTTCCCCGGGTCCCGGTTCCGCTTCCATCGCGGCGGCCGGACTCTCCGCCGGCTCTTGCGATTCCGGCTCGGTCTCGGCCGCAGCCTCCGCGGGAGTGTCGGCCTTTTGGGCGCCGTTCACCGAGACTTGGTGCCCGGCCATGCCTTGCAAGGTCGCCATCACCTCGTCGATATCGCCTTCGATTGTAACCGTTACCTTTGCCAAAACATCACTCCTGTCGCCCGCATGCTGCGCTGAGGAACGCCGTCCCGCGGGTCGTGAGCGTCAATTGCTGACATACCATAACACAAA
Source organism: Dehalococcoidia bacterium (assembly GCA_965243255.1). Taxonomy (GTDB): domain Bacteria; phylum Chloroflexota; class Dehalococcoidia; order Lucifugimonadales; family UBA3495; genus Bin87. Next base: position 3,038,953 of record CBDEUH010000004.1, read on the forward strand.
GCCGCCGGTTACTGTTGTATCGCATCCTGCAACGCCGCCTCCAGCACAGTGGGCGGCACGTACTGCTCAAACCGGGCCGCAATCCGTCCGTCCCTGCCCACCACGAACGTCCAGGGTTCCGACACCAGCCCCCATTCGGCCACTGCCGGAACCAACTCCCGCGCCGGATTGCCCGGGTCAATCAGGTGCGGGTCCTGATAGACCTCCACGTGAACGAAATTAGCCTGGCCCTGGTACCGATCCGCCAGGCCCGACAGTTCAGACACCTGCGGCCCGCAGGTTGCCGACACGCAGAACGACGGCGTGGCAAAGCTGATCACCGCCGGCTGGCTGGCCCGCACCGCCTGGGCCACCGACAGTTGGTACAGCGCCGGGTCCGGCTCCGGGCTGCTGCTGATGGTGCGCAGGTCCATGTTGTCCGCGGCCGTCGGCGTGTCCGATGGCGGCGCCGGGTCGCCGATGAACGGCGCCGAATGGTCGGCAGCCACCGACACCACCGTTCCTATCGTCAGCGTCTCTCCGTCGTCGTGTTCAAACGTCGCGTGCAGCTCCCAAATCCCGGCAGTGTCGCCGGTAGCGGTGCCGGCCTGATCAAAGTCAACCTTGGCGACAAAAACCCCCCTCCGTCCCTCCGGCGGCCAGGGCAGAAATTCGGCGGCGGCCCGGTGCCGAACCTGCCCCGTCGCCGCGCCCGGTTCGTAATACACGGCGCGCAGTTCCACCGTATCCGGGCGAACCGGCATATAGTCCCGGTCAACCAGCCCGAAGGACACCCGGTTCTCCCCCACGGCCAGGTCGCTGTTGGAAACCACCAGGCTCACCGGAGGGCCGCCGGCCGGCTGCGCCAGAAGATTGTCCGGCGCCGGCTCGGCTCCCGTCGCGCAGCCCAGCGCCGCCAACGCGACCAGCGCCGGCAGCAAAATCACTTTGAATTTGCGCATCATTTGCCAACAGCGTACCCTATAATTGCTAGGCAGAAAACCAATCCAGCCCAGCGAGGTCCAAAATGCGGTTCGGTTCTTTCGTCTTCCCCGTCAGCCACACCCCCGCCAGCGATTCGGCCGTCATTGACAGCACAATCGACGAGATACTGCTGGCCGAGGAAATTGGTATGCACTCGGTATGGCTCACCGAGCATCACTTCGACGGCGCGGCCGCCCACGCCGACCCCCTGGTGCTGGGCGCCGCCATCGCCGCCCGCACCAGTCGCCTCAGGATAGGTTTTGCCGTTGTGGAGCTGGCCTTCCACCATCCCATCCGCCTGGCCATCCAGACCTCCCTGCTGGACAACCTCAGCCATGGCCGCCTCATCATGGGCATCGGCCGCGGCTCCGCCTACAATCATTACGAATACATCGGCTTCGGCATCACCATGGAAGAAGGCATCGCCCGCCTGGATGAAGCCGAGCAGTTGCTGGTCAAAGCCTGGACCGGCGAGCCCCTGGAGCACAGCGGCGAGTTCTGGGACGTGAAGTTTCCCCAACTGCGCCCCCGTCCCTACCAGCAGCCCCATCCGCCGCTGATTCGCGCCTGCATCAGCGAAGCCTCCACCATCAACATGGCGAAGATCGGCCGCCCGGTGATGATAGGGATTCAGACCCTGGACACCCTGCGCAGCCGACTGGAACGTTACCAGGCAACCATGCTGGACGCCGGATTCACCGAAGCCGATACGGAGGCGACCCTGGATCAATGCTGGGCCTCACGCGACCTGTTCGTTGCCGACAGCTACGACGAAGCGGAGGACATCGCGGCAGCCGGATTCGAACGCGAACGGACCCACTTCCGCCAGGCCCGGGAACTCTACAACCCCGGCGGGTTCCCGCCTCCCGACCCCAACCGCCCCCTGCCCGCCGGCGAGGTTCTGGAACATTCCTTCATAATGGGCACGCCGTCCCAGGTGGCCGAGCAAGTCGCCGCAATGCGGGACGTCGGCGTGCGCAACCTGATGCTCAAGCTGAACGTCGGCGAAATGGACACCCACAAGGTGCAAAAGTCAATGCGGCTCTTCGGCGAGAAGGTGATGCCGAAGTTCGCCCAGGACTAGAACAGCGGTCTCTGCTGCCGCTCCATTTCCAACAGGCGCGCCTTTACGCCCAGTCCGCCGCCGCCATAGCCGTGCAATCCGCCGCTGCTGCCCACCACCCGGTGGCAGGGAATCACCAGCGGCAGCGGGTTTCTCGCCATGGCCTGCCCGGCCGCCCGCGACGCTTTCGGATTGCCGGCCGCGTCGGCCAGCCATTGATACGACCGGGTTTCCCCGGGCGGGATGCCACGACAGGCTTCCCACGCCGCGGCAAAAAACGGCGACGTGCCCGTCAACTCCACTTTGACGCCTTCCAACGCCGCCAGGTCCCCGGCAAAGTAGGCGTCAAAAGCGGCCAGCGCGTCGGCGAATGCAGTGGGATTATCCACCGCCGACTGCGCCGACTCTCCCAGGCCGGCCAGCGCGTCCCCCGGTTCCGGCTGCAGGCTGACCCGTCGCAGCCCCTCATCCGTTCCCAACAAGGCCAGCCACCCCACCGGACACTGGCGGAGGCAATAAAACACTTCCCCACCACCCATACGAACTTTACCCACCAGGCCTCCGCTCATGCCTTGCTCACCAGGCCCCCGCTCATGGTGAGCCTGTCGAACCACCGGAATCACCCTGCCCGCCCTCACACTTCCCGACGCCGCAGCGCGTGCAGCATCAGGGGGAAGCGCAGGGACCGCCAGGCTTCCGCTATGCCATCCCCGCCGACGCCGCCGTCCGTCGTGGCGTCGGAATAGGCCCGCCCCGCCGTGCCGTCAACCGTCGAGCGGCCGGCGTAGGTGCGGAGCGCATACGCGTCGATGATGCGTCCCACCGAGGCCCGTTGTTCCGGCAGCGCGCCGGTCAGAATTGCTCCCCACTGGTGCGGCGTGTGGTGTGCCGATAGCCCCAGCGACGCCAGCCCACCCAAACGACGCAGCCGTCGGTATGCCGTCAGCGGGTCGCCCGGCGTGGCCAGCAGCAGACGCCACACCGTCAATCCCGACCCTGCCAGCAGCAGCGCAACGACCCCGATGCCGGTAGCCCAGGGCAGCGCGTCCTGGGCGGCCCTCTGCCACCGGGCGCCTACGCCCTCCGGCGGCCTCACCTCGTCGGCGCTCAACTGCGCGTCCAGCTCCTCGCAGTCCTCTTCAATTTCGCAGGGCAAATCCTCAGCATCTGCGGAACCGGAAATGAGCCCGGCCCGCCTTGCCTGCTCTTCCGGAGGGATTACGATGGGTATCTGCTTGCCCGGCGTGGGCTCAAAGGGAATCCAGCCGTAGCCTGGGAAATAAACCTCGCTCCAGCCGTGGCTGTGATGGTCCGACACCAGGTAAAGGTTGCCGCCGTCAATCAGTCTGCCGGTGGTGTAGCCGGTGGTCATCCGGGCCGGCACTCCGAGACTTCGCATCAAGACCGTCATTGCCGAACCGAAGTATTCGCTGTAGCCCTCCCGGCTCTCAAACAGGAAGTGGTCAACTCCGTCCACACCGAAGGGCGGCGGGTCAATTGACAGGTTGTAGATGAGGTTGGTCTTCAGCCAGGCTTCCACCGCCTTGGCCTGGTCATAGGGATTGTCCAAACCGGCGGTGATGTCCCGCGCCAGCGTCTGCACCCGAGGCGGCATATCCCCTGGGAGTTGTGCATACCGCGTCCACACCCACGGAGCGTAGTCCCGCCCGGCGGAACGCAGGTCGTCCGGTTCCGCCGAGGACACCGACGTGGTCAGCTGGTAGGGTTCCCCGGCATCGGCATTGCCGCCGGCCGCGCGCACCGCCAGCACGTCCGGCTCCGCCGGCACAATTTCGGCCAGCACAGCGTTGACGACCCGCCCGTCGTCATCCCTCTCCACCGATTCCAGCACAAAGTTGGACGGAATGGCAGCCGCGATGGCCCCTTCGGATGCGAAGGTGTCCGCAGCAACCTCGGAGCGCACGTCATCCACCGCCTGCCGCAGCGTCTTCGGCAGGTCGCCCGTCGCCGCGCCCAGGTGCGGGTCGATCACGTACCGCGGCGAATCAAACGTCTCGATGCGAACGTCCCGGTTGGCCCCGATGGCCTGCCCGCCGGCGAATAGGCTGCGGCTGTCGTACCTGGGGATCACCTCGAAGGTTACGTTGAACCGCTCCTGCTGCGGACTGGCTGCGCTGTGCTCGGGCTGCCAACCCGGCTCCTTGAGCACGGTCCCCTCCGATAGCCACCCTTCATGCGTGTAGGTGGCATACGAGCGAGCCTTCCAGTACAGCGGAACCGTGGAATTGACCTGCAGCACGGGCGTGTCCGTCGGATTGATGGTCCCCTGGAACGCCAGCGCGTCGCCCCAGATGCGATAGGGCAGCGGGCGCCGGGCCGGCAGACCGGCGAAGAGACGGTTGAAGTCCTCTTCCCAGTGCACCAGGGGCGAGCGGGTGAAGTTGTAGAAGGAATTGGCTGGCGACCATTGCCCCCCGGTGGGGATCAAAAAGGCGATGAGCAGAGCCACAAATGCCACCGCGGAGGTATCGCTGATGGTAAGAATGCCCAGGTGCCCGTCGTACACCCGTCCCTCCGCGTCCCAGCGCTGCCGCGCCCGCACCGACTGCACCCAGCCCACCAGCAGCAACCCGGTGAACAGGTAGATTCCCAGGTACACGCTGGCCTGCTCGGGCAGGAAGGTGAGGTTGGACATCAGGCCCAGCGCGCCCAGCGCGAAAACGCCCCAGAAATTGCGGTAGCGGAAAAACACCCAACCGGCCAGAAACCCCGATAGCCACGAGGCGATCATCAGCCCGGTAGCAAAGGGCAGCGGGTCAACGCTGATGCCTTCGCTGCGCGCCGCCAGCAGCCAGTCGCCCAGCCGTCTGAACAGTTCCGCCGAGGAGCCTATCAGCAGCTCATCCGGCGCCGCCGCCGTCAACTGCCAGATGATGACCCCGGCGCCGATGAGCAGGCCAACCGGCAACAGCGCAACCGTCCATAGCGGCACGCGGGTCAGAACCAGGGCCGCCAGCACTGCCAATACCATCACCAGCACCAGCGATGGAGTGGGCGCCCAGTCCGCCACCTCCACCGACCACACGACGATGACCATGTTGACCGTCAGCAGGCCGGCGGCAATCCACCCGTCCGGCGGCCTCAGGGCCAACGTCAGCGCCAGCAGCCGATGTCCCAGCGCAGTTGTGATGCCCGGCAAAACCCTGCCGTCCGAAGCCGGCTGAATTACTACGGGCCTGGGCGAGGTTACGGTTGCCATGACTCAATCATACTATGGCCGGTTCCGTCGGGCTACGGACCGCCGAACTGCCGTCACTGGCGCGCTCCGTTCGACCGGCCAGGGGTTGCGCCAGCGCCTGGTTGATGTCTTCACCCCGTCGCACCAGGTACACCGGGATGCCGTGCTGCGCCAAATAGTCGGCGGTAACCTGCCCCGTGGCGCCGGGTGCGGCCCCGGACTCATCGGCCACAAAAGAGGCGGCGTCGATGTAACACACGGCCACGTTGATGCCCTGCCGGCGCAGTCCCACCAGCGAATAAGTCCACTCCGGCCGGCGAGACGGTGTTATCACCATCAGCGTGTTGAACCCGGAAAGGTGCGGCCGCAGGTCGAGTATGAACCGCTCCAACGGCAACGCCCCGTCGGCGTGAACCCCGGCCAGGGTTTCCATCAACATACCCAGCTGCGCCGGACGGCGGTCGGGCTTCAGCATCCACAGGTTGCCGGCGTTTGCGGCCAAACCCGCCGGCAAGGCCGTTTCGTCCCAGTGCTGCACCAGCGACGCGGCCACCGTTACCGCCAGTTCCTCGGTGTTGTCCGGCGGCGCGCCCACGTGCGAGCGACGTTCCATGTCCAGAACCGCCCACGCCTGCGCCGAAACCCCGATGTCGAACTCCTTCACCATCAGGCGGTTCATCCGGGCAGTATAGGGCCAGTGGATACGGCGAACGCTGTCGCCGTCGGCGTAATCCCGTACCGTGGACGATTCCGGCGTAATGGCCTGCGTGCGGCGGGAAAATACGCTGTCGCTGGGCAGGTTGGCGAAGCGCCGGTCCAGGTCCGGCAGCGGCACGGTTTTCGGCAGCACGGTGTACGGCTGGCCGTCCAAAAAAGTGCGGTCGAGCCGGAACAGCCCGAAGGGATCCCGGGCCGTAACCCGCAGCTGTCCGGTGCGATATATCCCCCGCCGGGAGAGGTAGGTCGCTATGCGGAAAGAGCGCACCTGTCCCCTTACCAGCGCCACCGTCCGGCCACCCGGTTCCGGAAGGTCGGTGTCCTCAACTACTTCCAGCCAGGATTTGGGCATCCGGCTGCGGTTCACCAGCTGTATTTGACCTTCCAGGTAATCGCCAACATGGCCCCGCGTGCCCAGCCGCATCAGCCTCACGTCCAGACCTCGCAGGTTCAGCCAGGCCCAGCCGTAGCCAATGACCACCAGCAGCAGCAGCGTGAACAGCAGCCGGTAGAAGAAGGGAAAGCCGGTGCCCAGAGAATAGAACAGCACTGCCAGGATCAGCAGACTGAACAATATCTTGCGCCGGTGTTGGCTGATTAAGGCCCTGATCATGGCAATACGCCCGCCTACCTGGCCCCGGGCACTGGCACCGTGTCCAGCAGTTCCGCCACCAGCCGCTCCGGGCGCACGCCCCGCATCCGCGCCGCCGGCGTCAGCACGATGCGATGCGATAGCACCCCTACCGCCAACTCCTTGATGTCGTCCGGCAGCACGTAGTCCCGCCCCCGGATCAGCGCCAGCGCCCGCCCGGTTCGAAACAGCCCCAGCGACGCCCGCGGCGATGCTCCCAGCGCCGCGTCGGGATGCGAGCGGGTGGCCTCCGCCAACGTCACCAGGTACTCCCGCACCAGGTCGTCCACGTACACCGACCGCGCTTCCTCCTGCAATTGCAGCACGTCGTCTTGCGAGGCGATGGGCTGCAGGTCATGGATGGGGTGCGAATGTTCCTGCTGGGCGATGATGGTCATTTCCTCATCGAACTGTGGATAACCGATGTTCACCCGCATCAGGAAGCGGTCCAACTGCGCCTCCGGCAGCGGGAACGTCCCCTCGTACTCAATGGAGTTCTGCGTGGCGATGACCAGAAACGGCGGCGTCAGCAAATGGCTCTCGCCGTCCACCGTCACCTGGCGCTCTTCCATCGCTTCCAGCAGCGCCGACTGCGTTTTGGGGGTAGCCCGGTTGATTTCGTCGGCCAGCACCAGCTGCGCGAATATCGGCCCCGACCGGAAACTGAACTCCCCATCGGCCTGGTTATAGACCGACACCCCGGTAACGTCGCTGGGCAACATGTCCGGGGTGAACTGGATCCGTGAAAAAGACCCCCCGATGGACACGGCCAGCGCCCGCGCCAGCATCGTCTTGCCCACGCCCGGCACGTCCTCCACCAGGATGTGCCCCTCGGCGATAAAGGCCGCCAACGCCTGCTCAATCGCGTCGTTCTTGCCCACGATTACCGTGGCTACGTTATCGGCAATCCGCCGGGCCACCGCGGTCGCCGCAGCAACCCCCGGCGATACCCCAGTATCGGATAGGACTGTTGCGGTATTCTGCACGAGCGGACTCCAACTGTTTCAGTGTGTTCCGCCAGTTTAGCATAGGTTATCTAGCGGTTCCGCAACCCTGGCATCCCCACCCGCCGCTCGGTTCCGTTAATTATGCGCCGTATGTTGTCGCGGTGCTGCCAGATGATGACCGTTCCGCCCACGAATGCGTAGAACGTGTACGCCTGGTGATGTTCCAGCAGTAGCGACAACGCCAGGCTGATGATGGCCACCGCCAGCGTTCCCACAATGCTGCCCAGCGACAGGTAGCGGCTGGACAGCGTAATCGCCAGAAACAGCCCGCACCCGGCCAGCGCCACCCAGGGCGCCATCACCGACAGCCCGCCCAGCCCCGGCATTATGCCCCGCCCACCCCGGAATCTCAGGAACACCGGCCAGTTGTGCCCGCACAGCACGGCCAGCGCAGCCGCCGCTTCCGCCGCCCCCGCGCCGAATACCTGCCCCGCCAGCAGCACGGCTAGTATCGCCTTGCCCGCGTCCAGCACGAAAACCAGCATCGCCGCCTTGCCCCCGGCCGTCCGCAGGATGTTGGACATGCCCGTGCGCCCGCTGCCAAAGTCCCGGATGTCCTCGCCCATGCTCAGGTTCACCAGCACGTACCCCCAGGACAGGGAACCAAACAGGTAGCAGATTGCAACCAACGCCCCGTAGCCAACGGCTTCCGGCATCTGCGGCCCCACGGCCAGCAGGACAATGCCTCCTGCCACCAGCAGGGGCGCGGCCGCCAGCATCGCCAGGCTGGCCCGACTCGCCCGGCGCAGCGCCGTCATCGCCGGGATTCACGCCGGCGCGCTGCGCTCGACCCAGGCGCCCGGACTCCTGCCCGCGACGGCCGCTGTTCCCGCTCCGGCCGGAATATCAGCCGCAGGTGCGTTCGGTCAAACCCGAACTTCTCCCGTATCCGGTTTTCCAGGTAGCGATGGTACGAGAAATGCACCAGCTTGGGGTCGTTCACGCTGAACGCGAAGGTCGGCGGGTTCACTCCCACCTGGCGCACCCGGCGGATGCGCAGCCGGTTGCGGATGTTCCCCCGCTGCGATGGCGGCGTATGCGTCGAAACCGCGTCCGCCAGCAGATACTGCAGCTCCCGGTACGGCACCCGCTTCTGCCTCTCCTCCCACAGCGATATGGCCGTGTCCAACAGCTCGTCAATGCCCTCCCCGGTCAGCGCCGAGGTGAAGCACACCGGCACGTATGACATGAAGTGCAGCCGCTCCTGCACTCGATGCAGGCTGCGTTCCATGCGAAAGCGGTTTCGGTTCACCAGGTCCCACTTGTTCACCGCTACTATCAACCCCCGGTTGGTGTCCCAGGCCAACCCCGCTATGTGCGCGTCCTGCGCCGTGGCCAGTTCCGTCGCGTCGGTTACCAGTATCACCATGTCGCTGCGATGCACCGCGTTCACCGCCCGCAGCACGCTGTACCGCTCAATCCCCCGTTCAACCTGCCCGGGACGGCGGATGCCGGCGGTGTCCACCAGCGTCACCGAATGGCCGCGGTACGTGATCTCCGTATCCAGCGCGTCCCGCGTCGTGCCGGCCACCGGGCTGACGATGCTGCGCTCCTGGCCAATGATGGTGTTGGTCAGCAGCGACTTGCCCACGTTGGTGCGGCCCACGATGGCCAGCCGCATTGCCGTGGGCATGGCAATCTCCGGCTCGTCGCTGTCGTCAGCCCCGGCTTCCTCGTCGGGCCAGCCTTCCATCTCGCCATCCGGCCCGTCCGGTGCGTCGTCCCACAGGTCGGCCAGTTCCGGCGCCGGCAGCAGCTCAACGACGCGCTCCAGCAGGTCGTAAATGCCGTAGTTATGGTAGGCCGATATGAACGACGTTTCGTTGATTCCCAGTCCGTAAAACTCGGCCGCCGCGATCTCCCGGTTGTCGTTGTCAACTTTGTTCACGGCCAGCACCACCGGCTTGTCGGTGCGCCGCAGCCGCTGGGCCACCGCTTCGTCCGTGGCGGTCAGCCCCTGGATGGCGTCGGTGATGAACACGATGACGTCCGCCGCCCCCATGGCCATGTCGGCCTGCTGCTGCACCCTTTGCGGTATGTGCCCGTCCGGGTCGTCCTCCAGCCCGCCGGTGTCCACCAGCAGGAAAGAACGGCCCTTCCACGATGCCCGGGAAATCAGCCGGTCCCGCGTCGTTCCCGCCACCTCCGACACTATCGCGTGCCGCCGCGACAGTATCCGGTTGAACAGCGACGACTTCCCCACGTTGGGCCGCCCGATAATCGCCACCATCGGCACGGATTCCACCACCGGGTTCCGCCGCTCCTCCGGCTCCGCCGCACCCTCAACCCCATCGCCCTCGGCATCGACTTCTGCGTCAACGTCAACCGTTTCCATCGTATCCGTAATCTGTTCCATATCGCTCATAGTGGTTAACAACCTACTATCGCTGCCCCACCCCGTCAACCGCTCCCTCCCCCACTGCCACCGCCATTCCCGCGCAGAGCCTGCCCCGTACTTGATACGGGGCGGGAATCCAGGAGCGCGATGGAGACGCAACCCCAATCCTGCCAATCCCCCAATCCCCCAATCCCCCAATCCCCCAATCCCCAAAATCCTGATTCTGACAAAACTCCCGACGCCCGGCCTATTGACAATGCGTAGAACGTCCGTTCATAATAACCTCATCGCTAGCGAAACCAGCCTGCCCCGTACTTGATACGGGGGTAACCCACAGCCTGCAACGAGGTAAATCAAGAACCATCACGGTTCCGGTCGTCAACGGCCACAACCGTCAGCAAATCCTAACAACGCACGCCGGTACGGTCACTGCTGCCATTGACGGATAACAGATCCCCGTCACAAACACTGGAAGTGACAACGGTGCGGCCACAGCTGCCATTGGCGGATAACAGATGACCGTCATAGACACCGGAAGTGGCAACGGCGCGATACCACTGCGGCCATTGGCGGAGAACTGACTGCCGTCACAAAAACACCTATGTGGAAGTGCGTAACCAACCCCCGGCCGTGGGGCTGACAACGACCACCTTACCTCTCGCAGGCTACCCCAGAATCCCGAAAAATCCGCAAATCCCGAAAATCCTGATTCTGACAATTCCCCACCACCGGAGGCCAACCCCAACAAAATGAACCACACCAAACGAAGCCCCCCATCCTGACCGCCTTCCCGGCGGCGAGACCAAGCCGGCCCCGAAACTGTGGTATCGTGTACCCGCTCTCGCCACGCCAAACCTTCAGGCTCCAGTCCTATGTACGTTATCGGCACCGCCGGCCACGTTGACCACGGCAAATCCACCCTGGTCAAGGCCCTCACCGACATCGACCCCGACCGTCTCCCGGAGGAAAAAGAACGGGAGATGACCGTTGACCTCGGCTTCGCCTGGATGACCCTGCCCAGCGGACGGGAAATCAGCATCGTCGATGTCCCCGGCCACGAACGCTTCATCAAGAATATGCTCGCCGGCGTCGGCGCCATCGACCTGGCCATGCTCATCGTCGCCGCCGACGAAAGCGTGATGCCCCAGACCCGCGAGCACCTGGCCATCCTCGACCTGCTCCGCATCCGCCGCGGCCTGGTCGTCATCACCAAGACCGACCTCGTGGACGACGAACTCGTCGAGCTGGTCAAGGCCGAGGTCGAAGATACCCTCGCCGACACCGCCTTCGACGGCTGCGACATGGTCCCCGTCTCCGCCTACACCGGCGCCGGCATGGACGACCTCAAAGCCGCCATCGACGCCATCCTGTACGACACCGAAACCCGCCGCGACCTGGGCCGCCCTCGCCTGCCCGTTGACCGCTGCTTTACCGTCAGCGGCTTCGGCACCGTGGTAACCGGCACCCTCATCGATGGCTCCGTAGCCGTCGGTCAGCAGATCGAGCTGGCCCCCTCCGGACGGCAGGCCCGCATCCGCGGCTTGCAGAGCCACAAGTCCCGCCTCGATTCCGCCGCGCCGGGCGTCCGCCTGGCCCTCAACCTCTCCGGCATCTCCCGCGACGACGTGCTCCGCGGCGAAGTCCTCACCAACCCCGGCTGGCTGCGACCCACCCGCCGCTTCGACGCCAACCTCCGCATGGTCAAGGGCGCGCCCCACGCCCTCAAGCACAACGAAGGCGTAACCTTTCACCTCTTCACCGCCGAAACCACCGGCCGCGTCCGCCTCCTCGACGCCGACCGTCTGCAGCCCGGCAGCGAGGGCTGGGTTCAGGTCCTCCTGGACGAGCCCCTGCCCATGGTCAAGGGCGACTTCTTCGTGCTGCGCTCCTCCGAGGATACCCTGGGCGGCGGACAAATCGCCGACCCCAACCCGGCCCGCCGCCATCGCCGTTTCGCCCCCGACGTCCTGGAACGCCTCACCATGCTCGACGCCGGCGCCAGCGAAGATGTCATCTTCACCATCGCCGACCAGATGGGCCCCTGCGATTTGCAAACCCTTTCCCAACGCTCCAACCTTTCCGAAGCCGAGGTCCTGGAGCGCCTAGGCCCCCTCGCCGATGCCGGGGAAATCGTCCAGCTGGGCGAAATGGGCCTACAAAACGACGCCGTCGCCTATTCCCGCCGCGGCTGGGACATCCTCCGCAATCAGGCCCAGGTCGCTTTGCAGGCTTATCATAACCAGTACTCGCTGCGACGGGGCGCGCCGCCCCAGGAACTGCGCAGCCGGCTCAAAGTATCCCAGCCCGTCTATCTGCGCGCCGCCGCCCGCCTCGCCGATGAGGGCGTCCTGGTTGACGATGCCGGTTTGATGCGCACTCCCGACCACACCGTGGCCTTGACCGATAGCCAGCAGAGCAATGTTGCCGAGTACCTGTCAACGCTGTCCGCCGACCCGTGGGCTCCCCCCACCGACCGCCCCGTTGACCCGGAGCTGTTGGCCTACCTGCAGGAACGGGGCGACGTGGTAAAAGTCAACGAAACCGTGATCTTCACCTCCGCGGCCTACCAAGACATGGAGGCCAGAATCGTCGCCCATCTCCAGCAAAACGGCAGCGTAACCGTGGCCGACGCCCGCACCATCTTCGGCACCAGCCGCAAGTACGTCCTGCCCCTGCTGGAATACCTCGACCGCCAGCGCATCACCCGACGAGTTGGCGACGAGCGCGTCCTGCGATAGCGTTATGGCGCTGGACTTCGGCCAGACTACCCATCAGCTCATGGCGGCCATGGACGGCGTCGTCAGCGCCACCCGTTCCCGCCGCCAGCGTTTCGCCGACACCATCGACCGCGCCTGGGCCGTCTCGTCCGACGAGGCCGCCCGCCGGACCTCCACCTCCGGGCGGCGCCCCTTCATCGTCGCCCGCACCGGCCCGGAGGGTCTGCTGGACACCATCCCTCCGCCCGACGTTCCCCATCGTTGGACGGCCCTCTCCGTGGACGGTTCCCACATCGACGTTGACCGGCACCTGCCCCTGCCCTGCTACCTCATCAACATGGGCGGCTGCGTCATCACCTACGGTCCGGAGCCTGACTGCCAGGTATTCAGCGAACCGCACCTGGCCGTTGACGATGCCGACCTCTACCTCCGTCCCGCCGACGGCTCCCGCGATGAAACCCTGATCTCCGGCCAGCTTCTCGGCGCACTCCGCACCGTGCAGGAAGTCGAGCGCCTGGCCGACGCCGTGGACGCGCTCCCCGACGATATGCCCGCCCTGGCCCTGCTCGACGGCACGCTGGCCTTCTGGGACCTGCAGCGTGGCAACTATCCCCGCTACGTCAGCGATATGCTCATCGACCAGCGCCTGCGCAACGCATTGGGTCGCCTGCGCGCTGCCTCTGATGATGGCCGCCCCCTGGCGATGGCAGCCTACACCTCCCGTCCCAGGACCACCGAGGTGGCCGGCGCGGTGCGCGTCGCCCTCTGCGGCAGCGACGCCGCCGAATGCACCCGCCGTTGCAGCGCCCGCCGCTCCGACCTGATGCAGTGCGACGCCGCTGCCGGCTTCGACGACCGGGAACTCTTTGAAGCCGCCCTGGAATCGGGCCACCGCTCGCCGCTGTATCAGTCGGGTCGCTTGTCGTCCCGCTTCGCCGTCGGCATGGAGCTGGGCGAGGAGTGGAGCCACTTCTACTACCTGCATAGCGGAACCGAGGTGGCCCGCGTTGAGGTTCCCGACTGGGTATCCGCAGATTCTCAGCTGCTCTCCCTCAGCCACGCCCTGCTGGCCAAACAGTGCGAGTTGGGCTTCGGCTACCCCGTCGCCATTTCCGAGGCCCACGAGCAAGCCGTAATAACCGGACACGACCGCGCCGAGTTCCGCAAGCTGGCCCTGCTCCTCTTGGAACAACAAGGCCTGCCCACCGACGAATCCGCCAAGTCGATATCCAAACGCCGTCCCTGGCTGTAGAAATTCAAGGAGGTACTCCAAATGGGAGCATTAAACGATCTGGCCGCATCCGTGGCGGCAATCCTGAAAGAACGCGGCGACACCCTCGCCGTTTCCGAATCATCCTGCGGCGGCCTGATTTCCGCCGCCCTGGTATCCATCCCCGGCGCGTCGGCCTATTACGTCGGGGGCTCGGTGGTCTATACCCGAACCGCCCAGCAGGGACTGCTCCACGTTCCCGATTCCGCCATGGAGGGCCATCGCGCCAGCACCGAATACTACGCCCTGCTCAACGCCCGCACCTCCCGCGAAATTATGGGCACCACCTGGGCCTTGGCCGAAACCGGCGCTAGCGGCCCCACTGGCAACCGCTACGGCGACAATTACGGACATGCCTGCTTCGGCGTCGCCGGCCCGGTGGAACGCTCCCAGACGCTGGAAACCGGCAGCCCCGACCGGGAGGACAATATGTGGGTCTTCGCCCGCACTGCCCTGGCCCTGCTCGAAGACGCCCTCAAGGCGGCGTGACAACCAGGTCCGCCAGTTCCTCCACGCTGGTAATTTCTGCGGCAGTGCGCAGAAACTCCTCCAGCGAGGAACTGCGCCGCCGTAGCTCCGTCATCTGCTCGCCGATAACGTTCACACCGGCTGCCCCGGTGGTGGCATAGCTGCCGTGGAAGGCGAAATATGCTTGGTTCAGCTTGCGGATGGCGTAACCCTCCGACACGAAGACCAGCCGCCGCTCCTCCATGTACGCCTCGGCCCCGTGAACGTCGCCCGCCGCTAGCAGTTCGTCAACCCGTACCCTTGTGGCCCGCATCTCACTTTGAAAATCAAACCGACCCGGCTCCTTGGATCCGCTGCGTTCAGCGTTGCCCAGCGCACTATTGCGATGCGGCAACGGCGGCGGCTCCGTTCCATCCAGCCGATGCCGCGCCAAACGTCCAATTTCCACTCCGGCTATCGTGGCCACGGTTTCGTTCAGGGTCGCCAATTCTGCGCTCACAAAGTACCGGCGCCCCAGGGGACGGAACCACAGCCAGTGATGCACCCATTCGTGAGCAATGGTTTCCAACGCAAAATCCAGCCCTCCGTCGCTTCGCGCTATTGACGGAAAGAAAGCGATGCCGCCCGTATTCAACACCAAGGCGACCCAGTCGGTGGACTCTTCCACCGCGGTCTCGATTTGCTCTCGCTCATCGCCGGTCAGCCCGGTCTGCAGTACCGCGCCGTCCAACCGCTCAATGCGCTCACGCGGCGACAGAACTAACACTGTCGGCGAACCCGTAAGCACGGTGTCCACCGGAGGAAACACGCCGGCCCAGCCGCCAAACCCCAGCCCCTGCAACGCATCCGCAACCGCAGACTCCAGCGTTTCCTCAACATCTCCTCGCAGCTCGGCCTGGGAATGTGTCAGCGATGCCCTGACTTGGCGTAGTTCCGCTATGGCCCCCCTTGTTTCCGGCGTTGAGGGCGACTCCGCTTCCAGGTGTATCAGCCGTCGTTCCGTTTCCGCCAGTCGTTGGCTAACTTCGAAGTACAGCTCGGCTTGCCGCTGGCGCCAACTGCCTTCACTGTCGGTGAAGGTTCCCGGCAGGACGCCAACCGCCCGCCGCGCCCACTTGTCCGGCAGGTTGCCCAACTCCCAGCCAACCATGCTGAACCGATGTGGCGCCACGGCCAACGCTATGTCGTCGGGCCGGTAATCCTGTCCGAAGAGCAGCAGCAGGGCCAGGATGAACCATACGTACAGCCGCCACCCGAATAGGCCGCGTCGCCTCAAAACCATCGTTCGTACTCGCTGCGTCAACCGACCCGTATGCTACAATTCCGGCGCAAAAGTTAGCAAGGATTCCCTCGATTCAAGGAACACTGCACGATGAGTACCATCACTGCCCAAGCCAGCGAAGACGACTTCGAAAAAGTAGAGCAGCAAATTGACTGGATCGAACGGCTGGAAGGCATCAGATCCCAGCGCGATAGAGAGTTAGCATTGCAGGAAACCCTGGGCTACGTGGACCGGCTGCGGGCGGCAGTCATCGCCCTGGCCGGCGATACTCCTCCAGCTCAGATTGCAGCCCGCCACGGCAGTGAAGCCGCCACCCTCGTCAACAGCCTCACCGATTCCGACGATGTTGACCCGTGGACGGAGTACCTGCTCCCGGCCCTCGTTTCTTGACACTGGCCCGGCGTCGTAACATAATCATTCTCGCTTAATTTCGCGGCGTCGGCGCTCGGCCCGGAACCGCAGGAGGTTTCTGTTGTCCAGCGATTCCTTTACCCTCACCGATGAGATGCGCGAACAAACCATCGGCGTGGAAAGCGAGCCAACCTCCATGGCCATTGAGCAGGGACACATCGCACGCTTTGCCGAGGCCATCGGCGACGACAACCCCGCTTACACAGTAGGAACCCCCGAAACCGGTGGCATCGTCGCCCCGCCCACCTTCCTGCGCTCGATGCGGGGCATCCGGCCCATTTTGCCCTTCGAAGCCCCCTTCACCCGGCTGCTCGACGGCGGCAGCGACTGGGAATACTTTGAACCCGTGCGCCCCGGCGACACCATCACCGCCGTCGGTCGTATCGAGGACATTCGCGAACGAGCCGGAAGCATCGGTCAGATGCTCATTTCCACCATCAAAATCACCTATCGTAACCAGAACGATGTCATCGTAGCCACCCAGACCAACACGTCCATCCGCTACTGAACTGACCGTTACGGTTCCACGTCCCCGCCAATTGCCCAGGGAGATTGCTATGGGTCAGCAGATCTACTTTGAAGATGTCAACGAGGGCATGGAGTTGCCCGTCGAGGTACGCAACCCCACACCGCGCCAGCTGGTCCAATACGCCGGCGCGTCGGGCGACTTCTACGAAATCCACTACGACAGGAACTTCGCCCAGAGCACCGGGCTGAAGGACATCATCATTCACGGCGCCCTCAAGAACGCCATGCTCGGCGCTTACGTAACCGGCTGGGCTGGCCCCGCCGGCGAACTGCGTCGTCTGACAGTGCAGTACCGCGGCATGGACTACCCCGACGAGCCCATCACCGCCAAAGGCCACGTTTCCCGAGTCTATCAGGAAGGCAGCCGGAACCTGGTGGACTGCACTATCTGGCTCGAAAATCCCGAAGGCCAGCAAACCACTCCCGGCACGGCCACCGTCGCTCTGCCCAGCCGTGGCTAAAAGCCTCAAGCCGTCATTGCATAAAGGACTCAATCACAATGCCCAATAATCTGGAAGGAAAGGTAGCTATCGTCACCGGCGCCGGCCGTGGCATTGGTCGCGGCGTCGCCAAACTGATGGCCGAAGAAGGCGCCAGCGTCGTCGTCTGCGACCTGGGCGGCAACGTGGACGGCTCCGGCCAGGACGTTTCCGTGGCCCAACAGGTCGTTAATGACATCACCCAGGCCGGCGGCAAGGCCGTCGCCTGCACCGAGTCCGTAGTGTCTATGGAAGGCGGCGAGAACATCATTCAGACGGCCATCGACAACTTCGGTCGCCTGGACATCGTCGTTACGTGCGCCGGAATCCTGCGCGATCGCATGGTTTTCAACATGACCGAGCAGGAGTGGGACGACGTCATTGCCGTTCACCTCAAGGGCACCTTCACCGTGGTCAAGCACGCCTGCATCCTGTTCCGACAGCAGCGTTCCGGCCGCGTCATCACCTTCTCCAGCGAGTCGGGTCTCGTTGGAAATAGCGGGCAGGCCAACTACGGCGCCGCCAAGAGCGGCATCGCCGGCTTCACCAAAGTCGTCGCCAAGGATATGGGACGCTACGGCGTAACCGCCAACTCCATCGCACCCCGCGCCACCACTCGCATGATTGCCGCCATTCCTGACTCGGCCGCCGAAATCCGCGCCCGCGGCGGCGTCGCCTCTCTCTCCGGCGACGGAACCGACTCCGGCAACATCCGCGACTTGGACCCGGACGGCATCGCGCCCTTCGTCTGCTACCTCGCTTCCGACTACGCATCCAATATCAACGGCCAGACCTTCCTGGTCTATGGCGACACCATCTCCCTGGTCTCCCAGCCCAGGCCGGAGCGCGCCATCTGGACTGAAGCCGGCCACTGGGAAATGGACGAGATTTCGGAGCGCGCCCGCAACTACCTCACCGCCGGCATCGCCAATCCCGCGCCGCCCCAGCAACGCTAACCTTCCCTGACGCCATCAAAGGAAACAAAACCATGCCCCTACTCCAGGACAAAGTAGCAATCGTAACCGGCGCCGGCCGCGGCATCGGCCGGGGCGTCGCCAAGCTGATGGCACAGGAAGGTGCCAGCGTCGTAGTCTGCGACCTGGGCGTCAACGTTGACGGCTCCGGCGCTGACGTGTCCGTCGCCCAGCAGGTGGTCAATGAAATCAAGGAAGACGGCGGCAACGCCGTCGCCTGTACCGAATCAGTCGCCACCATGGCCGGCGGCGAGAAGATCGTCCAGACCGCCGTGGACAACTTCGGCAAGTTGGACATCGTCGTTACCGTCGCTGGCATCCTCCGCGACCGCATGGTCTTCAACATGTCCGAGCAGGAGTGGGACGACGTTATCGCCGTTCACCTCAAGGGCACATTCACCGTCGTGAAGCACGCCAGCATTCTGTTTCGCCAGCAGCGTTCGGGTCGCATCATCACCTTCAGCAGCACCTCCGGGCTCTACGGCAACAGCGGCCAGGCCAACTACGGCGCCGCCAAAGACGGTATAGCCGGCTTCACCCGCGTCTGCGCCCGCGACCTGGGACGCTACGGCGTAACCGCCAACGCCATCTCGCCGTCAGCCAGTACCCGCATGACCACCAGCGTCCCCGACGAAGCCCGCGCTCTGCGCTCTGCCCGCGGTATCGCCGCCGGCGGTGGACTGCGCGGCGATGCTGAAGACGTCGCCCCCATGGTCACCTGGCTGGCTTCCGACGAAGCGGCCCACGTCAACGGCCACGTCTTTCACGTAACCGGCGGCCTCGTAACCCTGCTCAATGAACCGGAACCCGTGAAGACCATCCGAAAAGAGGGTCGCTGGACCGTTGATGAGCTCGCTGGCGTCTTCCCGGCCACCATCGGCATCGAGCTGTACAACCCCGCTCCGGCCCCGCCTCCCACCGCCTAGCGCAGCCCCGCCATTTCCATTTACCCCCATCCCGCCCATAGCCGCCATTCCGGCGAAGGCCGGAATCCACCAGAAGGAATGCAATCATGTTCAAAAGTTTCAGCGCATCCTACGCCGGCCATGTCGTGGACGACAACCTCGGGCTTGACGGCACCCCCGCCAACGACCGCTGGTACTCCAACGAGGAACTGGCCGGCGCATTCGACTGGGCCCTTGACATCTCCAAGCACCTGGAAGCTCACGGCTACGACGAGTTCTGGATGGCCGAGCATCACTTCCAGCCCGAGGGCTACGAGTGCATCCCCAACCTGATAATGCTGGGCCTGTACTTGGCCTGCAACACTCAGCGGCTGAAGTACGGCTGCGGCTTCAACATCACTCCCATGTGGCACCCCCTGCGGCTGGCCGAAGACTTCGCCATGGCCGACATCCTTTCTGGTGGCCGCATCATCTTCGGCGTCGGGCGTGGCTACCACTCCCGCGAAGTCGAGACCTTCGGCTCCCCCATGTTCGACGGCGACGCCAACCGGGCAATGTTTGAAGAGCAGGTGGAGGTCATGGTAAAGGCGTTCACCCAGGAATCCTTCTCCCACCAGGGCGAGCACTACCAGATTCCCGCCAACGTGCCCTACCGGGGCTACACGCTGGAGAAACTCAGCCTGGTTCCTCGGCCCATGCAGAACCCCGTGGAAATCTGGCAGCCACTGGTGTCCGGCAACCCCAAGGGTGTCGACTTCATGGCCCGCATCGGCATCAAGGCCATGGTTGCCAACACTCCCGAGCCGACCCGCCACGAACGGTTGACCATGTACCAGCAGGCCGCCGCCAACTATGGCCGTGAACTCGCCCTCGGTGAGGACATTGCCCTGGGCTACCGCTTCTTCATCGGCAAGAACCGGGAAGAGGCTATCAAAGAGGCCAAGCCCTACTTTGAGGAAGCCATGAAGTTCGCTGCCCCCCTGGGTCTGATGGCCATGCAGCCGGAGCAGATCGAAGCCGTCGCCAACCCCGGACTGCGCCGCGGCGTTCAGCTCCCCACCCTGGAAGGCGCAGTCGAGAGCGGCGCCTGGCTTTGCGGCTCCGCCGACGACATCGTCAACAGCCTGAAAGAGGATGAAGCCCGCTACCCCGGCGTGGAGCGCATCAACCTCGGCTCCGTGATGGGAATGCCCCGGGAGGTCTTCAAGGACCAGCTCGCTCGCTTTGCCCAGGACGTAATGCCCGCTTTCAACGACAGCTAAGTCCCGCGGGCGACCTATGTAAAGGGGCGGGTGTCAAACCCGCCTCTTTGCATTGCCGAACCGTCTAACGCTCTCTCGGATACTCCGGGTGGGTGTACCAGTGGTAGCTCCAAGCGCCCTGCGCACCCCGAACGAACAGGAACAGCAGCAGCAGGTACACCCCTACCCAGACTGCTCCCCTAACGTCAAAGTGCAACGGCTCCAGCCGCGTCAGCGCGATTATCCGGGCGACAAGAAATACCGCGGGTAGCAGCAATCCGGCCAGCCGCAGGCGAAAGTTCAGCCCCAGGCCGAGCATCCCAATCAAAAAACCTTCTACCCCGTGGTAGATGATGATGCGCGCCGGAAACGGCGGTTCCGCCTCGCCGGCCCCGCTCACCTCCGGCGGGATGACGGACGCAACCAGCCACACTAGCAACAACCCGGTGTTCCAGACCCACCATGCCAGCGCGGCCAGCCAGCTCCAACGCATCCACCGTCGTGCCTGGCGCAGGTCAGACGCCGCAAACCTCCCATACCATCCCGATGGGCGGGGATATGCGTCTCCCTCAGCCGGTGAATCCGCGCTGCGCTCCGGCCATTCCGGACCCATCACAGGCAATTGTCCCGAATGCGCTTAGGCGTCTTCGTCCAGCAGAGGCAACGTCGTCCAGGTTATCTCGTCCGGCTTGGTGGAGAGGCCCTGCTCGCCCACCATCCGGCGCAAGTCCAGCAGGGTTGCGTTAACCTCTCCGGTAACCTTCTGCCACTCTGGTTCCGGCGGGAACCAGTAGGGCGAGTTGATGCGGACGACCTGGTTCTGCTCTGCGTTGTAATAAATGCCAAATCGGGCTGCTTGTTGCTGCATGGTTCGCGCTCTCTGCCCTGCGTCTTACTTTGACGCCGGGCGTGTGGGTGAAGTCTGAGTGTCGTTACAGAATTTCCTTTTTGAGAATCAAGCGTTCCAGTCCGTACTTACGGCTCCCTATGACTCCAATGATGCCGGCAATGGTGAACCAGAGGATGGGTACTTCGCCGCCATGGGCGCCGAACCCGCCTGTCGGGAACAGATGCGGGGCGCCGGCTCCGTTGCCGAAGTGCACGTCGAAGTAAGCAACCACCATCACCACGCACAGCGCGCCGGCTCCCAGCCTGGTGAATACGCCGGAGGCGATGAGCAGCGCTGAGATGAACTCAACCCAGCCGGCCACATCAACCTTCCAGCCCAGCGGATGATCAGCGGGGAAACCCCACATCAGGAAAGCCTTTTGCGCTCCGTGTAGAGCTACGATGAAGGCAAAGAGCAGTCGGAAAACCAGGTAAAACTCGTCGGTGTACCGGGCAAGGAACTGCCCGATGATAGGCCTGTCCTGCTCCCCGGCTTGAGATGCGTTAGTGGCCATTGCGCTCTCCTCCACAGTTGCAATTTGCGCTCGGCTTTTTGAGCCGGCCCGACTGTGGCGGCACTATATTACAGTTAGCCTTTGTAAGGCTAGTGAATTACCCGGTCAATGGCGATAGTTTCGTCGCGACTGGGCCCGGTGGAGATCATCTGCGCCTCGCAGCCCACCAACTCCTCAATCCGGCGAACGTAGGCTAGGGCATTGGCCGGCAGTTGTTCCACCTCGGTCACACTGGCAGTCGGCTCTTGCCATCCGGGCATGGTTTCGTAGATGGGCTCACACCTTTCCAGAAGTGTGGTGTTGGCCGGAAATCGTTCCAGTCCAACCCCGTCCACCTGGTAGCCCACGCAAATCTTTACTTCCTCCATTCCGTCCAGGATGTCCAGCCTGGTCAGCACCATGCCCGTGTACCCGTTGACCTGGCGGCTGTATTTGCCGGCAACGGCGTCAAACCAGCCCACTCGACGGGCCCGCCCCGTGGTAGTGCCGTATTCGTGAGCCTTCTCCCGCAAGTCCTCGCCGGCCTGTCCCAGCATCTCCGTGGGCATAGGGCCTCCGCCTACCCGAGTGGAATAAGCCTTGAAAACACCCAGCACGCCCTTGATGGATTGGGGGTTAATGCCCAAACCCGTGATGGCGCCGCCGATGGACGGTGACGACGACGTAACGTACGGATATGAACCATGGTCAACGTCCAACAACGTGCCCTGAGCGCCTTCCAGCAAAACCCGTTTGCCTTGCTCCAGCAGGTCTTGCACCATCTGCTCGGTGGCGCACACCTGCGGCCCCAGTTGTTTGGCCCAGGCTTGGCAACGGGCCAGCACCTCGTCCGCGTCCATCGGCTCGCCACCGTACACGCCGATGATTACACGGTTCTTCATCTCCACGGCATTCCTGACTTTATCCGGAAGATGTTTGCTGTCCAGGAGGTCGCCCACACGAATACCGTCCCGAGAGGCCTTGTCAACGTAAGCGGGGCCGATGCCCTGCCCGGTGGTGCCGATGGCGCTTTGCCCACGGGCCTGTTCCTGCAGACCGTCCAGCAGGATGTGATAGGGCATAATCACGTGCGCTCGGTCGCTGACGAACAGGCGGCTCGTATCAATGCCCCGCTCCTGCAGTCCGTCCATCTCTCCCAGTAGCACGTCGGGATTTACTACCACGCCGTTGCCGATGATTCCGGTGACGCCTGGCCAGCAGATTCCCGAAGGCACCAGGTGGAGCTGAAACTCGCCGCGTTCGTTGACCACAGTATGGCCGGCGTTATTGCCCCCGGCATAACGCACCACGGAATCGCACTGCCCGGCAAGGTAGTCAATAACTTTACCCTTGCCCTCGTCGCCCCATTGTCCTCCGATTACGGCGTAAGCCGGCATTATGCTTCGCTCCCAAATTCTCAGAACTAACCGAAAAAGCGCCCCCGCAGACTCGAGACTGCGGCGGCCAATTCGCCCGAATGCGGTACGGCAGTACGGTTGCTTGCCGATTATAGCAGAAACCCATTGTCGGCAACAGAACCCGTAGCAAATCAAGCAGCAACCGAAATCGTCGCGACGCAGCGGATTGCGTTGCCGCAGAGCGCATCCGCTATTGCGATGCACCCCGCCCACTGCTATAATCGCCACCGGTCAACAGCGACGCTGGACTTGTGCTGAGACATTATCGGATGAACGCTGACTTACTGGCAACCCAACCTCACGAGTTCCGCTCCCGTCGCCGTCGCTTGATGGATTCCCTGACGGGCGGGGCCATCGTCATTACCGCTGGGCACGACTCTCCCCGCAACAACGACGTCGATCACCAGTACCGGCAGCAATCCTCCTTTTGGTATCTGACTGGCTTTGACGAACCCGACGCTGTAGCCGTATTGCGCCCCGGTTCCGATACGCCCTACACGCTGTTCGTCCGTCCCTACGATCCCACCTTTGAGATTTGGGTCGGCCGGCGTGCCGGGGTTCAGGGTGCTGTTGGCGCCTTGGAAGCCAACGCGGCCTACCCATTGGAAGAGTTAGACGCCCAACTGCCTGAGTTGCTGGCCGATTACGAAACCATCTACTACGCCCTGGGCAGCGACGACCGTGTTGACGGCATCATCTCCGGACTGGTCAAGCGGCGCCGCAGCCTGGCCCAGCGCGGTGCGAAAGCCGTCCGCCGCATTGAAGACCCCACGTCTCAGGTTGACCTGATGCGTCAGGTGAAGACCGACGATGAGATTGCCCTGCTCCAGCGCGCCATCGACATCACCGCCCACGGATTCGACGCCGCCATGCGCACTGCCGCCCCCGGCGTCCACGAGTACGAAGTTCAGGCGGCCCTGGAACAACCCTTCCGGCGCCTCGGTTCTCCCCGCAACGGCTATCCCTCCATCGTCGCCGGGGGCGCCAACGCCTGCGTCCTCCACTACATCCGTAACGATGAAATCCTCGGTCCCAATGACTTGCTGCTCATTGACGCCGGCGCCGAATACGGCTACTACACCGCCGACGTTACCCGCACCTGGCCGGTTTCCGGCAAGTTCACGCCACCTCAGCGGGAGATTTACGACGTCGTTCTGGATGCCCAAAAGCAGACCATCGCCGCCGTCAAGCCCGGCGTTGGCTTTGACGATGTGCACCGGGTCGCCACCCGCGCCCTGATTCGCGGCCTGCTTGACTTGGGCATCATGGAAGGCGAAGTTGAGCAGATTCTCAGCGATGCCGCCTATCGCGATTACTATATGCACGGCACTTCCCACTGGCTTGGCCTCGACGTGCATGACTGCGGACCCTATCGGGACGACAAAGGGCAAATCCGGCTGCGCCCGGGGATGGTGCTCACCATAGAGCCGGGTCTCTATTTTGGTCCCCAGGCCAAAGACACCCCGGACCCCTATCGCGGCATCGGTATCCGCATCGAAGACGACGTCCTAGTCACTGAAGACGGCTGCCGCGTCCTTTCTGAAGCCATCCCCAAAGAACCCGGCGAACTGGAAGCCATCGTTTCCGAATCCCGCTGATTCATGCCCAGTTCGATTCCACATAAACCCCAATGGGATTACGCAGCGAAGCATTAACGCTTCGCTCTTTTTTGCCCGTCCAACCAACGATCCGAGGAGGATCGATGAGTTCCCCTAATCCGGATGCCATCAAGCCTATGCCGGTGCGGCTGCTGATTTTGGCGGCAGTCGTAATTAGCGCAATCACGCTCCTCGCGGCAGCCTGCAGTCCCTCCGAAGAAACCTCCGGCTCCACCACCGGCAGCGACTCCGCCACGTCTCAAACTACCACTACCACACAGACCGACCAGGCTGCCGACCCCGGCAGTTTCGCCAGCCTTTCCGGCGACATCCCCATTGACGGCTCGTCCACCGTGTTCCCCATCACCGAGGCGGTGGCCGAAGAGTTCGGTGATTTGACCGGCGGCAACGTTCGCGCCGTGGTCGGCATCTCCGGCACCGGCGGCGGCTTCAAGAAGCTCTGCACCAACGAGACCGTCATCTCCGACGCTTCCCGTCCCATTAAGCAAAAGGAGGTTGACCTGTGCGCCGCCGCCGGCATCGAGTACATCGAGCTGCCGGTAGCCATTGACGGCCTGTCCGTCCTGGTCAACCCCGACAACGATTTTGTTGAGTGCCTCACCTCGGAGCAGCTCAACATGATTTGGAAGCCCGAATCCGAGGGCGTGGTGATGACCTGGAACCAGGTCAATCCTGACTGGCCCAACGAAGAGATCAAGCTCTACGCCCCTGGCGTTGACTCCGGCACCTTCGACTATTTCACAGAAGCCATCAACGGCGATGGCGGCGTCTCCCGCGGCGACTTCGTAGCGTCCGAAGACGATAACGTGCTGGTCCAGGGCGTCTCCGGCGACAAGTACAGCCTGGGCTACTTTGGCTACGCTTACTACGTTGAGAACCAGGACAAGGTCAAGGCCGTCGCCATCGACGGCGGGAACGGCTGCGTCGCTCCCACCGACGAGGTCATTAACAACGGTACCTATGTCCCGTTGAGCCGTCCGCTGTTCATCTACGTGCGCTCCGACGCCGCGCAGGAAGACCACATCGCCGAGTTCGTACGGTACTATCTGAGCGACCACGGCCAGGACTTGGCGGCCTCCGTGGGATACATCCCGTTCCCCCATGAGGTGTATGACCTGGCCCTGAACAAGTTCAACGCCGGTACCACTGGTACCGTGTTCGGCGGCGACAGCGCCTACAAAGGCCTTGTTGCGGACGGCCTCACCCGCTAGCCCACGGGTACATCCGGCCAAACGTAGGGGCGAATCATCATTTGCCCCTGCCTCGTTGACGACCTGTGCCCTTCGCGGTCAATCACGCTCCAGGAACTCCCGCACCTGCTCCATCAGGGGCTCCCGGTCGTAGATGCTCAGCAGCAGCGCCGCGTTTCGCATCCAGTCCCCCTGGAAGTAACGCTCGTACAGCACCTGCCGTCCGCCGAACGAACTGCACGCCGCATCCCACGCCAACCGAAAGAGGCGTACCCGTTCCCGTGCCGTCGCGGTGTCGGTATCCAGGTACGTATCCAGCACCTCGCCCAGGGGCCCTTCAAAATCCCCTTGCGACGGGAGCGCCATCAGGCTGCTCGAACCCAGCAACTGGATTATCTCCGCCATCCGGGGATACATCTTGATGAACAGGTTGCGCGCCACGTTCAGCGGTATCCGGTCGGGCAGCATCACCCCCCACTCGTCGATGGCAGCGTTGACCTCCGATTGCGTCAGCAGTGCCTTGGTGATTTCCAGGTTCTCCACCAACTCCGCCAGCAGTCCCTGCACCTGCGGAATGTCGCCGCTGCCCAGGGTCTTCACCATCAGGCTGGCGATCCCCGCCACGAACTCGCACTTGGCGACATTCTTGGCAACCACCTGGTGCCCGGTGTGCACATATTGCCCGGTAGCGTTGGACATATTGTTGCACTTGTGCCGGTCCCCGTACATGAACACCCGCTCCCAGGGCACCAGCACGTCGTCGAAATAGACGATGGCGTCCATCTCCTCAAAACGGGAGCCCAGAGGATGGTCAAAGTGCGACCTGCCCAGGTCAAAGCTCTCCCGGCAAATGAATTTCAGCCCCTCGATACCGCAAGGTACGGCAAACGCGAAAGCGTACTTGTGGGCGTCCTCATCTCGAGCCAGCAGCGACGACCGGGTCGGATAGACCATGATCTCATCCGATAGCGGCCCCAGTGTCGCCAGCACTCGAGGCCCGCGAATCACCAGCCCGGCATCGGTTTCCTTGACCACGTGCAGGGCGACGTCCGTGGTGTAGTCCATCGACGTGGCCGACGGCGCCCGGTTACGCTGTAAATTCACCAGCGTATGCGTCATGCAGACGTCGTTTTCTCGCACGTATTCGTAGTAGTCAATGACGTTCTGCTTGAACTCCGGCCGGTTCTCTCCAAAGAAATCGCCAGCGGCCGCCATGGCCATGATGGTTACGTTGAGGAAGTCCGGCGTGCGGCCCATCATCCCGTAACTGGCGTGCGCCCACTGCGACATCATCCCTCGCCGGCGGGCCAGGTCGTCCGACGATTTGGGGATGATGAACGACAGCCCCACCGGGTCTCCGGTGCTAGGCGAGGCATACGTCATCTCGCAACCCGTCTCCTCGCCGTGTTGCATGTCGTACAACGCGGCGATGGAACGGGCCCCGTTGGCCAGACCCGGAAACTCGGTAACATCGTCGATGCGCCTGCCGTCCAGCCAGATTTCCCGCTGCTGTTCTTTCATTCCGGCCAGGTATTCAGCCCCGGTTCTAGCGGGCATGGTCAAGTCTCCTTATCTCAGGCGCCCCGATGTTCAGCCCCCCAAATACCGTTTCAGCCAGTTCATCGCGTGGACGTTGAAGTCCGCGCAGGGGCTGTGCGTCAGGTCGGGGTACACCAGCAGCGACTTTTGCGCCTTGATGCGGTCGAACACCGGCATAACGGTCTCGTAAGGGCAGGTGTAATCGGCCATGCCGATGTTGACCAGTGTCGGGCAGGTAATGGCGTCGGCCAGCGTCAGCGTGTCGAAGTACCGCAGAGTGTCAAGCATAGCCTGGCGCTGCTCCGGATGTTCCTGGACGTGATTCCGCAGTTCGATATACGGGCGCGTGTCAATGTCGATGGCCAGCGGGTAGTTGCACAGAAACGGTTCTTCCGCCACCGCGGCGGCAAGCCGATGGTCCAGCGCCGCCGTCGCCAGCGTGAAACCACCGCCCTGGCTCCGGCTCCACATCCCGATGCGGTTGCCGTCCACCTCGTCCCGCTCAACCAGAAAATCCATCCCCCGAACGCAGTCCATGTACGCGGCCCGATAGTAGTACAAGTCCTTGTCGGTAACGTTATGGGTCAGCTTGGTCGCCCCCGCCGGCAAGTCCCCCTCGGCGATGCTCTCGCCTTGCGCCCACGGAAACAGGGTCAGTACCGCGAACCCGTGCATTACAACGTGATAAGGAATCTCTTTGGCCCCGCCGTAGCCGGGCACCGCCAGCATCGCCGGAAACTTCCCAGAGAACGGTGCGTGGCGGGGCACGGTGTAAAACCCACGCAGCCGCTGGCCGCCGAAGCTGTTCAGCGCAACGCTCCACGTCTCGTACTCCCGTCCGCTGCGTTCCGGGCACTCCATCAGCGCAGCGTCAACGGGCGTTTCGTTCAAGATTGAGCGGGTGGCATTCCAAAAGTCGCTGACTGCCTGGTCCATCTCCGACCTCCCATGACTTCAGTCCGTGAAGTCGTCGTTGATTTCCGTCTTCATTCCGGCATGGGGCCGGGTTGCAGCTAAATAGTATCACGGCCGCCGCCCTCATCAGCGACAGCGCCATCCATAAACTCGTAGCCGTACTTCGACACCAGGAACGGCACGTATTCGTTCACCAGATTAATCATCTGCGGGCTGATGTGCGCCGGGTTCTTCTGAAAACCGGCTATGGACGCTACGTACTCCGCCAACTGCGGCTCAAAGTCATCGTATCCTTTCAGCCCCAATGCCTCGTAAATCAGACGGATCTGGCCCATTTTGTCCTGCTCAAGTTCTTCGTATCGTATCTCCACCAACCGCCCCGACGGAATCAACTCCCGCTGCTCCAGGTACGCGTCCGCCATGCGCCGGTAGATTTTCACCTGCCGGACCAGCAACTCGTCAAAATCCACGGTCTGCAACGCATGCCAGCCGTTCATCAACCGCAGCAGGTGCACGTATGAGCGAAGCGTATCGTAGGGATTCCTTTGCAGGTACACGAACCGGGCTTCCGGGAACAGTTCCAGCAACGCCGCAATCCGGCTGGTGTTGGAAGGCGATTTCAAAACCAGCGGCTTTCCATCCATGTATAAACTGGCCGTCTTGAGCAACTTGACATATTCCAACTGCCAGCGCTCCCGGTCCCGGCGGCTCAATCCGTCTCCGGGGAAAAGGTATTCCAGCGTATCATCAGCCGTGCGCGGGAAATTCAGCGACACGTACGGGCTGAGCCCACAGGAGCACATCAGCGCGATTTCCTCCTCCTGCGGCATCGCCAAATCCACCGGAATGTTATCCACCCCCCGGTCGGACGGCAGCTTGGACTCTATCATCCGGCGTACCCGCCCCTGGCCGGCCAGGAACACGTCGGGCAGCGCCGCCTGGTACGTGTTCACAAATCCCCACTGCGAGTCCATCGCCAGCAGGTTATGCAGCAGCGTGGTGCCGGAACGCCAGAACCCCAGCAGGAATATCGGCTCCGGGTCTATTTCGGCTTCCCTGATGCGCCCACCATAAGCCACTCTCTGCCACACTCGCAGCGGCGCGAATACGGCGTCGGCGGCCAGTATGCCCAGATAGCGGGGTATAAATCGCCGGTCAACGCCATAGCGCAGCCCCAGCTGTAAGGCCAGCCCCAGCCGCCCGGTGGCCAGAAAGCTATTGAACCCGGTGCTGAATCCGGGCTTCTCGCTCGCCCTCTCCGCCGGGTTATAGCTCCGGCTGCCGGCCTGTGCCCTGCTCGTGGTCATCTCGATGCTTCATCCAGGCTTAAAAATTGCTCCGCATTATAACGCACCCCATCGTCAGGGTTCCCCACGCTGTCAACCCGGTCAATCCCGTCCCCCAATTGCAAGCGCCCCTGTGTTACCTCGGTGTAAAATCCCCCCGGCGCGGTCCCGTCCGCCGCCGCTAAGAGAGGTTTTCATTGGCAGTTCCCGCTGGGCGACCGCCCTCGCCCATGATGGAGGTTCTCCGGAACCCCCTTTTCCGCGCTATCTGGTACGTCGTCAATGTGGTCGAGGTAACCCGCTGGATGGAATTGCTGGTCACCAGCGTTCTGGTCTATTCCCTCACCGATTCCTCCCTGATGCTCGGTCTGGTGCTGGCCTTCGAGAACATCCCCCGGCCCTTTTTCTCTCCTTTCACCGGCATCATCGCCGACCGCTTCGACCGTAAGAAGATTTGGGTCAGTGCCCTGGCCATCAAGTGGGCCGCCGGAATCGCCATCTTTTTGCTGCTGGCTTTCGGTTACATCGCCGCGTGGCACGTTTTCTTCTCCATGTTCCTGCAGGGGGTCAGCCGCGCCTTGGAAGACCCGGCCCGGCGCACCGCCGTGTACGACATTGTCGGCGAGCGGCGCGTGGTCAACGCCCTGTCCATCGACTCCGTCAGCATGACTATGGGCCGGATGCTCGGCCCCTTTGCCGGCGGATTCCTGGTCGAACACGTCGGCTACTACTGGCCCCACTACGCCGGCTACGTCTGGGCCTATGCCGCCGTGGTGTCCCTCCATTCCGTGGCGATGTTGTTGGCCCTGCGGGTTCGGATTCCCCGGCCGGAGCGAGAATGGCGCGCCGAGCCAATTTGGAACAGCCTGGGCGATGTGGTGCGCGAAGCCTTCAATCACCGGCAACTGATCGGCATGTTGTTCATTACCATAATGATCAACGGCATGGCCTTCCCGGCCCGTCAATTCGTGCCTGCCATCGGACGCGACTACCTCAAGGTCGGCGAAACCCTCGTGGGAGTCCTGGCTGCGTCTGAGGCCCTGGGCCAACTGGTCATGGCCGGCATTCTGGCTACAATTGGAACCATCCGCTACCACGGACGGTACTTCGCCGCCGGCGCTTTCACCGTCATGGTGACTTCGACCATATTCGCCTGGATTCCCTGGTATCCCGCGACGTTCGCAATACTCGTCATCAGCGGCATCGGCCTGTCCTGTTTTGGTACCATGCAGAGCACTATCACTATGCGCTCGTCCCCACCGGAAATGCGCGGGCGCATGGTCGGCCTGATGAGCCTCTGCATCGGTATCGGCACCCCGCCCGGTGTATTCTTTATGGGCCTGCTCGGCGACGCCATCGGCATCCGGTGGTCCATTACGCTCAACGCGCTAGCTTGCATCGCTGTCTCGTTGCCGACCCTGTTCCTGACTCCGTTGATTACCCGGCCGTCGCCTCGCGCTCCCAGCGCCCCCACCACGGCCCGCGCCCGCACATCCTAAAGAACGCCTCACCTCGGCACTCAGAGCCTGCCCAATACCCACCCGTCGGAGGCTGTGCTAAAATCCCCGTGTTGCAAAGAGGTTATTCGCCAAATGCCTCCCAAATCCGCCGCCAAAACCCGCCGTCCGCGCCGCTCCAAGAAGCCCGGCGTCGCAATTCCCGACGCCATTCGGCTGCTCACCGACGAGTACGGCCCGTTCGAGAATGAGCCTCGGCTGGACCCGGCCCACGAACTCACCTTCACCATCCTGTCCCAGCACACCTCCGACCGCAACTCCGAGCGCGCCTTCCGTACCCTGATGCACCGCTTCGGCGACCTCTACGCCGTGGCCAACGCCGACGTGGACGACATTGAGCAGGCTATCGCTAGCGGCGGATTGGCCAAGATCAAAGCCCCCCGCATCAAGACCGTCCTCAACCGTATCCTGGAACTCAACGACGGTTCCCTCGACCTGTCATTCCTGGGTGAAATGCCCATGAACGACGCCCGTGCCTGGCTCCGGCAACTCCCCGGCATCGGCCCCAAGTCGGCCGGCATCATCCTCAGTTTCTCTCTGGGTATGCCCGCCATGGCCGTGGACACCCACATCTACCGGGTCAGCCAGCGCCTGGGGTACATCGGCCCCAAAGTCAACGCCGACAAGGCCCACGAAATTCTGGAGGCCGCCATGCCTCCCGAAGACGTGTACCCCTTTCATGCCGCGTTGATTACCCACGGGCGCCAGGTTTGCAAGGCTCAGCGACCCCTGTGCGGCGCGTGCGTCGTTAGCTACGGCTGCCCCTCCCGCGACGAAAAGGCGATGCAGCAGGCGGCCACCGGCGACGCCACCGACAACATCTCAGCCGATACCGACCGGCCCGACGGCCAAGCTCCCGGACGTAGGCGACGACGTGGCACCACAGCCACTCCCGTCCCCCACACTCAGGTCGTGAAGGAGCTTCAACCGTGAAAGCCGGAAACCTCAAAGTTGGCATCATCAACGTAACCGGATACGCCGGGTGCGAGTTGGTTCGCATCCTGCGCCACCATCCCGAAGTGGAGATCGCGTCCGTAACCGGACGCAGCGCCGCGGGGCAACCCCTGGGCCAGGTGTTCCCCCACCTGGACAACATGGAGCTGGACATCACCGCCGACCTTGGCGAAGAGCTGGATCTGGTCTTCTCCGCGCTGCCCCACAAGGCCAGCGCCGAAGCCTGCATCCCCCTGCTCGAGCAGGGCGTCAAGGTGGTGGACATCTCCGCCGATTTCCGCCTCAAGCAAGCCGACGTCTATTCCCAATGGTACGGCGTGGAACACCCCGACCCTACCTATCTGGAAGAGGCCGTGTACGGCCTCACCGAGCTGAACCGCGCAGCCGTCACTGACGCCCGCCTGGTCGCCAACCCCGGCTGCTACCCCAGCAGCGCCATCCTGGCCCTGGCCCCGGCCATCAAGCACGGCCTCATCGGCAGCGACGTTATCGTGGACAGCAAGTCCGGCGTATCCGGCGCCGGCCGCACCCTCAGCATGACCACCCACTTCTCCGAGGTCAACGAGAACGTGATGGCCTACTCCCTGGGCGGCCATCGCCACCTGCCCGAAATCAGCCAGGAGCTGGATTCCATCGCCGATGCCCCCGTGAATTTGACCTTCCTTACGCACCTCATCCCCATGACCCGCGGCATCCTCAGTTCCTGCTATGCCCCGCTGCGTCCCGATATCGCCCACGACTCGGATGCCAACGACTGCATCCGCCAAATCTATCGGGACTTCTATGCTGACGACGCTTTCGTGCAGGTTACCGACGCCCCACCGCAAACCAAGCAGACCCTCGGCAACAACCACTGCCTGATTCACCCCGTCGTTGACCCGCGCACCGGCCGTCTCATCGTCATCAGCTGCCTGGATAACCTGGTGAAAGGCGCCGCCGGCCAGGCTGTGCAGAACATGAACCTGATGTGCGGCTTCCCCGAGGAAATGTCCCTGGAGGCCCTGGCCGTATATCCGTAGCCGCCGCCCGTGTGATACAATACCCGGGCGTAAATTTAGACGCCTATGCCCCGGTCGTCTAGCCTGGTCAAGGACGCCACCCTTTCAAGGTGGAGATCATGGGATCGAAGCCCATCCGGGGTACCAGCAACCCAAAAGCCCTCCGCAAACGTGGAGGGCTTATGCTATCCTGTCGCCGCCGACCTTCCGACGGCGGCCCACACCTTCTACCATCAGGAGCGAACCGAAATGGCTGGAACCAAAACCGAGCTTACCGTTGACGTCAACGCCGAGCATATCGGCCTCATCAACACTTCTAAAGAGAAGTACGACATTGCCGACGAAGGCAAGGTCGTCCGCATCATCATGGACTACCTCATTACCAACCCCGGCATTCACGATACCGTCTTCAAGGATGTCCGCTGCCTGCGTTGCGAGTAACAATCCCCACTCCCTCCCTCACCGTCATTCCCGCGCAGGCGGGAATCCAGGCGGGGAGGATTGCAGCAAAAGGTCGCTACTCCGCAGTGTGCTTCACTGCCTCCAGCGCCAGGTAGTACCCGTACACCCCGAAGCCATAGACACACCCCTTGCTCACCGGCAGCACTGCCGATACCGTCCCCCGCGCGGTGGGGTTGCTGGCGTGCACCTCAATCACCGGCATCGACACCTGCTGAATCGCACCCCGCAACGGCCCCGTGCCGGTAGTGTAGCCGGCCGGGTTAATCAGGCAGGCGTCGTACCCCTCTTCCCAGGCGTCGTACAGCGCGTTTACCACTTCGCCCTCGATGTTTGAGTGAACGATTTTCACGTCCACGCCCAGGCTTTCCCCGTAGCCCCGAATCTGCTCGTTAATCTGGTCCAGCGTGTTCGGGCCAAATGTCTCCACCTGCACCTTGCCGCGCATATTCATACCGGCGCCCTGAATTACCAGTACCTTGGTCATCCTAATCCTCCTGGTGGGTTTGCGGGGAACCGTTGCGCCGGTTGGGGTCGGGCGTCACGCTCATTCCCGGCTCGATTTCGTTGCCGTCGTCGTCCATTAGTGGCGCGTCCGGACGCGGTGGTATCGGCGTCTCGGTTACGTAACCAGCCAGCAGCACGTCCAACTGCAGCATCAGCATCTTGTTCCACGCTATCGCTGATCGCATGGCCGCCTTCGGGTCGTCCATCTCCTCCGCCAGCGTGGATGCAATCTGCGTCTGGATGAACGATATAGTTCCGGTCATAAAGCGAGCTGGCACCGAACCGTGCCGACCGGCCGGCAGCGGCGGATTGCTGTGCACCACGCCCACCGCCAGCAGAAACACCGGAAACTGGTGGTCTATGCGAAACTCAATGCTGTTCCGCAGCCACCGTGCCAGGCTGTGCTTGCGCCGGGTCAGCCGCGTTTCGTTCACCTCGCCGTCTCGGGTCAGGAAGTACCGAGCCGTCGCCGGAAAGGACAGAAAATGTTCATA
This sequence comes from Dehalococcoidia bacterium, assembly GCA_965243255.1. Lineage (GTDB taxonomy): Bacteria > Chloroflexota > Dehalococcoidia > Lucifugimonadales > UBA3495 > Bin87. Next base: position 3,073,424 of record CBDEUH010000004.1, read on the forward strand.
AACGGCGGCGGCTAGGTCGTCAGCGCGGTCCATCAGCAGCGGCCCGCTGGCCCTGAGCAACTCCAGGTCGTCCTCGGTGAAGCCCACGAAGTCGGCCATCTGTTGCATTCGTGCCGGCCAGTCAAATATCGTCAAGGGACACCCTCGTCATGGCAAAGTGGTTACGCCCTGACTATACCGCCCCGGCAGTAGCGCCGC